>NZ_MASU01000008.1 GCF_003202235.1 Prauserella flavalba
TGTCGAGGATATTTGCCTCATCGCCTGTGACGGACTCAAGGGCCTGCCCGAAGCGTTGAACTCGTTGTGGCCGCGCGCGGACATCCAATGGTGCGTCGTACATTTGGTCCGGGCCTCGCTTCGATACGCGTCGAAGCGCTACTGGGGCCAGATCACGAAATCGCTGAGGTCCATTTACACCGCTTCCAACAGTGAGGCAGCCCAAGTCCTATTCGAGGAATTCGCCGACGAATGGGAGGACCGGTGCCCGGCGATGATCCGAATGTGGCGCACAAGTTGGGAAAACTTCGTTCCCTTCCTCGAGTTCCCACCCGATATCCGCAAACTCGTGTACACCACGAACCAGATCGAGAGCCTCAATGCGAGATTCCGTCAGGCGACCCGTCGGCGCGGCCATTTCCCCACCGACCAAGCCGCACTGAAAGTGCTCTATCTCGTTATCAGAAAACCCCTCAAAAACCGCACCAACATCACCGGAAAGACGGTAGGCTGGATGCAGGCATTGAACACACTGTCCATCTACTACGGTGACAGTATCAACGCTCAGTAACCAGGCAGGCGATCACCAGCCCGGCCACGAAGATCCTTACAGTCCCGTTAAGGGTTGCCGATGAGGCGGGCGATGCGGTCGATGTAGTCGGTTCGTCCGATGAAGCCGCCAAGGCGTCCTGGGGGAACTGCGAGGCCGTCGATGAGTGTGTTGAGGTGTTGGGTGACGTGTTTGGTGGCGGCCGCGTGGGCGTGGTGTAAGAGGTCGAGGTCGCCGGGGTGTAGTGAGCCGTGGTTGAGATGCCAGTTGGCTGATTCCAGGAGGGCGTTGATTCCGTAGAGTCGGTGTGCGGCGCCGAGTGTGGTGTGCCACTGACCTTCGGAATCTGTGACCGCCTTGTCGAACTCCTGGAGGGTTCGGCGTGTGATGTGTACGCGGGCGAGGTTCTCGATGTCGGGTAGGTGGGCGTTTGGGTTCTCGCGGTTGATGCGGTGCCGTAGTTGGTTGGCGAGGGCGTGTTCGTGGAGAGAGGCGAGGCGATACACCGAGCGCGGGTCCCCGAGGCTTGCGCTGGGGGCGTGGCGTCGGGCCTCGGCGTCGGTTCCTTCGATAAGCTGTTTGCCCGCTTCCAGCAGGAGGAGTCGTGTGTCTCCGCCTGCGGCGTGGAAGCTGCGGGCCATGTCTTCGTAGACGGTGAGTCGGTTGGCGTGCAGGACGCCTTGGAAACCGCAGAGGCGCCGGCAGGTGGCAGCAACGGTTTCGAGCGTGGTGGTCGCGGCTGCCTTGGCGAGGGTGCGGTCGCGGTTGGCGGCGAGCCATGGGGCGTAGCTGGCATTGTCGGTTGTGTCGGTTGTGCCGGTGGTTGCGGTGCTGCGGCGTTCGTTGATGAAGTCCCGGCGCACCTTGTCGACGTAGAAGCCGGTGGCGTAGACGTGAGCGACCGCTGATGCCAGTGCGATGCGGTGGGTGGTGAAGTCGAGTGCGGGTGTTCCGGGATGGCCGACGAGGCGTTGCGTGTTGTAGCGGGCGGCGATGGCGACCGTGGCGCGGGCGGCGGAGGCCAGGGCGACTGATGCTGAGGTGACGGCGGCGTTGACGCCGCCGAGGGAGCGGGCCAAGCGCTGCCCGGCCGAGAGGGGGTCGTTGACCTCGTTCCCGGTCAGGGTTGCGCTATCGGAAAGCCAGTAGCCGAAAGGGATTTCGGCGTTCTGAAACCGGATCACTGAGTAGTCCAGCGGCACCGGAGCGCCGCCGGGCAGCGTGGCGACGTGGGTGTGGGGGTGCGGGAACCGGAACGCGAAGGCGTGCACTCCGTGGTCGGAGTCGTCGACGATGAGTCGCGCGTTGACGACGGCCGTCCGCGCCAGGCCGGTCCAGCCGACGTTGGGCATGATCTTCAGCGCAGCGTCGTCGGGGGTGTGCAGGGTGAAAACGGCGCGGTCGCGGTGGTAGCGGGCTTGGGTGCGGATGTTGACCTGTGAGCCGCCGCGCCCGAGTTCGGTGGCTACGATCGCGCCGGGGGCGTCCATGGTGTCGAGGTCGGCGATGAGTGGATCCAGGTCGTCGTTGGGATGGCCGCATTCGACGAGGGCGGTGGTGGCGACTCCGTAGTGCACCATCGCGGCGTGCATCATCGCGGGGTCCACCATTCCGGCCCATTCCATTCCCGCGAGTAGCCGTTCGGGGCAACGATGCACTTCTCGGGCCGGCCCGAGTACCCGTCCGAAGGCTTGGAGCCGCTCGTAGGTGGCGTTGATGCCGGTGAGGTTCGGGTCGAACTCCGGTTTGCCGAGGAGTTGGTCGAGTTCGGCCCACACGGGCATGCGGTCGCCGAAGATCAGGTTATGCGTCATCGGGCGAGCACCTCGGTGTACCAGTAGCGGCGAAGGTTCCAGGAGCGCTGCGGGTGACGTGGTCGCGCCGCGGTCTGGGTGGGCGGGGCGGCGATGATGGCGTGGGCGTTCGCGCCGGAGAGCCCGAACGAGGAGACGGCGGCGCGGCGGCGGCCGTCGAACGGCCACGGCTCCAGCCCCGTCGGCACGCGCAGCGCGGAGTGGTCCCAATCGATGACGGGCGCGGGTTCCTTGTGGTGCAGCGAAGCGGGAACCTGCCCGTGTCGTAGCGCGAGGACGGTTTTGAAGAGCCCCGCGATCCCGGCGGCCGGTTCGAGGTGGCCGATGTTGGTCTTCACCGACCCGACGAGGCACGGATGGGGGTTTGCTCCGTATACCTCGTGCAGGGCGGTGAGCTCGACGGTGTCTCCGACTGTGGTGCCGGGACCGTGGGCTTCGATGTAGCCGATTTCGCTGGGGCGGCATCCGGCGTCGGTGAGGGCTTCTCGCATCATGCGAACCTGTCCCGGTACGCTGGTGGTGACGATGTTGCGGCCGGATCGGCCGTTGGCGTTGATGGCTGAGCCTTCGACGACGGCGTGGATCGGGTCGCGGTCGCGCACGGCGTCGGCGAGTCGTTTGAGCAGGACGACCGCGACGCCTTCGGCTCGGGCGTAGCCGTCGGCGTCGGCGCTGGCGAACGCGGAACGCCCCCGCGGGGACAGAGCCTTCGCAAGGCCGTGAGAGGGCCCGGCGTCGGGATTGAGAATGAGGTGGGCCCCGGCGGCGAACGCGGCGTCGACTTCGCCGCTGCGCAGGGCCTGGCATGCGGTGTGGATCGCGGTGAGCGACGCCGAACACGAGGTATCGAGCGTGATGGACGGGCCTTGGAGGTCGAAAAAATACGACACCCTGCCGGACAGGAAGCTCTTCAGCCCTCCGCCGGACAGCGAGTACATGTTCGGCGGTACGACGGGCGCGGACAGATCCCAGTAGTCGGAATGACTCTCACCGACCCAAACTCCGGTGCGAGGTCCCGCAAGGTCGGGCTGCTCGAGCCCGGCGTCGTCGATGGCTTCCTGTACGGCCATGAGCAGCAGCCGCAACCTGGGATCGGAGCGGTGCGCCTCCCTGGTGCTGAAGGCGAAGTGCTCGGCATCGAACTGGTCTACGCCAGTGACGAACCCGCCGGCCCGCATGATCGGTTGGTCGCGGTTGGCGACGCGGTCGGCAGGTACCGGTCCGACGGCGGTGCGGCCGTCGTGAAGCAGGTCCCAGAACTCGCCAGGGTTTTCGGCTCCAGGAAAGCGGCATGCCATGCCGATCACTGCGATCGGGCCGAGGTGGCGTGTGGCGGTGTGCGTATCGCGCGCGGTGATGCGGATGATCTCGTCGCGTTGTTCGTTGACGGTGAAATGTCCGGCGTCGAGGAGGTGGAGCGAGACGTTGGCGTACGTCGTTTCATGCCACGCGACAAGGTCGTCGAGCCCGAACAGGGGATCGCTGGTACCGCTGATGACGGTGATTGGGCAGGACATCGTGCGCCCCGTGGGACGGTAGTGACCGACCGCGGTGGCATCGGCGCGGATCACGTTGACATTGGCGTGGATCGCGTCACGGGCGGATGCTGGCGCCCCGCCAAGCCTGATGACTTCGGCGACGATGTCGGCATCGGGCAACTCGTGCAGGGACGAGAACCGGCGCGGCGGCAGCTGAGGTGACGGGGCCGACAGAATGAACAGCCGGTCCGGTCCGGGATTCGCGCGTTCAATGAGGGCGGTGGTGACGGCATGCGCCAGCCACGCGCCCATGGAGTGGCCGAGAAAGTAGTATCGACCGGTGAGCCGCGGGATGACCTGGTCGGCGATATCTTCGGCGAGCTTCCACAGGGATTGGGAGAGTAGTTCGTGGCCACGTGGTCCCCGGCCTGGTAAGACCACCGGGAGCACGTCGACTCCGGGGATACGCCACGCGTCGAACAGCGACACGGGCGCTCCGGAATAGGGAAAGCAGACCAGGTGCGCCCCGGCATTGGGGTTAGGGTCATGGCGCAGCCAGGAAATGGACGACACGGTCGGGTCCTCTCCAATGAACAGGCTAGTACTGGGTGAAGCCGCCATCGATGCTGATCGCCGCTCCGGAGATCGACCCTCCCTGAGGGGACGCGAGTACCGAGACGAAGGCCGCGACTTCGGAGGGTTCGACCATGCGGCCGAGATCCCCGGTGTAGTAGGCCGCGGCCTGACCGAAGTCGGCACCGGAAGTTTCGATGGCGCCCTGGAGTTCACGGGGAATCATGTCGGTGTCGGTGATGCCAGGGCAGACCGCGTTGGCGGTGACGCCCCGCGTGGTGACTTCTTTCGCGAGGGTTTTGGTGAAACCGATCAGAGCATGCTTGGCGGTGGTGTAACCGGCTAGCCCCGCGGCACCTGTTTTGCCCGCGATTGAGGACATGTTGACGATCCGGCCGTAGCCGCGCGGCAGCATGTGTCCGAGCACGGCGCGACAAGCCCAGAACGCCGAGTTTACATTCAGGGTGAACGCGCGATTGAGCGCATCATCATCCACGTCGGACACTGGTTTGCCTTCGTCGGTGACACCTCCGGCGTTGTTGATCAGCACGTCGATCCGCCGGTACTCGTCGACGGTCTCTTCGATCAGGCTGGTAATCTGTTGGGGATCGGTGACATCGCACGGGATGTAGCGGGCCCGGTCTCCCGCCCCGAGCTCGGCGATGGCCTTGCGACCCCGCTCGGCGGAACGTCCGGAGATCACGACGGTGCCCCCGTCGTCGAGGAGCTTTCTGGCGCAGGCCAAGCCAATGCCCGCGGTGCCACCGGTGATGACAGCGATCTGCCCCATTCGGGGTTCCTTTCCGTTGGTCAGGCTGCGGTGAAGGCCAGGACGGCGTTGTGTCCACCGAAGCCGAAGCTGCTGGAGATGGCGGTCTCGAAGCGGCCGGTGCGGACACTGGAGGTGACAAGGTCGAGTTCGCCTGCCTTGTCGCACGGAACCTGAAGATTCGCGGTCGGAGGCACCTTCTGCGCGCGCAGCGCGAGCGCGGTGTACGCGGCCTCGATGGCGCCGGCCGCGCCGAGCGTGTGGCCGGTGACGCCCTTGGTGGAGGTCACGGCTGCGCGGGGCATGAGGTCGGCGATCACGGCGGCCTCGACCGCGTCCCCGGTAGGGGTGGAGGTGGCATGTGCGTTGACATGGTCGATCTCGCGAGGATCGAGCCCCGCGTCGCGGCACGCGGCACGCACCGCTGCCTTGGCTCCGTGCCCTTCAGGGTGGGGCGCGGTGACGTGGTGGGCGTCGGCACTTGCCCCGTACCCGGCGAGCCGGGCGTAGGGTTTGACACCGCGGGCGACAGCGTCGGCATCGCGCTCGAGCACGAGGATCCCCGCACCTTCGGCCATGACAAAGCCATCGTGGTCGCGGTCGAACGGGCGAGATGCGCGAGCGGGTGTGTGTTTGCGGGCCCTTGTCAGCGCACGGAGTTTGTTGAACCCGGCCACGTGTAGCGGCGTGACACTGGCGTCCGTGCCCCCACAGACCACGAGATCGGCAACGTCGGAACGCAGCAAACCGAGTCCGATGCCGATCGCGGTAGCCCCGGACGCGCAGGCCGTGGAGACGACCATGTTGGGCCCCGTTGCGCCCAACTCGATCGACAGAATTCCGGAGACCATGTTCACCAAGCCCTTAGGCAAAAAGCGGGCGTTCACCGCGCCCGGCCCCTCGGTCAAGAGCATGGCGTGATTGGCTTCGAACGTTTGCGCCCCACCGAACGCGGTACCGATGATGACCGCAACGCGGGCTCCGTCGAGCACGGACGCTGTGATCCGCGCGTCGTTCAACGCGGCTCGCGCGGCGACGAGCGCGAACTGGGTGCTGCGGTCGTAGAGGCGGGACACCCGGCGCCCGGCGAGCCGGTCGACGTCGAACGTGTCCGGCACAATGCTGGCGAACCCTACCGGTGCATCGCCAAGCGCATCGACGAACCTGGTGGTCGGGCGTGCGGCGCAAACGGTGGCCCAGTTCGCGGTGCGCCCGACACCGGCCGGAGTGACGAGTCCGATCCCCGTGATCGAGGCGGGAGCGCTACCAGCCACGGCGCTATCCACCCACCTTCGCCGTGATGGTCTCGACCACCTGATTCACGGTGTTCTTATTGGTCAGCTCTTCATCGGCGATCTTGATGCCGAACGCCTGTTGCAGGATGTCGACAAGCTCGATCGTCGCGACAGAATCCACGCCGAGATCGTCCAAAGTGGTCTCTGGAGCGATGTCGTCGGCGAGGACATCGAAGTTGTTGCAGAGAACAGCGGAAAGATAGCGGGAAACGTTAGACATGGTTTGCTGTCTCCTGTGAAGCGAGGGACATTGCCGGACACCGGCTGAGCTTCATCACCTTGGCACGCGGCAGCAGCTCGCCGGTAGCCGCCGATCGTGTGCACTGACAGTGGTCGCCTGGTTACACATCGATGCAAACCCGAGAGTAGTTCGCAGAGCAATGCCTGCGCCGACTCGCGCCCTCACTCGGAAACGTTAACCCCGGTCACCGGCAGGTTGCGCTCGCAAGCTGACAGAAGAGGACCACAGGTACCGAGGACGTCAACCACCAACCCGGCCGTGCGAAGAGACAGCTATCACATCCTTTCGGGACAACTCCGTAATGGTCCGGCGTCAAGAATTTGCCCGGTATTTCGGCTAAAGAAATCAAAATGCCGGATGGGCGTGCTCACGGTCGACGTCGGGCTTTCGGCGGCAAATCGGCAGGACGACCATGATCCCGGCCTTGTGCACCTCGTCGAGCCCGCCGGACGCCCAAGTCGCGGTCCAACACGCGCTTCGCTCACCCGGACTCCGTGTGATCGACAACCCCGAGTGCCAAACCTTCTCCCGCAGTCCTAGATGATTGATTCCTGGGTTCTCAGTGGTCGTAGGCGGTGAGGGAGCGTTTGGCTGGAGTGTCGGTGGCCCAGTTGTGCCAGATGGCGGCGGCGAGTGCGAGGACGCGCTGGGCGGTGCGGGCCAGGACGCCAGCGGGTGTGCGTGCGCCGTGGCGTTCTAGCGATAGCTGGGCCTTGGTGGTGTTGATGATCGACTCGATGCGTTGCCGGATGAGGGCGAGGTTGCCGTGGCGCCGGTTCTCGTCACGGCGGTCGGGCCGCACGAAGGTGATGCCGAGCGCAAGCATGTCACGTTGAAAGTCCTTGCCAGCGAAGCCTTTGTCTCCGATCACGACAACCCCGGCAGGAAGGGCGGCGAGGTCGCGGGCGTGGCCCAGCAGTTCGGCGGCGACTTCGCGTTCGCCGATCTTGGGGTCGGCCAGGCACCACGCCAGCGGCATGCCGTCCAGGGTGGTGACCAGGTACAGCTTCAGGCCCAGTAGAAGCGCGAGTGCGAGGCGCAGTAGCCGTAGCCTGCCCACCCCGCCAGTGCGGAGCGTTTCACGGTTTCCCGGGACGATCCGCAGGGCACCGGCGTGGCGTCGATCAGGCGGAATTGGTCGGCAGCGGACGGGACTTGGCTGGCCAGCAGTTGGGTGGCGCGCATGATCAGCGGGGCTGCCGCGATCAGACGCTTGTGGTAGCCGGGTTGTTTGGGCAGGTAGGGAAACAGGTGCCCGAGCCTGCCGTAGCAGAACCGCAGCCAGTGGTGCTGGGACGGGTATCCCAGCAGGACCTGGGCCACGGCCAGGCAGATCAGTTCGGCGTCGGAGAGCTGCTTGCGCCGTCCGGGCCGTCGGTGCTCGGGCGGAACCACGCAGTCATCAGGCCGTGTCATGACAACCGTGTAAGCCACGGATGGACCAAGATCGGATCGCGCGACGCGATCCAGAAGGGCTCCATCTGTGACCGACAACACATCTCCTCAGGCTGGTGATTCCGAGGTGGGTAAGGCGCTCGCCGGTGCGTTATCGCCGGAGACCCTTGATGCTTTGGTGAAAGACGCCTACGCCAATGGTGGCGCTTTGGGTGCCCAGGAATTGCTGAATCGCATGACCAAGGCGGTGCTGGAGCGCTCGCTGGAAACCGAGATGACACATCATCTCGGTTATGAGAAAGGCGACCCCGCCGGCAACGGGAGCGGTAATTCGCGCAATGGGCGGTCAACGAAAACCGTATCCACGACGAATGGGCCGGTCGAGGTGTCGGTGCCGCGTGACCGGAACGGCTCGTTCGAACCCGCGATCGTGCCGAAACGGGCCCGCCGGCTCGGCAATATCGACGAGGCGATCCTGTCACTGTATTCACGTGGCATGACCACCCGCGATATTGAATCCCACCTGCATGAAATATATGGAGTAAACGCGTCACGAGAATTGATTTCCAATGTGACCGAGGTGGTGACCGACGAAATCGCGCTGTGGCAATCCCGTCCTTTGGGCGAGGTGTATCCCATCCTTTACGTGGACGGGCTGCGACTGCGGGTCAAGGACAAGGGCGTGGTCACCACCAAGGTCGGCTACCTGGCCGTCGGCGTGGCCCTGTCACGGTTTCCGTGGCTTACACGGAAACCGTGACAGGGCCAGTCATCACAGAACACGTAAAGTGCGGTCAGGAGGGTGTCAAGGTCGGTCTGCACAAACCTGATCTTCGACACCCTCCTCTCGCATCTCGCGCCGCCCCACTGCCCAAGATCCATTAGGAATCAGTCATCTAGGGGTTCGGGGCTGTACGACTGCGTGTCATCCCCATACGACAGCCGCACAGCTCGGCCTGCGGACCGGACCCGGCAACGCCATGTTCGGAACCCTCGGCAACGTTGAGGTCAATCCCGCGGCGGGGCTGCTCTTCCCTGACGGGGAGACCGGCAGCACACTCCAGCTCACCGGGACGCGCAGGTCGACCGGGACTCCGACCGGGCAGCGGCTGTCCCAGGAGCGCAGCGACTGGTCGAATTCACGATCACTGAGGTCGTCGAGATTCTTGGATCCAGCCCGTTGCGCTGGAGCGCACCGGTCTATTCACCCTTCAACCCCCTAGCCACGTAGTCGGTGCTCGAGCCCCGAACCCGTGAGGATCGACCATGAGAATCCATGTGGACATGGATCGGCTGCCGGAGCCACGGTCAGTGCGTTTTCGCCGCACCCGGGGTCTTCTCTTTCGACGACGACAATCTGGCCACGTGCAGATCGCCGACAAAACCCTGCGGGATGCCGTGGTCAAGGCAGCCGTGCCTGTCCCGTCCGGGGCCATCGCGTCGACGGCCCTGACCGCGGCGACGTCACTGGTGACGCTGTCGCCTCGGACTAGCGAATCGACACTTATCAGCTCGCCCGCGCCCGGAGTCGAATTGTGCGTGTGGACTCAGGTCAGTCCGACAGTGACAACAGCTCCCGTGGGTTGTCGTGCACGATCTGGCGCAGGTCCTTCTCGGGCAGGCCGAGGTCGAGCAGGGCTTCGGCCACCCGGCGGAACGCGTCTACCGGCCGTGGGAAGCCGGCCTGGCCGAGGTCGGAGCCGATGAGGGTGTTTTCGGGTCCGAGGGCGGAGATCCACTCCATCAGCTGCTCGACCGGCCATCGCATCTTCGCGCCCGGGTCGTACATGTGCAGCTCGTGCTCGATGCGAGCCCCGGCCTCGATGTACTGGGAGCACTGGCCGGGATCGGCGCCGATGACGAAGTCAGGGTGGGAGACGACGAATCGGCGGACGCCCCGCTCGCGGGCGGCCGCGAAGCAGGCGCTGATGTCGTCCGGGTGTAGGTGTCCGCCGTTGAGGACGGCGTCGTGCTCGGCGATCAGGTCGAAAATCGGTGCCAGCTCAGGAACGACCTCCCCGTCGCGGACGACCTCGATCCGCTCGGCGGTCAGTTTGACCGTCGGAGTGGGGAAACCCAGGTTCTCGGCGTGGCAGTCGATGTGCCGTCCGGAGGACACCGTCGGCAGGTAGACGACCTTGCCACCCAGCCCGAGGCAGAGTTGCACCTGGGCGAGGTTCAGCCCGCCGACCGTCGTGTTCAGCGCGACCGCGCCGATGACCTCCGTGGGGATGTCGGCAAGAAGCGGGCGCTGGGCAAGTACGTCCATCTGGGTGTTGTGGTGGTGGCATTTGGCCACCATCGCGCGCATCCGGAGGCGCTCCCAGCCGTCGCGCGCGCCGCCGGCGTGGTCGAACTCGCGGGGCATGGGGGAGGGGCCGGAGTGGCAGTGCATGTCGACGAGGCCGTCGAGAACCGCGGCGATGGCGTCTGTGGTCATCGGTCTGCTCCGTTCTGAGTGGTGTCGCGGTGGGCGTCGGTGACGAGTTCGCGTGCGGCCTGGCCGAGCAGCGACGCGTCGTTGGCGATCAGGACGAAGTCGTGGTGGTCGGCGAGCTCGCGGGCGGCCGCGGCCGTTCCCACGGCGGTGCCGAGTGGGAGCTCGAGTGCCTTGGCGGCGCTGGCCACGTCGTCGAGCAGTGCGGCGAACGCCGCGGAACCGGTGGTCAGCCCGGTGGCGACGGCGAGGTCGGCCGGGCCGACGAAGAGGGCGGCGACGCCATCCACCGCGCCGATCTCTCGGACGGCGTCGATCGCCTCGCGACTCTCCAGCTGCGGGATCACCGCGATCTCCTCGCCGGAGGCCCGGTAGCCGGCGACGTCGGCGCCCCACGCGCCAGCGCGCACGGTCGGGCCGTATCCACGGGTGCCCTGCGGGGGGAACCGGCCGGCGGAGACGACCGTGCGGGCGTCGGCTGCGGTGTCGACATGCGGGACCAGCACTCCGCTCGCGCCGGAGTCGAGGACCCGCGAGATCGTCGACGGCGTCCGGTCCGAGACGCGGACGAGAGCCGGGACCCCGCAGCCGCGTGCGGCGCCGAGCAACTGGTGCACGGTGAGGACGTCGAGCGGCGAATGCTCCATGTCCACGACGAGGAAGTCGAACCCGGCCTGGGCCAGCAGCTCGACGCTGTCGATGGTGGGCAGCTTGATCCAGGTGCCGAACGCCGTCCGTCCGAGGGAGACCAGGAGTTCGCGGAACGTGGTGATCACGGCTGCTCCGGCGCGGGGTATTCGGCGGCGTTGATGACCCAGCCCGGCTTGGCGGAGAAGTCGTGGCGCGGCGGGCAGAAAATGTCGATGAGCTGGTTGCGGACCTGGCTGACGGACTGGCTGGTGTGCACGGTTGGCGGCGGGATGATCGCGACCGACGGGCTGGCGACGTGCACGTGCTCGTCTTCGCGCCAGTCGGCCATGTCCGGGGTCCAGGGACTGCGGATGTGGTGGATGTACTGGCCGTCGACGGCGAGCGAGCACTGCTCGAAGTCGTCGTGGTGGTGCGGGGACAGCTTGGCGGGGTCGCGGGGGCCGAAGTCCGGGTCGAAAAGGTTCACCATGAAGGTGCTGCAGCGGAACAGGCGGCCGAAGCGGTTCTGTTCGTAGGGGTGCTCGGCGACGGGATAGACGCGTAGTGCGGGGCCGTCGACGGGGTCCGGCCATGGTGCGAACGGGGCGACGTTGGCGTGCGGTTCGGCGTAGTCGGCGTGGTTGCGGCAGCGGGCGAGCAGGTCGGGTGAGGCGGCGGAGAACAACCGGACGATGGCGGTGTCGGCGGTGACGTCCACTCGGCTCTCCCCAGCGGGGACGACAACCATCGCGGCGCCCTGCACAGTGGACTCGTCGCTGTCGGCGGTGAGCTTGGCGACCGCCGTGTCCTGGGGGAAGAGGACGACGTACTCGTCGGGCTGGCCGGTGCGCTCGAGGATCTCACCGGCGCGAGCCTGGGTGTAGGCGAGGGCGAAGTTCTGTCCGCGCACCCACCACGAGCGGCTGCCCTGGTCGCTGATTTCGTCCGGCTCCAGCGAGGTGAAGTCGAGGTACTGCGCGGCCGCGTTCGGCTCGGCCGCCCGGGCGGGGGAGGCGGTGAGCTGGCTGCGCGGGTCATCGGGTCCGTAGGCCATGTCGGGCTCCTCAGTCCTCGAGGGGGGCGCCACGATCGCTGCGTCGGAGGAGGGAAGCGCGCCGCCGAGACATGGGCGTCACCTCTGACTCCGTGGACATCGTGAACATCGTGTTCGGGTTTTGAACAAGCGCAGCCTGTCACAGCGCCTGCGGGCGCGCAAGAGCGTCCCGCAGGCGCGATCCTCGTCGCTTCGTCCGCAGAAGGCGACGGAACCGGCTCATCGGATTTCCCGGCTACTCTTGTCGTCGCGAGCCGATGGACCTACCGTATGACGAACATGATGGTCATATGACGAACGGATTGTGATGACAGAGTCGTCAGCCAGCCGCCCTGATGCGTCGCAGGGAGACATCCAGGCGGTGATGCGCGCGAGTCAGATTCTCGGGCTGTTCCGGCCCAGCCGCCCTGTGCTGACGGTCGCCGACGCCGCGGCCGAGCTGGGCCTGAACCGCACCACGACCCACCGCTACTTCACCACGCTGATCTCGGCAGGGCTTTTGGAACGTAGCCGGGACGGCTCGGCGTTCGTCCCCGGTGGTCTCCTGGTCCAGCTCGGTACTTTCTCGCTGGGCCGGCGGGCGGTGGTCGACATGGCGCCGCCACACCTCGTCGCCCTGGCCCGGACCACCCGGTTGTCCGCGGCGCTGAGTCTCTGGGGAGCGAGCGGCCCGGTTGTCGCGCGGGTCGAGGAGGACAACAGCAATCCCGTCGTCGTGTCCGTGCGGATCGGTCATCAACTTCCGGTCGACTCCGCGCAGTGCAAGGTTTTCATGGCCTTCATGGCCGACCAACTGCACGCCGACCGGCTCATGGCCTCCGCCGCCGGAACCGAGCGGCGCAGGCTCGCCGAGGACGTGGCACGAGCCCGCGAGACGGGGCTGGCCTCCACCCATATCGTCGACACCGACATCACCGCGGTCGGAGCGCCCGTGTTCGACGAGTCCGGCATCGCTGCGACCGTGGCTGTCATCGGCACCGCGCGCACCCTGCCCGTGCACACATCCGGCCCGGCGTGGCGCGACCTCGCCGTTGCCGCCTACGAGCTCAGCAAGGAGCTCGGTGGTGAGCACCACTACCCGCAGGATTTCACCGCCCTGCTCTGAACCGACGCCGCATTCCGGTCTCGGACGATGGGCCCGGACGGCGCGACGACACCCCTGAACTCCCCGTCTGCGGCTTCGGGCCGCCGTCGCGGCCGTCCCCTTTCCACGCGCGTGTTGCCGCTACTCGGGAACGCTCGGTTCACTTCGGAGAACACCATGACCGACACCGCTCACAGCCTGCATCTAAACCCACCCGACTCGGGCGCCGACGAGAAGACCAAGCGTCGCCGGGCGCTGGTCGGAGGGATCGTCGGGTACTTCGTCGACCAGTTCGACATCTACCTGCCCGTTATCGTCCTCGCACCGGCCATGAGCTACTTCGTGCCGAGCGACCTGGACGCCGGCACCGCCACGATCATCGCTGCGTTCGTCTTCACGGCAACGCTCATCGGCCGGCCGGTCGGTGCGGCGATCTTCGGAGTGATCGCCGACCGCACCGGCCGCCGCAAGGCGACGATCATCGCGATAGCCGGGATCGCGGTCACGACGCTGCTCATCGGGCTCCTCCCGGGACACGCGAGCGTCGGGCTCTGGGGCATCGCCCTCGTGATCCTGCTCCGCCTTGTCGACGGGATCTTCCTCGGCGGCGAGTACACCGCTGCGATCCCACTGGCTATGGAATGGACGCCGAAGCGGCGTCGCGGCCTGGCGAGCGGATTGATCACGATGACCTCGCCCGGGGCACTCTGCCTGATCTCCGCGCTCACCCTCCTGCTGCTGCAGATCTTCCCGGCCGGGACGCCGGACTCGCCCTACGCGGTGTGGGGCTGGCGAATTCCCTTCATCATCGGAGCGGCACTCGCTGCCGGCTTCCTCGTCTACTTCGTCCGTCACGTACCCGAGTCGGAAGCGTGGGAGAACTCCGAACCCGCCGCCAAGCGGATGTCCCCACTGCGCCAGCTGTTCACCGGAAGCAACCGCCGCAGCCTCGCGCAGGTGTTCGTCCTCATGACCGGCGTGTGGATCGCCCTGAACATCTCCGCCTCCGTCCTCCCCAGCCTGACCTCCAGGGTCGCCGGACTCACCCCGACCCAGCTGACCATCGCGATCATCATCGCCTCCGCCGCCAGCACCCTCACTTACCCAGTGGCCGGGCTGGTGAGCCAGCGCATCGGGCGGCGGCCGTTCTACATCGGCGTCGGACTGCTCGTCGCCATCGTGGGAGGCGGTGCCACCGCCCTGCTCGCGGGAGCCGACGAGCCCGGCTTCGGGCTTGCCGTCCTACTGCTGACCATCGCCTTCGCCATCGGGATTCTCGCCTTCGGGCCCATCGCCGCGTACATGACCGAGCGCTTCCCGGCCGCCCTGCGATCGACCGGGTACGGCATCGGCTACAGCCTCGCCTTGGTCATCCCGGCCTTCTATGCCTACTACCTCGTCGGGCTCGGGGACCTCTTCGGCCCCACTTACGCATCGGCGATCCTGATGGCGCTCGGCGGGCTGCTGATCACAATGGGAGCTGTTCTCGGACCGGAGACGCGGGACGTCGACATGGGTGCCCCCGCACCGTCCCGTCAGTGACACCCACTAGGAAGTGTGGAAGAGGCAGCCGCAGCTGGCTGGCGGCTGAATTCCGCAGGCCGACTGCAGCCTTCGACGCCGACGCTAGTTTCACGTTGTGACTCGCACCAAGCGGCTGTCGGCGACGGCCCAGCTTGGCGTAGTGCCCACGCGGACATAGACCGGCAACAGCCAGGCGGCTGAATCCCACATCGGTCAGTCACCATCGTCGCCGCTCAGCGCATTGGTCAATACTGGGCCAGTTGGTTTCATGCACGTACTCGGACCTGTCGCTGCCCGGACCGGTCTATGACAAGTGTCGACGGTCGCTGGTGCGGTTCTGCTGCATGGGCGCGGCGATCCTGCCTGCCGTCGTGCGCCAGGCCAACGAACGACTCGAAACGACGGGCGTTCGGATCTTGGAGTAACCCCTGAACCGTCGCGACGTGACGGGGATGGCGTCCGTGGTCGAGCGGGCCACCACGCTGAGCGTCATGGTGGACAAAACCGGGTGCCGCCCCCACGATGCCTAACCGCCGCCTTGACGCGCTCAGGGGATGCGGTGTCGGTCAGGCTGGGCAAGGCCGGGGGCCTGCACGCTGAGGTGCAGGTTGCCGTGATCGTCGGCGAGGTGCTACGGCGGAACCGCGATCAAAAACGTTCATCGGCGCCGCCGCCGCGGCGCCCGTCTTCGCGACCCCGAGTTGGACCTGGGGCTGCGAGCTCATCGGACCGCCCTGCGCTGTCAGGACATCACGACCGAACCCGTGCGATACGACAACGGCACCTCGTGATGCTCCAGGGCCCGGGGCTGGGGTCGACGTGGATGGAACCAGGTCGGCCGGTTCGCCCAGCGGGCGGACCAGCCGTTTCGCGGACGACGGACGACGGCCTGGTGCCGCCCCTGGCCCAGGGGCAGCACCAGGCCGAGGAGGAATCAGATGCGTTCGAGAACGAAGTTGTACTCGGCCCGCAGGCCGTTGTCGCCGTGAGGTTGTGGGTCGAGCACGAGGTCCGGCTTGGTGGCGTGGGCCACGTCGTCCTTGAGCCAGTCCCCGCCTTCGAAGAACAGCTGGGTCGTGATCGGGCGGTGGCCAGGGGCGCTCACGATCAGGTGGAGGTGCGCCGGTCGCCACGGGTGCCAGCCCGCCGCTTCCAGGAGCTTGCCGGTGGGGCCGTCCGTCGGGATCTGGTACGGCGCGGGCTTGATCGTGCTGATCTCGAACCGCCCCTGTCCGTCGCAGACGACCACTCCGCGCAGGTTCCCGTCCGGTACGTGGGCCGCGAATCCGCTGTAATACCCCTCGTCGTCGGCGTGCCAGATGTCGAGCTCCGCGCCGACGACCGGGTTGCCGTCGACGTCGCGCACTTGGCCGGTAAACATCAACGGCACGCCCTTCTCGTCCGGCCGCATCGGCAGCGTCGTCTCAGACGGCAGCTTCGGCTGGCCGGGCAGGTGGTACGGCCCGAGGATGCTGCCCTTGGTGCCGTGCTGGTCCTCGGCTGCGACCTCCTCCACCACGTGCTCGACGAACACGTCCAGCAGCAGCGGCCATTCTCTGCCCTCGCCGACGTCGATCAGCCACTGTTTGGCCGCCTGGAACTCCCCGTAGGTCACCTTCTTCGCGCGGATCGCCGCGTGCACGCCGTCCAGTACCGCCGACGCCACGTCACTGATGCGCTCGGCCGACACCTCCGGTGCGCCGGTGTCCGCACTGCGGCCGGCCCGGAACGCTTGGGTGGCGGAGGCACCGGCCCCCGCGGCGGTGGGGGAGTGTTCTGTGGTGGTCATCGTGTGCTCCTCGCTGGTGGATCGGGTGTGAGGAGGGTGTCAGGGCGGTGTGAACCGATGGGAAACGGCGCGGCGTCCGCGCTTTCGCCCCGGTTCACGGGCTTGGCGGAACCTTCTGTGCGGAGGGGCAGGACTGGACGAAGGAGTGCGGGTGCCATGGACAGGAACGAGTTCCGGCGGGTTGCCGGGCATTTCGCCAGCGGTGTGACGGTCGTGACCGCCCGCCACGAGGGTGCCGACTACGGGATCACGCTCAGCGCCATGTCCTCGTTGAGCCTCGACCCGCCGATGGCGCTCATCTGCGTGAACCGGTCGGTTCCCTCACACGACGCGATCAAGAACAGCGGGGTGTTCGTCGCACACGTGCTGGGCCGGCACCAGAAGCGGCTCGCGGGCCAGTTCTCCCGCCCGTCGGCGGACAAGTTCGCGGGCGTCGACTGCACGCGCAGCGATGCGGGCCCGCTCGTCATCGCACGGACCCTCGCCCACTTCGTGTGCCGCGTCGCGCATACGGTTCCCGCCGGCACCCACACCGTGTTCCTGAGCGACGTGGTGTCGGCGAACGCGACAGCGGGACTGGAGCCGCTGGTCTACTACCGGGGCGGCTTCGGCCGGCTCGCCGCGGAGCCGGAGGTGGCGGCGCCGAAGGCCTACCTCCCCCCGGAGCACGAGGACGATCTCGTCGCGGCGGGTGTCGTTCCGGCGGCCTTCCGTCTCGGTTCGTTCTACCTGTCCTGATCTGCGCTCAGCGGCGCAGGTCATCGCGTAGCCGGCGGGTGCTGGGCGCGGGTTCCGCGCCCAGCTGGCGGAGTGCATCCTCGCACGCGCGGTACGTCGCCATCACCCGGTCCGCGTCTCCCACGGCGTCGGCCACCCGCATTTTCAGCCGCCACATCGATTCCCGGAAGGGATCGGTCGCCAGCACCTCCTCGGCGAGCGCGTGGGCGCGACGGAAATCCCCGGTCGCGAACGCCGTTTCAGCGGCTTCGCACCGGCTGTCGGTGCACAGCACCGCCAGTTCCTCCCGGCGTTGTTCGACCCACGGTGACTGGAATTCCGGCAGGTACTCGCCGGATGCGATCGACAGCGCCGACGACAGGGCCGTCAAACGGTCCTCGCCGCGCAGGCCGGCCGCCTGTGAGACCAGGCACTGGAGACGACCCGAATCGCTTCCGACAACGACGTGCTCGGCCAGCCGGATGCGGTTTCCCTCGGCCCGGACGGAATCCTCGGGCAGCACCTCACGCAGTTTGCGCAGGGCCTGCCGGAGGTAGGCGGCCGTCGAGTCGTCGTGCCGCCCGTCGAAGAGGGCCTCCACGAGCTCGTCCTTGGTGGCTTCGCGCTGACGGCGGGTGGCGAGGTAGGCGATCAGCTCGTAACTCTTCTTGATCCTGGGCCGCACCTCCCGTCCGTTGACCTGGATCGCCACGCGGCCGAACTCGGTCAGCTGGATCGTGGTCGCCAGCGGAGCGGCCGGCTGCACACCCCGTGCCATCAGGGCCCGGCCCAGTTCGTGCCAGGGTGAGTCGGCGTCCGGCTCGGCGTCGAGCCGGCGTGACAGCACGAGCGGGAAGCTGGTCAGGGCGTCGAGCAGGAGGTGGTTCGACCCCTGTTGTTCCGCCGCAGCGAGGGCCAGGTCGGTGGCACGGTCGGAGTCGTCCTCGTTTCCGGTGCGCCATTCGGCCTCGGCCAGGTAGATCGCGGCGGCCGGCAGCGAGAGAATGCGCTGCCCGCGCTGCATGCTGGCCGTGGCCTGGCGCAGGCACCGCGCCGCTGCCTGGTCGTCGCCGTCCAGGAGCAGGGCGAGGCCGAGCCAGGTCGCGGCCTGCTCCGCGATGAACGCGTACTGGCGGCCCACGGGATGGCTCTGCACCCGTTCGAGCGCGACCCGTGCGCTGGCCGTGTCCCGGTTGAACCGCAGCTCGAGCGCGGCCTCCTCGACATAGCTCAGGAGTTCGAGCATGACCGCTCCACTCGCGCGCAGGCGTTCCCGTCCCTTGAGCAGGGCGCGCCAGGCGTGGTCCGGCTCGCCGAGCTGACGCTGCAGCTCGACGCTGAACAGCGAGTACAGCCACACTCCGGGGTCGCGCTCGGCGCAGATCGTCCGGTACAGCTCGGCTGCCTCGTCGACGTGCCCCATCGCGAGGAGTGCGCCGAGTCGCCACGACTCGGTCGCCCTGATCGCCCAGGGCAAGACCGGGGGGTCGAGCAGACGAGTGAGGTCGCCGCGGTAGTAGTGAACTCGCATGACCAGCGCGTCGAGGGGCCCGCCGCTGAGCGCGCCCGCGGTGCGCCGCTCGGGCGCGTCGTCGAGCAGGGTCATGCAGTACCGCATGGCGTCGAGGTCCGCTCCGGACCGTCCCACGGCGAGGACCGCTCTGATGTCGTCGAGTCGTCCGGCGTGCAGGTAGCACCAGGCCATCATCGCGGCGAGCTTGCTCGACGACGCGGCCACCTCGTCCCGGCGGCCGGCAGCGGCCAGCCGGTCGGCGATCTGCACGCCGAGCCGGTAGTTCTCCTCGGATATGGCCAGCATCAGCTCCGCGCCGGTGAGCCGGATGTGCTTCTCGCGCCGGACCGGCGCCAACTGTTCGAGCCAGCGTTTCGCCACTGCGAAGTCCGCGCGTTCCATCACCGTGTCGACGACCTGCTCGGCCACGGGGAGCGCTTCGCCGAGTTCGCCGGCCCGCAGGAACTCCTCGACCGCTTCCTCGAAGTGCTTCTCCCGCGCGAGCAGGCGGGCGTGCGCGACGCGTAGGGCGCGTTGCGTGGTGGCGTCCAGTCGGGTGGCACAGGCCAGGAGGTATTCGCGGAACCGCGGGTGGCAACGCAGGGCGAGACCGTCCCACGCGGCAGGCAGGCGCTTCTGCCGTAGGCCATGCATCCGGGAGGCCGCGTCCACCACACCGAGCGCTTCGGCCCGGGCCGGCGTGACCTCGTCGAGCAGGGCGGTGAAGACCAGGAAGCGCCGTTCCTCTTCGGACAGCTGGGCGAGGATGTGGGTCGCCAGGTAGCCGTGCAACGGATCGGCCTCGCCCCCCAGGCCCGAGGCGTGGTCGGCGGACCGCCACGCCTCGAACAGCACCCCGGTGACCCAGCCACCGGTCACCGCGACGGCGCGTTCCGGGTCCACACCGGGAAAGTCCGAACGCGCCAGGGCGATCGCGGCTTCCTCGGCCGTGAAGGCGAGGTCCTGCTCGCCCAGCACCGGAAGCCACGCCACCCGGCTGACCCTGCTTGTCAGGAAATCCAGTTCCTGGCGGCTGACGAGCACGGTCCGGATGCTCGGGGGCGTGTATTCCAGGAAGGCCCCGATGACCGCCAGCGCCTCGCGGGCGCCGGCGAGGCATTCCACGTTGTCCAGGACGAGGAGCAATTCCCGGTCGCCGAGTGAGTCGGCGAGCAGCCCGGCGACCTCGGTGTGGGCCAGGCCCGCGGTGAGCGCTCGTCTGGTCAGTCCTGCGAGGGACGGTACCCGGACCGCGAGCGCGGCTTCCAGGTAGCTGAGCAGTCGGCCGGTCGCGGCCTCCGTGCCATCCACCGACAACCAGCAGGTCGGACGGCCGATCCGCCGGCTGGTCTGAGCGACCGCGGTGGTCTTCCCGGCACCGGCGGTGGCGTACACGCAGACGATCCGGTTGCGCTGGATCAAGCGGGTGAGCTGGGCCTCCAGCCGGGGGCGCGCGACCGCGGAGCCCGGGATGGGAGGCGGCACGATCTTGCGCCGGATGATCCTCGAAGCCATCGGCCCGGGGTCACCGGCGGGTTCCGGCGAGCGGGGAACGGGGAGGTCTTGAGCCGCCATAGCCACCATCCAACGCGGCGGAACCGGATTTGCGCAGTACGGGTTGCGCCGGACGGGCGGTCCGGGTGCTCCGGACCGCCCATCCGGCGGCGGTCACGCGTGTGCCGAAACCCGTGCCGGGAACGGCAGGGGCTGGGTGGGCAGGATCTTCAGGCCGGCTTCGAAGTTCAGCCCGTAGCGGCCCTGCAGCTCCACCATCAGCAGCGCGCTCTGCTCGAGCACCCGCGAGTTGCGCAGGGCGCCCGCGTCGATCGGGCGCAGCCCGCTCGACTCCACCAGGGCGGCCGCCCTCGCCTTGGCGTCCTCGGAGTCGGAGGCGAGGAAGACGTCGACGACCGTGCCGTCGAAGACGTCGCCGGCGAGCACGGGTGCGAACGTGGTGTTGAACGCCTTCACCACGTGTGCGCCCGGCATGCGGCGCTGGATCTCCTCGCCCGCACTGGTGTCGTAGTCCGTGATCAGTCCGTCGAAGGTCTCGTTGAAGGGATTCGCGATGTCCACGACGACCTTGCCGCGCAACACCTCGCTGAGTTCGACCGCAATGCGCGTCGAATCGGAGTACCAGGTGGCCAGTACGACGATGTCGCAGCCGGAGGCGAGCGCGTCCTTGGTCGCAGCGGCTTCGATTGTCCCGGGGCCGCGGCCGCCCAGCTCCTCGACGAGGGCCCTGCCCTTCTCCTGGGTGGAACCGGTGACGAACACCTGGTGCCCCCCGTGGATCAGCCGCCGCGAAATGGCCCGGGCCATGTTGCCGGTGCCGATGATGCCGATCTTCATGGTTGTTCCTCTCTTCCGAAGTCGTGGTAGTGACAGACGCATGCCGATCACAGGTGGGCCCGCGCGTCCCCGATGGCCTGCCAGCGGGGCCAGGTGGAGCCGGTCCAGCCGTTGAGGTCGTACTCGCTCATGCACTGGTCGACCATCGCGCGCAGCCGGTCGTTGTCGCCGAGTGCTTCACCCGTGAAGTAGGTCTCGACGCGGTTGCCCTCGTAGCTGCCGGAGAAGTTGCGCTCGTGCACCTCGGCGCGTCCGGCGAACTCCGTGGCGAACTCGTCCCAGATCAGCCGGACCAGCTTGACCCGGTCTTCGGCCGACATGGTGGCCGACTTCCAGTACCGGTCGAGCCAGTGCCGGATGGCCGGGTTCTTGAAGTCCTCGGCGGAGGACGGGATCTGGATGAACCCGCCGGCCATCAGGTTGTGGAAGACGGTGCGCACCTTGGTGAAGATGTCGCCGTAGCAGTTGCGCCATTGCAGGGCGTACCTGATGTTCGGGTGCACGTAGGGTTCGCCGCTGGGCACCGGGTCCGGTTCGGCCGCCATCGCCCCGACCAGGGCCCACAACTGGTGCCGCAGGCCCAGGACCTCCCCTATGGACGCCTGCACGCCGCGGAAGTTGGAGATCTGGTTCATGTCCGTCACCTTCAGCAGGAGACCGCACAGGAAGTCGAGCTTGACCGCCGTGCGGGTGCAGGCGTGGAAGCAGAACCGGGCGGCGAAGTCCCGGGGGAGCAGGCCGTTGACGACCTCCGGGTTGCGGTAGGCGGTGACGTTCTCCCACGGGATCAGCACGTCGTCGAGGACGACCGAGTAGTCGGTCTCGTCGAACCGGCTGGACAGCGGGTAGTCGAAGGGGGTGCCGACCTTCTTCGCCAGGTACTCGTAGGAGTACCGGCCGATCAGCTTCACGCCCGGTGCGTCGAAGGGCACGAAGAACCCGAGTGCGAAGTCCTTGTCGTCCGCTCCCAGCCCGGCTGCGGGGATGTACTGGCTAACGTAGGTCACGTGGCTGAACGCCGCGCCGGTGGAGATCATCCGGGCGCCGCGCACCACGATCCCGTCGTCCCGCTCCTTCACCACGTGCATGTAGGTGTCCCGCTGTTGCGCGATCGGCTTGAGGCGATCGCCGGCCGGGTTGAGCAGGCTGAGGTTGACGAACATGACGTCGTCGGTGACCTTCTCGTACCACCGGCGGACGTTGCCGGCGAACTCTCCGTAGAAGTCGGCGTCGGCCGCCAGACCGGCGACCAGCGCGGCCTTGTAGTCCGGGCCGCGGGACAAGCTGCCGTAGCTCATGCGCGCCCACTCCGCGATCGCGTCTCGTGACTCGAATAGATCCTGCGACGAGGTGGGGATCTTGTAGAACTTGTGCGAGCGGGTGCCGCGTTCGGTCTCGAACGTCAGGACGTCCCGTTTGGCGGGGTCGTGCAGCGAGTCGTACATCCGTGCGACCGAGTGCGCGGCGTTGGTGAACGCGGGGTGGGTGGTGACGTCGTCGACCCGCTTGCCGTCAAGGTAGAAGACCCGGCCGTCCCGCAGGCTCTCCAGGTACTGCGCCCCAGTGGGCGGCTCCTTCGCGCGGCGCGGTGGTGCGAGGGCCCGGGTGACTTCTGGCCGGTCTGCGATGGCGGTCATCCGCTCTCTCCTTCTCCTCGGTTTGGCTCCGATGCCGCAGAGAGTGCGACCGTGACGTGAACCACACCGAAACCGCGAGGTCGCCGCCCGGTGGACCGGTCGTGCCCCAGACCGCCAACCAGGCGAGCGCGGCCACGGTTCGCGCTAACTCCGGTGTCCAGCGTGGCTGGATGCCGGGGAACCAGGGGTTCCGGTTGGCCGGGATGTCACGGGCCAGGGCGCCGCGCTTCTCGGTTTCGGCGTCTTTGGCGGGGTCGTATTGCCGAAGCTCCAGTAGGTGAACCGTGCACCGAACGGCCGCGAGATCAGGCTCAAGTCCTCGCTCGCAGTCTGCAGGTCGATGGTGTGCGTCTCACCGATGTGGTCGGCGAACGCGGCCGCGACGCGGCGGGTGGGTTCCTCGTCGTCGATCGTGGGACGGGAACGAAGCATCCGCCGGATCACCGGTGCCTCCAGGGGCCCGGAGGCCGCGCCTTCCGCCCGCGTGATCCGCTCGATCGCCTCCAGCACGTGTGAGCGGGTGGCGTGGTCGTAGGTGCGCACGTTGAGTCGCGGGTTTTCGAGCAAAGCGAGCGCGTACCTCGCGTACTGCTCGGCGAGGGCCTTCCGGGAGAGGGGCCTGTCCGCGGTCTTCTGGGTGGTTCGGCGGTGGCACGTGACGAAACTGCACTCCACGCTCGTCCAGCGTGCTCAGGTCGACCTCGCCGATGGTCACAATGCCGTCACGGGCGCCGGTAGCCGGTGGCTTCAAGGGTGAACACAGATGGCATGAACACAGTAAGGCAAGATCAACGCCTCCCATTTTTCCTCCCAGCAACGACGAAACCCCCAACCGGTGATGATCACCGTTGGGGGTCTGAACTGGGAAAACAGGTGGTGCGCGATACTGGGATCGAACCAGTGACCTCTACCGTGTCAAGGTAGCGCTCTCCCGCTGAGCTAATCGCGCGAGGTGGAGACGGGATTCGAACCCGTGTACACGGCTTTGCAGGCCGTTGCCTCGCCTCTCGGCCACTCCACCGTACGGGCCCGAGTGGGCACTTCCGAGCGGACGACGGGACTCGAACCCGCGACCCTCACCTTGGCAAGGTGATGCGCTACCAGCTGCGCTACGTCCGCATTCCGTGACTCCGGGGCTCGCACCCCGTCGTCGTGGTGTGTGCAGAACTGTAGCGGACCGCCGAAACGCCGTGTGCACTGGGGGTGTCCATAACGTTTCGCGAGCCCGCCATCAGCTCAGATCGTTCGGGATGAGGTGGGTCAGTGCGTCGTCGACGTCGACCCACAGGTGCTCGTTGCCGGGCAGCACGACGTCGTAGGTGCGGTCGAGGAAGTCGGCGAGCTCCTGAGCCGACGCCTCGAACATGGCGTGCCCCGACGGCGAGTTCAGCTCGATGAGCACGGACTCCGGGTCCTCGACCGACGGGCGGATGCGCACATCGCCGTCGCCCGCGTCGGCCAGCAGGCCGTCGGCGAGGAGGTCGCGTGCGTAGACCCACTCGACCCACCCGGCGCGGCCGGTGCGGAACGCCGCGACGACGGCGTACGGGTCGCGGGTGTCGTAGCGCAGCTCCACCTTCACCGGAACGGGAGGCGTTCGCGGTGCCAGCAGGTCGAAGACCGCTGTGGACCGGAGCGTCACGTGATCGTTTCGCATGGTCGTACCCTTCTGCTCCCTTCCCGGCCGGTTGGCCGAGTCTGATGGTGAGACGCAACCGGGCCCCGGCTCGCTCGCCGTTCCGGCCGATATCACACTTCCGTGTCCTGATCGGCTCCGTCTCGTCATCACTCTCGGCTCATCGGCCTCCGTGCGTGGCCCCGTGATCGCTCACGCGTACATAGTGCTCGGTTTGGCTCGCGGGCGATAGAACCGTGTCGCGAATGTTGCGGGTGACCTCCGTCCCCCTCGCGCCGTCACCCCTCTGGCCGTATGCCCGCTAGCTGGCACTTCTACGCTGAGTGCCGACCGGTGTGCGGACGGTGCGGGCTTGGGGACCACCCGTTTGCCGGGGGCCGAACGGCGTCCGGTAGAGTTCCCTTCACACCGCGAGGGGGCGATTAGCTCAGCGGGAGAGCGCTTCGTTCACACCGAAGAGGTCACTGGTTCGATCCCAGTATCGCCCACCGGAAGTTCCCCTCTGGTCAGGCCCGGCAGCAATGCCGGGCCTTTTCCATACCCGCGGCATGTCGGGGATTCCCGGCCCCGCTCTCGTTCAACCGCGTGCCGCCCGTCGTCATTCCAAGGGCGACACCCGTCACGGCTGTGACCTGGTCCACAGAGGACAAGGGGTGACGGGAAGAGGGTTCTGTCATTGATCAACTGACTACGTTAAGTAGTTGGTTGGGCCGCACCCATGATCACTGGTTGTCACCAATCCGTAATGGCGCCCCACGCTTGGGTGTCGCTGAAACGGACGCGAATCCAGGCTCAATCCGTGTAACAACCCGCTGAGCGTGACCGATACCACCGCATGTATTCCCCGTTTGGTTACTGAGTGTGTATCAACGCTGGTTACTCTGTGGAGTCGTTTTCGGCGCCGGGCGCGTGTCGTGAGACCCACAACCGAAGGACGCGGGAGGCTCCATGGAAGAGTCGGTGTGGCCGTCGACGGGGCCTGAGCGTGGCCTGCCTCCCCTCGGCTCCCGACCGGCTTCCCGCTCGCTGCGTGTCGTCGACGGCAAGTCGGGCCGCGCGGCACCCAGTCCCGTCATGGCGTGGGAGCGGCGTTACCGGTCGTGGGTCATCTTCTCCGACATCCTCGCCACGGTGCTCGTCGTCGTGGTCGGTGCCCTGGTGATCGGGGACTTCCAGCGGTTCGACGAGCCGCACACACTCGGCACCGCCGCCGCGATCCTGTGCTCGCTGCCCGCGTGCCGGGCGTGGAACCGGGCCGTGCTCGGCGAGGGCGCCGACGAGTTCCGCGCGGTCGGCAGGGGGCTGGTGATCGCGGGCGTGCTCGTGGCACTCGGCGGCCTGCTCGCGGGCGCGCTCGAGGTCAAACCGTGGGTCTTCTACGTGGTGCCCACCGTCGCACTCGTGCTCCTGCCCACGCGGTACCTGCTCCGGAGGCTGCTGCACCGCTTCCGCAGGCAGGGCCAGTACCTGCTGCCCGTGATGGCGGCGGGCGGCGCCGACACGGTCAACGACCTCATCGAGCGCACCCGGGCCATGTCCCACGTCGGCTGGAAGGTCGAGGCCGTCTGCACCCCGGCGGGTTCCGGCGATCGGGGCGAGGTGCAAGGCGTGCCCGTGATCGGCACCCTCGACGAGCTGTCCGAGCACGTGCGCAGGGGCGGCTACCGCGTCGTGGCCGTCACGCCCGACCCTTACTGGACGCCGAAACGGCTGCAACAGCTCGCGTGGGACCTCGAGGGGACCTCGGCCGAGCTCGTCGTCGCACCCGTGCTGATGGAGATCGCCGGCCCCCGCCTCAACGTCTCCGGGGTGTTCGGGATGCCGTTGCTGCGGGTCGCGGCGCCCACGTTCACCGGGGGCCGCCGCGTGGTCAAGGAGATCGTGGACCGCTGCGGGGCCACGCTGCTCCTCCTCGCCGCCTCACCGTTCATGCTCGGCATCGCGGCCGCGATCAAACTGGGAGACCGGGGGCCCGTGATCTACCGCCAGCAGCGGGTCGGCCGTGACGGCGACGCCTTCACGATGTTCAAGTTCCGCACGATGGTCACCGACGCCGACCGCGTGCGGCAGAAGCTGCTGGGCGACAACGAGGGTGCGGGCCCGCTGTTCAAGATCCGCAACGATCCGCGCGTGACGCGAGTGGGTGCCCTGCTGCGCCGCTACTCGCTCGACGAGCTGCCCCAGCTGTTCAACGTGCTCGCCGGGCAGATGTCGCTCGTGGGCCCGAGGCCGCCGCTGCCGGAGGAGACCCTGCAATACGCGCCCGAGGTGCACCGCAGGCTGCTCGTGAAGCCGGGGCTCACCGGCCTGTGGCAGGTCAGCGGACGCAGTGAGCTGTCGTGGGAGGAGAGCGTGCGGCTCGACCTGCGCTACGTGGAGGACTGGTCGCTCGCGCTCGACATGGTGATCCTCTGGAAGACGCTGCGCGCCGTCACCTACGGTCGGGGTGCCTACTGACCAACCCCGGACGCGGTTCGTGATCTAGTCCACAGACCCATCGCGAAATAGTCAAGCGCTCAACAAGGTTGACGCAGACGAGCAACACCCCCGCGATGGAAGAGGATCGATCGATGACGTCTGTGTCTGTCCAGGACGCGCTGCAGCTGCCGGCCGACGTGCAGGACCTGCTGTTCCGCGAGGCCCGCACCGCCAACTCGTTCAGCTCCGAGCCGGTCACCGAGGAGCAGTTCCAGGCCATCTACGACCTGGTGAAGTGGGCGCCGACCTCCATGAACATCCAGCCGCTCCGCGCGCTGGTGGTGCGTACCGAGGAGGGCAAGCAGCGCCTGCTGCCGCACCTGGCCGAGGGCAACCGGGCCAAGACCGAGAGCGCGCCAGCCACCGTGGTGCTGGCCGCCGACACCGAGTTCCACGAGAACCTGCCGAAGGTGTTCCCGCCCAAGCCGGACGCGAAGGACCTCTTCAGTGACGCCGCCCAGCGCGAGCGGACCGCGAAGTTCAACGCGCTGCTGCAGGTCGGCTACTTCATCCTGGGCGTGCGCGCCGCCGGGCTCGCCGCGGGCCCGATGACCGGCTTCGACGCCGACGGCGTCGACCGCGAGTTCTTCGCGGGCAAGCCGTGGAAGTCCCTCGTCGTGGTGAACGTCGGCAGGCCCGGCGAGAACCCGTGGTTCGACCGGCTGCCCCGCCTCGGCTACGACGAGGTCGTCACGGCCGCCTGACCCAGGTGGGCCGACGGGCGGCGGATAGCATCGACGGGTAAACACACCTGTTCATGCGTTCTAGGGAGTCCACCGTGTCCCAGTCGTCGTCGGCCCAGCTCGTACCCGCCGCACGCGTGGTGGTACCGGCAGGCACTACGGCGGGTACCGCGGTGCGCGAGGCCGGGCTCCCCGGCAAGGGCGCCGACGCCGTCGTGGTCGTGCGCGACCCCGACGGCGCCCTGCGCGACCTCGCCTGGGTCCCGGCCGCCGACGTCGAGGTGGAGCCCGTCGCGGCCAACACCGAGGACGGCCGCGCCGTCATCCGGCACTCCGCGGCCCACGTGCTCGCCCAGGCCGTGCAGCAGCAGTTCCCCGAGGCCAAGCTCGGCATCGGCCCGCCGGTCAGGGACGGCTTCTACTACGACTTCGCCGTCGACAAGCCGTTCACCCCGGAGGACCTGCAGGCGCTCGAGAAGCGCATGAAGCAGATCATCAAGGGCTCCCAGCAGTTCTCGCGCCGCGTCGTCGAGTCGGTCGAGGCGGCCAAGGAGGAGCTGGCGAGCGAGCCGTTCAAGCTCGAGCTGGTCGACCTGAAATCCGAACCGGACACAGTGGACACCTCCGAGGTGATGGAGGTCGGCAGTGATCCTGCCGGCGAGCTGACGATCTACGACAACCTCGACCCGCGCACCAAGGAGCGCGTGTGGAGCGATTTGTGCCGGGGCCCGCACGTGCCGACCACCAAGCACATCCCGGCGTTCAAGCTCACCCGCGTCGCGGCGGCCTACTGGCGCGGGGACGAGAAGAACCCGCAGCTGCAACGGATCTACGGCACCGCGTGGGAGTCGGCCGAGGCCCAGGACGCCTACCTGGAGATGCTCGCCGAGGCCGAGCGGCGCGACCACCGCAAGCTCGGCGCGGAGCTCGACCTGTTCTCGTTCCCCGAGGAGATCGGCTCCGGGCTGCCCGTCTTTCACCCGAAGGGCGGCATCATCCGGCGCGAGCTCGAGAACTACTCGCGGCGCCGGCACGAGGAGTCCGGCTACGAGTTCGTGAACACCCCGCACATCACCAAGAGCGGGCTGTTCCACACCTCGGGGCACCTGCCGTACTACGCCGACACGATGTTTCCGCCGATCCCGTTCGAGGGTGAGGACTACTACCTCAAGGCGATGAACTGCCCGATGCACCACCTGATCTTCCGCTCGCGCGGACGGTCCTACCGCGAGCTGCCGCTGCGGCTGTTCGAGTTCGGGACGGTGTACCGGTACGAGAAGTCCGGTGTGGTGCACGGCCTCACGCGCGTGCGCGGGCTCACAATGGACGACTCGCACATCTACTGCACCAAGGAGCAGATGCCGGGCGAGCTGCGCTCGCTGCTGCGCTTCGTGCTCGACCTGCTCGCCGACTACGGCCTCTCCGACTTCTACCTCGAGCTCTCGACCCGCGGCGAGGGTGGCAAGTTCATCGGCGAGGACTGGGAATGGGAGGAGGCGACCCAGACCCTGCGCGAGGCCGCGGAGGAGTCCGGGCTCGAGCTCGTCCCCGACCCGGGCGGCGCCGCCTACTACGGCCCGAAGATCTCCGTGCAGGCGCGCGACGCGATCGGGCGCACGTGGCAGATGTCGACGATCCAGCTCGACTTCAACCACCCCAAGCGGTTCGAGCTGCAGTACACGGCCGCGGACGGCTCCCGGCAGATGCCGGTGGTGATCCACCGCGCGTTGTTCGGCTCGATCGAGCGGTTCTTCGGTGTGCTCACCGAGCACTACGCCGGTGCGTTCCCGGCGTGGCTCGCGCCGGTGCAGGTGGTGGGCATCCCGATCGCCGACGAGCACGCCGAGCACCTGTACGGCGTCGAGAAGGCGTTGCGCGCCAAGGGAATCCGCGCCGAGGTGGACACCGGCGACGACCGGATGCAGAAGAAGATCCGCAACCACACCACGCAAAAGGTGCCGTTCCTGCTCCTGGCCGGCGGCAAGGACGTGGAGGCGGGCGCGGTGTCGTTCCGGTTCCGCGACGGCAGTCAGATCAACGGGGTTCCGGTGGCGACGGCGGTCGACGCGATCGCGGACTGGATCGGTCGCAGGGAGAACGCCTCGCCGACGGCGGAAGCGCTGGAGGCTCTCGTTGGGCAGTGAGGACGGCGCGCCCGAGGTCCCCGAGGTCGGGGTCCAGGACGGAGTGGGGGTCGAGGACCAGCTGCAGCGGTTGTGGACCCCGCACCGCCTCGCCTACATCAAGGGCGAGAACAAGCCTGAGGGCGACGAACCGCAGGGCTGCCCGTTCTGCCGCCTCGTGGAGATGGACGACGAGGCGGCGCTGATCCTCGCGCGCGGCACGAGCGTGTACGCGGTGCTGAACCTGTACCCGTACAACCCGGGGCACCTGATGGTCGTACCGTACCGGCACGTCGCCGACTACACGGAGCTGACGGCGGAGGAGACCGCGGAGGTCGCCGGGTTCACCCAGCGCGCCATGACGGTGGTGCGGTCGGTGTCCGGCGCCCACGGTTTCAACATCGGCATGAACCAGGGCGTGATCGCCGGCGCCGGCATCGCCGCCCACCTCCATCAGCACGTGGTGCCGAGGTGGGGCGGCGACGCCAACTTCATGCCGGTGGTCGGCCACACCAAGGTGCTGCCGCAGCTCCTGGGCGAGACCCGCGAACTGCTGGCGAGCGCCTGGTAGCCGGGGCTCAGGCCTGCAGGCCGGCCTCGATGTTCAGCTCGATCTTGATCTTGTCGCTGACCACGGCGGTCGGGATGGTGGCGCCGACGCCGAAGTCGGACCGGCTGATCTCGGTGGTGGCGGAGACGCCCAGCACCTTGCTGCCCTCGGTCATGCCGTCGCCGAAGCCGCCGAGCTCGGCGTTCAGGGTGACGGGCTTGGTGACGCCGTGCAGGGTCAGCTCACCGTCGATGAGGAAGTCCTCGCCGTCGGCGCGGATGCCCTTGGTGTGGAAGGTCAGCGTCGGGAACTGCTCGACGTCGAGGAAGTCGCCGCCCTTGACGTGGGCGTCGCGCTGCTCGTTGTTGGTGTCGACGCTGTGCGCCTGGATGGTGGCCGTCACCGACGAGTCGGCGATGTTCTCGGCGGTGACGATCTCGCCGCCGAACTCGCCGAACCGGCCGCGCACCTTCGAGACGCCCAGGTGGCGCACGGTGAAGGTGACGTCGGAGTGGACGGCGTCGATGGTCCAGGTACCGACGATGTAGCCGGGGATCTCGGTCGTGGGGGCGCTCATGGTGCTCCTTCTCGAAATGGGGTTCTTGTTCGTGGGGAGCTCGTTGGTTGAGCCCTCAAGCAACAATGTAGCGCAGTTTAGTTGAGGGCTCAACTAGGGGTAGTATGGGTCTCATGTCCCAACCGCGATGGCTCACCGACGAGGAGCAGCGCACCTGGCGCGACTTCTCGGCCGCCGTCGGCATGCTCAAAGCACATCTGGAGACCCAGCTGCAGCAGGACGCCGGCATGCCGCACACGTACTACGAGCTGCTGGTCGTGCTGTCCGAAGCACCGGGCCAGGTGATGCGGATGAGCGACCTCGCCATCGCCACCCGGTCCTCCCGCAGCAGGCTCTCCCACGCGATCGCGCGCATGGAAGCGGCGGGCTGGGTTCGCAGGGAGGCCTGCGAGACCGACAAGCGCGGCGCGTTCGCCCACCTCACCCAGGCAGGGCTGGAGGCGCTCGAGGCGGCCGCGCCCGGCCACGTCGAGGCCGTCCGCACCAGCCTGTTCGACCCGCTCACACCCGAGCAGGTCCGGCAGCTCGGGGAGATCAGCGCCACGATCATCGACCAGCTCACCCCCCGCTGCGCCGCCGCGGCGGCCGAGGAACTGGAGCGCCTCGAGCACGACGCCGCCGGAACCTGAGAGGCCCGGCGCGGGGATCACACGCGACACCAGGGCATCCGTGCAGGTCGGTTCGGTACGGCTCGATAGGGTTTGCCTCAGCAACCCGACCACGCGCAACCTGCACCCGTAGGAACGATGCTCAACATCTTCGCTCGCGCTTCCGTCTCCCGCGTCACCGATCCGATCGGTGCTGCGCTGGTCAGGGCCGGCCTCACCCCGAACGCCATGACGCTGATCGGGACGGCTGGCGCGTTCGCCTGCGCCCTTATCTTCTTCCCGCAGGGGATGCTGCTGGTCGGCACGTTCACGGTGTGGGGCTTCGCGATGCTCGACCTCCTCGACGGCGCGATGGCCAGGGCCAAGGGCAGCACCCCGTTCGGCGCCGTGCTCGACGCCACGTGCGACCGACTCGTCGACGGCGCCCTGTTCGCCGCCATCGCGTGGTGGGCCTTCGTCGTCGAGGGCAATCAGCGGGCCGCGGCCGCCGCGCTGATCTGCCTCGTGCTCGCGCAGGTGATCTCCTACGTCAAGGCCCGCGCCGAGGCCTCCGGGCTCTCCGCGGAAGGCGGGCTCGTCGAGCGCGCCGAGCGGCTGATCATCGCGCTCGTCGGCACCGGTATCCAGGGGTTCGGCGTGCCGTACTCGGTCGAGGTCTCCCAGTGGCTGCTCGCCGCGCTGTCCCTCGTCACCCTGGTCCAGCGGGTCGCGGCGGTGTCGAAGGGCGCGCGGGAGGCCCGCTCGTGAGCGGCCTCGCGGGCAGGCTCGCCGACCTCGGCTACGCCGCGGGCTGGCGCTTCGTGCCCAGGCTGCCCGCGAAGCGCTCCGCGCCGCTGTTCTCCTTCGCCGCCGACCTCGCCGCCCGCCGCGACGGCAAGGGCGTCCGGCAGCTGCGCGGTAACCTGGCCAGGGTGGTGCCGCAGGCGGACCAGGCCGAGCTCGACGACCTCACCCGGCGCGCCATGCGGTCCTACGCCCGGTACTGGCACGAGGCGTTCCTGCTGCCCTCGCTGCCTCCGAAGACCGTGATCGAGCACGTCGACATCTCCGGCACCGAGTACCTCGACGCAGCCCTCGCGGAGGGCAACGGCGCCGTGCTCGCGCTGCCGCACACCGGCAACTGGGACGTGGCCGGGGTGTGGCTGGTGAACCACTCCGGCTCGTTCATCACCGTCGTGGAGCGGCTGGAGCCGGAGTCGCTCTACGAGCGGTTCGTCGGCTACCGCGAGTCGCTCGGCTTCGAGGTCGTGCCCTCCGACGGCAGCGTGTCGTTCCGGGCGCTGCTGCGCGGGCTGCGCGACAACAAGGTGGTGTGCCTCGTCGGTGACCGCGACCTGAGCAACTCGGGCCTGCCCGTGACGTTCTTCGGGGAGGAGGCCCGGTTCCCTGCCGGACCCGCGCGCCTGGCGGCGAGCACGGGCGCGGCGCTGCTGCCGGTGGGCGTCTGGTTCACCGACGGCGGCTGGGGCGTGCGCATCCACCCGCGGATCCGCGTGAACGCCCGCGACGAGATCCATCCCGCCACCCAGGCGCTCGCGGAGGTCTTCGCCGCGGACATCGCGGCGCACCCCACCGACTGGCACATGCTGCAGAAGTTCTGGGTGAGCGACCTGACCGAGCACGCACGCGCCGCGGGGTGAGCCCATGAAGGTCGGCATCGTCTGTCCGTACTCCTTCGACGTTCCCGGCGGCGTCCAGGGGCACGTCGTGGACCTCGCCAAGGCTCTGCTCGCGCGGGGGCACACGGTCTCGGTGCTCGCCCCCGCCGACGAGGACTCCGACGTGCCGCCGTTCGTGCACCCGGCGGGCCGCGCGCTCGGCATCCCGTACAACGGCTCGGTGGCCAGGCTCCAGTTCGGACCGGTGTCGTACGCGCGGGTGCGCCGGTGGATCCGCGAGAACGACTTCGACGTGCTGCACCTGCACGAGCCCGCGGCGCCGAGCCTGTCGCTGCTGGCGCTGAAGGTCGCCGACGGGCCGATCGTGGCGACGTTCCACACGTCGACCCCGCGCTCGCGGACCCTCTCGGCCTTCCAGCCGGTGCTGCGCCCGCTGCTGGAGAAGGTCACCGCGCGCATCGCGGTCTCCGCGCTCGCCCGGCGCGTCCAGGTCGAGCACTCCGGCGGCGACGCGGTGGAGATCCCCAACGGCGTCGACGTGGGCTTCTTCGCCGGAGCCGCGCCGCTGGAGGGCTACCCGCGCGCGGGCGGCACCATCGGCTTCGTCGGCCGCTACACCGAACCGCGCAAGGGCATGGCGGTGCTACTCGGCGCGCTGCGCCTGCTCGCGCCCGGGCAGCCGGGGCTGCGCCTGCTCGTGGTGGGCAGGGGAGACGCCGACACGCTGCGCCGCGAGGCGGGTCCCGAGCTCGCCCGGCGGATCGACGTGCTCGGGCAGGTCGACGACGCCACCAAGGCGCGGGCGCTGCGCAGCGTCGACGTCTACTGCGCGCCCAACACCGGCGGTGAGAGCTTCGGCATGATCCTCACCGAGGCGATGGCGGCGGGAACCCCCGTGGTGGCCAGCGATCTCGACTCGTTCCGCCGCGTCCTCGACGACGGCCGCGCCGGGGTGCTCACACCCACCGGCGACCCGGCCGCGCTCGCCGACGCGCTGCGCGACGTGCTCGGCGACGACCAGCGCCGGGCGCGGCTCTCGGCGGCGGCCACCGAGCGCGTCGCGATGTTCGACTGGCAGACCGTGGTGAAGCAGGTGCTGCGGGTGTACGAGACCGCGATCGCCGCCGACCCGCGCAAGGTCAGCACCGATCAGGAAGTGCCGCGGTGAACACCCTCGTCGTGCTGCTCGCCGTGCTGGCCGCGCTCGTCGTGGCCGGCGGCCTCTTCCTGGTGGCGACCGCCAACCGCCTCGACCGGCTGCACGTGCGCATGGACGCGGGCTGGGCGGCGCTCGACGCCGCGCTCGCCCGCAGGGCCGTGGTCGCGAGAACCGTCGCGGCGAGCGTGCTGCCGGCCGGGCAGGCGGGGATGTTGCGCGCGACCGCGGAGGGCGCGGAGTCCGCGCCCCGCCCGGAGCGCGAGCTCGCCGAGAACGAGCTGACCCGGCAGCTGGCCGACGTGGACCGGAGCGTGCTGCCCGCGCCGCTGGCCGACGAGCTGAGCGACGCCGAGCACCGCGTCGTGATCGCGCGCAGGGTCTACAACGACGCCGTGCGCGACACGCTCGCGCTGCGGCGGCGGCGGAAGGTGCGCTACTTCAAGCTTGCCGGCAAGGCGAAGCAGCCGGAGTACTTCGAGATCGCGGAGCCGGAGCTGGACACGGCGGCGGCGCTGCCGACGCCCCGCACGTCCGCCAGGGTGCTGCTCGTCGACGCCGGTGGCCGCGTGCTGCTGTTCAACGGCCGTGACCCCGGCGAGGACGGCTCCTCGTTCTGGTTCACCGTCGGCGGCGGCGTCGAGGACGGTGAGGACCTGCGCTCGGCGGCGGTGCGCGAGCTGAAGGAGGAGACCGGCCTCGACACGGCGGCCGAGCGGCTCGTCGGCCCTGTGTGGCGCAGGCGCGTCGAGTTCAGCTTCGACGGCCGCCGCTACGACGGCACGGAGTGGTTCTTCCTCGCCGAAGTGGATGGTGACCTCGCCGTGGACACCTCCGGGTTCAACGAGGTCGAGGTGGCCACCATCGACGAGCACCGGTGGTGGAGCGCCGACGAGCTGCGGGAGACCGGCGAGGTCGTGTACCCGGAGCAGCTCGGGGAGCTGCTGCCGTCGCTGCTGGACGCGGGCTGGGACGGGAGGCTGCGCTCGGTTCGCTGAGCGCGCCGGTGTGCCAGACTGGCCGGCATGGCGCAGAATCCGGAGTCCGATCCCGCCTGCGATGTCGCGCACGGCAAGGCCGAGGGCGGCACGGCCGAGCGCACGCTGGTGGCGGTGTTCGCCTCGCCCGTCGCGGAGTACCTGCTCCGCTACGGCCGGGATCTCGGCTTCACGCCGGTGCTCGTGGACCCGGATCCGGAGCGCGCGCGGGCGGCGGGAGCGGTCACCGCGGTGCCCGGGCTCGACGGCACCGCCGACGTCGTCGTCACCGATCACCACCGTGAGGAGCTCGGGGAGGTGCTGCGCGACGCGCTGGCGCAGCCTGCCCGCTGGATCGGCGTGCTCGGCAACCCGCGCCACAAGGGCCCGCACGTGGCCGCGTTGCAGGCGCTCGGCGTGGACACCGCCGACATCGCCCGCGTGCACCGGCCCGTCGGCCTCAACATCGGCTCCCGCACGCCGCCGGAGATCGCGATCGCGACCCTCGCCGGCCTGCTCGCCGACCGCAACGGCCGTCCCGGCGGCTTCCACTTCTGAGGGGTACCAACCGCCCCCAAGGCCACCTTTGGTGCGTTGAGCGCAACAAAGGTGGCCTTGGGGGCCGGGATCAGCGGGCGGCGAGGCTTTCGGGCATGGGGTCGTAGCGGGCGTGGCGGCGCGTGAAGCTCGCCGTGCCCGAGGTCATCGACCGCAGGTCGATGGCGTAGCGCAGCAGCTCCGTCGCGGGCACCTCCGCGCGGATCACGCTCCGGCCGTCGCCCGCCGACTCGGTGCCGAGCACCCTGCCCCGCCGCGACGACAGGTCGCCGAGCACGGCGCCCAGGTGGTCGTCGGGAAGCTGGACGAGCACCTCGTCGAGCGGTTCGAGCAGGATCACGCTCGTCTTCGCCGCCGCGTCCTTCAACGCGAGCGCGCCCGCGGTCTGGAACGCCGCGTCGGAGGAGTCCACGCTGTGCGCCTTGCCGTCGAACAGCGTCACGCGCACGTCGACGACGGGGTGGTCGTCGACGAGGCCCTTGCGCAGCTGCGCCCGCACGCCCTTCTCCACGCTCGGGATGAACTGGTGTGGCACGGCCCCGCCGACGACCTTGTCGACGAACTCGAACCCCGAACCGCGCGGCAGCGGCTCGACCTCGATGTCGCACACGGCGTACTGCCCGTGCCCTCCGGACTGCTTGACGTGCCTGCCGTGCCCGCTCGCCTTGCCGGCGAACGTCGAGCGCAGGCTGATGCGCACCGGTTCGGTGTCCACCTCGGCGCCGCCCGCGCGCAGGCGGGACAGCACCACGTCGGCGTGCGCCTCGCCCATGCACCACAGCACGAGCTGGTTGGTCTCCGGGTTGCGTTCCATGCGCAGCGTCGGGTCACCGGCCACGAGCCGTGACAGGTTGCGGGCGAGCGCGTCCTCGTCGCTGCGGGTCTTGGCCACCACGGCTACCGGCAGCAGCGGTTCCGGCATGGCCCACGGCCGCATCAGCAGCGGATCGTCCGGATAGGACACCGTGTCGCCGGTCTCCGCCGAGCCGATCTTGGTGAGGGCGCACAGGTCTCCCGCGACGCAGTAGGGCACCTCCCGCAGGCTCGCGCCCAGCGGCGAGTAGAGGTGGGCGACGCGCTCGTCGGTGTCGTGGTCGGCGTGCCCGCGCTCGGCGAGGCCGTGGCCCGACACGTGCACCGGCCGTTCCGGCCGCAGCGTCCCGGAGAACACGCGCACGAGCGAGACCCTGCCGACGTAGGAGTCCACCGCCGTCCGCACGACCTCGGCGGCGAGCGGGCCGCCAGGGTCGGGGGAGAGGCGGGGGTGCGGCACCCCGTCGGGAGAGGTCACCTCGGGCAGGTCGTGTTCCAGCGGTGACGGGAACGCGCGCGCGATGCCGTCGAGTACCTCGGCCAGTCCGACGCCGGTCTCCGCGCACACCGGGATCACCGGGTGGAAGGTGCCGCGCGCGACGGCGGTCTCGAGGTCGGCGATGAGTGTGTCCTCGGCGATCGGCTCGCCCGCGAGGTAGCGGTCCATGAGGGTCTCGTCCTCGCTCTCGGCGATGATTCCCTCGATCAGCTCGTTGCGGGCGTCGGTGAGCCGTTCCAGGTCGGCGGGATCCGGCTCGCCGATGGCGGGCGGGTAGCCGTTCGAGTAGTCGAAGAACCGCTGGGTGATCAGGCCGATCAGGCCCTGCTTGCCGCCGCCAGCGGGCAGGTACAGCGGAAGGACGCCGGAGCCGAACGCGTCCTGGCACGCCGCGATCTCGCCCTCGACGTCGGCCCGTGCGTGGTCGAGCCGGGACACGATCACGGCACGCGGCATGCCGACCTGGGCGCATTCCTCCCAGAGCGCGACGGTCGCCGGGTCGATGCCCTCGCCCGCGCTCACGACGAACAGGGCGGCGTCGGCGGCGCGCAGGCCCGCGCGCAGTTCGCCGACGAAGTCCGCGTAGCCGGGGGTGTCGATGAGGTTGATCTTGACGTCGCCGTAGACCACCGGGGCGACCGAGAGGCCCACCGAGCGCTGCTGCCGCACCGCGGCGGGGTCGTGGTCGCAGACCGTGGTGCCCTCCACGACGGATCCGGCGCGGTTCACCGTCCCGGATGCGACGAGCAGGGCCTCGGTGAGGGTGGTCTTGCCGGAACCGGAGGGCCCGACCAGTACCACGTTGCGTACCCTGCCGGGATCGTCTACAGCGACCGCGGCCCCGGCGTCGCCGTTCTTCGTCTGCTTCTCGGCCATCGCGGGTCTCCCTTGCGCCGACGTCGGTGTCGAGGTGTGCCCTCGATCACACACCCGTTGCGGACGCCCGGCAAGGCCATGCGGCGACCGGGCGAAAGTGGCCTGCCGAGATAGCCCGCTACTGGCACCTTTCAGCGGTCCACGTCGAACGTACGCTGGACCCGTAACCCCCTTTGTGTCGTGAAAGGCTCCCTCAGTGTCTGACGCCCAGTCCACCAGCTCCCCCCTGCCCGAGACCGGCACCGCCCGCGTGAAGCGCGGCATGGCCGAGATGCTCAAGGGCGGTGTGATCATGGATGTCGTCACGCCCGAGCAGGCGAAGATCGCCGAGGACGCCGGTGCCGTCGCGGTGATGGCGCTGGAGCGCGTGCCCGCTGACATCCGCGCCCAGGGTGGCGTCGCCAGGATGAGCGACCCGGACCTGATCGACGGCATCATCTCCGCCGTCTCCATTCCCGTGATGGCCAAGGCCCGCATCGGCCACTTCGTCGAGGCGCAGGTGCTGCAGTCGCTCGGCGTCGACTACGTCGACGAGTCCGAGGTGCTCACCCCGGCCGACTACGCCAACCACATCGACAAGTGGGCGTTCACCGTGCCGTTCGTCTGCGGTGCGACCAACCTCGGCGAGGCGCTGCGCCGCATCAATGAGGGCGCGGCGATGATCCGCTCCAAGGGTGAGGCGGGCACCGGCGACGTCTCCAACGCCACCACGCACATGCGCAAGATCCGCGCGGAACTGCGCAAGCTCACCGCCCTGCCGGAGGACGAGCTCTACGTCGCGGCCAAGGAGCTGCAGGCACCGTACGAGCTGGTCAAGGAGGTCGCGGCCACCGGCAAGTTGCCGGTCGTGCTGTTCACCGCCGGTGGCATCGCCACCCCCGCCGACGCCGCGATGATGATGCAGCTGGGCGCCGAGGGCGTGTTCGTGGGCTCGGGCATCTTCAAGTCCGGCGACCCGGCGAAGCGGGCCGAGGCGATCGTGAAGGCGACGACGTTCCACGACGACCCCGACGTACTCGCGAAGGTCTCGCGCGGTCTCGGCGAGGCCATGGTCGGCATCAACGTCGACGACGTGCCCGAGCCGCACCGGCTCGCCGAGCGCGGCTGGTAACCCCCTCGAGACAGCTGCAGTGAAGGCCACCTTGCCTGCGTTCAACGCAGGCAAGGTGGCCTTCACTGCGGTCGGGGTGGGTCACTAGGGGTGCAGCTGGTGGAGGTCCGGCTCGCCCTGCAGTTGCCTGCTGTGCTCGACCAGGCGGGGATAGTCGGTCGCGATGCCCTGCAACAGGGTCTCCACCGCCCGCTCGATCTCGGCGTTGCTCGTGGCGGCGTGTCCGAACAGGGCGCGGTAGTGCACGAGTGAGCCGAGCAGGTCGAGGGTCAGGCCGAGGTCGAGATCGGCGCGCAGGTCGCCGCGGGCGATGGCGCGCGTGAGCGTCCGCTCCACCGCGGCGCGGGGCGGGGCGAACAGCATGGTCATGAAGTCGCCGCGCAGTCCCGGTTCCGCCGTGCAGTCGGCCAGCAGCGGGCCGAGCACGCCGGGCGGCATGCGGTCGAACGCCGCGACGAACACGCTGATGCACTCCGCCAGGTCGCACAGGGTGCAGTCGCTGTCGGGGACCGCGACCTCCCCGAGCCGCCGGGCGAGCGCGGCCAGCACGAGGTGCTGGCGGGTGGGCCAGCGCCGGTAGATGGCCGGCTTCGTGGTGCCGGCCCTGCGCGCGACCTCCTCGAGTGTGAAGCGCGTGTAGCCGGAGGCGTCGAGGACGGCGAGCGTCGCGTCGAGCACGGCGGCGTCGATCTGCGTGTTCCGCGGCCGTCCCGCGCGGGCCGGTTCGCGAGGGGATTGCATGCCCTCGATCCTACCCGATACATTACGAGTCGTATCGTAATGAAAAGGGGGTCACCCATGACCACGGACACCACGGCGCCGCGACGAGCGGGTCGTCGCGAATGGCTCGGCCTGGCCGTGCTGGGCCTGCCGACGCTGTTGCTCTCGATCGACAACACCGTGCTCTTCCTCGCCCTCCCGCAGCTGAGTGCCGACCTCGCGCCGTCGCCCACCCAGGAGCTGTGGATCATGGACAGCTACGGCTTCCTCATCGCCGGGTTCCTGGTCACGATGGGCGGGCTGGGGGACCGGATCGGCAGGCGCAGGCTGCTGCTCATCGGCGCCGCCGCGTTCGGGGCCGCGTCGGTGCTCGCGGCCTACTCGGTCAGCCCGGAGATGCTCATCGCGGGCAGGGTGCTGCTCGGTATCGCGGCGGCGACGCTCATGCCGACCTCGCTGGGGCTGATCACCGAGATGTTCCCCGAGGGCGGGCAGCGCGGGCTCGCCATCGGCGTGTTCATCAGCTGTTTCATGGGCGGCGCCGCGCTGGGCCCCGTGGTCGGCGGCGTCCTGCTGGAGACGTTCTGGTGGGGCTCGGTGTTCCTCATCGGTGTGCCGGTGATGCTCCTGCTGCTGGTGGCCGGGCCACTGGTGCTGCCGGCCCACCGGGGCAGCGGGTCGGGCCGCCTCGACCTGCCGAGTGTGGCCCTGTCGCTGGCCACCGTGCTGCCCGCCGTCTACGGCCTCAAGGAGCTCGCCGGGGACGGGCCGTGGTGGCGCGCGCTGCTCGCCGTCGCCGTCGGCGCACTGGCCGGAGCCGTGTTCGTCCGCAGGCAGCGCAGGCTCACCGACCCGCTGCTGGACCCCAGGCTCTTCGGCAACAGGGCGTTCAGCATCGCGCTCGGGATCCTGCTCTGCGGGATGATCATGCAGGGCGGCGTGTATCTCGTCGTCGGGCAGTACCTGCAGTTCGTCGAGGGACTCTCACCGCTGGAGGCCGGGCTGTGGCTGGTCGCGCCCGCCCTCGCGCTCATCGCGGGCTCGCTGCTGGCCCCGGTGCTGGCCCGCCGGTTCCGGCCCTCGACCGTGATCGGGGCCGGGATGGCGCTCTCGGCGGCGGGGTGGCTCATGCTCGCCCAGGCCGGTTCGGCAACGGGGTTGTCCCTGCTCGTCGTGGGCCTGGTCCTCGGGTTCCTCGGCTGCTCGCCCATCGGCGCGCTCGGCACGGAGCTCGTGGTCAGCTCGGCCCCGCCGGAGCGGGCGGGCTCGGCGTCCTCGGTGTCGGAGACCAGCGGCGAGCTGGGCATCGCACTGGGTGTCGCGACGCTGGGCAGTCTGCTCGGGATCGTCTACCGGGGCCAGGTCGCGGGCGCGCTCCCGGACGGGCTGCCCGCCGGGACGGCCGAGGCCGCGCGGGGCACGCTGGCCGGGGCCGTCACCTCCGCGCGGGAGCTGCCGCCCGGGCTCGCCGCCGACGTGCTCGACGTCGCGCGGGCGGCGTTCACCTCGGGCCTGGGCGCGGTGGCCGTGGCCGCCGCGGTGCTCTCGGCCGGTCTCGCCGTGCTCGCGGTGACGATGCTGCGGGACCTGCGGCGGGTGTGAGTCAGACGTGCTCGGAGACGAGCACGGCGACCGTGTCGCGTTCGAGCGCCTCGAACACGTGCGGCACGTCGCCGGGGTAGCTGATGTAGTCGCCGGGGCCGAGCTCGACGGGCTCCTCCGACAGCCCGACGAGCGCGCGGCCCCGGCTCAGCACCACGTGCTCGACCACGCCGGGCATGTGCGGATCGGACTCCCGGGGCTTGCCCGGCTGGGCCACGATCTGGAACACGTCGCGCCGGGCGTTGGGCGGGCACGCGCTGAGCATCGTCGCGACGTAGTCGGCGCGCTCGGCCGCGAACGTCGGGCCCTCGCCGGCCCGGATCAGCTGCACCTTCGGCCGGGTCGGCTCCACCAGCTGCGCGAACGGCACGTCGAGCGCCACGCTCAGCGCCCACAGCGTCTCGACGCTCGGGTTGCCGGTGCCCGCCTCGAGCTGGGAGAGCGTCGACTTCGCGATGCCGGCCCTGCGCGCGACCTCGGCCAGCGACAGCCCGGCACGGCGGCGCTCCCGCTGCAGTGACGCCGCGATCACCGCGAGTGGTGCTCCGTTCTCCCTGCTCTCCGGCATATCGTTCGCTCCAGAAGTCGGGTCGTTCGGCTTGACGAACGTCGGTCGTTCGTCCAGTATAGAAGGCGATGCGTTCGATATGGCGAACCCTGGACCGCGGACTCGCGCGTGACATCGCGCTGGTCTGCCTCGCCGACGCGGTCGTCGGCGTCTCCTTCGGTGCGATCACGGTGAGCTCCGGCCTGCCGCTGTGGCTGCCGATGCTGCTGTCACTCGTCGTCTTCGCGGGCGCCGCGCAGTTCATGTTCGTCGGGCTGGTCGCCTCCGGCGGCAACCCGATCGCCGCCGTGGTCGCCGGGCTGCTGGTCAACGCCAGGCACCTGCCCTTCGGCTTCGCGGTCGGCGACGTCCTCGGCGACCGCTGGGCCCGCCGGATCGCCGGCACCCACCTGATGATCGACGAGACCGTCGCGTTCGCGCTGGCGCAGCGCGACGCCGAGCGCCGCAGGGCCGCCTACTGGGCGTGCGGCATCGGGCTGTTCGTCTGCTGGAACATCGGGGTCGTGCTCGGCGCGTTCGGCGGCACGGTGGTCAGCGACACCGACGCCTTCGGCCTCGACGCCGCGTTCCCCGCCGTGCTGCTCGCGCTCGTGCTGCCCTCCCTCAAGGACCAGGCGACCCGCAGGGCCGCGCTGGCCGGCGTGGTGATCGCGCTGGCCACGGCGCCGTTCCTGCCCGCGGGCCTGCCCGTGCTGCTCGCGCTCGCCGGGGTGCTCGTGAGCTTCGCGGGCGGGCAGGCCGAACCCGCTGAGAAGGAGAAGGAGGCGGCGTCGTGATCTCCGCGGCCACGCTCATCGTCGCCACCGTCGTGCTGGGCGCGGGCACCTTCGCGTTCCGCTTCGCCGGGCCCGTGCTGCGAGCCAGGGTCGAGCTGTCCCCGCGCGTCGAGAAACTCATGGCGATCTCCGCGGTGACGCTGCTCGCGGCACTGGTCGCGACGGCGGCGCTGCTCGACGGCCACGAGTTCGTCGGGTTCGCCAGGCCCGCCGGGGTCGCGGTCGGCGGGCTGCTGGCGTGGCGCAAGGCGCCCTTCGTCGTGGTGGTCCTCGCTGCGGCCGCCACGGCCGCGCTCCTGCGGCTGCTCGGGGTGCCCTGACCGGAGGCCCGCCTCCGCACAGTAGGCTTGACCAGGGAGTTCCTGGAAGGTGCTGTTGCGTGTCGAAGAAGCGACCGGTCATCGGAGTGCTCGCCCTGCAGGGCGACGTGCGGGAGCACGCCGCGATGCTGGAACGGGCGGGAGCCACCGCGGTGCCCGTGCGCAGGCCGCGTGAGCTCGCCGAGGTCGACGGCCTCGTGCTCCCGGGCGGTGAGTCCACCACCATGTCGCGCCTGCTGGAGACGTTCGAGCTGCTGGAGCCGCTGCGCGGGCGGCTGGCCGACGGCATGCCCGCGTTCGGCTCGTGCGCGGGCATGATCCTGCTGGCGAGGCAGGCGCTCGACGGCCGCGAGGACCAGCACCAGCTCGACGCGCTCGACATGGTGGTGCGGCGCAACGCGTTCGGCCGCCAGGTGGACTCGTTCGAGGGCGACCTGGACTTCACCGGTGTCGAGGGCGGCTCGCTGCACGCCGTCTTCATCCGCGCCCCGTGGGTCGAGAAGACCGGCGACGGCGTGGAGGTGCTCGCCAGGATCCCGCACACCAGGGACGCCGGAGCGGCGGCGGATAGGATCGTCGCGGTCCGCCAGGGGACGGTGCTCGCCACCGCGTTCCACCCGGAGCTGACGGGGGACGAGCGCGTGCACCGGCTGTTCGTGGGCATCGTGCAGGAGAAGTGATTTTGGAGGAGAGATGAGCGGCCACTCCAAGTGGGCCACCACCAAGCACAAGAAGGCCGCCCTCGACGCCAAGCGTGGCAAGCTGTTCGCGAGACTGATCAAGAACATCGAGGTCGCCGCGCGGACCGGCGGGGGCGACCCGGACGGCAACCCGACGCTGTACGACGCCATCCAGAAGGCGAAGAAGAACTCCGTCCCCCAGGACAACATCGAGCGCGCGCGCAAGCGCGGCGCCGGTGAGGAGGCCGGTGGCGCCGACTGGCAGAACATCACGTACGAGGGCTACGGCCCCAACGGCGTGGCCGTGCTGATCGAATGCCTCACCGACAACAAGAACCGCGCCGCCTCCGAGGTGCGCACCGCGCTGACCCGCAACGGCGGCTCGCTCGCCGACCCCGGCTCGGTCGCGTACCTGTTCAACCGCAAGGGCGTCGTGCTCATGCCCAAGGGCGAGCTGTCCGAGGACGACGTGCTCATGGCCGTGCTCGACGCGGGCGCGGAGGAGGTCAACGACCTCGGGGAGAGCTTCGAGATCGTCTCGGAGGCCGGTGACCTCGTCGGCGTGCGGTCGGCACTGCAGGAGGCCGGGTACGACTACGAGTCGGCGGAGGCGAACTTCCTGCCGTCGGTCAACGTGCCGCTGGACGCCGAGGGCGCCAAGAAGGTCTTCCGGCTGATCGACGCGCTCGAGGACTGCGACGACGTGCAGAACGTCTACGCGAACTTCGACGTTTCCGACGAGGTCATGGCCGAGGTCGGCTGACGTCCGTCAGCGCGGGCAGGAGGAGCAGCCGCCGGAGAACACGGTGTAGGCCAGCAGGCGCTCCTCCGTGGAGTTGAGCCGCTCACCGGTCATGAGCTTGAGCTCGGCGGCCAGGATCTGGTCCTGCAGGTCCTCGCTGCCGCCCTGCGGCGGCGGGGACTTCAGCGTGGGGTCGGTCATGGGGTCTTCCCGTGGGGTCGGGTGCGGGTTGGTCGATGGTAGGCGCCCTCGGCCGCCGGAGCGTAGGAACTGCGTCACGTCCGGCGGTCCGGGATTCCCACTCGGGTCTCCGTTGAACCCCTTGGGGGCTCGCGCGGCCGTACGGCACAATGGCCGCCGTGACGTCCGAAACCGTTGCCGACGACAAAGACCAGCAGCTGCGTGAGTGGATCGTCGCGCAAGCGGAGAAACGCGGCAACGCGGTGATCACCGTGGCCGCGGACGGCAACGGGGCCGGCTTTGCCTTCACCGTGTGCGCGTGGGCGATGCACGAGGTGCCGGAGGCGGTGGTGGTCGGGCTCCCCGGCGAGTTCGCGCCCGTGCTCCTCGACGCCTACGTCGACCGCGCGGCCGCGGGCGAGAAGTTCGAATTCGGCAAGCTGTACAACGATTTCTTCGAGGGTGTGCCGGTGACCTTCGAGCAGGTCGCGCCGGGGCACTACCCCGAATTCTTCGGCAGCGCGTTCCTCGTCTACCCCGACGGCGACTTCCCCGCCGTGCAGATCATCGTGCCGACCCCCTCGGGCCACTGGCCGTGGCAGGAGGGTGCGCCGGAGGGGTTCGCCGCGTGGCAGCCGGTGCTGACGATGACCGGCAGGCCGGAGAGCTGGACGCCGGGCGTCGACGGGCCCTGACCGTCCACATCGGATAGACAGGGGGTGGAATTCGGCCCCCGTTCTCCTCGTGCTCGCCCGCACGCCGGGCGCCGCTCATGAGCGACCACGAAAGTCCTCCCGGGCACCGTGCCCGCAGGTGAGGAGGATGTCGTGGAACAGAGCGGAATCTCGAGACGTGGGGCGCTCGGACTGGCGGGCGTCGCGGGGGCCGCGGGGCTCGTTGTCGCCTCGGGGACGGCGAACGCCGCGGGCCAGGGCAAGGCCGTCATCGGCGAGGCCAAGGGCACGAATCTGCACGTGATGTCGTTCAACATCCGGCTGGACACCAAGGCCGCGCCCGGCACGCCGGACTCCTGGACCGACCGGCGCCCGGTGCTGGCGCGCTTCCTCGACGTGGAGCGGCCGACCGTGCTCGGCGTCCAGGAGGCGCTGTACCACCAGGTGAAGCAGGTGAGTGCCGACCTGCCGGGGCACTACGACTGGATCGGGCTCGGCCGCGAGGGCGGCGGCCGCGGCGAGTTCATGGCGATCTACTACGACGCCCGCAGGCTCGAACCGCTCGATCTCGACCACTTCTGGCTCTCCGACACCCCGAACGTCATCGGCTCGACGTCGTGGGGCAACAACGTGATCAGGATGGTCACGTGGGTGCGCTTCGCGGACCGCCGCACCGGCACCGAGTTCGTCCACGTCAACACGCACTTCGACCACCAGTCCGAACCCTCGCGCCAGCGCAGCGCCGCGCTCGTGCGCGACCGGATCGCCGGCTTCGACCCCGCGCTGCCCGTGGTGCTCACCGGCGACTTCAACACCCCGGCACCCGGCTCCGAGTCCTACCGCGTCCTCGTCACCGACGGCGGGCTCACCGACACGTGGCTGGCGGGCAGGCAGTTGACCCCGGAATGGGGAACGTTCCCGAACTACCGGGACCCGGTGCTCGGCGCGAACCGCATCGACTGGGTGCTCGCCAGCGCCCGCGTCGACGTGCTCGCCGCCGCGATCAACACGTTCCGCCTGCGTGGCCGCTACCCGTCCGACCACACGCCCGTGCAGGCGCTCGTGCGCTGCGCCTGACCCGGCGCGCCTCGTCCTCCCCTCGCCGCGCAGCGGGTAGCCTTCGTGCTCGAACTGGTGTTCGTGGCGAGAGGGAGGCCCGTTGCGCGTGCTCGGTGTCGACCCCGGGCTGACCCGATGCGGGCTCGGTGTCGTGGACGGCGGCCTCGGCCGCACGGTCACCTGCGTGGCCGTCGACGTCGTGCGCACGCCGCCCGACGCCGACCTCGCGGGCAGGCTGCTTCAGGTCGCCGACGCCGTCGAGGAGTGGCTCGACACGTACCGACCCGAGGCCGTCGCCGTCGAGCGGGTGTTCAGCCAGCACAACGTGCGCACCGTGATGGGCACCGCGCAGGCGGGCGGAGTCGTGGCGCTCAGCGCGGCGCGCCGGGGCCTTCCGGTCGTCTTCCACACGCCCAGTGAGGTCAAGGCCGCCGTCACCGGCTCGGGCCGGGCCGACAAGGCGCAGGTCACCGGCATGGTGACCCGGCTGCTCAAGCTCGCGCAGGCGCCGAGCCCCGCCGACGCCGCCGACGCGCTCGCGCTCGCCATCTGCCACCTGTGGCGGGAGCCGATGCGCGCGCGACTGGCCGAGGCGGAGGCGCGGGCGGCGCAGCTCGCCAGGACCCACCGCGCGCGGCTGGCCGCCGCGGCGAAGCAGAAGCCCGGGCAGGGCGGGAAAACGCTGGGAGCGAAGCGATGATCTCCTCGGTGCGCGGAGAGGTGCTCTCCGTCGGGCTCGACCACGTGGTGGTGGAGGTGGGCGGGGTCGGGCTCGCCGTGCAGGCCACGCCCTCGACGCTTGCGACCCTGCGCCGGGGCGAGGAGACGCGCCTGTTCACCTCGCTCGTGGTGCGGGAGGACTCGCTGACGCTCTTCGGGTTCGCCGACGCCGAGGCGCGCGAGCTGTTCGGCCTGCTCCAGACCGTCTCGGGCATCGGTCCCCGGCTCGCGCTCGCCGCGCTGGCCGTGCTCGATCCCGACAAGCTGCGCACCGCGCTGGCCGAGGGCAACATCACCGTGCTCACGCAGGTGCCGGGCATCGGGCGCAAGGGCGCCGAGCGGCTCACGCTGGAGCTGCGGGACAAGGTGCTCGCCGCTGAGCCCTCGGGTGCGGCCGCGGGCGGCGCCACCGCCGCGAGCGCCGTGCGCTCCGAGGTCGTCGAGGCGCTCGTGGGGCTGGGCTTTCCCGTCAAACAGGCCGAGCAGGCGGTGGACAAGGTCGTCGCGGCCGACGCGGGAGCCGACACCTCCAGCGTGCTGCGGGCCGCGCTCACCACCCTCGGCCGAAAGCGCTGACCCGGAACCATGGACGATGGTCACATGACCGACTTCGAGCCCGACGAAGCGGCGCTGTCGGCGTTGCCGCAGACCGGGGAGCGCGAGGTCGAGACGGCGCTGCGGCCCCGCCTGCTCGCCGACTTCGTGGGCCAGCCGCGCGTGCGCGAGCAGCTCAGCCTCGTGCTGGAGAGCGCTCGCAAGCGGGGCGTCCCGCCCGACCACGTGCTGCTCTCCGGCCCGCCGGGGCTCGGCAAGACGAGCATGGCGATGATCATCGCGGCGGAGCTCGGCGCCTCGATCCGCATCACGTCCGGCCCCGCGCTGGAGCGCGCGGGCGACCTCGCCGCGATGCTGTCCAACCTCGCCGAGGGCGACGTGCTGTTCATCGACGAGATCCACCGCATCGCGCGGCCGGCCGAGGAGATGCTGTATCTGGCGATGGAGGACTTCCGCGTCGACGTGGTGGTCGGCAAGGGACCGGGCGCGACGAGCATCCCGCTGGAGATCGCGCCGTTCACGCTGGTCGGCGCTACCACGCGGTCCGGGGCGCTGACGGGTCCGCTGCGCGACCGGTTCGGTTTCACCGGCCAGATGGAGTTCTACACGCCGGAGGAGCTGGAGCAGGTCGTGCAGCGCTCGGCCGACCTGCTCGGCATCTCCGTCGACCCGCAGGGCCGCGCCGAGATCGCCCGGCGCTCGCGCGGGACCCCGCGGATCGCGAACCGGCTGCTGCGCCGCGTCCGGGACTACGCGGAGGTGCGGGCCGACGGCACCGGCACGCTCGACGTGGTCAGGGCGGCGCTGGCGGTCTACGACGTCGACGAGCTGGGACTCGACCGGCTCGACCGCGCGGTGCTGGCCGCGCTCGTGCGGTCCTTCGGTGGTGGCCCGGTGGGCGTGTCCACGCTCGCGGTGGCCGTGGGGGAGGAGCCGACGACGGTCGAAGAGGTGTGTGAGCCTTATCTCGTGCGCGCGGGTATGCTCGCGCGCACCCCGCGTGGTCGCGTCGCTACCGCGGCCGCGTGGGAGCACCTTGGGCTGCAGGCACCGGCCGACGTCACCGGGGTTGACGCGGTGGCGCCGACCCTGTTCGACTGAGAAAGCGCGAGGTGCGCGTGCCGGGCGGTGCTGGCATTCCCGGCGGTACCTGGCACACTCGACAGAGCACATTCAGACAAACTCGGACGTTTCGCTACCGGCGGCGTCCTCCGAATGGAGAACCATGGAAGGCCTTTTCCTGCCGCTGCTGCTGATGCTCGTCGTCGCGATTCCCCTGGTCATGGGTACGCGCAAGCAGAAGCGGATGATGGCGCAGCAGCAGGAGCTGCAGAACAGCCTGGCCCCCGGTGACCGCGTGATGACCACCTCCGGTCTGTACGCGACCGTGGCCGACGCCAGCGACGAGACCACGATCGACCTCGAGATCGCCGACGGCGTGGTCACCACCTGGCTGCGGCAGGCCGTGCGCGAGAAGATCAACCCGGTCGCCGACGACGAGCCGGCCTCCGACGAGGAGGGCGACACGGCACTCGTTGAGGACTCCACGGTCGCCGAGGCCGACGAGAAGGAGACCGAGGCCGCCAAGGGCCCGCAGGTCGCCCCGCCGCTCGAGCACGGCAAGAAGTAGAGGCTCGACCCGTTCACGTCGGTGCGCCACGCTCCGGCGCGGGGCGAACACGGCGTTCACGCAGCACCGAGTACTGTCTCGGTGCTGCGTGTGTTCGCTGTCTCACCAAGGCGGCGGGCGTGTGCGGTGCGACCCGTTAGCCGCTGTACCCAGTTCGAGGAGACCGACCGACCGTGGCACCACCGGCCGGGCAGATCCGCCCGGGACGCTACCTCAGCTTTTTCGTCCTGATCATCGTCGTGCTGTACGGACTGGTGTTTCTCACCGGTGACCGGCAGCCAACGCCGAAGCTGGGCATCGACCTGCAGGGCGGAACCCGGGTCACCCTGACCGCGCGCACCCCGGACGGCTCCGAGCCGTCGCGGGAGCAGCTGCAGCAGGCCCGCCAGATCATCGAGACCCGCGTCAACGGAATCGGCGTGAGCGGCGCCGAGGTGCTCCTCGACGGCAGCAACGTCGTCATCACCGTGCCCGGCGACGAGGGCGAGCAGGCCAAGACCCTCGGCCGGACCGCGAAACTGGGCTTCCGCCAGGTCCTCTACGCGGAACCCGCGGGCGCCGCCCCGCAGCAGCAGCAGCCCGGTACCGGACAGGCCCCGGAGTCCTCGACGCCGCCGACGGGCGAGTCCCAGCCACCCGCCGACGGCGGTGGCAGCGCGCCGCAGGCGGCCCAGCAGCAGGACGACGACCAGACGCCGGAGCAGAAGGCCGCAGCCGAGATCAGGGCGGCGAAAGAGGCCCGGCAGAACCAGGCGCTGGTGCCCGCCAACCCGGGCGACCAGGCCGCCGTCGCCGCCGCGCAGCAGCTCCAGGCGCAGACGCTCGCCGAGCTGCAGTGCAGGCCCGGCTCGGCCGACCCGCTCGTCGGCAACGACGATCCGAAGCTGCCGCTGGCGACCTGCAACGAGGACGGCACGGAGAAGTACATCCTCGGGCCGGTGTTCCTGGAGGGCACCGAGATCGAGGACGCCTCGTCCGGCTACAACCAGCAGCGCGGTGGCTGGGTCGTGAACCTGACCTTCAAGAGCGGTGGCGCCGACACCTGGGCCGACTTCACCGCCGCCAACGTCAACCAGCGCGCCGCGTTCGTGCTCGACACCAAGGTCGTGTCGGCGCCGAACATCACCGAGGCCATCCCCAACGGCCAGACGGAGATCAACGGCCAGTTCACGCAGCAGGAGGCCAAGAACCTGGCCGACGTGCTGAAGTACGGCTCGCTGCCGCTGTCGTTCTCGTCCTCGGACGCCACCACCGTGTCGGCGACCCTGGGACTCGCCTCCCTGGAGGCCGGGCTGATCGCGGGCGCGATCGGGATCGCGCTGGTGTTCGTCTACTGCCTGATCTACTACCGCATGCTCGGCGTGCTGACGGTGCTGTCGCTCGCGCTGTCGGCCGCGATCGTCTACGCGGTGCTGGTGCTGCTCGGCCGCTGGGTCGGGTTCACCCTCGACCTCGCGGGCGTCGCCGGGTTCATCATCGCCATCGGTGTCACCGCCGACTCGTTCGTCGTCTACTTCGAACGGCTCAAGGACGAGATGCGTGAGGGCAGGACGTTCCGCTCCGCGGTGCCGCGAGGCTGGCTGCGGGCCAGGCGGACCATTCTCGCCTCCGACGCGATCATGTTCCTGGCCGCGGGCGTGCTCTACGTGCTCGCGGTCGGCGAGGTGAAGGGCTTCGCCTTCACCCTGGGCATGTCGACGGTGCTCGACCTGATCGTCGTCTTCCTCGTGACCCATCCGCTCGTGGCGCTCATCGCGAAGTCGAAGAGGCTGTCGAGCCCGAAGCTCTCGGGACTGGGTGCCGTGCAGAAACTCGGGGCCAAACGCAGGTCCACCAGCCATGTCGGCGCGACCGCGAAGGAGGCGTGACGTGGCCGGGAAGGAGCACAAGGAGTCCGTGTTCACCCGCCTCTACACGGGCACCGGCGCGTTCGACATCGTCGGGCACCGCAAGCGGTGGTTCATCGCCTTCGGGATCCTGATGCTCGTGTGCATCGGCTCGATGGGCATCAAGGGCTTCAACCTCGGGATCGAGTTCGAGGGCGGCACCCAGATCCAGCTGCCGGCCCAGGGCGCGCAGGGGCCCATCGACCCCGACGAGGCGAAACAGGTCTTCTCGAGCGCGATCGGCGAGAACGCCTCCGAGGCCCAGCAGGTCGGTGTCGGCGAGGCCGCCACCATCCAGCTGCGCTCCAGCACCCTTGACACGGCCCAGGTCGACCAGGTCAAGCAGGCGCTGTTCACCGAGCTGCAGCCGCTGGACTCCAGCGGGCAGCCGAGCAGGGCCGTCATCAGCGACAGCGCGGTCAGCGCGTCGTGGGGCGGGGAGATCTCGCAGCAGGCACTGATCGCGCTCGCCGTGTTCATCGTGCTGGTGACGATCTTCCTGATCCTCTACTTCGAGAAGTGGATGGCCGTCGCGGCGCTCATCGCGCTCATCCACGACATCGTGGTCACCGCGGGTGTCTACTCGCTGGTGGGCTTCGAGGTGACGCCCGCGACCGTGATCGGTCTGCTGACGATCCTCGGCTTCTCGCTGTACGACACGGTGGTGGTGTTCGACAAGGTCAAGGAGAACACCCGTGGCCTGCTGAACCTCACCCGGCGCACGTATCCCGAGGCCGCCAACCTCGCGTTGAACCAGACGCTGATGCGCTCGATCAACACGTCGGTCATCGCGCTGCTGCCGGTGCTCGGCCTGCTGATCGTCGGCTACGTGCTGCTCGGTGCGGGTACCCTGCAGGACCTCGCGCTCGTGCAGCTCACCGGCATGCTCGCCGGCGTGCTGTCGTCGGTGCTGCTGGCCACGCCGCTGCTGGTGTTCTTCAAGATGCGCGACCCGAAGTACCAGCAGCAGGCCGAGCGCGTGCACGCCCGCCGCGCGAACCAGGCCCGCAAGGCGACCGAGCGCGAGGCTGACGAGGCCTTCGACCCCGCCGACGACGAGGCGCTGGCCACCGAGCTGCGCCGCGAGGAGGCGTACGCGGCGGCCGCGAGCGTCCCCGCGCGCCACCCGAAGGCGGCGGAGAAGCGGCAGCAGCGCGGCGGCAGGCCCACCGGCAAGCCGACGGGCAAGCGCAGGCGATGAAGCTCGACGAGGCACTGGATCTCGTCGCGGAGGTTCCCGACTTCCCCGAGCCGGGCGTGCTTTTCCGTGACCTGACGCCGCTGTTCGGCAGCGCGGCCGGGTTCGCCGCCGTCGTCGACGCGCTCGGCGAGGCCGTCGGCGACGGCGTGGACCGCCTGGCCGCGGTGGAGGCACGGGGCTTCGTGCTGGCCGCGGCGGTCGGCTACGCGCGCGGGCTCGGGGTGGCGCTGGTGCGCAAGCCGGGCAAGCTGCCCTCCGTGGCGGGCCGGGTCGACTACGCGCTCGAATACGGCACCGCGACGCTGGAACTGCCGTCCGGTTCCGTGGCCGCGGGCGAGCGGGTCGCCATCGTCGACGACGTGCTCGCCACCGGCGGCACCGTCGCCGCCACGGCCGAGCTGATCAAGGGCGCGGGGGCCGAGGCGACCGGCGTGGCCGTGGTGCTGGAGCTGGCGGCCCTCGGCGGCAGGGCGCGGCTGGCCGGCCTGCCGGTGCACGCGCTGCGCACCCTCTAGGAGCGTGCTGAACAACCCCGCCCGTAGCGAGCGGCGATCCAGGCGGCGGCGTCGCAAGGCGGAGGGAAGCCCTCGTACCGGGTCGTACTCGGGCTTTCCGACAACGCAGCGAGGCGCCGTCTGGGCGTCGCGCAGTAGGGCAGCGATTGTTCAGCGCGCTCCTAGCGGCGGGGAGGGCACGGACGGGCGTCATCGCGGGTTACGCTAGGTGTCTAGCAACCGCGCGATGAGCTGGAGGTGCGGGTGGGCCAAGAGCTCGATTCCGTCGTGGCAGCCCGTTCGGACGGTGACGCGCGCGAGCCGCAGCAGACACCGGGTGCACCGTCCGCGCAGCAGGCGCGCCCGGTCGTGAACGGCGGCGCCACCAGGGCGCCCTCGGCGACCCGGCGGGTGAGGGCACGGCTGGCGCGGCGCATCACCGCGCAGCGCGCCGCGTCCGTGAAGCAGGTGCTCGAACCGCTCGCCGCGATCCACCGCGAGCTGCACCCCAACGCCGACCTCACGCTGCTCCAGCGCGCCTACGACGTGGCCGAGGAGCTGCACCGCGACCAGCGCCGCAAGTCCGGCGACCCCTACATCACCCACCCGCTCGCGGTGGCTACCATCCTCGCCGAGCTGGGCATGGACACCACGACGCTGGTGGCCGCCCTGCTGCACGACACCGTCGAGGACACCGGCTACTCGCTGGAACAGCTGGGCGCCGACTTCGGTGAGAAGGTCGCCCAGCTCGTCGACGGCGTGACCAAGCTCGACAAGGTCAAGCTCGGTCACGCCGCCGAGGCCGAGACCATCCGCAAGATGGTGATCGCGATGGCGCGCGACCCGCGCGTGCTGGTGATCAAGCTGGCCGACCGGCTGCACAACATGCGCACGATGCGCTTCCTGCCGCCCGAGAAGCAGGCCCGCAAGGCGAAGGAGACCCTGGAGGTACTCGCCCCGCTCGCGCACCGGCTCGGCATGGCCACGGTCAAGTGGGAGCTGGAGGACCTCGCGTTCGCGATCCTGCAGCCCAAGAAGTACGACGAGATCGTGCGCCTGGTCGCCGACCGCGCGCCGTCCCGCGACACGTACCTGCGCTGGGTGATCGGGGAGCTCACCAAACAGCTGGAGTCCTCGCGCATCACCGCGAAGGTCGAGGGCAGGCCGAAGCACTACTACTCGATCCACCAGAAGATGATCGTGCGCGGCCGCGACCTCGACGACATTCACGACCTGGTGGGCGTGCGCATCCTCGTCGAGGACGTGCGCGACTGCTACGCCGCGATGGGCGTGGTGCACGCGCTGTGGCAGCCGATGCCCGGCCGGTTCAAGGACTACATCGCCCAGCCCCGCTTCGGCGTCTACCAGTCGCTGCACACCACGGTGATCGGGCCGGACGGCAAGCCGCTGGAAGTGCAGATCCGCACGCACGAGATGCACCGCACCGCGGAGTACGGCATCGCCGCGCACTGGCGGTACAAGGAGACCAGGGGCACGCACAGCGGCAACGCCGTCGACATCGACGAGATGGCGTGGATGCGGCAGCTGCTCGACTGGCAGCGGGAGGCGGCCGACCCTGGCGAGTTCCTGGAGTCGCTGCGTTACGACCTCGCGACGCGGGAGATCTTCGTGTTCACGCCCAAGGGCGACGTGATCACGCTGCCCGTCGGGTCCACGCCGGTGGACTTCGCCTACGCCGTGCACACCGAGGTCGGCCACCGCTGCATCGGCGCCCGCGTCAACGGCAGGCTCGTCGCGCTCGAGCGCAAGCTGGAGAACGGCGAGGTCGTCGAGATCTTCACGTCCAAGGCCGAGGGCGCGGGTCCCAGCCGCGACTGGCTGTCGTTCGCCGGGTCGCCGAAGGCGCGGGCCAAGATCCGCCAGTGGTTCGCCAAGGAGCGGCGCGACGAGGCGATCGAGGCGGGCAAGGACGCCATCACCAAGGAGGTCCGCAAGGTCGGGTTGCCGATCCAGCGCCTGGTGTCGGCCGACTCGATGGGCGCGGTCGCCAAGGAGTTGCGGCACGGCGACATCAGCTCGCTCTACGCCGCGGTCGGCGAGGGGCACACGAGCGCCAAGCACGTCGTGCAGCGGCTCGTCGCGCTGATCGGCGGTGTGGAGGAGGCCGAGGAGGAGCTCGCCGAGCGGGCCACGCCGTCCACGGTCACCCGCAGGCGCGGCGCGGGCGACGTCGGCGTGATCGTCAAGGGCGAGAGCGACATCTGGGCCAAGCTCGCGCGCTGCTGCACCCCGGTGCCCGGCGACGAGATCCTCGGCTTCGTCACCCGCGGCGGCGGCGTCAGCGTCCACCGCACCGACTGCACCAACGCCGACGACCTGCGTCAGCAGCCGGAGCGCCTGGTCGAGGTGGAGTGGGCGCCGTCGGAGTCGTCGGTGTTCCTCGTGGCGATCCAGGTGGAGGCGCTCGACCGGCACCGCCTGCTCTCCGACGTCACCAAGGTGCTCGCCGACGAGCGCGTGAACATCCTCTCGGCGTCGGTCACCACCTCGCGCGACCGCGTGGCCGTCAGCCGGTTCACCTTCGAGATGGGCGACCCGAAGCACCTCGGTCACGTGCTCAAGGTCGTGCGCAATGTCGAGGGTGTGTACGACGTGTACCGGGTCACGTCCGCATCCTGAGCCGCGCGCCTAGGGTGTGGCTCATGACCGACGGGATCGAGCTCGAGCGTGACGGGGAGGTCGCGCGGCTGACGCTGCGCAGGCCGGAGAAGATGAACGCCATCAGCTTCGGCATGTGGTCGGCGATCCCCGGCATCGTCGCCGACGTCGAACGCGACCCGGCGGTGACGGTGCTCGTGCTGACCGGTGCGGGCACGGACTTCTCGGCGGGCGCCGACATCGGCGAGTTCCGCGACCTGCGCTCGTCGGCCGACGGCGCCGCCACCTACGACAAGGCCGTGGAGGCCGCGGTCGCGGCGCTGGCGTCGATGCGTAAGCCGAGCGTCGCGATGATCAGGGGCAACTGCATCGGCGGCGGCTGCCAGCTCGCGGTGGCCAGCGACTTCCGGTTCGCCGCCGAGGGTTCCCGCTTCGGCATCACGCCGTCGAAGCTCGGCATCGTCTACCACTTCGACTCCACCCGTCAGCTCGTGTCGCTCGTCGGGCCGGCGAACGCGCGGTACTTCCTGTTGTCGGGGCTGCTCGTGGACGCCGTGCGGGCGCGCGAGATGGGTCTGGTCAACGAGGTGTTCCCCGCCGGCGCGCTCGAGGAGTCCACACTGGACTTCGTGCGGACGCTCGGCTCGCGCTCGCAGGCCTCGATCCGGGGAATGAACCGCATCATCGAGAAGATCGTGGCGGGGCAGGCGGAGCCGGACTCCGAAGTGGACGAGCTCCGCGCCGCCGCGGTGCACGGCGAGGACTACGCCGAGGGCGTCGCCGCGTTCCTCGAACGCCGCCCGCCGAACTTCACCTTCCGCTGACCCACCTGCCCCAGCCGCAGCCATCCGCAGTGAAGGCCACCTTCACTGCGCTGAACGCAGGCAAGGTGGCCTTCACTGCGGACGGGGTGCGCTTGACCATCATGAGTAGTGCATGTAGTAATGAGTGATGCATGATACGGGGCGGACCGCGAACCTGCTCGGCGCGACCGCGCTCGCGCTGACCGACCTGGCGCTCGGCGGCGCGACCGAGGCCGCGAAGGTCAGCGCGAGCGCCGCCGCCGCGCTGGTCTCGCTGGCGGCACACCCCGGCGTGAGCGTGACCGAGCTGGGGCGGCGCGTCGGGCTGACCCAGTCGGCCGCGGCGCGGATGGTCGACTCGCTGGTGGCGGACGGCCTGGTGGAGCGGCGCGCGAGCCCGTGGCACAGCAGGATGACGATGGTGTACCCGACCCGGGCGGGCGGCCGGGCCGCGCGGAAGGTGCTCGCCGCGCGGGCGAGCCAGCTGACCGACCTCGTCGGCGTACTCGACGAGGACGACCAGCGTACCCTCGACCGGCTGCTCACCACACTGCTCACCCGGCTCTACGAGGAGGTGGGCAACGCCCAGTACCTGTGCAGGCTGTGCGACCGGACGTGCTGCACCACCGACGCGGCGTGCCCGGTGGGACAGGCGGAACGGGACCGGGCATGAACGCGTGGCGGCTGCGGGAGTCCTGGCCCAGCAGGCTCGGCACGGTGTGCTGGGACCGGTTCGGCGAACCGGACGGCGAACCCGTGGTACTCCTGCACGGCACGCCGTTCTCGTCCTACGTCTGGCGTGGCCTCGCCCGCGCGCTCACCGGGCGCCGGGTGTACGTGTGGGACATGCCGGGCTACGGCGCTTCCGAGAAGTTCGCGGGCCAGGACCTCTCGCTCGCCGCGCTCAGCGAGGTGTTCCGGGACCTGTTGGAGCACTGGGCCCTCACCGGGCCCGACGTCGTCGCCCACGACTCGGGCGGCGCCGTGGCCCTGGGCGCCCACCTGCTGCACGGCGTGCCCTACCGCAGCCTCGCCCTGGTCGACGCGGTTGCGCTGGGGCCGTGGGGAAGCCCGTTCTCCCGGCTCGCGGGTGAGCACGCGGACGTGTTCGAACGCCTGCCGCCCGCGTTGCACCGGGCGCTCGTGCGGGAGTACGTCCGCTCGGCGGCCGCGCGCGAGCTGCGGCCGGAGGTGCTGGACACCCTCGTCGCACCGTGGCTCGGGGAGGACGGGCAGCGGGCGTTCTACCGGCAGCTCGCCCAGCGCACGGCCGACGCGGAATACACCGCCGCGATGCGGGATCGCTACGCCACGATCGACCTGCCGGTGCTGGTGTGCTGGGGCGCCGACGACGCGTGGGTCCCCGCCGAGCGGGGCCCCGAGCTCGCCGCTCTGATCCCCGGCGCCCGGCTGGAGGTCCTGCCCGGGGCGGGACACCTCGTCCACGAGGACAGCCCCGTCGCGCTGACCGTTGCCCTGACCGGATTCCTGCGGGGCTAGATCCGCTCCGGAGGGTTGGTCTCGTAGGCGCGCCGCAGCAACGCGGTGAGCGCGGGATCCACCGTCAGCTCCGCGTCGTCGATCGCGGACACCGGCAGGCCCGGGTTACCGGAGTTGCACAGGAACGCGCTGCGCTGGATCCGTGCCCGCTCCAGCGGCACCGGCCGGGTGACACTGGGGACGCCCAGTCCCTCGAGGCCCCGTTCGAGCAGGAGCCGCATCGTGCCGCTCAGCTGGGGCGCCTGCGGCCACACCACGGTGCCGCCGTCGAAGAACCCGGCGTTCCAGATCGAGGCCTCGGAGACGTTGCCCTCGGCGGTCACGAACAGCGCGTCGTCGTAGCCGGCGAGCCGCGCCTGCCGGGTGTGGTGCAGCAGCCCGAACGTGCCGACGTGCTTCACCTCCGGCAGCGGCCGCTGGTAGCGCACCGAGCGCAACCGCACCGGCGTGGTGGGCGCGGCGCTCGGCGCCCGCAGCGTCACCAGCACGTCCGGGTCCACCGGCTCGGGCCGCCCGCCGGGCGCGGCGAGGGAGAAGAGCGTGACCCTGGCGGTGACGTCGCCCGCGCCGTCGACAGCGCGACGCAGGTACTCCCGCACCCGCTCGGTGTCGAGTTCGCTGCCGAACAGCACCCGGGTGCCCTCGGCGAGCCTGCGCAGGTGCGCGTCCAGGCCGCGGGTGTGCCCGTCCCGCACCTGCAGCGAGGTGAAGTGGCCGTAGTTGACCACCGCGGGCACCGCGAGCTGCTCCGCCGTCGCCGGTGCTCCGTTGACGTGCGTGAGCAGCATCAACCGACGGTGACGCCGGTGAACTTCACCTCGGTGTTGGGCTTGCCGCCGCCGGGGCTCGGCTCGAACGCGCCGTCGTGGCCGCCGCGGGCGACGTCGTCGATGACCTTGAGGCCCTCGTCGGAAATCGTCCCGAACACGGTGTAGTCGGGGGAGAGCGGCGCCTCACCGAAGACCATGAAGAACTGGCTGCCGTTGGTGTCAGGGCCCGAGTTGGCCATCGCCAGGATGCCGCGGCCGTACTTCAGCTGCTGGAACGTCTCGTCGGCAAAGGTGTAGCCGGGCCCGCCGCTGCCGCTGCCGGTCGGGTCGCCGCACTGGAGCATCTGCAGGCCGGTGGTGCCGATGCGGTGGCACGAGGTGTCGGTGTAGAAGCCCTGCTCGGCCAAGCTCACGAAGCTGTTCACCGTGCACGGCGCGAGCGCGCGGTCGAGCGTCAGCGGGATGTCGCCGACCGTGCTCTGCAGCGTCACGTTCACCGTGCCCTGCGCGGAGACGTTCTGGCCGTTCGGCGGGTTCACCGGCTTCGCGGGCTCCCCGGAGGTGGGGTAGTCACACGTGGCCGGGTTGGGCAGCGGCCCGGGCCTGGCGGCGGGCTGCACGCGCTGGGTCGGGATGTCGATCTGCTCGGACGACGGCGCGGCCGACGACGACTCGTTCGGCTGCTGCCCGGCGGCGTCGTCGCCACCCTGGGTGGAGAGGACCACGACGAGGCCCGCCACGACCACCACCACGCCGACCGTCACGCCGACGCCGATGATCTTGCGTCGCTTCGCCCGCTCGGCCCTGCGGACGAGCTGCCGCTCGAGCTTGCGCTTCGCGGCCTCGCGGCGCTGCTGGTTGGTCGCCACCTGCCCTCCCAGATCTTCTCGATGTCACCCGCCTGGCAGTAGGCGGCAGTCTATGGGCACTGTCTGTGAGGACCCTGTACAGGGGCGGCTAGGGTGGGGCAGATCCCAATCGTGGAGGTGGATTTCGTGCTCGTCGTCGGGTTCCCGGCCGGCGCGTTCCAGGCGAACTGCTACTTGCTGGCCGCCGACACCGGCCACGACTGCGTGATCGTGGACCCCGGCGAGGGCGCCCGCGAGCACGTCGACGCCGCGCTCACCGAGCACCGGCTCACCCCGGCGGCCGTGCTCGCCACGCACGGGCACTTCGACCACGTCCACTCGGCGGCCGAGATCGCCGACGCCCACGGCATCCCGGTGTGGATCCGGTCCGAGGACCGCGTCCTGCTCTCCGACCCGCTGAAGGGGCTCGGCCCCGAGCTCGCGGCCGCGTTCGCCTCCGTCAGCCTCACCGAGCCGCGGGACGTCCGCGAGCTGGGCGACGGCCCACTCGAGCTGGCCGGGCTGCGGATCACGACCGACCACACGCCGGGGCACACCCCCGGCTCCGCCGTGTTCCGGCTCGACAGCGACGAGGGCGGGCAGCTCGCGCTCACCGGCGACACGCTGTTCGCGGGCTCCATCGGCCGCACCGACCTGCCCGGCGGTGACGTCAGGGAGATCGCCAGGTCGCTGCGCACCCTGCTGACCTACCCCGACGACACCGTCGTCCTGCCGGGGCACGGCCCCACCACGACCATCGGCCGCGAGCGGGCCACCAATCCGTTTCTGGGAGACGGCGGGGGGATGTCATGACCGAACCGGAACCTGCCCAGCGCGAGCCGGGTCCCGAGCCGGACCGGATCCCGCTCTACGGGGAGAACGCGGCGCTGCGCCGCAAGCGCCTGGTGTCCGGGCTCGTCGGCGTCGTGCTGTTCGCGGCGGCGTTCGGCGGCATCGCCGGCCTCATCGGCGGTCAGGTGGCTGGCCTCGTCGTGGCCGGGATCATCGCGCTGCCCCTGCTGTACCTCGTGACGTACAACGCGCGGCGCCAGGTGTGGCTCGAGGGTAAGACCGTGGTGGTGCGCAACTGGGGCAGCAGGCGCATCGACCTCGTCGCGGCGGGACGGATCGACCTGCTGGTCTCCGACGTGCGGGGCACCCGCACGGTGAGCCTGCTGGTCAACTCCGCCGCGCGGGGCAAGGCCATCAAGATCGACCTCGCCGTCTACGCCGGCACCGGCGGCCGGGAGCTGGGCATCCTCGCGCTGCGCAGGCTCGCCGACGCGCTGCTGAACAACATCGACGCCAACGGCATGGTGTTCTCGGAGCTGCTCGTGGCGCAGCTGCGGTCGGAGGCGCGCGGCGACGCCGCGGCCGACCGCCCGCTCTACCGGCTCGCCTCGGCGGCGCCGTCCGGCAAGCTGGTCCAGCGCTTCACGATGGACGCCGTGAGCCGGTTCGTGGCGACTCTGGAGTGACGGTCCGCTCGTCGGCGGCCGTCAGCCTGCGTTCGATCGCCGTCAGCTGCGCGCGCACGGCCTCCAGCTGGTAGACGATCTCCGGCAGCTCCTGCGCGGCGAACACCGACAGCCGTTCCAGCTGCTTGCCCGTCTCCCGCAGGTCGCCGAGCAGCGACGCGATCCTCGGCAGCGCCTCGATCGCCGCGCGCCCCGTTCCGAGGGCCGTGTCCAGCGCCCGGAGAGGGCGGGCGAGCGCTGAGCCGAACATGGCGCCTCCAGCCGGGAAGGTTGCCTGGACACGCCACTTCGTACCGCACCGGCGGCGGCTCCAGGGAGCCGGGGCGCGGCGCTGAGGCTGGTGTGACTAGGGACTACTCGCGGGACTGATGTGGTCCGGCAGGTCCTCGCGGACCACGATCAGCGCGGCCAGGACCGTGGTCACCGGCACCGCGGCGACGATGCCGATACTGCCGGCGAGCGTGCGCACGATCTCCGAGGCGATGTCCTGCGAGCCCAGGATCGAGCCGAGCCCCACACCCGATAGCGACGCCAGCAGCAGCACCGGCAGCGCGGCGCCCGCGTAGGCCATCACGAGCGTGTTGACCGCCGAGCCCACGTGGTCGCGGCCGATGCGCAGGCCCGAGCCGTAGAGCTCGCGCCAGCCCAGCGACGGGTTCGCCCTGCGCAGCTCCCACACGGCACTGGTCTGCGTCACGGTCACGTCGTCGAGCACGCCGAGCGCGCCGATCACGACCCCGGCCAGCAGCAGGCCGCGCGCGTCGATGCCGTGGCCCAGCGACGCGATGAGCGTGGACGTGTCGTCGCTGAGCCCGGTCAGGTCCGACATTGCGGAGAAGATCGCCGACAGGATTCCGATGAGCGTCAGCGACACCATCGTGCCGAGCACGGCGACCGACGTCCGCGCCGACAGGCCATGGGTGAGGTACAGGGCGACGAACATGATCAGCCCGGAGCCCGCGATCGCCACCAGCAGCGGGTTCTCGCCATGCAGGATCGCGGGCAGCACGAACACGGCGAGCACGACGAAGCTCAGTCCCAGCGCGACGAGGGCCGCGAGCCCGCGCCAGCGGCCGAGCACGATCACCGCGAGCGCGAACAGCCCGGCGAGGATCAGCAGCGGCGTGCCCCGCTGGAAGTCCTGGAGCTGGTAGGACTCCGAGTCCTCCGGCTGCGCGCCGCTGTAGGCCAGCACTACGGCGTCGCCGGTGGCGAACCGCGGCGTGCTCGGCTCCAGCGGCATCGTCTTGCGGATCGTGGTGCCGGCCGCGTCGCCGTCGGTGAGCAGGATGTCCACGGCGAGGCACTGGCTGCCGCCCTCCGGCGGTTCCCCCACCTGCACCTGCCCCGGCGCGAGGCACGGCCCCGCCTCGGTGGCGGTCACGTCGCCGTGCACGGGAATCCCGACGGCGTTGGCGCCGTGCGCCGCCGGCTCGCCCCACGGGTACAGCAGCGCGACCCCGGCCACGGTCGCCAGCGCGAACGGGGCGAGCAGCGCGAGCAGCAGCAGCTTCACCCTGCGGGAGGCGGGTTCGGCGGGCCCGTGGCCGTGGCCGTGGCCGACCGGGAGCGCGGGTTTCCCGCCTTTCCCGGGTTCCTCGGGCTCCGTGGGGCGCCGGGGCGCGCGCCGCGGCCGCTCGGCCCGCGGCGTGCGGTCGCGCTCCGGTGCCGGGCGCCGGGTGGCTCTTCCGGAGGCGTGCCCGCGTGGCTCCGGGTCACGGCTGGACCGTGACCCGGCGGGGACCCGGCGGATGGGGCCGGTGTCGTCGTCGGAGATGTCGCGTGGCACCGGCCTATCTTGCGCCAACTCGCCGGAACCGCCCCGCGGGCCCCCGCGTCAGAGCAGATCGAGAACGGAGTCCGGACGGCGGCGTGGCGCGGGCCCTGTCCCGTCGCTCACGTCCGGCTGGGGGTCGGACGTGACCGGGCGGGCCGCCGCCACGCCGTCCCGTTCTCACCCGGCCCCGGCCCGGCCGGATTCCGGCGAGCGAAACGGCCCCGTTGTCGCCGGTGCCGCCCGCCCGGGACCCTCCCGCGTACACCGAACGCGAGGAGGCCGGACGTGGACGAGCGGACGCCGCAGCCGCCGGGGCACAACGAGTTCCGGGTGCGCAGAAGGATCGCGCTGGCCGGCGGTGCGCTCACTCTGGTCGTGTACCTCGCGGTTCCCGCCCTCACGGCGTTCACGACCCTGTTCGACGGGCACCTCGGCCCCGTCGGGCTCGGCTACGTGGCGGCCGCGTTCGCGATCCTGTTCCCGCTCGGCGGCGCCTACGCCTACGGCCGGTGGGCCAACCGCAGGGAGGGGGCGCCGTGAACGTCCTCGCCGTGGTGGTGGTGATCGGGATCGTCGCGATCACTCTCGGTCTCACCAGCTTCGCCGCGCGCCGCAACCGCAGCACCGACGACCACTACATCGCGGGCAGGCGCGTCAGCGGCTGGCAGAACGGTCTCGCACTCGCGGGCGACCAGCTGTCCGCCGCGTCGTTCCTCGGCATCACCGGGGCGGTCGCGCTGTCCGGGTTCGAGGGGATGTACCTCGCGCTGGGCATCCCGGTGGCCTACCTGCTGGTGCTGCTGGTGATCGCCGAACCGCTGCGCAACCTCGGCCGGTTCACCCTCGCCGACGCCGTCGGCGCGCGGTTCGACGGCAGGCTGCTGCGTGGGGTGCTCGCGGTGGCGTCGCTGATCCTGTCCGTGGTCTACATGCTCATCCAGTTCGTCGGCGCCGGCCTGCTCGCGCAACTGTTGCTGGGCCTCGATTTCACGGTCGCCGTGCTGCTGATCGGCGCGCTCATGACCGTCTACACCTTCCTCGGCGGAATGGTCGGGACCACCTACATTCAGGTGTTCAAAGCGGTTCTGCTGCTCGCGACCGTGCTCGTGATGCTCGGCATCGTGATGTCGCGGACCGGCTGGAACCCCGTCGGCCCGATGATCGAGGCCGAGCGCCGGTTCGGTGGCGAGGTGGTCGTGCCCCGGCACGACGACACCACCGCGGGGCTCAACAATCTGTCCCTCAACCTCGGCGTGGCGCTCGGCATCATGGGCCTGCCGCACGTGATGATCCGGTTTCTGACCGTGCGTGACGCCAGGGCCGCCCGCCACTCGGCGCAGTTCGCGATGTGGCTCTTCGCGCTGTTCTTCCTGACCCTGCCGGTCTTCGGCTACGCGGCGCTCAACGAGGTCGGCAGGGAGCGGATCCTCGCCGACAACCCGGGCGGCAACCTCGCCGCGGCGCGGCTCGCGGAGATCATCGGCGGCAACCTGCTGTTCGCGATCGTCGTCGGCGTCGTGATGGCCACGATCCTCGCCGTGCTGGCGGGGCTGTCCATCGCGTCGTCGGGCGCCGTCGCCCACGACCTCTACAACGTCGCCATGCGTGAGGGAAAAGTCAGCCGCCGCAGGCAGTTCGTGGTCGGCCGCGTGGCCGGCGTGGCGATCTCGGTGGTGGCGATCCTGCTGGCGCTCGGCGCCAGATCGCTCAACGTCGCCTTCCTCGCCAACGTCGCGTTCGCCATCGCGGCGAGCACGACGATGCCCGTGCTGCTGCTGACGATCTACTGGCGCGGCTTCAACCGCGTCGGCGCGACGTGGGGACTCGTCGGCGGGCTCGTCGTGTCGCTGGGGCTCGTGCTGATCGGCCCCGACGTGCTCGGCGAGGACCACCTGTTCCCGCTGTCGGTGCCCGCGCTCGTGTCGGTGCCCGCCGGGTTCCTGTGCGCGTGGCTCGGCAGTCTGGTGGGCAGGAACCGGCCCGCGGCGAGGGGTATCCCGTACGACGACCTCGTCGCCAGGGCGTTCCCCAGGCGGCGGAGCACCGGCGACAGCGAGGAAGTGATGGCGTGAACGGGTATTCGACGAGCAGGGCGTTCCTGGAGGCCCTCCACGAGGGCGGCGTGCGGTACGTCTTCGCCAACCTCGGCAGCGACCATCCGGGCCTCGTCGAGGCGTACGCGCGGGCGCGGGCGGACGGCACGCTGGGCGAGCTGCCCGAGCTGGTGATCTGCCCGCACGAGAGCGTCGCCATGTCGGCGGCGCACGGCTATGCGCAGGTGACCGGTGTGCCGCAGGCCGTGGTGGTGCACGTGGAGTGCGGCACGCAGAACATCGGCGGGATGCTGCACAACGCGGCGAAGGGCCGCGTCGGGGTGCTGCTCTACGCGGGCGCGTCGCCGTTCACGCAGGAGGGCGAGCTGCCGGGCAGCCGCAACGAGTTCATCCAGTGGATCCAGGACGTGCACGACCAGCGAGGCATCGTGCGCGGATACACCAAGTACGACAACGAGATCCGCACTGGGCACAACGTCAAGCAGCTCGTGCACAGGGCGCTGCAGCTCGCCCGCAGCGAACCGGCCGGGCCCGTGTACCTCGTCGGCCCGCGGGAGGCGATGGAGTCGCCCGCGCCCGAACAGCACGCGGACCCCGCGTTCTACGGTGCGATCGCTCCGTCGGCGCTCGCGCCGGAGGTGGTCGAGCGGATCGGCGACGCCCTCGCCGGAGCGCGCAACCCCGTGGCCGTCACGTCGTACCTTGGCCGGGACCCGGAGGCGGTGCCCGCGATGGTGGAGCTGTGCGAGACGCTCGCGCTGCCCGTGCTCGAGTCGGTGCCCATGCACGTGAACTTCCCCGGCGACCATCCGCTGCACTGGGGCTACCAGTGGAACGAGCAGCGCGACAACCCGCTGCTGGCGGCGGCGGACGTGGTGCTGGTGCTCGGCAGCGACGTGCCGTGGATCCCGGTGAAGAACCGGCCCTCGCGGGACGCGCGGCTGTTCGTCGTCGACGTCGACCCGCTCAAGGAACAGATGCCGCTCTGGCACGTCGCTGCCGAGTGCTTCGCGAGGGCGGACCTGCGCACGGCCGTCGGCCAGCTCACGGCGTACGTGCGCGACCGGGTGGACGCCGACGTGGTGGCCGACCGGATGGCCCGCGCCGCCGCCGAGCACCACCGGCAGGTTCGCGCTCAGGTGGAGCGGGAGCGGCCGGACGGGGACGTGATCACGCCCGAGTACCTGGTGGCGTGCGTGCGGGAGGCGATCGACGAGAACACGATCGTGCTCACCGAGGCGATCACCAGCTACCCGGTGGTCAGCGAGCACCTGCGCCGCTCCCGGCCCGGCTCGCTGATCGGCTCCGGTGGCGGGTCACTCGGCTGGTCGGCCGGTGCGGCGATCGGGGTGAAGCTGGCCGCGCCCGAGCGGACGGTCGTCTCGTTGATCGGCGACGGGTCGTACCTGTTCGGTGTGCCGTCGTCGGCGCAGTGGGTGGCGCGGCGCTACGGAACCCCGAGCCTGACTGTCATCTTCGACAACCGGGGCTGGAAGGCGCCGAAGATGTCGACCCTCGGCGTCCACCCGGACGGGGTGGCGGCCCAGCGGTCGGACTTCCCGGTGGGGTTCGAACCCGAGGCGGACCTGCCGGGCATCGCCGAGGCCGCGGGCGGGGCGTGGGGCCGGACGGTGCGCGTCGCGGACGAGCTGAAGGGTGTGCTCGCGGAGGCTCTCGACGTGGTGCGGGCCGGGCGCTCGGCGGTGGTGAGCGTGCACGTGCCACCCACCTGAAGCTTTCAGCCAGTGGAAACACTGCTTGCTCCGGACTGTCGTGATCGCCACCATCACGCACGTGAGCGGGCAGAGTCGCCATGCGGACCGCCCGGCGCCGAAGTCGGTGCTGGCGCGGGGACTGTCGTTGCTGGACGCGTTCGGAGCGGGCGAGCCCGAACTGAGCCTGGCCCGGATCGCCGCCCGCAGCGGGCTGCCGAAACCCACCGCCCACAGACTCCTGGGGGAACTGGTGGAGTGGGGCGCGCTGGAGCGTTCGAGCCCCGGGCACTACCGGCTCGCGACGAAACTCTTCCGGCTCGGCCAGCTCGTGCCGCGGCACCGGGTGCTCAGGGAGGCGGCGCTGCCGCACCTGGAGCAGCTCTACGAGGCCAGCCATGAGAACGTGCACCTCGCCGTGCCCGACAACGTCTACACCCTCTTCCTGGAGAAGCTCACCGGCCGCGAGTCGATGAGCATCCGCTCCCGGGTCGGCGGCCGGATGCCGTCGCACTGCACGGCCACCGGCAAGGTGTTCCTCGCCTGGGGCGGCCGCGACCGGCTCCGCCGCGTCGTCGACGCCGGCCTGCCCCGGCTGACGCCCAGGACCATCGTGTTGCCGGGCCTGCTGCACCAGGATCTCGAACGCACGATGGCCCGCGGCCTCGGCATCAACCGTGAGGAGGCCGAGCCCGGCGTGTCCGCCGTGGCCGCCCCCGTGCTCGGCGCGAGAGGTGAGGTCGTGGCGGCCCTGTCGGTGACCGGCCGTTCCCACCGCCTCGATCTCGACCGGGTCGGCGGCCTCGTGCGTGCCGCGGCGAACGCGATGTCGGCGACCCTGCCCGCGCTGTCCGCCGCTCAGAACGGGTAGCCCGGGTTCCGGTCGCGGTGCGCCTTTCGATCGACCGGAACGCGGATGCGGAGCCGTGGTGCCGGGCGCCCGTGCCGCCTGGCCGTTCCGGGGAGCCCGGCCCGGTGGGCCGCGCGGCGGGAAGCCGCTGGTCCCGTCTCGATGCCAGGGCGTTCCCGTGGCCGGCTCGTGTGGTCACGCCGCGTGGCCTGCTGTCATCCCGTACCTCCTCTCGTGCCGTGGTTCCCCGTCGCGCCTGGGCGCTCGCCGCGCGAGATCCCCTCGTCCAGGCGGCGCTGCGGGTGCCGGCTCGACGCCGGTGACCGTGCGCTGCCTTGACACTACATCGAACATGTGTTCGAATCAAGCCTGTGAGATGGGATGGCCAGCGAGCCGACGGGAACGCCGAGCAGGCGCTGCTCGGGCTGTCCGGGCTGATCCGCTCCGTGCGGTCACCGGACTTCTCCGGCGTGACCTTTCACGAGGTCCACGCCCGCTCGGTGCTGAACAAGGTGCCGGACGCCTCGCGCGTGCCGTTCCGGTGGACCGTCAACCCGTACCGGGGCTGCTCTCACGCGTGTACCTACTGCCTCGCGGGGGAGACGCCGGTCCTGCTGGCGAACGGCCGGACGAAACCGCTGGCCGAACTCGAGCTCGGCGAGCAGATCTACGGCACCCGCCTGGAGGGCGGTTACCGGCGCTACGTGCCGACGCGGGTGCTCGCGCACTGGTCCACGGTCAAGCCCGCCTACCGGATCACGCTGGAGGACGGCACGAGCCTCGTCGCCAGCGGTGACCACCGGTTCCTCACCAACCGCGGCTGGAAGCACGTCACCGGAGCGCAGCACGGAGCGGCGCGCAGGCCTTACCTCACGACCGGCAACAAGCTCATGGGAGTGGGTGGCTTCGCCGTCCCGCCGGAACGATCGCGCGCGTATCGCGAGGGTTATCTGCAGGGGATCGGGGCCGGACGGGAACCGGCCGACGGTGAGGCGCGGGACCGGATCCGGTCGTTCTCGCGGGGGCACGGCGGGCCCAGGGATTCCGCCGTGCCGGTGGCGCCGGAGGAGGACTGGCAGAAGGGCTTCCTCGCCGGCCTCTACGACGCCGAGGGCAGCCACTCGCGAGGCATCGTCCGGATCGCGAACCTGGCGCCGCACGTACTCGACACGGCCCGTCTCGCGCTGAAGCGCTTCGACTTCGTGCACGTCGTCGAGGACCCTGGCCGGGCCAGCGGTCTGCGCGTGCTGCGGCTCTCGGGCGGGCTCGCCGAGCGGCTGCGGTTCTTCCACACCACCGACCCCGCGGTCACCCGCAAACGCACCATCGACGGGCTCGCGATCAAGTCGGCGGCGCGACTCGGGGTGATGTCCGTCGAGCCGCTGGGAGTGGAGCGGCCGCTGTTCGACATCACCACGGGCACGGGCGACTTCATCGCCGACGGGGTGGTGAGCCACAACTGCTTCGCGCGCAACACCCACACCTACCTCGACCTCGACGCGGGCCGGGACTTCGACACCCAGGTGGTCGTGAAGGTCAACGCGCCCGAGGTCCTCGCGGCCCAGGTCCAGCGCCCGAGCTGGAAGCGTGAGCACGTCGCGATGGGCACGAACACCGACCCGTACCAGCGCGCCGAAGGCAAGTACGAGCTGATGCCGCGCATCATCACGGAACTGGCCGGCTCGGGCACACCCTTCTCGATCCTCACCAAGGGCACGGTGCTCGCCAGGGACCTGCCCCTGCTGCGCGCGGTGAGCGGGGACGTCTCCGTGGGCCTCGGGGTCTCGATCGCGCTGCTGGACCGCGACCTGCAGAGCAGGCTCGAACCAGGCACACCGAGCCCGAGGGCGCGGCTGGCGCTCGTACGGAAGGCGCGGGAGGCGGGACTGCCCTGCGGGGTCTTCCTCGCGCCGGTACTGCCGGGGCTCACCGACTCCACCGAGGCGCTCGAGAGCCTCTTGGCGGAGGTGGCCGAAGTAGGAGCCACGGGCGTCACGGTGATCCCGCTGCACCTGCGGCCGGGAGCCCGGGAGTGGTTCGCGCGGTGGCTGTCAGAGCAGTATCCGGACCTCGTGCCGCGCTACCGGCAGCTGTACGCGCGGGGCAGCTATGTCAACGCGGCATACCGGAGATGGCTGTCGGCGCGTGTCACGCCGTTGCTGCGCCGGTACGGGCTCGATTCCCGGTCCGGCGGTGAGGAGCGTGGCGTGCCAGGGGATGAGGAAGGCGGCTGGCCGGAGGGCAGCATGCCGCGCGGGGCGAGTGAGCCGGCCCGGACGAAGGGAGACCAGATGACGCTGCTTTAGGTGCCCGCGCACTCGGGAACCTGGTGGCGGCCGACCACGGTCGGTTCGTTAACCTGAGCCGTCGGCGCAACGCCGCCGTACACCGATGGCAAGACCGCTACCACTGCTTTCCGAGAGGATCCTGCGAAGTGCTTCGCACCCACAACGCCGGCACGTTGCGTGTCGAGCAGGCTGGCCAGACCGTCACGCTCACCGGCTGGGTGGCCCGGCGGCGGGATCACGGCGGGGTCATCTTCGTCGATCTCCGGGACGCCAGCGGGGTCGCGCAGGTCGTCTTCCGTGAGGGCGAGATGGCCGAGCGAGCGCACCAGCTCCGCGCGGAGTACTGCATCAAGGTGGTCGGAGAGATCGCGCAGCGCCCCGAGGGCAACGAGAACCCGGAGATCCCGACCGGGCAGATCGAGGTCCTGGTAACGGAGCTGGAGGTGCTGTCGGAGTCGGCCGTGCTGCCGTTCCCGATCGACGAGCGGCTCGAGGTCGGCGAGGAGGTGCGGCTCAAGCACCGGTACCTCGACCTGCGCCGCAACGGTCCCGCGAGCGCGATGCGGCTGCGCAGTGAGGTCAACCGGGTGGCGAGGAACGTCCTGCACGACGAGGGCTTCATCGAGGTCGAGACGCCCACGATGACGCGTTCGACGCCCGAGGGCGCCCGCGACTTCCTCGTGCCCGCGCGCCTGCGCCCGGGCTCCTGGTACGCGCTGCCCCAGTCGCCGCAGCTGTTCAAGCAGCTGCTGATGGTGGGCGGGCTCGAGCGGTACTACCAGATCGCCCGGTGCTACCGCGACGAGGACTTCCGCGCCGACCGGCAGCCCGAGTTCACGCAGCTCGACATCGAGATGAGCTTCGTGGAGCAGGACGACGTGATCGCGCTCGGCGAGCGGGTCGTGGCGGCGCTGTGGAAGCTCGTCGGCGTCGAGGTGCCACAGCCGTTCCGCCGGATCAGCTACGCCGAGGCGATGGCGAAGTACGGCACCGACAAGCCGGACCTGCGGTTCGGCCTTGAGCTCACCGAGCTGACGGAGTTCTTCGCCGACACGCCGTTCCGCGTGTTCCAGGCGCCCTACGTCGGCGCGGTCGTCATGCCCGGCGGTGCGGACCAGCCGCGGCGGCAGCTCGACGCCTGGCAGGAGTGGGCCAAGCAGCGCGGGCACAAGGGCCTCGCGTACGTGCTCGTCGGCGAGGACGGCACGCTCGGCGGCCCCGTGGCGAAGAACCTGTCCGACCACGAGCGGGAGCACCTGGCCGAGGCGGCGGGCGCGAAGCCGGGCGACTGCGTGTTCTTCTCGGCGGGCAAGCCCAACGACGCGCGGCAGCTGCTCGGTGCGGCGCGCGTGGAGATCGCGCACCGGCTCGGCATGATCGACGAGAACGCGTGGTCGTTCGTGTGGGTCGTGGACTTCCCGCTGTTCGAGGCCGCGGACGAGACCGACGACGTCGCCGTGGGCGGCGGTAAGTGGACGGCGCTGCACCATGCGTTCACGTCGCCGACGCCGGAGTGGATCGAGAAGTTCGAGTCGGACCCCGGCAACGCGCTGGCCTACGCCTACGACATCGTCTGCAACGGCAACGAGATCGGTGGTGGCTCCATCCGTATCCACCGCGGGGACGTGCAGCGGCGCGTCTTCGAGGTGATGGGCCTTTCCGAGGAGGAGGCCCAGGAGAAGTTCGGCTTCCTGCTCGACGCGTTCCAGTTCGGCCCGCCGCCGCACGGCGGCATCGCGTTCGGCTGGGATCGCATCGTGATGCTGCTCGCCGGTGCGGACTCGCTGCGGGACGTGATCGCCTTCCCGAAGACCGGCGGCGGTTTCGACCCGCTGACCGGCGCCCCGGCGCCGATCACCGCCGAGCAGCGCAAGGAAGCCGGGGTGGACGCGAAACCGCAGCCGCGCGGCTGACGGCCGGTGCTGCACCTCAGGGCCCTCTGCCCGGCCGAGCGCACCGATGCGGTACTGGAGGCGCTCCGGGATTGCCCCGGGGTGGCCCACGTGGTGCTGCTGCGGGGCGCCGCCGTGTCACCCCAGGGCGACGTGGTGGAGGCCGACATCGCGCGCGAGGCCGCCGACGAGGTCATCACGCGGCTCTACGAGCAGCAGCTCGACCGCACCGGCGGTATCACGCTGGAGGTGCTGGACACCGCGCTGTCGGACGCGGCCGACCGGGCCGAGAAGGAGGCGCCGGGGGAGAGCGGCGACGCCGTCGTGTGGCAGGAGCTCGTCAGCCTCACCGGCGAGCAGTCGCGGCTCAACGTCACCTTTCAGGCGTTCCTGACGATCGCGTGCCTGCTGGCCGCGGTCGGGGTGGTCACCGACTCGCCGGTCACGATCGTCGGCGCCATGGTGGTGGGTCCCGAGTTCGGGCCGCTCGCCGCCGTCGCCGTGGGCGTCGTGCTGCGGCGCTGGGACCTGGTGCGCCGGGCGGCCGTCGCGCTGGCCGTCGGCTTTCCCCTCGCGATGGCCGTCACCACGGGCGCGACGATGCTGGGCGAGGCCACCGGCCTGTTCAGCGCCGGCAACCTCCGCGGCGAACACGAGGTGGACTTCATCTTCGAGGTGGGTCCCTACTCGCTGATCGTCGCCCTGCTGGCCGGGGCGGCGGGCATGCTGGCGATGACCTCGGCGAAATCGGCGGCGCTGGTCGGGGTGTTCATCTCCGTCACCACCGTGCCCGCCGCCGGCTACGCCGCGGTCGCGGCCGTGCTCGGACAGTGGTCCCGTTGTCTCGCCTCGGTGGGGCAGCTGGCCGTGAACCTCCTGGGCATCGTGCTCGCCGCGGTTTTGGTTCTCGCGGTGCGGGTACGAAGCAAACGTTTCGCGGCGTCCCCACGGCCACTGCCGAACGGTTGACGAACGATCCCGCGAAATCTTCATGTTCTCACCGACGTTGTGGTCACCGCTGCTCGTTCACTAGTAGGGTCGGAGCCAATGACTGTGGACACCTCCTCTACCGACGATTCGCCAGTCGGAGCAGGAGCGGAACTTCTCTCTGTCGATGCCGCCGTCGCCGCCGCCGAGGCGGTGCTCGCCCAGCGTTTCGGCAGCACGATCACGTTGATCGATGCCGAGGATCTGGCCGGGAGCGGCCCGGCCACCGTGGTCAGGGCCCGGGTCGACTCGTCGTCCTTCGCCCTGCCGCGCACGCTGGTGATCAAGCATTACCCGGGCGCGGTGCGCCCGGGGCACGACGACTCGTTCGCGAGGGAGGCGGCGAGCTACCAGCTGTTCACGGCGCTCTCGCCGGAGGACCGGATGTGTCCCGAACTGCTCGCCCACGGTGCCGGCCAGCGAGTGCTGGTGATCGACGACCTCGGGCGGATGCCGACGCTCGAGGACAAGCTGTGCGGCGGCGACAGCCGCGCCGCCGAGACGGCCCTGCTGTCGTGGGCCCGCTCGCTCGGGCGCCTGCACTTCAGCACGGCCAACCGCGAGGCCGACTTCAACGCGCTGCTGCGCAGGCTCAGCCCGCGGAACCGGTCCGGCGAGGCACCTGACGACGCCGGAGCCGCGCCGGGCGAGATCACCGAGCGGTTCCCGCCGCTGCTGGAGCAGGCCCTCGGCGTGCGGACGCCCGACGCCGTCCTGCAGGCCGCCGCGCGTGCGGCGGAGCAGATCAGCTCCGGCGGCTACCGGGCGTTCAGCCCGGTGGACCTCTGGCCCGACAACAACCTGGTGACCGGCGCGGGCGTGCGGTTCCTCGACTTCGAGCACGGCCGGGTGCGCAGCGCGCTGATCGACGCGGCGCACCTGCGGGTGCCGTTCGTCTCCGCCCCGCAGCCGCTCGCGCTGCCCGCGGGGATGAGCGAGGCGATGATCGCGGCGTGGCGCGCCGAGGTGGTGGGTCTGTGGCCGGCATTGGCCGACGAGGACACACTCTCGGCGTACCTCCTCGGCACCGAGCTGCTGGCCGTGTGGCACGCGACGTGCCGGCACCTGCCCGGGCTCGCGGGCGTGCGCAACGCCTCCCGCACCGGCCGCGCGGCCGCGCTGGCGACCTGGTGGCGCGGGCTCGCCGAGCACGCGGAGCACAGCGAGCGCGAGGGCGACGCCGCCGTCGCCGAGCACGCCGCCACGGTGGCCGCCGCGCTCGACACGCGCTTCGGGCCCGGCCTGGAGCTCGCGCTGTACCCGGCGTTCCGCTAGCACCAAGCATTCCTCGACACGTCCACGCGTCGTTACCCGAGGCTCACCGCTGGTGAGTCTCGGTGGCTGATGGTGTCCCCGTGGTGTGCGACGACGTGGCCAGGACAGCGATTCCCGAAACCCCACAGACCTCCCTCCCGGTACGGGCACGGCGCCTCGTCGTGCTCGGCGACTCGACCGCCGTCGGACTCGGCGACCCGCTGCCCGGCGGTGCCTGGCGCGGGATGGGCCCGCTGGTCGCCGGCTCGCTCGGCATCGAACCCGCGGGGTACCTGAACTGCTCGTTCACGGGCGCGCGCATGGCGTGCGTCCGCACCGGCCAGCTGCCGGCGGCGCTCGCGCACCGGCCCGACGTCGCGCTGCTGGTCGTCGGTATGAACGACACCCTCCGGTCCGACTTCTCGCCGCGGCGGATCGCCGCGGACCTCGACCACGTGCTCACCGAGCTCGCCGCGGCCGGTGCGCTGGTGCTGCCCGTCCGGTACCACGACCACGGCCGGGTGTTCCGCCTGCCGCGCTCGCTGCACCGGGCGCTCCGGGCCCGCATCGACGCGCTCAACGCCGCCATCGACGAGGTGGTCGCCCGGCACGGTGTGCCGTGCCTCGACCTCGACGCCGTGCCCGGGACCTACGAGCTCGCCTCCTGGAGCGTGGACCGGCTGCACCCGTCCGAGCTGGGGCACCGGCTGCTCGCCCGCGGGTTCGGGGAGCTGCTCGCCGACGCGGGGTACACGGTGCCCGCGCCCGTGAGCCTGGTGTGCTCGGGCGGCAAGGAGATCGGTGCGCTCGACCACGTCGGCTGGCTCGTGGTGAAGGGCATCCCGTGGCTGTGGCGGCGGGGTCGCGACCTGGTGCCCTACGCGGCGGGGATCATGCTGCGGGCCGTCACCGAGCGGTGGCGCCGCACCGGCGACGACGAGAACCCGGCCGAGCTGCCCGCGCCCGCGGCAGCGCACTGAGGCACGCGCCGAGGCGGCGCGACGGATGTCGGCCCCCGCGGCTACCGTCGGGGTGTGCACCAAGACGAACTCTTCACGGTGAACCCGGACGTGGCGCCGCCGCCGGAGCCCGTCGCGGCGACGGAACCGCCGCCCCCGCCGCCGGGCTCGCCGCTGGCCGTGCGGATGCGCCCGCGCACGCTCGGCGAGGTCGTCGGCCAGCAGCACCTGCTGGGGGAGGGCGCGCCGCTGCGCAGGCTCGTGGAGGGCGCCGCCCCGGCGTCGGTTCTGCTGTACGGCCCGCCCGGTACCGGGAAGACCACGCTCGCCAACCTCGTGTCGACGGCCACCGGGCGGCGCTTCGTCGCGCTGTCGGCGCTCTCGGCCGGGGTGAAAGAGGTCAGGGGCGTGATCGAGGAGGCCAAGCGCCGCCGCCGCTACAACGGCGAGAACACCGTGCTGTTCATCGACGAGGTCCACCGCTTCTCCAAGACGCAACAGGACGCCCTGCTGGGCGCGGTCGAGGACCGCACGGTGCTGCTCGTCGCCGCCACCACGGAGAACCCGTCGTTCTCCGTGGTGTCCCCGCTGCTGTCGCGTTCGCTCGTGCTGCAGCTGCGCCCGCTCACCGACGACGACATCCGCGACCTCCTCGGCCGCGCGCTCACCGACGAACGCGGTCTCGGCGGCGAGTTCACGCTCACCGACGAGGCGATGGCGCATCTGGTGCGCCTCGCGGCGGGTGACGCGCGGCGCGCGCTCACCGCGCTGGAGGCGGCGGCCGACGCGGCTTCGGCCACGCGCAGCCCGACGATCGAGCTCGCCACCGTCGAGTCCACTGTCGACAAGGCGGCGGTGCGCTACGACCGCGACGGCGACCAGCACTACGACGTCATCAGCGCGTTCATCAAGTCGATCCGCGGTTCCGACGCCGACGCCGCGCTGCACTACCTCGCTCGCATGATCGAGGCGGGCGAGGATCCGCGCTTCATCGCGCGCAGGCTCGTCGTGCACGCGAGCGAGGACATCGGGCTCGCCGATCCCACCGCGTTGCAGGCGGCCGTGGCGGCGGCGCACGCCGTGCAGTTCATCGGCATGCCGGAGGGCAGGCTCGCACTGGCACAGGCGACGCTGCACCTCGCCACGGCGCCGAAGTCCAACGCGGTGATCACCGCGATCGACAGCGCGCTCGCCGACGTGCGCTCCGGCGGGGTCGGGACGGTGCCCCCGCACCTGCGGGACGGCCACTACGCGGGCGCGGAGAAGCTCGGCAACGCGCAGGGCTACCGCTACCCGCACAGCGTGGCCGAGGGCGTGCTCGCCCAGCAGTACCCGCCGGACGAGCTGGTGGGCCGCGACTACTACGAGCCGACCCAGCGCGGCGCCGAGCGTGCCCTCGCCGAGCGGGTGCCGCGCCTGCGCCGCACCATCAGGGGAGGCTGACGCGGCGAAGGAGGGGACCATGACGGGCAAGCCGGTCGTCGCCGTGCTCGGCACGGGCACCATGGGGCTGCCGATGGCGCTGAACCTGCTCGGCGCGGGACTGCCCGTGCGGGCGTGGAACCGCACCGCCGACCGCGCGCGGCCGCTCGCCGAGCGGGGCGCGGAGGTGGTCACCGAACCGAGGGCGGCCGTCGAGGGCGCCGACCTGGTGGTGACGATGCTCGCCGACGGCCCCGCCACCCGGGAGACCGTCGAACCAGTGCTGGATTCGTTCGGTCCCGATGCCGTGTGGGTGCAGATGGGCACGATCGGGTCCGGGTGGACGGAGACCCTCGCCGGCCTGGCCGCCATGGCCGGGGTGGACTTCGCCGACGCGCCCGTGCTGGGCACCAGGAAACCCGCCGAGGAGGGCGCGCTCGTGGTGCTCGGCTCCGGGCCGGAACATGTGCGGCAGCGCTGTGAGCCGGTGTTCGGCGCGGTCGGCGGGCGCACCCTCTGGGCCGGCGGGACGGGCGCGGGCAGCAGGCTCAAGCTCGTCGCCAACGCGTGGGTGCTCGCGCTGACCAACGCCACGGCCGAGAGCGTGGGTCTCGCGCGCGAGCTGGGCCTCGACCCCGCCCTGTTCCTCGACGCGATCGGCGGCGGCCCGCTCGACGTCGGCTACGCGCACGTGAAGGGCGAGGCGATGATCTCCGGGGAGTTCCCGCTGAGCTTCGCGGTGCGGCACGCGCTCAAGGACGCCGACCTTGTCCTCGCCGAGGAGGGCGGCGCCGATCTCGCCGGGGTGCGCGCCGCCCGGCGGCACCTGGCGGCCGCCGCGGACGCGGGTCACGCCGACGACGACATGGCGGCGCTCTACCGCGGAGTCGTGAGCGTGGACGGGGCCGGCGCGCGGCAGGGTCGCACGGCCGGGGCCGACGACGCACGGTAGCCTGACCCGCACATCGACGTCGCCACCGATCCTGGAGGAGGGCACGTGTCGGCAGGGCAGATCGCCGCACTGATCGCCGCTGGCGCCTTCGTGCTGCTGGTGTTGTTCCTCGCGATCGCGTTGATCAAGCTCGGCCGCACGCTGGACGAGGCCACGATCGCGATCCGCAAGGCACACGAGAACACCGACCCGCTGCTGCACGGCGCGAACGACACGATCACGCACGTCAACACGCAGCTCGAGCGCGTGGACGGCATCACGGCCAACGCGCAGGCCGTCTCGGGCAACGTGTCGGCGTTGTCGTCGGTGTTCACCGCGACCCTCGGCGGTCCGCTCGTGAAGACCGCCGCGCTGTCCTACGGCCTGTCCAAGGCCGTGCGCGCGCGCCGCAAGGGCAAGGCCGAGGACGGCAAGCACACGCTGCGCCGGGGCAGGAAGAGCAAGCGATGAGGCGGCTGTTCTGGCTCGGTATGGGCGTCGCCGCCGGCGTCGCCCTCTCCCGTAAGGCGACCGAAACGGCTCGTCAAGCCACTCCTGCGGGGTTAGCCTCGAACCTGGGCGACGCCGTGCGGGAGCTGGCGGGCGCCATCGGCGCGTTCGGTGCGGACGTCCGCGCCGGGATGAGCGAGCGGGAGCAGGAGCTGAACGACATCGTGGAGCGGCGCACGGGCCTTCCGGCGAGGACCGAGGCCACCAGGTACGAGGCGGCGGCCGGCAGGCACGCCGCCGAGTCGCGCGCCCGGCGAGCGCCCCGGGCGGAGAGCTGAGCGGCGTCGTTCGCCGCGCTCCCCGCCGTCACCGCCGTCCCCGAAACCAGGCTCGCGCCCGATCCGGTGCCGCCGAGCCTCACCCAGAGGAAAACCAGTGGAAACACACGAGATCAACCTGCGGTTCCTGAACTACTTCGAGGGGCACGGGCACACCAGGGTGCCCAGCGCCTCGCTGATCCTCGACGACCCGACCCTGCTGTTCGTCAACGCGGGCATGGTCCAGTTCAAGCCGTACTTCCTCGGCGAGGTGCCGCCGCCCTACCCGCGTGCGACGAGCGTGCAGAAGTGCGTGCGCACCGGCGACATCGACGAGGTCGGCAAGACCACGCGGCACAACACGTTCTTCCAGATGGCGGGGAACTTCTCCTTCGGTGACTACTTCAAGGAAGGCGCGATCACGCGCGCCTGGGAACTGATCACCACCTCGCAGGCCGACGGCGGTTTCGGGTTCGACCCCAGCCGGATCTGGGTCACCGTCTACGAGAACGACTCCGAGGCGGCGGGCCTGTGGCGGGAGATCGCCGGCATCCCGTCCGAGCGGATCCAGGCCCGCGACGGCAGGGACAACTACTGGGACATGGGCGTGCCCGGCCCCGGCGGCCCGTGCTCGGAGATCTACTACGACCGCGGCCCCGAGTACGGCCGCGAGGGTGGTCCCGTCGTCGACGAGGACCGGTACCTGGAGATCTGGAACCTCGTCTTCATGCAGGACGTGCGCGGTGAGGCGAGCCCCAAGTACGGCCACCCGCCGATCGGCGAGCTGCCGAAGAAGAACATCGACACCGGCATGGGCGTCGAGCGCGTCGCCTACCTGCTGCAGGGCGTCGAGAACGTCTACGAGACCGACCTCGTCCGGCCGGTGATCACCAGGGCCGAGGAGTTCTCCGGCCGCCGCTACGGCGCGAACCACACCGACGACGTGCGGTTCCGCGTCATCGCCGACCACGCGCGCTCGGGCGTCCTGCTCATCACGGACGGCGTCACACCCGGCAACGAGGCGCGCGGCTACGTGCTGCGGCGCCTGCTGCGGCGCATCGTGCGCTCGGTGCGCCTGCTCGGCGTGCACGAGCCGGTGCTGCCGGAGTTCGCCAAGGTGGTCCGCGACGCGATGTCGCCGTCGTACCCGGAGATCGCGCGCGACTTCGACCGCATCAGCGACGTGATGCGCGTCGAGGAGGAGACGTTCCTCTCCACGCTCACGAGCGGTTCGAAGATCTTCGACCTCGCCGCCGAGGAGACCAAGCGCTCCGGTGGCGACATCCTGGCCGGGGACAAGGCGTTCCAGCTGCACGACACCTACGGCTTCCCGATCGACCTGACCCTGGAGATGGCGGCGGAGCAGGGCCTGTCGGTCGACGAGGACGGCTTCCGCACGCTCATGGAGGAGCAGCGGCAGCGGGCCAAGGCCGACGCGGCCGCGCGCAAGAGCGGCCACGGCGACCTCTCCGAGTACCGCAAGGTGCTGGAGCAGCACGGCGAGACCGAGTTCCTCGGCTACACCGACCTGCAGTCCACGTCGCGCGTGCTCGCGCTGCTGCAGGACGGCGTGCCGGTGCCCTCCGTCGGCGAGGGGCAGAAGGCCGGGCTGATCCTCGACCGCACGCCGTTCTACGCCGAGAGCGGTGGCCAGATCGCCGACACCGGCACGCTCCTGGGCCACGGCGTCGAGCTGAAGGTGCTCGACGTGCAGAAGCTCGTGCCCGGCCTGTTCGTGCACAGCGTCGAGGTGCTCGCGGGCGAGGTCGGCCTCGACACCGAGCTGACGGCGTCGGTCGACGCCACGCGCCGCGCCTCCATCGAGCGTTCGCACTCGGCCACCCACCTCGTGCACGCGGCCGTGCGGGGCGCCTACGGCAAGCGTGCCGCGCAGGCGGGCTCGCTGAACTCGCCGGGCCGCATGCGGTTCGACTTCACCACGCCCGGCTCCGTGTCGGCCGACGTGCTCACCGAGGTCGAGGAGGAGGTCAACGACTATCTCCAGACCGACGTCGAGGTGCAGTCCTACGTCACCACCAAGGACAAGGCACTCGAGCTCGGCGCGGTCGCCCTGTTCGGCGAGAAGTACGGCAACGACGTCCGCGTGGTCGACATGGGCGACTACTCGCGCGAGCTGTGCGGTGGCACGCATGTCGACCGGATCGGCCAGCTCGGCCTCGTCAAGTTGGTGAGCGACTCGTCGATCGGCTCCGGCGTGCACCGGGTCGAGGCGCTCGTCGGCACCGACGCGCTGCGGCACGTGCGCAAGGAGCAGCTGCTCGTCTCGCAGCTCGCCGGCACGCTGAAGGTGCCGACCGACCAGCTGCCCTCCCGCATCGAGGACGTGCTCTCGCGGCTGCGCAACGCCGAGAAGGAGATCGAGCAGCTGCGCACGCGGCAGGTGCTCGGCTCGGCGGGGTCGCTCGCCGAGAAGGCACAGGACGTGAACGGCGTTGCCCTGGTGGCCGAGCAGCTCGCCGAGGGCGTCGACGCGGGCGGCGTGCGCGCGCTCGCGGGCGAGGTCCGCAACCGGCTGGGCTCGCGGCCCGGTGTGGTGGCCCTGTTCGCCCCCGCCGACGGCAAGGTGAGCTTCGTCGTCGCCACCACCGCCGCGGCCCGCGACAAGGGGCTCGCCGCGGGCAAGCTGGTGCCCGCGTTCGCCGAGGCGGTCGGTGGCCGCGGCGGCGGCAAGCCCGACATGGCGCAGGGTGGCGGCAGCAACCCCGCGGGCATCGACCAGGCCATCGCGGCGCTGCGCGGTGCCCTCGCGTCGGGGTGAGCGACATCCGTCCTGACCGGCCAGGGGAGCAGGATCCCGGGGCCGGCCGCAGGCTTGCCGTCGACGTGGGATCCGTGCGGGTGGGCGTGGCCCTCAGCGATCCCGCGCCCATCCTGGCTACCCCGCTCGCTACCCTGTCGCGTGATGCGGACGACGACACCGATCTCGACGAGCTGGCGCGGCTTGTCGCCGAACACGAGGTGGTCGAGGTGATCGTGGGACTGCCGAGGACGCTGGCCGACCGCCACGGGGCGGCGGCCGAGACCGCCGCCGACTACGCCCGCAGGCTGGCCGGGCGGGTGGCCCCCGTGGCGGTGCGGCTCGCGGACGAGCGGCTCACCACGGTGAGCGCCAGCCGCATGCTGTCGCAGCGCGGCGTCAAGGGCCGCAAGCAGCGTGCCGTGGTGGACCAGGCCGCCGCCGTCGAGATCCTGCAGGGCTGGCTCGACGCGCGCGGCGCGGCGATCGCGAGGGAGGCCGGTCCGGCATGAGCACCCCCCACGACGGTCCCGGCGGCAGGCGCCGTCTCCGGCCCCCGCAGGCGGAGCGCCCGCCCCGGCCTCCTCGGCAGGCCGCCGCCGAGCCGCCCCAGCGGCCCCAGCGCCCGCTGCCCTCCGACCCGCCGGTGCCGAGGCGCCCGCCCGCCCGCCGGGCGCGGCACGCCGCCCCCGAGCCCGGTCCCGCCGCGCGTCCGGGGGAGCCCAGGGGCGCGGTGCCCGAGCGCAGGCCCCGGCCGCCGGCCCGCCGGAGGCGCTCGCCCAACGAGGGCGTGCCGGCCGACGAGAACCCCACCGAGGTGCTCGGCCTCGACTTCGGCGACCGTGACTACTACGACGACTACGGCGACCACGGTGACTACGACGACCTGCTCGACGAGGACATCCGCGACGAGGACGACGACCGGGCCGTCCCCGAGTACTTCGAGGACGAGCGCGAGGACCGGCCGGAGCCGAGCGCGCCGCGCAAGCGCCGCAAGCGGTTCCTGGGCTGGCTCGCCGCGCTCACGGTGATCGTCCTGCTCGCCGGCGGGGCCTACTACGGGGCGCGTGAGCTGCTCGGCTTCGGCTTCGAGGACTACGAGGGCACCGGCGAGAACGACGTGCTGCTGCACGTGGAGGAGGGCGACTCGACGCGCGCCATCGCCACGAAGCTCGACGAACTCGACGTGGTCGCCAGCGCCGAGGCGTTCGTCGACGCGAGCGAGGACGACCAGCGCGTGCTGAGCGTGCAGCCCGGCTACTACGTGCTCAAGACGAAGATGTCCGGGGCGAGCGCGGTGAGCGGTCTCGTGGCACCGGACGCCAGGGTCGGCCAGCTGCAACTGCGGGCGGGCACCCAGCTCGACGATATCCAGCAGCCGGACGGCTCCGTCACCCCGGGTGTGTTCTCGCTGCTGTCGCAGGCGTCCTGCGCGGACCTCAACGGCACGAGCACGTGCATCCCGGCGGAGGAGCTGCGCCGGGTGGCCGACACCACCGACCCCGCGCAGCTGGGCGTGCCCGAGTGGGCCGCCGCCGACGCGGCGAGGGCCGAGCCGGGTCGCAAGCTCGAGGGCATGATCGCGCCGGGCGTGTACGACGTGAAGCCGGGCTGGGACGCGACCACGCTGCTCGGCGAGGTGCTGAAGACCTCGACGCTGCGCATGCAGGCCGCCGGGCTGCCCGACGCCGCCGGGCAAACCGGTTACAGCCCGTACCAGATCCTGATCATCGCGTCGCTGATCGAGCGTGAGGCCGTGGAGAACGACTTCGGCAAGGTCTCCCGGGTCCTGCACAACCGGCTCGCGGAGAACATGCGGCTCGAGCTCGACTCGACCGTCAACTACGTGCTCCACCAGCCCGAGGTGCGCACCAACGACGCCGACCGGGCGCGGGCCGGTGCGTACAACACCTACCGCAACCGGGGGCTGCCGCCGACGCCGATCTCGGCGCCGAGCCTGGAGGCCATCACCGCGGCGGAGGAGCCCCCCGAGGGACCGTGGCTGTATTTCGTGAAGTGCGAGACCAACGGGCTGTCGTGCTTCTCGGTCGACTACGAGGAGCACCTGCGCAACCGTGACGACGCGATCGCCCGTGGCGTCTTCTAGCGCGCGCCGCGCGGCGGTTCTCGGCAAGCCGGTGGAGCACTCGCTCTCGCCGGTACTGCACGGTGCCGCGTACGCCGCGCTGGGCCTGCCGGACTGGACCTACGAGCGGATCGAGGCCGACGCCGAGAGCCTGCCCGGCCTCGTGTCCGGTCTCGGTCCCGAGTGGGCGGGGCTGTCGGTGACGATGCCGGGCAAGCGCGCGGCACTGGACCTGGCCACGGAGGCCACGCCGAGGGCCACCGCCGTCGGTGCCGCCAACACGCTCGTACACCTGCCCTCGGGCGGCTGGCGCGCCGACTGTACCGACGTGGACGGCGTCGTGGGAGCCCTGCGCGCCGCGGGCGGGTACACCGGGGGCCGGACGGCGATCGTGCTCGGCGCCGGGGGCACCGCCGCGGCGGCCGTCGCGGGCTTCGCCGCGCTCGGCCTGGAGCTGGTGCGGCTCGTCGTGCGGGAGCCCGCGCGGGCCGAGGAGTCGGCGGCGGCCGCGAAACGCGCCGGGCTGGCCGTCGAGGTGCTGCGCTGGTCCGACGTGGACTTCGGCGCCGTCACCGGGGACACCGACGTGCTCGTCAACACGGTGCCGCCCGACGCGGTCGCCCCGCACCTGGCGGAGCTGGCCACCGTCGGCTGTGTGCTCGACGTGATCTACCACCCGTGGCCGACGCTGCTCGCCGAGGCCGTCGCCGCACGCGGCGGCCGGGTCGCGACGGGGCTGGACATGTTGCTGCACCAGGCTTTCGGCCAGGTGGAGCAGTTCACGGGGCAGCCCGCTCCCCGGGCGGCGATGCGCGACGCCCTGCGCGAGGCGACCGGGAACATTCTGCCGCTGCCGCTGGACTGATCGTCCGAAAGTCGCTCCCCGCCGTTCACCTTGTGCCCGTAGGGTGAGCGCGACTGGGAGGTAGACACAAGTGCGCACATCTCGCGGGTGGTTGCCCGTTCTCGCCGTCGCGGTGCTCGCCGTCTCCGCGGCGCCCGCCTCGGCCACGCCGAAGCCCGGCGCGAGCGTCGAGTTCGCGACGTTCAACGCCTCGCTCAACCGCGGCGCCGAGGGCGCCCTGCTCGCGGATCTGTCCACACCGGACAACGCGCAGGCGCGCGAGGTCGCCGAGGTGATCCAGCGGAGCAGGCCCGACGTGTTGCTGGTCAACGAGTTCGACTACGTGCCCGGCAACGCCGCGGCCGACGCGTTCCGCGACAACTACCTCGAGGTGGGGCAGAACGGCGCGCGCCCGATCGACTACCCGTACGCCTACACCGCGCCCGTCAACACCGGGGTGCCCACCGGCTTCGACCTCGACCGGTCCGGCAGCGTCGGCGGCGGCAACGACGCGCACGGCTTCGGCGTGTTCGAGGGCCAGTACGGGATGCTCGTGCTCTCGAAGTACCCCATCGACACCGCGAAGGTGCGGACGTTCCAACACTTCCGCTGGCAGGACATGCCCGGAGCGCTGCTGCCCGACGACCCGGCCACGCCGGAGTCCGCCGACTGGTACTCGCCGGAGGCGCTGGAGGTTCTGCGCCTGTCGTCGAAGTCGCACTGGGACGTGCCGGTACGCGTGGGCACGCGCACCGTGCACTTCCTCGTCGCCCACCCGACGCCGCCCACCTTCGACGGCCCCGAGGACCGCAACGGCACCCGCAACCACGACGAGATCCGGTTCTGGGCCGACTACGTCACGCCCGGCAAGGGCGCGTACATCTACGACGACACCGGCAGGCGGGGCGGGCTGCGCGCGGGCGAACGGTTCGTGATCGCGGGCGACTACAACGCCGACCCGTTCGACGGCGACAGCGTCGCGAGCGCCGCCCGGCAGCTGCTGGACGCGCCCCGCGTCCAGGACACCAAGCCGGCCAGCCTCGGCGCGGTCGTGGCGGCCGAACAGCAGGGCGGCGCCAACGCGGAACACAAGGGCGGGCCGTGGCTCGACACGGCCGACTTCAACGACGAGACGCCGGGCAACCTCCGCGTGGACTACGTGCTGCCCTCGCGGGGCCTGCTCCCGCTGCGGGACGGCGGGTTCTGGCCCGTGCCGGGGACGGACCTGGCGCGGCTCAACGACGCCTCCGACCACCACCTGGTGCACGTCGAGGTGGCCGTCCCTTAGCTTGGGGGCATGAAGATCGCGATCCTCGACGACTACCAGAACGTCGCGCTCGGCCTCGCGGACTGGGCTTCGCTCGATGCCGAGATCGAGGTGTTCACCGAGCACATCCGCGACCGGGACGAGCTGGCGAGCAGGCTCGCGGGATTCGAAGTGGTGGTCGCCATGCGGGAGCGCACCCCGTTCCCCGCCGAGCTGCTGGAACGGCTGCCGGACCTGCGCCTGATCGTCAGCACCGGCGGCCCGCGCAACCCCTCGATCGACCTCAGGACGGCGGCCGAGCGGGGGATCGTGGTCAGCCACACCGGGTACCTGCCGCACCCGGCCGCGGAGCTGACGTGGGCGCTGATCCTCGCGGCCGTGCGCGGGCTGCCCGCCGAGGAACGGTCGGTGCGCGAGGGAGGCTGGCAGGTCGGCGTCGGCACCGGGCTGCACGGCCGCACGCTGGGCCTGCTCGGGCTCGGCAGGCTCGGCGCCAAGGTCGCGCGCGTGGGGCAGGCGTTCGGCATGCGCACGATCGCGTGGAGCCAGAACCTCACGCCGGAGAAGGCCGCCGAGCACGACGTGACGGCGGTGCCGAAGGAGGAACTGCTGCGCGAGTCCGACATCGTGACCGTCCACCTCGTGCTGAGCAGGCGCACGCGGGGGCTCGTCGGCGCCGCCGAGCTGGCACTGATGAAGCCGGACGCGTGGCTCGTGAACACCTCGCGCGGGCCGATCGTCGACCAGGACGCGCTCGTGGAGGCGCTGCGGGAGCGGCGGATCGGGGGCGCCGCGCTCGACGTGTTCGACCAGGAGCCGCTGCCCGCCGAGCACCCGCTGCGGTCGCTGCCCAACACGGTCCTCACCCCGCACATCGGCTATGTGACGCGCGAGGTGTACGAGGTGTTCTACCGCGACGCCGTGGAGGACATCGCCGCCTACCAGGCCGGTGAGCCCATCCGCGTCATGCCAGTTCCCTGAGCACCGCGTCGGTGTAGGCGGGCCAGGCCTCGGCCGCCCACGGCCCGAAGTCGCGGTCGGTCAGCGCGACGCACGCCACGCCGGCGTCCGGGTCGACCCACAGGAACGTGCCGGACTGCCCGAAGTGGCCGAACGTACGCGGGGAGCTGAGGCTGCCTGTCCAGTGTGGACTCTTGTGGTCGCGGATCTCGAAGCCGAGGCCCCAGTCGTTGGGTTTCTGGTGGCCGAACCCGGGCAGGACGCCGGCCAGCCCGGGGAACGCCACCTCGGTCGCCCGCGCGAGCGTGGCGGGCGCCAGGAGTTTCGGTTGCTGCAGCTCGGCGGCGAACAGCACCAGGTCGTCCACGGTGGACTCCGCGTCGGCGCCGGGGGAGCCGTTGAGTTTCGTGCTGCTCATGCGCAGCGGCTGGAACAGCGCCTCGTCCTGGTAGGCCGCGAACGGGATGCCGGAGTGCTCGGTGAGCGCGTCGGCGAGCTGCTCGAAGCCCGCGCTGGAGTACAGCCTGCGCTGCCCGGGCGGCGCGTAGACCTTGTGCTCGGTGAAGCCGAGGCCCGCCGTGTGGGCGAGCAGGTGCCTGATCGTGGCGCCCTCGGGACCCGCGGGCGTGTCCAGCTCGACCACGCCCTCCTCGATCGCGATCAGCGCCGTGTAGGCGGTGAGCAGCTTGGTGACCGAGGCGAGCGGGAAGACCCGCCCGGTGTCGCCGTGGCTGCCGAGCACGCCGCCGTCGGCGCGCACGACCGCCGTCGCCGCGTTGTCCACCGGCCACTGCCCGACCACCCGCACGCTGTCCATGCCCCCAGCCTACGAACGCGCGAGGTGCCTCTCGAACCAGACCCCGGCCCGCCCGGCGACGTGCTCCAGTGCGCCCGGCTCCTCGAACAGGTGCGTCGCGGCGGGCACGACCTCGATCTCGTACCGCGCCCGCAGGTTCCGGGCGGCCTGCTCGTTGAGCCTGCGGACGTGCTCGTCCCGCTCGCCGACCAGCAGCAGCACCGGACAGCTCACCTCGCCCAGCGCGTCGCCCGCCAGGTCCGGCCTGCCTCCCCGCGACACCACGGCGCGGACGTACTCCTGCCGCCTCGCCGCGGCGACCAGCGCGGCGGCGGCACCGGTGCTGGCGCCGAACAGGCCGATCGGCAGCTCGTGGGTGCGGTCGTCCTCGGTCAGCCGGTGGACGGCGTCGACCAGGCGCCCGGCGAGCAGCTCGATGTCGAAGCGCAGCGCGGCCGTGGCGGCGTCGGCGCGCTCCTCGTCGGGGCTGAGCAGGTCGAACAGCAGCGTGCCGAGCCGCTGGTCCTGCAGCGTCCTGGCCACCGCCACGTTGCGCGGGCTGTGCCGGGAGCTGCCGGAGCCGTGCGCGAACGCGACCACGCCGGTCGCGTCGGCCGGAATCGTGAGGTCCCCGGGCAGCGCCACGTCCTCGGTCTCGACGGCGAAGGGCACCGTCATCGCTCACGCCCCCTTCGCCAGCAATTCGAGGACCTCCTCGTCGGTGGTCTGGCCGAAGTCGTCGTACCACTGGCCGACCGCCCGGAACCCCTCCGGCCGCAGCGCGCACACCACCTCGTCGGCCTCGGCGCGCAGGCCCGCGACGGCCTCGGCCGCGCACACGGGCGTGGCCAGCACGAGCCTGCGCGGCCCGTCGGCCCGCAGCGCCCGCAGCGCCGCCGTCGCGGTCACCCCGGTGGCCAGTCCGTCGTCGACCAGCAGGACGTCACGCCCCTCGGCGCGTTCGGGCTCGCGGCCCCGCAGGTAGAGGTCCACCCTGCGCTGGGCCTCGGCCCGCTCCCGCTCGCACGCCTCCTCGAGCTCGGCGGGACCGAGCCCGAGCGCGCGCACGCTGCGCTCGTCGAAGGTCGCCGGGCCGTGTGCCGTGACGGCGCCGATGCCGAACTCGGGGTGGCCAGGAGCCCCGATCTTCCTGGCCACGGCCACGTCGAGGGGCGCGCCGAGCCCGGCGGCGACCTCCGCGGCCACCGGCACGCCGCCCCTGGCGAGACCGAGCACCACCGGCTCCACCCAGTCGCGCTCGCTCAGCAGCCCGGCGAGCCTGCGGCCCGCGTCGCGCCGGTCGGTGTACGTCTGGCTCGTGGTGACCGGTTGTCGCATCAGCTCGTCCGGCCCTCCTCGATGTGCTGACCAGCTGGTTCAGCCGGGTTCCCCGCGCCGCTTGCGGTGGATCACCCAGCCGAGGTCGACGGCCATGCCCACGGCGAGCACGCACAGCAGCACGGTGGCCCACACGATGCCGTTCACGGCGAACAGCACCGCCGCGCCCGCGCACAGCACCACGGTGATGGCGGCGAGGACGATCCGCAGGGTCAGCGCGCTGTACGCGGGTGCCGCGCCGCCGAAACCCGCGGTCGGGTCGTGGTAGCCGGGCAGGCCCCGCGCGTACTCCTCGCGGGTGCGAGGCCGCTGCCTTTCCGGTCGTTCCATGTCCGCCGGATACCCGGCGTGACGGCGTCCCATGCGTGCGAAGGGCCTCCGCCGGCGAGCCGGAGGAGGCCCTTCGTGAGTACTTCAGGAGTCGAGGTCGGTCGCCACCAGCTGGGCGATCGCGGCGACGGCCTCCTCGGCGCCGGAGCCGTCGGCGGCGATCACCACCTCGTCGCCGAACGCGGCGCCCAGCGTCATCAGGTTCAGCACGCTGCCCGCCGCCACCGGCTCACCGCCGTCCTTGGCGATCGTCACCGTGACCGGCTGCGCGGCGGCGGCCTTCGCGACGAGCGCCGCGGGCCTCGCGTGCAGGCCCACCTTGCTCGCCACCGTGACCCGTCGTTGCGGCATGGTTCGTGCTCCCCTCAGGACCGGGCCGACTTCTCGGTGGGTTCGGGCGCGCCCTCGCTGGTTGCGGCGCTCTCCTCGTCCTCCTCGCGGCCCGGCGTGCGCAGGTTCCACTTCGTGATGACCCACCGGAAGAGCAGGTAGTAGATCGCCGCGTACACCAGGCCGATCGGGATCAGCCACAGCGCGCCGCTCGCGGCCGGTGCCCCCGCGTTGAGCAGGAAGTCGATGCCACCGGCGGAGAACGAGAAGCCGAGGTGGATGTCCAGCGCGTTGACCAGTGCCAGCGACAGGCCCGTGAGCACCGCGTGGATCAGGTAGAGCGGCCACGCCACGAACATGAACGCGAACTCGATCGGCTCGGTGACACCGGTGAGGAACGACGTCAGCGCGGCGGAGAGCATGATGCCGCCGACGATCTTCTTCTGGCTCGGTCGGGCGGTCTGCCAGATGGCCAGCGCCGCGGCGGGCAGGGCGAACATGAAGATCGGGAAGAAGCCGGTCATGAACGCGCCCGCGTTGGGGTCGCCCGCGAAGAAGTTGTTGATGTCGCCGCCGTCGAAGATCAGCCACACGGGCACGTTGATCAGCTGGTGCAGGCCGACGGGGATCAGCAGCCGGTTGAGGAACCCGTAGATGCCGCCGCCGACCACGGCGTCACCGGTCACGGCCTCGCCGAGATTCTGCATGCCCGCGTCGATGACGGGGAAGATGAGGCCGAAGAGCACGCCGAGCACCAGCAGCACCACCGAGTTGATGATCGGCACGAACCGCCTGCCGCCGAAGAAGGCCAGGTACGGCGGAAGCTTGATGCGATAGAACCGCTGCCACAGCACGGCGGTCACGAGCCCCACGATCACCCCGGAGAGCACGCTGTAGGGCCAGCGGACGGGTTGCAGGTACCAGCCCTCGGCGAACCCTTCGAGCTCGTTGACGGGCGCGAACACCTGCACGACCTTGTTGAAGACGACGAAGCCGACGACCGCGGCCACGCCCGTCGAGCCGTCTCCCTTGCGCGCGAAGCCCACGGCGATGCCCACCGCGAACAGCAGCGGCAGCCAGTCGAACAGCCCGCCACCCGCCGCGGCGAGGACCTTCGCGATGTCCTCCGTGGCCGACCATCTGCCGAGCATGTCGTCCTGGCCCAGCCGCGACAGCAGGCCTGCCGCGGGAAGGGTCGCGATGGGCAGCATGAGGCTGCGCCCGAAGCGTTGCAGTCCCGCCAGCCGCCTGCCCTTGCCCTTCGCCTCCGCAGAGGGGGTGGCGCTCATGAGCGTCCTCCATGTTCCGGAAGGGGGCCGGAATCCGGGGAGTTCCGGTCCAGTTTCATGGTCACCTGGTACTGATCTCCCCGGTACCAGGACGTCATGTCCTCCACCGGTTTCCCATGCATGCTCGAGATCCGGCGGAAGACCAGTAGCGGGCCCGCCGTGCGGATGCCGAGCAGCCGCGCGGTCTCCCGGTCCGCCGACTCCGCCCAGACGGTCTGCCAGGCGTGGTCGAAACGGATGTCGTAGTGCTCGGCGAGCTGTGCGTACAGCGAGCCGGTGAGGTCGAGGTCGAGTAGCCCCGGCACGGCCCGGGGGTGGTACCAGCCGCGCTCGACGGCCAGCGGCACCCCGTCGGCGAGCCGCAGCCTCCGGATGCCCAGCGCCTCCTCGCCCTCGGCGAGGCCGAGCGCGGCGGCACCGAGGTTCCTGGTCGTCGGGACCAGGCCGCGGCGCCGCATGTCCGCCGTGAACGACATCAGGTAGAGCTGCAGCTCCATCCGCCCGGCCGCGGTGAACGTGCCCTTGCCCCGCACCCGGGACAGCAGGCCCTCGTCCACGAGTTTGCCGATCGCCGTGCGGACGGTCAGCCGGGACACGTCGTAGCGTTCGGCGAGCTCGCGTTCCGACGGGATGGCGGAGCCGGGTGGGAGCTCGCGTTCCACCATCCGGCGCAGTATTTCGCGCAGCTGGGTGTGTTTGGGGGTCGGGCCGTCGACGACGCGGTCGGGGGAGGCGCCGGTCATCGAGTTCATCGGCACCTCCGGTGCTCGCGTCGACGGGCGAAGATTGGTACGTTCCGGTCTAGACCATTTATTGATGGGGCAGAATGCTCCGTTACCCGACCGGGTGTCAACCACCGTTACGGGTTCGTGCTCCGTAACCGAACAGATCCAGGGAGACCGCCATGGCGGACGACAGGCCGGCGAAGATCCTCGCGGCGCTCGGCGGCGCGGGCAACATCATCGAGATCGAAGGATGCATCACGCGGCTGCGCTGCGAGCTGGAGGACGGCTCGCTCGTCGACGAGCCGGCGCTGAAGCAGGCGGGCGCGCACGGCGTGGTGAAGGTCGGTGACGTCGTGCAGGTGATCGTCGGCCCCGAGGCCGACACGATCGCCAGTGACATCGAGGACCTGATGTGAGCCTGGCCGTGCAGAGCCCCGTCGCGGGCACGACGGTGGCGCTGACCGAGGTGCCGGATCCGGTGTTCGCCCAGGCCATGGTGGGGCCGGGCCTCGCGGTGCGGCCGGAGGGCGGGCGTGCCGACGCGGTGGCGCCGCTCGACGGCACGGTCGTGACGCTGCATCCCCATGCGTTCGTCGTCGCGGGTGAGGACGGCCGGGCGGTGCTCGTGCACCTCGGCATCGACACGGTCAAGCAGAAGGGCGAGGGGTTCACCCTGCATGTCGTGAAGGGCGAGCAGGTGCGGGCGGGACAGCCCATCGTGGGCTGGGACCCGGACGCGGTGGTGGCGGCGGGCTACTCGCCGATCGTGCCCGTGGTCGCGCTCGACGCCCAGGAGGACGCGCTCTCCGGGCTGCGGCTCGGCTCGGCGGTCGCCGCGGGCGACGCGATTTTCACCTGGGCGGGCTGAAGCCGGTCAGTGGGACGGGGATGCCCCACCCCCTCAGGCATCCCCGCCACCGGACGACCGCGCTCACGCGGTCACGATCTGGCCCTGCTCGATGGCGACCTTGATGGCGGGCAGCGGCTCGGTCGCCGGGCCGTTCCTGACCGCGCCCGTGAACGCGTCGAACCGGGAACCGTGGCACGGGCACACCAGCTCCGCGCCCTCCGGCGCGACCTTGCAGCCCTGGTGGGTGCACACGGCGCTGAAGCCGGCGACCTCGTTCTGGCCGCGCCGCGACACGATCGCGTCCTGGCCGTCCGGCGTCGTCACGGCGGTGGCGCCACCGACGGGCACGTCGCTGAGCGCGGTGATCCGCTGGCCGGCGGGGGCCGCGCTCGACGGCTGTCCTCCTTGCGTGGGCGGGCTTTCGGTCTCACCGCCGCCACACGCGGCGAGCGCGACGGTTCCGGCGGCTGCTCCGGCAACGGCGGCACCGGTGGTCAGAACGGTGCGGCGGGTGTGAGATTGGGCAGTCATGCCTCTGGACACGAGACCGCCGCCGATTCGGTTCAACCCGGAGCGACATCGAACCGGAAAGGGCGCTGCGTCGTGTCATGGACAGAAGCCGGCACAGCCCGGCTGAGTGGCCTTGGGAGTGAAGCGATGGTCCGCTGGATTCTGCGAGTGCTGGTGGCGCTCGGCTTGCTCGGTTCGGCGTTGGTGCACTGGGTCGTCTGGCTGGACTGGGCCCGATACATGGACGTCGTCGGCCCGCTCTTCCTGGTCAACGTCGTCGCGGGGGCCGTCATCGCGCTCGCGGTGCTGGTGTGGCGGCACTGGCTGCCCGCGCTGGCGGCGGTCGGTTTCGGGCTCGCGACGCTCGGGGCCTACGTGCTGTCACTGACGGTCGGCTTCTTCGGGGTGCAGGAGCAGTTCGCCACCCAGGAGGAGGTGTGGGGCGTGGTCACCGAGGTCGCGTGCGTGGTGTTCGGCATCGCGCTGCTCGTGCCGGGGAAGGTCACGGCCGCGAAGGAGAGCGGGCGGGTGTGAGCGACGAGGCCGAGCCCCGGCTGATGCGGGCGCTGCACGACGAGCACGCGGCCGCGCTCTGGTCGTACGCCCTGCGCCTGACCAGCGGGGACCGCGTCCGTGCCGAGGACGTCGTGCAGGAGACCCTGCTGCGGGCGTGGCGCCATCCTGCGGTGCTGGACCAGTCGCAGCGCTCGGCGAGGGCCTGGTTGTTCACCGTGGCCAGGCGGATCGCGATCGACGACTGGCGCTCGGCCGCGAGCCGCTCCGAGGTCGCGACGGACGCGCTGCCCGAGCTGCCCGTGCCCGACGACACCGAGCGCGCGGTGCAGGGCTGGCTTGTCGCCGACGCGCTCGGCGAGCTGTCGCCGCGGCATCGGGAGGTGCTCATGCTGTGCTTCTTCCAGGGGATGTCGGTCGCCGACGCGGCGACCCAGCTGGGAGTCGCGGAGGGAACGGTCAAGTCGCGGACGCACTATGCGCTGCGGGCGCTGCGGCTGGTGCTCGAGGAGAAGGGGGTGACCCGGTGAACGACGCGTTCGGCACGCGAGCGGATCCGTTCGCGACGTTCGACGCCGCGTACGTGCTCGGGGCGCTCTCGCCGGAGGACCGCGCCGCGTTCGAGCAGCACCTCCCGCACTGCGGGTCGTGTGCGCGGGCCGTGCGGGAACTGGCCGGGCTGCCGGGCTTGCTCGCCCAGGTCGACGTCCGTGGCCGGCCGGACCAGGAGCCCCCGCCGCCGGACCTCCTGCCCACCCTGCTGGCCACGGTGCGGCGGCAGCGGCGGCGCCGGGCGCTGACGGCGCTGGCCGCCGCGGGGGCGGCGGTGGCGGCGTGCGTGGCGCTGGTGGTCGCACTCGTGCTGCCCGGCGGGGAACCGCCGCGGGACGAGATGACCGCGCTCGGCGCCTACCCCGTGCAGGCGAGCGTGAACCTCACCGAGGCGGACTGGGGCACGCGGGTGGACATGTCGTGCAGCTACCGCGGCGGCAAGGGCGGCGACTACATCCTCGTCGCCGTGCAGGCCGACGGAACCGTGCGCCAGCTGGCGAGCTGGTACGCGGTGCCGCAGGACACCGCCGAGCTGTCGATCGGCACCACGCTCCGGCGCGCCGACATCGACGCGCTGGAGATCCGTCTTCCGCACGGCCCGGCCCTGCTCCGCCTCCCGGTCTCCGGCTGACGCTCCGCGAGCCCCCGCCCCAGCCCGCGAGTCGTGCGCTCCCGACCGCGAGTCGTGCGCTCCCGACCGCGAGTCGTGCGCTCCCGACCGCGAGTTGTGCGTTCGGGACGGCGAGTTGTGCGTTCAGGACCGCACAGCATGTCCGGGGAGGCTCCTGTGTGGCTACGACGAACGGGTGAGATCGGCCGTGGCCGCGCGCGAACGGAGTCTTCACTCCGGTTGGCCCTTGCCCTTCGGTGTACCCGGCCACGACTCTGGACGGCGTGTACTGGGGACTGATCTTCGCCGTCGCCGGCCTCGTCATCGGCTGGGCCGCGAGCAGGGTGCTGAGCCGAGCGAGGCGCCCTGCCGCCGTGCCGGTCCGGTGGTGCGCGGGCGGCACGGCGTCGGCGTGGGCCGTGGCGGCCTGGCGGTGGTCGGCGGACGGCATGCCCGGTTGGTGGCTGCCCGTGCCGCTCGCCGTCACCGCGCTGGCCGTCCCGCTCGCGCTCGCCGATCTCCGTCACCGGCGCCTTCCCGACGTGCTCACGGTGCCCGCGTATCCCCTGGTGGGCACCGCGGTCAGCGTCGCGGCGGTGACGGGGCCCGGAGGCGCACTCGCGTTCAGGGCGGCCTCGGCCGCCGTGCTGTTCGCGGGAGCCCACGCCCTGGTACACGCCGTCGCGCCGGCCGCACTCGGAGCGGGCGACGTGAAGTTGTCGGGCAGCCTCGGTGGCGTGCTCGGCGCGACGGGCTGGCCGGCACTCGTGGTCGCCGCCTGCACGGCGGCGGTGGTCACGTTGGTGCTGGCCGCGGCAGCGGCACTGCTCCGGGTACGCCGGTGGCGCGGAGGAGTCCCGCACGGTCCCGGCCTGCTGGCCGTCACGTGCCTGATCGCGCTCTTCCCGGGCGCCGGGCTGGAGGCCGGAACGGAGGTGAGTATGGGCAGCTGAAGCAAGATCGGCGCCTCGTGACAGGATTCGGTACGTGTTGCGCTGGATAACCGCAGGTGAGTCCCACGGACCCGCTCTGGCCGCCATCCTCGAGGGCATGGTCGCCGGCGTCGAGGTCACGACCGCCGACCTGAGCGAGCAGCTCGCTCGTCGGCGACTCGGTTTCGGCCGGAGCCCCCGCATGGGCTTCGAGACCGACCGGGTCGAGTTCGTCGGCGGTGTCCGGCACGGCCGTACCCAGGGTGGCCCGATCGCGGTCCAGATCGAGAACGCCGAGTGGCCCAAGTGGGAGAAGGTCATGGCGGCCGATCCCGTCGATGTCGCCGAGCTGGAAGGCCTGGCGCGCAACGAGCCGCTCACGCGGCCCCGGCCCGGTCACGCGGACCTGCCCGGGATGCAGAAGTACGGCTTCGACGAGGCGCGTCCGGTGCTCGAGCGGGCCAGTGCGCGGGAGACCGCGTCGCGCACCGCGCTGGGCACGGTGGCGCGGCTGTTCCTGCGGCAGCTGCTGGGCGCCGAGATCGTCAGCCACGTCGTGTCCATCGGTGCCGCCGAGGCCCCGGAGGGGCCGCTGCCGGAGCCGGGTGACCTCGCCGCGATCGACGAGAGCCCCGTCCGCGCATTCGGTGACGAGGCCACGCAGGCGATGGTCGCCGAGGTGGACGCCGTCCGGCAGGCCGGCGACACGGTCGGTGGCGTGATCGAGGTGATCGCGTACGGGCTGCCGCCGGGCCTGGGCTCCCACGTCCACTGGGACCGCAGGCTCGACGCCAGGCTCGCCGGCGCGCTGATGGGCGTGCAGGCGATGAAGGGCGTGGAGGTCGGCGACGGCTTCACGACGGCGCGGCGCTGGGGCAGCAAGGCCCACGACGAGATCGACCGCGGCACGGGGCCGAAGGGCGTCACGCGGCGCTCGAACCGTGCGGGCGGCCTGGAGGGCGGCATCACCAACGGCGAGCCGCTGCGGGTCCGGATCGCGATGAAGCCGATCTCGACCGTGCCGCGTGCGCTCTCCACCGTCGACGTCGAGACCGGTGAACCCGCCGTGGCGATCCACCAGCGGTCCGACGTGTGCGCGGTGCCGAGGGCGGGCGTGGTCCTCGAATCGGTCGTGGCGCTGATCCTCGCCGACGCGGCGCTGGAGAAGTTCGGCGGCGACTCGCTGGCCGAGTCCAAGCGCAACGTCGAGGGCTACCTGGCGGGGCTCGAGGCATGGTGGGACCGGTAACGCGGAGTCGGAGGCACCGGGAGGGCGTCCGGGCGCGGAGGCTACCGTGACCAGCATGACCACACGTGGCCCGGTTGTTCTCGTCGGCCCGCCCGGCTCCGGCAAGAGCACGGTGGGGCCGCTGCTCGCCGAGCTGCTCGGGATGGCCTACGCGGACGCGGACGCCGACCTCGAGGCCGAGACGGGCCGCCGGATCGCCGACATCTTCGCCACCGACGGTGAGCCCGCCTTCCGGGCCATCGAGGAGGAGGTCGTCGCAGCGGGCCTTGGCCGGTACTCGGGCGTCTACGCGCTCGGCGGCGGGGCGCCGCTGTCGGAGATCACGCGCACACGGCTGAGCGAGCACACCGTGGTGTTCCTGTACGTCGGCATGGCCGAGGGCGTGCAGCGCACCGGCCTGTCGACCGCGCGTCCGCTGCTGGCCGGGGTGAACCCGCGCGCCACGTACAAGGAGCTGCTCGACAAGCGGCTGCCGGTCTACCGTTCGGTCGCGACGATCGAGGTCGACACGACCGGACGTGCGCCGCGCGACGTCGCCGCCGCGATCGCCGAACGGCTGTCCGGCCTGGCGGAGGAGTCCCGGCGCGAGGGCGCCGAGGAGTCGTTCGCGGAGTGACAATGCGTACCCGCGTCCGGCGGGCCGGGGTCACCGCGCCGCCGACCGGGTCCCGATGAGGAGGACGATGACCACCGACCCGGTCCGTATCGAGGTCAAAACCGCGCAGCCGTACGAGGTCGTGGTCGGCCGCGGCCTGCTCGCCGAGCTCACCGAGACGGTGCGCGACGCGTCCAAGGTCGCGCTGATCCACCCGCCGACGCTCACGACGACCGCCGAGGCGGTCCGCGAGGAGCTGGCCGGTGCTGGGCTCGACGCCCACCGCGTGGAGATCCCTGACGCCGAGGATGGCAAGGCGCTGCGCGTCGCGGACTTCTGCTGGGACGTGCTCGGCCAGATCGGGCTCGACCGGCGCGGCGTCGTCGTCGGACTGGGCGGCGGTGCGGTCACCGACCTCGCCGGGTTCGTCGCGGGCACATGGATGCGGGGCGTCCGGCTGGTGAACGTGCCGACGACGTTGCTCGGGATGGTGGACGCCGCCGTCGGCGGCAAGACCGGCATCAACACCGAGGCGGGCAAGAACCTCGTCGGTGTCTTCCACGAGCCCTCCGCGGTGCTCGTGGACCTCGCGACGCTGGAGACGCTGCCGCCGAACGAGCTGGTGGCCGGGATGGCCGAGGTCGTCAAGGCCGGTTTCATCGCCGACCCGCGCATCCTGGAGCTGATCGAGCAGGACTCGGCCGCGGCGCTCGACACGCAGGGGCCGGTGCTCGGTGAGCTGGTCCGGAGGTCCATCCAGGTGAAGGCCGACGTCGTGTCGGCGGACCTGCGTGAGTCGGACCTGCGCGAGATCCTCAACTACGGTCACACGCTCGGGCACGCCATCGAACGGCGGGAGCGGTACCGGTGGCGGCACGGCGCGGCCGTCAGCGTCGGGCTCGTCTTCGCCGCCGAGCTGGCCCGCCTCGCCGGCAGGCTCGACGACGCGACCGCCGACCGGCACGCCGCCGTGCTGCGCTCGCTCGGGTTGCCGACGTCCTACGACGCCGACGCACTGCCGCAGCTCATCGACGGCATGCGCGCCGACAAGAAGAACAGGTCGGGCACGCTGCGGTTCGTGGTGCTCGACGGGCTCGCCAAGCCGGGCCGGCTGGAGGGGCCCGACCCGGCGTTGCTGGCGGGCGCCTACTCCGTGGTCGCGAGTGGCGAGGCCAAGGACGGGGGAGTGTTCCTGTGAACGTGCTGGTGCTGAACGGGCCCAACCTCGGCAGGCTCGGCACGCGGGAGCCGTCCGTCTACGGTTCCACCACTCACGACGACCTGGTGCGGCTGTGTGTCGAGACGGGTAAGGAGCTCGGGCTCGACGTCGAGGTGCGGCAGACCGACCACGAGGGCGAGATGGTCGGCTGGCTGCACGAGGCCGCCGACGCCGGCGTGCCAGTGGTGCTCAACGCCGGCGCCTGGACCCACTACTCGATCGCCGTGCGCGACGCGGCCGCCCAGCTGTCCGCGCCCCTGATCGAGCTGCACATCTCGAACGTCCACCGGCGCGAGGAGTTCCGGCACCACAGCGTGCTCTCCGACATCGCCACCGGCGTGCTCGCCGGGTTCGGGGTGGACGGCTACCGGCTTGCCCTGCGCTGGCTCGCCGGCAACCAGGGCTGACCGCCGTCCCGGTCCCGCGGACCGCGCCGCTCATGGTGCGCGGGCTGGGGAAGCCGACGCCGGCGCGGTGACCTCGCTGTTCGCCGACCCAGGGCTGAGCCGGTTCCTGCGGGACGAGCCGGCCCCGGGCACTCTGCGGCGTATCCGCAGAACCCCCACGGATTCGAGGTCGAACTCGTTGCCACACCACGAGGTCTGCACCCGTTCGGGTGAGGGGGTTCCGTAGACTGAGGCGGTCCCGGCCGAGGTATTCCGGCCGTGGGGGAGGGATGGAGGTCCGCCGCCAGCATGCGCACCCGGCATCGCCGAGCACGTCTCGCCGGTGCGGCGCTCGCCGTCACGGTGAGCGCCGCCCTCGTCGCGGGCTGCACCGCGGGAACCACCCGGCCGCAGGCCGAGGGCGCGGAGCCGGGGATCGGCACGGGCCCCGGGCGGCCCACAACCACCGAGGAGCAGGTGCCGCTGCAGGCCGACCGGTACCGGGCCAGCCCCGGCATGGTCGCCGCGGGCGGCGCCGACGCCGTCTACAACTACGGGCCGACGGTGATGTCGGACGGCGGGCGGACACGCATGTGGTGGTGCAGCCAGTACGGCAGCGCCGCGCCGCCGGGCGACGACATCCTCTACGCCGAGGCGAACTCACCGGACGGGCCGTTCGCCGGTCTTGCCGGAGAGCGCGGCATCCCGGAGGCCGTGCTGTCCGGCAACCCGGGTGCGTTCGACGGGGTGCACACGTGCGACCCGTCGGTGATCCGGGTCGACGGCACGTACTACATGTACTACACGGGCGCGGCGGGCAGCCACGAGCTCGGGAACTCGATCGGCCTCGTGACCAGCGCCGACGGGAGGCACTGGACGCGCCCCGGCACCGATCCGATCGTGCGGCCCGCCCACGACACCCACCGCGACAACACCTACGGCGCGGGCCAGCCCGCCGCGGTGTACCTCGACGGCTGGTTCTACCTGATGTTCACCGACACCACGGGCCGCGCCGCGGGCTGGAACGGCGCGGGACAGTTCCTGTTGCGCGCCAAGGACCCGACGTTCTCCGCGGGTGTGCAGGCACTGGGGCCGCAGGGATTCACCGAGGTGCCGCACACCGAGACGGCGCGCACCAACTCGCTGGTCGACGCCTTCAGTGCCGACCTGATGTGGGTGGACGCGCTCGACGCCTTCGCCATCGCGCACCAGACCGACAAGGGCACCACGATCACCTTCTGGAACAGGGAGTTCACGGCGACGCCCTACCAGCCGGTGACGATCCCCGACGAGTGGGAGGAAGGCCCGGGGCTGTTGCGCAGGCCCGATGGCCACGCGCCGGTGTCTGTCGACGACCCGTGCGGACGGGTGCCCATCGACGTCATCCACGCGACCGTGATCGGCCGGGCCAAGGCGCCGACCGACCTGCGCCACTACGGTCTCGACCTGCACGGGCTGGACGCCTGCGCCGAGCCGGAGCGGGCGCTGGCCGTGCTCGACGGCTTCGCGATGCCCTCGCCGGTCCGCACGATGGACCTGGTGACCGACGGCAAGGTGGTGCGGGTCGACCGGCGTTCCGTGGCCGAGAAGCTGGCCGGGGTGGTGCTGGACGAGCGGCTGCCCGTGCTCGACAGGCTGCCGGTGGACGTGCGGCTGCGCCCGGGGGCGCGGGCGGTGGAGGCACCCGGTCTCGGGGCCGGTTTCCTTCTGGACGGCACGCTGTGGCCGGTCACCTCGGCGGAGGTCGTCGAGCTGAACGGCTCACCGGCCGAGCCGGTGAGCCGCGAGGAGTGGGAGGACTATCCGGCGGGGCCGATCTTGGGCTTACGCGGCTGAGGCCGCGGCCGGGTGTCGGCTTCCTCGTCCGCGCCGGGTTCGGTGTCCTTGGGCGGTGAGTGCAGCTTCCCGCCCACGAGCAGGCCGAGGCCCGCGGGCACGAGCACGAGCAGCGCCGTGAAGGCGGCGCCTCCGGTCAGCGCGGACCCGAGCTCGCCGACCCCGGTCTGGTCCACGAACGCCGCGCGGCCGATGACGTTGAGCACGCCGGCGACCGGCCCGGCGACGAGCGCGGCGATGAACCAGGTGCGGCCCGCGTCGACCAGGCCGAGCCACGCGTCGAGCGCGCTCCACAACGCGGCGGCGCCCACCAGCAGGGCCAGCACCACGGCGGTGACGGTGGTCGACTCGGTCGGCTGGAAGACCGCGATCTTCGCGAGCGCGACGGTGGCGGCGGCATGCAGCACGGCCATGCCGAGTCCGCGAACAACCCAGGACGGCATCGGCCCACTGTAACCGCAAGTGCCGTCAGGTCGAGCCCTAAGCTTGGCCCGTGGCCGAGAATTCCCGCACCGCGACCGAGACCCGCGCCGCCCGCAGGGAGGCACTGCGCGACCTGCTCCGCCGAAGCGGACTCGACGCCCTGCTCGTCACCGACCTGCTGAACATCCGCTACCTCACCGGGTTCACCGGTTCCAACGCCGCGCTGCTCGTGCACGCCGGGGGCGACGACCGCACCCTGTTCTGCACCGACGGCCGCTACACGACCCAGGCCGCCGCGGAGGTGCCCGACCTCGAGCGCGTCCTCGGCCGGGCCAGCGCGGCGACCCTGCTCGCCCAGGCGGCGGCGAAGGCGGACGACTACGCCCGCACGGGGTTCGAGAGCCAGTACGTCAGCGTCGAGCAGCACGCGGCGCTCGCGGAGGCGGCGGACGAGGTCGAGCTGCACCGGGCACCGGGCCTCGTCGAGCGCCTGCGCGTGGTGAAGGACGAGACGGAGGTCGAGGCGCTGCGCCGGGCGTGCGCCGCCGCCGACCGCGCGCTCGCCGAGCTGATCGAGCACGGCGGGCTGCGCCCTGGCCGCACCGAGCGGGAAGTGGCGCGCGACCTGGAGAACCGCATGCTCGACCACGGTTCCGAGGGGCCGTCGTTCACGTCGATCGTCGCCGCGGGGGCCAACTCGGCGATCCCGCACCACCGGCCCTCCGACGCGGTGCTGGCGGCTGGCGACTTCGTCAAGCTGGATTTCGGGGCGACCGTCGACGGGTACCACTCGGACATGACGCGCACCGTCGTGCTCGGCACCGCCGCGGACTGGCAGCGGGAGCTGTACGAGCTCGTGCTGCACGCCCAGGCGGCGGGCCGCGCCGCCGTGGTGCCCGGCGCCGAGGTGGCCGCCGTGGACGGCGCGGCACGGGACGTGATCGCGGCGGCGGGCCGGGGCGAGGAGTTCTCGCACGGTCTCGGCCACGGCGTCGGCCTGCAGATCCACGAGGCTCCCAGCCTCGCCGCGACCGGCGCCGGTACACTGTCCGCCGGTATGGCGGTCACCGTCGAGCCGGGTGTGTATCTCGCCGGCCGGGGTGGCGTGCGCATCGAGGACACGCTCGTCGTGCGGGAGGGGACTCCCGAGCTCCTCACCCTGACCAGCAAGGAACTCGCGGTCGTCTAGTACGCGGCCCACCGATTCACAGGAGAACTCACACCCGTGGCCACCACCAACGACCTGAAGAACGGCCTGGTCCTGAACCTCGACGGCCAGCTCTGGTCGGTCGTGAACTTCCAGCACGTCAAGCCCGGCAAGGGCGGTGCCTTCGTGCGCACGACGCTCAAGCACGTGCTTTCCGGCAAGGTCGTGGACAAGACGTTCAACGCGGGCACCAAGGTCGACACCGCGACGGTGGACCGCCGCAACATGACCTACCTGTACAACGACGGCAGCGACTTCGTCTTCATGGACGGCGAGACGTTCGACCAGATCAACGTCCCGCGCGAGACCGTCGGCGACGGCGCCGACTACCTGCTCGAGAACACCGAGGTGCAGGTGGCGATGCACGAGGGCCAGCCGCTGTACGTCGAGCTGCCCACCTCGGTCGAGCTCGTCATCCAGCACACCGACCCCGGCCTGCAGGGCGACCGCTCCACCGGCGGCACGAAGCCGGCGACGCTGGAGACCGGCGCCGAGATCCAGGTGCCGCTGTTCGTCAGCACCGGTGAGAAGGTCAAGGTCGACACCCGCGACGGCCGTTACCTCGGCCGCGCGTGAGAAGCCCGGTGACCTCGGACAACCCTTCCCGGCGCGCGCCCATCGGGCGCCGCGCCTCCCGCCGCCGCGCGGTGGAGTTCCTGTACGAGGCCGCGCAGCGCGAGGCCGACGCGGTGACGTTGCTGTCCGAGCGGGTCGGCTCGGTGGACGTGGACCCCATCAGCGACTACACGATCTCGCTGGTCGAGGGTGTGACGGCGCGGCGCGAGCGCATCGACGAGCTGCTCGCTGAGCACGCGCAGGGCTGGACGCTGAGCCGGATGCCGCCGGTGGACCTCGCGATCCTGCGGATCGGGGTCTACGAGATGCTCTGGTCGGCCGACGTGCCGGACCCGGTCGCGATCGACGAGGCGGTGGGCCTGGCCAAGGAACTGTCCACCGACGACTCGCCGCGCTTCGTCAACGGCGTGCTCGGCCGCATCGGCAACATCGCCGACCGCCTCAGGGCGGTGCTCTAGCCGGTCACCGCCTGGTCGTGAGCGGGACTTCGCCGCTCACGACCGCGCGGCGGCGATCAGTCTTCCTTGGAAGGGCGGGCCTCGGGCGGCAGCACGCCCCAGTCGATCAGCTGCTCGGTGAGCTCACCGGGCGTCATGTCGTAGATGATCGCGAGCGACCGCAGGTCCTCGGTGCGGATCGACAGCACCTTGCCGTTGTAGTCGCCGCGCTGGCTCTGGATGGTCGCGGCGTAGCGGGCCAGCGGGCCGACCTTCTCGGCGGGCAGCTGCTGCAGCCGTTCGAGGTTGATCACGATCTTGGTGGCCGGCTCGGCGCCGGAGGGAACCCGGCCCTCGGGCAGCAACTCGACCACCGGGACGCCGTAGAAGTCCGCGAGCTCGGCCAGCTTCTGGACGGTGACCGCACGGTCGCCACGCTCGTAGGAGCCCACCACGACCGCCTTCCAGCGGCCGCCGGACTTCTGCTCGACCCCGTGCAGGGACAAGCCCTGTTGCTGGCGGATACCGCGGAGCTTGGCCCCGAGCGCCTTGGCGTAATCGCCCATCTGGTGGTTCTCCGTTTCCTCGTCCCGAGATCGGCCCGGATGACCGACAGGGAACTCGTGAGTCGAATACTCAGAGTAATGGTTACTCGTAGTCGTCACCAGGTCAAGCAGATCCTCCCTGGCTGCGACGTCTCGCACCCGATCGCACCACCCGAACGGCTGACGAGCCTCACCTGCTACTGTCTGTGCGGTTCCCCGCCTAACCAGGGGAATCGACATCCTTTAAGGACCCGTCCAGTGAGGCGGGGAAGGAGGTCCACCGTGGCGCCACGCCCACGTGGCGCGACGGAACCGGCTGCTGAGCGCGAGCTGCTCTCGGCCGGGGACGTCGCGCGCACCATCGCCCGAATGGCCCATCAGGTCATCGAGAAGACCGCGCTCGGTTCGGGGACCGCGACCCCGCCGGTGTTGCTGGGCATCCCGACTCGCGGCATCCCGCTCGCGACCCGCCTCGGCGCGCGCATCAGCGAGTTCTCCGGCGTCGACGTGCCCACGGGCGCCCTCGACGTGACGCTCTACCGCGACGACCTGCGGCGCAAGCCCACCCGCCCGCTCGAACAGACGCAGCTGCCCACCGGCATCGACGACCGGGTCGTGGTCCTCGTCGACGACGTCCTGTTCTCCGGCCGCACCATCCGGGCCGCGCTCGACGCGCTGCGCGACCACGGCAGGCCCCGGGTGGTGCAGCTGGCCGTGCTGGTCGACCGCGGGCACCGCGAGCTGCCGATCCGCGCCGACTACGTGGGCAAGAACGTGCCCACCTCTCGCTCGGAGGAGGTCTCGGTGCTGCTGTCCGACGTGGACGACCGCGACGCCGTGCTGCTGGGGGAACGCCGATGAAGCACCTGCTGACCACCGACGGCCTTGCCGAGGACGCCGCCACCGCGATCCTCGACACCGCCGACGAGCTCAAGCGCACGCTGCTCGGCAGGGAGGTCAAGAAGCTGCCGACGCTGCGCGGCCGCACGGTGATCACGATGTTCTACGAGAACTCCACGCGTACGCGGGTGTCGTTCGAGATCGCGGGCAAGTGGATGAGCGCGGACGTGGTGAACGTCTCGGCGGGCGGCTCGTCGGTCGGCAAGGGGGAGTCGCTGCGCGACACCGCGCTCACGCTCGCCGCCGCGGGCGCCGACTGCGTCATCGTCCGCCACCCCGCCTCGGGCGCGGCGCACCGCCTGGCCGGCTGGCTCTCCGAGGGGGGCACCTCGGTGGTGAACGCGGGAGACGGCACCCACGAGCATCCCACGCAGGCGCTGCTCGACGCGGCCACGCTGCGCGAGCGGCTCGGCGCGCTCAAGGACCGGCGGATCGCGATCGTCGGCGACGTGCTGCACAGCCGCGTCGCCCGGTCCAACGTGCACCTGCTCGCGACCCTCGGCGCGGAGGTGGTGCTCGTCGCGCCGCCCACGCTGCTGCCCGTCGGCGTCGGGTCGTGGCCGGTGACCGTGTCGCACGACCTGGACGCCGAGCTGCCCGCGCTCGACGCCGTGATGATGCTGCGGGTACAGGCCGAGCGCATGCACGGCGGCTTCTTCCCGTCCGCGCGCGAGTACTCGATCGCCTACGGGCTCAACGAGGCGCGGCTGGGCCTGCTGCCGGAGGGCGCCGTGGTGCTGCACCCCGGCCCGATGCTGCGCGGCATGGAGATCGGCTCCGCCGTGGCCGACGCGCCGCAGTCGGCGATCACCGAGCAGGTCCGCAACGGGGTCCACGTGCGCATGGCCGTGCTGTACCACCTGCTGGCGGGAGACGGAGGCGAACGTGGCTGACAATCGCCCTGCCCGCCGCCACGGTCGCCGACCGGGTGCGGGTGTCCCGCAGGGAGAGGGAGAAGAGTGAACGAGATCGTCATCAGGGGCGCGAGGCTCTACGGCGAGGGCGACCCGGTGGACGTGCACGTCGCCGACGGCACCATCGCCACGATCGGCGAGGCCGGCGCGGTCACCCCGGGCGAGGACGCCGAGGTGATCGAGGCGCGGGGGCAGGTGCTGCTGCCCGGCTTCGTCGACCTGCACACCCACCTGCGCGAGCCGGGCCGCGAGGACACCGAGACCATCGACTCGGGCTCCGCCGCGGCGGCGCTCGGCGGCTACACCGCGGTGTTCGCGATGGCCAACACCGATCCGGTCGCCGACAACGCGGTGGTGGTGGAGCACGTGTGGCGGCGCGGCCGCGAGGTCGGCCTCGTCGACGTGCACCCGGTCGGCGCTGTCACCGTCGGGCTGAAGGGCGAGAAGCTCGCCGAGATGGGCACGATGGCCAAGTCGGTGGCCGGGGTGCGGCTGTTCTCCGACGACGGGCACTGCGTGGCCGACCCGCTGTTGATGCGCAGGGCGCTGGAGTACTCGACGGCGCTGGGCGTGGTGGTCGCGCAGCACGCGGAGGAGCCGAGGCTGACGGTCGGCGCGCAGGCCCACGAGGGCGAGCGCGCGGCGCGGCTCGGCTACACCGGCTGGCCCTCGTCGGCGGAGGAGTCGATCGTCGCGCGCGACTGCGTGCTCGCCCGCCACGCCGGGGCGCGCCTGCACATCTGCCACGTCTCGACCACCGGCACGGTGGACGTGCTCGGCTGGGCCAAGGGCCTCGGCATCGACGTCTCCGCCGAGGTCACGCCGCACCACCTGCTGCTCACCGACGAGCGGCTCGCGACCTACGACCCGGTGAACAAGGTCAACCCACCGCTGCGGGCCGGCGCCGATGTGGAGCGCATGCGCCGGGCGCTGGCCGACGGCGTGATCGACTGCGTGGCCACCGACCACGCCCCGCACGCCGTGCAGGACAAGGACTGCGAGTGGGCCGCGGCCAGGCCGGGCATGCTCGGCCTGCAGACCGCGCTGTCGATCGTGGCCGAGACGATGGTGCGCCCCGGTCTGCTCGACTGGCGCGGGGTGGCGAGGGTCATGAGCGAGCGGCCCGCCGAGATCGCGGGCCTGCCCGACCAGGGCAGGCCGCTGGCGGCCGGGGAGCCGGCCAACCTGGTGCTGGTGGATCCGGACGCGGAGTGGACGGTGCGCGGCGCCGAGCTCGCGAGCGTGGCCGCCAACACACCGTACGAGGGAATGCGGTTGCCCGCCGTGGTGAGCGCCACGCTCCTGCGCGGGCGGATCACGTCGCGCGAAGGGAAGATTGGGTGATGGAGAGGCTTCTGCTGACGCTGCTGGTCGTCGCGTTCTTCGCGCTCGGGGTCTACGGCATGTGGCGGGGCTGGCGACGCCAGGCCCGCGCGCAGAGTGTGCGCGTCCCGCCGTTCCCGGAGGTGCCCGAGGGTCTCGGCGAGCCGCTGCTCTCCGCCAAGGGGCTCTACGTGGCGACGACCAACGCGGGGCACTGGCAGGAACGCGTGGTGACGCGGGGCGTCGGCCTGCGCGGCCCCGCCGTGCTGCGGCTGTACGACGAGGGCGTCGAGGTGGACCGCGCCGGGGCGGTGAGTTTCTGGATCCCACGCGAGTCCATTGTGGACGTCAAGACCGCCAAGGGGATGGCGGGCAAGGTGATGGGAACGGACAGTCTTCTGGTGTTCACGTGGCGCGCCGACGACATCGAGCTCGACACCGGGTTCCGCGGGGACGACCTCGCGGTCTATCCACAGTGGATCAACCAGGTCAAGGGAGGTGCCCAGGTATGAGCGGCACACGCACACCGGCCGCGCTCGTCCTCGAGGACGGCCGGGTTTTTCGGGGCACGGCCTACGGCGCGCAGGGGCGAACGCTGGGCGAGGCGGTCTTCTGCACCGGCATGACCGGCTACCAGGAGACGCTGACCGACCCGTCGTACCGCGGCCAGATCGTGGTCCAGACCGCGCCGCAGATCGGCAACACCGGGTGGAACGACGAGGACGACGAGTCCTCGCGCATCTGGGTGGCCGGCTACGTGGTCCGCGACCCGGCGCGCACGCCGTCGAACTGGCGCTCGAAGCGCGCCCTCGACGACGAGCTGCGCGCGCAGGGCATCGTCGGGATCGCCGAGATCGACACGCGCACGCTGACCAGGCACATCCGGGAGCACGGCGCCATGCGCGCCGGCGTGTTCTCCGGTGACGCGCTCGCATCCACCGACGACCTGGTGGCCCAGGTGCTCGCGAGCCCGCCGATGCAGGGCGCCGATCTGGCGGGTGAGGTCACCACGGAGAAGCCCTACGTGGTGGCCGCGGAGGGCGAGCGGCGCTACCGCGTCGCCGCGCTGGACCTCGGCATCAAGTCGAACACGCCCCGCCAGATGGCCAAGCGCGGCATCGAGGTGCACGTGCTGCCCGCCGCGAGCAGCCTGGACGACGTGCTCGCCGTCGAGCCCGACGGTGTGTTCCTGTCCAACGGGCCCGGCGACCCGCAGACCCAGACGCACGCGATCGAGCTGACGCGGGCGGTGCTCGGCAGGCAGGTGCCGCTGTTCGGCATCTGCTTCGGCAATCAGATCCTCGGCCGCGCGCTGGGGCTGGGCACCTACAAGATGCGCTTCGGCCACCGCGGCATCAACGTCCCGGTGCTCGACGCCGACACCGGCCGCGTGGCGATCACGGCGCAGAACCACGGCTTCGCGCTGGAGGGCGAGCCCGGCCAGCGCTTCGAGTCGCCGTTCGGCGCGGCCAAGGTGAGCCACTACTGCGCGAACGACGGCACGGTCGAGGGCCTGCGGTGCGAGGACGTGCCCGCCTTCTCCGTGCAGTACCACCCGGAGGCGGCGGCCGGTCCGCACGACGCCAACCCGCTGTTCGACGAGTTCGTGACCTTGATGGAGAAAAGCAAGTAATGCCCAAACGCACTGACATCGAGCACGTCCTCGTCATCGGGTCCGGGCCGATCGTGATCGGCCAGGCCGCCGAGTTCGACTACTCCGGCACCCAGGCCTGCCGGGTGCTGCGCGCCGAGGGCCTGCGCGTGAGCCTCGTCAACTCCAACCCGGCGACGATCATGACCGACCCCGAGTTCGCGGACTCGACCTACATCGAGCCGGTGACGCCGGACTACGTCGAGAAGGTCATCGCCGCGGAGCGTCCCGACGCGCTGCTGGCCACGCTGGGCGGGCAGACCGCGCTCAACACCACGGTCGCCCTGCACGAGCGCGGCGTGCTGGAGAAGTACGGCGTCGAGCTGATCGGCGCCGACATCGACGCCATCCAGCGCGGTGAGGACCGGCAGAAGTTCAAGGACATCGTGCGCTCCGTGGGTGGTGACGTGCCGCGCAGCGCCGTCTGTCACTCCATGGACGAGGTGCGCAAGACCGTCGCCGAGGTGGGCCTGCCGGTGGTCATCCGGCCGTCGTTCACGATGGGCGGGCTCGGCTCCGGCATGGCGCACACCGACGAGGAGCTGGAGCGGCTCGCGTCGCTCGGCCTCGAGGAGAGCCCCGTGACCGAGGTGCTCATCGAGGAGAGCGTGCTCGGCTGGAAGGAGTACGAGCTCGAGCTGATGCGCGACCGCCACGACAACGTGGTGGTGGTGTGCTCGATCGAGAACGTTGACGCGATGGGCGTGCACACCGGCGACTCGGTGACGGTCGCGCCCGCGATGACGCTCACCGACCGCGAGTACCAGAACATGCGCAACGTCGGCATCGACGTGCTGCGCGAGGTGGGCGTGGACACCGGCGGCTGCAACATCCAGTTCGCGATCAACCCGCGCGACGGGCGCATGGTCGTGATCGAGATGAACCCGCGGGTGTCGCGTTCCTCGGCGCTCGCCTCGAAGGCCACGGGCTTCCCGATCGCCAAGATCGCCGCGAAGCTCGCGATCGGCTACACGCTCGACGAGATCAGCAACGACATTACCGGCGAGACCCCGGCCAGCTTCGAGCCGACGCTCGACTACGTGGTCGTGAAGGTGCCCCGGTTCGCGTTCGAGAAGTTCCCCGGCGCCGACCCGATGCTCACCACGACGATGAAGAGCGTCGGCGAGGCCATGTCGCTGGGCCGCAGTTTCCCCGAGGCGCTCGGCAAGGCCATGCGCTCGATGGAGACCAAGCGCGTCGGCTTCTGGACCCAGCCCGATCCCGAGGGGGCCACGCTGGAGTCGACGCTGGAGGACCTGCGCACGCCTCACGACAGCAGGCTCTACGCCGTCGAGCGGGCGCTGCGGCTCGGCGCGACCGTGCAGCAGGTGCACGAGGCCAGCGGTATCGACCCGTGGTTCATCGACCAGATCGCGCTGATCGGCGAGGTCGGCGCCGAGGTGCGGGACGCGCCGGTGCTGGACGGGCAGCTGCTGCGCCGTGCCAAGCGCACCGGGCTGTCCGACCGGCAGATCGCCGCGCTGCGGCCCGAGCTGGCCGGTGAGGACGGCGTGCGCGCGCTGCGGCACCGCCTCGGCGTGCACCCGGTGTTCAAGACCGTCGACACGTGCGCGGCCGAGTTCGAGGCGAAGACGCCGTACCACTACTCGGCCTACGAGGCCGATCCGGCCGCCGAGACGGAGGTGGCCCCGCAGCCGGAGAAGCCGAAGGTGCTGATCCTCGGCTCCGGGCCGAACCGCATCGGGCAGGGCATCGAGTTCGACTACTCGTGCGTGCACGCGGCGCTCGCGCTGCGGGAGGCCGGGTTCGAGGCCGTGATGGTCAACTGCAACCCGGAGACGGTCTCCACCGACTACGACACCTCCGACCGGCTGTACTTCGAGCCGCTGACGTTCGAGGACGTGCTGGAGGTCGTGCGCGCCGAGCAGGCGTCGGGGACGGTCGCCGGTGTGATCGTGCAGCTCGGCGGCCAGACCCCGCTCGGGCTCGCGCAGCGGCTTGCCGACGCGGGCGTGCCGATCGTGGGCACCCCGCCGCAGGCGATCCACCTCGCCGAGGACCGGGGCGCGTTCGGCGAGGTGCTGACCTCGGCCGGACTGCCCGCCCCCGCGTACGGCACGGCGACCTCGTTCGAGGGCGCCAAGCGGATCGCCGACGAGATCGGCTACCCGGTGCTCGTGCGGCCCTCCTACGTGCTCGGCGGGCGCGGCATGGAGATCGTCTACGACGAGGCGTCCCTCGCGGGCTACATCCGGCGCGCCACGGAGGTCACGCCCGAGCACCCGGTGCTCGTGGACCGCTTCCTCGACGACGCCATCGAGATCGACGTGGACGCCCTCTACGACGGCGAGGAGCTGTACCTGGGCGGCGTGATGGAGCACATCGAGGAGGCCGGCATCCACTCCGGCGACTCGGCGTGCGCCCTGCCGCCGATCACGCTGGGCCGCACCGACCTCGAGGAGGTGCGCCGTTGCACCGAGGCGATCGCACGCGGGGTGGGCGTGCGCGGGCTGCTCAACGTGCAGTACGCCCTCAAGGACGACGTGCTCTACGTGCTGGAGGCCAACCCTCGCGCGTCCCGCACGGTGCCGTTCGTGTCCAAGGCGACGGCGGTGCCGCTCGCGAAGGCGGCGTCGCTGCTCATGACGGGCGCGTCGATCAAGGACCTGCGGGAGCGCGGCGTGCTGCCCGCCGAGGGCGACGGCGGGCACCTGCCCGTCGACGCGCCGGTGGCCGTCAAGGAGGCCGTGCTGCCGTTCCACCGGTTCCGCACGCCCGAGGGCCACGGGGTGGACTCGCTGCTCGGCCCCGAGATGAAGTCCACGGGCGAGGTGATGGGCGTCGACACGTCCTTCGGCACCGCGTTCGCGAAGTCGCAGGCCGGTGCCTACGGCTCGCTGCCGACGAGCGGCAAGGTGTTCGTCTCGGTCGCCAACCGGGACAAGCGCTCGCTGGTGTTCCCGGTCAAGCGGCTCGCCGACCTCGGCTTCGAGGTGCTCGCCACGTCGGGCACCGCCGAGGTACTGCGCCGCAACGGGGTGCCGTGCTCGGTGGTGCGCAAGCACTACCAGGGCAGCACCGCCGACGAGCCGAACATCGTCGAGGTGATCCTCGACGGCGGCGTCGACATGGTGATCAACACGCCGTACGGCAACAGCGGGCCCCGCGTGGACGGCTACGAGATCCGCACCGCGGCCGTGTCGAGGGGCATCCCGTGTGTGACCACCGTGCAGGGCGCTGCGGCGGCCGTACACGGCATCGAGGCGGTCATCCGGGGTGACCTGGGGGTGCGCTCGCTGCAGCAGCTCCAGGCGTCCCTGCGGGCCGGCTCGTGACCGGCCGCGCACGTGCAGTGAAGGCCCCCATGCCTGCGCTCAACGCAGTGAAGGTGGCCTTCACTGCGGACGTGCCCGAGGAAGGGAGCCCGCGTGGTTGAGGGGTTCGGGGCGCGGCTGCGGCGCGCCGTCGCCGCGCGCGGCCCGCTGTGCGCGGGCGTGGACCCGCATCCGCAGCTGCTGCGGGCGTGGGACCTGCCCGCCGACGCGGGCGGGCTGGAGACGTTCGCGCTGACGGCCACCGAGGTGCTCGCCGGGCACGTGGCGGTGGTGAAGCCGCAGTCGGCTCTCTTCGAGGCGCACGGCGCCAAGGGGATCGCCGTGCTGGAGCGGGTGATCGAGTGCGCGCGCCAGGCGGGCGCACTCGTCCTGCTCGACGTCAAGCGCGGCGACATCGGCTCCACGATGGCGGCCTACGCGCGGGCGTACCTCGGCGAGGGCTCGCCGCTCGCGGCCGACGCGATCACCGTGTCGCCCTACCTCGGCTTCGGCGCGCTCGAACCGGCGTTCGCCCTGGCCGGGGAGACGGGGCGGGGCGTGTTCGTGCTCGCGCGGACGTCGAACCCGGAGGGCGAGGGCCTGCAGCGGGCCGACTCGGGTGGCCGCACGGTTGCCCAGTCCGTTGTGGACGATGCGGCCGCGCGTAACGCGGGCGCCGTTCCGCTGGGCGCGGTGGGCGTGGTCGTCGGGGCCACCAACCGGCCGGGCGAGCTGGATCTCGCTGGGCTGAACGGGCCAATCTTGGCTCCGGGTTTCGGTGAGCAGGGGGCCGGTGCGGAGGACCTGGCGCCGCTGTTCGGCGACAGCCTTCCGGACGTGCTGCCCGCCTCGGCCAGGGGCCTGTTGAAACACGGGCCGGACCCGGCGGCGCTGCGTGCCGCGGTGCTGCGCACGGCCGACGAGCTGAACCGCGTGCTCACGTAGGGTCACGGCCGGGTTCCTGCCCTGGTCGAACCGTATGTTGATCTTGCACTAGGGTAGGCGTCGTGGCGCAGGCGGGGGTGTCGGCGCCGCACCGGGAAACGGATTCGCAGGGTCGCGGGCTGACACCGCGCGACCATTTGTGAGTAGGGTCGTCTCTGGCCGTGCCGCGGCGTCCAGTCGCGGCGCGACAGCACCGTCCGCCAGGCCGTCATACGGCGTCCTGGAGGCGCGGTCAGCGCCCACCCCCGCATTGTGGGTCCAGGTCAAGGGTGGGTACGGTCGCCACACCCACCCAGAATTTGAGTAATACCGGAGGAAAACGTGGCACTTCCCCAGCTCACCGAGGAACAGCGTGCTGCGGCGCTGGAGAAGGCCGCCGCCGCCCGTCGCGCCCGCGCGGAGCTCAAGGAACGGCTCAAGCGCGGCGGTACGACCCTCGCCGACGTGCTGAAGCAGGCCGACGAGGACGAGGTCCTCGGCAAGATGAAGGTCTCCGCGCTGCTGGAGGCCCTGCCGGGCGTGGGCAAGGTGCGTGCGCAGCAGACGATGGAGCGGCTCGAGATCGCTACCAGCCGTCGCCTGCGCGGCCTCGGCGACCGGCAGCGCAAGGCGCTGCTCGCCGAGTTCAGCGGCGAGTGAGCGAGCGGCGACACCGCGGCTCGATCGAGGCCGGCGTACGCGGCGGCCGAATGACAACTGGTGAGCCGGTGCCGGCTGAGACGGCCCGGCACCGGCTCACCGTCGTTTCGGGACCATCCGGGGTCGGCAAGTCCAGCGTCGTCGGCGAGCTGCGGCGGCTGAACCCCGAGGTGTTTTTCAGTGTCTCGGTGACCACCCGCGCGCCCCGGCCCGGCGAGGTCGACGGCGAGCACTACCACTTCATCGACCGCGAGACCTTCGACGACATGGTCGCCAAGGGCGAGCTGCTGGAGCACGCGGAGTTCGCGGGCAACCGCTACGGCACGCCACGGGCGCCCGTGGAGGCCGCGCTGAACGCCGGACGGCCCGCCGTGCTGGAGATCGAGCTGCAGGGCGCGAGGCAGGTGCGGCAGGCGATGCCGGAGGCACAGCTCGTGATGCTCCTGCCGCCGTCGTGGGGCGTGCTCGTCGACCGGCTCACGGGCCGCGGCACCGAGCACGACGAGGCCGTGCGGGCCCGCCTGACGGAAGCGGAGCGTGAGCTCGCGGCCGCCGCGGAGTTCGACGAGCGGGTCGTGAACGACGACGTGCAGGTAGCCGCGCGCCGATTGCTAGACTTGGTAACCGGCGAAAACAAGTCTTTCGACGATTCGGAGCACAGTCAGTGACCTCGATTACCCTGGGTCCTCAGAGCGAGCACCTCGAGGGCATCACCAATCCGCCCATCGACGACCTGCTCGAAAAGGTCAGCTCCAAGTACGCGCTGGTGATCTACTCGGCCAAGCGCGCCCGTCAGATCAACGACTACTACGCGCAGCTCGGTGAGGGCCTGCTTGAGTACGTCGGCCCGCTCGTCGAGCCGGGTCCCCGCGAGAAGCCGCTGTCGATCGCGCTCCGCGAGATCCACGCCGGTCTCCTCGAGCACACCGAAGGCGAGTAACACCTCGGTGAGCTCGAAACCGCGGGTCGTCCTGGGCGTCGGCGGCGGTATCGCGGCCTACAAGGCGTGCGAGGTGCTCCGCGGGCTCACCGAGTCCGGGCACGACGTGCGCGTCGTGCCCACCGAGGCCGCGCTGAACTTCGTCGGCGCGGCCACGTTCGAGGCGCTGTCCGGTCACCCCGTCCACACGGGGGTGTTCACCGAGGTGCCCGAGGTTCAGCACGTCCGCGTCGGCAAGGACGCGGACCTCGTGCTCGTCGTGCCGGCCACGGCCGACCTGCTCGCCAGGGCGGCCCACGGACTCGCCGACGACCTCCTCACCAACACCCTGCTCACGGCCCGCTGTCCCGTCGCGTTCTTCCCCGCGATGCACACGGAGATGTGGGAGCACCCCGCCACGCGCGACAACGTGGCGCTGCTGCGCTCACGCGGCGCGGTCGTCACCGAGCCCGACTCGGGACGGCTGACCGGCGCCGACACCGGCAAGGGCAGGCTCGCCGACCCGCGCGAGATCGTCGACGTCGCCCGTCTGCTGCTGGCCCGCTCCGACGCGCTGCCCCGCGATCTCGAGGGCCTGCGCGTCGTCGTGTCCGCGGGCGGCACCCGGGAGCCGCTCGACCCCGTCCGGCACCTCGGCAACCGTTCCTCGGGAAAGCAGGGCTACGCGCTCGCGCGGGTCGCCGCCCAGCGCGGCGCCGACGTCACGCTCGTCGCGGCGCACACCGAGGCACTGCCGGAGCCCGCCGGCGCCGAGGTCGTGCACGTCTCCACGGCGCGCCAGCTCGGCGCCGCCGTGGAGGAGGCGGCGAGCGCCGCCGACGTCGTCGTGATGGCCGCCGCCGTCGCCGACTTCCGGCCGGCGGACACCGCCGACCACAAGATCAAGAAGACCGAGCACAGCCCGGACCCGACGATCGCGCTGGTCCGCAACCCGGACATCCTCGCCGGGCTCGTCGAGGCCCGCAGGCCCGGCCAGGTGATCGTCGGCTTCGCCGCCGAGACCGGCGACGAGCAGGGCGGCGTGCTCGACCACGCGCGGGCCAAGCTCAAGCGCAAGGGATGCGACCTGCTGGTGGTCAACGCCGTCGGCGAGGGCAAGGCCTTCGAGATGGAGGAGAACACCGGCTGGCTGCTCGGCGCCGACGGCACCGAGCAGCGGATCCCGCTCGGGGCGAAGTCCCTGCTGGCGGCCACAGTGTGGGACGCGGTGACCGAGCTGGTGCGGCGCCGCGCCCATCGCCAGTAGGCTCACACCGGGCGTTCGCCCACGTGCTGTTGTCGACCGAGGATGTGAGGACGTCGTGACCGCGTCGAACCGTAGGCTGTTCACGTCGGAGTCGGTGACCGAGGGTCACCCGGACAAGATCTGCGACGCGATCAGCGACTCCATCCTGGACGCCCTGCTGGCGAAGGACCCGCGCAGCCGGGTCGCCGTGGAGACCCTGATCACGACGGGCCAGGTGCACGTGGCCGGCGAGGTCACCACCGAGGCGTACGCGGACATCCCGACGATCGTGCGGGAGCGCATCCTCGACATCGGCTACGACTCCTCCGCCAAGGGCTTCGACGGCAACTCGTGCGGCGTGAACGTGGCGATCGGCTCGCAGTCGCCGGACATCGCGCAGGGCGTGGACACGGCCTACGAGTCGCGGCTGGAGAACGCCCTCGACGACCTCGACAAGCAGGGCGCCGGCGACCAGGGCCTGATGTTCGGCTACGCGTGCTCGGACACACCGGAGCTGATGCCGCTGCCGATCGCGCTGGCCCACCGCCTCGCGCAGCGGCTGGCCGCGGTGCGCAAGGAGGGCGTGCTGCCCTACCTGCGGCCGGACGGCAAGACGCAGGTGACGATCGAGTACGCGGGCGAGCAGGCGGTGCGGCTGGACACCGTGGTGGTGTCGAGCCAGCACGCCGACGGGATCGACCTGGACAAGATGCTCGGCGTCGACGTGCGCGAGCACGTGGTGGCGCCGGTGCTGGCCGGGGTGGAGCTCGACTCGGCGGACGTGCGGCTGCTGGTGAACCCCACCGGCCGGTTCGTGGTCGGCGGTCCGATGGGTGATGCGGGCCTGACCGGCCGCAAGATCATCGTGGACACCTACGGCGGCATGGCGCGGCACGGTGGTGGCGCGTTCTCGGGCAAGGACCCGTCCAAGGTGGACCGCTCCGCGGCGTACGCGATGCGCTGGGTCGCCAAGAACGTGGTCGCCGCGGGCCTCGCGGGCCGCGTCGAGGTGCAGGTGGCCTACGCGATCGGCAAGGCGGCCCCGGTGGGCCTGTTCGTGGAGACCTTCGGCACCGAGCACGTCGACCCGCTGAAGATCCAGGCCGCCATCACGGAGGTGTTCGACCTCCGCCCTGCGGCGATCATCCGCGACCTCGACCTGCTGCGCCCGATCTACGCCCAGACCTCGGCGTACGGGCACTTCGGCCGCCCCGAGCTGGACCTGCCGTGGGAGCGCACCGACCGCGCCGGTGCGCTCAGGAGCGCGGTGGGCGCCTGACCCGGTGCCCGCCCCGGTGGTGGGCTACCGACGGGTTTCCCTTAGGCTCCCGATCTCGTGGTGGACACTCAGGACGTCGCGGCGTCGCGCAGGGCCGGGGAGCAGGCCGCCGGGGCGGCGAAGCCCACGAGCACACGGCACATCAGCTGGGACGCCATCCGCGTCCTGGGCATCGTGGCGGTGCTGGCCTTCCACGCGACGTTCCTCGCGCCGCACACCCTGCCGGGCTTCGACATGCCGCCGGGGCCGCTGCAGATGGACTTCCCGTTCGGCGCGTCCATCCTGATCGTCATCTCCGGCTACTTCGCCGCGATGACCATCGGCAGGGGAACCCCGCTGCGGTGGTGGTTGCGGCGGCTCGCCCGGCTGCTGCCCGCGTTCTGGGTGGCCGTCGTGGTGATCTTCCTGGTCAGCATCGTGCTGCACCCCGAGGGTTTCCCCCGGCCGTCCTACGGTGACCTGGTCGGCAACCTGGCGCTGGTGCACACGCTGCTGCCGTCGGTGGAGTATGTCGACCTGTCGCACTGGACCGTGCCCGTGCAGGTGTGCGGGTTCAGCGCGATCGCGCTGCTCGCCTGGAAGGGCAGGGTGCGGGGCCGCACCGCGACACTGGTGATGTGGGCGGTGCTGCTTATCCCGCTCGCCGTGCGGTACGTGTTCATGCGGCCCGGCGAGGTCGCGCCGTGGGCGAGCATGATGATGGACGGCACCGGGCTCAACCGCGCTCACCTGCTGATCGCCGGCGTGGCGATCTACCGCTGGTCCAAGGGCCGGATGAGCTTCGCGCAGCTGTACTGCATGCTCGGCGTGGTGATCCTCGCGCACGACAAGCACCCGCCGGACGGTGACTCGGTGATCGCGTTCGCCGTGGCGCTGGTGCTGATCTGCGTGGCCGCCTACCAGCCCGCGTGGGAGCTGCCCGTGCTCAGCCGGCTCGCGAAGCCCATCAGCTGGCTCGCCGGGATCTCCTACGGCGTGTACCTCATGCACTACGTGATCGGCACGATCGTCGCCAGGCACCTCGCCGACCTCGGCGTGCCGTGGTGGGGCTGGGTGCCGGCGTTCGTCGTCACCGCGATCCTGCTGGGCTGGGCGCTGACGCGGTGGGTCGAACAGCCCGTGTTCACCTTCCTCACCCGGCGGCTCGACGCCAGGCAGCCCCGCTGAGCCGCTCTGGTAGAGAAGACGGCGTGAGCCGTCCCGAGACCACCCCGCTGTGGGAGCTGCCGCAGCCCAAGCCCGGCAAGGGCAAGCGCGCGGCGGCCTCCCGCAAGGGCCGCCGGGAGCCCGCGGAGACCGCGCCGGTCGCGCGGGTGATCGTCGACGTCCCGCTCGCGCACCTCGACCGGACCTTCGACTACCACGTGCCGAAGGAGCTCGACGAGGCCGCCGTGCCCGGCTGCCGCGTGCGCGTGCGGTTCGCGGGCCAGCTCGTCGACGGCTTCCTGCTCGAGCGCGGCGACACCACCGAGCACCAGGGCAGGCTCGCGTTCCTGGAGCGCGTCACCTCCAGCGAGCGCGTGCTGCCGCCCGAGCTGGCGGCGCTGTGCCGGACGGTCGCCGAGCGCTACGGCGGCACGCTCATCGACGTGCTGCGGCTGGCCCTGCCGCCCCGGCACGCCAAGGCCGAGGCCGAACCGCCGCGCGAACCCGCGCCCGCGCCGGAGCCGCCCGACGTCGCGGGCTGGGGACGGTACCCCTGGGGGCCGGGGTTCACCGACGCGCTGAGTGCGGGCCGGGCCGCGCACGCCGTGTGGCAGGCGCTGCCGGGGGAGGACTGGCCCGCGCGGCTCGCGGAGCTGGCGGCCACCGTCGCCGCGCGGGGCCGGGGCGCCGTGCTGGTGGTGCCCGACCACCGCGATGTCGCCCGGCTGCGGGCCGCCTGTGCCGCGCTCGCCGGGGAGGACGCGGTCGTCGCGCTGTCGGCTGATCTCGGCCCGGCGGAGCGGTACCGCCGCTGGCTCGCGGTGCTGCGCGGCGCGGTGCGGATCGTGGTGGGCACGCGGGCCGCGATGTTCGCCCCGGTCGCCGACCCGGGACTGTTCGTGGTGTGGGACGACGGCGACGACCTGCACGCCGACCCGCACATGCCGTATCCGCAGGTGCGGGATGTGCTGATCCTGCGGGCGCACGCGAGCAGGGCGTCGTTCCTCGCCGCCGGGTACGCCAGGACCGCGGAGGCGCAGCTGCTGCTGGAGTCCGGGTGGGCCCATCCGATCGTCGCCGCGCGCGAGGAGCTGCGGGCGTGCGCTCCGCGCGTGACACCCACGGGTGAGGACTTCGACGTCGCCCGCGACGAGGCGGCCCGCGCCGCGCGCCTGCCGGCCGTCGCGTTCGAGGCGGCCCGCGCGGGGCTGGCGGCGGGCGCGCCCGTGCTCGTGCAGGTGCCCCGGCGCGGCTACGTGCCGGGGCTGGCGTGCGGGCACTGCCGCTCGCCTGCCCGGTGCCGCCGGTGCGCGGGCCCGCTGATGCTGCCGGGCGGTGGCGAGGCCGGGGTGCCGCGGTGCCGGTGGTGCGGGGTCGCCGACGCGAGCTTCCGCTGCGCGGCCTGTGGCTCCGGCCGGTTGCGGGCCGTCGTGGTGGGCGCCAAGCGGACCGCGGAGGAGCTGGGCAGGGCGTTCCCCGGTGTGCCGGTGCGGACCTCGGGCGCCGGTGAGGTGCTCGCCGAGGTGCCCGGCGCGCCCGCGCTCGTGGTCGCGACGCCCGGCGCGGAGCCGGTGGCCGAGGGCGGCTACGGCGCGGCGCTGCTGCTCGACGGGTGGGCGCTGCTGGGCAGGCAGGACCTGCGTGCCGCCGAGGAGACGCTGCGGCGGTGGATGACGGCGGCCGCGCTCGTGCGCCCGGCGAAGGAGGGCGGCCGGGTTGTGGTGGGCGCCGACGCCGGGATCGCGCCGGTGCAGGCGCTCGTGCGCTGGGACCCCGGCTGGCACGCGGAGCTGGAGCTGGCCGAGCGCAAGGAGCTGGGCTTCCCGCCCGCCGTGCGCATGGCGAGCTTCGAGGGCACGCCGGAGGCCGTCGCGGCGCTGCTCGACGAGATCAGCCTGCCCGAACAGGCGGAGGTGCTGGGCCCGGTGCCGGTGGGGGAGGTCGACGAGGACGGCCGCGCCGAGCGGGAACGGGCGCTCGTGCGGGTGCCGCGCGCCCAGGGCCGGGCGCTGGCCGCGGCGGCGCACGCCGTGAACGCGCTCCGCAACGCCCGCAAGGAAACCGATCCGGTCCGCATCCAGCTCGACCCGCTGACCCTGATCTGATCGGGACCGCCGTTCGCGAGTCGTGCACTCGCGCTCGCGAGTCGTGCACTCCCGCTCGCGAGTCGTGCACTCCCGTTCGCGAGTCGTGCACTCCCGTTCGCGAGTCGTGCGCTCTCGACCGCGAGTCGTGCGCTCCAGCCTGCGAGTCCCCCGTTCCTGACCGCGAGTTGCCCGTTCCGGCACCGCCGAGCGCTCGACTCGCGCGCCGGAACGCACAACTCGCAGTCCTGAGTGCACGACTCGGCGTCCTGAGTGCACGACTCGCGGGCGGGAGCGTACGACTCGCGCGTGACGGTCATGCCTTCACAGCGGTCGGGCGCGGGCACGTGTGGGTGCGCGGCTTAGACTGGCCGGCGATGTTGTTCTCCCTCACCGCCCCGGATCGCCGATGAGGCTCGTGTTCGCGGGCACCCCCGAGCCCGCCGTGCCGTCGCTGCGGGCACTGCTGGAATCCCCTCGCCACGAGGTGGTCGCCGTCGTCACGCGCCCCGATGCCCCCGCGGGCCGGGGCCGCAGGCTCGTGCGCTCGCCCGTGGGCGCGCTCGCCGACGAGCACGGCATCGAGGTGCTCACGCCGCCGAAGGCGGGCGACCCGGAGTTCCTCGCGCGCCTGGCCGAGCTTGCTCCCGACGCGTGCCCCGTCGTCGCCTATGGCGCGCTGCTGCCCCAGCGGACGCTCGACATCCCGCGCCACGGCTGGGTCAACCTGCACTTCTCGCTGCTGCCCGCGTGGCGGGGCGCCGCGCCGGTGCAGGCCGCCATCCGGGCGGGCGACGAGATCACCGGCGCGTCGACGTTCCGCATCGTCAGGGAGCTCGACGCGGGACCCGTCTACGGCGTGGTCACCGAGAAGATCGGCCGCACCGACACGGCGGGCGAGCTGCTCGGCAGGCTCGCCGTCTCCGGCGCCGCGCTGCTGGCCTCCACGATGGACGGCATCGAGGACGGCTCGCTGCGGGCCGTCGAACAGCCCTCGGACGGGGTCACGTACGCGCCCAAGGTGACCGTCGACGACGCGAAGGTGTCCTTCACCGACCCGGCCGCCGCGATCGACCGGCACATCCGCGCGGTGACACCAGACCCCGGCGCGTGGGCGCTGTTCCGCGGCGAGCGGTTCAAGCTCGGCCCCGTGTCGCCGGTCGAGGGACCCGAGCTGGCGCCGGGGGTGCTGCTGGCCGAGCGCAAGCGGGTGCTCGTCGGCACCGCGACGACACCGGTGCGGCTGGGCGAGGTCCAGGCACAGGGCAAGAAACGCATGGCGGCGGCCGACTGGGCGCGCGGCACGAGGATCGACCACGAGGAGCGCCTGACATGAACACCGGCAGGCACCGCAAGCCGGACCGGAACCGGCGGCCCGCGCCGCGCAAGCACGGCCCGCGCAAACCACCCGCGGAGGACCCGGCGCGGCAGGCCGCGTTCGACGCGCTGCGCGCGGTCAGCGAGCGCGACGCCTACGTGAACCTGGTCCTGCCCGAGCTGCTGCGCGAGCGCAGGATCACCGGCCGCGACGCCGCGCTCGCCACGGAGCTGACCTACGGCACCGCGCGGGCGCAGGGCCTGCTCGACGAGGTCATCACCGCGTGCCTCGACCGCGAACTGTCCAAGGTGGACACGGTGGTGCTCGACGCGCTGCGGCTCGGCGCGTACCAGCTGCTGCGCACCAGGATTCCCGCGCACGCTGCCGTCGCGTCCACAGTGGACCTGGTGCGTGAGGCCGCGGGCTCGCATGTCGGCGGGTTCGTCAACGCCGTGCTGCGCAAGGTGTCCGAGCAGGATGAGCAGGCCTGGGTCGAGCAGCTCTCGCCCGACCGCGAGAGCGACCCCATCGGCTACCTCGCGCTGCACACGGCACACCCGCGCTGGGTCGCGCGCTCGTTCGCGGAGGCCTTGGGCGACAAGGGTCCCGAGCTGGAGGCCGCGCTGCGCGCCGACGACGCGAGGCCCGCCGTGCATCTGCTCGCCAAGCCGGGCGAGATCAGCGCCGAGGAGCTGGCCGCCATCACCGGCGGCGACGAGGCACCCTACTCGCCCTACGGCGTGCACCTGCCCACCGGCACCGGTGACCTCGCCGAAGCGGAGCCGATCCGCGAGCGCCTGGCGGTGGTGCAGGACGAGGGCAGCCAGCTCGTGGCGCTCGCCGCGGCCAACGCGCCCGTCGAGGGCGAGGACGTCCGCTGGCTCGACCTGTGCGCGGGTCCCGGCGGCAAGGCCGTGCTGCTGGGCTCGCTGGCGGCCATCTCCGGTGCGACGGTCGACGCCGTGGAGGTGACGCCGCACCGCGCGAAGCTGGTCGAGCGGGCGGCCGAGGGCCTGCCCGTGACGGTGCACACCGTCGACGGCCGCGACCCCGGGCTGGAGGGCGGCTACGACCGCGTGCTGCTCGACGCGCCGTGCAGCGGGCTCGGCTCGCTGCGCAGGCGGCCCGAGTCGCGGTGGCGCCGCCGGCCCTCCGACGTGCCGGGCCTGACGAAGCTGCAGAGCGAGCTGCTCGCCTCGGCGTTCCGGCTCGTGCGGCCCGGCGGGATCGTGGCGTACGTGGTGTGCTCGCCGCACCTCGCCGAGACGGAGGGCGTGTTCGGCGACGGCGTGCGCAGGGCGAAGGCCGAGGTGCTGGACGCACGGGAGTTCTTCCCCGGCGTCCCGGACCTGGGCGACGGGCCGTACGTGCAGTTGTGGCCGCACCGCCACGGCACCGACGCCATGTTCTGCGCGCTCGCCAGGGCACGGTGAGCCGGGTACTGGGGCTGGTCGCCGCCTCGTGCGGCGGCGTGGAGACCCGGCTGTGCGCGGAGCTCGCCGGGCCCGCCGCCGAGCGGGGCTGGCGGCTGGCGGTCACGCTCACGCCCACGGCCGAGCGCTGGCTCGCCGCGAGCGGCGAGCTGGACCGGCTCAGGGAGCTCACCGACCTGGAGGTCCGCAGCCGCTCGCGGCTGCCGGGGGAGCCGCGCCCGCACCCCGATCCGGAGGTGTTCCTGTTCGCGCCGGCGACGGCGGGCTCGGTGGCGAAGCTCGCGCTGGGCATCGCCGACAACCAGGCGCTGACCGTGCTCGGTGACGCGCTGGGCGACCCGGCCGTGACGATCGTGGTCGGCTACCAGGTGCGCGACACCCGCTCCGGCCATCCGGCCTGGCGGGGCCACCTCGACGCGCTCGTGTCCGCAGGTGTGCGCACCCACCGGCTGGACTGGGCGGGACCGTGGACGGACGTGCTCGACCTGCTGCCGTGAACGCGGGGCGCCGCAGCGGGCACTACCGGGTGCGAGACACCCTGACGGCGCGCACGGCGGACCTTGGTTTCCGATCGTCGAGTCTCCGGCCACCTGGGCACGAGGGCGACGCCGTACGCGGTGCGGCCCGGTGCGCACGTCGGCGCCCAGCGCGCCGAGCGCCCCGACCAGCTGCTCTTCTGTCCACATCGGATGGATCCTGCCCGCCATGGCTGCCCGGCGCGGGCACGGTCCGCTCCCGTCGACCGCAGCGGGCAGCGGCCGGGCAACTGGGACGAAAACCCCGCGGAGGGGTGCGCACCCATCGGTGGCGTGCGCACCCCTCTACACTCGCGCGCGTGGCCCATCAACCGCTGATCGCACCAAGCATCCTGTCCGCCGACTTCGCCCGTCTCGGCGAGGAGATCGACGCCGTCGCGAAAGCCGGGGACACCCGCGCCGACTGGGTACACGTGGACGTGATGGACGCCCACTTCGTCCCCAACCTCACGCTGGGCCTTCCCGTGGTGCAGTCGCTGCTCAAGGCCACCGACATCCCGCTCGACTGTCACCTGATGATCGAGGACCCCGACCGCTGGGCTCCCGGGTACGCCGAGGCCGGCGCGTACAACGTCACCGTGCACGTCGAGGCCGCGCACGACCCGGTGATGCTCGCCAAGAACCTGCGGGCGGCCGGGGCGAAGGCCGGCCTGTCCATCAAGCCGAACACGCCGCTCGAGGACCACCTCGACACCCTCAAGCACTACGACACGCTGCTGGTGATGTCGGTGGAGCCCGGCTTCGGCGGGCAGTCGTTCATCCCCGAGGTGCTGGAGAAGGTCCGCACCGCCCGCCGCCTCGTCGACACCGGCCACCTGCAGGTGCTGGTGGAGATCGACGGCGGCATCAACGCCGACACCATCGAGCAGGCCGCCGAGGCCGGCGTCGACTGCTTCGTCGCGGGCTCGGCCGTCTACGGCGCGCAGGACCCCGGCCAGGCCGTCGCCGCGCTGCGCGCGCAGGCCGCGAAGGCCAGGGCGGCGCACTGAGGTGACCTTTCCCGCACGCGAGCACGACACCATGACGGTGGCGCTCGCGCTGAGCGAGACCGTGCGCGGCACCACGAGCCCGAACCCTCCGGTCGGGGCGGTCATCCTCGACGCGGACGGCAACCTCGCGGGCCGGGGCGCCACCCAGCCGCCCGGCGGGCCGCACGCCGAGGTGATGGCCCTGCGTGAGGCGGGGGAGCGCGCCAGGGGCGGCACGGCGTTCGTGACGCTGGAGCCGTGCTCGCACCACGGCCGCACGCCGCCGTGCACGGGAGCGCTGCTGGACGCCGGGGTCACGACCGTGCGCTACGCGGTGGCCGACCCGCATCCGCTGGGCGGCGGGGGCGCCGAGGTGCTCAGGGCCGCCGGGGTGGACGTCGAGGGCGGGCTGCTCGCCGCCGAGGCCGCTGGTGGTCCGCTGCGGGCGTGGCTGCACTTCGTGCGCACCGGCCGCCCGCACGTGACGTGGAAGTACGCCGCCACGCTCGACGGCAGGGTCGCCGCCGCCGACCGGACGAGCCGGTGGATCTCCGGCCCCGTCTCGCGCGCGGAGGTCCACGCCATCCGGGCCGCGGCCGACGCGATCGTAGTGGGCACGGGCACCGTGCGCGCCGACGACGCGTGGCTCACCGTGCGCGACGCCGACGGCGCGCTCGCGCCCCGGCAGCCGCTGCGCGTGGTGGTGGGCACCGGCGGCATACCGGAGGGCGCGCGGGTGCTGGACGAGTCGGCGGAGACGCTGCTCGCCAGGACCCACGAGCCCGACGAGGTGCTCACGGCACTCGCGGAGCGCGGCGTGGTGGACGTGCTGCTGGAGGGCGGGCCGACGCTCGCGGGCGCATTCGTGCGGGCCGGCCGGGTGGACCGGATCCTGGCCTATGTCGCGCCGATGCTCCTGGGGGCCGGGCCCGCGGCGCTCGGGCCTTCCGGAGTGTCAACCATCACCGAAGCACACCGTTGGCGGGTCGAAGGGGTCACCATGAGCGGTGACGACGTGCGGATCGCCGCCGTCCCGCTCACCGGCGAGGGAGGCAGCTAGTGTTCACCGGGATTGTCGAGGAGCTCGGCGAGATCGCGCGCGTCGAGCCGTTGTCCGACGCGGCGCGCCTCACGGTGCGTGGTCCGCTGGTGACCAGCGACGCGCGGCATGGTGACTCGATCGCGGTGAACGGCGTGTGCCTGACCGTCGTCGAGGTCTCGGGCGACGAGTTCACCGTGGACGTGGTGCACGAGACGCTCAAGCGGTCGAGCCTCGGCAGGGCCGAGGCGGGCCGCCAGGTGAACCTCGAGCGCGCCATGCCCGCGAACGGCCGGTTCGGCGGCCACGTCATGCAGGGCCACGTCGACGGCACCGCGACCTTCCTCTCGCGCGATCCGGACGGGCTCACGCACTTCGCCTTCCCGGCCCCGCTGGGCCGCTACATCGTGGAGAAGGGCTCGATCGCGGTCGACGGCGTCTCGCTCACCGTCGCCGGCGTCGCCAAGGAGGAGTTCTCGATCGCGCTCATCCCCACGACACTGGAGCTGACCACGCTCGGCCGCACCGAGCCGGGCGACGTGGTGAACATCGAGGTCGACGTCCTCGCCAAGTACGTCGAGAAGCTGGCTGCCGTCCACCTGCCCGGCACCGGGGTGGACAATGGCAAGGGCAAGGAGGACGCGTGACCATGACAGATGCCCGTCCCTCGCTGGACATCGAGACGATCGAGCAGGCGATCCAGGACATCGCCGACGGCAGGCCGGTCGTCGTGGTCGACGACGAGGACAGGGAAAACGAGGGCGACCTCATCTTCGCCGCCGAGAAGGCCACGCCGGAGCTGCTGGCCTTCATGGTCCGCTACACCTCCGGCTACGTGTGCGTGCCGCTCACCGAGCAGGACTGCGACCGGCTCGACCTGCCGCCGATGTACCACACGAACCAGGACATGCGTGGCACCGCGTACACGGTGACCGTCGACGCCTCGGAGGGCGTGAGCACCGGCATCTCGGCCGCCGACCGCGCCCACACGATCCGCCTGCTCGCGGACCCGAAGTCCCAGCCGGGCGACTTCCGCAGGCCCGGCCACGTGGTGCCGCTGCGCGCCAAGGAGGGCGGCGTGCTGCGCAGGCCGGGGCACACCGAGGCCGCCGTGGACCTGGCGCGGATGGCCGGGCTCGCCCCCGCGGGCGTGCTCTGCGAGATCGTGTCGCAGAAGAACGAGGGCGACATGGCCCGGCGCGACGAGCTCGAGGTGTTCGCCGCCGACCACGACCTGCGGCTGATCACGATCGCCGACCTGATCGCCTACCGCAGGCGCAAGGAGAAGCAGGTCGAGCGCGTCGCCGAGGCCCGCATCCCGCTCGCGGCGGGCACGTTCCGCGCGATCGGCTACGACAGCCTGCTCGACGGCATCGAGCACGTCGCCTTCGTCTACGGCGACATCGGCGACGGCGAGGACATCCTCGTGCGCGTGCACTCCGAATGCCTCACCGGCGACGTCTTCGGCTCGCTGCGCTGCGACTGCGGTCCGCAGCTGCAGGCCGCGCTGGAGACCGTGGCCGGGGAGGGCAGGGGTGTCGTGCTCTACATCCGCGGGCACGAGGGCAGGGGCATCGGCCTGCTGCACAAGCTGCAGGCGTACCAGCTGCAGGACGCCGGGGCGGACACCGTGGACGCCAACCTCGCGCTCGGCGTGCCCGCCGACGCCCGCGACTACGGCACCGGCGCGCAGATCCTGAGCGACCTCGGCGTGCGCTCGATGCGGCTGCTCACCAACAACCCGGCCAAGCGGGTCGGCCTCGAGGGCTACGGGCTGCGGGTCACCGGCCGCGTGCCGCTGCCGATCTCGCCGAACCCGGAGAACCTGCGCTACCTGCGCACCAAGCGCGACCGGATGGGCCACGACCTGTCGCAGCTGGAGCATTTCGACGAGGTCGGTGCGGAGGTCGCGGACGTCCGCAACGGTGGAGGACAGGCGTGAGCGGAGAGGGACGGCCCGACGACGCCGGGCTGGAGCTGGCCGAGTGCGAGAATCTGCGCCTCGCGATCGTCGCGACGCGCTGGCACGCGAAGATCACCGACAGCCTGCTGGAGAACGCGGTCAAGACGGCCGGTGAGGTGAAGCTCGCCGACGAGCCGACGGTGGTGCGCGTGGCGGGCGCGGTGGAGCTGCCCGTGGTGGCGCAGGAGCTCGCGCGCAGGCACGACGCCGTGGTGGCCCTCGGCGTGGTGATCAGGGGCGGCACACCCCACTTCGACTACGTGTGCGACGCGGTGACGGCCGGGCTGACGCGGGTGGCGCTCGACGAGAGCACCCCGGTGGGCAACGGCGTGCTGACGTGTGACACCGAGGAACAGGCGCTGGACCGGGCCGGGCTGCCCGGTTCCGCGGAGGACAAAGGCAGGGAGGCGACGGTCGCGGCGCTCACCGCGGCGCACGTCCTGCGCGGCCTGCGCCAGCCCTGGACGGAACGAGGCTTCGGGTGAGTAGTGGCACCGTGACCGAACAGACGACCGTACTGATCCGGCCGAGGCGGGCCGCCTGGATGGCCAGCGCGCTCGCCGTGCTGCTGCTCGTGGTGTTCACGGTGGTCGCCGTGCTGCTGCGCGGCTCGGACACGGGCGTGATCTTCCAGGTGAGCGACCAGGTCGCGATGATCGGCGTCGGCGTGCTGCTGGCGGGGGCGTCGCTGCTGTTCGCCGCGCCCAGGGTGAAGGCCGACGCCGAGGGCATCGACGTGCGCAACGTGCTGGTGAGCCGCCGCTTCGCGTGGGGTGACGTGCTGTCGGTGAGCTTCCCCGACGGCGCCTCGTTCGCCCGCCTGGAGCTGCCGGACGACGAGTACTACTCGGTGCTCGCCGTCCAGGCCGTTGACCGGGACCGCGCCGTCGAGGCCGTGCGCGCACTCCGCAAGCTCCACAAAGCCGCCCGCGGCGAGTAGGCCCACGTGCCCCCAAGGCCACCTTTGTTGCGTTCAACGCAACAAAGGTGGCCTTGGGGGCGGTTTCGTCAGACGGTGAGGTCGACGACCACCGGGGCGTGGTCGCTGGCGCCTTTGCCCTTGCGTTCCTCGCGGTCGACGTAGGCGTCGCTCACGGCGCCCGCGAACGCCGGGTTGGCGTAGACCAGGTCGATGCGCATGCCGTTGTTCTTCGGGAACGCGAGCTGCCGGTAATCCCAGTAGGTGTACGGGCGGTCGTACTTGAGCGCCCTCGGGACCACGTCGGTCAGCCCGGTCTCCCGCAGCATCGCGAGTGCCTTGCGCTCCGGCTCGGTGACGTGCGTCGACTCGGTGAACAACGAGATGTCCCAGACGTCCTCGTCGGTGGGCGCGATGTTGAAGTCGCCGAGCACCGCGAACGGGCGGCCGGCGCCGGACTCGGCGAGCACCGTCGCCTGCAGGGCCTCCAGCCAGCGCAGCTTGTAGGCGTAGTGCGCGTGGCCGGGCTCGCGTCCGTTGGGCACGTACACCGACCACACGCGCACCCCGCCGCACGTGGCACCGATCGCCCTGGGCTCGGTGACGTCCTCGTACGCCGGCTGGTCGGTGAGCCCGCGGGTGACGTCGTCAAGGCCCGCCTTCGACAGGATCGCGACGCCGTTCCACCGGCCCGTGCCGTGGCACGCGACGTCGTAGCCGAGCTCGGCGATCTCGGCCCGGGGGAACGCCTCGTCGGTGCACTTCAGCTCCTGCACGCACAGCACGTCGGGCTGCGCGGACGACAGCCAGCCGAGCAGCCGGGGCAGGCGAGCGGTGACCGAGTTGACGTTCCACGTGGCGATCCGCATGCGGCAACCTTCGCACACATGTTCTGCGTATAACGACCTATACAGCATGGCCCTGGGCCGTACCCTGGGATCATGGCGCGCGCGACGGCGAGGAAGCCCGAGGTGGTCCTGTTCGACGTGTTCGAGACGCTCGTGCGCCTCGACCCGCTGCGGGAACGGTTCCTGGAAGCGGGCAGACCCGGCCACGAGCTGGAGCTGTTCTTCGCCCGCACGCTGCGCGACGGCATGGCGTTCACCCTCGCAGGGGAGGCGCCGCCGTTCCGCGAGGTCGCGCGGGCTCAGCTGGCCGCCACCACCGGCTACACCCTCAGCGACGCGTGGCTCACCCACATCCTGGACGGGTTCGCCGAGCTGCCGCTGCAGCCCGACGCCGAGCCCGCCTTCGACCTGCTGGCCGGCGCCGGGGTGCCCGCCTACGGCTTCACGCACGGCTCCGCCGCGGTCCTGGAGTCCATTGCGGACAGACATGGGATCCGGCACAAGTTCAGGGAGGTCCTGTCGGCCGAGGCGATCCATTCGTTCAAACCACCCGCGAAGGTCTACGAGTGGGCGTGCGGGCGGGCCGGCTCGCGGCCGGAGGCGACCGCGCTCGTGGCCGTGCACTCGTGGGACACCCACGGCGCGGTGCGCGCGGGCCTGCTCGCCGGGTTCGCCACGCGGCTGGAGGGCCGCCTGCCCGAGGTGGTCGAGCGCCCGCACGTGGTGGCCGAGCGGGTCGACGAGGTCGTGGCCGGGCTGCTCGCGCTCTAACGGGGCCCCGGCGGGATGTCGGAGGCTCGCCATAGGCTTGAAGCGTGGCTGACCCCTCGACCTACCGGCCCTCGCCCGGCAGCATCCCGGACGCCCCCGGCGTCTACAAGTTCCGCGACGCCACCAGGCGGGTCATCTACGTCGGCAAGGCCAAGAGCCTGCGCAGCAGGCTGAACTCCTACTTCGCCGACCTCGCCGGCCTGCACCCCCGCACCCGGCAGATGGTCACCACCGCGGCGAGCGTCGAGTGGACCGTCGTGTCCACCGAGGTCGAGGCGCTGCAGCTGGAGTACAACTGGATCAAGGAGTTCGACCCGCGGTTCAACGTCCGCTACCGCGACGACAAGTCCTACCCCGTGCTGGCGGTCACGCTGCACGAGGAGTTCCCGCGCCTGCACGTCTACCGGGGCCCGCGCAAGAAGGGCGTGCGCTACTTCGGCCCGTACGCCCACGCCTGGGCGATCCGCGAGACGCTCGACCTGCTGCTGCGCGTGTTCCCCGCGCGGACCTGCTCCAACGGCGTGTTCCGCAGGCACGGCCAGATCGGCAGGCCCTGCCTGCTCGGCTACATCGACAAGTGCTCGGCGCCGTGCGTCGGCCGGGTGACCGCAGAGGAGCACCGCGACATCGTCGAGGACTTCTGTGATTTTCTCGCCGGCCGCACCGACACCATGATCCGCAGGCTGGAGAAGGAGATGGCTCAGGCGGCGGAGTCGCTCGAGTTCGAGCGCGCCGCGCGCCTTCGCGACGACCTCGGCGCGCTGCGCAGAGCGATGGAGAAGCAGGCCGTGGTGTTCGGCGACGGCACGGACGCCGACGTGATCGCGTTCGCCCACGACGAGCTGGAAGCCGCCGTGCAGGTGTTCCACGTGCGGGGAGGCCGGGTGCGCGGCCAGCGCGGCTGGGTGATCGACAAGGTCGAGGAGATGGACGTCCCCGCGCTGGTGGAGCAGTTCCTCAGCCAGTTCTACGCCGAGCAGGCCGAGCTGGCGGAGGACACGCCGAACGGCGGCGGCGCGGTGGTGCCGCGCGAGGTGCTGGTGCCGGAGCTGCCCGCCGACGCCGACGCGCTCGCCGAGTGGCTGAGCGGGCTGCGCGGCGCCCGCGTGCAGCTGCGCGTTCCGCAGCGGGGCGACAAGCGGGCGCTGGCCGAGACCGTGGCCCGCAACGCGCAGGAGGCGTTCGCCCAGCACAAGCTGCGCAGGTCCGGCGACCTCACCGCCCGTTCGGCGGCGTTGTCGGAGCTGCAGGAGAACCTCGGGCTCGACACGGCGCCGCTGCGCATCGAGTGCGTCGACATCAGCCACATCGCCGGCAGCGACGTCGTGGCGTCGCTCGTGGTGTTCGAGGACGGCGTGCCCCGCAAGTCCGAGTACCGCCGGTTCGCGCTGCGCGAGGCCGCCACCGAGGGCGACGTCGCCGCGATCGCGGAGGTCGTGCGGCGCCGGTTCGCCCGCTACCTCAAGGAGACCGGGGAGAGCGGCGAGCAGGAACAGCCCGAGAGCACGCCCGGCATCGACCCGGAGACGGGCAGGCCGCGCAAGTTCGCCTACCCGCCGAACCTGCTCGTCGTCGACGGCGCGGGCCCGCAGGCGACCGCCGCCGCCGACGTGCTCGCCGAGCTCGGGATCACCGACGTCGCCGTGGTCGGGCTCGCCAAGCGCCTCGAGGAGGTGTGGCTGCCCGCCGACCCGGATCCGGTCATCCTCCCGAGGACGTCCGACGCGCTGTACCTTCTCCAGCGGGTACGCGACGAGGCGCACCGCTTCGCCATCCGGTACCACCGCGAGAAGCGGTCGAAGCGCGTGCAGGCCTCGGCACTGGACGGGGTCCCGGGGCTCGGTCAGGCGCGCAAGGCCGCGCTGATCAAGCACTTCGGCTCCGTCAAGAGACTGAGGCAGGCCAGTGTGGACGACATCGCGGGCGTGCCCGGGTTCGGCAGGCGCACGGCGGAGGTCGTGCACGCCGCGCTCGCGGAGGGGGCAACAGTGAAGAACGAGGGGAGTCACGGACGTGACTGACGAAGAAGCCAGGACCTCGGGCATCGAGGTCGCCGTGGTGAGCGGCCTGTCCGGCGCCGGCCGCAGTACCGCGGCCAAGTGCCTCGAGGATCTCGGCTGGTTCGTGGTGGACAACCTGCCGCCGGAGCTGATCTCCACCATGGTGGAGCTCGGCGCGCAGGCGCGGGGCGCGATCACCAAGGTGGCCGTGGTGATGGACGTGCGCTCGCGGGCGTTCACCGACGATCTCGCGTCCGTGATCAAGGACCTCGACGCGCGCGGCTACAAGCCGAGGGTGCTGTTCCTCGAGGCGACCGACGCGGTGCTGATCCGGCGCTTCGAGCAGGTCCGCCGGGGACACCCGATGCAGGGTGACGGCAGGCTGATCGACGGCATCGCCGCCGAGCGCGCCCTGCTGGCCCCCCTGCGCGAGGAGGCCGACCTGCTGCTCGACACGTCCGCGCTGTCGGTGCACGACCTGCGCGCGAAGATCGAGGACGCGTTCGGTACCGAGGCCAGCAGCCAGACGCGGGTCACGGTGCTGTCCTTCGGCTACAAGTACGGTCTGCCGATGGACTCCGACCTCGTGATGGACGTGCGCTTCCTGCCCAACCCGTTCTGGATCCCCGAACTGCGCGACCACAGCGGGCTCGACGGCGACGTGCGCAACTACGTGCTCACGCAGGAAGGCGCCGAGGAGTTCCTCGACCGCTACCACGAGCTGCTGCGGCTGATCGGCGCCGGCTACAAGCGCGAGGGCAAGCGGTACCTGACGCTCGCCGTGGGCTGCACGGGCGGAAAGCACCGCAGCGTCGCCATTTCCGAGGAGCTCGCCGCCCGTCTGTCCAAAGAGGATGGCATGGCCGTGAAGGTGGTGCACCGGGACCTGGGCAGGGAGTGAGCTCGGGCATGCGGGCCGTCGCACTCGGTGGTGGGCACGGACTGCACGCGACGCTGACGGCGTTGCGCCGCATCACGACGGACGTCACCGCCGTGGTCACCGTCGCCGACGACGGGGGCTCGTCGGGACGGTTGCGCCGCGAGCTGGGCCTGCTGCCGCCGGGCGACCTGCGGCAGGCGCTGGCGGCGCTGTCGGAGGCCGAGGACGGCGGCGCGCTGTGGGCGCAGGTGTTCCAGCACCGCTTCGGCGGCACCGGCGCGCTCACCGGGCACGCGGTGGGCAACCTCCTGCTGGCGGGGCTGTTCGAGGTGCTCGGCGACCCCGTCGCGGGGCTCGACGAGGCGGGCAGGCTGCTCGGGCTGTCGGGCCGGGTGCTGCCGATGTCGGCCGACGCGCTCGACATCGAGGCCGAGGTCACCGGCCTGGAACCCGGCGGCGAGGTCAGCCGCATCCGCGGCCAGGTCGCCGTCGCGAGCACCCCCGGTCAGGTCCGGCGCATCACCCTGCACACCGCGGGCAGGCCGGGCAAACCGCCCGCGGCGTGCCCGGAGGCGGTCGAGGCCGTGCTGGGCGCCGACGCGGTGTTCCTCGGCCCCGGCTCGTGGTTCACGAGCGTGCTGCCGCACCTGCTGGTGCCCGAGCTGCACGACGCCCTCGTGCGCACCCCCGCCACCAAGATCGTCATACTCAACCTCGTTCCGCAGCCGGGAGAGACGGCTGGCTTCTCACCCGAACGGCACTTGGACGTACTCTTCGAACACGCTCCCCGGCTGCGGGTCGACGCGGTGATCGCCGACCGTGACTCCGTGCCGACGCCGGCGCGCCTCCGCGGCGCCGCGGCCGCGCTGGGCGGGCGTGCGCATCTGGCGTCGGTGGCTGACCCGAGCGTGGTGGGACGCCATGATCCGGATGCCCTGGCTGGCTGTGTGCGAGAGGCTCTCGGTCTGACCGAGAGCGAGAGGGAGGGGCAGTAATGGCCATGACGGCTGCGGTCAAGGACGAACTGAGCAGGCTGGAGATCACCAAGACCGCCCCGCGCCGCTCCGAGGTCGCCTCGATGCTGCGGTTCGCGGGCGGTCTGCACATCGTCGCGGGCAGGGTGGTCGTGGAGGCCGAGCTGGACACCGGCTCGGTCGCAAGGCGGCTGCGCAAGGAGATCTACGACCTGTACGGCCACCAGGCCGACGTGCACATGATCACCTCCGGCGGGTTGCGCAAGGGGACGCGCTACGTCGTGCGGGTGGTGAAGGACGGCGAGGGTCTCGCCAGGCAGACCGGGCTCATCGACCAGCGTGGGCGCCCGGTGCGCGGGCTGCCGGCCGCCGTGGTCTCCGGCGGCATCGCCGACGCGGAGGCCGCGTGGCGGGGCGCGTTCCTCGCGCACGGTTCGCTGACCGAGCCGGGCCGGTCGTCGTCGCTCGAGGTGACCTGCCCCGGCCCCGAGGCGGCGCTCGCGCTCGTCGGCGCCGCGCGCAGGCTCGGCATCCAGGCGAAGTCGCGGGAGGTGCGAGGCGCCGACCGCGTGGTGGTGCGCGACGGCGACGCGATCGGCGCGCTGCTCACCCGGCTCGGCGCCCACGAGAGCGTGCTGGCGTGGGAGGAGCGCCGGATGCGCCGTGAGGTGCGCGCCACCGCCAACCGGCTCGCCAACTTCGACGACGCGAACCTGCGCCGCTCCGCCCGCGCCGCCGTGGCCGCGGCCGCGAGGGTCGAGCGGGCGATGGAGATCCTCGGCGACACCGCGCCGGACCACCTGCTCGCCGCCGGCAAGCTGCGGCTGACCAACCGGCAGGCGTCGCTGGAGGAGCTCGGGCAGCTCTCCGACCCGCCGATGACGAAGGACGCCGTCGCGGGCCGCATCCGGCGGCTGCTGGCGATGGCCGACAAGCGCGCGGGCGAGCTGGGCATCCCCGACACCGAGTCGGCGGTCACGCCGGACATGCTGGAGGAAGAGGCGTAGGGGTGTGAACGCGGCCCGTTACGTGGGCCCGGCACTCCGCCGAACTCGTAACCCAGCGGTTTCCCGCGCGCGCCCCGGCTCGAAACGCGGCGGGCCAACTCTCGATCACGGCAGCACAGCCGGTTCGAGGAAAGGGGCCCTCGTGCACGCGACAGGGACTGGGGTGGACACCGCCGAGAACGCCGTACCGGCGGCGATCGGCACCTGGCTGCGCCGGCGCTCCGCTCGCGCCGACGACTGGACGGCGGCCGAGCTGGTGGCCGCCAAGCGCGGGCGCACCGTGAGCGTCGTGATCCCGGCCAGGGACGAGCAGGAGACCGTGGGCGAGATCGTGCGGACCATCCGCACCGCGCTCGTCGACGAGCATCCGCTGGTGGACGAGGTGCTGGTGGTCGACTCGCACTCCACCGACGCCACGGCCGAGGTCGCCGCCGCGGCCGGGGCGACCGTGGTGGCGCAGGACGCCGTGCTGTACCCCCTGCCGGGCCTGCGCGGCAAGGGGGAGGCGCTGTGGAAGGGCCTCGCGGCCACCACCGGCGACCTCGTGGTGTTCGTCGACGGCGACCTCTACGACTTCACGGCTGGGTACGTCATCGGGCTGCTGGGCCCGTTGCTCGCCGACCGGGGCGTGGACTACGTGAAGGGCTTCTACCACCGGCCGCTCGTCGGCGCCGGGCACACCGACGCCGACGGCGGCGGGCGCGTCACGGAGCTCGTGGCGCGGCCGCTGCTGAACATGTACTGGCCGCAGCTGGCGGGTTTCGTGCAGCCGCTCGCGGGCGAGTACGCGGGCAGGCGCGAGGTGCTGGAGCGCATCCCGTTCGTGACGCACTACGGCGTCGAGGTGGGTCACCTGATCGACCTGGTGGAGTGGCGGGGCCTCGACGCGCTCGCGCAGGTGGACCTCGGGACCCGGACCCACCGGCACCAGGGCACGCAGGCGCTGGGGCGGATGTCGGGCCAGATCATGCTGACGATCATGGACCGGCTGAAGGCGCACGGGCGGCTCGTGTCGGCCGAGTCCCCGAGCACGCTGCTCGCCCAGTTCCAGCGCGGCGAGCCCACTCACGGCGTCGAGCGGGAACTGGTGCTCACCGACCTGGCGCTCACCCAGCGCCCGCCGCTCTCCACCTTCCGCCAGAGGGAACCCCTCCGCGAATCGGCGTAGCCCGACTGCCCCCAAGGCCACCTTTGTTGCGTTCAACGCAACAAAGGTGGCCTTGGGGGGCGGTCAGTCGGCCATGTCGGCGATGGCGATCACCCTGGTGATCTTCGCGCGGACCAGGAGCTCGCCCTCGACGGCGTTGCGCTTGCCGAACGCCTCCGCCTGATCCTCACCCATGTACCGGCCGCCGATCATCGTCGACCACGGGAGCATCTCGTCGAGGTCCTCCGAGATCCGCGCCTCGGCCGTGAACTGGACGAAGTGGTACGGCGGCCGCTGGTCGTCGACGGTCACCGAGATGCGCGGGTCCCGGCGCAGCGCCTTGCCCTTCACCGTGCCGGCGCCCGTGTTGAAGATCAGCTCGTCGCCGTCGGGTCCCTCGTTGAGCACGAACCAGATCGGCGTGACGTGCGGGGAGCCGTCGGCCCGCACCACGCCCAGCTTGCCGGTGAGCGTGCCGGAGCCCGCGAACTTCCACCACTCGTCTCTCGTCATCTCGCGCATGAGCTGCAAGCTACCTCCCGCGCAGGCGGGCCCGCCCGTCTCCCACCACCGCCCAAGAGGACACGCTCCGCGTGGCTCACCTAGTCTTTGGCGCTGTGCGTGTTGACGACATGGCCGGGCTGGGGGATCCCGACGAGGGGCTGGCCCGCAGGCTCAAGGCGCTCGCGTGCACCGCGCCCCTGCACGACCTCGACGCGCGCAAGGCGAAGCTGGACTGGGCCGACGCGACGGTCTACCAGATGGCCGAGATCGGCTTGCACACGATCGACCAGGTCACCATCGCCATGGACTTCGACACCGGGGCCGACCACCAGCAGGTGGTCAACCGGCTGCTGCCGTTCATCGCGGCGCAGGCGCCCGGCAGGGGCGCGGGCGAGCACACCCGCGTCGCGCGCTGGGTCCTGGACAACCTGATCAACGTCGGCACCACCGACCGCGGCTTCCGGCGCGTCTACGGCTCGGTCGACGCCGACGGGCGGTACCGGCGCCGCGCGTTCGACTTCAAGCTCCTCGTCGAGCTGGCCGCCCCGGACGGCGAGGTGTACCTGCGGGCCACGGACGAGGCGATCAACGTGCTCGTCGGCGCGCTGGACACCGATGTGGAGTCCGCGCAGATCGCCGCCGAGGTGAAGCTGGAGAACCTGATCACCAGGGGCAGGCTCGCCGACGCCAAGCTGGCCGCCGAGCAGGCGCGCTACCGCACCGTGCAGTACGGCGAGACCCTGCGCGCCAGGCTCGACGCCACCCGCCGCGACGTGCGGTCGGTCGACTGGGAGCGCGAGGTGCCGGAGCTGCTGGACTCGGCGCTGTCGCACATCGAGTCCCGGTTCCGCGCCGAGACCGCGATCCTCAAGAACATCACCGCCGCCCGCGACGAGGCCGAGGACCCAGGCCACAAACGGCGCGCGGCGGAGCTCGTCGAGATCGTCGGCGACTGCATCCGCAGGCACACCCAGCTCCAGTCGCGCCTGCAGGCCGCGGGCGCGGTGTTCCGGGCAGAGCAGGACCGCCAGCAGTTCTCCGGCCCGCCACAGCGCGCCGCGATCGACGTGTTCGGGCAGCTGCTCACGCCGACGCTGGAGCTGCCTCTGGCCGACGCGGTCGCCCCGACGCAGGCGTTCTTCCACGCCGCCACGGGCATCGCGGTGCCCGCGCTGCCGTCGCTGCCGTCACTGGTGTCGCTGCTCCTGCGGCCCGCGCCCGAACGGGAACAGCTCGTCGGCGAGGTCCCGGAACCCGAGCTGGCGCCGGCCGAGGTGACCGACAGCTACAGCGACGAGCAGTGGCGCCTCGCCGACGAGCTGCTCGACCTGCCCGAGGTGCCGCGCAGGCTCTCCGGGCTGCTCGCCGAGGCGCGGGAGACCGACGCGGGCGTGGCGCGGCTGGTGGCCCTGCGGGCACTGCACGCCTACGGTCCCGAGGTGGGCGCCGCGATCAGGCAGGGGGAGCGGCGGGTGCTGCTCGCGTTCGACGACGGCACGATGCTGGACGATCCCGAGTTCGGTGGTGCGGACCTCCTGCTCATGTCCGCCGGGGTCGACGGCAGGGACGGCACCGAAACGGAGGAGGTGGCGTGAGCACAGGACATTCGTCGGCGGACGCGGAGGCCGCGGCGCGGCTGGTGTCGTTCGGCATGCGGCCGAAGCTGCTGCCCGGCCGTGACGTGGTGTACGGCGAGCTGGTGCGCCGCTACGGCGAGGACAGTGCCTTCAAACAGCTCACGCACGCGGTCGCCGCGGGGCTCGGGCTCATGGTGCTGGAGGTCAGCACGCAGGCGGGCGCGGTGCTGGCCGCCACCGACGAGTCGATCTTCGAGATCAAGATGGACACCTACGCGCGGCAGAGCAAGATCCGCGAGCGGCGTGACACCGAGAAGGTGCTGCACGGGCTGATCCACCTCGCCACGGCCGCGCTCGGCTACCCGAGGCCCGACGACCTCGCCAACGACACCTACATCGGCCGCGTGAGCGTGGAACAGGTCGACGGCGTGGTCCGCGAGGCGTGCCGGATCCTCGACGAGCGGGCCGGCGGCAACAAGGACCCGCTCGCCGACGCGCCCGAGCTGGAGCAGGCGTGGCGGGCGTATGCGCGCAGGCCGGCCGCCGCCGCGACCAAGGACGGCAGGCTCGCCTCGGACACCACGCGCGGGATGGTGGCGAGGGCGCTACGGTTCCTGTCCGAGCACGGGTTCCTGGTACAGGTGAGCGGCGAGCAGGGCGGCACCTACCGCACCACGCCGCGCTACCAGGTGCAGGTGCGCGAGCTGGCCGCCGACGCCGCGTTCGACGAGCTGCTGACACTGGGAGTCGTGTCGGTGCCCGGCGGCGAGGGCAGCCTGCGGGCCACCGCTTCCGACACGCTGTAGGGACGAGAGGGATGAGGGACCAGGCGGCACCCGAGCGGGCCACCGAGCGCGCTACGGCCGAAGGCCCCGCGATCGTGGCGGCGGGGCGACCGGACGGTCACACAGGACGAAGGCGGCAGGGCGGAGCCCCGGCGACGCGATCGTGTCGCGCGCAGGGTCGCCGAAGGTAGGGGGAAGAACGCATGTACGAGCTGTCGCGGGTGCGGCTGCACTCCGTGGGGCCGAGCGGTGCCCGCTACCAGGACGTGCTGCTGGACCTCAGCGGCGTCGGCGAGGTGATCACCGCCCCGAAGCAGGACGCGCTCTTCGGCGCGGGCATCCACAGCGCCGAGCAGGGCCTGCCGCGCAGGCCGTCGCCCGCCAGCGTGCTGTTCCTGGAGAACGGCGGCGGCAAGTCGGTGCTGATCAAGCTGATCTTCTCCGTGATGTTGCCGGGCAGGCGGCAGGTGGTGGGGACCACCAACACGCGCGTGCTGGAGAAGTTCGTCGGTGCCAAGGACGTCGCCCACGTGGTGCTCGAATGGCAGCACACCGAGACCGGCGAGCGCGTGATCACCGGCAAGGCGTCGGAGTGGCGCGGGCACGTCGCCTCGTCCGACCCGGCGAACCTCATCGACTCCTGGTACTGCTTCCGGCCCAGCACCTCCGTCGGCCTCGACACGCTGCCGCTGACGGAGGACGGCAGGCTGCTCACGATGTCCGGCTTCCACGACCGGCTCGGCGAGCTCCACGCCGAGGTGCCCGAGCTGGAACTGTTCTGGACGCGCAGGCACCACGAGTGGACCGAGCGGCTCGACCTGCTGGGCCTCGACACCGAGCTGTTCCGCTACCAGCGGGCGATGAACGCGGGCGAGGGTGAGGCCGCCGACGCGTTCGCGTTCAACACCGACGAGGCGTTCGTCGAGTTCCTCCTGCGGGCCGTGGTGACCGAGGACGAGCCGAAGGATCTCGCCGAGGTGGTGGCCACCTACGCGCACAACCTCGCCCAGCGCGGCGACCTCATGTCCGAACGCGACTTCGTGGCAGGGGCGCTGGACCTGCTCACCCCGCTGACCGACGAGGAACGGCTCGCCGCCGCGTCCCGCAAGCTCGCCGCGTCCGCGCGCGGCGAGCTGGAGACGCTCGCCGGGCGGATCGCCGCGCGGGACCGGATCGAGAACGAGCGGCTCGCGGGCCTGGAGGCGCACGTCGAGGAGGTCGCCGACGCCGAGAAGCTCGCCGAGGGCGACCATCGCCGCCTCTCCGCCGTGGTCACCGAGTTGCGCCGCACGGTCGCGAGCCTGCTGCTCGACGAGGCGCAGGCGAGCAAGGAGCGCGTCGACGCCGAGCTGGCCGAGGCGAAGACCCTCGCCGAGGCGTGGCGCGAGACCAGCACCGTGCTCACCCACCTCAACGCCACGCGCAGGGCCCGCGACATCCGCGAGCTCGTGGGCACCCGCGAGCAGAAGGCCCAGCCTGCGCTGGAGGCCAAGAACGCCGCCGCGCTCGCGCTCGCCAGGGGACTGCTGGGGCTCGCGCGCGAGGCGCAGGCGCAGGCCGACGAGGCCGAGAGCGCCGCCGAGGCGGCGCGAGCCGAGGCCGAGCAGGCGCAGGCCGACCGGGACGAGGCGACCGGCACGGCCGCCAACCGGCGGGCCGAGGCCGACGGGCTCACCGCCCGCATCGAGGAGGTGCGCGCCGAGATCGCCCGCGCGAGCAGGGACGGACTGCTGGCCTCGGGGGCCGACGTCGGCGACGCGGCCAGGATCGCGAGCGCCGCCGCCGAGACCGCCGCGGCGGAGCTCGCGCGCAGGGAGGCCGAGCTGGAGCGGGTCGCCGAGGAGTTCGGCGCCGCGCAGTCCGCCGTCAACGAGGCCCACCGCACGGCCGGGTCGGCCCGCGACCGCGCGGAGCGCACCGCCGAGGAGCTGGAGCGCGCGCACCGGCGCACCGACAGCCTCGCCGCCGAGGCCCGGCTCGGGGAACTGCTCGGCACCGGCGACGTCGCGCTGGAGACCGACACCCCGGCGCTGCTGGACCGGCTGCGCGAGGCCCGCGGCACCGCGGAGAACGAGCAGACCGCGCTGCGCATCGAGGAGTCGCTCGACGAGCGCGCGCTGGGCGCGCTCGGTTCGGGCGGCCTGCTGCCACCGCCGCAGGAGGTGCAGGCCGCGCTCGACGCACTGGAGGCGGCGGGCATCACGGCGTGGTCCGGCTGGCGCTATCTGTCCAAACTAGACTCCGAGCGCCGGGCGGAGGCCCTGCGCCGCGCGCCACACCTGGTGTCGGGCGTGCTGCTGAACGACGCCGCGCACCTGCCGAGAGCGCGGGAGGTGCTGGCCGAGCAGCGGCTGCTGCCGAGCGCCGCGATCGCGGTCGGCGTCACGGCCTCGCTCGCGGACGCGGACCTGGACGCCGCGCCGGGCGTGGAGTTCCTCGTGCCGCCCAACCCCGCGATGTACGACGAGGAGGCCGCCGACAGCGAGCGCGAGGCCATCGCGCGCAGGCAGGCCGAGCGGCACCGGCGGCTCGCGCGGCTGGAGGAGTCGATCGGCGCGGACGCCGCGCTGTCGTGGAAGCTCACCACGTGGCGCGAGGACTACCCGCCCGGCAGCATCGCCGTGCTCGCGGAGCAGGCGCAGGCGGCCGTCACCGCGCGCGACGCCGCGGACGCGGCCGTCGCCGAGGCCGAGGCGCGGCTGGAGCGGCTGACGTCCACACGCGACACCGCGCGCGAGCGCGTTCCGGCTCTGCGCGCCACCCTGCGGGAGGCTGAGGAGAAGGCCCGGCGGCTGGAGGACCTCGCTGGCCGGGCCGCCCGCATTCCACAGTGGACCGAAGAGGCGGCGCACGCGCGGGAGATCGCCGACCGCGCCGAGGCGAGTGCGCTGGAGGCGGGCGCCAAGGCCGCACGGCTGCGCGAACGTGCCGCGGAGCACCAGCGCACCGCCGACGGCCACCGCAGGACCGCGAGCACCGCGAGGGCGGAGCTCGCCGAGGTGCCCGGCGGCGGCTCGGTGTCCGAAGCGGACACCGCGCCCTCGGAGCCGGTGGACGCGCTGCGCCGGGCCTTCGCCTCCGCGGCGGAGGCGTACGCGAAGGTCGAGGTGGGCAGCGACCTGCGCGCTGAGCTGGAACAGGCCGAGAGCGCGGAGTCCTCGGCGAGGGCCGCGCTGGAGAACCTGCCCGAGGCCGTGCGGGCACTGGCCGGGGAGCTGCTGGAGACCCCGGACGGCTCCGACGCCTCCACGAGGGCCGCGGCGCAGGCCAGGACCGCACGGACCGTGTCGGCGCTGGAGGACGAGCGCGCCGAGGTGATTGGCCTGCTCGCCACGCGCAGGGCCGAGCTCGACCAGCTGCCCAGGCAGCAGGGGCCGCTCGACTCCTTCGACAAGCCCCGCGCCGTCGAGCACGGCCGGGAGCTGATCGACGCCGCGGCCGCCGAGGTCTCCGCCGCCGCCCGTACGTGGGAGGAGCTGCGCGAGCAGCGGGCCGCCGCGCAGGCGTCGCTGGACTCGGCGCGCCAGTCGGCGTCCGGGTTCCGGCTGCTCGCCGAATCGCTCGCCCCGTACCTGCCCTCCGGGGAGCCGGACCAGGTCTACGACGCCGACGTGGACACCGCGCGGGCCCGCTACAGCGAGCTCAGCGCGAGCCTCACGCGGGCACAGGAGACCGTCGACGAGTCGGAGAAGCGCGTGCGCGCGGCCGCCGACACGCTCGCGCAGTACGCGACCGAGAAGCGGTTCGAGAAGCTCACCACGCCGGTGCGCCAGCAGGTGATCTCCGTGCGCCGGGACAACCTGCCGCAGCACGCGGAGGAGTGGGCGCAGGCGCTGCGGCCCCGGCTGCGCACGCTGACCGACGACCTCGCCCAGATCGACCGGCACCGCTCCGGGATCATCACGCGGTTGCAGAGCATGGTCGAGGGCGCGTTGCGCACCCTGCGTTCCGCGCAGCGGGTGTCCCGCCTGCCGGACGGGCTCGGCGACTGGTCGGGTCAGGAGTTCCTGCGGATCCGCTTCACGGAGCTGGAGGGCACGGAGCTCGCCGAGCGGCTCGGCGACGTGGTGGACGAGGCCGCGGCGGGCAAGACCAGCGACGGCAGGGACGTCAAGCGGGACGGGATGTCCCTGCTGCTGCGCGGTGTGCAGGCCGCGGTGCCGAAGGGCTACCGCGTCGACATGCTCAAGCCGGACTCGGTGCTGCGGACCGAGCGGCAGCGGGTGTCGGAGATCCGGGACGTCTTCTCGGGTGGTCAGCAGCTCACCGCGGCGATCATCCTCTACTGCACGCTCGCGGCACTGCGGGCCAACAACCGCGGCAAGATGCGCAACCCGCACTCGGGGGTGCTGTTCCTCGACAACCCGATCGGCCGCGCCTCGGCGGGCTACCTGCTGGAGCTGCAGCGGGCGGTGGCGAAGGCGCTCGGCGTGCAGCTGATCTACACGACGGGGCTGTTCGACGCCGGGGCGCTCAGCGAGTTCCCGTTGATCATCCGCCTGCGCAACGACGCCGACCTGCGGGCTGGCCGCAAGTACCTGTCCGTGGAGGCGACGCTGCGGCAGCAGCTCGACGAGCTGGCGGAGCCGGACGGCGTGGCCCGCCTCTCGGCGACCCGCCTCTACGCGAAGCCCGCGGCCACCGCCTGACCACACAGGTGCGCTAACTGTCCCCCAAGGCCACCTTTGTTGCACTCAACGCAACAAAGGTGGCCTTGGGGGACAGCCGGGGTCAGTCCTTGCGGCCGGTGAAGGCGAGGGTGGCGCCGAGGCCGATCATCGTGAGGCCGCCCGCGCCGCCGACCAGCTCCAGTCTGCGCGGCGAACGGGCGAACCAGTCGCGTGCCGTGCCCGCGACGAACGCCCACGCGCTGTCCGACAGCACCGCGATCACCGGCAGCAGGACGCCCAGCACCAGGATCTGCAGGGGCACCGACCCGGCCTGCTGGTTCACGAACTGCGGCAGCACGGCCGCCAGGAACACGATCGACTTGGGGTTGAGGAAGCCCACCACGAACCCGTCGTGCAGCACCCGCAGGGTGCGTCCCCGCGTGGCCTCGATTCCGGCGCTGAACACGTCGGCCAGTGAGCGGCGGTGCCGCCACGCCTGCACGCCCAGGTACACCAGGTAGGCGGCACCGGCGAGCTTGACGATCGTGAACACCGTCGCCGAGCGCTCCACGAGCGTGCCCAGCCCGAAGGCCACGGCCACGACCTGCGCGTACACGCCGGCGGCGTTGCCGAGCACGGTCAGCAGCGCGTCGCGGCGCCCGACCGTGAGCGCCCGGCTGATGGTGAACAACACGCTCGGCCCGGGGACGACGACCATGACGAACGTGAGTGCGGCGAAGGCGGCCAGCTGGCTCGCGGAGACCATGCCGCCGAGCCTACGGCGATTGTCGGGAGCCGGTGGTAGGAAAAAAGTTGTGACCCGGAACGTGAGCGTCGCCGAGCGGCGGGCGCGCCTGGGGGTGCGGCACCGGCTCGCGCCCCCGGCCCGCGCGAGCAGCCCCGAGGACGTCGCCGAGAGCCTGCTCGCCCTGCATGCGACCGACCCGGCGAGCGTGTACCTCGCGGCGGCAGCGCGGATGGCGCGGCCGGAGGTGGGCGCGGTCGAGGACGCGCTCTACGAACGGCGCTCGCTGGTGCGGATGCTGGGGATGCGGCGCACGATGTTCGTCGTGCCCGCCGATGTGGCGCCGCTGGTGCAGTCCGGCTGCGCCGTCGACATCGAGCGCAAACAGCGGCGACTGCTGCTGCAGCACCTCGAGCAGACCGGCATCCCCGGCCTCGACCGGTGGCTGCGCGACGTCGAGGACGCCACCGTGCGGGCGCTCGAGGCGCGGGGCACCGCGCACGCCACGCAGCTGGCCGAGGACGTGCCGAGGCTGCGCACGGAGATCGTCATGGCGCGCGGCAAGCCGTACGAGTCGCGCGGGTACATCACCAACCGCGTGCTGGTCCTGCTCGCGGTGAGCGGGCGGATCGTGCGCGGCCGCCCGCGCGGCACGTGGCTGTCGACGCAGTACGAGTGGGCGCCCGCGGACAAGTGGCTGCCCGGCGGGCTCGGTGACCTCGACCCCGACACGGCGCGGGTGGAGCTGGCGCGACGCTGGCTCGGGACGTTCGGGCCCGCGCAGGTGAGCGACCTGGTGTGGTGGACGGGCTGGACCGCGCGCCAGGCCAGGCAGGCGCTGGCCGCACTCGGCACCGTCGCCGTCGAGATGGACGGCATTCCCGGCGTCGTGCTGGCCGGGGACGCCGACCCGGTCCCGGAACCGGAGCCGTGGGTCGCGCTGCTGCCCGCGCTCGACCCCACTGCGATGGGCTGGGCCGAGCGCGGCTGGTTCGTCGGCGCGCATCGGGCGGCGCTGTTCGACCGCACCGGCAACATCGGGCCCACGGTGTGGAGCGACGGGCGGGTCGTCGGCGGCTGGGCACAACGCCCGGACGGCGAGGTCGTGGTCCGGCTGCTGGAGGACCCCGGCACCGAGGCGGCCGCCGCGATCGAGGCCGAGGCGGCCCGGCTGACGGCGTGGCTCGGCGACACCGTGGTGGTCCCCAGGTTCCGCACACCGGTCGAGAAGGAGCTGTCTTCTTGATCGATTCCCTGAATGCTTCGAGGTGGGGGACGTCTCGCTCGGGGGATGAGGGTCCGCCCAGGCCAGGCACGCTAGGGTGGCGGTTGAACCCGAAGATGTGTACCCCGGCTCCGGCCGGGTCGAACCCTTGAGGAGAGAAGAGCAGTGACGGTTCGCGTAGGCGTCAACGGCTTCGGCCGCATCGGCCGCAACTTCTTCCGTGCGGTGCAGGCCAGCGGCCACGACATCGAGGTCGTCGCGTTCAACGACCTCGGTGACGTCGCCACGATGGCCCAGCTGCTCAAGTACGACAGCGTCCTCGGCCGCTACCCGGAGGAGGTCAGCGTCTCCGACGAGGGCATCGTCGTCGGCGGCAAGACCATCAAGGCGCTCGCCGAGCGTGACCCCGCCAACCTGCCGTGGGGCGACCTCGGTGTGGACGTGGTCGTGGAGTCCACCGGTTTCTTCACCAACGCCGACGCCGCGAAGGCCCACGTCGCGGGCGGCGCGAAGAAGGTCATCATCTCGGCGCCGGCCAAGGGCGAGGACCTGACCGTCGTGCTGGGCGTCAACGACAACCTCTACGACGGCTCGCAGACGATCATCTCCAACGCGTCCTGCACCACCAACTGCCTCGGCCCGCTCGCCAAGGTCCTGCACGAGGCCTTCGGCATCGAAAAGGGCCTCATGACCACCACCCACGCCTACACGCAGGACCAGAACCTGCAGGACGGCCCGCACAAGGACCCGCGCCGTGCCCGCGCCGCCGCGCTGAACGTGGTGCCGACCTCGACCGGCGCCGCGAAGGCCATCGGCCTCGTGCTGCCGGAGCTCAACGGCAAGCTCGACGGCTACTCGTTGCGCGTGCCCGTGCCCACCGGCTCGATCACCGACCTCACCGTCGACCTGACGAAGAAGGCGAGCGTCGAGGAGATCAACGCCGCGTACAAGGCCGCCGCCGAGGGCCCGCTGCAGGGCATCCTGCGCTACAACGAGGACCCGATCGTCTCCAGCGACATCGTCAACGACCCGGCTTCGTGCGTCTTCGACGCACCGCTGACCAAGGTCATCGACAACCAGGTCAAGGTCTTCGGCTGGTACGACAACGAGTGGGGCTACTCCAACCGCCTCGCGGACCTGGTGAAGCTCGTCGGCTCCAAGCTGTCCTGACCGATGGCGCTCAAGTCACTCGACGACCTGCTGTCCGAGGGTGTCTCCGGGCGGTACGTGCTGGTGCGTTCGGACCTGAACGTGCCGCTCGACGGCGCCACCATCACCGATGACGGCCGCGTGCGGGCCGCGCTGCCGACCATCGAGCGCCTCGCCGACGCGGGCGCGAAGGTGGTCGTCACGGCCCACCTCGGCAGGCCCAAGGGCACGCCCGACGAGAAGTACTCGCTGCGCCCCGTCGCCGCGCGGCTCGGTGAGCTGCTCGGCAGCGAGGTGCCGCTGGCCGGTGACGTGGTCGGTGAGCAGGCGAAGGCCGTCACCGGCTCGCTGGCCGACGGCCAGGTGGCCCTGCTGGAGAACGTGCGCTTCGACCCGCGCGAGACGAGCAAGGACGAGGGCGAGCGCGCCGCGCTGGCCCGCGACCTCGCGGCGCTCGTGCCTGGTGCCGCGTTCGTCTCCGACGGCTTCGGCGTGGTGCACCGCAAGCAGGCCTCCGTCTACGACGTGGCCCGGGTGCTGCCCGCGTACGCGGGCGGCCTGGTGCTCGCCGAGCTCGACGTGCTCGCCAAGCTCACCGGCGACCCGCAGCGCCCCTACGCGGTGGTGCTCGGCGGCTCGAAGGTCTCCGACAAGCTGGCCGTGATCGAGGCGCTGCTGCCGAAGGTCGACCGGCTGCTCGTGGGCGGCGGCATGTGCTTCACGTTCCTCGCCGCGCAGGGCCACGGCGTCGGCAGCTCGCTGCTGGAGACCGACATGGTCGACACCTGCAAGCGGCTGCTGGGGGAGGCGGGCGGCAAGCTCCTGCTGCCCGTCGACGTCGTCGCGGCGGACTCCTTCGCCGCCGACGCCGCCACCCGCACGGTCGCCGCCACGGAGATCGAGGACGGCTGGATGGGCCTCGACATCGGCCCGGAGAGCACCACCGCGTTCGCCGCCGCCATCGGCAACGCGGAGACGATCTTCTGGAACGGCCCGATGGGCGTGTTCGAGATGGCGCCCTTCGCCGAGGGCACCCGCGGCGTCGCGCAGGCCATCGCCGACTCCGGGGCGTTCAGCGTCGTCGGCGGTGGTGACTCCGCCGCCGCCGTGCGCCTGCTGGGCCTGCCCGAGGACGGCTTCTCGCACATCTCCACCGGCGGCGGCGCGTCGCTGGAGTACCTCGAAGGCAAGGAACTGCCCGGCGTGGCGGTCCTGAGTGAAGGAGCCTGATGGCGCGCAAGCCGTTGATCGCGGGCAACTGGCCGTGTCCAATTCCTGGGGGGAGCTCCGCTCCACCCCAGACCCCCCTCGACGAGCGGGAGGTACGCGCGTGAGCCGCAAGCCGTTGATCGCGGGCAACTGGAAGATGAACCTCAACCACCTCGAGGCCATCGCACTGGTGCAGAAGATCGCGTTCTCGCTGCCCGAGAAGTACTACGCCAAGGTCGACGTCACCGTCATCCCGCCGTTCACCGACATCCGCAGCGTGCAGACGCTGGTGGACGGCGACAAGCTCCTGCTCACCTACGGCGCCCAGGACCTGGCGCCGCAGGACTCCGGGGCCTACACCGGTGACGTCTCGGGCCCGATGCTCGCCAAGCTCGGCTGCACCTACGTCGTGGTCGGCCACTCCGAGCGCCGCGAGTACCACGCCGAGACCGACGAGGTCGTGAACAAGAAGGTGCGCGCCGCCCACAAGCACGGGATCTCGCCGATCCTGTGCGTCGGCGAGCAGCTGGAGGTGCGTGAGGCCGGCGGGCACATCGAGCACACGACCGCGCAGCTCATCGCCGGGCTGAAGGGCCTCAAGGCCGAGCAGGTGCAGAACACGGTGATCGCCTACGAACCCGTGTGGGCGATCGGCACGGGCCGCGTGGCGACCCCGGCGGACGCCGAGGAGGTGTGCGCGGCCCTGCGGGCGGCGCTCGCCGAGAAGTACGGCGCCGAGGTGGCCGAGCAGGTCCGGGTGCTCTACGGCGGTTCGGTCAAGTCGGGCAACATCGCCGACCTGGTCAAGTGCGACAATGTCGACGGCGCGCTCGTGGGCGGCGCCAGCCTCGACGGTGACGAGTTCACGAAACTGTGCGCTCTCGCCGCCGGAGGGCCTCTACCCTGATCTCAGTGGGGACCCGCTACTCTGGGTACCCCCGCCACCCGCAGTACACAGAGGATGACATGAAGCTTTTCCTGCAGATCCTGTTGATCGCGACCAGCGTGCTGCTGATCATCGCGGTGTTGCTGCACCGTGGCCGCGGCGGCGGGCTGTCCTCCCTGTTCGGTGGTGGTATGCAGTCGAGCCTGGCCGGGTCGAGCGTGGCCGAGAAGAACCTCGACCGCATCACGCTCGGTCTCGGCGCCGTATGGATCATCTCCATCATCGGTCTCGGTCTGCTGCTGAAGATCTGATCGGAATCGGCGTGCCTGGCGGGGTACGTCAACTTCACTGGTGGGTGTGAGGAAGCATGGTTGGCGGTAACGCGATTCGAGGCACGAGAGTCGGGGCGGGTCCCTCCGGCGAGTCGGAGCGTGGGGAGGCCGCTCCGAGGCGCCGGGTGTCCTACTGGTGTGCCAACGGGCATGAATCCCGGCCGTCGTTCGCGATGGATGCCGAGGTTCCGGAGGAGTGGGACTGCCCTCGGTGCGGGCTGCCCGGTGGGCAGGACGAGCAGAACCCGCCCGCGGCTCCGCGCACGGAGCCGTACAAGACTCACCTGGCGTACGTGAAGGAACGGCGCAGCGACGCCGACGGTGAGGCCATCCTCGCCGAGGCGCTGGAGCGGCTGCGTCAGCGCCGCCAGATCTGAGAGTCGGCACGACGAGGGCCGCCGGGCACGCGCCCGGCGGCCCTCGTCGTGTTCAGAGTCAGAACGCCACGGGGTACCTCGCGGCCACCCGCCAGCCACCGTCGGGCGTCGGCGTGGTCTCGAACGTGCCGCCGAGCAGGCGGGCCCGCTCCGCGAGGCCCGTGAGCCCGTAGCCGCCAGAGGGGAACTCGGCGCCGTCCTGCGGCTCGTCCGGCCGGTCGTTGCGCACCTCCACCGAGAGGCCGTCCTGGTCGCCGCACAGGCGCACGAACGCCGTCGCGCCCGGTGCGTGCTTCCGGACGTTCGTGAGGCACTCCTGCACGGTCCGGTAGGCCGCCGCGGACACCTTCGGCGGCAGGTCCTCCGGCACCCGCTCGACGGCCAGCTGCACGGGCACGTCCGCGGCCCTGATGAGCTCCGAGAGGTCCCCCAGGTCGGGCTGCGGGCCGTCGTCCTCGGTGCCGGAGCGCAGCACCCCCACGAGCGCACGCAGCTCCTCCAGTGTGCGGGTGGAGAGCTGGCGGATCGTGCGGGCCGTGCGCTCCGCGTCACCGCTCGGGCTGATCGCGGCCAGCGCGCCCGCCTGCATCGCGATGAGCGTGATGTCGTGGGAGACGACGTCGTGCATCTCCCTCGCCAGCCGGGCCCGCTCGTCGGCGCGCACGGTCTCGGCGTACAGCTTGCGCTCCCGGTCCCGGCTGGCGGCCAGCTCGGCGAGCCGGGCGGCCAGCTCCTGCCGCGCGCCGATGAGCAGGCCGATCGCCACCGGCATCCCGGCGACGATCACGCCGTAGATGGCCGACAGGGCGTGCTCGCGCCACGTCAGCGCGACGAAGTCCGGCAGCGGCCACAGCACGAACCTGGACAGCCACACCAGTCCCGCGCCGACCCAGGTCTGCCAGTGCATCTGCTTGCGGGTCGCCAGATAACCCAGCGCGATCATCGCGGCCAGCTGCGCCCATCCGGCGATGAACCCGGGGAACGTCAGCAGCACCACCGTGAACGGCAGCCAGCGGCGCGCGACCAGTGCCACGCAGCTCGCCGCCGAGAGCCAGACGGAGTACGTCTCGGCGCCCTCAGGGATCACCAGCCAGACGTCGAGTACGGCGATGAGGATGACGGCCGCGTCGACCGCGGCCTTGCGCACGCCAGGGTGGTTCCACAGTGCTGTCGTCGCTGTCGGGACGGTCGTCCGGCGCGACCGCGCGCGGTCGGCGGCCCCCGCGCCTGGGCCGCCGACCGAAACCCCGGGGATGGTCATTCCCTCTGTGGTCATGGCTTGGACCTCTCGTCTTGTGGACTCGACAATGAGAGGCCATCGGGACCCGGTTGGGACGCGAAAACCTGAAAAAGTGTGCGGAAGTTAACGCCCCGCACACACGGTGTGACTCGTCCGTGCGTGCGGGGCCAGGGAAAACAGCGGAGTGCGCCGGGGAAACCGCCTACACGCGCGGGGACGCCGGCACGTCGCCGAGCTTGCCCGCGGCGGCCTTGTCCAGCAGCCACAGCGTGCGGCGCCTGCCGCGCGCGCCGGCCACCGGCAGCTGCACCTCGCCCGCGCCCGAGAGCGCGAGCGCCACGGCGTCCGCCTTCGCCTCGCCCGTGGTCACCAGCCACACCTCGGCCGCGCTGCGAATCGCCGGGAACGTCAGCGAGACGCGGGTGGGCGGCGGCTTGGGGCAGTTGCGCACCGCCACCACCGGCCGCTCCGTCTCGTAGGCGGCGGGCGACTCGGGGAAGATCGACGCCGTGTGACCCTCGCCGCCGAGGCCGAGCAGCAGGACGTCGAACGTCGGCACCGGGCCGTGGTCCTCCGGCAGCGCGTTCGCCGCGAGCACGTCGGCGTAGGCCGCCGCCGCGGCCTCCGGGTCGTCGCCGAACTCGCCGTCGGACGGCGCCATCGCGTGCACCCGCGCCGGATCCACCGGCACGTGGTCCAGCAGCGCCTCCCGTGCCTGCTTCTCGTTGCGCTCCGGGTCGTCCGAGGGCACGAACCGCTCGTCACCCCAGTACAGGTCCAGCCGCGACCAGTCGATCGCGTCCCGCGCGGGGGAGTGGCGCAGCTGCTCCAGGATCGCGATCCCGGTGCCCCCTCCGGTCAGCACCAGCGACGCCGACCCCTTGGCGGCCTGCAGGTCCACCAGCTTCGTCACCAGCCGGGCCGCGCACGCCGCCGCCAGCAGACCCGGGTTGGCGTAGACCACCACCTCCGACGCCGGGTTCATGCCTTCGCCTTCGTCTTCGCCGCGGCGGTCCTGCCCGCCGCCGGCTTCTTCCTGGCCGCCGAGAGCTTGGCGAGCCCCAGCAGCGCGGCCTCGTAGATCTCGTCCGGGTCCAGCCTGCGCAGCTCCTCGATCAGGCAGTCGCGGTTGTCCCTGCGGTGCAGTGAGATCCGCCGGGTCGGCTGGCCCGGCTGGGTCAGCGTGCCCGTGCGGCCGTCGGGCCGGTAGATCTCGATCGCCCCGGAGGGCCGCTCCAGCGACACCGCCACGATGCCCTGCGCGCTCGTGGTCTTGACCCGCTTCACGGGCACCCTCAGGTACTCGGCGAGCCAGCCCGCGAGCAGCTCGGTGGACGGAGAGTCCGCCTCGCCCGTCACCGACGCCGCGGTGACCCGCTCGTACGGCGGCAGGTCCAGCGCCGAGACGAGCTGCGCCCGCCAGTTGGTGAGCCTGGTCCAGGCCAGGTCCGTGTCACCGTCGACATAGGACTTCGCCCGCGTCAGCAGCGCCCTGATCGGGTTCTTCTCCGCGGCCGAGTCGGTGATCCGCCGCTGGGCGAGCTCGCCGAGCGGGTCCTTCGCCGGAGCCTTCGGCCCGCCTCCCGGCCACCACGTGACGATCGGGGCGTCGGGCAGCAGCAGCGGCACCACCGCGCTCTGGCCCTGGCTCGCCAGCGCGCCGTAGAGCCGCAGCACGATCACCTCGCTGGCCCCCGCGTCACCGCCGACACGGATCTGGCCGTCGATGCGCGGCGCCGCCGTACGGGCGCCCTTGGCGACCACGATCACCCGCGACGGGTGCTCGCGGCTGGCCTCGTTGGCCGCATCGATGGCGTCCTCGAGCTGCTCGTCGTCCTCCGCGGCGATCACGAGCGTGAGCACGCGGCCGAGCGCGATCGCGCCGCCGCGCTCGCGCAGCTCGACCAGCTTCTTGTTCAGCTGGGACGTCGTGGTCGAGGGCAGATCGATGATCACGGCCGCCTCCAGTGCCTACCGCTGCGTTCCAGCATCGCTTCCGCCGACGGCGGCCCCCACGAGCCCGGCTGGTACGGCTCGGGCGCCCCGCGCTTCGCCCAGTGCTCCAGGATCGGGTCCAGGATCTGCCAGGACAGCTCGACCTCCTCGTTCACCGGGAACAACGACGGCTCGCCCAGCAGCACGTCCAGGATCAGCCGCTCGTAGGCCTCCGGCGAGGTCTCGGTGAACGCGTGGCCGTAGCCGAAGTCCATCGTGACGTCGCGGACCTCCATCGTGGTGCCCGGGACCTTGGAGCCGAACCGCATCGTGATGCCCTCGTCCGGCTGTACCCGGATCACCAGCGCGTTCTCGCCCAGCTCCTCGGTGGAGGTGTAGTCGAACGGCAGGTGCGGCGCCCGCTTGAACACCACGGCGACCTCGGTGACCCTGCGGCCGAGGCGCTTGCCGGTGCGCAGGTAGAAGGGCACCCCGGCCCAGCGCCGGTTCTGCACCTCCAGCGTCACCGCGGCGTAGGTCTCGGTGGTCGACTCCTTCGAGAAGCCGGCCTCCTGCAGCAGGCCCGGCACCTTCTTGCCGCCCTGCCAGCCGCCCGCGTACTGGCCCCGCGCCGTGGTCTCGTCGAACGGCCTGACCGGCTTGGTGGCGCTCAGCACCTTGACCTTCTCGGCGCGCAGCGCCCTCGGGTGGAAGGAGACGGGCTCCTCCATCGCCGTGAGCGCCAGCAGCTGCAGCAGGTGGTTCTGGATCACGTCCCGCGCGGCGCCGATGCCGTCGTAGTACCCCGCGCGGCCGCCGAGGCCGATGTCCTCGGCCATCGTGATCTGCACGTGGTCGACGAAGTTGGCGTTCCAGATCGGCTCGAACATCTGGTTGGCGAACCGCAGCGCCAGGATGTTCTGCACCGTCTCCTTGCCGAGGTAGTGGTCGATGCGGAACACCGACTCCTCGGGGAACACGTCGTTGACGACGGCGTTGAGTTCCTTGGCGCTCGTCAGGTCGTGGCCGAACGGCTTCTCGATCACGACCCGGCGCCACACGTCCTCGCTGGACTCCGCGAGCCCGCAGCGCGCGAGCTGCTTGGTGACCACGGGGAACGCCCACGGCGGGATGGAGAGGTAGAACGCGGTGTTGCCGCCCGTGCCGCGCGCCTCGTCGAGGTCGTGCACGGTCTGGGCGAGCCGGTCGAACGCGTCGTCGTCGTCGAACGTGCCCTGCACGAACCGGATGCCCTCGGCGAGCCGGTTCCACACCGACTCGCGGAACGGCGTCCTGGCGTGCTCGGCCACCGAGTCGTGGACGAGCTCGCCGAAGTCCTGGTCCTCCCAGTCCCGCCGCGCGAACCCGACGAGCGAGAACCCCGCGGGCAGCAGGCCCCGGTTGGCGAGGTCGTAGATGGCGGGCATGAGCTTCTTGCGCGAGAGGTCCCCGGTGACGCCGAAGATCACCAGGCCGGAAGGCCCGGCGATCCTCGGCAGCCGCTTGTCGCGGGGATCCCGCAGGGGGTTGGTCCACCCTCGTTTCATGAAGCGAGCTCCTGTACGGCACGCATCAGTTCGGCGAGACCCGCGGCCCGGTCGGTCAGGTGCAGCCGCAGCACGGGCCTGCCGCCCTCGGCGAGCACCTGGCCGTCGCCCAGCGCCTGCGCCCGCTGCAGCTGTCCCAGCGTGTACGGCCGGTCCGGCACGTCGAGGTCCTCCTCGGGTGTGCCGGTGAGCTGCAGGAAGACGCCGTTCGGGTGGCCGCCCTTGTGGTACTGGCCCGTGGAGTGCAGGAACCGCGGTCCCCAGCCGAACGTCGTCTGCAGCCCGGTGCGCTTGGCCAGCTCGGGCCGCAGCAGCGACGCCGAGGCGTCGTCGAGCCGGTCCAGGTAGGCCTGCACGGCCAGGTAGCCGCCCTCCGGCGCGCTGTCGAGGAACTCCCGCAGGACGTCGGTCAGCGAACCCTCTCCGGTGGTTCCCGCGCCGCCGTACACCTCGACGGAGCCGAGCACCGCCGACGGCTCGGCGGAGCCGGTGAGCGCGGCCGGATCGTCCAGCAGCGACCGGGCGGCCTTCTTCGCGGCCTCCACGTCGGGCTGGTCGAACGGGTTGATCCCGAGCAGCCTGCCCGCGATCGCCACCGCGAACTCCCACAGCAGGAACTGGGCGCCGAGCGGGCCCGTGACGGCGACCTTCGCCTCGCCCGAGGCGGGGCCGACGGCCACCGGGGTCGCGTCGGAGCCCCCGCCGGCGAAACCGGGGGCCGTGTGGCCCTCGACCACGACGGGCAGCAGGCCGGTGCCCTGCTTGCCGGTGGACTCGGCGATGAGCTGCTCGGCCCAGTCGCCGAGGCCCGTGATACCGGAGCCGGTGTCGGCGAGCACGACCTTCTCGGCGCCGTCGGCGTGGGCGGCGCCGAGCGCGGCGGCCAGCCGCAGCGCCGGGTTGTCCGCCGAGTCCGCCGTCAGCGTGTCGGCGACGCCCGCCGCCTGGTCGAGCAGCCGCGCCACGTCGGCACCGGCGAGCCCGGCCGGGACGAGCCCGAACGCGGTGAGCGCCGAGTAGCGGCCGCCGACGTGCGGGTCGGCGAGGAACACCTTGCGGTAGCCCTCGGCCTCGCCCAGCTCCGCCAGCGGCGAACCGGGATCGGTGACCACGACGATGCGCCGCGCGGCGTCGATGCCCGCGTCGGCGAACGCCTTCGCGAAGATCCGCCGGTGGCTGTCGGTCTCCACCGTGGTGCCGGACTTGGACGACACCACGATCACCGTGCGGTCCAGGTCGCCGGCGAGCGCGTCGGCGACCTGGCCGGGGTCGGTGGTGTCCAGCACCGTGAGCGCGACGCCCTCGGTGCCGGTGATCACCTCCGGGGCCAGCGACGAGCCGCCCATCCCGGCGAGCACGACGCGGTCGACGCCCTCGGAGCGCAGCTCCGTGCGCAGGGCCTCGATCTCGCCGATCAGCGGGCGGGAGCTCTTGTGCAGGCTGGTCCAGGACAGCCGGATGGACGCCTCGGACTCCGCCTCGGCGCCCCAGAGGGTCGCGTCCTGGGCGCCGACCTTGCTCGCCACCGCGTCGGCGACGAGCTTGTCGAGCAGCGGCGCGGCGGCGGACTCGAGCGCGGCGTCTTCGATCGTGACTGAAGTCCGTTCTCCAGCCATCGCCGGCTCAGCCCTTCGCCTTGTCGAGCTGGCCGGTGACGGTGTCCAGCAGCTCGGCCCAGGACTTGTCGAACTTCTCGACGCCCTCGTTCTCCAGCGTGAGGAACACGTCGGCGATGTCGATGCCGGCGGCCGACAGCTTGTCGAACACCTCCTGCGCCCGCGCGCCCGTGCCGCTCACCTTGTCGCCGACGACCTCGGCGTGGTCGGCGGCCGCGAACAGCGTCTTCTCCGGCATCGTGTTGACCGTGCCCGCCACCACGAGCTCGTCGACGTAGCGGGTGTCGGAGTACTCCGGGTTCTTCACGCCGGTGGAGGCCCACAGCGGGCGCTGCGGGTTGGCGCCGTCGGCCTTGAGCGCCGCCCACCGCTCGGAGGCGAACAGCTCCTCGTAGGCCGCGTAGGCGAGGCGGGCGTTGGCGATCGCGGCCTCGCCGCGCAGGGCCAGCGCCTCGTCGGTGCCGATGGCCTCGAGCCGCTTGTCGACCTCGCTGTCCACCCGGGACACGAAGAACGACGCGACGGACTGGATGCCCTTGAGGTCGTGGCCGTTGGCCTTGGCCTGCTCCAGCCCGGCGAAGAACGCCTCGATCACGGCGCGGTACCGCTCGACGGAGAAGATCAGCGTGACGTTGACGCTGATGCCCTCGGCGAGGGTCCGCGTGATCGCCGGCAGCCCCTGCTCGGTGGCCGGGATCTTCACCAGGATGTTCGGGCGGTCGACCGTCTTCCACAGGTCCTGCGCCTCGGCGACGGTCTTCTCGGTGTCCCGCGCGAGGCCGGGATCGACCTCGATCGAGACGCGGCCGTCGACACCGCCCGTGGCGGTGTAGACGTCGCGGAAGAGGTCCGCGGCGTTGCGCACGTCGGTGGTGGTCAGCTCGCGGACCGCGGCGTGCAGGTCGGCGCCGCGCTCGGCGAGCTCGCGCACCTGCTCGTCGTAGGCCTCGCCGTTGGACAGCGCGCCCGCGAAGATCGTCGGGTTGGTGGTCACACCCACGACGTGCTTGTCGCGGATGAGCTCGGCGAGGTTGCCCGAGGTGAGCCGCTCCCTCGACAGGTCGTCGAGCCAGATCGACACGCCGGCCTGCGAGAGCTGGGCCAGCCGGTCGGTGTTGCTCATGACGTGATCCCCTTTGATAGTCGGGAGTTGTTTGTCAGGAGTTCTTCTCCAGCGAGCGGCGGGCCGCGGCGACCACGGCCTCCGCCGTGAAGCCGAACTCGCGGAACAGGGTCTTGAAGTCCGCCGAGGCACCGAAGTGCTCGATGGACACGATCTCGCCACCGTCGCCGACGAACCGGTGCCACGGCTGTGCGATGCCGGCCTCGACGGCCACGCGGGCCTTGACGGTCGGCGGGATCACGGCGTCGCGGTAGCTCTGCTCCTGCGCGTCGAACCACTCGACACACGGCATGGACACCACACTGGTGGCAACGCCCTCGGCCTCCAGGGTCTTCCTGGCCTCGACGGCGAGCTGCACCTCGGAGCCCGTGGCGATGAGCACCACCTCGGGGTTGCCGTTGGATGCCTCGGCCAGCACGTAGCCGCCCTTGGCGACGCCCTCGGCGTTGGTGCCCTCCAGCACCGGCACGTTCTGCCGCGTCAGCGCGAGGCCGGACGGCGCGCCGGTGTCCTCCAGCACGGCCTTCCACGCGGCGGCGGTCTCGTTGGCGTCGGCGGGGCGCACGACGTTGAGGCCGGGGATGGCGCGCAGCGAGGCCAGCTGCTCGATCGGCTGGTGGGTGGGGCCGTCCTCGCCGAGACCGATCGAGTCGTGCGTCCACACGTAGACGACCGGGGCCTTCATCAGCGCGGCGAGCCGCACCGCGGGGCGCATGTAGTCGCTGAAGATCAGGAACGTGGCGCCGTAGGGCCGGGTGCCGCCGTGCAGCGCGATGCCGTTGAGGATCGAGCCCATCGCGTGCTCGCGGACGCCGAAGTGCAGCGTGCGACCGTACGGGTTGGCCTTCCACATGTCGGTGGAGGCGCTCTCGGGGCCGAACGAGTCGGCGCCCTTCATCGTGGTGTTGTTGCTCTCGGCGAGGTCGGCGGAGCCGCCCCACAGCTCGGGCAGCACGTCGGCGACGGCCGACAGCACCTCACCGGAGGCCTTGCGCGTGGCGATGCCCTTCTCGTCGGGCTCCCAGGTGGGCAGCTTCGCGGCCCAGCCTGCGGGCAGCGAGCGGGTGGCCAGCCGGTCGGCCAGCTCCTTGCGCTCCGGGTTCGCCTCGGCCCAGGAGTCCCACAACTCCTGCCACTTGGCGTGCTCGGCCTTGCCGCGGTCGAGCGCCTTGCGGGTGTGGGCGAGGACCTCGTCTTCGATCTGGAAGCTCTTCTCCGGGTCGAAGCCCAGGATCTCCTTGACGGCGGCGACCTCGTCGGCGCCGAGCGCGGCGCCGTGGGCCTTGCCGGTGCCCATCTTCTTCGGCGCCGGGTAGCCGATCACGGTGCGCAGCAGGATGAAGGACGGGCGCGTGGTCTCGGCCTTGGCGGCCTCGATGGCCTGCTCGAACGCGACGACGTCCTCGCCGCCGTCGACGACCTGGACGTGCCAGCCGTAGGACTCGTAGCGCTTGGCGGTGTCCTCCGACAGCGCGATGTTGGTGTCGTCCTCGATGGAGATCTTGTTGTCGTCGTAGATCACCACGAGGTTGCCGAGCTCCTGGCGGCCCGCGATCGACGAGGCCTCGGAGGTCACCCCCTCCTCGATGTCGCCGTCGGAGGCGATCACGTAGATGTGGTGGTCGAACAGGCTCTCCCCCTGCGGTGCGTCGGGGTCGAGCAGGCCGCGCTCGCGCCGGGCCGCCATCGCCATGCCGACCGCGTTGGCCAGTCCCTGGCCGAGCGGTCCGGTAGTGGTCTCGATGCCGGGGGTGTGCCGGTACTCGGGGTGGCCGGGGGTCTTCGAGCCCCACTTGCGCAGCTGCTCGAGGTCCTCCATCTCCAGGCCGTAGCCGGCGAGGAAGAGCTGGATGTAGAGCGTCAGGCTGCTGTGCCCGGCCGAGAGGATGAACCGGTCACGCGCGGGCCACTCGGGGTCGCTCGGGTCGTGCCGCATCACGCGCTGGAACAGCGAGTAGGCCACCGGCGCCAGGCTCATGGCCGTGCCGGGGTGACCGCTGCCGCAGTTCTCCACCGCGTCGGCGGCCAGTACGCGGACGGTGTCCACCGCGCGGGTGTCCAGCTCGGTCCAGTCGGCCGGGTAGTTCCGGCGCAGTAGGGGGTTGTTCTCGGCGGTCGTGGCGTTTTCCGACACTGAACTCGGCTCCTGAGTCGTCTGCACGTAGTAGCTCTTCGTGGTTACCCGGTGGCGCCCGGCCGCCACCCACCTTAATCGATCCGGAGCCCGTTACCCTGCACTCTTGCGAGGTGACCCGGGATCCGCGATCGACGAGGGCCAGCCTAGTAGGTACCCCGTGAGCCCGCGGGAGCACCAACGGGCGGCCCCACGTGCGACGCACGTCTCTTCCGCGCGATGCCGCCACGGGACCCCGAAACGCCTTCTACTACGATCTGTCAAGGCAGCGGCCGCCAACCGTGGTATCGCTGCCGACCCGATCTGACGCAGGGAGCGAAATGTCGTTGGTGCACGCTGCGCACGGTCGCAGTGACAACACCAGCGCCGTGCATCCCACCGGTGAGTCCCCAGCCGGTGGCCGGCGAGGTTTCCGCCAGGTGGCCGGCGCGTACGCCGCGCTCGCCAAGCCGAGGGTCATCGAGCTGCTGCTCGTGACCACGATCCCCGCGATGTTCCTCGCGGGACGCGAGATCCCGTCGCCGTGGCTGGTGCTGGCCACGCTCGTCGGCGGCACGATGGCGGCGGGCAGCGCCAACGCGCTCAACTGCGTGATCGACGCCGACATCGACAAGGTGATGAACCGGACCAAGCGGCGCCCGCTGGTGCGTGACTCGGTCCCGAGGCGCGGCGCGCTGATCTTCGGGCTCGCGCTCGGCGCGGCCTCGTTCGCGGTCCTGTATCTCACCGTGAACCTGCTGGCGGCGCTGCTCGCGATCGCCACGATCCTCTTCTACATCTTCGTCTACACGCTCGTGCTCAAGCGGCGCACGCCGCAGAACGTCGTGTGGGGCGGCGCCGCGGGCTGCATGCCGGTGGTCATCGGCTGGGCCGCGGTGGAGGGCACCGTCCAGTGGCCCGCGTTCGTGATGTTCGGCGTGATCTTCTTCTGGACGCCGCCGCACACGTGGGCGCTCGCGATGAAGTACCGCGAGGACTACGAGCGGGCCGGTGTGCCGATGCTGCCCGTGGTGGCCACGCCGCAGCACGTCGCCAAGCAGATCGTCATCTACTCGTGGGTGATGGTCGGCTGGACACTGCTGCTGGCCCCCGCGACGAGCTGGCTCTACGCGTCGTTCGCGGCGCTGGCGGGCGCGTGGTTCCTGTTCTACGCCCACCGCCTGTACTCCTCCGTGCGGCGCGGGGTGGAGACCAAGCCGATGGCCCTGTTCCACCGGTCCAACACGTACCTGATGATCGTGTTCTGCGCGCTGGCCGTCGACTCCGCGATCGGGCTGCCGGTGCTGGGCCTGCCGTTCTGAGTCCTGCCACGCTCGGCGGGGCGGGAATTCTCGCGAGCCGGTGTTCGTTATGACTCGGCCACCGATTCCCCTCGTTCGAAAGCAGGCTGCCCTTGTCCGTGTCCCCGTCCGACGACGGCAAGTCCGCCGACATCGCCGCTGAGCAGGAGTACCTCTCGCTGCTCTACGCCAAGCTCGACACCGAGCGGGACCTGGCGTCCCGCAGGCTGACCGAGGCGCTGCGCTCGGCCGGCAGCGGCCCGCAGGCGCAGGCCGAGCGGGAGGCGGCGACGGCGACGCACAGCGACCGGCTGGCCCAGCTGAGCTCCGTGGAGCAGGGCCTGTGCTTCGGCAGGCTCGACTTCGCCGAGGGCCACGACGGCGACTCGCCCATCTACATCGGCAGGCTCGGGCTGTTCGACGAGGACGACGACTACCAGCCCCTGCTGATCGACTGGCGCGCGCCCGTCTCGCGCCCGTTCTACCTGGCGACGGCCGCCTCGCCCGACGGCGTGCGGCGCAGGCGGCACATCCGCACGCTGACCAGGCGCGTCGTGGGCGTCGACGACGAGATCCTCGACCTCGGCTCGGCCGAGAGCAGCGACCACCTGGGGCTCGCGGGGGAGGCCGCGCTGCTGGCGGCGCTGGAGAAGCGGCGCACGGGCGCGATGTCCGACATCGTCGCCACCATCCAGGCCGAGCAGGACCGCATCATCCGCGCCGACCTGGGCGGCGTCATGGTCGTGCAGGGCGGCCCCGGCACCGGCAAGACCGCCGTCGCGCTGCACCGCGCCGCGTACCTCCTCTACACCTACCGGCGGCAGCTCGACACGCGCGGCGTGCTCGTCGTGGGCCCGAACAGCACGTTCCTGCGCTACATCGGCCAGGTGCTGCCGTCACTGGGCGAGACGGGCGTGCTGCTCTCGACCGTCGGCGAGCTGTTCCCCGGCCTCGCGGCCACGGGCACCGACTCGCCCGAGGCGGCCGAGGTCAAGGGCAGGCTCACGATGGTCGACGTCCTCACGCAGGCTGTCCGCGACCGGCAGACCGTGCCGGAGGACGTGCTGGAGATCGAGGTCGAGGGCGAGACATTCACCCTCGACAGGGCCACGTGCGCGCGGGCGAGGGAGCGGGCGAGGAGCACCCTCAAGCCGCACAACGTCGCGCGCCGCGGCTTCGTCGACGAGCTGCTCGACGCGCTGGCCGCGCAGTCGGCGCAGCGGCTGGAGTCCGTGGTGCTCGACAACGTGCCCGACATCCCGCTCGCCGAGGACGAGACCGACGACGGCGAGCTGCTGGACGCCCGCGACCTCGCCACCATCCGCCAGGAGCTGGCCGAGGACCCGGCCGTGCTGGCCGCACTGCACGGGCTGTGGCCGAAGCTCACGCCGCAGGAGCTGCTGGCCGACCTGCTGACCTCGCCCGACCGGCTCGACTCCGCCGCGAGCGGGCACCTCACCGACGACGAGCGCGACGTGCTGCTGCGCCTGCCCGGCTCGCTGTGGACCCCCGCCGACGTCCCGCTGCTCGACGAGCTCGCCGAGCAGCTCGGCGAGGACGATACGGAGGCCCGCGCCCGGAGGGCCAGGCGCGAGCGCGAGGAGAAGGCCTACGCCGAGGGTGTGCTCGACATCCTCGAGCAGGACGAGGAGATCTTCGACGAGGAGCGCATCCGCGTGTCCGACGTGCTCGACGCCGAGTTGCTCGCCGAGCGGCAGGACGCCGCGAGCGTGCTGACCGCCGCGCAGCGCGCAGCCCAGGACCGGACGTGGACGTTCGGGCACGTGATCGTGGACGAGGCGCAGGAGCTCTCCGCGATGGACTGGCGCATCCTCATGCGCCGGTGCCCGAGCCGGTCGATGACGATCGTGGGCGACGTGTCCCAGACCGGCTCGCCCGCGGGCACGTCGTCGTGGGCGGACGTGCTCACGCCGTACGTCGCCGACCGGTGGCGCCTGCGGGAGCTGACCGTGAACTACCGCACACCGGCCGAGATCATGAACCTCGCCGCGGGCGTGCTCGCCGAGATCGCCCCGGAGCTGCGCGCGCCGACGTCGGTGCGGGAGACCGGGACGGAGCCCTGGCAGCGGGAGGTGGCCCGCGACGCCGTCGCGGGGGAGGCGCGGTCCATAGTGGACCACGAGCTGGCCGAGGTGGAGGGTGGCACCGTGGCCGTGCTGGTGCCCGCCGACCTGGAGGGACCCTTGTCGGCGGAGCTGGCCGGCGCCGGGGGCACCACGGCCGAGGACGACAACCCGAGGGTGTCGGTGCTCACGGTCGACCGGGCCAAGGGCCTGGAGTTCGACGCCGTCGTGGTGGTGGCGCCCGACGAGGTGGTCGCGGAGTCCCGGCGCGGGCTCAACGATCTCTACGTGGCCCTGACACGCGCCACGAAACGCCTCGGAATCGTCCACACCGGACCACGGATCCCCGCACTGTCAGGCGCGCAAAGCGCCCGGTAGACGCCCAGCTAGGGTGTCCACATGCGCAATGCTGGCAAGATCATGATCGTGGCTGCCGTCGCCACGGCACTCGCGGCGTGCTCGCCGTCTCGTGAGGAGCCGACTGACCTGCAGCCGGGCGAGCAGCCGACGCACACCCCCGCCCCGGTGTCCGTGTCCGCATCGGCGTCCGCGTCCGAGCAGCACGCCGCCGACGGCCACGCCCTCGAGTGCACGGCCGCCGACATCACCGTGGACACCGCCGGTGAGCAGCCGCGCGTGCAGGTCCCGAGGGACTGCGCGGCGCCGACGACCGTGCTCAGCCGCGACCTGGAGGAGGGCTCCGGGGCCGGCGCCGAGCCCGGCGACACCGTCGAGGTGAACCTGCAGGTCGTCGGCTGGTCGAACGGGCAGGTCGGGCAGAACACGTTCGCCCAGGAGCAGCCCGTGTCGGTCCAGCTGGGCGAGCCGCAGGAGATCGAGGGCCTCACCGAGGGCCTCACCGGCATCATGCAGGGCGGCAGCAGGCTGTTCGTGCTGCCCCCGGACCTCGGCTACGCGGAGCAGAGCGGCAACCCGCTCGCCGGCGAGACCCTCGTGGTGGTCGCCGAGGCCGTCCGGGTGACCACCGGCAGCTGAGCCCCCGCCCGACGTCCTCAGGGAGCGTCCCTGCAGTGAAGGCCACCATCACTGCGTTCAACGCAGTGATGGTGGCCTTCACTGCAGGCGGGGGCGCTAGGGGAGCAGGAGTACCTTGCCCGTGGTGCGGCGGCCCTGGAGGTCTTCGTGGGCCTCGCGGGCCTGCGCCAGCGGGTACCTCGCCCCGACGCGGATGCCGAGCGAGCCCTCCGCGACGGCCTCGAACAGCTCGCGGGTGCGCCACTCCAGCTCCTCGCGGGTGACCACGTGGTCGTCGGTCTTCGGCCGGGTCAGGAACAGCGAGCCGCCCGCGTTGAGCCGCTGCGGGTCGATCGGCGGCACCGGTCCGCTCGCGGCACCGAACAGGGCCAGCAGGCCGCGCCTGCGCAGGCTCTTGAGACTGCCCTCGTAAGTCGACGCGCCGACGCCGTCGTAGACCACGTCCACCCCCTCGCCTCCGGTCAGCCGCCTCGCCGCCTCGGCGAAGTCCTCCTCCGTGTAGCGGATCACCTCGTCGGCGCCGGCCTCCCGCGCGAGCCGCTCCTTCTCCTCCGTGGAGACCGTGCCGATCACCCGCGCGCCCTTCGCCTTCGCGAGCTGGACCAGCAGCAGCCCCACCCCGCCCGCGGCGGCGTGGATCAGCACCGTCTCGCCCTCGGCCACCGCATGGGTCGAGTTCAGCAGGTAGTGCGCCGTGATCCCCTGCAGCATCGTGGCCGCGGCCGTCTCGTCGGACACGCCGTCCGGAACCCGGACGGCGATCTGCGCGGGCACCACCGCCTGCTGGGCGTACCCGCCGGGATGCCCCTGCCAGGCGACGCGGTCACCCACCGACACCTCGGTGACCTCGGCGCCCACCGCCGACACGGTGCCCGCGCCCTCCAGCCCCGGCGTGTACGGCAGCGTCATCGGGTAGATCCCGCTGCGCTGGTAGGTGTCGATGTAGTTCACCCCCGCGGCGGCCACATCGACGACGACCTCCCCCGGCCCGGGCGGGCCGATCTCGACTTCGGCGACCTCCAGCACCTCTGGACCGCCGATCTGCTGGATTCGAATCGCCGTGGGCATGCCAGTCTCCGTTTCTCGAGCGCGATCGTGTTCGCCGTTGAAGAACTCTTTCACGCCTGGTAGCCGGCCTGCACGGGGTCCGGTGTACTCTGCGGGAACCACCACGTGGGGGCATTTCACCGATACAGCCGGAATCCTTTCCCGGCGCGGAGCGCTGGTAACTGATGTGTTAGTGCCTGTCTTCCTCGGTTTCGCCGCGGCGTTCTTCTTCGCCGCGTCGGCCGCGCTGCAACGCCGCGCGGTCCTGCGGGCCGCGGACAGCGACACCGAACACCGTGCCAGCAGGCACCAGGTCCCCGTCGTGTGGCTCGTGCGCAGGTTGCTGCGGCAGCGGGTCTGGCTCATCGGCTGGCTCACCAACCTTCTCGGCTTCCTCTGTCAGGCCGCCGCACTTCACCTCGGCTCCCTCGCTCTCGTTCAGCCGCTGCTGGTGACCCAGCTGCTGTTCGCGCTGCCGATGGCGTCGGCGGCGATCCGCCGGTGGCCCCCGCTGCGAGACTGGCTGGCCGCGCTCGCCGTCAGTGGCGGCGTCGCGCTCTTCCTGACGGCCGAGGGCGCCGCGCCACTGGCGGGCACGCCCGACCGGGAGCGCCTGCTGCTCGCCGTGCTCATCGCCGCGGCCACCGTCGTGACGCTGGTGCAGCTCGCCCAGCGGGGCGGGCCCCTGCTCTACGGTGCGCTGATCGCCGCGTCGGCCGGGATCTGCTACGCGATCAGCGCCGCGATGATGAAGCTGACCGCCGACAGCCTCCTCGGCGAAGGCGTGCTCGCCACCGCCACGGACTGGCCGGGCTATGTGCTGGCCGCCTCGACCCTGTGCGGGCTGCTGCTCGGGCAGCAGGCCTACGGCTCGGGGTCGCTGTCCGCGGCGATCGCGGTCATGTCCATCGTCAACCCGGGCGCGAGCTACGCGCTGGGCCTGCTGGCCTTCGACGCGCACCTCTCCACCGCCCCGGAAGCCCTCGCCGCGGCGGCCGGAGCGGCGTTCTTGCTGATCATCGGGGTGATCGGACTCGCCCACTCGCCGAACGTACGGGAGGAGACCTCGCGCACGACGACACGCGGGATTTACCCCGAGCGGGGTAAGGTCTCAAGAACGGTAGCCACGCGGGCACCCGATCACGGTTCCGACACCTGCCCGCAGGAGTGAGCACCGGAGTGAGCCAGGACCACCCCTGGAGGCGTAACCCGTGCACCATCGATCGTCGCACCCGGAGCGACATCATCTGGTCATCGAGATCCCGCATTTGCGCAGCACCGTCGGCAGAGCACTCGTCATCGCGCTCGAGACCGCGGTCATCCCCACCGTGTTGCTGATGTTGCTGCTGCACTACGTCGGACTGGTGGCCGGCCTGTGCGCGGTGCTCGGCTGGTGCGCCTTCGTGCTCGGCACCCGGCGCGCGCTCGGCAAGGAGATGCCGCGCACGCTGCTGCTCTGCGCCGGGATGCTCGCAGGCAAGGCCGCCTTCGCCCTGGTCACATCGAGCGCCGTGGTGTATGTGCTGCAGCCCGCGGTCGGCTCGGTGCTCATGTTCCTGCTCTTCGTGGGCAGCGCGGCGCTCGGCAAACCCATCACGGAACGGCTCGCGCGGGATTTCGTGCAGCTGCCCGCCGAGGTGTACACGCACAAGGCCGTGCGGCGCGTCTTCGTCAACGTCGCCCTCATCTGGGGCGGTTCGCGGCTCATCGACGCCGCCATGACCGTCGGGTTCCTGCACTGGAGCGTCGAGGCCGGCCTGTTCTCCCGCGGCGTGCTCAGCGGCCTGCTGACCGCGCTCACCATCGCGATCTGTGCCGGCCACGGCTGGCGCGCGCTGCGGCGGCTACCGGGAGTCACCCTGCGGCTCGGAGCGAAACCCGCCGTCGCGTGACCTTCGACCCGCGCGCGCCCCTGGTCGGGCGTGATATACGGGATTGTGCTCACTGCGGGTTCGACCAGCAGCACGGGGCTGACGGACGGTAGCGCCGCCGGTTCGCTGCGGCGAGCCCGCTGGTGGGCCGAGCTTCTCCTCGGCCTCGGCCTGTTCGGTGTCTACCTGCTCATCAAGTTCCTGCCGCTGCCGGCCAACGTCGAGCGGGCGCAGGCCAACGGCGAGGCCATCCTCGCGCTCGAGCGGCTGGTGTCCCTGGACTTCGAGCTGCCCGTCAACCTGTGGCTCGCCGACCAGGGCTGGCTGCGTGTCGTGGCGAACTACGAGTACGCCTACACCTACATCGTCACCACGCTGATCCTGCTCGTGTGGGTGTTCGCGCGGCGCCCCGAGCACTACCGCTGGGTGCGCAACTCGTTCCTGTGGATGAACCTGCTCGCGCTCGGGGTGTTCTGGCTCTACCCGGTGGCGCCGCCGAGGATGCTGCCCGACGCCGGGTTCGTCGACACCGTCCGGCTCGGCCGCACGTGGGGCTCGTGGGGTTCGCCGATGGTGGACAACGCCAACCAGCTGGCGGCGATGCCGTCGCTGCACATCGGCTGGGCACTGTGGGTGTCGGTGGTGCTCGCGCGCATCGCGGGCGGGTGGTTCGTGCAGGTCCTCAGCGCCGTGCACGTGCTGGTGACGTTCGTGGTCATCGTGGCCACCGGCAACCACTACTGGCTCGACGCGGTGGGCGGGGCCGTGGTGGTGTGGCTCGGCATCGCGCTCACCGGCGCGGGCCGGAAGCGGGCGGACCGCCTCACCCCGGACGAGGCCCGCCTGCTGGCCACCGCGAACGGGTCGTGCGGCGCGCTCGTGCTGCTCGACACCTCGCGGGGGTCGCCGCCCGTGCCGGAGCAGGTGAAGGCCCTGGTGATGGCGCGGCTGGCCGGGCGTCCCCGGCTGCGGCAGCGCCCGCCCCGCCCCGGCCGGAGGAGACGGCGCTGGCTCGAACATCCCCGGCCGGACTGGGCGTGGCACGTGCCCGTGTTCGACGTGTCCCGGCCAGGGGGCACCGTCGCGCTGTACCGGCTCGTCGCGGACCTCGCCGTCCAGCCGCTGCCCGGCGACCGCCCGCTGTGGCGCGTCGCCGTGGTGACCGGGGTGGCCGACGACGTCGCCGCCCTGGTGATGCTCGTGCATCCCGCGCTCGCCGGCGAGGCCGGTGCGCTGGAGCTGACGTTCGACCTGCTCGGCGGCACGCCCGTGCCGGGCGCGCAGGGACGACGGTCCACGTCGGCGCCGCCTCCTCCCGGCGGCCTGGAGTTCACCGCGTGGTGTCCCGGCGAGGGCGACCCGCGGGCCCTGTCCCGCGCGCTGGGGCGGCCCGTGCCGGTGCTGACCGGCCCGGCGGGTGACCTGCGTTTCGGCGAGCTGCCCGTCACGGCGGTGGTTCCGGTGCCGCTGCCCGGCGAGGGCGTGTCGGCCGTGGCGCTCGACCGGGGCGCGGCGCCCACCGTCGGCGTGGTCGCGGCCGACGGTGAGATCGACCGCTTCGGCGCCGAGATCCGCGCGGCGCTCGGTGAGCTCCGCCTAGACTCACGGCGTGGCTGACACGGAGAGCACCGAGAAGACCGAGGCCCCCACGGGCCGCCAGCTGGCCGCCGCGCGCGCGTTCGTCGCGGAGCACGGCAAGCCGTCGAAGGCCGTGGTCGAGCGCATCGGCAGGGCGGGAGCCAGGGTGGTGCTCGTCGGCGCGGACGGCGCGCTCGGCGACGTGGTGGTGCCCAGCCCGGAGACCGGCGAGGCGCTGGTGGAGGCCGTCGAGGACCTCGAGCCCGCCGCGTGGGACGCCGAGACGGTCAACGCCACGGTGATCGGTCCGGCGCACCGGCGCCGGATGGCGGTTTCGCGCCTCCGTCGGTGACGGCGCGGGCGATCCTCGTCGGCTGCGCGGGCCTGCCCGAGGGCGACGGCGACGAGGCGGGCGCCCAGCGGGCGCTCGCGGAGGTCGGGGTCGGTACGCGGTGGGCGGTGTGGGACGACCCCGCCGAGGACTTCACCGATGCCGATCTGGTGATCCTGCGCGCCACCTGGGACTACTCCGCGCGGCGGGACGCGTTCCTCGACTGGTGCGCGTCGGTGCCCTCGCTGCGCAACGACGTCGACGTGGTGCGGTGGAACACCGACAAGACCTACCTGCTCGACCTGGAGAACGCCGGGATCCCGATCGTGCCGACCCGGCTCGTCGCGCCCGGTGCGGAGCCGGAGTGGCCCGAGACCGAGTTCGTCGTGAAGCCCTCGGTCGGCGCGGGCTCGCGGGGCGCCGCACGGTTCGCGGCGGAGGAACGGGAGCGGGCGCGGGCGCACCTGCGTTCGCTGCACGCCGGGGGCCGCTCGGTGCTCGTGCAGCCGTACCAGCGCGCCGTGGACGCCGAGGGTGAGACGGCGCTCGTGTTCTTCGGCGGCGGCTACTCGCACGCCTTCACCAAGGGCGCGATGCTGACGGGCGCGGCGGTGGACGAGTCCGGCCTGTTCGTGACCGAGAAGCTCGGCGTGACCCGGCCGGAGTCCGCCTACCGGGCGCTGGCGGAGGACGTGCTCGACGCCGTGGGCGGCTGGTTCGGCGCGGGCCGGTCCGGGCTGTTGTACGCGCGGATCGACCTGGTGCGCACCGAGGACGGCACGCCCGCGGTGCTGGAGGTGGAGCTGGCCGAGCCGAGCCTCGGCTTCGGTCAGGCGGGGCCGGGCGCGGCCGCGCGGTTCGCGTCCGCGGTGCGCCGCGACCTGCGCCGCTGAACTTCGCGAAAGATCTTCAGCCGGACGTCACCGTACGGTCAGCCTGCCACGCTTGGCTGTCGATCATGCGAAGTTTCCGGAAAGCATGGCTGGTCCCGCTCCTCGCCGCCCTGACCGTGGCGGCACCGCTGCCCGCGACGGCCGCCGAGCGCGGCGGGGACGCGGGCTCGATCGTCATCACCGAGCAGGCGTCGCGGCGGATCCTGGTGCTGCCCGCCGACCAGGACGCGTGGAACGCCAGGGAGTTCACGTGGTCCTGGGCGCCCAGCGCCGCCAACGGGCTCGGTGACCTGGTCTCGGCGTGGACCAACCCCGACGAGGCGAAGCTCACCGAGCGCGACGGGCAGCGGTACCTGATGACGACCGCGTCCGGCGGGCTCGCCGCGGTGGTGCCCTACCCGCAGGGCACCGGGGCGTACTGGGCGGCCGACGTCGGCGCGCCGAGCAACCCGCACAGCATCGAGCTGCTGCCGGACGGCAACGTCGCCGTGGCCGCGAGCACGGGCGGCTGGCTGCGCGTCTACACCGCCTCGCAGGGGCCGAGGTCCACGCACTACGCCGAGTACCCGCTCGTCGGCGGGCACGGCGCCGTCTGGGACGACCGGGCGAAGGTGCTGTGGGCGCTCGGCACCCACGAGCTGGTGGCCCTGCGCGTCGGTGGCACGCCCGCCGAGCCGGTGCTGACCCCCGAGCGCGTCCACCCGCTGCCCAGCAGGGGCGGGCACGACCTGCAGCCGGTGCCGGGCGAGCCGGGGCAGTTGTGGGTGACCACGGAATCCGAGGTGCTGCGGTTCGACAAGCACACGGGCCGGTTCTCGAAGCACCACCCGGGCGCACGGGCGATCAGCGAGGACCACGTCAAGAGCGTGACCACCAACCCGGAGACGGGCCAGGTGCTCACGGTCTCGCCGCAGGAGGGCCACCTGTGCACGTGGTGCAGCGACACCGTGGACCTCGACCTGCCGCACGGCGAGCTCACGCTGCACGGCGCCTGGATCTACAAGGCCCGCTGGTGGAACGACTGACCTCCCGCTGTGCGAACGGCCCGGCCCCCCGTGCGGGGACCGGGCCGTTCGCCGTCTCGGTTGCTCAGGCGGTGACGCGCTTGGCCGCGACGCGCTCCGGCTTGGGCCAGCGGACGTTGTGGGCCCAGCCGAGCTTCTCGAAGATCCAGATCAGCCGCGCGGACACGTCGATCTGGCCACGCAGCACGCCGTGGCGGGCGCACGTCGGGTCGGCGTGGTGGGAGTTGTGCCACGACTCGCCCATCGACAGGATCGCGAGCGGCCAGAAGTTCGCGGCCTTGTCCCTGCTCATGAAGGGACGCTCGCCGAACATGTGGCAGATCGAGTTCACCGACCAGGTCACGTGGTGCAGGAAGGCGATGCGCACGAGCCCGGCCCAGAAGAACGCCGTCACGGCGCCCCACCACGACCAGGTGAGCAGGCCGCCGAGCACGGCGGGCAGCGCGAGGCTCAGGGTGATCCACAGCCAGAAGTAGCGGTTGACGACGCGCAGGTCGTTGTCGGCCAGCAGGTCCGGCGCGAAGCGCTCGTAGTTGGTGACCTCACGCTTGAACATCCAGCCCATGTGGGCGTGCCAGAAGCCGCGGGCCAGCGCCATCGGCGACGAGCCGAACAGCCACGGCGAGTGCGGGTCGCCCTCGCGGTCGGCGAACGCGTGGTGCCTGCGGTGGCTGGCGACCCAGAAGATCACCGAGCCCTGCACGGCCATGCTGCCCGCGATGGCGAGCGCCACGCGCAGCGCACGGTTGGTCTTGAACGCGCCGTGGGTGAAGTAGCGGTGGTAGCCGACGGTGACGCCGAGCGTCGCGACCGTGTAGAACACGGCCGCCAGCACCAGGTCGACCCAGCTCAGTCCCCAGCCCCACGCGAAGGGGACCGCGGCGACCAGAGCGACGAACGGAATCAGCAGGAATGCCTTCAGCACGATCATCTGGCCGGTCGTTCGCTCGTCGCCGATGATCGGCTTCGGTTCGGATTTGGCTCCGGACACGCTTGCGGTGCTCATGGTTCGGTGCGACCTCGCATCGGATGAAAGGGTTCTGGTGGGGAGCGGACTCGATCATTCGGACAAATACCCGGTCACGCTAGAGCGTAACGGCGTGGACCATCACACACGCGCCGTCGGGATGACGACCGTGTGACGGGCCGAGGACGCCCGCGTTAGCGGGAGCCCGCGGGGGAGGCCTCGGCGGGGGCGGGGGAGAAGCTGGTCACGGGGCCGCGGTCCCTGGCCGCGCACCACAGGGCCGCCGTGGTCACGATGACGGCGGCCGAGCCGAGGACGTGGAACGAGACGAGTGCCTCCGGCACGCCCAGCGCGTACTGGACGCTGCCGAGCGCGCCCTGGGCGAGTGCGACCACCCAGACGACCGTGTAGCGGCGCCAGAGCTGCTTCGGCGCGCCCGCGCGCAGCCACTGCAGGCCGAGCACGGCCAGCACGATCAGGTACACCGCGAGCAGGCTGCCGTGGACGAACGTGAGCGTCTCGATGGGCGCCTGCAGCCGGGGGGTGTCGGGGTCGCCGCCGTGCGGTCCGGCGCCCGTGACGGTGGTGCCGGCGACGAGGACGCCCGCCATCGCGGCGACGAGCGTCACGAGCAGGGCCTTGCCGCTCTCGGCGACGCGCCAGCGCGGCCGCTCGTCGCCCTCGTTGAAGGCGTGCAGAAGCAGGGTGGCGAGCCACACCAGGACCGTCGAGGCGAGGAAGTGGATGGCGACCGTCCACCAGAGCAGGCCCGTGAGCACGGTCATGCCGCCGATGACGGCCTGCGCGACGACGCCGCCGGGCATGGTCCAGGCGAGCTTGACGAGGCGCTTGCGCTCGGGGTGGTCGAGCTGGATCCGCCAGGCCGCGAGCACGCAGAGTGCGGCGACGATGCCGACCACGCCGGTGAGCAGGCGGTTGCCGAACTCGATCCACTGCGTGAGCGTCTCATACTCGGGGTGGGAGACGGGGAACATGCTGCCCTCGAAGCACTGGGGCCACGTCGGGCACCCGAGGCCGGACCCGGTGACCCGCACGACCGACCCGGTGACCCCGATGCCGCCCTGGGTGACGATGGCGGCGATCGCGAGGGCCCGCTGCACCGCCTTGGAGGGGTACGGCAGCCGGGCGACGAGGGAACTCAGTTGCACGACACTAGATAGTAGAGCGGCGCGAAGCGCCTCCGTTTGGGTGGGGGAGGGGAAGTGGCTGGCCAGTAGAGCGGCGCGAAGCGCCTCCGTTTGGGTGGTGGGGGGAGACGGGTGGGGAGTAGAGCGGCGCGAAGCGCCTCCGTCTGACGGCCCCCAAGGCCACCTTGGGTGCGTTCAACGCACCCAAGGTGGCCTTGGGGCAGGTATGTGAGCTTCTGGTTGGCCCGTTACGTGAGCTTGGTGGTGCGGGTGGCGAGGGCGCCGGCGGCGGCGGCCCAGACGGCCAGCGTGGCCACGGCGTCCCAGGCGAACGTGCCGTCCACGAGCGCCGTGCGCAGGCCCTCCGCGAGCGCGCCCGAAGGCAGCAGGGCCACCAGCTCACCGAGCACGCCGGGCAGCGACGACGGCGCCATCAGGATCCCGCCCGCGAGCAGCAGCACGAACCACACGATGTTGGCCAGCGCCAGCACGGCCTCCGCCCGCAGCGCCCCGCCGAGCAGCACGCCGAGCGCGCCGAAGGCGAGCGTGCCGAGCACGAGCAGCACCACCGCCGCCCCGATGCCCTCGGCCGAGGGCGACCAGCCGAGCAGCGCCGCGACGATCCCGAGCGCCACGACCTGCAGGAGCACCACGACCAAGGCGGCCACGAGCCGTCCGGCCACGAGCAGCCAGCGCGGCAGCGCGGTGGCGGAGAGGCGCTTGAGCACGCCGTAGCGGCGGTCGAAGCCGAGCGCGATGGCCTGGCCGGTGAACGCCGACGACATCACGGCCAGCGCGAGGATCCTCGGCGTGACCCAGTCGACCCGGGACAGCGAACCCAGCTCGCCGGTGGGCAGGAAGTCGAGCAGGCTCAGGCCCACGAGCAGTGCCAGCGGGATGAGCAGCGTGAGCAGGATCTGCTCGCCGTGGCGCAGCGTGAGACTCGTCTCGATCCGCGCGTGGGTGAGCAGCATGCGCGGGTGGCTGCCCGCGCCGGGGGCGGGGGTGAACGTGCCGGGCTCGAACCGGGTGCCTGTCGCCGTCACGTCCGCAGCTCCCGTCCGGTCAGCTCGAGAAAGACCTCCTCGAGGTCGCGCTTGCCGACGTGCAGCTCCTCGGCGAGCACGCCCTGCTGCGCGCACCACGCGGTGACCGTGGACACGACCTGCGGGTTCACCAGGCCGGCGACGCGGTAGGCGCCGGGGGAGGACTCGCGCACCAGGTAGCCCTCCGGCAGTGCGGCGCCGAGCAGGTCGGTGTTGAGGCCGGGACGCGCCTTGAACCGCAACTGGGCGTCCTCGGCGTGCTCGGCGGTCAGCGCGCTCGGCGAGCCCTGCGCGATCACGCGGCCGCCGTCGACGATCACGACCTCGTCGGCGAGCGTCTCCGCCTCCTCCATGAGATGCGTGGTGAGCAGCACGCTCACGCCGTCGGCGCGCAGCGCGGCGAGCAGGTCCCACACCAGCCGCCTCGCCTGCGGGTCCATGCCGGCGGTCGGCTCGTCGAGGAACACCAGCTCGGGGCGGCCGACCAGCGCGCACGCGAGCGAGAGGCGCTGCTGCTGGCCGCCGGAGAGCCGCTTGAACGGGGTCCGCCGCGCGGAGGCGAGCCCGAGCACGTCGAGCAGCCAGGCCGGGTCGAGGGGGGTGGCCGCGCACGCGGCGACGAGCCGCAGCATCTCCTCGGCCCGCACACCCGGGTAGGCGCCGCCGCCCTGCGGCATCACGCCGATGCGGGGGCGCAGCGCGGCGCCGTCGCGGGCGGGGTCGAGCCCGAGCACGCGCACGGTGCCCGCGTCGGGCCGCAGGAAGCCCTCACAGATCTCGACCGTGGTGGTCTTGCCCGCGCCGTTGGGGCCCAGCAGGGCGAGCAGGCCGGCCCTCGGCATCTTCAGATCGAGTCCGTCGACCGCCGTGACCGCTCCGAAGCGCTTCACCAGCCCGGTGATCTCGACGGCTGCACTCACAGGTGTCAAGGGTACGGCGTGACCTCAGACGGCCTCGGGCCGCGTCTCGCCCATCCGCCGCGAGAACAGCAGCGGGGCGGCGCGCCACACGATCACCAGCGCGCCGAGGAGCACGATGCCGCCCGCCACGTACGCCTGCGACACGATGTACGAGCGCCCGTCGAACGTGCTGCCGGTCGGCGGGATCACCATCGCCAGCACGGCGCTCACCGCCGTGGCGGCGGCCCGGAACCGCGACGTGCCCGCCGAGGCCGCGAGCGGGATGACCGCCCACAGCAGCCACCACGGCTGCATCGCCACGTGCAGGGTCATGAACGCGCCGAGCGAGACGCCGAGGCCGATGATCGGGCGGTAGCGCCAGCGGAAGCTGTCCCACAGGAACTTGGCCGTGATCGAACCGGCCACGACGTAGCCGAGGATGCCGAGGATCGCGATCACGGCGGCGGTGTGGTTGCCGAGACCGAGCATGATGCCGAGGATCCCGCCGAGCTGCCCGAGCTCAGCCACCGGCGAGATCCAGTTCCACACCATGCCGGGCGTGCCCAGCGCGCCGACCCAGCCGAAGCCGAGCCCGGTGCCGAAGCAGATCGCGGCGGTCACGGCGGCGCACACGGCGGTCATTAGCGCGGCGGCCCACAGCAGGTCGGTGAGCCTGCCGTACCAGCGTCTCGCGATCATCACCCCGAAGAACCCGAGCGCGACGATCGCGTGGATCTTGATCATGGCGGCGCCGGTGATCACGACGGCGCCGAGCAGGATGCAGGCCAGCTCGCCCTTCGCGAGCGGGGGCGGGCTGTCGCCGGAGACGCGGATGGGCAGTCTGCGGATGCCGAGCTCGAGGCCTGCCAGCATGAGGCCGATGCCGAGCGCCTCGTTGTGCGCGCCCGCCACCAGGTGAAACAGCACGAGCGGGTTGGCCGCGCCGAGCCACAGCGCGGTGCTCGGCTGCACGCCGAAGCGCCGCGCGAGGCGGGGCAGTGCCCACACGATCAGGCCGAGGCCCACGAGCGCGAGCCCGCGCATGAGCAGCACGCCGACGGCGACGTGGGTGCCGACCGCACCGGAGATCCAGCTGCCGATGTCGAGGAACAGCGGGCCGTACGGAGCCGGCGTCTCGCGCCACATGTTCGACACGCCCGCGGTGAGCGGGTCGGCGACGCCGAGTGCCTGCGCGGGACCGAGCTCGTAGGGGTCCATGCCGCGGTCGACGATCGCGCTCTGCGCGAGGTAGCTGTAGACGTCGCGCGAGAACAGCGGCGGGATGACCAGCAGCGGCACGGTCCACATCGCGAGCGTGCGGTACACCTGCGCGGGGCTGGCGAGCCGCGTCCTGCCCGGCCTCGCGAAGCGGCCGAGCAGCAGCCAGGCCGCGACCATCATGCCCATGCCGGTGAAGGCGATCGCCAGCGACACGGTGGGGATGCGGGCGAAGAGACGCAGCACCGGGATGTCCAGCACCGGGTTCAGGATCGGCGCCGCGCCCGCGCCGAGCGAGCCGAAAGCGAGGAAGAGCGCGCCGACGATGCCGAGCCGCTTGACGACCCGCAGTGCACGGTTCTCCTCGGCGTTCAGCGGCTCCGGATCGCCGGGGTGCACCGGCGAGAGCGAGGGGGCCGCGGCGCCGGCGGCGCCCGCGACCGCGAGGTCGCCGTCCGCCTGCTGCTGCGTTCCGCCTTTGCCCAGAGCCACGAGCGAGAGCGTATCGACTGCCCCCGGACGTGAGTCCGGTCACTCGATTTTCGCGGGTCTTTGCTCCCCGCAGGGAAATACGACACACTTATGTTGTGAAAAAGCAGGACACCTTCGACCAGCACGATGGCGGCCAGTCATCGGCTGCCACCGGTGTGCCTGTCCAGGTGACGGCCGAGGGCCGGACCCGCAACGAGGTCGCCCGGCTGCTGCTGGAGCAGGGGCCGATGACAGCGGTGGCGGTCGCCGAGCAGCTCGGCATCAGCCCGACGGCGGTGCGTCGCCACCTCGACGTGCTGCTGGCCGACGCCGAGGCCGAGACCAGGGAAGCCCCCCGGCGAGGGCCGAGGGGCCGGGGCCGCCCGGCCAAGCTCTTCCTGCTGACCGAGCAGGGCAGGGCGCGGTTCGGGCACGCCTACGACGACCTCGCGGTCGCCGCCGTCCGGTTCCTCGCGGAGCACGCGGGGGACGACGCGGTGCGCGCCTTCGCCGAGAGCCGCGTGGCGGCCCTCGTCGAGCCGTACCGGGACTCGGTCACCAGCGAGGCCGCGCCCGCGTCCAGGGCGGAGGCCCTGGCAACGGCGTTGACCAGGGAGGGTTACGCTGCGTCGACCCGGCAGGTCGGCGCGGGCGAACAGCTCTGCCAGCACCACTGTCCCGTCGCTCACGTCGCAGCCGAGTTCCCGCAGCTGTGCGAGGCCGAGACGGAGGCATTCGCCAAGCTGCTCGGCACGCACGTGCAGCGACTGGCGACGATCGCACGCGGCGACGCCGCGTGCACCACGCACGTGCCCGCCGACACGCCGGGTGACGAAGCACGATCTCCGAATGGAGGGACCACCGCATGACTGCCGCTGCCGAGCAGCGCAATCCCACCACCACGCCGCTGAGCCAGGAAGAGACCATCGAGTCCCTTGGCAAGTACGCGTTCGGCTGGGCGGACCCGGACACCGCGGGCGCGAGCGCCCGACGCGGGCTCAACGAGGAGGTCGTCACCGACATCTCCGAGAAGAAGTCCGAGCCGGAGTGGATGCGCGAAGCACGCCTGAAGGCTCTCAAGCTCTTCGAGCGCAAGCCCATGCCCAACTGGGGCGCGGACCTGTCGGGGATCGACTTCGACAACATCAAGTACTTCGTGCGCTCCACGGAGAAGCAGGCCACCAGCTGGGACGAGCTGCCCGAGGACATCAAGAACACGTACGACAAGCTCGGCATCCCGGAGGCGGAGAAGCAGCGCCTCATCGCCGGTGTCGCCGCGCAGTACGAGTCCGAGGTGGTCTACCACCAGATCCGCGAGGACCTCGAGAAGCAGGGCGTGCAGTTCCTCGACACGGACACGGCGCTCAAGGAGCACCCGGAGCTGTTCAAGGAGTACTTCGGCTCCGTGATCCCGGCCGGTGACAACAAGTTCTCCGCGCTGAACACCGCCGTGTGGTCCGGTGGCTCCTTCATCTACGTGCCGCCGGGCGTGCACGTGGACATCCCGCTGCAGGCCTACTTCCGGATCAACACCGAGAACATGGGCCAGTTCGAGCGGACCCTGATCATCGTCGACGAGGGCGCCTACGTGCACTACGTCGAGGGCTGCACCGCGCCGATCTACCAGTCCGACTCGCTGCACTCCGCGGTCGTCGAGATCATCGTGAAGAAGGGCGGCCGCTGCCGCTACACGACGATCCAGAACTGGTCGAACAACGTCTACAACCTGGTCACCAAGCGCGCCAAGTGCGAAGAGGGCGCGACGATGGAGTGGATCGACGGCAACATCGGCTCCAAGGTGACCATGAAGTACCCGTCGGTGTTCCTCATGGGCGAGCACGCGAAGGGCGAGGTGCTCTCGGTCGCGTTCGCCGGTGAGGGCCAGCACCAGGACGCGGGCGCCAAGATGGAGCACCTCGCGCCGCACACGTCCTCGACGATCGTGTCGAAGTCGGTGGCGCGCGGCGGCGGCCGCACCTCCTACCGCGGTCTGGTCAAGGTCGCCAAGCGGGCGCACCACTCGCGCTCGAGCGTGGTCTGCGACGCGCTGCTGGTGGACACCATCTCGCGCTCGGACACCTACCCCTACGTGGACATCCGCAACGACGAGGTGTCGATGGGCCACGAGGCCACGGTGTCCAAGGTGAGCGAGGACCAGCTGTTCTACCTCATGTCGCGCGGCCTGTCCGAGGACGAGGCGATGGCGATGGTGGTGCGCGGGTTCGTCGAGCCGATCGCCAGGGAGCTCCCGATGGAGTACGCGCTCGAGCTGAACCGCCTGATCGAACTGCAGATGGAAGGAGCCGTCGGCTGACATGACGGTGACGAACGACGCGGCGCGCACGGCCGAGGCCGCGGAGGCGACCGTGCCTGCGGCCTCCCGCGCCGAGCGGTTCGCCTCCTACGACGTCGAGGCCTTCGAGGTCCCCGGCGGCCGCGAGGAGAACTGGCGCTTCACGCCGATGAAGCGGCTGCGGGGCCTGCACGACGGCTCCGCGGCCGCCACCGGCGAGGTCAAGGTCGACGCCGACGCCGCCCCCGAGGTGCGCGTCGAGACCGTCGCCCGCGACGACGAGCGCCTCGGCGAGGCCGGCGTGCCCAGCGACCGCATCGCGGCGCAGGCGTACTCGGAGTTCGAGTCCGCCACGCTCGTGACGGTGCCGAAGGAGACGGTGGCCTCCAAGCCGAGCCTGATCCGGCTGACCGGCCCCGGCGAGGGCAAGACCGCCTACGGCCACGTCCAGGTGCGCGCGGAGGCGTTCGCGCAGGCCACGATCGTGCTCGACCACGTGGGCTCCGGCACCTACGCCGACAACGTGGAGTTCGTGATCGGCGACGGCGCGCAGCTCACCGTGCTGAGCGTGCAGGACTGGGCCGACGACGCGGTGCACGTCTCCGAGCAGCACCTGCGGCTCGGCCGGGACGCGCGGCTCAAGCATGTCGTCGTGACGCTGGGCGGCGACCTGGTGCGCGTGAGCCCCACGGCCACGTTCGCCGGCCCCGGCGGCGACGTCGAGATGCTCGGCCTGCACTTCGCCGACGCCGGCCAGCACCAGGAGCACCGGCTCTTCGTGGACCACGCGGTGCCGCACTGCAAGTCGAACGTGCTCTACAAGGGCGCCCTGCAGGGCGCCGACGCGCACTCGGTGTGGATCGGCGACGTGCTCATCCGCGCGGCCGCCGAGGGCACCGAGACGTTCGAGCTGAACCGCAACCTGGTGCTCACCGAGGGCGCCCGCGCCGACTCGGTGCCGAACCTGGAGATCGAGACCGGTGAGATCGCCGGAGCCGGTCACGCGAGCGCGACGGGAAGGTTCGACGACGAGCAGTTGTTCTACCTGCAGTCGCGGGGGATCGCGGAGGAGCAGGCGCGCAGGCTGGTCGTGCGCGGGTTCTTCCACGAGATCCTGATGAAGATCGACGTTCCCGAGGTGCGCGAGCGCCTCGAGGCCGCGATCGAAGCCGAGTTGCAGGCCGTCGGCGCCTGACCCACCCCCGAACTGACGAGAGAAAACGAGAAGCATGAGCTCACTGGAGATCAAGGATCTGCACGCCGAGGTCGTGACCGACGAGGGCAACAAGGAGATCCTCAAGGGCGTCAACCTGACGATCCGCTCGGGCGAGACCCACGCGATCATGGGCCCGAACGGTTCCGGCAAGTCGACCCTGTCGTACGCGATCGCCGGCCACCCGAAGTACGAGGTGACCTCCGGCGAGGTGCTGCTGGACGGCGAGAACGTGCTCGACATGAGCGTCGACGAGCGCGCCCGCGCGGGCCTCTTCCTCGCGATGCAGTACCCGGTCGAGGTGCCCGGCGTCTCGATGTCGAACTTCCTCCGCTCCGCCGCCACCGCGGTGCGCGGCGAGGCCCCGAAGCTGCGGCACTGGGTCAAGGAGGTCAAGGAGGAGATGGGCAAGCTCGAGATCTCCTCGGAGTTCGCCGAGCGCAGCGTCAACGAGGGCTTCTCCGGCGGGGAGAAGAAGCGCCACGAGATCCTGCAGCTGGCGCTGCTCAAGCCGAAGATCGCCATCCTCGACGAGACCGACTCCGGCCTCGACGTCGACGCGCTGCGCGTGGTGTCGGACGCGGTCAACGAGTACAAGGCCGGCAACGAGGTCGGCGTCATGCTGATCACGCACTACACGCGGATCCTCAAGCACATCCACCCGGACTTCGTGCATGTGTTCGCCGGTGGCCGTGTCGTCGAGTCGGGCGGTAAGGAGCTCGCCGACGAGCTGGAGGAGAACGGCTACGTGAAGTACATCGGCAAGGCCGAGCCCGCCAAGGTGTGATCCTCACGTTCCCGACTGGCCCCAGAGAGGAGTTGGCGCGATGACCACCACCACGGCCAACACCACGCCTTTGGACGTCGCCGCCGTGCGCGCCGACTTCCCGATCCTGTCCCGCACGGTCCGTGACGGGAAACCGCTGGTGTACCTGGACTCCGGGGCCACGTCGCAGCGGCCGCTGCCGGTGCTCGACGCGGAGCGGCGGTTCCTGGAGACGTCGAACGCCGCCGTACACCGCGGCGCGCACCAGCTCGCGGAGGAGGCGACCGACGCCTACGAGGGCGCCCGCGCGAAGATCGCCGACTTCGTCGGCGCGACGCCGGGCGAGCTCGTGTTCACCAAGAACGCCACCGAGGCCATCAACCTCGTCGCCTACGCGATGAGCAACGCCGCCACGGCGGGCGACGACGCGAAGCGCTTTGTCGTCGGCCCGGGTGACGAGATCGTGGTCACCGAGATGGAGCACCACGCGAACCTCGTGCCGTGGCAGCAGCTGTGCCAGCGCACCGGGGCGGTGCTGCGCTGGTTCCCCGTCACGGCGGAGGGCAGACTCGACCTCTCGGGCATCGACGAGCTGATCACCGAGCGCACGAAGGTCGTCGCCTTCGCGCACCAGTCCAATGTGCTCGGTACGGTCAACCCGGTCGGGACGCTGGTGCGCAAGGCACGCGAGGTCGGTGCGCTGGTGCTGCTGGACGCGTGCCAGTCCGTGCCGCACTTCGCGGTGAACTTCCGTGAGCTGGACGTGGACTTCGCGGTGTTCTCGGGGCACAAGATGCTCGCGCCGTCGGGCATCGGCGTGCTCTACGGGCGCAGGGAGCTGCTCGAGGCGATGCCGCCGTTCCTCACGGGCGGTTCCATGATCGAGCTGGTGCGCATGGAGGGCTCCACGTTCGCGCCGCCGCCGCAGAAGTTCGAGGCGGGCGTGCCGATGACCTCGCAGGCGGTGGGGCTCGGCGCGGCGGTCGACTACCTGAACGCGATCGGCATGGACCGGGTCGCCGCCCACGAGCACCGGCTCGCTGAGCGGGCGCTGAACGGGCTCAAGGAGATCCCCGGCGTGCGGATCATCGGCCCGCCGGACACGGTGGACCGGGGCGCGACGGTGGCGTTCGTGGTCGACGGCGTGCACCCGCACGACGCAGGCCAGGTGCTCGACAGCCTGGGCATCGCGGTGCGGGTGGGTCACCACTGCGCGTGGCCGCTGCACCGCTCGTGCGGCATCCCCGCCACGGTCCGCGCCACGTTCTACCTCTACAACGAGCTGTCCGAAGTGGACGAACTGGTGAACGGTGTCCGCGAGGCGCAGCGCTTCTTCGGGGTGGCGTAAGTGAACCTTGAGGGCATGTACCAGGAGATCATCCTGGACCACTACAAGAACCCGCACGGGCGGGGCCTGCGGGAGCCGTACGACGCCGAGTCGTTCCAGGTCAACCCGACCTGCGGCGACGAGGTGACGCTGCGGCTGAAGGTGACCGACGGCAAGGTCGCCGACGTCTCCTACGAGGGGCAGGGCTGTTCCATCAGCCAGGCCTCGACGTCGGTGCTCACCGATCTGGTCACCGGCCACACCGTCGGCGAGGCACTGTCCACGATGGACGCTTTCGTCGAGCTGATGCAGGGGCGCGGCACCGTCGAGCCGGACGAGGACGTGCTCGAGGACGGCGTCGCCTTCGCCGGTGTCGCGAAGTACCCTGCGAGAGTGAAGTGCGCGTTGCTCGGCTGGATGGCGTTCAAGGACGCACTGGCCCGGACGTCGAACGAGGTGGAAGCATGACCGAGACGCCCGAACACCGCGAGGGCCGGACCGCCGCGGATCTGCCGGAGCAGACCCAGCCCTCCGCCGCCGAGGTGGCCAGGATCGAGGACATCGAGGAGGCCATGCGCGACGTGGTCGACCCCGAGCTCGGCATCAACGTCGTCGACCTCGGCCTCGTCTACGACATCCGCGTCGAGCCGGACAACACGGCCACCATCGACATGACGCTGACGTCCGCGGCGTGCCCGCTGACCGACGTGATCGAGGACCAGACCGCGTCCGTGCTCACCGGTCCCAGCCTGGTGAAGGACTTCCGCATCAACTGGGTGTGGATGCCGCCGTGGGGCCCGGAGAAGATCACCGAGGACGGTCGCGAACAACTCCGAGCCCTGGGCTTCACGGTCTGACGCCACCGCGAGTCGTGCACTCAGGCGCGCGAGTCGTGCGTTCCCGCTCGCGAGTCGTGCACTCCCGTTCGCGAGTCCCCCGCTCCAGCGTGCGAGTCCCCCGTTCCTGACCGCGAGTTACCCGTTCGGTACCGCCCGAGCCGGCAACTCGTGAGCCGGAGTGGGGGACTCGGCGTCTCGAACGCACAACTCGGGGTCGGGAACGCACAACTCGGCGTCCTGGGCGTACGACTCGCGGCCGGGAGCGCACGACTCGCGGGTCAGGGCACGCTCGCCACGGGCTTCGGTTCCGGGTCCGGGTCGGGTTGCGGGGCGGGGAGCCTCGCCGACAGGGCCCAGCCGGTGCCCTCGGGTCCCGCGCGTAGCGTTCCGCCGAGTAGTTCCACGCGCTCGCGCATTCCGATCAGACCGTGGCCAGAGTGCTGCGCGGGAACGGTGCCGGAGGGGCCACCGTCGCCGTCGTCGGCGATGTCGAGCCGCACGCCGTCGCCGGCGAGCTCGGCGGTCAGCCACACGCGGGCGGAGGAGCCCGCGTGCTTGGCGACGTTGGCCAGCCCTTCCTGTACCAGGCGCAGCACGGCGAGCGCCTTCACGGCGTCGAGCCCGGCGAGCGCGGGGTCCACCGTGGCGTCGATGCGCAGCCCCACCTGACGGCCCCGGTCGACCACCGCGGCGACGGCCGCGGGCAGCTCCGCGGGATCCACGAGGTCGCCGCCCGCCGTGTCCGCCGCCTCGGGGTCCCGCAGGACGGCGACGAGCCGCCGCAGGTCCGTGAGCGCGCCGGAACCGGTGGCGTGGACGTCGTCGAGGACCTGCCGCATCTGCTCGTCGCCCTCCCCGAGCAGATGCCGCGCCACCCCCGTCCGCAGCACGATCGACGCGACGTGGTGGGCGACGAGGTCGTGCAGCTCGCGCGCGATCGCGGTCCGCTCGGCGACGCGCACCATCTGCGACTCCGTGCGGCGCAGGCGTTCCTGCTCCGCCGCGCGCTCCTCCGCCTGCCTCGCGCGCACGTTCATGCCGCCGATGTAGGCGCCCAGCACGAGCGGACCCACCACCACGACGGCCGTCTGGAACACGACCTCGGCCGGGGAACGCAGCGGGTTGGTCAGCCCGATGAGGAAGTACACGCCCGACAGCGCCGTGGCCGCGGCGGGCAGCGCCCACCCGGTCCGGCGCATGGCCAGCTCCAGCAGTGCGAAGCTCGCCAGCACCTTGAGCGGGATCATGTTGTCGATGCCGAGGAGCTCGCCGGTGGCGAGCATCGCCGACTGCGTCAGCGCGCTGGCCAGCGGGCTGCGCGGCGAGAACCAGGCCGCGGCGAGGGCGCCGGACAGCAGCGCCCAGCCCGCCGGGTCCGGAAGCTCGGCCGGTGGGGCGAGCAGCAGCAGGTAGCCCACGGCGATCGCGGCCAGCAGCGAGACCCGCACCGGGGTGAGCTTGCGGTCGAAGAGTCGTTCGATGAGCGAGGCGAGCATTCGGTGGGTCCCGGTTTCTCGGTGGGCGGCGGGCCCAGGCTAACCGCCGGGGGCGGTGTTGTGGATCTCCCGCTGAGGAGGGAGGCGCGTTCTCTCAGCTTTTGCGAGGATCGCCGGGTGATACGGCGGATCCTCGGCCCGGTGACGAGCCGCTCGACGTACCGCCGGTTGGTGTTCCTGGTTCTCGGCGGTGCGTTGTCGGCTCCGTATGTGCTGTTCGGGGCGGTGGTGGTGCCCTCGGTCCTGCCGTTGTCGACCGACGACCTGGCGAGCGCGTTCCTCCTTGGCGGGATCGGGGCGCTGGTGGTGCTCGCCGCGACGTCGCTGTTGCCGCCGGTGCGCGCACTGGAGCTGGCCGCCATCCGCGAACTGCTGGACGACCCGGTGCCGGAGGCCGCCTCCGGGCCCGTGAGCGGCAGGGTCCGCGTCCGCGCGGGCGCCATGTTCGTGGCGCACGTGCTGCTGGGCGCGCTGGTCAGCCTGGCGAGCCTGATGTTGCCCGCGTTCCTGGGCCTCGCGTTCGCGGCGCCGTTCACGGGAAGCTTCGGGGCGGGCACAGGCGGGCCGTTCCCGGTGCCCCGCGGCTGGGCGAGTGCGTGGTTGCCCGCCGCCTTCCTGCTGGTGACGCTGCTGCTGTTCCACGCCGTCGCGGGCGCGGGCGCGCTGCTCACGCGCGCGGCCGTGGCGTGGCTCGGCCCGTCCGCCGCGGAGCGCATCGCCCTGCTCGAACGGCGCGCCGGGCGGCTGGCCGAGCGCAACCGGCTGGCCCGCGAGCTGCACGACTCCGTGGGGCACGCCCTCAGCGTCGTGTCGCTGCAGGCCGGGGCGGCGCGGCGCACGCTGCGCCGGGATCCGGACGCCGCCGAGCGGGCGCTGGACGCGATCGGGGATTCCGCCCGCGCCGCGCTCGACGATCTGGACCACGTGCTCGGCCTGCTGCGCGAGGAGCGCGCGGGCCGGGCGCCGCAGGCCGGGCTCTCCGAGCTGCCCGCGCTGCTGTCGGCGACGCGGGCGGCGGGGGTCGAGGTGGACAGCGACGTGAGCACCGGGGCCGCCGCCGTCGCACCGGTGGTGTCGCGCGAGGCGTACCGGATCCTGCAGGAGTGCCTCACGAACGTGCTGCGGCACGCGGGCAAGGTGCCGGTCACGCTGCGCGTGGCCGAGGCAGACGGCGGGCTTGCGCTCACCGTGCGCAATCCCGTCGACGACGGGCGCGGGTACGGGCGCGCGGGCGGCGGGAGCGGGCTGCGCGGCATCGCGGAGCGGGTCGACGTGCTCGGCGGGCGGTTGCGCGCCGGGAGACAGGACGGAGACTGGGAGGTCGCCGTGTGGCTGCCTTCCGGCGTGCGAGGGGGCGAGTGAGTGGACGGCAACCGCATCGGGGTGCTGCTCGTGGACGACGAGCAGCTCGTGCGCACCGGCCTGCGGGCCATCCTGGAGTCGGAGCCGGACCTGGCGGTGGTCGGCGAGGCCGCCGACGGCGCGGAGGTGCCGGGGCTGGTGGCGCGCCACCGGCCCGACGTCGTGCTGATGGACGTGCGCATGCCCTCGGTGGACGGGATCAGGGCGACCGAGCACCTGCTGTCCACAACGGACCGTCCGCCGAAGATCGTGGTGGTGACGACGTTCGAGAACGACGACTACGTCTACGACGCGCTGCGGGCCGGGGCGAGCGGGTTCCTGCTCAAGCGCGCGCGGCCGGAGGAGATCGTGTCGGCGGTGCGCACGGTCGTGGGCGGTGACTCCCTGTTGTTCCCCGCGGCGATCCGCAGGCTCGCGGCGCGGCACTCCGGCCGGGCGGGCCGGGACGGGCTGCGCGGGGCCGGGCTCACCGAGCGCGAGTCGGAGGTGCTGCGGCTCATGGCGTCCGGTTTGTCCAATGTGGAGATCGCGGAGCGGTTGTTCCTCGGTCTGCAGACCGTCAAGACCCACGTCGGCAACGTGCTCGCCAAGCTCGGCGCCCGCGACCGCACGCAGGCCGTGATCGAGGCCTACGAGTCCGGGTTCGTGTCGCCGAGCGAGGGCGCGGGCCGGTCTTGATCCTCCCGTACGGTTATGCGCATGGAAGCAGAGCCGGATCCCCGAGCACGGCGCAGGGACGAGCCAGCCGAGGCGGGCGGGTTCGCCGACCTGATCAGCAGCCCGTTCCGGCTCGACCGGGACCGGATCGCCGCGTCGCCGTTCTTCGCCCGCCTCGGGGGCGTCACGCAGGTCGTGAGCGCGGGCGGGTCGGGGCTGCTGCACAACCGGCTCACCCACAGCCTCAAGGTCGCGCAGGTCGCGCGGGCGATCGCCGAGCGCATCACCGCGCAGGGCGACACGGGTGAGATCGTCGCCAAGCTGGGCGGCTGCGACCCCGACGTCGCCGAGGCCGCGGCACTGGGCCACGACCTCGGGCACCCGCCGTTCGGTCACCTCGGCGAGCAGGTGCTCGACCGCGTGGCGCGGCACCGCTACGGCCTGCCCGACGGGTTCGAGGGCAACGCGCAGACGTTCCGCATCGTCACCAAGACCGAGGTCGGCGGGCCCACGCCGCAGGGGCTGAACCTGACGGCCGCCGTGCGCGCCGCGCTGCTGAAGTACCCGTGGGCACGCCTGCACTACCCGGACCCGCACCCCGCCGACCTCGCCGTTCCGCCGAGGGGCGCGGCCGAGCCGGACGACGCGCCGGGCACCGGCTCGGCGAAGTTCTCCGCGTACTCCACGGAGCTGGAGGACCTGGAGCACTCGCGCGCGCCGTTCGCGGGGCGGGTGGAGCGCTGGCAGCAGACGGTGGAGGCCTCGGTGATGGACCTCGCCGACGACATCGCCTACGCCATCCACGACATCCAGGACTTCCACCGCATCGGCGTGCTCCAGCACGCCGCCGTCGCTACCGAGCTGGGCCAGTGGCTCTCGCGCGCCGGCGAGCTGGCCGGACTGCCGTCGGCCGCGCTGCGCGACGAGCACCGCAACCCCGGCCGTTCGCTGGAGTACCTGCGCCGCCGGATGCACGCCAAGGACGCGTGGGTGGTCGACGACGACGCGTTCGCGCACGCCGTGGCGCGGGTGCGGGGCGAGCTGGTGGACGATCTGCTGGCGATCCCGTTCGATGGCTCGATCGAGGCCGAGCAGGCGATGGCGACGTTCTCCGCGCGCTGGACCGCCCGGCTCGTGGACGGCGTGCTCGTCACCCCGTCGCCGCCCACCCGCACGGGGCACGTGACCCTGCGGCCGGCACAGTGGCACGAGGTGCAGGTGCTGAAGTTCGTGCACCGCCGGTTCGTGCTCCAGCGGCCCGATCTGGCGCTGCACCAGCGCGGGCAGGCCAGCATGATCACCAACCTGGTCGACGCGCTCGACGCGTGGCTCACCGACCGCGACGAGGCGCGCCGCCTGCCGCGCAGGCTGCACGACCTGGTCGCGCTCGCCCACCTGGAGTACACGGCGCTGGCCGAACGCTCGCCGCAACTGCTCGTCGGCGCGACCGGCGAGCCCGTGCGCGGCACCGACGCGGTGCGGGCCCTCGCGCGCGGCCGGGCGGTGGTCGATTTCGTGGCGTCGCTGACCGACCGGCAGGCCGCGAGCATGCTCGACGCGATCTCGGGGCACGCCACGCAGCCGTGGTCGGAATCGTTCGTCCTGTGAGCGCGCGGCAGGTGCGGGGCGGCGGCAGGGCCGTCGAGGTGGAGCCCGCACGGCTCGCCGGGTGGTTCGAGCGCTTCGCCGCCCGCAACGACGGCGTGGTGAGCACCCGGCTCGGTCCCGCGGAGGTGGTGGTGACCGGCGGGAACGGCACCACCGCGACCGTGGCGGTGCCGTTCCCGCCGCTGCCCGCCGAGGGCGAGCGGGAGGGGCTCGCGGTGGAGCCGCTCGTCGAGCACGTGCGCGCGCCCCGGCGTCTGGGGCTGCTGCTCGTGCGCCTCGGCGGGCACAGCGTGGGCGTCGCCGAGCGGGGCACGGTGCTCGTGTCGCGCACCGACCGGCATCTCGTGCACGGCCGCAGCGCCGCGGGCGGTTGGTCGCAGCAGCGGTTCGCCCGCCGCCGCGAGGGCCAGGCGCGGCAGGCGCTGCGCTCCGCGGCCGACGACGCCGCGGCGGTGCTGCTGCCCAGGTTGTCCGAATTGGACGCGGTGGTGCTCGGCGGGGACCGCAGGGCGCTCGACGAGCTGCGGGCCGACCGCAGGCTGGAGCCGCTGTTCGCGCTGGCCGTGCCGCGCGTGCTCGACCTCGGCGAGCCGCGCCGCTCGGTGCTGGACGACGCGGCGGTGCGGGCGCTCGCTGTGGAGATCGTCCTGCGGTGAGTCCGGTCACCGCCGGGGAAAACCGCTGGACGGCGGTCCGTACACTGGGAGTCGTGGTCGTTCGCCTGGAGTAGCCGTTCCGCCCTGCGCGGGTATCGCATGCTGTCCAGTTCCGCTTCCACGTCACGGAGAGTCCCTTGATCACGGCCACCGGCCTCGAACTGCGCGCGGGTTCGCGCGTGCTCCTCGCCGACACCACCCTGCGCATCCAGCCCGGCGACCGCATCGGTCTCGTCGGCCGCAACGGCGCGGGCAAGACCACGACCCTCAAGGTCCTCGCCGGTGAGGGTGAGCCCTACGCGGGAGCCGTCCAGCACGGCGCCGAGCTCGGCTACCTGCCGCAGGACCCGCGCGAGGGCGATCTGTCGGTCACCGCGAAGGACCGCGTGCTCTCCGCGCGGGGCCTCGACACGCTCGTGCGGGACATGGAGAAGGCGCAGACCGCCATGTCGGAGCTCGTCGACGACAACGAGCGGGACAAGGCGGTGCGCCGCTACGGCAGGCTCGAGGAGCGGTTCGCCGCGCTCGGCGGGTACGCGGCCGAGAGCGAGGCCGCGCGGATCTGCGCGAACCTCGGCCTGGAGGAGCGCGTGCTCGGGCAGCCCCTGCGGACGCTCTCGGGCGGTCAGCGCAGGCGCGTGGAGCTGGCCCGCATCCTGTTCGCCGCCTCGGAGGCGGGCGCGGGGGGCAAATCGGGCACCATCCTGCTGCTCGACGAGCCGACCAACCACCTCGACGCCGACTCGATCAGCTGGCTGCGCGGCTTCCTCAAGTCCCACGACGGCGGGCTCGTGGTGATCAGCCACGACGTCGAGCTGCTCGACGAGGTCGTCAACAAGGTGTGGTTCCTCGACGCGACGCGCGGGGAGCTCGACAACTACAACATGAACTGGAAGCGGTACCTCGAGGCGCGCGCCACCGACGAGAAGCGCCGCCGCCGCGAGCGGGCCAACGCCGAGAAGAAGGCCGCCGCGCTGCAGCAGCAGGCCGCCAAGCTGGGTGCCAAGGCCACCAAGGCCGTCGCGGCGAAGAACATGGCGCGCCGGGCCGAGCAGATGCTCGCGAACCTGGACGACGAGCGGCAGGCCGACAAGGTCGCGCGGATCAAGTTCCCCGCGCCGGCCCCGTGCGGCAGGACCCCGCTCACCGCCGAGGGCCTGTCGAAGTCGTACGGGTCGCTGGAGATCTTCACCGGAGTGGACCTCGCGATCGACCGCGGCTCGAAGGTGGTCGTGCTCGGCCTCAACGGCGCGGGCAAGACCACCCTGCTGCGCCTGCTCGGCGGGATGGAGGCGCCCGACACCGGCGAGGTCGTCGCGGGCCACGGGCTGCGGCTCGGCTACTACGCACAGGAGCACGAGACGCTCGACCACGATGCGACGGTGTGGGAGAACACCCGGCACCTCGCGCCCGACACGGGGGCGCAGGAGCTGCGGAACCTGCTCGGCTCGTTCCTGTTCTCCGGCGAGCAGCTCGACCAGCCCGCGGGCACCCTGTCGGGTGGTGAGAAGACCCGGCTGGCGCTGGCCGGGCTGGTGTCGAGCGCGGCGAACGTGCTGCTGCTCGACGAACCCACCAACAACCTCGACCCGGCGAGCCGCGAGCAGGTGCTCGACGCGCTGCGGAGCTACACGGGCGCGGTGGTGCTCGTGACGCACGACCCGGGGGCCGTGGAGGCGCTGGAACCCGAACGCGTGATCCTGTTGCCGGACGGCACGGAGGACCACTGGTCGGCCGATTATCTGGAACTCGTGCAGCTCGCGTGAGTTGGCTCGATGCCAAATAGGTGGCCAAGTCGTTAGTTGATGTTCGGCAAACACCGAATCGGCCCAATATCTTCGCGGTTTCGGAAGGTTTTTGGCCCGTCGTCTGGCATTCCGCCGCTCAGTGTTCGATCATTGCGGCGGCAGGGGTCGAATGTGGCCCGAAACACCATACGGGCGGAAGGTGGATCGACGTGGCAGACCTGAAGAAGGGTGCGCGGATCACCGGAAACACACGCGACAAGTTGGCCGCCGACCTGAAGAAGAAATACGAGAAGGGGGCGAGCATTCGCTCGCTGGCGGAGTCAACCGGACGTTCCTACGGTTTCGTACACCGGGTCCTCTCGGAATCCGGTGTGCAGCTCCGCGGTCGCGGCGGCGCCACTCGCGTCAAGAAGAAGTAAGGGGAGCCGACTCCGGCGTGGTGCCTGAGCCCGGTGTCGCGGCGACGCGGGAGGCCGATTCCCGGCTCGGGAAGCACAACATCGCGCCAAGCAGGACAACCGGATACACCAGATAACCGAATCGGGTGGCCGGCGTGAGCATCGTGAAGGTGCCCAGGCCGACCGCGATGCGAAGCAGTGCATCCGCACCGGCGACGGGCGGTCGCCGGACGAGCCACCACAGGATCGCCAGTGCCGCGGCGGCCAGCAGCACGAACGCGAGCACCTTGCCGACCGGGCCGGTCCCGGCGATGAGGTGCCCCGGCAGCGGGCTCGCGGCGGGTGAGGTGACCGCTCCGAGCCCGGCCGGGAACCGGATCACGTGCTCGGCGAACGCGTGCGGACGCACGAGGTACACCGGCACGTTCACCACCGCGCACACGGCGAGCAGCACCAGCACGAAGCGGGCCAGCGCGCGACGGCCGAGCCGCGCGAGCACGAGCACCCCGAGCACCACCGCGGCAGGCAGCACGATGAGCTTCGCGCTCGTGACGAGCGCCAGAACGGTGGCCGAGGACGCCGGCCGGTCCGTCGCGGCCAGCGCGGCACCCAGCACGAGCAGCCCGACGATCGCGAGATCGGGGCCTGCCGTCGCGAAGGTCAGCGCGGTGAGCGGGAACACCGCGACGAGCTGTGCCGCGCGGACCGGGATCCTCGGCCTGCCCAGCAGCCGCCACGCGCCCCACGCGCACAGCACCGCCGTGAGGGCGAAGTAGAGGCGCGCGTCCGTCAGCACGTCGGTGACCGGCGTGCCGCCCGCGAGGGCCCTCGGCAGACCGAACACGGTCATCACGGGGCCGTACGGGGTGTAGTCGTTCACCACGGGCGGACGGCCGAGCGCGGTGACGTCGGCGTAGGGCGTGCCGCCCTCGAGCAGCAGGCTCGCCGACCGCTCGATGACCCACACCTCCGGCTGCGCGCTCCACGACCACGGGGTGTCGAGCCAGTCGGTGCCGGTGAGCCTGCGCACGAGCAGGAACACCAGCGGCGCGAGCATGCCCACCACCGCGACGGCGCCGACGCCGACCCAGCGCGACCGCAGGCGGCCGCCCTCGCGGCCCGGCGTGAACCGCAGCCAGCACGTGTGCGCGAGTGCGAGCGCGTAGCCTGCGATGGCGAAGTTCGCCCAGATCCGGAAGCCGTAGTGCTTGTCGGTCAGCGCGAGCGCGACGGCGTAGCCCGCGGCGACGAGGTAGAAGACGAGGTCCAGCCGCAGGGGCCGCTCGTCCCAGCTGTGCCGCACCCACTGCTGAACCCGGCGACTCCCCATGGCAGCAGGTTAGGCGATGCGCGGAAACTGTCGGACCTCGCGGGCAGAATTGGTGCGCGGATCCGGGAAGCATCGCGCGGAGCCCGGTGTTGTCCAGGACATATCGGATCAAGATCTCGACTATTGTCGAGGTATTGCGCGCTCGGGGGCGAGCGGGGAGGGGCTGCGGGACATGGACAACACGTGGACGTTGCTGAGCGGGGCGATGAGATCGGCGGACGCGCCGAAGGGGCTGCGCAGGGGGACCGTGCGCAGGGTCGCGCGCTTCGCCCGCCCGCACTGGGCCCGGCTGGGGGTCTTCCTCGCACTCACCGTGGTCTCCGCGGTGCTCGCCGTGAGCACCCCGCTGCTCGCCGGCCGCGTGGTGGACGAGATCGTCGGCGGGGGAGCGGCGGCCACGGTGATCTGGCTGGCCCTCGCGATCGCCGCGCTCGCCATCGCCGACGCCGGGCTCGGGCTCGCCGAGCGCTGGCAGTCGGCGCACATCGGTGAGGGGCTGATCTTCGACCTGCGCCGGGCCGTGTTCGAGCACGTCCAGCGCATGCCGATCGCGTTCTTCACCCGCACGCGCACGGGCGCGCTGGTGAGCAGGCTGAACAACGACGTCATCGGGGCGCAGCGCACCTTCACGGCGACGTTGTCCGGCCTGGTCACCAACGTGATCCAGCTCGTGCTGTCGCTGGCCGTGATGGTGACGCTGTCCTGGCAGGTGACGCTGCTGGCGCTGGTGTTGCTGCCGGTGTTCGTGCTCCCGGCGCGGCGGATCGGCAGGCGGATGGCCGACCTGCAGCGCGAGTCGGCCGAGCTGAACGCCTCCATGACCACGCAGATGACGGAGCGGTTCTCGGCGCCGGGGGCCACGCTCGTGAAGCTGTTCGGCAGGCCGCACGCGGAGGCCGCCGAGTTCGGTGCGCGGGCCGGCCGCGTGCGCGACATCGGCGTGCGCACCGCGATGCTCACGCGCTGGTTCATGACGAGTCTCACGCTGGTCTCGGCGCTGGCGCAGGCGCTGGTCTACGGCCTCGGCGGCTGGCTCGCGCTGCGCGGCGACCTCGCTCCCGGCACCGTGGTCGCGCTGGCCCTGCTGCTGACCAGGCTGTACTCGCCGCTGACCGCGCTGGCCAACGTGCGGGTGGACGTGATGACCGCGCTCGTGTCGTTCGAGCGCGTCTTCGAGGTCCTCGACCTCGACCCGATGATCAAGGAGAGGCCGGACGCGCGGAAGGTCCCCTCCGGCGGTGTCTCGGTGGAGCTCGACGACGTGCGCTTCGCCTACCCGTCCGCCGACCGCTACTCGCTGGCCTCGCTGGAAGACGTGTCCACACTGGACAACCGGGGCGGCGACGAGGTCCTGCACGGCGTGAGCTTGCGGGCGGAGCCAGGGGAGATGGTGGCCCTGGTGGGCTCGTCCGGCGCGGGCAAGTCCACCATCGCGTCGCTGGTGCCCCGGCTCTACGACGCCGACTCCGGCTCGGTGCGGCTGTCCGGTGTGGACGTCCGGGACCTCACGTTCGCATCGCTGCGCGAGGCGGTGGGCGTGGTGACCCAGGACGGGCACCTTTTCCACGACACCATCCGGGCCAACCTCGCCTACGCGGCCCCGGACGCCTCCGACGCCGAGATCTGGCATGCGCTCGACCGCGCGCGGCTGGCCGAGCTGGTGCGCTCGCTGCCGGACGGGCTCGACACGATCATCGGCGAGCGCGGCTACCGGCTCTCCGGCGGGGAGCGCCAGCGGCTCACGATCGCGCGGCTGCTGCTCGCGCAGCCGAGGGTCGTGGTGCTCGACGAGGCGACCGCGCACCTCGACTCGGAGTCCGAGGCCGCGGTCGGCGAGGCGCTCAGCGACGCGCTCGACGGGCGCACCGCGATCGTGATCGCCCACCGGCTGTCCACCATCCGGGCCGCGGACCGCATCATGGTGGTGGAGGCGGGCCGGGTCGTCGAGCAGGGCACCCACGAGCAGCTGCTCGCCGCCGGAGGACGCTACGCGGAGCTGTACCACACGCAGTTCCGGGAGGAGACGCCCACAGCGGCGTGAGGAGGTCGTGGGTGATCGACGACGAACCGGCGATGGTCGTCCGGCGCTCGCCGGTTCCCGCCCGCGCGGTGGCGCTCGTGCTGCACGGCGGGGCCGAGCACGGCGCCGACGTTGTCCGGCCGTGGCGGCTCGCCTACCTGCGGATGGTGCCTTTCGCCCGCGCTCTGCGCGCCGCGGGCGCGCGGCACGGGCTGGAGGTGCGGCTACTGCGCAACCGCGTGCGCGGGTGGAACGCGCCCGCCCTGGACCCGGTGCGGGACGCCCGCTGGGCGCTGGAGCGGGTGCACGCCGAGAGCCCCGGCCTGCCGGTGGTCCTGGTGGGTCACTCGATGGGCGGCCGGGTGGCCCTGCGCGTCGCCGACGACCCGGCCGTGACCGGGGTGTGCGCGCTCGCGCCGTGGACCCCCGAGGGCGAACCGGTGGACCCGGTGCGCGGCCGCACCGTGGTGCTCGCGCACGGCACGCGCGACGCCGTGACCAGCCCGGAGGCGTCGTACGCCTACGCCAAACGTGCCCAGGAGGCCGCGGACCGGCTCGCCCGCTTCGAGGTGGCCGAGGAAGGCCACGCGATGGTGCAGAGGCCCGCGCTGTGGCGGCGGCTGGTGGTGGGCTTCGCCGCCGACGTGCTGGGTTTCCCGGAGCGGGACGGCCTGCCCGCCCCGGACTGGGACCGGCCCGCGGAGACGCGCCTGCGCATCCGCCTGTAGCGGCGTGTCGTACACAACCCGACCGGGGGACCGTGCGTCCATGAACGAGGGACATGAGGTTTAGTAAGGCCCGCACGGACGCGGCACGACACCGATCGGGAGACGACGATGACGTACGGCGGACACTACGGCGGGCAGCAACCGCCCGGCGGCAACCGCCGGCCGCCCCGCGGCCCCAGGGAACACCAGAGCGCGCAGATGCTGCCCGTGCCGGGCAGCGACCGGGCACGGCAGGGGCCGCCGCCCCGCCCCCGGCACCAGCCGACGCGCGTGGCGCCCGTGCCCGGCCACCAGCCCCCGCACCAGCCGCCGCCGGACGGCGAACGCCCGAGGCCGCCGCGCCGCAGGCGCTGGTCGTTCGGCCGCGTGCTCATGGCTCTGGCGCTGGTGTTCGTGCTGTTCATCGGCGCCGTGTGGCTCTATCTCGAGTTCTCCATCAACCGCATCGACGCCCTGCCCGACTACGAGGGCAGGCCGGCGGCGGCGTCGGGCACCAACTGGCTCATCGTGGGCTCCGACTCGCGCGCGGGCCTCGACGCCGACCAGCAGGCGCAGCTGGTGACCGGTGACACCGGCGGGCAGCGCACCGACACGATCATGATCGCCCACATCCCGGACAACGACACCGCGCCGACGTTGCTGAGCCTGCCGCGCGACTCGCAGGTGGAGATCCCCGGCTACGGCACCAACAAGATCAACGCGGCGTTCTCGTTCGGGGGCGCGCCGCTGCTCGCCCAGACCATCGAGCAGGCCACGGGCCTGCGGATCGACCACTACGCCGAGATCGGCTTCGGCGGCTTCGCGAACCTCGTCGACGCGATGGGCGGCGTCGAGATGGACATCCCCGCGGAGATGCGTGACACCAAGACCGGCATCGTCATCCCGGCGGGCAAGCAGACCCTCGACGGCGCGCAGGCGCTGGGCTTCGTGCGCATGCGGTACAGCTCGGCGACGCCGAGGTCGGACCTCGACCGCGTGGCCAACCAGCGAAAGTTCATCGGCGCGATGGCGAGCCAGATGGCGAGCCCGTCGACGCTGCTGAACCCGTTCGACGTGTTCCCGCTGCTCGCGGACGCGCCGGACGCGCTGACCATGGACACCGGCGACCACCTGCACAACCTGCTGGGCCTGGCTTGGGCGATGCGCGGGATCTCCGACGGCGGCGTGGTGACCACCACCATGCCCACCACGGACAGCTCGGCGGAGAACTGGGACGAGGAGAAGTCGCAGGCCCTCTTCGACGCCTTCCGCAACGACACCCCCGTCCCGGACAGCGCGATCGTCAACTAGCCGCTTGATCGGCCCCCAAGGCCACCTTTGTTGCGTTCAACGCAACAAAGGTGGCCTTGGGGGCTGTCCTCGAAATTCTGCGCCGATGCGGGCGACATCGACCTGGTGCCGCTGAATGCCACCTCGGGCGGTGCGCGCGACGAGGCGGGCCTCGCCGGCAGCGCGAACGAGACGATCCGCTGGTCGACGGTGACCGAGGCGGACCTCGGCGGCTGACCGGAGACCCAGGTCACACCAGGCCATGTCACAGGGGTGCCGGGCTGTCTCGTCTCGGGGGTTGTAGCGAAGGACGACCCCTGGAGGGACAGCATGGACGCGCGACTGAACTTCTTCACCAGCCCCACCGCGGGCAAGGTCCTCAAGCAGTTCATGTCGGTGGGCAAGGCGCTCAAGGAGTCGGCGCTGCCCGCCGCGACGCAGGAGCTGGTGTCGCTGCGGGTGAGCCAGATCAACGGCTGCGCCGTGTGCCTTGACATGCACACCAAGGAGGCCGCCGCCGCCGGTGAGACGTCCGTGCGGCTGGCACTGGTCGCGGCGTGGCGCGAGGCCACGGTCTTCACCGAGGCCGAGCGTGCCGCGCTGGAGCTGGCGGAGGAGGGGACCAGGGTCGCCGACGGGGCGGGCGGCGTCAGCGACGAGGTGTGGGAGCGCGCCGCCAAGCACTACGACGACGACCAGCTCACCGCACTGGTGCTCCTGGTGGGCTTCATGAACACGGCCAACCGGATGAACATCATCACCCAGCAGCCCGCTGGCGACTACGTCGCCGGCCAGCTTCACTGAACGCCAGCGCGGCAGGGGAGGAGATCCCGGTGAGCAAGGTCGAGGAGTTCGAGGATCTGCGGCCGCTGCTGTTCTCGATCGCCTACCGCATCCTGGGCAGTGTCGGCGAGGCCGAGGACGCGGTGCAGGAGACGTGGCTGCGGTTCGACGCCTCGGCGACCCGGCCGGAGTCGGTCAAGGCGTTCCTGTCGGCCACGGTCACCCGGATCTCGATCGACGTGCTGCGTTCCGCGCGGGTGCGGCGGGAGCAGTACGTCGGCCCGTGGTTCCCCGAGCCGCTGCTCGACGACCCGTACGAGGACCCCGGCCGGGCCGCGGAGCTGGCCGACTCGGTGTCGATGGCGGCGCTGTTGCTGCTGGAGCGGCTCAGCCCGCTGGAGCGGGCGGTGTTCGTGCTGCGGGAGGTGTTCGCGTTCGGCTTCGCCGACATCGCCGCGGCGGTGGGGCGGTCGGAGGCGGCGTGCCGGCAGCTGCTGGTGCGGGCACGGCGGCACATGGAGGAGGGGCGCCCGCGGTTTGCGGCCGACCGGAGGGAACGGCGGGAGCTGGCGACGCGGTTCTTCGACGCGCTGGCCGGCGGTGACGTGGCGGGACTGCGGAGCCTGCTGGCCGCCGACGTGCAGCTGGTCGGGGACGGCGGTGGCAAGGCGCCGCAGCTGGCGAGGGCCGTCGTGGGTGCGAACAAGGTGGCCCCGTTGCTGGACACGGTCTACTCCTGGCTGCTCCAGGTGGGCGTGACGTGCGAGCCGCACGAGATCAACGGGCAGCCCGGCGCCCTTTTCCGCGACCGGGAGGGCCGGATCCTCTACACGCTGGTCCTCGACGTGCTCGACGGGCGAGTCCAGACGATCCGCTCGATCATCAACCCCGACAAGCTCGGGCACCTCGGCCCGGTCGCCGACGCGTGGGCCGTCGACCGCGAGGTGAAGCAGGCCCGCAAGCCGAGGGCCTGATCACGTCGCTCGGCACTCCGGCACGCCAGGTTCGGCCGCGCCGGTGTCCAGGTAGCGGCGGAGACGTAGTGGTCGGGTCCGATGTGGGTTGCGGCAGCACGGTTCCCGCCGGGGTCCACGGCGTCCACCGGCCCCGGCCAGCCCCGGACGTCGATCTCGACGGCGGTCCCGGCGGTCACCCGCTCCGAGGGCGGTGGTGACGCGGTTGACGTTCTCGCCCAGCGGCTGCTCGGGCGGCAGGAGGTAGCCGGTGCCGGTGAAGGCACCACCGGTGTACCGGGCGCCGATGTCGTCTCCGTACACAGTGGACATATCGGCGGACAAGGTGAGCGGGGAGGCGAGCCTGGCCGACGGCGGCGGCGGGGCGAGTACGGCGAATGTGGTCGCGAGCAACGGCAGCAGTGTTCGGCCACGCATGACGGCTCTCCACAAGGGAGATACAGGACGGGTACAGAAAGGATGCTCAGGCCATCCCGCCCAGACCCGGATGTTAGGTCCAGACCGCCGACGCGAACAGTGCCACAGGTAGGCCGGTGGGTGAACATCGCGCACGCCGCCTTTGTACGAAACATGTACACCGATGCGTCAGGCTTGGCCGCGGGCACGCCGCCGCGGCGCTCGGCAGCGGCCATCCGAGACCCGGTTTCCCCTGGGGGTGGCCTCGGGTGGCCCGTTGCCGTGCCGGCCGCTCCGGGTCAGCGCGAGCGCAGGACCTCGAGTGCCTTGTCGGCGTGCACGGCCATGCGCAGCTCGCTCTTGATCACCGCGAGCACCCTGCGGTCGGTGTCGATCACGAACGTGTGCCGCTTGGTGAGCAGCGGGCCGAACTTGCGCCGCACCCCGAACCGCGTCGCCACGGCGGCGTCGGCGTCGGAGAGCAGCGGGAAGTCGAAGCTGTGCTTGTTGGTGAACTCGAGCTGTTTGTCGACAGGGTCGGGGCTGATGCCGATCCGGTGCGCGCCCGCGTCGGTGAACTCGGCGGCGAGGTCGCGGAACTGGCAGCTCTCGGCGGTGCAGCCCGGCGTCATGGCGGCGGGGTAGAAGAACAGCACCACGGGGCCGGTCTCCAGGAACTCCGAGAGGGTGCGCGGTTTGCCGTTCTCGTCGGGCAGCGTGAAGTCCGGCGCGAGCTCTCCCTGCTTCATGGTCACGATCCTACGGGCCGGGGACCGCGCTGCTCGATGAGCGACGTGATCTCGTCGGCGGTCGCGGCGCGGCCGTACAGCCTGCCGCGCCCGGCGACGATGCCCAGCTCCCGCAGCCGCCGCGCGTGCTCGACGGTGTGCACGCCCTCGGCGCCGATCCGCTTGACGCCCAGCGCCGCGGCCCGCTCGAGCAGCGCGGCGAGGTGCTTGCGGGCGGTGTCGGCCTCGGGGCCCTCGGAGGCGAGCGCGTCGACGAGCGGCCCGGCGAGGATGAGGAAGCCGACCGGCAGCTGATGGGTGTGGATGAGCTCCAGATCGGCGCCCGCCGCCACGGCGAGGGTGATCTTGACGTCCAGGTCGGCCAGCACGGCCAGCGCCTCCAGCACCTCCCCGCGCGGGTCGGACAGCGCGGCGGCGTCGGTGCAGATGCGCAGCTTGTGCGACGGCAGCCCGGTGGACTCCAGCTGGTCCCTGACGATGCCGACGAGGTTCGGGTCGATCGCGAACCGCAGCGGCAGCCGGATGCAGAGGTCGGGGGTGGCGGGGAAGGCGGCGTGCCAGGCGGCCGCGTCCGCCATCGAGCGGGTGAGCAGCCACCGCCCGAGGCTCGGCGTCATGCCGGTGGTGTCGGCGAGCGGGAAGAACTCGTCGGGACCGAGCACGCCGTGCTCGGGGTGGTTCCAGCGGAGCACGGCGTTGACGACGGCGATCTCGTCGCTGCCGTCGAGCTTGACGGTCGGCTGGTACTCCAGCTCGAACTCGCCGTTCTCCAGCGCCCCGCCGATCACGGCGCCGATGCCGTACCGGCGCCGGTCGCGGCTGTCGAGCTCCTCCTCGAACAGCATCCACTGCGCGCGCCCGTTCTCCTTCGCGCGGTGCAGCGTGATCTCGGCGGCCCGGTGCAGGTCCTCCTGCGTGCGGCCGTGGGCGTCCTGCACGACGATCCCGACGCTGACGCTCACGCCGATGCCCTTGCCGTCCACGTAGACCGGTTCCGCGAGCTCGGTCATCGCCTCCTCGACGAGGTCGATCACGGCGGCGCTCGTGAGCGCGCCGCGCATCAGCACGGCGAAGCCGTCGCCGGAGAGGCGGGCGAGGAACGCGCCGTGGCCGCTGAACGTGTCCTCGAGCTTGCGGGCGACGTGGCGCAGCACCTGGTCGCCCGCGCCGGGGCCAAGCCCGTCGTTGACGACCTTGAAGCCGTCGACGTCGAGGTAGACGAGCGCGATCTGGTCGTCGTCGGGCAGGGCGAGCGTGGCCTCGAGCTTGTTGACGAAGCTGCGGTGGTTGGGCAGGCCCGTGAGCGGGTCCTGCACGTTCTGCTTGCGCAGCGCCTCGCGCAGCAGGCTCAGCTCGCTGACGTCCTCGACCAGCAGCACGGGGTAGATCGTGCCGGGGGTGTCACCGGGCAGGCCCGCGATCGTGACGTGTGTCCGCAGTGGACCGTCCTCGGCGTGCTCCAGCTCCACCGGCTCGCGGTGCCGGGACTTGCGCAGCGAACGCAGGTCCTCCAGCCCGGCGAGCACCGCCTCGGTGTCCTTCGGCGTGGCGCACAGGTCGGTGACCGGCTTGCCCGCGAGGTCCTCGGGCCGGTGGCCGAGCAGGTGGGTGAGCGCGGGGTTGGCGTCGAGGACCCTGCCCTCCTGGTCGGCCAGCAGCACCCCGACGGGGGTGGCCGAGTACAGGTCGGCGAAGCGCTGGATCGCCGCCTCCTTGGCGGTGTCGGCGCGCGCGTAGGCCTCCTCGGCGACCGACATGAGGACGCCTTCGAGTTCGCCGGCGGACAGGGTTACCCCGTTCGTGCCGGCAAGTTGTGCCGCCCAGCGGCGGGCGATGTCCACCAACCCTGGTGTGCCACCAGGCTTCGGCACCTTGCACCTCTCCACACACGCGTCGAAGGCCAGCTCAGTGCCGGTGTGGGCCGCCGCGCGGCACGCACCGGCCCCGAGTCGGCCGAGAGCCTTGCAACAGCATCATGCGCCCAACGGTGTGTCTACCGGCTGTCCGAGTGGTTCTCTCACGCTAGATGATCACTCATCGTAGTCAGACGCGGTGGAGGTGGATGGGCAGGCCGTCGACCGGCACGGGAAGTGAGACGTAGTCCCAGCGGACCCGGTAGCCGCGCGGGACGCTCCACCGGTACCGGCGCAGCATCTCGTGCAGCAGTGCCTTGACCTCGTAGGTCCCGAAGTGCAAGCCGATGCACTTGTGGGCGCCGCCGCCGAAGGGCATCCACGCGAACCGGTGGGACTTGTCCTCCCTGCGCCCGGCGCCGAATCGTTCGGGATCGAACGTGTGCGGGGCGGTCCAGTAGCGCGGGTCGAAGTGGTTCACGCTGGGCGACACGCCGACGAGGGTGCCCTCGGGCAGGTAGTAGCCGAGCACCTCGGTGTCCTTGACCGTCTTGCGCGACATGCTCGGCACCGGGGCGACGAGCCGCAGCGACTCCTTGATCACCAGGTCCAGCGTGTCCAGCCGGTCGAGCGCCTCGGTGCCGGGCAGCTCGTCGCCGAGCGCGAGGGACTCCTCGCGGGCCCGCTCCTGCCACTCCGGGTGCTTGGCGAGGTAGTAGGCGGCGGCCGTGCTCGTGATCGTGGACGTGTCATGCGCGGCCATCATGAGGAAGATCATGTGGTTGATCACGTCGGCGTCGGTGAAGCGCTCGCCCTCGTCGGTGGTGGCGTGGCACAGCGCGGAGAACAGGTCGGTGCCCTCGCCGGCGCGTTTGGCGGGCAGGTTGCTCGCGAAGTACCGCTCCAGCAGCTGCCTGCCCTTCAGTCCCGCGCGCCAGCGGCCGCCGGGCACGGGCTGGCGCACCACGGCCGTCGCGGCGCGCACGCACGCCACGAACGCGCGGTTGATCTTGAGCGCGTCGGCGCCGCTGGGCATGTCCATGAACACGCGGGTGGCGACGTCGAGGGTCAGCTGCTTGAGCGCCCAGTAGAGGCGGGGGTTCGGGGTGCTCGCCCACGAGGCGACGCCCTCGCGCAGGGTGGGTCCCATGCTGTCGACGTAGCCGACGAGGCGGTCGCGGGTGAAGGCCTCCTGCATGATCCTGCGGTGGGTGTGGTGCTCGCCGAAGTCGAGCAGCATGAGGCCGCGGTTGAAGAAGCGCTCGATGAAGAAGCGCCAGCCCTCCTGGCTGAACGCCTTGTCCTTGTTGATCAGGGCCACCTGTGTGGCGTCCGGGCCGGTGAGCGTCACGATGCGCCTGCCGAACGCGCCCGACCACCACACGGGCCCGTAGCGTTCGAACCGCTGCAGGCCGTACGGCACGCCGTAGCGCATCATGCGGACGGTGTGCCCGAGCAGCGGTGGCCCGGCGTCGCCGGGAATGGCCTTGAGCCCGCTGCCGGGCGGAGGGGCGGCGAACTCGCTCGACGGCCACTGCCTGCGCAGCACGCGCTCGTCGACCGCGCGGGGCAGGGGCACGGCCGTGAGCGGCGGGATCCGCTCGCGAAGCGTCTCGGTCATCCTGTCGACGGCTGTCACCATGGCGACCATCTCCTCGTTCAGCCGTCTCCACGGTCCCGCACTATTGGCAACGTGACAAGAGCGTTCCGCCGGTCGGGTGCCCGAGGTAGCTCAGCCGTCGTCCAGCAGCGGGCGCAGGATCCCGACGAGCGCGGTCGCGTCGTCCTCGGCACCGCACTCCAGCTCGATCTCCCGGCCGGAGGGGCCGCGCGCCGTGAGGGTGACCCTGCCGAGCGCATGGTGGCGGGAGAGCCAGGTGAGCAGGGAGGTCACGAACGCGCTCGCCGTGTCAGCGCAGAGCACCACCACGACGGCATCCGGAACGCCGCCCGGCTCGCCGTCCCAGTCCGGCTGCTCGCGCAGCGACACACAGCCGTGGAACTCGTCCTCGTCGCTCATCCAGAAGGCGAGTGACCGCAGTTCCTCGGTGAATCCGGCAACGCTGACCGCAACTGTTCCGGGCGACACGGAAAGCTCCCCCGCGGGTGGTGGGAAAGGCGCAGGCTAACAGCGCTCCAGCGGGTGCCACCAGCACGATGGCCCGCGTCTTTTTCAGAGCCTACCCGGCGGCGCCGACGCGGAAGTCGGCCAGGTTCACCTTGCGGGTCCGCCTGCGGTACTCGTGCGTGCGGCCGGGCCAGTTGCTCACCACGCGGCCATGCTCGTTGCGGTACCAGCTGCTGCACCGGGTCCACACCGAGCGCGCCAGCCGCGTCTGCACCTCGGTGTCCCATTCCTGCTCGGCCACGGGGCGCACGTCGAGGTACCGGCCGGGATTCCCGGCGAGGATGCGCACCGCGTCGCGGACGTAGCGCGCCTGGCTCTCCAGCATGTAGATGATCGAGCCGCCGCCGAGGTTGGTGTTGGGCCCGTAGATGAGGAACAGGTTGGGAAAGCCGGGAACCGTGATGCCCAGGTGCGCGCGGGCGCCCTCGCTCCAGGCGTCGGACAGTGCCCGCCCGTCCAGCCCGCTGATCCGCATCGGCGCGAGCAGCTCCTGCGCGGCGAAGCCGGTGCCGTAGATGATCACGTCCACCTCGTGCTCGACGCCGTCGGCCGTGCGCACACCCCGCGGCGTCACCTCGATCACCTTCTCGGTCACAAGGTCCACATTGGACTTCGTCATGGCCGGGAGGTAGTCGTTGCTGAACAGCACCCGCTTGCAGCCCAGCGCGTAGTCGGGGGTGAGCTTGCGGCGCAGCTCCAGGTCGGCGACCTGCTCCCGCAGGTGCCTGCTCGTCTGCCGTTCGAACAACGGGGTGAAGAACCGCCACTTCGACAGGCACTGCTGCGCGAACTCCGCGTAGAGCCAGAAGCCGAGCCGGTCCAGGGTCTGCAGAATCGGCAGGACCCGGAAAGCCTTGTGGTGCCAGGGTTTGTAGGCGTGGTCGCGTTTGGGCAGGATGTACTGCGCCGAGCGCTGGAACACCGTGACGTGCGCGGCGGCGGGCTGGATCTCCGGCACGAACTGGATCGCGCTCGCGCCGGTGCCGATCACGGCGATCCGCTTGCCGGCCAGCTCGGCGCCGTGGTTCCACTCGGCCGAGTGGAACGAGGTGCCCTCGAAGTCGCCGATGCCGGGGATCGGCGGGAGCGCGGGTCGCGAGAGCTGACCGGTGGCCGCGATGAAGGCACGCGTGACGTACTCGGCGCCGGACGCGGTGCGCACGTGCCACTCGCCGGTGCCCCCGTCGAACTCGGCGGAGGTCACCTCCTGGCCGAAGCGGATGTGCTGGAGCACGCCGAACCGGCGCGCGGTGCGCTCGAGGTAGGCGTGGATGTCGGGCTGGGCGGCGTAGCGCCGGGGCCACCGCAGGTTGCGCGCGTAGGAGTAGGAGTACAGCGGCGAAGGGACGTCGCAGCCGGAGCCGGGGTAGGTGTTCTCCCGCCAGACCCCGCCCAGGTCCTCGGCCTTCTCCAGTACGACGAAGTCATGGAGCCCGGAGCGGCGCAGCTCGATCGCCGTGGCGACGCCGCCGAACCCGGTCCCCACGATCAGCGCGGTCGTGCGGGTGGTGGTCATGCGGGCAACGGTAGGTCCGGCCCTCGGCCCGCCCCAGCGGAAGCGGGGACAAGTTGTTGATATTTTCGGACACATGATCGGCTGGGACTTCCCGCGCGGGGTGATGAGCGCCGCGCTGCTGGCCGAGTTCGCGGGGGAGCTCGGCGTACCCAGGGGCGAGGTGCTGCGCGGCACGGGCCTCGACGAGACGGTCCTCCACGACCCGCTCGCCCAGGTCGAGGCGCACCAGGAGCTGGCGGTGGTGCGCAACCTGATCCGGAGCTGTCCCGGCCGCGACGTCGCCCTGCTCGGGCTCACCGCGGGGCAGCGCTACCACGCGACGTCGTACGGGATCTGGGGTTACGCCGTCACGAGCAGCCGCACCGTGCGCGACGCGGTGGAGCTCGCCCTGCGCTACATCGAGCTGACCTACGTCTTCTGCGTGCCCGAGCTGCGGGTCGACGGCGAGGCCGCGCACCTGCACTGCCGCGACGACGACGTGCCCGCCGATGTCCGGTCCTTCCTGCTGGCCAGGGACATCGCCGCGATCTTCACCCTCGTGAGGGAACAGGTCGGCGCGCCGCTGCGGGCGCACCGGGTCGCGCTGCGGCTGCCGGAGCCGGCCGATGCCGGGCCGTACCGGGGGCTGCTGGGTCTCGAGCCGGAGTTCGGGTACGACCACACGCGCGTGTCGTTCGGCCGGGCGCTGCTCGACCAGCCGATGCCGCAGGCCAACGAGCACACGGCGGCGCTCTGCGAGCGCCAGTGCCGGGAGCTGCTCGCCCGCCGCCGCGCGCGCACGGGGGTCGCGCGCCTGGTGCGGGACCAGCTGCTGGCCGTCGACGGGCTGCGGTCCGACATGGAGCAGGTCGCGGCCGCGCTCGCCATGACGGTGCGCACGCTGCGGCGCAGGCTCGCCGCCGAGGGCACGACGTACCGCGCGCTGCTGGACGAGGTGCGGGAGGCCTACGCCGAGGAGCTGCTCGCCACGCAGGCGCTGTCGGTGGAGCAGATCGCCTACCGGCTCGGCTACAGCGAGGCGTCGAGCTTCATCCACGCGTTCACGCGCTGGAAGGGCGTGAGCCCCAGGGAGTTCAGGCGCCGAACCGGATCCGGAAGTCGCCCAGGTGCGCGCTCACCAGCGGACGGCGGCCGGCCAGGTAGCCCAGCGGGCCGTGCGGATTGATGTTCCAGCTCGCCGACGCCGCGTGCGGGCGGCCCTTCGAGCGGACGTCGCTCACCAGTGGCCTTCCGTCGACCTCCTGCGCGATCCCGAAGTTCGCGGGCAGGCGCACGGGCGGGCCGGGCCGGGGCGAGAACGCCGCCGTGGCGATCCAGTCGTCGCCGGTGCTCGCCGAGGCGGTGAACCCCCTGCCGTAGGCGAACTCCAGCGTCGCCAGGTCCTTCGGGATGCCCCACAGCGCCCGGCCGCCGGCGAGCGACACCTCGCTGTCGACCCAGATCTCGGTGATGCTGCCGGTGGCTCGCAGTCCGTTGCGGACGGCCACAGTGGACAGCAGCTCGTGGTAGGACAGCTCGCCCGGCGGCTGATAGTCGATCCACGCGGTGAACACCACGGCCTTGCCGGCGACCGTGACCGGATCGACCACGGCGGGCACCCTGGGCAGGGCGGCCGGCGGCACGGTCCACACCGACAGGTAGGCGTTGCCCGCGAGGTTCCACGGTTCGGGCGGGTACTCCGGCATGTCAGCTCTCCCGGCGCCAGGGCAGGAAGTCCGGCTGGTCCGCCCCGGCGCGCAGGCGGAACTCCGGTGGCCGCTTCTGCAGGAACGACAGTACGCCCTCGACGGCGTCGGGGTTCCTGGTGATGCTGCCGATGAGCTTGGAGTCGAGCTCGTGCACGGGCAGCGGTGAGTCCATTCCGGACATCCGGTAGAGCAGCTGCCGGGTGACCGCGACGGACACGGGCGCGGTGTTGGCGGCGAGGTCGGCGGCGAGCGCGTACGCCGCGTCGAGCAGCTCGCCCGGCTCGTGCAGGCTGTGCACCAGCCCGGCGGTGTGGGCCTCCTCGGCGCCGAACACGCGGCCGCTGACCATCCAGTCGACGGCGCGGCCGAGCCCGACGAGCCGGGGCAGGTACCACGCCGACGCGCCCTCGGGGTAGATGCCCCTGCGGGTGAAGACGAATCCGAAGCGCGCGTCGGTGGCGGCGAGCCGGTAGTCGGCCGACAGCGTGATGGTGATGCCGCCGCCGATCGCGGCGCCGTGGATGGCGGCGATCACGGGCTTGTCCATCGCGAAGATCCGCTTCGAGCACCGGCCCGCCGGCTCCTGCCACTCGGGGCCCGGCCCGGTCTCGGCGTCGAAGTCGAAACCGCCCTGCGACAGGTCGGCGCCGACGCAGAAGTCCGGGCCCTCGCCCGTGAGCACGACGACGCGCACGTCCTCGTCGGCGTCGGCCCGGTCGAACGCGGCGGCCAGCTCGTCGGCCATGCGCACGGTGTAGCCGTTGCGCGCCTGCGGCCGGTTCAGCGCGACCGTGGCGATCCGGTCGGCGACCCGGTACGTGATCTCGGTGTACTCGCTGTCGTCACCCACGAAGGTCTCCTGGCGTCGTCGTTGAGGCGACCGTATTGCACGCCGACCTTACTGGCAACTTGCCAACAAGAAAACAATCACGCGTGCTTGATTTCCGTCGTGGGCGGTGCCAGTCTGGCCGCAGACAGCTCGAGGAGGTGCTGCGTGGCGGATCTCGAGGCGATCCTCACCGACCTGGACGCGGAGAGCCGGGACGTCGACGGGCTCGTGGCCGGGCTACCGGAGCCGGACTGGGCCCGGCCGACCCCGGCCGAGGGGTGGACGATCGCGCACCAGATCGCCCACCTGCACTGGACGGACGAGAAGGCGCTGCTCGCCGCCCGCCGGCCGGACGACTTCGGCGAGGAGCTGAAGCGAGCCCTCGTCGCGGTCGACGCCTACGCCGATCAGGGCGCCGCTGAGCTGGCCCCCACCCGGCCCGCCGAGCTGCTGGAGCGCTGGCGGCGCGGCAGGGCCGACCTGCGCGACGCGCTCGCCGCCGTGCCCGCCGGCACGAAACTGCCGTGGTACGGCCCGCCCATGAGCGCCGCCTCGATGGCGACCGCCCGCATGATGGAGACCTGGGCGCACGGGCAGGACATCGCCGACGCGCTGGGCGTCGAGCGCGCGCCCACGGCGCGGCTGCGGCACATCGCCAGGTTCGGTGTGCGCACCCGGGACTTCGCGTTCGCCCTGCACTCGCTCGCCGCGCCCACGGAGGAGTTCCGCGTCGAGCTGACCGCGCCGGACGGGAGCCGCTGGACCTTCGGGCCGGAAGACGCCACGCAACGCGTCACCGGCAGCGCGCTCGGCTTCTGCCTCATCGTCACCCAGCGCCGCCATCCCGCCGACACCGACGTGCGCGCCGAGGGCGAGTCGGCCCAGGAGTGGCTCGGCCTGGCGCAGGCGTTCGCGGGCCCGCCGGGGAAGGGCCGGGAACCGGGGCAGTTCGCATGATCCGGATCGGCAACGCGTCGGGCTTCTACGGCGACCGCTTCGCCGCGGTCCGCGAGATGCTCACCGGCGGGCCGCTCGACGTGCTCACCGGCGACTACCTCGCCGAGCTGACCATGCTCATCCTCGGCCGCGACCGGCTCAAGGACCCCGCTCGCGGCTACGCCAAGACGTTCCTGCGCCAGCTGGAGGAGAATCTGGGGCTGGCCAAGGACAACGGCGTCACGATCGTCACCAACGCGGGCGGGCTCAACCCCGCCGGGCTTGCCGACGCGGTGCGCGAGCTGGCCGCCCGGCTCGGCATCGACGTCCGCGTCGCCCACGTCGAGGGCGACGATCTGCTGCCGAGGGCGGGCGAGCTGGGGCTGGGCGAGCCGCTGACCGCCAACGCCTACCTTGGCGCGTGGGGCATCGCCGAATGCCTGAAGGCGGGCGCGGACGTGGTGGTGACCGGCCGGGTCACCGACGCGTCGGTGATCGTCGGCCCCGCCGCCGCCCACTTCGGCTGGGCCCGCGACGACTACGACGCCCTCGCGGGGGCCGTCGCGGCCGGGCACGTGATCGAGTGCGGTGCGCAGGCCACCGGCGGCAACTACGCGTTCTTCACCGAGCACTCGGTCGGCGTGCCCGGGTTCCCGATCGCCGAGATCCACGCCGACGGCTCCAGCGTGATCACCAAGCACGAGGGCACCGGCGGCGTGGTCACCACGGGCACGGTCACCGCGCAGCTGCTGTACGAGATCGGCGGCGCCCGTTACGCGGGACCCGACGTCACCGCGCGGTTCGACACGCTGGTGCTGAGCGACGACGGCCCCGACCGTGTGCGCATCGGCGGTGTGCGCGGCGAGCCGCCACCACCGGAGCTCAAGGTGTGCCTCAACCGGCTCGGCGGGTTCCGCAACGAGGTGACGTTCGTGCTCACCGGCCTGGACATCGAGGCCAAGGCGGCACTCGTGCGCGAGCAGCTGGAGGCCGCGCTGAAGGACCGGCCGCCGCGCGAGGTGCGCTGGACGCTCGGCCGCACCGACCACGAGGACGCCGGCACCGAGGAGGCGGCGAGCGCGCTGCTGCACTGTGCCGTCAAGGATCCCGACCCGAAGGTCGCCGGGCGGGCGTTCAGCGGCGCCGCCATCGAGCAGGCCCTCGCGAGCTACCCCGGCTTCCACGTCACCGCGCCGCCGGCCGACGCCTCGCCGTACGGCGTCTACACCGACGCCTACGTGGACGCCCGCGAGGTGCCGCACGTCGCCGTGCTGCCCGACGGCACCAGGGTGGACGTCGCCCCGGCTGAGCGGACCCTCGAACTGTCCCCTGTGGACGAGCAGGCGCTGCCGGAGCCGTTGCCGCACGGGCCCGTGCGCCGCGCGCCGCTCGGCCTCGTCGCGGGCGCCCGCAGTGGCGACAAGGGCGGCAACGCGAACGTCGGCGTGTGGGTGCGTTCTGAGCGCGCGTGGCGCTGGCTGGCCCACACCCTGACCGCTGGGGAGCTGCGGCGGCTGCTGCCCGAGACCGCGGAACTGCCGGTGCACCGCTACCTGCTGCCCAACCTGCGTGCCGTGAACTTCGTGATCGAGGGCCTGCTCGGCGAGGGCGTCGCGGCGCAGGCCCGGTTCGACCCGCAGGCCAAGGCGCTCGGCGAATGGCTGCGAAGCCGCCATGTCGACATCCCGGAGGAGCTGCTGTGACCGACCCCTTCGCCACCCCGGAGCGCGTGGCCCTGCGCAAGACGGTGCGCCGCTTCACCGAGGCCGAGGTGCTGCCCCATCTCGCCGAATGGGAGCGTGCCGGTGAGCTGCCGAGGGACCTGCACCGCAAGGCGGGCGAGCTCGGCCTGCTCGGCATCGCCTTCCCGGAGAGCGTGGGCGGCGAGGGCGGCGACTACCTCGACGCGCTCACCGTCACCGAGGAGATCCACTACGCGGGCGGCTCCGGCGGGCTCATCGCCTCGCTGTTCACGTGCGGTATCGCGGTACCCCATCTGGCGGCGGCGGGCGATCCCGACCAGATCGACACCTGGGTCCGGCCGACGCTGAAGGGGGAGCTGATCGGCTCCCTCGCCGTGACCGAGCCCGACGGCGGGTCCGACGTCGCCGGGGTGCGCACCACCGCCCGGCGCGAAGGAGACCACTACGTCGTCAACGGCGCCAAGACGTTCATCACCTCGGGCTGCCGGGCCGACTTCGTCACCACCGTGGTGCGCACGGGCGAGCCCGGTGCGCACGGGCTGTCGTTGCTCGTCGTCGAGCGCGGCACGCCCGGCTTCACGGTGACCCGCAAGCTGGACAAGATGGGCTGGCACTGCTCCGACACCGCCGAGCTGTCCTACGTGGACGCCAAGGTGCCGGCCGCGAACCTGGTGGGCGCCGAGAACAGCGGCTTCGCGCAGGTCGCCACCCAGTTCGTCACCGAGCGGCTGTCGCTCGCGGTGCAGGCGTACGCGACGGCGCAGCGGGCGCTGGACCTCACCGTCGAGTGGTGCCGGCTGCGGGAGACGTTCGGCAGGCCGCTCATCTCCCGGCAGCTCGTGCAGCACAAGCTCGTCGACATGGCGCGCAGGATCGACGTCGCGCGCACCTACGTCCGGCACGTCGCCCAGCGGCACGTGGCGGGCGAGGAGATGATCGCCGAGGCGTGCTTCGCCAAGAACACGGCGGTCGAGACGGGCGAGTGGGTGGTCAACGAAGCGGTGCAGTTGCACGGCGGGCTCGGCTACCTGAGCGAGTCCGAGGTGGAGCGGCACTACCGCGACATGCGGATCCTCGGCATCGGCGGCGGCACCACCGAGATACTGGCCGGACTCGCGGCGAAGCGATTGGGGTACACGGCGTGACGGCACTGCGGTCGACACTGGACACGGCGAGCGCGGAGTTCGCCGGCTACCGCGACGCGATGCTCGCCAAACTGGCCGAGCTGGAGGCCGAGCACGCCAAGGCCGTCGAGGGCGGCGGCGAGAAGTACACCGCACGCCACCACCAGCGCGGCAAGCTGCTCGTGCGCGAGCGCATCGAGCTGCTGCTCGACGAGGACTCGCCGTTCCTGGAGCTGTCGCCGCTGGCGGGCTGGGGCAGCGACTTCACGGTCGGCGCGAGCGTGGTCACCGGCATCGGCGTGGTCGAGGGCGTCGAATGCGTGATCATCGGCAACGACCCCACGGTGCGCGGCGGGGCGAGCAACCCGTGGACCGTGCGCAAGATCTTCCGCGCCTCCGACATCGCGCTGGAGAACCGGCTCCCGGTGATCAACCTCGTCGAGTCGGGCGGCGCCGACCTGCCGACGCAGAAGGAGATCTTCATCCCCGGCGGCAGGCTGTTCCGCGACCTCACGCGCTTGTCGGCCGCCGGGATCCCCACGATCGCGCTCGTCTTCGGCAACTCCACCGCGGGCGGCGCCTACGTGCCGGGTATGTCCGACCACGTCGTGATGATCGAGGAGCGGTCCAAGGTGTTCCTCGGCGGGCCGCCGCTGGTGAAGATGGCCACCGGCGAGGAGTCCGACGACGAGTCGCTCGGCGGGGCGGCGATGCACGCCCGCCGTTCGGGGCTCGCCGATTACCTCGCGCGCGACGAGCCCGACGCGATCCGCCTGGGGCGCCGGATCGTCGCGCGGCTCAACTGGCGCAAGCGCGGCCCCGCACCGGGCCCCGTCACCGCTCCCCGGTACGACGAGGAGGAGCTGCTGGGCGTCGTGCCCGACGGGCTCAAGGTGCCGTTCGACCCGAGGGACGTGCTCGCGCGCGTGGTCGACGGCTCCGAGTTCGACGAGTTCAAACCGTTGTACGGCAACAGTCTCGTCACCGGCTGGGCGCGGGTGCACGGCTACCCGGTGGGCGTGCTCGCCAACGCGCGCGGGATCCTGTTCAGCGAGGAGTCGCAGAAGGCGGCGCAGTTCATCCAGCTCGCCAACCAGACCGACACGCCGCTGCTGTTCCTGCACAACACCACCGGCTACATGGTGGGCAAGGACTACGAGCAGGGCGGCATCATCAAGCACGGCGCGATGATGATCAACGCGGTGTCCAACAGCAAGGTGCCGCACATCTCGCTGCTCATCGGCGCCTCCTACGGCGCGGGCCACTACGGCATGTGCGGGCGCGCCTACGATCCGCGGTTCCTCTTCGCGTGGCCCAGCGCGAAGTCGGCGGTGATGGGCCCGCAGCAGCTGGCCGGCGTGCTGTCGATCGTGGCCAGGGCGGCGAGCGAGGCGCGCGGGCAGGCCTATGACGAGGACGGCGACGCCGCGATGCGGGCGGCGGTCGAGGCGCAGGTGGAGGCCGAGTCGCTGCCGATGTTCCTCTCCGGCCGCCTCTACGACGACGGCGTGATCGACCCGAGGGACACGCGCACGGTGCTGGGCCTGTGCCTCTCGGCCATCCACAACAACCCTGTCCAGGGTGCCACCTTCGACGGCACCGGCTTCGGCGTCTTCCGGATGTGAGCTGATGATCGAGAACGTGCTGGTGGCCAACCGGGGTGAGATCGCCCTGCGGATCTTCCGCTCCTGCCGCGATGCCGGGATCGGCACCGTCGCCGTGTACTCCGACGCCGACGCGGGCGCGCCGCACGTCGCCGCCGCCGACGCCGCGATCCGCCTGCCCGGCGACGCGCCGTCGGACACCTACCTGCGCGGCGACCTCGTGGTGAAGGCGGCGCTCGACGCCGGGGCGGACGCCGTGCACCCCGGCTACGGCTTCCTCGCGGAGAACGCCGCCTTCGCGCGTGCCGTGCTCGACGCCGGGCTGGTGTGGATCGGGCCGTCGCCGGAGGCCATCGAGACGATGGGCTCCAAAGTGGAGTCCAAGCGGCTCATGGCCGCCGCGGGCGTGCCGGTGCTGCCCGAGCTGGACCCCTCGCAGGTCGGCGTGGCCGACCTGCCGGTGCTCGTCAAGGCATCGGCCGGGGGCGGGGGACGGGGCATGCGGGTGGTGCGCGAGCTCGCCGGCCTCGACGACGCCGTGCGCGGCGCGAGCGCGGAGGCGGCCTCGGCGTTCGGCGACGCGACCGTGTTCTGCGAGCGGTATCTCGACACCGGGCGGCACATCGAGGTGCAGGTGATGGCCGACCGGCACGGTACCGTGTGGACGGTCGGCGAGCGCGAGTGCTCGATCCAGCGGCGGCACCAGAAGGTGGTGGAGGAGGCGCCGTCCCCGCTCGTGGACGCGGCGATGCGGGAGCGCCTGTTCGACGCCGCGGCGAAGGCCGCGAAGGCCGTCGGCTACGTCGGCGCGGGCACCGTCGAGTTCCTCGCCACCGCCGACGGTGACTTCTACTTCCTGGAGATGAACACCCGCCTGCAGGTGGAGCACCCCGTCACCGAGTGCACGACGGGACTCGACCTGGTGGACCTCCAGCTGCGGATCGCCGAGGGAGCCCGGCTCGACGGCGAGCCTCCACAGTGGACAGGGCACGCGATCGAGGTCCGCCTCTACGCCGAGGATCCCGCCGCGGACTGGCGGCCGCAGAGCGGGGTGCTGCACGCGTTTTCCGTGCCCGGCGTGGTCGCCGAGTTCGCCGTCCCGGGTCGCCACGGCATCCGCCTCGACAGCGGCGTCGCCGGCGGCTCGGTGGTGGGCGTGCACTACGACCCGATGCTCGCGAAGGTGATCGCCCACGGCCCCGACCGGGCCGCGGCCGCCCGGGCCCTCGCCGGTGCGCTGGCGAGGGCGAAGATCCACGGCCTGCGCACCAACCGCGACCTGCTGGTCAACGTGCTGCGGCACCCCGCGTTCCTGGCGGGGGAGACCGACACCGCGTTCTTCGACCGGCACGGGCTCGCCACGCTCGCCGCGCCACTGGCCGGCGGCGACACCGTGCGGCTCTCGGTGCTCGCGGCGGCACTCGCCGACGCCGCGGCGAACCGCGAGCGCGCGGCGGTGCTGGGCGGGCTGCCCAGCGGCTGGCGCAACGTCGGCGGGCTGCCGCAGCGCAAGGCCTACACCGTGACAGGCGAGGAGCACGAGGTGCGCTACACCCTCGGCCGCGACGGCCTGAAGGCCGAGGGCTACGAGGATGTGGTGCTCGCCGAGGCCGCGCCGGAGCGCGTGGTGCTGGAGACGGACGGCGTGCGGCGGGTGTTCACCGTCGCCCGGTACCCGGGGCTGGTCGCGGTGGACTCGCCGCTCGGCCCCGTGAGCCTCACGCCCGTGCCCCGGTTCACGGACCCGGACGCCGAGGTCGCCGCGGGCTCGCTGCTCGCGCCGATGCCCGGCACGGTCGTGCGGATCGCGGTCGGGCCGGGGGACACGGTGCGCGCGGGTGCGCCGCTGCTGTGGCTGGAGGCCATGAAGATGGAGCACCGGATCGCCGCGCCCGCGGACGGCGTGGTGACGGAACTGCCCGTGGTGGTCGGCCAGCAGGTCGAACCGGGCACGGTGCTCGCGGTCGTGAACACGGAGGAGTGAGGCATGGAGTTCGTCGAGTCGGCCGAGCGGCAGGAGCTGCGCAAGGCCGTCGCTGACCTGGCGCGCAGCTACGGTCACGAGTACTACGCGGAGAAGGCGCGCAGCGGTGGGCACACCACCGAGCTGTGGGACGAGGCGGGCAGGCTCGGCTACCTCGGCGTGTCCGTGCCCGAGGAGTACGGCGGAGGGGGCGCGGGCATCGGCGATCTCGCCGCCGTGTGTGAGGAGTTCTGCGCGGCAGGCACGCCGATGCTGCTCATGGTGGTGTCGCCCGCGATCTGCGCGACCGTGATCGCCCGCTACGGCACCGGCGAACAGAAGAAGCAGTGGCTGCCCGGGTTCGCGGGCGGCAGCGTGCGCATGGCCTTCGGCATCACCGAGCCCGACGCCGGGTCCAACTCGCACCGCATCACCACCACCGCGCGGCGCGACGGGTCCGACTGGATCCTCAGCGGACGGAAGGTGTTCATCTCCGGCGTCGACGAGGCCGACGCCGTGCTGATCGTCGGCCGCACCGAGGACGCGAAGACGGGACGGCTCAAGCCCGCGCTCTACATCGTGCCCACCGACACGCCGGGCTTCGAGTACCAGCAGATCCCGATGGACCTCGTCTCGGCCGACAAGCAGTTCGGGCTGTTCCTCGACGACGTGCGGCTGCCCGCCGAGGCGCTGGTCGGCTCGGAGGACGCGGCCATCGCGCAGCTGTTCGCCGGGCTCAACCCCGAGCGCATCATGGGCGCGTCGTTCTCCGTCGGCATCGCGCGGTACGCGCTCGCCAAGGGCGTGGCCTACGCGAAGGAGCGCAGCGTCTTCGGCGTGCCGATCGGCGCGCACCAGGGTCTCGCGCACCCCCTCGCCCAGGTGAAGATCGAGCTGGAGCTGGCCAAGCTCATGACGCAGAAGGCCGCCGCGCTCTACGACTCCGGTGACGACTTCGGCGCGGGCGAGGCCGCCAACATGGCCAAGTACGCGGGCGCGGAGGTGGCCATCCGGGCCGTCGACCAGGCCGTGCAGGTGCACGGCGGCAACGGCCTCGCCACCGAGTACGGGCTGGGCACGCTGCTCGGCGCCGTGCGCGTCGGCCGCATCGCACCGGTGAGCAGGGAGATGGTGCTGAACTTCGTCGCCCAGCACAGCCTCGGCCTGCCCAAGTCCTACTGAGTACGACCGGAACGGAGACGAAAGCCATGACGTTGGCGGGGAAGACGCTGATCATGTCCGGCGGCAGCCGGGGCATCGGGGAGGCCATCGCGGTGCGCGCCGCGCGCGACGGCGCGAACGTCGCGCTGATCGCCAAGACCACCGAGCCGCACCCGAAGCTGCCCGGCACCATCCACACGGCCGCCAAGGCGATCGAGGAGGCGGGCGGGAAGGCCCTGCCCATCGTCGGCGACGTGCGCGACGAGGACGCCGTCGCCGCGGCCGTGGCGAAGACCGCGGAGCAGTTCGGCGGCATCGACATCGTCGTCAACAACGCGAGCGCGATCGACCTGACGCCGTCCGAGCACATCCCGATGAAGCGCTACGACCTGATGCAGGACATCAACGCGCGCGGGTCGTTCGTGCTCTCGCGCACCGCGATCCCGCACCTGCGCCGGTCGGCCAACCCGCACATTCTCACGCTGTCGCCGCCCATCCGGCTGGAGGAGAAGTGGTTCCAGGCCGGGCACCTGGCGTACAGCATCGCGAAGTACTCGATGAGCCTCGTGACCGTCGGCCTCGCCGCCGAGCTGAAGGGCGACGGCATCGCGGCGAACTCGCTGTGGCCGAGGACGACGATCGACACGGCCGCCATCCGCAACGTCGTCGGCGCCGAGCTGGCGAGCCGGTCGCGGACCCCGGAGATCATGGCCGACGCGGCGTACGCGGTGCTGACCAAGCCGAGCCGCGAGGTCACCGGGCGGTTCTTCATCGACGACGAGGTGCTGGCCGCCGAGGGCGTCACGGACCTGTCGAAGTACCGGATCGGGGAGCGCGAGGAGGACCTTCAGCTCGACTTCTGGGTTGATCCGGCTTGACCCGCGACACCCCTGTGCTGCGGGAGCCGAGGCAGGAGCGCAGCCGGACCACGCGACGGCGGCTGATCGACGCCGCCGTCGAGTGCCTGGCCGAGCTCGGCTGGCACGGCACCACCATGTCGGTCGTCGCCGAGCGGGCCGGCGTGTCGCGGGGTGCGGCCCAGCACCATTTCCCGACGCGGGAGGATCTCGTGGTCGCCGCCGTCGGCTACCTCGGCGACGAGCAGATCGAGGAACTGCGCGAGCGGGCCGCGGCACTGCCGGCGGGCCCGTCGCGCGCGCTGCCCGTGGCGCGGATGCTGCTGGACCTCTACACCGGCGAGAAGTTCCGCGCCGCACTGCACCTCTGGGTCGCCGCGTCCACCGACGCGGCGCTGCGTGCGGTGCTGGTGCCCCTGCAGGCGAAGGTCGGCCGCGAGGCGCACAGGGTCGCCGTGGAGCTGCTGGGCGCGGACGAGTCGCAGGCGGGCGTGCGGGAGACGGTGCAGGCGACCCTGGACCTCGCGCGCGGCCTCGGGCTGGCGAACCTGCTCGCCGACGACACCGCGCGCAGGCAGCAGATCACCAGCCAGTGGGCGAAGATGCTGGAGCCCGTGGTCGGTTAGGCCGTAGCCGGGCCACGGTGCCGCCGGCTGTGGCGCGGCGGTGGAGTGGTCAGTGTTCCGGGGGCGGCTCGGTGCCGATGTCCTCGAACCACAGCTCGGGACGCCGCTCGATGAACCGGGTCATCATCGCGATGCACTCGGGGTCCTCGAGCAGGGTGATGCCGACGCCGTGCTCGGCGAGCCAGTCGTGCCCTCCGGAGAACGTTCTCGCCTCGCCGATCACGACGTGGGAGATGCCGAACTGGCGCACGAGGCCGCTGCAGTACCAGCATGGCGACAGCGTCGTGACCATCACCGTGTCGCGGTAGTGCGGGCGGCGGCCCGCGGCGCGGAAGGCGCTGGTCTCGGCGTGCATCGAGGGGTCGTCGTCCTGGACGCGCCGGTTGTGTCCCCGGCCGAGCAGCTCGCCGGTGACGGTGAACAGGGCGGCACCGATGGGGACGCCGCCCTCGGCCTCACCGGTGCGGGCCTCCTCCCGTGCCACGGTGAGCAGGGCGGCGGGGTCGAACGCGGTCATGATCTCCACTCTCCGGCAGCGCGCCTGCCGTCGGCAAGCATTTTCCGGGTTCACGCGCGGACGGTGGCGGCAGTGGTGAGCGAGCGCTTAGTATGTCGCCGTGGCCGACGAAGTCCGGGTGACGCGGTCAGCTCTGCGCGGCGCCGAGCATGCGCAACGCGAGCTGGCCGTACTCCTTGCCGAGCAGCGCCGGCGTCTTGCGCGAACGGTCGGTGTACCAGCGGGCGACGTCGATGCCGAGCGAGAGCACCGCGCGCGCGGCCGTGCCCGGGTCGGTGGCCGTGAAGACGCCTTCCTCGACGCCCCGCGCCACGAGGTCGCGTACGATGCGCTCGATGCCGCGGCGCAGGTCCGCCACGATCTCGTACTCCCGCTCGGGCAGTGCGCCCAGCTCGTACTGCACGACCCTGGCCACTGTGTGCCGCCGCGCGTGCCACGCCACGAACCGCTCGACGATCTCGCGCATCGCCTCCACAGGCGAGTCCGTGCTCTCGGCGGCCTCCTGCACCAGGTTGAGTGCCTGCTCGTGGCCGCTGCGGCTGATCGCGAACAGCAGCGCCGCCTTGGAGGGAAAGTGCACGTACAACGCGGCGGGGCTCATGCCCGCGCTGCTGGCGATGTCGCGGGTGGTGGTGGCGTGGTAGCCGCGCTGAGCGAACGACTCGACGCCTGCCAGCATCAGCCTGCGCGCTGTTTCCGGTTGGACATCCGGCCACAACTCGGCCGACAACGACATCGTCATGCGGGGATTGTAAGCGAGCGCTTAGCGCGGATTGGAGAACGGCACCGGTGAACTCACTGAAGGATCGCGTCGCCATTGTGACAGGGGCGAGCAGGGGGATCGGCCTCGGCATCGCCAAGGAGCTGGTCGAGCGCGGTGCGAAGGTGTGCATCACGGCACGCAAGCCCGATCCGCTCGCCGAGGCGGTGGAGGAGCTGGGCGGCGGCGCCGTCGCCATCGGCGTGCCCGGCAAGGCCGACGACCCGGCGCACCAGGACGACGCCATCGCCAGGACGATCGAGACGTTCGGCAGCCTCGACTTCCTCGTCAACAACACCGGCATCAACCCGATCTACGGGCCGATCCTCGACGTCGACACCGACGCGGCGGCCAAGCTGTTCGGCGTCAACGTGCTCTCACCGCTGTCGTGGACCCGCAAGGCCCGCGACGCGTGGATGGGCGAGCACGGCGGGTCGGTGGTCAACGTCGCCTCGATCGCGGGGCTGCGCACGTCGCCCGGCATCGGGATGTACGGCGTCACCAAGGCCGCGCTCATCCGGCTCACCATGGAGCTCGCGGGTGAGCTGGCTCCCGGCATCAGGGTCAACGCCGTCGCGCCCGCGATCGTGAAGACGAAGTTCGCCACCGCCCTGTACGAGGACCGCGAGGAGGAGGTGGCCTCGGCCTACCCGATGAAGCGGCTCGGCGTGCCCGCCGACATCGCCGGTGCCGTGGGCTTCCTGCTCTCGGACCAGGCGAGCTGGCTCACCGGCCAGACGCTCGTGCTCGACGGCGGCGTGACGCTGGGCGGCGGCCTGTGAGCGTGGAACTCGACGGCGCCGGGGTGGTGATCACCGGCGGTGGTGGCGGGATCGGCGCCGCGCTCGCCAGGAAACTCGCGGGGCAGGGCGCGCGGCTCGTGCTCGCCGATCTCGACGGCGACGCCGTGCGCGCGGTCGCCGAGGAGGTCGGCGGTGTGGCCGTGGCCGGTGACGCGGCGAGCGAGGAGGGCGTGCGGCGGCTCGTGACCGAGGCACGGGCCGCGCTCGGCGAGGTGGATCTCTTCTGCGCCAACGCGGGTGTGGCCGTGCACGGAGGGCCGGAGACCCCCGAGGACGGCTGGGCGCTGTCGTGGGAGGTCAACGTGATGGCGCATGTGCGCGCCGCGCGGGAGCTGCTGCCCGGGTGGCTGGCACGGGGCCGGGGGCACTTCCTCGCCACGGTCTCGGCCGCCGGGCTGCTCACAAGCCTCGGCTCGGCGCCGTACTCGGTCACCAAGCACGGGGCGCTCGCCTTCGCCGAGTGGCTGTCGGTGACCTACCGGCACCGCGGCATCACGGTGCAGGCGATCTGCCCGCAGGGCGTGCGCACGAAGATGCTCGCCGACACCGGCAAGGAGGGCGAGTTCATCATGGGTGCCTCCGCGATCGAGCCGGAGGACGTGGCCGACACGTGCCTGGAGGGCCTGCGCGACGGGCGGTTCCTGATCCTGCCGCACCCGGAGATCGCCGACTATTACGCGGCGCGCGCCACGCAGAACGAGCGGTGGCTCGGCGGGATGAACAAGCTGCAGCGCAAGGTGGAGCAGGCGATCGAGCACTGAGTCCTAAGGTGACGGCATGGCTACCGAGCACGTCATCGTCGCGACCACCACGGACTCCGAGGACGCCGCACGCGCGCTCGCCGCGGCGGCCGTCGAGACCAGGACCGGCGCGTGCGCGCAGATCGTCGGCCCCATCACGAGCGTCTACCGCTGGGAGGGCGCTGTGGAGACCGCCACGGAGTGGCGGGTGGAGGTGAAGACGGCCGCCGACCGCGCAGGCGCCCTGGTGGAGGAACTCAAGGCCCGGCACACCTACGACGTGCCCGAGGTGATCGTCACCCCGATCACCGGCGGGCACGCCGACTACCTGGCCTGGCTGATCACGGAGACCAAGGTCTAGCCCCGGGGCGGCCCCATGCAGTGAAGGCCACCATGCCTGCGTTCAACGCATCCCGGCCTACGCGGGGAGGTCCACCAGGGTCGCCAGGGTGGTGCGGTGCCTGCCCGCGGTGCCGAGGGCGAGCTGGTCGGCCTTGGCGCGCTTGAGGTACAGGTGCGCGGGGTGTTCCCACGTCATGCCGATGCCGCCGTGCAGCTGCACGCACTCCTCGGCGGCGTGCACCGCGACCGTTGAGCAGTACGACTGCGCGACCGCCACGGCCACGCCCGCGTCGTCGCTGCCGGAGGCCAGCGCGTCGGCCGCGTAGCGCGCCGCCGCCCGCGCCGCCACTAGTTCCAGCCACACGTCCGCGAGCCGGTGCTTGAGCGCCTGGAACGAGCCGACCGGGCGGCCGAACTGGTACCGGCCGCCGACGTAGGCCACGGTCGTCTCCAGGCACCAGTCGGCCACGCCCAGCTGCTCGGACGCGAGCAGGCCCGCGCCGGTCAGCAGCGCGCGCTCCAGCGCGGCGGGCGCTCCGTTCGCGCCGGCGAGCAGCGTCGCGTCGGCGTCGGTGAAGGTCACGTCGGCGATGCGGCGCGTGAGGTCCAGCGGCACCGGCTCGGACACCGACGCCGCCGCGGCCTCGACCGCGTACAGCCGCGGACCGTCCGGCCCGGTCGCCGGGACCACGAACACGTCGGCCGCCGGGCCGTCGGCCACCGAGCGAACGGTGCCCGTCAGCCGCCCGTCGGCGTCGGCTGCCACGGCCGCGGGGAACGCGGAGCCGGGCGCCGTCGACAGCGGCACCGCGAGCGCGCCCGCCGCCTCGCCCGAGGCCAGCCTGCGCAGCAGCACCGCGACGGGCTCACGCGCGGTGTCGGCGCCCAGCAGCGCGGCCGTGGCGAGCACGGCGCTGCCGAGGAACGGCACCGGGGCGACGCTGCGGCCCAGCTCCTCCAGCACCAGCGCGGTCTCCCGCACCGACGCGCCCTGTCCGCCGAGGTCTTCCGGCACCGGCAGGCCCGCCAGTCCCAGCTCCGCGGACAGCGTCCGCCACAGCTTCGCGTCGTAGGGCTCCGCGCTCTCGACCCTGGCCAGCAGCGCGGCGGGCTCGCAGCGGTCGGTGAGCAGGTCGCGCACGCTCGCGCGCAGATCGGTCTCGACGTCCGAGTACAGCAGGTCCGGGTTGCTCATCGGGGCAGGTCCTTCCAGGCGACGTCCTTGTCGGCACGCGGTTCCGACGGCAGCCCGAGCACCCGCTCGGCGATGATGTTGCGCAGGATCTCCGAGGTGCCGCCCTCGATGGAGTTGCCCTTCGCGCGCAGGTAGCGGTATCCGGCCTCGCGCCCGGTGAAGTCGACCAGCTCGGGCCTGCGCATCGTCCAGTCGTCGTAGCGCAGCCCCTCGTCGCCGAGCAGCTCCACCTCCAGCCCCGACAGCGCCTGCGACAGCCGCGCGAACGCGAGCTTCATCCCGGAGCCCTCGGGGCCCGGCGAGCCGACGGCGAGCTGCTGGCGCAACCGCATGCCCGCGAGCCGGAACGCCTCCGTCTCCACCCACAGCGTCAGCAGTCGGTCGTGCAGCTCGGCCGTGCGCAGCTCGGGCCGTCCCCGCCAGGTCGCGGCGACCTTGCCGAGCATCCCGCCCTCGCGTGGCATCGCGTTGCCGCCGATGGCGACGCGCTCGTTCATCAGCGTCGTCTGTGCGACCCGCCAGCCCTCACCGACGGCGCCGAGCCGGTGCGCGTCGGGGATCCGCACGTCGGTGAGGAACACCTCGTTGAACTCGGCCTCACCGGTGATCTGGCGCAGCGGGCGGACCTCCACACCAGGGTGCGTCATGTCGCACACGAAGTAGGTCATGCCCGCGTGTTTGGGGACGTCGGGATCGGTGCGGGTCACCAGGATCGCCCACCGCGCGGTGTGCGCGCTGGAGGTCCACACCTTCTGCCCGTTGACCACCCACTCGTCGCCGTCGCGCACGGCGCGGGTGCCGAGCGCGGCGAGATCCGATCCGGCGCCCGGCTCGGAGAAGAGCTGGCACCACACCTCCTCGCCAGTCCACAGTGGACGCAGAAAACGGTGCTTCAGCTCGTCGGAGCCGTAGCGCAGCACCGTGGGCGCGGCCATGCCGAGCCCGATGCCGATGCGGCGCGGGTTGTTGTCCGGCGCGCCCGCCGAGGCCAGCTCGGCGTCCACGACGGACTGCAGCTCGCGCGGCGCGTTGAGCCCGCCGAGCCCTTCGGGGTAGTGCACCCAGGCCAGCCCGGCGTCGAACCGCGCGCGCAGGAACTCCAGGCGGTCGGTGGTCGCGGGGTCGTGCTCGGCGAGCAGCGCGGCGACCCGCTCGCGCAGCTCCTGCGCGTCTACTGTGGACTCGCTCATCACAGGTACCTCTTCAGCTCGCGCCGGGCCAGTGAGCGTTTGTGGACCTCGTCGGGTCCGTCGGCCAGGCGCAGCATGCGTGCCGCCGCCCACAGTTCGGCGAGCGGGAAGTCCTGTGAGACGCCGCCGGCGCCGTGGGTCTGGATGGCCTTGTCGAGGATCCATTCGACCGAGGCGGGGGTGGCGATCTTGATGGCCTGGATCTCGGTGTGGGCGCCCTTGTTGCCCTTGGTGTCCATGAGCCACGCCGTCTTGAGCACCAGCAGCCGCAGCTGCTCCACGCGCACGCGGGCCTCGGCGATCCACTCCTGGATCACGTCCTGCTGCGCGAGCGCCTTGCCGAACGCCTCGCGGGAGACGGCCCTGCGGCACATCAGCTCGATCGCGCGCTCGGCCATGCCGATCAGGCGCATGCAGTGGTGGATGCGTCCGGGGCCGAGGCGAGCCTGCGCGATGGCGAAGCCGCTGCCCTCCTCGGCGATCAGGTTCTCGGCGGGCACGCGGGCGTCGTCGAACACGACCTCGGCGTGGCCGCCGTGGTCGCCGTCGGTGTAGCCGAACACGTGCATGCCGCGCTTGACGTGCACGCCGGGGGTGTCCCTGGGCACCAGGATCATGCTCTGCTGGCGGTGCGGTTCGGCGTCCGGGTCGGTCTTGCCCATCACGATGAAGATCCGGCAGTTCGGATTCATGGCGCCGGAGATGTACCACTTGCGCCCGTTGATGACGTAGTCGGCGCCGTCGCGGCGGATGCGGGTGGCGATGTTGCGGGCGTCGGAGGAGGCGACGTCGGGCTCCGTCATCGCGAACGCGGAGCGGATCTCCCCGTCCAGCAGCGGTTGCAGCCACTGCTTGCGCTGCTGCTCGTTGCCGAACATCGCGAGCACCTCCATGTTGCCCGTGTCCGGCGCCGCGCAGTTGAGCGCGATCGGCGCGAGCGAGGGGCTGCGGCCGGTGATCTCGGCCAGCGGCGCGTACTGCAGGTTGGTGAGTCCCGCGCCGTGCTCCCCGGGCAGGAAGAAGTTCCACAGCCCGCGCTTGCGCGCCTCGGCCTTGAGCTCCTCCACCACGGGCACGCTGGTCCACGGGTTCTCGCGCTCGGCGAGCTGCTCGTGGAACACCGGCTCGGCGGGGTAGACGTGCTCGGCCATGAACGCCAGCAGCTTCTCCCGCAGCTCTTCGGTCCGGGCGTCGAACGTGAAGTCCATCAGTCCTCCTTCAGAATGGCGTTGCCGTGCGCCACGAGCGGGGGCACGCCGTCGCCGATCGCCTCGAAGCCGGAGCCGACCGTCTTGCCCTGGCTGAACCGGTAGTAGATCCCCTCCAGGATCACCGCCAGCTTGAAGAACGCGAAGCCGATGTACCAGTTGAGCGCGGAGACGTCGCGTCCCGAGCGCTCGGCGTAGCGGGCGATCACCTCGTCGGTGCCGGGGTGGCCGGGTGCGGTGCTGACATTGCTGACGAAACTCAGGTCCAGCGTGCTGCGCTCGCCGTAGGCCACCAGCAGGCCGAGGTCGGTGAGCGGGTCGCCGAGCGTCGACATCTCCCAGTCGAGCACGGCCTTGATCCGGTCGTCGCCGCCCACGAGCACGTTGTCGAGCCGGTAATCGCCGTGCACGATCGCGGGCGGCGGCGAGACCGGGATCCGGGCGGCGAGCCGGTCGTGCAGCTCCTCGATGCCGGGCAGCTCGCGGCTGCGCGAGGCGTCGAGCTGCTTCTTCCAGCGGCGCAGCTGCCGTTCCAGGAAGCCCTCGGGCCTGCCGAAGTCGCCGAGGCCGACCGACCCGGGCTCCACGGCGTGCAGGTCGACGAGCGTGTCGATGAGCCGGTCGGCGATCGCGCGGGTGCGTTCGGGCCCGAGCGCGGCGAGCTCGTCGGCGCCGCGGTAGGGCGTGCCCTCGACGAACGCCATGACGTAGAACCGCGCGCCCAGCACCGACTCGTCCTCGCACAGCAGCACCGTCGGCGGCACGGGCACGTTCGTCGGGCCGAGCGCGCTCATCACGCGGTGCTCGCGCTTCATGTCGTGGGCGGTGGGCAGCACGTGACCGAGTGGCGGCCTGCGCACCACCCACCGGCCGGTGCCGTCGGTGACGATGTAGGTGAGGTTGGACCGGCCGCCCTCCACGACCGTGGCCGACAGCGGCCCCGAGACGAGGCCGGGGCGCTCGCGGTCGAGGTGGGCACGCAGCCGCGCCAGGTCGAGCCCGGGCGGGTTCTCGTCGCTCATCTGACCTCCTTGTCAACGGTGCGACTGGTCGCGGGCGCCGCCCGCGGGGTCACGCGACCAGGATCGCCACGGTCTCCGCGACGCAGGCGGGCTTGGCCTCGCCGTCGATCTCGATCGTCCAGCGCACGATGGCCTGCTTGCCCTGTGCCGTGTCGGTGACCTGGGCGAGCTCGGCGCCCGCCCTGATCTTGGAGCCGACCTTGACGGGCTGCGGGAAGCGGACCTTGTTGACGCCGTAGTTGATGCCCATGCGCAGCCCGTCGACGCGGTAGACCTCCTTGCCCAGCATGGGGATCAGCGAGAGCGTGAGGTAGCCGTGGGCGATCGGCGCGCCGAACGGGCCCTGTGTGGCGCGTTCGGGGTCGACGTGGATCCACTGGTGGTCGCCCGTGGCGTCAGCGAAGAGGTTCACCTGCTCCTGGGTGACGGTGTGCCAGTCACTGTGGCCGAGGTGCTCGCCCACGGCGGCGGCGAAGTCGTCGAGGCTGGGGAAGACACGCACGCCGCTCACGCCTTCGGTCCGCCCGCGACGTAGATGACCTGGCCCGACACGAACCCGGCGCCCTCGCTGACGAGGAACGACACCACGTTGGCGATGTCCTCGGGCTCGCCGACCCTGCGCACCGGGATCTCCTGCGCGGCGGCCTTCTTGAAGTCCTCGAACGACATTCCGATCCGCTCGGCGGTCGCCGCGGTCATGTCGGTGGCGATGAAGCCGGGGGCGATGGCGTTGACGGTGACGCCGAACTTGCCGAGCTCGATCGCGAGCGTCTTGGTGAAGCCCTGCAGGCCCGCCTTCGCGGTGGAGTAGTTGGCCTGGCCGCGGTTGCCGAGCGCCGAGGTGGAGGAGAGGTTGACGATGCGGCCCCAGCCCTGCTCGGTCTGGTGTTTCTGGACGGCCCTGCTCATCAGGAACGAGCCGCGCAGGTGCACCCCCATCACCGAGTCCCAGTCGGCCTCGCTCATCTTGAACAGCAGGTTGTCGCGCGTGATGCCGGCGTTGTTGATCAGCACCGTCGGGGCGCCGAGCTGCTCGGCGACGGTGGCCACGGCGGCCTCCACCTGTTCGGCGTCGCTCACGTCGAGACCCACGCCGGTCGCCCTGCCGCCGTCGGCGACGATCGCCTCGGCGCCCGCCTTGGCGCCGGCCTCGTCCAGGTCGAGCAGGCCGACGGCGAAGCCGTCACCGGCGAGCTTGCGGGCGATGGCCGCGCCGATGCCGCGGCCCGCCCCGGTGACGATCGCGACACGGGAAGGGGACTCGGTCACGTGGTTCCTCCTCAGTGAGTAAGCGTGCGCTTAGGAAGGTACCAGGGGACCGGCCGTGGCGGCAGCGGGCGCGCGCACGCGGATCAGGCCGGGAACGAGCGCGGCGAGGGCGAGTACCTCGTTGAGGGCGAGGAACCGTTCGACGAGCCCGAGCGGGATCGCGCGCCACCACGGCTCGCCGCCGGCCAGCATCACCAGTACCGCGCCGATGATCAGCCCGAACCACGCCAGCGACGTCACCGCGAGCGCGCGGGTGAGCAGCCGCAGGCCCGGGGAGTGCGGATAGGCCGCGCGGGCGGCGGCGAGCACCGCGAGCGGCAGGGCCACGAACGCGACCACGCTCGCGTAGCGGTGGATGGTGCCGCCGAGGCTCGGCCCGATCGACCAGTCCGTCTTGGGGAACACGACGATCACGAGCAGCCCCAGCGTCCAGGCCGCGCCGAACAGCGTCGTGGCCGAGAGCGCCCGCACCCGGCCCTGCCGCACGAGCGCCAGGAACACCGCCGCCGACCCCGCCGCGACGAGCAGCACGGCGAGGTCGAACAGGAGCTTGCCGGACCCGAGTGCGTACTCGCTGATGGTGCGGCGCACCGGGTCCACGTCGGCGCTGGTGACGGGCAGCAGGTGCAGCAGGCCCATCAGGAGGCTGCCGAGTGCGAGCGCCGCGAGTCCCGTCGCCGGGAGCGCGGCGCTGGTGCGGGCCGGTGCGTCGTCCGCCATGAAACCCCCTCCGTGTCCGGTTCGTTCCATTCAGCCACGGAGGGTGTGAGCGCGATGTCAGGTGACGACGCGGCGCAGTATGGTCCTGAACACGTCGCGGTCCACTGTGGAGGGTTCCACGGCGAGCCACGCGCCGATCTCACGCACGAACAGCTCCGGCGTCATCGGCGCGGCGACGTCGTCGGCCCCGGGCTCGGTGGTCAGCTCGCCCGCGCGGCTGGGGTACAGCACGAGCGCGCCGCGGACCTCCACCTCCGGCAGCAGCGCTTGGAACTCGGCGACGCTCTCGGCGAGCCTGCTGCCACCGCCGCGGAAACGCTGCCCGTTGCGGTACAGCACCCCGTCCTCGCCGGTCTCGTAGTGCCCCGGAAGCCAGCGCTTCGACTCCGCCAGCACGAGCCTGCGCCCGCACAGCACCGCGTGGTCCACGTCGGCGAACACCGACTCCGGCCAGGCGAGGCCGTGGAAGACCCGCACGCCCGGCAGCCGCGTGAGGTAGCGGGCGAGCAGGTCGGCGGTGAGGCGCTCGGCCACCTGGTCGTCGTCCTGGCCGGGGGTGCCGAACACGGCGCGGCCGCCGAACTCGGTGCGGAACGACCGCGCCGAGCGCAGCGCCGACAGGTGCCGCCGGACGAGTACGTACGACGCGCCGAGAGCCGCGGCGAGCAGGAGCAGCCACAGCACGAGTACCGGGGTGGCGAAGGGGACGCCGAGCAGCAGGGGCAGCGCGAGCACCACCACCGCGCCGAGCGCGATGGTGGCCGGAGCGTGGCCGGGCGCTCCGGTGTCGTGCATGCGCTGGCCGGTATCCACCGTGTGCCACCACGGGATCGTCGCCGGATCGACGCGCGGGGCCGCCGGGGTGAAGGCGGGGTCCTCGCCGAAGCGGCGGGGGCGCGTGCGGGGTGCGGGCCGGGTGCGGGTCGCCGTCGCCGTGTGGGTGGCGGGGGCGGCCCGCTCGTACTCGTCGGTGTCACCCGCGTCGTACTCGGCGCGCCGAACCGGATCGCCGAGGGTCTCGTACGCCTCGCGCAGCAACCGGAACGTCCCCGCCGTTCCGCCCGTGTCGGGGTGCATCGAGCGGGCCAGTGCCCGGTAGGCCGACTTGATCTGCTCCGGGGTGGCATCGGGCCGCACGCCAAGGAGCTCGTAGTAGTCGACGTCAGGCATCCGGCACCTCCTCGGCAGCGCTCACCCTAGGGCGTCCCCGCGCCGGGCCGAGTACCGACCGCCCGGCACGTCCGGGTGGATCGGTTGTGTGCTAAGGGAAGCAGGGAGCGGGGAACTCGCTGTCGGGAGCGCACGACTCGCTGTCGGGAGCGCACGACTCGCTGTCGGGAGCGCACGACTCGCTGTCGGGAGCGCACGACTCGCGGCCCGGAACGCACGACTCGCGGTGGTTAGGCTGGGAGCGTGTTGTCGACCGGGCGGCCCGTGGTGCTCGACGGCGGGCTCGCCACCGAGCTGGAGGCTCGCGGGCACGACCTCTCCGACGCGTTGTGGTCGGCGCGGCTGCTCGCCGACGCGCCCGAGGAGATCGTCGCCGCGCACGCCGCGTTCTTCCGCGCGGGGGCCGAGGTCGCCACGACGGCGAGCTACCAGGCGAGCTTCCCCGGCTTCGCCGCACACGGCATCGACAGGGCCGGGGCCGCCGCGCTGCTGCGGCGCAGCGTCGAGCTGGCCCGGCGGGCGCGCGACGCCGTCGCGGGCGACGGGCGGGCGCGCTGGGTCGCCGCCTCGGCGGGACCCTACGGCGCTCTGCTCGCCGACGGCTCCGAGTACCGCGGCCGCTACGGCCTGACGCGGCGCGAGCTGATCGCGTTCCACCGGCCGCGGCTGGAGGTGCTCGCCGAGGCGGGGCCGGACGTGCTCGCGCTGGAGACCGTGCCCGACGTCGACGAGGCCGCAGCCGAGCTGACCGCGCTCGAGGCGGTGGACGTGCCGGCGTGGCTCTCCTACACGGTCGAGGGCGGGCGGACCCGCGCCGGGCAGAGCCTGGAGGAGGCGTTCGCCGTGGCCGCGGGGAACGCGCAGGTGATCGCCGTGGGTGTCAACTGCTGCTCGCCGGCCGACGTCGCGGACGCCGTGGCGATCGCGGCGGAGGTCTCCGGCAAGCCGGTGATCGCCTACCCCAACAGCGGTGAGGGCTGGGACGCCGAGGGCCGCCGGTGGGCGGGAGCGTCCACGTTCTCCCCCGATGAGGTGAACCGGTGGACCGGGAACGGTGCCGCTCTCGTGGGTGGTTGCTGCCGGGTCCGGCCTGGTGACATCGCCGATTTGGCCGCCGCGCTGCGTGTCACCTGATCGAACCTTTCCGTAATTCCGAAAGGCGATCGCGCGGCACGCGTGTGACCCTCGGATTCCGGGTAATCCGAACCACCAGAAGAAGTGTGGTCCGCGCACCACGGAAGCGTGTGGCGAGCACCGTCCACACGCGTGGCCCGCTGCGCCTGATCAGCTCGAACGGTGCCGCGGGTCGGCCGGCCACGGAAAGGATGGAAACCGGATGAACATCACGGAATCATTCAACGATGCACTTCGGGCGGTGATCACGTTCCTGCCGAAGTTCGTCGTTTTCCTGGTGATCCTGGTCATCGGTTGGCTTGTTGCGAAAGCCCTTCGCAAACTGGTCGACGTCGTACTGGAGCGGCTGAACTTCGACCGTGCCGTCGAGCGTGGCGGCATCAAGCGTGCGCTCGCCCGGTCCAAGTACGACGCCAGTGGCCTGATCGCCGCGCTGGTCTACTACGCGGTGCTGCTGATCGCGTTGCAGATGGCGTTCGGCGTGTTCGGGCCCAACCCGATCAGCGCCATGCTGGCCGGCATCGTGGCGTGGCTGCCGAGGGCGATCGTCGCGATCGTCATCGTCGTGGTGGCCGCCGCCATTGCCAACGCGGTGCGTGACCTGGTGGGCAGTGCGCTCGGCGGCCTCAGCTACGGCAACTTCGTGGCCAGGCTGACGCAGGTCTTCATCATCGCGCTCGGCGTGATCGCCGCGCTGAACCAGATCGGGGTCGCGACCGCGGTCACCACGCCGGTGCTCGTCGCCGTGCTCGCGACCGCGGGCGGCATCCTCGTCGTCGGCATGGGTGGCGGCATGATCCGCCCGATGCAGCAGCGCTGGGATCGCTGGCTCAACCGCGCCGAGGAGGAGATGCCGAACGCGAGGTCGCAGGCCCAGGCCTACCAGCGGGGCCGCGAGGACGCGATGCGCGCCAGGACGGGCGAGGCCGCTCCGACCATGCAGCAGTCGCCGCAGACCGAGCCCATTCAGACGGGCACGCCGAGGGGTGGCGCCACGCCGCCTCCGACCACGCCGCCCACGACGCCGCCCCCGGCTCCGCCGCGTGGCGACTACCCGTGACGGTGAGGTAACCATAGGTACAACCGCAGTGAAGGCCACCTTGCCTGCGTTCAACGCAGGCAAGGTGGCCTTCACTGCGGAGGGGGTGGGGTAGGCGGGGTTAGAAGAAGAGCAGGGGGTCGACGTCACCGCCCGCGACGGCGACCGTGCCGGCCGCGGCCAGCAGGCACACGGCGACCAGGCGCAGGGTCACCCAGTCGGCGTCCCAGCCGTCCCGTAGCGGGGGATGCCAGCCGGACTCGGTGGCCGCGTCCTGGATGCCCCTGGCGTAACCGGCCAGCTCCACGGCACCGACCCGGCCGCCGCTGAGCGTGAGGATGTCGCGGACCGCGGCCGCGTGCTGGTCGACGCTGGCGAGCAGCCCCGGCGCCAGACCGCCGACGGCGAGCCCGACCCGGCTCAGCCGGTCGGCGAGCGCGGAGAGCTCCCGCTTCGCGGCAGACTCGTGCCACGCGTTCAGCAACCAACCCATGAGGGGACAGCTTAGGTCCCCTATTCGGGTGCGAGAAGAGGCCCCAGCGGCCCGAGGTCGATGTTGAGATCTTCCGGTTCGAGCCCGAAATGATCTCGGAGCTCACCCATCCGCTCCTCGAGCCGCATGAGCGTCAGGCCGATCCGTTCCACCTGCTCATCGCTCAGTTTCCCGTCCTCGACGCGGCGCAGCGCCTGCCGTTCCATCAGCTGCCGCAGCAGCTCGACGATTGTCAGCACGAGGCTCACGAGACCCTTCTCGACGGTCTCCGGGTCGGCGTCGATGCGTTCCTGCAGCTCGTTTCTGTGGGCGTTCTCACTCACCGGAGAGGCTCCGTTCCAGCGTGCTGGCCGACGTGATCAATGCGCGCAGGGACACGTGCACCAGGTCGACATCCGCGATCGACAGCGTCACCTCGCCGGAGAGCACCACGCCACCGGCGAGCACGCGGTCCAGCAGGTCGACCAGCGCGATCCGGCGTTCCGGCGCGGCGGCCTCCAGCTCGGCACTCATCGCGGCTCCTGCTCGGCGCCCTGCTCGATGCCCGCGAAGGAGTAGGCGGGCCACGGCCCGGTCAGCTCCAGCCGCACACCCTCCAGTTCGGCGCCGAGCCGGTCGACGGCGGCGGCGAGCTCGTCGGCCTTCGCGTCGTCCACGAGGTAGGCGCCGTTGAGCACGTTCCAGCCCTTGCGGCCCGACAGCTTCGGGTCCTGTGGTGGGTGCCTGCGGGCGGCGGTGGCCAGCGCCGCGAGCTCGCCGTGCAACCGGTCGGCGTGCGCGGCCGCGTTGCGCTCGGCCTTCTCGCGTGCCGAGAGCTGCGCCTTGCGACGCAGCAGGTAGGCCGTCCCGGCACCCCCCTTGCCACTGGGGCCGGCGGTGTCCGCGGGGTTCACGGAAGCCAGCGCCTCGGGGTCGGCGTAGGCCTTGACACCCCACTCCGTCCGGCCGGTCAGCAGCGCCAGCGCGCTCTCCAGGTCGGGCCTGCGGCGCGCGAGCAGATCGCGGACGCGGTCGTCGCCGAGGCACACGGTCGCCAGCCGCAGCGGCACCGCGGCCTGCGCCGCGGCGCCCACGGTGGTCACCACGGCGTCGTGGGCCCGTGCCGTGACCGCGAGCCAGTCCAGGTCCTCCAGATTGCGCCGCAACGGCTCCGCGCCGAACTCGGCGAGGTCCACGGCGCTCACCACGGCGGCGAGCCCGGCGTCCCGCACCACGTACACCGGCGCCCCTGCCACGCCCCGCAACCCGGCGAGCGCGTCCGTGTCCAGCTCACGGGCGACCGCGTAGAGCCAGCCCCCGGATGTGTCCGCCATCGTCGCTCACACCTCCCCTCAGCGCCGCTCGTCGCGGGCGGGTTCCTCCTCCTCGGCGAGCTCGCCGTTCACCACGTCCACCGGCTCGTACTCGTCCTCCTCGTACTGCTCGTCCTCGCTCGCGGCCTCCACCTGCCTTGGCTCGGCCCGGCCCGACTCGAGCCGCTCGATCCGCGCGCGCAGCTCGCGGTTCTCCCGTTCGAGCTCCCTGGTGCCGTTGGCGCCGGTGAGCCACGGGTCGTTCTCCCACCAGTTGATGCCCACCTCCTTCGCCGTCTCCAGCGAGGCGACCACGAGCCGCAGCTTGATCGTCAGCAGCTCGATGTCGAGCAGGTTGACCTGGATGTCACCCGCGATCACGAGGCCCTTGTCGAGCACCCGCTCGAGGATGTCGCCGAGGTTGGCGGGCTGGTGACCACCCGCCTGCGAGGGTCCGAGTGCGGAGGACGCCGGCTGTCCGATCTCGGTCATGCCATCCCGTTCCCGGAGTCGCCCCTGCCGCGGTTGAAGCGGCGGGTTCTTCGGTAGGCGAGCAGCTCGCCCCCGAGGTCCAAGTCCACTTCGTACAGTGCGAGGAGATCGGAGGTGGAGGGGATCCGCCGCTCCTCCACGACCTCGATCTCCACGCGCCAGCCGTCGTCGGTCGGCTCGACCGACGTGACACCCACGATCTCGCGGCCCGTCAGCTTGCCGATGTGCTCGACCGCGACCTCGGCGGCCTCCGGGGCGGGCAGCTCCGAGGCGTCCTGCGCGCCTGCCACCGCGATCACTCCTTCCCGGCGCCGGGCGAGTCCGGCTCAGTGGTCATGCGGTCGAGGGCCTCCTGCTGCACCCTCGCCTCCTCACGAGCGGAGATCTCGCCTCGCTCCCGTGCCTGTTCGGCGGCCTCGAGGTCGCGGCGCACCGACGCGGGGTCGTGCATCTCGGTCTCGACGCGCTCCTGGATCACCCGCCCGAGCGCGATCACGCCGCGCACCGGGGCGAGCGGCAGGCCCGTGAGCAATGAGAGGAGACCCATGTCGTCACTCCTGGGGTTGCTTCGTCACCACGAAGTCGTACGGGGCGAGCGGTCCGAGCAGGCGCAGGTCGACCCTGCCTTCCCACGTCTTCGCCAGCTCGCCCACCGCCTTCTCCAGCTCGCCCTGTGCGGCGACCTCGCCGAGGCACGCGACGTAGACGGCGTCGCGCTCGTGGGTCGGCTCGCGCACGTTTACGGTCACGCCCAGCTCGCCGAGCTTCTCGACGGCCTTGCGGGTGTCGACCTCGCGCTTGGCGGCGATCGCGTTGTTGATCAGTTCGCCGAGCGCGATGCGGTCGTTGCGGGCCGCGTCCTCCGGCTTCTCCCGCACGGCCTCGCGCAGGCGCGCGGCGTCCTCACTCTCGGCGAGGATCTCCCGCAGGATGGCCTGCTCCTCGTAGCGGCCCTTGACCACGTACTCGGCCTTGCCCTCCAGCTCCCGCAGCGCGGAGCGGAACTCGTCGTGGTGCTGCGCGAGCAGCTCCTCGGCCACGGCGTCCTCGCCGGACACCACGGCGCCGAAGCGCAGCGGCAGCACCGGGGCCACACCCGAGGTCGCGTCGAGGACCTGCGCGTGCGCGGCGAGGTCCTCGGGCTTGCCGAGCGGCGTGTCGCGGCTGATGTGGCTGACCAGCGCCGCGATGTCGCCGTGCCGCACCACCGCGATCTTGCCCGGCGGGTCGCCGATGCCCCGCGCCTCCGGGTCGCTCTCCACGTCGCCGGGCACGATGCCGTAGACGTAGGTCACGGTGTCCTGTGTCGACTGCGTGTCGGCCATGTCAGTCGTCGTCCTTTCGGCCGCGGCCTCGGTTCGCCGTCTGCCGGCCGTCGTCGGTGGGCTCGGCGAGGAAGTCCTTGAGCTTGTCGCCCGCGGCTTCGAGCGCGCCCTTGGTCTTCGACTTGGCCCCGCCCTCGTTCATGTCCTCGATGAGCTCCGGCAAGCCCTTCTGCTCGGTGTCGGAGATGTCGAGCCGGTTCACCGCCTCGGCGAACCGCAGATAGGTGTCCACACTGGCCACGACGATCCGCGCGTCGATGGTCAGCAGCTCGATGCCGACGAGCGAGACCCGCACGTAGGCATCGATCACCAGACCCTTGTCCAGGATGGTGTCGATGACGTCGGCGAGGCTGGAGGAGGAGGGGCGGTCGAATCCGCCTCCTCCGCCGCCTGCCGGCTGGACAGCTGTGGTCACGAACGACCTCCTCGGGTCTTGCGTGTCGTTGTCCCCGAAGCCGCCCGGCGGCGACGGGGCGGGGGCTGTTCCTCCCGGTCGTTGTCCTCTGTTCCTTCCTCGGACGCGTTCTCCGCGCCTTCGTCCTCTTCGGACTGTTCGGCGGACTCGTCGGCGGCCTGCCCGTCCACGACCTCGCCCTGCCGGATCTCGCCGCGCCAGCCCTCGACCTCCTCGGGGTGCAGCAGCGCGTGTGCCATGACGTGGCGCTGGAAGTGCTTGAGCTCCAGGCGCGCCCTGCGGCCCTGCGCCCGCCAGAGGTTTCCGGTCTTCTCGAAGAAGCCCTGCGGGTGGTACTCGAGCACGAGCACGATGCGGGTCAGCGACGGAGCCAGCTCGTGGAACGTCACCGCGCCGTCGACGTAGCCCTTCTCGCCCTTGGAACGCCACACGATCCGCTCGTTCGGCACCTGTTCCTCGATGGTGGACTCCCACGTGCGGTGGGACAGGAAGATCTGGGCCTTCCATTCGAGCTTCTCGTCGGAGACCTGCTCGACCCGCTCGACCTTCTTCATGAAGCGAGGGAAGTCGGTGAACTGCGTCCACTGGTTGTAGGCGAGGTCGACGGGCACGCCGACGTCGATCGACTCGACGATGTTGGTGACCTTCACCTTGGTGCTGGAGTCGCCGCCCTCACCGCCGCCGAGGCCGCTCACGGCATCCTTGACCTTGTCCTTGACGCGGCTGACCCCGGTGCTCAGCACGGCGGACACGGGCGACTTGCCCTCGGCGAGCTTCGACGCGCCGGTCAGCGCGGTCTTGAGGCTCTCGCTGCCGCCGCTCTCGGCGTACTGGTTGAGCCGCTCCGCGGTCGCGGAGACCCGGTCGGTCACCGACGACGCCGCCCGCTGAGCCACGGTCGTGGCGAGCTGGCCCATCGCCTGCTTGAGCAGTGCGCCGCCCGCCTTCTGCGCGGCTCCGCTCGCCGCCCCGGTCGCGTCACCGGCGGCCTTGGTGGCCCCGCCCGCGGCCTTGCTCGCCGTGTCGCCCGCGGCCTTCGTGGCGCGGGACGCCGTCCTCGTGGCCACTGTGCTCACCTCCCGGTGCGCCGGACGGGTGCCCGGCCCCGGCTCTGCGTGGCCCGGGTACGCGTCGCCCTGCCCTGGGTGGACCGGCCCGTGGACGACCTGCCCGCCGCGGCGCGCCTGCGCCGGGGTGGCTCGGGCTCTTCCTCTTCCTCGGGCTCGGGTTCTTCCGGTTCCCCGGATTCCTCGGTGTCCTCCAGCTCTTCGGTGTCCTCGGCCTCTTCGGGCTCTTCGGCTTCTTCGGCCTCCGGTTCCTCCTCGACGTCGAGGTAGTCCTCGTCCTCGGGCTGTTCCTCGTCCCGCGCCTTCCCGCCGCGTCCTGCCGTGCTCTGCAGGCGGTCGTTGAGCGAGTCGATCCGGCTGCTCGCCGCCGTCATCGCCGCGGACCTGGCCGCGTCGAGCAGTTCGCCACGGACGCTTTCGGTGATCTTGCCCAGCTCGGGCGATGCCGCGAGCCGCTTCACCCCTTGCTGCAGCAGCTCGCGGGGCGTTCCGCCGAGCCGTCCGGTCGCACCCGCCGCGGCGATCATCAACGCCAGCCGCATCTTGCGAGAGCGTCCAAGGAGATAGCCGGCCCCGACTGCCGCGGCTACCTGTGCCCCGCCTTTCATGATCGATCTCCTTCGATCAATGGTGGTTTGCTAACCTGCCAGGTCTTGCCCACGGACGAGTTACCACCATCGGGTGACGATGAAACGCTGTTGAGCTGCCCGGAGGCGAATTACTCCAGGTGGCTGAGCATGTGCCGGGTCCTCGGCGGGGCACGGTGACACGCACGCTCTAATCTGTCCGCGTGACAGGGGAGGCGCCGTTGAGTGACGACGAGGGACGCGTGGTCGGCGGCCGCTACCGCCTCCAGAGCCGCATCGGCAGCGGCGCGATGGGGGTCGTGTGGCGGGCCGTGGACGACCGCCTCGATCGCACGGTCGCCGTCAAACAGCTGCTGCTGCCGCCCGGGCTGAACGAGGCCGAGACCGAGAAGGCCCGGCAGCGGGCGTTCCGGGAGGGGCGCATCGCCGCCCGGCTGCAGCACCCCAACGCCATCTCCCTCTACAACGTCGCCGACGAGGACGGCCAGCCCCTGCTGGTCATGGAGTACCTGCCCTCGCGCAGCCTCTCCGCGGTGCTCGACGAGCGGGGCGTGCTGTCCCCGGTCGAGGCCGCCCGCATCGGCGCGCAGGTCGCCTCCGCGCTGACCGCCGCGCACGCGGCCGGCGTCATCCACCGTGACGTCAAGCCCGGCAACATCCTGCTCGGCGACGACGGCACCACCAAGATCACCGACTTCGGCATCTCGCGCGCCGCCGGGGACATCACGGTCACCAGCACGGGTCTGCTCGCCGGGACGCCCGCCTTCCTCTCGCCCGAGGCGGCGCGCGGCAGCGAACCGGGGCCCGCCTCCGACGTCTTCTCCCTCGGCGCGACGCTGTACGCCGCGGTCGAGGGCCAGCCCCCGTTCGGCAACACCGAGAACGAGATCGCGCTGCTGCACACGGTCGCGACCGGGCAGACGATCCCGCCGCGCCAGGCGGGGCCGCTCACCGCCCCGCTGCAGGCGATGCTGAGCACCGAGCCCTCGGCGCGGCCCACGATGGCCTGGGTCGCCGAGGCACTGCAGGCCGTCGCCGACGGCAGGCAACCGCCCGTCGCCGACCCGCCGACGCTGCCGGCGACCGCTCCCGTGCCGCCCCCGCGCAGGCCGGCCACCCGGCTGGACCTGCACCCGGCCGCGCCGCTGCCGCCGCCTCCGCCCTCCCCGCCGCCCCAGGCCGCGGTCTCGCGAATGCCGCCGGGCCAGGGCCCGCCGCCCCGCCCGTCCTCGCAGAGCAGGCGCATCGCACTGACGGCACTGGCCGTGCTGGCCGCGGCGGCGCTCGGGATCCTCGTCGCCGAGCTGCTGGTCAACGCCACCAGCAGCACGGGCGCCTCGGCGGGCGCCGGCGCCGGGACGGCCACCGCCGCGGCCACCACCACCGCCGTCTCGTCGAGCCCGCCGAGCCCGACGCCGACCTCCGAGACCGTGGACCCGGACCAGCTGGTGGACGCCGTCGACGACTACTACGCGTCGCTACCCGATGACACCGATGCCGGGTGGGCCGCACTCGGTCCGGGCCTGCGAGAGCAGGGCAAGGACGAGTACGAGAAGTTCTGGAGTGAGATCAAAAAGGTCGAGGTCGTCAGCGGCCCGCGCGCGCTGAACGAGGAGACCGTGCAGGTGGCGCTCGAGTTCACCGTGGACGGCGGCGACGTGTACCGCGAGGTGCACCGCCTCGGCATGGTGACCGACGACGGCGAGGCCCTGATCGACTCCGACGAGCTCGTCTCCTCCCGCAAGATCGACGACGGTGGCAAGGACGGCAAGGACGGCCGCGGCGAACGGGACTCCGACGACGAGGGCTGAGCGTGCTCCACCGGGGTGCTGATCATCGAATCCGGCTTGGTGAGGTACTTTTGCCCGGCTCACCTCTTCTGCCACACCAGTAGATCAGTCGGGGAAACCGTGTCTCAGGAGAACAGTTCGACCGAACCGCAGCCGGACGACGAGACCCGCCAGGAGGCGGAGACCACCGAGCCGACCGCACCCGCGTCCGCGGAGTCCGCCGAGTCCTCGGAGTTCTCCGCCGAACCGCCGGAGTCCGCAGTGGACTCCGGCCCGGACCGGCGGAAGCTGCGCAAGGCCGGGATCATCGCCGGTGCCGTCGTCGGCGGGCTCACGCTGCTCTACGGTCTCGACCTGCTGGTGTCCCAGGGCGACGTCGCCAGGGGGACGGTCGTGGCGGGCGTCGACGTCGCCGGCCTGAGCACCGAGGACGCCGAGCGGCTGTTGCGCACCGAGCTGGAACCCCGGCTCGCCGGGCCGGTCGAGCTGTCCGCCGAGGGCGCCTCGTACACCCTCGACCCGGGCTCCGTCGGCCTGCGGGTCGACTGGGCCGCGACCGTCGAGGAGGCCGCGCGGCAGCCGCTGAACCCGTTCACCCGGATCGCGTCGTTCTTCTCCAGCGACGACATCGGTGTGGTCTCCGCGGCCGATCCCCGGCGCTTCGACGCCGAGGTGGAGCGCCTGCGCGCCGCCATCGACCGGGACGCCGCCGAGGGCACGGTCCGCTTCGAGGGGCTCACCCCCGTGGCGCAGGACCCGAAGGAGGGCGTGAAGCTCGACGTCGCCGAGGCCCGCAGCCGGATCCTGCGGTACTGGCCCGCCGAGGGCACGCTGTCGCTGCCCGTGTCGACCCTCCCGGTGCGCAGCACCCCCGAGACCGTGCGCGCGGCGCTGGAGGAGATCGCCACCCCCGCGGTGTCCGGGCCCGTGACGGTGCGCGGCGAGGGCAGGGATGCGGTGCTGGCGCCCGAGGCGATCGCGGCGGCACTGAAGTTCTCCGCCCGCGAGGACGGCTCGCTCGCCCCTCGCATCGAGCGGAAGGCCGTCGTCGACGCCGTCGGCGCCGAGCTCGCCCCCACCGAGGAACGCGGCCGCGACGCCCGGTTCGTCTTCGCGGGCGGCTCCGTGCGCATCGAGCCGTCCGTGCACGGCCGCGGCATCGACTGGGACAAGACCCTGGCCGGCCTGCCCGGCGTGCTGAAGCAGCGCGGCGAGCGCGCGATCACCGCCACGTACGCGGCGCAGCCCGCGGCGCTCACCACCGAGCAGGCCGAGCGGCTGGGCATCAAGGAGGTCATCGGCGAGTTCACCACCGAGGGCTTCGCCTACGACTCCGGCATCAACATCCGCACGGTCGCCGAGGAGGTCGACGGTGCGGTCGTGAAACCGGGGGAGACGTTCAGCCTCAACGGGTTCACCGGCCCCCGCGGGCTCGAGCAGGGCTACGTCGCCGCGGGCGTGATCTCCAACGGCGTGCCGGGCCGCGCGGTCGGCGGCGGCATCTCGCAGTTCGCGACCACGCTCTACAACGCCGCGTACTTCGCCGGGATGAAGGACACCGAGCACAAGGAGCACAGCTACTACATCAGCCGCTACCCGGAGGGCCGCGAGGCCACCGTGTACCAGAACCCGGACGGCTCCAGCGTCATCGACCTGAAGTTCACCAACGACTCCGAGACCGGCGTGGTGATCCAGACCATCTGGACCGAGTCGGACATCACCGTGCGGCTGTGGGGCACCAAGCGCTACGACGTCGAGTCCGTCACCGGCGAGCGCTTCGGCTACACCTCGCCACCGGTGCAGGTGGAGCCGATCGAGACGTGCTCTCCGAGCAGCGGCGCCAGCGGCTTCAGCGTCACCGACACCCGCATCCTCCGCGACGCCGCCACGGGCCAGGAGGTCCGGCGCGAGCCGCGCACGGTCGTCTACAACCCGCAGCCCGCCATCGTCTGCGAGGAACCCGAACCGGAGCCGGAACCCGAGCCCGAGCCGCGTCCGTCGCCGGAACCGGACGACGGCGGGCAGGCGGAGACCGAGCAGCCACCGTCCACCCCGGACGATGCCGAGGGGCTGCTTCCCGGTGACTCTCAGGCCTCCACGCAGTAGACCGTGAACGCCGAGCGGATCACCGGCTGCGCGACGTTGCGCACCCGGACGCCGCCCGGTGTCACGCCGCGCTCGCAGCCGGCGTGGGCGTGGCCATGCACCGCGAGATGTGTGCCGGTGGCGTCCACGGCCTCGCCGAGCTGATAGGCGCCCAGGAACGGGTAGATCTCCAGCGGCTCGCCGTGCAGCGTGTCCGGCACCGGCGAGTAGTGCATGAGCGCCACGCGGATGTCGCACGACAGCGAGCCCAGTGCGGACTGGAGCTTGCCCGCGATCTCGATGGTGTGCCCGACGAACGCCTTCATCTCGGGCTCGCCAAACGCGCTCGCGCAGCGGCCCTCGAACCCGCCGCCGAAACCCTTCACCCCGGCCACGCCGAGCCGGTGCCCGTCCACGGGCAGCACCACGCCGTCGCCCTCCAGCACCTGGATGCCGCCCTCGGACAGCGCCTCGGTGACCTCGGGCACGGCGTCGCCGTGATGGTCGTGGTTGCCGAGCACGGCGAGCACCGGCACGCCGACGTCCCGGAACTCGGTGGCGACCACGCGCGCCTCCTCGGGGGTGCCGTGCCGGGTCAGGTCGCCCGCGAGCAGCAGGACGTCCGCGTGCTCGGGCAGGTGTTCCAGCGCGGGCCGTAGCCTGCCCTGGGCTTCCGGGCCGAGGTGCACGTCGCCGACGGCCGCGATGCGGATCATCGGAGCACCTCCGGCGCGCCCGGCTCGCCCGCCTCGACCACGTCGACGTCGTTGTGGACGGTCAGCGTGGGTTCCCTCTCCTGTGCCACGCGATTCAGCTCCTCCTTGCACTGCTGCGACGAGACGGTTCCGCACAGGTACACGTGCGCGCCCTTCACGATCACCTGGATGCCGAGCTCCGCGGTGCGCGGATCCTCCGCGAGCGCTCTGCGGATCCTCGCCGCGATGTACTCTGGTGCCTCGCCGCTACCCGGGTTCAGCATCGGACACTCCTTTCACACCGAGATCGGTGAGCAGGCCGAGACAGGCCCGCGCGTACGGCGAGCCGGCGGTCTCGCGCTCCACCCGCGCCCAGTCGACCTGCTCGCGCAGCGCCCTCGCGATCGGCAGCAGCGGCGTCAGGTCACAGCGGTGCGGGCCCAGCACGAGCAGCTTGTCGACGATCACGTCGGTGGCGGGCAGCACCGGCGCCGCCGTGGCGCCGACCCGCAGCTCGTCGCAGCTGTCGAGCAGCTCGGGCGTCACGGGGCGCTGGTTGGGCCTGAAGATGAGGTCCACGAGGCAGTCGCCGTCGTACACCTTGGTGAGCCAGTCCTCCGGCGGGTCCGCGGCACGCATGCCCTCCGCGATGAGCGCCTTGCGCGCGACGCCGGCGTCCTGCTCGGTGACGAAGATGTCCACGTCGTGGTCGGAGGCGGGGCCCCCGCGCGCGTACACCGCGCAGCCCCCGGCGAGCGCGAACCGCAGCCCGGCGGCCTTCAGCGTGTTCACCACCCTGGTGATGGTGCGCAGCAGCTGTTCCTGGTCGACCTCCATCGTGTTCGGTTACCCGGTCGGCTCGTGGGTATGCGCCGCGTGGAGGTGATGCACCGATGGCACAACCGAACCCGATCCAGATGCAGAAGTACCTGGCCGGAGTGGACTACCCGTGCTCGAGGGACGACCTCGTGGAGCACGCCAGGAGCAAGGGCGCGGACGACGACGTGCTGGAGCACCTTCGTTCCCTGCCCGAGCGCACCTACGACGGGCCGAACGCGGTGAGCGCGGAGTACTCCAAGACCTGACCCGGGCGGACCTTCGCGGCGGGGCGGTCACGTTTATGGCGGACGCCGGCGGACCACCCTCGCCGCAGGAGGTGTGCCATGACCGATCTCGCCGTTGAACTCGACCTGCCCGCCGCCGGCCCCGACGAGCCGAACGCCATCCGCATCGACAGCCCGCTCGACGGGGGGCTCGTCGGCCGGGTCGCGAAGGCGAGCAGGCAGGACGTCGCCGGCGCGGTCGCCACCGCACGCGGGGCACGCGCGCTGTGGGCGGGAGCTCCCGCCGCGGAACGGGGAGCCGCCCTGCGCTCGGCGGCGGCCGCGATCCGGGACCGGGCCGAGGACCTCGCCCGGGTGAACGAGGCCGAGACCGGCCGTCCCGCCGCCGACGCGAAGGACGGCGTGCTCGCGGGGGCGGGCACGCTGGAGCAGTACGCCGAACTGGGGCCCGTGCACCGGGGGAGAAGCCTGCTCGGCGACCCGGGGGCGACCGACCTCATGGTGCCCGAGCCGCGGGGCGTCGCGGCGGTGCTCACGCCGTGGAACGACCCGGTGGCCGTGGCGTGCGGCCTGCTCGGCGCCGCACTGGCCACCGGCAACACCGTGGTGCACAAGCCGAGCGAGCGGTGCCCGCACACGGGCCTGCTGCTCGGCGAGCTGATCACCCCGTACCTGCCCGAGGGCGTGCTGACGTGCCTGGCCGGTGACGGCGAGGTGGGCGCCTGGCTCGCCGGCAGCGACGGCGTCGACCTCATCGCGCACGTCGGCAGCACCGAGGCCGGGCGGGCCATCGCCGGGGCCGCGGCGCGGACCGGCGCGAAGGTGCTGCTGGAGAACGGGGGCAACGACCCGCTGCTCGTCGACGGCGACGTGGACCCCGCGTGGGCGGCGGAGCAGGCCGCGACCGGCGCGTTCGGCAACAGCGGCCAGATCTGCGTCGCGGTGGAGCGGATCTACGTGCACCGCGCGCTCGCCGGGCCGTTCGTCGAGGCGCTGACAGCGGAGGCCGAGCGGCTCGGCCTGCTGCCGCTCGTGGACGTGCCGCACCGGGAGAAGGTGCACGGGCAGGTCGCCGACGCCGTGGCCGAGGGGGCACGATTGTGCGCGGGCGGCGTGGTCCCCGAGGGCCCCGGTGCGCGATACCCGGCGACGGTGCTGGCCGACTGCGCGCCCGGCCTGGCGATCCTGCGGGAGGAGACGTTCGGGCCGGTGGCCCCCGTGTGCGTGGTCGACGACTTCGAGGCCGGGCTCCGTGCGGCGGGCGAGGACCGCTACGGCCTCGCGGCGACGGTGCTGACCCGCTCGATGGAGCACGCGCAGCGGGCGTGGCGCGCCCTGCCGGTGGGCACGGTGAAGGTCAACGCCGTGTTCGGCGGCGCGCCGGGCGGCGCGGCCCAGCCGAGGGGCGCCAGCGGCCAGGGCTTCGGCTACGGCCCGGAACTCCTCGACGAGATGACCACCACCAAGGTGGTCCACGTCGAACCAGCCCCCTGAGCCCCTGACTGAACGCCCCCCAAGGCCACCTTGGTTGCGTTGAACGCAACAAAGGTGGCCTTGGGGGCGGTGGGCGCCGCCGCGAAGGGGGGTCGCGGCGTCTGTGGGCCGGTCAACCCGGGTCAGCGGGCGAAGAGGCCCACCAGGTTGCCCTTCGCCAGGGTGTGCCCGGACACGGCGGCGTGCACGTCCTCGGCGCTCGCGCCCTCGCCGAGCCCGAGCGGGCGGTCGACGGCGTAGAGCCGGAAGAAGTACCGGTGCGCGTCGTCGCCGACCGGCGGCTGCGGGCCGCCCCAGCCCAGCTCGCCGAAGCCGTTGCGGCCCGGCGTCGCCCCGGACGGCAGGCGGCCCTCGTCGGCGCCGGTGCAGTCGGGCGCGAGCCCGGTGACGACCCAGTGGGTGAACGTCCCGCCCGGCGCGTCCGGGTCCTCACATACCAGTGCCAGCTCCTCGGTCCCGTCCGGCGGCCGCGACCACTCCAGCGGCGGCGAGACGTTGTCGCGGTGGTGGGCGTAGCGGTCGGGGATCAGCGTGTGGTCGGTGAACGCCGCGCTGCGCAGCTCCAGCTCTCCCTCGGCGGGCCCCGGCGGGTTGCCCTCGGCGTCGAGGGCCGGGTCGCCCGGCTGGTGCCCTCGGTGCCCTTCGGACCCGGCGCCCGGTCGGGGTAGCCCGGCGCGCGTGCGGAGCGCTCGCTTCCCTGGTCCGGCATGGTTCCTCCTTTCCCCATCGGCCCAGGAGTTACCGGCACCGGGGGAGGCAAACCTCAGCGCACCACCAGCGTGGTGTGCCCGCGGCGGGGCACCAGCTCGCCGATCACCGGCGCGCCGGGAATCTCGCCCGCGAGCAGCAGGCCGCCGGAGGTCTGCGCGTCGGCCAGCAGCAGCGCGGTCTCCTCGGCCACACCGAGGTCGGCGTGCGGGCGGACCCAGTCGAGGTTGCGGCGGCTGCCGCCCGGCACGAACCCGGCGCGCAGCGCCTCCCTCGCACCGTCCACGAAGGGCACCGCCTCCGCGTCGACCACCGCCGTGACGCCGCTGGCCCGCGCCAGCTTGTGCAGGTGACCCAGCAACCCGAAACCGGTCACGTCGGTCGCGCACGTGATGCCCGCGGCCACGGCGGCGCTCGCCGCGGTGTCGTTGAGCGTGGTCATCACCTCGATCGCCTGCTCGAAGCGTTCGGCGGTCGCCTTGTGCCGCGCGTTCAGCACCCCGAGCCCGAGCGGCTTCGTCAGCGACAGTGGCAGCCCCGCGCGGCCGGAGTCGTTGCGCAGCAGGCGATCCGGGTCGGCGACACCGGTGACCGCGAGGCCGTACTTGGGTTCCGGGTCGTCCACGCTGTGCCCGCCCGCGAGGTGGCAGCCCGCGCTCGCGCACACCTCCTTGCCGCCGCGCAGCGCCTCGGCCGCCAGCTCGAACGGCAACGTCTCACGCGGCCAGCACAGCAGGTTCACCGCCACCACCGGCCGCCCGCCCATCGCGTAGACGTCCGACAGCGCGTTCGCCGCCGCGATCCGGCCCCAGTCATAGGGATCGTCGACGACGGGCGTGAAGAAGTCGGTGGTGGCGATCAGCGCCTGCCCGCCCTCGATGCGGACCGCGGCGGCGTCGTCGCCGTCGTCGAGACCGACGAGCAGCTCCCCGTGCGGCTTCTCGGGACCGGGGCCGGCCAGCCCGCGAACCACGTCCTCGAGCTCGCCGGGCGGGATCTTGCAGGCGCAGCCGCCGCCGTGCGCGTACTGAGTGAGTCGGTAAGCCATGCCACCCATGCTCGCGCTGCGGGCGCCGGCGCGCCTTGCGAAGATGACGGCATGTCCCAGGGAGGCGCTTCCGGCCTGGTGACCGGCGCGGTCTTCAAAACCGTGGAACGGCAGGCACTGTCGTTGGCGGGTTCGATTCCCGTTCGCCTCCGCCGAGGCGTGGGGGCGCCGCCATGACCGACCCGCGGCGGCGCATCCCGCGCACCGACACCCTGCTCGCCGAGCCGAGGCTCGCGAAGGCGGCGGCCGAGCTCGGGCCCGCGCTGGTGAAAGCGGCCGTCATCGCCGCGCAGAACCGCGCCCGTGCCGGGGAGATCGCGCCCGAGGACGTCGCCGAGGAGGCCGTCGCCGCACTGCCCGCCACGGCCTCGTCGCTGCGGCCCGTGCTCAACGCCACCGGCGTGGTGGTGCACACCAACCTCGGCCGCGCCCCGCTGTCCGCGGCCGCGCTCGACGCCGTGCGCGCCGCGGGCGGCAGTACCGACGTCGAGTTCGATCTCGGCACCGGGCAGCGCGCCGGGCGGGGCCGCGGGGCGCTCGCCGCGCTCGCCGAGGCCGTGCCAGGGGCCGGCGCCGTGCACGTGGTCAACAACAACGCCGCCGCGCTCCTGCTCTGCGCACTCGCCCTGGCGCAGGGCAGGGAGATCGTGGTCAGCAGGGGTGAGCTCGTCGAGATCGGCGACGGCTTCCGGATCCCGGAACTGCTGGAGTCGGCCGGGGCGCGGCTGCGCGAGGTTGGCACCACCAATCGCACCACCGCCCGCGACTACGCCGGGGCCGTCGGCCCGGAGACGGGGTTCGTGCTGAAGGTGCACCCGTCCAACTTCCGCGTCAGCGGCTTCACCGCCGAGGCCGGGCTCGCCGAGCTCGCCGAGCTTGGCGTCCCGGTGGTCGCGGACATCGGCTCCGGGCTGCTGCGCCCCGATCCGCTGCTGCCGGACGAGCCGGACGCCACCACGGCGCTGCGTGCCGGCGCCTCGCTCGTCACCGCCAGCGGAGACAAGCTCCTCGGCGGCCCGCAGGCGGGGCTGCTGCTCGGGGAGCCCGGCCTCGTGGAGCGCCTGCGCCGCCATCCCGCCGCGCGGGCGCTGCGCGTCGGCAAACTGACACTGGCGGCACTGGAGGCGACCCTGCGCGGCCCGGTGCCGCCGGTGCGCGCCGCCCTCGACGCGGACCCGGAAGCCCTGCGGGAGCGCGCGGAGCGCCTCGCCGCCGAGCTGCGCGAGGCGGGGGCCGACGCCGTCGCCGTGGACGCGCGGGCCGCAGTGGGCGGCGGCGGGGCGCCGGGTGTGGAACTGCGCAGCGCCGCGGTCAGCCTGCCCGAGTCGTACGCGCGCCGCCTGCGGCTCGGCGACCCGGCCGTGGCAGGGCGGGTCGAGCGCGGCCGGTGCCTGCTCGACCTCCGGACCGTCGCGCCCGCCGACGACCGGCTCCTGCGGGAGGCCGTGGCACGATGCACGTCCTAGCCACCGCGGGGCACGTCGACCACGGCAAGTCCACTCTCGTGCGTGCCCTCACCGGCATGGAGCCCGACCGGCTCGCCGAGGAGCGGCGCCGTGGCCTCACCATCGACCTCGGCTTCGCCTGGACCGAGCTCGACGGCGAGGTGCTGGCGTTCGTCGACGTGCCCGGCCACGAACGGTTCGTGCCCAACATGCTCGCCGGAGCGGGGCCGGTCGCCGCGGCGATGTTCGTGGTCGCCGCCGACGAGGGCTGGCAGGCGCAGTCGGGCGAGCACCTCGCCGCGCTCGACGCCTTCGGCGTGCGGCACGGGCTGCTGGTGGTCACCAAGGCCGATCGCGCCGATCCCGCACCGGTGCTGGCCTCGGCGCGGGAGCGCCTCGCGGCGACCACACTGGGCGACGTGCCCGCCGTCGCCGTCAGCGGCCGCACCGGCGAGGGATTGCCGGTGCTGCGGCAGGAACTCCTCGCGCTGGTCCGCCGCCTGCCCGCGCCCGCGCGCACCGCGGAGGTGCGCCTGTGGGCCGACCGCGCGTTCACCGTGCGCGGTGCCGGCACCGTCGTCACCGGAACCCTCGGCGCCGGAACCCTGCGCGCCGGTGACGAGCTGCTGCTCGCTGGGACCGGCGAGCGCGTGGTGGTGCGCGGCCTGCAGTCGCTCGGTGAGGCCCGCGAGGAGGTCGCCGCGGTCGCGCGGGTCGCGGTGAACCTGCGTGGCGTCGACCGCGACCGGGTGCGGCGCGGCGACGCGCTCGTCACACCGGGTGCGTGGGAGAACACGCGGGAGATCGACGTGCGGCTGCGCGGCGACAAGGCCGCCGACCTGCACCGCCAGCTGGTGCTGCACGTCGGCGCCGCGGCCGTGCCGTGCCGGGTTCGTCCACTGGGGACGGACACGGCCCGGCTCGCGCTCGCGAGCCCGCTGCCGTTGCGGGCCGGGGACACCGGGTTGCTGCGTGATCCCGGCGAGCACCGGGTCCCCGCCGGAGCCGAGGTGCTGGACCCCGCACCGCCCCCGCTGCGCCGCCGGGGCGCGGCGACCGCGCGGGCACACGAGCTGGGGCGCGGCGACCTCGCCGCGGCCCACGTGCGCCGCCACGGCGCCGTGCCGCTCGCGCGGCTGCGGGCGCTCGGCTGGGAGCCCGCCGGTGTGACGGTGGGGGAGTGGGCGGTCGACGCGGACCTGCTCGCCGCCCTGCCCGCGCGGGCGGCCGAGGCCGTCGAGTCGTTCACCGCGGCCGATCCGCTCGCGGCCGGGATGCCCGCCGACGCGCTGCGGCGGGCACTCGGGGTACCCGCGGCGTTGTTGCCCGCCGCGCTGGAGGGTACCGGGCTGACCGTCCACGACGGACTCGTGCTGCGCCCGGAGCGGGAGGGCAGCCTGCCGGAATCCGTCGGCCGCGCCGTCGCCGCGCTGCTGCGCAGCCTCGCGGAGGAACCGTTCCGCGCGCCCGAGGCCGGCGACCTCGCCGCACTCGGCCTTGGCCCGAAGGAGCTGGCCGCCGCCGAGCGCGCGGGCAGGCTGCTGCGGCTCACCGAGACGATCGTGCTCGCGCCGGACGCGCTGCGGCACGCGGAGCGGGTGCTGGGCGGGCTCGCCGAGCCGTTCACGGTGAGCGAGGCGCGGCGCGCCCTGGGCACCACGCGGCGCGTCGCCGTGCCGCTGCTGGAACGCCTCGACGCCGAGGGGGTCACGGCGCGGGACGCCGACGGCGCCCGCCGCCTCCGCGTCCCCCGTGGCCGGCCGCAGTGAAGGCCACCATGCCTGCGCTGAACGCAGTGAAGGTGGCCTTCACTGCGGTCGGGGCTAGGGCGTGTTTTATAAGCGAGGTAGCCACTCGTTGATCGCGGCGATGTGGACTGTCGTTTCGTAGCGGACCGCGAGCTTGTCATATCGAGTGGCCACAGCTCGGTTACGTTTGAGGCGGTTGATCCCGCATTCGACCGCGTGGCGCTGCGTGTAGGTGTGCGGGTCGAACGCGGGTGGTCGACCACCCGCCCGTCCACGCTTGCGGCGATGCCGGATTTGATCGGCGGGCTGGGGAATCGTGCACGCGATCCCGCGCTTGCGCAGGTAGGCCCGGTTAGCTCGGGAGCTGTAGGCCTTGTCCGCCAGCACCCGATCCGGTCGGGTCCGGGCTCGCCCACCACCAACTCGGGCGACCCGGATTCCGGCCAGCACCGCCTCGAACTGCGGGCTGTCCCCCCACTGCCCTGCGGTCACCAGCAAGGACAGCGGCCTCTGCCCCTGCTCGGTCGCCAGATGCAGCTTGGTAGTCCATCCACCCCGAGACCGGCCCAACGCGTGATCGGCTGGCTCGGGCTCACCCACCCCACCCGGCGGTTCCTGCTGAAGGTCACCATCGGACCGCGCGCCCGCCGCATGCTGATGCGCTCGGTTGATCGTGGAATCCACGCTCACGTCCCACGTGATCACCCCGGCTCCATCGGCTCTGGCCTGCAACGCCGCCAGGATTACCGCCCACACGCCAGCGCGCTGCCAGCGCCGGAACAGCCCGTAGACCGTCTGCCAGCACCCATACACCGGTGGGACATCGCGCCAGGGAGCGCCCACACGCACCCGCCACCGGATTCCGTCAAGAAGTTGACGCTTGGTCCATTTCGGTGGGCGACCCGGCTTCTGTCCCACCGGCAGCAGCGGTTCCAGCACCGCCCACTGCGCGTCGGTCAGGTCGGCTCGCCCCGTCGCCGCTACGCTGGCCACGAGGTCTCCGGTGTTCTCGATCTACTTGGTCGTTGATCGATCTACCGGAGACCTCGACTATCTGACCTCTGACACGCCGTGATCACCACGCTGACCAGAAACTTTCCAGATCAGCGCATTAAAACAGGCGCTAGACGTGGTCGCGGGGGACGGTGGTGTCCCAGTCGCGGGACACGACCCGCTGGCCGCCTTCGTAGGCGTCGAGCCGCGCGTGCACGTGGAACTCCGTGGGCGTGCAGGTGAGCGTGGTCGACGTCGTGGTCTCCACATCCCAGTCACCGCGCGCGAACCGCATCGTCCAGTCGACGCTGCCGCGCACCGACTGGAAGTCGTCGCGCACCCATTCGTACCTCTCGTAGGCGTTGCGGTGCACGTCGAGGCCGATGTCCTCGAACCGGACCACGCCGAGGTCCTTCACCACCTCCAGCGCCGAGTGGTAGTCCACGAGATCCCGCGACACCGTCCACCGCCCGTCGCCGGGGCGCACGCGCGTGGTGGTGATCGGCGGCGCGCCCTCCGGCTCGCCGAACCGCGTGGGCACGCACTCGTCCTCCCTCGGCGGGCGCACCGGCAGCTCCAGCGTGCTGCTTCCGGCGAACACGCTCAGCCGCACCGGTTCCGGCGGCGGCCACGCGAGCGGCCAGTACGACGTGGAGATCGCGAGCCGGATCCGGTGCCCCGCCGGAAACGCCTGCGCCACGCCGTTGAGCGCCACCCGCACCCGGTAGCGCTGCCCTGGCACCAGCGGCTCCGGACGGTCGTGCCCGTCCCGGTGGGCCAGGTTGAGCAGGCCGTAGCTCACGCGCGTGGCCCTGCCGTCCGGCGCCACGTCGGACAGGCGCACGGCCACCATCGCGCACTCCCGGTCGGCGGCGAGGTCCAGCTCCGCCACCGGCGCGCCGAGGATCTCGCGGCGCTCGCGCAGCGGCTCGCTGTCGAACACGAGCGAGCCGCCGTCCTCCTCGCGCTGGTCGTAGGGCAGGTCGGGCGGTGCGTTGTAGGAGCACCACTTGCCCGCGAACTGGCCGACCGACAGCGGTGACTCCACGCTCAGCTCGCGTTCCGGTTCGGCGGCGCCATCGGTGGAGATCCGCTGGGGCAGCAGTGTGAGCCGCAGCGGGTCGACATGCGGTGACGGCCAGCTCGGCTCACCGATCCAGCGGCCGGGCCGTTCCTCGTAGGCCGTGGAAGGGCGCACGCTCTCCTGCATCCAGATCCGCAGCATCGGCTCGTCCAGCACACCGTTGTCGTCGCCCTTGAGCCAGTGGTCCCACCACCGCACCAGCTCCTGCAGGAAGCCGATCGCCGGGCCGGGCTCGCCGAGGTGCGGGTACTTGTGCGACCACGGCCCGATGAGGCCCTGCCTCGGCACGTCGAGCTCGGCGAGCAGCCGGAAGACGGAGTTCGAATAGCCGTCGGCCCAGCCGCTGACCGCCAGCACGGGACAGCCGACCGCCACGTAGTCCTCGCACACCGACGCGTGCCGCCAGTAATCGTCCCGCCGCTGGTGCCGCAGCCATTCGATCAGCCAGGGTTCGTTGTGCCGCAGGCGGTGCAGCCACATGTCCCGCCAGCGTTCACCCACGACGGCCGGGTCGGGCGGGCACGAGTTGTACGCGAACATCGTCGACGCCCACGACAGGTTGTCCGAGAGCAGGCAGCCGCCCATGTAGTGCACGTCGTCGGCGTACCGGTCGTCACTGGAGCTGAGTGTCGCGATGGCGCCGAGGCCGGGCGGGCGCCGCGCGGCGAGCTGCAGCGCGTTGAACCCGCCCCACGAGATGCCCATCATGCCGGTGTTGCCGTCGCACCACGGCTGCCCGGCCAGCCACGCCAGCACCTCCTCGCCGTCGGCGAGCTCCTGCTCCAGGTACTCGTCGGCGAGGATGCCGTCGGAGTCGCCGCTGCCGCGCAGGTCCACGCGTACGGCGGCGTAGCCGTGCCCGGCGAGGTAGGGGTGGTGCACCGAGTCCCGCTGTGCGGTGAGGTCGCGCCTGCGGTAGGGGATGAACTCCAGGATCGCGGGCACGGGGTGGTCGTCCGCCGACACGGGTCGCCAGATCCGGGCCGAGAGCCGTGCGCCGTCGGACATCGGGATCCAGACGCAGTCGTCCTCGCGCACCTCGTACGGCAGTGAGGTCACCGTCCGCAACAACGCCTCCTAGTCGTCGGCTCGCTCCTCGATCTCGAACGGCAGCGCCTCCACGCACCGTTCGTACTTCGCGGTCAGCTCCGCCTGGTCGTCGGCTCCGATGTGGAGGTCGGCCAGCTCGTAGCTGTAGCTGTCGGCCGCGTACTGTGCGGACAGCCGCGCGCCCTCCTCGGTGGTCAGGTCGATCGAGACGCCGGGCACCTCACGCTCGATCCGCTCGACCTCCTCCGCTGTGGGCACGCGGCGCACGACGCCGTCGGTGAACCGGCGCAGGAAGCACTTGGCGGCCAGCGCGTACCGGCCCTCGCGCTGCGGCATCCGCGGGTCGCGGCCGAGCGCGAGGCTCACCATGCAGTGCAGGTTGGACACGCCGTCCACGTGCTCGAACAGCCGCGCGTGGGACTGCGACAGCCGTGGGTTGATCTCCAGCACCCACACGCGGGCGGCGTCCTCGTCCACGAAGAACTCGATGTCGAACGTCGTGGCCGTCAGCCCGAGCCGCGTGCAGAGCCGTTTCGAGATGTCCGTGACCTGCTCTTGCACGGGCGCGGGCAGGGTCGAGGGGTACTGGTAGCGCAGGAAACTCGAACTGTCCGGATAGGACACCGAGTCGACGACGCCGTACACGTGCGGCTCGCCGTCGACACTGTAGCCCTCGACGGTGATCTGCGCACCGCCGACGGCTTCCTCGGCCAGGCACGCCCGCGCGCCCGCCTCGGCGATCTCCGGTGGCGGATCCAGCCTGGCGAGGACGGCGTCGAACGGGCCGGAGACGTCGTCGATGCCCTCCCGGATCGTGTGCACGGCTTCGGCGAGCGCCTCGTCACCGTCCACTTCGAACGCCAGCTTGGACGAGGCCGACTTCACCGGCTTGAGCCACACCGGGTAGCGCAGCCCCTCCGGCAGTGCGGGCTCGCCGTCGAGGTCGACGAGCCCGAACCGGGGGTACTCGTCGATCACCGCGCGCTGTTCCAGCCTGCTCCAGTACTTGTGCTCGCACTTGGCGATGGACTCCAGGCTCGGGCACGGCAGCCCCCTCGGCTCGCACAGAGCCGGAACCAAAGACGTCACCGGGAAGTCCCAGTACCCCGTGATCGCGTGCACCGGCCCATCGAACGCGTCGAGCTCCCGGTTCGCCCTGTCGAGCAGCCGCTCGTAGTCGGTGTCGCCGATCCGCATCGCGCCGACGTCCAGCAGACCGTGGAACCGGTAGTTCTCCGCGCCGGGCAGCCGTTCGAGCACCTCGCGGTTCGCGTCGTCGAGTCCGAGGACGAAGATGTTCTCGGGCACGGCTGCCTTCCTTCCTGGGAACGCTGACTGGAGTTCCCAGGATGACCATTGCCGGAGTTGCTAAACCGGCATCACCGCACGCCGCGGGGCCGGAACTGGATGCTGATGCGCGGCCCCACCGGTTTGCTCGTCTTCGGCACCGCGTGCTCCCACGTGCGCTGACACGACCCGCCCATGACGATCAGGTCGCCGTGGCCGAGCCCGTAGCGCACCGTGCCGCCCGGCCCGTCCCTCGGCCGCAGCAGCAATGCCCTCGCAGCGCCCACCGACAGGATCGCCACCATCGTGTCCTCGGTGCTGCCCCTGCCGATCGTGTCGCCGTGCCACGCGACGCTGTCGCGCCCGTCGCGGTAGTAGCACAGCCCCGCGGTGCGGAACGGCTCACCGAGCTCGGCACCGTAGTGCTCGTTCAGCAGCTCGCGCGCCCGCGTGAGCACCGGATCCGGCAGCTCGTCGTCCTCGCCGTAGAAGCTGAGCAGGCGCGGCACGTCCACGGTGCGGTCGTACATCCGCCTGCGTTCCGCGTGCCACGGCACCCCCGTGGCCAGTCGCTCGAACAGCACATCGGCCCCCGTCAGCCACCCCGGCAGCACGTCGACCCACGCGCCCGCGCCCAGTTCCGTGCGCCGGACGTCGTGGAGCGGGCCGAGCGCGGTGGCATCGCTCGCCCCGAACAGGGAACCCTGGAGTGCGACATCCATGCCGGTGAGCCTACCGGCTATCGAACAAGTGTTCTACCCCGAGTGGAGCGGAAAGCAGGGATTCGCATGGCGACCGTGGAGCTGACCAGCGACAACTTCGAGGAGGTCGTGGGAAAGGACGGCATCGTGCTGGTCGACTTCTGGGCCTCGTGGTGCGGGCCGTGCCGTCAGTTCGCACCCGTGTACGAACAGGCGGCGGACCGGCACACCGACATCGTGTTCGGCACCGTCGACACCGAGGCGCAGACCTCGATCGCGCAGGCGTTCGGCATCTCCTCGATCCCGACGCTGATGGCCGTCCGCGACGGCGTGCTCCTGTACGCGCAGCCGGGCGCGCTGCCCGAGCACGCCCTTGAGCAGCTGATCGGCAAGGTGCGCGACCTGGACATGGACGAGGTCCGCAGGGAACTGGACGAGCAGGGCAAGAAGAACAAGCAGGCCTGAGCGCGGGCGACCCCCCATCCGGGTGGTTCCACCGGAGCGCGGGCCCGGGCGCACAAACTGCTCGCTGGGCATCTGACGCTCGTCCGCAGTGAAGGCCACCTTCATTGCGTTGAACGCAGTGAAGGTGGCCTTCACTGCGGAAGCGCAGGGCTAGACGAAGTCGAGGGCCTGGGTGAGGGAGTCGGCGGGGCTGCCCGCGGTGATGATCGTGTAGGCGCCCGGCCAGGGGTTGACGTGCTCCTCGGCCTTGGCGCACTGCTCCGAGCCCGGGCCGCCCCGGCGCGCCGTCATCGCCTTCGGTGCCCAGCAGCAGAGCCGCACCAGCTTGCTGTGGGTCTCCCTCGCGAGATCGGTGGCCGCCATGCGGTGTTCCGGCGCCATCCACGACGCGTCGAGCACCACCGGCGTGCCCATCCCGAGGCGGGTCGCCGCGCGCCTGAGCAGCTCAGGGTAGGACCGCTCGGCGTGCTCCTGGTCGCGCAGGCTCAGCACCGGCGCGTGCAGGTGATCGCCCAGCGCGCAGCTGAGGGTCGACTTGCCCGAGCCGGGCAGCCCGCCGACGAGGATGAGCCGCACGGTCGCCTGCCGCAGGTGCCGCAGCGCGCGTTCGGTGTGGCCGGCGGCGAGCGCGTGCCAGGCGAGGTAGTGGTGCCGCAGCGTGTCCGGAGCCGGGTCGCCGGCGTGCTCGGTGTACTCGGCGAGCAGCAGCGCCGCGTCCTCGGCCCGGCCCTCCGCCTCCAGCCCTGCGGCGACGCCGGTGGCCTCGTCGAGCCCGTCGACCCACCCGCCGCCGCCGGCCGCGACCACCCTGCCCCGCTCGGCCCGGTCGGCGAACAGCGGCTCGCGCCCGGCCAGGAACTCACCGGCGAGGCGCCTGATCTCGCCCGCGCGCACGGCACGCCAGCGTTCGCGCGTCGCCGCCCATTGGCTCTCGCGGCCCCGGTCGGCGGTGGCATGATGCCGCGCGAGCGTTCGGGCCTGCTCGCGGACGGTGGAACGCGGTCCGTTGACCACGTTCCCAGTGTGCGACCCGAGGGGGTCGTGAGGGAAGACCCGACCGTTCACGCGGCCGGTGATACGCCAGCCGCCGGAAGCGCCCGTCGTGTCGACAAGGCTCCTACACTTGGACCATGCATCGACCTCGACCGGTGACCGAGGTGCCCGACGTAGTCGGGCTGGGGGCGCAGGACGCGTGCTCGATCGTGCGGCGCGCCGGCCTGGTTCCCGTCGGCCCGGACGACGGCGCCGAGCCGACGACCGGCGTGGTCACGGCGCAGCGTCCCGTGGGCACCGCCGGGGCCGAGGAGGGCACCCAGGTGGTGCTGTGGACCCACCCGGGCCGCGAGACGGACACCGTGCTGGTGCCGCCGACACCGGTCGAGTCGGGCGAGCTGGATCCCGTCTGACGCACTGTCCGCATCGGACGGTGATGACTCAGCCGAGATCGAGGCGCGCGAGCACGGGCCGGTGATCCGAGCCGGGCGCGTCGCGCCGCTCTCCCGGGTCGTCGGTCACCGAGTCGCCGCCCTCGCCGGTGACCACCGCGCTCACGGACCCGACGAGCCGGTGGCTGACGAGGATGTGGTCGATCAGCTCTCGCCGGCCCTGGTAGGTCCTGGAGAACCGGTGCTTCTCCTCGATCAGCGGGGCGAGGTTCCACAGCCGCGCGCCGTCTCCCCGGTCGTCGCGGTCGAAGCCCGGCGTGTGCAGCTCCGAACCGGGCGGCCCCTGCAGCAGGGTCGTGGTCGCCGCGTACTGCTCGTCGTTGAGGTCGCCGAGCACCGCCAGCGCCCGCCGTCGTCCCTCGCCGTCGAGCAGCCGGGTCGCGAACTCGCGCACCGTCGCCGCCTCGGCGGCCCTGCGGCCGAGCGCGTACACGGCGAACCGGGCACGCTCGTCCTCGTCCCGTGGGGCGAACCGGCCGCCGGGAAAGGTCAGCAGCTTCGACTTGAGGTGGCACGACACGAGCGTCACGTCGAGCCCGCCCGTGCGCACGACGGACTTGAGCGCGGGCCTGCCCATGCGGCCGGTCGTGCGCCCGTCGTCGTCCACCTGCACCGGCGCGAGCCTGCCGGGAAACTCCGCGACCTCCTCGAGGCCGGCCAGCGCCAGCCGGGAGAGGAACCCGACCCGGATGCCGCGCGTGTCGGGTTCGGCCAGCTCGATCTCCCAGTCACCGCCCGCGCGGTCGGCGAGCTCGCGCAACGCGTCCGGATCGCCGACCTCCTGCACGGCGAGGACGTCCGGCTCCAGACTCTGGATGGTGCGTGCGAGCGCGGCGAGCTTGGCCTCGTAGGCGTCGCGCGTGCGCGGTCCGGCCTCCCCGCCGGGCTGGAAGAGGTTCTCCAGGTTCCACGTGCCGATCGCGATCATCACGACCTCCGCTCACCGGCGCCCCCCGAGACGACAGTGACGTGCTCACTGTCCTCGCGGCGACGCCGGGGCGGCAAGGGCCTTCGTGCCTTGTTCACGCACTCGTCGCCGGGGCGATGTTCTGGTTGAAGCGGAACACGTTGGCCGGGTCGTGCACCGCCTTGAGCCTCGCGAGCCGGTCGTGGTCGCCGGGGTCGTAGCCGGTGCGCGCGTCGGCCACCGTGCCGTACACGAAGTTCAGCGAACGCCCGAGCGTCGCGGGCCCCAGCGCGGCGAGCACTTGCGCGTGCGCGCCGCGGGCCGTGGGGGCGTCCACCTCCTCGTCGAGCCCCGAGAGCACGCGCACCAGGAACTCGGCGTCGCGGTGCCCGACCGCGCCGCCGGTGCCGCCACTGCGCAGGGCGCCGCCGAGGTGGCGGAGGTCCACCACGCACGGCACCGGTGCGCCCGGTCCGGCGAGGGCGACGAGCGAGCGCACCGCCGCCGCGTCGAGCCCGCGCACGAACGTGTTGTCGCCCACGTAGGCGTGCGGATCGGAAGGGTCGTTGTAGATGGTGGGCGTGGCGGAGTAGGGCAGCTCGCCCAGCTCGTCGCGCAGGCGTGGCGCCACGGCCCGCAGCGACGCCACCAGTTCCTCGCCCTCCGCCTCGCCGCCGAGGTGGGCGATGCGCACGTGCACGAGATGCCTGCCCCGCAACGGTTCCGGTACGCCGGGTGCGTCCGGCACCGGCACCATGCCCACCGACGACGTCAGCTCGGCGGGCACGGTCGCCGTCCAGCTCCGGTAGGCCTCCAGCACCTCGGCGGCGTGAGCGCCGTCGAAGAGCAGACCGCCGCCGTAGAGCCGCGCCACGGGCACCAGGCCGAGCTCCAGCCCGGTGACGACGCCGAAGTTGCCGCCGCCGCCGCGCAGCGCCCAGAACAGGTCCGGGTCCTGTCGGCGCTCACCTCGCGGACCTCGCCGTCCGCGGTGACGAGCTCGACGCGGCGCACGTGGTCGGCGGCGTAGCCGTAGCGGCGGGCGAGCGGGCCGAGGCCGCCGCCGAGCGTGTAGGACACGGCGCCGACGCCGGGGGAGGAGCCGCTCAGCGGAGCCAGCCCGTGCGCGGCGGTGGCGTCGAGGACTCGCCGCCAGCGCACCCCGGCGCCGAGCCACGCCGTGCGGGCCACCGGGTCGACGCGCACGGAGTCCATGCGCCGCGTGCTGATCAGCATCGCGTCCCCGGTGGCGGGCGCGACGAGCCCGTGGCCGGTGGCCTGTACCGCGACGGCGAGTCCGCGCGCGGTCGCGAACCGTACCGCCGCGCCGACATCGGCGGCGTCGAGCGCCTCGGCGACCACGGCGGGCCGGTGGGTCAGCGCCCGCTGGAAGCCGGAGCGTGCGTCGGCGTAACCCTCGGTGCCGGGCAGGTGGACCGGGCCGCGGACGTGGCGGGCGAGGTGGTCGAGGTGAGTCGCGGAAGCGGTCATGAGCCCAGCCTGGGGCCGGATTTTCCAGAAGTCCAACAGCTATTTCTGCTCATAGCTATCATGTCTGGTTATGGAGCTGAGGCAGCTGCGGTACTTCGTCACCGTGGTCGACGAGGGCGGCTTCACGCGCGCCGCGGAGAAGCTGCACGTCGCCCAGCCGGGCGTGAGCGCCCAGATCCGGCAGCTCGAACGCGAGCTGGGGCAGCCACTGCTGGACCGCTCGGGCCGCGCCGTGCGGCTCACGCAGGCCGGTTCCGCCGTGCTGCCCTACGCGCGGGCCGCGCTCACCGCCGTCGACGGCGCACGGTGCGCCGTGGAGGAGCTGACCGGGCTGCTGCGCGGCAGCGTCGCGATGGGCACGCTGCCCTCGTGCGCGCCACTCGGCGTCGCGGACCTGCTGGCGAGCTTCCACGAGCGGCACCCCGGCGTGGAGGTGACGCTCACCGAGTCCGACGCGGGCACGCTTCTCGACGGCGTGCGGGACGGCGGGCTCGACGCGGCGCTCGTCGCGTTCGGCGGCAGCGCGCCCGAGGGCCTCGCCACCCAGACCGTGCTCGACGAGTACCTGGTCGCAGCCGTCCGGCCCGGCGACCCGCTGGCCGGGCGCGACACGGTGCCGCTGCGGGCGCTCGCCGACCGGGCGCTGATCAGCCTGCCGCCCGGCGGGGGGATGCGCGCGATCCTCGACCAGGCGTGTACCGCCGAGGGCATCACGCCGCGCATCGCGTTCGAGGCGGGCGATCCCGGGGTGCTGGCCGACCTGGCGAGCCGCGGACTCGGCGTGGCGATCGTGCCCGAGTCCACCGCCCGCGACCGCGCCGACCTGTGCGGCGTCCCGATCGTGCGTCCCCGGCTGCGCGGCACGGTGGCGCTCGCGTGGCGGGCGGCGGGGCCGAGCGGGCCCGCCGCACAAGCGTTCCTCGACCACGCGCGGACCTCGCTCGCCGGCTTCACCGTCGCCGCGTCGTGATAGGACAGGCGCGTGGCAGGGGAGATCCATTGGTCGACGCTCGAGGCGACGCTGGAGCGCATCACCTTCGCCAACGAGGAGACCGGCTACACCGTCGCGCGCGTCGACCCCGGCCGGGGCGGCGACCTCGTCACCGTCGTCGGCTCGCTGCTCGGCGCGCAGCCCGGTGAGGCGCTGCGGATGCGCGGGCGCTGGGCCTCGCATCCCCAGTACGGCAGGCAGTTCCACGTCGAGGACTACCGCACGGTGCTGCCCGCCACCGTCCAGGGCATCCGGCGCTACCTCGGCTCCGGGCTGGTCAAGGGCATCGGCCCCAAGCTCGCCGACAAGATCGTCGAGCACTTCGGCGTCGACGCGCTGGACGTGATCGAGCGCGAGCCGAAGCGGCTGATCGAGGTGCCCGGCCTCGGCCCCAAGCGCACCGGGCTGATCGCCCGCGCGTGGGAGGAGCAGAAGGCCATCAAGGAGGTGATGGTCTTCCTGCAGGGCATCGGGGTGTCCACGTCGCTGGCCGTGCGGATCTACAAGCAGTACGCCGACACCGCGATCGACGTGGTGCGCACCGAGCCGTACCGCCTCGCCTCCGACGTGTGGGGCATCGGCTTCAAGACCGCCGACACCATCGCCAAGGCCGTCGGCATCCCGCATGACAGTCCACAACGGATCAAGGCGGGCCTGCAGTTCACCCTGTCCGAGGCGAGCGGCTCCGGCCACTGCTACCTGCCCGACCAGGAGCTGATCGCCGAGACGATCAAGATCCTCTCCGTGGACGCCGGGCTCGTGATCGACTGCCTGGCCGAGCTGGTGGCCGAGGAGGGTGTGGTCCGCGAGGAGCTGCCCGGCGACGACGATGACCCCGAGGCGGCGATCTACCTGCTGCCGTTCCACCGCGCCGAGGTGGCGCTCTCGGCGCAGCTGCTGCGGCTGCTGCGCACCTCCGCCGACCGGCTGCCCGCGTTCGCGGACGTGGACTGGGGCAGGGCCCTGGCGTGGCTGCACCGGGCTACCGGTGCTGAGCTGGCCCCCGAGCAGGAGGCCGCCGTGCGGCTCGCCCTCACCGAGAAGGTCGCGGTGCTCACCGGCGGTCCCGGCTGCGGCAAGAGTTTCACGGTCCGCTCGATCGTCGCGCTCGCGGCCGCGAAGAAGGCCAAGGTGGTGCTGGCCGCCCCCACCGGGCGCGCGGCGAAACGGCTCACCGAGCTCACCGGGCACGAGGCCGCGACCGTGCACCGGCTGCTGGAGCTCAAACCCGGCGGCGACGCCGCCTACGACCGGGACCGGCCGCTGGAGGCCGACCTCGTGGTGGTGGACGAGGCGTCGATGCTCGACCTGCTGCTGGCCAACAAGCTCGCCAAGGCCGTCGCGCCCGGCACCCACCTGCTGCTCGTCGGCGACGTCGACCAGCTGCCGTCGGTGGGTGCGGGCGAGGTGCTGCGCGACCTGCTCGCCGAGGGCACGCCCGTGCCGCACGTCCGGCTCACCCGGATCTTCCGGCAGGCGAGCAAGTCCGGCGTGGTGACCAACGCCCACCGCATCAACGCGGGCGACTACCCGCTCACCCAGGGCCTGCCCGATTTCTTCCACTTCACCGTCGACGATCCCGAGGAGGCCGCGCGGCTCACCGTCGACGTCGTCGCGCGGCGCATCCCGGCGAAGTTCGGGCTGGACGCGCGGCGTGACGTGCAGGTGCTCGCGCCCATGCACCGGGGCCCGGCGGGCGCGGGCGCTCTCAACGCGGGGTTGCAGGAGGCCCTCACCCCGGCCAGGCCCGGCCTGGCCGAACGCCGTTTCGGAGGCCGCGTCTTCCGGCCCGGCGACAAGGTCACGCAGCTGCGCAACAACTACGACAAGGGCGCCAACGGGGTCTTCAACGGCACGCAGGGCGTGGTGACCGCGCTGGACACCGACGAGCAGAAGCTCACCGTGCGCACCGACGACGGCGAGGACGTGGACTACGAGTTCACGGAACTGGACGAGCTGGCCCACGCCTACGCGGTCAGCATCCACCGCTCGCAGGGCAGCGAGTATCCGTGCGTCGTCGTGCCCGTGACCACGAGCGCGTGGATGATGCTGCAGCGCAACCTGCTCTACACCGCCGTCACGAGGGCGAAGAAGCTCGTGGTGCTGATCGGGTCGAAGCGGGCCATCGGGCAGGCGGTGCGCACGACCGGAGCCGGGCGCAGGCACACCGCGCTGGCCCACCGCCTGCGCGCCTGAGCCGCCCCGGCAGAATGGCGGCCGTGGCGGCCAAGCGCAGTGCGGGGATCCTGCTCCATCGCGGCACCGGTGACGACACCGAAGTGCTGCTCGGTCACATGGGCGGGCCGTTCTGGGCGCGCAAGGACGCCGGTGCGTGGACCGTGCCGAAGGGTGAGTACGCCGACGACGAGGAGCCCGTGGCCGCGGCGCGCCGGGAGTTCCTCGAGGAGCTGGGGCTGCCCGCGCCCGACGGTGAGCTCGCGCCGCTCGGCGAGGTCCGGCAGTCCGGCGGCAAGGTGGTCACCGTGTGGGCGCTGGAGGGCGACCTCGATCCCTCGGCCGTCGTGCCGGGCACGTTCGAGCTGGAATGGCCGCCGAGATCTGGGCGGGTGCAGGAGTTTCCCGAGCTGGACCGGGTCGCGTGGTTCCCGCTCGCGGAGGCGGGGGAGAAGCTCGTCAAGGCCCAGCGCGTCTTCCTCGACCGCCTCGCAGCCCTGCGCTGAGTCGCGGCGGGACCGCAGTGAAGGTGGCCTTCACTGCAGTCGGGAACCGGGGTCAGCGGCGGCGGCCGTAGGTCTGTTCCAGTGCGCGGATGCAGTCGTCGACGATGGCGTGCATCGCCGGGTCGCTGCTCGTGCGGGTCACGGTGTCGAAGTACCAGTTCGCCAGCCACATCCCCGCGGCCGTGCCCGCCTCGGCGAAGACATGGCGGATCACCTGGACGGCGTGGTGGGAGTCGCGGCTGCGCGTGGTGATCAGCAGTTCCGTCGCCTGGTAGCCGAGGTACGCGTCCCTGTCCAAGGTCGGCAGGTTGGCTTCCATGACACGGCTCCCTCGCGGCGGGGCGGACACGCGGCGACGCATATGTACCCAGCCGGGTGACGTCCCAAACCGCTCGGGTGGTTGTTTTCTCCCGGCCGTGCCGGGTACGTATCGATCATGACGACGATGCCGGAGAGGACGGCCGCCCCGGGACGCGTGTGCGTGACGGGGCGCCGTCGCCGGCGAATCCTGTTGGGCGGCGGGCGATCCGTCCGCGTTCTCGCGTCGTACCCCGTGTGCAGGGAGATCGGGCTGCACAGCCTCGCCTCGGCGATCGAGTTCGAATGCGCCCGCTGCCACGCCTCGTGTGAGGCCACGCTCGTCGGCGTGCTGCACCGGTTGCTGGTGTGCCCCTCCTGCTATGCCGCACTGGGCGCGCGGCGCCGGCCACGCCGGGAGCGAATTGAGGGCTTTCGGCCCTGCCGTGCCACGCCGGCCGGCGTCAAGCTGTATGCGTTCGCCCGTTAGGGCCGCGGTGAAATGGGTGGATCAAAACGGGGTCCGTCCGCGGCAGGTACCGACCGGTGGCGGGGAAATCGCCGGATGGTATCGGGGGCGTGCAGCCAGGTGACGGTGTCGTGCCTGGCATCCGCACGGCCCCAAGTGGAGGTGCGGGCAGCCGGCTAAATGGGGTGCTGGCTGCCCGCACCACTATGTCCGGGCCCTGAGCCTGCGGTGAGCGGCCATCCGCACGGGGGCGTTGACGGCGCCGTAACCCGCGTAGCCGTGCAGCCGCTGGACCACCTCGAAGAACACGCGCCCGCCCAGGACCTCGGTGTAGAAGTGCAGGTACTCGCCGGTCTCGTCGCGGTCGTAGAGCACGGAGTGCTCGCGCAGCGCGGCGAGCAGCCCTGGCGGCGGCGCCAGGCGCGCGTCGAGGTCGTCGTAGTAGTTGTCCGGGATCTCCAGCAGCGGGGCGCCGCGTTCCCGCATCGCGGCGGCGCTCGCGATCACGTCGTCGCTGCCGAACGCCACGTGCTGCGGCGACGGGACACGCGGCGCCCACTCGCCCCGGCGCAGGCGGGCGACGTTGAGCGCGATCCGCACCCGCTTCGCCTCGTCGGTCACCGCCCGGCTGCGCACCAGCCCGAACGGCGCGGCGAACTCGGTCGCCGGCTCGGGATCGAGCCCCAGCACCGAGCGGTAGAACAGGGCGGCCTCGTCGAAGTTGTCGAACGGCTGCGTGAGCGACACGTGATCGGTGCCGGTGAGGCCCGCGCCCGGTGCCCGGCCGGCACCGGCGGGGGCGAAGTCGGACCGCCAGTCGCCGCTGCGGCAGAAGAACACCGCGGTGCCGTCGGGCGCGGCCACCGACGACAGCGCGGCCTCGTCGGCACCGGCCTGCCGGGGCAGCACCGGGGCGAGCAGCGCCTCCGCCCGCTTCGCCGAGGTCACCGGGTCGGCGCTCTCCACGCCGAGCGCGGCCACCTCGGCACCGGCTGCCGCGCGCGGGGTGGCGTTGAGCAGGATCCTGGCCTCGCCCTGCTCCCACAGCTGCACCGGCTTGGAGCGGTGCTGCCCGGTGTGCGTGAAGCCGAGTGCGGTGAGCGCGCGGGCGACGACCGGCCCCGACGTGCCGTCGACGGCGAGTTCGGTGAACGCGTGCCCGGACAACGCGGGTGCCGGGGGCAGCGTGGCGTCACCGGAGTCCTCGCGCAGGGCGAGCAGCGAGCGCATCGCGTCGACGGCGGCCCTCCGGGGGTCGGCCTGCCGGAAGACGTCGTTGAACACCTCCAGCGACAACGGTCCCGCGTACCCCGTGCCGAGCACCGTGGAGACGAACCCGGCGAGGTCGAAGGAGCCCTGGCCGGGGAAGAGCCGGTGGTGGCGGCTCCACTGGAGCACATCCATGTGCAGCTTCGGCGCGTCGGCCAGCTGCAGGAAGAAGATCTTGTCGCCGGGAATCACGCGGATCCCGGCGGGGTCGCTGCCGCGGGAGAGCACGTGGAAGCTGTCGAGGCACAGCCCGAGCGCGGGATGCGCGGCGCGGCGCACGATCCGCCACGAGTGGTCGTAGGTGTTGACGTGCCTGCCCCAGGCGAGCGCCTCGTAGGCGATGCGCAGGCCTCTGGCCGCCGCGCGGTCGGCGAGCAGGTGCAGCTGCTCGGCGGCGAGGTCGTCGTCGTCCACCGAGTCGGGCGAGACCGAGGAGCACACGAGCATCGTGTCGGCGCCGAGGCGCTCCATCACGTCGAACTTGAGCTCGGCGCGCCGCAGGTTGGCGGCGAGCACGTCGGGCGGCACGGACTCGAAGTCGCGGAACGGCTGGTAGAGGTCGATCGAGAGGCCGAGGTCGGCGCACCGGGCCCGGACCTCGGCGGGCGAGGCCGGTGCCGACACGAGGTCGTTCTCGAAGATCTCCACGCCATCGAACCCGGCGGCGGCCGCCGCGGCGAGCTTGTCCTCCAGGGTGCCCGACAGGCACACGGTCGCGATGCCGTGCCGGGGGCGGTCAGGTGCGGACATGCGTCTCTCCCGTGAGCGCGTCGAAGTGGCGGAGCATGCGGCCCGCGTCCGGCTCGTGGCCGGTGAACAGCCGGAACGCGTCGGCGGCCTGGAAGACGGCCATCTTGCCGCCGTCGAGCACGCGGCAGCCGCGCTCCCGCGCGGTGGTGACCAGCGGGGTGTCGAGCGGCCGGTACACGATGTCGGCGACCCACAGCCCGGGTCGCAGCAGCTCGGCGGGCAGCGGGAGGCCGGGGTGCGCGGCCATGCCGGTGGGCGTGGCGTGCGCGAGCCCGTCGGCCCGCGCGAGCGCCGCGGCCAGCCCGTCGCCGCGGTCGAGCCTGCCGGCCTCGGCGCGCTCGGCGCCGAACCGTCCGCGCAGCGCGTCGGCGAGCGCCCCGGAGCGCGAGGGGTCGGCGTCGAAGATCCGGATCGTGCCCGCGCCGAGCGTCAGCAGAGCGTGGGCGACCGCCGCGCCGGCCCCGCCCGCGCCGAGCAGGACGACGTCGTCGAGTGCCGCGTCCGGAAGGCCGAGCCCGACGCTGCGGGCGAAGCCGGACGAGTCGGTGTTGTGCCCGATGGCGCGGTCGCCCTCGAAGACGACGGTGTTGACGGCGCCGAGTGCCTCGGCCTCCGGGGCGAGCTCGTCGAGGTGGGCGAGTACGAGCTGCTTGCAGGGGTGGGTGACGTTGAGGCCGTCGAAGCCGGCGAGTTTCGCCGCGGCCACGAGGTCGCCGATCGCCGTGGCCTTCAGGCCGAGCACGTCGAGGTCGAGCCTGCGGTAGAGGTAGCGCAGGCCCAGTTCGTCGGCCTCGCGCTCGTGCAGCGCAGGGCTCAGCGACGGGCCGATGCCCGTGCCAACGAGCCCGACGAGGTAGCTGCCTTCGGTGTGCGGTGGCGACACGAACTCTCCCCAACATTGAACGAACCAGCTAGTTAATTGTAGCGGCGCCGTGCGGAGCCGGGAAGTACTGCCAGCTAGAGTGGCATCTCTCACCGTCGGACGAAGGGGGACTCGTTGGCAGCGCAGCCTGCTCGCGACGCCGAGCGGACCCGGGCGGAGATCCTCGAGGTGGCCACGCGCGAGTTCTCCGACCACGGCTACGCGGGCGCGCGGGTGGACGAGATCGCGGCGAAGACGCGCACCACCAAGCGGATGCTCTACTACTACTTCGGCAGCAAGGAGCAGCTCTTCGTCGCCGTGCTGGAGAAGGCGTACACGACCATCCGCGCACTGGAGCAGGAGCTCGACGTCGAGCACCTCGACCCCGTCGACGCGATCCGGCAGCTGGCCGAGCTGACCTTCGACCACCACGAGTCGCACCCGGACTTCATCCGCCTCGTCAGCATCGAGAACATCCACCGCGCCGAGCACATCGGCACGTCGTCGGTGCTGTCGAGCCTGGCCAACCCGGCGCTCGACGTGCTGGCCCGCATCCTGGAGCGCGGCCGCGCGGCGGGCAGGTTCCGTGCCGACGTCGACCCGCTCGACGTGCACATGATGATCAGCGCGTTCTGCGTCTTCCGCACCGCCAACCGGCACACCTTCGAGGCGATCTTCAAGCGCGACATGCTCGACCCGGCCCGGCGGGAGCACTACCGGACGATGCTCGGCGAGCTCGTGCTCGACTACCTCACCGCGCGCTGAGCCCGCGAGGTCCGCGCAGAAAACGCACGCTTGACAAACCGGGTGGCGGCATCACAACATCCCTATTAACCATCTAGTACATAACTATCTAGTACGTACGATCTTTGGATCGCCCCCTGTTCCCGCAACGGAGCAGCGACAGAGGAGCACACCGTGACGTCTCCCTCCGGACCCACCGAGGCAGCCGCGCCTCGGGGCAAGCCCCGCAAGGCCGCACTGGCGGCCTGGATCGGGAGTGCGCTGGAGTACTACGACTTCTTCATCTACGGCACCGCCGCCGCGCTCGTGTTCTCGGACATCTTCTTCCCCGACGCCGACCCGGCCACCGGCACGCTGCTCGCCCTCGCGACGTTCGGCGTCGGCTACCTCGCCAGGCCGGTCGGCGCCTTCGTGCTCGGCCACGTCGGCGACCGGTTCGGCCGCAGGAAGGTCCTCGTCTTCACGCTGCTGCTGATGGGGGTGTCGACGTTCCTCGTCGGCTGCCTGCCCACCTACGACGAGGTCGGCGTGCTGGCGCCCGTGCTGCTGGTGACGCTGCGCCTGCTGCAGGGCATCTCCGCGGCGGGCGAGCAGGCCGGCGCCAACTCGATGAGCCTCGAACACGCCCCCGCGCACCGCAGGGCCTACTACACGAGCTTCACGCTCAGCGGCACGCAGGCCGGGCAGATCCTTGCCACGGCGGCGTTCCTGCCCATCGCGGCGATGCCGGAAGAGCAGCTCATGTCGTGGGGCTGGCGGCTGCCGTTCTGGCTCAGCGCGGTCGTGGTGGTGGTCGGGTTCGTCATCCGCCGCACGCTCGACGAGACCCCGGTGTTCACCGAGGAGGTCGCGCAGGACAAGGCGAAGCTGCCCGTGGTGGTGCTCTTCCGCGACCACTGGGCCGACGTGCTGCGTGTGATCGTGGCCGCCGTGATCGCGTCGGTCAGCACGATCTTCACCGTGTACGCGCTGTCCTACGCTGTCAACACCGTCGGCGTGGAGCGCACCCCGATGCTGTGGGTCGGCGTGCTCGCCAACGTCGTCGCGCTCGTCGCGATCCCGTTGTGGGCCATCCTCGCCGACCGGATCGGCCGCAAGCCGGTGTTCATCGGCGGCTCCCTCGGGTGCGCCGTGCTGATCTTCGCCTACCTGTGGGCGATCTCGACGGGCAACCTCGGGCTCATCTTCGCGGTCGGCATCCTGATGTTCGGTGTGGTCTACAGCGCCACCAACGCGATCTGGCCGTCGTTCTACGGCGAGATGTTCACCGCGAAGGTGCGACTGTCGGGCATGGCGATCGGCACGCAGATCGGCTTCGCCGTCGCCGGCTTCACGCCCAGCATCTCGGCGGCGCTCGCCGGTGACGACGGGTCCAACTGGGTCGCCGTCGCCGTCTTCACCGCCGCGCTGTGCCTCGTCAACGCGATCGCGGTGGCCACGGGCAAGGAGACCTACCGGGTGCCGACCGAACTGCTCGGCCAGAAGGACGCCAGGCCCTCGTCGGCGAACGCGGCGGCCGCGTCGGCCTGAGCGCGCTCCTCGCGCGTGCCCGGCTAGGGTAAGCAGACACTCACCTCGGCACCGGGAGCAGGCGATGGGCACGCGCGAGGACATCATCGCGGCCGCGGCGCGGATCATGCGCGACGAGGGCTACGCCCGCGCGACCACCAAGGAGATCGCGCGGGCGGCGGGCTACTCGGAAGCCGCGCTGTACAAGCATTTCCGCGACAAGACCGAGATCTTCGTCAGCGTGCTCACCGAGCGGCTGCCCGGGCTGGTGCCCCTGCTGGGCGACCTGCAGGGCAGGGCGGGTGAGCGTGCCGTGCGCGACAACCTCGTCGACGTCGCGCGCACCGCCATCGCGTTCTACGCCGAGAGCTTCCCGCTCTCGGCGTCGGTGTTCTCCTCGCGGCAGCTGCTCGCCGCGCACCGGGAACGGCTGCGGGAGCTGGCTCCCGGCTCGGGGCCCGACAGGCCGCTGACGGCGCTGGCCGCCTACCTGCGCGCCGAGCGCGACGGTGGCCGCGTGCCCGCCGAGGTGGACCCCGGCGCCGCGGCCGCGCTGTTGCTCGGCGCCTGTTTCCAGCAGGCGTTCCTGGTCGCCTTCACCGGGGACCGGCCGGATGGGGACACGCTGCACGACCTGGCCGCGGACCTCGTGGGTGCGCTCGTCGCGTGCTGGTGACACACGGCCTCGTCGCGAGCTGACCCAGCGCCCCGAACGCCACGTGAAGCTCCTCCTCCACCCCTGAGCCGACCGTCAGGCACGGCGCGAAAGGGGGTTTTCCTTCGGCGGGTGGGTGTCGGTGTCGGCGCCGTGGGCGGGGAACCACAGCACGAACGTGCTTCCCGCGCCCAGCCCGGAGAACACGGCGACCCGGCCGCCCTGCGACTCCACGATCTGGCGCACGATCGCCAGCCCCAGCCCGGTATGCCGGTCACGCCCACGGGGCCGCTCCGGCTCACCGCGCCAGAACCGGTCGAACACGCGTGCCTGGTCACCGCTCGCGATGCCGGGGCCGTGGTCGGCGACCGCGAGCCACAGCCACGCGCCCTCCCGGCCGCAGCCGATGGTGATCTCGCCGTCGGCGGGGGAGAGGCGCACCGCGTTGGACAGCAGGTTGCCCGCCGCCCTGCGCAGCGCGTCGTGGTCGCCGATCACGGTGAGTCCGTCGCGCAGCACGTAGGACAGGCGCAGGCCGCGCTCGCTCGCGAGCACGGCGAAGTCCTCACCCGCCTCGCGGGCGACGGCCGCCAGGTCCACGTCGGTGTCGGCGAGCGTGTCGGTGTCCCGCCGCGCGGTCGCGAGCAGGTCCTCCACGAGCCGCGACATGCGCTCGGCGGCCCGGTCGATCGCCTGCACCGCCCGGGCGCGTTCCTCCTCGGTCGACTCCGGCGACTTCAGCGACGCGTCCAGGTGCGCGCGCATGATCGCCAGCGGGCTGCGCAGCTCGTGCGAGGCGTCGTCGATCAGCTGACGCTGCGCGGAGAACGCCGCGTCGAGCCGGTCGAGCATCGAGTCGATCGTGTCGGACAGCTCCCGCAGCTCGTCGCGCGGGCCGTCGAGGCGGATCCGCCGCGACAGGTCGCTGGCCTGGATCTCCTGCGCGGTGTGGGCGATCGAGCGCGCGGGCCGCAGCGCGCGGCCGGAGAGCACCCAGCCGATGCCGAGGCTCAGCACGAACAGCCCGCCGACCGCGGCCGCCGAGTAGTTCCGCATCGCCTGCAACGTCCGCAGGTTCACCTCCGACTCGATCTCCTCGACGGCGGCGACCTCCATCGTGCCCACCTGCACCTCGCTGCCGTCGGCCTTACGCTTGACCAGCTCGGCCTCGTAGCGCTCGGTGATCGGCTTGGGGTCGGTGCTGCGCTCCACGGCGACGTAGATCGCCAGCAGCCCCGCGCCCGCGAGCACGAAGAGCAGGGTCGAGTACAGCACCGTCAACCGGAACCGGATCGAGCGGAGGAACGCGGGCATCAGGACTCCCTCAGGCGGTACCCCCGGCCCACGATCGTCTCGATGATCGAGTGCTGGTCACCGTTGCCGATCTTGCGGCGCAGCGTGCCGACGGTGACGCGCACGGTGTGGGTGAAGGGGTCGATGTTCTCGTCCCACACGTGTTCGAGCAGTTCCTCTGTGGACACCACATGGCCCGGCCGGGTCATGAGGTACTCGAGCACCGCGAACTCCTTGGGGGACAGGGACAGGGTGCGCTCGCCGCGCCACGCCCGGTGCCGCGCCGTGTCGATGCGCAGCTCGCCGACGCTGAGCACGGCGGTGACCCCGCGCGTCTCCCTGCGCAGCAGCGCCCGCACCCTGGCGAGCAGCTCGTCGAGCGCGAACGGTTTCACCACGTAGTCGTCGGCGCCGTCGTCGAGGCCGCGCACGCGGTCGGGGAGCGCACCGCGCGCGGTGAGCATCAGCACGCGCAGGTCGCTGCCGCCGACCACGGGCAGTGCGCCGTCCCGGATCGCCCGGCACAGCGAGAAGCCGTCGCCGTCGGGCAGCGCCAGGTCGAGCAGCAGCAGGTCGTAGGCGTTGACCGTGAGCCGTTCGGTGGCCTGCGCGACGGTCGCCGCGTGGTCCACCGCGTACCCGGCGCGCTGCAGCCCCAGCACCACGGCCTCGGCCAGGTCCTCCTCGTCCTCCACGAGCAGGAGCCGCATCGCCGCTCACCCGCCCGCGATCAGGCGCTCGGCGACGTCGGCGGCCCGGTCGACGGGGATGGCGAAGCCGATGCCGATGCTGCCGCCGCCGTCGTCGGTCGCGATCGCCGTGTTCACGCCGATCACCTCGCCGCGCGCGTTGACGAGCGGGCCGCCGGAGTTACCGGGGTTGATCGAGGCGTCGGTCTGCACGGCGGTCTGCGACGTGCCACCGAGGCGGACCTCCCGCTCGACGGCGCTGACGATGCCGGAGGTGACCGTGCCGGACAGGCCGAGCGGGGAGCCGACGGCGAGCACCCGCTCGCCCACCTGGACGTCGGCGGAGCGGCCGAGCGGCAGCGCCCGCAGCGCCGCGCTGGGCTCGATGCGCAGCACGGCGATGTCGTTGCGCGGGTCGCGGCCCACCACGTCGGCGCGCACCCGCCTGCCGTCGGAGCCGGTGACGCTCACCGAGCTCGCACCCGACACGATGTGGTCGTTGGTGAGCACGTGGGCGCGGTCGTCGAGCACGAACCCCGAGCCGCCCGCAACCCCGCCCCCGGTGGGCGCCGAGATCGAGACGACCCCGGCGCGCACGCGCTCGGCGACGCCGACGAGCCCGGCGGTGGAGTCGGGGGCCGGTTCGGCGCGCGGGAACGTCACCGCGCCGTCGTCCGGTGCCGCCGCGCGCCCGGCGAGCGCGCCCGTGCCCGCCGACAGCGCGGCCACGAGCAGCCCCGCGCCGAGCAGCCGCGGCCACCGGCGGTGCGTTCCCCCGGGTGGAGCGGGTGGCGGGGCGAACGGCTGCCACGGCTCGGCCGGCGGCGGTGGTTGTTCCGGTGGGGGCAGAAACCGCGGGCCGCGCGGTTCGCCGAGTCCGATCGGTCGCAGGGTCACTGTGTGCTCCTCACGGGATCCGGGAGAACCAGAGCATCGACGTGCCCGCCGTGGCGAGAGCGGCGAGCAGGCCGAAGCCGATGAACCGGCTGGAGGCGTCGCGTTCCTCGGTGCGGTAGCCCACCGACGAGCCGATGTCGCCGTAGACGTCGCGCAGCTCGGTGGACGTGGCGGCCTCGTGGTAGGTGCCGCCGGTCTGCTCGGCGACCATGCGCAGCGTCTCGCCGTCCACCGGGACGCCTTGCCACTGCCCGCCGATCTCCACCTCGCCGTCCTCGGTGCCCACCGAGATCGTGTCGACGGGGATCTCGGCGGCGCCCGCCTCGGCGGCCATGTCCCCGGGCGAGCGGCCCGCCGTGTTGGCGCCGTCGGAGAGCAGCACGATCCTGGCGGGCGGTGGTTCCGTCACGGCCTGCGCGTCGAGGCCGCGCACGGCGTCGAGTGACGCCGCGATGGCCTCGCCGATGGCCGTGCCCGCCGTGCCGGTGGCGCCGACGTCGAGCCGGTCGAGCCCGGCGTGGAGCGCGGCGCGGTCGGTGACGGGTGGCACCACGACCGTGGCGTTGCCCGCGAAGGCGACGAGCCCGACGTTGAACTCCTCGGGCAGCCCGTTCACGAACTCCGCCGCCGCGTCGCGGGCCGCGGCGAGCCGATCGGGCGGGACGTCGGCGGCCCGCATGGACAGCGACACGTCCACCGCCACGAGCACCGTCGCCCGCTCCCTCGGCACGCGCACCTCCTCCACGGGCTGGGCGAAACCGACCACGAGCAGCCCCAGCATCGCCAGGAACAACCCGGCGGGGACGTGGCGGCGCCAGCCGGGGCGCGCGGGCGCGACCTTCTCGAGCAGCGGCAGGTTCGTGAACCGCAGCGCGTAGCGGCTGCGGCGGCGTTGCAGCAGCACGTAGGCCACGAGCAGGGCCGCCACGCCGAGCAGCAGCCAGAGCCGTTCCGGGGACAGGAAGCTCATGGCGTCCCCACCCTGCCCCTGGCGGCGAGCGCGAGCCGCCGCTGCGCGAGCACGTGCCTGCCCAGGTCGGCCACCCAGTCGCGGTCGGTGCGCAGCGCCACGTGTGCCACCCCCGCGCGGCGCAGCGTGTCCCGCACCCGGTGGCGTTGCGCGGCCGCGGCCTCGGCGAAGCGCTCCCGCAGCCGCCTGCTGCCGGTGGGGATCTCCGCGCGGCGGCCCGTCTCCGGGTTGACCACCGTGAGCAGGCCGACGTCGGGCAGCTCCAGCTCGCGCGGATCGGTGACCTCGACGGCGAGCACCTGGTGCCGCTGCCCGAGCCTGCGCAGCGGGGTGCCCCAGTCGCCGTCGTCCAGGAAGTCCGACACCACCACGACGAGCCCGCGCCTGCGCAGGGACCGGCCGAGCCCCTGCAACGCGCCCGCCAGCGCGACCGTGCCCTCGGTGGCCCGTGGCGCGGTGAGCATCGCGGTCAGCACGCCGAGCAGGTGGGACCGGCCCGCACGGGGCGGGAACCGCCGCACCCCGTGCGGGCCGAGCAGGTCGGCACCGAGCCGGTTGCCCGCACCGGCGGTGAGGAAGCCGACCGCGCCGACGGCGGCGACGGCCAGCTCGCGTTTCTCCAGTTCGACGGTGCCGAAGTCCATGCTCGCGGTGGCGTCGGCGAGTACGTGCACCGACAGCTCGCGCTCGGCGACGGTGTCGCGCACGTGCGGGGTGCCCGTGCGCGCCGTCACCGCCCAGTCGATGCGGCGCACCTCGTCCTCACCGGGCCGGTACTCCCTGCTGCCCGCGGGCTCGGTGCCCGCGCCGGGCAGGAGTCCGGCGTGCTGCCCGCGCAGCAGCCCGTCGAGGCGCCGCGTGACGGTGAGCTCCAGCCGCCGCAGGCGGTGGTGCGGGACGAGTCCGCCGAGTGTGCCGTTCATGCGACCTCCGCCTGCGCCGGTGCCACCTGCGGCACGGGAAGGGTGGTGACGATGCGCCGCACCACGTCCTCGGCGGCGACGCCGTCGGCGAGCGCGTCGAACGACAGCACCAGCCGGTGGGCGAGCACGTCCACGGCGAGCTCCTGGATGTCGCCGGGCAGCACGTAGTCACGGCCGCGCAGCAGGGCGAGGGCCCTCGCCGCGGCGACCAGCCCGAGCGTGGCGCGCGGGCTGGCCCCGAAGGCCAGCACGGGGGCCAGCTCCGGCAGCCCGGCCCGCTCGGGCTTGCGGGTGGCCAGCACCAGCCGCACCACGTACTCGGCGAGCGCGTGGTGCACGTAGACCTCCCGTGCCTGTTCCTGCAGCCGCAGCACGGTCTCCGGGTCGAGCACGCGCCTCGCCACCGGCCTGCGGGTGCCCATCCGGTAGAGGATCCCGAGCTCGTCGAGCTCATTCGGGTAGTCGACGAACACCTTCATCAGGAACCGGTCGCGCTGCGCCTCCGGCAGCGCGTAGACGCCCTCGGACTCCACCGGGTTCTGCGTGGCGAGCACGAGGAACGGCTCGGGAACGGGATAGCTGGCGTCGCCGATGGACACCTGCCGGTCGGCCATCGACTCCAGCAGCGCCGACTGCACCCGCGCCGGTGCCCGGTTGATCTCGTCGGCCACCACGATGTTGGCCATGACCGGCCCCAGCTCGACGTCGAAACTCTCCCGCGAGGAGCGGTAGATCCGCGTGCCCACGATGTCCGAGGGCACCAGGTCGGGCGTGAACTGGATGCGGGAGAACGTGCCGCCCGCGGCCTTCGCGAGCGTTTGCGCGGCGAGGGTCTTCGCCACGCCGGGCATGCCCTCCAGCAGGCAGTGACCGTCGGCGAGCAGCGCGATCACGAGCCGCTCGACCAGGCGGTCCTGCCCGACGATCACCCTTTTGACCTCGAACAGCGTCTGTTCGAGCCGGTCGGTCACAGTCCCTGCTCCGGCGAGGGCTGCCCGCTGCCGGACGGGCAGGCCTTCCCCTCACCCGGCTGCGACTCCTGCACGATCCGCACGGTCGGCTCCTCCTCGGAGCCGGGTGGGGCGGCCAGCGCGACCCCGCCCGCGATCGCCGCGGCCGAGGCGCCCGCGACCGCAAGGCCTGCGAGTGTCCTGATTCGCATGGTGATTCCCCTTTCGCGTTTCCTGCGCGAGGAGTCCATCCGAACAGAACGGGGCGAAAGGCACGGTAAGCAAAGAAAGTGTGAAATCGCCCGGGAATCAGTAGCGCGTGCCCTCCGGGGCCGGAAGCGCGTCCAGTTCCGCGAGGTCGGTGTCCGTCAGCGTCAGTGCCGCCGCGGCGGCGTTCTCCTCGAGCCGGGAACGCCTGCGGGTGCCCGGAATCGGCACCACGTGCTCGCCCTGCGCGAGCGTCCAGGCCAGTGCCACCTGGGCCGCCGTGGCGTCGTGCCGGGCGGCCACGGCCTCGACCCGGTCCACGATGGCGAGGTTGGCGCGCAGGTTCTCCTCCTGGAACCGCGGCATCCGCGCGCGGAAATCGTCGCGTGCGAACGCGGCCTCGCGGAACCGCCCCGTCAGGAATCCGCGGCCCAGCGGGGAGAACGGCACGAACGCGGCGTCGTTGCGCACGCACCACGGCAGCGTGGTGGCGAGGTGCTCGCGGGTCCACAGCGACAGTTCCGACTGCACGGCCTTGATCGGGTGCACGGCCTGCGCCCGGTCGAGCTGCTCGACGGTGAACTCCGAGACGCCGAGCGCGAGGACCTTGCCCTGGGCGACCATCTCCGACATGGCGCCGATGCTGTCCTCCACCGGCACCTTCGGGTCGGGGCGGTGCAGGTAGTACAGGTCGACGTGGTCGACCCCGAGCCGTCGCAGCGAGCCGTCGATGGCCTCGCGCAGGTGCTCGGGCCGCCCGTCCTGCGCCGGCATCGCGGGCGCCCCGTCGTCGGTGAGCCGGACGACGTTGCCGCCCTTGGTGGCGAGGACGACCTCCTCACGCCTGCCCTTGAGCGCGGCGCCGACCACCTCCTCGTTGGTGAACGGCCCGTACATGTCGGCCGTGTCGACGAAGTTCACGCCCAGCTCCAACGCCCTGCCGATCACCTCGTCCGGGCCGTCGGCGTCGGCCGTGCTCCCGTACGCCCACGTCATGCCCATGCAGCCGAGGCCGATCGCCCCGACCTCGGGTCCGTCCTGCCACAACCGTCGCGTCTGTTCGACCATGCCGGCGACGCTACGACCTGGAGCGCGCTCCAGCGCAAGCTCCGTCAGCCACAGTGGACATTTGCGTATAACGACCTATACGGCTCGGCTCTAGTGCGCCGGCGGTGGTCCGTGCCGTTCCGCGGGGCTCCACGCACCGGGAGGAGGCTGGGACGGCGGGGGTGGCCCCACCGGTGCGGGGAAGCCGTAGCGCGGGGTCACCGCCTCGCTGCGAGCCTTCGGTGTGCGCAGGGCGACGACGGTTCCCGCGAGGGCGAGCACGAGGGCGCCGCCCAGCAGCCAGGTACCGAGTCCGATGCTCGTGCTGGTGTCGATCCGGAAGGCGCCTCCGCCGTTCTCGCTGGAGCGGAACGTGTCGATCCAGCTGAGCACCTGCATGAACACGACCCAGCCCGCTCCGGCGAGGAACGCGGTGCCGATGGCCGCGAACAGCCCGGCCGCCCGCCGCGACACCGCCAGCAGAGTGAGGACGGCGGCCCCGGCGAGCAGCCCGGCCGCCACGGAGAGCGGCAGGCCGTTGGTCGGCACCCCGCCCTCCTGCTGTGGGGCGTCGGTGTTCACGCCCCACGCCGTGATGGACAGCTCGAAACCGGGCTGGCCCGGCGTCGAGATCCGGCCGGTGAACAACGGCTGGAAGGAGGCGAACGCCGTGAGCCCCGCGGCGAGCAGGAGCAGCAGCGCGGCGACGAGACCGAGTGAACCACGCCGCCGCCCGCCCGTGTCCGGCCTGGCTCCCGTCGGGTCGGGTGCGGGCGGTCGCGGGCTGGCCATCGGTCCATGCTCCCACCGCGAGCGCCCCGGCAATACCCCCGAACGGCCAGGACAACGGCTGCCGAACCCCCGGCTCAGGCGGTCAGACGCTGACCCGTCTCCGGGTTGAACGTGTGCGCGGCGTCCGGGTCGCGCAGGGTGACCCGGATGGTGTCGCCGAACGACGGCGTGTTCTGGGTCTCGGTGCGGACGATGAAGCGCTCGTGCCCGCCGCCGATGGCGACCTGGCCGTAGACGTAGGCGTCGGAGCCGAGCACCTCCACCAGCTCCACCTTGAGCTCCAGCGCGGGCTCGCCCGCGTCGGCGGGGCGCAGGCCCTCCGGCCGGATGCCGACGGTCACCTCGCTCAGCTCGCTCGCCTCCCGGCCGCTCAGCAGCTCGCGCGCGATCGGCACGGTCAGGCCGTCGAGCTTCGCGCCCTCCGCGGTGAGCGGCACGGTGGTCAGGTTCATCGCGGGAGAGCCGATGAACCCGGCGACGAACACGTTGCCGGGCCGGTCGTACAGCGCGCGCGGCGTGTCGCACTGCTGCAGCACACCGTTCTTCAGCACCGCGACCCGGTGGCCCATCGTCATGGCCTCGATCTGGTCGTGGGTCACGTACACCGTGGTGGTGCCCAGCCTGCTCTGCAGCGCGGTGATGTTGGCACGCGTCTCCACGCGCAGTTTCGCGTCCAGGTTGGACAGTGGCTCGTCCATCAGGAACACCGCGGGCTCGCGCACGATCGCGCGGCCCATCGCCACACGCTGGCGCTGGCCGCCGGAGAGGGCCTTCGGCTTGCGGTCGAGGTAGTCGGTGAGGTCGAGCAGGCGCGCCGCCTCCTTGACGCGCTCGGCGATCTCGGCCTTGCTGATGCGCTTGATCTTCAGCGCGAAGCCCATGTTCTCGGCGACCGTCATGTGCGGGTACAGCGCGTAGGACTGGAACACCATCGCGATGTCGCGGTTCTTCGGCGACACCTCGGTGACGTCGCGGCCGCCGATGGTGATGGCGCCCTCGTCGACGTCCTCCAGTCCGGCGAGCATGCGCAGCGCGGTGGACTTGCCCGAGCCCGACGGGCCGACGAGCACGAGGAACTCGCCGTCGGCGATGTCGAGTGACAGCCTGTCGACCGCCCGGACCGGGGGGTTGCCGGAGAAGATGCGGGACGCTTCGCGGAAGGACACATCAGCCATGCGCAACTGTCTAGCCGATCACGGTTCGCGACCGCTAGAGTTCGATAGTCCAGTAGACGAACTAATTATCGAGGAGCCGTGGTGGAGCGCGACGCGCCGGTACGCCCAGTCCAGCAGCACCGGCACAACCTCGCGCTGGTCACGCGGCTCGCGGCCCGCCTCGGCCCAGTGTCGAGGGCGCGGCTGGCGCAGGAGAGCGGGCTGACCAAGTCCACGGTCACGCAGCTGACCGGCGAGCTGCTCGACGGCGGGCTGCTGCGCGAGATCGGCACGGGCCGCTCCGGCGGCCCCGGCCGCCCCGCCAACCTGCTCGTGCTGAACTCACTGGGGCCTGCCGGGATCGGCCTGCAGATCGAGGCCGACCACGTCGCGGGCTGCCTGCTCGACCTCACCGGCCGCGTCCGCGACCGCGCGCTGCGCCGCGCCGACGACCTGCGCGGCGACCCGCTGCGCGCGGTCAAGGCGGCCGAGCCCGTGCTGCGCCGGCTGCTGAACACCGCCAACAGCACCGACAACGTCGTCGCCGGGGTCGCGGTGGGCCTTCCGGGGCGGATCCGGGACGCGACGGTGGTCCGCGCCGACGGCCTCGGCTGGACGGAGACGAACCTGCCGTGGCTCCTCGGCGACCGGCTCACGGCCCTGGGCGCGGGCGGTATCCCGGTGACGGTCGCGGGCAGCCATCCGCTCGCGGCCCGTGCCGAGCGCTGGTTCGACGGCGAGGACGCCGACGTGCTCGTCTACGTGGGCGGGGAGGACGGACTCGGCGCGGGCGTCCTCGTCGGCGGCGAGGTGCACGCGGGGGCCCGCGGCGCGGCGGGGGAACTGGGCCACGTGCGTGTCGCCGGGGCGGAGGAGCCGTGCGTGTGCGGTGGGCGCGGCTGTCTCGACGCGGTGGCGGGGCAGAGCGCGCTGCTGCGGGCCGCCGGGCTGGACGGCCCGGCGAGATCGCGGCTCGCTGGCGGGGAGAGCGGGCTCGCGGGCCTCGTCCGTTCCGGCGAGCCGGGGGCACTGTCGGCCGCCCGCAGAGCGGCGGCCGCGCTCGGCGAGGTCCTCGGCGGGCTGGTGCCGGCGCTCGACCCGGAGGTCGTGGTGCTGGGCGGGCACTTCCCCGCGCTGGGTGAGGACTTCGTGGGCGCGGTGGAGGCGGCGCTGCGGGCCCGCTGCCCCGGCAGCGAGACCCGCGTGCGTGCCTCCCGCCTGCCCCCGGACGTGGTGGCCAGGGCCGCCGCCACCACGGTCACCGATGCCCTGATCGAGAACCCCGCCGCCTGGTTCGCCGAGTAGCCCACCCCAACTGCAGTGAAGGCCACCTTCACTGCGTTCAACGCAGGCAAGGTGGCCTTCACTGCGGCGGGCGGGCTGCCAGGATGGGGGGGAGTGACGTCGGCTTTCCTCGCTGGACTCGGCTGAAAGGAGCGGCATGGACACCGCGCCCGCGACCATCTACACCGCACGGACCGTGCACGCGCAGGCCGCCGTCCCGGTCGGGGCCTTCCTGGTGACCGGCGAGCGCGTCACGGCCGTGGGCTCCCCCTCGGAGCTGCGCGAGGCGTTCCCCTTCGCGCGGGTGCGGGACTTCGGTGACGGCACGATCGTCCCGGGGTTCAACGACGCCCACATCCACCTCGGACTCACCGCCGAGGACCTGCTGCACCTCGACCTCTCGCACGCCGCTGTGTCCAGTGTGGACGGTCTGCTGAGGACGGTCCGGGACGCGGCGGGCTCGGCCGGGCCGGGTGAGTGGGTCCGCGGCGCGCGGTACGACGACGTGAAGACCGGCGTCGTCGGCAGGTGGGAGCTGGACGCCGCCGCCGGCGACGTGCCCGTGATCATCACGCACATCGCCGCGCACTGGGGCGTCGCCAACAGCGCCGCGCTCGCGGCGCTCGGCTACCATGACGACAGCACACCTCCGCCGGGCGGCGACCTCGGCCGCTACGCCGACGGGCGGCTCGACGGCAGGCTCGTCGAGCGCGCGCTGCTCGACGTGCTGTACCCGGCCACGGGCAAGGGCGAGTCGCCGATCCGGCCGAGCACGCAGGACGAGCGCCTCGTCGGTGTGCGCAGGGCTGTCGAGCGCTGGCACGCCGCCGGGCTCACGTCCATCTGCGACGCGCTCGCCTCGCCCGCCGACATCGCGCTCCTGCGCCGCGCCCGCGACGAGGGGGAGCTGACGCTGCGCACGGGGTTCCTCCTCGCGGTCGACCACTACGCGAAGGCCGCCGAGCTGGGTGTCGGCAGCGGTTTCGGCGACGACCACCTGCGCATGGTGGGCGTCAAGGGGTTCGTCGACGGCGCGATCGGCGGCCGTACGTGCCTCCTTTCCGAGCCGTTCTCCGGCACCGCCGACCACGGCCTGCAGATCACCGGCACCGCCGAGCTGCGCGAGCAGATCGCGCGGGTGCACGCCGACGGCAACCGGATGGGTGTGCACGCCAACGGCGACGCGGCGATCCGCCTGCTGCTCGACGTCTACGAGGAGCTCGCGGCGACGCTGCCGAGGCCCGGGCTGCGGCACCGGATCGAGCACTGCTCGCTCGTCGACGACGACATCCTGCGCCGGATGAGCGCGCTCGGCGCGATCGCCGTGCCGTTCGCGGGCTACGCCGCCTACCACGGCGGTGCGCTGGAATCGTGGTACGGAGCGGAAAGAACGGACCGGATGTTCGCACACCGGTCCTTTCTGGACGCGGGGATCACCGTGGCCGGGTCGTCGGACTACCCGTGCGGGCCGTACCAGCCGTTGCTCGGTCTGCAGAGCATGGTGACCCGCCGCGGCGTCGACGACGGTGCGCTCGTCGGCGGCGGGCAGTGCGTCAGCGCCGCCGAGGCGCTCGCGGTCTACACCGTCGGCTCGGCCGCGGCGTGCGGCGACGAGGGGCGGAAGGGACGGCTGGCGCCGGGTTTCCTCGCCGACTTCGTAGTGCTGGACCGCGATCCGCTCACGGCCGAACCGGACACGATCGCGGAGATCGGCGTGCAGCACACCTACGTCGGCGGACGTCGCGTGTGGACCCGCGCCGAGTAACGTCCTAAGTGGTCAGGTCGGGCGCGAACTGTGCGAGCGCGACCTTCCTGGCCTGGTCGACCTCGTCCGTGGTCGCGGTGCCGGAGGCCTCGGCCGCGCTCGCCCACGCACTCACCGAGTGCTGCGAGAACCGTTGCACGTCCGCGGAGTTCTCCCACTCCGCCGGGTCGCCCTCGGCCTCGCCGCGCACGTAGCGGTCCAGGCCGAGCAGGCTGACGTCCCAGCCGGGGCCGACGTAGAGGGCGCCGGCGCCGCTGCCGGCGATCTCGATGGGCACCGTGTGCTCCAGCTCGATCACCGTGTCGTCGTTCTCGTCGGAGGCGAGCCGCAGCTCGACGGTGCTGTTCTCGGCGCCCCAGGTCACCTGCAGCAGCTGAGGGGGCTCGCAGCGCAGGATCTCACCGTCGGCGTTGCCCTCGACCTGGAACTTGCCCCCGGAGTGCAGGTCGCCGCTGACGGGGGAGAACCACCGCGCGAGGCGCTCCGGTTCGGTCACCGCGTCCCAGACGTCGTCGATCGTGGCGGTGTAGCGGCGGCGCAGCAGGATGCTCACCGTCTCGCCCGATTCACCGCCCGCTCCCTGTCTCTTCCTGACCTCGCGGTAGACGGTCTTGAGCTGAGTGGCTATGTCGATCATGGCTGTTCCGTGCCCTTCTTCCGGCGGTCCCGTTTGCCTCGTGCGAGTTCGGTGGCCAGCGCGTCGAGATGCTGGTTCCAGAAGCCGCGGAAACGCTCCAGCCACGCGTCGACCTCTTTCAGCCCGGCGGCGTCGACGGCGTAGAGCCGGCGGGCGCCCTGAGCCCGGACGGTGGCGAACCCGTTGTCGCGCAGTACCCGCAGGTGCTGGGAGACCGCGGGCTGGGAGATCCCGAACTCGTCCTGGATGATGGCCGTGACGGCGCCCGACGTCTGCTCACCGTCGGCGAGCAGCTCCAGGATCCGGCGGCGGACCGGATCGCCCAGTACGTCGAACGCGTGCACGGGACAAATCCTTGCAACGGCCGCTTATATAAGTCAAGACTGAAATATTCAGCCCGGTGGCCAGGTCATGCCCCGCCCTCCGAGGACGTGGCAGTGCGCGTGGAAGACGGTCTGCTGGCCGTCCGCACCGGTGTTGAAGACGAGCCGGTAGCCGGACGCGTCCACCGCGTCGAGTTTGGCGACCTCGCCCGCGACGGCCAGTACCTCGCCCGCCAGTGCCGGGTCCGCGCTCGCCAGCGCGGCGGCGTCGGCGTGGTGCTCCTTGGGGATCACCAGCACGTGGGTGGGGGCTTTGGGGTCGATGTCCCGGAAGGCGAGAACGGTCTCGGTCTCGTGCACCACGGTCGCGGGCAGCGTCCCCTCCACGATGCGGCAGAACAGGCACTCGGTGCTCATTGTGCTCACTGTATGCCAATCGTCCGGGTGGCGCGGGGAAATCGGCGGCAGATCGCAACTTGCGGTTGTCGTGTTTCGCCATCACGGACCGTGACCGGCGCTCACCGCAACGGCGACGTTGATTTTCGTCCCGGCCGGTTTTCACCGGTGCCGCCGCCGTTTCGCCGGCCGGACGTCATTCGTCGCGGTAATGCCCCGGATATGCGACAGGACGCCGGTTGCCCGCGACGTCCTGCCATTACCTGAAACGACGGTTTCAGTTGCGCCGGTGATAGGCCTCGGTGACCTCGGACGGAATGCGCCCACGCTCGGAAATGTCGAAACCGTTCTTGCGGGCCCAGGCTCGAATCGCCTGATTCTGCTCACGGTCGGCCGACGACGAGCGGCCCGGCGCCTGTCCGTTCGCCCGCCTGCCCTGCGTACGCTTGCGGCCCCCCGCGCGGCGCGCGTGCTCGATGTACTGCGCCAGCGTGTCGCGAAGCTCCTCGGCATTCTCCGAGGAGAGGTCGATCTCGTAGTTGACGCCGTCCAGACCGAACTCGATGGTCTCGTCGGCCTCGGAACCGTCGAGATCGTCCACGAGGGAGACAAGAACCTGCTGAGCCACTGTTCCTCCTGCTTTGCCCGGACAATGCAAATGTGAATTGCCTTACCAGCCGGAAGTGTACCGGATACCGCCGGCCCGGGAACACGTTCCCGATTATAACGGTCTGTGTTCGCACTAACCCCGGATAGGAGAAAGCAACTCCACTAGCCGGTAGACGCGCAAATGCGGTTACTGGTTGTCCGCCGGCGCCGGGTATTCGCCAGAGGTGGCCACGTCGGGACCGATCTCGAGACTCTCACCCTCGGCGCGGGAAACGCACGGCATCACGAAACGGCGCCGCTGATCGGCGTCCAGCACGAGATCCCGGTGCTCGGGCTCGCCCGCGTACAGCCGGACGCGGCACGTGCCGCAGGTCCCGCTCTCGCATGAGCTCGGCACCTCGATCGCGGCGTCCCGCAGCGCGTTCAGCAACGTCGTGTCCGCGGGTACGGCCACCGTCTGCCCGGTGGGCCGCCACGTCGCGCGGAACGGCAGCGCCGTGCCGTCGGTGCCCGCGACCCCGGCGAAGTCCTCGAAGTGCACCCGGCTCGGCCGCCAGTGCATCGTCAGCGCGCGCACGTCGGCCAGCAGCCCGGCGGGCCCGCAGCAGTACACGCGGGTGTCCTCGCGCGGCTCGGCGAGGTAGGGCCACAGGTCGAGGCGGCCCGCCCCGGCGCCGCTGTGGTGCAGCACCACGGTCTCGTCGTCCACAGTGAACTCGCCGAGGAACGCGGTGTGCTCCGGCGAGCGCGTCAGGTACACCAGCCGCACGTCGGCCCCGCGGCGGCGCAGGTGCCGGAACATCGCCCTGATCGGCGTGATGCCGATACCGCCCGCGATCAGCAGGTACCGCTGCGAGGGCCGCAGCTCGAAGCTGTTCGACGGCGCCGAGACCGCCAGCTCGTCACCGGCCCGGGTGTCGTCGACGAGGCTCACCGAACCGCCCCGGCCGCCGTCCTCGCGGGCCACGGCGATCACGTAGCGGTCGCGCTCGGCCGGGTCGCCGGTGAGGGAGTAGCTGCGCGCGGCCCCCGACGGGGTGTGCACGGTCAGGTGCGCGCCGGGGGTGAAGGCGGGCAGCGCGGAGCCGTCGGGGGCCCGCAGCTCGAACCGGCACACCGACGGAGTGAGCAGGTCCTTGGCCGTGATCCGCAGGGGGAACGCCGGCGTGCTCATGCGGCAGCCCCGTAGGAGATGACGTCCCCGGGCCGGATCGTGCCACCGCTCAGCACCTCGGCGTAGCAGCCCAGCTCCGCGTGGCCGTACTGCTGCACGAGGTGGCGCGGGACCGCGATGTCGCGGACGGCGTTCACCGGATCCACCTCGGTCGCCGCGCAGCGCTTGGTGTTGAGCACGCCCCGCAGCCGCAGCTCGCCGATCCGGAACTCCTTGCCCACGAGGTCGAGCTCGCTCAACGGTGGCAGCCCGTCGAAGTACACGTTCGCCCGGAACCGCAGCGGGTCGACCGGCACGCCCACGCGGTCCTCCAGATCGCGCACCGAGTCCAGATTGATGAGCGAGATCGCGTTCATCATCGCGTCGGAGACCACCGACACGTCGGTGAACCGCCTGCCCTCGGCGTGGGCGAGCAGCGGCGGGCGCTCGGCGGGCCGGTCCAGCACCCTGGCGAAGAACGCGGTGACCTCCTCGGCGCCCCGCTCGCTGGACAGGTCCGCCTCCAGCACCCGGTGCCCGCGCACGTCCACCGTCAGCACCGAGCTCGCCGGGTCGAACCGGGTCGCGAGTCCGGCGAGGCGCTCGTCGCGGGCCAGCATGAAGAACTGGTCCTTCGGCAGCGGGCTCGTCTGGCCGGGCACGTACCGGCCCTCCGGCCGGGCGAGCGCGAACACGCGGTCGTGCGGCACCCCGCGACCCGCCTCGAGGGTCACCGAGTCCAGCGGCTGCGCGCTCAGGCCCTTGATCGGGTAGACGTACAGGTGGCGGATGTGTCCGGTCATCGCAGTCGTCTCGCTCCCTTCGCCAGGTGCACCGTATCCCGCTAGATCCGGTCTAGCGGCCGCCCCTCCCGATCTCGCGCCTGGAGGTCGGGAGCGAGAGGAGGCCGGATGACCGCGAGCGAGGACACGACCGCACTGCGTGTCGCGGTGATCGTCGGCAGCACCAGGAAGGGGCGGGTCGGCGACGTCGTCGCGCACTGGTTCGCCGGTCTGGCGCGCCACCGGGAGGACCTCGACGTGGACGTCGTCGACCTCGCCGACTTCGACCTGCCAGGGCAGCTGCCCGCCGAGGCGACCGACGACATGGCCAGGCTCGCGGCGCGGATCGAGGAGTCGGACGCCTTCGTGGTGGTGACCCCCGAGTACAACCGCAGCTTCCCGGCCTCCCTCAAGCAGGCCATCGACGTCGCCTACGACGAATGGCACGGCAAACCGGCCGGGTTCGTCTCCTACGGCTGCCGCTCCGCCGGGCTCTACGCCGTGGAACAGCTGCGGTGCGTGTTCGTCGAGCTGCACGTCGTCACCATGCGCGACACCGTGAGCTTCGACCTCTTCGCCGACGACGTCGACGAGAGCGGAAGGCCCGCCGACGACGGGGAGACCGCGTCCCGGGTCGCCGCGATGCTCGACCAGCTCGTCTGGTGGGGCCGGGCGCTGCGCGCCGCGCGCGCCGAGCGGCCCTACGTCACCTGACTTGGAGAAAGGAAAGTTGATGAGCAAGCACAGGGGAGAACTGGCGATCCAGGCGTCAGGACTGATCAAGACCTTCGGTAAGACGAGGGCGGTGCGTGGCATCGACCTGGAGGTGCCAGCGGGGACCGTGTACGGGGTGCTCGGGCCGAACGGAGCCGGCAAGACGACAGCTGTCCGCATGCTGGCGACGCTGCTGCGGCCCGACGGGGGCGAGGCCACCGTGTTCGGCCACGACATCGTGCGCGAGGCGGACGCGGTCCGCGGCAAGGTGAGTCTCACCGGGCAGTACGCCTCGATCGACGAGGACCTGACCGGCACCGAGAACCTGGTGCTGCTGGGCAGGCTGCTCGGGCACCGCAAGCCGGGCGCGCGCAGGCGGGCGGCCGAGCTGCTGGAGGCGTTCGGGCTCACCGAGGCCGCGGACCGGCAGGTAAAGAACTACTCGGGCGGGATGCGCAGGCGCATCGACATCGCCGCGAGCATCATCAAGACGCCGGACCTGCTGTTTCTCGACGAGCCCACCACGGGCCTCGACCCGCGCAGCCGCAACCAGGTGTGGGACATCGTGCGGATCATCGTCGCTCAGGGCACGACGGTGCTGCTCACCACGCAGTACCTGGACGAGGCCGACCAGCTGGCATCCCGCATCGCGGTCATCGACCAGGGCCGGGTGATCGCCGACGGCACGCCCGGTGAGCTGAAGTCGTCGGTCGGCGCCGGTTCGGTGCACGTCCGGCTGCGCGACGCCGCGCAGCGGCCCGAGGCCGAGCGGGTGCTCGCGCGCACGCTCGGCACGGACGTCACGCTCGAACCGGAGCCGGTGGCGCTCACGGCGCGCATCTCCGGCGAGGAGTCCGGCAGCGGAGCGGCCGAGCAGGCGTCCCGGGCCCTGCACGAGCTCGCCGCCGCCGGTATCACCGTCGACGACTTCTCGCTGGGGCAGCCCAGCCTCGACGAGGTGTTCCTCGCCCTCACCGACCACACAGCCAACCCGACCGAGAAGGAGGTGGCGGCATGACGACCGCGACCCCGGAGAAGGAGACCGCTCCGTCGGCCGCCTACGTCCCCACCGCAGAAGGTCTCGGTGCCGTGCTCGCCTCGGGCGAGCAGCCACCGAGACCGAGCGCGTGGTCGGCGTCGGTGACGTTCGGCTGGCGGGCGATGCTGAAGATCAAGCACGTGCCCGACCAGCTGTTCGACGTCACCGCGTTCCCGATCATGATGACGCTGATGTTCACCTATCTCTTCGGCGGCGCGCTCGCCGGGTCGACGGGTGAGTACCTGCAGTTCCTGCTGCCGGGCATCCTGGTGATGAGCATCGTGATGATCACGATGTACACCGGGATCGGGGTGAACACCGACATCGAGAAGGGTGTGTTCGACCGGTTCCGCACGCTGCCGATCTGGCGACCGTCCGCTTTGGTCGGTGCGCTGCTCGGTGACGTCTGCCGGTACCTGATCGGCTCGACGGTGATCCTCACGCTGGGGCTCATCCTCGGTTTCCGTCCCGAGGGCGGGCTGACCGGTGTGCTGCTCGGTGTGGCGCTGCTCGTGGCGTTCTCGTTCGCGTTCTCGTGGATCTGGACGATGTTCGGCCTGTTCCTCAAGAGCGAGAAGTCGGTGATGGGCGTGAGCATGCTCGTGCTCTTCCCGATGACGTTCCTGTCCAATGTGTTCGTCAACCCGGAGACGATGCCGGGCTGGCTGCAGGCGTTCGTGGACGTCAACCCGATCGCGCACCTCGTGGCGGCGGTGCGCTCGTTGATGGCGGGCACGCCCGACGGTGGTGAGATCCTGTGGACGCTCATCTCCGGCGGCGTGATCCTCGCGATCTTCGGCACGCTGACGATGCGGCTCTACAACAGGAAATGACGTCGAGGCGGGAGGGCGTTCGAGATCCGGTCGCGCCGACCGAGCTGAACACCCTCCCGCTCTCTCCCCGGGGTTGCCGGCTAGCTCAGCTGCACACCCGGCCCGAGTGGGAGGCCGAGGCCGTACCAGAGCGCGAAGAAGCCCGACCACACGACGAGGATGGCGAACGAGATCGGGACGGTGAACGACATCAGCGTGCCGATTCCCGCGCTCCGGCGGTATTGCTGGACGAAGCCGAGAGCGAGCACGAAGTACGGGCTCATCGGGGTGACCGCGTTGGTGACCGAGTCGCCGATCATGAACGCGGCCATCGCGGCCTCCGGCGGCAGCTGGACGTACATCATCATCGGCACCATGACCGGGGCGAGGATCGCCCACTGCGCCGAGCCGCTGGTGATGATCAGGTTCAGCAGGCTGATCGACACGATGATGACCAGCATCACCACCAGATGCGGGGCGTCGACGGCGTTGAGCAGGTCGGCGCCGTGCACTGTCAGTACCGACGCAATTCCGGTCCATTCGAAGTAGGCGAGGAATTGCGCCACGGCGAAGAACAACACGATGACCGGCGCGACCCGGCCGACCCCGTCGGCCATGATCTTCGGCAGGGATGAGAGTGCCGGCACCGTGCCCACGGTCTTGCCGTAAGCGAACCCGATCAGCGCGAAGAGCAGCGCGATGAACACACTGATGTTCTCGATGACCACCGACCGCACCACGGTGCCGTCCTCGCCGAGCAGCGACGAACCGGGGATCAGCAGGAGGGCGACAACGGCGAGCACGAAGGCGACCGCGATGATGCCGACCCGCAGCAGCGCCCGCCTTTCCGGTGTGGTCAGTCGGACTTCGGGCTCCTGCCCCGCCGGTGGGTTGTCGTGGGTCTCCAGGTCGGGTCGTTTCGCCAGCACGAGCTCCACGACGAGCGTGATCACCACGGCCAGCAGCAGCGACGACGCCGCGAAGAAGAAGTAGGCCGCCACCGGCGTCACCACGTAGTCCGGGTCTACGGTCTGCGCGGCCTGGGTGGTGAGCGCGGCCCGGATGGCGTCGCCGGGGGTGGGCAGCGGGCTGGCGTTGAACCCGGCGGACACCGACACGTAGGCGACCATGATACCGAGGACCGGACTGCGCCCGGCCGCGCGAAAGGCGAGCGCGCCGAGCGGGATCATGACCAGGTACGCCGAATCGCTCATGATGTGCGCGACCATGCCGCCGAACGCGATGGCGAAGGTGACCCAGCGGCCGGACAGCCGGATCACCGTCAGCCGCAGGATCGCCTCGAGCAGCCCGCTCTTCTCGGCCACGCTGACGCCGAGCAGCATCACCACGATGACCGCGAGCGGTTTGAACTCCGCGAAGTTCTCCAGCGCCGACTCCGCGGCGAAGCCGATGCCGTCCAGTGACAGCAGGCTTTTCACCGCGACGACCTCACCCGTTTTCGGTAGGGTGACGGAGATGTCCAGAATGGACAGAACGAAACTGACGACTCCGAGGATCCCGGCGAGGATCCAGAAGAGCCAGAACGGGTGGGGAAGTCTGTTCCCGGCTCGCTCGATTGCGCCGATGACGCGAAACAAGCCGGTCAAGCGGTCGTTGCCGGCCTCGGCGACATTGCCTTTGCGGTCGGTCATTGGCTGTAGCCTTCCGTGTGGCCGGCTATTGCTCACCCAGCATGACGGGGCGGGGAACGGCCGGGAGGTCGGACCGCCGCATTCCGGCGAACCGGCTGGGGCGGAAGGGTTTCAGGAGTTCTTGGCTTTCGCCGGTGACGATCTCGGTGGCGACCAGACGGCCGAGTAGCGGCGCCAGCGTGATTCCGCCGTGGGAGGCGAGGCAGTAGGTCCGCGCGTGCTCGGCCGGGTAGCCCGCGATGGTGTTGCCGTCGGCGGGCAGTGCGCGCAGGCCCACGCGGAGGTCGATGTCCGGGGTCTGTGCGGGATCGGGCAGCAGGGCGGTGAGCCGCCGGGTGATCGCGGTGGCGATCTCACTGCCGGGTGCGGGTGGGCGGGATGGGTCGACGTCCGGGTTCAGGTCGAGTGCCTGCACCACGACGGGCAGGCCGGCGCCGGGCCGCAGGTTCAGTCTTGGGGTGTGCACCACACAGCCGATGTCGAGCGCAGGGAAGCGGACGTAGCCGAGCAGGCCGATGATCGGTGATCCGCGCCCGGTGTCGGTGATCATCGGGACGTCGATGCCGGAGCGGGCCGCGAGGTCGTCGGTCCACCGCCCCGCGGCCAACACCACCCGGTCGGCGGTGTGCACTGTGGCATCGGCCAAGGTGACCGAGGCCCGATCCGGGCCGTCGCTGATGGACAGCACCTCCCCGATCGAGAGCACCGCGCCGTGCCGGACCGCGTCAGCCAGCAGATTCTGCACCAAGCGGTCCGGGCGGACATAGCCCTCGGCAGGGAAATGCGCGATCGCCGTGGTGTCATCGGGAATCCGGATCCCGCGAACGATGGGCGCCGCCTCCGCACGGGTCACCCAGCGGGCCGGATACCCCAGTGCCCGCAGGCGTTCCACATTCTGCACCAGCCACGGCTCGCTGTCCGTATCGGCGAACTGCAGGCCGCCACTGCGGAAGTACGCGGGTTCGCCCGGCAGTTCCCTGGCGAGCTTCTCGTGTTCCGCCATGCCCTCGAGGTTCAGCCGGTAGTAGTCCGGGTCCGGTTTACGGTTCGAGTTGGTCCACGCGAAGGTGGTCGAACTCGTGCCCGCGCCCGGCCCCTTGCGGTCCAGCAGGAGAACGTCCTCGCCGGCCCTCGACAGCGATCGGGCGACACTGGCACCGAGCACCCCGGCCCCGACCACGATGACCTTCATCGGAGGTTCGCTCCTTTCTCAAGTGGTAGCTACGCGGGGAATTCGACGAAGAACTCCGCGGCACCCGGGCGGATCAGGGCCGTGACGATCTCGATCGCGGTCCCATCGGGTGCGCGCAGCTCGCGGCGCCGCCTCAACGTCGGCGTCCCGGCCTCGCTGCGGAGCAGTTCGGCGTCGTGCTCATCGAGGACCACCGGGTCCAGATAGACCCGGATGCGGTCGATCGAAACCCCGCGGTCGCGCAAGTACGACAGGGAGACGAGTTCCGCGAGGTCCTCGTTCAGCAGCTCGGGTGCCGCCGAGAACAACACGACGTGCCGCTCGATCGTGCGCGGCTGGTCGTGCAGGTCCAGCTTGCGCCGCACCAGTTCCACCACCGCGGTGTCGTCCTCGGCTCCGGGCAGCTCCAGCACGGCGTCGGCCGCCCGGACGATCCGGGCGGACAGCACTTCGTGCCGCCCTGGTACGCCCTTGACATGTGTGTCCGGCGACGCGTAGCTGAGCAGGTTGATCTGCTGGCGCACGTCCGCGACGAACGTGCCCTGGCGCCTCCGCCGCACGGCCAGCCCCGCATCAGCGAGATCGTTGAGGACCCGCTGGGCGGTCGCGCGGCTGACCTCGTACTGCTCGCACAGTTCCAGCTCGGTCGGCAGCTTCGCGCCCGGGGCCAGCGTGCCCGCGTGGATCCGGTCCTCGAGCTCCCGCCTGATCTTCTCGTGCAGCGTCGGCATGCTTAGACCGTACAAAAACTCAATTGTTAGGTCAATATGCGAGCAGTGGAGGTCGCGAGAGGGTAGCCGGATGGTCATGGACCGGTGCACGAGACGATCAGCGCGGAGGCGGACGACGCCGCCGTAGCCTGCCCTGCCCACGGCAGCCACGCCGCGAGGACCTACTCGTCGAGGCCTGACGCGGCCTGGTCAGAGCCGCCAGGAGATCGCCTCGGCGCCCGGGTCGTAGCGGCAGCTCGCGCCGGTGGAGACGGTCGCCCGCAGATGCGCGGCGAGCCGCGGGTGGCGATCGTCGAGCTTGCGCAGGGTGTCGCGAATGCGCGCGGTCACGGCCTTGCGGGCCCGCTCCGCCTCGTCGCCGAGGCGGCGCTGGCGCCCCGCGAGTCCCGCGGCCGCGCGCAGTTCGTGCAGCAGCGCCGCCCGTTCGCGGTCGTACTCGGCGGCCCTGGTGTCGTCGCCGCGGGCGGCGGCGCTGTCGATCTGCTCGTCGAGCACGGCGAGCCTGCGCCGGTAGTTCGCCCTGGCCTCGTCGTCGAGAATGTCGTCGCCGCCAAGGCGTTTCGCGGCGATCACCACCTCGCCACCGTCGGGGCTGAGCAGTTCCACGGCGGAGACGTCCGTGCCGGGCCTGCTGATCAGGTGATGCAGGTCGCGCAATCCCTTGGCGTCGGGCAGGTGCACGGTGTGCCCGTCGAGTCCGAGCGACCACACCTCGCCGGTGAACCGGAACTCGCCCGAAACACCGCTCGCCTGACTCTCCACTGTGGACGACGGCGCGTCGAGCGTGATCCCCAGTTCCCCTGCCTCGCGCTCGATCTCGCTCCGCAGCGCGGCGGCGCGGCCGGCGTCCCCTGGTGCGTTCCTGCCGAGCAGTGCCTCCGCGAGCCCCGCCCGCGCCTCGATCGACCACACGCGGGTGCGCATGGCGTCGGCGGAACGCCACGCGCCGGTGAAGCCCTCGATCGCCCGGTCCCAGCGCCGCTGTGCGGCGTCGACCGTGGCGAGCCAGTAGTCCACGGGACCGCTGAGATCGAAGCCGTACAGCGAGACGAGGTACTGGCCCGCGAACGGGGTCAGCTCCTCCCTGGCCCGCTCGCACAGCTCGGGGTCACGGGTGACGGCGGCCGTCTGCGCGCGCAGGCGCAGCCACAGCGGGCCGACGCTGCGGGCTTCCGCGTCGTCGCCCGGCCCCTCGGCCAGCAGCCGCAGCGCGGGGCCGGGATCACCCTTGCGCAGCGCGGTGATGGCCGCGATGAGCGGCGCGTGCGAGTAGTCTGCGGGGCCGATCGTGTCGTGCAGCCGCTCCAGCCCCGCCAGGTCGCCCCTGAAGTAGAGCAACTGCCAGCGCTGGTGGTGGCTCATGGGAAAGAGGTGCTCGTGCTCGGCGGGCCAGGACTCGTCCGCACGGGCGGCGAGCTCCTCGGCGTCGGCGAAGCGGCCGGTGAACGCGGCGATCAGGCTCTGGTCGATCAGCGCTCCGATGGCCATGCGGGTGTCGCCGATCGTGGCGGTGAGCGCGACGAACCTGTCGAGCTGGTCCAGGTAGGCGGGATCGCCCATCTCCAGCAGCGCGACCCAGCGCAGTGAGGTGGCGAACTGCTCGGTCTCCGTGTCGCCGGTGCGGCGGGCGACGTCCGCGAGCTCGTCGGTGAGCGTCACGCGCTGCTTGGCGGTGCCGAGCCCCCAGAGCGTGTCGTGCAGCGACCACAGGGTGAACCCGAGGGTCTCGTCGTCCCCGTCCTGCCGGGCGAGCTTCTCGAGCCGGAACGTGAGCTCGGCGGCCAGCTGCTGCGACGAGCGGTCCTCGGGCCCGCCGTCGCCGATCAGCGCGTGATGGGCCTCGGCGAGCAGGTCGCGTGCGAGCTCGCGCCCCGCCCCCCGGTGCGAGTGGTACGCCGTGAGCGCCACGCGGGCGAGCAGCGCGGGGTCGTCCCGGTCGAGTGCGAACGTTCTGGCCTCGCCGAGCAGCCTGCGGGCGTTCTCGGTGTCGCGGTCGTGGTCGAGCTGGCGGAACAGTTCGAGTGCGAGCACGATCCACAGCCGCGGCTGCGCCTCACCCGCCAGCTCGAGCCCGCGCCGGTAGTGCCCGACGGCCTCCTCGGAGGCCAGCCTGCTGGAGGCGTGCCGCGCGGCCGCCAGCAGCAACCGCACCGCGTGTCCTCGCTCGATCTCCTCGCCCGCCAGATAGGCGTGGCGGGCGAGGTCGGCGGGGAAGACGCGCTCGGCGAGCGCGGGCGAGCGGTCGAGCGCGCGGACGACGGCCGCGTGCCTGCCGCGCAGCTCGGCCTCGTCGAGCGTGTCGTAGAGCGTCTCGCGCACCAGGTCGTGGGCGAACGCGAACGAGCCCCCGCCGCGCGAGAGCACCAGCCTCGCCGCGGTCGCGCGTTCGAGCAGGCGGTCGACCTGTGGCACCGGCGCGGAGACGGTCGCGGCCAGCACCTGGCGGTGGAACTCCCTGCCGAGCACGGCGGCGCCGGTGAGCAGCGCGGTCACGGGTTCGGGCAGCAGTGACAGCCTGCGGCGCACCGCGTCGCGCACGCCCGGCGCGATGGTGGTGATCGTGCCGCTGCCGTGCCACAGCCGGGCGGTCTGCTCGACGAAGAACGGGTTGCCGCCCGTGCGCCGGTGCACCTCGGCGACCAGCTCCGCGTCGGGCTCGCCGCCGATGGTGCGGGCCATGAGCGCGCCGACGCCGGCGGGCTCAAGGCCCGTCAGCGTCAGTGTGGTCGCCCTGCCCAGCAGCGACATGATCAGCGGGGCGAGCGCGTGGTCGGCGGCCTCGACCTCGACGTCGCGGTATGTGCCCACCAGCAGCACGCGCTCGAACCACGTGTGCTGCGCCGCGAACTCCAGCAGCTTGAGCGACGCAGGGTCGGCCCAGTGCAGGTCGTCGAGCACCACGACCACGGGCCGCTCCTGGGACACCGCGACGAGCGCGCTGGTGACGGCGTCGTAGAGCTGGAAGGCGTCGGCCTGCTCGGTGGGCGCGGACTCGCCGAGCAGGATCCCGAGCCGGTCGCCGGCCGCCTCCCCGGCCCGCGCCCATTCCCCGGCGGTGGCCCCGCGCCGCAACCCGCGCACGACCTGCACCCACGGCCAGTAGCCGGGCGCGTTGTCGGAGTCCCAGCAGGACCCGCCCAGCACGAGGGCGCCCTGTTTGCGGGCGTCGTCGGCCGCGCTCGTGACCAGGGTCGTCTTGCCGATCCCGGCCTCACCGGTCACCAGAACGAGGCCGCCGTGGCTCTCGGCGGCCCTGGCGACCTCGGCGCGCAGCTGTCCGGCCGGATGCTCACGGCCGATGAGCACGCCGGCGGGGTTCTCGGTTCGCATGGCGTTGTCGACCCTAGCGACTGAGGGCCCGAATTGTCGGCTCTTATCCGGGTGTCCGCCGGGCTGTCAGCTGGCCCGGAAGAACCGGTCGAGCACGCGGGTGCCGAAGCGCAGCGCGTCCACGGGAACCCGCTCGTCGACACCGTGGAAGAGAGCCGAGAAGTCCAGGTCGGCCGGTAGCCGCAGGGGAGCGAACCCGAAGTTGCGGATCCCGAGCCGCTGGAACGACTTCGCGTCGGTGCCGCCGGAGAGCATGTACGGCAGGGTGCGCGCGCCGGGGTCCTCGGCCAGCACCGCGGCGGTCATCGCGTCCACCAGCGCGCCGTCGAACGTGGTCTCGACAGGCGGCAGCTCCATCCACTCCTTCTCGATGTCGGGGCCGAGCAGCTCGTCGAGTTCGCGGTCGAAGGCCTCGAGCCTGCCGGGCAGGATCCGGCAGTCGACCGCGGCCTCGGCCGTGGAGGGGATGACGTTGGACTTGTAGCCGGCCGTGAGCATCGTGGGGTTGGCGGTGTCGCGCAGGGTCGCGCCGATCATGCGCGAGATGTTGCCGAGCTTGGCGACGGAGCCCTCGAGGTCGTCCTCGGGGAAGTCCCAGCCGGTGATCTCGGTGACCCCGGCGAGGAACTCGCGGACCGAGTCGGTGAGCACCAGCGGGAAGCGGTGGTTGCCGAGCCTGGCGACGGCCTCGGAGAGCTTGGTGACGGCGTTGTCGCGGTGGATCATCGAACCGTGGCCCGCGGTGCCGCGGACCCGCAGCTTCATCCAGCGGATGCCCTTCTCCGCGGTCTCGATCAGGTAGGCGCGCACGTTGTCGCGAAGGGTGATCGAGAACCCGCCGACCTCGCTGATGGCCTCGGTGGCGCCCTCGAACAGGTCGGGCCGGTTGTCGACCAGCCACTGCGCGCCGTACTTGCCGCCTGCCTCCTCGTCGGCGAGGAAGGCGAAGATGATGTCGCGCGGCGGGACGATGTCGTGCTTCTTGTAGTGCCTGGCCAGCGCGAGCGTCATGCCGACCATGTCCTTCATGTCGACCGCGCCGCGGCCCCACACGTAGCCGTCCTGGATGGCCCCGGAGAACGGGTGCACGGACCACTCGGACGGGTCGGCGGGCACGACGTCGAGGTGCCCGTGGACGAGCAGCGCGCCCCGGCCGGGATCGGCACCGGCGAGGCGCGCGATCACGTTGTGCCGGTCCTTGCCGCCGGACTCGACGTAGGTGATCTCGTACCCGACCTCGGTGAGCTTCTCGGCGACGAACTCGGCGGCGGCCCGCTCGCCGACGAGGGTGGCGGGATCGCCGGTGTTGGTCGTGTCGATGCGGAGGAGCTCGCTGGTGAGCGTCACGGCCTCATCGGCGGCGGCATCGATCAGGTTAGGTTCGGTCACCTGACATTCCTATCATTGGCGCAGGTGAGACATGGGGGCCGCGGGGGACCCGATCCGGGCAGGACGCTTGACCTTGACACCGTGACAAGGTCTTGACTGCGGGCAGGAGGTGATCCCCATCCACCCGACACCCGGCAACCCACAGGACACCCGCCTGCGCGACGCGTTGAGCGCCGGGAGCTCGTCGACGCGGCTCGAGGCAGCGCTCGCGATCGGCACGCGGGCCGACCCCGGCCTCGCCGACGCACTCGTGCGGCGATGCGCGATCGAACCGGACTTCTTCGTGCGCGACATGCTCACCTGGGCGTTGACCCGCCTTCCGGCGGAGACCACGGTTCCCCGCCTCCTCGCGGAGCTGCGTTCGGAGCGCGCTCAGGCCCGGAGCCAGGCGTTGCACACGCTGTCGAAGGTCGGCGACGAGGGCACGTGGCCCGCGATCACGCGGTCGTTGCTGCGGGACGCCGACGACGAGGTCGCGCGAACCGCGTGGCGTACCGCCGTCGCCCTCGTGCCCGACGGGGAGCGGGCATGGCTGGCCGCCGAGCTGGCCACACAGCTCGGCCGTGGTGCCCGGGCCGTGCGGCTGAGCCTGAGCCGGGCACTCGTCGCGCTCGGCGAGGTGATCGAGCCCGCCCTGCGGCCCGCACTGGCGAGCGGCGACCCGGCGGTGCGGGCGCACGCGCACGCCACGCTGCGGCTCCTGCGGGATCCCGAGTCCGGATTCGACCTGGCCGTCGACGAGGCGAAGCGGATCGCCGCGCTCGGCCAGGAAACGGCCGGGGGAGCGGCGTGCTGATCGGCGAGGTGGCACGCCGCTCCGGGGTGAGCACGCGGATGCTCAGGCACTACGACTCCCTCGGGCTGGTCCGGCCCACCGGCCGCACCGTGGGCGGCTACCGGGAATACTCCGAAGAGGACATTCGCCGGATCTTCCACGTGGAAGGCCTGCGGTCACTGGGGTTGTCGCTGCGGCAGATCGGGCGTGCGCTGGAGGATCCCGCCTTCGTGCCGTCCACACTGGTCGGCGACCTGATCCGGCGGACCGAAGAGCGGCTGAGGCGGGATCGGGAGCTACTCGAACGACTCCGCGCGATCGATGCCTCGGCGCCCCTGGACTGGCAGGGCGTCCTGCGCGTCGTCGAGCTGCTGCACGGACTCGGCTCACCCCACGCCGCCCGCAGGCAGCAGGCCGCGCTCGCCCCGGCCGAGGACGTGCCGGTTGCCACCGAGGTGCTGGCCAAGGCGGTCCTCGCCGAATCCGATCCGAACGTCGCGGGCACACTGCGGTGGGCGCTCGCGCGGGCGGGAGCTGACGGGGTGGCGAGCGTGGCGCCCGGCGTGTACTCGGACGACGCGGGCATCCGGCGGCGCGCGGTACTGGCGATCGCCGAGCTGCCCGGTGACGAGGCGGCCGCGGTGCTCGCGGACGCGCTCCAGGACTCGGACACGACCGTGCGCAGGCATGCCGCGCTGGCCGTGGGCAGGCGTGGCGCGACCGCGGCCGTGCCGACGCTCGTCGACATGGTGGTCGAGGGCGCCAACGACGTCGAGGCGGCCGAGGTGCTGGGGACCCTGGCGTCGGAGCCCGAGTGCGCGGACCGGATCAGGAGCGCACTGGCCGGTGAGCTCGCCGCCCACACCGCCGACTCCGCGGTGCGGATCCGCCTGACCCAGGCACTCGTCGAGCTGCCGGCGCCTGTCGCCAGTGACCTCCTGCGGCAGCTGGCCCACGACGACGACCGGTCGGTCGCGCTCGTCGCCTCGGCCCTCGCCGGGTTGCTCGACGACCGATCCCCAGACTGAGACCGAGGCGCGACCCGGGTGCCGGCCAGGGTCACTGATTGGCGGCCAGTACTGCCGCGAGGCTGTCCCGCAGATCCTTGACGAAATACCCGGGAACCTCCAGCGATGGGAAGTGTCCCCCGGTTTCGGGCGACCTCCATCGGACGATCTGCCGGTACCGCTCCTGCGCCCAGGCGCGCGGGCACTTCTCGATGTCGCGGGGATACACGGTGATCGCTGACGGGACGTCGACCCGAAGATCGGGGTCGAGCGAGAGGTGGCTTTCGTAGTAGATGCGGGCCGCCGATGCGCCGGTCCGGGTCAGCCAGTACAGGGTGACATCGTCAAGAATCCGGTCTCGGGACATCGTCTCGAACGGGCTGTCTTCGGTGTCCGACCACTCGGCGAACTTGTCGAGGATCCAGGCGAGAAGCCCGACCGGTGAGTCGACGAGCGAGTAGCCGATGGTCTGCGGCCGGGTCGCCTGCTGCTTCGCGTACGCCGCGCGGTGGCGCCAGAAATCGCGGGTTTCCTCGGTCCATCGGCGCCCGGTCGCCGTCAGCCCTTCCGTTGTCAACCCGGGCGGGGCCTGCGCGGTCGATGTGTGGATGCCGAGAACGTGCGCCGGGAACCTGCCGCCGAGGACGGTGGTGATCACACCTCCCCAGTCGCCGCCGTGGGCCAGGAACCTGCCGTAGCCGAGCCTTCCCATCAGTTCCACCCAGGCGGCGGCGATCTTCTCGATTCCCCACCCGGTGGCGGCCGGCTTGTCGCTGTACCCGAAGCCGGGTAACGACGGGACCACGACGTGGAACGCCGGCGCGCCCGCATCTTCCGGGGCCGCCAGCTCGTCCACTACATCGATGAACTCGGCGATGCTGCCCGGCCAGCCGTGCGTCAGGATCAGGGGAGTGGCATCCGCGCGCGCGGACCGGCGGTGCAGGAAGTGGATGCCCAGATCATCGATGGTCGTGCGGAACTGGCCGATGCGGTTGAGCCGCGCTTCGAACGACCGCCAGTCGTACCCGGTGCGCCAGTAGTTCAGGACCTCGATGAGGTCGGCGAGTGGAACGCCCTGGTCCCACCGGCGTGGGCCGGGCGGGGCGCGGTAGACCGTCTCGGCCTCCGGTAGCCGCGCCGCGGCCAGTCTCGCGCGCAGATCGTCGAGGTCGGCGTCAGGCGCGTGGGCTTCGAATGCGTGCACGTCGCTGGTGGGGCGGGACATGAGACCTCCTGGCCATCGGCGAACCGGCTAAGCCGGTTCTAGCACGCCGGCATGCCGGGTGCAACCGGCTAAGGTGGTTCCATGCGTGCTGGATTCCCTGACTTCCGACTCGGTAACGTGCTGGCGACCAGCTTCACGGGGACTCTGTCCGAGCGTCAGGGCGACCCTGTGGAGCGCATCCCCACGCCGCAGCGGCTCATCGACTGGCTGGCGGTGTACGGCCTCGCCGTGGACTCCTGCACCCCCGCCCAGCTCGACCGCGCCCGGGAACTGAGGGAGGCGATCCACGCCGCCGCGACAGCGGCCGCGATCCAGGACCCTCTCCCCGCGGCGGCGGTCCACGTCATCAACGACTGCAGCGCTCAGGGCCGGGCCGCGGCGGTACTGACGCCCGAGGGTGAACGGCGGTGGCGGCTCAGCTCGGCTTCCCGCGTGGAAGACGCCCTCGGCGTGATCGCGGCCGACGCGATCAGCATCATCGCCGGCGAACGAGACGGGAAACTGGCGCTGTGCGCATCACCGACCTGCCAGGCGGCCTTTTTCGACACCAGCCAGAGCCGCACCCGCAAATGGTGTGACATGAACACATGCGGCAACCGTCAGAAAAAGGCGCGCTTCAACGCCAACCGGAGCAAGAACCCCCGACCGGCAAGGTGATCGCTGCCCTCGGCATGTCCATCATGGACATACTCCGACAACGTCTGGTGCCGGAATTGCCTCTCCGCCATGGTCGAAGTCGCCCGGGGCCGGAATCCGGGTTCGCGTAACTCCGGAATTCACGGCTTCGAGGCAGGCCTCGGCCAGGTCGTGGCGACACAGCCAGCCCCCGCGTGCGTAGCGCAGCTCGGCACGGGGCCGTCCCCTCGGGTCCGCGCGGGCGCGGCTGTCGACCTGGGGATCCGCGCGCAGCACGACACTGGTCATCCCGAAGGTGGGGCAGAACGGTCAGCGGACGGTCGCCCACGGCTGGCAGGTGCACCGCGGCGGAACTGATCGGCACGACCCGTGCGACGCGCTCGCGGCGAGCGGTCTCCAGCACAGCGAGGTGGCGGACGGCGTCGGCGCACCGAGCCGCGGCTTGCGCGGTGGCAAGGTCGGCAACGTTGCCCGTGGCAGGGAGATCCACGCCGACGACGTGGTGGCCGGCGTGGGCGAGAGTCTCAGCATCGCGCGGGCGGTCCATCCTGGGGCGCCGGTCACAGCGTGTCCTGTCGTCCGGCCGGCCGTCCGGCCGCGGACGTCGCCGGTGGAGCGAGCCTCGATCACGCGGGCTTGACGTGACGCAGGCCACCTGCTTATCGTTCCACACCGCTATACGGTTTCAGAAACCGCAGAACGGTGTTGGAGGATGGGATGCCAGAGCCTGGGGTGCGCGTGCTGGGCCGCGCGTGCGATGTGTTGGATTGCTTCACCGAGACCGAGCCGCGTCTCGGGGTGGCGGACATCCGCGCGCGTACGGGGCTGCCCGCGACCACCGTCGCGCGGATCGTCTCGACGCTCCTGCAGGAGGGGCTCCTGGTCCGGGAGGGGGACTCCTACCGGGTCGGCCTGCGCGTCCTGGTGTGGAGCGCGCCGGCGCGGTCGGGGTCGAGCCTGCTCGGCGTCGCGCGTCCGTTCGTCGACCAGCTGCGTGACGTGACGGGGGAGAGCGCCGGCCTCTACGTGCGCCAGGGCGCCAGCCGCGTGCTCGTGATCTCGGCGGCTTCCCAGCACTCCGTGATCTACCGGGGCTACGTCGGCCAGGTGCTTCCGCTGCACGCCGGTGCGGCCGGCAAGTGCTTCATGGCCTTCGACGAGGACGCGCTCGGCACCGCGCTCGACGCGGGTCTGGAGCGCTTCACCGACGCGACGGTGGTCGCGCGGGAGGAGCTGGACCGCCAGCTGGCACAGGTGCGCGAACGCGGCTGGGCCTTCACCGAGAGCGAGCGCGAGGTCGGCCTCAACTCCGTTGCCGCCCCCGTGACGGGGTTCGACGGCAGGCCGGAGGCAGCACTGGCGATCGGCGGTCCGTCGATCCGGCTCGACCGGGAGGAGGCCGAGCGGGTCGGCCCGATCGTCGCCGCCACCGCGCGGGCCATCGCGGCCCGGATGGGGCACGTCCCGGCAGAGGAGCCCGCCGATGTCTGACGCCTCCGTCCTTTCCGGACTCCTGCGCCAGCGGCGGCTGCTCGTCGCACCCGGTGTCTACGACGGCCTGTCGGCCGCCGTCGCCGCGCGGGCAGGCGTCGAGGCGGCCTACGTCTCCGGCGCGGCCGTCTCCGCCGCCGAAGGACTGCCCGACATCGGGCTGACCACCGTCACCGAGATCGCCCGTGCGATCGCGGTGGTCAGGCGTCACCTGGACGTCCCGGTCATCGCCGACGCCGACACCGGCTTCGGCGACGAGACCAATACCTTCCGCACCGTGCGGACCTACGAGGACGCCGGCGCGGCGGCCGTGCAGCTCGAGGACCAGGTGTTCCCGAAGAGATGCGGCCACCTCGACGACAAGGCCCTCATTCCCGTCGAGGAGTTCGCCGTCAAGATCGAGGCGGCGGTCGCCGCACGGCGCCGGGGGAGCCTGATCGTCGCGCGCACCGACGCGATCGCCGTCGAAGGCTTCGACGCCGCGATCGCGCGGGCGAAGCAGTACGTCGCCGCCGGCGCCGACGTGATCTTCGTCGAGGCACCGCAGACCGTCGAGCAGGTGGCGGCGATCCCGTCGGCGATCGGAGCACCGGTCATCTTCAACGTCGTCCCTGGCGGCAAAACGCCGGAGGTGTCACGGGAGCGGCTCGAGCAGTTCGGGTACGCCGGCGCGATCCTGCCCGCCGCGACCATCGGCGCCGCGTTCACCGCCATGACCGAAGCCCTGTCCGACATCGCGGGTGGCGGCCTCGCGTCCGGGTCCGCGATCGGACCGCGCGCCCTGTTCGAGGCCGTGGGTCTCGATGAGTGGGCCGCACGGCGCGCACGGAAAGAGCCGAGCCGTGCCTGACACCATCATCGAGCGCATCCTGGCCCGCGCGGCCGGGCTGGCCGACGTCCAACCAGGACAGATCGTCACGTGCGACGTCGACATGACCGTGGTGATCGACGTCCAGTTCGCCCACGACCGTCTCGCGGACGTCCGCGCGGTCCACGACCCGGACAAGGTCGCGGTGGTTCTCGACCACGCGGTCCCGGCACCCACGCCGAGGGACGCAGGTCACGGCGCGAAGGCGCGGACCTTCGTCGCCAAGCACGGCATCGACCGGTTCTACGACGTGGGCCGCCACGGCATCGTTCACCAGGTCATCGCCGAGCAGGGGCTCGTGCTGCCGGGCACCGTCGTATGCTGCACCGATTCCCACACGTGCGCAGGCGGGGCGCTGAACTCCGCCGCGCGGGGACTGGGGCCGCTCGAGATCCTCCAGATGCTCTGCACCGGCCAGACCTGGTACCGCGTGCCGCCGACGATCCGCTACGAGCTCACCGGCACGAAACCGGCCCACGTCAACGGCAAGGACATCTTCCTGACGATCTCCGGACGGTACGGCGACGCCACCGACCACGCACTCGAGTTCGGCGGCCCGGGCCTCGCCTCCGTGCCCATGCCGGACCGCCGGACCATCGCGACCCAGGGAGCCGAGATCGGCGCGGACTTCACGCTGTTTCCGTGCGACGCCGTCACCGAGGAGTTCCTGGCCGGTGTGGCTCAGGGGTCGTCGTACGTGCCGAGTGACCCGGATTCGGACGCGGTCTACGCCGAGGTGCGGACCATCGACCTCGGCGCGGTCGAGCCGATGGTGGCCCTGCCGGGCACCGTGATCAACAACGCGGTGCCGCTCAGCGGTCTCGAACGGACCCGTATCGACCAGGCGTTCATCGGGTCGTGCGCCAACGGCCAGCTCGCGGACCTCGAAACCGCGGCGAGGATCGTCGAGGGACGCAAGGTGGCTCCTGGCGTGCGGCTCATCGTCACGCCGGCCTCGCAGCAGGTGTATCTCGAGGCCGTCCGGCGCGGCTACGTCGCCACGCTCGTCGAGGCGGGCGCCGTGGTCACCAACTCCACGTGCGGCGCGTGCTTCGGCTACCACATGGGAGTGCTCGCGCCGGGGGAGGTCTGCGTCACCTCGAGTACCCGCAACTTCCGCGGTCGCATGGGCAGCACCGAGGCGAAGGTCTACATGGCCTCGCCCGCCACCGTCGCGGCGTCCGCGCTGACCGGGTACATCGCCGGGCCGGACCAGCTGATGGAGGTGGCCGCGTGACATCGCCCCTGCGAGTCCGGGGACGCGCCTGGGTCTTCGGCGACGAGATCAACACCGACGACATGTACCCGGGCTTCGCGATGAAGCTGCCCGTTTCCGAAGCGGCGCAGCACATGTTCGACGCCACCCGGCCCGGGTGGCCCGCCCTCGTCGAGAAGGGCGACATCGTGGTGGCGGGCAAGAACTTCGGCCTCGGGTCGAGCCGCGCGTGCGCCGAACTGTTCGTCCACCTCGGCGTCTCGTGCCTCGTGGCCGAGCAGTACAACTCCCTGTTCCACCGCAACGCCCTGAACTACGGGCTCCCGGCGCTCACCGTGCCGGAGGCGCGCACGCTGATCGACGAGGGCGACGTCCTCGTGATCGACGCCGTGGAAGGCCTGCTGCGCAACGAAACGCGGGGAGCCGAGCACCACATCGAGCCCCTGCCGGCCTTCGTCGTCGAACTCGTCGCCGGCGGGGGACTGATCAACCGCCTGGAAGCCGAAGGCTTCCTGGATCGCAACGACGCGACCACCGGAGGACAACCATGAAGAGCAGGAACGCTCTGATCGCCTGCACGGCCACCGCCGCCCTGGTGCTGAGCGCGTGCGGCGGAAGCGGCGACGCGGAGGGGGTGACCTCGTTCGACATCGCGGTCAGCAACGCCTCGGAGCCGTACTCCATCCCCTGGCTGGTCGGCAAGGACCAGGGCTTTTTCGAGAAGCGCGGGGTGACCATCGGCGAGATCGTCCCGGGCAAGGGCGGCGGTACGACCGTTCGCAACATGCTCAGTGGCGACCTCCCCATCGCCGACGTCGGCTTCACCTCGGTGCTGGAGTCCAGTGAGGCGGGCACGCCCCTCACCGTCGTCGGCGGTGCGACGCAGAGCGTCTACGGCCTCGACTTCTACACGCTCGACAGCAACACGGACGTGCAGACCATCGAGGACGTCCGGAACTGGGCCTACACGAACCCACAGTCGGTGACCCAGGCCCTGTCGTTCATCCTGCCCGAGGTCGCGGGGGTGACCCAGAAGATCCAGCGGACCTCCTCGGGCGGCGTCGGCGAGGGGGTGGCACTGCTCGAGGCGGGGGACGTCGACGTCGCCGTGGTCCCGCCGTCGGTGGTCGCGAAGACGGACAAGTTCCGCGTGGTCGTCTCCAGCGCCGACTACCTGAAGAAGTTCCAGCAGAGCGTGATCACCACGACGCCGGAGTTCGCCGAGCGGAACCCCGAGACGGTCAAGGCCGTGGTCGCAGGCTACGCGGACGCGGTGGAGTTCATCCGCGAGAAACCCGGTAAGGCCGCGCAGCTCTACGCCGACTACATCGACATCGACGTCGAGTCCGCGACCTCGATCGTCGAGAAGGCGATCGAGTACGACAACTGGGGCGCCGGCTTCGACGCCGAGGCCATCGAGCAGGCCGTCGAGGCCCAGCGCATCGCCATGGATCGCACGGACCTCGAGTTCTGCGATCTGTTCCAGAACACGTTCCTGCCGGGGAACGTCCGCAGCACGCTGCCGACCGAATGTGAGTGAGTCGCCGATGACCACGCAGATGAAGGAAAAGCGCGACAGCGCGCCCACCGCCCCGACACCGATCGTGCAGCTCGAAGGCGTCGAGCAGCATTTCGGACCCGTCCACGCACTCGGACCCGTCGACCTCACGATCGGGCGCGGCGAGTTCGTGTCGATCGTCGGGCCGAGCGGCTGCGGCAAGTCGACCCTGCTCGAGATCATCGGCGCCCTGCAGGACCCGGCGCGCGGCTCCGTCGAGGTGGACGGCGCGCCGTTGACCGGTCCACGCCGGCGCACCGCGATCGTCTTCCAGGAGTCCGCGACACTGCCGTGGCGCACGGTCGTCGACAACGTCGCGTTCGCGCTCGAGGTGCGCGGCATCGGCCGCAAGGAGCGACGGGAACGCGCCAGGGAACTCGTCGAGCTCGTCGGACTCGGTGGCTTCGAGAACCACTACCCGGCACAGCTGTCGGGCGGCATGCGGCAGCGCGTCGCCATGGCGCGCGCGATGTCCACCGACCCGGACCTCATCCTCGCCGACGAGCCGTTCGGCGCGCTCGACGAGCAGACCCGCATGCTGATGGCCGAGGAACTCCTCCGTGTCGTCGAGAGGATCGGTTGCGGCGTCCTGTTCATCACGCACAGCATCCAGGAGTCCGTGCTGCTGTCGGACCGGGTGCTCGTGATGGGACGCCGGCCCGGAACGTTCATCGACGAGGTCCCCATCGACCTGCCCCGCCCGCGCATGCACGCCGCACTGTCCGAACCGTCCGCCACCGCAGCTCAGGAACGGATCTGGGCGCAGATCCGCGCCGAGGCCGAGGTGGCGATGGTGGCGACGAGGAGCACACCATGAAGGCACGCTCGTCCGTCGTCCCGTCCTACGTGCGGCCGACTCCGCGCCGGGTCGCCGGACTTCCTTCCCCGGCGTGGACGGTCGTTCTCGTCGCCGGACTCGTCGTCGCCATCGAGCTGTACGCGCGCTCGGGCGCCGTGTCGCGGCTTGATCTGATCCCGGTCAGCGAGATGGTCTCCCGCTCGGTCGAACTGCTCGGTGATCGCGACTTCGTCGTCGGCGCGCTGCTCCGCAGCGTCCTGCTCATCTGCGCGAGCTTCACCGCCTCGGCGGTCGCCGGGGTGGCCGTCGCGTACGTCATGGCCCGATCCCGCTGGGTACACCGTGCCGTCAAGCCGTACGTCAACGTGTTCTACGCCCTCCCGATCTTCGCGCTGTACCCGGTGATGGTCGTCATGTTCGGGACCGGCGTCGTCCCGATCATCCTGCTGGCCACGTTGTTCAGCGTCGTGATCGTCATCTCCAACGCGCTGGTCGGGTTCGAGTCGGCACCGCCGATCGTCACCAAGCTCGCGCTGTCGCTCGAGATGTCGCGGTCACAGCAGCTGCGCAAGATCCTGCTGCCCTCGGCGTTGCCGGACATTCTCGCGGGACTGAAGCTGGGCCTGGCCTACGCGATCATCGCCGTCCTCGCGACGGAGTTCATCCTCGCCACCACCGGGCTCGGTCAGGTGGTCAATCGGGCCTACAACAACTTCAACACGGTCGACATGTACGCCGGCATCGTCTTCGTCAGCGTCTTCGCGCTGCTCGCGAACCTCGCTCTCGGTGCCGCGCTGAACGCGTTCGACTGGAGGCGGCGATGAGCGCGCGTCGCGCGGGCGGTCCCGCGTGGATCCCGCCGCTGGTGCTGGCCGCCGCGATCGTGGCCGTGTGGACCGTGACGGCCGCGCTGGCAGACAGCGCCGTCTACCCCGGACCAGGCCAGGCACTGGAGAGCCTGCGAGCGGACATCGGCGACACCCGGTTCATGGGCAGTGTCGCCGACACCGCCCGCGTGCTGCTCCTTTCGTACGCCGCGGCGATCGGCGTGGGTGCGATCACCGGCATGCTGCTCGGGCTCAGCGCGTTCTGGTCGAGAGCCGCTCTTCCGGTGGTGTACGCGCTCAACAGCGTTCCCAAAATCGTCCTGTATCCCATCTTCCTGCTCTTCCTGGGCATCGGAGACCTCAGCAGGGGTTCCTTCGCGTTCGTTTCGGGAGTGCTCCCGATGTTCCTGATCATGGTGGAGGCGACCGCGGGGGTGAGCCGGCTGCATCTGAAGATGTCGGCCAGCCTCGGGATGTCGCGATGGTCCCTGCTGCGGCGGATCGTGGTGCCGAGCGTGCTGCCGTCCCTCGCCTCGGGTATGCGCCTGTGCTTCGGTCTCACCTTGATCGGCCTGCTGCTCGCCGAGATGTTCTCCGGGTCCTCCGGACTGGGCTACGAGCTGCTGCGCAACCTGTCGCTGGCGCGAGTCGAGAACATCATCGGCCAGGTCATCCTGATCGGTGTCCTCGCGCTCGTCCCGACGCTGGCTCTGCAGCAGCTGGAGCTCCGCATCCGCAACCGTTACGAGGTGACCGCGTGACCATCGAACCGACCGATCCCCAGGGCGTGACCGGCCGGCTGGCGACCTGGATCGCGGAGCTGCGGTACGACGACATCCCGGAGGCCGTGCGCGAGCGAGCGCGGCACCTCCTGCTCGACGGGCTCGTGTGCGCGCTGGTCGGCGCCCGGCTCCCCTGGTCCGAGCGGGCCGTCGAGGCCGTGCTGGCCCTCGAGGGCAGGGGCGATGTCCCCATAATGGGCTGGGGTCTCACCACCTCCGCGCCCGCGGCGTGCCTGCTGAACGGCACCTTCATCCAGGGCTTCGAACTGGACGACTACCACGTGCGCGCACCGCTGCACAGCAACTCGCTGGTCGTCCCGAGCGCCATCAGCACACTCACGACCCTCGACGGGAAGGTCTCGGGGCGGCAACTGCTCACGGCGTTGATCGCCGGTTACGAGGTCGGCCCACGGGTGGGCCTGGCGCTGCACGGCGCCGAGATGCTCTCGCGCGGCTGGCACTCCGGCGCGGTCTTCGGCACCCACGCGAGCGCCGCGACCTCGGCGTGGTTACGACGCCTCGACCCGGCGCGTGTCGAGGACGCCCTCGGGCTGGCCGCAACCCAGTCCGCGGGGTTGATGGCCGCCCAGTACGAAGCCATGTCCAAGCGGATGCACCACGGCTTCTCCTCCCGCAACGGCCTCTACGCGGCGGCACTCGCGGAGGCCGGCTACACCGGGATCAAAAGGGTGTACGAGCGCGAGTACGGCGGGTTCCTGGCCACATTCGGCGAGGGACACAGCCCCCGTGCGGACCTGATCACCGACGGGCTGGGCCAGGACTGGGTGCTGATGGACACCGGTGTGAAGGCCTACGCCGCGATGGCCGCCACCCATGCCCCCATCGACTGCGCACTGGAGGCCCGCGCGCGCGGCATCTCGGCTGACGACATCGGGGCCATCTCGGTGGAGGTGTCCCACGCGGCCTACCACCACGGCTGGTGGAAGCCCGAGCCTCCGCTGGAGACCATCGGCGCGCAGATGAACATCGGCTACGCCGTCTCGGTGGCGCTGCTGGACGGCCAGGTCCTCGCCGAGCAGTTCACCCGCGACCGGATCTCCGCCGACGACGTCTGGTCGTTGCTCCGCCGGATCGAGGTCCACCACCGCGCGGACTTCGACGGCCCCGACGACCGCTTCCGGACCCGCATGCGGCTGACGTCGCACAGCGGGGACACCGTGGAGATCGAGGTCGACGGCCCTCTGGGCGGGCCCACGCGACCGCTGCCCAACCGCGATGTGGTGGCGAAGGCACGCCGTCTCGCCGAGTCGATCGACATCTCCGAACGGTGGCAGCGCATCGAACGCCTGGTGCTCGACCTCGACTCCCTGCCGGACGCTTCCGTTCTGGTCGGCGAGCTCGCGTCGAGCGTCCCCGCGCTGCCCGTGACGCTCTGACCCCGAGAGGACTCCCATGAGGAACCTCGCCGCCCTGCTGGATTCGACCGCCGCGAAGCACCCCGGACGCACGGCGATCGTGTTCGGCGACAGCCGGCTCTCCTATGCCCAGCTCGACGCGGCGTCGAACCAGGTCGCGAACCTGCTCGCCGCCCACGGGGTGCGTCCGGGCGACAAGGTCGCGCTGTCCTGCCCCAACCTGCCGCACTTCACGATCATCTACTTCGGCATCCTCAAGGCCGGTGCCACGGTCGTGCCGCTGAACGTGCTGCTGAAGCCGCGCGAGATCGCGTGTCACCTCGACGATTCCGACGCGGTCGCGTACTTCGCGTTCGAGGGCACGACGGACCTCCCGATCGGCGAGTCGGCGGCACAGGCATTCGAGGAAACCGAAGACTGCCGCTCACTGTTCATCGTCCCCGCCGCGGCGGCCCCACCGCCCTGGGCGGACCAGCCTGCCGACTTCGACACGGTCGACGTCGACGACGACGAGACCGCGGTGATCCTCTACACCTCGGGCACCACCGGCCGGCCGAAGGGAGCGGAGCTGCGGCATCGCAACATGCGCGACAACGCGCTGGCCGGCGAGGATCTCTTCGCCGCCGACGCGGAGAACCCCGACACGTACCTGTGCGTGCTGCCGCTGTTCCACTCGTTCGGGCAGACGGTCATCCAGAACGGCGCGGTCGCGTTCGGCGGCACCATGGTCATGCTGCCGCGGTTCGACGCGCGCGCGGCGCTGACTCTGATGCTCACGGAGACGGTGACCTTCTTCGCCGGGGTGCCGACCATGTACTGGGGTCTGCTCGGTGCCCTCGGCGATGGCGCGGACGGGCCGGCCCTTGCGGCCAACCTGCGGGTGGCGGTGGCCGGCGGTTCGGCGCTGCCCGGCGAGGTGCACAAGGAGTTCAAGGCCAGGTTCGGCGTGACGATCCTCGAGGGCTACGGCCTGTCCGAGACCTCGCCGGTGGCGTCGTTCGCCGTCTACGGGCGGGAACCGCGCGTCGGATCGATCGGCCTGCCGATCCCGGGCGTCGAGATGAAGCTGATCAACGACGACTGGTCCGACGTGCCCGACGGTCCCGAGGCGATCGGCGAGATCGCGATCAAAGGCCACAACGTCATGAAGGGCTACTACGGCAGGCCCGAAGCGACCGGCGAAGCGCTCAGAAACGGCTGGTTCCGCTCCGGCGACCTGGCCACAAAGGACGCTGACGGGTTCTACTACATCGTCGACCGTGCCAAGGACATGATCATCCGAGGCGGTTTCAACGTGTACCCGCGCGAGATCGAGGAGCTGCTGCTGACACACCCGGCCGTCTCGCTGGTCGCGGTCGTCGGTGTCCCGCACGACTCCCACGGCGAGGAGATCAAGGCCGTCGTCGTCAGGAACCCCGGCCACGACGACGTCACCGAGCACGACATCGTCTCGTGGACCAAGGAGCGCCTCGCCGCGTACAAGTACCCGCGCATCGTCGAGTTCCGCGACACCCTGCCGATGACGGCCACCGGCAAGATCCTCAAGCGGGAGATCTGACGGCCGGCCGGAATCCGACACCATCCTGGCCGGACTCGGACTCGGGCTCGAAGGAGAGGCCGTTCCCCTGACCACCAGCCCTGTCAACACGGTCGCATCGTCCGCGACGGCCGATGGCGTTGACGAAAGCCGCGCCAGACATGATCTGGCCGCCCAGTGTGAGCGCCCGGGTTCGCAGGCGGCCAGGAACAAGATCGCCCGCACCGAGACGACCATCGACCGTGCCGTCCTGCCGACCACGCCGAGATCGTGGCTGATGATGATCATCGCGAGACCTTCGCGCTGCCGCTGCCGCGCAGCTCGCCGATCGTCCTGCCGTCTGTTCATGATCAGGCCCTTTCGATGCCGTGCACGCCCACGCGGGCATCGGGCACTCGGGGCCCGTCTGCGGGCGGCGAGCAGGAGATTTGGGCATCGGGGGAACGAGCCGGGCACACGAGGTGAACCCTGAACGAACCGTCGTGCACCTTCCGGCGGGGTTGTGCGAACAGCACCGCGGGCCGCACGCAGCCGGGGTTTCTTGTGGCCGCGTTCACGACCGCGTCGGCCGTGCGGCACGCACCGTTCACGATTCCTCAGCAGGATTCCGGCGACGAGCGCGCCGCGTGCCGGTGCCGCCGTCGCGTCGCGGCCCGGTTGGCGGCCCGCGACGCCGAGTCACGATCGGAGAGACCTGATCCCATGAGGAACGTTCACCGCAACTGTGGTGTGCTCATCTGCGCCGCGCTGCTGGCCGGGCTGGCCGCGGTACCGGCCGCCGCGCAGCCGGACCCGGGCGAGCCCACCGGATTCCTCGACAACGGCGTCACGGCGCACCGCGGCTACTCCAGCGCCTACCCGGAGAACACCATGCGTGCGTTCACCGAGTCGTTGCGGCTGGGGGTGGACTGGATCGAGCTGGACATCTTCACCTCGGCCGATGGCCGGATCGTCGTGTCGCACGACGCCACCACGGGCCGGTTCGCCGATCGCGACCTGCGCATCTCCGAGAGCACCTACGCCGAGCTGAGCCGGCTCGACGTCGCCCACGGGTTTCGTGCGGCGAACGGCCTGACCGAGGAAGAGGTGCCACCCGCCAGGATGCCGCTGCTGTCCGAGGTGCTGGAGCTGATCAAGACGCAGGACCGCACTCGGCTCTCGATCCAGCCCAAGGACGGCTCCACCGCCGCCGCCGTGGCGCTGGTGCAGGAGCTCGGTATGCAGCGGTGGGTGGGCTTCAACGACGGGAACCTGGCCAAGATGAGCCTGGTCAAGGAACTCGATCCCAGCATCCACGTCTTCTGGGACCTGCCGCCGAGCGGAGACCTGAACGCGGAGCTGGCCACCGCCCGCGATCGCGGCTTCGAGTCACTCGTGGTCAACCAGGCCCGCATCAGCCCGTCGGTGATCGCCACGATCGAGGACGCCGGCTTCGAATCGGGAGCGTGGACGGTCAACGACACCGAGGTCATGCAGCGCTTCATCGGCTGGGGCATCGACCGCCTCTACACCGACAGCGTCGACCAGGCGCTGCTGTTGTTCGGTCACGACCGGCGCGAGGGCCTCGGCCGGGGGCTGCTCGGACACTGGTCGTTCGACGACGTCACGGGCGGCGTCGCTGACGACGACGGCTCCCCGAACCCGCTGCGCAACGGCAGGCTCCGGGCCAACGCCGACCTGACCGCTCCCGGCCACGGGCACCTCAAGGGCGCGGTGGCGTTGGACGGCAACGGTGACCACGTCGAGGTTCCCTTCCAGGTGCTGCCGGACCAGGCTCCCGCCTACACCGCGTCGGCCTGGTTCAAGCCAGGGCAGGTCGGCCGGGGGCGGCAGTTCGTCCTGGAGACCGCGGGCTCCTGGGCCATCTCGATCGAGCTCGCCGACGTCAGCGGCCACCTGAAGTACTCCGTGCAGACCGGCGGCACCTCGGTGATCGCCGAGTCCACCGTCACCCCGGCCGGGGGCCGCTGGCACCACGTGGCCGTCACCTACGACGCCGCCACCGGCTCCTCCCGGCTCTACCTCGACGGCACCGAAGTGACCACGTTCGCCGACCCCAAGGAGACCGGCAGCGGCCAGCTGGCCGACACCACGGGACTGCGCGTCGGCACCTACCGCGGCGCCGACGGCCGCTACTTCGCCGGCGCCATCGACGACGTCGCCATCTGGAACCGCGTGCTCAGCACCGACGAGCTGGCGACACTGTGGAACAACGGAGCCGGCACCGCCGTGCCCGCGACCTTCACGGAGCCGCGCTCGACCCCGGGCTCCTGGAGCCCGCGCGCCTGACGCCCCGTTGTGCGGCGCCGGGCTCGGACGAACCGGCCGGCGCCGCACACTCCCCACGTTCACGCGGTTTCGGTGAGCGTCGTTCGACCAGCCTGAAGTCCCGAGTCCGTCGCAAGTGATGCGGCACCGTCTACGTCTCGGTCGGTTACCAGCAGACGATGACCGACGCGATGAAACCGCTGGAGCTCGCCGTGCCGCAGCTGACGACCCCACGACCGACGCACGAGGCGGGCGGGCGGTTGTTCGTCGCTGTCGCGCGCGCCCTGGCAACGCCCTCGCCTCGACTGAGCCCACCTGCCCGGCGCTGAGAGGCGATGCGGCGATATTCAGCACCGAGCGTCTCATTTCGAGCAGATCGAGGGCACGTCGCAGGAACTCCGGCGAATGAGCCTTCGGCGAGGAACCGAGCCCGTGAGCATGATCCGCGATCGGCAACGACCCGGAGCTCAATCGCGTTTGCGCCCGCAGGTCAGCCTCGCAGGGGCTTCACGGCGGGCTCGAGGTCGTCGGGAATCTGGGGGTCGACGGTCGGACGTCGCCCCGTTGATCGCAATCGCCTGGCCACGGCCGGTGAGTGCTCGACGATGGCCAGGTGCACTGGAGGCTGGTGTCAGCGCCTCGCTGGATGACCGAGATCCAGCGAGGTAACCCGAGTTTGACCGCCGTCGCCCAGTCAGACGCGGTGGGCGCCCGCCTTGCCGCTGTCGACGGCGAACGACGCGAGAGTGTGGATCGGGGATGTCGGCGCTTCGACGGTGTCGACGACGCGGTAGTCGGCCACCCACTGGTCGTCGTTGAGGGTGCAGCGGACGTAGCCGTGGTGGTTGTCGCGGAACAGCAGGTGCGGGTTGTTCGGGTCGATGTCGTAGCGGGTATTGAGGGTGCGGTCTCCGCCGGAGGTGACCGAGGTGCCGATGAACTCGGTGGCCACTGGTGCGGCGTCGAAGTCGGTGAAGTTCGGGGGGACGTTGCAGACCCGGTTGACATGCACGTCGCCGGTGATCACCACGGGGTTGTCGACCTGGCGCTGGGTGATGAGGTCGAGGATCCGCTGCCGGTCCGCCACGTAGCCGTCCCATTTGTCGCCGCCGAACGAGCGCTCGGCGAGGTCGGCGTCCTGGTCCATGGGTGCGAACGGCACCTGCTGGGCCAGCACCTTCCACCGGGCCGGCGAGTTTGCCAGCCCGTCGAGCAGCCACTGCCGCTGGTGGGCACCCAACATGGTGCGGCCCTCGTCGAGGGCCTCGGCGCAGTACCCGCTGGAGTCCCGGGTTTCCGGGGCGCACGCGCGCGGCTGGTCGGAGCGGTACTGGCGGGTGTCGAGCACGTTGAAGTCGACCAGCTCGCCGTAGGAGATGCGCCGGTACAAGGTCATGTCCGGCCCGGTGGGCATCGAGCCGCGCCGCAGCGGCATGTGCTCGTAGTAGGCCTGGTAGGCGACCGCGCGGCGAGTGAGGAACTCCGCGGCGGGACTGTCCGGATCGGACTCCTCGTCGGCGTAGTTGTTCTCGACTTCATGGTCGTCCCACGTGACCAGCCAGGGGAACGCGGCGTGGGCGGCCTGCAGATCGGCGTCGGTCTTGTACTGCGCGTGGCGGATGCGGTAGTCGGCCAGGCTCCGCACTTCGACATCAGGCAGGTGTGCCCGGCCGAGCGTGCCCTGCGACGGGCCCTCGTAGATGTAGTCGCCGAGGTGGATCACCAGGTCGAGGTCCTCGTCGACCATGTTGCGGTATGCGGTGTAGTAGCCGGCCGGAAAGTTCTGGCAGGACAGGAAACTAAAGGTCACCGCATCGACCGGCGCGCCGAACGCCGGCGCCGTCTTCGTCCGCCCCACCGGGCTCAGTTCCGATTCGGCGCGGAACCGGTAGAAGTACTCGCGCCGCGGCTGCAGGCCACTGACCTCGACGTGCACGGAGTGCGCGCTCTCCGGGTGCGCGAGCACCGTGCCTTCCCGCACGATCGTGGCGAACCGCTCATCGGTGGCGACCTGCCACTGCACGGGCACCGGCCGCGCCGGCATACCGCCGCCGTTGAGCGGGTCGGGAGCCAGCCGGGTCCACAGCACCACGCCGTCGGGCAGCGGATCGCCGGAAGCCACCCCCAGCGTGAACGGGTCGATCACCTTCGGCGACGAGTTCACTCGAGCCGCAGCGAGCCCGGAGCCACCCAGTGTGGCGACGCCCAGCGCCGCGGCACCGGTGACTCCACCCAGCAGGGCACGGCGAGAGAACGACGAAGACGAGGAAGCGGACACGACAGGACCTCCAGCGAACCGGACGCGGGCCGCGTCAACTTTGACCGATCAGACCCTCGATCAGGTGAACGCCGGTAGCCTGCCCCGCGAACTCAATGCGTCAGTTCGACCCTCGGCGCTGAGTCCACAGAGATCGACGAGGTCAAATGTGTTGACTTCGCCCGGATTCGGTCACCGCCGGTGCCGAAAGACACCGATACTGTTCGCGAATCGGCTAGCACCGCGTCATGGGCGCAGCACGGTCATGTCACCGAGCCCGAACATCGTGGGAGGGTCGTATCTTTCTGCCTGAAGGGTTCACAAAGTGGTTGTCTCGCCGAGAAACGCTCTGAGTTGCTTGCTCACCGTCGCGGTCGCTGCGTTGCTGTTCATCGCAGGAACCATCGTTACAACCCCGTCCGCTTGGGCGCTACCGCCGGGGACGCCGTCCAAGGCGACCGCGCAGTCGGAGCTGAACGCGCTGTCGGTCCGTTCGCAGGAGTCGATGACGGGTTACTCTCGCGACAAGTTCCCGCACTGGATCACGATCTCCGGCGCCTGCAACACTCGCGAAACCGTGCTCAAACGCGATGCCGACTCGGTCACGGTCGGCTCCGACTGCTACCCCACCTCCGGTCGCTGGTACAGCTATTACGACGGGGCCGTCTGGTACCAGGCGTCCGACCTGGACATCGACCACATCGTGCCGCTGGCCGAGGCGTGGCGTTCCGGGGCGAGTCACTGGACGACGTCCAAGCGCCAGTCGTTCGCCAACGACCTCGATGGCCCGCAGCTGATCGCGGTGACCGACAACGTGAACCAGGCCAAGGGTGACCAGGACCCGTCCACGTGGCAGCCACCCCGTTCCGGTGCCCGCTGCGCGTATGCGAAGTGGTGGATTCACACCAAGTACCGTTGGGACCTGCAGCTGCAGTCGTCGGAGAAGTCCGCGTTGCAGAGCATGCTCAACAGCTGCACCTACTGAGTCCGCCCCGCCGCGGCGTCGTGGGCTCGCGCGTATGACGCCGCGGTTTTGCGGCACAGGGAGTTCTGGCATGACGCAACAGTCCTCGGTCTTCACGGCCAGCCACGGGGTGATGACCGCCGAGGTCGGCGTGATCAGCGGCGAACTCGAGCTGCGCACCCAATGCGATGACGATGGCGCCCTCACATTGGCGATCACCTACAGCGGCGCCGACGAGTGGTATACCTTGCCCGGCGAGGGTTACCGCCTGCACGATCCGCGCGATCATGAAGTCGTGCACCGCATCCTGGCCACCGTGCTCGCCCGCCCTTGACCTGATCAGAGCCCGTGAGGATTGTGTCGATCCTTGCCGGACCTTGACCAAGTAGCGATGGGTGCGGGGACGGTCGGCGAGCGACGGCCCGTCGACAGCAGCTGCGACTGAACGTGAGGTGACGCGCCGCGGGTTGGGTGCCGGCATACCGGGTGATGTCACAGCGATCGGGGTCGGGGGAGGGCTTCCGGGACACGGTTGGCCGATCCGAACAGCAGCACCACCCCGTCGCCTGCTTCGGGCGTGTGCCCGGCGATCCCCGTCTTCTTGTGCGCCAGCCGTGTGGTGTCGGACGGGCAGCGCCCGCATCCGTCGGATGGAGATGTTCGGCAGGTAGCTCAGCGTTTCGGGCAAGCGCCGCACCGGGGCAGCAGTGAATGCCCTTCGGCTTCCTGCAGCGCCGACACGTCGTCGTAGCGGGTGAGCAACAAGAACCCGGGTGGCTGCTCGAAGACTGGCACGCTCGCGCGCAGCCGGGCGTAGTGCTGGTACGGGTCCGTTGGCCGTGACTCAGCCTGGGTTCGGGAAACGCCACCGGTGCCGCCCGAGCAGGTGGCCAGAGGCGATCGCATTGGGCCGATTGGGTTTCCCGATCGCCGCGGGGTCTGTTCACCGTCCGTACACGAACCACTGTTGCGCTGAACGCCGTTCGGTGGAAAGCCACCGACGCGAGGGAAAGGTGCGGTAGCGGTTGTGAGCCGGATTCAACTTCAGGGGCTGACGCGGCGCTTCGGCGCGGTGACGGCCGTTGACGACATAGGGCTCGATGTCGCCGACGGCGAGTTTCTCGTTCTGCTGGGACCGAGCGGCTGTGGCAAGTCGACGCTCCTCCGCATGATCGCCGGTCTTCTTCCACCCAGTGAGGGCAGGCTCTGGCTCGACGACACCGAGATCACGCATCTGCCGCCGCAACGGCGCGACGTGGCGATGGTGTTCCAGAGCTACGCGCTCTACCCACATCTGTCCGTGGCCCGCAACATCGGGTTCCCGTTGCGCACCAGGAAACGTCCGCGCGCCGAGATCAAGGCGAAGGTGGCCGAGGTGGCCGCCACCCTCGGGCTCACGGACCTGCTCGACCGCAAGCCCAGGGAACTCTCCGGTGGCCAGCGGCAACGGGTCGCGCTCGGCAGGGCGCTCGTGCGAGACCCCGGTGCCTTCCTCATGGACGAACCATTGTCCAATTTGGATGCCAAGCTGCGTGCGGGAACACGGGCCGAGATCGCGGGGCTGCACCGGAGACTGCGGGCCACGACGGTGTACGTCACCCACGACCAGGTCGAGGCCATGACCATGGCCACGCGTATCGCACTGTTGAACGAGGGCAGGCTCGAGCAGCTCGGGACACCGTCCGAGGTGTACGACGCGCCCGCGTCGGTGTTCGCCGCGACGTTCCTCGGCTCGCCCGCCATGAACGTCGTCGACACGACCGTGCGCGCCGTGGACGGCACGTTGGTCGCCGAGGCCGAAGGGCTTCGCTTGTCACTAGGCATCGACGCGGACATCCCGGACCGGCCGGTGCGGCTCGGTGTCCGGCCCGAGCATCTCACCCTCACCTCCGCCGGCGGCCAGGGAATCCGGGCCGTCGTCACGGCGGTCGAGAACCTGGGCAGCGAGGAGGTCGCCCACTGCGACACCGGTGTCTCCGTGCGCGGTCCGCGCCCGCTCGGCGTCGTCCCCGGCGAGGCCGTCACCCTGTCCGCCCGGCCGGAACACCTGCACCTGTTCGACCACGACAGCGGCCGCAGGCTCGCCTGGCAGGCCGCGTCGGTCCCTCAGCCCGTCTGATCGTCCCCGCACAGAAAGAGGAACCTCCCCATGAAAAGGACCCTGCTCGCGGCCTGCGCCGCGACGCTCCTGCTGGCCACCTCGGCCTGCGGACTGGGCAGCGAGAGCACCGGCGCGGAAGGGTCGGTGAGCCGCGTTCCCGAGCTGCAGCCGGACCAGAAGGTGTCGATCGTCTTCGAGAGCTACAACTTCGGTCAGGCCGGAGCGTGGACGGATACGTTCAACGAGCTGATCGCCGCGTTCGAGAAGGAGCATCCGAACATCTCGGTGACGGCGCAGAAGCCGCAGGGCAACAGCGCGAACCCGGCGACCGACACGATCTCCAGCCTGCAGAGCCAGCTCACCGCGGGCAGCCCGCCAGACGTCGTGCAGCTCGGCTTCTCCGATCTCGACTTCACCGTCAACCAGCTCAAAGCGCTGCCGTTGGACGACCTGGTCGGCAAGGACGCCGTGCAGGCCAACTTCGACGGTGACGAGTACCCCTACGCAGAGTCGGCGCGCACGCTCGGAGACTGGAAGGGCAAGACCTACGGCGTGCCGTTCGTGTTCTCCACGCCGATGCTCTACTACAACAAGCAGCTGTTCACCCAGGCCGGTCTCGACCCCGAGCACCCGCCGACGACCTGGGCCGAGGTCCGCGACGCGGCCAAGGCCATCAAGGAGAAGACGGGCGAGGACGGCGCCTATGTGGACTGCCTGACCAAGGCCGCCAAGGACTGGTGCTTCCAGGCTCTCGTGCGTTCGGCCGGCGGGCGGGTGATCTCCGAGGACCGCTCGACGCTGACGTTCGCCGATCCACCGTCGGTCCAGGCCGTGCGCACCATGCAGGACATGGTGAAGGCCGGCGTGATGCCCAATCGCACGCAGATGCAGGCTGTCGAGTCGTTCGCCCGCGGCGACCTCGGCATGATCCTGGAGTCCAGCGCCATCCAGGGCACGTTCCTCAAGGGAGCCGGGGACAAGTGGGAGCTCGGCGCAGCGGCGATGCCGAGCTTCGAGGGCAAGCAGGCCATCCCGACCAACTCCGGTGCCGCACTGTTCGTGTTCTCCCAGGACCAGGCCAAGCAGCGGGCGGCGTGGGAACTGATCAAGTTCCTGACCAGCGAGCGCGCCTACACGACGATCGCGACCAAGATCGGCTATCTGCCCTTGCGTACCGGGCTCGTGAACGACCCCGAAGGCCTCAAGAAATGGGCCGACGAGAACCCGTACCTCGAGCCGAACCTGAAGCAGCTGGAGCACCTGGAGCCGTGGGTGTCGATGCCCGGCGCGAGTTACCTGCAGATCCGCGACGGGATGATGCAGGCAGTGGAGAACGCCGTGTACCAGGGCGCGAATCCCGCCGACTCGTTGCGGTCCGCGCAGGAGGAGGCGTCCGCGCTGCTCCCGGGCGGAGGGAAGTGAGCGTGGGCACCGGGCCGGACCTCACCCTGGTGCAGCTGACCGACACCCACCTGCTGCCCGAGGGAGCGCTGATGCACGACGTGGTCGACACGGCCGCGAACCTCGTCGCGGCGCTGGAGATGATCGAGCGGTCGCAGCTGCCGGTGGCGGCTCTGCTGCTCACCGGCGACCTCGCCGACAATGGCGCTCCCTCCGCCTATCGCAGGCTGCGGGAGGCGGTGGAGCCCGCCGCCCGGCGGCTCGGTGCAGAGGTGATCTACACGATGGGCAACCACGACGAGCGCGGTGCCTTCCGTGCCGAAGTACTCGGTGAGGAGCCATCCACAGCGGACTACAACACGGTGACTATGGTCGGCGGCCTGCGCGTCGTGTCTCTGGACAGCAGTGAGCCGGGACAGCACGACGGGCATCTGTCCGGTGAGCAGCTCGACTGGCTGGCCGACGTGCTCGCCCACCCCGCGCCGTCAGGCACCGTGCTGGTGTGTCACCACCCACCGCTGCCCTCGCCGGTGCCGACCGTGCACCTGCTGCGGTTGCGTGGGGCGGAACGGCTGGCCGGGGTGGTCGCGGGCAGCGACGTCCGGCTCGTCGTGACCGGGCACGCCCACCACGCGGGCTGCGGGGCGCTGGGCGGCGTGCCGGTCTGGGTCGGGCCCGCGCTGGCCTACGGCGTCGCGGCGGTGCCGCCGAAGGGCAGGCTGAGGGCGGGCGCGGACGCGGCGTTCAGCCGCATCGACGTCTTCGGCGAGCAGGTCGTCGCCACCGCGGTGCCGCTGTCGCGGGCCGAGGGCGTGTACGACGTCGCGGCCGCCGAGCGGGTGCGGCTCGTGCGTGAGGTCGTCGGCGCATGGTGAGCGGCGCCTTCGTGGAGGTCGCTCCGCCCGTGCGGAGCCGGGAAGCGCGCGCGGCGGGCATGCCGGACACTGTGCCCGCCTCCCCGGCGCTGTGGCAGCGGGTGCGGCGCATCGCGCCGCCCTACCTCTACCTCCTGCCAGCCGTGGTGCTGCTCGTCGTGTGGACCTACCAGCCACTGGCCCAGACGTTCGTGCTCTCGACCTACTCGTGGAACCTCGTGCCGAGCACACCGATGGTCGACGTCGGGCTCGGCAACTACGAGCGGTTGCTCAGCACGCCGGAGCTCGGCCGTTCGGTCTGGCGCACGGTGGTCGTGATCCTCGGGATACTGCCGTTCACGGTCGGCATCCCGGTGGCGGTCGCGCTGCTCACGCGGCGGGTGCGTGGCCGGGCGCAGGGCGTGTACCGGGCCCTGGTGTTCGCGCCGATGCTCGTCGCGCCGGTGGCTGGTGCCGCGGTCTGGCAGTGGCTGCTCGACCCGTCCGCCGGCGCGGTCAACCGGGTGCTCGGCACCGACGTGAACTGGCTCAACACCGCGGGCACCGCGCAGCTGTCGATCATCGTGATCACCGGCTGGCACGTCGTCGGGTTCGCCGTGCTCGTGGTGACGGCGGGGCTGGCGGGGATCAATCCCGACTACGCCGCCGCGGCGCAGGTCGACGGAGCCTCGCGAAGCCAGGTGACACGCTGGATCACCTTGCCCCTGCTCTCGCCGACACTGGCGTTCCTGGTGCTGATGACCGTGCTGCTGTCGGCGCAGTGGACGTTCCCGCTGATCGACACCCTGACCCAGGGCGGGCCGGTCGGGTCGACCACCAACCTCTACTACCTGCTCTGGGAGTACGGCTTCCGCAGCCACGATGCGGGCCTGGCCGCCGCGGCCGGTGTGCTGTTCTTCCTCGGCTTCATTGTGGTGGCCGCACTGCTGACGCGGCTCGCGGAAAGGCTCAGTCACCATGACGACTGACGAGGTGGTGGGGGAGTCGTCCCGGGGAAGGCGGCTCGGCGGGCACGTCGTGCTCGGGGTGCTGAGCCTGGCGTGCGTGTTCCCGATCTACTGGCTCTACGCGACGTCGCTGCGTGCACCGCAGGACGTGTACTCGCTGTCGGTGCTGCCGTGGCCGTTGTCCACGGCGAGCTACACGGAGGCGTTCGCGAAGAACGACGTGCTGGGCATGCTGTTCAACACCGGGGTGATCGCGGTGCTCAGCGCCCTCGGACAGTTGCTGGTGGCGTTGCTCGCCGCCTATGCCTTCGCGGCGTGGCGGTTCCCGCTGCAACGGCTGCTGTACTTGATGTTCGTCGGCACGTGGCTGGTGCCGTTCCAGGCGACGATGCTGCCCAACTACGTGCTGCTGTCGCGGCTGGGCCTGCTGGAAACCCTCGCCGGGGTGATCGTGCCGACCCTGTGCTCAGCGCTGGGTGTGCTGTTGCTGCGGGAGCACCTGAACAGCTTCCCGAAGGAGCTCCTCGACGCAGCGCGGATGGACGGCCGTTCGTCGTGGAGTACGTTGTGGACGGTCGTGGTGCCGGCACTGCGGCCCGCGCTCGCCGCGCTGGGTATCCTGCTGGCGATCAGCGCATGGAACGAGTACTTCTGGCCGGCGATGGTGCTGCAGCGGAGCAACGCCGTGGTGCAGCTCGGGCTGCGCAGTTTCATGGGCACCGAGGGCAACGACTGGGGTCCGCTGATGGCCACGGCCGGTCTGGCGTGCCTTCCGGTGTTCGTCCTCTACCTCGTCCTGCAGCGGCACATCGTGAACGCCTTCGTGCGGTCGGGGCTCAAGTAGGCGTGCCGGGCAGGCAGCCGAGAAACAACCTAGACCGGCCTGATGGTCGTCAGGATTGCCGTGGCGCCGGGTCGGCGCGGCGGCAGGTTCACCGGCGCTGCCGTTTTTCGCCGGTCCACCGGAATCTGGACCGCGTCGGCGCGCACGGATCAGGCGGCGGGGGAGGGGTGTCCCGCTCCCGCCGCGGCATCGGCCAGAACAGGGTCGCGGGCTCGACCGGTGCCGGTTCGGGCAGCGCGTCGAGGCCGGGCACCAGGGCTCGCACGTCGTCGTGGAAGCGGCGGGCGAGTGCGGGCGCGTCGGCGTTGTCGGGGGTGTGCACGAAGACCGTCGGAGATCGGCCCTCGCGCAGCCAGCCCGCGACCACCTCGGTCCACGGCCGCCACCCCTCGACCGTCTCCTGGACAGAGTCCCGGCCCAGGTAGCGGACGATCGGCCGGTCGGTCAGCGCTCGCGTCCGCCTCGGCAGCCGCGGTTTCTTGGCCCGGGCGTCCTGCTCGGCCTCGCTGGTCGGCGGGCTCTGGAAGAAGACCGTGGTGTCGAACGGCACCCACTCGGCGTCCGCGTCGGCGAGTGTTCCTTCCAGCAGCGACGTCGAGTGGATGTCGGTGAAGAACCCCGGGTGGCGCACCTCGACGGCGCGTCGGCGGCCGGCGGGGAGCCGGCGCAGGAAGCGGCCGAGAGCGTCGACGTCCGAGGGGCCGAACGAGGCGGGCAACTGGGTCCACAGGACCGCCCGTTCGCCAAGGGGTTCGATCGCGTCGAGGAATGCCCGCATCTCGGCCTCGACACCGGCGAACCGGCGCTCGTGCGTGACGACCTTGGGCAGCTTGACCAGGAACCGGAAGCCGGCGTCGGTCTGCCGTGCCCACGTCGTGACGGTGTCCCGGGCGGGGGTCGCGTAGAAGGTGGTGTTGCCCTCGACCGCGTTGCACCAGCCGGCGTAGGCCCGCAGGCGTTCCTTCGCCGGCAGCGGCTGCGGCAGGAACCGCCCTGCCCACGCCTTGTGGGTCCACATCGCGCAACCGACGTGCAGACGTGCCACTCCATCCACCTCCCGTCAGCCGGCAGTGAACCTACTACCCGGGCAGCACCTGCGGGCACGCGCCCGTGGCCTGGTCGAAGGCCGGCCCTGGCCTGTCGAAGGCGATCGGCTCCACGAATCGGGTGCCGGTCACCCGCGACGGGCGCGCAGTTCGACGCAGCACTCACCCGCGTGCGGGTCGAGCACCGCCTCGACGGTCGCGGCGCCGAGTCCGTCGAGCAGACCGGCGAGGAACGCGTGGTTGATGCCGCACACCAGCTCCGGTGCCCTGTCAGCCAACGGGTGGAACGGGCAGGTACCGAGTCGCAGGCACGTCGACGACCCGCGATCCGGGTCGAATCCGTGACGGCCCAACACCGCCGCGGTCAGGGTGAGGGCACGCTCGGCACCCAGCCGTCCGGGGCGGGCCTGCTCGCGCTCGGCCGCGCCGATCCGGTGACCGCGCCGGCGGGCCGCCCGCAGCGCGGCGCGCCGGACCTGCCCGTCACGTTCGCGGCCGTCCTCGTCGCCGTTGTCGCTGTCATCGCGGTTGTCGCTGTCGTCGGACTGGGTGCCGGAGAGGACGGCGTCCACCAGGATGTCGGCGAGCAGGTCGGGCTGGCGGGGCGGGATGCTCACCCGGATGTCGGCCGCGACCGGTTGGTACACCTTCGGCGCCCGGCCGACCTTCCGGATGCCGCTGACCGGCTGGTAGCCGGCCTGGAGCACCCCGGCGTCGACGAGTTTGTCCAGGTGGAACGCGGCCAGCTTGCGGGAGATCCCGACCGCGGCGGCGGCCTCGTCGCGGGTGACCGGGCGCCGGGCGGCCCGGATGAACCGGTACATGCCCCGGCGCAGCTCGTCGTCCAGTACGGCGACAGCCCTGATGCCCGCATCGCCTGTCACGTCCCTCACGATAACACCAACAAACGTATCCCATGACAGCTCGGCGAACGCCCGGACACAGGGCGAGCTTGACGGAGGCTCTCAATAGGACCAAAATTTCTTAGTGATTTAGCGGAGAGGTGGTGTTCCCTGTGACCGGAGATGTCCAACAGGCCAAGCAGCCGGTGAGCAAGGCGCTCGCCGGCCCGTACGGGCACCCGTTCCACCCGATCCTGGTCACCGTGCCCATCGGCGCCTGGGTGGCCGGTCTCGTGTTCGACATCGCCTCGCGGATCATCGGCGACCCCGCGTTCCTGACACAGGGCTCGGTGTGGCTGATCGCGATCGGGGTGATCGGCGCACTGCTGGCGGCGATGATCGGATTCCTCGACCTGCTGGCCATTCCCACCGGAACCCGCGCGTTCCGCACCGGCCTGCTGCACATGAGCCTCAACCTGCTGGTCGTCGGCGCCTACATCGGCAACTTCTTCTGGCGGAACGCCACCTACGGCCAGCCCGGGCCGGTGGCCGTCGGCCCACTGGCGCTGTCCGCGGTCAGCCTCGCGGCGCTGGGCGTGTCCGGGTATCTGGGAGGGAAACTCGCCTACCGCTACGGCGTGCGGGTCGCCGAGGAAACCGCACAGGCAGAGGGCTACCGGTCCGTCCGCACACCACCGGTGCGCGGACGGACCGGCCACGCCCACTGAACCAGACCCACCGCTGTCCCGTTCCCGTAAGGAGGCCGATCATGTCCATCGCCGCACTGATCGCCTGGGTCGTCACCGCCGCCGGCGGCTTCGTCCTGCTCGGCACCTGGATCGCCAAGGGCGGCGCCCGTACCCCGCGCGCCAGCAACTTCCCGCCCGCGGTGATCTTCGGGCACTTCGCACTCGCCGCCGCCGGTCTCGTCGTGTGGATCATCTACCTCGTCGCGGACACGACCGTGCTGGCCTGGATCGCGTTCGGGCTGCTGGTCCCCGTCGCCCTGCTGGGCTTCACCATGCTCGCCCGCTGGATACCCGCCTACCGGGCTCGCGCCACGGTCACCACCGGCAGCGGCGGTGGCCGGCCGGGCACGGCCGAGACCGGTGACCGGGAACCGGCCGAGCAGCATTTCCCGGTCGTGGTGGTCGGCGCACACGGCGTGTTGGCGCTCGCCACCGTGGTGCTCGTCCTGCTGTCCGCCCTCGAGATCGGCGGAAGCTGAGCCCACACCCCGTTCTCCACCATGTCGACGATCGAAAGGGCTGTCCATGCACTCTGCCTCCGCCGCCTTACGGGTGGTCCACGAGCCCGATCCGGGTGTCGATCTGGTCGCGGCCGAGCACGCCGCCGCACAGTTCCTCAGGGCACTCGGCGTCGAGTCGGATTCGGAGAGCCTGCGTGGCACCCCAGGGCGGATGGCCCGCGCCTACGCCGAGCTGTTCAGCCCGCGTCCGTTCGATCTCACGACGTTTCCCAAGACGAGGGTTACGACGAACTGGTGCTGGCCCGCGCCATTCCGGTCCGGTCGGTCTGCGAGCACCACCTGCTGCCGTTCGTCGGGGTGGCTCACGTGGGCTACCTGCCGGGCGAACGCATTCTCGGGCTGTCCAAGCTGGCCCGGATCGTCGAACACTTCGCGCGCAGGCCCCAGGTGCAGGAGCGGCTGACCAAGCAGGTCGCCGACTGGCTCGCCGAGCACCTGCACCCGAAGGGGGTCGGGGTCGTGATCGAGGCCGAGCACAGCTGCATGACCCTGCGCGGAGTGCAGGCCGCCGGCTCGACCACCGTCACCTCGACCCTGCTGGGCGTCCTGCGCGAGGACGCCCGCTCCCGGCAGGAGTTCTTCGCCCTCACCGGCGTCCACGGCTGAAGGCACCGGCGCCAGGGACTCGGCGTCCGAGTCCCTGGCCCCGGCGAAAAAACCCGGACCCCGTGTCGAACCGGCGTCGCCGAGTTCGTTGCCACTGTGCGAGGGGCCTCGCGCTCGCGAAGGCCCGGAACGCAGTGACAAGGAGCGTGCACACCATGACCGAGGAGAACGTGAGCGCCACCCTGACGATCGCCGTGCCCGTCACCAGGGTGTTCGCGGTGCTGGCGGACCCGGCGACCCATTCCGCGATCGACGGCACCGGCTGGGTTCAGGAACCCGTCGACCGGGCCCCGCTGACGGCGGTGGGACAGCTCTTCCGCATGGACATGTATCACGCCGGACATCCGGACGGTGACTACCAGGTGGTCAACAAGGTCCAGGCGCTCGATCCGCCGCACGCCATCGGCTGGCTGACGGGGCAGCGGAAGACCGACGGCCGGCTGGAGTTCGGTGGCTGGACCTGGCGCTACGACCTGGCGCCGCTCGGCCTGGCCAAGACCGAGGTCACGCTCACCTACGACTGGTCGGCGGTGCCGCGGTACATCCGCGAGCGCGGCATCCGTTTCCCGCCGTTCGGCCCTGAGCATCTCACCAACTCGCTGCACCACTTGGCGGAGCTCGCTGCATCGGCGGCGCCGGCGTGACCGAGACCCGGAGGAACCGCCGCGCCGTCTCGGTTCGCCGTCGAACGCCGAACCGGGGTTCTCAACGGCCGGTGTGAACACTCCCGGGGCGAGCGCTCAGCGCCTCGTCTGGTACCTGGTCAGCACCACGCCGCCCGGAAACGTCCGCGTCTCGACGAGGTTCAGGTTCACCCAGTTGTCGAGCGCGGTGAAGAACGGCGTGCCGCCGCCCACCAGGACCGGGTAGGTGGCCAGCTGGTACTCGTCGATGAGCCCGGCCCGCATGGCCGCCCCGGCGAGCGTCGCGCCGCCGATGCCCATCGGGCCGCCGTCCCCGGCCTTGAGCCGGGTGATCTCGGCGACCGCGTCGCCGGTGACCAGGCGAGTGTTCCAGTCGACCTTGTCGATCGTCGAGGAGAACACCACCTTCGGCGTCTCCCGCCAGTTCCGCGCGAACTCGATCTCCGCCGGGGTGGCGTCGGGCTGCTGGTCGCCGGTCGGCCAGTAGGAACTCATCGTCTCCCACAGCTTGCGCCCGTACAGCGACAGGCCGCTCGCCCGTTCCAGCTCGAGCCACCACTGGAACAGCTCCTCGCTCGGTGGCCCGCCCCAGCCGATGTCGTCGCCGGGCGCGGCGATGTAGCCGTCCAGGCTCACGTTCATCCCGAAGCTCAGTTTCCGCATGGCGCCAACCTCCCGCGAGTCGTTTCGGGTACAGACCGGCGCGACGCGGAGAACTCATCGGAGCGCGATCTGAGCACCCTTCACCGGCAGCCTGACGTGGCGGCGACGGTCGCGGCTGTGATGGGGCCGTGTCACCGCCGCCGACGGGCAGGGCGATGCCGGTGACATAGCCCGTGCTTCATGCTCGCCCAGATGAAGCGCAGGTTGATGGCGCTGACGCGGTCGAACTGGTCGGCGTCTTCGTCGGCGACGTCGCAGGTAGGGCGAGGGCTCGGTGGCCGTCGTCGGTGAGTTCCTTCGCGGCGACCTGGCCGGCGAAGTCATAGGTGAGGTTCCGGGGCCGCGGCGTACTCCTCGTCGGTGACGGGGGCCAGCCAGTGGACGACATCATGGTCGGCGTCGCCCTCGTTGATCGCCAGGTGGACCATCAGCCGGTTCGGTGCGGCGCCGTGCCAGTGCTCCTCGTCGGCCTCGAACAGAACTCGGTCACCGGGCCGGATGACCTCGACCGGCCCGCCCCGGCGCTGGCACAGGCCCATCCCCTCGGTGACGAAAACGGTCTGTCCCAGCGGGGGGAGTATCAGCGATCTGGCTCTGTCGCTGATCTTGTGATGTCTTCTTATTAGTTGGTGAGGAGTACGCGTTTGCGGAGGAGGTCGAGTCCGGCTCGGCCGTACATCTGTCGCTTGATCATTTTGATGCGGTTCACGTGGCCTTCGGTGGGGCCGTTGCTGTAAGGCTGGGTGAGCGCGGCGGTCACGGCGCTAGCGTCTTTGCCCAGTCCGCGGGTGAAGGAGTGCAGGTAGGGCAGGTCAGAGCTGCGCACGGTCGTGATCCACGCGCGTAGCCGGGTGGCGTTGCCTGGGCTGGGTGTCAGCAGTTCCGCGAAGCCGTGGACGGCATCGGCGAGATCGATCATCTCGGGGCAGGCGCTGGTGAGTTCGTCGCGCAGGTGTCGTTGGACGTCGGTCAGGCGATCAGGGTGGGTGAGGATGAGGCTGGTGAGGCGGCGCGGCGAGATCGAGGCCCGATCGTTTTCGACTCGTCCCTGGTTGATGTAACGGGCGAGGAGATTCGCGCTGCCTTGGTAGCCCAGGGCTTTGATCTCCTTGAGTAGCTGTGTCACGCCGACGGTGGGGTCATCGGCACGGCGTTGGCGGAGATGTTCTCGGTATGGGTCGACCAGCGTGGGCCGATAGACCGGGGCGCGCACGAGACGCTCTGGTTCGGTGATGCGTGCGTACCGTTTGACGGTGTTAAGGGCGAGGTTCAGTCGTCGTGCGCACTCCAGCATTCCCACACCGCGGTCGAGGAGGTCGTGGACGTGGTGCCAGCGCTCGCGGGTGGTGGTGGCACGTGTGCCCTCACGTATCGTAGGGCGAAATCGTCCACGCCCGCCACCGTCACCTCACCGCGCGGCGGGTCCGGTGGAGCCCGGACACGCCGCAGGATCGTGTCTCGGCCACAGTTGATGCCGATCGCCGCTGCCAACCGCGCGCCGGCGCGGCCGGCCAGCGCCAGCCCAATGCGCGCCACCATGTCCTGCCACAACGGCGTCGCTCGAGAGTGTGGAGTGGTCACACCCGGGACTTGCTCGGTGAAGGTCACGGCGGCACACTTTCCGTTGGTGCAACGGAAACGCCGCACCTGGAGGACAACCACCACGCCAGCCCCTGCCACCGGAGCATCCGCCAACGTCCTGTCGTAGCGGCCGTGGACCCGCCCAGAATACTTCCCACAGTGACGGCAACGAGCACGATGACCGCGGACCCGCGCGGAGACGACGACTTCGTCGACCTTCCGCTCGATGTGTTCTACGATCAACTCACTGAGGTGAGGCCACAAGCTATGACTGTCCACACTGCACAGTCGCCACCCTATGATGCTTCGAGTCAGAAACCAGGTAGACACTCCACAAGATCAGCGACAGAGCCAGCGATCTTGTGGGTGACGGTGCGATCGCCTGTCAGTGGTGATGTCGAGTCGGTCGCCGTAGCGCATGGCCAGCGTGTTCAGCGCGCGTTTCCAACAACCGCGCCGTCGCGTGGCGAGTTCAAAGTCTCGATCGCGTTCGTCGTCTACACCAGCTTCCGCAACTCAGGTGGGTAAACGAGGAAGGGCGTGCATTCTTCCCAGCTATTGCGCCAGAGTCGGATCATGGCGGGGTATTTCTCTTCCCACTCGACGCAGAAGTCGGCGACACGCCTTCGTCGCGGGCCTTGTCGATCAGCTCCCGCGCGACCCGAACATCAAGATCATCGCCAGCAGGCCCCGGTTCGGCCGGATCACGGACAGTCCCGGGCTGGCGCACCGCCGTCTGCGACGCAGGTGATGTTTATTCCCGCAGTGCCGATGACGCCCGCGCCCGTTCGGGCATCATGTGAGCCCATGAAGTATGTGTTCCTGATCTGTGACGATGAGACGACGTCGCCGTCCATGGAGGAGATAAGGGCGGACCCGGCGTTCCAGGCCTACGATGCGGAGGTGGACCGGCGGGGAGGCAGCCTCGGCGGCGCGCGGCTGCGACCGGTGGCGGCCGCAACGACAGTCCGTGTCCGGGACGGCGAGACGATGGTGTCCGACGGCCCGTTCGCGGAGACGAAGGACTTCGTCGGCGGTATCGACATCGTCGAGTGCGCCGATCTCGACGACGCTCTCGCGCTCGCGGCGCTGCACCCCTACGCGAGCCGGGGTTGTATCGAGGTCCGCCCCGTATGGGAGTGACCGCGCCGGAGATGGTTCGTGCCGCGGTCGACGCGGCGTACCGGGACGAGTGGGACCCGGGAACTGGGATCTGGCTGAGGACTGCGCGCAGGAGGCGTTGGCCGCCGCGTTGGCGACGTGGACGCGCGACGGAGTTCCGTTCCGTCCGGCGCGCCATGACGGCTTGTGAAGATCAGCCACAGCCGCTCGTCCGGAATCTCCTCCGACGCGGGCTCGATTGGCACCCGCTCCAGCACAGCGAACTGCCGCACCTTCGCCCTGCCGTTCCAGGCCCGCGTCGCCTCCGTTGCGCACGCTGGCGGGATTGAGCACGGGTGAGCTCGGCAAGGCGTTCCTGGCCGTCGAGCCGACGATGACGCAACGCCTGGTGCGTGCCAAGCGCAAGATCGTCGAGGCAGGGATCCCGTATCGGGTCGCACCCGCGATTCACCTCGCACGGACGCTCGTCCGGGTGATGCCCCGGTCCCGGTGGGATCACGCGCTGATCGCCGGGGGTGTCGCGACACTCGACGAAGCGCTGGCCATGCGGCGCTCTGGGCCGTACCAGGTGCAGGCTGCGATAGCCGCCTGTCACAACACCGTTTACGCCGAGCTCGCGCGGCTGGCGCCGTCTCCCGTCGTGGACCTGAATCGTGCCGTGGCGACAGCGATGGCCGAGGGCATCTCCGCGGGGCTCGCGCTCGTCGACGAGCTCGCCGAGGCCGGCCGACCCGACGGCTACTACCTCCTGCCCGCCACCCGGGCCGACCTCCTCCACAGGAAAAGGCCACCTCACCGAGGCAGCCGCGGCCTACGAGGAAGCGCTGGAACTGGCGCCGACCGACGCCGAGCGTCGTTACCTGAAGGCACGTCTTCATAGCCTCTGACCAGTGCCTTCACCTCTGTCGTAGATTTTTCTCAAGTTCTTCGGCGCCGATGTCGATCCTGGGCGTTCTCCTTCGTCGGTGGGCAAAGCCGCCAAACGGAGAGAAGTGAGAACCCATGTCGAACACCGAGTACCTGACCGCCACCATGACCGTCGACCGGACGCCGGAGGAGGTCTTCGAGGCCGTCACCAACGTGCGTGGGTGGTGGAGCGAGAACCTCATCGGCCATTCGGCCGCACTACACGATGAGTTCGTATTCACCGACGACTGCGAGTACGCCGGTGAGACCGCCCGAGCCAAAAAGGGCATCCGTTTCGCCCGGTTTCAGCTCACCGAGGTCGTGCCAGGCAGCCGGATGGTCTGGCACTGCGTGGACTCCGTGCTGACCTTCGTCGACGACCCGGACGAGTGGACTGGCACCACCGTCGTCTTCGACATCGGTGTCACGGATCAGGGCACGACGGTGCAGTTCACACACGAGGGTCTCACCGCGGCCGAATCCGCCTGTTTCGAAGCGTGCTCGGCCGGCTGGACCTTCTATATCACCAAGAGCCTGCCGCAGCTGATCACCACCGGCGTCGGCCAGCCGATGCCGAGCTACCACCGCTGACCCGCCGCGGGTCGAAGGGAAGCCCAACCATGAATTTCGGGAACACCGTCGCGCGCCAGAAGGCGACGCATACTCGCCAAGGGCTCGTGCTCGGCCTGGCCTGCGCGGCCCAGGCAATGGTGGGCCTCGACATCGCCATCGTGAACGTGGCCCTGCCCTCGATTCAGCGAGACCTCGGCGCCAGCCAAGGCACCGTGCAATGGGTGGTCGTTGCCTACGGCCTGGTCATCGGCGGATTCCTCCTCGTCGGCGGCCGGATGACCGACCTGCTGGGACGACGCCGCATCTTTCTCGCCGGCCTCAGCCTGTTCACCATTGCGTCGCTCGTAGCGGGCCTGGCGCAGCACGGCGGCGTGCTGATCACCGCGCGCGGCCTTCAGGGGCTGGGCGGGGCACTCATCGCGCCGGCCGCACTCTCGCTGGTGGCTGCCACGTTTCAGGAGGGGCGGGAACGCAACCGGGCCTTCGGCATCTTTGCAGCTGTCGGCGGAGCGGCCGGAACGGTGGGCGTCGTCGCGAGCGGTTTCATCGCCGCCGGCCCTGGCTGGCGGTGGTCGTTCTTCATCAACGTTCCTGTCGGCCTCGTGCTCGTCGCGCTCGCCATCACCTGCCTCGCGGCCGATGTTGCCCGTGGCCGTTCCGGGCGGCTCGACGTCGCGGGGGCGAGCGCGGCGACCGGTGGACTGCTGACATCCGTCTACGCACTCCACCACGCCGCCACCCACGGATGGGCCTCTGTCTCCACATTGGCATGGTTTGTCGTGGCAGGTGTGCTGATGGCCGCGTTCGTGTTGATCGAGAGGCGTTCACCCGCCCCGTTGGTGCCGGGCAGAACACTGAGGAACCGCACACTCGTCGCGGCGAACCTCACCGCATTGCTCGCCTTCGGTGCGTTCTTCTCGTTCATCTTCCTCGGGTCGCTGTTGATGCAGCAGGAACTCGGTTACTCGCCCATGCAAACAGGTCTCGCGTGGCTGGCCACGACAATGACCGAATTCGGGACCGCGTCCGCCGCGGGTCGTCTCACAGCCGTCCTGAGCGTCCGCCGCATGCTGGTAACCGGTCTGACACTGTTGGCCACCGCGATGGCGTGGCTCACTCAGGTCTCCGCCGACGGCAACTACCTCATCGGCCTGCTTCCGGCGTTCCTGCTCGCCGGAATCGGCTTCGGGCTCTGTGTCCCCTCGCTGCAAATCGGCGCATTGTCCGGCGTCACCGAGGCGGAGTCGGGAGTCGCCTCGGGCCTGATCGAAACGACGCGTGAGATCGGTGCCGCGGCAGGCGTGGCCGTCGTCGCGACAGTCCTCGTCACGGGAACGGGCCTCGACGGCTTCCGCACCGCCTTCGCCGCCATCGGTGTTCTCGCAGGTCTAGGAATAATCACAGCGGTGATCGGCTTCAGGAAGAAGTAGTGCCTCCTGTTCCGGGAGCATGTAACCAAGCCTCAGACCTTTGTGCAACCAACAAGGTTCGAACCTACCTGCGGCCGCGCCGGACAATCCCCACGGTCGCCGAAATCCGCAGCTTACGGCGCAAATGTTTTCGCGGATGCCGTGCGAACCGCAGACGTTGACCGATTTGCTTGCCCGACGACCCACGAGAACCAGCTTCCCGTTGCGGTGCGGGTATTGCACACGACGCATGGAGGGCACACCCCGGCAATCCCGGACCTACCATCGCTGCGCTGCTCGTTCACTCGTACCCGGAGCACCCGCACTGGAGATCCACCCGAAGAACGTCTACCTGGCCGTAGCGGCTGTGCTCGAACCACTCAACGCCTGGCTGGACAGCCTGTTCGGCGAGACAACGTCGACCGGCGCGTCGCCTCCCTTCTCGACTCGCAGCGCCGATCCGGAGCCGGAACGGCCACGCGAGAGGCGGCTCAACAGCGGCTCAACTTGCCGAAGGGCGCCTTCGCAAGCTCCCCGCGGCGATCGAGGCAGGTGTCGACCCGGCCGGCCGCACTCGTCGAGAGCATCAACCCGGCAAGAGCAACGTGCTGCCGCACGCGCCGAACTCGACGGGACTCCCGCACCCAACGAGCTCACGGCAGCCGAGATCCACGCCAGGATCGACTCACTAGGCGACGTCAGACGCATCATCCAGCGCGGAGAAGCCAACAAGCTGCAGGAGCCGTATGCCGGTCTCGGACTGGAGATGGTCTACCAACATGAAGAGGATGCGGTGACAGCGACCAGCAGACCAGGTCGTAGGGATTGTGCTGGTGTCCGAGGGGGATATGCACGTTAGCCTCACGGCTCCACATACCGGGCGCCACATGCTGGCATCCGTCACAGAATCGCCATTGAGCTAAATGAGGGCCGTCCTAGCCGTCCCCGGCCGACCGTCGCTGCGCAACGTCTCGGGACGCCCCCCGCGCCCCGTTGACCTGGGCATATCCGCGCCCGGGACTCCGGGACAGACATGCGACTCCCCGTCCCGTCCCCACTGTCGACGACGCCCGAATCTGAGGCCGTTGTGACGCTCGAAAATGAGGCCACCGGTCGGTGTGTCTAGTCTGCCTGGTTCTGTGTTCTGATGCTGGGCAGGCTGTCGATTCCTCGTCCGCGGAGGCGGTAGCTGGCGCCTTTGAGGGTGAGCACGTCGGCGTGGTGGACGATGCGGTCGATCATCGCGGCGGCGACGGCTTGGTCGCCGAAGACGCCGGCCCAGCCAGAGAACGGCAGGTTGCTGGTGAGCACGAGCGAGGCGTGTTCGTATCGGGACGAGACGAGTTGGAAGAACAGGTTCGCGGCGTCTTGCTCGAAGGGCAGGTAGCCGACCTCGTCGACGATGATCAGCCCGTAGCGGCGCAGTTTGGTCAGTTCCTGCGGCAGTCGGCCGGAGCGGTGGGCTTCGGTGAGCCGGGTGACCCAATCGGTCGCGGTCGCGAACAGCACGCGGTGGCCGTGGCGGGCGGCAGCGACGCCGAGTGCGATCGCCAGGTGGGTCTTGCCGGTGCCAGGTGGGCCGAGCAGCACGATGTTGCGTGCCTCGGTCAGGAAGGCGCCTGAGGCCAGCGAGCCGACCTGGGCCCGGATGGCGGGTTGGGCGTCGAAATCGAAGTCCTCGAGGGTCTTGCGGGCGGGGAAGGCGGCCGAGCGGATGCGTTGTTCGGCGCCGGAGGCGTTGCGCGCGGACACTTCCCGTTCGAGCACGGCGGCCAGGTAGTCCTCGTGGGTCCAGCCCGCGTCACGGGCCTGGTCGGCCAGCCGCTGCGCGGTCTCGGTGATCCGCGGTGCCTTGAGTGCGGCGGCGAGGTAGTGGATCTGCTTGACCGACTCCGGGGTGGTCTTGGCAGCCATCACGCGACCTCCCCGCTGAGCCCGAATGCGCGGTCGTAGTCGGCCAGGTCCCGGGTCAGGTCATCCGCGTTGGTGGCGGTGGCGGCGACCCGTGGCTGTCGTGCCTGCTCACGCAGCGCCTGCGCGATCCGCTTGTGAGCCGGGTCGGTGACGGTGGCGCCGCGGGCCCAGACCCGGGCGTGGTCGGCGACCACGCGGCCGTCGAGGCGGGCCCGGACCCGGTCCAGATCCGCGCTCACCTCGACCATCCGCCCGATCGCGGTCGGGTCGACGGAGTAGTCGCTGGCATCGAGGCGGACGTAGTAGTCGCGGCCGAGCCGGACCCGGTGCCGCCAACCCAGCAGCAGCGGAACCGGCGGCAGCGCGAGCATCCGTGCCCTGTCAGCCTCGATCAGGTCGACCGGGCGGGCCTTGATCGTGCGCACGATGCGCGCGTTCGCGCGGCTCAGCCACTGGTCGAACTGGGTGTTGAAGTCGGCTGGTGAGGTGAAGGAACGGCCGGGCATGAACGAAGTCTCAAAGAACCCGTTGCGGCGCTCGACAATGCCCTTGGACTCCGGGTCGTTCGGCGGCAGCTGCACCACCTTCGTGGCCAGCGTGCCAGTGAACGCCGCGACGCCGGCGGCCAGGCGACCACCGCGACCGATGCCCGGCTCGTTGTCCCAGATCAGCCGGCGTGGCACCCGCCCAAGCCGCCCGATCAACTCCCAAGAGCCGAGCAGCAAGTCCTCGGTCCGCCGAGTGGGCAGCATCCGCCCGGTGATGAACCGCGAGTGCGCGGCGACCATGACCAACACCGGCAACAACGCGCTGGACCCATCCTCCAACGGGATCCGCTTGGGCGGGAACCACAGATCGCACTGCGCCGCGTCCCCCGCCTCCCAGACCAGCCGGTCAGCCGGATCAGGGCGGCGATACCCCGGCCGCAACCGGCGCACGTTGTCCCGGAACCACGTGATCGAGCCGGTCCAGCCCACCCGCTCAGCGATCACCGTCGCCGGCATCTCCGGATGCTCCGCCAAGATCGCCCGCACCCTTGCCTCGAACGGCGTGAACGCCGTCGGCACCGGCCTGCGCTCGTACTTCGGCGGCCGGTCCGACGCCACCGCCCGATCGACCGTCGCCCGCCCGATACCCAACTGCCGCGCGACCTGCCGCCGCGGAACACCGTCCGCGACCAGCCGCCGGATCAACGCCCAGTCCTCCACCGAGATCACCCATCCAATCTGTCTGGGTGGCCTCGTTTTCGAGCGTCGCTACGGCCTCGTTTTCGAGCGTCGTCGACA
>NZ_MASU01000009.1:2500-442250 GCF_003202235.1 Prauserella flavalba
ACGACGCTCGCGTCGGGCAGGTTGAGGAAGTACTGGTACCAGGCGTACGGCGTGGTCATCTCCGGATCGAGCCATACGTTGCCGCCCCCGGTGGACTTCCCGAGCTTGCGTCCCTCGGAGTCCGTCACCAGCGGAGTGGTCACCGCGTGCACCTGCGCGCCGTGCACCCGCCGCACCAGGTCGACGCCCGCGACGATGTTGCCCCACTGGTCGGAGCCGCCGATCTGCAGCTTGACCCCGTGCCGCTCGTACAGCTCCTGGTAGTCGGTCGCCTGCAGCAGCATGTAGCTGAACTCCGTGTAGGAGATCCCGTCGCCCTCGAGCCTGCGCTTGACGGTCTCCCGCGCGAGCATCGTGTTGACGGAGAAGTGCTTGCCGATGTCGCGCAGGAACACCGGCACGGACATCGCGCCCAGCCAGTCGAGGTTGTTGACCTCGATGGGCGGCACGTCGGCGTGGTCGAAGTCGACGAACTTCGCGAGCTGCCCGCGCAGCCGCTCCGCCCACTCCCGGACCGTCTCCTCGGAGTTCAGCGTGCGCTCGCCGACGTCACGGGGGTCGCCGATCAGCCCGGTGCCCCCGCCCGCGAGCAGCACCGGCCGGTGCCCGGCGTTCTGGAAACGCCGCAGCACGAGCATCTGTACGAGGTGACCGGCGTGCAGGCTCGGCGCGGTCGGGTCGAACCCGATATAGACCGCCAGCGGACCCGCGTCGAGATCGCGCCGCAGCGCGTCGAGGTCGGTGGACTGCGTGATCAGCCCTCGCCAGGCCAGCTCGTCAAGAATGTGCTCACTCACGCACTGGATTTTCCCCCACGCCCCGGTTCACCCCTCAGCCCGGGCGCGAACCCGGCCGCCACGCCGGTATGTGCTGACCGCCGGGGACCCGTCGATCCAGAACCGCCAGGGGATGTCCATCGCCGCGGCCACCCCCACCCGGGGGCCCGTGCGGATCTGCTCCTCGGGCACGCGCGGGCCGTCGAGCAGGCGCACGGACGCGTCCGGATCGGTGAGGTCGATGCCGTTGTGGGCGCGGTCGACACCGAGCACCGACGTCAGCACCGCGGGGCCCTTCGCGACGGCTCCGTTGCCTCTCGCGGTCGGCCGCCGCGACCTCGCCAGCTCGGTGCCCTCCAGCACCTCGCCCGCGCGCAGCAGGACCGCGCCCGGCTGCCCGTCGGTGAGCCCGACGATGTTGGCGCAGAAATGCATGCCGTAGACGAAGTAGACGTACAGGTGCCCGGCCGGACCCCACATCACATCGTTGCGCGGGGTACGGCCCCGATAGCAGTGCGACGCCGGGTCGTCGAGCCCCCGGTACGCCTCGACCTCGGCGAGCCGCACCCGCACGGTGCCCTGCTCGCCGCGGGACTCCAGCACGCAGCCCAGCAGCCGCCTGGCGAGGTCGACGGGATCGACGGCGAGCTCGTCGCGCGTGAGCTGACGGCTCATCGCGATGCGGGCCGATCGGTCGGAAACGGCACGGCTCCCCCAGCAGTGTCGGTCGGAAACTCCGGCCGCCACTCTAGGAGCCCGCCGCGACGGCCGGTCACCCTGTCGCCCACGACCGGTGCTCGGCCAGGCGCGCGACGAGCCGGTCGCGCTGCTCGGCGACCCGCGCAGGCGCCGTCCCGCCCCGCGCGTCCCGCGACGACACGGAGCCCTCGACGGTCAGCACCTCGCGCACGCTCGGGGTGAGCGCAGGGTGGATCTTCGCCAGCTCGTCGTCGGTCAGCTCGTCGAGCCCGGCGGCACGCCCCTCCGCGACCCGCACGCACTCGCCCGCCGCCTCGTGGGCGCTGCGGAACGGCACACCCTGCCGCACGAGCCACTCCGCGATGTCGGTGGCGAGCGTGAACCCGGCAGGCGCCAGCTCGGCCAGCCGTTCGGTGTGGAACGTGAGCGTGCCGAGCATCCCGGCGATCGCGGGGAACAGCAGCTCGAGCTGCTCGACGGAGTCGAAGACCGGCTCCTTGTCCTCCTGCAGGTCCCGGTTGTACGCGAGCGGCTGCGCCTTGAGGGTCGCGAGCAGCCCGGTGAGGTTGCCGATCAGCCTCCCCGACTTGCCCCTGGTCAGCTCGGCGACGTCCGGGTTCTTCTTCTGCGGCATGATCGAGCTGCCGGTGGCCCACGCGTCATCGAGGGTGACGTAACCGAACTCGGCGGTGTTCCAGATGATGACCTCCTCGGCGATCCGCGAGAGGTTCACCGAGAGCATCGCCACCGCGAACGCGAACTCGGCGGCGAAGTCGCGCGAGGCGGTGCCGTCGATCGAGTTCTCCACCGACGTGGTGAAGCCCAGTTCCTCCGCCACGGCCTCGGGGTCGAGGCCGAGTGACGAACCGGCCAGCGCGCCCGAGCCGTACGGCGACTCCGCGGCGCGGACATCCCAGTCGCGCAGCCTGCCGACGTCCCGCAGCAGCGACTGGGCGTGGGCCAGCAGGTGGTGCGCGAGCAGGACGGGCTGCGCGTGCTGCAGGTGCGTGCGGCCCGGCAGGACCGCGTCCGGGTACCGGTCCGCCTGCGCGACCAGCGCGTCGACGACGTCGAGCGTGCCCGCGACCACCCGGCGTGCCGCGTCGCGCAGCCACATCCGGAACAGCGTCGCCACCTGGTCGTTGCGCGAGCGGCCCGCGCGCAGCTTGCCGCCGAGCTCCGCGCCGGCGCGTTCCAGCAGACCGCGTTCGAGGGCCGTGTGCACGTCCTCGTCCGCGATGGTCGGCGTGAACGCGCCGGACGCGACATCGTCGGCCAGCGTGCCGAGTGCGGCGAGCATCGCGTCCAGCTCGTCGCCGGTGAGCAGCCCCGCCCGGTGCAGCACGCGGGCATGCGCCCGCGAGCCGGCGATGTCGTAGGGCGCCAGTCGCCAGTCGAAGTGGGTCGAGGCGGAGAGCGCCGCCATCGCCTCGGCAGGGCCGCTCGCGAACCGCCCGCCCCACAGGGCCACCGGCTGCCCGCTGTCCTTCTCGGTCACGCTGTCACTCTCTGTCGGAAACGGTCAGTTCTTGCTCTGCTGGCGCTTCGCCGCGATCTTGCTGGGCAGGCCCCACAGCTGCACGAAACCCTTCGCCAGCGACTGGTCGAAGGTGTCGCCCTCGTCGTAGGTCGCCAGGTTGAAGTCGTACAGCGACTCGTCGCTGCGCCGGCCCGTCACGGTCGCGGTGCCGCCGTGCAGCACCATGCGGATCTCACCGGTCACGTGCTCCTGGGTCTTCGCGACGAAGCCGTCCAGCGCGTCCTTCAGCGGCGAGAACCACAGGCCGTCGTACACCAGCTCGCCCCAGCGCTGCTCGACCTGCCGCTTGAACCGGGCGAGGTCGCGCTCGACGGTGACGTTCTCCAGCTCCTGGTGCGCGGTGATCAGCGCGATCGCGCCAGGCGCCTCGTACACCTCGCGGCTCTTGATGCCCACCAGCCGGTCCTCGACCATGTCGAGCCTGCCGATGCCGTGCGCGCCGGCGCGGGTGTTGAGCTCCTGGATGGCCTCGAGCATCGTCACCGGCTTGCCGTCGATGGCCACCGGCACGCCCTTGTCGAACGTGATCACCAGCTCGTCGGGAGCCTGGAAGTGGACGGTCGGGTCCTGGGTGTAGGAGTAGACCTCCTTCGGCGGCGCGTTCCACAGGTCCTCGAGGATCCCCGTCTCGACCGCGCGGCCCCACACGTTCTGGTCGATGGAGAACGGCGACTTCTTGGTGACGTCGATGGGCAGGTCGCGCTCCTCGGCGTAGGCGATCGCCTTCTCCCGCGTCCACGCGAAGTCCCGCACCGGGGCGAGCACGTTCAGGTCCGGCGCGAGCGCGCCGATGCCCACCTCGAACCGCACCTGGTCGTTGCCCTTGCCGGTGCAGCCGTGCGCGACGGTGGTCGCGCCGTGGTACTTGGCGGCCTCGGCGAGGTGCTTGACGATCACCGGCCGCGACAGCGCCGACACCAGCGGGTACCGGTCCATGTACAGCGCGTTGGCCTGCAGCGCGGGCAGGCAGTACTGGTCGGCGAACTCGTCGCGCGCGTCGGCGACGACGGCCTCGACGGCGCCGCAGTCCAGCGCCCGCTTGCGAATGGTCTCCAGGTCCTCGCCGCCCTGGCCGAGGTCGACGGCCACAGCCACCACCTCGGCGCCGGTCTCCTCGGCGATCCAGCCGATCGCCACCGAGGTGTCGAGCCCGCCCGAGTACGCGAGCACCACCCGGTCAGTCATGGTTGTTCTCCTCACTACCGTTTACGTCCGAAGTAGACGATCGCTGCGCCATCGCGGCGAAGCGGCCTGCCAGGTCCTTGCCCGACAGCGGTTCCCTGGCGATCACCGCCACCGTGTCGTCGCCCGCGATCGAGCCGACGACCTCCTCCAGCGCCGCCCTGTCGATCGCGCTGGCCAGGAACTGCGCGGCCCCCGGCGGGGTCCGCAGCACCATCAGGTTGCCCGAGGCGTCCACCGAGACCATCAGCTCGGCCAGCAGCCGCGACAACCGGGACGTACCGCCCTGCACGCCCCGCACCGGGCTGCCGTCCTCGGGGATCACGTACACCGGCGCACCGGAGTCCGCGCCCCGCAGCTTCACCGCGCCCAGCTCGTCGAGGTCCCTGGACAAGGTAGCCTGCGTGACCTCGATGCCCTCGGCGGCCAGCAGTTTGGCCAGCTCGGTCTGGCTGCGGATGGCCATCGTGGACACCAGCTCGGTGATCCTGGCCTGACGGGCGGCTCTGCTCATGGCGCCTCCGCGGGAGGGAATACGTCGGCGCGGCTCATCGTCGGTCCACCTGGTCGAGCAGCCAGACGAGCAGCGCCTTCTGTGCGTGCAGGCGGTTCTCCGCCTCGTCCCACACCGCGCTGGCCGGGCCGTCGAGCACCTCGTCGGTGATCTCCCAGCCCCGGTGCGCGGGCAGGTCGTGCAGCACGATCGTGTCCTGGCCGGTGCGGGCCAGCAGCTCGGCGTTGACCTGGTACGGCCGGAACGGCAGCACCCGGTCCTTGCCGTCGTTCTCCTGGCCCATCGAGGTCCACGCGTCCGTGGTCACCACGTCGGCGCCGTCGACCGCGGCGTGCGGGTCGGTGAACACCGTCGCGCTGCCGCCCGTCTCCGCCGCTCGCTTGGCCACCGCGTCGAGCACCCACGGCGCCGGGTGGAAGCCCTCCGGCGCCGCGACCCGCACGTGCAGCCCCGCCGTCACGCCGCCGAGCAGCAGCGAGTGGGCCATGTTGTTGGCCGCGTCACCCAGGTAGGTCAGGGTCAGCCCGGCGAGGGTGCCCTTGTACTCCCGGATCGTCTGCAGGTCGGCGAGGATCTGGCACGGGTGGAACTCGTCGGTGAGCGCGTTGACCACCGGCACGCTCGCCACCGAGGCGAAGGCGTCGATGCGGGCCTGCGCGAACGTGCGCCACACCACCACGTCGACGTAGCGCGACAGCACCCGCGCGGTGTCCTCGATGGTCTCCTCGCGGCCGAGTTGCATGCTCCGCCCGTCGACCACCACCGGGTGCCCGCCGAGCTGCGCGATGCCGACCTCGAAGGAGAACCGGGTCCGCGTCGAGTTCTTCTCGAAGATCACGGCGGCAGCCTTCGGGCCCGCGAGCGTGTCGCGGTAGGGCTGCTTCTTCAGCTCGTCGGCGAGGTCGAGGACCTGGAGTTGCTCCTCGGGGCTCAGGTCGTCGTCGCGGAGGAAGTGGCGAGGCATGTCAGTCGGTGTCCTTCGTGGTGGTGGAGTCGAGTGCGCCGGGAAGCGCGGCCAGGAACTCGTCGGCCTGCTCGTTGCTGAAGACCAGTGGTGGGGCGAGCCGGATGACGTCGGGCTGGATCGGGTTGATCAGCAGGCCCGCCCGCTGCGCCGCGGCGGCGACCGTGGCCGACACCTGCTCGCGCAGCAGGATACCGATCAGCAGGCCCGAGCCCCTGACCCCGCCGATCAGGGGGTGACCGAGGTCTTCGACGCCGGCGGCGATCTCCTTGCCGAGGCCGGATGCGTGTTCGAGCAGGCCGTCGGCGGCGATCGTGTCGAGCACCGCGAGCCCGGCCGCGCAGCACACCGGGTTGCCGCCGAAGGTCGTGCCGTGCTGGCCGGGCTCGAACAGCGACGCGGCCTCACCGGTGGCGATGCACGCGCCGAGCGGCAGTCCGCCGCCGAGCCCCTTCGCGAGCGTGATGACGTCCGGGACGATGCCGGCCTGGTGGAAGGCGAACCAGCTGCCCAGCCTGCCGATGCCCGTCTGCACCTCGTCCACCACCAGCAGCGCGCCGTGCCTCGCCGTGATCGCGCGGGCGGCCTGCAGGTAGCCCTCCGGGGGGACGACGACGCCGTTCTCGCCCTGGACGGGCTCGACGACGAACGCGGCGGTCTCGCCGTCGACGGCGGCCTCCAGCGCGGCGACGTCACCGAAGGGGATGTGCTCGACGCCGGGGACCAGCGGCTCGAACGGTGTGCGCTTGCCGGGCTGGCCGGTGAGCGACAACGCGCCCATCGTCCGGCCGTGGAAACCGCCCTCGGTGGCGATCACCTTCGTGCGGCCGGTGCGCCGGGTCAGTTTGAGCGCGGCCTCGACGGCCTCGGCACCGGAGTTGCAGAACAGCACCCGGCCGTCACCGTCCACACCCGACAGGTCGAGCAGCCGCTCGGCCAGCTTCAGCGCGGGCTCGTTGATGTAGAGGTTCGACGTGTGGCCGATCGTGGAGATCTGCTTGGTCACGGCCTCCACCACGGCGGGGTGGGCGTGGCCGAGCGCGTTCACGGCGATGCCGGTGAGCAGGTCGAGGTAGCGGTTGCCGTCGGCGTCCCACACGACGGCGCCCTCACCGCGCTCCAGCGACAGCTGCGGGGTGCCGTAGTTGTTCATCATCGCGGCCTGCCACCGCTGCTGCTTGTCCTGGTTGGACACTACGCTCCCCCTGTCTCCTGCGGCAGGACCATCGTGCCGATGCCCCGCGACGTGAACACTTCGAGCAGTACCGAGTGCGCGATCCGCCCGTCGATCACGTGCGCCCTGCGGACGCCGCCGTTGATCGCCCGCAGGCAGGCCTCCATCTTCGGGATCATGCCGCTCGCGAGGCTCGGCAGCAGTTCCTCCAGCCGGTCGGCCTCGATGCGGTCGATCAGCGACGAGCGGTCGGGCCAGTTCGCGTAGAGGCCCTCGACGTCGGTGAGCACCACGAGCTTCTCCGCGCCGAGCGCCGCGGCGAGCGCGCCCGCGGCCGTGTCGGCGTTGACGTTGTGCACCACGCCGTCGATGTCGGGGGCCACCGTGGATACCACGGGAATGCGCCCGGCGTTGACGATGTCGAGCACGGCGTCCGGGTTGACGCTCGCGACCTCGCCGACGAGCCCGACGTCCACGGGCTCGCCGTCGACCGTGGCGTGCTTGCGCTCCGCGGTGAACAGCCTGCCGTCCTCGCCGGAGATGCCGACCGCGTACGGGCCGTGCGCGTTGATCAGGCCCACCAGCTCGCGGCTGACCTGGCCCACCAGCACCATCCGGACCACGTCCATCGTCTCCGGGGTGGTGACGCGCAGGCCGCCCTTGAACTCGCCCTCGATGCCCAGCCTGCCGAGCATCGCGGTGATCTGCGGGCCGCCGCCGTGCACGACCACCGGCCGCAGCCCCGCGATGCGCAGGAACACCATGTCCTGCGCGAACGCCCGCTTGAGGTCGTCGTCGATCATGGCGTTGCCGCCGTACTTGATCACCACGGTGGCGCCGTGGAACCGCTGCAGCCACGGCAGCGCCTCGATCAGCACACCGGCCTTCTCCGCCGCCGTGGCCAGCCGCTCGTCGGCGGGTACCAGAGATTCCGCCCCCGTCATGTCGAGTACGCCGAGTTCTCGTGCACGTACGCGTGCGTGAGGTCGTTGGTCCAGATCGTCGCCTTCTCCTCGCCCGCCTTGAGGTCGACGATCACGCTCACGGCGCGCTCGGTCAGGTCGACCTTGTCGCGGGGCTCGCCCGGCTGGCCGTCCTTGCAGATCCACACGCCGTTGAACGCCACGTCGAGCGCGCCGGGTTCGAACGCCGCGTTCGTGGTGCCGACGGAGGCGAGGATGCGGCCCCAGTTGGGGTCCTTGCCGAAGACGGCGGTCTTGAAGAGGTTGCTGCGCGCGATGGCGCGGCCCACCTCGACGGCGTCGTCCTCGGTCGCCGCGTTGACGACCTCGATCGCGATGTCGTGGTCGGCGCCCTCGGCGTCGCCGAGCAGCTGCTGGGCGAGGTCGTGGCAGAGCTCGGTGAGCCGCGCGGTGAACTCGGCCTCGTCCGGCGTCACCCCGGATGCGCCGGAGCACATGAGCAGCACGGTGTCGTTGGTGGACATGCAGCCGTCGGAGTCGAGCCGGTCGAAGGTCACCCTCGTGGCGGCGCGCAGCGCGCGGTCGGCCGTGTCCGCGTCCACCTGTGCGTCGGTGGTGACGACCACGAGCATCGTGGCCAGCGCGGGGGCGAGCATTCCCGCGCCCTTCGCCATGCCGCCGATGCTCCAGCCGCCGCCCTCGCGCAGTGCCTCCTTGCTGCGGGTGTCGGTGGTCATGATCGCCTCGGCCGCGGCGGGTCCACCCGCCGTGGAGAGCCCGGCCGCGGCGTCGGTGATGCCTGCCATGAGCTTGTCTGCCTGCAGCTGCTCCCCGATGAGGCCGGTGGAGCACACGACGACGTCGATCGCGCCGATGCCGAGCTTGTCGGCCACCAGCTCCGCGGAGGCGTGCGTGTTCTGGAAGCCCTCGGGACCGGTGTAGCAGTTGGCTCCGCCGGAGTTGAGCACGACGGCCTTGGCCTTGTTGCCCTGCATCACCTGCTCGCTCCACAGCACGGGGTTCGCCTTGCAGCGGTTGGTGGTGAACACGGCGGCGGCGACATCGGAGGGTCCGTCGTTGACGACGAGTGCGACGTCGGGTTTGCCGCTGGCCTTGAGGCCCGCGGTGACCCCGGCGGCCCGGAAGCCCTGGGGAGAGGTGATCGTCATGGCGCGACTCCTACGGCCGGAAGTCCCGTGGTCTCGGGCAGTCCGAGCGCGATGTTCATGGACTGGACGGCACCGCCCGCGGTGCCCTTGGTGAGGTTGTCGATGGCGGCCACGACGACGAGCCTGCCCGCGTCGGCGTCGACGGCCACCTGCAGCTGGACGTTGTTGGAGCCGACGGTGGCCGCGGTGGTGGGCCAGCTTCCCTCGGGCAGCAGCTGCACGAACGGCTCGGCGTCGTAGGCCTTCTCGTACGCGCTCCTGACCGTGGCGAGGTCGGTGTCGGCCGCGAGCGGAGCGCTCGCGGTGGTGAGGATGCCGCGCGGCATGGGCGCGAGCACCGGCGTGAACGACACGGTCACCCGCTCGCCCGCGACCAGGCTCAGGTTCTGCGCGAACTCCGGCGTGTGCCGGTGGGCGCCGCCGACTCCGTAGGCACTGGCCGAGCCCATCACCTCGGAGCCGAGCAGGTGCGGCTTGAGGCTCTTGCCCGCACCGGACGTGCCGGTGACGGCTACCACCGTGACCTCGGGCTTGACGAGGCCCGCGGCGAACGCGGGCGCCAGCGCGAGCGTGCCGCCGGTCGGGAAGCAGCCGGGGACGGCGATGCGCTTGCTGCCCTTGAGCCGCTCGCGGGCGCCGGGCAGCTCGGGCAGACCGTAGGGCCAGGTGCCCGCGTGGTCGCCGCCGTACCAGCGCTGCCAGTCGGTCTCCTCGGTGAGCCGGTGGTCGGCGCCGAGGTCCACGACGAGGACGTCCGGGCCGAGCTGGGCCGCGAGCTGGGCGGAGTGCCCGTGCGGCAGCGCGAGGAAGACGACGTCGTGGCCGGCGAGCTTCTCGGGGGTCGTCTCCGTGACGACCCGGTCCGCGAGGGGCACCAGGTGCGGCTGGTGCTGGCGCAGCGGCGTGCCCGCGCTGCTCGCGGCGGTCAGTGCGCCGATCTCGATGTCCGGGTGGGCGAGCAGCAGGCGGAGGAGCTCCCCACCCGCGTATCCGGTGGCACCGGCCACCGCAACCTTCACCGTCATACGCATGATTATGCATGACTGCGCAATATCAATCAAACGGGTTTCCCTAGGCGGGGGTGACGGCTCCGTTCGCGCCGCTTCGCGGCCGGAGGCCCGTTCTTGTCGGTGCCCGCTTCTACGGTCGCAAGACATCAACGAGAACGACACGCGGGGGCATGATGATCGAGCACGGTGACCGGGGACCACAGGAAAGGCGGGCCGGTGATGACGCATCCGCTGGTGCGAGCCGTGCGGGACGGCCTCGCGGAGCTGGCCAACCCGGCCAAGGCGCCGGACATGCGGCGGTACATGAAGTCGGAGCTGCCGTTCCACGGGGTGCCCAAGCCCGCCAGGGAGCTTCTTGGACGCCGGCTGTTCGCGGAGTACCCGCTGCCCGACGTGCCGGTGTGGGAATCCGTGGTCCGGCAGCTGTGGGACGAGGCGGCCCACCGCGAGGAGCGGTACCTGGCCATCGACCTCACGGGCCACCGCGCCTACGCCCGCTGGCAGACGCCGGAGCGGCTGCCGCTGTACGAGCACCTGATCGTCACCGGGGCATGGTGGGACTTCGTGGACGAGATCGCGATCCGCCGCGTCGGTCCCCTCCTGAGGGCAGACCCGGAGACGGTGTCACCGCTGGTGCGCGCGTGGGCCCGCGACGGCGACCGGTGGAAACGCCGGACCGCCGTCATCTGCCAAGTGGGGTCCAAGCAGGCCACCGACCCGGACCTGCTCGCGTACTGCGTGGAGGCCAACGTGGGTGACCCGGACTTCTTCCTGCGCAAGGGCATCGGCTGGGCCCTGCGCCAGTACGCGCGCACCGACCCGGACTGGGTCCGCGCGTTCGTCACCGGACACCCCGGGCTGTCCCCGCTCTCCAGGAAGGAGGCGCTCAAGCACCTGGGCAGCACCACCACTACCGCGTAGCGGCCAATTTCGGCGCGTAGCGGCAGCAGCCCTGCGGAGCGGCAGGAGCCCTGCCGCTCCGGGACACCGTCAGCCGCGGAGAACGGCGCCGAACCGCTCGGTCGCGGCGGCGACGGCGGCATCGCGGGCCTGGGTCGCCTCCTCGACGGTGAGGGTCCGGTCGGCCGCGCGGAAGCGCAGCTTGTACGCCAGCGAGCGCTTGCCCTCGCCCACCTGCTCGCCCGTGTAGGTGTCGAACAGGGTGACGTCCTCGATCAGCTCGCCGGCGCCCTCGCGCAGCGAGGCGGCCAGGTCGGCGGACGGCACGTCGGCGCCGGTCACCAGTGCCACGTCCAGCAGCACGGGCGGGAACGGCGAGATCGACGGCGCGGGCCGGGAGTCGCGCAGCGGCACGGCGTCGAGGTCGAGCTCCATCGCCACGGTGCGCTTGGGGAGGCCGAGCGCCTCGACGACCTTGGGGTGCAGCTCACCGGCATGGCCGACGGCGACGTCGCCGACGAGCAGCCGGGCGCAGCGGCCCGGGTGCCACGGCGGCAGGTCGGCGGCCTCGGTGCGCAGCTCGACCCCGCCCGCCTCGGCGATGGTGCGGGCGGCCTGCACGGCGTCGGCCCAGTTCGCGGTCTCGCCCTCGCCCCACCAGCCGGAGCGGCGGCGCTGGCCGGTGAGCACCACGGCGACGTGCTGGGGCTGCGCGGGCACCGCCCGCTCCAGCGCGGCCAGGTCCTCGTCGCTCGGGCGGGCCTCGACGCCGGGGTCGGGCGCGGCGGCGCGGCCCTCGCCGGGCAGTACCACCTGGCCGATGTGGAAGAGCGCGAGGTCGCGGAAACCGCGGGAGATGTTGCGCTGCACCGTTTCCAGCAGACCGGGCAGAAGGGAGGTCGCCAGCTGGTTCTTGTCCGCCTCGAGCGGGTTGCGGACGGTCAGGCCGCGCCTGCGGGCGTCGTCGGCGGGCAGCCCGAACTCGTCCCAGACCGAGGCCGGGACGAACGGGAAGGGCAGCACCTCGACGTAGCCCGCCTCGGCGAGCGCGCGCGACACCGTGCGGCGGCGCCGCTGCGTCTCGGTCAGGCCCCGGCCCGCGGGCGCGGGCGGCAGCGTGGACGGGATGCTGTCGTAGCCCTCGAGCCGCAGCACCTCCTCCACCAGGTCGGCGGGCTGCGCGAGGTCGCCGCGCCAGCTCGGCGGCACGGCCGTGACGAGCGCGGTTCCGTCGTCGCCGGTGCCGACGGCGACCTTGCAGCCGATCTGCGTGAGGCGGCCGACGGTGACGCCGCGCTCGTAGCGCACGCCGGCGACCCGGTCGGGCAGGTTGATCGGCATCGTGATGGCCGGCATCGGCGGGACCTCGCCCACGTCGGTGCGGCCGGGACGGATGCTGCCCTCGCCGTACTGGCGCAGCAGCCTGGCCGCGCGCTCCACCGCGACCGCGCACAGCTGCGGGTCGGTGAAGCGCTCGAACCGCTTCGCCGCCTCGGAGAACAGCTTGTGCCTGCGCGCGGTGCGGCTGATCGACGGCGGGTCCCAGTGGGCGGCCTCGAGCAGCACGTCGGTGCTGTCCGTGCTGATCTCGGTGCTCGCGCCACCCATGGTGCCCGCCAGCGAGATGACGCCGCTGTCGTCGGCGATCACCACGTCGTCGGGGTCCAGCGCGCGCTCGGCGTCGTCCAGGGTGACGAGCTTCTCGCCCTGCCGGGCCCTGCGCACCACCAGGTCGCCCTTGATGGAGCCGGTGTCGAACGCGTGCAGCGGGTGGCCCAGTTCGAGCATCACGTAGTTGGTGACGTCGACGGCCAGCGAAATGGAGCGCATGCCGGACAGCAGCAGCCTGCGCCGCATCCACCACGGCGTCGGGGCGCCGGCGTCGAGGCCCGTCACGCGGCGCAGCACGAAGCGGCGGCAGCCCTCCGGGTCCTCGATGTGCACGGGCCAGGCCTCGCCCTCGGCCTCCGGCACCTCGATCTTGGCGGGGTCGCCCAGCGGCACGTCCAGAGCGCACGCCAGCTCACGGGACAGGCCGCGGATCGACAGCGCGTAGCCCCGGTCGGGCGTGGGAGCCAGCTCCAGCACGGTGTCGTCGAGGTCGAGCACCTCGCGGGCGTCGTCGCCGGGGCTCGCGGTGCCCGACGGCAGGACGAGGATGCCGGTGTGGTCCTCGCCGAGGCCCAGCTCCCTCGCCGAGCAGATCATGCCCTCGCTGACGCGGCCGTAGGTCTTGCGTGCCGAGATCGTGAAGTCGCCGGGCAGCACCGCACCCGGGAGCGCGACGACCACCAGGTCGCCCTCGGCGAAGTTGCTGGCGCCGCAGATGATCCCGTTGGTGCGCGGGCGGGTCGGGTCGACCTCCTCGGCGTCCTCGGCCGCGTCGCCGGTCCCGGCGGTGTCGTCGTCGGAGTCGGCATCGTCGTCCGCCTCATCGAGGTCGGCGTCGCCGACCTCCACCTGGCAGTACCGGATCGGCTTCTTGAACTCGGTGAGCTCCTCGATCTCGACCACGCGGCCGATCACGAGCGGACCGGTGACCGTGCCGAGCGGCTCCACGCCCTCGACCTCGATGCCGATGCGCACGAACGCGTCGACCAGCGCCTCGGTCGTGACGTCGTCGCTGAGCTCGAGGTGCTCCTTCAGCCAGCTGACGGGGACTCGCACTACGCCACTCCTTCTCGCGGGACACCCGCACCCGGTCGGCGCGAACGACCAGCTTCGCGATTGTCAGCCATTCACGCCTCCGTCCCGAAGGGAAGGGTGAACCGCACGTCGCCCTCCACCATGTCGCGCATGTCGGGGATGCCGTTGCGGAACTGCAGGGTCCGCTCGAGGCCCATGCCGAAGGCGAAGCCCGAGTACACGTCGGGGTCGACGCCGCAGGCGCGCAGCACGTTGGGGTTGACCATGCCGCAGCCGCCCCACTCGACCCAGCCCGCGCCGCCCTTCTTCTCCGGGAACCACACGTCCACCTCGGCCGAGGGCTCGGTGAACGGGAAGTAGTGCGGGCGGAACCGCGTGCCGGACTCCTCACCGAAGATCGCCCTCGCGAACGCGTCGAGCGTGCCCTTGAGGTGCGCCATCGTGATGCCCTTGTCCACGGCGAGACCCTCGACCTGGTGGAACACGGGCGTGTGCGTGGAGTCCAGCTCGTCGGTGCGGAACGTCCGGCCGGGGCAGACGATGTAGACGGGCAGGTCGCGGTGCAGCAGCGCCCTCGCCTGCACGGGCGAGGTGTGCGTGCGCAGCACGAGGTTCGAGTCCTCGTCGCCGACGTAGAACGTGTCCTGCAGCTGCCGGGCGGGGTGGTCCTTGCCGAAGTTCAGCGCGTCGAAGTTGAACCACTCGGCTTCGAGCTCGGGGCCCTCGGCGACCTCGTAGCCCATGCCGATGAAGACGTCCGCGACCCGCTCGGCGATGGTCGTGATCGGGTGCCGCGCACCCCGGGGGACGCGGTCCCACGGCAGGGTGACGTCGACGGCCTCCTCCCGCAGCACGCGCTCGTCGCGCTCGGCCTGCAGGGCGGCGAGCCGGGCGTCGTAGGCGGCCTGGACGGTCTGCCTGGCCTCGTTGACCCGCTTGCCGGCCTCGGCCTTCCGCTCCTTGGGCAGCGAACCGATCTCGCGGCGCGCGAGCGACAGCGGCGCCTGGTCGCCGAGGTGGGCCGGCTTCACACCGGCCAGCGCGTCGAGGTCCGCGGCGGCGGCGAACTCCTCCTCGGCCGCCTTGACGGCGGCCGCGAGCTTCTCGGAGGCGAGCGGGTCCACCTGCGGGGACTCTTGCTTGTCGAAGGCTTCGGACATGGCTCCTCGGCGTCCGCAGACGGTTCTGGAAGCACCACGCAGGCGCGAGCGAACGTGGCGGAGGGACGGGAAGATTCTAGGTGATCCGGGTTGGCCGCCCGGCGGTCACCCTCGGTCAGGGCTCGTTCCGCAACGCGCTCGCGTAAAGGCAGACGGCGGCCGCGGTGGCCAGGTTGAGGCTTTCGGCCCTGCCGTAGATGGGCACCTTCACGACGGCGTCGGCCGAGGCCAGCACGTCCTCGGGCAGCCCGTGGGCCTCGTTGCCGAACAGCCACGCCGTCGGCTCCGCAAGGCCGGGCGCCGAGCGCAGGTCCTCGTCCGCGTAGCCGTGCGCGGCGACGGTGCGCAGCCCCGCCCGCGCGCACGCGGCCAGCACGGCGGCGACGTCGCGGTCCCTGGCGACGGGAAGGTGGAAGAGGCTGCCGGTGGAGGCGCGGACGCACTTGCCGTTGTGCACGTCCACCGCGTCGCCCGCGAAGATCACCGCGTCGGCACCCGCGGCGTCGGCGGCGCGGAGCACGGTGCCCGCGTTGCCGGGATCGGCGATGCCGACCAGCACGGCGACCAGGCGCGGCGACCCGGCCAGCGCCGTGTCCAGCCCGACGGTGACGGTGTCGCACACGGCCACGAGGCCCTGCGGCGACACGGTCTCCGACAGCAGCTCGGCCGCCCGCTGGTTGATCGGCGACACCCGGGGTGCCTGGTCGAGCAGGTCCGGATGCCTGGCCGCGGCGGCCTCGGTGACGAACAGCTCGTGCACGCGCCCGTACCGCAGCGCCTCGCGCACGGCCCGCGCTCCCTCGGCGAGGAAGCGGCCCGCCTCCTCGCGGCCGGACCGGGTGGTCAGGCGCCGGGCGGCAACGACCCGGGGCGTCCGGTGCGTGAACACCGTGACCTCCCCGGGTCGGTCGTCACCGGCGATCAGGCCGACTTCTTCTCTTCGGTGTTGACGTTCTGCTTCGCGAGCTCGGCGAGCGAGGCGAACGCAGCGGCGTCGTTGACGGCGAGCTCGGCCAGGATCTTGCGGTCGACCTCGACACCGGCGGCCTTCAGGCCCTGGATGAACCGGTTGTAGGTGATGCCGTTCTGCCGGGCGGCGGCGTTGATGCGGGTGATCCACAGCTGCCGGAAGTCGCCCTTGCGGGCACGACGGTCCCGGTAGGCGTAGTTGAGCGAGTGGAGCGTCTGCTCCTTGGCCTTGCGGTACAGCCGCGAACGCTGACCGCGGTAGCCGCTGGCCAGTTCGAGAGTTGCGCGACGCTTCTTCTGGGCGTTCACCGCCCGCTTGACGCGTGCCACGGGTCCATCCTGTCGTTCAGGGGGCGCGCCTGGGCGCCCCGGTGGTTACGGCGGTTCGTCGGAGGGTCAGCGACCGAGCAGCTTCTTGATGCGCTTGACGTCGGCGGCGGCGACCTCGGTGGTGCCCTCGAGGCGGCGCGTGACCCGGCTGGACTTCTTCTCCATCAGGTGGCGACGGCCGGCCTTCTGGCGGCGGATCTTGCCGGTGCCCGTGACCCGGACACGCTTCGACATCCCGCTGTGAGTCTTGTTCTTCGGCATTCTTTCCTCTTTCAGACGGCAGCACACCGAGAACCGGTGTGCTGCTGTGCGTGCTCTCGGCCGACGCTGGCCGTCACGACTCGGCGGACTCGGTTTCCTTGGCCGCCTTCGACTTTGCCTTCGCGTTCTTGTGCGGCGCCAGCACCATGATCATGTTGCGGCCGTCCTGCTTCGGCGACGACTCCACGAAGCCCAGCTCGGCGACATCGTCGGCGAGCTTCTGCAGGAGCCGGAATCCCAGCTCGGGCCGCGACTGCTCCCGTCCTCGGAACATGATCGTCACCTTGACCTTGTTGCCGGCCGCGAGGAAGCGGGACACGTGGCCCTTCTTCGTCTCGTAGTCGTGCTGGTCGATCTTGGGACGCAGCTTCTGTTCCTTGATGACGGTCAGCTGCTGGTTCCGGCGGGACTCGCGGGCCTTCTGGGCGCTCTCGTACTTGAACTTGCCGAAGTCCATGAGCTTGGCCACGGGCGGGCGTGCCTGCGGGGCCACCTCGACGAGGTCGAGGTCGGCCTCCTGGGCGAGCCGCAGCGCGTCCTCGATGCGGACGATGCCGACCTGCTCACCGTTCGGTCCCACGAGGCGAACCTCGGGAACACGGATGCGCTCGTTGATGCGCGTCTCGGAGCTGATGGGGCCTCCTTGGTCCAAGTGTCGCTGTTCTCGTCTCGACCCTGGTGCCCACATACCACGGGCCCCGGTCACACGTACTCTTCGTACTCGTGTGCGGGGCCCTCGATCCGATCGGTGCCTGGCGGTACCAGGCGTTCCGCCTGCGCCGATACGGTGGAACCGCTCGTACGCCGCGGGACCGGACCCGGCCGCCTCGTCGTGCTGGCGGCGACTCGGGTGGGAGCGGGGCTCCACTTGCGGCCCCCGATCGCTCGGAGGCTGGTCGCTCGTGGAAGGGTACCAGACGTGGTGGACAACGCTTCTCAGCAGCCCGAAAATTCCCCGGACGACCGCGAGCTCCGGGACATCCCGAGTGTCGAGGTCATCAGCAGGGCCGCCGTCATGCTGCTCTCCGCCGCCGCCGAACGGCTCGGCCTCGCCGACTCCGACCCCGACACGAGCCCGCACCGCGACCTCGACGAGGCCCGGAGGCTGATCACCGCCCTCGCCGGGCTGGTCACCGCCTCCGGCGAGTACCTCGGCCTGCACGCGGCGCCGCTGCGCGACGGCCTGCAGTCGCTGCAGAAGGCGTTCCGGGAGGCGTCCGCGGTGCCGGACGAGCCGGGTCAGGGCCCCGGCGAGAAGTACACGGGCCCCGTCTACTGACCTACCCGTCGAGGACGGCGAGCGCGTCGATCTCCACGAGCAGGCCCTCCGGAAGGCCCACGTACACGGTGGTGCGCGCGGGGTACGGCGCGGGGATCAGCGCGTTGTAGGTCTCGTTCAGCTCGGCGAAGTGCGCGGTGTCGGTGAGGTAGACGCGCATCATCACGACGTCGGTCATGCTCGCGCCCGCCTCGGCGAGCACGGCCTCGAGGTTGGCGAACACCTGCCGGGTCTGCTCGGCCACGCCGCCGGGCACGACCGTGCCGGTGGCGGGATCGATGCCCACCTGGCCCGCGAGCTGCAGGATGTCGCCCTTGCGCTTCGCCTGCGAGTACGCGGCGACGGGCTTGGGGGCGGCGTCCGTGCTGATCGCACCGTTCGTCATCGGCTGGTTCCTCCCTGTTCGGTCCTCGTCCATCCACATCGGACGGACGCTTCCTCCGCGGCCGCCAGCAGGTCGGGGACCAGCGCCAGCAGGCCGTCGATGTCGAGCAGCACGGTGGGCACGGACAGCGACAGCGCGGCGAGCACCTCGCCGCGGGCTCCGCGCACCGGTGCCGCGATGCAGTGGATGAAGTCCTCGTGCTCTCTCGCGTCGAGGGCGTACCCGCGTTCGGCGACGCCCGCCAGCTCGGCGAGGTAGGCGTCGGCGTCGCGGATGGTGTTCGCCGTGAGGGCCGGGTAGTCGAGCGAACGGGCCAGCTCCTCGCGCCGGGCCGGGGGCAGCGCCGCGGCCAGCACCTTGCCGACCGCGGTGCAGTGCAGCGGCGCGCGCTTGCCGACGCGCGAGTACATCCGCACGGCGTGGTGCCCCTCGACCTTGTCGATGTAGACCACCTCGCCGTCCTCGAAGCTCGCGAGGTGCACGGTGTGGCCGGTGCGCTCGTTGAGCGCGGCGAGCGCCGGTTCGGCGCCGCGGCGCACGTCGCGCTGTTCGAGTGACCGGTTGGCGAGATCGAACAGCGCGCTGCCCAGCCGGTAGTGCCGGGCGCCCTCGCGGTGCACGAAGTGGTGCGACTCCAGCGTGCGCAGCAGCCGCAGAACGGTGGACTTGTGCACGCCGATCTCCTCGGCGAGCTGGTCGAGCGTCTTCGGCTCGCCGGCCAGCGCGGCGACGAGCGTCAGCGCGCGGTCGAGGCTCTGGCTCACTGGTGCACCAGCTCCCCGCCGCTCAGCCGCGCCGCCGCCCACTCCTGCTCGCCGGCACGCAGCAGCGTGGCCACGACGCCGCGGGGCAGCGGCGCGCTCACGTCGTCCCGGGTGAGCAGGGTCGCGGCGGCCTGCAGGTGTCCCGCGCGCAGGCGGGTGCGGGCGTCCTCGCCGCGCAGCGTGGCCGCGAGGAACCCGGCCGCGAACGCGTCACCGGCCCCGACGGGCTCCACCACGTCGACGGCGAGCGCGGGCTCGAACACCGGCGCCCGTCCGCACTCCAGCAGCGTGGCGCCGCGTTCGCCGTGCTTGACCACTACCGTGGCCGGTCCGGGCAGCAGCGCGCGCAGGCGCGCGGGCTCACCGGTCCCCCACACCTGCCCGGCCTCGTCCTCGCCGGTCAGCACGAGGTCGGCGCGAGCGGCGAGCGCGGCCACCTCGGCGGGGTCGCGGCCCGCCCACAGCGCGGGACGCCAGTTGACGTCGAACGACACCAGGCGGTTTTCCCGTGGCGCGTCGAGCAGCGCGCGGACGAGGTCGTGGCAGCCGGGCGACAGCGCCGGGGTGATGCCGGAGAGGTGCACCAGGCGCACGCCATCGAGGTCCACTGTGGACAGCAGTTCGGGTCCCATCGCGGACGCGGCCGAGCCCGCGCGGTAGTAGCGCATGACGGTGCCCGACGCGCCGTTCTCCTTGACGTAGAGGCCGGTCGGGCGCGCGGGGTCGGCGCGGACGCCGCGGACGTCGACACCCTCGGCGGCGAGTTCGCCGACCAGTGCCCTGCCGAAGGCGTCGTCGCCGACCGCTCCGGCGAACGCGCTCGGCACACCCAGCGCGGCCAGCGCGCGGGCCACGTTGGACTCGGCGCCGCCGACGGTCCGGCGCCACGTGCGCACCTCGTCGGCGGGCCCCGGCTCGGCGGGCACGAACACCGCCAGCGCCTCGCCGACGCACAGCACCTCGACCACGTATCCCCTCCGCATCCGGCCGTTGACCCCGCTGTGAGCGCGATGCTACACCTTTCGAATGCGTTCTACGCAATCAGCGTTGCACATAGCGCAACGTAGGCCCGCGACGATGGACACCGCCGCCCTGCGCGCCCTCGGCGAGGAGCGGCTCGACTGGCGGTTCAAGGCGCTGCCCTCGGACTGGGAGGGCCGCCCGCTCGCCGAGGCCGCCGCGAGCGGGGCGAGGCTGTTCGACGACGGGTTCGTCGGGCCGGTCGTGGTGCTCGGCGCGGCCGCGCTGGACCACAACCTGCGCGCGATGGCGGACTGGTGCGCCGCGCACGGCGTCGCGCTCGCCCCGCACGGCAAGACCACGATGGCGCCGCAGCTGTTCGCGCGGCAGCTCGAGCACGGCGCGTGGGGCATCACCGCCGCCAACGCGAGCCAGCTGCGCGTGTACCGCGCGTTCGGCGTCTCGCGGGTGCTGCTGGCCAACCAGCTCGTGGACCCCGCGGCGCTGCACTGGCTCGCTGCGGAGCTGGGCCGTGACCCGGCGTTCGAGTTCTGCTGCTGGGCCGACTCCGTGCGCGGCGTCGAGCTGATGACCGAGGCGCTGGCCGGCGCCCCGCGACCCGTCGACGTGCTCGTGGAGCTGGGCGCGGGCGGCGGGCGCACCGGCGTGCGCGACCGGGAGACCGCGCTCGCCGTCGCCGCCGCGGTGCGCGACAGCCCCGTGCTGCGGCTGCGCGGCGCGGGCGGTTACGAGGGCGCGCTCGCCCACGACACCGGCGCGGAGGCACTGGCCCGCATCACGTCCTATGTGGACGACCTGCGCGCGCTGACGATCGCGCTCGCCGAGGGCGGCTACGCCGCCGGGGACGCACCGCTGCTCGTCACCGCGGGCGGCAGCGCCTACTTCGACCTCGTGGCCGAGGGGCTCAGCAGCGGCTGGCCCGGGGACCTCGCCGTACTGCCGATCCTGCGCAGCGGCGCCTACCTCACCCACGACGACGGCTTCTACCGCGCGATGTCGCCGCTCGGCGCCGCCCCACGGGTCGAGGGCACCCCCTTCGAACCCGCGCTGCGCGCGTGGGCTCAGGTGACGTCGCGGCCCGAACCGGACCTGGCCCTGCTGACCCTCGGCAAGCGCGACGCGTCGTTCGACGAGGGGCTGCCCGAGCCGCAGCTGCACCGCCCACGCGGCGGCGGCGTGCGGGAGCTGGCCGGCCACACGGTGACCAAGCTCAACGACCAGCACGCGTTCGTGGCGCTGCCGCCGGGCTCGCCGCTGGAGGTCGGCGACTGGGTGGGGCTCGGGCTCTCCCACCCGTGCACGGTGTTCGACAAGTGGCCGGTCGTCCCCGTGGTCGGCGAGGACGGCGAGACCGTCATCGACCTGGTCCGCACCTACTTCTAGGAGACCGAGATGGACACCGTCCTGCGCGGCGCGCGCATCGCCGACGGCACCGGGAGCGAGCCGTACGAGGGCGACGTCGGCATCGGCGAGGGCCGCATCACCGCGATCGGCGGGCCGGGCTCGCTCACCGGTTCGCGTGTCGTCGACAGCACCGGGCTCGTGCTCGCGCCCGGTTTCATCGACATGCACGCGCATTCCGACCTCCAGGTGCTCGCCGAACCGGACCACCTCGCCAAGGTCTCGCAGGGCGTCACCACCGAAGTGCTCGGCCAGGACGGGCTCTCCTACGCCCCCGCCGACGACGCGACGCTGGCCGCGCTGCGCGCGCAGCTGGCAGGCTGGAACGACGACCCGCCGGGCTTCGACTGGAACTGGCGCTCCGTCGGCGAGTACCTCGACCGGCTCGACGAGGGCATCGCGGTGAACGCCGCCTACCTCGTGCCGCAGGGCTCGGTGCGGATGCTCGCCGTCGGCTTCGAGAACCGGCCCGCCACCGAGTCCGAACTGGACACCATGCGGCGGCTCGTCGTCGAGGGCATGAGGCAGGGCGCGTTCGGTCTGTCGTCGGGACTCACCTACACCCCCGGCATGTACGCGGACACCGGCGAGCTCGTGGCGCTGTGCGAGGTCACCGCCCAGCACGGCGGGTACTACAGCCCGCACCACCGCAGCTACGGCGCGGGCGCGCTGGAGGCGTTCGCCGAGATGGTGGAGGTGTCGCGGCGTTCGGGCTGCCCGCTGCACCTCGCGCACGCGACGATGAACTTCTCCGTCAACAAGGGCAGGGCGCCGGAACTGCTCGCGTTGCTGGACGACGCGCTCGCGGACGGGTGCGACATCACGCTCGACACCTACCCGTACCTTCCGGGCGCCACGTACCTGTCCGCGCTGCTGCCCAGCTGGGCCGCGGAGGGCGGTCTCCACGCCACGCTCGCGCGACTGTCCGATCCGGACACCCGCGAGCGGATCCGCGCCGAGCTCGAGGAGACCGGCTCCGACGGCGCACACGGGGTGCCGATCGACTGGGCCGCCATCGAGATCAACGGCGTCCGCGACCCGGCCAACGCGCACCTGGTGGGCCACAGCGTCGCCGCCTCGGCCGCGGCGCAGGGACGCGCGCCCAGCGACCTGTACTTCGACGTGCTGCTCTCCGAGCGGCTCGGCACGTCGTGCCTCATGCACGTGGGGCACGAGGAGAACGTCCGCGCGATCATGCGGCACCGCACGCACACCGGCGGCAGCGACGGCCTGCTCGTCGGCGACCGCCCGCATCCGAGGGCGTGGGGCACGTTCCCGCGCTACCTCGGCCGGTACGTGCGCGAGCTCGGCGTGCTCTCGCTCGCGGAGTGCGTCGCCCACCTGACCGGCAGGGCCGCGAGGAGGCTGCGGCTGCCCGACCGCGGGCTGGTGCGCGAGGGCTACGCCGCGGACCTGGTGCTGTTCGACCCGGAGACCGTCATCGACACGGCCACGTTCGACGCGCCGAGACAGCAGGCCGAGGGCATTCCGTACGTGTTCGTCAACGGCGTCGCCGCGATCGACGACGGCCGGTCCACCGGAGCCCTCGCGGGCGGCTCCCTGCGCTCCCCCGGGAGGACGGCGTGACCGGATTCGTCGACTGGCTGCAGGAGTCCACGGCGGGGCTGCTGACGCTGGCCGCGGTGTCGATCGCCGTGCTCCTGGTGCTGATCATCCGCGTGAAGCTGGAGCCGTTCATCGCGCTCATCGTGGTGGGCCTGCTGACGGCGCTCGCCGCGGGTGTGCCGGTGGGCACGCTGGTCGGCTCGGCACAGGGTGCGTCGGACTCGTTGCTGGAGTCCGGTTTCGGGGGCGTGCTCGGGCACATCGCGGCGATAATCGGGCTCGGTACGCTGCTCGGCGCCGTGCTGGAGAAGTCGGGCGGCGCGCAGGTGCTCACCTCGGCGCTGCTGCGGGCGTTCGGCGAGCAGCGGGCTCCCCTCGCGATGGGCATCTCCGGGCTGATCTTCGGTGTGCCCGTGTTCTTCGACATCGGCATCTTCGTGCTGGCACCGCTGGTCTACGTCGCGGCGAAGCAGGGCGGGCGCTCGATCCTGCTGTACTGCCTGCCGCTGCTGGCGGGGCTGTCGGTGACGCACGCGTTCCTGCCGCCGCACCCCGGTCCCGTCGCCGCGGCGGGACTGCTGGGCGTGGACCTCGGCTGGGTCATCCTGATGGGCGCGGTCGCGTGCCTGCCCGCGTGGTTCCTCGGCGGGGTGCTGTTCTCGTCGTGGATCGGCAAGCGCATCGACGTCCCCGTACCGGAGGAGATGCTGGCCGCGTCACGGCAGGACGGGCCGGGCGCCGCGAAGGACGCGCCGTCGCTGCGGCTGGTCTCGGTGATCATCGCGGTGCCGCTCGTGCTGATCCTGCTCGGCACGTTCGGCAGCATCCTGCTCACCGAAGGCTCGTGGCTCTCCGGTGCCGCCACGTTCGCCGGCACGCCCGCGGTGGCGCTGACGATCACGGTGCTGCTGGCGTTCTGGCTGCTCGGCACGCGGCGCGGGATGACGGCGAAGGACCTCGCCGAGCTCTCCAGCGTCGCGCTGCGGCCGGTGGCGATGATCCTGCTCGTGGTGGGCGCGGGCGCGTTCTTCGGCACGGTGCTCGCCGAGACCGGCATCGGCGACGCGGTGGCGAGCTCGCTCGACTCGGCGGGGCTGCCGGTGATCCTCGCCGCGTACGTGATCAGCTGCGGCATGCGCATCGCGCAGGGCTCGGCGACCGTCGCGATCGTGACCACCACCGGCATCATCGCGCCGACCGTGGCCCAGCTCGGCTACTCCCAGCCCCAGCTGGCGCTGCTCGTGGTGGCCATCGCGGCCGGGTCGATCATCGCCTCGCACGTCAACGACGGCGGGTTCTGGATCGTCTCGCGCTACTTCGGGATCTCGGTGCAGGACACGTTCAAGACGTGGACGGTGCTGGAGACGATCCTGTCGGTGGTGGGCTTCGCCGTGGCCGCGCTGCTGATGGTGTTCGTGTCGTGACGCCTCACGACACGGGCGAGTACCTGACCTCGGGGCGGCCCACGCTGCCGTAGTGCGGTTTGCGCTCGGCGAGGCCGTTGTCGGCGAGGTACTCCAGGTACCGCCGCGCCGTCACCCGGGAGACCCCGGTCGCCGTGGCGACCGCGGCCGCCGACAGCCCGTCGCCCGTCTCGGCGAGCACCGCGCTGATCGCGTCGAGGGTCGCCCCGCTCATCCCCTTCGGCAGCGAACCGTGGTCGGGGGTGCGCAGGGTCGCGAGCATCCGGTCGACGTCGGCCTGCCCGCTGACCTCGCCCGGTTTGGCGATGTGCTCCCGGAACTGGGCGTAGCGCTCCAGCTTGTCGCGCAGCGACGCGAAAGTGAACGGTTTGAGCAGGTACTGCACCACGCCCGCCGACACCGCCGCGCGGACCACGGCGAGGTCGCGCGCCGACGTGACGGCGATGACGTCCACTTGCGCGCCCGCGGCCCGCAGCGCCTGGCACACGGCGAGGCCGTGGGTGTCGGGCAGGTAGAAGTCCAAGAGCACGAGATCGACGGGGTGCCGCCCGCAGAAGCGCACCGCCTCGCTGCCGGAGTGCACCACGCCGGCGACCGTGAAGCCGGCCACGCGCTCGACGTACTGCCGGTGTGCGTCGGCGGCGACCGGGTCGTCCTCCACCACGAGCACGTTGATCATCCGGTGACGTTCCCTCCCGCCGAACCGTAACAGTCCCTCACCGCAGCGGGATCCGCACCGTGAACACGGCACCGGGAGCGTTGGCGACCTCCACCGTGCCGCCGTGCCTGCGCACCGCCTGCCCGACGAGCGCCAGCCCGAGGCCCCGGCCCGCCTCACCCCCGCCCGGCTTGGTGGACCAGCCCCTGCGGAAGATGTCCGACGCCGCGTCGTCCGCGATGCCCGGACCGGTGTCGGCGACGCGCAGCAGCAGCTCCCGCTCGTCGGCGCGCACGGTCACCGTCACCCTGGGCGCGCGCTCGGCGGCCGTCTCGATCGCCGCGTCCACCGCGTTGTCGACGAGGTTGCCGACGATCGTCACCAGGTCGCGGGGGCCGATGTGCGGCGCGGGGTCCTGCATCGCGGTGTCCTCGGTGAGCACCAGCTCCACGCCACGCTCGCTGGCCTCGCTCGACTTTCCCAGCAGCAGCGCGGCGAGCACCGGTTCGGCGACCGCGCCGACGACCCGGTCGGTGAGCTGCTGCGCGGTCTCCAGCTCGGCCGTGGCGAACTCGACCGCCTGCTCGACCTTGCCGAGTTCCACCAGCGACACCACCGCGTGCAGGCGGTTGGCCGACTCGTGCGCCTGGGAGCGCAGCGACTCGGCGAAGCCGCGCACGGTGTCCAGCTCGCCGGTGAGGCTCTGCAGCTCGGTGTGGTCCCGCAGCGTCACGACGTTGCCCATCCGGTCGCGCGAGCGCACCGGCATCGTGTTGACGAGCAGCACCCGCGTGTCGGTGACGTGTAGCTCGTCGCTGGCCGGCTCGCTCGACACGAATGTGGAGACCAGCCCGGGCACGAGCCCCAGCTGCCCCACGGGACGGCCGCGGACGTCGGCGGGCAGGCCCAGCAGCTCGCGCGCCGCGTCGTTGCACAGCACCACGCGCCCGTCGCGGCCGACGAGGACGAGCCCCTCGCGCACCGAGTGCAGGATGGCCTCGTAGTACTCGAACATCCGGCTCAGCTCGGCCGGGCCCACGCCCCTGGTCTGCCTGCGCAGCCGCGCGCTGACGAGGTAGCTGCCCGCGACGCCGGCGACGAGCACGCCGCCCGCGACCGCGAGCACCGGTGGCAGGCGCTCACTCAGCTCCTTCGAGATCGACTCCACCGTGATGCCGACCGCGACCAGCCCGGCCACGCCGCGGTCGTCGTCGAACACCGGCGCGACGGCACGCACGGACGGGCCGAGCGTGCCCGTGTAGGTCTCGGTGAACAGCGTGCCGCGCAGCGCGGGCCCGGTGTTGCCGATGAACCGCTTGCCGATGAGTGACGGGTTCGGGTGCGTGTAGCGGATGCCGTCCCGGTTCATGATCGTGATGAAGTCGACGCCCGTGTCGGCCCTGACCCGCTCGGCGAAGGGCTGCAGCTCGGCGCTGGGGTCGGCCGCGGCGAGCGCGTCCCGCACGCCGGGCGAGTCGGCCAGCGTCGCCGCCACCGACACGACCTCCTCCGCGGCCTTGTCGTCGGTCGCCTGCGCGGCGTCCAGGTAGGCGAGCACGGTGCCGCCGCCGACGAGCAGGCCCACCAGCACGAGCTGCAACACGAGCAGCTGACGGGCGAGGCTCCAGCGCCGGGCGGAGGACAGGGACGACGGCACGCGCACCGCCACATGACATCACAGTCGCGGCGAACGAAATGAACACAACCGTGACCCCCACGCGGACGGTGCCGATAGTCGTCCTGACGCAAACCGACCCGAGGAGGCAACGATGCCTGAACCGTCCACGGCGGCAGGCCAGGCCCCGAAGCGCCGCGACCGGATGCACTACCTCTACCTCGCGGTGATCGCGGCGGTGGTGCTCGGCGTGATCGTCGGGTTCGCCGTTCCCGACTTCGCCGCGGAGCTCAAGCCGCTCGGCAGCGGCTTCGTGTCCCTGATCAAGATGATGATCAGCCCGATCATCTTCTGCACGATCGTGCTCGGCATCGGCTCCGTGGCCAAGGCCGCGAAGGTCGGCAAGGTCGGCCTGCTCGCGCTCTGTTACTTCCTGCTGATGTCCACGTTCGCGCTGGCGATCGGGCTCGTGGTGGGCAACATCCTGCACCCCGGCGAGGGCATGCACCTCGACCCCGCGGACGCCGCGGCCGTCCAGGAGCAGGCCGCCGAGGGCGGCGAGGGCACCGTCGACTTCCTGCTGGGCATCATCCCCGAGTCGCTCGTGTCGGCGTTCACCGAGGGCTCGGTGCTGCAGACGCTGCTCGTGGCCCTGCTGGCCGGGTTCGCGCTGCAGAAGATGGGCGGCGCCGGCGAGCCGATCCTGCGCGGCATCGAGCACATCCAGCGGCTCGTGTTCCGCATCCTGGCGATGATCATGTGGGCCGCGCCCGTGGGCGCGTTCGGCGCGATCGCCGCCGTGGTCGGCGAGACCGGCTGGGAGGCTTTGCGCAGCCTCGCCGTGATCATGATCGGCTTCTACCTGACGTGCCTGGTGTTCGTGTTCGCCGTGCTGGGTGCGGTGCTGTGGTTCGGCGCCCGGATCAACGTGTTCAAACTGCTGGGCTACCTCGGCCGCGAGTTCCTGCTGATCGTGTCCACGTCGTCGTCGGAGTCGGCGCTGCCGAGGCTCATCGCGAAGATGGAGCACCTCGGCGTCAGCAGGCCGGTGGTCGGCATCACGGTGCCCACGGGCTACTCGTTCAACCTCGACGGCACCGCGATCTATCTCACGATGGCCACGCTGTTCATCGCGACCGCGCAGGGCAGCCCGCTCGGGGTCGGCGAGCAGATCTCCCTGCTGGTGTTCATGATCATCGCGTCGAAGGGCGCGGCGGGCGTCAGCGGCGCCGGCATCGCGACGCTGGCCGGTGGCCTGCAGTCGCACCGTCCCGAGCTGGTCGATGGCGTCGGCTTCATCCTCGGCATCGACCGGTTCATGTCCGAGGCCCGTGCGCTGACCAACTTCGCGGGCAACGCCATCGCGACGGTCGTGATCGGCTCCCTGACGAAGGAATTCGACCGGGAACAGGCGCATCGCGTGTTTTCCGGACAAGATCCGTTCAACGAGGCTACGCTCGTGGATGATCACCAACCTGCGGCCGAGACGGAGCGGGTGAAAGAACCCGCACCCGTCTAGAGCTGTCCGGGCCGGCGTACTTCCACATCCCCCGGCCGGCCCGGTGGAATCCCAGCACACTGGGGTTCGATCGACCGCCAGGTCTCGCCCGTGATCGCGGGCCGGGCCTGGCGGTCCGCGCTTTCCGGGGTCCGTCAGCCGAGCCGCGCCCGCAGGCCGCGCAGGCCCCGGCGCATCATCGCGGCGTGGTTGACGCGGAACACCGGGTGGGCGAACGGCGAAAGCGTGCGCAGCAAGGTCTTGTGCACCACCACGTGCTGGGCGATCTCGAGCCGCGTGCCGCCGCCGTCCGCACGGACGAGGCCGGTGAGCGAGCCCTCCAGGTCACCGGCGAGCGCGACGCCGAGCCGCCCCGCGCGCTCGTCCTCCTCCACGCGCGTCAGGCGCAGCCGTAGCGCGAACGGGAGGCTGGCGCGGCACACGAGCTCGGCGGTGTCGTCGTCGACGCGGGTCACCGACCGCACGTCGGGCCACCACGCGGGATAGCTGCCGAGGTCGACGAGCGTGGCGAAGACGGTGGGTGCGGGAGCCCTGATCGTCCAGTCGGTGCGGAACCGGTAACGGGTCAGCGGCACCCACCCAGTATGCCGCCGACCCATTGTGGTTCAGCCCATCCTGTAGCCCACCATGCAGTGAAGGTGGCCTTCACCGCGTTCAGCTAGGCCAGGATGGGCTTGAGGAACTGGCCCGTGTAGCTCTCCTCGCTGTCCGCGACCTGCTCCGGCGTGCCCTCGGCGACCACCATGCCGCCGCCGGACCCGCCCTCGGGGCCCATGTCCACGATCCAGTCGGACGTCTTGATCACGTCGAGGTTGTGCTCGATCACGATCACCGTGTTGCCCTTGTCCACCAGCCCGTTGATCACGCCGAGCAGCTTCGAGATGTCCTCGAAGTGCAGGCCGGTCGTCGGCTCGTCCAGCACGTAGACGGTCTTGCCGGTGGAGCGCTTTTGCAGCTCGCTGGCGAGCTTCACCCGCTGCGCCTCACCACCGGACAGCGTCGGCGCGGGCTGGCCGAGCCGGACGTAGCCGAGGCCGACGTCCACGAGCGTGTGCAGGTGCCGGTGGATGGCCTTGATCGGCTCGAAGAACTCGGCGGCCTCCTCGATCGGCATGTCGAGCACGTCGGAGACCGTCTTGCCCTTGTAGTGCACCTCGAGCGTCTCGCGGTTGTAGCGGGCGCCCTTGCAGACCTCGCACGGTACGTAGACGTCCGGCAGGAAGTTCATCTCGATCTTGATGGTGCCGTCGCCCGCGCACGCCTCGCACCGGCCGCCCTTGACGTTGAAGGAGAACCGGCCCGGCTGGTAGCCGCGGACCTTGGCCTCCGTGGTGGCGGCGAACAGCTTGCGCACGTGGTCCCACACACCCGTGTAGGTGGCCGGGTTGGAGCGCGGCGTCCGCCCGATCGGCGACTGGTCCACGCGCACGAGCTTGTCCACGTTGTCCAGGCCGCGCACCCGCGTGTGCCTGCCAGGCACCTGGCGCGCGTTGTTCAGCTTGTTGGCGAGCACCGTGGCGAGGATGTCGTTGACGAGCGTCGACTTGCCCGAGCCCGACACCCCGGTGACGGAGATGAGGCAGCCCAGCGGGAACGACACGTCGATGCCGCGCAGGTTGTGCTCGCGCGCGCCGACGACCGTCAGCTGGCGCTTCTTGTCGACCGGGCGCCGGATCGCGGGCACCTCGATGACGCGCCTGCCGGAGAGGTAGGCGCCGGTGAGCGACTCCTTGTTGCGCAACAGCTTCTTGTACGGTCCGCTGTGGACGATCTTGCCGCCGTGCTCTCCCGCGCCGGGGCCGATGTCGACCACCCAGTCGCTGGAGCGGATGGTGTCCTCGTCGTGCTCCACGACGATCAGCGTGTTGCCCAGGTCGCGCAGCCTGGTCAGCGTCTCGATGAGCCGGTGGTTGTCGCGCTGGTGCAGGCCGATCGACGGCTCGTCCAGCACGTAGAGCACGCCGACGAGCCCGGAGCCGATCTGCGTCGCCAGCCGGATGCGCTGCGCCTCCCCGCCGGACAGCGTGCCCGCCGCGCGGTCGAGGGAGAGGTAGTCGAGGCCGACGTCGAGCAGGAACCGGAGCCGCGCCTGGATCTCCTTGAGCACGGCGCCGGCGATCATCGCCTCGCGCGGGCCGAGCTCCAGGTCGTCGAGGAACTCCGAGGCCTCCGCCACCGACAGCGCGCAGACCTCGGCGATGGAACGCTCCCCCTGCTCGGCGTGGGCGAGCGTGACCGCGAGAATCTCGGGCTTGAGCCGGGTGCCCTGGCACGCGGGGCACGGCACCTCGCGCATGTAGCCCTCGTAGCGCTCGCGCGCGTAGTCGGACTCGGTCTGCTCGTGGCGCCGCTCCAGGAACGGGATGACGCCCTCGAAGTTCGCGTAGTAGGAGCGCTGCCTGCCGTACCGGTTGCGATAGCGGACGTGCACCTGCTCGTCCACGCCGTGCAGCACGGCCTTCTGCGCCTTGGCTGGCAGCTTGCGCCACGGCTGGTCCATGCGGAAGCCGATGGTCTCGGCGAGCGACTCCAGCAGCCGCTCGAAGTACTCGGCGCTCTGCCCGCCCGCCCACGGCGCGATGGCGCCCTCGGCCAGCGACAGCTCGTCGTCGGGCACCACCAGCTCGGGGTCGACCTCCTTGCGCACACCGATGCCGGTGCACTCGGGGCAGGCGCCGTAGGGCGAGTTGAACGAGAACGAGCGCGGCTCCAGGTCCTCGATCGCCAGCGGGTGCCCGTTGGGGCAGGCCAGGTTCTCGGAGAAGCCGCGGATGCGGTGCGGGTCGTGCTCGGGCAGGTCGACGAACTCCAGCTCGACCAGGCCGTCGGCGAGCCGCAGCGCCGTCTCGACCGAGTCGGTGAGCCGTTGCTTCGCGGTGGCCTTGACCGTGAGCCGGTCGATCACCACCGCGATGTCGTGCTTCTCCTGCTTCTTCAGCTTCGGCGGGTCGGTGAGCGCGTGCACGGTGCCGTCCACGCGGGCGCGCGCGTAGCCCTGCTGCTGGAGGTTGGCGAACAGGTCGACGTACTCGCCCTTCCGGCCGCGCACGACCGGGGCGAGCACCTGGAACCGGATGCCCTGCTCCATGTCCAGCACCTGGTCGACGATCTGCTGCGGCGTCTGCTTGCTGATCGGCTCGCCGCACTGCGGGCAGTGGGGCTTGCCCGCGCGGGCGTAGAGCAGGCGCAGGTAGTCGTAGACCTCGGTGATCGTGCCCACCGTCGAGCGCGGGTTGCGGGAGGTGGACTTCTGGTCGATCGACACGGCGGGCGACAGGCCCTCGATGAAGTCGACGTCCGGCTTGTCCATCTGGCCGAGGAACTGTCGGGCGTAGGCGGACAGCGACTCCACGTACCGCCGCTGGCCCTCCGCGAAGATCGTGTCGAACGCCAGGCTCGACTTGCCCGAGCCCGAGAGGCCGGTGAACACGATCATGCTGTCTCGCGGCAGGTCGATGTCGACACCGCGCAGGTTGTGCTCGCGGGCGCCGCGAACTACGAGGCGATCAGCCACCCGAAGGTCCCTTCACTGGTCTGTGGAGTGCCGGCGTCGAATCTGACAATCGGCCGCCACCATGCTAGGTCGCACCACCGACAGAAACCGCCGGCTCGGAGTCCGGCCGGACCGGTGCCTCGAGGGCGGGACCCCTCCTGCCGGGGCGCGAACCGGTGAGCACACGGTACGCCGGTCGTTCGACGAGGACGGTCACGAGCCAGCCCAGTACGACCGCGAACGCGACCACCAGCACCAAGCGTAACCACCACACCGACAGGCCCGCCTCGGAGAGGACCCTCGCGAGCTGGTAGCCCAGCGCCTGGTGGACCAGGTAGACGCCGAAGCTGATGCCGCTCAGCCACGCGACCGGCCTGCGCAGGCGCCGCAGCCCCGGCAGGTCCCAGTCGGGGCCCCTGGCCGCGAGGCACATCAGTCCGAGCATGACTGTGAACCCGGCCACGGACTCGGGCCGGGGCTCGCTCGTCCGGAACGCGTGCAGCACGATCACGGTGAGCAGCATTCCCGCGAGGTGCGGGGTGGAGAGCCTGCGCCGCTGCCACAGCCAGATCGCGAGGCCGACCGCGAACAGATGCGCGTAGAAGAGGCCGCTCGCCGTCGGCAGCACGTCGAGGACCAGGCTCAGCACGGGCGACGCCGCGGCGATCCCGAGCACGGCCCACAGCGCGGTGTGCAGCCGCACCCGGTGGTGGAGCCGGGCGCGCCAGAGCAGCGCCGCGCCCGCGAACGCGAGCACCTGGATCGGCATCGTCCACCACGAGCCGTCGATGCGGTGGTACGGGTCGGGGTTCCACAGGTGCAGCAGGCTCCCGTGGAGCAGGAGGTCGTTGAGGTCGGGGACGTGCCACGGCGGCAGCGGGCCGGGCACGTCGGGCACGACCGGCGGCGCGAACAGCAGACCGGACCAGCCGGGCCGGTACTCCCAGCCGTTGAAGCCGACCACCAGCAGGCGCGCGGAGACGTAGGTGAACGCCAGTGCGGCGAAGTAGGCGGGCAGCATCCGCGCGAGCCGGGCCCGGAACCACGTCCCGGCGTCGCCCCTGCGGAGCGTCGGACCGATGAAGTAGCCGGAGAGGACGAGCAGCGTGACCGTGCCGAACGGGACGTTGAAGGAGAAGGGATACGCCTCGATGCCCGGCACACCCGCCGCCACGCCCGTGACGTGACCGGTCACCACGAGGGTGATCGCGACCACCCGGATGAGGTCCCAGCTGAGCCGCCGCGACGACGCACGGTGAGGCCGCGGGGAACTCGTCACTGATTTTCCTCTTTGCCGGTGATCTCGGTCAGCGCACACTAACCGGCTGTACGGGCGCGCTCTCGATCGGGGCGCGATCACCTACTACCGTGTGCCGGGTGAACGTCGTTGAGGAGTACACCGGCCACGTCGAGCCAGGGGGCGACGCCGCGCGGCGCACGCTCGACGCGCTGACCATCACCAAACTCTCGGTCGGCCCCATGGACAACAACGCCTACCTGCTGGTCTGCCGGGCCACCAACGAGGCGCTGCTGATCGACGCGGCGAACGACTCGGAGCGGATCTCCGACCTCATCGGGCACGGCCCCGACCGCCCTGCGCTGCGCAAGATCGTCACGACCCACCAGCACGCGGACCACTGGCAGGCGCTGGGCGCCGTCGCCGGCGCGAACGGGTCCTACACGGCGGCCCACCCCGCGGACGCGGACCCGCTGCCGGTGCCCCCGGACTACCTGCTGGAGCACGGCGACACGATCACGGTCGGCGACTGCACCCTGGAGGTCATCCACCTGCGCGGCCACACGCCGGGCTCGCTGGCGCTGCTCTACCGCGACCCGGCGGGAGTGCCGCACCTGTTCACGGGCGACTCGCTGTTCCCAGGCGGGGTCGGCAAGACGAACTCGCCGGAGGACTTCACGTCGCTGCTGAACGACGTCGAGGAGCGCGTCTTCGGGCAGCTGCCGGACGAGACCTGGTTCTACCCGGGCCACGGGGACGATTCGACACTGGGCGCGGAGCGCCCGAAGCTGACGGAGTGGCGACAGCGCGGCTGGTGAGCTGACCGTCCTACCAGTCGTCGTCGCCGAAGAACGCGTCGACCTCCTCGCGCATCCGCGCGGCATCGACCGAGGGCAGGCGTCGGTGCCGCGCGACCAGTTCCTCGGCGGTGTGCCGCGGCCTCGGCGTGTCTGCCAGGCGGTGGCGCGCCCAGCGGCGAGCCGCCGCCGTCAACTCGGCCCGGTGCGGCAGCGGGCTGTCGCGCTCCAGGAACTCCCACATGCCCCAGATGGCCACGGCGAACGCGGTCCGCGTCGTGGCGGGCGTCTCCCGCCAGGCGGGTAACCCTCGCGCCCACAGCTCAGCGGTGACGGGCGTGTGCCCGGCGGCCACCAGACGGGCCACCAGGAAAGCCACGTCGACCGCCGCGGCGCCGGTGCGTGACCAGGCCCAGTCCACGATCCGTGCCCGCCCTCCGTCCACCAGGATGTTGAGCGGGTGCAGATCGGTGTGCACCAGGCTGTCGCCGTCGGCGGCCTCGATCGCGTGGCCTTCCAGATCGATCAGCCGATGCAGGTGCTCCCGCGCCCACGGGTCGAGATCCGCGGGCGTGTTCCTGGCCAGCCGGCGCCAGGCCGCCAAGCGGCCCCACTGCTCGGCGAGGAGGGGCGCGGACGCCGGACAGTGCGCCAGTTCGCGGGCGAGCGTCGTCACCGCCTCGGCGACCACGGGCAGATCGGCCGAGCCGGGCGCGAGATCGGCGTGCCGTCCGGCGGCGTGGTCGAAGCCGAGCAGCAGCCAGCCGTCCACCTCGGCTCGCCACCACAACCGGGGCGCGACCGCCGAAGGCAACCACGGATTGACCTCCGCCTCGTGCCGGTGCATCCGTCCGCGCCGACCTTCCGCGCCGGCGATGCCCTTGCAGAACACCGGCCCCTCGGAGGTGTGCAACGTCGCCGAGAAGTCGGAGTTGCGCCCGGCGGAGGGAATCTCGGCGCGGACGACGGTCCCGGCCTCCCGCTCGATCGCGGCACGCACCGGCGCGGGCAAGGCTTCCCAGGTACTGCGGGCCATCGCTCCCCCTACCCGCACGCGGGCGGCGGGTCGTCGTGGCAGCCATTGTGGCAGCCGGTGCACGAGATGCTGTTCACCTGTGGCCAGAGGGCCGCGTCCACCGTGTACCCGGCCTGCTCGATGACGGCGACCGTGCGCAGCAGCGTGGTGTGAGCGGCCTCGCCCGATGGCGCCGGCTCGCCCTCGACGGCAGGCACGTGATGCAGGAACCGGCCCGCGACCCGGTCGCAGAAGTCGGCGACGCCTGGCAGGGGAACGTCGCCGTCCCCGAGTACGGCGAGCCCGTCCTGCTCGACCTCGAACAGGTCGGCGTCGGAGATCCGGCGTGGGACCTCGCTCCCCTCGCCGTCGACTACGCCGACTTCTCCCGCGTCTCCGACGACGACTACCGCGCCTTCTCCGACGCCTACGGTGCCGATGTTCTGAGGTGGACGGGTTTCCGCCCCGTGGCCACCGTCAGCGAACTGCGGTGGACCGCGTTCGTGCTGAGCAAGGCCGACGGCACCAACGACGCGACGCGGGAGGCACGGCACCGGCTGGCGTGCCTTCGCGGCGAGGTCGAGCGGCCGTGGTCCTGGACCGCGTTCTGAGCGTGCACCCTGTGGAGATCCGGCACCCTCAGCCCGCCCGCCGCGCGAGTGAGCGGATCGTCGTCGTGCCCGGGCCCGACGGCAGGAACGCGAACACCGTCGACGGGATCGCCGATTCCCGGAGCCTGCGCAGTTCCGGTTCCTGGTAGCGCACACACCTGTCGTGCCATTCCCGGATTCCCGCCATCCAGTCTTTCAGTCCGTCCGCGTGGCGGGTGAGGATCTCCCGCACCGGGTCGTCGACGTCGTGCTCCTCGAACAGCGCCGGCAGGCCTTGCTCGACCAGGGTTTCGAACTGCCGCATCCGCTGTTCCATGAGCTTCACCACGAGGTCGCGGGCGTGGAGGCGGTCGGTGTTCAGGAACTTCTCCACCACCAGCACCATGTTGTGCACCTCGCCCTCGTACTCGACTTCCTTCTGGTACGAGTACAGGTCGTTGGTGAAGCACGCGTAGTCCTGCGCCGAGGTTTCCAGCTCCCGCAGCACCCGCGTCTGGTACAGGTGCTCGGGCACCTCGTCCGCGTGCGCCAGGCGCGCGAGCCCGATCGTCATGTCCGAGCCGAACGTCCTGCGCCGCGTCTCCACGTAGTCCACCGGGTCCGGGATCCGGTTCTGCGCCTGGTTCGCAAGCTCCCAGAGCCAGCTCGCCGTCATGTCCTCCACGGCCGCACGGAACCGCCTGCGCGCGAACTCCGGCATCGGGCCCGCGGTGCGCCGCCACAGGTCCGCGAGCCCGCGTTCGAGCGCGTTCGCCGGTTCCGGGGTCTCACCCGCGTCGAGCGGCATGAACGCGGGGAACCGGTCGTTGCACGCCTTCGCCGCCGCGAGGTTGCGGCCCGCGCCGAACACGACCGGGAAGTAGTCGTCGCCGTAGGTGCCCCAGGCGAGCCAGTCCGCCGACAGGTACAGCTGCCCGGGGCTCGCGTCGGCGTGGATCATCGACGCGCAGTGCGCCAGGTCCAGGCCGCGGAACCGGCGCTCGTCCCACACGCCGCCCGCCTCGACGCCGGGCACGGAGTCGAACATGCCCATCCGCCGAGCCCAGCCCACCGCGTACTCCCTGGCGTCGTCGAGGTGCGGGCTCATGCGGAACGGATACGGCAGGTACACCTCGGGCAGCGGCAGCGGGCCGGTCGGCGTGAACGGCACGTGTGAGTGAGCACTGGCCCTGGGCCGCGCGCCGGGCGCGAGGTTGATCCCCGCGGTGCCGAGACCGCTGGGCCCGAACCCGGTTCCGCCGGACACCTCCTCGTTCATGTACCTGCTCGACTTCGCGTGCCATTCGTGCCCGCCGGCCTGCCAGTCCTGCAAGCCTTTCGCGTAGGCGAGCACCGCGGTCCGCTCGTGCGGCGCCGCGCCGTACTCGGCCAGCAGCGCGGGGATCTCGGTCACGGCCGTGTTCTCGAACTGCTGCAGACGCGAGGTGAGCAGGTCGTTGACGAGCTCGGCGGCGTCCTGGGTGGGGCAGTCGAGGAACCGCTCGAACACGAGCACCGCGTTGGAGTTCTCGCCCTCCTCCCGCACCTCGCGCTGGTAGGAGAACAGGTCGTTGCGCAGGTGCACGGCGTCGGCGAACGTGTCGGTGAGCACCCGCAGCGGGCGCGTTCCCGCCAGCCCCGCCGGGATCTCCGCGCGGGCGGCATACTCGATGAGGTTCGCCGACCACGGCGCGCCGCCCACCCTCCGCCGCATCTGGATGTACTCGATGGGGTTGGCGATCCGGCCGCGGTCGATGTTGTCGAGCTCCCACATCGACTCGACCATCAGGTTGTGTGTGCTGGTGCGGAACCTCTCGCGCCACGCGGGCGACATCGCGGGTACGGTCCGTGCCCACAGGTCCTCCAGCCCCGCCTCGGCCGGGTTCTCCGGTTCCGGCGGCTCCTCGCCGTCCTCGGTCATGAACAGCTCGAGCCGGTCGAGGTAGGTCCTGGCGCCGTCGAGGTCACGGGAGTACTTGAACTGCTCGAGGAAGTGGTCGTCGAAGAAGAACACCCAGACGTACCAGTCGGTGATCAGGTCGAGCGTGGGACCGTCGCAGTCGGGGTGGGTGTACGCGCACATGAGCGCGTAGTCCATTGCGGACAGATCCTCCTCCGTCCACACCAGACCACCGCCGGGTTTCTCCGTGTCGAGCATGCCCATCCGCCGGGCCCACGCCGTGCTGTGCGCCCTGGTCCCCTCCAGGTTCCGGGTTGATCCGCGCGGGATAGGGCAGGTAGAAGTCCGGCAGCGTGAATGCCTGCATGAGCGTTCCAACTCCCTCGGGGGCCGACTGCGGTGCTGCGCTCGCCCTCGACGCTGACAGCCCGCCACCACCGCGGGCTACGTCCGCGAGGGGGAACCGGCGGAACCGTCGGAGGACCCGCCGCGGACACGCTGCGTAGCCCACGACGCGGTGAGGCGTTTCCGACTTTCGATGGGTTGCCGTCAGCGCTTCACGGCCACCAGCCTGGGTGCATGGGTTCGACACGCCGGGTGCCGGCCGTCCTCACCGGTCTGGTCCTCCTGCTCACCGCCACGGCGCCCGCGACCGCCGGGGAGTCAGCCGGCTCCGTGTACGAGGTGGACACCGCGAACGCCGCGCAGCGCACGGAGATCGCCGCCACGGGCGTGGACGTGCTGGGCGTGCGGGACGGCACGCTGACGTTCGTGGCGGGCCCGGAACAGGCACGGGAACTGCGCGCCGACGGGTTCCGGCTCCAGCGTGTCGGCGAGGCGCCCACCCGGGTGACGGACGCGGCCGCGCCCGCCGACTTTCCCTCTGGCGACGAGGGCTACCACACCTACGCCGAGGTGACCGCGGAGCTGGAGCAGGCCACGCGCGACCACGGGGACATCACGCGGCTCTCCAGCGCGGGCGAGTCGTTCGAGGGCCGCCCGCTGCACGTGCTGAAGATCAGCGACAACGCGGCGGCGGACGAGGACGAGCCCGAGGTGCTGTTCACCTGCAACCAGCATGCCCGCGAGCACCTGACCACCGAGATGTGCCTGCGCATCGTCCAGCGCTTCACCGACGGCTACGGCAGCGACGCCACGGTCACCGGGTTCGTCGACAGCCGCGAGATCTACGTGATCCCGACCGTGAACCCGGACGGCGCCGAGTACGACATCAGCGGCGGGCAGTACCAGGGCTGGCGCAAGAACCGCCAGGGGCAGGGCACCGACGTCAACCGCAACTGGGGCCACCGATGGGGCTGCTGCGGCGGGTCGAGCGACGACTCCGCCGACGAGACGTTCCGCGGCACGGAGGCGTTCTCCTCCCTCGAGGCGAGGGCGGTGGCCTCGTTCGTCGACTCCCGCGTGGTCGGCGGCGCGCAGCAGATCACCGCGCACATCGACTTCCACACCTACTCCGAGCTCGTCCTGTGGCCCTACGGCTACACCACGGACGACACCGCGGAGGGGATGAGCCCGGAGCAGGCGAAACGGTTCTCCGACGTCGGCACCGAGCTGGCGAACAGCAACGGGTACACGCCCCAGCAGTCCAGCGATCTCTACGTCACCGACGGGTCGATCAACGACTGGATGTGGGGCGAGCACCGGATCCTGAGCTTCACCTTCGAGATGTACCCCGCGGACGGGAACGGTCTCGACGGCTTCTACCCGCCCGACGAGCAGATCGGCCCGCAGACCGCGCGCAACGACGGCGCGGTGGACATCCTGCTGCGCGAGGCGGGCGAGCCGGGCTGAGTCTCGAGTCCTAACCGGACTTGCTCTGGTCGTTGCTGAGCCACTTCTCCGGCCGCATCCGCACGAGGATCGAGCGGTCGCCGAGCGCGCCGTCGACGTAGGCGGCCGCGTCGGCCTCCGGCAGGTAGCGGCGGGTGATCGCGAGCGCCTGCTCCCGCGTCGGCGGCTCGTCGTTCCCGACGACGGGTCCCTCGGCGGTGACGTAGCGGTAGGGCCATTCCTCCGACTGAGCGACGAGGCTGAACCGGCCCGCCTTGCGGATGTTGCGGTCCTTGACGGTGTCGCGTTCCATCCAGAGCAGCACCTCGCCGTCCACGTAGTCGTACCAGATCGGCACGGCGAGCGGCGCCCGCCCGTCCCGCTCCACCGCGAGCACCCCCACGTGCACCCCGGACAGGAACGCCTCACGCTCGGCTGCGGTCATGACGAACGACATCGCGATTGTCCCTTCGGCTCCCCAGAGCTGGTCATCGTCGCCAACACGGGGAGCCGCAAGAACATTCCGCCTCAGGCGTAGGCGCTCGCGAGTTGCTCCGCCCGGTCGAACGGCGACCAGCCGACCTCCCGGCCGTCGAGCTGCGCGACCATCACCTCCAGGCCCGCGTGCCAGCCCGCGCCCGCCGGGGCGAGGGTGTCGCGGTCGCCGACGACGTTGGTGAACACCACGTGGCAGCCGCCGTCGCCGTCCGGGGACAGCTCCCAGCGCAGGGTCTCCTCGCCCCACGTGAACTCCAGCAGCCTCGGCGGATCGGCGCGCAGCACTTCGCCCTCGGTGACGTGGCCGGGGTCCATGCCGTAGCGGCGCACCTGCTCGGCCGTGACGCCGAACCGCAGGCGCGCGCCGGGTCGCAGGTCGAACTCCACGACCGCGGGGAACCACGAGCGCAGGTGCTCCGGCTCGGTGATGGCCGCCCACACCTTCTCCGGCGCGTGCCGCACGTGCCGCTCGAAGCGCAGCGCGCACCGGCCGTCACCGGTCTCGTGCACGGTGCCCAGGTCCAGCTCGGTGGTGTAGTCGCGGCGCAGTCGCTCGGTGCGCTCGGCGGGCCACGGGCAGCGGACGTCGCCGTGCAGCGCGGCGAAGAACAGCTCCAGGTGCGTCTGCCACGCCGCGAGCGCGGTCGCGCGCAGCCCGGCGAGCCGGGACGGCACGGTCTGCGTCAGCACGAGCCGCGTGCCGACGGGCTCCTGCTCGCGCAACTCGAACCGCACGCGCCCGGCGGGCACACCGTCATGCAGCCACGCGTACTCCACGACGCGGCCCTCCTCGACGGCGGTCACCTCGCCGGTCTCGGCGTAGCCGTGCGCGAACACGACCGGAACCGGCCCGTCCACCCGTGGTTCGTCGCCCTCGGCGAGTGTCCGCCACACCTCGGCGGGCGGTTGCACGAGATCGCGCTCGAACCGCAGCTCGTACCCCTCGCCCGAGCGGCGCACCTCACCGCGGCCGAGGCCGAACTCCTCGACGTAGCGTTCCGCGCGGGCGAGGAACTCCGGTGCGGGCGCGGGGCGGCCGTCGAGCCGTGCGCCCAGCAGGTCGAGGCACGCGTCCCAGCCGGGGGCCTGGCGCGCCACCGAGGGCAGGTCGCCGGTGGTGCCGGTACCGCTGAGCGTGTGGCTGAACAGCAGCAGGCAGCCGGAGTCGTCGGGCACCAGCTCGAAGCGCAGCACCGAGTCCGCCCAGCGGAAGGCGTAGACCTTCGGCGGGTCGTACTCCAGCACCTCGCCCTCGGCGAACGGGCCGCCGAGGTCGTGGCGCTCCTCGCCGAAACGGAACCGCATGGCGGCCCCGATCGAGGGCTCGGTCTCGATCGCGGCGGGGAACCAGTGCGCCGACTCGGCCGGGTCGGTGACCGCGCGCCACACCTTCTCCGGCGCGTGCGCAAGCCGCCTTCTGAAGCGCAGCACGGGTTTCCCTGCGACGACGTCCATGCTGCCCAGCGGGTCGAGCTCGCCGAGCGCGGTGCCGAGCGCGTCGAGGCAGCCCAGCCAGCCCTGGTGCATCTGCCCGGCCCACTCGTCGTCGGCGAAGCGGTGCCGGAAGATCAGCAGGCAGCCCGTCCCGTCGGGTTCCAGGTCGAACCGCGCGTGGTGGGTCCCGGTCTCGGCGTCGAACTCGTCGAACGCGAACACCGACTGCTCGGCCAGGTCGGTGATCACCGCGCGGACCTCGGTGCCCTCCTCGTCGCGGAACCGGATCGCCCCGCCGACCCGCAGGTCCAGTTCGGTCGCGGTCAGGGGATACCACCGGCTCAGGTGCTCCGGTTCGGTCAGCGCTCGCCACACCTTCGCGGGCGGATGCCGCAGCCTGCGCTCGAACCGCAGCTCCCAGCGGTCCCCCACCCGTCGCGCCACGTCGTTCACTGGTCATCCTTTCCGTCGTCGTCGGGCATCGTGTCGAGGTGCCGCTCCAGCGCGTCGAGCCGGTCCGCCCAGAACCGCCGGTAGGGCGCGAGCCAGGCGTCGATCTCCAGCAGGGGTTCCGGGCGCAGGCGGTACCAGCGGCGCTGCGCGTCGTGCCGGACGTCGACGAGCCCGGCCTCGCGCAGCACCTTGAGGTGCTTGGAGACCGCGGGCTGGGTCAGCGTCAGCCGCTCCACGAGATCGCCGACCACGCGTTCACCATCGCGCAGCAGGTCGAGGATCTCCCTGCGCCGGGGCTCGGCGAGGATCTCGAACGTTGTTGCCACCTGAGCAATATAACTACACAGGCATATAGAGGCAAGGGTCAGTGCCAGGTGGCCTGGTGCTCCCTGATCTGCCCGGTGACGCTGGAGCCGTCGTAGTACCGCTCGTAGAACGCCGGGTCGACGTGGTGCACCACCGCGCCGAAGTTGCACTGCATGGGGTTGAAGTACACGGGCGCCTGCCCGTAGCGGGCCACGCAGTAGTCGAAGTACGCCGCGCACGCGTCGGCCGCCCAGTCGCTGATCCGGATCACGGGGTGCTCGACGAGCTCGCGCACCACGGCGGCCTTGAACGGGCCGCGGTGCCGCAGCATCCAGTTGTCCTCACCGCGCGACATCGTGCCACCCGGGCCGTACTTCTGTGCCAGCATCGCGTCCACCACCGCGCGCCCGTCCGGGTACCTCGGCGACGGCACGTAGGTGGCCTCCTTGAGCCCCTCGACACCGAACGTCTTGAGCGCACCGCTGGCCACCGGGGCCCGCTCGTTGAGCGGTTCGTGCCGGAAGCCCAGCCCCGTGGCGATGTCGGGAAAGGCGCCCATGAGCACGTCGTCGAAGAAGCCGCAGAAGATCCAGTTGCCGAGCCCCATCGCCTCGGCGGACAGGCGCATGTTCTGCACCATCGAACCCGGCGGGTACGTCTCCACCTGGAACAGGAACTGCTCGTACTGGCTGATGGCGAGCGGGAACTCCAGCTTGCCCTGCCCGACCCACCGCGCCGTGCCCGCGGGCTCGGCCGTCGCGTCGTCGACGAGATAGACGTGCCAGGCGTCGAAGATGTTGAGCAGCGCGCTGAAGTAGAGCCAGCCGACGTCGGTGACCGGGATGAACCACGTGGTGCCCGGCCGGTTCAGGTTGTACTGGTACGGCCCGAACAGCGACGCGTTCGGCGCGCCGGGCGCCCGCACCGCCCAGTCGACGTCGGGCCTGCCGTCGTGGATCTTGCGCAGTCCGGACCGGTACCAGTCCAGCACCTTGTGGTAGTCGCGCTCGCTTTCGATCTCGACCATCCGCTCGCGCTCGGTGCCGGGGTCGTAGACGAACGCGCCCTCGTCCTTGATCACCAGCAGGTCGTGTGCGAACGAGTTGCCCGCGGCCGCGGCGGTGCGTCCCGCGATGCCGGTCAGCTCGGGGAAACCGCCGCTCGTGGCGATGTCCCAGTGCACCATGCCGTTCGGCCCGCAGGCCGACCACGCGGTGATCGCCTCCTCCACCTCCGTCAGCGGCACCACGGGATGCTCGGAGACGAACGCGAGCGGGCCTCTCGGCTGGCGCAGCCGCCTGCCCGTGGCGGAGAGCTCCTCCTCGCCGCTGTCGATGCGGTAGCCCAGGGCGACCCTGCGGCTGCGCAACGTCGACAGCAGTTGCGGCAACGTCCGCGTCCGCTCGAAGTAGGCCTTCAGCTGCCGCTGCTCGGACTCCGTGGGCTCCGTGGCCGCGTGCGGTGCGGTGGTTGTCATCGGCTCCTCCTGATCCGTGGCCGATCAGGGACGCCGGAGCTGCATCCGGTCGCCTTGCTCCACAATGGACTCCAGCGGCCGGCGCGAACCGCCTCGGCGGCCCGTGCCGCCTGGCTGACCGTGTTGGCCGACAGGAGACGGCGCGGCAGAGCTTTCCGCGCCATCCGAGCAGAATAGGCCCGCCCGCGCCGTGGCGGCACCGCCACGCGGCGCAAGTGAAATGTGGAGCCCTGCCCTAGAAAGCCCGACCGCGGTGGGGCTCAGCGCGTCCGCCAGTCGGCGTGCAGCCTGCGGGAGGCCACCAGCTCCACCGCGAGCAGCACGCCCACCGCCTCGGCGGCCAGCAGCCCGATCAGCACGAGCAGCTGGGTCACCCCGGCCTGCACGGGCCCGGCACCGCCGAGCAGCACGCCGACGAACGCACCGGGCAACGTCACCAGCCCCACCGTGCGCGTCTGGTCCAGCGGCGGGATGAGCGCGTGCCCGGCCGAGGGGCGGCAGATCTCCAGCGCGGCGGCACGCTGCGGCAGCCCGAGCGCGAGCGCGGCCTCGTACTCGCCGTAGCGCGTCCGCAGCTCGTCGACGGCGCGGCGCGCGGCCTGCGCGGTCGCCGTCATCGTCCCGCCGATCACGATGCCCGCGATGGGCACCACCGCGATCGGCCGCAACGGCACCACGCCGGACGCCAGCACCAGCCCCAGGACGGGCACCACACCGCCGCCGAGCGCGACCGCCACCCACGCCGCGTCCCTCGGCACGCCGATCCGCCGGGCCGCCGTCACCACGGCGACGGTGAACATCAGCAGCACGAAACCCGCCGTGAGCCAGCCCGAGCGCAGCACGGCCACGATCACGAACGACACCGCCGCGAGCTGCACCACCGCACGGACACCCGCGACCACCACGGCCCGCCACGAGCCGAGCCCGCCGAGCCACACCACCGCCGCCGCGAGCGCGAGCAGCAGCACCAGCACGACCGCCAGCGCGGGACCGGCGACGACAGCTCCATCACTCACGTGGAAGATCGTCGCCCATCGCGGCGCTAACCTCGACCCCGTGACGCACAACGAGCCCGCTGAGCCCGAGTACCCGCAGTCGCGTTTCCAGCCGCCGCCCGGTGCCGCCCGGATCCTGCTCATCCGCCACGGCGCCTCCGCCGCGGCCCGCGAGAGCGAGCCGTTCCCGCTGGTCGGGGGTCAGGGCGACCCGACGCTCGCACCGGACGGCCACGAGCAGGCCAAGAGGGTGTCCGACCGGCTCGCAGGCGAGCCGATCGCCGCGCTCTACGTCACCACCCTGCGCCGCACCGTGCAGACAGCGGCACCGCTCGCGGAACGCCTCGGCCTCACGCCGTCCGTCGAGGAGGACCTGCGCGAGGTGCATCTCGGCGAGTGGGAGGGCGGCCTGTTCCGCAAGCACATCGCGGAGGGCCACCCGGTCGCGCGCAGGCTCGCGGAGGAGCAGCGCTGGGACGTGATCCCGGGCGCGGAGTCCAACGACGCCTTCGCGGCGAGGGTCGGCGGGGCCCTGCACCGGCTCGCCGCCGCGCACCCGGACGAGCAGATCGCGGTGTTCACCCACGGCGGGGTGATCGGCCAGGCGATGGCGCTGGCGAGCGGGGCGAAACCGCTGGCCTTCGCGGGCGCCGAGAACGGCTCGATCTCGGAACTGGTGGTGACCGGGGAGCACTGGCTGGTGCGCCGCTTCAACGACCACGCCCACCTGGACTGACGCCCTCAGGCGAGGATCCGCAGCGGGTTCTCCACGAGGGTGCGGAACTCGGCGAGCCAGCGGGCGGCGACGACGCCGTCGACGGGTCGGTGGTCCACCGACAGGGTGACGGTCATCGTCTTGCGGATCGCCACTTCGCCGTCGACGGCGACGACGTCGTCCCGCACGGCGCCGACCGCGAGGATCGCCGACTGGGGCGGGTTGATGATCGCCGCGAACTCCTCGACGCCGAACATGCCGAGGTTCGACACGGTGATCGAGCCGCCCTTCAGGTCCCGCTGCGTGAGCGCGCCGTCCCTCGCCTTGCGGGCCTGCTCCCGGATCTCGGCCGCGATCGCCGACACCGACTTGCCGGCGCAGTCGCGGATCACGGGCGTGGCCAGTCCGCCGTCCGTGGCCACCGCGACGGCGACGTCGACATTCGCGAGCCGGTGCACCGACTCCGGCGTCCACACCACGTTCATGTCGGGCACGAGCTCGTGTGCCTTGGCCACCGCCTTCACGACGAGGTCGTTGACCGAGACCTGCTCGGAGCCGCCGAGCTCGGCCCTCAGCCCGGTGAGCCGGTCGGCGAAGCAGCGGGCGCGCACGTAGAAGTGCGGGGCGTCGCGTTTGCTCTCCGTCAGCCTGGCCGCGATCGCCCTGCGCATCCGCGTGTGCGGCACCTCGTCGAACTCGGCCGGCACCGCCGGCAGGCCGGGAGACGCCGGCTCCGGCTCGGGTGCCACGGCCACCGGAGCCGGAGGGGTGAGGCGCCCGGCGGGCTCGGCGTTCTCCCTGGCGGCCACGGCGGCCATGACGTCCTTGCGCACGATCCGCCCGCCGGGCCCGGTGCCGTGCAGGTCACCCAGCCGCAGCCCGGCCTCCTTCGCCAGCTTGCGCGCGAGGGGGCTTGCGAAGATCCGCTCCGTCGCCGCCGCCGACCGCTGCCGGGGCACCTCCCCCGCGGGCGCCTCCTCGACGGGCTCGGGCGCCTGACCCACCCCGAGCCGCGCGAGCTCGGCGTCCACGTCGGACACCTCTTCGTCGACGCCACCGACTACCGCGATCGGGTTACCCACCTCGGCCTGCACCGAGGCTCCGGCGAGGATCTTCAGCAGCCTGCCTTCGGCCTCCGCGGTGATCTCGACCTGCGCCTTCTCCGTCTCGATCACCACGAGCGGGTCGCCCTCGCGGAAGGTCGCCCCTTCGTCGATGCACCAGTTCGACACCACCGCGTCGGCGGATGCGGCGGCAACCGCCGGCATGTTGAGGAGTTCGGCCACGTCGTTTCCTCGGAGAAAGTAGGTACGGGAACGGGGTTACTGCGCGATCCTGGTCAGCGTCTCGACCACGTCCGGCGTGCGCGTGATGGCGGCCTGCTCGAGCACCTTGCTGATGCTCGGCGCGGCCTCGCCGCCGTGTACCCGCTGCACCGGCTGGTCGAGCCAGTCGAACAGCCGCCGCTGGATCTCGTCGGCGAGCCAGGCTCCGTAGGAGGTCCCGGCGGCGCCCTGCTCCACGATCACCACGTTGTTCGTCTTGCGCACGCTCTCGCCGATCGTGTCCCAGTCGAGGCTCGCGCGGTCCAGCCACCGCAGGTCCACCACCTCGGGGTCGATCCCGTCGAGCTGTCCCGCCGCCTCCAGCGCCACGTTGGTCATGGCCGAGTAGGTGAGCACCGTGAGGTCGGTGCCATGCCGCTTGACGCTCGCCTTGCCGACGGGAAGGCAGTAGTCGAGATCGTCGGCGGGGCCGGGGCCGGTGGCCTTGTACAGGTCGACGTGCTCGATCACCAGCACCGGGTCGTTGCACGTGAGCGCGCTGTTCATGAGGCCCACGTAGTCGAAGGGCGTCGACGGCGCGACGATGCGCCAGCCCACGGCCGTCGCGAAGATGCCCGCGGGATCCATGGAGTGCTGCGAGCCGTACCCCGCCCCCATGGCGATCTTGGTCCGCAGCACCAGCGGCACGTCGATGTCGCCGCCGAACATGTGCCGCACCTTGCCGATCTGGTTGAACACCTGATCGGCGGCCACCCAGACGAAGTCCGCGTACATCAGCTCGACGACCGGCCGGAACCGGTTGTCGACGGCGATCCCGCCCGCGAGCCCGGCGAACGCGTTCTCGCAGATCGGCGTGCCCAGCACCCGGCCGGGGAACGCCGCGGCGAGCCCCTTGGTGGCCCCGTTGGTGCCGCCGCCGAGCTTGTGGATGTCCTCGCCGAGCACCACGATGCGGTCGTCGGTGAGCATCCGCCGGTGCATCACCTCAGGGATGACCTCGATGAACTTGCGCTCGGCGAGCTCACCGTCGAACGCCTCGTCGTCGACGACGCGGACACCCTCGAACTCCTTGAGGTCGCTGCGGATGCCGACGTCGACGAAGTCGGGGTCGGGCCACAACGCGGGCTTGATGCGCTGCTCTCCCCGCTTGCCGCCCGGCAGAGGCTCCAGTAGCGCCGCACCGATCTCCTTGAGCGCGTCCTTCGCCTGGCCGAGGAACTTCTCGCACCCGGCCTCGGTCAGCAGTTCCCGCTCGGCGAGCCGCCGGACCATCGCATCGAGCGGGTCGCGTGCCTTCCACGCGGCCTCCTCGTCCTTCGACCGGTAGCCGAACGCGCTGCCGGGGAAGGGCCCGTTCTGGTGGAAGTACCGGTAGACGTCGGCCTCGATCAGGGTCGGCCCGTGGCCCGCGCGCATGTGCTCGACGGCCTGGACCGTCGCGAGGTGGACGGCGAGCGGGTCCATGCCGTCGACGCGCCAGCTGCGGATGCCGAAACCGGGGCCCCTCGCCGACAGGCGGCTGTCGCCCGTCGCCTCCTCGACCGTCGTCGCCACCGCGTACTGGTTGTTCTCGACGAAGAAGCACACCGGCAGCCGCCAGGCCGCGGCGAGGTTGAACGTCTCGAGCGCGGAGCCGATGTTGACCGCGCCGTCCCCGAGGAACGTCACCGACACGGCGTCGTCGCCGGACTGCTTGCTGGCCCAGGCGAACCCGGCAGCCTGCGGCACGGCGCCACCCACGATCGCGTTGGTGCCCATCGCCCCGGCCTCGCGCCAGCACAGATGCATGGAGCCGCCCCGGCCCCGGCAGTAGCCCTCGGCGAGGCCGCAGATCTCGGCGAGGGTGCGGCGCAGCATCGCCTTCACCTCCGGCCGCAACGGCTCCTCGGGATCCACACCGCCGGGAGCGAGGTAGCCGAGCGCCTTGGACAGGAACTGGTGGTGCCCCCGGTGGGAGCCGTTGATCGTGTCGGCGGGCCGCAGCGCCAGCACGGCGCCGGCGGCGCCGCCCTCCTGCCCGATGCTCGAATGCGCGGGCCCGTGCACCAGGCCCTTCCTGGCGAGGTCGAGCACGTACTCCTCGAAGACCCGGATCAGGGCGACGTGGACGAACAGGTTCTTGAGCAGTGCCGGATCGGCCTGCCGCCAGTCCGCGTCGGTCGTCCTCAGCTCGTGCCACCCGGAGGCCGCGTGCAACTCCGTGTACTCGGGCATCGCTTTCCTCCACCGAACAGCGTCTCGACGCGGCGTTTCAACAAACGGATCACTCGTTTCAAATGACAGTAGCGAGGCCCTGCGCATCCCGCAAGGGACCGCCCAGACGGCAGTGCCCACCTGGACTGACGCGAAAGCGTCGGACCCCGAAGGCATCATGGGGGCATGTACCGCGAGAGCCCCGCGCCCGCGCACCTGCGCGACGCCGTGCGCTGCCTCTGGCAGAGCACGGTGACCCCGGGCAAGCGGATCGTGCCCGACGGGTGCGTCGACCTGATGGTCGCCGGCGAGCGGGTGTTCGTCGCCGGGCCCGACACCGGGCACTGGGACACCGCGCTGCCCGGCGGCACCCTCGTGCACGGCATCCGCTTCCGGCCCGGTCACGCCCCGCGCGCGCTGGGCGTGGCCGCCGCGGAGCTGACCGACCAGCGGGTGACGCTCGCCGACCTGTGGGGCTCGCACGGAGCCGCGGCCACCGACCTGCTGCTGCACCGGCCCGCCGCGCTCGCCGACGTCGTCGCGGGCAGGTTGTCCCGCGAGCGGGACCCGCTGCTGGAGACGCTGCTCGCCCGCCTCGACGACGGGGTCGCCCGGGTGTCGGAGGCGCTCGCCGGGCTCGGCGTCGGCGAGCGCCAGCTGCGGCGGCGGTTCACGCTCGCCGTCGGCTACGGGCCTGCGACCTACCTGCGCGTCGCCCGCCTGCAGCGCGCCATCGCGGGCACCCACAGGGCCGCCGACCTCGCGTCGCTCGCCGCCGGGGCCGGCTACGCCGACCAGGCGCACCTCTCCCGCGACTGCCGCGACCTCACCGGCTCCACCCCGCGGGCCTTCTTCCGGCTCGCCCTGGCCGCGTGACCGTTCCGTTCAAGACCCGGCCCGGCCGGGCTGCCATGCTCACGGCATGAGCACATCGGCACTCGACCGCGCCCACGACTTCCTGGTGACCCACGCGAGGCTGCTCGAACGCCGCCTCGCCGAGCTGTGGCTCGGCAAGTCGGCCCCGGCCACGGCGTTCGCGGTGCTCGACGCGCTCGCGGCATACCGCAACCCCGACGGCGGCCTCGGGCACGCCCTCGAACCGGACGCGCGCGCCCCGGAGAGCCAGCCCCTGGCCGTGGACTTCGCGCTCGAGGCCGTCGAGCAGGTGCTGGACTCGCCGGCCGGGGCCGATCCGGTGGTCCGTGACCGGGTCGCCGGGTTCGCGGAGAGTCTCGTGCCCTACCTGGAGTCAGTCGCCGCGCCCTCCGGCGGGCTGCCGATCGTGCTGCCCTCGGTCGCCCGGTACCCCCGGGCCGCGCACTGGGGCGACGGGCGGTTCCCGCCCGGGCTCAACCCGACGGCCGGCATCGTCACGCGCCTGCGCAGGGCGGGGGCGAAGGGAGCGTGGCTGGACACCGCCGACGAGTTCTGCCGCGCCGAGATCGACCGGCTCACCGGCCTCGACGGGCACAGCGCGCTCAACGTGCTCCACTTCCTCGCACACGCGCCCGACCGGGACTGGGCCGCCCGCCAGCGCGCGGAGATCGCCGGGCGCCTCGCCGGCCTGCCCCACTTCCACCTCTACCCCGGGGAGGGCTACGGGCTGACCCCGCTCGACCTGGCCCCGCTGCCGGACGACCCGCTGCGCGAACTGGTCCCCGCCGACGCCGTCACCGCGCACCTCACGGCGCTCGCGGCGGCCCAGCAGCCCGACGGCGGCTGGCCGCTGTCGTGGGAGCCGCCCGGCCCGGCGTCGCTACTGGAGTGGCGCGGCGTGGTGACACTGAAGGCTGCCCGCGCGCTCGGGGCCAACGCCTGAAGGCTGGACACCACCCCGAGGGAACGGCAGACTGGGGAAACCGCCTACAGCAAGTGTGTGACTATGTGCGTTCGGTATTACTGCCGGTGAAATCTCGCACAAATAGGATCGAGAAGCGCACGAACCCGCACAGACGGGCTAGTCTATGCGCATGTCTGTCGCGCTCGAGAACGTGCTCGCCAAGGCCGGCCTCCGGGTCAGCTCGTCGCAGTTCCTGGCACTGGTGGAGGAGGCCGCACGACGGCTGTCCCCGCCGAACCCCGAGCCTGCGCACTACTTCTCCGCCGAGCAGCAGGAGGCGCTGGCCGACGTGGGACTCGACCTCGCGTCGCACCGCCAGGGCGAGACCGACTACCGCGCCCGCAGCGTGGCCGAGCACGCCGTGCTCGCCGACTCCGCCCTCACGGTGATCGAGGCGGCCCGCAGGCTCGGCGTCGACGACAGCAGGATCCGGCACCGGCTCAAGGAGCGCAGGCTCACCGGCTGGAAGGACCAGGGCGGCTGGCGCCTGCCCGCGTGGCAGTTCACCGCCACGAGCGTCCTGCCGGGCATCGAGACCGTGCTGCGTGCCGTGCCCGAGGACTCGCCCGCGCTCGTCGTCGCGGCGTTCATGAGCACTCCGCAACCCGACCTGGTGATCAACGGCAAGCCCGCCACCCCGAGGCAGTGGCTGCTCGCCGGGGGCGATCCGGAGCCCGTCGCGCAGCTCGCGACCACGCTCGGCACCCCGGCCTGAACACACGGCGAGAGCACGAGGAGACGGTTAGTCACGCTCGATGGCAAGGCTGCCACTACCCCCCGCGCGCGCGGTACTGCTCAACGAGCTGCGCAGGAACGAGGACATCGTCGCGGTGCACCCGGGCACCCGCCTGGTCCGGATCTTCACCGCCCGCGGCAACCACCCACAGCGCTGGGACACCTTCCGCTACACCGGCCCGCTGCCGCACGGCCGCTTCGACCCGCAGCAGCCCCGGCACGGCGAGCCGGTGCACGACCCGCACAACGGTGTCCTCTACTTCGGACTCTCGGTGCGCACGAGCATCGCGGAGGTCTACCAGACCACGTCCACTGTGGACCGTAAGACGCGCGGGCCGCACCTGGTGATCGTGCGACCGTCGCGCACGCTGCGCCTGCTCGACCTCTCCGGCCTGTGGCCGACGCGGGTCGGCGCCTCGCAGGAGATCTCCAGCGGGCCGAAGAAGATCACCCAGGCCTGGGCGAGGGCCGTGCGCGCGGCGTTCGGCGACCTCGACGGCGTCTGGTACCGGTCGTCGATGGACTCCGGCGCACCGGCCGTCTGTCTGTGGGACCCGCCCTCGGGCGGCGCCCTGCCGTCGTCGCCGGACGTGCTGCTGCCGCTGGACCATCCCGGTCTCGACGTGCCGCTCAGCCGCGTCTGCCAGGAGCTGAACTACCTGATGCTCAACTGACCGGCAGGTACCGCCGCCACCAGTCGAGCACGGCTTCGAAGCGCTGCAGCCGGTGCCGGGGCTTTCCGGACCGGGTCAGCTCATGGCCCTCGCCGGGGAACAGCAGGAACTCGGTTTCCGTGCCGTTCTTCTTGAGCGCCACGAACATCCGCTGCGCCTGCTCCAGCGGGCAGCGCCAGTCCTGTTCGGAATGCACCACCGCGAACGGGATCCTGATGTCGGCGGCGTAGGTGAGCGGGCTGCGCCTGCGCTGCTCCTCCGGGTCGGTGCCCACGTAGTTCTCGGTGAAGAACCAGCCGATGTCGGAGCTGCCGGAGAACGAGTCCCACGCGTTGACCGCCCGTTCGCTCCACGCGGCGCGGAACCGCTCGCCGTGGTGCGACGCCAGCCAGCCGGTCATGAACCCGCCGTAGGACCCGCCCATGACGCCGACTCGCCCGGAGTCCACATCGGAGCGTTCCAGTACCGCGTCGAGCAGGGCCAGCAGGTCGTCGGCGTCGACGGTGCCGAGCGCCCCGACGACGGCACGCCCGTGCCGCTCGCCGTAGCTCGCCGACCCGCGCGGGTTGGCGAGCACCACGGCGTACCCGGCCGAGGCATACACCTGCGCCTCGTCGAAGAGGCTCCACTCGTAGGGCGCGAACGGTCCGCCGTGGATGACGAGCAGCACCGGGTGCGGGCCCTCGCCCTCGGGCAGTACGAGCCAGCCGTGCACGGGGTAGCCGTCCGGCGCGGTCGCGGTGAGCTCCTCGGCGGACCGGATGCCGCTGTCCCGCAGCGGCGCGGAGAAGTCGGTCAGCCGGCTGGCCTCGCCGCCGCTCAGCACCACGACCTCGCCCGCGTCGGCGGGGCCCGCCTGCACGAGGACGATCGTGTCCCCGTCGACCGCGAAGCTCCGCACGGCGGCACGCTCACCGGCGAACAGCTTGAGCCCGGACAGCTCCACGCGGTCGCCCTCGCGCGGCACCGAGCGCAGCTCGGCCGCGCCGCGGTTGCGCACCACCACGAGCACGCCGTCCTCGTAAGGGACCGGCTCGCCCACCGGGGCGCAGTCGACCGTCTCGGTGTCGGTCAGCCTTCTCGGCTCCCCGCCGGGGGCCGCGGCCCACAGGCCGGTGTTGCGCGCCACCTCGGACAGCCCCTCGAACTCGAGGCCGTAGTAGAGGATCGTGCCGTCGGCGGCGACGGCGGGATGCGAGGCGGTGCCCCGGGTGCGCACCGCGAGCACGGGAGCGCCGCCCCCGGCGGGAACCGCGTACAGGTCGGTGTGCAGCGTCTCGGTGCGGTCCCAGTCGCGCGGGGCGACGACGAGCACCGACTCGCCGCCGGGTGTCCACGCCGGGTCGGAGACGTCGGCCTCACCCTCGGTCAGCGGTGCCGGGTCCGTCGCGGGCTCGGCCGTGTCCACCACGAACAGGCGCTTCGGCCGGTCGCGCAGGAAGCCGACGTCGTCGACGCGGTAGTCGTACCGCGTGATGCGCCGCGGTGCCTCCTCGGCCGCCTCGGGAGCATCGTCCTCGCCGGGAGGCGGGGTGCCGTAGCGGCCGGGCTCGGGCACGCGCGCGGTGAACGCGATCCGCCGCGAGTCGGGTGCCCACACCGGTGCGTCCACGCCGAGGGGAAGTTCGGTGACCCTGCGTGCCTCGCCGCCCGAGACGGGCATGACGTGCAGCTGAGGGCGGGAGAGCGGGCCGGACTTGCCGGTGCCGCGCAGGAAGGCGACCCACCGGCCGTCCGGGGAGACGGCGGGTGCGCTGTCGCGCTCTCCGTGGGTCCAGGGGGTGTCGGCGCCGTCCGGCCCGATCCGGCGCAGCGAACTCCGGTAGGAGTTGCCTGCCAGATCGGGCCGGGACAGCGCGACCAGGATCAGGTCGCCGGCGGCTGCCGGCCTGCCGGGAACGGCGAGCAGTTCGAGGTCAACGGGACGCACGGCCCCGACACTACCCGATCCTTAGCAGAACTAACGGTTACTTCTCGGTCCGCGAACCGGCTTCCTGCTCCGCGTGGTCCTGGGCCCCGAGCTCCTTCGCCTCGCGCTCCTCACGCTGCTCGGGCGCCTCGGCCTTGAGGTTCATGCCCCCGGCGCTCGCGGCCTCGGGGTCACGCTTGGCCTTGCGCAGGCTGAGCAGCGTGGTGGCGGTCAGGACCACCACGATGAAGCCGAGCGACATCCAGTTGTTGATCTCCAGCCATGCCGGGGTCACGTGGTACTCGTGCAGCGCGTGCAGCACGAGCTTGAGCCCGATGAAGCCGAGGATGATCGCCAGCCCGTAGGACAGGTAGACGAGCTTGTTGACCAGGCCGCCGAGCAGGAAGTACAGCTGCCGCAACCCCATCAGCGCGAAGGCGTTGGCGGCGAACACCAGGTAGGCGTCCTGCGTGATGCCGAAGATCGCGGGGATCGAGTCGACCGCGAACAGCAGGTCGGCGCTGCCGATCGCGACGATCACCACGAACATCGGCGTGATGTAGCGCTTGCCGTCCTTCTTGACGAACGAGTGGTGCCCCACGTAGTCGTCGGTCACGGGGAAGATCTTGCGAACCCAGCGGGTGACGGCGTTCTCGTGGTACTCCTCGTGCCCGCCGTTGTCGCGGACCATGCTGACCGCCGTCCACACGAGCACGGCGCCGAAGAGGAAGAAGATCCACACGAACTGCGCGATCAGCGCGGCACCGACCGCGATGAACGCACCGCGCATCACGAGCGCGATGAGAATACCGATGAGCAGGACCCGGTGCTGGTGGATCGCCGGGACCTTGAACGACGACATGATCACCATGAAGATGAACAGGTTGTCGACCGACAGGGAGTACTCGGTGATGTACCCGGTGAAGAACTCGACCCCGGGATCGTGTCCACCGAACACCCAGACCCCGATACCGAACAGCACGGCGCACGAGACGTAGAAAGTCACCCAGCGGGCGGCCTCGCCTGTCGTGACCTCGTGCGGCTTGCGGTCGACGATCACGAGGTCGATCGCGATCAGGACGAGTAGCCCGCCAATCGTGGCGAGCCACAGCCAAAAGGGCACCGTCATCTAAAGAATCCTCCGGTTAGCGGGATAGCGGCCACTACCCGGAGGTCTCTCCCACCGGACGCACCGGCCGACGGCGCCGGGTGCCCCGAGGGGACAGCCGTGTTGACGACACCGTCGCGAAGGAATACTCCCCTCCACAACGCCTCCATCATCGCGGGTCGGAGTCCGGAAAGCCAGCCACGATCACGCACGTCACCTTGCTTGCATGCGTAACTTCGGTCACATCGGACAACCCTGTGTGCCTGGTCCGGGATGCCCGTCGGACGTTCTCAGCAAACGCACCATAATGTGAACGCCGTGCCCCGAACACTCGAGCTACGCGGCCGTCGAGGCCGCCTGCTGACGATCTATCTCGTGGCCGCGGTGCTGGTCGCGGGCGGCGCGGTCTGGCTGACCAGCGGCGACGAGCCCGCCCGGTTCCACACGCAGGACGCGACCATCGACGTCGCGGCGGCTCCCGGCTCACCCGATCGAGTCCAGCTGGACGTGACGCTGTACCTGCCTGAGCAGACGCCGGCGCCCGCCGTGCTGCTGCCGCACGGCTTCGGCGGGGACAAGACGAGCGTGAGCCGCGACGCGGGCGAACTCGCCGAGCGTGGCTTCGTGGTGCTGACCTATTCGGCTCGCGGGTTCGGGCACAGCACCGGGCAGATCTCGCTGAACGACCCCGACTACGAGGTGGCCGACGCGTCCCGCCTGGTCGATCACCTGGCGAGCCTGCCCGAGGTGCTCAAGGACTCCGACGGCGACCCGCGCGTCGCCGTCACCGGCGCCTCCTACGGTGGCGCGCTCGCGCTGCTGCTGGCGGGCACCGACCGGCGGATCGACGCGATCGCGCCGGTGATCACCTACAACGACCTCGCCCAGGCACTGCTGCCCAACGCGGCCACCAGGGACGACGTCCAGGCGGGCACGCCGTCGCCGGGCGCGTTCTCCGCCGACGGCGTCCTCAAACGGGCCTGGGCGGGCACGCTCTTCGCCGCGGGCCTCGGCGTCGCCTCCACCTCCGGTGGCACCGGGCCCGACGCCGTCGAGGCCGGCGACGAGGTGGACAACGACGACGTCGGCGCCGGCACCGCCTCGGCGGGCGCGTCGGCCCCGGCCGCCGCGGGCGGTGCGCAGCGGCCCCCGTCCTCGGCGCCCCAGCCGGGCACGTGCGGCCGCTTCACCCAGGCCGTGTGCGCGGCCTACACCGACGTCGCCACCGACGGGCGTGCCTCCGAGCGGACGATCGAGCTGCTGCGCCGCGTCTCCCCCGCGTCCGTCACGAGCGACATCACCGTGCCGACGCTGCTGGTGCAGGGCGAGAACGACACGCTGTTCGGACTGGACCAGGCGGATGCCAACGCCCGGCAGATCACCGAGGCCGGGGGCTCGGTGTCCACGATCTGGTACACGGGCGGCCACGACGGCGGCGGTCCGGGACCGCAGCTGCGCGGCAAGATCGCCGACTTCCTCCGGTTCCACCTCACCGGCGAGGGCGAGGACCCCGGAACGCCGTTCACCTACGACGTCCAGGGCGCGCTGCGGGCCAACGGCGCACCGTCCGTGCGCAGCGTGGAGGCCCCCGCGTACCCGGGGCTGACCTCGGGCACCACCGAGCGGCGCGACGTCGCACTCGGCGGGCCGGAGCAGACGGTCGTGCGCCCGCCGGGCGGCACGCCGGCCGCGGTCAGCGGCATCCCCGGCCTCAACCGGGTGGTGGCGGGCTCCTCACGGCTGTCCGGCCTGTTCTCGGTGGACCCGCCCGGCCAGTCGGCGGTGTTCGCCTCGCAACCCGTCGACGCGCAGCTGCTGCTCGCCGGGGCCTCGACCGTGCGACTGCGGGTGTCGGCCGACGGCCCGGTGCCCGACGGCGGCGCGGTGCTCTTCGCCAAGCTCTACGACGTCAGCCCCGACGGCAGCCGCACGCTGCCGGGCAGCGCGATCGCGCCGATCCGCGTCCCGGACCTGCCCGCCGACGGCTCCCCCGGCGAGGTCACGGTGACTCTGCCCGGCGTGGTGCGGCCGATCGAGGCGGGCCACTCGCTGCAGCTCGTGGTCGGCACCACCGACCAGGCCTACGCCACGCCGACCGAGCCGGCCGCGTTCACGATCTCCCTGGTGGACGGCTCGCCGCTGTCGGTGCCGGTGGTGCCGGGCGAGACGGTGACCTCCGGCTGGCCGGCCGGGCAGCTGCTCGGCATCGCGGGCGCGCTGCTCGCCGCCGCGGCGGTGGCGGTCGTGGCGGCGCTGCGGCGCAAGCGCTCGCACAAGGTGGACCCGGAGCTCGCCGGGACGCCGATGGTGATCGAGGGGCTCACGAAGTCCTACCCCGGCGGGCTCACCGCCGTGAACGACCTCTCCTTCCGGGTCGAACCGGGCCAGGTGCTCGGCCTGCTCGGCCCCAACGGCGCGGGCAAGACCACGACCCTGCGCATGCTGATGGGCCTGATCACGCCCACCAAGGGCGAGATCAGGGTGTTCGGATACCGCATCACACCCGGCGCGCCGGTGCTCTCCCGCATCGGCTCGTTCGTGGAGGGCTCCGGCTTCCTGCCGCACCTGTCCGGCGAGGCCAACCTGCGGCTGTACTGGCAGGCCACCGGCCGCCCCGAGGAGAAGGCCCACTTCGCCGAGGCACTGGAGATCGCGGGGCTCGGCGACGCCGTGCACCGCCGGGTGCGCACCTACAGCCAGGGCATGCGGCAGCGGCTCGCGATCGCGCAGGCGATGCTCGGCCTGCCGGAGCTGCTCGTACTCGACGAACCCACCAACGGGCTCGACCCGCCGCAGATCCACCAGATGCGTGAGGTGCTGCGGCGCTACGCGGCGACCGGGCGCACGGTCGTCGTGTCCAGCCACCTGCTCGCCGAGGTGGAGCAGACCTGCACGCACGTGGTCGTCATGCACCGTGGGCGGCTCGTGGCCTCGGGAGAGGTGCACGAGATCGTCGCCGCGGGCGGCGAGGCGACGTTCCGGGTGGACAACCCTGAGGCCGCCGCCGAGGCGCTGCGCGCCGTGGGCGGAGTGTCCGGTGTGGACATCGAGGGCACCCTCGTGCACGCCGACCTCGACGGGCTCGCCCGCTCCGAGGCCGTCGCGGCGCTCGTGCGGGCCGGGGTGTCGGTGGAGCAGGCGGGGCCGAGGCGGCGCCTGGAAGACGCGTTCCTGCAACTGGTCGGGGAAGGTGGTGAGGGCAGCTCATGAGCAAGGCGAGCAAGGCCGCCGAGGAGAACGCGCGCCTCGACCACGGCGTGCACACCGACCCGGCGGCGCTGGACGAGCTGACCGACGCGGCCAGCAGCGAGGCGACCGAGGTCGGCGCCGACGGCGCCGTGGCCGGGTACCGGGCGGGCCGCACGCTGCGGCTCGGCGTGGAGCTGCGCAGGCAGCTGCGCAGGCGGCGCACCCAGCTCGTGCTCGGGTTCGTGGCGCTGCTGCCGTTCATCCTCGTGGTGGCGTTCGAGATCGGCGACGCGAACCCGAACAACCGCTCGGGCGGCTTCATCGACCTGGCCACGGCGAGCGCGCCGAACTTCGTCGTGCTGGCGATGTTCGTGTCGGGCTCGTTCCTGCTGCCGATGATCGTGGCGCTCTACTTCGGGGACACCATCGCGAGCGAGTCGTCGTGGTCGAGCCTGAAGTACCTGCTCGCGATCCCGGTGCCGCGCCACCGGCTGCTGCGGCAGAAGGCGATCACCTCGGCGCTGCTGTCCGCGCTGACGCTCGCGGTGCTGCCGGTGGTGTCGCTGATCGTCGGCGTGCTCTGGTACGGGGCGGGCGACGCGATCAGCCCGACCGGCGACTCGATCTCGTTCGGGCAGAGCGTGCTGGCCATCCTGCTCGGCACCGTCTACATCATGATCCAGCTGGCCTGGGTGGCCGGTCTCGGCCTGCTGCTGAGCGTGTCGACCGAGGCACCGCTGGGCGCGGTCGGCGGCGCGGTGCTCGTGTCGATCCTGTCCCAGATCCTCGACCAGATCACCGCGCTCGGTGGCCTGCGGGACTTCCTGCCCACGCACTTCTCGTTCGCGTGGATGGACCTGATCGCCACCGACATCGACTGGACCGACATGGCCAGTGGCGCGCTCTCGGCCGTGCTGTATGCGACGATCTTCGGTCTGCTGGCCGCACGCCGGTTCGCGACCAAGGACATCACCAGCTGAGGGAGCCCCGATGCCGTCGATTCACCTCGAACCCGAGGGCGACGTCGCCGTGCTGCGCATGGAGCACGGCAAGGCGAACGCGCTCGACATCACGCTCTGCCGGGAGCTGAGCACCCGGTTCGAGGAGGTGGCCGAGGCAGGCGGCTACCGGGCGGTGGTGCTGACCGGCACCGGTGGCGTGTTCTCCGCCGGCGTGGATCTCAAGCGGATCGTGGACGGCGGCGCGAGATACGTGGCGGAGTTCCTGCCCGCCCTGTCGGACGCGTTCCTGAGCGTGTTCGACTTCCCCCGCCCCGTGGTCGCGGCGGTGAACGGGCACGCGATCGCGGGCGGTGGCGTCCTCGCCGCCGCGTGCGACCACCGGGTGCTCAACGCGGGGCACGGGCGGGTCGGCTGGACCGAGCTGCTGGTCGGCGTGCCGTTCCCGCTCGTGGCGATGGAGATCCTGCGCTGCGCCTACGGTTCGGCGCGCCTGCCGCGGCTCACGTTCGCGGCGGGCACCCCCGCCGGGCAGGACGCGCTGGCGCTCGGCCTGGTCGACGAGCTCGCCGAGGCGGACGCGGTGCTGCCGAGGGCGCTGGAGGTGGCCCGCACGCTGGGTGCGGTGTCCCCCGCCGCGTTCGCGCACACGAAGAACCAGATCCACCGGCCGTACAACGAGCGCATCGGCGAGCAGCGCGCCGCCGACGACGCGAGGGTGGAGCAGCTGTGGTCGGCGCCGGAGTCCCTCGCGTCGATCGGCGACTACGTGCGTTCGGTGCTCGGCTCGCAGTGAAGGCCACCTTGCCTGCGTTGGGCGCAGTGAAGGTGGCCTTCACTGCGGTTCGGGTAGCCCGCTAGCCCCACTGGTACTTGAGGAACTTCCCGTCGAGGGTCACGACCACGCGCTCGCCGCCGGGGTCCTCGCGGCGGTCGACGTCGAGCTTGAAGTTGATGGCGCTCATGATGCCGTCGCCGAACTTCTCGTGGATCAGCTCCTTGATCGTCGGCCCGTAGACCTGCAGCACCTCGTAGAACCGGTAGATCGTCGGGTCGGTCGGCACCGCCTGCTCCAGCGCGCCGCGCGTGGGCTGCGCGGTGAACGCCTCGACGGCGTCGGTGCCGAGTTCGAGCACGTCGGCGACCGACCGCGCCTGCGCCGCGCTCATCGGGTGCTCCCCGAGCAGGGCCGCGGTGGTCCACGCGAGCGGCGCGTCGGCCACCTCGGCGAGCCTCTCCCACGTCAGCCCGAGCCTCGTCTTCGCGGCGACCACCGCCCGGCCCGCTTCCTTCTTCGTCAGCATGGCGCCGACCGTAATGCCGTCACGTTGCGCCGGTGTTTCGGCGAAGGAGCAAGATCATCCAGCGGGGCTCACCGCACACGGAACTCGTTGCCCTCCGGGTCCCGCAGCACGAGGCACCGTCCCGTGGCGTCGTGCACCTCGCGCAGCACCGTCGCCCCGCCCTGCGTCAGCACCGCGACGCGCGCCCGCACCTGTTCCCAGCCCTGTTCCGTGCCGGGGCGCGGTGCGCTGGCGTTGACGTCGAGCCGCACACCGCCGGTCCCCGGCCGCTCCTCCGGCACGCGCCGGAACAGCAGCCGCGGCCCCTGGCCCGCCGGGTCCGCGACAGCGGCGAGCGTCCCCTCCTGCCCCGGTTCCTCCGGTTCGACCTCGTAGTCGAGCGCGAGTGCCCAGAACTGCGCGAGCCTGCGCGGGTTCGCGGCGTCAAAGGTCACCTGCACACCAAGCGCCATGCGGACCAGTGTGCACCGGGACACGGACGGTTCCGGCGTAAACTTCGCCGATCACCGGCTCGCACACGGCCCATCCCGGCAAGGAGGCCGCCATGTCCCGCCCCGTGCACTTCGAGATCCACGCGAGCGACCCGGAACGCGCGATCACCTTCTACGCGACGGTCTTCGAGTGGTCGTTCGAGAGATGGGGCACCAGCCCGTACTGGATCGTGTCCACGGGCGATGGCCCCGGCATCGACGGCGGGCTCACCCAGCGGGAGGGACCGGAGCCGGCGAAGGACGCCCCGCTGAACGCGTGCCCGCTCACGATGGACGTCGACCACCTCGACCCGGCGATCCGGAACGTGGAGCAGGCCGGCGGCAGCGTCGTCGAGCCCCGGCGCGCCATTCCCGGCGTCGGCTGGGTCGCCTACTGCCGGGACACCGAGGGCAACCTGTTCGGGCTCATGGAGAACGATCCCAGCGCGGAGTGACGCCCTACTTGACCCCCGCGGCGTCCATGCCGCGCATCTCCTTTTTCAGCTCGGCGATCTCGTCGCGCAGCCGCGCGGCCAGCTCGAACTGCAGGTCGCGCGCGGCCTGCATCATCTGCTCCGTCATCTGCTGGATGAGGTCGGCCAGCTCCGCACGCGGCATCGTGGTGACGTCGCGATCGGTGAGCACACCCGAGCTGCGCACGCGGTCGCCCTGCTCCGGCTTCTTGCCCCGCGACGCGTTGCGGCCCGAGCCACCGACGGCGATGCCCTCTTCGGAGTCCTCGGCCTCGGTGTAGACGCGGTCGAGGATGTCGGCGATCTTCTTGCGCAGCGGCTGCGGGTCGAGGCCCCGCTCCTTGTTGTACGCGATCTGCTTGTCGCGCCTGCGGTTGGTCTCGTCGATCGCGTACTGCATCGAGTCGGTGATCGAGTCGGCGTACATGTGCACCTGGCCCGAGACGTTGCGTGCGGCGCGGCCGATCGTCTGGATCAGGGACGTGCCGCTGCGCAGGAAGCCCTCCTTGTCGGCGTCGAGGATCGCCACCAGCGACACCTCGGGCAGGTCGAGCCCCTCCCGCAGCAGGTTGATGCCGACGAGGACGTCGAAGTCGCCGGAGCGCAGCTGCCGCAGCAGCTCCACCCGGCGCAGGGTGTCGACCTCGGAATGCAGGTACCGGACCCGGATGCCGAGCTCCAGCAGGTAGTCGGTGAGGTCCTCGGCCATCTTCTTGGTCAGCGTGGTGACGAGCACGCGCTCGTCCTTCTCGGCGCGCGTGCGGATCTCGTGCACCAGGTCGTCGATCTGGCCCTCGGTCGGCTTGACCACCACCTCGGGGTCGACCAGCCCGGTCGGGCGGATGACCTGCTCGACGAACTCGCCGCCGGCCTGGCCCATCTCGTACGGTCCCGGCGTGGCCGAGAGGTACACCGTCTGCCCGATCCGGTCGGAGAACTCCTCCCAGGTCAGCGGCCGGTTGTCCAGGGCGCTGGGCAGCCGGAACCCGTGCTCGACGAGCGTGCGCTTGCGGGAGGCGTCGCCCTCGTACATCCCGCCGATCTGCGGCACCGTCTGGTGCGACTCGTCGATGACGAGCAGGAAGTCGTCGGGGAAGTAGTCGAGCAACGTGGCCGGGGCCGAACCGGCCGGGCGGCCGTCGACGTGCCGCGAGTAGTTCTCGATGCCGGAGCAGAACCCGACCTGGCGCATCATCTCGATGTCGTAGCTGGTGCGCATGCGCAGCCGCTGCGCCTCCAGCAGCCTGCCCTGCTTCTCCAGCTTCGCGAGCTGCTCCTCGAGCTCCGCCTCGATGCCCTGGATGGCCTTCTCCATCCGCTCGGGACCCGCGACGTAGTGGGTGGCCGGGAAGATCCGCACCTCGTCGACCTCGCTGACGATGTCGCCGGTGAGCGGGTGCAGGTAGTACAGCTTGTCGATCTCGTCGCCGAAGAACTCGACCCGGATGGCGAGCTCCTCGTACGCCGGGATGATCTCCACGGTGTCGCCACGCACCCGGAACGTGCCGCGCGCGAACGCCAGGTCGTTGCGCGTGTACTGCACGTCGACCAGCGCCCGCAGGAATGTGTCGCGCTCGACCTCCTGGCCGACCTCCAGCTTCGCCGAGCGGTCGAGGTACGACTGCGGGGTGCCGAGACCGTAGATGCACGACACGCTCGCGACCACGATGACGTCGCGCCGCGACAGCAGGTTCATCGTCGCGGAGTGCCGCAGCCGCTCCACGTCGTCGTTGATCGACGAGTCCTTCTCGATGTAGGTGTCGGTCTGCGGGACGTAGGCTTCCGGCTGGTAGTAGTCGTAGTAGCTGACGAAGTACTCGACCGCGTTGTTGGGGAACAGCTCCCTCAGCTCGTTGGCCAGCTGCGCCGCGAGCGTCTTGTTCGGCGCCATCACCAGCGTCGGCCGCTGCACCCGCTCGATCAGCCACGCCGTGGTGGCCGACTTACCGGTACCCGTGGCGCCCAGCAGCACGACGTCCTTCTCGCCGGCCTTCAGCCTGCGTTCGAGCTCGTCGATGGCCGCGGGCTGGTCGCCGGCGGGCTGGTACTCACTGACGACCTCGAAGCGGCCGTCCGACCTCGGGATCTCGGAGACGGGCCGGAACTCGGAGTGCGCCAGCACGGGGTGTTCGGTTGCGAAAGCCACGTTCCCCAGGGTAAGCGCAGCCACCGACAATTCCCGCCCGGCGGCGGGCAACCCCTGCTAGGAGGCGCGGATCAGCCCCGGCGGCAGGTTGCGCGCCGACACCGCGAGGCACGCCTCGCAGGGCATGCCGGTGAAACCGGACAGCAGCTCGGCCTGCCCGGGGACGATCCCCTCGCCACAGAGGGCGGCCAGCTCGCGGGGCGGCGTGCCCGGAGCGGGTGCGGGCACCAGGTGACACACGCGTCTGGTCTCGCCGACGACACCGCGCCGCAGGCGGACGACCATCACCGCTTCACCCGGTTCTCGCACGACGGACCCCATATCAGAGGAGAGTAGGGGCACGCACCGGCGAACTCTTCGTGCCACCCGACCAATGATCGGCCACACTACTGGTCCGGCAGACCGAAAAGGTGTCACACGTGGTGTGTCGTGGCCCCCTGGCGGGGAGGCGACGGAGCCCCTGAGGGCGGACCCCCAGCGCCACCTGCAGTGAAGGCCACCTTCACTGCGCCCAACGCAGTGAAGGTGGCCTTCACTGCACGAAGGGGTTGCCCCGAGCGAGGGGGTCAGCGCCGGGGCAGGACGGCACCGCCGAGGCGGTGACAGAGGTTGAGCGCGAGCTCGACATCGAGGCGGTTGTCCGACACCGGCCTGCCGAGCAGCTCCTGGGCCTTGCGCACGCGGTACTGCACCGAGTTCTTGTGCATCAGCAGCCGCGCCGCCGCGGCGGTGTAGCTGCTGCCCGTGGCGAGGAAGACCCGCAGGGTCTCCCGCAGCCGTTCGTGCTGGTCGTCGTCCACGGCGAGGCCCCGCAGGGTGTCCTCGACCCACATCCGCGCCGCCGACAGGTCCGACGCCATCAGCGCGAACGCGCCGACGTCACGGAACGCGAGCACGCGGTCACAGCCCTTGCCCGCGGCGACCGCGAGCGCGTGCACGCGCGCGGCCTGCCGGTGGGTCCGCCGGAACCCCTCGAGGTCGCGGCCAGGGTCGCCCACCGCGAGGCGCACGTCGGCGTCACCGGCGATCGCCCGCTCCAGCTGCTCGGCCGTGGGCACCTGCGGCTCCCTGACCGGCAGCCACACCCACGCGCACAGCTCGTCGTTGGGCACGAACAGCGGCCGCGCGTCGCGCGCCAGCTGCTCCGAGAACCGCCCCGCCAGCGCCTCCAGCCCGGCGAGCGGGTCGATCGGATGCGCGGTGTCGGCGTACCAGACGACGAGGCCCACGTGGTTGCCCCGCAGCCGGTAGCCGAGCGCGGCCTCGCTGGCGCCGATGTCCAGTCCGTCCTCGTCGAGCAGCGCGCGCACCCTGGCCGCCCGCACCGCGCTGCGGTTGAGCAGCCAGTTGTCGCGCTCCTCCTCGTAGGCGGTGACGACCTGCTGCGTGACGCGGTCGATGAACGCGAACGCGCCGGACAGCGCGTCGCGCAGGGCGGCGCCGAGCACGTCCACCTCGTGGATCTGCCGGATGCCCTCGTCGATCGCCTGCTCCAGCACCGCCATCTGCCCGAGGTAGTAGGCGCGGATCAGGTCGACCACCGGGGTGCCGCGCTGCGCGAGGCGGCGGGCGTACTCGAGCGCGGCGGCGGGCGCCTCGACGCGGGCCGGGTCGATGCCGTGCATGAAGATGCGCACCGCGGTGTCGATGTTCTGGTACACGCTCGCGGAGAGCAGGCTGACCATGCCCTCGTCGTCGTGCACGAGGTGCGGCAGCTCCTTTTCGTAGAGGCTCACCAGCTCGGCGGTGACCTCCGCGGCGCGCTCGTTGAGCGCCGCGGCGATCCGCGAGAGCCTGTCCGAGCGGCCGGCCGCGTCCTCCACGTGATCACTCTAGGGCGTGCGCTCGCCCTGTGGGGGCGAACCCCGCAAGATGGCAGCATGCATCCGCCGAAGCGCGAGAGGTTCGACGTCGCGGCACGCACCAACACCGATCCGAAGGGGATCGTCCGCGAGGTCGAGGAGTACCGCCGGACGCCGTTCGGCCTCTACCTGGCGCGGCCCACGCCCGGCCGCCGGCAGTTCCACTACCTCGAGTCGTGGCTGCTGCCCGCGCTCGGCCTGCGCGTGACCGACTTCTGGTTCAGCCCAGGCCACGAACGCGACCAGGACTTCTACCTCGACGTCGTGAGCATCGAAACCGAGGGCGACACATGGCTGGTCACCGACCTCTACCTGGATCTGGTGCTGCGCGAGGGCAAGGGCGTCGAGGTGCTCGACACCGACGAGCTGCTCGCGGCGGCCGAGGGCGGCCTCGTGCCGAGGGAGCAGGCGTGCCGCGCGCTGGAGACGGCCTACGCGACCGTCGACGCGCTCGCCAGCCACGGCTACGACCTCGCGCGCTGGTTGTCCACTGTGGACATCTCGCTGAGCTGGCGCCGGCATCCACCGAACGGTTGATGCCCGCTGCACCCAGGGGTGGACCCGGGTATGGCCGCCGGGACGATCCGGACAGCACCCTGACCAGGCGATCCTTGGTCCATGCCCATCATCGACGTGCAGAACCTGCACAAGCGCTACGGCGACAAGGTCGCCGTCGAGGACGTCTCGTTCACGGTCGAGCGCGGGGAGATCTTCGGGATACTGGGGCCGAACGGAGCCGGCAAGACCACGACGGTCGAGTGCATCGAGGGCCTGCGCAGGCCCGACGGCGGCACCGTCTCCGTACTGGGGCTCGACCCGAGGCGCGACACCGCCGAGCTGCGCCAGCGGCTCGGCGTCCAGCTGCAGGAGAGCGAGCTGCCGGAGCGGATGAAGGTCCGCGAGGCGCTCGATCTCTACGCCTCCTTCTACCGCGACCCGGCGAACCCGGACGAGCTGCTCGACATCCTCGGCCTCACCGCCAAACGCGACTCCGCGTACAAGAAGCTCTCCGGCGGCCAGAAGCAGCGGCTCTCGATCGCCCTGTCGCTCATCGGCAACCCCGAGGTCGCCGTGCTCGACGAGCTCACCACCGGACTCGACCCGCAGGCACGGCGCGAGGTGTGGGACCTGATCGAGCACGTGCGCGCGGGCGGCGTGACGATCGTGCTCGTCACGCACTTCATGGAGGAGGCGGAGCGCCTCTGCGACCGGCTCGCGCTCATCGACTCGGGCAAGGTCGCCGCGATCGACACCCCGGCCGGGCTCGTCGCGGGCGTCGACGACGAGCAGCGGATCCGGTTCCGGCCTTCGCAGCCGATCGAGGACGCGGTGTTCGCGGAGCTGCCCGAGGTGCGCAGCGTGGAGCGCCGAGGGAACCAGCTCGTGATCACGGGTACGGGCAACGTGCTGCACGCGGTCACGTCCGCGCTGGCGCGCAGGCAGATCATCGCCGGCGAGCTGCGGGTGGACCAGGCCAATCTCGACGACGCGTTCGTCGCGCTCACCGGCCGGAAACTGGACTGAGGGGAAACAAGGACATGTCCGCACTGGGCAAGATGACCGCCAGCGAGACCAGGCTGTTCCTGCGCGATCCCGGGGCACCGATCACCGTGGTCGGCATTCCCGTGGCGCTGCTGCTCGTGTTCAGCCTCATCCCCGGCGCCAACGAGCCGAACGCCGAGTTCGGCGGCAACTCCGTGATGGCCAACCTGATCGCCCCGCTGGCCGTCGCGATCCTGCTCGGGATGCTCGCGCTGACGATCTTCCCGGCCTTCATGGCGACCTACCGCGAGAAGGGCGTGCTGCGCAGGCTCTCGGCCAGCCCCGTCTCGCCGAGCACGCTGCTGCTGGCCCAACTGATCGTCAACCTCGTCGCCGCGCTCGTGGTGGTGCTGCTGGTCGTGGTGATCGGCACCGCCGTCATCGGCATGGAGGCACCGGCCAACCCGCTGGGCCTCACGGTGTCGATCGTGCTGGGCACCGCGGCGTTGTTCGCGATGGGCCTGTTGATCGCCGCCGTCGCGCCGACCGGCCGCGCGGCGGGCGCGATCGGCTCCGCCGCGTTCTTCCCGATGCTCGCGCTGGGCGGCGTCTGGGTGCCGAAGGAGCACCTGCCGTCGTTCTTCCAGGGCGTGGCCGACGTGCTCCCGATGGGCGCCACGTACAACGCGCTGCGGGAGACGTGGGCCGGCGGCGACCCGCAGCTGCTGCAGCTCGGTTCGCTCGTGGTGTTCACCGTGGTGTGCCTCGTGCTCGCGGCACGCTTGTTCCGCTGGCAGTGACGGCGGACGGCCATGCGCGGCTCGTGGCTCCTGACGGGTGTGCCCGGCGATAATGGGCCGGTGCAGGACTGCGACGAGCCGCGATCGGCCTTCCTGACGACCGGTGCGGACTCGCCGTGGCGCCCCTGGGTGCACCGGTTCGAACGCGTCATGCCCCTCGTCCTCCTCGGTCTGGCGACCGTCCTGAGCCTCGCGCAGGGCCAGCCGTGGGAGCGGCGGTGGGGCACGCTCGCGCTGGCGGGCGTGGCGCTGTGCTGGGTGCTCGCCACCGACACGTTCCTGCCGAGGCGCTGGCGCGGGTCGACCCCGGTGCTCGTGGTGGCGTTCGCGGGGCTGCTCGCGATCGCCAGTGTGCTGATGGCCAGGGACATGTTGTTCCTGGTCTTCCTCGTCACGTGCTTCTTCCGCGCGATCGCGCTGGGCCCGATGCCGTTGGTACTGCTCGGGCTGACGGCGACGTCCGCGCTGATCAACAGCCTCGGCTCGGGCGGGCCGCTGCAGGCGCTGCGCGAGTGGCCCGTTCCGTACCTGGCGATCGTGCTCATCCAGACGGCCGCGATCGGCGGCGGGCTGGAGGTGTCGCGTCAGCTCGTGCGGCAGAACGAGCAACGGCGCAAGGCCGTGGCCGCGCTGGAGGCGGCGCTGGAGGAGAACGCGGGGCTGCACCGCCAGCTCCTCGCGCAGGCGAGGGAGGCGGGGGTGCTCGACGAACGCCAGCGGCTGAGCCGGGAGATCCACGACACGCTCGCACAGGGCTTCACCGGGATCATCACGCAGTTGCAGGCCGCCGAGGAGACCCACGGTGACCCGGCGGAGCGGCAGCGGCACGTCGACGCGGCGGGCGCGCTGGCCCGCGAGAACCTCCAGGAGGCACGGCGGGCTGTGCGTGCGCTGAGCCCGGAAGCGCTCGAGAGCGCCGGGCTGCCCGAGGCGCTCGCCGGCGTGGTGCACCGGTGGTCGCAACGCTCGGGCGTGCCCGCGGAGTTCACCACCACCGGAACCCCGGGCCCGATGCACCCGGAGATCGAGGCGACGCTGCTGCGCATCACGCAGGAGGCGCTCGGGAACGTCGCGGAGCACGCGAAGGCGCGCCGGGTCGGCCTCACCCTGTCCTACATGGAGGATCAGTTGACACTCGACGTGCGCGACGACGGGATCGGTTTCGACCAGGAACGCCTGCGGCGCAACGGAACCGACTACCGGGGCTTCGGGCTCGGCGGCATGCGCCAGCGCGTGCAGCGGCTCGCGGGCTCGCTCGTGGTCGAGTCCGAGCCGGGCGGCGGCACGGCGATCTCGGCCACCGTGCCCGCCATTCCCTTCCAGGAGTCCCGGTGACCGCGCCGATCAGCCTGCTCATCGTCGACGACCATCCGATCGTGCGCGACGGCCTGCACGGCATCTTCACCCGCGAGGCGGGCTTCGAGGTGCTCGGCGAGGCGGGCGACGGCGACCAGGCCGTCACACTGGCCGAGCGCTTGCGCCCCGACGTGGTGCTCATGGACCTGCGCATGCCGGGCACGGGCGGGGTGGCGGCCATCGCCGAGCTCGCCAGGCGCGGCAACCCGGCGCGCGTGCTCGTGCTGACCACGTACGACACCGACTCCGACGTGGTGCCCGCGATCGAGGCCGGGGCGACGGGCTACCTGCTCAAGGACTCGCCGCGCGACGAGCTGTTCCGCGCGGTGAGGGCGGCCGCACGGGGTGAGTCGGTGCTCTCCCCCGCCGTCGCGAGCCGCCTGCTCGGGCGCGTGCGCGCCCCCGCCGAGGAGCCGCTGAGCCAGCGTGAGATCGAGGTGCTGGAGCTGGTCGCGCGCGGGTGCACGAACAAGGAGGCGGCGAAACGGCTGTTCATCAGCGAGGCGACCGTGAAGACACACCTGCTGCATCTGTACGCGAAGCTCGGGGTGAAGGACAGGGCGGCGGCGGTGGCCGTCGGCTACCAGCGCGGTCTGCTCTAACCGGGGCTACGCCTCGGGGACGCTGATCAAGGAGAGCATGACGCGGTCCTTTCCCGGAGCGTGCTCGAAGTACGGCTCGAGCACCTCGAGGAGCCGTTCGCCGATCGCGGCGGCGTCGTCCTGGTCGACGTAGATCGCGACCTGCCGGTAGTTCAGCTGGTCGTTGCGGCTAAAGAGCTCGCCACGTTCGACGAGCCGGTCGAAGCTGCCCGCCACCTGAGCCAGCATCGTGAGCATGGCCTCCCGGTGCTGCTCGACGGTCATGGCCTGCGCCTCGTCCTCCCCCACACCGGGCGTGGTCTGGTGGAAGGTCACGGTCCGTTCGGTCGCGCCCCGCACGCGCCGTTCCCGGACCACCGTCAGGTAGCCGGCGTCGATGAGCGCTGCCACGTGCCGGTAGAGGGTCGTGGACGGAACCTCGGGAAGCTCGCGCTTCAGGTCGGTCGTGGTCACCTCCCGTCCCATGACGTGATGGACGATGCGCCAGCGGACGGGGTGGAGCAGGAGGTCGGCCGTCGGAGTGCCGGAGTTGCCCACAGTGTCACCGGTCCCAATGGTCGTATTGTTCCCACAGTTGGAAATATTACTGTTGTTCCCATCCGGAGCGTACGCGTCAGCCGAAACGGAGGCCTCGCCATGGCCACGACAGCAATCAGGGACAGCCGCCTCGTCATCCGGTTCTCGTGGTGGGAACGGCTCCTGGTGCGGCGAGCCACGTACGAGACGCCGCTGGCCGCTGTGAGGGAGATCGAGGTCCGCGACCGCTGGTCGCCGGTGATCGGCGCGCGCGGGCCTGATCGTCACCGGGCTGCTCAAGGTCGGCACCTGGAGGTCCCCTGGCGCCGTACGGCTCGTGTGCATGAAGCGGGGCCTGCCGACCCTGCGGGTCGTGCTCGACAGAGGACGATCGGGTAGCGGTTTCGACGAATTGCTCATCGGCTCCAGCCACGCCCGTGAGACGCAGGACGAGTTCCGGGCCACCCGCACCTAGGTGTACCCGGCCAGGACGTTGGTAGCGGCGAGCCTGGTTGAACGGGCGAGAACCTCCGGATGGGATGTGGCTTGTCTAAGGCCCACTCCGACCCGGAGGTTCTCGTGTCCCACGGTAGTGCCCGGCTGACCGTGCATGGTCGTCGACTGATCGTTCAACGCCACCAAGCAGGCTGGCCACAGGCCCACATCGCCGCCGCGATGGGCGTTTCTCGTCAGTGTGTGAAGACCTGGATCGACCGTTATGCGGTCGAGGGCGAAGCCGGTCTGGTCACGCGCTCGTCGCGGCCGCACACGATGCCCACCAGGACCTGCGATGAGGTCGAGCAGAAAGTCCTGGCTGCCCGCGCCGAGCATCGTGAGGGCCCCGACGTCCTCGGCCCGAAGGTCGGGGTGCCCGCGCGGACGGTGTCACGGATCCTGCGCCGCCATCGCGTGCCCTATCTGCGTGAGTGCGACCCGATCACCGGTGAGGTGATGCGCTGCTCGAAGCAGACCGCAATCCGCTACGAGCGTGAGCGGCCAGGCGAACTGGTGCACATGGACGTCAAGAAGATCGGTCGCATCCCCGACGGTGGAGGCTGGCGCGTCCACGGCCGCGCGATTCCACGCGACCGCGTCAACGGGCCCGGATACGACTACGTTCACTCGCTGGTCGACGACCACTCCCGCCTCGCCTACAGCGAGGTCCTGCCCGACGAGAAAGGCCCGACCTGCGCGGGCTTCCTCGAACGTGCGATCGCCTACTTCGCCGGCTACGGGATCACTCGGATCGAGCGGTTGATGACCGATAACGCCTGGGCCTACCGCTACTCACTGCGGGCATTGTGTGCCGAGCACGGCATCGTCCAGAAGTTCATCAAGCCCCATTGCCCCTGGCAGAACGGCAAGGTCGAGAGACTAAACCGCACCCTGGCCACCGAATGGGCCTACCGCCAGGTCTTCACCAGCAACGCCGCGCGAGCCGCCGCCCTTGCGCCTTGGATCGAGCACTACAACACTCAACGCCGCCACAGCGCACTCGGAGCCAAACCCCCGATCAGCCGGCTGCCACCAACCTGATGGCCGGGTACACCTAGGGCGTGCTGAACAGCCCCGCCCGTAGCGAGCGGCGATCCAGACGGCGGTGTCCCTGCGGGACACCCCGCCACCCGAGCCCCGCAAGGCGGAGGGAAGCCCTCGCACCGGGTCGTACTCGGGCTTTCCGGCAACGCGGCGAGGGCCGTCTGGGCGTCGCGCAGTAGGGCAGCGGTTGCTCGGCGCGCGCCTAGGGGCCGTCGGCACTCCACCCGGTGCGTGCGGCCCACTCCTCGGCGCGCGTGAACCCGGCGTCCACCCACGCCTGCTTCTCCAGGGCGTAGCCCTCGGTGGTGCCGTCCTCGGCGTGTGCCCGCGCGAGCCTGCGCTTCTCCTCGGTGTAGGCGGCGACCTCGCCGGGATTGGCGCGCAGCCAGTCGCGGAACAGCAGCGCGAGCCGCCACGCCGGTCCCCGCACCGAACGCACGTGCAGGTTCACCATGCGCGCCGGGTCGGCGTTGTGGTGGAACCGCTTGTGCCACAGGTGTTCCGGCGCGGCCCCGCCGTCCTGCGGGAAGTCGAACCAGCCGCCCTCCGCGCGAATGAAGCCGGCGTCGGCCAGCGCGTCGCTGATCGCATCGGCATCGTCCAGTGTGGACACCGTCAGCTGCAGGTCGAGCACGTCCTTGGCCACGAGCCCCGGCACGGCCGTCGACCCGATGTGGTCGGCCCGCACCAGCTTGTCCCCCGCCGCCAGCCGGACGCGCGCGAGCGCCCGCTCCGCCTGCGCCGGCCACGTGTCGTCGTGCTCCACCAGGTGCGGCGAGCGCGGCGGGCGCGGCTTGCGCAGCCGCACGTTGGCCTCGAAGGGGACCAGCCGGTCGGCCCACAACGCGTCCACCTGCGCCAGCACGATGCCGCGGGTGCCGCTGTTGTCGAGCCAGACGTCGGCGGCCGCCAGCCGCTGCTCCCGGCTCGCCTGCGCGGCGATGCGCGCGCGGGCGTCGGCCTCGGCCATGCCCCGCGACTCGACCAGGCGCCGGATCCGCACGTCCTCCTCGGCGTCGACCACGAGCACGAGGTGGTAGTTCGGCGCCATGCCGCCCTCGACGAGCAGGGGGACGTCGTGCACCACGATCGCGTCCGGCGCGACCTGGGCCATCAGCTCCACGGTGCGGTCGCGGATGCGCGGGTGGACGATCGCGTTGAGCCGCAGCCGCGACTCCTCACCGGTGAACGCCTTCGCGGCGAGCGCGGCCCGGTCGAGCGCGCCATCGGGCCCCAGAACGTCCTCACCGAACGCGGCGACGAGCTCCGCGAGGCCCTCGGTGCCCGGCTCGACGACCTCCCTCGCGATGCGGTCGGCGTCGATCAGCACGGCTCCGTGCTCGGCCAGCCGCGCCGCCACGGTCGACTTGCCCGCCCCGATACCCCCGGTGAGACCCACTCGCAGCATGCCTGCATTCAATCAGGCGGCACTCGCGTGCTGACTCTCAGCCAGCAACCCGATCCTGACGCAATTAGTTAGGGTGACACGCCGAGCGCTTACGACGATTCTGTGCATCGGTTGCGTACGGTGCCGGGCACAGGCGGTCGCCCACCCGGAGGAACGATGCCAGCCAGCAAGTACGTGGGGAGACACCGGCTCGGTACGCCCGGGCTGGTGCACTGCGTCATGCATCGTCCCGTGGCGGTCGCGCTCGACGAGTACCGCAGGAGCTGGCTGACGGCACTGCTCGTTCCCGCCAAGCACAGCCTCGCCGGCCTGCGCCGCCGCGCCCGCGCCGCCGCCCACGAGCGAGCCTGGGCCCCGGCGACGACCTAGGACCAACCCCTCAGCGGCCCGTATCCCGACAGGGATGCGGGCCGCTGCCTTTCTCGCACCGCCTGCACCTGGAGACTGCAGTGAAGGCCACCTTCACTGCGTTCAACGCAGTGAAGGTGGCCTTCACTGCGGAGGGGGTTCCTGCTCAGGCTCGGGCAGGCACGGAAAAGGCGGTGGCCCCGGTCCTGTTCGGACCGGGGCCACCGCCCTCACTCAGCTAGCTGCCGGGCTGCTCACGCACCGCCGGAGAGCTTCTCGCGCAGAGCCGCGAGCTGCTCGTCGCTGGCCAGCGTGCCGCCGGTGCTCTTCGAGCCCTGGTCGGACTGGCCGCCCGAGGTGTAGCTCTGGTCGCCACCGTCGACGCCGGTCGCGCCCTCGGCCACCGCCGCGGCGTTGGCCTGGGCCGCCTCGGCGACCTGGCGCATGTGCTGCTCGTAGCGCGCGTGGGCGTCGGCGTACTGCTTCTCCCACTCCTCACGCTGCTTCTCGTAGCCTTCCTGCCACTCCTGCGTGTCGGGGTCGAAGCCCTCGGGGTAGATGTAGTTCCCCTGCTCGTCGTACTCGGCCGCCATGCCGTACTGGGTCGGGTCGAACTCCGAGTCCGGCGTGAAGCCCTCGTTCGCCTGCTTCAGCGACAGCGAGATGCGGCGACGCTCGAGGTCGATGTCGATGACCTTGACCATGACCTCGCCGCCGACCTGCACGACCTGCTCCGGGATCTCCACGTGGCGCTCGGCCAGCTCGGAGATGTGCACCAGGCCCTCGATGCCCTCCTCGACGCGGACGAACGCGCCGAACGGGACGAGCTTGGTGACCTTGCCCGGCACGATCTGGCCGATCGCGTGGGTGCGGGCGAACTGGCGCCACGGGTCTTCCTGGGTGGCCTTCAGCGACAGGGACACGCGCTCGCGGTCCATGTCGACGTCGAGCACCTCGACGGTGACCTCCTGGCCCACCTCGACGACCTCACTCGGGTGGTCGATGTGCTTCCAGGACAGCTCGGAGACGTGCACCAGGCCGTCGACGCCACCGAGGTCCACGAAGGCACCGAAGTTGACGATCGACGAGACGACGCCCTTGCGGACCTGGCCCTTGGCGAGCGCGTTGAGGAACTCGCTGCGCACCTCGGACTGGGTCTGCTCCAGGTAGGCCCGGCGGGACAGGACCACGTTGTTGCGGTTCTTGTCCAGCTCGATGATCTTGGCCTCGAGCTCGCGGCCCACGTAGGGCTGCAGGTCGCGCACGCGGCGCATCTCCACCAGCGAGGCGGGCAGGAAGCCGCGCAGGCCGATGTCCAGGATGAGGCCGCCCTTGACGACCTCGATGACGGTGCCCTTGACGGGCTCGTCCTTCTCCTTGAGCTCCTCGATCGTGCCCCAGGCGCGCTCGTACTGGGCGCGCTTCTTGGACAGGATCAGGCGACCTTCCTTGTCCTCCTTCTGCAGGACGAGGGCCTCCACCGCGTCACCGACGGCGACAACCTCTGCCGGGTCGACATCGTGCTTGATGGACAGCTCACGGGACGGGATGACGCCCTCGGTCTTGTACCCGATGTCGAGCAGCACTTCGTCGCGATCGACCTTGACGATCGTGCCTTCGACGATGTCGCCATCGTTGAAGTATTTGATCGTCTTGTCGATTGCAGCGAGGAAGTCTTCCTCCGTCCCGATGTCGTTGACGGCGACCTGCTGCGCCTGCGCGGGGGCACTCGGGGCGGTGGTGGTGTCGATGGTCATTAGGTGGGTTGCTCCGGTAGCGGATTGTATTAGGAGATCTGCGGTTGCGTAGCGCATCGATGGGAACCAAGGCGACTACGATGCAATCGTTCACCCACGAACGGCCGCGAGCATCACCTCGAGGTGCGCGACCCTGACCGCCCAGCACGAAAACTGGGCCGAAGGCAGCGCGAACCCACTGCGCTAGAGAACATCCTACGCGGCGCGCGGCGCAGGGCACAATCAGGGTCCACCGACGATCACCGTCCCGTCCCGCAGGGAGGATGAGCCCGTGTCCATACCTCCTCCCGCCGATCGCCACGCGCGCGCCGAGCAGGTACTCGGCACCGCGGGCGTCGCCTACCGTCCCGTCGGCTCCGCCGAGGCCGTCGCGGCCAATTCGGCCTGGTGGGACGCCGACGCCGATGCCTACCACGCCACCCACGGCGAGTTCCTCGGCGAGGCGGACTTCGTGTGGTGCCCCGAGGGCCTGCGCGAGGCCGACGCCCGTCTGCTCGGCGACGTCACGGGTGCGGACGTGCTGGAGGTCGGCTGCGGCTCGGCGCCGTGCGCGCGCTGGCTGACGGCGCAGGGTGCCCGCACCGTGGCACTCGACCTCTCGGCCGGCATGCTCCGGCATGCCCGCGACGGCAACGCGCGCACCGGCCTGCACCCGGCCCTGCTGCGGGCGGGCGCCGAGCAGCTGCCGCTGCGGGGCGACAGCTTCGACATCGCCTGCTCCGCGTTCGGCGCCGTGCCGTTCGTCGCGTCCGTCGACGCCGTGTTCGCCGAGGTCGCGCGCGTGCTGCGGCCCGGGGGCCGCTGGGTGTTCGCGGTGACCCACCCGCTGCGCTGGATCTTCCCGGACGACCCCGGCCCGAACGGGCTCACCGCCACCCAGCCGTACTTCGACCGGACGCCGTACGTCGAGGTCGGCGAGGACGGCACGGCGACCTACGTCGAGTACCACCGCACGGTCGGCGACTTCGTGCGCGCGCTCGCGGGGACGGGCTTCCGGCTGATCGACCTCGTGGAACCCGAGTGGCCCGCCGGGCACACCCGCACGTGGGGGCAGTGGAGCCCGCTGCGCGGCAAGCTCTTCCCCGGCACGGCGATCTTCCGCGCGGTGCTCGATCCGTGACGGGCTTCGCGGCGCTCGACCCGCTGCTGCCCGAGACCGTCGATCCCGGCGCGGGCGAGCGGCTCACGGCGCCGCTGCCGGACGGCCGCGAGGTCGAAGGCGTGCTCTACCGGGCCCGTTACGAGGGCTGGGCGAGCCTGTGGCGCAGCAGGCAGGCGTGGGAGCTGACGCCGCTGGACGCGGAGCTCGGCGGTGAGGCGATGTCGGCGCTGCTCGCCGCGCTGCGCCACCGCCTGGCGAGGGAGTCGCCCAGCCCCGACTCGGCGTGCACGGTGACGTGGCCGAGCCTCGCCACCGGCGTGGTGCCCGCGCTGCTGCGCCACGGGTTCGCGCCGAGCGCGGTGCTCGCGGTCCGCGAGCGGGCGCCGGTTGCCCCGGTGCGGGCGGACGGCGTCGAGGTGCGGGCCGCGACCGCAGCCGATGCCGAGGAGCTCGCCGGGCTGTGGCTCGACGAGCTGCGCTACGCCGTGCTCGTGGGCCCCGCCGTGAACCGGCCGGACGCGGCCGGATGGCTGCTGGGCGAGCTGCGCAGGACGCTCGAGCGGGGTGAGCCGGTGTGGCTCGCCGAGTCCCAGGGGGTGCCCGTCGGACTCGCGATGTGCGCCTGGCCCGCCCCGGCACCGGACCGGATCGCGAACGGCCTGTGGGCCCACGTCGGCACGGTGTCGGTCGCACCGGGGGCCCGCGGCACCGGCGTCGGCCGCACGCTGATGGCGACCGCGCATCGCGAGCTGCTCGCGCGGGGCGCGCACGGCACGTACCTGTTCTACAGTCCGCACAACGCGTTGTCGTCGGTTTTCTGGCACCGGCAGGGGTACCGTCCACTGTGGACGACATGGGAGGTCAGGCCGGCTTCGGCGTTGCGCTAGCGAACGAGGAGGGGGAGCAGATGAGGGAGGGCACGGACCTGGTCGCCGACCAGGCCACGCGGTTCGCCGCGATCGATCCGCTGCTGCCGGTGATCACCGAGCCGCCGGACGGCGAGACGCTGGTGGCGACGCTGCCCGACGGCGGCCGCGTCACCGGCGTCCTGCGCGTGACGTTCACGGACGCGGGCGCGCCGGAGGCGGTGTGGTCGGCGCTGGAGACGTGGGAGCTGACGCCGCTCATCGGCACGCGGGGCACCGAGGGGATGGACGCCGTGCTGCGGGCGTGCCGGGCGCGGCTGGACACGGAGTCGCCGGGCGAGGACTCGGCGTGCCTGGTGGCCTGGCCGAGCCGGGACGCGGAGGCGACGCGGGCGCTGCTCGACCACGGCCTCGTGCCCCTGTCGGCACTGGCCGTGCACACCGGGGAACAGCCACCGGCCGCGGGCAACGGCGATGTCTCCGTGCGGGCGGCCGAGCCCGGCGACGTCGAGGCGATCGTGCGGCTCGAGTGTTCCGCGGTGGACTACTCGAGCCGCGTCGGCAACCTGCGCGTGCGGCCGGGCGCGGCGGAACGGCGCCGCGCCGCGCTGAGAGCGCAGCTGGCCGGAGGGGCGCCGATCTGGCTGGCGGAGCTGGGCGGCGAGGCGGTGGGCGTGGTCGACGGCGGCTGGGCCGAGGTCGAGCGCGGCACCTGGCTCGGCACGGTGCTGCCGGAGGGGCGCTGGGCGTTCGTGCACAGCCTCGGCGTGGCGCCGAGGGTGCGGGGCCTCGGCGTGGGCCGGACGCTCATGGCCGCGGCGCACGCGCGGCTGGCCGAGCCGGGGGTGCGGGGCACGTACCTCTACTACAACCCGCTGAACCCGCTGTCGTCGGTGTTCTGGCACCGGCAGGGCTACCGCCCGTTGTGGACGGTCTGGGAGGCTCGCCCGGCTTCGCTGTTGCGCTGAGCACCCCACGTTGTCGCACTAGACTGAATGGCCTAATTTTGCACTGACGAGTCAGTTCAAAAGGAGGCCCCATGCAGGTGGTCGCCGATCGGGTCTCACTCGACGGCCCGCACGGCACGCTCTTGCCGGAAACGTCGCTCACCGTGTCGAGCGGCGAGTTCGCGGTGGTCCACGGCGACCCGGGCACCGGGATCACCGCGTTCGGCCTGGCGCTGGCGGGCAGGCTCCGACCGACGACCGGCACGGTCACCGTCGACGGCGCGGCCGATCCGGCCCGCCTGCGCGAGCGGGTGGCCGTGGTGGACTCCCCCGGCGTCAGCGAGCCCGACGAGACGCTTCCGCTGCGCGTCGTGGTGGCCGAGGAGCTGGCGCTGGCGGGCAGGCCCGCGAACCAGGCCGCCGTCGCGGACTGGCTGGCCGCGCGCGACCTCGCCGCCTACGCCCGCACGCGCTTCGAGAACCTGGCGGCCGAGCCGCGCACGCGCCTGCTGACCGACCTGGCCGCGAGCAGGGCAGGCGCCGGCATGCTCGTGCTCGACCGGCCCGACCGGCACACGAGCGACGTGGACTCCTGGTGGATGCTCGCCCACGAGCACGCCGAGCGTGGCCTCGCCGTCGTGGTGCTCACCGCGACCCTGCCGGTCTCCGCACTGCTCACCACCCCCGCCCGCATCGGCAGGCTCGAGCAGCCCGCCCCGCAGCGCTGCCAGGAGGAACCGATCCCGTGAACCCACTGCGCATCGCGTCGGGAGAGCTGCGCAGGCTGACCAGCGGGACGCTGCCCAAGCTGGCGGTCGCCGCGCTCGTGCTCGTCCCCCTGCTCTACGCGTCGCTGTACCTCTACGCGAACTACGATCCCTACGGCAGGCTCGACAAGCTGCCCGCGGCCGTCGTCAACGCCGACACCGGCGCGCAGGACGCCGACGGTCACCAGCGTGAACTCGGCGAGCAGGTCACCGACGAGCTGGTCTCCTCCGGCAGCTTCCAGTGGCACCGGGTGTCCGAGACCGAGGCGCGCGACGGCGTCCGCGACGACGACTACTCGTTCGCGATCACGATCCCGGAGGGCTTCTCCTCCGCGTTGCTCTCCAGTGGCGAGCTCGACCCCCGCCAGGCCGCGATCACGCTGACCACCAACGACGCCAACAACTACCTGTCGCGCACGATCGCCGACCAGGTGGCCGAGCAGATCCGCGACACCATCGCGAAGCAGGTCGGCGAGGAGGCCGCGAACCGGTTCCTGGTCGGGTTCTCCACCATCCACGGCCGGACGCAGGAGGCCGCGGGCGGCGCGACCCGGCTGGCCGACGGCGCGACCCGGCTGCTCGACGGGCAGCAGGAGCTGGCGGACGGGGCGCAGCGCCTCGCGACGGGCAGCACCCAGCTGGCGACCGGCCTCACCACGTTGCGCGGCAGCACCGAGCAGTTGCCGCAGCAGACGAGGAAGCTCGCCGACGGCGCCACTCAGGTCGCGACGGGCAACGCCCAGATCGCCGCGCTCGGGAACGCGCTCGCGACCACGTCCGCGAACCTGCGCGGCGACCTCGACGACGCCACGGGCCGGCTGGCGCAGCGGCTGCGGGACGGCGGGCTGTCGGAGCCCGAGGTGCAGCACGTGCTCGGCGTCGTCGGCGAGCTGCGCGCCCCGCTCGACAACGCCGACACCCAGATCCGGCAGGCCGCGGGCCGGCTGAACACGCTCGCCGACGGCTCGCGGCAGGTCGCCACCGGCGCCGAGCAGCTCGCCGCCGCCGCGCCCCAGCTCACCACGGGTATCGCGAGCGCGTCCGACGGCGCCAACCAGCTCGCGGGCGGGGCGGCGAGCCTGAAGGACGGCGAGGCCACCGCACTGACCGGTACGCGCGAGCTCGCCGACGGCGCGGGGCAGCTGCGCGACGGGCTCAACGAGGGCCTCGAACAGATCCCGAACGCCGACAAGGACACCCAGCAGGCCGCCGCGGCCACGATCTCCGACCCGGTCGCGATCAACTCGGTGGGCCTCGCCTCGGCGGGCACCTACGGAGCCGGGCTCGCCCCGTTCTTCCTTGCCCTGGCCACGTGGATCGGCGCGTTCGTGCTGTTCCTGCTGCTGCGGCCCCTGTCGACGCGCGCGCTCACCGCGGGCGCCTCGCCACTGCGGGTCGCGCTCGGCGGGTGGCTTCCGGCCGCCGTGCTCGGCATCGCGCAGGTGCTCGTGCTGTTCGCCGCGGTGACGTGGCTCGTGGGCATCGACGTCGCGAAACCGCTCGCCGCGATCGGCTTTCTGCTGCTGGGGTCGCTGACCTTCACGGCGATCCTGCACGCGCTCAACGCGTTCTTCGGCGCCGTCGGCAAGTTTCTCGGCCTGGTGCTGCTGGTGCTCCAGCTGGTCACCGCGGGGGGCACGTTCCCGTGGCAGACGATCCCCGACGCGCTGCACCCGCTGCACGTCGTGCTGCCCATGGGCTACGTGATCGACGGGCTGCGGCACCTGCTCTACACGGGCGCCTCGATGCGGCTGTGGCCCGACATCGCCGTGCTGCTCGCCTGGCTCACGGGTGCGCTGGCGGTCTCGGTGCTCGCCGCGCAGAAGCGTCGCGTGTGGACGGTGCGGCAGCTGAGACCGGAGCTCGCGCTGTGAGCCCGCGCGCGGAGGCCACCAGGCGCAGGCTGTTCGAGGCCACGATGCGGCTCGCGCGCAGCCGCGGCCTCGCGGCGGTGACCGTGGACGAGATCGCCGCCGAGGCCGGGGTCGCCAAGGGCACCGTGTACTACAACTTCGGCAGCAAGGACGGGCTCGTCGAGGCGCTGCTGCGGTACGGGGTGGACCTGCTGGCCGGGCGGCTGCGCGCCCCGGCCGCCGACCCGGACCCCGTGGCCGGGCTCGCCGACGTGGTCGACGCGGCACTGGTGTTCATGAGCGAGTACCCGGGCTTCTCGCAGATCCTGGTCAGCGAGCTGTGGCGGGGGCCGGGGCAGTGGCAGGCCACCCTGCTGCCGCTGCGGGAGAACATCGTCTCGGTACTCGAGGACCAGCTGCGGCGGGTGGCGGAGGCCGGGCGGTTCCCGGAAGGGGTTCCGCTGCGCACGGCCGCCGCCGCGCTGTTCGGCACGCTGCTGGTGGTGGCGCTCGACTGGCTCGTGTTCGAGCCGGAGCGCAGCCGCGAGGAGGTCCGCGACTCCGTGCTGACGCTGCTCGCGGCCCGCGCTCAGTGACCGTGCACGGGCCTGCGCTCGCCGAGCTGGTGCAGCGAGGACGGACGGCCCTCCAGCGCGCGCTCGACGGCGTAGAGCACGCCGCGCCAGATCTCGTCGTGACCGAGCGGCCGGGTGGCGGCGAGCTCGGAGACCGAACCGAGCAGCACCTGCTGCGTCGGATGCCCGAACAACACCGGCTCCGGCTCGTCGGGCACCGCGGCGAGGTCCACGAGCGAGCGCACCTCGACGACGGGAGCCGTGGCGGTCAGCAGTGGTTCCACCACGCCGAGTACGGAACGCCGGTACGACTCGTGCACCCACGCCACCAGCAGCTCGGCCGGGGCCGTCAACGCCTTCTCCACCTTCGTGGCCAGCTCGCGCGGGCGGTCCCAGTGCGCCTCCACCCAGATCGCCTTGCCCGCGCCCACGCGGTCCTTCCTCCGGCCCCGGGACCACCTCGGCGGCGGGACGGCGGCGTCGTCGGTGGCCGGCAGCGGGACGTAGCGCCTGCTGGGTGAGACCACTCGCCAGCCGTCGAGAGCGAGCTCCTCCACCACGACGCTGAGCATGCCGCTGCCGGCGAGGATCAGCGCGTTGCGGGCTGTCATACCCGCAAACCTACCCCTTTTTCACGGAAATCAACCCGTGCCGGTTACCGGAAATGGCGTGCAAATCCCCATTCCGGCCCCCCGGAACGCAAAACCCGCGTCAGTGCGCCGCGTCGTTCCACGACCGGCCGAAGCCCACCGACACCTCCAGCGGCACGGCCAGCTCGTAGGCCGCGCCCATCTCCTTGCGCACCAAGGCTTCCACCTCGTCGTGCTCGCTGTCGGCGACCTCCAGCACGAGCTCGTCGTGCACCTGCAGCAGCATCCGGCTGCGGAGGTCCGACTCGGCGAGGGCACGGTGAACACCCAGCATGGCGACCTTGATGATGTCGGCCGCGCTGCCCTGGATGGGCGCGTTGAGGGCCATGCGCTCGGCCATCTCGCGGCGTTGCCGGTTGTCGCTCGTCAGGTCGGGCAGGTAGCGGCGCCTGCCGAAGATCGTCTCCGTGTAGCCGACCTTCGCCGCCTTGTCGACCACGCTGTGCAGGTAGTCCCGCACGCCGCCGAACCGGGCGAAGTAGTCGTCCATCAGCCCGCGGGCCTCCTCGGTGGAGATGCGCAGCTGCTGGGAGAGCCCGTACGCGGACAGACCGTAGGCGAGCCCGTAGTTCATCGCCTTGATCTTGGCCCGCTGCGCGCCGGTGACCTCGGTGGGCTCCACCGAGAACACGCGCGCGGCCGTGGCGGCGTGGAAATCGAACCCCGACTGGAACGCCTCGATCAGCTCCGTGTCGCCGGAGAGGTGCGCCATGATCCGCATCTCGATCTGGCTGTAGTCGGCCGTCATGAGCTGGGTGTAGCCGGGGCCCACGACGAACGCCTCGCGGATGCGGCGGCCCTCGTCCGTCCTGATCGGAATGTTCTGCAGGTTCGGATCCACTGAGGACAGCCTGCCGGTGGCGGCGATGGTCTGATGCAGCGTCGTGTGGATGCGGCCGTCGTCGGCGACCGACTTGATCAGCCCCTCGACGGTGGTCCGCAGGCGCGTCGCGTCGCGGTGCTCCAGCAGGTGCTGCAGGAACGGGTGCTCGGTCTTCTCGAACAACGTCTGCAACGCGTCCGCATCGGTGGTGTAGCCGGTCTTGGTGCGCTTGGTCTTCGGCATGCCCAGCTCGTCGAAGAGCACCACCTGCAGCTGCTTGGGCGAGCCCAGGTTGATCTGCTTGCCGATGACGGCGTAGGCCTCCTCCGTGGCCTGCCGCACCCGGTTCGCATAGTGGGCCTCCAGCGTGGTCAGCTGTTCCAGGTCCACGGCGATGCCCGCGGCCTCCAGGTCGGTGATCACGCCGAGCAGCGGCAGCTCGATGTCAGCGAGCAGCGGCGCGCCGCCGATGTCGGCGAGCTCGCCGGCGAGCGCACCGGCCAGCTCGGCCACCGCGCGCGCCCTGACCAGCTCACCGTGCACGATCTTCGTCTCGCCGTCCGGGTCCTCCGCCGTGTCCAGCAGCGACAGCTGCCCGTCGTCGGCGGAGCCCTCCGAGCGCAGCTCGCGGTGCAGGTACCGCAGCACCAGGTCGTCCAGCTCGAACGAGCGCTGGCCCGGCCGCACGAGGTAGGCCGCGAGCTCAGTGTCCATCGTCAGGCCCGCGACACGCCAGCCCCTCGCGAGCAGCGCGTGCAGCGGCACCTTCAGCGCGTGCCCCACCTTGCGGGCCGCCGGGTCGGCCAGCCACGCGGTGAGCGTCTTCTCGTCGGCCTCGTCGAGCCTGGTGACGTCGAGGTAGGCGCCCTCGCCGCCGGGCGCGGACAGCGCGATCGAGCGCAGGTCCGCCGCCACCGACGCGCCGGTGACGCGGAAGGCCAGCCCCGTGGGGCCGGTGTCGCACCCGTGCCGGGCGAGCCAGTCGGCGAGCGCACCGGGCTCGAGCGCCCCGCCGCGAATCTCGAAGCCCTCGTCCGCCTCCGGCTCCGCCGCCGACAGCGACGCGAACAGCCGGTCGCGCAGCACCCGGAACTCCAGCTCGTCGAACAGCCGGTGCACCGCGTCGCGGTCCCATTGCTGCACGCGCAGGCCCTCGGGGACGGTCTCGAGCGGCACGTCCCGGACCAGCTCGGTGAGCTGCCGGTTGAGCAGCACCGAGTCGACGTGCGAGCGCAGCGCGTCGCCGACCTTGCCCTTCACCTCGTCGATGCGGTCGACGAGGTCGCCGAGCGTGCCGAACTGCTTGATCCACTTGGCCGCGGTCTTCTCCCCCACGCCGGGAATGCCGGGCAGGTTGTCCGACGGGTCGCCGCGCAGCGCCGCGAAGTCGGGGTACTGCGCCGGGGAGAGCCCGTACTTCTCCTCGACGGCGCCGGGGTCGAAACGCACCAGGTCGGACACGCCCTTGCGCGGGTAGAGCACGGTGACCGCGTCGGTGACCAGCTGCAGCGCGTCGCGGTCACCCGTACAGATGAGGACCTCGTAGTCGTCGGCCGCGGCCTGGGTGGTGAGCGTGGCGATGATGTCGTCGGCCTCGTACCCCTGCTTCTCCAGCACCGGGATGGCGAGCGCGGCGAGGATCTCCTTGATCAGCTCGACCTGGCCCTTGAAGTCGTCGGGCGTGGTCTGCCGGTTGGCCTTGTAGTCGGCGAAGGTCTCCGACCGGAACGTCTGCCGCGACACGTCGAACGCCACCGCGAGGTGCGTCGGCGTCTCGTCCCTCAGCAGGTTGATGAGCATCGAGGTGAACCCGAAGACCGCGTTGGTGACCTGCCCGGTGGACGTCCGGAACCGGTCCGCGGGCACGGCGAAGAACGCCCGGTAGGCCATCGAGTGACCGTCGATGAGCAACAGCCGGGGTGTGTCGTTCGCTACTGAGGTGTTTGCGTTCGGGCTCACGACCGTGAGTCTAGGGTGAGCCTCTGACAGTCCCGCCTGTCGTGTCGAACTAGGAGCTGTGAGTGACCGAGCACGTGTCGGAAGAGGAGATCCGCGAGCAGCTCGCGGGCATCAGCCCCGAGATCGCGGAGCAGCAACTCAACGACAAGGTCGGTCTCGACTTCATCGAGCTGAACCCCGAGCGGGTCGTCGGCACGATGCCCGTCGCGGGCAACCTCCAGCCCTACGGTCTGCTCCACGGCGGCGCCAACGCCGTGCTCGCCGAGGCGCTCGGGTCCACGCTCGCGGCACTCAACGCGGGTGCCGGGCGGGCGGCGATGGGGCTGGAGCTGTCCTGCACCCACCACCGGGCCGCCCTGAAGGGCCTGGTGACCGGTGTGGCCGTGCCGCTGCACGTCGGCCGCAGCACGATCACCTCGGAGATCACGATCACCGACGAGTCGGGCCGCCGCACCTGTACCGCCAGGCTGACCTGCATCGTCAGGGACCGGCCGCCGGGCTCCTGAGCGACCCGCTCAGCGGCCGGCGCGGGTGAACGTCACGTGCGTGACCCCGCTGGGTGAGGCGATCGCCTCGACCCGGTAGTCCTTCTCGAGGCCCTCCAGCCCGTCCCAGAGGCGCACGCCCCGGCCGAGCAGGATCGGGACCACCACGGCGTGCAGGTGATCGACGAGCCCGGCGGCGAGGAAGTCGCGGATCACGGTGGGGCCTCCGCCGATGCGCACGTCCCTGCCGCCCGCCGCCTCGCGAGCGAGGTCGAGTGCCTCGGCGGGGGACGCGTCGAGGAAGTGGAACGTCGTGCCGCCCTCCAGCTCGATCGGAGGGCGAGGGTGATGGGTCAGGACGAAGACGGGTGTGTGGAAGGGCGGGTTGGGTCCCCACGCGCCCTTCCACTCCGGGTCCTCGTGCCATCCGGGGTGGCCCCACTTCCCCGCGCCCATGATCTCGGCGCCGATCCCCGGGTCGTGCCGCTGGACGAAGGCGTCGTCGACGCCGCGGCTTCCGCCGGCCTGCCACCAGCTGGTCGCGAACATCCACTGGTGCAGCCGGTCGCCGGCGTGACCGAAGTGTGCCTCGGCGCTCTGGCCCTCCCCGGTGCCGAAGCCGTCGAGCGAGATGGCGAAGTTGTGGACGCGGACGAGTGACATGGTGCTGCTCCCTGGTTCCGGTGGTCTGAGGTGCTGGTTGCCCCGTCGCTATGGACCCCCTGCGGCCCGGAAACTCATCGGTCGCCTCGACCCGGGGTAACGTCTCCACCGGCACCTCTACCGGCAAGGCAGGCACAACACCTCATGGACCTCGACCTGGCGCAGGTCCGCGCCTTCGTCCTCACCGCCGAACTGCGCAACTTCAGCAGGGCGGCCGAGCGGTTGTTCCTCACCCAGCAGGCCCTGTCCAAGCGGATCAGCAGGCTCGAGGACGCACTCGGCGTCCGGCTGTTCGTCCGGACCAACCGCACGGTGGAGCTCACCGCCGACGCGCAGCGGTTCCTGCCCCGCGCCCAGGACCTGCTGCGCGCCGCCGACGCCGCCGTCGCCGTGCTCGGCACCGCCGACGCGCCCGTGCGCCTCGACCTGGTCGACAACCGGCTCTCCCCGATGTTCATGCTGCGCCGACTCGCCGCGCGCGACCCGGGGCTGCGGGTGGAGCGCAGCTGGCGGCGCGGGCTGGCGAACGCGGTCGATCCGTTGCTGCGCGGCGAGGTCGACGTGGCGTTCGGCCGCGTCCACGACCTCGGCCGCGAGCTGCCCGCCGAGCTGGAGCACCGGCTCGTCCGGCTCGAACCGCTCGTCGCGCTGCTGCCGCCGGAGCATCCGCTCGCGGGTGGCGACGTGATCCGCATGGCCGACCTGCGGCCGGAGGGCATCTGGCTGCCCTCGCTCGCCGGACCCGTCGAATGGCTCGCGTTCCTGCGCCGGATGAGCGAGAGCCTCGACGTGCCGCTCGACGACTCCGGGGTCAGCTTCGACCTGCGGCACACGCTGGAGCAGACCCGCTACGGCCCGCCGCGGGTGCCCCTGGCCGGTGCCGACATGGAGCTGGCCCCCGACCTGAACCTGCGGGTGCTGCCGTTCGAGCCGTCACCGCTGTTCCCGTGGTCGCTCGTGTGGCGCAAGGGCAGGCAGCGCCCCGCCGTGAGCAAACTCCTCGCCCTCGCGGGGCGCACGAGCCGGGCCGAGGGCTGGTGTGCCCACGACCCGGCACGCACGTGGCAACCCGACCCGCCCGCAACTGAGGCGGCTGTCACAGACGCTGCCGGAACCACGCAGTGAACTCGGCGTCGGCCACCGCCGCGTGGGGCGTCTGCGGCGCGGGCTCCAGCCCCGGCTCCTCGGCGAGCGCGTGCTCCATACCGGGCACCACGACGAGCCTGCCGCGCTCGCCCAGCTCGCGGCTCAGTGCCTCGGCCGGCTCCCGGAAGGCCACGTCGTCCTGCCCGCCGACCACGATCAGCACGTCCGTGCCGAGCTCGCCCGCCCTGCGAACGAAGTCGAACCGCTCGGCGACGGCCCGGGAGCGCTCACTCCAGTGGTAGGTCACGCCGAACCGCCGCGCGTTCGCCGCCACCACGGGCGCCAGCTGGATCACCGGGCTGACCAGCGCCGCCGCCGCGACCGGGACCTCTCCCCGCACGAGCACCTCCAGCGCGACGGCCGAGCCCGCCGAACCACCAGCGACACCGATCGGCGCGTCCGTGATCGGCAGCTGCTCGCGCAGCGCCGCCAGCGCGGCGGGCAGCTCGGCCGCGGCCTGGTCGGTCACCGGCTCCGCGACGTTGAGCACGTAGTCCTCGCCCGCCAGCCGGAAGAACTCGTCGGACCCGCCCGGCAGCGACCGTTCCCCCGACATCGGCAGTCCGAAGTAGATTCGCCACGCCGGCACCCCCGCCATCGGCAGCGCCGCGGCCATCGCCCGCTCGCTGCGGGGCGCGTCCATCAGGTGCCACGTCACGATGGCCGGGGCCGGGCCGCTGGTGCCCTCGGGGCGCAGCGCCACGTACGGCACTCCGGCGGCGACGCCCTTGATCATGGCCGAGGTCTGCATGGTTCCTCCTGTTGTTTTCCTGTGACACCAAGCAAACCGCCTGCTCAGGCCCCCGTCCAACAGCTTTCGCGGCGCCGGTGACAACCGGCGGTTGTGATCGGGACCGGCCGTCGGCTCCGGTCGCACCGATGCCCGATAGCCTGGCCCGATGGAGCGGGACAACGTCGGAGCGACGCTCGACGAACTGGTGGAGTGGGCGGACAGGGCACTGCGGGAGCCTCCCGTCGACACCGGCCACGCGGAGCTGGCGCTGCAGCTGCTCTCCGACGAGCTGGGCGTCCGCGACCTCGGCCAGCTGAGGACCGGCGACCTCGCCGAGCTGCTGCTCGGCGTGTACCCGGAGGCCGTCGAGCCCGGCCACGAGGAGGACGCCGTGGTCGCGCTGCACCACCTGATCACGTTCGGCGCCGAGACCGGCCGACTCGACGCCGGCCACGCCGCCGCGCTGCGACAGGAGCTCGACGACATCGAGCCGGAGCTCGGCGGAGCGCCGGAGGTGGACCTCAAGGAGGCGTACGGCCTGCCCGACCGCATCGGCCCGCTGCGCCTGCCCGCCGAGCCGGAGCTGGCCGCGGCGGCGCGGAAGGTGGCGGTGATCGAGCGCGCCCGGCGGCTCGCGCTGTGGTGCGGCGAGGGGCGCGCGGTCTTCGAGACCGTGGGACTCGGCGACGAGGACCGCGCCGCCGCCGCGAGCGAGCTGGGTGAGTCCGAAGAGGACATCGTCCAGCTGTACCTGCTGGCCGAGGACGTCGACTTCATCGTCCCCGGCGAGGAGGGCACGCAGCTCGGCGAGGCCGCCGACGTCTGGCCGGACGGCGGCGACGAGGACGTGCTGGACATCTGGGGCCGGGCACTGGCCGCCGTGCTCGCGTGGAGCCTCCTGACCGACGCCGACCGCGCGGGTGAGGGCGAGCTCGACTTCGAGGGCGCCGGCGCGTGGTTCATGCCGCTCTTCCTCGCCCGCTACCGCGGTCTGCCGGTGCCCGCGATCAGCGAGATGATCTTCGACCTCGCCACGCCGGAGCTGGTCGCCGACGACGCCCGCGCGCGCTGGGACGCCTGGACGGCCGAGCACGGCGACCCTGCGGAGGTCCTGCTCGGCAGGCTCACCGAGCTCGGCGCCGTGGACATCTCCGACGGCGTCACGCGCGCCACGCCGCTGGCGGTGTGGGCCATGCGCGACGAGCTGCTCGACTCGGGTGTCGAGGTGCCCCTGCTGCCACCTGCCGACGAGCTGTCGGCGGCAGACCTGCTCGAACTCGCTCTGTCCGGGATGGACGGTGAGCTGGAGGTCGAGGCGGAGGCGTGGCTCGCGCGGCGCTCCGGCGACGCCGCGGCCGCGGAGCTGCTCGCGGCCGCCGCCGAGGGCGGCGCGGCCGAGCGGACGGTCGCGGCCGCGCTCATCCGGGAGCGGATCGGTGTCGAGGCCGAGACGCAGCTGCGCAAGGCGCTGGACGTGCCCATGCTCCGGCCGCACGCCAAGGCGTCGCTGGAGCTGCTGCTCGGCCCGCACCCGGACTTCGCGGCGACCGAGGAGGACGGCGCCCGGCTGCTCGTCGACGAGATCGCCGGCAGTGTGCACGGCGTCGCCGAGGAGGATGTGCCCACCCTGCTCGGCGCGACCGTGCCCGCCGGGTACGCGACGCTGTTCGAGACGGTGTGGCGGCTCGACCACCCCGACACGCACCGGGTGCTCACGCTGATCGGCGAGCACCACCCGGACAAGGCCACCGCGAAACAGGCCCGGAGGGCCGCCCACAAGGCCGCAGGCCGAACCCACTCCTGACCCCTACCCACCTCACCCTGCGCACCCAGCCGCAGTGAAGGCCACCTTCACTGCGTTGAACGCAGTGAAGGTGGCCTTCACTGCAGTCGCCCTCACTGCGGGAGGGGCGCTGTGGGAGGGGCGCTGTGGTCAGGCGACGCCGAGGTAGGCTTCCTTGATCGACTCGTCGGCGAGCAGTTCCTTGCCCGTGCCCGACTTGACGATCGAACCGGTCTCCAGCACGTAGGCGCGGTGCGCCCGCGACAGCGCCTGCTGTGCGTTCTGCTCCACGAGCAGCACCGTGGTGCCCTCCTTGTTGATCTCCGTGATGATGCGGAAGATCTGCTGGATGAACTGCGGCGCGAGGCCCATCGAGGGCTCGTCGAGCAGCAGCAGCTTCGGCTTCGACATCAGCGCCCGCCCGATGGCGAGCATCTGCTGCTCGCCGCCGGAGAGCGTGCCGCCCGCCTGGGTGCGCCGCTCCGCGAGCCGGGGGAACAGCTCGAAGACGTGGTCCATCTCCGCGGCCAGGTTCTTGCGGTCCTTGCGCGCGTAGGCGCCCATGTCGAGGTTCTCGTACACGGTCATGCCGGGGAAGATCCCCCGGCCCTCCGGTGCCTGCGAGATCCCGCGCACCACCCGGAGGTCGGCGCGCAGCCGCGTGATGTCCTCGCCCGCGAACGTGATCGTGCCCGCGGAGACGGGCCGGATCCCGGAGATCGCGCGCATCGTGGTGGACTTGCCGGCCCCGTTGGCGCCGATGAGGGTGACGATCTCGCCCTCGTTGACGGTGATGGTCAGCTCCGAGACCGCCTTGATCCGTCCATAGTGGACGGAAACGCCGGAAAGCTCAAGCAAGGTCATCGTCGGGAACTCCCAGGTAGGCGGCGATCACGGCGGGGTTCTCCCTGATCTCGGCGGGCACACCCTCGGCGATCTTCTTGCCGAACTCCAGCACCACGATCCGGTCGGTCACGCCCATCACGAGCTTCATGTCGTGCTCGATGAGCAGCACCGTGTACCCGTCGTCGCGGATCTTGCGGATCAGCCCCATCAGCTCTTCCTTCTCGATGGGGTTGAACCCGGCCGCGGGCTCGTCGAGGCACAGCAGCTTGGGCTCGGTCGCGAGCGCGCGGGCGATCTCCAGCCGCCGCTGGTAGCCGTACGGCAGGTTCTTCGCCTTGTCCGCGGCCCGGTCGACGATGCCGACGAAGTCGAGCAGCGCCATCGCCCGCTCGATCGCCGCCTTCTCCTCCCGGAAGTGCCTCGGCGAGCGCACGAGCGCGCCCATGACGCTCGTCTTGTGCCGCGCGTCGGTGCCGACGACCACGTTCTCCAGCGCCGTCATCTCGCCGAAGAGGCGGATGTTCTGGAACGTCCTGGCGATGCCGCGCCGGGTGATGTTGTGCCTGGCGAGCTTGCCGAGGGGTTTGCCCTCCAGCAGCACCCGGCCGGACGTCGGCCGGTAGACGCCGGTCATGGCGTTGAAGCAGGTGGTCTTGCCCGCGCCGTTCGGGCCGATGAGGCCGAGGATCTCGCCGCGGCGGATGCCGAACGACACCGAGTCCAGCGCCGTCAGGCCGCCGAAGCGCATGGTCAGCTCGTCGATCTCGAGCAGCGTCTGACCGACGTCGACGGCCATCTCCCGGTCGGAGGCGACGACCTCCGCGACCTCCGCCTCGTGCTCGGCGAGCTCCGCCTCGGTCATCTGCTGCAGCTCGGCGACGAGACCGCCCTCGGCCTTCACCTCGGGGCCGTTGCCGTTCTCCGGCTGGGTCATCACACGCCCCCGTTCCGGTCCGTCGAGACCGACGCGTCGTGACTGATCTGCTCGCCCCGGCCCAGCAGGCGCTGGTACGCCTGTCTTCCGTAGGTGAGCAACCGCTGCCGCGCGCCGAGCAGGCCCTGCGGGCGGAAGATCATCAGCACGATCAGCGCGAGGCCGAAGATCAGGTACCGGTATTCGGCGATGCCGAGGAACCGCGCCGGGATGTAGGCCACGATGATCGCGCCGAGTATCACGCCGACCTTGTTGCCCGAGCCGCCGAGGATCACCGCGGCCAGGAACAGCATCGACGTCACGACGTCGAACTTCTGGTTGTTCACGAACGCCAGCTGGCCCGCGTACAGCGCGCCGGAGAGGCCACCGATCGCGGCGCCGATCACGAACGCCCAGATCTTGAACTTGAAGGTGTTGACGCCCATGATCGCGGCGGCGTCCTCGTCGTCGCGGATCGCCACCCAGGAGCGGCCGACGCGGCTGCGTTCGAGGTTCCCGACGAGCACCAGGATCAGGATGATGATCGTGACCGTGAGCCAGTACCACGGCGTGCCATCGGTGTTGTTGAAGATGGGTGTGCCGTCGGCGTGCGTGCCGGGCGGGTGGCCGACCTGCTGGAAGCCCTGGTTGCCGCGCAACGGCTCCAGGTTGTCGGCCAAGAGCCGCACGATCTCGCCGAAGCCGAGGGTGACGATGGCGAGGTAGTCGCCGCGCAGCCGCAGTGTCGGCGAGCCCAGGATGACGCCGAACACCATCGTGATCGCCATCGCGATGGGCAGCACGGCGAGGAACGGCAGCTTGGTGAGTGCGGAGTCCGGGCTCGTGAACAGCGCGGCGACGTACGCGCCGATCGCGAAGAAGCCCACGTAGCCGAGATCGAGCAGACCCGCCTGTCCCACCACGACGTTCAGTCCGATGGCGATCAGCGCGTACCGCGCCACCTCGAACATCGCGATCGGGAAGTCGTAGCCGGGTTCGGTGGTGATGATCGGCGGGTTCAGCTCCGGCAGCGCGTAGATGAACACCACCAGCGGGATCAGGATCGCCCACTGCTGGAACCGGTTGAGGTTGTTCCACCACTCGCCGAGCGAACGGCGGCCGGTGGTGGTCGTCGTCTTCGTCGTCGTGGTGGTCATACCCGCGCCTTTCCGAGTGACTCGCCGAGGATGCCGGTCGGGCGGAACATCAGGATCAGCACGAGCAGCACGAAGGCGACGACGTCACGCCATTCACCGCCGAAGAGCGACTGCCCGTAGTTCTCCATCAGCCCGAGCAGCAGCCCGCCGAGCAACGCGCCGCGCAGGTTGCCGATGCCGCCGAGCACGGCGGCCGTGAACGCCTTGATCCCGAGCAGGAACCCGCCCTGGTACGCGGCGCCCTGAGGGATCTTCATCATGTAGAACAGCGCCGCGGCGCCGGCGAGCAGGCCACCGATGAGGAACGTCATCATGATGACGCGTTCCTTGTTGACGCCCATGAGGGTCGCCGTGTCGGGGTCCTGTGCGACGGCGCGGATGCCGCGGCCGAAGCGGGTCCGGTTGACGAACGTGTCGGCGACCAGCCAGAGCAGGATCGACGCGAGCACGATGACGATCGTGATGTTGGTGACGCTGGCGCCGAAGATCTCGAAGACCGGTTCGGGGCGCAGCAACCGGATGGCCTGCTCGGGGTTGCCGCCGCGCCAGATGAAGATCAGCTGCTGCAGGACGAACGAGGCGCCGATCGCGGTGATCAGGAAGACCAGCCGGGGGGCGCCGCGGTTGCGCAACGGGCGGTAGGCCACGCGTTCGAGCACCACGGCCGTCGCACCGGACACGAGCACCGCGGCGAGCAGCGCCAGCAGCAGGAAGCCGACCAGCTCGAAGATCGCGAGCTCGGCGGTGGGACCGGGCCGGAAACCGAGGGCGTAGAAGGTGAACCACGTCGCGTAGGCGCCGTAGATGAACACCTCGGAGTGGGCGAAGTTGATGAGCTTGAGCACGCCGTAGACGAGCGTGTAGCCGAGCGCGACGAGCGCGTAGATGCTGCCCTGCGCGAGCCCGTCGACCGTGTTGCTCCAGAACTGGTCGACCAGTCCCTCGACGTCGAAGCTGATCAGGCTGTCACTCTGCGCAAGGTACAGCGAGGACAGGTGGTGATGAATGGACAAGGCGTTCTCCACGTGGGGGCCGGGGCGCGCGCCGGCGGGATCGGCCGCCGGGCGCGCGCCCCGACAAGGAAGTGCGTGAGCCGGAGATCAGCCCTGCGGCTTGATCTCGGTGTTGCGGACGATCTGACCGTTCTCGACCTTGTAGGTCCAGACGGTGCTCTCTGCCAGCTCGCCCTTCTCGTTCCACTTGAAGCTCTTGGTCAGGCCCTGTCCCTCGTAGTTCTTGACGAACTCGAGCATGCCCGCACGGTCCTTGACGCCCGAGTCGATGCCCTTGAGCAGGATCGTCGCGAGGTCGTAGCCCTCGGGCGAGTACGTGCCGGGCGCCTTGCCGCCGGACTGCTTCTCGTAGCCCTCGTTGAACTCGGTGAACTGGTCGGCGGGAACGCACGGGCACGTGAAGTACACGCCCTCGGCGGCATCACCGGCGCCCTTGACGAACTCGTCGTCCTTCACACCGTCGGGGCCGACGAACTGCGCCTCGACACCGGCGTCGAACAGCTGCTGCGCGAACGGCGCGGCCTCCTGGTAGTAGCCGGAGAAGAAGATCGCGTCCGGGTTCTCACCCTTGATGCTGTTGACCACGGCCGAGAAGTCGGTCTGCTTGGTCTTGACCTCTTCCTGGCAGCTCGCCTTGTCGCCGAGGCCCTCGGTGATCGAGTTGGCGAGGCCGATGCCGTACTCCGAGTCGTCACGGACGACGCAGACGGTCTGCGCACCCAGTTCCTCGGTGATGAACTGCGCGGCGGCGGGGCCCTGCGTGTTGTCGTTGCCCAGACCGCGGAAGAAGGTCTTCCAGCCGTTCTCGCTCAGCGCGGGGTTGGTGGCCGACGGCGTGAGCTGCACCAGGCCGGCGTCGTCGAAGATGTTGCCCGCGGCCTTCGACTCACCGGAGAAGGGCAGGCCGACGACGCCGATGATGTCCTGCGTGTTCACGATCTGGGTGACGATGCCGGGGGCCCGGTCGGGCGTGCCCTCGGTCTCGAACTCCTGCAGTTCGACCTGGCAGTTCGGGTTGTTCGAGTTGTGCCGCTCGATGGCGACCTTCACGCCGTTGAGGATGTTCTGCCCCAGCGCGGCGTTGGCGCCGTTGATGGTGCCCGCGTAGGCCAGCTTCGTGCCGGCGTCGCACTGGGCGTTGCCGTCGCCTGCGGGGTCGGCGGCGTTGGCTGCTTGGGCCGGCGCGCTGGCCTGAGGCTGCGAACCCTGGTCGTCGCCGCCCCCGTCCTCGGTGCGCGCGGCGCACGCGCCGAGAACCAGCGACGCCGTGGCCGCCAGCAGCACAACCCGCCCAAACCGTGCTCTTGACACATTTCCTCCCGATGTCCTTCAAAGACGCAGGAACCGCGACCCCACCCCGAAAGGTCTCGACCTGACTGGGCGATGAAGTTAGCCGTGCAGGTGGTGATTGCACAGCAACCGTCAGCCGTTGTATCCACATCGTGACGGTTTCAGGGACGGTTAACCGGCAGTTCACGCCCGATCGAAGCAACGCAACAATCAGGTCTGAACCATCGGTCGTCGACGAGCACCGTGCGATGCGCTCTCCCCAGCCCCTGCCACCACGTCCCGTTGCGGAGTGAGAGGAACCGTACAGCACGCGAACCAGCCGAAAGTCGCACTCGGCGCCCCGTCCGCCGGGCACGACCAGCGCTGTTCACGCAACAACGCCCGCCTCTGTGATCTACATCACAGAAGCGGGCGTTGTTGTCGTTCCGGGCGGGCCCGTTACTTGGCGATGTTGTCGACGATGGCCTGCGCGACGGCCTTCATCGTGGTCCTGCGGTCCATCGCGGTGCGCTGGATCCAGCGGAAGGCGTCGGGCTCGGTGAGGCCCTGCTGGCTCATGAGCAGGCCCTTCGCGCGGTCGATCAGCTTGCGCGTCTCGAGCCGCTCGTTGAGCCCGGCGACCTCGGACTCGAGCGCCTGCAGCTCGGCGAACCGGCTGACGGCGAGCTCGATGGCGGGCACGAGGTCACGCTTCGCGAAGGGCTTCACCAGGTAGGCCATCGTGCCCGCCTCGCGGGCACGTTCGACCAGGTCACGCTGGCTGAACGCGGTGAGGATGACGACGGGCGCGACCCGGTCACCGGTGATCTTGGCGGCTGCCTCGATGCCGTCGAGCTTGGGCATCTTGACGTCGAGGATCACGAGATCGGGCTTGAGATCGGCGGCGAGTTTGATAGCTTCTTCCCCGTCGCCGGCCTCGCCGACCACCTCGTAGCCTTCCTCGCGCAACATTTCGACGAGGTCAAGCCGGATCAGTGCCTCGTCCTCCGCGACGAGCACACGACGCTGCGGTGCGGTGACAACACCGTTGGCCTCGGCCTCGGTAGCCGCTTCGGTCACCGGGGTCCTCCTGGGCGATCGACGGGATGTGAATACGTGCGGCGTGCCGCGGCTTCCAGGCTACCGGTGAACGGCGTATCCGGAGAGATGGCGTTCGCCACGTGCGGTGATCGCCGCGTGGGTACCTCGGACGAAACATTCCCGTGGTAGCCCGAATGCCGGGGACCGGTGGACGGCGAGTAAAGTTCGCCCACACGCCCCCGTAGCCCAATTGGCAGAGGCACACGACTCAAAATCGTGCAAGTGTGAGTTCGAGTCTCACCGGGGGCACCGCCTGTTCAGAGACCCGTCGCGCGGACCCGGCGGCGGGCCGCCATCGCTCGGGAGGTCGCGGGCAGCCACCAGAGCACAGAGCACCGCGAGCACGATCGCCGGAGGCGTCAGCACCAGCGCGAGTGTTCTCGGGATCACCGTCGGTGATGTCGCGGACAACCGAAGGTGATCACCACGACTGGGCGAACCAGGAAGATCGTGGCCCCGGCGATGGTCGTCAGCACCCGCGTCACCGCGACCAGCACCGTCGACGGCCGACGTGCCTCGGCGCCGCCCAGCCGGGAGGCGGTCCCGGCTGCGGGACCCGCGACCACGGTGGCGGGGGACCCTGGGCGTCGGCCCAGTCCGCGGCCAAGGTCGTGACCCGCTCGGCCGGAAACCCGGTGCGGTGCACGAACTCCAGCAGCGTTGGCGGTGTCGCGCGGGCATGGGAGACGCCGACCCGCAGCGGCGCGCCGGTGGCGTACATCCGCATCAGCGGTGCCCGAGTCCCCGTGGCGAGGTCGCGCAACGGGCGAGCCCTCGCACCGAAGGACTCGGTGATCGCAGGTCGTGCCGGATCGTCGTCCAGGCGGGCTGTCCCGTGCTCGCGGTGTCCATCGAAGGGCATGCCGAGGGCGAACGCCCCGAGGCGCTGACCGCGGCGACCGAGATGTTCAGCGAGGCACGGCGCCCGCACGGCTCGACACCCTCGTGGTCGCCGCCGCCGAGCACAGCGCGAGACCGCTCGACCGCGTGTCCGCGCAGTTCGAAGAGCTGGTCCGGCCGCGAGCTGAGCGGGATCAGTCCTCTGTGGACGGCTGCCCGGTGATGGCCGCGATGGCCTTCTTCCTCGCCGGCTCCCCCACCTCGGGCAGCACGAACTTGCGCGCCCGCAGGTACGCGACGAGATCCGGGTCCGGCGCGATCCCGTGCTCACGCAGGTAGTAGCCCACCGAACCCGGCCACACCCACACGCCGTCGGTGCGGAAGTTCAGCGGCACCGCCGGATCGCGGTCCGGCGCGAACGCGTCGGTGTCGTAGCTGCGGGCGGCCATCACCACGGGCGCGTTCGTCAGGTAGTCGAGCACGCGGTCACGCTCCGCGGGCGGCAGCGGCGACCGGTCGACCACCGGCCTGCCCTCGGCGTCGAGGCCGTCGTAGACGCGCGGCTGCCGCAGCCCGTACTCGTCTGCGGGCCGGTCGCCCGAATCTCCCCCCGCCCGCTTCGTCAGCCACTCCGGGACGAACCGGTCGGCCCTCGGGAAGAACCGCAGCTCGTCGGCGAAGCCGATGGGCGGCGGCACGCGCCGCCACGCCGGCTCCTCGTCGATCACGAACTCCGTGCGCGGCCGGCCGCCGGGCACGAAGACGAGGGCGGCCGAGAGCCACGTGCCGCGCCCCGGCTGGTACATGCCCGTACGCAGGGTGCCGAGCAACTGCACGGCCGGGGGCGGCGGCTGCACGGGCACCGGCGTGCCGTCCGGCCTGGTGACCACGACGTCGGCCTCGATGTGCCTGCCCGCGGCGCGGTACTCGACGCGCACCTGCCGCCAGCCGGGCGGCAGGCCGGCGGTCACCGCCTGGCCGATCTGCCCGATCAGCTGGTGCCGCTGCTGCGGGTTCAGCGGTCCCGGTGGCCGCGTCATCGGGTGCTCCTAACCCTGCAGCCCGCGCTGGAACCAGTCGGGCATGTTCTCCGGCGAGCGCGGGAAGCGCTCCTGCTCGCGCTGGAAGTGCTCCCGTTCCGGCGCCGACGGAAACGACGGCAGGTCGTTGTAGTTGTACTTCACGGAGAACGTGTCGGGCGGATCGACGATCAGCCGGAACGAGTACCAGGTGCCCACGTCCTGGGTGTACATGCCGCTGCGCAGCTCGGAGAACAGCGGCGCGAGCGTGCGCGGCGGCGAAAGCCTGACCACCCGGCCGTCCGCCAGCATGGCGCTCGCCCCGACGTTGACCTTTCCGCCGAGCGTCAGGTAGTCCATGATGATGCGCTGCCAGCCGGCGGGCGCTTGCTCGAGCACGACCTTGGTCGCCTCACCGAGCAGGCGGTACTGCTCATCCGGTGGCATCGGCGTCGTCATCCTGGTGTCGTCCTCTCGCCTCGTCCAGTGTCCCGCGTACCTTAGGACACCGCGTCGGGTGCGATGTCCTGGCCCGCCTCGTCGATCCGCTGCCGCAGCCAGCCCGGAACGTGCTCCTCCGACCGCGGGAAAACCGTCAGGTCATGGGCGAAAACCCACGGCGGGACATCGGGAACCCACGCCGGGTCCTCGTCCAGGTTGAAGGAGACCTCGGGCCGCCCGCCGGCGGTGAGCACGAACCTCGCGGAGAACCACGTACCCCGGTCCGGCTCGTACATCTCCTCGCGCAGCGCGGAGATCTCCCCCTCCAGGGAGCGGGGCGAGACGTCCGGCGTCGACCCGTCCGCCATCGTCACGGCGAACTCGGTCTGCACGACGGCCGCCAGCGCCCAGACGGAGAAGACGATGCGCCGCCACCCTTCGGGTGCCTCTTGCTCGATCCGGGCGAGGATCCGCCGGATCGCGTCGTCAGTCCTGCTGTCGTTGCTTGGGTGGGGCATAGTGTTTCACCTTCGACCAGTCCACGTCCTTGGCGTCCTTCAAGCCCTCGGGCGTGTTGATGAACGCTCGCTCGAACACACGCACCCGGGGCTCGCCGGTTTCCGGATCGATGTCCTTGACCCGCCAGCGCATGACCTCTCTTTCGGCGAGCCCGTCCTCGGCGCGCCGCGGCGTCTCGACCTCGAGCCGCTCGATCTCGACGTCCTCGCCCGTGGCCTGAGCGTAACGCGCGATCTGCTCTTCCTGCTGCCGCCACGACTCCCCGCGCCCCAGCTGATCGAAGCCGTCCCTGGCGTTGCCGCTGTTGGACGCGGCCAGCTGGCCGTGCATGTTGCCGTAGCCGCCGGGGCCGCCGCCCTCCGTCGGCGCGAGGTGACCGCCGGCCCAGCGCACCTTCCGGTACTCCCTCTCGTCCGGGGTCAGTTGGCTGTCGGGCACGCCCTCCTTCTTGTAGGCGTCCCGGCCCTCGTCGCCTGCCCGGCTCTGGGCCGCCGGATCGCGGTAGTTGTCGTTCGACGGGCCGTAGACCGGCTGGCCGCTCATCCCCTCGGTCTGGGCCCGGTCGTTCGTCTCGAAGTAGAACTTCTTCTCCGGGTCCCGCCAGTTGTCCACCTCGTACTTGCACTCCGGCAGCATGTGGTTGAAGTCGGGGTTGGTGCCTGCCTTGATCGCCTCCTGGTCGTCCTTGGGCAGCTTCTTGATGTCCTTCCAGTCGGCATCCGAGTCGTACTGCCGGCCGGGGGTCAGCTCGACCCATTTGATGTCGCCGTTCGCATCGGTGTAGAACGTGGTGCGCGCGGCGACCTCGCCGTTCGCGCCCTTGTACTCCACCGGGATGGCCGTGTTCTTCGGCAGCTTCCCGTTCTCGTCGAGCAGCCCCTGCTGGTCGCGCAGTGCCGGCGGAATCCGGTAGGGGTCGTCCGGGGCGATGACCTCGTTCTTCGGCGGGAACGAGTTCTTCTCCGGCATCTCGGTCTCGATGGTTTTGTGCGGCGACCGCGGCGGATCGTTGTACGGGTTGGGCGGATCGCTGTCCGGACCGGCATCGGGATCGTGGCGGCCCGGCCGGTCGTAGTCGACGATCGGCGCGTGCTCGGCGTGACCGGGGCGGTAGAAGTCCGGGTCTTCGGAATGGACCTGGTAGTCGCCCCACTCCTCGTCCAGCCGCGAGTAGTCCTTGCCGCGGGACTGTGCGCTGTCGACGTCGATGTCGTCCTTGTCGGCGTCGGCCGTGTCCGGGGTGAAGGCGTCGTCGCTGCCCCTGGATGTCGAGCCGTCGGGGCTGTGCACCGACCACTCGCCGTTCGGCGGGATCCTGGGCCGCACCTGGCCGTCGGGGCCGACCTCGTAGTCCGACGAGAAGACCCGGCCGTCCGAGTCGGTCCAGGCGGGCTTGTTCGGGGCGAGCACCTCGGTGTCGAGTTCCCTGGACAGGCGCTGGGCGAAGTCGTTGGAGCCCGCGTCGCAGCCGATCAGCCGGATCGGGCGGCCGTCGTAGTCGCCGTTGCGGCGCAGGATGTCCGCGAACTCCTCGGGCGTGTAGAGCTGGTTGCCGATGCGGGCGTGGCCGTCGGGCGTGACGTGCACGTCCGCCGTGTAGCGGCCGTCGGGGTCGGGCTGCACACGGTGCGGCAGGTCGCCCATCTCGGGGTCGTCGCGGTGGAACGAGGTGCCCGCCGGGGTGGACTCGGCGTGCCGCTGGTTCACCTCGTCCGGGCCGAGCTTCTCCGGATCGTGGTGCGGCGGCGTGCCCGGATCGCCGGGGTCGTGGTGGCCGTTCTGGCTGTGGTTCCCGTTGCCGTCCGGGGTGTGCTGCCCGGGCTGACCGTCCGGGTGGGACGGTCCGCCGTGGGGTGGCTGGTGTCCGGGCGGTGTGGCGCCGTGGTGCGACGGCGCGGGGCTGTTCGGGCCCGGACCGAACCCGCGGGGCGCCGCCTGCGGCGGTGTGTTCGGGCTCGGTGTGTTCGGGGCCGGTGTGTTCGGGGCCGCTGTGTTCGGCCGGGCCGCGGGCGCGTCCGGGGTTCGTGGCGTGGGCGCGCCCGGGCTGCCGGGTGTGCCGGTCCAGCCGCCCGAGGCGCCGGGGCGGCCTCCCTGCGAGCCCGCGCTGGGGCTCCCGCCGCCGGGCGCGCCGGGACCGCCCGCGGGACCGCCCGCCATCGGGGTGCCCTGCTGGCCCGATGGCGACGAGCCGCCGCCGTCGGGACCGCGCTGGGAGGGCACCGCCGACGGGCCCGCGTCCGGGGTGCGCGGCATCGTGCTGCTGGGCTGCGCCGACGCGCTCGTGGACGTACCGGAGTCGTGGTGCGTGCTCGGCGACGGGCCGCCGGAGCCGCTGTGCGGCGCGGGGCCGCCGGTGTGGGTGCCCGGCGACGACGGCGACCCCGAAGGGCTGTCCCCGCCACCGTGGGGAGCCGGGGACGGCGAGCTGTGCGAGGGCGACGGGGACGACGGCGGCGCGCCACCACCGTCGGGGTGCGCAGGGTGGAGCGAGCCGCTGCCGGCCGGGGGTGTGTTCGTGGTCGTCGACGGGGAGTCGCCGCCACCACCGCTCGAGGTCGGCGCGTCCGCCCGGCCGGGGCTGCCCGGCGACGGTGCATCCGTGCCAGGGCCGCCGTTCGAGGTCGGCGAGTTCGTCGTGGACGGGTTCCCGCTCGAGGACGGGGAGTCCGTCGTGGACGAAGGAGAGTTCGCCGGATCCGGGTTCCCGCTCGAGGACGGAGAGTCCATTGTGGACGAGGGACTGTTCGCCGGGCTCTGGTAGCCCGACGACGGCGAGTCCGCGCCGCCCGGGTTGCCGTTCGACGGCGAGTTCGAGGTGGACGAAGGCGAGTTCGTCGTGCTCTGGTAATTCGACGACGGAGTGTTCGTGGTGGCCGGGTTCCGGCTCGATGAGGGGGAGTCCCCGCCGCCGGACGGCGAGTCACCGGTGTCCGGGCTCCCGCTGTCGCCCGTGCCGTTCGTGCCGTTGCCCGTGGACGAGGAGTCGCCGCCCGATCCGTTGCGCGTGCTCGCGGGCGGGGCGTCGGTGGCCGTGGCCGGGTCCGAACCGTCACCATCCGGCGAGGAACCGTCCGAAGAGGACGAATCACCGTCCGAAGAGGATCCGCTGTCGCCGGGGTCGCCACCCGAGCCGTCGCTGGTGTTGCCCGAGTCCCCGCCGTCGGAACCGGAACCACCGCCGCTGGAACCGCCCCCTCCCGGCGTGTCCACGTCCGGACCGCCGCGCTGGAGGAAGCCGCCGGGAGTGATGTTCTTGGTGCTGATCACGTCGAGGCCGGTGACCTTGCCCGCGATCTTGCCGCTGACCTTGAGGATCTTGGCGAGGATGTCGCCCAGCTTGCCCAGCAGCGGCGAGACCTTGCGGATGGTCTCCAGCAGCTTCTTCAGCAGCTCGGCGATCTTCGTTCCCCACTTGGAGATCGCCGTGACCGCCTGCGCGACCACGACGGGCGTCCCGAATCCCAGCGAGAACACCGTCTCCAGCACCCAGGAGATCAGCTTGCCGACGAGGTCGGCGATCAGGTCGCGCACCGTCTCCCTGACGAAGCTCACGACCTCGCCGAAGATCATCACGACGGTGCTGATCGACCCGGCGACCGACGCCGCGCCCGCGATGGTCTCCTCCTGCTCCTTGCAGGATTCCCGGTAGGAGTCGGCGGCGGCACCGGTCCAGCCGGTCGTGCCGTTCGCGACGGCGTTGGCGAACGAGACCTTGGTCTCGTCGAGATGCGTGGCGACGTTGCTCCACGTCTCCGAATAGGACTGGATCACCGGCGGGTCACCGCACACCGAGTCCAGCATGTCCTTGAGCGGCTGGATGTGCTCCATCAGGAACGAGGCGACCGACGACATCAGCCAGCCGAACGGGTCGATGGCCGCCGCGGCGCCCTCCGCGGCCAGGCCCAGCACCCCGAGGCCACCCTCGACCCAGTTGCCGTCCTTGATGCCGTTGAACGTGTCGATCGCCGACTCGGCGATGCCGATGCCGCCCGCGTAGCCGTAGTCGCCGTTGCCCGAGGTCAGCGGACCGGGGCCGTCACCGTCCTGCGGCGCGTCCGCGACGAGCGAGTTCCCCTCCGGCATCAGACCTCACCGCCCTTGAACGCGTCGGTGACGCTGTCCTCGGTGCCCTGGTAGGTCTCGGCGGCCTTGCGCACCTTGTCGGCGGTGGCCTGCATCGCGCTCACCGCCTCCTTGAGCGCGTCGATCCCGTACTGCTCGACCGGGTCCAGCAGCATCCGGAACGGCTGGCAGAGAATTCCGTAGGCGTCTGTTGGCATGCTGACCGTGTTCGCGGCGTCGACTGCCTGGTTGAGCTGGTCGGTGCAGGCGTCGATCTGCGTGGCGTGCGCCGTGAGATCCGAGCCGAGCTCGAAGCCACCGCCCTCTGGCATGGTTCCCCCTAGTCAAGCCGGTCGGTCAGGACAGAATCGAGCGCCCGCCGAAATCGTCGTCATCGTCGTCGGCCTGCCGCCTGCGTGGCCTCGCCTGCGGCTTCGGCGGCATCGCGGGCGGCGGGCCCTGGCCGGGCGGCGGCGCCTGCGGGCGCGGCGGACGGGCCGGTGGCTCCTCGTCCTCGGGCCCGAACCGCATTTCCCGCTGCGGCGGCTGCTGCGCGGGCGGCTCGTCCTCCGGCGGCTCGGGGAAGGTCTTCTTCGCGTCCTCGAAGACCTTGTTGGCGGCCTGGTCCTCCGTGCCGATGGTCTCGGCCATCGCCTGCTGGAGCAGCTCGGGAATCCGCGACTGCGCGGTCTGCACGGTGCGCATGATCTGCATCGACAGCTCGGCCATGCGCTTGCCCTGTGCGCTCTCGGCGATCGACAGGTTGGTGAGCAGGCCCTTGGCGTTGATGGTCACCTCGATGGTGTTGTCCGGGGAGCGCTCGGTGACCGAGAGCTCCTGGACCCGCGAGGCCATCGCCTGGTAACGCTGTGCCTGCTCCTGGATGCGCCGGTTCCAGTCGTCGACCATGCGCTCGCTGGCCTCGATGCCGTCCGGCATGTGCATCCTTCCGTCATGCGCGTGCTGACTCCCCATAGTGACGGTGGCATCCCCCGTCTGGTTCCGGCTCGCGCGGATTTGGCCCGAACAGCGCAAGCATAGGACCTGGTCCGGACCTCGGTCTCACCGATCAGGTGACTGCCATCGGGCGCCCGTTGTTCCTAGGTTGAGTCGTGTGGGCGCGCTGCATCGGAGGACCGGACCGGCTCCCCGGCGCGGCCGCGACGCTGCCAGGACCTTCCTCACCCGCTCACCCGGCGTGCCCGCCGAGTTGCCCGCCTACGTCTTCGGCGGCGCCTTCTACGCGCGGCTGGCCGACCGGCTCCTCGGCAACCTGCCGTGGTACCGGCGCGTGCTGCGCGGCCACCGCCTGTGCACCCTGCTCGACGCCCAGGCCGCGAAGCTCGATCCCGCCGCCTACGCCATGCTCGCGCAGACACCGGTGCGCGATGCCTTGCGCGGCCTGGGTTTCCCGCCATTCCTCGCCGGCACCCTCGGCGAGGACACGGCGCTGGGCGCGCGGTGCATCCTCGGCGGTGTCCACCGGGCCGATCTCGGCGCGACGCTGCGCGTGCTGATCGCGCTCGTCTGCCCCGAGCTCGGCGCCTGCCCCACCTGCCTCGCCGTGCACACGACGTTCGCCTCCCCCGGGCTGCTGCGGCGGCTCCGCGTGCTGGCCGGGTACGACCGTCAGCTCTCGCGGTCGAGGACGGGACGCACCAGGAACGGGCGGTAGCCGAGGCTCGACGGCAGCGGAACGTGTTCGAGCGCGCCCGTCGGCACGTGGCAGCGGACCAGGCCCGAGAAGCCGCGGACGGCCCGCAGGCCCTCGGCCGTGAACAGCGCCGTGTGCCGGTCCTCCCACACCGGACCCGTCGGCACGCTCGTGCTGGTCTGGGTGCCCTCCGGCAGCGCGATCGCCGTCCTGGCCCCGCTGCCGGGCTCGATGGTCTCCAGCGCCGGCGGCGCGTAGCGGCAGGTGTGGACCAGCTCTCCGCCGGGAACCAGCTGGACGGGTTCCCCCTGCGGCAGCCGCAACCGTGCGCAGCCGGGCGTGAGCACGGCCAGCTCGCCGCCGTCGACGATCACGGCCGCCCCGCTCAGCGCGTCGAGCTGGACGAACTGCACCGGCAACGGCTCCGGCCGCTCACCGGGCACCCAACGGAACGACTCGCCCAGCCGCGTGTAGAACACGGCGCCGCCGTGGATCCCGTGGACGCGGGTGCCGAGCTCGTCCTGCCTGGGCAGGCTCGCCACGCTCCCGTCTGCGAGATCGACGACGTGCACCTGGTCCCACGACCGGCGGCCGACGTGGGTCTCCGTGCCCGCCACGAGCCTGCCGTCGGCGCTGCGCACCGGGTGGCTGCCGAGGTCGGCGGGCAGCCGCTCGGGTTCGCCGTCCCAGCGGACCAGCGTGCCCGGCCCCGCCGTGGTGAACACCGCGATGCCCGCCGGCGTCTCCCACGCGGTGTAGCAGTGCCGGCCCTCGGCTTTGCCCAGCGGCACCGGTTCGCCGTCGCGCCACACCACCACCGTGCCGTCGGCGGCGACCATGCCCGCCGCCGGCGGCCCGCCGGGTGTGCTGACCGGCTCGGTCTCGTGCCGCGGTGGCGTCCAGACCGCCGGGGGCGCCGGCTCCGGGGGCCGCCTCGGCAGGGCGGTGACGGTCTCGCCGTCGACCGCGACCAGCCTGCGGGCGACGGCGTGCTCCAGCAGCGCGGGCAGTTCCGCCTCGGGCAGCAGCAGCCGCCCTACAAGCCCCTCGGTGCGCGCCGGGTCGCTCCAGGCGGCGACGGACGCGAGGTCCGACGCCGCCCAGACGTAGCGTTCGCGGCCGGTGCCGGACAGCGCGGGCCTGCCACGCCGGAGCCAGCGCGGCGGCTCCTGCCTGGCGGGCGCGGGCCAGAACTGGACGAGCCAGACGTCGCCCTCCTCGCCCTCGTCGGCGGCACGGCGCGACACGCGCGCCCGGAACGACCCGCGTGCGCCGAGCTCGAGCGTGCCGTCGTCGGTGCCGCCCGTCAGCAGGCCCAGCGCGACGGCGCCACTTCGGCTGTGGAACGGCGTCTCGACCACGTCCTCCCACGCGTCCCCCGCCGAGGGCGGCTCGGTGTCGTGGGCCTCCAGCCGCACGGACTGGTACGGATCACCCGCGTGGCCGTGCAGCCAGCCGTCCCCCGCCGTCGCGATCGTGCCGGCGAGGGCCTCGGTGGCCAGCTCGCCGAGCAACGCGTTCTCGTGCTCCGGCAACGACTCCTCGCGCGCGGGCCAGTCGTCCCTGACCACCACGGTGCCGTACTCGGGCAGGTACTCCGTGTCCTCGTGAACCCCCAGCAGTGCCATGTGCGGGACGCTAACAGCACCCTCCGTCAGCTTCGCTCCGCGTCGCTGTGCGGGTGCAGCGGCGTGCCCGCGACGGCGCAGTGCACCCGCACCGGGCTCGCCTCCGCTTCCGGTTCGCGCTCGCGCAGCCTGGCCGGGACCCCGACGGCGGCGATCACCGCGCCCGCGAGGAGCAGGCCCGCGCAGATCAGCATCGCCGCGCGGTAGGCGGGCCCGAGCGCGACCGGATCGGTGAGGCTGCCGGTGCCCAGTCCCGCGGCGAGCGGCAGCACCGCGACCGCGAGCAGCCCGGCCGCGCGGGCGACGGCGTTGTTGACGCCGCTGGCGATTCCGGCGTGCCGGTCGTCGACCGAGCCGAGGGCCGTCGCCGTCAGCGGCGCCACGGTGAGCGAGAGGCCGAGGCCGAACAGGATCACCGGCGGCAGGACGTCGGCCAGGTACGACGCGTCGGCGCCGATGCGCGAGAGCAGCACGAGCGCGCCCGCGCACACCACCGGGCCCGCCGTCATCGGGATCCGGGGCCCGATGCGCTCGGCGAGCGCACCGGCGCGCGCCGACAGCAGCAGCATCAGCACGGTCACCGGCAGCAGCGCGATCCCGGCTTCCAGCGGCGGGAACCCGGACACCACCTGGAGGTTGAGGACCACGAGGAAGAACACCCCGCCCAGTGCCGCGTACACGACGAACGTGACCACGTTGGTGGCGGAGAAGGCGCGGGAGCGGAAGATGCCCAGCGGCAGCATCGGATGCGCCGAACGCCACTCCACCACCAGGAAGCCCACCATCCCGGCGACGCCGAGGCCGAGGCTGCCCAGCACCACCGCGGACGCTGGGCCCAGCTCCGGCCACGCGGTGAAGCCGTAGGTGAGCCCGGCGAGGCCGAGCGCGCCGAGTACGGCCCCGGCCACGTCCAGCCCGCCCACGGCACCGGGGTCTCTGGTCTCCGGCACGTGCCGCACCGCGACGGCGCACACGAGCACCGCCACCGGCACGTTGATGAGGAAGATCAGCCGCCAGCTCGCGATCTCGACGAGCCAGCCGCCCAGGAACGGACCGAGCGCGCCCGCGACACCGGCGAGCCCCGACCACGCCCCGATCGCCTTCGCCCGGTCGTCAGGGTGGAACGACGCCTCCAGTATCGCCAGCGCGCCGGGCGTGAGCAGCGCCCCGCCGACGCCCTGCAGCAGGCGGGCGGCCACGAGCATCTCGACCGACGGCGCCACCGCGCATAGCAGGGACGACACGGCGAACCACGCGACGCCGAGCAGGAAGACCCGCTTGCGGCCGAAGCGGTCGCCGAGCGAGCCGCCCAGCAGGATCAGCGCGGCGAGGCTGAGCGTGTAGCCGTTGACCGTCCACTGTAGAGCAGCGGTGGTCGCGCCGAGGCTCTCGCCGATGTCCGGCAGCGCGATGTTGACCACCGTGGCGTCGATGAAGGTGAGCCCGGAACCCAGCACGGTCGCCAGCAGGACCCACCGGCCGGCGGCCTGCCCGTAGCGCAGTGCCGGCGCGCTCGCGCCACTCGTCGTCATGAGGGCTCATGGTCGTCGCGGGCGCGAGCGCGGGCAAGACGGCGCAGGATTCAGCGGCGCGCGCGCAGGGCCGCCACGGCCTCGCGGGCGTCCTCCTGCACGAGGTCGGCGTTGATCGCCGCGGCCGCGCCGACCCCGGCCGCCGCCGAGGACATCACCTGCGCGCGGGGGTCGGCGACGTTGCCCGCCACCCACACGCCGGGCACCGCCGTGGCACCCTGCGCGTCGGCGGGCACGTAGGTGGCGATCACCTGGCCGCCGACCTCCAGCTCGGCCGTCTCGAGGCCCAGCCCGGCGAGCACACCGGCGCGGGCGGTGGCGCGTGGCGCGACGGCGAGCGCCTCCCTGGCCACGATCTCGCCGGAGCGCAGCCGGACCCCGGTGAGCTCGTCGCCGGTCACCTCGAGTGCCGCGACTTCTCCTTCCACGACGGTCACGCCGAGCGCGTTGAGCTGCTCCCGCTCCTCGGCGGTGAGCGCGGGAGCCGTGTGCGTGAACAGGGTGACGTCGTCGCTCAGCTGCCGGAACAGCAGCGTCTGGTGCATCGCCATCGGGCTGGTGGCGAGCACGCCGATCGCGCGGTCGCGCACCTCCCAGCCGTGGCAGTAGGGGCAGTGCAGGACGTCGCGCCCCCAGCGCGCGGCGAGCCCCTCGATGCCGGGCAGCTCGTCGGTGAGCCCGGTGGTCACCAGCAGCCGCCGGGCGAGCACCTGCCCGCCGTCGGCGAGCCGGACGCGGAAACCACCGTCTCCCAAGGCTTCCGCCGACGACACCGTGCCGCTCACGATCTCGCCGCCGTAGGCCTTGACGTCGGCGCGGCCCTGCGCCAGCAGCTCGGCGGGCGGCGTGCCCTCGCGGCCGAGGTAGTTGTGCACGCCGTCGGCGGGCGCGTTGCGCGGGTCGCCCGCGTCGACCACCAGCACCGACCGGCGTGACCGGGCCAGCGTCACCGCGCCGCTGAGCCCCGCGGCGCCGCCCCCGGCCACCACCACGTCGTAGTTCTCGTTCACCTGCGAATCCCTCCACTCGTCCACTCCCGGCACTATGCGCTCAGGCGGGCGGGAATGACAAAGGAAATTGCCAGAACCGCAAAACGCTCAGGCTCGGGCCGCCCAGCGGCCGTCCTCCCGGCTGATGCGCACGGGGTGGTCGAACGTCTTGGTGACGTGGTCGCTCGTGAGCACGGCGTCGGCGGCGCCGATGGCGAGCACGCGGCCCTCTCGCAGCAGCAGCGCGTGCGACGTGCTCGCGGGCAGCTCCTCCAGGTGGTGGGTCACGAGCACGGTCGCGAGCCGAGGATGCTCCCGGCGCAGCGCGTCGAGGCTCGTGAGCAGCTGCTCGCGGGCGGCGAGGTCGAGCCCGGTGGCGGGCTCGTCGAGCAGCAGCAGCCTCGGGCTGGGCAGCAGCGCCCTGGCGATCAGCGCCCGGCCCCGCTCGCCCTGCGACAGCACGGGCCAGCGCGCGTCCCGCCGCGTGGCGAGGCCGAGCATGCCGATCAGCTCGTCGGCCCTCGCGACCTGGTCCGGCGTGGGCTGCCAGCGCGGCACGGGCTCCGTCGTGTTGGTCAGCCCGGTCAGCACGACGTCGCGCAGGCGCAGGGGCGTGGTGAGCGGGTGGCGCGGGTCGACGTGGCCGACGAACGTCCGCAATGTCCGCAGGTCGACCCTGCCGAGCCGGTGCCCGAGCACCTCGACGGTTCCCCGGGTGGGGTGGGTGCGCGCGCCGAGCAGGCCGAGCAGCGTGCTCTTGCCTGCGCCGTTGCCGCCGAGCAGCGCCCAGTGCTCGCCGGGCCCGACGGTGAGCGACACCGATCGCAGCAGGTAGTTGCCCTCGCGCACGAGGTCGACGTCGCGGACGTCCAGCACGGGTCCGGTGTCCTCGGGGTGCACGCTCACCGCTCTCCCACCGCCGCCCTGATCACGGACAGCACGCTCTCCAGGTTGTCCACGGTCGCCGCGACCGCCGCGGCCTCGTCGCCGCGTTCCAGCGCGGCCAGCAGGTCGGTGTGCGCGTCCGCGACGTCGGGCAGGTCCTCCTCGTGCCGCACCATGTCCGTCAGGGCCTCGAACAGCACCGGGCGCACAGCGGTGAAGAGGCTCAGCAGCAGGGCGTTGCCGGACAGTTCGACCACCGAGCGGTGGAACTCCAGGTCCGCGGTCACGAACGCGGCGGCGTCGCCGCCGTCGAGTTCGCGCCGCCGGCGCAGGCCCGCGCGCAGGCGCTCGACGTCCTCGGGCCGGACCCGGTGCGCGGCGAGGCGCGCGGCCTCCACCTCCAGGGCGCGACGGACCTCGTACACCTCGAGCAGCCGCGCGCGCCGGACGAGCCGCCCGACGTCGATCACGCCGACCACGCCGGCCCCCTCGTCCGGCGGGTCGGCGACGAACGTGCCCGCTCCGTGGCGCACGTCCAGCAGCCCGTCCCGCGCGAGCAGCCGCACCGCCTCCCGCACCGACGATCTGCCGACGCCCAGTTCGGCGGCGAGCCGGACCTCGTTCGGCAGCCGCTGACCCGGCCGCCACTCCCCGCTCCGCAGCCGCTCGCGCAGCAGGCTCTCCACCTGCGGCACCACCGGCCCGTGCCGCAGCACCGGTGCCCTGGCCACGCGCCACCTCCCCCGAAGATCGCCGGGAGCGAGCCTAACAAGGGTCAGCAGAGGTCTGAGGACTCACCCGGCCGGGGTGCGACGCCCGTCACCCCGGCTCGCTCACCTCGCCGGAGAGCAGCGCCTCACCGAGGGCGGTGACGTGGTGGACGACGGCGCCGCCGTCCCGCGTGCTGTCGACCAGCCCCGACTCCCGCAGCACGGCGGCCTGCTTGCTCGCGGTGCCGACGGACGTGCCCAGGCGGGCCGCCAGCGCGCTCGTGCTCAGCGGCGTGGTCAGTGCCCGCAGGCAGTCGGCGCGCGTGCGGCCGAGCAGCGGGACGAGGCGCCGGCCCGGCGACGGGTTCCCGCCGCCGCCGTCGCCCGCCGGGTAGATGAGCACCGGCGGCAGGTCGTGGTCGACGAGCGTCACCGGCCGCCCCGCGCAGAAGTAGCTCGGCACCAGGGTGAGCCCCCGCCCGGCGAGCTCCAGGGTCCGGGTGCCCGGATAGGCGATGTCGAGCACCTCGCCGTTCCACCCGAGGACCCCCGGCACGCTCGCGAGCAGCGCGCCGGCACCGTCGCGGGCGAGCGCTCTGACGCGGGCGGCCCGGTCGGCCGCGACGATCCGGCACACCTCGTGCCACCGCGGCGCCACGAGCGCGTCGTGGGCCTCCCGCAGCGCGGCGACCACGAGGTGCCGCCACCTGCGGTCGCCGTCGGCGAGCTCGCGCACCCATCCCGGTGCGGGCCGCCGCGCGAACACCGCACGCAGGTCGGTCAGCAGCCGCGCCCGGGGCGTGCAGGCGACCGCCTCGCAGCCCTCGCCGATGTCGGTCACCGGCCGGGCCGGCGTCAGGAAGTCCGGAAAGGTCCCCCTCCGCGGCACCAGGGTGAACAGCGGGCCGAGCCGGTCCAGCCGTTCACTGGCCTCCGCCCGCAGGCCGTCGCGAGCCCGGTGCAGGCTCAGCACCAGCTCCCACATCGGATCGGGCCGGTCGGCGACCCGGATCCGCTGCAGATCGTCGCGTTCGAACACCATGCGTAACCGCATTCGTCTCGCCTCCCCCAAGACGCAGACAATCCCCCGCGCTCAAACTGACAGGCTCCTGCGCTGTGTGACGGCACGTCGGCCCAGGTTCACCCGAACGGTGCGGTGGCCCTCGGCCGCACCGGGAGGCCCGCGGCCCGGGAACAGTCGTCGACGAGTTCCATGGTCGCGATCTCGGCACCCTCGCCGGTGCCCAGCGGCGCGCCCTCACGCAGGTGCGCGGCGAACGCCTCCAGCTGGTACGCGAACGAGGAGCGCGGGCCGAGGTGCTCGGTGCGCGTGCCCTCCGGGGTGGCGACCGTGACGCGGTCGTCCCAGTCGGGCCGGACGAACGACGCCGCGGTGGCCTCGCCACGGGACCCGGTGACCCGGCAGCGGAACACGACCTCCCGGGCGGCCATGCCGCACCGCAGCTCCCCCACCGCGCCGCGGGGGAACTCCAGCGCGGCCTCCAGCCATTCGTCCACACCGGGCCGGCCCCGTCGCTCACCCGCGCGGGCGGTGACCACGCGCGGCGCCCCGCCCGCCCACGGGGCGAGCAGCCGATGCAGGTGCAGGCCATAACAACCGACGTCCATGAGTGCGCCGCCCGCCAGCGCGTAGGACCAGCGCGGGTCGTCCTCGGCCGGTGCCGGGATCAGCGTGACGGCCTCCACCGCGCGCAGCTCGCCCAGCTCGCCGGAGTCCAGCAGCTCCAGCAGCCGCCGGGCCACGGGGTGGTAGTGGTAGTGGAACGCGGGCAGCACCGTGAGCCCGGCACGCCGTGCCTCGGCGAACACCTCCCGTGCCTCGGCCGCGGTGGAGGCGAACGGTTTCTCGCTCAGCACGTGCTTGCCCGCGCGCACGGCGGCGAGGTTCCACGGCCCGTGCAGCGCGTTGACGAGCGGGTTGTAGACCACCTCGACGGTGTCGTCGGCCAGCACGGCGGCGTAGTCGCCGAGGACCCGCTCCACGCCGTGCCGGGCGGCGAACGCCTCCGCCCTCGCCCGGTCGCGCGCGGCGACGGCCACCAATCGCTGCCCCGTTTCCGTGGCGGGCGCCACAATGACCGTCTCGGCGATTCTGGCCGCGCCGAGCACACCGATGCGAAGCGGTTCCACGCGCTTCTCCTCCCTTTTCCCGGAAGCGTGGTGACCGGGGTGCCCACACCGTGAGACCGATTCCCCCACCCATTCACGGTGACATAACCTGGCGGGTGATTCTCCTACAGTGACCCCGTTTTGGAGTGCTCGTGTCGGCAACGACGGACAATTTTTCAGCACGTAATTTTCTCCTGAAATCACCGACATCGTGTGCGGCGCCACAACCGGCGCCCGAGGAGCCGGTCCGGCTGGTACCGCTCGTGATCGCGGGCGCACTCGCCGTGGGGCTCAGCTGGTACGTGTGGGCGGTGCACGGCCAGCGCTTCGGCGCGCTGCTGATCATCGGGCTGTTCCTCGGCGTCGCGCTGTTCCACTCCCGCTTCGGGTTCACGTCGGCGTGGCGGCAGCTGATCTCCGTCGGCAACGGTGAGGGCCTGCGGGCGCACACGCTCCTGATCGGCACCGCGACCACGCTGATCGCGCTCATCGCCTCCTCCGGCGCGGGACTCTTCGGCGCGAGCCCGGAGTTGTCGGCGGGATCGATCGGACTGCCGCTCTTCCTCGGGGCGACGGTGTTCGCGATCGGCATGCAGCTCGGCGGCGCCTGCGCGTCGGGAACACTGTTCGCCGTCGGCGCGGGGCAGTCGACGATCGTGCTCACGCTCGGCGGGTTCGTCATCGGCTCGGTGTTCTACACGTGGGCGTTCCCCGCGTTCGACGGCTGGCCCGAGGTCGAGGGCGTCCTGCTCTCCGACCACGTCGGCTGGTTCGGCTCGTGGGCCATCACCATCGTGGCGCTGCTGGCGATCGTGGTCGTAACGAGAGTGGTCCAGGCCAGGCGGACGCCGCCGCCCGTGGGCGCCGTGCCCACGGCCCGCGGTGTCGCGCGGGTGTTCCGCGGCTCGTGGCCGATGCTCGCCGGCGCGGTGGTGCTCGGCGTGCTCGCCGCGGCGGTGGTGCTCGTCTCCGGCGGCATCTGGGGCGTCACGACGGCGTTCGCCCTCTGGGGCGCCAAGCTGTTGCAGCTGTTCGGGCTGCACCCGGAGACGTGGGAGTTCTGGCAGCAGACCAGATACGCCACGATGCTCGAGGGTCCGATCTGGACGGAGAAGACCAGCCTCACCAACATCGGCATCATCCTCGGCGCCGCCGTCGCCGCGTCGCTGGCGGGCACGTGGAAGATCCGCGCCGAGATCCCCTGGCGCACCGCGGTCGCGGCCGTGCTCGGCGGCATCCTGATGGGCATCGGCGCGCGCCTGGCCGGTGGCTGCAACATCGGCGCCTACCTCGGCGGCATCTCCACCGGCAGCCTGCACGGCTGGCTGTGGGGCCTCTTCGCGCTCGGCGGCACCTGGCTCGGCCTCAAGCTGCGCCCCCTGTTCGGCCTGGCCACCCCGAAGCCCACCGACAGCGCCTGCTGACCCCTGACGAGTTGGCCCCCAAGGCCACCTTTGTTGCGTTGAACGCAACAAAGGTGGCCTTGGGGGCCGTCTGTTTCCCTCAGAAGGTGGGGAGGAGCTTGCCGGGGACGGCGTTGATCGATCGGATGAGGCCCAGCACGGGAACGCCCAGCGGAGCGACGGTGTAGACGTTGTGCAGGTCGCTCGTGTCCGGTTCGTCGACGATCACGACGTCGCTCTCCGACGGCGCCGGGCCCGGCGCGGCGGCCAGTGCGGGCGCGGCGGCGCCCACCACCGCGAGGCCCGCGAGGGCCCCGGTCGCGACGCCTCGCGCGAGGGTCTTCTTCATCACGGTACTTTCCTTCCTGGTCAAGGGATTCAGCCGGCGAGCACGGTCAGGACGCTGTAGATCGGCGCCAGCACGTCGGCCGGCACACCGGCCACAGGGCCGAGCAGCGGGCCGACGTCGGCGCCGGGCAGCAGCCAGATCGGCGCGGCGGGCTCGGCCGCCGCGACACCACCGGCCAGTCCCAGCGCGCCGGCGGTCAGCGCCAGCGACGCGGCGACGCGCGCCGCGGCCCTGGTCAACGCGGTCATGACGATCACCTCCTCTCGTTCTCCTCGTGCTGTCCGCCCAGGGGAAGGAGCGGAAGACTCACCGGCACGACCGTGCCGTGCTCGATCCAGTGGCCCGCGCCCTCGCCCGTCATCGCCATGCCCGGCGCGTGAGGCGTGCCCGGATTCATCGGCATCGCGTTGACCTGCGCCGACGCGAACACCCTCACCTCGCCGCTCAGCTGCTGACCCTGCGCGGCGAGCCACGCGAGGTAGCCGCCGAGCGTCGGGCGCTCCCCGCCGAAGGCGTTGCCGAGCCGGACCGTGAAGCTCACCGCCCGTTCCTCGCGCGGATCGAACCGCAGCGGCACCGACGACGTCGCCACCGAGTTCACCACCGGGCTCGTGAGCAGCCACGGCGCGAGCTGGATGCCGTAGACGTAGGTCGGGGCCACCTGCTGCAGCCGCGCCGCCCGCGTGGTCGCCGTGTGCGCGGCCTCCCAGCCGCCCACGACCACGAGCGCGGCGTCGGCCGCGGGTTCGGCGAGCACCGGCAGCCCGCGACGGCCGGCCTCCTCGCGTACGGCGGCCGCCGCGGCGACACCCCTCGGCGACTCGTCGCCGGCCAGGGTGATCGCGGGCGTGCCGTGGTCGGCGAGGAAGCCGATCTGCTTGCGCAGCGCGTCGGCGTCGTCCTCCGACAGCGTGTCGGCAGGGCAGGCGCCGAGCACGGCCCTGGCACCGGCGACGAGCCCGCCCAGCGCCGCCGTGGCGCATTCGGGACCGTCCACACCGGACGCGGATTCGGGTCCGCGCTCCTCACCGGCGTCGACCTCCACCGAGTCCTCGTCGCCGTCGTGCCGGATCACCAGCTCACTGCGACCCGGCGGCAGGTCCACCTCGGCCCACGTACCGCCTGCGCCCGAGCGCAGCACGGCGGGCTCGGACAGCCCGCCCTCGACGCCGACGACGAGACCCTCGCCCGCGCTGCCGGGAAAGTGCACGAGGTTGCGGCCCGGCCGCTGCGGGCTCACGAGCACGGGCACGTCCCGGTCGTGCACCGACACGGTGGCGAGCAGCGGCACCCCGGGCGTGGGCAGCTCGGCGGGCTCCGGGACGACGGCGAGCGCGCTCCACGCCACGAAGGCGGCGGCGATCCCGGCCGCACCGAGCCGGTACGCACGGCCGGGGCCGTCCTGCCGCCGCAGGACGAGCACGGCGACGACCGTCGCCGCGGCGGGCAGGACGATCACAGCGGCGAGCAGGAGGCCGAACGCGGTCTCGTACAGGCGCCGGTCGGCGCCGAGCCCGGACAGCCCGAACCGGACCAGCCCGGCCACCGTCAGCAGCACACCGAGGGTGAGCGCGAGCGGCCCTGGACGCACCGACGAACCGCGCCACGCCGAGCGGTTCGCGCCGAGGGTCACGAGCGCGGCGCCCAGCCACACCGCGGCCCCGCCGACGTAGACCGTGTCGACGGCGAACTCGGGCCCGGAGCGGCCGAGCGCGGTCTCCAGCACCACGAGCAGCAGCAGCGCGGCCGACACCCAGCGGGCCAGCGGCGGCCTGCCCAGCAGGAGGGGGACGGCGAGCGTGAGCGCCGCATGCACCACGCCGCCGACGACGTTCACACCCAGCACGGGCACCGAGACGATCGCGAGCGTGGCGGCGAGGCCGCCCGCCGCGCCGGTGGCGAGCACCACCCGGCGCGACGGCGCGGCGACCGAGGGCCTGAGCAGCCCGGTTCCGGCGACCAGCACGGTGCCGAGCAGCAGGACGAGCCGGATCAGCAGCGCCGTCAGGTCGACGGCGGCGGAGCCGGTGCTCGCGTGGGGACCGTGATCCATGAGGGGTTCTTCCCGTTGTTCCAGGGGGTCGCGGATGCCGCGACCGGCACCCGCGACCCCGGTGATCCGGCTACTTCACGTCCGCGTCGGCGACGACGAACAGCTCCGAGTGCGGCTTCGCGTTGCCGAAGTCGCCGTGCGGCCAGGACTTCCGGTTGAAGTTGATGCCCACCTGCCCGGTGAACTCGTCGCGGAAGTTCTCGTCGACCGCGACGCTGCCGTCCTCGCCCAGGTTCAGCATGTTGACCTTGTGGTCACCGTCCAAACCGGACCGCGCGACGAAGTAGTTGGACACCGCGAGCCGGGTCGGGCGGTCGGTCTCCGTGTACAGGCCGTCGTCGTCGAGCACGAAGTTGTCGTAGGCGCCCCAGTGCGGGCCCGCTCCCGGCGTGCCGGGGTTGATCGGCGCCGCGCCCGCGACGGTCGGGCAGTCGGCCTCGGCACCGCCCTGCTCGGACTCGGTGATCGTGTCGATCCTGCACTCGAAGTCCGTGCCCGCCGCGAGCAGCTTCTGGATGTCCAGCACGTAGACACCGCCGGTCGCCCCCGGGTCGTCGGGGCCGAGCGTGCCCTTCTGCCTGCCGGTGATGGCGCGGTAGAGGAAGCGGTCGTCGGGGCTCGTCTGGATCCACCCGCCGTTGGAGCTCGACCCGACGCTGTCGTTGCCGGGGTAGATGCTCTTGCTCGCGGCGCCGTCGTCGAACACCTGCGTCCAGCGTGGCGCGGGCGCGGTGATGTCCGGTGTGTAGAACACCGCGCCGCCCTGCATGGTCTGGGCGAACGCACCCTTGTGGCCGGGCAGGTTGGTGACGGTGGTCTCCATGACGGCGCGGCTCTCGGCGTAGAGCGGGTCGGCCTTCGCGGCGCGCGGGCCGTCCGGCAAGTACGAGACCGACTTGAGCCTCGGCGCGTTGCGGTCGGAGATGTCCCACGTGCGGACGGTCGGCCTGCGCAGGTACGGCGAGGGCTGCTTGACCGGGTCGAGGATGATGTTCCTCGGCTCGGCGTAGTCGCTCGTGACGAGCGTGTCGAGGTCCTCGCGCGCCTGGATGCCGTGCGGGTTGGCGCACGTGGCCTGACCGAGCGTGGGCAGGTTCTCGCACAGCTTCTCGTTGTCGCCCTGCGGCGTCGCCGCGGACGTCTGCGAGAGCACCTGCCCGTTCTCGTCGAACCGGATCACGGCGCCGGGGCTGCCCGCGAAACCGTTGCTCAGCACGGTCTGACCGTTCTCGTAGGTGTAGGGGCCGGGGGCGACCGGCCCGCCCATGTAGGTGCCGTAGGCGGTGCCGTCCTCGAGCACCCAGTACGCGTCGGGCACGGAGCCGCCCAGCGTCTGCGTCGGCAGGCTGATGCCCTTGAGCTTCAGCTCGGGCAGGGCGCTGACGTCGAACGCGTAGGTGGCCGCGGCGAACAGCGCGCCCGCGTAGATCGTGTCGCCCTTGTGCCACACGTACTGCATGTGGTGCGGTTCGTTCTCCACGAGCGGCCCGACGGTCGCGGTGTTCACCACCTTGCCGTACGTGGACGATCCCGGCGTCGCGTCGATGACGGCGAGGAAGTCGGGGCCGGGCAAGGCGTTCTTCACCTTGTTCAGCCCGCCCGCGATGGTGCCCGGGAGGTTCTTGACGTCCTTCACCACGGTGTCGGCGATGTTCTCGTCACCGGCCCACACCAGCAGCCATTTCTTGCGCTGGCCCTCCTGTGCGGCGCTGCGGGCCACGTCGGACACGACATGGTTCTCCACCCAGTACCGATTGCCGTCGGCGGCGGTCTTCGCGTCGGTGAACACGTCGACATCGGCATAGGCGCCGGCGCCGGACCCCGTGTAGGTGAGTGCCCCGGCGGCGAGCACCGCCGCGAGCACACCTGTCAGCCCTTTTCGCCACAGGGGCGATTTCCTTGACATTCGAACTCTCCGGTTCTCAGGACAACCGTTGAAATGAATTGCCGCGCCGACCCCGGGGCGCGACGAGGAACGAGCGGATCAACGGGAAATTGTTCCGCTCGGAAAGAAACACTCAGGCGGCCTCGGAGGTGGGGAAGCCCGTCGCTGCCGGAATTCGACAAACACTCGCACAAAATGCGCGAACGAGATCGCCATGCGCGGGATCATGGCGGCCCCGGTTAACGGCTGTCAATTCGATGTCAAAGATTGGGATTAACGCGAACGAGTGAAAAAGGGTTGGGTTCTTACTGAAAGAAATGCCGCGCCCCGCCGGTATGACCGGCCGGACGCGGCGAGTACAAAGAGGACAGTGGGGTGGCGCCCCGCCGGTGTCACCGGCCCAGCGCGGCCTCGATGGCGTCGACGACCTCGGCCGCCTCGGGCTCGGTGCGGGGCCGGAAGCGCGCGAGCACCTCGCCGTCGCCCGCGACGAGGAACTTCTCGAAGTTCCACTGCACGTCGCCCGCGGCGCCCTCGGCGTCGGGCACACGCACGAGCTCGGCATACAAGCGATGCCTGCCCTCGCCGTTGACCTCGATCTTCTCGAACATCGGGAAGCTCACACCGTAGGTGGCCGAGCAGAACTGGGCGATTTCCTCGGAGGTCCCCGGCTCCTGCCCCATGAACTGGTTGCACGGGAAGCCCGCCACCGAGAAGCCGCGGTCGGCGTAGCGCCGCTGGAGCCGCTCCAGCCCCTCGTACTGCGGCGTCAGGCCGCACCGGGATGCCACGTTGACCACGAGCAGTGCCTTGGCGCCCAGCCCGCCCAGCGTCGCGGGGTCGCCGGAAAGGGTGCGCAGTTCGATCTCGGAAACCGACATGATCCCGACCCTACCCGCGGCACCCCGCAGTGAAGGCCACCTTCACTGCGTTCAACGCAGTGAAGGTGGCCTTCACTGCGGTCGTGGCGGGTTCAGTGCGTCGTCCAGCTCGGCGGCCAGGCGGGCCTTCGGCCGCGCGCCCACGATCGTCCGGATCGGGCGCCCGTCCCGGAACAGGATCAGCGTCGGCAGCGACATGACCTGATAGTCGCGTCCGGTCAACGGGTTCTCGTCGTTGTTGATCTTGCGGATGGTCAGCGACCCCGCGCGTTCGGCCGCGAGCTGCGCGAGCACCGGCGCGATCATGTGGCACGGCGGGCACCACTGCGCCCAGAAGTCCACCAGCACGGGCCCCGGCCGCTCGAGCACCTCGGCGCGAAAGGTCTCGTCGGTCACGGCGAGCACCTCGCCGGTCACGTCTGCCGTGGTCATCGGCTCTCCTGTTCGTTCGGTGGTGGCGCGCTGCCGGGCACGACACAGGGCAGCGGGCGGCGCGCGAGCGCCGACGCGAGCTTGGCGACGAGGCCCGAGCGCACCTCGCCGAGCTGGGTCAGCAGCGCGTCCACCTCGGCGAGCTTGCGTTCGTAGACCTCGATCGAGTCGGCGCACGAGTCGCCCGTCTCGTGCCCGGCACGCAGGCACCCGACGAACGGCCTCGTGTCGTCGAGGCTCAGCCCCACGGCCTGCAACGTGAGGATCTCGCCGACAAGGCGGACGTGCTCCTCGCCGTACTCCCGGTAGCCGTTCGCGGCCCTGGGCGCCGTGAGCAGTCCCTGCGACTCGTAGAAGCGCAGTGCCCTGGTCGTCGTCCCCGCCCGCCGGGCGAGCTCGCCGATTCGCATGAGAGCGAGCCTAAGGATTGACGTCAGCGTCAAGGCAACCTGGAATGTGGCACAGGTCACACAACGAAGGAGAACGACGATGAGCAGGATTTCGAGCTTCCTGTGGTTCACCGACCAGGCTGAGGAGGCTGCAGGCTACTACGTGTCCCTCGTGCCCGGCTCGAAGGTCGGCGAGGTGACCAGAGGCCCCGACGGCAAGGTCCTGTTCGTGACCTTCGAGCTCGACGGCCAGCGGTTCGTCGCACTCAACGGCGGGCCGCAGTTCCCTCCGACGGAGGCCTTCTCGATCTTCGTCACCTGCGACTCGCAGGCCGAGGTCGACGAGCGGTGGAACACGCTCACCGCGGAGGGGGAAGAGGGACAGTGCGGCTGGCTCAAGGACCGCTACGGGGTGTCCTGGCAGATCGTGCCGCGCAGGCAGCTCGAGCTGCTCAACGACCCCGACCCCGAGCGGGCCCGGCGGGCCATGGACGCCATGCTGGGCATGCGGAAGCTGGACGTGGCCGCGCTGGAGGCCGCGGCGCGGGGCTGACGCCTGGCACGGTGAACGCATGAACGCGCCACTCACCCTCGGCACCGTGGTACTCGGCGTCGACGACGTCCCCCGCGCGATCCGGTTCTGGACGGCCGCGCTCGGCTTCGTCCTGCGCGAGGAGCCCGACGACACGTGGGCCGTGCTGGTGCCGCCCGATCGCGGCGGCACCGGGATCGCGCTGGGCAAGAGCATGTCGCAGGTGCAGCGCCATCCCCGCGTGCACCTCGACCTCTACGCCCAGGATCAGGCGGCCGAGGTGGAGCGGCTGCTGAGCCTCGGTGCGACGCGCGTGGACTGGGACCGCTACCCCGCCGACCCCGACTTCGTCGTGCTGGCCGACCCGGACGGCAACCGCTTCTGCGTCGTCGACAAGGGCTGAGGTCCGATCCGGAGTTGACCTGGAGCGCGCTCCAGGATCTAGCGTGACGGGAGGATTCGTCTACGGGTAAAGGGGATTTTCATGGAGCTCGGTTTCCACGTGCCGAACTTCGAGATCGACGGCGGCAACACCGCCATCGCCGGTGAGCTCGCCAGGGTGGGCGCCGCGGCGGAAAGCTCGGGGGCCACCTGGCTGTCGTTCATGGACCACTTCTTCCAGATCGAGCCCGTCGGCCTCCCGGCCGAGGCGCACATGCTGGAGGGCTACACCACGCTCGGTTTCCTGGCCGCGCACACGTCCACGATCGAGCTGGGTCTGCTCGTCACCGGCGTGACCTACCGGCATCCCGGGCTGCTCGCCAAGATCGTCACCACGCTCGACGTGCTCTCCGGGGGACGGGCCGCGCTGGGCATCGGCGCCGCCTGGTACGAGCGCGAGCATCAGGGCCTCGGCGTGCCGTTCCCGCCGGTCGCGGAGCGGTTCGAGCGGCTGGAGGAGACGCTGCGCATCTGCGGGCAGATGTGGGATCCGGAGAACAACGGACCCTTCGAGGGCCAGCACTACCGGCTGGCCGAGACGCTCTGCTCCCCGCAGCCGGTGCACCGGCCCCGCGTGCTCATCGGCGGCGGCGGCGAGCGCAAGACGCTGCGCCTGGTGGCCCGGTACGGGGACGCGTGCAACCTGTTCGGATCCTCGCCGGAGGAGGTGGAGCACAAGCTCGACGTGCTGCGCCGGCACTGCGACGACGTCGGCCGCGACTACGACGAGATCCGCAAGACGGTGCTGGTGCACGATCCGCGGCCGGACGAGGGCGACGAGTTCGTGCGCGCGATGGCGCCGTTCGCGAAACTGGGCGTGCACACCGCGATCGTCATGCCTCCCGGCGGCGCACCCGCCGCGTGGATCGACCGGGTGGCGCCCGTGGTGCCGAAGCTCGCCGAGCTGAGCTAGCACCGGGGCACTGACGCGGCCACCCAACCGCGGTGAAGGCCACCTTGCCTGCGCCCGCTCGTCTCCCCCACCACCCAAGCGGAGGCGCTGCGCCGGTTGAACGCAGTGAAGGTGGCCTTCACCGCACGGCGATCCCGGAGCGGGCGGGAGCGTGGGGTTCCGGTGTCCCCGCGGGCGGCTCCTCGTCGCGCTCGCCGGGCGCCGGGGCCATCAGCACCGCGCAGATCGGCACGGCCATCGCGATCGCCGCGAGCACGAACACCGGGAAGAGGAACGAGAACACCTCCACCCCGGCCGGGTCCGGCGCCGCCATGTCGAGGTTCACGCGGACCGCGGCCATGCCCGTGTAGTGCATGCCCGTCACCGCCACACCCATCACGAGCCCGGCGAGGAAGCGGTGCACGAGCCTCCTCGTCGCCGCCGTGAACCACAGCGCGGCGGTGGCCGCCACGACGGCGATGAGGATCGAGAGCAGCACCAGCCCGGCGTGGTAGCCGATCTCGCCCTTCACCTGCACCGCCCACATTCCCGTGTAGTGCATGAGGTTCACCGCGAGCCCGGTGATCACGCCGGCGGCCACCAGCCGCCACCACGAGAACCGCGACCGGGCGCCGAACGCGAGCAGCCCGAGGAACACGGCGGCGACGGCGAGCACCGCGGAGAGGATCGTGCGCGCGATGTCGTAGCGCACCGGCATGCCGGGCGTGGAGAAGCCGAGCATCGCGATGAAGTGCATGACCCAGATGCCGGTGCCGCCGATGGAGAGGGCGGCCAGCCCGAGCCACGCCAGCCGGATCTTCGGCGCCCGCGCGTGGCGGGCCTGCAGCGTGCAGGCGAGGCCGAGGGTGCAGCCCACCACCGAGGTGAGGTAGGCGAGCACCATCAGCCACGCCCCCATCTCGAAGTGCAGGACGTCGTGGCTCATCGCCGGCTCCTCTCCGCGCGCAGTTGCGCGATGGCGTGCTCGCTCGCGGCGATCAGCGCCTGCTTGGTGGATTCCGTGGACCGCGCGTCGCACGTGAGCACCGGGACGTCGGCCGCGAGCGCGAGCGCCTCCCTGACCTCCGGCACCGGATGCCTGCGGGCTCCGTGGAACTCGTTGACGGCCACCACGAACGGCAGCCCCTTCGACTCGAAGAAGTCGATGGCGGCGAAGCTGTCGGCGAGCCTGCGCGTGTCGGCGAGCACGACCGCGCCGATGGCGCCGCGCACCAGGTCGTCCCACATGAACCAGAACCGGTGCTGGCCCGGCGTGCCGAACAGGTACAGCACGAGGTCGTCGGCGAGCGTGATGCGGCCGAAGTCCATCGCGACCGTGGTGGACAGTTTGCCGGGCACGGCCCTGTTCTCGTCGACGCCGATACCGGCCGCCGTCAGCACCGCCTCGGTGCGCAGGGGCACGATCTCGGAGATGGCGCCGACGAACGTGGTCTTGCCGGCCCCGAACCCGCCGGCGACCACGATCTTCGCCGACGCGGCCTGGCCGGCCTCAGAGGGTGCGTAGTCCACTGAGGACCCTTTCGAGCAGGTCGTGGCGCTCGTCCCAGCTCGCGTCCTCGCCCAGCGTGTCGCGAACGAGCACGTACCCGGCGCCGAGCAGGTCGCTGACGAGGACCCTCGCCACGCCCAGCGGCACCGACAGATGGGCGGCGATCTCGGCCACGGACCGGGGCCGCAGGCACAGCTGCGTCACCATCGACGCGGGACTCGCGCGGTTGTAGGGCACGGCGTGGCCCTCCGGCGTGGTCTGCACCAGTGCCTCGATGGCGAGCTCGATGATCGGCCGGGTCCGGCCCTCGGTCCACGCGTAGGGACGCGCCAGCGACGGCGCGGACCTCTGCTCGCGCCGGAAGCCGGGTCGGTCGGCCTCACTCACGGCCTGGCCTGGTGCGCCGGAGGACGGCGCATCGGCGTGTCGACCATCTTGCCGACACGGTCGACGAGCAGGGTCATCTCGTAGCCGACGAGGCCGATGTCGCAACCGGAACCGGCGAGCACGACGAGGTTGGAACCGTCGCCGACGCTCATCAGCAGCAGGAACCCCTGCTCCATCTCGATCACCGACTGCACCACCCGGCCCGCCGTGAACAGGTCGGCGGTGCCCACCGCGAGGCTGGAGAGCCCGGAGGCGATCGCGGAGAGCTGGTCGGCCCTGTCCTTGGGCAGGTTCTTGTCGGCCGCCACGAGCAGCCCGTCGGCCGACACCAGCGCGGCGTGCGCCACGCCCGCGACCTCCTCGGTGAACGCCGACACCAGCCAGCCGGTGCTCTGCGCCGTCGAGGCGGTGGTGGCTTCCGTCATGGTTCCTCCCCGTCGTCGCGGCAGGCCGGGCACGGTCCGCCCCGCGGCTGCGCCGGTGTCGTTCGTCATCGTGGGTCCGCCTTTCCCTCCGGGGCCGTGCCGGAGTCGGCGCGAAGCCGGGCCGCGCGCATGCCGTTGTAGTGCCGGGCCAGGTTGTTCCTGACGGCGTTGGGATCGCGGAATCCCGTGGCGGGCCCGGTGCGCGTGCGCGGCGCGGCGGCGCCGGGGGCGAGCTGGGCCCCCGGTGTGCGCGTCGGCAGCCCCGCCGGGGTCAGCTGCGCCGGGACCGGGGCCTCGATCGCGCTCTCCGCGGCGCGTCTGGTCTCGTCGACGGGGCTCTTCCAGTTCGCGGCGGGCCGGTCCGGCCCCGGACTCACCGGCGACTCGGCGAACCAGTTCGACACCACGTTCTCGTAGATCGGCGTGCGGGTCGGCGGCGGCACGGACCGGTCGCGGCCGAGCATGGGCTCGGCGACCGGGTCCGCGGGTGCACCGCGCCGCGAGCCGTTCGCCGCGAGCGCCGGCTCACGCACACCGTCGGCGAGCACCAGCTCGCCCGGCACGTGCACGCTCGCGGTGATGCCGGAGCGGCCCGCCTTCGCCATCGTCGGCCGCAGGCGCACGGTGACGCGATGCGGTGCCGCGAGCCTGCCCACCACGAACAGGCCCATGCGCCGCGTCGTCTCCGGGCTGACGGCGTCGCCCGCGGCGAGCCTGCGGTTGGCGTCGGCGAGGTCCTCCGGCGTCATCCCGAGCCCGTGGTCGACGACCTCGACGAGCAGCCCGCCGTCGGAGCCCCGGTCGGCGGTGAGCACCACCTTCTCCTCCGGAGGGGAGAACCGGATCGCGTTCTCCAGCAGCTCGGCGAGGATGTGCACGACGTCGGCGGCGACGTGCGAACGCACCGACCCGTTGGGGGCGTTGACGACCGTGATGCGGCGGTAGTCCTTGACCTCGGAGGTGGCCCCGCGCAGCACCTCGATGGCCGAGACCGGGCCGTGGTCGCGGCGCGACGGCGTACCGCCGGCGAGGACCTGGAGGTTCTCGCCGTTACGGCGCAGGCGGGTGGCGAGGTGGTCGAGGCGGAACAGCTCCTCCAGCCTGCCGGGGTCGCGCTCGTCGGACTCCAGCTCCTCGATCACGCTCAGCTGCAGCTCCACGAGCGACTGGCTGCGCCGCGAGAGCGTCATGAACATCTCGCCGACCTGCTTGCGCAGCTCCGCCTGCTCGCCGGCGAGCAGCACCGCCTGGCGCCGCATGTCGTCGAAGGCGCGCGCGAGCTGGCCGATCTCCTCGTCGCCCTCCACGCCGACGGTCTCCACCTCGCGCCAGTCGATCTGCTCGCCCGCGCGCACGCGCTCGATCGTCGCCGGGAGCGTGCGCCGCGCGGCGTCGAGCGCCGCGGCATGCAGCGTGCGCACCGGCCACACCAGCGAGCGGGCCACGAGCAGCGCGATGGCCAGCGCACCGAGCAGCGCGGCGAACACGAGCGCGGTGTCGCGCAATGCCTCCGAGCGGCCCTCGTTGGTCCGCTCCGTCACCGTCGCCGACAGCGAGTCCTCGAGCCCGCCGATCAGGTCGTCGAGCGCCGCCGCCTCGCGCGAGAGCGGCGCTGCCAGCGCCGACAAGTCGGCGATGCGGACGTCGGTGAGCGCGTTGCGCAGCGCGTCCTGCCGGGCGGCCGCCGACGCGATCACCGCCTGGAAGCGCTCCGCCTCCTCCGGTGACATGCCACGCTGGATCTGGTTGCTCAGCACGGTTTCCTCGGCGGCGACGCGGTTCGCGGCCGCGAGCGTCGTCCGGTCGGACGGCCCCGGCCGCGCCGAGTTGAGCAACGCCTCCTCGACGGCGAGGTTCATGCGCAGCTGCATCATCGAGCGCGTGGTGGCCGCCGTCGCGTCGAGGTCGCTGCTCCCGGCTCCGGCGATCAGCCCGGGCACGAGCTCGCTGAGCGTGAAGACGAGGTCCCGGTAGCCGTCGGTGAGCAGGATGGGATCGCCGGAGGCTCCGTCCGCCGTGCGCAGTCCAGTGAGCCCGCCGAGCGCGGTGTTGAGCTCGCGCCCGGTGTCCGCGGGCAGCCCTGCGAACTCGGCGTCGCGCTGCACCTCGGCGACCTTCGCGTCGACCTCGTCGATGCTCGCCCGCAGCGCCCCGCTGCCGGGCTGGGCCGAGGCGGTGACCATCTCGTCGGCGACGAGCTCGGCCAGCTCGACGGTGCCGCGCAGCACGGGCAGCTGGTCGCGCACGGCGCTGAGCCTGCCGGCCTCGTCCAGTGCGGCCTGCACGCGAAGACCGGCCAGCACCAGCGCGACGACGACCGGGAGCAGCAGCACCACCGCGATCTTCATCCGCAGGCTCCACGCCCTCGGATGCCACGACGCGCCGGCCTGCCGAGGAGATCTCGGCGCTGTATCGTCCATGTTCTCCGTGGCCCGCCCAGTTTGCCGTAAGGGTATGTCTCACGAATTCCGTGCAATTTCTCGCCGCGCGTACTCAGCGACGAGTCCCCAGGTGATCAGTCACGAGGAGACAACCGCAGCGGGATTCCTTTGTCAAGGCGGGAAGTCGAATTCGCGGCATGGAGCAACTTTTTCAGAACCGCGTTCCGCCGAATGCCGCAATACCGGTGAAGAACGGTCGGCTTCGCCGGCGAAGCGGGTTGGAAAAACATTGGCGAGGTGAACACCGGAAAGGTGCGGGTTCCTCACGGCCGCACCGAAGACGGCCGGTCCGGTGTGGACGGCAGCTCGTCGCCCACCGGCCGCAACGACCCGGCGGGCAGCTGCGACTTGCCCGGAAAGCAGCCATGAGGCGATGGGAACGATCGTTCGTGTCGCAGGGCACCCGGCCGCATTGGAGCACCATGACCACCCACCGGTACCTCGAGGACTTCGAGGTGGGGCAGCGATGTTCGGGCGAGCCCCGGCAGCTCTCCGCCGACGATCCCGCCGACCTCGGCCACTTCGGACCCGGCGCGCTCAGCGCGCTGTTCCAGCAATCCGGCGGCCTGCTCCTCGACGCGTGCTGGCACTACCGTGCGCCCATCAGGGCGGGCAGCACGCTGCGCTTCGAACAGACCGTCACCCGCTGCCGCCGCACCACCGGCGGCGAGAACGGCATCGTCACGCGGCACGGCGTGCTCGTGGACGAGCACGGGCGCACGGTGCGCGACGGCAGTGTCACCGTGCTCGTGCCCGCGCGGGCCGAGGGCCCCGACCCGGCCGGCCGCGCGTTCTGCACCCCGGCGTGGGCCGGGGCGCTGGCGGCCCGGCTCGGCGAGGACGACCGGTTCACCTCGGCCACCGGGAACTGGGACGGCACGATCGGCCTGCGCTGCGGCGACGACGAGGTGCAGCTGCGCGTGTACCGCGGCGCGGTGATCCAGGCGGCCGAGCGGACCCCGCACGGTGCGACGTTCACGCTCGGCGCGAGCGAGCGGACCTGGACGGAACTGCTCACCGGGCCCGGCGATGACCTCGCGCAGACCGTGCCCGGGCCCTTCGACGTACGGGGCGACGGCGAGGAGTACCTGCGGCTGACGAGAGCGATCGCACTGCTCATCGAGCACGCGCGCGAGCTCGCGGCCGGCCGCGGTGCGGTCTGACCGCCCGGACCCCACGGCCGAGCCCGGCCCGGCCGGGCTGTCCAGCAGATCCTGGCCGGGCCGCCGGGGCGCGGCCTAACCTGAGCCGATGCGGATCGTCTCACTGCTGCCCGCCGCCACCGACATCGTCGCCGAGCTGGGCAGGCTGGAGGACCTCGTCGGGCGCACGCACGAGTGCGACTGGCCCGCCGAGGTGGCCTCGGTGCCGGTGGTGACCGGCGAGGAGATCGGCGCGCACCTGGGCAGCAGGGAGATCTCCGCCGCGGTCGGCGGTTCCCACCAAGGCTCCGCACTGTACACAGTGGACACGGAGCTGCTCGGCAGGCTCGCGCCGGACGTCGTGCTCACCCAGGACCTGTGTGACGTCTGCGCCGTGTCCTACGCGCAGGTGTCGGCCGCCGTGCGGGTGCTGGAGTCCGGGCCGCGGGTGTTCAGCCTGGAGCCGCGCACGCTGCCCGAGGTGCTGGACTCGCTGCGCGTCGTGGGCGAGGCGCTGGGCTGCGCCGACGTCGCCGGGCGGAGGATCGCCGGGCTGCGCGCACGGCTCGACACGGTGCGGGAGCGGGTGGCCGGGCTGCCCCGGCCGAGGGTGGTCGCGATCGAGTGGCTGGACCCGCTGTGGCCCGCGGGCCACTGGGTGCCCGAGCAGATCGAGGCGGCGGGCGGCACGGCGCTGCTGGCCCGGCCCGGTGAGCACACGACGCCGATGTCCTGGCAGGTGGTGCTCGACGCGCGGCCGGACGTGCTGCTGGTGCTGCCATGCGGGTTCACGCCGGAACGCACCCTTGCCGAGCTGGACCTGCTCACCGGACAGCCGGGCTGGGGCGACCTGCCCGCCGTGCGCGACGGCGCGGTGTGGGTGCTCGACGGGCCCGCCTACTTCAACCGCCCCGGCCCGCGCGTGGTCCGCGGGGCCGAGGTGCTGGCCTTCGTGCTGCACGGCGTCGAGCCGCCGGAGCCCGTGACCGGGGCCGAAGCCCGCCGGATCGAAGGGACCGCGCGGTGACCGTGGTGCGGGAGCTGCAGGAACGGGCCGCCCGCGCGCTGCCCGCCGAGCACGTCGAACGGGACGGCGGATGGTGGCTGCGCCACACGCGCGGGGCGTCCTGGTGGGCGGGCTCGGTGCTGCCGCACGGCGAGCCCGGGGACCTCGCGAGCCGGATCGCCAGGGCCGAGGCGTTCTACGCCGAACGCGGTGCCACCACGCGGTTCCAGCTCAGCCCCGGCGCGTGCCCCGGCGGGCTCGACGCGGCGCTGGCCGCGCGGGGCTACCGCCGCGAAAGCCCGATGTCGCTGCGGACCGCGCCGGTCGCGCGCGTGCTGGCCGGCACGGACGGCCCGCTCGAGGTGCGCGTCGAGAACCGGCCGGGCCCGGCATGGTTCGCCGTCTGGCACGCCGTGCACGGCGACGGCGGCGACCCGCGCACCGAACGGGACCTGCTCGCCCGGCTGCGGCAGCCGGGTGGCTTCGCCTGCGCGCTGCACGACGGCGAGGTCGTCGCCGTGGGGCGCGCCGCCGCCGACACCGGCTGGGCCGGGCTGTTCGGCATGGCCACCCTGCCCAGGGCCCGTGGCAGGGGCGCGGCCCGCGCGGTGCTCGCCGCCCTGGCCCGCTGGGCGGCGAGCCAGGGCGCGAGCGAGCTGTACCTCCAGGTGGAGCGGGACAACGACGCAGCACTGCGGGTCTACGAGCACGCCGGCTTCACCGAGGTCTGCGCCTACCACTACCGCGTCGCGGCCTGAGCGGGCAGCACCCTCACGCGGCACCGGCGCCGGAGAGCCCGGCCCTGCTCAGCAACCGCTCCGCGCGCAGCACCACCGGGCGGTCGACCATCGTGCCCTCGTACACGCCGACGGAGCCCTGCTCGGCGACCGCGAGCACCTCGCGGGCCCAGCGCAGCTCCTCCTCGGCGGGCGCCAGCGCGGCGTGCACCGGCGCCAGCTGCCGGGGGTGCACGCACAGCTTGCCCGTGAAGCCCAGCTCGACGGCGTGCTCGGTGTCGGCGACCAGTCTCGCCTCGTCGTCGAGCTTGGCGGTGACGCCGTCCAGCGGCGGCGCGCAGCCCGCGCCCGCCGCGGCCAGCACGAGCGTGGAGCGCGCGGTGGCGAGCGCGGTGTGCGAGTCGGGGTCGACGCCGAGCTGCGCGGCGAGGTCGATGCTGCCGAACGCGGGCCGCACCGCGGCGGGCGCGGCACAGATCTCGCGAGCCCGCAGGACCCCGTCCGCGGTCTCCACGAGCGGCACCACACCGGTGCCCGAGCCCAGCACCGCGGCGGCGGCGGTGACGTCGCGCGCGTGCTCGGCCTTCGGCAGCATCACCACGGTCGCGAGCCCCGCGAGCGCGGCGAGGTCGGCGTCGTGGAACTCGGTGTCGGCGCCGTTGACGCGCACGACGGCCGCGTTGCCCTCGGCGAGCCAGGCCCGGACGTGCTCCCGCGCGGTGTCCTTGTCGTCCGCGCCCACGGCGTCCTCGAGGTCGAGCACCACACCGTCGGCGCCCGCGGCCGCCGCTTTCCCGAACCGGTCCGGCCGGTGCCCCGGCACGAACAGCAGAGTGCGTGCGGACGCGACGTCGTTCAACCGCATCGAGCATGTCCCTTCACGTGTCACCGATACCCAGCGCGGTGAACGCTACGCGATGTCGGTGACCCCGGGATCGTTGTCCACGACCGCGCGAGCAACCTCACGCAGCCTGCGGTTGTGGCTGCGGGCGTAGTCGCGCAGCACGGCGAAGGCTTCGTCGACACCCGATCCGAGTCGCTCCGAGAGCACGCCCTTGGCCTGCTCGATGAGGATCCGGCTGTCGAGCGCGGCCTGCAGCTGCCGGGCGAGCAGCCCACGATCACGCGCCGTGCGTTCCTGCAGGATGCCGATGGTGGCGATGTCCGCGAGGGCCTGCCCGATCGCGAGCAGTTCGTCCGCCAGCCTGCCCGGCCTGGTACCGAAGATGTTGAGGGCACCGATCACGTCGTCCCGCAGGCGCAGGGGCAGGGCGTGGCTCGACGCGAAGCCCTCGGCCTCGGCCACCGCGACGAACCGAGGCCAGCGACCGCGCTCCGCCGCCAGGTCGGCAGCGTGCACGGGAGCGGCGCCGCGGTAGCAGTCGAGGCAGGGCCCCTCGTCGTTCTGCAGCTGGAACAGCTCCAGCAGCCGGGCCCGCTCGCTCGACGCCGCGACGGTGTTCAGCGTTCCGTTGTGGTCGGCGAGCAGGACCCCGACCGCGTCCACCTCGAGCGTGTCCTTGCAGCGGGTCGCCAGCAGATGCAGGAAGGCGAGGAGGTCGAAGTCGTCGACCAGTGTGTCGGCCAGCTCCACGAACACGTGGGCGACCTGTCGTTGCGATGCGGTCATGCGCTGCCCTCCAGATCGGAATCCGAAACACTTCCGCCGTTCGGGCCGAAGCTGATCTCGCGCGCGACCACGGAGCGCGCGAGTTCGGTCAAGCGAACGTTCTGGGCGAACGCGCGTGCACGCAGTCGCAGCAGTGCGTCCACCACGGGAATTCCCAGCTGTACGGACAACATTCCGGCCGCCTGGTGCACTTCGGCGCTGTGCAGCACGGCCTCCCCGTCCCCGGTGCGCACGGTGGACTCGGCGGGGGAGGCCGCGATGCCGCCCCTGCTGTCGAGCACCAGCAGCATCGCCAGGTCGGTGTAGGCGAAGGCGTCGCCGAGGTCTCGCGGCGACAACGGGCCGGTGACGTCGCGGAAGACCTCCAGTACACCGACGTGGACGGCACCACGGCCGGCGGGGAAGCTGAACATCCCGCGAACGCCGCGGTCGACGGCCGCCGGGGCGAACACGGGCCAGCGCGTCACGCTGCCGGGGGACGCGAGATCATCGACCAGGACGGGCTCCCCCGACACCAGCGCTTCACAACCGGGTCCTTCGCCCACGGTCGCCTGCAGCTCCTCCAGCTCGTCCACCTTCGGATCGGTGCCGCTGACCGGCTCGAACATGCCCACACTACTCGTCAGGGCAAAACCGACCCCGGCCGCGGAAAGCGCCTCCGCGCACGCGGCGCAGACATGGCGCAGAGAAGGTGTCGCCCCGTCCTGCTCCGCGTGCCGCATGACGGTCTCCCACACGCGCGCCGCGCGATCGTTGACCACTTTCCGCCTATCCCGCCACGGTGCTCCGGTCTGAACACGGGCGCTTGATGTCCGGAACCTATCACCCGTCCGGCGAGCTGGGCGGAACTCGTGCCGCCCCCTGTCCGGGCAGGGGTGCCCGCCAGGTCAGGACGGTCTCACCGGCGGCACCGGGCGCCAGCACCATGGCACCTCCGCAGGCCGCGGCCCGCACCCGCAGGTCAGCGAGTCCGTGCTCGTCGAAACCGTTTCCGGAGCCGTCGTGCGCGACCTCGACCACGGCGTCGTGCCCCACCTGAACGTGGAGCCTGGCCCAGCTCGCCGACGCGTGCCGGAGCGCGTGCCGCAGCCCCGTCCGGACGACGGCCTCCAGATGGCCGGTCAGTTCGTCGGGCACGAGGGTGTCCACCGCTCCGCTGATCCGGATCGACGGTGTGACCGGCGTGTCCTCGGAGACCTCCGCCGCCGCGTCGAGCAGCCTTCGCCGGACGCTGCTCGGCTTCGCTCCGCCGTCCGAGGTGTGGAGGTCGAAGATGGACGTGCGGATCTCCTGCACGATCTCGTCGAGTTGCTTCACCGCGGACGTGATCCGGTGCACGGCGTGGCCGTCCTTGACGTGCTTCAGCGTTCCCTGCAGCACCATGCCTGTCGCGAACAGCCGTTGGATGACGTGGTCGTGCAGATCGTGGGCGATGCGGTCCCGGTCGGCGAGCACCGCGAGCTGACGTTCGCGGTGCTGCTTGCCGGTGAACTCGAGCGCGACGGTGGCCTGCGCCGCGAAGGACGACAGCACGGTCAGCAGATCGGCCCCGAACCGGGGAGCACCCTGACGGCGCGCGGCGAGCAGCACGCCACCGGTGTCACCTGCCTTGCGCATCGCCGCCACCACCGCGGGGCCGAACTCCGAGCCGAGCATGGCGCGTTCCGCCCGCGGCACCGCGTTGAGGTCGGCGACCAGCTTCGTCTCGCCCGTGCGCAGCACATCGCCCACCACGGGGTCGGTCCCGGAGACGCTCCCGCCTGCCAGCAGGCCGGCCCGCTCCCCCGCCGCCGCGGCGATCGTCAGGCGCCCGCCGTCCCGGCCGAGCACGATCAGGGTCACGTCGGCACCGGCCACCTCCTTGGCCAGTTCGGCGATGAGGTGCAGTGTCTCGTGGACGTCGGCGTCCGCGAGGATCGTCGCGTTGATCGTGCCGGTGGCCTCGAACCAGCGTTCCCGCATGCGGGAGTGTTCGAAAAGCCGCGCGTTCTCCACCGCGACGCCCGCGGCGGCGGCCAGCGACCTCAGCACGATCTCGTCGTCGGCGGTGAACCTGCCACCGTCCTTCTTGCCGGCCAGGTAGAGGTTGCCGAAGACCTCGTCGCGAACGCGGACCGGTACGTCGAGCACGCCCGGCCCGCTCGGCGGTTCCCCGGACCGCACCCTGGCGGCGCCGTCCGGCTCACGGGTGAACTCCGACAGCAACCGGGGTTCCTCACCGCGCACGGCCAGCGCGCCGTACCCGGCCCCGACGAGTTCGGCGGCCACGCGGACGATCCTCCGCAGCGTCGAGTCGAGTTCGAGGCCCGCACCGACCGCGAGCACGGCGGCGAGCAGCGCCTGCAGCCGGTCCCCCGCGCTGCTCAGCTCGGTCAGCCGCTGCTGGACGCCCGCGAGCAGGTCGTCGAGCCGCAGCCCGGCGAGTGCGTCGGACACCGAGTGGGGACGGTGCCGCGCGGAAGACTCCGATCTGCCGGACATGCTCTACGGCGCTCCCGAAGGCAGGTGCGAATCGCTGACACGCCGGGGTCTGGGGCGATACCGACAACCTAATCACTGCGTCCGCCCTGGACAACGGCGTATCACCGCCACGGACCAGGACACCACTCACCGAACCGTACTTGTTTTTCACAAGTTCAGCCGTTAGCGTGCGACCCGTCGCGCGTGGAACGGGAGGGACGAGAGATGACGTCGGTACGGGTTCTGGTCGGCACCCGCAAGGGAGCGTTCGTGCTGACCTCGGACGGTGCGCGGAAGAACTGGGACGTGCGGGGCCCGTTGTTCGGGGGCTGGGAGATCTACCACCTCAAGGGCTCGCCCGCCGATCCCCGCCGCCTCTACGCGTCCCAGTCCGGCGGCTGGTTCGGCCAGGTCGTCCAGCGTTCCGACGACGGCGGCACCACGTGGAACCCCGTCGGCAACGAGTTCACCTACGACGGCGAGACCGGCACGCACCAGTGGTACGACGGCACGCAGCACCCGTGGGAGTTCGCGCGCGTCTGGCACCTGGAGCCGTCGCTGACCGACCCCGACACCGTCTACGCCGGGGTCGAGGACGCGGCGCTGTTCCGCTCCGGCGACGGCGGGCGAACCTGGCAGGAGCTGCCCGGACTGCGCACCCACGAGTCGGGGCCGTCGTGGCAGCCCGGCGCGGGCGGCATGTGCCTGCACACGATCGTGCAGGACCCCAGGGACGCGGCCCGGCTCTACGTGGCCATCTCCGCGGCGGGCGCGTTCCGCACCGATGACGGGGGCAAGACGTGGCGGCCCATCAACAAGGGCCTGCGCTCGGAGGGCATCCCCGATGCCGACGCCGAGGTGGGCCACTGCGTGCACCACCTCGCGATCCACCCGTTCCGCCCCGACGTGCTCTTCATGCAGAAGCACTGGGACGTCATGCGCAGCGACGACGGCGGCGAGCACTGGTACGACATCGGCGAGGGGCTGCCCACCGACTTCGGCTTCCCCATCGACGTCCACGCCCACGAGCCCGACACCGTGTACGTCGTGCCGATCAAGAGCGACTCCGAGCACTTCCCCCTCGACGGCAGGCTGCGCGTGTACCGCAGCCGCACCGGCGGCGGCGAATGGGAGCCGCTCACCAAGGGCCTGCCGCAGGAGAACTGCTACGTCAACGTGCTGCGCGACGCGATGGCCGTCGACACGCTCGACGACTGCGGCATCTACTTCGGCACCACGGGCGGCCAGGTCTACGCCTCGGCCGACGCCGGGGACAGCTGGGCACCCATCGTGCGCGACCTGCCCGCCGTGCTCTCGGTGGAGGTGCAGACGCTGCCATGATCCGCGTCGTGCTGCCCACCCACCTGCGCAACCTCGCGCGCGTCGAGGGCGAGGTGCGGCTGGAGCTCGCGGGACCGGCGACCGTGGGCGGTGTCCTCGACGCGCTCGAGGAGCGCTACCCCGTGCTGCGCGGCACGATCCGCGACCACGTCACGCACCGGCGCCGCGCGTTCGTCCGCTTCTTCGCGTGCGAGGAGGATCTCTCCCACGAGCCGCCGGACACCCCGCTGCCGAGGGCCGTCACCGACGGCGTCGAGCCGCTGCTGGTCGTCGGCGCGATGGCAGGCGGCTGAGCCGGCCGCTCAGCGCAGCGTGACCGGCAGCTTCTCCACGCCGTAGACGATCGAGACCTTGCGGAACTCCAGCTCGTCGGGGCTCACGGCCAGCCGCATCTCCGGGAACCGGCGCACCAGCGCGGGGTAGGCCGACCGCAGCTCCATGCGCGCGAGCTCGGCCCCGATGCAGCGGTGCGCGCCGTAACCGAACGCCAGGTGCTTCGCGGGCACCCGCGTGCCGTCGAAGCCGCCCATGGCCTGGCCGAGCACGTCGTCGCGGTTGGCGCCCGACAGCGACACCACCACCATGTCGCCCTCCTTGATCGACTGGCCGCCGATCTCCACGTCCTCGCGCGCGAACCTCGGGAACGCCACCTGCACGACGGTCAGGTAGCGCAGCAGCTCCTCCACGAAACCGTGGATGGACTCGTCGTCGTCGCGCACCTTCGCGAACGACTCGGGATCCTGCAGCAGCACCAGCGCGCCGAGCGCGAGCATGCTGGCCGTGGTCTCGAACCCGCCGGTCAGCACGCCGTCGGCGAGCCCGGCGAGCTCCCGGTCGTCCACCTCGTCGCCGTGCTCCTTGATGATCATGCCGAGCAGGCCGTCGCCGGGGTTCTTCCGCTGCTCACGGACCACGCCGAGCAGGTACTCCAGCGACTCGGAGATCGCGCCCAGCGACGCGCCCGCGCCGCCGAAGAGGTCGAACCGCGCCACGGCGAGGTGCTGGAACGCGTCCCGCTCCTCGTAGGGCACGCCGAGCAGCTCGCAGATCACCAGCGACGGGATCGGCAGCGCGAACTCCTCCACCAGGTCCACGGGGCCGTCGGCTTTCGCCATCAGATCGAGCCGCTCGTTGACGACCTCCTCGATGCCGGGCTTGAGCCGGGACAGCCGCCGCATCGTGAACTCCGGCGTCAGCAGGCGCCGCAGCCGGGTGTGCACGGGCGGATCGGCGAACCCGAGACCGCCCGGGTTCTGCTCGGCGCCGTCCGCCTTGCCGACGAGGTGCTCGAAATCGTTGCTGAACGCCTTGGCGTCGCCCAGCACCGCCTTGGCCTCCTCGTAGCCGCTGACCAGCCAGAGGTTCAGACCGAACGGCACCGGCAGCTTCGTGACCGGGGTCTGCTCCCTGGCCCGGCCGAGCTCCGGCACGGGGTCGAGCGCGTCGCGTTTGAGCGGCATCAGCGCGGCGTCGGGCAGGATCGCGAGCTTCGAGAGGTCGAGGCCTTTCTTCTGTGCTCTGGCCAGATATCTGCGCGTGACCCAAGACACGATGCGTGTACGGAGATTCCCCACAAAAACGACGTTACCAACTGCTCAGTCGCCACCGCAGGCGGATCGCCCACGCCGGGCGCCGTCCAATTCGGACCATCGGTAACGTCGGCGCGGTGAGGTTCGGGATTTTCCTCCTGGCGGGCCGGTTCCCAGGACAGGACGACGCGGAGGCACTGCTCCGTGCGGCGGAGGCGGTCCGCGCGGCCGAGGTGGCCGGTTTCGACGACGCGTGGATCGCCGAGCACCACTTCATGTCCTACGGCGTATGCCCCTCAGCCGTGACGTTCGCCGCCCACGCGCTCGGCGCGACCAGCCGCATCACGCTCGGCACCGCTGTGAGCGTGCTCTCCACGACACACCCGCTGGCGCTGGCCGAGCAGGTCACGTTGCTGGACCGGCTGTCGGGCGGCCGCTTCCACCTCGGGGTCGGCCGCGGCGGGCCGTGGGTGGACCTGGAGGTCTTCGGAACCGGGCTCGGCCGCTACGAACACGGCTTCGAAGAGGGCCTGGACCTCCTGCTGCGCGCGCTCACCGAGGAGCGGGTGAGCGCGGCGGGCGAGCACTTCGCGTTCCGGGAGGTGCCGATGGTGCCGAGGCCCGGGGGCCGCCCGCCGGTGACGATCGCCTGCACGTCCCGGCCGACGGTCGAACTCGCCGCGGCACGCGGGCTGCCGATGCTGCTGGGCATGCACATCGGCGACGACGAGAAGGCCGGGCTCGTGGCCTGCTACGAGAAGGCGGCGGCCGACGCGGGCCGCGACCCGGCCGGGGTGCGGCACGTCTCGGCGATGCTGTGTCACGTCGCCGACGACCGGGCGCGAGCGGAACGGGAGCTGAAGGAGGCGATGCCGGGCTGGCTCGCCGAGGGACTCGCCGGCTACGTCCCGGTGGACGACCGGCCGAGGGCGCCCCGGGACCCGGACGCCTACACGGACCTGCTGTGCTCGCTGCACCCGGTGGGCAGCCCCGCAGACTGTGTCGCGCGGCTGCGCGCGAGCGCAGAGCGCACCGGCATCGAGCACGTGATCCTCATGGTGGAGGGCTGCGGCTCCCGCGAGCGCACGCTGGGCACCATCGCGCGCCTCGGCACGGAGGTGCTGCCCGCGCTGCGCGGGAGCGGCCCGGTCGCTTAGCAGTCGCGCAGCTCGGGGCTCTGGTTGAGCAGCTGGCCGCGCACGGAGATGAACTCGCGGTAGGTGTCGCTGTCCACCGCCGCGGTGCGGAACGCCGCGACCCGGTGGCAGTTCTGGAACGCGAGCTTGACGCCGAAATGCCGCTCCAGCCCGCCGCGGATCGCGTCGGAGGCCAGCGCGCGCAGCAGCTGGCCGCGCTCGGCCTCGCTCGGCGGCGGCGTGGTGTTGTCGGCGAAGGGCTCCTGGCCCGTCTCCAGGTCGGCGACCACGCCCGAGACTACCTGCCACGCGTAGGGCAGCGACTCACGCACGCAGGCGACGAACTCGGCGTCGTTCACCTCGCCTCGTTCGGCGCGGTCCAGCAGCTCGGTGGGCACGTTCAGCGACATGTGTCGGCCTCCAGCCTCGTCGGCGGTCGGGTAACCAGCACCTATCAGTGCTACTGGTGATGATCATCGTTTGCAAGAGAACCGCCCCGCGACCACCGGGAAGGAGGAGCGCTCCCCAAGGCCACCTTTGTTGCGCTCAACGCACCAAAGGTGGCCTTGGGTGCGGTCGGTCACGGGTGCATGCGGGCGCCCGCCCACCGCCACCGCAGTGAAGGCCACCATGCCTGCGCCCGCCCGTCTCCCCCCACCACCCAAGCGGAGGCGCTGCCCACCGCCACCGCAGTGAAGGCCACCATGCCTGCGTTCAACGCAGTGAAGGTGGCCTTCACCGCAGTCGGACCGGCTGGATCAGCGGCGCCGGTGCGCCATCGCGCTGCGCGGGCAGGTCCGCGGGGGGCCTCGGTGTGGGCGAGGGCCGTAGTGGCGGACCCGGCTCTGACGCCGGAACCGGCTCCGCGGCCTGAACCGCCGAAGCCGGAACCGGCGCCGCCGCCCGCAGCGCCTCGTCCTCCCCCTCCAGCGGCTCCGTGAACGGGATCGCCTCCGTCAGCACCTGACGGGCCGTCCGCAGCTCGGCCGCGATCCGGCGGCGCAGCTCCTCGCTTTCGCGGGCCCTCGCGGTCGCGTCGGCGAGCAGCCGTTCGGCCTTCGCCTTCGCCGCCGTCTCCCGTTCCTCGATGAGCCGCACGGTCTCCTCCCGCCGCCCGGCCATCGCGGCGGTGAACTCGCGCTCGGCCTCCTGCCGCCTGCGCGCCGCCTGCTCGTCGAGCTCGCGGCGCCGCCGTTCCGCCTGCTTCGTCATTGCCTCGGCATCGGCCTGCGCCCTGGCCATCAGCTCGCGGTGCTCGGTCTCCATCTGCGCGCGGCGCTCGTCCAGCTCGGCGAGCATCCGGTCGTAGCGCGACCGCAGCCGCTCGGCGGCCTCGTGCGCGGCGGCCCAGCTCTGTTCGGCGATCGTGCGCGCGTTCTCGACGATCTCGCCGGCTTCCTCGTGCGCGAGATCCACCATGCGCAGCAGGCGTTCCGAGAGCCCGTCCGTTTCGATGGGGCTGCGGCTGACCCGCTCGAGCCGCGCGCGCAGCGCATCGTTCTCACCGCGGACCGCGTCCAGCTCGACGGCGAGTCTCTCGGCGGTGTCGGCCGCGGAGTCGCGATCCGCCGTCAGCAACCGGATTTCCTCTTCCACCGCCCGCACATAACTCTTGACCCGCTCGCGGTCGTAGCCGCGCCAGGCGAACGTGAACTCGGTGCGAACCGGCAACACACCACTGCGGCTCTCCGTGATCGTCATCTGCCACCTCCGCGTTTGTCACCCGTTGTCGCGCACCGTGTTCCGAATCGGACTCGAACCCTGGACGAATTTTTTCGCCTGGCGTACTAAGGAATTGTGAAGCCCGCGGGCGCTGCGGTGAAGCCTCTGCCGGGGGTTTTCCGCGCGAACCGCGAGCAGGCCGGGCGATCGCCGGTGCGACCGCCGTTTCGGCAATCCGGCAACGCCGAAGGAGCGGACGTGGACACGCTCGAGCTGACACACTCCGACTGCCTCGCGCTCGTGTGTTCTCATGACCACAGCCACACCGCCATGATCGCGATCGACGGCGGGCGGCCCCGGCCAGTGGCCTGCTTCGTGCGGGAGGGTGGCGACGTGCTGGTGCCCACCGGTACCGACCCGTCGCTCACGCGCGCCGCGACGGGCAGACCCGTGACGATCTCCTTCGGCGGCGAGCGTTCCTCGTGGACCATCACCGGTGTCGGTCTCGCCCGCCCGCTCGGTCACCACGACCGCCCTCGCCTCCCTCACGTCCTCGCGCTGCGCTACGCGTTCGACAACGGGATCCTGGTCCGCATCGCCAGGCTGTCCGGGCACCGGTTCACGGACACGGCGCCCATCCCGGCGCAGCGCGACGCGTCGGCCGCGCCGGCACGGCCTCAGCGCGGGGCGAGCCCCGGCGCCTCGTCGATGCGGTAGTCCAGCAGGTTGTGCACGTGCACCACGCCGAGCACGTGCTCGGCGAGCCGCTGCGCGAGTTCGCCGTCGCTGCGGCGTTCCACCTTGCCGGACATCGTCACCACACCCCGGTCGACGCGCACGTCCACGGCGCCGTCGTCCATCGCCAGCGCGCGACCGAACACCTCGTTCCGGATCTCCCCCCGGATGTGCTCGTCGTCCCTGACGAACGCCTTCAGCAGGTCGCCGCGCGTGATGACGCCCGCGAGCCCACCGTCCTCGAGCACGTACAGCCTGCGTACCCCCGTCCGGCCGAACTCGCGCGCGGCCGCGCCGAGCGAGTCGCGGACGTCCAGCGAGTACACGGGCGTGATCATCAGGTCGAGTGCCCGCGTCGCCCACGACCGCTGCCACCGCTGCCGGGCGCGCCTGCGGGCGAGCGAGGGCGGCTGGCCGTCCGCCTCCGCGAGCTGCTCGTGCTTGAGCACCAGGTCGTTCTCCGAGACCACACCGAGGAGCAGGCCGTCCTCGCTCACGACGGGAAGGGCCCCGATGTCGTGGCTGAGCAGAAGCTCCACGATCGTCTTGAAGTCGGCGTCCGGCCCGACCGCGATGACATCGCGGGTCATCACAGCACCCACCGTGGTCTGGTACATGGCCGACTCCTCACTGGCCCTGAGGCCTTGGCCGACTCCACCGTCTTGGGTCTCCCCGGGCCACGCTAGGGCCTTACGGCCCTGCGTCCCCCCAGCGATTCCCGCTGCCGACCGGGCACCCGGACGGAGCAGTTCCTGCCAAGCCCTGTCCTGCAGTCTCGCACCGCATTGTCACAGACCGCAACAACCGGCGGGCTCAGGAAACGGGTTCACCGCAATGGTCCAGCGAAAGCTATATCCGGGAATTCAGCTATTCACCAAGGCGATGACGAAGAATGCACAGGACGTGAGCGAGGCGAGCATTCTGACGTGGTTCCACCGGGTCCACGCGGGAACGTAGCCGGTCCAGAACTCGGCTCCCTCGGCGCTGTCCGCGGCCACGCGCATCAGCGCGTCGTTGCGGGGAACGTGCACCATGCGCGTGAGAATGAACGTACCGGCGAGGTAAGAAACGGCACCGGCGAGCAGCCAGGCCCCGCCGCCGCGCACGATGGACAGAACCACGAGTGCCACCGACAGTAGCGCGGTACCGGCGAACACCCCCAGGAACACCGGATTGAGCACGGTCCGGTTCACCGACTGCATCGCCGCGGCGCCCTGCGCGGGCGGCAGCGACGCGAGTGCCCGCATCACGAACGACGAGAAGGCGAAGAAGACGCCCGCGACGAGCCCGGTGCCGAGCACGGCGAGCAGCGTCAGTGCGACAAGCGGTCCGTCAGTCATGCACCCAGTCAACCCGGGACGGCGGCGGTGAGCCCATCGCCGAGACGCTCGCGCGCATACGCCCCCGTCTCGGCGGCGAAGAACGCCCCCGGCGAACGCACCAAGGGCACTTCAGTCGCGTTGACCGCGACCGAAGTGCCCTTGGGGAGCGTCACGCCGAGAAGAAGGTGACCTTGCCGGAGCCGACCTCGTAGACGGCGTAGCCGTCCCGCCGCTCGACGAAGCGGGCCTGGCCGTGGACGCGCACGTCGTCCTTGCCGCCGGCGGGTACGTGCACCTCCGCGACCACGTTGACCGGCAGGTCCACCGTCAGTGACACGCCGTCGCCGACGCGCCGCCAGTCGACGCCGACCATGCCGCGCTGCACGGGCACCTCACCGGCCGCACTGTCCACACCGGACTTCGGCGGCCGGATGGCGACCTCGGAGCCCGCGGGCGCCGTCGGCGTCACGCCGAGGATCGTCCGCTGGATCTCCACCAGCGACGTCGCACCCCACGGGTGGGAATGGCTCTGCCCCGTCTCCGGCGCGTCCCACGATTCCCAGGTGAACGTGCCGCCGCGCGCGAGGATGTTCGCCCAGCCCGGCGATTCGGCGTCGGTCAGCCGCTCGACGACGTCGTCCGGCCTGCCCGCGAGCGCCTGCAGCAACCGGTGCGCCGTCATCGGCCCCATGCGCATCCCGAGGCTCGCCACGTACTCGCTCACCGCCGCCCGGTCCTCCTCCGGGACGACGCCGAACGCCAGCGCGTAGGCGTTCGCGATCTGCGAGGCGTGCGTGCTCGCCGAGCCGTCGCCGCGCAGGCCGTCGTGGTAGAGGCCGTCGCCGCGGCGCAGCGTGGCGTTGATCGCCCCGGTGAGGGCCGCCGCGTCGGCACGCAGGCCCTCGCCGGACTCGCCGAGCTCCTCCGCCGCGCGGGCCGTCGCGTTGAGCACGTCGACGCCGAGCACGTTGATCACGGTCCTCGCCGCGGTGCTCATGTCGTGGCCGTAGCGCATGGTCGCGGGCCAGTCGATGATGCCGTACCGGTACTCGCCCGAGCCGCCTTCGAGCCGCGTGACCAGGCCGGTCGCCGGGTCGATGTACCGGCGCACGTAGTCGGCCACCGCGCGCATCACGGGGTAGGCCTCGGCCAGCACGCCCCGGTCGCCGGTGCGCACGTAGTAGTCCCAGATCCAGCCGGGGAACATCTCGGTGTAGTCGGGGATGTCGCGCTTGCCGTCGCCGTTCGGGTAGACGGCGTTGAGTCTGCCGTCGGGCCAGTACCGCGCCTGCGACTCGATGAACTGCCGGATCGCCTGCCGGGTGAGCGTGCGCTCGCCGTACCCGGACATCGTGGCCAGCGAGATGTCGGCCGTGTCGCCGAGGAACTGCCCCTTCTCCCTGGTCGGGGTGTCGAGGAACTGCTCCTGCGAGCCGTAGAGGGCCGAGCGCCGCATCAGGTCGAACGCCGCGTCCACACCGGGGTCGGAGGTGCGCAGCCACGCCCGCCGGCCGTCGTCGACGGCCGTGTGCTGCACGACGGCGCTGATCTCGGCGGAGGGGTCTTCCACCTCGAGGTAACGGAAACCCAGGTACGTGAACGAGCGGAACGTCTGGTCGCCGTCACGCTGCGTGTGGCCGTAGGCGAGGTTGGTGTTCTGGTTGTCGTCGCTGTCGCGCGAGACCGTGCCGTCGGGGTTGAGCACGTAGCCCGCGTGCATGGCGACGTGCCTGCCCTGCTCGCCGTCGCGGAAGCGGACGACGGGCGCGGCGGGGATGACCTTGCCGAAATCGGCCACGAGCGTGCCCGAGTCCAGGCGGGTGACGCTCACCGGCTCGACGGTCTCGAACTGCAGATCGGTCTCCTGCGCCCGCAGCGACGTGAACACCCCCGCGGGGTGGGTGCCGAGCACCTGGGGCGTCTGCCACGCGGAGGCGTCGAAGCCGGGCCGGTCCCAGCCGCGCGGCTCGGCGGTGGCGTCGAACTCCTCGACGTAGTCGCCGCCGTCGCCGTTGCGCTTCGGCGCCGGCAGCCACGGGCCGCGGGTGACCTGCCAGCTGCCGTCGGTGACCACGGTCCGCGTGGTGCCGTCGGCGTGGTCGACCTCCAGGCGCAGCAGCAGGCCCGGCTCGCCCGCCGGACGCCCCTGGCCCCGGCCGTACCAGTGGTACTGCACGCCGACGACGGCGGTGCCGCCCGCGCGCAGCTGCCTGGTGACGTCGACGGCGCGGTAGTAGCCGGCGTCGGGGTAGGCGAACGTGCCGCCCTTGTCGACGACCGTGCCGTTGACGTGCAGGGCGTACTGGTGGCTCGCGGCGATGTAGGCGCGAGCGCGCACGACGGGCGAGCGGCCGAGGGTGAACTCCTTGCGCGCGAGCGTGTAGTCGTCCGCCTCGGCGGTGGTGCGGCGGATCCAGCTCGCCCGCCAGTCGCCGTCGTCCAGGCCGGTGTCGAACGCCGCCTGCCGGGCCCACGGCGAGGGCTGGCCGGTGCGGTCCCAGGTGCGGACGGTCCACGTGTAGCCGGTGGCGGGAGCGAGTGCGGGACCCGCGTAGGCCACGTACTCCTGGCTGCCGGAGGCGACGCGGCCGCTGTCCCACACCGGCTTGCCGTCCTGGCGGACGACGATCTGGTAGGCGGTCTGGAGCTCACCGGGGTCGCGGTCGACGGGCCGCCAGCCGAACAGCGGGGCGCCTTCCACGTTGAGGGGACGGTCGCGGTCCCCCACGGTCAGGTCGACGGGTGCGCCGGGAGCGTGACCGCGGGGCGCCGCCGTACTCGCCACGACGGCGGGTCCGGCGGTCACCAGTCCCGCCACCACGGCGAGCACCGCCGTACCGCGCCGGAGATATCGATGCCTCAACGAACGCCTCCTCCTTGAAACGTTTCAGCGCGAAATCGCTTTCAGACGTTATGCGCGCTGGGCGGGAGACGTCAAGGCACGGTCGGGAGGTGGCAGCCGCTCGCCGTTGAGCAGCCGCCACCGGCTCAGGTGAGTGCGAGCGGCGGCGCGGGCGAGCGCAGACCGAGCCGCTCGACCAGCTCACGGGTGGCCTTCGAGCGGTTGAACGTGTAGAAGTGCAGCTCGGGAACGCCCTCGGCGAGCAGTCGCGAGCACAGCTCGGTGACCACGTCGAGGCCCTCCGCGCGGAACGCCTTCGGGTCGTCCTCCAGCGGGGCGAGCCGGTCGACGAGCCAGGAGGGCGGGGTCGCGCCCGAGAGCTCGATCGTCTTGCGCAGGGTGCGCGGCGTGGTCAGCGGCATGATGCCGGGCAGCATCAGCGCGTCGCATCCGGCGGCGGCGACGCGGTCGCGCAGCCGCAGGAAGTCCTCGGCCTCGAAGAACAGCTGCGCGATGGCGAAATCGGCCCCCGCGCGCAGCTTCCGGACGAGGTAGTGGGTGTCGGTGTCCAGGTCGGCGGAACGCGGGTGCCCGTACGGGAACGCCGAGACACCGACGCAGAAGTCACCGAGCTCCCGGATGAGCCGCACCAGCTCCTCCGCGTAGTGCAGGCCCTGCGGGTGCGGCACCCACTCCCCCATCGGGTCGCCGGGCGGGTCGCCGCGCAGCGCCAGGATGTTGTGCACGCCCACCGCCGCGAAGTGCCCGATCACGTTGCGCAGCTCGGCGACCGAGTGGTTCACGGCGGTCAGGTGGGCCATCGGCACGAGCGTGGTGTCGGTGGCCACCCTGGCGATGTTGCGGATGGTGCCGTCGCGGCTCGACCCGCCCGCGCCGTAGGTGATCGACATGTAGGCCGGGTCGAGCGGCTCCAGCTCCCGGATCGCCCGCCACAGCACCGCCTCGTCGGCCTCGTCCCTCGGCGGGAAGAACTCCACCGAGAACGTGGGGCGGTGCGCGTTGTTCAGCCGGTCGGCAACCCTTCGCACGAGGCACCTCCGTTGTCTGGATCTGCCCCCAAGGCCACCTTTGTTGCGTTCAACGCAACAAAGGTGGCCTTGGGGGCCGGCAGCTGGGCTCAGTAGCGGTAGTGGTCCGGCTTGTAGGGGCCCTCCACGTCCACGCCGATGTAGGCCGCCTGCTCCTTGGTGAGCTTGGTCAGCTTCACGCCGAGCGCGTCGAGATGCAGCCGGGCGACCTTCTCGTCGAGGTGCTTCGGCAGCACGTACACCTGCTTGCCGTACTCGCCGGGCTTCGTGAACAGCTCGATCTGCGCCATCACCTGGTTGGTGAAGCTGTTGGACATCACGAAGCTCGGGTGCCCGGTCGCGTTGCCGAGGTTGAGCAGCCTGCCCTCCGACAGCACGATGATCGAGTGCCCGTCGGGGAACCGGTACTCGTGCACCTGCGGCTTGATCTCGACCTTGGTGACGCCCGGAGTCTTCTCCAGGCCCGCCATGTCGATCTCGTTGTCGAAGTGGCCGATGTTGCCGACGATCGCCTGGTGCTTCATCTTCGCCATGTGCTCGGCGGTGATGATGTTGAAGTTGCCGGTGGTGGTCACGAAGATGTCGGCCGTCTCCACCACGTCCTCGAGCGTGGTCACCTGGAAGCCGTCCATCGCGGCCTGCAGCGCGCAGATCGGGTCGATCTCGGTGATGATCACGCGCGCACCCTGCCCGCGCAGCGACTCCGCCGAGCCCTTGCCGACATCGCCGTAGCCGCACACCACCGCCACCTTGCCGCCGATGAGCGTGTCGGTGGCGCGGTTGATGCCGTCCACGAGGGAGTGCCGGCAGCCGTACTTGTTGTCGAACTTCGACTTCGTCACCGAGTCGTTGACGTTGATCGCCGGGAACAGCAGCTCACCGGTCTTCGCGAACTCGTAGAGGCGGTGCACGCCGGTGGTGGTCTCCTCGGTGACGCCCTTGATGCCCTCGGCGATCCTGGTGAACCGCTTCGAGTCCGCGGCGAGCGACGCCTTCAGCGTGGACAGGATCACCCGGTACTCGTGCGGGTCGTCCTCGGTGGCCTCTGGCACGGCGCCCGCCGCCTCGAACTCGACACCCTTGTGCACGAGCAGCGTCGCGTCACCGCCGTCGTCGAGGATCATGTTCGGACCCTGGTCACCGAACTGGAAGAGCTGGTCGGTGCACCACCAGTACTCCTCCAGCGTCTCGCCCTTCCACGCGAACACCGGCACGCCCTCGGGCTGCTCCGGCGTGCCGTTCGGCCCCACCACGACCGCGGCGGCCGCCTCGTCCTGGGTGGAGAAGATGTTGCAGGACACCCAGCGGACGTCGGCGCCGAGCTCCTTCAGCGTCTCGATCAGCACGGCCGTCTGCACCGTCATGTGCAGCGAGCCCGCGACCCGCGCACCCTTCAGCGGCTTGGAGTCCGCGTACTCCCTGCGAGTCGCCATCAGGCCCGGCATCTCGTGCTCGGCCAGCCGGATCTGGTGCCTGCCCGCTTCGGCCAGCTTCAGGTCGGCGACGGCGAACTCGAGGCCGTTGACCTTCTGCAACTTCGCGTTCATGAGTTCCTTTCCTAGGTGTTGAAGTACTTCGCTTCCGGGTGGTGGGCGACGATCGCGTCGGTGGACTGCTCGGGATGCAGCTGGAACTCTTCGGACAGCTCGACCCCGATCCGCTCCGCGCCGAGCAGCTCCACGATCTTGGCCCGGTCCTCGAGGTCCGGGCAGGCGCCGTAGCCGAGCGAGAACCGGGCGCCACGGTATCCCAGCTTGAAGAACTCCCGCACGTCGGCCGGATCCTCCGCCGCGACCGACGACCCCGAGGAGAACAGCAGCTCCTGCCGGATCCTGCGGTGCCAGTACTCGGCGAGCGCCTCGGTCAGCTGCACGCCCAGCCCGTGGATCTCCAGGTAGTCCCGGTAGGCGTTCTTCGCGAACAGCTCGTTGGCGTAGTCGGCGATCGGCTGTCCCATCGTCACCAGCTGCAGCGGCAGCACGTCGACCTGCCCGGTCTCCTCGGCCTGCTCCCGCGAGCGGAAGAAGTCGGCGAGGCAGAGCCGCCGGTCACGGCGCTGCCGGGGGAACGTGAACCGCAGGCGTTCCGGCGCGTCCGGCTCGTCCTTGTCCAGCACCACGAGGTCGTTTCCCTCGGAGTAGCACGGAAAGTAGCCGTAGACCAGTGCCGCGTGCTGGAGGATGCCCGCGGTGGACAGCTCGTCCATCCACGCCCGCAGCCGGGGCCTGCCCTCGGTCTCCACCAGCTCCTCGTACGACGGGCCCTCGCCCTTCCTCGCACCGCGCAGGCCCCACTGGCCGAAGAACGTGGCGCGCTCGTCGAGCAGCGAGAGGTAGTCGTTGACGGCGAGGCCCTTGACGACCTTGGCACCCCAGAAGGCCGGGACCGGAACAGGCGCGCCGGCGTCCACATCGGACCGTGTGGTGTCGTCCAGTGACGGCTCGCCGCCCAGCTCGGCCTTGCGCTTCTCGGCGATGCGCAGCGACCGCTCACGCCGGGCCTTCCGCTCGGCCTTTCGCGCCTCGTCCGCGGCGTCCTCCTCGGGGGTCTCGCCTCGCTTGGTCGCCATCAGGCGGTCCATGAGGTTGAGCCCCTCGAAGGCGTCCTTGGCGTAGCGGACGTCGCCCTCGTACAGCTCGTCGAGGTCGTTCTCCACGAACGTCCTGGTGAGCGCGGCACCGCCGAGCAGTACGGGGTACTTCGCCGCGACGCCGCGGGAGTTCATCTCCCGCAGGTTGTCCTTCATGATCACCGTGGACTTCACCAGCAGGCCGGACATGCCGATGGCGTCGACCCTGTGCTCCTCCGCGGCCTCCAGAATCGCGTTGATCGGCTGCTTGATGCCGATGTTCACCACGTCGTAGCCGTTGTTGGACACGATGATGTCCACGAGGTTCTTGCCGATGTCGTGCACGTCCCCTTTGACGGTCGCGAGCAGCAGCCTGCCCTTGCCGCCGGAGTCGTCTTTCTCCATGTGCGGTTCGAGGTAGGCGACGGCGGCCTTCATCACCTCGGCCGACTGGAGCACGAACGGCAGCTGCATCTGCCCGGAACCGAACAGGTCGCCGACCACCTTCATGCCGGCGAGCAGGTTCTCGTTGATGATCGCCAGCGGGGCCTTCTCCGCCATCGCCGCCTCGAGGTCGGCGTCGAGCCCGTTGCGCTCGCCGTCGACGATGCGCCGCTCCAGGCGCTCGAACAGCGGCAGTTTCGCCAGCTCCTCGGCGCGCGAGGCCCTGCCCGACGACGCCGTCTTGCCCTCGAACAGCGCCATGAGCCGCTGCAGCGGGTCGTAACCCTCGGAGCGCCGGTCGTAGACCAGGTCGAGCGCCACCCGCCTCGGCTCGTCCTCGATCTTGGTCATCGGCAGGATCTTCGACGAGTTCACGATCGCCGAGTCGAGCCCGGACTCCCGGCACTCGTTGAGGAACACCGAGTTCAGCACCTGCCGCGCCGCCGGGTTCAACCCGAAGGACACATTGGACAGACCAAGTGTGGTCTGCACGTCCGGGTGCCGCCGCTTCAGCTCGCGGATCGCGTTGATCGTCTCGACGGCGTCCTTGCGGACCTCCTCCTGCCCGGTGGTGATCGGGAACACGAGGCAGTCGATGATGATCGCGGACTTCTCCAGGCCCCAGTTGACCGTCAGGTCCTCGATCGCCCGCTCGGCGACCCGCAGCTTCCAGTCCGCGGTGCGGGCCTGGCCCTCCTCGTCGATGCACGTGACCACCACGGTCGCGCCGTGCTCCACCGCCATCTCCATGACCCGCCGGAACCGGCTGCCCTCGCCGGCGCCGTCCTCGTAGTTCACGGAGTTGATCGCGCACCGGCCGCCGAGGTGCTCGAGGCCCGCCTGCACCACCTCGGCCTCGGTGGAGTCGACCATGATCGGCAGCGTCGACGCCGTGGCCAGGCGCGAGGCCAGCTCGCGCATGTCCCTGGTGCCGTCCCGGCCGACGTAGTCGACGCACAGGTCGAGCATGTGCGCGCCCTCGCGGGTCTGCGCCTTGGCGATCTCCACGCAGTCGTCGTAGCGCTCCTCCAGCATCGCCTCGCGGAACGCCTTGGAGCCGTTGGCGTTGGTGCGCTCGCCGATGTTGAGGATCGAGGCGTCCTGCTGGAACGGCACGGACTGGTACACCGACGACACCGAGGGCACCACCTCGGGCGTGCGCAGCCCCGGCGTCAGGTCCGCCACCGCGCGAGCGACGGCGCCGATGTGCGCGCCGGTGGTGCCGCAGCAGCCGCCGACGAGCCGGGCCCCGAAGTCGGTGACGAACCCGGTGAGCGCCTCGGCCAGCTCCTCCGGCTGCAGCGGGTACACCGCGCCGTGGGGGCCGAGCTCCGGCAGCCCGGCGTTGGGCATCACCGAGATCGGCACGCTCGCGTGCTGGGCGAGCACGCGCAGGTGCTCGCTCATCTCGGCGGGACCGGTGGCGCAGTTCATGCCGATCAGGTCGATGCCGAGCGGCTCCAGTGCCGTGAGCGCGGCGCCGATCTCCGAGCCCACGAGCATCGTGCCCGTGGTCTCCACGGTCACCTGCGCGATGATCGGCACGCGCCTGCCCGCCCGGGACATCGCCCGCTTGGCCGCGATGATCGCGGCCTTGGTCTGCAGCAGATCCTGCGAGGTCTCCACGAGCACCGCGTCGACGCCGCCGTCGAGCAGCCCGAGCACGTTCTCGACATAGGCGTCACGCAGGGCGGCGTACGGAGCGTGCCCGAGCGTGGGCAGCTTCGTGCCCGGCCCCACCGAGCCCAGCACGAAACGCGGTTTGTCCACAGTGGAATACTCGTCGGCCGCCGTGCGGGCCAGGGTGGTCCCCTTCTCCGCGAGCTCCCTGATGCGGTCGGCGATACCGTACTCGCCGAGGTTGGCGAGGTTGGTGCCGAACGTGTTGGTCTCGATCGCGTCGGAGCCCGCCTCGAGGAAGCCCCGGTACACCGAGCTCACCACGTCGGGCCGGGTCTCGTTGAGGATCTCGTTGCAGCCCTCCAGCTGGGCGAAGTCGTCCAGCGTGAGGTCGTGCTCCTGCAACGCGGTGCCCATGCCGCCGTCGGCGACCAGCACCCGCTTCGCCAACGCGGCGAGGAACGCACTCTCCATGCTCACACCCGCAGTTTCGACTCGATCTCGGCCGCGGCGTCACTGCCGTAGGTCCTGGCGACCCGCTTGGAGAAGTCCGCGCGGTCCAAGGTGTACTCCTGAGTGCCCACGGTCTCCAGCACGATCGCCGCCAGCGTGCAGCCGACCTGGGCGGACCGCTCGACGTTGAGCTTCGCGTGCACGCCCCACAGGAAGCCCGACCGGAACGCGTCGCCCACGCCGGTCGGATCGGCCTCCCCGGTGACCTCGTGCGCGGCGACGGTCACCGGCTCGGCGCCCGTGCCCTCGATGCGCACGCCGTCCGGGCCGTGGGTCTGCACCCACAACCCCACGCGGTCGAGCACGTCCTGCGCCGACCAGCCCGTCACCCGCAGCAGCAGCGACGTCTCGTACTCGTTGGTGAACAGGTACGACGCGCCCTCCACGAGCGAGCGCACGTCGGGCCCGTCCATCCGCGCCAGCTGCTGCGACGGGTCCGCGGCGAAGGGGAACCCGCGCTGCCGGCACTCCTCGGTGTGGCGGACCATCGCGACCGGGTCGTTCGGCGCCACCACCACGAGGTCGATCCCGCCGAGCCGGTCGGCCACCGCCTGCAACTCGATCTCGCGGGCCTCCTCCATCGCCCCGGCGTAGAACGAGGCGATCTGCGCCTGCGTCTCGTCGGTGGTGCACAGGAAGCGCGAGGTGTGCCGGGTCTGCGACACGTGCACCGACTTGGTGTCCACGCCGTGGCGTTCCAGCCACGACCGGTAGTCGTCGAAGTCGGTGCCCACCGCGCCGACCAGCACCGGCGACATGCCCAGGCTGCCCAGCCCGAAGCAGATGTTGGCCGCGACACCTCCACGCCGGATGTCGAGCTGATCGACCAGGAACGACAGGGACACCTTCTCCAGCTGGTCCGCCACGAACTGGTCGGCGAACCGGCCTGGGAACACCATCAGATGATCGGTCGCGATGGAACCGGTCACGGCGATGCGCATGAGCGGGGCACACTCCTCGGGCTCGGTGGGACGGGACGGGCGTGCGGGGCGTGGAGGGCTGTGAGGGACTACGCCTTGGCGGCGTCCTTCAGCGCGGGCGCGCGGTCGGTGCGCTCCCACGGCAGGTCCACGTCCGTGCGGCCGAAGTGCCCGTAGGACGCCGTCTGCGCGTAGATCGGGCGCAGCAGGTCGAGGTCGCGGATGATCGCGGCCGGGCGCAGGTCGAACACCTCGTCGATGGCCTTCTGGATCTTCTCCGGCGCCACCTTCTCGGTGCCGAACGTCTCCACGAACAGGCCCACCGGGGCCGCCTTGCCGATCGCGTAGGCCACCTGGATCTCCGCCCGGTCGGCCAGCCCGGCCGCGACGATGTTCTTGGCGACCCAGCGCATCGCGTACGCCGCGGAGCGGTCCACCTTCGACGGGTCCTTGCCCGAGAACGCGCCACCACCGTGCCGCGCCATGCCGCCGTAGGTGTCCACGATGATCTTGCGGCCGGTCAGGCCCGCGTCACCCATCGGGCCGCCGAGCACGAACCGGCCCGTGGGGTTGATCAGCACCTTCGGCTCCTCGGCGGCGAGGCCGAGCGAGACGATCTCCGGCTTGAGCACGTTCTCGGTCAGATCGACCGCCAGCATCTTGTCCAGATCGATACCTTCGGCGTGCTGGCTGGAGATCACCACGGTGTCGAGCCGCACCGGCGCCTCGCCCGCGTACTCGATCGTCACCTGCGTCTTGCCGTCCGGCCGCAGGTACGGGATGGTCCCGTTCTTGCGCACCTCGGTGAGCCTGCGCGAGAGGCGGTGGGCCAGCGCGATCGGCAGCGGCATCAGCTCCGGCGTGTCCGAGCACGCGTAGCCGAACATCAGCCCCTGGTCACCGGCGCCCTGCTTGTCCAGCTCGTCGAGCGCGTTCTCCAGCCGCGACTCGTACGCCGTGTCCACCCCCTGCGCGATGTCCGGCGACTGCGAGCCGATCGCCACGTTCACCCCGCACGAGGCCCCGTCGAAGCCCTTGGAGGAGGAGTCGTAGCCGATTTCCAGCACCTTCTCGCGCACCAGCGTGGGCACGTCGACGTAGGCGTCGGTCGTGACCTCACCGGCGACGTGCACCTGACCGGTCGTGATCAGGGACTCGACAGCGACGCGGCTGCGCGGGTCGGCGGCCAGCATCGCGTCGAGGATGGAGTCGCTGATGGCGTCGCACATCTTGTCCGGATGGCCCTCGGTCACCGACTCGCTCGTGAACAACCTTCGATTTGCAGTCACAATGCTTCCTTTTGCCGTGGTTGCCGTGGGGGAAGGGAATTTCGGGACTCAGGCGCGGATGTGGAAGATTCCCCACGCGAGGTTGCCCGCACGACCGCCTTCGACCCAGTTCTTCAGTCCGATCTTCATCCGTGTCAGATATTCCGTACTAACGCTGCCGGAGAGGTCGTCGTTACGTCGCTCGGTCTCCTCGAGCACCCGCCCGTAGTGGGTGGCGAGCTGCGGGGTGTGGTCCTCGAAGTGGACCGAGGACATGCCGAGCCGGTTCAGTTCGCGCCGGTAGAACGACGGCGAGCCCATCGAGTCCAGGTGGAGCCGGTCCAGGATCGGCCGAAGTGCCGCCTTCTCGCAGCCGTCGGAGGCCATCGGGTCGGTGAAAATGAACTGACCCTTCGGCTTGAGGACCCTGGTCACCTCCTGGAGGACGCGGATCCGGTCGCCGCTGTGCAGCATCGCGTCCTGCGACCACACGACGTCGAACTCGTTGTCCTCGAACGGCAGGTCCTCGAACGAGCCGTCGACCACGTCGATCAAATGCCCGAGCCCCTGCTCCTCGCTGTACCGCCGGTTGCGCTCGTTCTCGACCTCGCTGAGGTTGAGACACGTCACCGCGCAGCCGTAGGTGGCGGCGAGGTAGCGCGCGGCGCCACCGTATCCCGAACCGATGTCGAGCACGCGCATGCCCTCGGTGAGGCCCAGCTTGCCCGCCATCCGCTCCACCGTGCGCCTGCTCGCCGGGGCGATCTCCTCGCCGGGCGAGTCGTAGAGCCCGACGTGGATGTCCTCCCCGCCCCAGATGTGGAAGTAGAAGTTGTCCGCGTCGCCCGAGTTGTAGTAGTCGCGCGCCACGTTCACCGCGGCCGAGTAGTTGCGGGTGTCCTCGTCGGCCTCCAGGTACCGCTTCTCGGCGACGTGGATGAAGAAGTCCGGGTCGTCCGCGGTGAAGGTCTCCTGGAAGTCGCCGTAGGTCTCCACGCGCTGGAACCCGACCTCGCGCAGCAGGCGGCGCGTGTAGTCCTTGCGCAGCGGGAACATGTTGAGGTGGTATTGCGAGCTGTCCGGGAACTGGTAACGGAACCGCGCGAGACCCTCGTCGACGTACTCCGGCTCCGCCGTCACCTCCTCGCCGCAGTAGTAGTACGTGTGCTTGCTGCTGAACCCACTGTCCAGAATGGAGTCGTAGTTGCGCTGGTCGAGGATCAGCACGCCGTCGTGCTTGAGCACGGCGTAGAACTCGGCGAGCGCCTTGCGCCGGTCGCGTTCGGAGAACAGGTGCGTGAACGAGTTCCCCAGGCACACCACGGCGTCGAACTCCCCGTGCACGTCGCGGTTGAGCCAGCGCCAGTCGGCGTGCACCACCCGCAGGATGTGCCCGCCGTACTCGAGCCCGTTCTCGAACGCCTTCGCCAGCATCTCGGCGCTGCCGTCGACGCTGACCGTGTCGAAGCCCTCCTCGACGAGCCGCACCGAGTGGAAGCCCGTGCCGGTGGCCACGTCGAGCACCGACTTGACGCCACGTGACTTGAGCAGGTCGACGAAGAAGCTGCCCTCGCTCTCGTAGCGTTTGCGCCAGTCGATCAGGTCGTCCCACTTCTCGACGAAGCCCTTGACGTACTCGTTGGTGTAGTGGTCGGTCTCGCGCACGGTCAACGGATCGGCACCGAACTCCTGCGCGGGGTGCGCCTCCACCCGGCTTCTCTCCGCGGTGCCAGCCGGGTCCAGGTCCGTCCGGCCGGCCGTCGATTCCGTCATGCGCGCTGCCTCCTAGGTCACGGCTCGCTTCGAAAATTGTCGGAAAAAGGGCGCACGAAATTGAGCAGGCCGGACCGGCAAATCGCCGTCAGTCCCGATATCGACCCGCGGCGCGCAGTGAGCGCAGCCAGGCACCGGGTCCGTCCGGACCCGTTCCCTTCACCCCGACTCGGCGGGATTGCAGCACATCGGCGCTGATCTGAGCAAACCGCCTGAACTCAATCTATTGATCAGGAGCACGCACGATCAATGCGTCGTTTGCGTGACGTGCGTTTTCACCCCATGTATAACGCCGAGGCACGCATTCCGTACCGGTGGGCGCTGCGCGCACATGGCGCCCCGGACGTCCCGGAACCGGTATACCGAGTGGTAGAGGCATTGCGCGGGCAGACGGTGGCGAGCCCCTTGACAGTGCCGCCAAGCGGTTTGTGCGCCACGTAACAGAACAACCCGTTTGGAGCAGTCGAAGCTACTCAAGGTTGCCCTGGGTCGACATTCGGCGGGATTTCTAGTCCACGCGCCTGACAAGTACCCGGCCGGTCGAGTTCGTAGCGTATTCAGCAACAGGTTGCGTAATGATCAACGACCCACGCCGCGTCCACCGCGGGTACCGGGGCGGGCACCGAAGGTGTACCCCCGGGACCGTGCTCTCAATCACCGGCAAGCCGGCGCGCGCCCCGCGAATGCGCGCGATGACCGGCGGCACCGTGTTTTCCGGGGTACTCACGGGGAAATCGGCACATCGGAACCGCACACCAGCACCGGAGGCTTTCCCAGAACCTCCGGATCGCCCCCGGCGGAAAGCGCTCGAGAAAAAGGGCAGCCCGGCCGCACGCGAATCCGCAGTGAAGGCCACCTTCACTGCGTTGAACGCAGTGAAGGTGGCCTTCACTGCGGACGGGACGCGAAGGGCTCCAAGCGGGCCGTGCCGTCGTAGCCGCCCTCTGGCGCGGGCAGACCGAACAATGCGCCCACCGTCGGCGCCACGTCGACGGTGCGTGCCTGCGCCGCCGAGGTGACCCCCGCACGCACCGAGGGATGTCCGCCCGCGACGAAAAACGGGATCGGCTCCGTCGCCGGATGGCCGTGGTTGCCGGGAATCGGGTTGGACCACACCGTGGGGTCGGTGAACCGCCAGCCCGCGCGGCAGAACACCACGAGGTCGCCCGCCTCCGGCCCGAGCCGCAGCTCCGGCGGCGCGTGCGCCGACAGCACGCCCTCGGTGCCGAGCGCGAGCGCGCGCAGCCGTGCCACCGCGGCGGGACGTTCCGCCTCGGGACCGGTGAAGGCGAGCAGGTCCGCGCCGCCGTTCTGCGCGATCTCCACCTTGCCCGCGAGCGCCGGGTCATTGTCCACACGCGACCGCAGCGAGACCACGCGATGCGGCAGTGACCAGTCCATCGAATGGTCGGCGAGCACCACGAGCACGCTCGAGAGCCACCGTCCGCTGCCCTTCAGCTCCGTGACGAACCGGCCCACCTGCAGGTCCGCCGACCACAGCGCCGCGGTGCGGGCCGCGCGCAGCGTAGTGCCGGTGAGGTCGGCGTGGCCGACGCGGTCGACGTCGCCGAAGTTGGCGAACACGAGGTCCGGATCGGACTCGCCGACCATCGCGAGCAGCGCGTCCACGGTCGCGAGGTCGGGCGCGTGGCCGGTGACCGGCAGGATCGGAAACGGCTCCCAGCGCACGCTCGCGCGCTCACCGAAGATGCCGTAGAGGTACTCCTTGCTCAGCACGCTGCCGGTGACCCGCCCCGTGGCGGCGAGCCGGTCGAGCAGGGTCGGCGCACGCAGGTCGGCGGGCTGGTCGAGGGTGCGCACGCGGCGGTGCGCCTGGTCGTAGACCGAGTTCGCGGGCACGCCGGTGCGGTCGGACCGCATCCCGGTCATCATCATCACGTGGTTGGGGATCGTCTCGGCCACGGCCAGTGAGCGCGCGGCGGGGAAGTTCGTCCCGTTCGCCCGCAGCTCGTGCAGGTTCGGGGTCAGCACCGGGTCGATCTCGTCGGCCCTCAGCCCGTCCACCACGAGTACGTACACCCGCAACGCGCGCGGTCCCGGCTCCGCCCGCGCGGTGCCGGCCGCGGCCGAGAGCACCACGGTGGCGCCCGTGCCCGCGGCGACGCGGAGAAACCGCCTGCGCGACAGCCCGGTCATCGCAGGGCCTCCCCGGTCCTCGCGACCCGCTGTGTGCCCGCGGGCACCGCGAAGGAGACCGAGTGCGCGGCGGGGCTCGCCGGGTCGGTGCGGTCCGCGAGTACGAACCAGTCCATCCGCACGGCCGCTGGAGTCACCTCCAGCACGGAGTAGCCGTGCGAGTCGAAGTCGAGGTACCGCACGTGCGGGTTGTTGAGCCGGATCGCCGACTCCACCGCGAGCGAGCCCGTGCGCGGCGGCACCCCGAGGATCTCGTCGAGGTTGTCGCTCGTCACGGAGGTGCAGACGAGCTCGGCGCCCACCGACTCGCGGGTGAGCGGGTAGGTCAGCGGATCGGCGGGCAGCTCCGCGGCCCACGCGGAGTGGATGTCGCCGGTGAGGAACACGGTGTCGCGCACGCCGTGGTCGCGCAGCACGCCGAGCACGCGGGCGCGGTCGGCGGTGTAGCCGTCCCACTGGTCGACGTTGTAGGGCGGACCGAGCAACGGCCCGAGCAGCCGCGAGAGCGCGTCGAGCTCGCGGGGAGCCAGCGTGGACGGGAAGCGCACCGGCGCGATCATCACGGGATTGCCGACGAGCTTCCACTGCGCGCTCGCGGTGACCAGGCCGGAGGTCAGCCAGCTCAGCTGCTCCGCGCCCGCGATGGTGCGCTCCGGGTCGCCGATGGCGGGGTCGAACGGATGCGCCGCCTGCCTGCTGCGGTAGGTCCGCAGGTCGAGCATCGACAGCTCGGCGAGCGTGCCGAAGGCCAGCCTGCGGTAGAGCCTCCCGCCCGGTTCGTAGCGCACCGGCATCCACTCGGCGTAGGCCTGCTGTGCCGCGGCACGGCGGGCGGTCCAGGTTCCCTCCGTGCCCTCGGTGTGGTTCTCCGCGCCGCCCGACCACGCGTCGTTGGCGGACTCGTGGTCGTCCCACGTCACCGCGAACGGCACGCGCGCGTGCAGCGCCCGCAGGTCCGGGTCCGACTTGTACTGCGCGTGCCTGCGGCGGTAGTGCTCCAGCGTCGTCATCTCGACCGGTGGGTCGTGTGGGCGGACCGCGTCGTCCTCGGCGCCGTACTCGTAGAGGTAGTCCCCGAGATGCACCACGAGGTCGAGGTCGTCGCGCTGCGCCAGGTGGCGGTAGGCGGCGAAGTGGCCGGCCTGCAGGTTGGAGCACGAGACGACGCCGAACCGGAGCCGCTCGACGACGGCTCCGGCGGCGGGCGCGGTCCGCGTGCGGCCTGCCGGCGAGGCCACGCCGGCGACGGCGAAGCGGTACCAGTACCAGGTGGCGGGCTCCAGCCCGGCGACGTCGGCCTTGACGGTGTGGTCGCGGGCCGGCCCCGTGGTGACGGCTCCCCGGGCGGCCACGCTCGTGAACGCCTCGTCGCGCGCGACCTCCCACGTGACGGTGACGTCGGGGCCGAGCCCCGAGCCGGGCACGGCCTCCGGGACCGGCGTGACCCTGGTCCACAGGAGCACGCCCCCGGGCAGCGGATCTCCCGAGGCGACCCCGTGTGCGAACGGGCCCGCCTCCTGGGCCGCCGCTGTCGGACCGAACATTCCGGCGCCGGCGACCGCGGCCAGCGCACCCCCGGCGCGGAACATGGCGCGCCTGCTGAGCGAGTTCACGCGGGCACACATTTCACGAATCGTCACGAGTTGTCACTACTGCTCAGTAGCTGTTCAGCAGAACTTCAGCTGGATGGCCTAAACAGGAAGTGTGCGGAAGCGCGAGCCAGCTTGATCGGCCGTTATTCCTATGTAACGATCGGGCTGTTTTTCACTGAAATGGGCCAAAAGCGGGTGAAGTATTCGGGCGTGGGAGTCGGTGTGAGCCAGGTTCGCTTCGCGTTCCAGCCGCTGTACAGCCTGCACACCGGTGGGGTCGTGGCGGTCGAGGCACTGGCCCGTCCCGCATCCGGAGGCGTCGGCGACCTGCTCGGCTCAGCCCTGCGCCGGGGCAGGCTGGTCGAGGTGGACGTCGGGCTCGCCGCCCGCGCCGTGCTCGACGAGGCACCGCACGCGACCCTTCTCCCCCTGCATCTCAACGTGACGGCGCTCACTGCCGCCGCGCCCAAACCGGCACTGCAGCCGCTCTTCGACGCGCTCGGCGAGACCAGCCGCAGGCCCCGCGAGATCGTCCTGGAGATCGGCCCGCCCTTCCACGGCATCGCGCCCGCCGCCCTGCTCGCCGGGATGGCCCGGCTCGGCGAGCTCGGCTTCCGGCTGGCCTTCGACGGCCTGGGCGCGGGTGATCTTCCCCTCAATCTGCTCGCCGAGTCGCGGGTGGATCTCGTGAAACTGGACCGCACGACCCTGCGCCGCCTCCCGGACGACCCGGCGACGGTCGCGCTCGTCGAGTCGCTCGTCCACTTCGCCGCCCGCACCGACCTCAGGCTCGTCGCCACGGGCATCGAGACCGAGGACCAGCTCAACACCGTTCGCAGGCTCGGTATCAGGGTCGTGCAGGGCAACCTCTTCGCCCCGGCGCGCGGCGGCATGGCACCGATGGGCGCGGCGACGCTGGCCACGCCCGACGGCCAGGAGGGCCCGCCGTCGTTCACGCCGACGAGCGCGCCGACCGTGAAGCACTTCCTGCGGCCCGCCACGACCCTGCCCGCCGAGGCGACGTGCGAGGAGGTCCGCAACGTCCTCGTGGACAACGACGCCCCGACCGGCATCATCGGCCTCGACGAGCAGGGCCGTCCACAGTGGTCGATCGATCGCACGCGGTTCCTGCTCGCGGTCACGGGCCCGTTCGGTCACGCCCTGCACGCCAACCGCCCCGCCGAACGCCTCGCCGACGCGCCGCACGTGATCCGCCACGGAGCCGCCGCGCTGGAACTGCTCGACCTGGTCACCGACGCCGACTGGGACCGCACCGCCGACGACGTGGTGGTGATCGACGACGCGGGCCGCTGCCAGGGCGTGGTGCTGGTGCACGAGGTGGTGCGCGGGCTCGCCGACGCGAAGATCGAGGAGGCCGCCGCGCTCAACCCGCTGACGCGGCTGCCGGGCAGCGACTCGGTGGCCCGCGCCGTGGACCGCCGCATCGCCGCGGGGCAGCCGCTGGTGGTGGGCTGGCTGGACGTCGACTCCTTCAAGAAGGTCAACGACACCGTGGGGTTCGCCGCCGGCGACGACCTGATCCGCGCGCTCGGCCGCAAGCTCACCGACCTCGCGACGAACCTCGGCGGTGTCACGGTGAGCCACGTGGGCGGCGACGACTTCCTCATCGCGTGCGACATCGACAAGATCACGACCGTGGCCGACGGGCTGCTGGACAGCCGGTGGTACGCGGAGGGGTTGCCGGTGACGGTGTCGCTCGCGACGCTGGTGTGCGCGGGCTCGTCCGTGGCTTCGTACCGGGAGATCTCGCGCCTGCTCGCCCCGCTGAAGAAGCACGCCAAGGACGTGACCGGGTCGAGCTGGGTCAACAGCTGGCCCGGCACCGACCGCATCGAGGTGCTGCGGGGCATCAACTCGCAGCAGATGCCGAGGCAGCGCCCGGCAAGCTAGCACCGCGCCGAGCCCGTCCGCAGTGAAGGCCACCTTGGCTGCGTTGAACGCAGTGAAGGTGGCCTTCACTGCAGCGATGTGGGACCCCGCGCGAAAAAGCGAGTGCCCCGGTGCTGCTGGGGGTTCAGCACCGGGGCACTCCTCACATGCCAGGGCGCCCTGGGGAGGGGGCTGTGGGCGCCCGGCAGGCCCGCAAACGTGAAAGTCTTTACGTTCGCTTCATGTTTGAGCATACGCCATGCGTGCTCGTTTGCATAGGTTTTCATCACTGTGCATCGCCTTCGCGGGCCGCTAGAGTCGGGCGTGCTGGTGGTTCGCCCGGCCGTGCGGTCCGGCGAGGCAAGAGGGAACCTGGTGCGAGTCCAGGACTGCCCCCGCAGCGGTGAGCGGGAACGACCGCCGTCATACGCACTGGGCACACGGTGCCTGGGAAGCGACGGCCAGTAGGAGCGCCGGAGATGTCCGGCCCGTGCCCGCGAGTCCGAATACCTGCCACCGCCGCGCGCACCGCCGGTGCGCGCGTGCCAGCAACTGCTCGCGAGGAGAGAGCCGTGGCAACAACGCAGCACAGTTCTGCCCTAAACCCGGACATCGGCGCCACCGTGCTGGGGTATCCGAGGATCGGTCCGCGCAGGGAGCTCAAGAAGGCACTCGAGTCCTACTGGTCAGGGCACACCGGGACGGACGAGCTCGAGGCCACCGCGGCGGCGCTGCGCCGCTCGACGTGGGAGACGTTGTACGCGAATGGGCTGGATTCCGTTCCCGGCAACACGTTCTCGTTCTACGACCAGGTGCTGGACACCGCGCAGCTGTTCGACGCGGTACCGGAGCGCTACCGCGGACTGTCCACACTGGGTTCCTACTTCGCGATGGCGAGGGGACGCCCGGGGCTGAGCCCGCTGGAGCTGACCAAGTGGTTCGACACCAACTACCACTACCTGGTGCCGGAACTGTCGCCGGACACCCGCTTCCGCCTGGCGACGGCCAAACCACTCGCCGAGTACCGGGAGGCGAGAGAACTCGGGATCACCACGCGGCCGGTACTGCCGGGACCGCTGACGTTCCTGCTGCTCGCCAAGCCGGCGGCGGACTCGCCCGCCGGCTTCCGCACGCTCGACCTGCTCGACGGCCTGCTCGACGTCTACGCGGAGCTGCTGGAACTGCTCGCCGCCGAGGGCGTCGCGTGGGTGCAGTTCGACGAGCCCGCGTTCGTCGCCGACCGTACGCCGGAGGAGCTGCGGGCGCTCGGATCCGCCTACACGCGCCTGTGCGCTCTTCCCTCCCGGCCGAGCCTTCTGGTGGCCGGGTACTTCGGCAGGCTCGGCGACGCGCTCGGGGTGCTGGCCGGCACGGGCGTCGAGGGCCTCGCCGTCGACCTGGTGAGCGACGAACGGGCGCTGGCGGAGCTGACCGCCGAGCGGCGCCTGCGCGACAAGACGGTGGTCGCAGGGCTCGTCGACGGGCGCAACGTGTGGCGCACGGACCTGCGCGCCGCGGTGCGCACGGCGGCGTGCCTGCTCGGCTCGGTCCGTGATCTGGGTGTCTCCACGTCGTGCTCACTGCTGCACGTGCCCTACGACCTGGACGCCGAGCGCGGCCTCGATCCCGTGGTGCGGCAACGGCTCGCCTTCGCCGCGCAGAAGGTGACCGAGGTGGTGACCATCGCCCGTGCCCTGCGCGAGGGCACCGGGGCCGTGGCCGGCGAGCTGGCCCGCGCGGACCAGGCGAGGGGCCTGGCCGGCAGGCGGGACGACCAGGTTCGCGCGCGGCTCAGCGCACTGCGCCCGGAACACCGGCGCAGGCCCGGATACGCCCGGCGCGCCGCCGCGCAACGAGACCGCCTGCGCCTGCCCGCGCTGACCACCACGACGATCGGCTCGTTCCCGCAGACGTCCGAGGTGCGCGCCGCGCGGGCGGGGCTGCGCGCCGGTCGTATCGACGAGGCCGGGTACACGGCCGCCATGCGGGCCGAGATCGAGCGCGTGGTGCGCCTGCAGGAGGACATCGGACTGGACGTACTGGTGCACGGCGAACCCGAGCGCAACGACATGGTGCAGTACTTCGCCGAACGGCTCGACGGGTTCGCGGCCACCGAGCACGGCTGGGTGCAGTCGTACGGATCGCGGTGCGTGCGCCCACCGATCCTGCACGGCGACGTGTCGCGGGCCCGGCCGATCACGGTCGGCTGGAGCACCTACGCGCAGTCGCTTACCGACCGTCCGGTGAAGGCCATGCTGACCGGGCCGGTGACGATGCTGGCGTGGTCGTTCGTCCGCACCGATCAGCCGCTCGCCGAGACCGCCGACCAGGTGGCGCTCGCGCTGCGCGACGAGGTCGCCGATCTGGAGCGGGCAGGGCTGCGCATCGTTCAGGTGGACGAGCCCGCGTTGCGCGAGCTGCTGCCACCACGGCAGGAGCGGCAACAGGAGTACGTGGACTGGGGTGTCGCCGCGTTCCGCCTCGCGACCGCGGGCGTCGCTGACGCCACGCAGATCCACACGCACCTGTGCTACTCCGAGTTCGGCGACGTGATCGCGGCGATCGACGCACTCGACGCCGACGTGACCTCGCTGGAAGCAGCACGGTCCACTATGGAGGTTCTGCACGACCTGGCCGCGGCCGGGTTCAGCCGTGCCGTCGGGCCAGGTGTGTACGACATCCACTCGCCCCGAGTGCCGGACCGCGACGAGATCCGCGCGGCGCTCGCGGCCGCCGTGGCGGCGCTGCCTGCCGAACGGTTGTGGGTGAACCCGGACTGTGGCCTGAAGACGCGACGCTACCCGGAGATCGAGCCCGCGCTGCGGGCGCTGGTCGAGGCGGCGCACGCAGCACGTCAGGACTCCGCTCCGCCCAGCCTGCGGTAGACCACGGCCTGCTGCCGTAGCCGTTCGGCGTCGTCGCAGCGGTCCTCGTCGTCGAGCCGGTCGGCGAGCTGGTCGGCGTCGTCGGCGAGCCGGTGCAGTTCGGCGGGCGACCTGCCCTCGGCGATGAGCCGAGCCTGCTCGGCCGCGTGCCGCAACGCGGCCGAGCAGGCTTCCCGCGCGGCCGGGGGAAGGGCACAGTCGAGGGCGTCCCGCTGGAACGCCTCCCGGACCTGGCCTGCCGCACGGGTGAGGACGCCGGCGAGCGCGGCCGGCACCCCGGCGTCGTGCTCCGCGGCGTCGTAGTCGTCCCACAGCGCGGTGGCGCCGAACGGTCCGACGCTGTCGACGGGATGGACCCAGTGACCGTCCGACACGCTCGCGTAGCCGTCGTTCGCCTCGACACCGGCCACGCGGGCGAGCGGGAGACCGGAACCGTCCACAATGGTCCCGGCCAGCTCCTCGGCCCGGATGCGGGCCTCGCCGGGGCCGGCGAGGAACAGCACCTTCTGCCGCACCCGCCAGTACTGCAACCGGATTCCGGGTGGGAAGGGGCCGCGCGCGGCGAGTGCGGGCTCACTCCGCTCGCCGTGCCGGGCGAGCAGGCGCGCGCGGCCCGAGGTCAGTGCGTCGGCGTAATGCTCGACGTGGGCGTGTTCGAACGGTCCGTAGGGCGTCCGGTCGCCGAGGTGCCCGAGCGCGGCTCGCGGGTAGTCGCCGTCGAGGAACTCGCGCTGCCCCGGCGGAAGGTCCCCGCACGGCACCGGGGCCTCCACGAAGTACAGCGAGGGCCGGTCGCCGGTGCGGTGGAAGGGATGGCGCAGGTAGCCGGCGAGGCGAAGCTGCGCGTCGTCGGCGTCGAGCGCCGCCGCCCGCACCTCGAGCCACGCGACCCACAGCCGCACGGCCCTGCCCCGCCGCCGTCGTTCCCACGCCTCGACGTCCGCCGCCTCCTGCCGTGCCCGGTAGGCGAGGTCGCTCCAGTCGTCGTCGGCGAAGCGGCTCGCCCGGCGCCGCGCGTCCTCGACCGCCCTCGCCAGGCGCGCCCAGTCGCCGGCGCCGCTGATGCTCACGGCACTCCTCCGTCCGCTTCCGGTCCATCCGCTTCCGGCGAGGCGTGTCGCGGCAGCGCACGCCCGGCGGGTCTCCCGGCCCACCCGACCTCCCCACAGTGACGACCCCAGTTGCACCGGCGACGCGACCGTGATCCAGGGGGTTTTCACGGCCGCGGCCACCGGGGGCTAACGTGACAGGTGTCAACAGCACGTAGCCACGACCAAATGTAGCGCGCTACGTAGGTAGTCCGCTACGCCTCGGCGTGGCCTATTCGGGTGAATGCGCGCGCATGTCACCCCACGCCGAGAGGTGGCCACTTGGTCGAGCCGGGGAAGACCGCGGTCAGGCGAGCCGTCGGCCGCGAGCTCAAGCGGATGCGCAACGCCACGGGACTGAACCTGAAGGCGGCCGCCCAGGCGGCGGGCGAGACCGGGGACAAGGCGCTCATGCAGGTCGAGCGCGGCCGCAACCTTCCGCAGGTCGCCAACATCGACACGCTGCTGTCCACCTACGGCTGCCGCGACCAGCTCCCGAACTTCCGCTCCCTGCTCAAGAACGCGGGCAAACGGAACTGGAAGGACTGGTGGGAGTACAGCTTCCCCGCCGACTTCGTGCCCGAGCAGTCCAAGCTGCTGCTGAGCTGCGAGGCCTCCGCGGTGCGGCTGCGGATGTACCAGGCGCAGTTCGTGCCGGAGCTGTTCCAGACCGGCGACTACGCCGAGGCGCTGGTGCGTGCGAGCATGCCGCACGCGAGCGACGACGAGGTCCGGCTGTGGAGCAGGCTCGCCGAGGGCAGGCAGGACGTGCTCGACCGGCCGGAACCGCCCGACGTGCAGTGTGTTCTCGACGAGGCGGTGCTGCGCCGGACGGTCGGCGGGCACGACGTGCTCGCCGCCCAGCTCGCACACCTCGCCGAGCTGGCGGCGCGGCCGAACGTCGACATCCGGGTGCTGACCGAGGAGTCCGGCGCGCACGCGGGCACGGGCGGGAGCTTCACGCGCATCGCGCTGCTGCCCGAGCTGCCGACCTATCCCGGCATCGTGCACGTCCGCACCGCCGCGCACGACCTCTACTACGAGGAGCCGGACGAGATCGAGCCCTTCGACGAGGTCTGGACCCTGCTGCTGGAGCAGGCGCTGTCCGCCGACGAGTCGCTCGCGCTGCTGGAGGACGCGGCGGGCTAGAGTGACGGGCGAACGGTCCCGTGACTCCAGCGCAGAAGGACAACCCCCGTGGTCGCACCGACTCCGGTCGTCACCGCCGACTGGTTCGCCGCGCGCATTTCCGAGCTCCGGGAGGCCAGCGGCCGCACTCCCGGCGAGCTCGCGGCCGCGCTCGGGAGGAGCGCCTCGGGGGTGCGTCACTTCGAGTCGTCGACGCGGCTCGTCGGCAAGCGGTACCTCAAGCTCGTGCTGGAGGAGCTCGGCCACGGTCATCTCGTCGGTCCCTATTCCACGGTCATCGAACGTTCGCGCGCGAAACCGCTGTGGTGGCAACAGGTTCTGCCGCAGGTGAAGCGTTCGGAGAAGCCCTCGGAGCTGCACCAGCTCGAACTCCTGGTCAACTTCGAGTCCTCGGCCACCCGGATCGGCGCCTACGCCCCGGACGCCCTGCCGGACCTGGTCCAGACCTCGGCCTACGCCGCGGCGCTGCACCGGATCGCCGAACCGCTGCTCCCGGAACTGCACCGGGAGCTGCTGCCCGGCCGTCGCGCGTTGCTCGACCAGCCCGACCCGCCACGACTGCACGTCCTCGTCGAGGAAACCGTGCTGCGCAGGGAGATCGGCGGACCCGAAGTGCTGCGGGAACAACTCGAGCACCTGACCGCGCTCGCCGCCCGGCCCGCCGTCGCCGTCCAGGTGGTTCCGTCCACTGCCGCGACGGGCACGGAAGGGAACTTCTCCGTGCTGGACCTGGCCGACGAGCTCGACGGCGACCCCGGAGCCGTGTTCGTCAAGACCGCCGCGGACTGGGTGCACTTCCGGCAACCCGCCAAGGTCGCCCGGTACCGCGCCCGCTGGTCGACCCTGCTGCAGCACGCGCTCCCCCCGGAGCAGTCGCGGGCGACCATCGAGCGGCTGGCACGGGAACTCCGCCCGCGCTAGCGCAACACCCCCTCGGCAATCGTCCCCACAGGTTCGGGTTGGCGGCGTGGCCGGAACCCGAAGGAGGCGGGGCCACGCCGCCAACGGCTACGTGTTGCGGATGAACGGTCCTGTAACAGCAGCCGCGGCCAGCGTAGCACGCTACTTCGGACCGCGCTACACCGCGGTGTCACGCATTTTCGGTCCACTGTGGACCACCGCGTCACTCCGGGTCGTCGTGCCCCGTGGGCCACCAGTTGTTCAGCAGGCTCATCCTGGCCTCGAGCAGTGCCGGATTGCGCAGGTCGAGCACGTGCACCTCGCGCCAGCGGTAGAACCCGATCCGCTCCAGCATCGCGGCCATCCGCACGGCGGCGAGCTCCGCGGAGACGCGGTCCGGCGCACTGCCGCGGAAGTCCAGCGGCGACAGGCGGCACGCCGCGAGCCGCGCGGTCGGCGCGAGCGTGCGCAGGGCCCCGGCGATCAGCGGGCCGGCGAGCCCGTGCCCCCGCCACTGCGTACCGAGCGTGACGTCGCGCAGGATCACCATGCGCGGCGGCCCCTCGCTGATCTGCGCGTCGAGTTCCGGATGCAGGCGTCCGTCCGCGGAATCCAGCACCGTTTCGGCGATGAACTCCAGCGCCCATTCGCCGAGTGCCACGGAGTCCAGCAAATTGCGCTCACGCTGCAGATCCGCGATGACCAGGGAGATGTCCCCGACGTGCCGGAACTGCTCGGGGCACAATTCCAGTTCCCACACGTCGGCCGACACGTCCCAGCGTTCGGGCAGGTGGTCCTCGTCGTCGATGTGCCACCAGAGCCGGTCGTGCCGGATGGACAGCCTGATGTTCAACGGGTTGGCAGGCAGGTCCGGGGCATCAGGCGCCAATGTCATGAGGCCACCTCACTTGCGTCACCGAGTCGGTAGCTCCGACCGATGTTCCGTCAACCGACACGAGGGTTGCAAGGCTACATAGTGACGTTCGGGTAACAAGATACCCCGGCGGAATTCTCCCACCGGGGCAACTTGCGAATTCTGTTCATGTAGTTTCCCGTCAGGTACACACCACCTGAGCTGGGGATTCTACTGTGCGTATTTCCCGGAGGATTTCCGTTCGTCTGGGCCAATGCGACCAGAAAGCGCCCGTGTACCCGAGCTGTACAGCGCGTAACAGGAAGGGGTTGTCGGCATAGTTGTCGTCGTCCTCCGTGAGGCCCTCCAGCGTGGGGAGCATGACGCGGTACCGCTCCCGCTCCGGCACGAGATCCCACAGCAACCGCACGCTGTTGACCCACCGGCCGCCCGGCGTGCGCACCGTCTCCGGCTCCTCCGGCAGCAGCGGCGACAGGTAGTACACCGGCCGGAACCGGCCGCGCGCGTCGAACACGAACTGCCGCTCGTAGTCCACCACCGGGCAGTCTCCCATCGGCGTGAGCACGATCGGCTCCTCCGCGGTGTCCGACTGCAGCCCCGGCACGGTCCGCGTCCCGCCGCACTCCTCGGCGAGCCGGATGCCGAGCGGCGAGTACGGGAACGCCCGGATGCCGAGGCTGTAGCCGACCACGGCGACATCGAGGTCCAGCGTCCGCCGCACGGCGTCGCGCACGGTCTCCTCGGTCTCGCCCGGCATCCCGAGCAGCACCTCGACCATCACCGGGATGCCGTGGCGCCGCGCCAGCTCGCACACCTCCCGCGCGTCGTCGAACGTGTAGTACCGCCTGCCGCCCGCGGTGAGCTTCCAGCCGTCGAGCATGTCCTCCCTGACGTGGTCGGGCGCGAGGTTGATGCCCGCGCAGCCCGCGTCGGCCAGCAACGCCATCAGCTCCTCGTCGAACGGCCTCGGCTGGGCGTAGACCCAGAGCCGCAGGTCGTGCAGCGGCGACCGCGCGCTCGCGGCCTTGCGCCGCACGATCTCCCGGAGCACGGCCTTGCTGTGGGCGATCACGAGGTTGAACTCGCTGTCGGTGGTATGCAGATCGTGCACGCCCTGCGCGACCAGCGACTCCATCTCGTCCACGACCGCCCCGACCGTCCGCCGCGTGAACAGCGTGCCCTTGGCGTCCGGCTCCACGCAGTGCGCGCACGCGAACGCGCACCCGTTCTTGGTGAGGATGTTGCCGAGCCCGCCCGCGCGGTAGTACCGCAGGTTGTCGACCTTCCACGGCGTGGCCGAGCGGCGCGTGTAGGCGGTGGTGGCGTTCACCGCCTTCATCGACGTCCTGCCGAGGCCGGCGGGCGCGAGGTGCCTGCGGGGCCGGCCGTCCGGCTCCGGCGCGGGGACCCGCTCGACCCGGCCGCCGCCGCGGTTGACGAACAGGCCGGGAAGCTCCGCGGGGCGGCGGCCCGCGAGCAGCACCTCGGCGAGCGCGACGAGGAGGTGCTCCCCCGGGCCCTTCACACCGAAGTCGAGACCGAGGTAGTCGGTGAGCGCGTACGGCATCGACGAGAAGCCGACACCGCCGCCGACGAGCGGCGCGCGGGTCACCGACCGGATTTCGGAAATGATGTCCCGATGGTCTCCGATGAACATTCTCTGCTGCTGCGCGTAAATGGTGTCGGTGTTGCGGATCGTGATCCCGACGAGTACGGGGTCACGGTGTGTGAAATAGTCGTGCAGCACCTTTCGCCAATTGTCCCGTTCGAAGGTCAGATCCACGACCTCGGCGTCGAAACCGGCGGCCTCGAGCGAGGTCGTGAGGATGTCGAGCGCGTACGGGGTGATCGGGGGGTGCACGAGGTTCGGGTTGACGAGCGCGACCAGTGCCTTGCCCATCGGGGCCTCCCACAGTCCATTGGGTACCGACTGCGGGAGTCTCGTCCACCCGGCGTCCCCGTAGCAGGGACCGTTTTCCGCTGGTCTCCGTGGTCAGCGAAGCCTGCGGCCACACCGCACGGCCGCGGCGAGCTCCTCGCCCGGCACGTCGAGCGCGGCGCTGAGCCAGCGGCGCCAGTACGGTCCCGGCACCCGCTTGCCCCGCTCCCAGCGGGCCACCTCGTCCCTGCTCACACTCTGGTTGGAGGAGAGGTCCACGAGCACGTCGGCGAGCTGGTACTGCGTGAGCCCCCGCATTTTCCTGACCCGACGCACGAGTTCCCAGATCGGTTCTCCGTCACCGTTTTCGCGCGGCGCTCGCTGCGCGGGCGCATTGGTCGTCATGTCACCGACAATAGGATCGGGCTGGCCCCTCAGCGAGCCGTTTCGCGCCTCGTCGTGTCCTTCTTGCGAATCGTCATAGGAATACATGGTCATCATCTGTGCAGGGTTTGTGATGGGGTCTCGTTGTACTTGCGCCGGTAGCTGGTGGCGAAGCGGCCGGGGTGGACGAACCCCCAGCGGCCTGCGACCTCGCCGACGGTGACGGTGTCGGGCTGCGCGGCACGCAGCTCGTCGTGTGCCCGCTGCAGCCGCACCCCGCGCAGGAACGCGCTCGGTGTGGTGTCGAGATGCCTTCGGAAGCCCTTCTGCAGCGCCCGCACGCTGACCCCGGCCTCGCGAGCGAGGCTGCCCATCGTGTGGGCCAGCTCGGGGTGGTTCTCGATGATCTCGACGGCCCTGCTGACGGCCCGCGACGGCGCGGGCAGCGCCTTGCCGTGCAGCATGTCGGCGTAGTTGCTGTGCTGCGCGATGAGCAGCCCGGACATCAGGTTCTGCTCCATCTGCTGGATCGACAGCGGATGGTTGAGCAGACTGTCCGGGCGGTTCAGCTCGGACACGCAGAACATCAGGTAGTCGTACCAGGTGCGCGCATAGCCCGAGATCGCCATGCCGAGGTCGAACTCGATGGGGTTCGGCAGCGACCGGTCGAGCAGGTCGGACAGCGTGGCTTCCAGCGCCGTCCGCTCGATCCGCAGGATCACGAGCTCGAGATCGCCGTCGAGCCGCATGCTCAGCGGCCTGGTCGGACCCACCACCACCGCGACGCCCGGCACACCGTAGACGTGCTCGGCGCCCTGCTGGAACAGCCCGGTTCCCATCAGCGGCACCTGGACGACGTAGAACGTGTCGAGCACCCCCGGGTCCACCCGCACGTCCGCGCCGTAACCGATGTAGCTCATGCCGACCTTGTCGAGCCGCTTGGAGTGCATCCGGGCGTCGAGCTCGCCGTCCCGCTCGGACAGCTCCATGCGGTGGTCGCAGAAGACCCGCCCGACCGCATCCCGGGTCACGTCGAGATCCTGCGAATGGAACAGCTCGAATCGGCTCAGTGGTTTCTGAATCATGCGCACACCGGGACACCGATCCCGAACGCCGGCTCGGACCTCCCCGCTTCACCTCCTCCGCTACTAGCGTTAACCGCGGGCGACATCCCTGGTACCACCAAACGGGTGCGGTTTGCTTTTAGCAAATTGCAGATTTCAAATCCGACGCGTGTTCGCGGGCCCGTGGTCAACCGGCCCCACCAGGACGGGAAGACGCCCGGGCGCGCACGGTACGACAAAGGGGACATCGGTTCGAACTCCAGTCTCCCGCTCGCGATCCGAAGACGCGCGAGCCAATGGGAAGTGTTCAACCGTTAATGCGCGAGCCGCGCCGCCGGATTGCTCCACTCGGCCCTATCCACCCAGAAAAGCGCAGCTCAGAAATAGACAAAGGAAACGAACCTCGCCGGACGTCCCCGCACGGCCGGTGTCTGGCTCGTCGCCGGGTGATCATCGCCCCACGGGGTGACGATGGTCTCCCGACCGGTTCGTCGATACTCCTCGGGCGGGGCACATCATGATCGAACTTCCACCCAGCCCTCGATCAGCCTTCCGGGACATGCCTGGCCCTCGTCAGTCAGCATGGTTCACTCAGTGAATCGCGAGTACCACCAAACGGGTCAAATTGCGGAACGCATCCTGCATGTTCACGAGCACGTCACGTCACGGTCACGACGAGACGTCGCGGTGGTGACGTTGAGCGGCAGCCTACCGGCGCCCCGTTACGCCGGTCCAGTGAGAATTTTTCAGCTACGCACACTCTCGGTGTCTCCCAACGGCGCGAGCGTGGCCGCGAACTGCCGCAGTGCGCCCGTCTGCTCGGTGATGCGGTAGCCCCTGATCGCCGACGCCTTCGCGGCGACCTCGCCCGCCACCTCCGCGACGTACTCCAGGTGGTTCGCGGTGTAGACCCGCCGGGGCAGCGCGAAGCGCACCAGCTCCCTGGGCGCGGGCAGGTCGGGACCACCCGCGGGATCGGGCCTGCCGAACACGAGCGTGCCGAGCTCCGTCACCCTGACCGCGCCGGCCAGGTACAGCTCGATGGCGAACGCCGTGGCGGGCAGCTCGTGCGGCGGGATGTGCCCGAGCAGCCTGCCGGCGTCGACGTACACGGCGTGGCAGCCCGCGGGCCGCACGACGGGCAGCCCGGCACGTTCCAGCCGCTCGGCGAACCAGCCCGCCGACTCCGCGCGGTACCGCAGGTAGGCGGGGTCGGTGACCTCCAGCAACCCCTGTGCGAGGGCGTCGAGGTCGCGCCCGGCGAGCCCGCCGTAGGTCGGGAAACCCTCGGTCTCGATGAGCTGGTCCGCGCACCGCCGCGCCAGCTCCGGATCCCGCAGCGCGATCAGGCCGCCGATGTTGGCGACGCCGTCCTTCTTCAGGCTCGCCCAGCAGCCGTCGGCGAGGTCGAACATCGCCCGCGCCAGCTCGCGCGGTGTCGCGCCGGCGTGCGCGGGTGAGCGCGTGCCGACCAGGTAGGCGTTCTCGGCGAACCGCGACGCGTCGAGCAGCAGCGGGACGCCGTGCGCGCGGCACAGCCGCCGCGCCTGCGCCGCGTTCTCCAGCGACACCGGCTGACCGCCGTTGGCGTTGTTGGTGACCGTGAGGACCACGCAGGCCACGCGCCCGCCGTCCGGCCCGGACAGCAGGCGCTCCAGCGCGGCCAGGTCGATGTTCCCGCCGAACGGCAGCACCGTGCCGGAGGGCACCGGTACCGGAAGGTCGATCGCCTCCGAGCCCGCCGCGAGCACGCTCGCACGTGTGCTGTCGAAATGCGTGTTGGCCACGCACAGCCGGCCCGGCCGCAGCAGGCGGTGCAGCAGGATGCGTTCCGCGGCCCGGCCCTGGTGCACCGGCAGCACCTCGCCGAACCCGGTCAGCTCGGTGACCACGCGCTCGAACCGTTCGAAGGACCGGGCGCCCGCGTAGGACTCGTCGCCGGACACCAGCGCCGACCACTGCGCCGCCGACATCGCACTGGTGCCCGAGTCGGTGAGCAGATCGATCGTGATCAGCCGCGCCGGGACGCGGAACAGGTTGTACCCGGCGGTCTCCAGCGCCTCGCTCCGCTCGCCCGGCGCAGGGAAGGGAATCGGCTCGACGGCCTTGATCCGGAACGGTTCCATGAACGACGGCATGTGCGGACCTCCCCGGTCAACCCGTCGAGTCTCCGGTCAGCCGCGAACTGCGCGGTAGGGGCCGTTCCCTGCCCGTTCGAGCAGCTCGGCCAGGTGCAGCGCGCACCCGCGACCGGCGGCGCCGCAGTCCCTGCCGCAGCTGCCGCAGACAGCCGGGGTTCACCGCGACCACGAAGTCCACGTCCGCCTCCTCGATGGCGTCGAGCTTCGGCGCGAGCAGCGTCGCGCTGTCCGACGGCCGCCGCAGCGAGTACGTCCCGGCCGCCCCGCAGCAGGCCGCCGCGCCCGGGAGCTCGACGTAGTCGGCGACCGCGCCGATCAGCTCCCTCGGCTGCCGGTGCACGCCGAGCGCGTTGCGCAGATGGCAGGAGTCCTGCAGCGCCACGCGGGCGCGCCGCGGCCCGGCCCGCACATCGCCACGCGGTGCGGCGTCCCGCTCGGCGAGGTACTCGCTCAGCTCCCGCACCCGCTCGCGGCCGAGGCACGCCGCCAGGTGCGCGGCACAGCCGCCCGCCGTGGTGACGATCGTGCCGGGCAGCCGCCTGCCCACCTCCGCCGCCAGCGACGTACAGCAGCCCGTGCGCGGCGGCCGCGTCGGCGAGGCACGCGGTGGACACCCCGGGCTGCACGCGGGCGAGCAGCTCCGCCTCGCTCAGCTCGACGATCGCCGCCATGCGGGTCAGCACGAGCACGATCCCGCCGCGCAGCGCGACGGTGGCCGCGCAGAGGTTCGACCCGGCACCGCGCGGGATCACGGGAACACCGCGCGCCGTGGCGAGTGTCAGGATCTCCGAGACCTCCCGCGTGCTGCCGGGAAACACCACCGCGTCGGGTGTGCCGCTGAACAGCGGGGTCGCGTCGCGCGCGTAGGGCGCCAGCTCGCCCTCGGCGAAGCGGACGTGGGCCGCGCCCACGATGCCCGTGAGCGCGTCGGCTACCTCGGCGTCGAGCGGCATGTCACGCTTGCCTGCACACCGACCGCTGCCTGCCGAGCCCGGCGACCTCCATCTCCATGACGTCCCCGTCGCGCAGGTAGCCGAACCGGCCCGACAGCGCCACGCCCTCCGGCGTTCCCGTGTTGAGCAGGTCGCCCGGTTCCAGGACGAGGAACTGCGAGAGGTGCCACACGAGCTCGGCGACGGTGAAGATCATGTCGGAGGTCTTCGAGTCCTGCCGTGCCTCGCCGTTGACCCACGAGCGCAGCGCGAGCGCCTGCGGATCGGCGATGTCCCCGGCGGGCACGAACCACGGGCCGACGGGGTTGAACGTCTCGCACGACTTGCCCTTCGACCACTGGCCGCCCGGCCTGCCGAGCTGGAAGTCGCGTTCGGACACGTCGTTGACGGTCACGTAGCCCGCGATGCACGAGCGGGCCTCGCCGAGCGACTCGAGGTACCGGGCCCTGCGCCCGATCACCACGCCCAGCTCCACCTCCCAGTCGGTCTTCTCCGACCCACGCGGGATGAGCACGTCGTCGTAGGGGCCGACGACGGTGTTGGGCGACTTGTGGAACAGCACGGCCTCCGACGGCGGTTCCACTCCGGACTCCGCGGCGTGCGCGCGATAGTTCAGCCCGATGCAGAGCACGGCACCCGGCCTCGCGATGGGCGGCCCGACACGCCTGCCCGTGACGTCCAGCGGTTCGAGCTCGCCCCGGTCGAGGGCGCGGCGCACGATCCTCGGGCCGTCCCAGCCGAGGAACACGCCGTCGATGTCGTCGGTGACGGGCGAGAGGTCGTAGTGCACGCCGTCCTCGGCCAGCACCACGGGACGTTCGGCGCCGGGCTCACCGACGCGCATCAGCTTCATCATGGGTTCCCGGGGTCGAAGTCGGGCAGCTCGAACGGATACATCGGACGGCGGCGGTGGTGGTAGGCCAGCTTGTCGAGGTTCATCGCGGTGACGCCCTCGGTGTCGGCCACGACCATGCGCGAGGCGATCGGCCCGTAGGCCGCGCGCGGCGAGTTGACGCCCTTCGCCACCACCACGCGGTAGTCCCTGGGATCCACGCCGACGCTGTAGTGCTGGTACAGGCTGGAGTTCATCACCGGCTTCGACGTGAGCACGAGCGTGTGGCCGGCCTCGGTGTCGACGACCGCGGTCGGTCCCATGTCGAAGAACCGCAGCCCGGCGTGCACCGAGTCCTTCGCCTCGAACCGGCCGTCCGAGAGCGCGCGGACCCGGCCCACGACGGGCACCGGGTTGCCCGCGGCGTGCGCGCTGCACGCCCCCACCCGCAGCCTGACCTCCGCCCCCGTCCCGGCCACCTCGCAGCAGCGGGCCGACTCCGGGTCCCACAGCGTCTGCAAGAGCGAGCCGAGGCCGCGTTTCACCGCCGCCTCGAGGATCACGGTCGAGTCGCCGGGCGCGCCGCCGCCGATGTTGTCGCCGACGTCGAGGAGCACCACCGGCCCCTCGGGTTCGCACTCGGCGAGGTCGAGCGCCTGGTCGACGTCCAGCTCGCGCGCCTGCAGCGCCGCCCTGCGGTCCCACACCTCGGCCGCGAGCTCGCGCGTGGCGGCGTCGGCCTGCGACTGGTCGCCGTCGTGAACCGCGAGGCACGTCATCCCCATGTGCGCGACGTCGGCGTACGGGAAGCCCTCCACGACGCTCACCGAGAGCATGCCCGGCCGCCGGGCCAGCTCGGCGGCCTTCGCGACAAGACCCGACATGGGCTGCTCGTTCGTGTCCTGGCGCGCGATGTTGACCACCAGCGGCAGTTGCACGAGCGACTGCCGGGGCGTGAGCTCCCCCCTCGCGCACCCGGCGACGAGGCGGGTGCAGGCGATCGCCTGCTCGCGCGCGTCCACGTGCGGGTTCGTCTGGTACACCAGCGTCACCGTGAGCGCGTCCACGAGGCGGGGCGAGATGTTCGCGTGCAGGTCGAGCACCGCGCCGACGGGGACGTCCGGCCCGACGACGCCGCGCACGCGGCTCGCGATCTCGCCGTCGGCGTCGGGATGGCGCTCGGCCACCGCCGCGCCGTGGATGTTGAGCAGCACGCCGTCCCACGGACCCTGCTCGGCGAGCCGGTCGAGCATCTCCCCCACGATCGCCTCGAACGCGTCGTCGGTGATCGCGCCGACGGGGTTGACGAAGGCGAACACGAGTGGCACCAGCTCGATGCCGAGGCGGTCGGCCTCCGCGAGGTAGCCGCCGATCGTGGCGCTCGACCCGTCGTACTCGGCGACGATCTCCCGGCCGCGCAGGATGCCGCCCGCGGTGAACAGCCGCCGGTCTGCCGGTGTCGGGGAGAAGGTGTTGGCCTCGTGGAACAATCCGAGTGTCGCGAAGCGCATCCCTTACCCTCCCCCGAAGGCCACGACGTCGATCTCGAACTTCACCGTGCCGCCAAGGCAGTTGGCGATCGTGGTCCTCGCGGGCAACGGCGGGTGGAAGTACTCCAGGTACAGCCGGTTGAACTCGGGCACGTCGGCGGGATCCTCGACGTAGGCGCCGACCTTGACCACGTCGGCCAGTGTCAGTCCCTCGCCCTCGAGGATCCGCCGGACGTTCTCGATCGACCGGCGCATCTCCTCTTCGAAGGTGCCGGGCACGATCGCCCCGTTCTCCACCGAAGCCTGGCCGGAGACGAACACGAAGCCGCCCGCCTTCCGGCACGGGGAGAACTTCGAGGTGTTGCCGTCGCGTGCGCCGTTTTCCGTTGAGCCAGCAGGCCGGGTCATCCTCACGCCCAATCAGTGAGAGTCTTGTCGAATCTGGTCAGTGCCGCGTCGAGCTCCTCGGGGCCGTGCTGCGCGGAGACGTACCAGACTCCGCGGCCCGCCACCCACAGCCCGTGCGCGACGAGCTCGGGCGCCAGGCGTGCGTACCGGCTGAGGTCGAGCTGTTGCAGCGAGCGGTAGTCGCTGACCTCCGCGTCGCCGAAGGAGACGTGGAACGCCATCGGCAGGCCCTCCACGCGCAGCGGGAGGTCGTGGCTGCGGCCGAGGTCGCGCAGCCCGTCCATGAGCGCGGAGCCGTGGGAGGTGATCGACGCGTAGGGAGGGTTCTCGATGAGGTGCGAGACGGTCGCGTGGGTCGCGGCCATCGCCATCACCGAGCCGTTGAACGTGCCGGAGTGGTTGACCTTGCCGCTGCCGAACAGCGTCATCAGCTCCGCGCGGCCTGCCAGCGCCGAGACCGGCCAGCCGCCCGCCATCGCCTTGCCGTACGTGGCGAGGTCGGGGAGCACGCCGTAGCGGCCTGCCGCGCCGCTGAGCCCGACCCGGAACCCGGAGATCACCTCGTCGAAGATCAGCACGACACCGTACTCGGAGCACAGCGCGCGGGCCGTCTCGAGGTAGCCCGGCTTCGGCTCGATGACGCCGGCGTTGATCATCACCGGCTCCATGATCACCGCGGCGACCTCGTCGTGGTACCGGTCGAGCGTCTCGGTGAGCGCCGTGGAGTCGTTCCACGGCAACAGAAGGAAGTCGTCGAGGTGCCCGGCGACCTGGCCCGCGCTGGCGACGCCCCACCCGTTGTCGCCGTCGGCCATGAGCACGTTGTCGAGCCAGCCGTGGTAGTGCCCTTCGAACCGGACGACCTTGGTCCTGCCGGTCGCTCCGCGGGCGAGCCGCAGTGCCGCCTGCACCGACTCCGTGCCGGACACGCCGAAGCGCACCATGTCCGCCCAGCCGAGCGCCTCGCACACCGTCTCCGACGCCTTCACCTCGAGCTCGTGCTGCCCGCCGAAGATGAGTCCACGGCCGCATGCCTCACTGACCGCCTCGGTGACGTCGTCCGGTGCGTGGCCGAGAAAGTTGGGCCCCTGCCCGAGGAGGTAGTCGACGTAGTTCACGCCGTCGACGTCGTACAGCCACGCGCCCCGTGCGTGGTCGATGAAGACCTGCGGTCCGGCGAGGCGGACGTTGGAATGGACCCCGCCGGGGGTGCGCGCGAGCGCCCGCTGGCGCAGGGCGTTCGAGCGGACGAGAAGCTCAGCCGCGTCGCTCATGTGCTCTCCGTTCTGCCTGGTGACGTTTCCGAGAAACCGCCGCACGCCGCACCGCACCCACCAGGTTTTATTGAATGAAACACGTGGACCGTTTCGCAATCACGCTACGGGCGCACGGTGGGCACCGTCAAGGGGGCCATGCGCCGAACCAGGGGCGCCCCAAATGCTGGCCCCCTGCTTCACCAGAAGGGACCCGCTAGGCTTCTGAAATGCCGAATCCGATTCTGAGGGGAAGTGAGTAAACTGCCACGGCGAAGGAACCAGGGGCAGGACGAGAACGCCGAAGAGACCCCGGCCACCGGCGAGGAACGCGACTACACCGTCCGTGCCGTGGAACGCGTCTGCTCGATCCTGAACCTGCTGCAGAATTCGATCGACGGGGTGTCCTTGATCGAGGTCGGTCAGGCCACCGAACTACCGAAGTCCTCCGCATTCCGTTATCTGTGGACGCTCGAGGCCCACCGTTACGTCGAGCGTGACGAGCACACTGGTCTGTACCGGCTGGGGCTCGGCTTCGTGGGCATGCAGTCGCGGCACCTCGAGGTGCTGCGTGAGCGCGCCCGGCCGTGGCTGGAGGAGCTGCGCGACGAGTTCGAGGAGACCACGAACCTCGGCATCCTCGACGGCGACCACGTGATCTACGTCGACATCGTGGAGAGCAGGCACAAGGTCCGCTCGGCCTCCTCCCGCGGCGACCGCGACCCGCTGCACTCCACCGCGCTCGGCAAGGCGATCGCGTCGCAGCTGCCCGATGCCCGGGTGCGGGACCTGCTCCAGCGCACCGGCATGGAGCGGCACTCGGACAACACGATCACCTCCATCGACGCCTACATGGACGAGCTGGCGAAGGTGCGCAGGCTCGGCTACGCCCTCGACAACGGGGAGAACGCGCCCGACGGCCGGTGCATCGCGGCACCGTTGCTCGGCACGCACCTGCCCGCCGCGGTCAGCATCAGCGCTCCCGCCGCCCGGTTCACGCTCAAGGACGTGGAGAAGGCCGCCAAGAAGCTGCTCGACGTCGCCGACCAGCTCACCACCAACCCGGTCACCGACCAGCAGCTCGACGAGGCGCCCGCCTGATCCGCCGCACGATGCTCACTCCCCTCAGCTGCCCGGCACCGTGTCGACGCCGGGCAGCTGTCGTCAGGTCCGGTCGCCGTCGGGCCACCAGCGGTCGGTGAGGTCCTTGCGGGCGTCGAGCAGCGCCTGCTCCCTGAGGTCCACGACGTACACGCCCCGCCAGCGCCAGAACCCGATGCGCTCCAGCGCCGCGCCCGCCCGCGCGGCGTCGAGCTCCGCGCCCGTCGCGTCCACGCCCTCGCCGGCGAAGTCCGAGGGCGCGGGGCTGCACACCGCGAGCCGCGCCGAGCGGGACATCGCCCGCAACGCACCGGCCAGCAACGCCGCGCCCATCCCGTGACCGCGCCAGTCCGGCGTGATCTCCACGCGCCGCACGATCACGAACCGCTCGGGCCCCGGCCCGATCCACTCGCCCAGCTCGGGATGCAGGCGGCGCTCGTCCAGTGCCACCGCCTCGACGAGGAAGTCCTGCACCCACCGGCCCAGCGCGGCGGCCTCCAGCAGGTCCCGATCGCGGAACAGGTCGGCAGCCGCGAACGCCATGTCCCCGACGTGCCGCAGATCGTCCGGGCAGACATCGAGCCGCCAGACATCCGCGGACACGTCCCACCGTTCGGGGTCCTCGTCCTGTTCCTCCGTGTGCCACCACAGCCGCCGATGGCGCAACGTGAGCTCGATCGACAGCGGATTGGCCGGAAGATCAGGTATCAACTGCCTCTCCTCACCGCGCGTTTCCCCGTGTGACATGCAGAGGGAGAAACGGCATCCACTACACGGCTCTGTAGGAACGACAGAGAACAGAACCATAACGAGTGACGCGAACCGACGCAGTGTAGCGCGGTGCCCCGCGTCCTGCCACTTCAGGCAGCTCAGGGCCGTTCTAAGGTTCGCGGTATGAGCGGTCCTGGCAAGAAGTACAACCCGGAGAACAAGACGGGTTACGAGTACGAGCTCCTCGCCGAGCACCTCGCCGGCCTCATCGAGCGGGGCGAATGGGCGCCCGGCAGCAGGCTGCCCGGTGAGCGGTCCCTCTCCGAGGAGTACGGCGTCGCGCTGGACACCGTCCGCAAGGCCACCCAGATTCTGCGCGACCGCGGGCTGGTGCAGACGCTGAAGTCCAAGGGAACCTTCGTCTCCCGCTAGGACCTCATCGCCGGAGGGTCTGGGCGGGGCTCTCGCCGAACCGGTCCCGGTACCAGCCCGAGAACCGGCCGAGATGCCGGAAACCCCAGCGCCGCGCCACCCGCGCCACCGCACCCACCTGCGGATCCAGCGCGAGCAGCTCCTCCCGGACCCTGCGCAGGCGCGCGTCCCGCAGGTACTCCGTCGGCGTCATTCCCAGCTGGCGGCGGAAGCCACCTTGCAACGCGCGCGTCCCGACGCCGGCCGCCGCGGCGAGGCTGCCGGCGGTGTGCGGCCGCTCGGGACCCGCCTCGATGAGATCGACCGCCACCCTGCACCAGGAGGAGCCCGGTGATCAGCTGCTCCTCCAGCGGCGCCGCCACGCGGGGGTCGGTGAGCAGCGTGCCGTCCAGGTTGGCCCGGCTGATCTCCGCCAGCAGGGACGCGAACCACTCCGCGGGCCTGCCCTCGCCCACGTTCATCCCCGGCCGGAACTCGAGCGGGTGGCGCAGCGGGCCGCCGAGGTGCCTGCTCAGCACCGCCTCGACCGCGGTGCGCTCGAAGCGGACGACCAGCAGCCTGCTCGTCTCGGACAGGCGCATGCGCAACGGCGCGGTCGGGGTCGTCACGGCAGCGAGCCCCGGCTCCGTGTAGACCTCGCACTTCCCGGACCGCACCACGCCCTTGCCCGCGAGGTGCGCCTGCACGACGTGGAACGACTCCGTCCTGCCCGGGGTCACGTCGACCTCGGCGCCGTAGTGCACGTAGTTCAGGCTCACCGCCCTGAGCCGGCACGAGTGCATCCTGGCGTCGAGGCGCCCGCGCGTTCCCACGAGCTCGAGCCGGTGGTCGCAGAGGACACGGGCCATCCGCTCCCGGGTCTGGTCGACGTCGCTGGACCGGAACAGCAGGTGCCGGTCCAGCGGCAGCCGGTTCACCGCCGGAGTGTCTGTGCGGGCCATTCGCCGAATCGCTCCCGGTACCAGAGGAGGAACGCCCGGTTGTGCGCGAAGCCCCAGCGCAGGGCGACCTCGTCGATGGTGACGCCGGCGAGCGGGGCCGCGAGGAGGTCCGCGCGGACCCCGTCGAGCCGCACCAGGCGCAGATACTGCTGCGGCGTCATCCCGCAATGCTCGCGGAAGGCGTCGTGCAGCGCGAGCCGGGTCAGTCCGACCGCGCCGGCGATCTCGGTCAGCGAACCAGACCCCGCACGCGGGCACCGCTCCAACGTCTCTATTACCCGCCGAACCGCCCGACCCCCGACGCCACTCATCCCGTCACTCCGCACGCGGCACGACACAGTGCGGCTGGAACGACAGCAGCTCGCGGATCAGCATCTCCTCGACTCCCGGCACGGCGCCGGCACCCGGGTAATCGCTGCGCAGGCAGGAGCGGACCCGGTTCCACCAGCTGAGGCCGTCGCCCTCGCGAAGGTCCAGCAGGGGGTCGAACACCAGCGACTGACTCGGGAGGTAGCCCGCCGAGCTCGCGCGGACCCTGGCGATCGCCCGCTCGTTGATCCGCAGGACGAACGCGAGGGTGTCCTCGCTCAGGCTCATCCACAGCGGCTGGCTCGGCGAGGCGAGCACCCCGACGCCCGGATCCGCCTCGACGACCTCGGCTCCACAGTGGAACGTGCCGTGCCCGCGCAGCGGGACGATCAGCGGGTGGTAGCCGGCGGTGAGGCCGGGAACGACGTTGGCGACGGCGCCGTAGTCGAGCACGGTCACGACGAGCTCTCGGAACCGCGTCGCCATCATGCGGACGTCCACGGCGTCGCCCTCCGTCAGCAACCGGAGCCGGTGCGGGGAGAGGTACCTCGAGACGCCGTCGCGGGCGTCCTCGACGCTGGTCCAGCGGAAGAACTCGAACTCGGGCACAGGGCCGACCTCCGTGTCCCCCCGACTGTTGCCGATATTGCCGTTTCGAGGCGAGTTCCATACAATGAAACTCACAGGTCATTACAGCGAAGGAAGCCTATCGACCCCGGGAGACGGGGTCAAGACGACCACGTCGGCAGCGGTGCCGTCGTCGAGCGAAACCAGGTGGGTCCGTGCCGGGACGCAGGAAACCTAATCCCCCAGAGGAAGAGCCGTCAAACGAGAGCCGGGACTACTCGGTGCGGGCGGTCGAAAGAGTGTGCTCGATCCTCAACCTCGTGCAGGAGTCGGTGGATGGGGTCACGCTCAACGCGGTCGCGAAGACGACGCAGCTGCCCAAGTCCTCGGCCTTCCGCTACCTCTGGACGCTGGAGAACCACCGGTACGTGGAGCGCGACACCGACAGCGGCCTGTTCCGCCTGGGGCTGGGCTTCGTCGGGATGCAGTCGCGGCACCTCGAGGTGCTGCGCGAGCGGGCGCGACCGTGGCTGGAACGCCTGCGGGACGAGTACGACGAGACCACGAACCTGGGCATCCTGGACGGCAACGCGGTGATCTACCTCGACATCGTGGAGAGCAGGCGCACGGTCCGGCTGTCGGTGTCCAACGGCCACCGGGACCCGATCCACTCGACGGCGCTGGGCAAGGCGATCGCGGCCCACCTGCCGGAGGGCCGGGTCCGCGAGATGCTGACGCAGGCGGGGATGCCGGGGGTCACGCCGAACACCATCACCACTCCGGACGCGTACCTCGACGAGCTCGGCAAGGTGCGCGAAGACGGATACGCGGTGGACAACGCGGAGAACGAACCGGACGGCCGCTGCGTGGCGGTGCCGATCCTGGGCACGAGACTGCCGGCGGCAATCAGCCTGAGCGCCCCGGCGTCCCGCTTCGCACGAGAAGACGTCGCCAAGGTGGCAAAGTCACTGCAAGAGATCGCGGACCAGATCGCCGCTCCGGAGGAACGCCCGGAACAGGAGTGACGATGGCGCCAGGAGTGAGGCCAACAGCATCACTGAGAGAACTTGCGCAGCCTGACGATTTCGTTTCCCATGAAATCGAATATCGCGACAGCCTCCTTGTCCGGACCTGAATCACCGCTCTTCTTGTCCACCGAACGCTCCGACCACAGCACGACCACCCTGTCGCCTTGCGCGAAGTACTCCAGGCTTCTGGTGAGGCGGATCTCTTCCGCCAGCATCGGGTCAGAAAGCGATTCGAACAGGTCAGTCACATAATCTACGAGTTCCTGTTTCGAACAGGTCGATCCCGACGCGCCTGGTGACGCGTACTCGAAAACGACGCCTTCAGCCAAGAGATCGAAGAAGGGGCGATAGTCCTCCAAGCTCCTTTCGGTGATCTTGGTGTCCAGATGCGACAGAGCCTTCCTTGCCAGCTGCACTCGATCAACCAGCACGTCACTCATAGTCGTTGATCCAATCTATACAGTCGTCTGACACGGATTACCTACTGTTTCAGCCGTCGTGCCACGTCGACGCGACGCCGCTTTCCGCCTCAGCGGGAATGAACTCACCTGCGGACACAGCCCGGCGTGCGGACTGAACCATGTCCCGGTAGTCGTACAGCGGCTCATAGCCAAGGCGCTCACGCGCCGCGTCGATACTCAACTCCAGCCGGAAAGTCATCGGCATCTCCACCATCAGCTGGGGTACACCGAAGGTTTCCGCGATCACCGCGGCTCCCTCGTCGTGCGAGGTGGGCTCAGCAGCGGCGATGTTGAAGGGGTGACCGATCGCCCCGGGCGCTGTCATCGCCCGGTAGACACCCTGGACGGCATCGCGCACGTCGACCATGCTCAATGTCCAGGGCTCGCCGTCCGGGCCGGTCAGGCCCACCGCCGCGTCGGCGGGCACATCCCTCACCGCGGCGTCGTAGAGCTTCGCGAGGTCGGGCTGGTTCTCGAACAACGGCCAGAGATGACTGTCCTTGCCCATCGCCTGCCACCGGAGAATCGATCGCCAGAAGCCGGCCCGGAAGATGTTCGGCGCTTCTTCCGGGCTCACCACGGTCGCGAACCGCACGATCGAGAACGGCAGGCCGAACTGGACGGCATGGTTGCGCAAGATGATCTCACCGAGCAGTTTGGCCGTACCGTAGTAGTCTGCGGGCTCCTGGGGCACGTTTTCCGTCAGCGGCACGGCGGGCGGAGCCCCGGGACGGTAGGTCCCGTCCGAACTCACCAACACGAACCGCTCGATGTCACCCCCCGCGTGAACAACGCCTTCGAGCAGGCGCAGCGTGCCGAAGGCGTTGACGTCGAAGAACCGGTCCACCGGAGTGGCTCCTCGTACCAGCTGCGCGGCGAGATGGACCACATGGGACACGTCCTCGCATGCCGAGTCGATCGCCGCCTGATCGGCGAGGTCCGCCTCCACGACCTGCACCTCGGCGAACCGGTCGAGCTTGCTCGCGTGCGGATCACCCGGCATCACCATCGCCCGCACCTCGTAGCCTTCCGCCAAGAGCCGCCGGACCATGTTCGCGCCCACCCGACCTGACGCACCGGTCACCAAAACCCGCATCAACGTTCACCGCTTCCGAGTCGCTTCGCCTGACTGCAGCGTTCCAAGTCGTCCTTGGGTTCGAACCCCGACACGGCTATAGTGAAATAGTCGTTTCGATAATGCAAGATGTTGCAACGCCGCGGGAGGACGATGCGTATGGCGGAGCCGGGCCCCACCTCCCGAAAGGAATCCGTGCTCACCGGTGGAGTGGTACTGACCACTCTCCGTGGGCGTCCCGAAGGCCCGGTTGTCGCGTTGCTGGGCGGAGTTCACGGCGACGAGGACGAAGGCGTACTGGCCGTCCTCCGAGTGCTCGACGAGGTGTCGCGAGCACCGATCGCCGGGACTCTTCGCGCGGTCGCGCGGGCCAACCCGGTGGCGTGGGCCGCGCAGAGCAGGTTCAACCCGCTCGACGGTCAGAACCTGGCCCGGTGCTTTCCAGGTGACGGTGACGAATCACCGACGTCGGCGCTGGCCGCCGGCATCACGGACGAGGTCATCACCGGCGCGGACCTCCTCATCGATCTGCATTCGGCAGGGCTGAACTACCAGATGCCGCTGTTCTGCGGCTATACCGAGGACAGCGCGGCCGAGGATTCCCGGCGGGCCGCGGTCGCCTTCGGCGCGCCCCTCATCTGGTCGCATCCGCGCACCGGCCCGGGTCGGAGCCTGTCCGTTGCCGCCGAGCTCGGAATTCCGGCCGTCTACGCCGAGTGCGCCGGAAGCGGTGCCGTCCGCAGCGGCGAACTCGACGCCTACGTTCGTGGCGCCCTCGGCATCTTGACCGAGTTCGGCATGCTCCCGGAGACGTACCGGACCGACACCCCATCGGACGCCAGGTGGGTGTACGGCGACGGCGACCTCGACGACGGCGCCCAGTCCAAACACGACGGTCTCTTCACCGGCACGGTGGCGGCGGGAGCGGCGGTCACGCACGGCCGGGAGATCGGCCGGCTCTACGACTACGGCGGCCGTCTGCTCGAGACGGTTCGCGCGACCTACGACGGTGTCGTGATGTTCCTGCGCCACCGTGCTCGGACGTCGGTCGACGACGTGCTGTTCGTACTGGCCAGGACCAACGCAGACCAGGAGTGAACCAGGTGGAACCTCGCAACCAGGGACTGAACCGGTTCGCAGCAGACCTCCCGGCTGTCGACCAGTTCGTCAGCCTCGGAGAGGGGAACACGCCACTGCTACCGCTGCCCTCCCTCGCACGGCAGCTCGGACTCGCCCGGCTGTCCGCGAAGCTGGAGTCGCAGAATCCCACGGGCTCCTACAAGGACCGGGTCGCCGCGATGTCGCTGTCCCTGGCAAGGCAGCGCGGGCAGAACGGATGGATAGCCACGTCCTCGGGCAACGCAGGACTGTCCATGGCCGCCTATGGCACGCGCGCGGGGCTGCCCGGGTTCCTGTGTCTCGTCGCGTCGGCACCGCTCGAGAAGCGCCAGCCCCTGATGCCGTACTCGATCGGCGTCGTCGCCGTCGAGGGAGTCGGACGGCGTTCGAAGGCATCCACCGACAACGGCCTCTTCGACCATGTCCGCTCGGCAGCGGAACGCCACGACCTGTACCTCGCTATCACCGCCCACGAGTTCAACCCCGAAGGCATGCGCGGCATCGACACCATCGCGTACGAACTCGTCGAGCAGGCGCCCGATGCCTCGCACGTCTACGTGCCCACCGGCGGTGGCGGCCTGGTCACCGCCATCGGGCGAGGGCTGCGGGCTCGCCGGTCGGCGGCGAAAGTGATCATTTGCCAGCCAAGCGGATGCTCACCCATCGTGCGTCATCTGAGCCGGGAGATTCCCTCACCTGTCATAGAAACGTGCGAGAGCGACATCTCGGCACTGCAGATCCCGCACCCTCCCGACGGGGTTTCCGCGGTCGAGGCGGTGCTCGACTCCGCCGGATGGGCCACCGCGACGGGAGACAACGCCATCCTCGCGGCCCAACGGCGTCTGGCGGAGACGGAGGGCGTGTTCGTTGAACCCGCGTCGGCCGCGGCCCTCGCCTGCCTCGAACGAGACGTCGCGGAGGCCCGGATCGGCGCCGGCGCTCACGTCGTGCTGATCCTGACGGGCGCAGGCTGGAAGGACCTGGGCCGGTTCGGCGCCGAAGCCGCCGCGATCGACCCGGCCGAGCTCGACGAGGTTCCGGCGCGCGTCGACGACTGGGCCGAGGCCTCCGTTCCCGGATCCTCCTGTACGGATTTCGTCGCCCGCTGACCCGCTCTCTGGAGGATCGATGTGCACGTCAGGCAGCTCACATGTTTAGGTCCACGTCCGAGTTCACGCTGCATGCGGTGCCGGTCTCCGAGTCGGTTTCCGGCCTCGGCGAATCGCCCCTGTGGGATCCCCCCGCCGGGCTCCGATGGCTCGACATCGCCGGCGACCGGCTCCACACCATCGACGCCGACGGCCACGAATCGTCAATCTCCCTGTCGGTGACCGCCACGGCCGTCGAACTCGGCCCCGGCTCCGACCTGTTCACCGTCACCCGGACGGGGTTCGGCTGGCTCGATCCCGCCAACGGGCGAATCGCGCAGAAGGTCACGGCAACGGAGGCCGACGGTGTCACCATGAACGACGCCGCGATCGATCCGCATGGCAGGGCCTGGGCCGGTTCCGCCGTCATGGACGACAGCCGCCGAGGTGCGCTGTACCGCCTCGACGACCGCGGCGTAACCACCCAGTTGCACCGGCTGAGCATGTCCAACGGCATCGACTGGTCGCCGGGCGGCGACACGCTGTACCACGTCGACAGCACCGCGGGCACCGTCACGGCATGGGACTACGACCTCGGCTCCGGCGAGCTGGGAGCGGCGCGTGTCCTGCGAACCGTTCCCGGCGAGATCGGGCTGCCCGACGGTCTCGCCGTCGACGCGGAGGGCTCGATCTGGCTCGCGATCTGGGGGCCAGGGCAGGTGTGGCGGCTGGATCCCCGGACCGGTGACGTCACGGCCACGGTCGACGTGCCGACTCCCTGCACCACGAGCTGCACCTTCGGAGGGACCGAACTGTCTACTTTGTACATAACGACCGCCAACCACGAGCAGCCGGAGGGTGGTGGTCTCCTGTACGCCGTGGAGACACCCCTGACCGGCCGCCACACCCACCGGTTCACCGAAGCGCTGTGAGGACGATGATGCATCGAACTGGAGTCGCACTCGTCACCGGAGCCTCGCAGGGCATCGGGGCTGCGATCGCCCGGCGGCTCGCGGCGGACGGCGAGTTCGTCGCGATCAACAGCTATCCCGACGAGGACATGATCGCCGCGGCGAAGAAGGTCGCCGCGGACATCCACAGCGCCGGTGGCAAGGCGGCCGTGCTGCCGGCCGACATCAGCGATCCCTCCTCCGTGGACACGATGTTCACCCGGTGCGAGGCGGAGCTCGGGCCGGTCGGTTCGCTGGTACTCAACGCGGCCGCGACCGGCCGGTCGACGTGGCACGAGATCACCGAGCACGAGTGGGACAGGATGGCCGACGTCAACCTCAAGGGCCTATTCCTGTGCTGCAGGAGGGCTTTCGCCAGGTCCGGCCGGCCAGAGAACTCGGCGATCGTCACCGTCAGCAGCGTGCAGGCCAAGCTCGGCGCACCCGACTCCCTGCACTACGCGACGACCAAGGCCGGCATCATCGGATTCACACGTTCCCTCGCCGGCGCGCTCGGGCCTCGCGGGATCCGCGTCAACTGCGTGATGCCGGGCGCGATCCAGACCGAGGCGGAGATCGCGGCGTTCCCCGACCAGGAGCAGGTCGCTCAGATCATGTTCGCCAGCCAGATGCTGCAGCGCAGGGGAAAACCGGAGGACGTCGCGAGCGTCGTGAGCTTCCTTCTCGGCCCCGACAGTTCCTTCATGACAGGACAGACGGTCTGCGTCGACGGCGGCTGGGTCCTGCTGTGAGCTTGAAGAAGCCCCTTCCCATTCAAGACAGCTCCGGAACGCGGCTCGACCAACCGACGCCAAGTTCCGACTCGATATAGTCATTCAGATTGGAGATTATCCTAATTCGGGTTATCAGCCCGTCTGTGAAATCCATGATGACGGCGTTCCAGTTATTACGTACCGTCTTCGCGGTTTTTTTAATGAAATATCTCTCCTCGTTGATCATCACAACTCGGTCCCCAGTAGCCAAGAACTCTAATGGCTTTACTACCGGGTCCTCAAGATCAACATCGACAATGACGCCTTGCTCCCATGAGAGCATTTCCACCAAAGCCTGCTTGCCCCGAACTTCACCAGGATAAGTCGGCAAATCAGGGCACTTGGGGCCTTCATGAGACCAGATCACATCTTCTGCCAAGAGCTCAAAGAGGACCTCGTCACCGTTACCAGGGGCACGAAAAGCCGAGTTTATATAGAAGAACGACCATGCCCGTAGCGCAAGCCCGATATTAAGCTGCTCACGAGTCCACCCACCGTTGCAGTTTTTCAAACCGATACCCTCCACTACGCCGTCAAAGAATCATTTTCCTTCAGATAAGGCCCTGTGAGCATCTACGAACTCCATCATCTCCTTAATACGCCTATCCCGAACCAATAGGCCATCTGCGAACTCCAGGATTACGGCGAACGCCTTACCTTCGACACGGTGACCATTCGCCCTAATGCGGTAACTTTCGCGCCCCAAGATTGCAACCTTGTCTCGTCCACCCACAAACTCCACGCTTCCGTCAACGCGCAGTTCTTCAAACAGTTCGTGCAAACCGGAAACAAAAAATTCTTCGACGGCAGCTTTACCGCGGATAGATCGCTGCAAAGGAGTCCCAGAAGGAATACCGAACTCTAACGATATGTCCGGCGCCAACAGATCCAGGTACGGGGCGTAAAAGTCTGACTCGCAGCCTCGCTGAAAACCAGTATTCTCAAGAGTGCAAAGCGCTCGCTCTGCCAGAAAATGTCCGCTCATACTCACTTCCCAGATCCGCTTTTCTCGCATCGAGACATCGTCGCGCCCACGTACAACTGGACAGACGGAATCTATCATCGCGCAGCCATCAAGCCCAGGGCCTAATTTCGCCCGCTCGAGGCCAATCTCACGTGGGGGTGATAGCAGGCAAAACCGCGACTTGCGTGCTCTTCGAGTATCGGACGCACGGAACATCTCTCAGTAACCCGCTCACACCGATCCCGAAATCTGCAACCTTCCAAAAACGATTCGGGCCGACGAACCTGCCCAGGAATCGACTTCAACTCCTCGGCCCCTTTCTCCAAACTGACACTTGCCGCAACAAGTCCTGCCGTATATGGATGACGAGGGTCTTGTAGCACTTCGGACGTCGGCCCCGTCTCTACGATCTGACCTGCGTACATTATCGCAATCCTCTGTGTGAACTCCGAAACCAAAGCCAGATCGTGGCTAATAAATAAAAGAGCGAACCGCAAGTTGCTTTGCAAGTTCAGCAACAGTTCCATTATCTGCGCCTGTACAGTCACATCGAGCGCGGTAGTCGGTTCGTCGGCGACGACAAGTCGCGGATTACGCGCCAGCGCCAGCGCAATGAGCACTCTTTGCCTCTGCCCACCTGACAATTGATAAGGTTTAGCCCGCAAAATACGTTGAGTATCGCTGAGCCGCACTGACTCCAATAGCTTCGCTGGCGTCGCTTCTGCGCCCGTGCGCTTGCAGACCTGCGACAATTGACTTCCGATGCTCATCCCGGGGTTCAGACTTGTCATCGCATCCTGATATATTATTCCTATCCCTCGTCCGCGTATCCCCCTACGCTGACTCTTCTTCATCGACCTAACATCTCTCCCCAAGAAATCGATGCAGCCATCTGAAACCGCGGCAGAAGGAAGCAGGTCCGATACGGCCAAGCCCAGAATTGACTTTCCACAGCCGGATTCGCCGACGATCGCTAGACGCTCGCCTGAACCGATCGAAAGGTTGACGTTATCCAACACTGAAACTTGCCCGTAACTACGAGGAAACCGTACCGACAAATTCTGTATTCTAAGTATGTCCTTTTCGTTCATCGGGACCTCAACCGCCTGCCGATCGCGTCGGAAAACCTATTCAGGATCATTACAGTCAGGACTATCGCCACACCGGGAAATAGCGAAACCCACCAGGCACCTGATTCCAGAACCTCCTGCCCGTCGCGGATCATGTTTCCCCACGAGGGCGCCGGCTGCCTAGTTCCCGCACCAATGAACGATAGTGCAGCTTCAGCGACTATGGCGTCCGCCATTACAAGGGTCGTATAGACGAGAACCGGCACTCCAGCGTTAATGCCAACATGATAGCCAACCAGCCTCACCGGACGGGTGCCTATGAGCCGTGCGGCGGTGACGTAGTCTTCGCCGTACTCACTGAAGACTGCTGCGCGAACCACGCGCGCCATAGGCGGAGTGTAGATAATAGCTAGCACGATTATCGTTGTCGACATGCTAGGACCAATGGCCGACGCAAGCACGATCGCTAGCAAAATCCCGGGGAAAGCCAATGCTATCTCAGTGATACGCATTACTAAATTCCCGATCCATTTTGGCCCGGTGGCTGCGATTGCTCCGAGAAAACCGCCTGCGATTAGCGCAGCCACTGCGGACGTTAGTGCAACAAAAAGACTGATTCTCGCCCCATAAAGCACTCGCGTTGCAACGTCGCGACCCGTTTGGTCTGTCCCAAATATGTTGTCCCTGCTGGGACGTAACAGTGGCTGTTCAGTACCGAGCTCTGTCGGTGACGTCGACACCAAAGCCGGCAGTACAAGCAGCACCAGCACCGCTCCCAGTACCATCATCGCGGACCAGAACGGTAATGAATTGAAGTGCTTAGGCCGCCGCATGTAAAAGTATCGAAGGCTTCGGCTGTCGCGGGTGCCGCTCTGCGGCAGTTTAAGGCTCATTCTGCTCCCGCCTCCGCCGCACGAGGATTCAAAAGTATGTAGAATAAATCTACCACCAGATTAACCAGCACAAACACGAACGCCGACACAATGGCTACCCCACGTACAACCCCGAGGTCTCCTTGATCCGCGCCCGAAACAAGTAGCGTGCCCATGCCGGGGAGGTTGAATACCGACTCAACCACGATTGCACCGGACATCAAGCCGCCAATATAGAGCCCGAGGACCGTAACGGGCGATATCAACGAGTTACGCAACACATTTCTCACCATGATCGTCGACCACGGAATTCCCGCGCCTTTCGCTGTCCGCACGTAATCTTTAGCCAGCTCGTCGGCGACCGAAGCCCTAACGATACGAGTCATCGCGGCCGTAAAAGGGAGCGCCAAAACCGTAGCTGGCCCGATGATAGACGAGAACCAATACCTGACTCCGTCACCAATGGGAAAATATCCACCGGATGGCAAGACGCCCAATGCCACAGCAAACAACTGAATAAACATGAGGCCAACCCAGAACGGCGGCGCCGCCTGAAAAAGGGCAGCCAGACCGCCGATCGTTCTATCGACCAGGCGACCGTCGGTCTGAGCCGCCAGTACCCCCAGAAGCAGCGATAAAAAGACCGCTATCACTGTGGCGAGTAGCATCAACTGCAACGTGACGGGAAAAGCCGCGCCGATCAGATGCGCCACCGGCTCGGGTCTGACGACGGAGCTTCCAAGATCCAAATGCAAGAGATTGACGATGAAGCGCCAGAATCGTACCCAGACTGGATCGTCGAGCCCATTCGCCGCAGCGAACCTCTCTCGAGCCTCCTCCGAAGCAAACAGACCCAGGCTGGCCCTGGCAGGGTCGTTCGGTGAAAGGTCAACGATGAGGAAAACAAGTAGGATGACACCAAAGAGCACAATAGGCGCGGTTACAATCCGCCGTGCGACAAATCGCCATACGGGTGCCTTCTGATACTTCCTGGTCGGTCGCACGCCCGGCTCATCATCGGCCGATGTACGTCGGGACCCGGAAATGTAATCCTTTGTCAAAGGCATCTTATGCCCTCCCCGGAACTACCCACTAACGCCGTCAGGCAGGAACCCAGGTCCGGGAAGTGCCCGAAACCCACTCAACTCGCTACGCCAGGCCGTCAGTTGCTTGACCCGATGCAATGCCGCGATCGGCACCTCGTTTTGAACGATACTTTGCGCTTCAGCCCATCGTTCGCGGCGTTGTGTTCCGTTATTCATCTCGATTGCCTCGTCTAAGAGCGTCTCTATGCGCGTCAACGCTGGCGAGTCCCAATGCGCAAACTGCCTAGGCAGAGGGCCATAGAAGTGGAACCTCAGCAAGAAGTCGACATCAGGCGATCCGGTCGACGCGTCCGAGTACCCAAGGAGCGCACCAAACCGACCTTCTGGAACCCGCGCATAGAGACCCAATCCTCCGGGAACCATGTTCGGAAGGAATCCGACGTCTCGAAGATTTTGTTCGATGATTGGCTGCTGAGATATTACGTAGCTCTCATTGAAGATCAGGAAATCGATCGGAACAGGATCGGAGCCATATCCGGCTTCCCTAATCAACTGACGAGCGCGCGTCGGCGAAAACTTGTAGACCACCTCAGGCTGCACGTATTCTGGATGCTCCTCTGGTATCCAGCCTCCCCAACAAGGTTGAGCCAAGCCAAAGAAGCTCGTGCGAGTTATTGCATCGCGGTCGAGCGCGTAACATACAGCTCGCCGCATGCGCGCATCGTTGAAAGGTGGCTTTCCACAGTTAAAGATCAACGTAGTCGACCGATAGCTATCGACAGCGGCTTCTTTGACTCCATCGTCGCCTTTTAGCGCCTGGTATGCCGCCGGGGGAACTTGTTCGATCACATCGAACTTGGCTGTCCGAAGCCCAGATATCCGGGCATTTCCATCTTCAACGATACTGATATCGAGAACTTCGTAACTTTGATTGCGCCGACCCTTGTACTCTTCGAATTTTTCGAGTCGAACACTTTTCTCCGATACGGCCGAAGTCACGCGGTATGGTCCAGAACCAATCGGCCTCAACTTTAATTGCTCGGAAGGAACAGACTTCGGCAGTACTGGAAACGCTGAAAGACGCTCGACCATCAAGGAAATTGGGACGCGAAGCTTGAACTCAACCTCATATCGACCTACCGCTCGCACCTGTTCAAAGAGTTCAAAAAAACGAGCTAGGTCAATATTCTCAGCTGGATCTTTTATCCGGTTCAGCGTGTGCACTACATCGCTGGCATCGAGATCAATTCCGTTGTGAAACTTCCGATTCTCTTCCAAACGGACCCGGTAGACACCTGGCGAGGTTTCCAGCGGCATTCCCTTCGCCAGCTCCCGCGAAAGCTGGGCACGTGGCGGGAATGGATCGACACGATACAGTCGCTCCGACCAAAGGTTGGCAATCGACTGCGTAGCCTCAAACTGGCCCGCAAGGGGGTCCAAGCTCGGAAACGCGTTGAACAGCGATACCGTAAGGGTTCCGCTGGATGAGTTGCCCGCCTGCGGTGGCGCCTCAGCTGTGCAGCCCGACAGGAGCAGGCCACTCGAGCCGACTGCGGCAGCTCCGGCGCCGAGGCTTATTGTATGCAACAGGTTTCGACGCGTGAGGAGCCTTGGCCAGATGGCCGCGAATCCGTCGTCTTCAGCCGTTGTGACCATGGCGAGACCTTCCCGAAGCGGAGCGTCGCACTGATTGAAATAGAAGTTTCAGAGGAAGATAGCCGTCTGCTCCCGACACGGTCAATACCAGCGGCCGCCGACCGTGTTGCTACGGGCCTAGCCGCGCTGCCGAGGCAGGTCGCGCAGGCTGGTGGCAAGATCCATGGGCATCTCGCGGAACACGGTGCAGTGCCGCGTTGGCCTCGGACTCGCCGCGAAATATGTGCGGAAGTGCTGACCATGGTGACCGGCTATGCGCTGTGCTCTTGGCGGTGCTGATCCCGTCGCGGCGGGCCGAGGATCTGTTCGCCGGCTGGTGGCAGCTGATCGGTGCGTTGGGCGCGGTGCCGCGGGTGCTGGTCTGGGAGGTGAGGGCGCGATCGGCCGCTGGCGCGGTGGGCGCAGCGAGCTGACCGGTGATTGCCAGGCGTTCCGGGTAACTTTGGGCGGCGAAAGTGATCATCTGCCGCCCGGCTGATCCGGAGTCCAAGGGGTTGATCGAGCGGGCGCCTGACTACTTGGAACGGTCGTTCTTGCCGGGCCGGGACTTCGGCTCGCCGGCCGAGTTCAACGGCCAGATGGCGGAGTGGCTGGCCGTGGTGAACGCCCGCCCGCGGCGGGTGCTGGGATTGCGCACCGACCGAGCGGATCACCGCGGACAAGCAGGCGATGCTGACGTTGCCGCCGGTCGCCCGGCGACGGCGTGGCGCTGCTCGACCCGGTTGCCGCGTGATCACTACATTCGCTTGGGCTCCAACGACTATTCGGTGCACCCCACGGTTATCGGGCGTCGGGTGGAGATCATCGCGGACCTGGCTCGGGTGCGGGTGGTCTGTGACGGCAAGACCGTCGCGGATCACGAGCGGGCGTGGGCATGGCATCAGACGATCTCTGATCGCGAGCAGGTTGCTGCGGCGAAGGTGTTGCGGCGCAAGCGCATCGGGGTGGTTCGGCCCGCGCCTGAGCCCGACGTGGAGCAGCGGTGCCTGCCTGACTATGACACCGCGCTCGGACTGAACGGCGATCGCGCAGATGGTGGGTGGCCTGATGCCCGCCACCCGCGCCACCCGAACAAACCTGCCGCTGCCCGCGACCTGGCCGCAGAGATCGTGTTCCTGACCCGGGCCTTGAAAGCACCCACGCTGCGCGAGTCGGTCGCGCGACTGGCCGAGCGCGCACGAGCGAAGTCCTGGTCGCACGAGGAGTTCCTCGTTGCCTGCCTGCATCGGGAAGTGTCCGCCCGGGAGTCCCATGGCGGTGAGGGACGTATCCGGGCCGCCGGTTCCACGCCGAAGTGATCGCCCTCAAGGGCGACAGCTACCAGCTCAAGGACCGCGACCTCGGCCGCGTCCCCGCCGCCAGCACAACCGAAGAGTAAACATCAACACACCGGGCAGAGGGGTCAGCATTCAGACGCCGAGAAGTGTTCAGTGTCCACGCGCCGTTGACAGCTCGCCCTGCGGCAGTTGCGAACTTGCTGACTGCTGGACGACCAACCCCAGCCGGTCAGGGTCTAACGGGCGGTCGGTCTGTTGGACGGAGCATGCGCTCGCGCGCGCTGCGTCGACCAAGCGGCGACTCCCTGATGTCTCTCTCGCCATCGAGCGACCTCATATCACCTGGCCGACGGACACCGTGTACGACCGGACGCCGGGCCGATACCGCGTCCCGCAGCATCAAAGAAGTGAGTCGCGAGTCTGAAACCAGAAGCGACGCCGCAGAAGGACACGGACCCGACGGGGCCGGTCCGTCTCCCGCACAGCACCGATCACAACAAGGTGGACGTTCCGGACAAGGACAGCACAGTCGACGTACGCGCCTCGACCGTATACCTCTATGCGAATTGCTGATTGCACGACGGGGTCCTCCACCTCGCTGCAGTGCTGCTGCCTCACTGTTGACGGCGCCCGCCTGTACGTTTAGTGTTTTTGAAACGCTAATTTCGAACCAGTCTCCTGGTTGTGTAAGTCTGATGCGAGGAGCCGGTGAGCTCAGGTGCGAAGGGCACTAGCCCGGCCACGACGCCACCTCGACTCCCGTTGAACGGAGGTTCGGGCGGTATGACCGGATACATCACAGCGACGCAGACTAGCCCTACACTCACTCCAGCGGTGCCGGAGCCTTCTGCCTCGGTTGTTCAAGCTGCGGATAGTTTGGTATCCGCCGACCACGTAACGATGGACTACACATCTCGCGGACGGCGCGTTCGAGCGCTCGACGACGTGACGCTCAGCATCGCACCGGGTGAGGCAGTCGGACTCATTGGAGAATCGGGTTCGGGGAAGACGACTTTGTCGCGCGCCCTCGTCGGACTGATACAACCAACTCGGGGCAACGTACGGTATCGAGGCCGAGACATCTACTCCTTGAAGGCAGGCGCCCGGCACCGTTTACTAGGCGGCGACATCGCTCTCATATTCCAAGATCCGCGCAGCTCATTGAATCCAAGGCTTTCAGTCGGCGCCGTTATACGAGATCCTCTGCGGGTACGGCGCATTGGCTCTCGGCAGGATCACGAAGCACGAGTCAACCTGCTCCTACGGGATGTCGGGCTCCCCACGGAACTGGTATACAGACCTGTACGGGAACTTTCAGGCGGCCAACTGCAGCGAGTTGCGATTGCACGAGCACTTGCGGTCGAGCCAAGCCTAATCATTGCAGACGAGCCTACATCCGCCCTGGACGTCTCGATCCAAGCCCAAATTCTAAACCTTCTCAATAACCTGAAAAGATCGCGTGGAATCGCGCTGCTGATCGTCTCGCATGACATTCGTGCTATCCGGTTCCTATGCGACCGTACTGCCGTGATGAATAGGGGAGAGATAATTGAGTCCGCATCCACTGACTCCATCTTGGATCACCCAGAGAATCCTTACACAAAGCAGCTTATGAAAGCCGCTCCCCGGCTGGCCGATAAGAGAAAATTCAACAAGGATGAACCACGCTGACTGTCATCGAATTGGACGATTCAAGCTGTTGAGTGAACCCGTTTATTCTTAGCCCGGTCGTCGATCGCTGCGGCGAGAACCGCGACAAAAGCGACGGAACCGCAGGCAACACTTACCCATGCCGCACTAGTGTAACTCTCCCATGCATTGATGGCTCTTCCGCTAATCCATGGGGCCAGAGCTATACCGACATTGAATGCGGTTACACAGGTTGCACCTGCGAGCGTGGGAGCACTGCCAGCCAACGCAAATATGCGAATATTGAGCGCTGGATTGGTAACGAACCCAAGAAAACCCATAAAGAAAACCAAGATTATCGAGGAGTGCATGTCGCTGGCTCTTATTGCCAATAGCGCGCAGACGAGGATCAGCGCCGCAAGAGCACTGGCGATCGTAAGAATCGGCTTCAGGTCGGCGAGTTTCCCACCTATGTAAACGCCAACCAGGGAACCAAGGCCAAAAAGCGAAAGAACCCCTGGAAGCCAACCCTCGGGGAGCCCGGACACCTCCGTAAGTATCGGAGATAAATAGCTAAAGGTCGCGACAGTGGTCGCGGCCGCTAGTACGATAGTTGCGATAGCAAGCCAAAGCCTTGGATTTCGATAAACATTCAATTCCGCTCCCAACCGGACCGTCGTATTCGACTTCCCCGAGCCAGGAACGAGTATGATCACACCGACAAGCGCTAGCACTGACAACAGTCCGACAGATAGGAAAGTCAAACGCCATCCACCATGTCCACCCACGAAAGTGCCTGCAGGGACGCCCAATACGTTCGCGGTCGTGAGCCCACCGACGATGGTAGCCATAGCCCTGCCTCGATGATGAGGCGGGACCAGCATGATCGCCGAAGCAGCTGCAACAGCCCAGAACCCGGCACAACCTAGAGCGCTAAGCACTCGAGTCACGAAGAGTATTTCGTATGTCGGCGCGAGTGCTCCAACTAAGTGGCTAGCCGAAAAAATCGCCAACATGACTATCATGATGGACTTGCGAGATGCCCTGAATGCTGTTACGGCAACCAGCGGAGCGCTTACGAGCATGCCTACCGCGAACGCGGAAACCAGTAGTCCGGCTTCCGCAATAGTCACGCCAAGATCATCAGATATCATCTTCAAAAGGCCAGCGACCATGAACTCGGACGTGCCGAGGGAAAACACGCTCAAGCCCAGAACGTATACAGCCAAGGGCACCGGAACTTTCCTCCCAGCTCTCTTCCCGCTACCGACACTGACATCGCGTTGACCTAAATCGCGGACCGGTTCTCACCAACGGACTGGTAGACGCTCTACCCCGTAGATCATGTGCTGGCGCCTCAACGGGATTTCGGCAAGTGGGACGGCGAGTTCCAAGGTCGGGAAGCGGCGAAGTAGCATCGAAAATGCGATTTGCATCTCCAACCGCGCCAGATGCTGGCCCAGGCATTGATGCAAGCCGTATCCGAAACCGAGATGTCCAGGGGTGGTCCTCGATAGATCGACCTGGTCGGGCTCGGGAAAGCGAGTGGAGTCTCGATTCGCCGCAGGTAAAGAGACGGTCACCGTCTCGCCTGCCCTGATGAGCTCGCCAGCGAGCTCGACATCTTCCACCGCTGTCCTGGGAAGTCCGTACTGAACGATCGTCAGGTACCGGAGCATTTCCTCGACGGCGCGTTCCGCGGACGCCTCACCCTCTCGCAGCGCCTCCGCATGCTCCGGGTGAAGCAGGAAGACCAGCGTACCGAGCGCTAGCATGCTGGCCGTCGTGTCGTGTCCGGCGACGAGGATGAGCATGGCTATTCCAGCAGTCTGATCCTCGCTGAGATCGTCTTCTCGCGCGAGCGCGCTCAGCAGGTCGTCCGAAGGCCGTCGACGTCTTTGTCCGATCAGTCCCTTCAGGCAATCTGACATCGCGGTCATGCCGCTTTTGATCTCAGCCGCGTCCACCTCAAGGCTATTGAGCAGCGACCCATACCGTTCGAACACCCCGCGCTCGTCGGCAGGAACCCCTAACAGCGCACAGATCGCGAGCGATGGCACCGGCAGTGCGAAACTCGGTACGAGATCGGCTGGCGGTCCGGTTTCCGCGAGAACCTGCAACCGGCTCTCGACGATCTGTTCGATGGTCGGCCGCAGCGCATTCATGCGACGGACAGTGAAGTGGCCCGTAAGCAGTCGTCGGTACTTGGTGTGTTCAGGTGGGTCCATGATGGCGAAGAACCCCGCGGGCGCGCTCTCTCCCCGCTCGACCTCGGCGATGCGCGTCGGATGCACTGCCGAGCGAAGCAACTCGGAACGCGAGCTGAAACGCTGATCGCCCAGCACGCACCGGGCCAGCTCATAGCTCGTCACAACCCAGCCAACGTGACCGTCGGGATAGAGGAGCCGACACAACGGCTCCTCGGCACTGAGCCGCCGCAGTTCGGTTGGTGGATCAAGCGGATGGTCTCGCGCTGTAGGCAACGCCTCCAACATGTGGTCGTTCCTTTCTCACGTACCTGCCCGGGTGTGAGCGATCGGTGTCCACCTGCGCCGGTCCTCAACGGCAGCGGCCATCGTCTTGCTTCATCCTGGGCCCTCGTGTTCACGACTGGGCAGGTGACGAGTTCCGCCGGGCAGGGTCCGGCGCGGCGGGCGGAAGCTGGCCTCTGGGAACCCCGCTCACTCGGCGAGGATCGTGAGTAACCTCTCTCACCCCGAGAAAGGAGCCGTATGCGCAGGGTGTGTGTCTTCACCGGTTCCCGGTCCGACTACGGGCCGATGCAGTCCGTCATCGAGGCGCTTCACGCGGAGCCCGGCATCGACCTGCGGCTACTGGCCACCGGGGGTCACCTCGTCGGCGAGCAGGGCTACACCGTCCGCCAGATCGAGGCCGACGGGTTCACCGTCGACGAGCGCGTGGAGATGGTGCTGGCCGGCGACTCGCCCACCGCCGTCGCGAAGTCGTTCGGGCTGGGGGTCATCGGCTACGCCGACGCGCTCGACCGCATCGGCCCCGACATCCTCGTGCTGCCCGGCGACCGGTACGAGGCGCTCGCCGCCGCCGTCGCGGCCGCGTTACGCCTGCTGCCCATCGCCCACGTCGGCGGCGGGGAGGCGACGAGCGGGGCCACCGACGAGTCCGTGCGGCACGCGATCACCAAGCTCGCCCACCTGCATTTCACGTCCACCGAGCGCTTTCGCGACAACGTGGTCCAGTTGGGCGAGAACCCGTCTCACGTGCACCTCACGGGCACCCCGGGGCTCGACACCATCCGCACCGCGACCCGGCTCGACCGATCGGCGCTGGCGGCCGAACTGGGCGTCGAACTGCGCACCCCGACGATCGGGGTGACCTACCACCCGGCGACCGCCGATCCCGGCGGCAGCACGAGCGGTATCGCCGGGCTCCTCACCGCGCTGGACGCGTTCCCCGAGGCCACGGTGGTGTTCACGGGCACCAACGTCGACCAGACGAGGAGCGGCGTCGCCACGGCCATCCACGCCTGCGCCGCCCGCAGGCCGGGGCCGACCGCCGTGCTGCCCTCACTCGGGCAGGTCCGCTACCTGAGCCTCGTCCACCACGCGGACGTCGTGGTCGGCAACTCCTCCAGTGGTGTCATCGAGGTGCCCGCGATGCACACGCCGACCGTCAACATCGGCACCAGGCAGGACGGGCGGCCTCGCGCCAAGTCGGTGCTCGACTGCGGCGAGGACCCCGGCCAGATCGAGCGGGCGATCCGCCACGCGCTGACGCCAGGGCACCAGCGCGTGGCGGCCGAGGCCCGCTCCCCCTACGGCGACGGGCATGCCGCCGAACGCATCGTCGCCGTGCTCAGGACCGTCGAGCTCGCGACGCTACCCCGCAAGCGCTTCTTCAGCTACCCGCTCGCCGGCACGGACCGGGCGGGCGACTCGCTCAACGCGGTCGTCAGCATCCCGTCGAAGTCCCACTTCGGCGCGTAGCCCAGCACGCGCCGGGCCTTGTCCGTCGACAGCTCGAAGGCCAGCTTCACCGGCAGCCGCGCGACGACGGTGCCGGTGCCGAAGTGCCTGTTCAGCACTTCCGCGGCGGCCGTGAACGTCGTCGTGCCCGGACCGCCGATGTTGAACGCCTCGCCCGCCGCGCCGGGATGCTCCATCGCGAGCAGCGTCCCGGCGACCACGTCCCGGACGTCGGTCAGGTGGATCGCCCACGGCTCGCGGTCCGGGCCGGTCAGCACGACGGCCGGATTGTCGTCGCGCTGCCCGGTCGCCTCGTCGAGCGCGCCGACGGGGTCGTCGCCCGGCGAGAGGAGCCCGCACAGGTTGCTCCGTTTGCCCGCCACGACGTGCCCGGTGAGGAACGCCCGCACCCACTCCAGCCGGAACAGGCCGACGGTCTCGTGCGGAGCCACGACGGAGCCGTACCGCAGGATCGTGAAGGGCAGGCCGTACAGGCGCTGGTAGTTGCGCACGAGCGTCTCGCCCAGCAACTTGGACGTTCCGTAGTAGTCGCCGGGGACCTGCGGATGCTTCTCGGTGATGGGGTTGGCCGCCGGCCTCGCCGGGCCGTAGGTGTTGTCGGTGCTCGCGTAGACGAACCTGCGCACCGGCGACGCCTGGCCCGCCGTGGCCTCGAGCAGGCGCAGGGTGCCGAGGACGTTCGTGTCGTAGTACTCGTCGACGGGGCTGTCGCCGATCACGATCTGCGCGGCGAGATGCACCACCGTGTCCACCCCGCGCAGGGCCTTCTCGATCGCGGCCGTGTCGCCGAGCGACGCCTCGACGAGCTCCACCTTGCGCGCCAGCGCGTCGTCCGGTGCCCGTCCACCGGGGCGCACCATGCCCCGGACGTCGTAGCCCGCGCGGGTCAGCTCATCCGCGAGCAGGGAGCCGACCCTTCCGGCCACACCGGTCACCAATACGGTCATGTCTGTTCACCATCCGCTCTCACGGCGCGGTGGGCAGGATCCGGTGAAGCCGGTCGCACACCACGCGCTGGTCACTCTCTGGCAGTCCGGCGGAGCTCGGCAGGGAGAGCCCGCGCCGGTAGAGGTCGTCGGCCACGTGCCCGCCGAGACGCTCCGTGTGGACATAGGGTTTCTGCCGGTGCAGCGGCGGCCACACCCTGCGGGCCTGCACCCCCGCCACCGACGCGGCGTCCACAATGGAGTCCAGGTCCACGGCTGCGCTCAGCAGGATCGAGTACAGCCAGTACGACGGCCTGGCCCATTCGGCGCACGGCGCCGGAGTGACGGCGAGGCCGGCGAGCCAGCGTTCGTACCGCTGCGCGATGAGGCGTTTGGCGCGCATGATGTCGCCGATCCGTTCGATCTGCGCCACCCCGAGCGCCGCCCCGACGTTCGCGAGCCGGTAGTTGTAGCCGATCGTGTCGTGCAGGTACTGGTCGTCGCTGAGCTTCGCCTGGTTGATCAGGTGCCGCGCCCGCTCGGCCAGCGCACGCTCGCCGGTGACGATCATGCCGCCGCCACCGGTGGTCACGAGCTTGTTGCCGTTGAAGGAGAAACAGCCGATGTCACCCACCGTGCCGACCTGGGGGCCCGGCTTCCACGACGCGCCCAGCGACTCGGCGGCATCCTCCACGATCGGGATGCCGAAGCGGTTCCGCAGCTCCAGCAACGGTTCCACGTCCGCGGGGTGGCCGAGCACGTGCACGATCTCGATGACGTCCGGCAGGCGCCCGCCATTCCTCGCCCTGCGGACCACCTCGTCGTGCAGCAGCTCCGTGTCCATGTTCCACGTGCGCGGCTCGCTGTCGACGAGCAGCATGTCGGCGCCCGTGTAGCTGATGGCGTTGGCCGAGGCGATGAACGTGAAGTCCGAGACCGCGACGAGCTTGCCGGGGCCCGCGCCCAGCAGGCGCAGCGCCACGTGCAGCGCCGCGGTGCCGCTCGCGCACGCCACCGCGTGCTCCGCGCCGAGCTGGGCCGCGAACTCCCGCTCGAACCGGCCGACGAACGGGCCCGCCGACGACACGTACCCGCTCGTGACACATTCCTGGAGGTACCGGGCCTCGTTGCCGGCCAGCTCCGGTACCACGAGGGGGATCACCTGTGGTACCTGCCCGCGCGTGCGGCGTCGACGCGCGGCGCCAGCCAGCGCGCCGTCTCGGCGAGCCCGTCGGCCAGGGACTTCGTCGCCTGCCAGTCGAGCTTCTCCTTGGCCAGGCTCGGTTCCGACAGCAGCACCTGCACCTCGCTGGCGTCGGGACGCACGCGCTCCCGGTCGGTGACCACCTCGGCGGCCACGCCGGTGACCTCGCAACACAGCTGGAACAGCTCGCCGATCGACGCCGTCTGGCCGGTGCCGAGCTGCACCAGCGAGCCGGGCGGGAGGTCAGTGCAGCCCATGCGCACGAAGCCGTCGACGGTGTCGGTGACGAACGTCAGGTCGCGCCTCGGCGCGAGGCTGCCCAGCCTGACCGAGGTCGCGCCGGCCAGCAGCTGCCCGAGGATCGTCGGGATCACGGCACGCATCGACTGTCTCGGCCCGTAGGTGTTGAACGGCCGCAGGGTCACCACCGGCGCCTCGAACGAGCGCGCATACGCCTCGCACAGCTGGTCGGCCGCGATCTTCGAAGCGGCGTACGGGGACTGTCCGCGCAGCGGGTGGGTCTCCCTGATGGGCACCGACTCCGGCGTCCCGTAGACCTCGCTGGTGGAGGTGTTGACCATGCGCACCCCGCCTGCGTCGCGGACGGCCTCCAGCACGTTGAGCGTCCCCGTGATATTGGTGTCCACAAAGGACTCGGGAGCTTGGTAGCTGTACGGGATGGCGATCAGGGCGGCGAGATGGAACACGACGTCCACGTCGGTGACGGCCCTGCGCACGGACCGGCCGTCCCGGATGTCGCCGAGCTGCACGTCGATGTCGGCGATCCGGTCGGTGCCGAGCTCGTCGAGCCAGCCGTAGGAGCCGTTCGAGTTGTAGACGCAGAACGCGCGTACGTCGGCTCCCTCCGCCATCAGCCGTTCGACGAGGTGACTGCCGATGAACCCGTCGGCGCCCGTCACCAGAACCTTCTTGCCAGCGAATCTGCTCACGACACTCCACCCATGAGAAAGCCTGTGTCTGCGCGGACACCCCAGTCTCACGACACCCGCCCGCATGCCCCAGGAGTCGGCTTCCACTCCCGTCCCCGGCGTGTGAATTCGCCGTCTCCCGCTCCCTCCCACTCGCCGGGAAGGCTCCTCGTCGTGCGTCAACTCGTGATATTGGGAGCCGGGGAGCTCGCGCGGCAGATCGCCGGGCTCGTCGAGGACATCAACGAAAACACCGAAACCTGCACACTGGTCGGCGTGCTCGACCGGAACGCCGACGCGGCGTCGGCCGCACTGCCCGTGCTCGGCGGCGACGAACTGCTCGCCAGGCTCGACGCGGAGTACGTCCTCGGCGTCGGCGCGCCGGAGCTGCGCCGCAGGGTCGGCGAGAAGGCCGACCGCCTCGGCGCCACGGCGGCGAGCCTCGTCCATCCGCTCGCCCGCATCGGGCGGGGCGCGACCGTGGGGCCAGGCGCGCTGCTGCTGGAGGGCACCCACGTGCTCTACGGCGCCACCGTGGGCAGGCACGTGCTCGTGAACGTCAACTCCATCATCGGGCACGACTCCCGCGTCGGTGACCACGTCACGCTGGCGACGAGTGCCACCGTGGGCGCCCGCGCGACGATCGGCGACGAGGTGATGCTCGGCATGGGCGCGATCGTCATGAACGACGCGAAGGTCGGCGACCGGTCCGTGGTGGGCGCCGGCGCCGTCGTGACGCGCGACGTCCCGCCGGACACGTGCGTGGCCGGAGTCCCCGCACGTCCGCTGCCCACCCGGTGACAAGACTGAGGAGACACCGATGAGCCAACGGTTGCTCGGCAAGACGGCGTTCGTGACCGGTGCCGCGGGCACGCTCGGGTCCGCCATCGCGCGGGCGTTCGCCGGCGAGGGGGTCCGCGCGCTTGTGCTGGCCGACCTGCGGGAGGACGGCCTGGACATCGTCGCCAAGGAGCTCGGCATCGAGACCGTGACGGCCACGCTCGACGTCACCGACGGGGACGCGTTCGACGGCGCCGTCGCCGACGCGGTCGAGCGGTTCGGCACCCTCGACGTCCTCGTCAACAACGCGGGCAACGTCTCGCCCAACGCGCGCGTGCACAATCTGTCGACAAAGGACTTCGACGACTGCGTCGCGGTGAACCTGACCGGAACGTTCCACGGCGTGCGCGCGGGCGTGCGGGCGATGCGCGGGCGCGGCAGGCTGTCCATCGTCAACACCGCGTCGGTCGCCGGGCTCACGGCGTGGCCCTACTGCGCCCCCTACAGCGCGGCGAAGGCCGCCGTCATCCACTTCAGCAGGGTCGCCGCGCTCGAGTACGTCAAGGAGGACATCCGCGTCAACTGCGTATGCCCCGGCGCCTTCCCCTCCACGCTGACCAACGGCCTTCCCGACGGCGCGCTGGACGTTCTCGCCAGCCGGCACCCCGGCGGGTTCGGCACGGCCGAGGACCTGGTCGGCGCCGTCGTCTACCTCGCGAGCGACGAGTCGAGGTGGACCACCGGGCACGCGCTCGTGGTCGACGGCGGCTACTCCCTCCCGTAGGGAGCAGCCGCCGTCGGCGCCGGGCGCTACGGCCGGTACCCGCCGAGCAGCTCCCGCGCGGTCACCATGTACTGGATGGTCGGCGGGCCCTCCTCCAGCCAGTTGAGCCGTGCGTCGCGGTAGAGCCGCTCCACCGGCAGCTTGCGCGTGTACCCGATGCCGCCGTGCACCAGCAGGGCGCGGTCGGTGACCCTGCCGACGGCCTCCAGCCCGAACTGCTTGACCATCGACGACTCCGCCGGGATGCGCTCGCCCGCGTCCCACTTCGCCGCCGCGTCGGCGAGCATGCCGCGCAGCGCGTACACGTCGATCGCCATCTCGGCCAGGTAGCGCTGCACCGCCTGCCGGTGCGCGATCGGCTTGCCGAAGGTGACGCGCGACTCGGCGTGGGCGATCGAGAGCTCCAGCGCCCGCTCCGCGGTGCCGAGCGAGCTCGCCGCGATGAACACCCTGCTGATCTCCAGTGCCCTTTCCAGGTGGTCCTGTCCCTCGCCCTCGGCGCCGACCAGCGCCGAGCGCGGCACCGGCACGTTGTCGAACGTCAGCAGGCCGTGCTGGCCGCCCTTGCAGCCCATCGTCTCCGGCAGCGGCTCGATGGTCAGTCCCGGCGCGTCGCGTTCCACGAGCAGCGCCGACACCGCACCCGGGTCCGTCTTGGCGAACACGAGGAAATGGCTCGCCAGATCGGAGTTGGTGATGAGCCACTTCCTCCCGTCGAGCACGTACCCCGAGCCGTGCGCCTTGGCCGTGGTGCCGAGATCCGCGCCCGTGCCGTGATCCGGTTCGGTCAGCGCGAACGCCACGGAACGGTCTCCCGTGGCCGCGCCGGGCAGGATCGCCCTGCGCTGCTCCTCGTCACCGATCTCGGACAGGGCATGGGCGAACGAGTTGTGCACGTGGACGATCACCCTGATGCCACCCTGGATCTTGGCGAACTCGCCGATGATCGGCAGGTACTGCGCGATCGACAGGCCGCTGCCGCCGTAGGACCTCGGCACCAGCAGGCCGAACGCGCCGGTCTCCCGCAGGATCGGCAGCACCGTCTCGTACGGGATGCGCTCCTCGTTCTCGATCTGCTCCTCGAGTGGGTCGAGGCGATCCCAGATCGCCGTGGTGATGTCCTTCCACAATGCCGCGTACTCGTCTGCCGCCAGGCCTTCCGCCACGGTGTGTCTCCCCATCCCCTTCGTCACGGTCGCTCCGGGGACCCGGGCAGCCAGCGGATCGCCGTGCCACCCCAGGTCATGCCGCCGCCGAACGCCAGCAGCAGCGCGATGTCGCCGGGCGAGAGCCGCCCCGCGCGCACGGCGTCGTCCAGCGTGATCGGCACCGAGGCCGCGCCGGTGTTGCCGTACCTGTCAACGGTCAGGTGCAGCTGCCCCGGCGCGAGCCGCAGCGACTCCGCCCACTCGGCGAGCATCACGCCGTTGGCCTGGTGCGGGACGAGCAGCTCGACGTCCTCGAGCGTGAGGTCCGCGGCCTTGAGCAGTTCGGCGACCACCTCGGGCAGCACCTCGGCGGCGAGGCTGCGCACCTCGCGGCCGATCATGGTGAAGTAGTGCTCCTTGCCCGCCACCGTCTCGAAGCTCGGCGGTCTCCTGCTGCCCCCGCCCGGGATCTGCACGAGGTGCGCGAGCGTGCCGTCGGAACCGATCGTGCTCGTGATGATCCCCTGGTGCTCGCCGCTCTTGGCGAGCACCACCGCACCGGCGCCGTCGCCGAGCAGGCACGACGTGCGCCGGTCGTCGTAGTCGAGGAACCGCGAGTAGAGGTCGGCGCCGATCACCACGGCCACCCGCCGCTCGGGGTCGGCGGTCAGCATCGCGTTGGCGGTCACGAGCCCGTAGACGAACCCGGTGCACACCGCGTCGATGTCGAACGCGGCCGCGCGGTGGGCGCCGATCTTCGCCTGCACCTGGCACGCGGTGGCCGGCATCGGCTGGTCCTTCGTGGACGTCGCGAGCACGATCAGGTCGACGTCGGCGGCGGGGATTCCCGCGGCTTCCAGCGCCCGTTCGGCGGCGTGGCTGCCCAGGTCGGAGGTCGCCTCGTGCGCGGCGGCCACGCGCCGCTGGCGGATCCCGGTCTTGCGGAGTACCCACTCCTCGCCCACCCCGAGCCGGGCCCCGAGCTCCGCACTGGTGAGTACCCCATCCGGTAGGTAGGAACCGGTGCCCAGGATGGCGGTGTTCATCGGTGATCGTGTTCCCTTCGTCGGTGTGTGCGCTTCGGTTCTTCACAGCTGGCCACGGGCGTGGGCGAGTTCGTTCGGGCGCCCGACGTCCTGCCAGGACTCGTGCATGGGCCACAGGGCGACGGACCAGCCGGAGGCGAGGCAGTCGTCGAACAGCGCGGTGATCGGGAAGAGCTTGCCGCGCGGGATGCGGGTGATCAGTTTCGGCTCCAGCACGTAGATCCCGGCGTTGACCGCCCACGACGACAGCGGCTTCTCCACCATCCGCACCAGCCTGCCCGAGGAGGACTCCAGCACCCCGAACGGAACCTGGTGCTGGTACTCGGTGGCCGCGATGGTCGCGACGGCGGCACTGTCCACATGCGCGTCGATCAGGTCGGTGACGGAGAACTCGGTGACGAGGTCTCCGTTCATCACCAGGAACGGATCGGTCGGTTCGTAACCGAGGTCGTCGAGCAGCCGAAGTGAACCGCCGGTGCCGAGTGGCACTTCCGGATCCTCGCGCAGGTACTCGATCTCGCAACCGAACTGCGTTCCGTCGCCGAAATGTTCCTCGATCATCTTCCCGAGGTAGTTCACTGAGATGAATATTCGATTTATCCCGGAGCCGACGAGATGCAAAACCAGCCTTTCCAGAATGGGCCTTCCAGCTACCGGAAGCATGGGCTTCGGAATGTTGTCGGTGAGCGGCGCCAAGCGCGTTCCGCGACCCCCGGCCATGATGACGGCCCAGTTCTTCAGCCGGGTGGTCCCGACCAGCTCGCGCTCGCGGTGCACGCCCACGACGCACCCCTGTTCGTCGACGACGGGGATCTCCGACAGCCGAAGAGCGCGCATCAGGTCGAGCACTTCCGCCCTTCCCGCACCAGGTTTCGTGGTCACGACCGGCTTGTGGATGAGCGGGTAGGCGGGCGCGCCGAGCCCGGCCCCCTCGAGCAGGGCGCGGCGGATGTCCGCCTCATCGATGGAGCCGATGAGCCGGCCCCTGCCATCCACGACGAACGCCTGCCGGGCGCGCTGCTTGTCAATTGTGAAAAGCGCTGATCTGATCGACGCTTCCCTGCGGATCAGCAGGTCGGCAAATGGCATGTTTTTCTCCTCCACCCTGGAAACATCGGCAGACCGCCCCGTCACCCAGCGTTGCGATCGATCGACTGGAGCGGCCAGGGGACGACTTCAGGCCAATGGCGTCTTGACATTCGTGAAGAATTCAGGGGGCCACAATCCGCAGGTTCGCGAAATCGCCTTCAACCGGTCGCGAAACGGACAGACGGCGGGCCGGGAAGCGGCTAGCGTCGAGTTGTCCCGAACCCCGAAGGAGCGGATCACGACCATGGAACACGTGTCCGACGAACCGATCTCACAGCTCATCCGGTCTGCCCGCAGGCACCGTCAGCTCAGCCAGTACACGCTCGCCCGCGAACTGGCGACGGTGGCGGGCAAGCCGACGGTGACGCGCGATCTGGTCGCTCGCTGGGAGCGCGGGCACCAGATTCCCCGGCACGGCTCGCGACAGTGGCTCTCGGTGGTCCTGCACATCCCGCAGGACCGGCTCGACGCCGCGGCCGCCGCGTCCCGCAGGCGCGCCAGGCTCGGACACGCCGTCGTGACGAACAACGCGCCCGTCAAACCCGGCCCGACGCGCCGCGCACAGGGCACGCCCGCCCTGCTGCCGGTATTCCGTTCACGTGTGCAGGCAGGCATTCTGGCCGCGACGCTGCTCAACCCCCACCGCTCGTTCAGCCTCTCCGAGCTCGCCGAGCACGCGGGCGGCTCGCTCGCGTCGGTGGACAAGGAGAGCCGGATGCTGGAGGTCGCGGGCATCCTCACCAACCGCGTCGACGGCACGATCCGGCTCATGCGCGCCGCCGACGGCAACCCGATGATCGCCCCGCTGACCGAGCTCATCAAGGCGACCTATGGGGTGCCCCAGATCGTCGGCGAGGAGTTCGGCCGGATCCCCGGCGTGGCGAGGATCGTGCTCGGCGGCACCTGGGCGGAGCGGTTCGCGGGAATTCCCGGTGCCCCGGCGGAAAGCCTCGAGATCCTGCTCGCGCTCGCCCCCGGCCAGCCCGAGGACCACGACCCGATCGACGTGGCCGCACGGCGCACGCAGACGCGGCTCAAGTGCCACGTGCACGTCGCGGCCCGGCCGCTGGAGGCCAGGCTCGACTACCTCCAGATCCCCCGGCAGCGGCGCGGTCAGCCCGTGGTCGAGGTGGCTCCCGTCCGGCCGCGGCAGCGGCCCGCGACCGGGATGCCGTGGCCGGACGGCCGCACGGTGCTCGCCAAGATGATCGACTCCGGGCAGCTCGACCTCGTGAGCGGTCCCGCCGCGAACAGCCGCCCCTTCATGGAACTGGCAGGCCGTCACCTCGATGCCGCCGAGCAACTGCTCGGCACCTCGCCGCCGTCGGCGTTCCTGTTGCTGTCCCACGCGGCCCAGCTCATCGCCTCGGGTCTGCTGGCACACCAGGGCCTGCGCACGGCGGTCGGCGCGAGCGACCACCTGGCGGGCGACGCGGTGACCGCGCAGTTCGGCCACCAGTTCTCGCAGGTCGAACTGCTGCGGCAGCGGTCGGCGGAGCTGAAGAACCCGACGAGCCGGGACAGCAGGGTCACCGACGACGAGGTCAAGACCTATCTCACGACCGTGCGATCACTGCTGTCGGTCGCGCACAACGTCACGAGCACTCTCGGGACCTTCATCCAGCGTTAGCCGATCGGACTCGTGAAGAGGGACGCTGCGTTGCCCGCACCACGCCATCGACCGGGGCTCTCCGCCGTGCGATCACGACGGAGAGCCTCGTGACGACGGCGCCGAACGCGCCGGTTCCGGGACCCGGCCGCACCCAGCGCCGGTCGGCGGTACTGCTGATCATGTGCCTGGTGCAGTTCGTCGTGCTCGTCAACGCGATGTTCATGATCGTCACACTGCCCGCGATCCAGCACGACCTGCGGTTCGAGGGCGACAGCCTCACCTGGGTCGTCAACGCCTACACGCTGCCGCTCGGCGGTTTCCTGCTGCTCGGCGGCCGCAGCGCCGACCTGTTCGGGCGCAAGCGGGTGTTCGCGACAGGGCTCGGATTGTTCTCGGCGGCCTCGGCACTGTGCGGGCTCTCCACGACGCAGCCGGCGTTGCTCGCCTTCCGCGCGCTGCAGGGGCTCGGCGCCGCGCTGCTGGCTCCGGCGGCGCTGTCGATCCTCACCGCGACGTTCTCGGACGGCCCCGAGCGGCGCAAGGCGCTCGCCGTGTGGAGCGCCGTGAACGCCGGCTCGACCGGGGTGGGCCTGCTGATCGGCGGCGTGCTGACCGCGACGGTGTCCTGGCCTTTCGTCTTCCTGCTCAACGGAATCGCCGGCGTGGCCATCCTGCTGGTCTCCTCGCGCCTCGTCCCGGAGTCGCGGGCTCCCGGTGTCGCCGGGTTCGACCTCGGCGGCGCCGTCACGGTCACCTCGGGCCTGCTCGCCTTGGTCTACGCCGTGCTGCGCGGGCGGCAGCACGGGTGGGCCGACGCGGTCACCCTCGGCGCGTGTGGCGCCGCGATCGTGTTGCTCGCGGCCTTCGTGCTGATCCAGCGCATCCGGCGCGCACCGCTCGTGCGGCTGGACGTGTTCCGGTTGCGGACGCTGACCGCCGCCAACGCGACGATGTTCCTCGTGGCGGGCGCGCCGGCGACCGTGTTCTACGTGCTCACCATCCACCTGCAGGAGACGCTGGGCTACAGCGCGCTGACGACCGCACTCGCCCTGCTTCCCGCGGCCGCGACCGTCGCGCTCGGTTCCCTGATCGCCCCGCGCCTGCTGCCGCGGCACGACCCGAGGCTCGTGCTCGTGGTCGCGCTCGCGCTGGTGGCGCTCGGCGTGACGCTGCTGGCGAGGGTGGGCCCGGGCAGCGACTACCTCAGCGAGGTGCTGCCCGCGCTGTGCACGATGTTCCTCGGCTGCAGCTGCGCGATCCTCACCCTGTTCATGCTCGCGACGACGCGGCTACCCGAGTCCGACGCCGGGCTGGCCTCCGGGCTGATCAACACGACCCTCCAGGTGGGCAGCGGCCTGTGGCTGGCGGTGCTGTCCTCCGCGGCACTGCGTTCCGGGCTCACGCCGGGCGGCTACGCCGTGGCGTTGTGGGGCGTGGCCCTGCTGGCGGGGTCGGCGGCGCTCGTGGTGCTGGTCCTGTTGCGGCGCAGGCACGTCACGGCGGCCGACCTGTCCGATGCGGACCGTCATGGCTGAGTGGTCAGCGCACCAGCCGGAACGGCGTCCTCGCGAGCTCCGCGACGTCACCGGCGAGCTCAGCGCCGGACCGCGGCGCCGGCGCCGCCGCCGTCGGGTAGTCGGCCCAGGCCTGGACACGACAGCGGAAGACCGCGCCGTCCTCGCCCTCGACCGTCAGCCGGACGATCGGCTCGGCGACTCCCCGCGTGATCAGCGGCCCTCTGGTCCGGACCTTCAGCCAGCGCAGGCCGTCCTCGGTGTAGACCACACCCGGTGCGAAGTCCCGTCCCAGCATCGGCATCGACCTCCTCGTCCGGCGTCACGGCGCGACGGTGCGGGCGTCTCACAGCGGACAGCCACACCGATTCGCGTTTTGTTGTATGAAACTACTACTTTGATTTTGCCGCAAGACCTTGTTGGCTTTCCGGCAGGTGAAACACCATGAACCCAGAATCGCTCTCCGTCAGAGCAATGGCCATGCTGCGCGCGATCGCGGCCGGCCGCGCCGAGATGGCGTGCAGCTCGGAACCCGACCTCTTCTTCGACGGGCTCGCCTCGTGCGACCAGTCCACGGCCCACCTGCTCAGCCACTACGGCCTCATCCGCCCCGCCCGCCCTGGCCTGCTCGGCCAGCGCGTCCCGGTGCAGCTCACCGACGCCGGGCGCAGCCTCCTGGCACTGCCCGACTCGGCCGCCTGACCCGCGGGACCCCCTCCGGCCAGGCCGCCGCGAACGCACGACTCGGCGTCGGGAACGCACGACTCGGGGTCCTGAGCGCACGACTCGGGGTCCTGAGCGCACGACTCGCGGCCGGGAACGCACGACTCGCGGTCAGCGGCCACCGGGCCGAGTGTGCCCGTACGATGGCCGGATGCCGCAGGTTGCCCGCACCGATGTCGAAGGAGCCCTCACCGCGTTTCCGGCCGTCACCGAGCCCGCGAACGGCAGGCGGGCCGCCGCCGTCGCCATCACGCTCGTGGAGCGGGACGGCAGGCAGGGCATCTGGATCACCAGGCGGGTGCCGACACTGCGCGCGCACGCCGGGCAGTGGGCGCTGCCGGGCGGCAGGGTCGACGACGGCGAGGACGCACAGGCAGCCGCACTGCGGGAGCTGCACGAGGAACTGGGCGTGGAGCTGGGCCGCGACCGGGTGCTCGGCAGGCTCGACGACTACGTGACGCGCTCCGGCTACGTGATCGCCCCGGTCGTCGTGTGGGCGGGCGCCGAGCCGCCGGTGCGGCCCAACCCGGCCGAGGTCGCCCGGCTCGTCTTCCTGCCGCTGGCCGACCTGGACGTGGAACCCCGCTTCGTCCGCATCCCCGAGTCCGAACGGCCCGTGATCCAGCTGCCCGTGCTGGACACGCTCCTGCACGCCCCCACCGGCGCGGTGCTCCACCAGTTCCGCGAGGTCGTCCTGCACGGCAGGCCCACGCGCGTGGGCGGCTACGAGCAGCCCGTGTTCGCCTGGCGCTGAGGCCAGGGGCATCACCGGGCCAGGCCAAAGCACTGCCGCCGCGGCGGCGCACGTGCGAGGCTGGGGCCATGACCGATCGGAACGTGCTCGGCGGGAACCTGGAGCCCTGCGGCACCGACCCGCTCACCGGTTTCTACCGCGACGGGTGCTGTAACACCGGGCCCGCCGACCTGGGCAACCACACCGTCTGCGCGGTCGTGTCGGCGGAGTTCCTCGCCCACCAGAAGGCGACGGGCAACGACCTCGTCACGCCTCGTCCCGAATACGGCTTCCGCGGGCTGGTCCCCGGAGACCGCTGGTGCGTGTGCGCCGCGCGGTGGCTCGAGTCCTACGAGGAGGGGCACGCCCCGCCCGTGGTGCTGGCCTCCACCCACGAGCGGGCGATCGAGGTGATCCCCCTCGACGCGCTGCAGGAGCACGCCGTCGACGTACCGGCCGATCCCAGCGGGCTGTTGTGACGGAGCCGGCGAGCCCGGGGCGGGCGGACCTGCCGCTGCCCCGCGGCCTCGTCGTGCTCGTGGGCGCGGCCGCGCTGGTGGTCGTGGTGGCGGGGGTCCGCAGCCTCGGCGGCATCCTGGGCCCGGTCTTCCTCGCGCTGATCCTCACGATCGCGGTCAGCCCTATCGCCGCGTGGCTCCGCCGCCGGGGCGTGCCGGTGTGGCTCGCGTCCGTGGCCGGCATCCTCACGGCCTTTCTCCTGCTCGCGGCGCTGGCCGGGTCGCTGGCGTTCGCCATCAGCGAGCTCGTCACACAGTTGCCCGCCTACAGCGATCAGTTCAACGCGCTGGTCGGCGAGGTCACGTCGCTGCTGGGGCGCCTCGGCGTGGAGCAGGCGCAGATCCAGGACGCGCTGCGCCAGCTCGACCTCGGCAGTGTGGTGGGGGTCCTGCAGAACGTCCTCGGCCAGGTCGCCGGCGTCGCCTCCGACCTGCTGCTGATCGTGCTCGTGATCCTGTTCATGGGCATGGACGCGGTGAACTTCCGCAGCAGGCTCGCCGCGATCTCGGGCGAGCGCGGCGACGTGGTGACGGCACTGACCTCGTTCGCGGCGGGCACGCGCCGATTCCTCTGGGTCACCACGGCTTTCGGGCTCGTCACCGCCATCCTCGACACGATCCTGCTGCTGGTGATGGGCATCCCGCTGGCGTTCGTGTGGGGTTTGCTCGCGTTCATCACCAACTTCGTGCCCAACATTGGTTTCGTGCTGGGCCTCGTCCCGCCCGCGCTGCTCGCGCTGCTCGAGGGCGGCCCCGGGACGATGCTGCTGGTGATCGTGCTCTACATCGCCATCAACTTCGTGGTGGAGAGCCTGGTGCTGCCGAAGGTGGTCGGCGATGCCGTCGGGATCAGCGTGACGTTGTCGTTCCTCGCGCTGGTGTTCTGGGCGTGGGCGATCGGGCCGCTCGGCGCGCTGCTGGCGATCCCGCTGACGCTGATGACGAAGGCGCTGCTCGTGGACGTGGACCCCGCCAACCGCTGGATCAACGTCCTGATCGCCGCGCGCCCGCCGAGACCGCCGGAGGCCGCGAGGGACGAAGAGTCCTCAGTGGACTCGGCGGACGACTAGCTTGGGCCCGAGGCCGCCCAGCGGTCTTCCCTCGCCGACCTCCCACGTGATCAGCCCTGCCGCGTCAGCCTCCGCCGGCCCAGCGACGGCCCGCCCGAACACCGCAGCCGGCAGCAACGCCTCCAGCACCGCCCACGCCTTGCCTGGCCCGGTCAGGCGGACACGATCATGATGAGGTTGCCGCACGTGTCGTCGAAGACGGCGCTGGTCACCTCGCCCGTGCTCGTCGGCTCGCCCGGGAACCGCACCCCGAGTGCGGACAGGCGCTCGTACTCCTCGTGCACGTCGTCGACCGTGAACGTGGTCCACGGGATGCCGGCGTCGTAGAGGGCCTTCTTGTACACCTGCGCGGCCGGCCTGCCGTCGATCACGACGGCGGGGTTGGCGTCCGGTTCGAGGAGCAGCTCCACGTCGTCGGGGCCGTCGGGGGCGATCACGGTGAGCCACTTCGCCCCGCCCGCGGGGAACTCGTTCTTCTTCACGAAACCCAGCACGTCGGTGTAGAAGGCCAGCGCCTTGTCCTGGTCGTCGACGAGCACGCTGGTGAGACTGATCTTCACGACGGCTCCTTCCCCGTTGCCTTGTCCGGGTTCGCGTACGGGTGCACGGCGACGACGACGCGGTGGTCGCGCCCGCCGGGCGCGGACTCGTCGTGGTACTTCGACACGAGGCCCGCGACGGCGGTGGCGAGCTCGTCGGCGAACGCGGCCCGGTCGGAGGCGGAGGCGAACCGGACCTTGCCGTCGACGGCGAAGGTCGCCAAGCGCTTGCGGGCCTGCGTCGCGCCGGTGATCAGCTCGCCCAGCTCGCGCACCATGCGCGACGCGAGCGCCAGCAGCCAGCGCGCCGACAGCCGGTCCGGCGAGTCCTCCGGGTCCGGCTGCACGTCGCCGAGGACGTTCGGCGAGATCACGTACGACGACGCCGTCGCCCGCAGCACCCGCTCGTTGACGTTGCCCTTGCGGCGTTCCTCGACCAGCTCCACGAGCCCGTGCCGCTCCAGTGCACGCAGGTGATAGTTGACCTTCTGCCTCGGCAGGCCGATCCGCTGGGCCAGCGAGCTGGCGGAGCCGGGCTGGGCCAGCTCGGCGAGCAGCCGGGCCCGCACGGGGTCCAGGGAGACTTCGGCCGCCCCCGGATCGTCGATCACCGCGACTTCGTGCATGGCCTCACCGTGACACCGACAATAAGTATTGTCAAGACACGCTCAGTTGTCGGTTCACGCGCGTTTGGTCGCCAGCGCATGCAACACGAACGCGGCCTGCCGCGTGTGCACGGTGTCCGCGCCCGCGTCGTGGAGGCCGTCTGCCAGTTCCTCCGCGCCCAGCAGCACCAGGCCGGCGGGCGAGTCCGTGATGAGCTTGCCGACGCGCGTGGCCAGCCTGCCGCGCGGGCTCGGCACCATGATCGCGAGCCTGCCCCCCGGCGCGAGCACCCTGACCAGCTCGGCGACCACGTCGAGCGGGCGCGGGACGAGCTGCAGCACGGCCAGGCACGTGACGGCGGCGAACGTGCCGTCGTGGAACGGCAGCCGCGTCGCGTCGGCGCGCACGAACCCGACGTTCGGCGCACCGTGGTCGCGCACCGCGCGTTCCAGCATCGACTCCGAGATGTCGGCTCCGAGGGCCAGTCCGCGCGGTCCGGCGGCGCGGCCCAGCTCCGCCGTGATGTCGCCGGGACCGGAACCGACGTCGAGCGTGAGCCCGCCGTCAGGCATCCGCAGCACCGACAGCGGCGGCCGCAGCGAGAGGAACACCTTGCGGGTGAGCCGCTGCGCGGTGTCGTAGACCGCGGCGCCCGCGGTGGACTCCCACGCCGCCTGGATCGGGCCCGGCGGCTCGCGGTTTACCGGACCGAGCAGGTCGAGGTAGCCGCGGGTGGTGTCGGGCTCGTCCGGCGGGTCCTTCAACAGCGGCAGCGTGCGGCTGATGGCTTCCGGTACCACGTGCTCCAGGCGATCCATGCCAGCAGACAGTAACGTCGAGGGCATGGCCGAGCACAGCGAGGAGAGGCGACCCATGATCGAACGAGAGGTCAAGTTCGAACTGGACCTGGACGTTCCGGTGCCGCGTCTCGACGGCGTGGGTCCCGTGGCCAGGCAGGCCGATCCGGTGAAGTCGGTACTCGAGGCCACCTACTACGACGCGCGGGACTACCGCCTGCTCGGCTCCGGCGTCACCCTGCGCAGGCGCACCGGCGGGAGCGACGCCGGCTGGCACCTCAAGCTGCCGCGCCAGGACGGGCATCGCGAGGAGATCACCGAGCCGCTCGGTGGCCCGGCCAGCGCGGTGCCGCCGGCACTCGCGGAGCGCGTGCGCGACCGGCTGGGCGACGAGATACTCGTGCCGGTCGCGCGCATCACCACCACGCGGTACTCCTACTCGCTCCTCGACGCCGACGACCATCCACTCGCGACACTCGTCGACGACCACGTGACGGCGGAGGTCGCGGGCGAGGGTACGGGCCTGGACAGCTGGCGGGAGCTGGAGGTGGAGCTCACCGACCAGGCCGAGGAGGGCCTGCTCGGTCTGGTCACCGAAGCGCTGGCGACGGTCGGCGTCCGGCCTTCGCGGTGGCCGTCGAAGCTGCGCCGCGTGCTGGGCGACCGGCTACCGCCCGGCTGACAGGAACTCCGTCAGCGCACCGGTGAGCCGGGCGGGCGCGTCCTCCTGCGCGAGGTGCCCCGCGCCGTCGAGCAGGGTGAGCCGCGCGCCGGGGATCCGGGAGGCCAGGTCCTTGCCGCGCTCGGGCGGCAGCCACGAGTCGGCCGCGCCCCAGCACACGAGCACGGGCAGGTCCAGCTCATCGAGGCGCGGCTCGATCTCGTCGGTGTAGCGCTGGTCGGCTTGCGCGATCTGCCGGTAGAACGCCGCCTGCCCCTGCTCACCGAGCCACGGCCCGGCGAGCGCGTCCAGCGTCGCGGGGTGCAGGCCGGGCCCGCTGGCCGTGCCCACGTACTCGCGCACGAGCGCCCGGTGCAGGTGGGGCGGGAGCTGCTCGAAGACTCGTGCGTGCTCGGCGACCAGCCGGAAGAACGGCGAGCCCCACGGGGCCAGCGCGACGACGTCGACGAGCGCGAGCCGCGCGTAGGCGGCGCCGTGCAGCAGCCGCGCCCGGAGCGAGACGGCGCCGCCGAAGTCGTGGGCCACCACCGACGGCTCACGAAGGCCCCAGTGCTCCAGCAGCGCGGCGAAGATCTCCGCCTGGGCGCGCAGCGAGACGTCCTGACCCTCGCGCATCTCGGAGCGCCCGTAGCCCAGCATGTCCCACACGTAGACCTCGTGGTGCGCGGCGAGCGCGCGGCCCACGTCGCGCCAGACGTAGGACGAGAACGGCGTGCCGTGCAGCAGCACCACCGGCGGCCCCTCGCCGAATCGCGCCCACCGGACGGTGCCGCCCGCAGTCTCGTACCGCTCCGGCAGTTCCCAGTCCGTCATGCCCCTCCTCCGTCCTGTTACCGGCTTAGCCGCTTTGACGGTAACATCACGGGCATGGTCCACGCACGCTCCGGTGCGCCGGGAGAGCTGGGCGCGCTCGAAGCCCTCTGCAACTCGGCGCGCCTGCTCGACACCGAGGACGCGCTGCTCACCCCCGCCAGCACGGCGGCCTGGCTGCGCGAGCACGGGCTCGAGCTCGGGGAACCGAACCGCAAGGAGCACGAGCTCCTGCTCGCGTTCCGCGAGACCGTGCGCGAGCACCTCGCCGGCACGGACCCGGCCGCGAGCGCCGCGGCGCTGAACCGGTTCGCCAAGTCCACTGTGGCCGGTGTGCGATGGTCGGCGGCGGGCGAGCCGGTGGTACCGCCGAAGCGCGAGGGCGGCGTCGAGGGCTATGTCGCGTCGCTGCTCGGCATCCTGTTCACCGCCGGGCTGCTGGGCGAGCTGGAGCGGCTGAAGGTGTGCCGCAACCCCGACTGCCGCTACGTGTTCTACGACCGCTCCCCCGGCCGCAACAGCGTGTGGTGCAGCATGGACAGCTGCGGCGCCCGGCACAAGATGCGTGCCTACCGCTCACGGCACGCACACCGCTGACTCGTCAGCCGCGGGCCGGCCGGCGGCGGGTCAGGCGTGGGCCGGCCGCCGCGGCTTCGCCGGTGCCGACCTCGCCAGGAAGACGCCGATCAGCACCAGCACGGCGCCGCCGAGGGTGTTCCAGCCGATGCCCTCGCCGAGCAGCACCACGCCGATGCCCGTGGACCACAGCGGGGTCACGTAGGTGACGGTGGAGGCGACCGTGGGCCCCGCCGTGCGGATCACCCTGAGGTTGAGCACGTAGGCGACGCCGGTGGCCCCCGCGCCGAGCACCACGAGCGCGAGCGCGGGGCCCGCGCCCGGCCACACCGGTGCGCCCTCGGCCAGCGGCGTGACGAGCAGCAGCTGCACCGTGGCGGCACCGATCTGGGTCGCCGACAGCGCCGTCGCCGACTCGTGCCGGTGCGAGAAGAACCTTCTGGTGTAGGCGAAACCGGCGCCGTAGCACGTCGTGGCCGCCACACACGCGAGGCTGCCCGCGAGCACGCCCCCGCTCGTGCCCTGCCAGACGCCCAGCAGCACGAGCACCCCGGCGAAGCCGGTGAGCAGGCCGGCGACCCGCCCTGGCGTTGGCCGCTCCGACGGCACCAGCGCGAGTGCGAACAACAGCGTCGTGAGCGGCGTCGTCGCGTTGATCACCCCGGCGAGCACGGAGCTGACGTGCGTCTGGCCGTAGGCGACGAGCGTGAACGGCACCGCGTTGAGCAGCGCGGCGACGACGGCGGCGTGACCCCAGGTCCGCGGGTCCCTCGGCAACGGCGTGCGCAGCACGGCGCACAGCGCGAGCAGGGTGAGCGCCCCGAACAGGCAGCGCCAGAACGCCACCCAGAGCGGCGCGACGCCCGCGTCGACGGCGATCTTGATCAGCGAGAAGCTCGCCCCCCACATCGCCGAGACCAGCACGAAGCCCGGCAGCCAACGGATCATGTCCCCACCTTCGCGTCTCGCCGCCCCCGGTACCGGCGGTTTCCGGTCACGACCTTGCCCGCCGGGCGATAATGAGTCCAACAAGTCGTTCCGGCAAAGCTATGAGGCTTGCTCATGACATTGAACCTCGCGCAGCTGCGCGCCTTCGTCGCGGTGGCCGACGAGGGCGGCTTCAGCGCGGCGGCGGACTCACTGGGGATCAGCCAGTCCGCGGTCTCGCACGCGGTGGCGGCCCTCGAGAAGACGGTCGGCCTCCCGGTGCTGTCCCGGGACCGGGGGCCGAGGCCGACGGCGTTCGGCGAGGGAATCCTGGTGCACGCGAGGGCCGCGCTGTCGGCGGCGGCCGCGATCACCACGCTCGCCGCCGAGCACACCGGAGCCGCGAAGGGCACCGTTCGCCTCGCCGCGCCGCCGAGCGTCTGCCAGGGGTTGCTGCCCGGGCTCTTGGAGCACTGGGCCGCCGAGCTGCCGCACGTCTCGGTGCAGCTGTTCGAGGGCGAGGACGACGAGGTGGCCGAGTGGCTCGGCAACGGCACGGCCGACGCCGCGGTGCTGGTGGATCCCGGGCGCGACACCGGGGTCGTGGTCGGCGAGGACGTCTTCCACGCGGTGGTGCGCCGCGATCACCCGCTGGCCGGCGAGGCCGCGATCTCGGTGGCCGAGCTCGCCGACGACCCGCTGCTGCTCTCGGCCGGCGGCTGTGAGGCGCACGTCCGGCGCCTCTTCCGCGCGGCGCGCACCCCGCTCAAGCCGACCCACCACGTGCGCGAGCTGGGGACGCTGCTGGCGATGGTGACGCACGGCGTCGGCGTGTCCGTGGTGCCGGGGCTGGTGTCCGCGTTGCTCGGCCGGGAGCTCGTGCTCGTGCCGCTGCGGGAGCAGGTGGGGCGCCGCCTGGTGCTGACCGGACCGCGGCACCAGCCGTGGCAGCCCGCGACCACCGCGCTGGTCACGTCGGCGTGCCGCCGGAGGACCTGACTAGATCGATTCAGTGGACGCGGGCGCCCGCGTCGGCGCGCTCGCTCACGGCGGCGATCGCCTCGCCGAGATCGGCGTAGACCGGCAGCGACCGGTCGAGCCCCGTCACGGCCAGCGGGCGCAGCACCGGCTGGCGGCCCGTCAACGCCCAGGGGACCGCGCGCTGCCTCGCCGCGGCCGACAGCCGCACGAGCAGCGACAAGCCCGCCGCTCCGAAGAAGCTGGCCTCGGTCAGGTCGAGCACGAGGGAGTTCGCCGCCCCCAGCTGCTCGTCGACACAGTCGCGCAACGGGGGCACGGCGACGATGTCGACCTCGCCCGCCACGTGCGTCACCACGAGCCCGGCTCTGCGGGGCTCGACTCTGATGTCGATGGTCCTGACGTTATCCACGGGGTCGCCGCCTTCCGGTTGCTCGCGGTTTCGCGGGGAGCCGGCTGGGACAGGGGTGCGACAGCTCAACCACCAGTTGCGACCGTACGCGTACCGCGCGTCGGCACGCAAGACCGGTCACCGTCCGAGCAACGTCCATTATGGACTGTTTTGCGCTCGGCGCGGTCCGGGTAACCGGCGGTCGCCACGAAGCGAGTGAAGGAGCTGACGATGTCCGAACCGCGTGCGGAGGGACCCGCCCTGGTGTGGGCCGGCGAGAACGGCGCGCCCGTCGTGCTCGTGCTGGACCCGCTGGGGGAGGCCAAGCACGAGGAGATTCCGCCCACGTGGAACGAGATCGCCGGCGATCGGCACGTCTGCTGGTGCCGGCTGCCCGTGGAGGGAGGACTCACCGAAGCCGAGGAACTGCTGGCGGATCCCGCCGCGCTCGGCTCACCGGTGGACCTCGTCGTGAGCGGACCGAACGCCTTCGAGGGCCTCGACATGGCCGCGCGGCACACCGGCACGGTGCGCTCGGTACTCCTCGTCGACCCGGAATCCCACAGCCTCCACGACGGCGAGAACCGAATGTCCACACGGAGGAGTGAACTGGAGGACGCCGGGATCATGGTCGCCGTGGTCGCGCGCACCTTCGAGGGCGACCGCGACCGGATCGGTCCGCCGTTGCCACTGGGCCATCCCGATGTCGTGAAGGAAGTCCACAGCTCGCTGATCGCATTGGACGCCCCCAGCCGTGGCGGTGTGTGACCCGCAGCGGAGCGGGGTAGCCGTTCCCGTGACGTCCGAGCAGCAGCCTCAGCCGGAGGTGCCGGAGCAAGGACGCGGGTACGAGGACGTGGCGCCCCTTCTCACCGAGCTCGCCACGCTCCCCAGGGGAGACCCCCGGCACACCGCCTTGCGCGAGGAGGTCATCACCCGGTGCCTCCCGCTCGCCGAGCACATCGCACGCCGGTTCTCCGGGCGCGGCGAGTCCCGCGACGACCTGCTCCAGGTGGCCAGGCTCGGGCTGCTCAACGCGATCGACCGGTTCGACACGAGCCGGGGCACGGAGTTCGTCGCGTTCGCCGTGCCGACCATCATGGGCGAGGTCCGCAGGCATTTCCGCGACGCGAGCTGGGCCGTGCGCGTTCCGCGCAGGCTGAAGGAACTGCACCTCGCGCTCAGCCAGACCAGCGGCAGGCTCGCCCAACGTCTCGGCAGGGCGCCAACACCGAGCGAGCTCGCCGCCGAGCTCGACCTCGATCCCCAGGACGTCTGGGAGGGCCTGCTCGCCGGCAACGCCTACCAGTCGGTGTCGATGGACGCCGCGCACAACGAGGACGGCACCCTGCCACTGGCCGAGACGGTCGGCGAGGACGACGCCGAGCTGGAGAACGTGGAGTACCACGAGTCCCTGCAGCCGCTGCTGGCCCAGCTGCCCGAGCGCGAGCGGCGCGTGCTGATCCTGCGCTTCTACGGCAACATGACGCAGACCCAGATCGCCGAGCGCGTGGGGATCTCGCAGATGCACGTCTCCCGGCTGCTGGCGCGGACGCTCGCGTTCCTGCGCTCCAGGCTCACGGAATAGCCCGTTTGGCCGTCCGGCGTGAAGGGTACTTGCGAGGGCATGGTGAGCATCGGCTACGCCTCCGCCAGCCGGCCCCCGTGGGTCCCCGGGAACGTGCCGCCGAACGTGCCCCGGGACTGACATGGTGAACACCGAGTCCGAGATCACCCTGCTCGTCGACGGCGCGCCCCGCCGGCTCACCGTCGACAACCGCGTGACCCTGCTCGACGCGCTGCGCGACCGGCTCGGCGTGACCTCGCCCAAGAAGGGCTGCGACCACGGTCAGTGCGGCGCGTGCACGGTGCTGCTCGACGGGCGGCGTGTCACCACGTGCCTCACGTTCGCGGTCGCCTGCGACGGCGCGGAGGTCACCACGAGCGCGGGCCTCGCCGTCGACGGGCGGTTGCATCCGCTGCACCAGGCGTTCCTCGACCACGACGGGTTCCAGTGCGGCTACTGCACTCCCGGCCAGATCTGCTCGGCCGCGGGCGTGCTCGACGAGGCCAGGGCGGGCTGGCCGAGCGCGGTCACCGCCGACGTGCGCACGACGCCGTCACTGGGCGAGGAGGAGATCCGCGAGCGGATGAGCGGCAACCTCTGCCGGTGCGGCGCCTACGTCAACATCGTCGCCGCGATCTCCGAGGTTGCCGGGAAGGGAGAGGCGGGGCCGTGATCCCCTTCGACTACCGCCGCGCCGACGACGTGGACAGCGCCGTCGCCACGGTGACGGGCAACCCGGCGGCCGCGTTCCTCGGCGGCGGCACCAACCTCGTCGACCACATGAAGCTCGGGATCGCCGGGCCGGAGCTGCTCGTCGACGTCACCCACCTGCCGTTCGACCGCGTCGAGGAACTCCCGGACGGCGGTCTGCGGATCGGGGCGAACGTGCGCAACAGCGACCTCGCCGCCCACCCGCTCGTGCGCGAGCGGTACCCGGCGCTCGCGCAGGCCGTGCTCGCGGGCGCGTCCGGGCAGCTGCGCAACCTCGCCACCACGGGCGGGAACCTGTTGCAGCGCACGCGGTGCGTGTACTTCCAGGACGTGACGACGCCGTGCAACAAGCGCACCCCCGGCGAGGGCTGCGCCGCGCTGCACGGCTACACGCGCTACCACGCCGTGCTCGGCGCGTCCCGGCACTGCGTGGCCGTGCACCCCTCCGACCTGGCCGTGGCGCTGACCGCGCTCGACGCCGTGGTGCGGGTGCGGAGGGCCGACGGCGAGCGCACCGTGCGCGCCTCGGCGCTGCACCGCCTTCCCGGCGCCCACCCGGAGCGGGACACCGTGCTCGAACACGGCGAGCTGATCACCGCCGTCGACCTGCCCCCGCTGCCGCTCGCGGCGAACTCGCGCTACCGCAAGGTCAGGGACCGGGCGTCGTACGCCTTCGCACTGGTGTCGGTGGCCGCGGCGCTCGACGTGGCCGACGGGCGGGTCCGTGACGTGCGGCTCGCGCTCGGCGGCGTGGCCCACAAGCCGTGGCACGCCACGCTCGCCGAGCACGTCCTGCGCGGCGGACCGACCACTGTGGACGCCTTCAACGCCGCCGCCGACGCCGAGCTGGCCGAGGCGCAGCCGTTGCCCGACAACGGGTTCAAGCTCAAACTGGCCCGCAACCTGATCGTGTCGGTGTTGCGCGCGCTGGCCGGGGAGGACACGCGATGACGGGCCTGCTGGAACCACGGTCGGTCGGCGCGGACCGGGAGCGGGTCGACGGGGCCGCGAAGGTCACCGGCACCGCCCCGTACGCCTACGAGCAGCCTGTGCCGAACCCCGCGTACCTGCATCCCGTGCAGGCCACCATCGCCCGCGGCGAGGTCACGGACGTGCGCACCGGGGACGCCACCGCGCTCGACGGCGTGCTGGCCGTGCTTACGCCGTTCGACGCGCCGAGGCTGGAGACCGGGCGGGACGCCGAGCTGGAGATCCTCCAGTCCCCCGAGGTGCACTTCCGCGGCCAGCTCATCGGTGCCGTGGTGGCCGAGACACCCGAGATCGCCAGGCAGGCCGCCGACCTGGTGCGCGTGAGCTACGCGCGGTCCGACCACGACGTGTCGCTGTCGGCCGACCACCCCGGCCTCTACCGCCCCGACGAGGTCAACGCCGGCGGGGAGACCGACACGCGGCAGGGCGATCCGGATGGCGCGTTCGCCGGTGCGGCCAGGACCGTCGAGGCGACCTACACGACGCCGATGTACCACAACAACCCCCTGGAGCCGCACACGACGGTCGCGTCGTGGGACTCGTCGGGGCTGACGATCTACGACTCGACGCAGGGCGTGCACTCGATGCGGCAGGTGGTCGCCTCGACGTTCGGCATCGACGAGAGCGGCATCCGCGTGGTCGCGCCGTACGTGGGTGGCGGCTTCGGCTCCAAGGGGACCCCGCACGCCAACATCGTGCTCACGGTGCTCGCGGCCAAGCGCATGGCGGGCAGGCCGGTGAAGTACGCGCTCACGCGGCAGCAGATGTTCTCGTTCGTCGGCTACCGGACGCCGACCATCCAGCGGGTCCGCCTCGGCGCCGACGAGCACGGCAGGCTCGTGTCGCTCAGCAACGACGTGGTCGAGCAGACCTCGCGGATCAAGGAGTACGCCGAGCAGAGCGGTGAGCCGGCCAGGAAGCTGTACGCCGCGCCGAACCGGAGGACCACCCACCGCCTCGCGCCGCTCGACGTGCCGGTGCCCTCGTGGATGCGGGCGCCCGGCGAGTGCCCCGGCATGTTCGCACCCGAGGTCGCGATGGACGAGCTGGCGCAGGCGTGCGGCCTCGACCCGATCGAGCTGCGCGTGCGCAACGAGCCGGAGACCGACCCCGGCTCGGGGCTGCCGTTCTCCAGCCGCAACCTCGTCGCGTGCCTGCGTGAGGGCGCGCGGCGGTTCGGCTGGGACACACGACCCAGGCCGGCACGCTCCACCCTGGAGGACGGCTGGTGGGTCGGCACGGGCGTGGCGAGCTCGGCCTACCCGGTGCACCAGTCGCCCGGCTCCTCCACCGCGACCGTCCGGTTCACCGCCGCCCGGCGCTACGAGGTGCGCATCGGGGCGGTCGACATCGGCACCGGCGCGTGGACGGCGCTGACACAGATCGCGGCCGACGCCCTCGACGTGCCGTTCGAGGACGTCGACCTGCGTATCGGCGACACCGGCCTGCCCGCCGCGGCCGTGGCGGGCGGCTCGTCGGGCATCACGAACTGGGGCTGGGCGATCGTCGAGGCGGCCAGGGTGTTCCGTGAGAAGTTCGGCGCCGACCCGAGCCCCGGCGACGAGCGGACGGCGACCCAGCCGGAGAACCCCAACACCGAGCGGTACGCCATGAGCGCCTACGGCGCGCAGTTCGCCGAGGTGCGGGTCGACGCCTACACCGGCGAGATCAGGGTCCCGCGCCTGCTCGGCGTGTTCGCTGCGGGGCGGATCGTCAACCCCCGCACCGCGCGCTCGCAGCTCGTCGGCGGCATGACGATGGGGCTGTCGATGGCGCTGCACGAGGAGAGCGTGACCGACGAGCGGTTCGGTTTCGTCGTCAACCACGACCTCGCCGAGTATCACATCGCGGCGTGCGCTGACGTGCGGCGGATCGAGGCGCACTGGCTCGACGAGCACGATCCGTACGTCAACCCGATGGGCACCAAGGGAATCGGCGAGATCGGCATCGTCGGCACGGCCGCCGCCATCGCCAACGCCGCCTACCACGCCACCGGCGTGCGAGTGCGGGACCTGCCGATCACGGCCGACAAGTTCCTGTGAGCACACCGACGTCGAGGAGGGACCATGAGCCAGCCGGCGCAGAGCCAGCAGCCGCCCGGCGAGACCGGGCCGATGGAGCCGCGGCCACGCGACGAGATGGCCGATTACGTTGGCCGCGACCTGCTCAAGGGCAGGCGGGCCTTGATCACCGGAGGCGACTCCGGCATCGGGCGCGCCGTGGCCGTCGCCTTCGCGAAGGAGGGCGCGGACGTGGCGATCGCCTACCTGAGCGAGGACGCCGACGCCGAGCACACGAAGAAGCTCGTCGAGGCGCAGGGCAGGCGGTGCGTGCTGCTGCGCGGCGACCTCGCCGAGGCCCGCCAGTGCACCCACGTGGTCGAGGAGACCGTCCGCGAGCTGGGCGGGCTCGACCTGCTCGTCAACAACGTCGCGACGCAGCGGGAACTGGAGTCGGTCGACGAGCTGACCGACGAGCAGTGGACGCACACGTTCGACGTCAACATGCACAGCTACTTCCGCGTCACCGCGGCGGCGCTCGAGCACCTGCCCCAGGGCGGCGCGATCGTCAACACGGGCTCGGTGAACGGCCTGCGCGGCAACAAGAAGCTCATCGACTACTCCGCGACGAAGGGCGCCATCCACGCGTGGACGATGGCGATGGCGCAGGCACTGGCGCCGCGCGGGATCCGGATCAACTGCGTCGCCCCGGGTCCGGTGTGGACACCGCTCATCCCGTCGACGATGTCCGAGGAGCACGTGGAGAAGTTCGGCGGCAACGTCCCGCTCGGCCGCCCCGCGGACCCGGACGAGCTGGCGCCGTCGTTCGTCTTCCTCGCGGCCCCGCGGCTGTCGTCCTACTACACCGGCGAGGTCATCGCGGCGCTCGGCGGCGAGACCATGCCGGGCTGACGGAAGGAGGAACCCATGGCGGATCAGCAGACCGACGAGCTGTGGACCGAGTTCCACCGGGTCGTCAACATGACGTCGCGTGAACTGGCGGAATGGCTGCGCACGGAGGCCGCGTCGCCGGTGGACGAGGAGCTGCCGGACCACGCGGGCCCGCACCTGGGCCAGCGGGTGTTGGAGATACTGGGCAAGCGCAAGACGGACCTGGACACCGACGACCGGAAGGTGATGCAAAAGGTGGTGGACAAGGTCCACGCCCAGCGCCGCGACGACCTGGAACCGACGGCAGGCCAGGCCCACTGGCGGCACAAGCTGATGTCACTAGGCCACGATCCGCTCAAGCCGGTCTAGGTGTCGTGACCTGACACGTTGTTGTCAGGCGGCGAGCCTGCTGATGGGTGGTCGGCCGCCGAGGGCGGAGTGGCCGCGTTGAGTGTTGTAGTGGTGGAGGAATCGGTCAAGGCCGCGACGGCGGGACGTGTTGCTGGTCCAGGGTCGGGCGTAGGCCCATTCGTTGAGCAGGGTGCGGTTGAAGCGTTCGGCTTTGCCGTTGGTCCAGGGGCAGCCGGGTTTGGTGAAGCGGCGTTTGATGCTCCAGGCCGTGCAGACCCAGCCCCAGTCGGTGCCGCGCCGGTAGACCAGGGCGTTGTCGGTCAGGACGCGGCGCACGCGGATGTTGTGGGCGGCGAACCAGGCCAGCGCGCGGTGCAGGAAGGCCGCACAGGTGTGGTCTTTCTCGTCGGCGAGGACCTCGCTGTAGGCCAGGCGGGTGTGGTCATCGATCGCGGTGTGGACGTAGTCGTAGCCGATCTTGGTCTTCTTGTGGCGGTTCGCGACCGATACCTTCGCCTCGCGCCCGTGCAGTCGCCACCCGCCACCGGCCGGGATCCGGCCCAGTTTCTTCACGTCCACGTGGATCATTGACCCGGGTGTGCGGTGTTCATAGCGGTGGGGGCTGCACCGCGAACCGCGTACCGGCTCGCCGGTAATCGGGTCGATCGCGGCCAGGTGCGGCACGGCGTGGCGGGCCAGGATCCGTCCGACCGTCGACGGGTTGAGACCGAGCTCGGAGGCGAGCGCGACCGCGCCGCGACGGCGGCGTCGCCGCGCGGCCAACACCCGCTGCTCGACCCATTTCGGGGTGCGAGTGGGCATCCGCCGCGGCCGCGACGAACGATCACCCAACGCGGCGTCGCCACCCTCGGCGTAACGGCGCACCCACTTGTACACCGTCGCGCGCGACACCCCCAGCTGCTCGGCCACGTGCGCGGCCGGCCACCCGGCAGCGACACGCTCAACGATCAGGCGACGAGCGAACACATTGGTACGGGCATTAGCGTGAGCCATCGAGGACCTCCTGCGGGTGAATGCCAGACACATCCACTCCGCCAGGAGGTCCTCCCACGTTCAAGCAGGCGCGCCGTCAACAACCTCCCGGGTCACGACATCTAGGCGCCGCCAGGTTCGCCTCCGGCGGGGACGGCGGTTAGCCTCGCGGCATGGCGACTCTGGTTACCTTTCACGCCCACCCCGACGACGAGTGCATCGGTTGCGGCGGCATCATGCGCAAGGCCCACGAGGAGGGGCACCGGGTCGTGCTCGTGGTGGCCACCCGGGGTGAGCACGGGGAGGTTCCCGACGGTTTCCTCGCCGAGGGTGAGCCGCTCTGGGAGCGCCGCGTCGCCGAGACCCACGCCTCCGCCGGCATCCTCGGCGCCCAGCGCGTCGAGTTCCTCGGCTACGCCGACTCCGGGATGATGGGCACCCCCACCAACGACGCGCCCGGCTCGTTCTGGACGACGCCCGTCGAGGACGCCGCCCACAAGCTCGCCGCCATTCTGCGCGAGGAGTCCGCCGACGTGCTCACGTGCTACGACGACAACGGCGGGTACGGCCATCCCGACCACATCATGGTCCACCGCGTCGGCATGCGTGCCGCCGAACTGGCCGGCACGCCGCGCGTCTACCAGAACACCATCAACCGCGACCACATGCTGCGCGGCAGGCAGGCGCTGGCGAACGTTCCCGAGCTCGCCGGGATCGACATGCAAGAGCCGGACGAGAGCTTCGGCAAGCCCGAGTCGGTCATCACCGCCGCCGTGGACGTCACCCCCTTCCTCGGGCACAAGCGGCACGCCATGCGCGCGCACGCGAGCCAGATCAGCGAGCAGTCGTTCTTCCTCGCGATGCCCGACGAGGCGTTCGCCTACGCCTTCGGCACCGAGTGGTTCATCCGCGAGGGACAGGGCCCCGGCATCACCGAGACCGACCTCCTCGCGGGGCTGTGACCGCGGCCGTGTCCGTCTCCATCGCACTGTTCACCCGTGATCCGCGCGGGCGGCGCACGTCGCCGCCGACGTCAGCACCTGCCCGCACCGGCGGGAAACGGCGGTGCGGCAACGACTTCGCGAGAGCAGGCGCGAGCTGCGGGTGCACGATGCCGTGACCCCGCCGCTGGTCGGCCGAGCGCAAGCGCCCGGTGCTCGGCCCGCCGGGCATGATCGCCCCGCCCCGGCTGAGGGCTGGGAACTCCACGGCTCAGGGTGCCGGGGCGCCGACCGGGTTCGGAAACGGCACGACCTCCGCCGCGAGCGTCCGCGCCGCGGGCCGCAGAAACGCCGCCAGGCTCGTCAGCTCGGTCTCCCGCACCACCCCGTACGGCGGCGCGGCCAGCACGTCGGTGCGCCGCTCGATGTGCTCACGCAGCGCGCGGCCGCTCTCGCTCAACGACCCCGGAGCGCTCAGCAGCCCGCGCTCGCGCAGGCGCTCGGCCGCCTCGGCCCACTCCTGTTCCGTCCAGCCGCGGGCGGGCTCGGTGACGGCCCTGCTGCCGTCGGCGGCGTCGCGCAGCACGTGGGCCTCCACGCCGTCGATGCCCTCCGAGACGAGCACGGCGACGTGGCCGTCGCCCCGGTGCTCCCGCAGGGTCGTCGCGGCTTGCCAGAGCGCGGCCAGCGGCTCGTCGGGCCAGTCGAGCGCGGCATTGGCGGCGGCCAGCGGGCGGCCGGACCACGAGACGGCGCCGACGATCCGGTGCAGCACCTCCACGCTCACGGAGAGCCGGGAGTCCTGGCGCAGCGACGGCACGTACGCGTCGAGCGCGGCGACGGCGCCGTCGCCGCGCGCGGCGAGCGCCTGCGCCGGGGCGGCCATCTCCCACACGGCGGGAATGGAGCGGGCGAGGAAGGCCGGCGCGAAGTTGTGGAACACGGCCGTCACGGTGCCCAGGCCCACCACGCCGAGCGGAGCGGCCCGCGTGGCGACGTAGCCGCGCCAGAAGCCGCGCAGGCCCACGGCCTCGTGCGCGGCCCGTGCCTGCGGGGCGAAATACGTGACGTCGTGCACCGGCTCCAGCAGGACCCATAGCGAACGCGCGGCTTCGGGGCTCACCGGCTCAGTATGCCGGAGCCGCGAGGGCCGACCGTGGGATCATGGCCACGTGCCGAGCGCCTCCGACCGCCGCCTGATCGACCCGCCGAGGGTGGAAGCCGCCCTGGCCGGGCTCGGCGACCGCGAGACCGTGCAGGAGTGGGCGGGGCGGTTCTCCGTGCTGGCCGACCCGTCGCGGCTGACGCTGCTCGTGTGCATCCACTACGCGCGGGAGATCTGCGTGTCCGACCTGGCCGTGGCGGCGGGTATGAGCGACACGGCGGTCTCCCAGGCGCTGCGGCTGCTGCGGGCGCACGGGCTGGTGACCGCCCACCGCAGCGGTCGGGTCGTCTACTACCGCCTCGCCGACGAGACGATGCACGAGCTGATCCACCACGTGCGGCCGCACACTACGGCCGAGTAGCTTCTCCCGTTGTGCGGCCCCTGCCGCGGTTCTACCGTGGAGACATGAGGCCCCGGGTTCTCCTCGCCGGCGTCGGCAACGTGTTGCTCGGCGACGACGGCTTCGGCGTCGAAGTGGTCCAGCGGCTCGAGGAGGCGGTGCTGCCGAGCTGGGTCCAGATCGCGGACTACGGCATCGGCTGCGGGCGGCTCGACCGCCTGCTCGGCGGGTACGACACCACGATCCTCATCGACGCGACACCACGCGGGGGCCGTCCCGGCGAGGTGTACGTGATGGAGGCCGAGCTCGACGAGCACCCCTCGCGCATTCCAGAGCTGCTCGACCCGCACGGCATCCGCCCGGAGGGCGCGCTGCGGCTGCTGCAGGTGCTCGGCGGTGACGCGGGCCGCGTGCTCGTGGTGGGCTGCGAGCCGGTGAAGCGGACGGGCATCGGGCTGAGCACACCGGTCGCGGCGGCGGTGGCCGAGGCCGTGCGGGTGGTCACCGACCTCGTGTGGGGCACGGACCCGCGCCGCCCGGTGACGTCAGTCCAGCCGGAAGCCCCACGGCAGCTCGAGGCGATGGGCGGCGAGTAGCCCCCGGTCGGCGAGCAGGTCGCGGGTGGCCCGGTCGGCCACCACGACGCCGTCGTCGATCAGCACGCTGCGCGGGCACAGCTGCAACGCGTACGGCAGGTCGTGGCTGACCATGAGCATCGTGCGGCCCAGCCCGAGCAGCAGCTCAGCGAGTTCGCGGCGGGCCACGGGCTCCAGGTTCGACGACGGCTCGTCCAGCACGAGGATGTCGGGGTCGCACGCGAGCACGGTGGCGAGCGCGACGCGGCGCCGCTGCCCGCCGGAGAGGTGCATCGGCGAACGGTCGGCGTGCGCCGCCATGCCGACGGCCGCGAGCGCCTCGTGCACGCGCGCGGGCACGTCGGCCTCGGGGACGCCGAAGTTGCGGGGCCCGAACGCGACGTCCTCGGCGACGGTGGGCATGAACAACTGGTCGTCGGGGTCCTGGAAGACCACGCCGACACGGCGCCGGATCTCCTTGAGCGTGCGCTTGCGCACGGGCACACCGGCCACCTCCACGTGCCCGCGCGTGGCGGACAGGACGCCGTTGAGGTGCAGCACGAGCGTCGTCTTGCCCGCCCCGTTGGGGCCCAGCACGGCGACCCGCTCCCCCGGCTCGACGCGCAGGTCGATCCCGGCGAGCGCGCGATGCCCGTCGGGATAGCTGAACTCGAGGTCCTTGACCAGCAGTGCGGCGGTCACGTCGTCCACAGTGCCGTCCCGCAGACGAGCGCGGCCAGCAGGGCCGGGGTGAGGCCGGCGAGCCAGCGCCGCGGGCCCGCTCCCGGCGACGGCGGCACCGGCAGGGCACCGGTCCAGCCGCGGGCGAGCATCGCGAGGTGCACGCGCTCGCCGCGTTCGTAGCTGCGCAGGAACAGCATGCCGATGCCGCGAGCCGTGGCGGCCGCCTGCCACAGGAAACGCGGGTCGTGACCCCGGCAGACGCGGGCGGTGCGCATGCGCCGGGCCTCGGCGGCGATCACCTCGGCGTAGCGGAGCATGAGGCTCGCGATGGTGGTGAGCAGCCGGGGCGCGCGCAGGCGCTGCAAGCCGGCGACGAGGTCGCGCGGATGGGTCGTGGCAGCCAGGGTGAGCGAGACGAGCACGCCGAGCGTGCCCTTGGCGAGGATGTTCCACCCGGCGAGCGCCCCGTCGACCGACACGGACACGCCGAGCACGTCGGTGCGCGGCCCGCCGCCCGTGAACGGCAGCACGAACGCCAGCAGCACGAACGGCACCTCGATGAGCGCCCTGCGCGCGTACCAGCCCGGGGGCACGCGCACCACGGCCCACACGGCGAGCAGCACCAGCAGGTGCAGGCCGAACGCCCAGAACGCCGCGCGCGGCGTCGCGACGACGCACAGCACGGCGGCGAACGCGCACACCACCTTCACCTCGGGCGGCAGCCGGTGCACCGGCGAGTCGCCGGGCCGGTGCAGCACCGTGGCGCTCACGGCCCCGGCGAGCCGTCCCGCCCGGAGCGGGACCGGGTGCGCAGCAACCAGAACAGCCCGCCGGACACCACCAACGTCGCCAGCACCCCCAGTACGCCGGCGAGGCCGGTGAGCCCGTCGTCGCCGCCGACCGCGTAGTCGGCGAGCGGCGAGTCCGCGAGCGCGTGGTCCTCGGCGTGCGCCGCCGGGCACGCGCCCTGAAGCTGCCCCGCGACCTCCGTGCAGCCCCGCGTGGTCACGTGATCGAGACCGTCGGGGTCGCCGTCGGCGAAGTACGACACCACCCCGGCCAGCACCAGTGCCACCACGGCGAACGCCGCGAAGAACCACGCTCCCCGTTTCCGGGCGCTCACGACGCCGCCTCCCTCGCCACCGGTGCCCCGCGCAGCAGGTGCACCAGGTCAGGCCGCGCCGAGGCGACCGCACCCACCGTCAGGGCCGTGATGACGCCCTCGCCTATCCCGATCAGCACGTGCACGCCGAGCAGCGCGGCGGCGAAGCCGCCGAGGGACACCGCACCCTGCCCGCCGATGGCGTACTCGAGGACGAACCCGGCCGACGCGACGACGGTGTTGACGAGCGCGGCCGTGAAGGCGACCGCGAGCAGGCCCGGCCTCGACCGCGTCGCGAACCGGCGCAGTGCCACCGCGACGACGTACCCGGCGGCGGTGCCGAGCAGGGCCATGTTGGTGATGTTCGCGCCGAGCGCGGTGAGCCCGCCGTCGGCGAACAGCAGCGCCTGCACCACGAGCACCACGCTCACGCACAGCGCGCCGGTCCACGGTCCGACGAGGATCGCGGCGAGCGCGCCGCCGAGCAGATGACCGCTCACACCGGGCAGCACGGGGAAGTTGAGCATCTGCACGGCGAAAACGAACGCCGCCACGAGCCCGGCGAGCGGCGCGGTGCGGTCGTCGAGCTCGCGCCGCGCCTTGCCGGTCGCGACGGCGAGGCCCGCGACGGCCACCGCCCCGAACAACAGCGAGGTCGGCGCGTTGAGCAGTCCATCACTGGCGTGCATCGCGAGCGTGCTCATCGATGCCTCCGAGGGTGCTCGTCTCATCATCTTTTCAGCCGCTCAGATGTTAGACGTGGCGGCTGTCGAAAACCACCACTAGCGTGAACCGCATGATCGGGTTACCCAGCACGATCACGGCGTGCCTCTTCGATCTGGACGGCGTGCTGACCAGCACCGCGGCCCTGCACCGGCAGGCGTGGAAGCAGACCTTCGACGACTTTCTGAAACGGCGCGACGCGACGCACTTCACACCGTTCACCGAACGTGACTACGCGTCCTACGTGGACGGCAGGCCCCGGCTCGACGGCGTCCGCACGTTTCTCGCCTCGCGCGGGATCGACCTGCCGGAAGGCAGCCCCGGAGACCCGCCGGACGCCCAGACCGTGCACGCCGTGGGCAACCGGAAGAACGACCTCGTACTGCGCATCATCGACGAGCAGGGCGTGCGGCCCTACCCCGGCTCGGTCCGCTACCTCGAGGCCGTCGAGCGCGCCGGGCTGGCGATCGGGGTGGTGACGTCGTCGGCCAACGCCGTGAGCGTGCTCGCCGCCGCCGGGCTCGACCGGTTCGTGCGCAGCCGCATCGACGGCGTCGTGATCACCAGGGACCGGCTGCGTGGCAAGCCGGCGCCCGACTCGTTCCTGGCCGGCGCCAGGGAGCTCGGCACGGAGCCGGAGCACGCCGCCGTGTTCGAGGATGCGCTCGCCGGTGTGGAGGCGGGCAGGGCGGGCCGGTTCGGCTACGTGGTGGGGGTGAACAGGGCCGATCAGGCGGACGCGCTGCGGGAACGCGGCGCCGATGTGGTGGTGGACGATCTCTCCGAGCTGCTGGGGGTTTCCGCGTGACCGACGCCGCACGTGGCTACGAGTGCTCGCCGTGGGAGCTGCGCTGGCGAGGGCTGGCGGTCGACCAGCTGCAGCGCACGGAGTCCACTTTCGCCCTGTCCAATGGGCACATCGGCATGCGCGGCACGCTCGAGGAGGCGGAGCCGCGCGGCCTGCCCGGCACGTACCTCAACGGCTTCTACGAGGAGCACGGCCTGCCCTACGCCGAGGCGGGCTACGGCTATCCCGAGGCGGGCCAGACGGTCGTGAACGTCACCGACGGCAAGATCATCCGCCTGCTGGTGGAGGACGAGCCGCTCGACATGCGCTACGGCCACGCGACCGCCCACCACCGCGTGCTCGACTTCCGCTCGGGAACTCTGCGCAGGGTCACGGACTGGACATCGCCGACGGGTCGCAGGGTGCGCGTGCGCACCGAGCGGCTGGTGTCGTTCACCCAGCGCGCCGTGGCGGCCATCCGCTACGAGGTCGAGCCGCTCGACGACGAGGTGCAGCTGGTGGTGCAGTCCGATCTGCTCGCCAACGAGCCGATCGAGTCGGACACCAGCGACCCGAGGGTCGCGGCCGCGCTGGAGGCGCCGCTGCAGGCCGAGTACATGAAGGCCGAGGACTACCGCGCGGTGCTCGTGCACCGCACGAAACGCTCGGGGCTGCGCATGGCGGCGGCGATGGACCACCAGGTCGATACCAACGACGGGCTGCGCACCGACATCAGCGTCGAGGAGGACCTCGCGCGGCTGACGATCGCGGTCGACGTCCCGCTCGGGCACACGCTGCGGCTGACGAAGTTCCTCGGCTACGGCTGGTCGGCGCAGCGCTCGATCCCCGCGCTGCGCGCGCAGGTCGACGCCGCGCTGGCCGGCGCGCTGCAGACCGGCTGGGAGGGGCTGCTCGCCGAGCAGCGCGAGTTCCTCGACCAGTTCTGGCGGACCGCCGACGTCGAGCTCGATGGCGATCCCGAGCTGCAGCAGGCGATCCGCTTCGCGTTGTTCCATGTACTGCAGGCCGGGGCCCGTGGCGAGAGCCGCGCGATTCCCGGCAAGGGCCTCACCGGACCCGGCTACGACGGGCACGCCTTCTGGGACACCGAGAGCTTCGTGCTGCCCGTGCTCACCTACACGCTGCCGGACGCGGCACGCGACGCGCTGCGCTGGCGGCACTCCACACTGGACAAAGCGAAGGACAGGGCCGCACAGCTCGGGCTGCGCGGCGCCGCGTTCCCCTGGCGCTCCATCACCGGCGCCGAGTGCTCGGCGTACTGGCCGGCGGGCACGGCGGCGTTCCACGTCAACGCCGACATCGCCGACGCCGTCGCCCGCTACCTCGCGGCGACCGGCGACACCGAGTTCGAACGGCAGCACGGCACCGAGCTGCTGCTGGAGACCGCGCGGCTGTGGATGTCGCTCGGGCACCACGATCCGCACGGCGGCTTCCGCATCGACGGCGTCACCGGGCCCGACGAGTACTCGGCCGTGGCGGACAACAACGTCTACACGAACCTGATGGCGCAGCGGAACATGCGCGAGGCGGCCGACTCGTGCGAGCGGCATCCGGACGTCGCCGAGTACTTCGGTGTCGACGAGGCCGAGATCGCGCGCTGGCGTGACGCGGCACGGAAGATGCTCGTGCCCTACGACGAGCTGCTGTCGGTGCATCCGCAGTCGGAGCGGTTCACCGAGCACGCGCGCTGGAACTTCGCGGCCACACCGCCCGGCAACTATCCGCTGCTGCTGAACTACCCGTACTTCGACCTGTACCGCAAGCAGGTGGTGAAGCAGGCCGACCTGGTGCTCGCCATGCACCTGCGCGGGGACGCCTTCTCGGCGGAGCAGAAGCGCCGCAACTTCGCCTACTACGAGGGCCTGACCGTGCGGGACTCGTCGCTGTCGGCGGGCACGCAGGCCGTGCTGGCCGCCGAGTGCGGGCACCTCGACCTGGCCTACGACTACCTCGCGGAGGCGGCGCTCACCGATCTGCACGACCTGCACAACAACGTCCGCAACGGACTGCACATGGCATCGCTCGCGGGGGCCTGGGTCGCCACCGTCGCCGGGTTCGGCGGGATGCGCGACCACGGCGGGAAGCTGACGTTCCGGCCCCGCCTGCCGTCCGCTTTGGACCGGATCGCGTTCCGGATGAACTTTCGCGGTTCACAGTTCGCCGTGGAGATCGAGCAGGACAAGGCGAGCTACCGCCTGGTGCACGGGGACCCGCTGACGATCACGCACTACGACACTCCCATCACGGTCACCGAGCAGACCACGCCGCTGCCGGTGCCGGATCTGGAACCGGCCGAACGGCCGAGCCAGCCGGAGGGCAGGGCGCCCGCGCGCCGGGGCGACGACATCGCCCGCGAGGGCGACACCATCCAGCCCTGGTACGCCCGCGAGCCCCGCTGAGGTCCACCGGGGAGCCCCACCGCAGTGAAGGTGGCCTTGCCTGCGTTCAACGCAGTGAAGGTGGCCTTCACTGCACACAGGACTGCACACGGGCTCAGTCCGGGGGTTCCGTGGTGCCCGCCTCCGGGGTCACGTCGTCGTCGGGGCGGATCTCGTCCTTGTTCGGCGGTTCCGGCACGTCCTCGGTGCCGTGGTCGAAGTCGTGATGGGGCGGGGCCGGGACGTCCGGCGACAGCGGCCGCTCCGGTTCCCTGGGGTTCACCTCGTCGTTCCGCATGCCTCGATCTCTACTCCCCTCGACGCCGCTTGTCATTCCGGCTGGCAGCGCGGGCACCACACCGTTCCCCTGCCATCGACCCGGCCGTGGCTCAGCGTCGTGCCGCAGCGCGGGCAGCTGCCGGACGGTTCGTCCCTGCGCCCGGTGAGCCACGACGGCCTGGGCGGCACGCGGCCCGCCTCGACCGACCGGCGCAGCACCGTGCCCATGCGCGCGTGCAGGCGGGCGACGTCGGCGCTCGACAGGTCCGTCGTCGAGCGTCGCGGGTGCAGCCTGGCGCGCCACAGGATCTCGTCGGCCAGCAGGTTGCCCAGGCCCGCGAGCACGGACTGGTCGGTGAGCGCGGGCTTGAGGCGACGGCGCAGGCCGGAGAGCAGCCCGCCCAGTTCGGCCTTGGAGACGCTCAGCGCGTCGGGCCCGAGCCCGGCCAGCACCTCCTCCCGCTCGGACGCGTCGCGGGCGAGCCGCAGGCCGGTGAGCTTGCGCATGTCGCGGTAGCGCAGCTCGCCCGAGGGGAACGTGAAGACCACCCGGTCGTGCCGGTGCCTCGGCTCGCGGTCGCCGGCCCAGTCGAGCGAGCCCGTCATGCCGAAGTGCAGCAGCACGGCCTTCCCGGTTCCGCTCACCTCGCTGACGAGCCACTTCCCGTGGCGCGCCGGGTCGCCGAGCCGGTGTCCGCGCACGGCCTCACGGAACGTCTCCGCCCCGACGCCCTTCAGCACACCGGCGTCGAGCACCTCCACGTCGCGCACCCGCCTGCCGGCGGCGTGCCCGGCGAACACGCGCCGGAAGCCTTCCACGTCGGGCAGCTCGGGCACGGCCTCACGCCACCGATCGGCGTGGTCCCCGCTGCTCGGTCCTGTCGAGCAGGGTCAGCAGCAGCCCCTGGGTGGTCGACCAGGGGCAGACGACGAGCGAGCCGCCCAGCACGGTCAGCAGCGCCTCCGCGACCACGGCCCCGCCGAGCGCCTGGTGGGCGCGCGAGCGGGAGATGCCGGGCAGGTCGGCCCTGCGGGCCGCGGGCATCACGGCGAGCCGGGGGATCCACGTGCGCAGGTCGTCGACGTGCAGTTCCGGCGACGTCGCGTCGCGGCCCGGCCGCGCGCCCGCGAGGCGCGCAAGCTGCCGCAGCACCTTCGAGCAGCCCACGGTGCGGTAGCCGCGCAGCGTCGGCTCGGCCTCGGCCAGCACGTCGCGGGCCCGTTCGAGCGCGAAGCCGCGCAGCGCCGCGATGCGTTCCTTCGGCGGGACGTCGGTCTGCAGCCAGGTCCGCGTGCTCTCGCGGGCGCCGAGCCGCAGCGACCGGGCGAACGACGCCTGCTCACCCTCCCCCGCGGCGAGCTCCACCGTGCCGCCGCCGATGTCGAGCACGGCCAGCGGTCCCGCCGACGCGCCGAACCAGCGGCGAGCGGCGAGGTAGGACAGCTCCGCCTCGCGCTGGCCGGAGAGGAACCGCAGCTCGGTGCCGGTCTCGCGGCGAACGCGCTCCACGACCTCGGTCGCGTTGGCGGCATCCCGGATCGACGACGTGGCCAGCGGGAACACGGAGTCCACGCCACGACGGGCGGCGATCTCGCCGGCCTTGCCGACGGCGGCGACGATCGAGTCGACGCCCTCGGGCCCGATGCGTCCCTCGCGGTCGAGTGCGCGGTCGAGGCGCAGCCGGGTCTTGTGGCTGCACACGGGGTCGAGCAGCGAACCACCGCGCTCGACCACCAGGAGCCTCGCGCTGAAGCACCCGACATCGAGCACGCCTACCGCTGTCGCCGTTCTCACCCTCGACCTCCATGTCCGCCGCCGAATCGGACATTCCCACTAACCGGGGCGGATAACGAGTGGATAACCCGAATGAGTGACATTTAACCGTGTGACGGTCCGGCCCGTAACGACACATACCGCTCACGGCGATCAGCAGGCATCGACACGCAGACGGGGAAACACCGTGCGTGCAGGGTGGGAAACTCCTGGTAGAGGGGGCGGCCATGAGCCGAACGCTGGCCGTGGGCCGAGGGGGCGGCGAATTCCGGTGGATGTGACCGTGAACACTCGGAGGGACGACACGGGCAGGCTCGGTGCCGTGGCGGCCGCCGTGGTGGTGACGCTGGCCGCCGTGCTGACCACGGTGACGCTGGTGCGCTCGCAGCCCGGTGACACGCTCGACCACACCACCCCGCTCGGCACCGGCACGCCGACCGGCACGGGTGAGGTGCTGAGCGGTCCGGTGCCCGAAGCACACGATCCACTGCCCGCCTCGGCACCCGAGTCGCTGCACGTTCCCGCGATCGGACTGGACACCGGGTCGCTGGCCGAGCTCGGCCGCACCCCGACCGGGGTCGTGGAGGTGCCCGGCAACGCCGCGACCGTGGGCTGGCTCGCCGAGACGGGCAGCCCCGGTGAACGCGGCGCCGCCGTGCTCACCGGTTTCGTCGACTTCGCCTACGAGCGCGGCGCGTTCTTCCCGCTGGACGACGTGCGGCCCGGCGCCGAGGTGAGCGTCGGCAGGGCCGACGGCAGCACCGCCGTCTTCACCGTCTACCGCGTGGGGACGCTGCCGAGGGCCGCGGCGCTCGCACAGGCCACCGCCCACAGCGACCACCCAGACCTGCGGCTGCTCAGCGTTTCGGGCGAGTTCGACTCGGCGGGCGCCGAGCCCGACGCCGTCGTGGTGTTCGCCCGCCTCACCGGAGTCGAGCGCTGACCCAGTCCGCCACCGCGTCGGCGAGCACGGACATCGGCAGTGCACCGCTGCCGAGCACGAGGTCGTGGAAGGCCTTGATGTCGAAGCGGTCGCCGAGCGCCCGCTCCGCCTCGGCGCGCAGCCGCTGGATCTCCAGCCTGCCCACCATGTACGACAGCGCCTGACCCGGGTACGCGATGTAGCGGTCGACCTCGGCGACGATCTCCGTCTCGGTCATGGGCGTGTGCTCCAGCAGGAAGTCGATCGCCTGCTGCCTCGTCCAGCCCTTCGCGTGCAGGCCGGTGTCGACCACGAGCCTGCCCGCGCGCGTGGAGTCCAGGCTGAGCATCCCGAGCAGCGACACGTCGCCGGAGTACAGCCCCATCTCCTGGGCGAGCCGCTCCGAGTACAACCCCCAGCCCTCGGCGTAGGCGTTGAAGTCACCGAGCCTGCGCAGCAGCGGCAGGTCGGTGAGCCCGAGCGCGGTGCTGAGCTGGAAGTGGTGGCCGGGCACGGCCTCGTGGAAGGCCGTCACCTCGGCGGTGTGCCGCAGCCGCTCGGTGACCTGGTAGGTGTTGGCGAAGTAGGTGCCCTGCCGGGAGCCGTCCGCCGAGGGCATCAGGTAGTACGCGGCCACCGTGCCGGGCGCCTCCGCGGGCGGGACGGGCTCGACGGCGCACGACTGCTCCGGGATCCGGCCGAACCACTCCGGCGCGGCGGCCTCGGCGCGGGTGATGGCGGCGCGGGCGGTGTCGAGCAGCTCGTCGGCGTCCTTCCAGCGCAGCGCGGGATCGGTGCGCAGCCGCCGGAAGATCTCGGGCACGTCACTCGTGCCGAACACCCGCCCGCCGATCTCGGCGTACTCCCGCGCGAGTTGCTCGATGAGCGCGAGGCCGGTGGCGTGCAGGTCGTCGGGGCCGCGGTCGGTCGTGGTGTGAACGCGGGCCAGTGCGGCGTACAGCGCGTCGCCGCCGGGCAGGTGGCACACGCCGGGGCGTTCGTCGGGCCGCCCGTGCGGGAGGATCTCGCGTTCGAGCACGTCGCGGTACGCGGCGAACGCCGGGCGCACCGTGTCCCGCAGCAACGCGGCCCTGCGCTCGGCGAAGTGCTCGTCCGGCGGCTCCTGGCGCAGCAGCGGGTCGGCGTCCGGCTCGGCGAGGTAGCGGTCGACGTGCTCGACGGAGGCTCGCACGAGCCGTGCCACCGGCACGCGCCCGCTCGCGACGCCGGTGCGGTGCCGCTGCGCCACCTGCTCCAGGTAGGCGGGGATCGCGGCGAGGCGGTCGAGGTGCGCCGCCCCCTGCGCGCTGTCGGAGACCGGCACCATCGGCAGGATGGTCAGCAGCATCGACGCCGGTGCCACGAACATCGGGCTGACCGTGAACTCGACCAGCCTGGCGTCGATCTGCTCGACCCGCGCCCGCGCCGAGGCGAGCAGCACGTCACGCGTGATCCGGTCCTGCGGCTCAAGCCCCGAGGGATCGAGCGCCTCGGCGCGCCCGATGATCTCCCGCAGCGCACGCCGGTGCCGCTGCTCGGCCTCCTCACTGAGCTCCTCCAGCCCGGACCTCGGCGGCTTGAAGCCGAGCATCGCGGGCCACACGGGGTCCGCGTCGAACAGCAGGTCCATGTACTCGTCCGCGAGCGAGGCGACAGCGGTCATGGCCGCAGCATACTGACGCGCACGCCGCCGACTACGCTTCTCGGCGTGGCTGTGACCGACCCTCTCGACGCTCGCCTGCTCGCCGCGCTCGCGGAGCTGGGCAAGGCGGCGGTACACGAGGTCGCGGCCAAGGTCGGCATGGATCCGCGCGACGTCGCCTACCGGCTCGTGAACCTCTCCGCGAGCGGCCTGCCCCTGCTCGTCGGTGTCGAAAGCGATCCGAACGGGCTGCGCGCCGCACTCGCGGGCGCGTGGGGCGCCCCGCAGCAACCGCCACCACCCCCTCAGCCCCCTCAGCCCCCACAGCCCCCACCACCCGCACAGCCACCGCAGGGCGTCCACGGCGCCCCGAGTGGCGCCTACCCGGTGCAGGGCGCGCCGAGCGGCGCGTACCCCGTGCACGGCGCACCCAGCGGGGCCTATCCCGTGCAGGGCGCGCCGAGCGGGGCGTATCCCGTGCAGGGCACCCCGTCCGGCCGGTACCAGCCACCGCCACCCCCGCCGCAGCAGCAGCGGCCGCCCCAGCCACCCCAGCCGCCGCCACCCCCGGACCCGGTGATGAGCACGTGGGGCCCGCCGCAGAGCGCGCTGTGGGCCCGCGGCGACCAGCCCCCGTCGGGCGCGCGGGCTCCCGCGACGCCGAAGACGGGCCGCGCCGGCGACGTGCTGGAGACGCAGGGGCTGGAGGGCGAGCAGCTCGCGGTGCAGCTGCTGGAGGTGCAGGATCCGGCCGACTACCTCTTCGGCGCCGCGGGTTACCGGCTCGACGAGGGCGAGCGCGCCGTGGTGGTGCACACCGAGATCACCAACCGAGGGCGGATCCCGTTCGCGTCGCTGCCCGACAACTACCTGGAGCTGATCACCAGCGACGGCGCCGCGATCGCCAAGGCGCCCGTGTCGCTGACCTCCCGGCCACCGCACAAGATCGGCGTGCAGCCCGGCGAGACGACGGGCGGGCACACGGTGTACGTGCTGCCGGAGGCCACCCGGATCGCGTCGGTGCGCTGGAGCCCGCGGCCGGAGCCGGACGAGCGCTCGCTGCTCTGGTCGATCGACGACTGAACGCTGAGTCCTAGGACTCGGCGCGCAGCACGTCGAGTGCGGCCGCGAGGTCGGCGGGGTACTCGCTGGTGAACTCCACGTGGCGGCCGTCGGCGGGGTGGGCGAAGCCGAGCGTGCGGGCGTGCAGCCACTGCCGGGAGAGGCTCAGCTTGCGCGCGAGCACCGGGTCGGCGCCGTAGGTGAGGTCGCCGACGCAGGGGTGCCGCAGCGCGGAGAAGTGCACGCGGATCTGGTGGGTGCGGCCGGTCTCCAGCTTCACGTCCACGAGGGACGCGGCGCGGAACGCCTCGATCACCTCGTAGTGCGTCACCGAGGGCCGGCCGCCCGCGACGACCGCGAACTTGTAGTCGTGCCGGGGGTGCCGGTCGATCGGGGCGTCGATCGTGCCGCGCGTCGGATCGGGGTGGCCCTGCACGAGCGCGTGGTAGCCCTTGTCCACGGTGCGTTCCTTGAACGCGCGCTTGAGCACCGTGTAGGCGTGCTCGCTCTTGGCCACCACCATCACGCCGGTGGTGCCCGCGTCGAGCCGGTGCACCACGCCCTGCCGCTCGGCGGCTCCGGAGGTAGAGATCCGCAGGCCCATCGCGGCGAGCCCCGCCACCACGGTGGGCCCGGTCCAGCCGGGGCTCGGGTGCACGGCCACGCCGACGGGCTTGTCGACCACCACGATGTCGTCGTCGTCGTGGAGCACCTTCAGCCCGTCGACCGGCTCGGCCACGACCTCCAGCGGCGCGTCGGGCTCCGGCAGCGTCACCTCCAGCAGGCCGCCCGCGGTGAGGCGGTCGGATTTGCCGGCGGGCTTGCCGTCGAGCAGCACGTCGCCGGTCGCGGCCAGCTCGGCGACCACGGTGCGCGAGAGGCCGAGCAGCTTCGCGAGGCCGGCGTCGACCCGCATGCCGTCGAGCCCCTCGGGGACCGGGAGCATCCGCGCGCTCACGCCGTGCCCTCTTCGGCGTCCTCGTCGGCCCGCTTCTTGGTCTTGGTGCTGGTGCCGTCGTAGTCCTTGCCGAGCAGCGAGAGCAGCACGATCAGCACGGCGCCGATGCTGATGGCGGAGTCGGCGGCGTTGAAGACGGGGAAGAAGTCGCCGTTGGGCTGGAACGCGGAGATGAAGTCGACGACGTGGCCGTGCAGCGGGCCGGGCGCGCGGAAGATGCGGTCGGTGAGGTTGCCGAGCGCACCGGCGAGGATGAGGCCGAGCCCCACCGCCCAGCCCGCGGAGCGCAGCCGCCGCGAGAACCAGATGATCGCGCCGACCACGAGCATGGCGACGATCGCGAGGATCCAGGTGCCGCCGAAGTCCATGCCGAACGCCGCGTACGGATTGCGGACGAGCTGCAGGTAGACGGCGCCGCCGAGGATGCGGATGGGCTCCTCGCCCTCCAGCGTCGCCGTGACGATGATCTTGGTGACGAGGTCGACGGCGTAGGCGAGCACCGCGACCACGGCCAGCAGCCAGATCCGGCGCTTCGGGGGCGCGGCGGCGGGCGGCTCCGCTTCGCCGGTGGTCTGCTCGGGTTCCTGCTCGGTGCTCACCGTTCCATTGTCCACGGCTACGCCGAGTGCCTCGCACGCAGCACCAGCGCCACCATCGCGCCGGCCAGCGACACCGCGGCGGGCACCACCAGCGCGGCCGGGTCGGCGGCGCTCACGGCGCCCCCGCTCAGCAGGAACAGGGCCGCGACCGCGCCGAGCAGCACGCTGCGGTGCACCCACGCCAGCAGGAACAGCCCGGCGCTCAGGACGATCACGGCGGCGGCCTCGTCGGCCGAAGGGAGCAGGACCGAGCCGATCGCGACGCCCAGCAGCACCACGCCCAGCACGCCCGTGACGCGGCGCGCCGTGCCCTTCAGGAAGTAGGCGCCCGCCAGGGAGATCAACCCCAGCAACGCCAGCGGCAGGCTCAGCGCCGCGGCGAAGGCCTCGCCCGTGAGGCCCTTCGGGACGTTCAGCAGCCCGAGGTAGGCACCCTCGACGGCGAGCGCGCCCCCGGCCGCGACGACCACGATCCGCGGCGCCGGCCACGGCGTGCCCGCCTTCCGGGCGCGTGCCGCGTACCAGGCGACGCTCGCCAGGAACAGCGCGACGATCGCGACGTGCGCCTGCCAGCCGTAGGCGCCTCCGGCGACGACGTGGAACCCCGCCTCGACGTCGACCGACTCCGCGTAGCTGACGCTCGTCAGGTACTGCCGTTCACTCCCCGGCCGGTAGGCGAACCAGCCGACGTCGGCCGCCGGCCGCACCGTGACAGCACCCAGCAACCCGAACCCCAGTAGCGCCAGCGGAAACCAGTAGCCGTACCTCTCCGCACGCATGGCGGTCAGTCTCCCAGCTCGCCCTTCCACTTCGCGAGCGGGCCCGCGCGGTCCACGGCCCTGATGCGGCGCTCCGCCGCGGACCTCGCGGCCTGTGTGGTGACCACCAGCAACTGGTCCAGCTCCTGCAGGCGCGTGGTGTCGGCGGGGGTGAAACCCTTGCCCTGCCGCACGACCAGGCTCACGCCGGAGCCGCTCGGCAGCCGCAGCTCCGCGAGGTACACGCCGTGCAGGCGCGAGCCCCGCTGGATGCGCACCTGCAGCAGCACCGCGCCGAGCTCGTCGAGCGGGGCCGCGTCGACCTGGATCTCCTCCGGTTCGGCGTCCCTGGCGAGCCCCAGCCATCTCGCCAGCGGACCGAGCAGCGCGGCCTGCAGCAGCGTGAAGACGATCACGAGCACGAACACCGCGTCGAGCAGCCGCTGGGCACCGGGCAGGCCCTCGGCGAGCGGGATGGTGGCGAGCACGATGGGCACGGCTCCGCGCAGCCCCGCCCACGACAGGAACACCTGTTCCCGCCAGGGCACGCGGAACGGCGCCGCCGACAGCACCACGGAGACCGGCCGGGCGAGCAGCAGCACCACCGCCCCGGCGACGAGGCCCGGCACGACGCTGTCCACGAGCCGCTCCGGCGAGGCGAACAACCCGAGCAGCACGAACAGGCCGATCTGCGCGATCCAGCCGAGCCCCTCGGCGAAGGAGAGCGTGTCGGAGCGGTGCGGGAGCCGCGAGTTGCCCAGCACCACCCCCGCCACGTAGGTGGCCAGCAGCCCCGAGGCGTGCCCGGACTGCGCCGACGCGTACGCCACCACGCACACGGCGACCGTGGCGAGCGGGTAGAGACCGGTGGCGGGCAGCGCGGCCTTGCGCAGCGCCAGCGCCCCCGCCCAGCCCAGCAGGAACCCGATCAGCGCGCCTGCCACGAGCTCGTAGACCACCAGCAGCGGCAGGCTCCACGTCAGGGTCGCCCCCGTCGCGAGCAGCACCACCGCGATGTAGGCGGGCGCGTCGTTGAGGCCCGACTCCAGCTCGAGGGTTCCGGTGACCCTCCTGCCGATCCCCGACGAGCGCAGCACCGAGAACACCGCGGCCGCGTCGGTCGAGGACAGCACGGCGCCCCACAGCAGCGCCGTCCGCCAGTCGAGGCCCAGCAACAGGTGCAGCACCGAGCCGGTGACGAGGATGGTCACCAGAACGGCCACTGTGGACAGAGCGATGCCGGGTCCGAGCGAGGGCCGCACCGTGGACCAGCGCGTGGTGAGCCCGCCCTCGGTCAGGATCATCACGAGCGCGGCGAGGCCGAGACTCTGCGTGAGCTGCGGGTTGTCGAACTCGACCCCGAACCCGGCCTCGCCGATCAGAACGCCGATCCCGAGGTAGATCAGCAGCGAGGGCAGGCCGAGCCGGATCGAGAAGCGGACGGCGAGCACCGAGGCGAGCAGGACGATCGCGCCCGATCCGAGGATGACCGGAAGATCGCCCATGTCACCTCCCGTTCAGCCCGTTCGTGGAGTTTGTGGGCCCTCCACAATAGATCCACGCAGGGTCGCGAGCCGCCGCGCGGTGTGCGGCGGGGCGTCCGCGAGTTCCATCAGCTTGTCGCGAGAGCGTTGTCCCCGCACGACAAGGAGATCCCGGGCACGCACCGACAGCTCCGTGGCGAGCACACGGCACACCGCCTCGTTGGCCTTGCCGTCCACGGCGGGTGCCCGCACCGACACGACGAGTGCCTCACCGAGCGCGCCGTCCCACCGGCCCCCGACGGCGTCGCGCTTGGCCCCGGGCTTCACCCGGACGGCGAACCTCACGGCAGGCATGGGCCTCACCGTAGCCGGTTCAGCCCGGCAGCCCGCCCAGGAACGTCCCCGCCGCCCGCACCGCGGGCCCGGCGCTGCCCGCACGCTCGACCAGCACGGCGAACGCGACGTCGCCCCGGTACCCGGCGAACCAGCCGTGGGCCTGGGCCGGGTCGGCGAGCTGGGCGGTGCCGGTCTTGCCGCGGACGTCGCCGAGCCCGGCGAGCGCGGTCGCGGTACCTCCCGTGACGGCCTCGCGCATCATGCCGCGGACGTCGGCCAGCACCGCGGCGGGCGGTGGTTCGTACCCCGTGACGACCGTGGTGCCGAGGTCCCGCCACAGCTGCGGCGTCACGGCCCGCCCGCTCGCGACGGTCGCCGTCATGAGCGCGAGACCGAACGGGCTCGCCTGCACCCTGCCCTGCCCGATGCCGTCCTCGAGCCGCTGCACGGGGTCGGCCGCGGGGTCGGCGCGGCCTGCCTCCGTGGTGAGGCCCGGGATCTCGAAGTCGGCGCCTGAGGCCCAGGCTGCTCGCCGCTGCCGAGAGGGCGTCCGAGGGCAGGCCCGCGGCGAGCCGGGCGAAGGTGGTGTTGCAGGAGTGGGCGAACGCCGTGCGCAGCGGCACGGCGCCGAGGTCGAACTCGCCGTCGTTGGGGATGGTCCTGGTGCCGATGCGGTCGCGGCCGGGACACGGCAGCACCGTTTCCGCCTCCGCCGCGCCGGTGCCGAGCACGGCCGTGGCGGTGGCGATCTTGAACGTCGAGCCGGGCGCGGAGAGCCCGTTGAGCGCCTTCGGCGCGTCCCCGGCGGCCGGGTTCTGTGCCACGGCGAGGATGCCGCCGGTGGAGGGCTGGATGGCCACGAGCAGCGCGGGCGCCGCCACCTCGTCGACCGCGGTCTGCGCGGCCCGCTGCACCGGACCGCTGAGCGTCGACACGAGCGGGCCCGCCCCGGCACCAGCGGGGGCGTGGACAGTGCTCACCTCGGCGCCCCCGGCGTCGACGATCACCACCGACCAGGCGGGCTTCAGGTGCCGGGCCGCGAGCCGCGACATCGCGGGCAGCAGAGTCCGCGCGCCCGCCACCTCCGCCGGTTCCCGTCCGCCCGCGCGCCGTTCGAGCAGCGGCGGCCCCTCGCGGTCGACCACGCCGGGCGAGCCTTCGCCGGTCCGCAACTCCAGTGCCTGCCCGTCCTTCAGGCGGGGGTGGATCAGGGCCGGCGTCCAGTCCACGCGACGGCCCTCGCCCGTCCGCACTACGCTCACGCGGTTGTCGTAGGCCCATGTGCGGCCTTCGCCGAGGGTCCACGTGACGCGGAAGTCGCGGAAGGTCTCGTCGCCCCTCGGCGGTACGGCCCTCGTCTCGGCACCGGTGACGCCGAGCCGCGTGGTGGCCCGCGACAGCGCCGCCTGGGCGGCGGCCGGGTCATCGGTCAGCGCCGCGGCCGCCGCGACGTCCCCTGCGGCGAACGCGTCGAGGAAGTCGAGCGCGACCTCGCCGGCACCGGCATCGTCATGGGGCCGCTGCGCGGTACCCCGGGTCGACTCGCCATACAGCACGAGCACGCCCGCCGTGACGATCGCGACCACGGCCAGCGCCGCGCCGCCCAGCACCCAGCGTCTCCTCCGAGCCTCCACGCGGCTCCCCCAGTCTGTTCAGTTCTCAGTGTTCACCCGCGTGAACCCTAGCGGTGGTGGCAAGCGCCGAGCCCACGAGAACGAGCCGCAGCGCGCGCTCGGTGGCATCGGCGACCAGGTCCTCCGCGTGCTCGATGGCCTCCGCGAGCGCGATCGGTGCGGCGAGGATGCCCGCGTACGCGTCGATCCCGGCGTCGTGCGTGGTGCGGGCTCCCCTGCCGATCGTGCCTGCCAGCGCGATCACGGGCTTGCCGAACAGCTTGGCGCGTCTGGCGACCTCGGCGGGCACCTTGCCGCGCGGGGTCTGGAAGTCGATCGCGCCCTCGGCGGTGATCACGAGGTCGGCCTCGGCGAGCCGGGCGTCCAGGCCGGTGTGGTCGAGCAGCACGTCGAACCGGGAGCGCAGCGTCGCGCCGAGCGCCCCGGCCAGCCCGGCGCCGAGACCGCCGGACGCGCCGCCGCCGGGCACCAGCCGCAGATCGGTCCCGCAGCGGTGCTCGATGAGTTTCGCCCACCGGGTCATGGCCGCCTCCAGCACCGCGACCTGCTCGGCGCTCGCACCCTTCTGCGGCCCGAAGACACGGGCGACGCCGGAAGGACCGGTGAGGACGTTGTGCGGATTGCAGGCAACGAGTATGTCCGTTCCCTCGAGCCGAGAGTCCATCCTGGACAGATCGAGTTCCACGGCGCCGGCGAGCGCGTACCCGCCGGGCTCGGCCTCCCCGCCGGAAGGGCCGAGCACACGGGCGCCGAGCGCCGTGAGCGCCCCGGCCCCGCCGTCGCACGTGCCCGAGTCTCCGCAGCCGACCACGATCCGGCGGCAGCCCTCGTCGAGAGCCGCGCGGATCAGCTCGCCGACGCCGCGCGTGGTCGTCAGCCCGGGGTCGCGCGCGCCGGGTGGCACGAGCCGCAGCCCCGCCGCGGCGGCCATCTCGACGAACGCCGTTCTGGGCCCGTCCCCGCCGAGCACGGCGAAGTGCGCGTCCACCGGGTCGCCGACGGGGCCCGTGACGGTGACGGGCACGAGCCTGCCGCCAGTCGCGGCGGCGAGGGTGCGTGCGGAGCCCTCACCGCCGTCGACGAGCGGCACGGTGTCGATGACGGCACCGGGCACCACGCGGCGCAGCCCGGCGGCGATCGCCCCGGCCACCACCTCGGCGGTGAGCGACTCCTTGAACCCGCTCGGTGCGACGACGAAACGCAGCGGCATGATCGCGGTCATCTTCTTGTCTCCCTGGGGTTTTGTCAGCGCAACGGCAGGCCGAGCGCGGGCCAGACGGCCCATGCGAACGCGAGGACGAGCAGGATCGTGAGCGGGCCGAGCACGGCGGAGAGCCGCAGCAGGTCGGTGCGCCGGTACGTCGGTGCGCCCTCCACCGAGGCGAACAGCGCGACGGGTTTGGCCGACGAGGGCAGCGTGTGGCAGAAGCCGGCCGCCGCGGTGGAGGCGAACGCGACGGCCGCCGGGTTCAGTCCCGCCGCGGTCGCGAGCGGGATCAGCAGCGGCACCAGCACCGACGAGCGGGCCGAGCGCGACTGCAGCACGAGGTGTGCCGCCGCGCTGACGCCGACCACGACGGCGAGGAAGGTCAGCTCGTCGGCGGTGTCCCCCGGCAGCGCGCCGCCGAGCCACGCGGCCGCGCCCGACGACGTGAGCGCGATGCCGAGCACCGCCGTGGTGACCATGAACAGCAGCAGCGACCACGGCACCGAGGCGAGCGCGGCACCGAACCCGGTGGTGCCGAGGCCCGGCGCGGTGATCAGCACGGCCCCGGCGAGCGCGACCAGTGCGGGCGAGGCGCCGTGCAGGGTTTCCGTGCACCAGAGCGTCACCACGAGAACGAGCACGGCGAGCGCGCGGCGCTGCGATGGCGTGAGCGGGCCGGTGACGGTCGTCCCGGCGAGCTCGGCGACGTGGGCGGGGTCGAGCTCGAGCGGGTGCCGCCGGTCGGCGCGGCGGGTCATCAGCAGGAGCACGACCTCGGCCGCGAGGTGGGAGCTCAGCACCGCGAAGGGGAAGCCGAGCAGCAGCCAGTGCGCGTAGCCGATGCCGGCACCGGTCGCGTCGGCGAGCAGCTGGCTGGTGATCACGTGGGCGCCCGCACCGGTGAGCGTGGCGACGGCCGAGAGCAGCACGACGGTGGGGAACAGCAGGGCGAGCGCGCGGACGACCCGCTCGCGGCAGGCGAGCGCCGTCGCCAGCGCGAGGAAGACGGGCAGGGCGAGCGCCGCGCGTCCCGACGTGGCGGGGATCGCGAGCGCTGTCAGTACCAGTGCGGCGGTGACGCGGTGGGCGAGGCCGCGGACGGTGCGGGCGCGCCCGCACACCGCGAGCGCGACGCGCGTCGGCAACCCGGTGGCGGAGAGCCCGGCGGCGAGCACGAACGCGGCGATGAGGAGCCAGATCGCCTCGCCGCCGAGCGCGGCGAAGAGGTCCCCTTCCCGGAGAACGCCCGCGCCGACGAGCACGAGCACGGCCGCGAGCCCGACGAACGTGTCGTCAAGCCGGGTGACCATCCACAGGAGAACGGCGACGCCGAACACCCCGAGGGTGACCCAGCCGTGCGCGGAAAGTCCAGCCATGGAAACCAGAATCGGTCGCACCGCTGAACCACGGGTGAAACCCACATGAGGCGATCTTCATGCGCCGCGAGTCGTGCACTCAGGTTCGCGAGTCGTACGTTCCGGGGCGCGAGTCGTGCACTCCGGCGCGCGAGTCGTGCATTCCGGACGGCGAGTCGTGCATTCCGGGGCGCGAGTCGCCCACTCGGGACAACGCAAGGCACCCCCAGGTCGCCCCGAACCCGAACGCAGTGAAGGCCACCTTCACTGCGTTGAACGCAGGGAGGGTGGCCTTCACTGCAGCGAGCGCGTCCCGGGCGGGCCCCGGTGCCCCAACGGGGAACTCGCGGGCCCGAGCGGGGACTCGCGAACCGGAGCGCACGACTCGCGAACGGGAGCGCACAACTCGCGAACGGGAGCGCACAACTCGCGCGCTGGAGTGCACGACTCGCGAACGGGAGTGCACGACTCGCGGGTCAGCCCAGGCGGTAGCCCATTCCGCGCACGGTCACGATGTGGTCCTGGCCGATCTTGCGGCGCAGCGTCCGCACGTAGACGTCCACGACGTTGGAGCCGGGATCGAAGTCGTACCCCCACACGTGCGAGAGGATCTGCTCGCGGGAGAGTACCTGCCCCGGGTGCCGCAGGAACAGCTCGAGCAGCGCGAACTCCCTCGCCGTGAGGTCCACCATTCCCTCCGGGGTCTCCGCGCGGCGCGTACGGAGATCCAGCGACACGGGTCCGTTGCGCAGCACGGTGACCTCGGGGGTGCGGTCGGCAGGCCGGAGCCGGAGCCGGACCCGCGCCAGCAGCTCCTCGAAGCGGAACGGCTTGGTCATGTAGTCGTCGGCGCCGCCTTCGAGGCCGGCGACGGTGTCGTTCACCGAGCCACGCGCGGTCAGGATGATCACCGGCGTGTTGACCCGCGCCTGCCGCATCGCCTGCAGCACCGCGAAACCGTCCCGCCTCGGCAGCCCGAGGTCGAGCACGACGAGGTCGAACCCGCCCGCGACGACGTGGGCGAGCGCGGCGTCGCCGTCACCCACCACCGTCGTCACGAAACCGTTGGCGCGCAAGCCCTTCTCGACGAACGAGGCGATGCGCTGCTCGTCCTCGGCGATCAGGATCCGGCTCATCCTCGTGCTCCCCCCGCTGGTAGTTCGAGCCCGAACGTCGCACCCTGGCCCGGCTGCGACACCACCCGGGCCTGGCCGTGATGCGCCTCGGCGATGGCCTTGACGATCGCCAGGCCGAGGCCGGCGCCGCTCCCGTCGCGCGCACCGGAGGCGCCGCGCACGAACCGGTCGAAGATCCGCGGAGCGTCCTCATGCGACACTCCGGGTCCCGTGTCGGTGACCCAGAACGACACCGATCCGTTGTGGACTGCCGAGCCGATCCTGATCACCGCGCCGTCCTTCGTGTGCTGCACGGCGTTCTGCGCCAGCTGCACCACCGCCTGGGTGACCCGCTGGCCGTCGATCCAGACCTCGCCCTCGCCGAGCGACTCCAGCACCCACGACCTCGGTGCGATGGCCCTGACCTTCGCGTCGATGTCACTCGTCAGCTCCGGCACGGACGTCCACTCGGGACGGAGGAAGTCCGGCTGCTCGGCCTTCGCCAGCAGGAGCAGGTCGTCGACGATGCGCGCCATCCGGTCGAGCTCGTCGGTGCACAGCCGCACGACCTCGGCCCGCTCGGCGGGATCGTCGCCCATCACCTCCAGATGCCCCCGGATGATCGTGATCGGGGTGCGCAGCTCGTGGCCGGCGTCATCGAGGAACTGCCTGCGCGTGGCGAACGCGCTCTCCAGCCGGTCGAGCATCGCGTTGAACTGCTCGGCGAGCGCGGCGATATCGTCGCGGCCGTGCACGGGGATCCGGTGGGTGAGGTCCTGTTCGGTCAGTTCCGCCGCCGCGCGGCGCACCGTGTTGACCGGCGCGAGGATCTGCCCGGCGACCACCCACGACACCCCGGCGGCCAGCACGAGCGCCACGGCGCTGATCGCCAGCAGCGTGCGGACCGTGTCGTTCGCGTCGGCCTTGGCCACGTCGACGAAGTAGCCGCTGACGAACCACGCCTGCGGCTGACCGGAGCCCGACGGCGGCAGGACGTCCACCCGCAGCCAGCGCAGCTCGCCGCCCTCGGTCTGCACGGTTCCGGTCGCCTGCGGCGGGTTCACGATCTCCCGCAGCAGGGCATCGTCGAACGCGACGTGGTCGAGCCCCTGGTCGCTCTGCCGCACGGTCTTGAGGCCCCCGGCCTCGGTCACGACACCCAGCAGCACCTCGGCCCGGTCCGGGTACTGGCCTGCCAGGTGCCGCTCGAACAGCTGGTACGGGTCGGTCAGCAGCTGGTCGGTCGCCGGATCCCTGCCCATCTGCGCGACCCGGCGGAACTCCTCGACGTCCTGCTCGAGACCGCTGTTGACCCTGCGGTCGATGGCCCGGTACTCGAACTCGGCGACGAGCAGCACCACGGTGGCGAGCCCGGCGGTCATCACGAGCACGAGCCAGCCCATGATCTGCACCCTCGCCGGCACGCGCGTGCCGCGCGCCGACGCCGGTTTGCCCGCGATGGGCTGGTACACGGTCGGCCGGTCGCTCATCGGCGCACCCGGCTGCCGCCCCGGGCCGTCAGCCATCGTCACGGTCGTCGTCATCACGGTCGTCGTCGTCATCGTCGTCGTCCACCGGCGGTGGCGGCGGCAGCTTGGTGCGGCTCGGGGTGCTCGTCGGCTCGCCGGACGGCGTGGTCGGCGTGGCGGCGGAGGTGCCTGCGGGCGCGGACTCGCCGATGCGCACGACCTGGGAGGTCTCCTTCGGCGGGCTCGGTTCCGACAGCAGCAGCGTGGCCAGTACGGCCGCGACGGGCAGGGCGAGCACCGCCACCAGCGCGACGATTCGCGGTGTTCGGCTCATACCCCCACTCTCCTGCCCGGAGGAAAAGGCCGGATGAGCCGAAGATGAGGAAATCTTCATCGACGGCTCACCCGGCCCGGTCCTCAGCTTTTCGCGACGGCGACGCTGACCTTCTCGCCCTCGCCCACCGAGCCGGAGAACCCGGCGGGCACCGGGCCGTACTCGACGGCCGTGGCGAGGGTCTCGGCGGCGAGGAACCGCTCGTGCGCCCTCGCCGCGGCGAGCACGTCCTCCGGCGCGTCGACGGTCAGCGCGATCCGGTCGGCCACGTCCAGCCCGGCGTCGCGGCGGGCCTGCTGCACCACGCGCACCAGGTCCCTCGCGAGGCCCTCGGCCGCGAGCTCCGGGGTGACGCCGGTGTCGAGCAGCACGAGGCCGGAGCCGCCGGGCAGCTCGGCGGCCGCGCCGGAGTCCTTCGCGACGAGCTTGCGCTCGTACTCGCCCTCGGCCAGCTCGATGCCGGCGGCGACGACGGCGCCGTCGGGGGTGGTGCTCCACTCGCCGGCCTTGACCGCCTTGATGACGCGCTGCACGTCCTTGCCGAGCCGGGGCCCCGCCGCCCGCGCGTTCACCGCGACCTCGAAGCCGCCGTGCGCGGCGACGTCGGTGGTCAGCTCCACCGACTTGACGTTCACCTCGTCGCGGATGATGTCGGCGAACGGCCGCAGCAGCTCCGAGTCCTCGGCGGCCACCAGCAGCTTGGCCAGCGGGAGCCGCACGCGGAGCTTGTTGGCCTTGCGCAGCGACAGCGCCGACGAGCACACCTGGCGCACCCGGTCCATCGCCGTGACGAGCGCGGCGTCGGCGGGCAGCTCGGACACGCTCGGCCAGTCGGTGAGGTGCACGGAACGGCCGCCGGTGAGCCCCCGCCACACGGCCTCGGTGGTGAGCGGCAGCAGCGGGGCCGCCGTCCGGCAGACCACCTCCAGCACGGTGTGCAGGGTGTCGATGGCGTCCTGCTCACCCGCCCAGAACCGGTCGCGCGAGCGCCGCACGTACCAGTTGGTCAGCACCTCGAGGAAGTCCCGCAGCGTCGCGCACGCGCCCGCGACGTCGTAGTGGTCGAGCGCGTACTCGACGTCGGTGACGAGCTCGTGGGTCTTCGCCAGCACGTAGCGGTCGAGCACGTGCCGCGAATCCGTACGGACCTTGCCCTCCACCCCCTCGGCACCCGCATACAGCGCGAGGAAGTAGTACGAGTTCCACAGCGGCAGCACGGCCTGGCGCACGGCGTCGCGGATGCCCTTGTCGGTGACGATCAGGTTCCCGCCGCGCAGGATGGGGCTGGCCATGAGGTACCAGCGCATCGCGTCGGAGCCGTCCCGGTCGAACACCTCGGTGACGTCCGGGTAGTTGCGCAGCGACTTCGACATCTTCTGCCCGTCGGAGCCGAGCACGATGCCGTGTGAGACGCAGGTCCGGAACGACGGCCGGTCGAACAACGCCGTCGCCAGCACGTGCAGCGTGTAGAACCAGCCGCGGGTCTGGCCGATGTACTCGACGATGAAGTCGCCCGGGTAGTGGTGCTCGAACCAGTCGGCGTTCTCGAACGGGTAGTGCACCTGGGCGTACGGCATCGAGCCCGAGTCGAACCACACATCGAGCACGTCCGGCACGCGGCGCATGGTCGACTTCCCGGTGGGGTCGTCCGGGTTGGGCCTGGTCAGCTCGTCGATGTAAGGCCGGTGCAGGTCGGTCGGGCGCACCCCGAAGTCGCGCTCCAGCTCGTCGAGCGAGCCGTAGACGTCCACGCGAGGGTGGTTCGGGTCGTCCGAGATCCAGACCGGGATCGGCGTGCCCCAGTAGCGGTTGCGCGAGATCGACCAGTCGCGGGCGTTCTCCAGCCACTTGCCGAACTGGCCGTCCTTGACGTGCTCCGGGTACCACGTGATCTGCTGGTTGAGCTCGACCATGCGGTCCTTGAACTCGGTGACCGCCACGAACCACGACGAGACCGCACGGTAGATCAGCGGGTTGCGGCAGCGCCAGCAGTGCGGGTACGAGTGCTCGTAGGTCTCGTGCCGCAGCAGGATCGCGCCCTGCCGCGCCGGGGAGCCCGTGCCGTTCTTGAGGTCGCGGATGATGTTCGGGTTGGCTTCGAAGACGTTCTGGCCCTCGTAGTCGGGCACCTGCGCGTCGAAACGCCCCTTGGCGTCGACCGGCGTGACCGGGGTGATGCCCGCCGCGTCGGTGACGACCTTGTCCTCCTCACCGTAGGCGGGGGCGATGTGGACGATGCCCGTGCCGTCGTCGGTGGTCACGTAGTCGGCGGCGAGCACGCGGTGGGCGTTCTCGTGGCCGACGAAGTACGGGAACGGCGGCGCGTAGCGGGTGCCGAGCAGGTCGGCGCCCTGGTACCTGCCGACGACCGACGGCTCCTCGCCGAGCTCTTTCGCGTAGGCGGCGACGCGGGCCTCGGCGAGCACGAACCGCCTGCCCTCGGCGTCGGCCACCTGGACGTAGTCGACGTCGGGGTGCACGGCGGTGGCCAGGTTGGACGGGACCGTCCACGGCGTGGTGGTCCAGATGAGCAGGTACGCGCCGTCGAGGTCGCTGTCGTTGCCCTCGACGCGGAAGCCGATGGTGACCGCGGGGTCCTGGCGGCTCTGGTAGACGTCGTCGTCCATCCGCAGCTCGTGGTTGGACAGCGGCGTCTCGTCGCGCCAGCAGTACGGCAGCACCCGGTAGCCCTCGTACACGAGGCCCTTGTCCCAGAGCTGCTTGAACGCCCAGATCACCGATTCCATGTAGGTGACGTCGAGTGTCTTGTAGTCGTGGTCGAAGTCCACCCACCGGGCCTGGCGGGTGACGTACTCCTGCCATTCCTTGGTGTAGCGCAGCACCGACTCACGGCAGGCGCGGTTGAACTCCGCGATGCCCATCTCGTCGATCTGCGACTTGTCGGTGATGCCCAGCTGGCGCTCGGCCTCCAGCTCGGCCGGCAGGCCGTGGGTGTCCCAGCCGAAGCGGCGCTCGACGCGCTTGCCGCGCATGGTCTGGTAGCGGGGAACGATGTCCTTGACGTAGCCCGTCAGCAGGTGCCCGTAGTGCGGCAGGCCGTTGGCGAAGGGCGGGCCGTCGTAGAACACGTACTCGTTGGCACCGTCGGTGCCGGGCTCGCGGGCCTCCACGGTCGCCGCGAACGTGCGGTCCGACTCCCAGTAGGCCAGGACGTCCTTCTCCAGCGCGGGGAACGACGGCTGGGAGGGGACCTGGTCGGCGGGCTGCCCGCCGACGGAAGCCTTGGGGTACATCCGGGATGCTCCTCGCGGTTCGTCTGCTCTCGTACGGGCTCTGGAGCCCACACGGGGACGACACGGCGCACTGGGCGCACGTTCCGCGGTACCACCCCGCTTGCCCGCGCCACGCGGCGAGGGCCTCTCGTTCGGCGGCTGTGACGGGCCGCGACCGTCCGGTTCTACTGAGGCACGTACCGCGCCCGTTCTTCCGGAGGCTCCCCGGTGATGGCCGGATCGACGCCTGTGCCTACCAGATTAACGGGTCCCGGCAAACCCTTTGTGCGCGGCTCCTCCGCGTCACTTGCGCGACTTGCGCCTCTCGCGGTGCTCGGCGGCGAGGGTCGCGTCGGGGGTGCAGAGCGCGCACGGCGTGAAGCCGAGGTCGCGGGCCTCCTTGACGGGCAGCGGAATGGTGTCCTTGCTCTCCAGCCACGTGCACCCGCCGACGTGGTAGCGCGGGTACTCGTCGACCACGAGCACCTCGGACTCGAGTGCGGAGACCACGAGCAGGTCGGCGGCGTCGGTCTGCTCCTCGGCCGGGTCACCCGCGACGGTCTTGAGCTCGCCGCTCGCGGGCAGCAGCGCCGTCTGGGCCTCACCCGCGGGCTCGTCCGCCGCGTCCTGCCCGGTGTCCTCGTCCCCTGCCGTGTCGCCGTCACCGTCGCCGGCGCCGTCCGGTTCGGCGTCGGCGGGGCTCTGTGCCCTCGCCGCGGCCCGCCTGCGCAGCCAGTCGACGACCAGCAGGAGCCCGGCGAGCACCGAGAGGCCGATGGAGATCCAGGCCCACAGCGAGTTGGCGGTGATGAGCGCCGTGACCACCAGTCCGAGGGCGGCCAGCACCAGGATGAGGACGAAGTAGAGCACGGTGAATTACAACACGGAAGAGACAGAAAAACGGCTCCGACCCTCCCGCGAGGAGTGTCGGAACCGTTTCTGAGCGCTACGAGCGGGCGTCAGCCCGCCTCGGCACGGGGACCGAACGAGTAACCCTGTCCGCTGCCGCCGCCCGAGCCGCCGCTGCCGGACTGGCCGGAGCTGGTCGAGGACGCCGAAGCGGGTGCGGCGGAGCCGCGGTCGTCGAGTTCGCGCAGCTGGGACTCGAGGAACCCGCGCAGGCGCGTGCGGTACTCGCGCTCGATGGTGCGCAGCTCCTCGATCTTCTTGTTCAGCGAGCTCTTCTCGGCGTTCAGGTTGTTCATCGTCTCGGTGTACTTGCGCTGCGCCTCGCGATCCAGGGTGGTCGCCTTGTCGCGCGCCTGGCGTTCGAGGGTCTCGGTCCTCGTCCGCGCGTCGTTCAGCATGGTCTCGGCACGGGTGCGTGCCTCGTTGACCATCGAGTCGGCCTTCGAGCGGGCGTCGGAGAGCAACTGCTCGGACTTGGTCCGCGCCTCGGCCAGCATGCCGTCGGACTCGGTCTTGGCCTCGGCCGTCAGCCGGTCGGCCATCTCCTGCGCGAGCCCCAGAACCTTCGCGGCCTGCACGTTCGGCTCACCGCTGTCCCCCATGAAGCCGTGGGCCTGCGTCTGCTCCATCGACGACGGCGGGGGAACCGGCGCCAGCCTGCGCGACGGGGTCTCGTCGCGGGGCGGAGCCTGCGGCGGGGCGCCGACACCGGCCTTCGCGGACTCCAGCTCGCTACGAGTCGATTCCAACTCGGCATCGAGCTGTTCGACCTGCTGCCGCAGCTCGTTATTGTCCTCGATCAACCGGGCAAGTTCGGTCTCCACCAGGTCGAGGAACGCATCCACCTCGTCCTCGTTGTAGCCCCGCTTGCCGATGGGAGGCTTGCTGAACGCGACGTTATGCACGTCAGCAGGGGTCAACGACATCTGATCACCTCACGCACTCCATGGCCTGCCGGACAACCCGGGTTCCCCGTTACCCGGGATACGCCAGTTGCATCAGTATGAACACAACCAACAGCAGCACCATAATCGATAAGTCCAGCCCCACGCCGCCGATCCGCACGATCGGAATAATCCGGCGGACGAGTCGAACCGGTGGGTCCGTCACTGTGTAGATGGTCTCGAGCGTGACCGCAACCCCTCCCGCGGGCCGCCAATCACGGGCGAACGCTCGAACCAGCTCCACCACGATCCGCGCCGTGAGCAGGAGCCAGAAGGCAAAGAGCAGCCAATAAAGGATCAACCGGACCGCATCCACGTCACCACTCTGCCACACCCCGGACATCCGCCTAGTGGCGGAGGAACAAGCCACCCTCGGCGATGCGCCTGCGGTCCTCGGCGGTCACGTCGACATCCGGCGGTGAGAGCAAGAACACCTTGTTGGTGACCTTGTCCATGGAGCCCCTGAGCGCGAACGCGAGCCCCGCCGCGAAGTCGACAAGTCGCTTCGCGTCGGCGTTCTCCATCTGGGTCAGGTTGATGATCACCGGGGCACCGTCGCGGTACGCCTCGCCGATCTCGCGCGCCTCGTGGTAGCTCTTCGGGTGCAGCGTGGTGATCCGGCTCAGCGGATCGCGGCCGGCCGCCGCCGACGACGACACCGCACGCACCGGCTCCGGCGCCGGCCGCAGACGCGCCACCGGGTCGGGCTGCCGGTCGACCGCGAGCGCTCCGTGTGTCGCGGGCTCGCTCGGCGTGACCGGACGGCGGGTGCGCACCGGCTCGACCTCGTCGAACTCGTCCATCACGTGGTAGCGGGGCCTCGATCGGCGCGGCTGCGCGTCGCGGGGCTCGTCGTAGCCGTCGTAGTCGTCCTCGTCGGAGTAACCGCGCCGGTAGTCGTCGTCGAAGTCGTACTCGTCCTCGGCTGGGACCATCCCGAAGTAGGCCTTCAGCTTCTGCAGCGCGCTCATGCCCCTCCTTCGCCCTTCACGGCCGTCCCCACCCTGACGCTGAGTCACGCGCACGGACGCCGCTGTGGGTGAACCTCTCTATGGCGAGGCTAGACCGCGACCCCCGAGCAACGCAGTTCCGACACGCACACACGTCGAGCCGTGCGCGATGGCATCCTCCAGGTCGCCGCTCATACCAGCGGAAATCTCGGTCGCCTCGGGATGATCACGACGAAGCGACGCGGCGGCCTCCGCGAGCCGCGCGAACGCGGGCGCCGGTTCGGCGCCCAGCGGCGCGACCGCCATGAGCCCCCGCAAGTGGAAAATGTCACCCTTCCGAGCGACCTGCTCGGCGAGCGCCGGCAACTCTCCGAGCGGGCAGCCGCCCCTGGCCGGGTCGTCGTCGAGACTCGCCTGCACCAGCACGTCGAGGGGCCGGTCGCGCTCGCCGGCGTCGCGCGCGGCGGTGACCGCCTTCGCGAGCGCGTCGGCCAGCCGGGGCGAGTCGACGGTCTGCACCTCGGCCGCCCATCTGGCGACGGAGCGGGCCTTGTTCCGCTGGAGCCTGCCGACCATGTGCCAGCGGACCGCCGCCTCCGGCCGCAGCCGCGCGACCTCACCGGTCTTGGCCGCCGCCTCCTGGTCCCGGTTCTCCGCGAGCTCGGTCACCCCGAGGTCGGTCAGGAGCGCGGCGTCCCCGGCGGGGAACGTCTTGGTGACGGCCAGCAGCCGGACCTCGCTCTCGGGGCGGCCCGCGGCCTCGCACGCGGCGGCGATCCTGGCGCGGACGGCGGCGAGGTTCTCGGCGAGCTCGGCGCGGCGGTCCATGTTCAGTCCTCGATCCACGTGATGCCGGCCAGCCGCCCGGTCGGGGCCTGCCTGCGGTGACTGAACAGCGTGTCGTCCTCGAACGTGCACCGGGGGTCGACGCCGATCTTGCCCACGCCGGCGTCGGCGAGCTGGCGCCACAACCCGGCCCGCAGGTCGAGCGCCGCGGTGCCCTTGCGGCTGCGGCACCGGCTGCCCGGCAGGTGGGCCTCGACGTCGGCGGCCATCTCGGGCGGCACCTCGTAGCACTCCCCGCACACCGACGGTCCCAGCAGCGCCTCGATGCGGTGGGGCTCCGCGCCGAGCGAGCGCATGGCCTCCAGCGCGGCGGGCACCACGCCGACCCTCGCGCCGACGCGGCCGGCGTGGACGGCGGCGACGACCCCGGCCTCGGCGTCGCCGAGCAGCACGGGCACGCAGTCGGCGACGAGCACGACCAGCGCGACGCCCGCCCGCGCGGTCACGAGCGCGTCGGTGGCCTCGGCGGGCTCGCGCTCGGTGCCGTCGACGATCGTCGCGGTGCGGCCGTGGACCTGCTCCATCCAGGCGATGCGGTCCAGGCCCAGCTCGGTGGCGAGCCGCTCGCGGTTGGCGGCGACGGCGGCCGGGTCGTCACCGACGTGGTCGCCGAGGTTGAAGGAGTCGTACGGCGGCTTGGACGCACCGCCAGCCCTGGTCGTGACCACCCGCCGGATGCGCAACACGCCACCCTTTCCGTCAGTGCGAAGTCTTCCCGGAGAGCCTAATAAAAGCCCCCAAGGCCACCTTCGGTGCGCTGAACGCACCAAAGGTGGCCTTGGGGGCAGTTGTCAGTGGGTCAGCGGCGCATGAAGGGCGGGACGTCGACGTCGTCGTCGGACGGGTCGTCGGTCACCGGGAAGGCGCGGCTGGGTAGGCTGCCCTGCGGGCGCTGCGCCGACGACGCCGGCTGGTAGCCGCCGCGCGCGCCCGTGCCCGCCTGCGGCGGGAGGGAGCCCGACTGTGACCCGTGCCCGTTGCCGGCCGCGGGCGGCTGGGTGCGGTTCACCGGCGGCGTCGGGTGCCCGTTGCCGCCGTTGCCCGCGGGCGGCGGGGTGCCGGGCGCGGGAGCCTGGGCGGAGCCGCCGCCGACCTGTCCGGCCTCGGCGCTCGCCGTGGAGCCGCGCGAACCGAACGTGCCGGGGTCGAGCTTCTTGTGGGTGGGCGCGCCCGCGTCGAACCCGGCCGCGATCACGGTGACCCGCACCTCGTCGCCGAGCGAGTCGTCGATGATCGTGCCGAAGATGATGTTCGCCTCGGGGTGCGCGGACTCCTGCACCAGCGAGGCCGCCTCGTTGATCTCGAAGAGCCCCAGGTCGGAGCCGCCCGCGATCGAGAGGAGCGCGCCGTGCGCGCCGTCCATTGACGCCTCGAGCAGCGGCGAGTTGATCGCCTTCTCCGCGGCCTGCACGGCGCGACCCTCACCACGCGCCGAGCCGATGCCCATCAGAGCGCTGCCCGCACCCGACATCACGCTCTTGACGTCGGCGAAGTCCAGGTTGATCAGACCGGGCGTGGTGATGAGGTCCGTGATGCCCTGCACACCGGAGAGCAGCACCTCGTCGGCCGAGCGGAACGCGTCCATGAGCGACACGCCGATGTCGCCGAGCTGCAGGAGCCGGTCGTTGGGGATCACGATCAGCGTGTCGCACTCGTTGCGCAGCGCCTGGATGCCCTCCTCGGCCTGGCGGCCGCGGCGCTTGCCCTCGAACGAGAACGGGCGCGTGACGACACCGATCGTGAGCGCACCGAGCTTGCGCGCGATCTGCGCGACGACGGGCGCGCCGCCGGTGCCGGTGCCACCGCCCTCGCCCGCGGTCACGAACACCATGTCGGCGCCCTTGAGGACCTCCTCGATCTCCTCGCGGTGGTCCTCCGCGGCCTTCTGCCCGACCTCGGGGGCGGCGCCTGCGCCGAGGCCACGGGTGAGCTCGCGGCCGATGTCCAGCTTGACGTCGGCGTCGGACATCAGCAGCGCCTGCGCGTCGGTGTTCACCGCGATGAACTCGACGCCTTTGAGGCCGACCTCGATCATCCGGTTCACGGCGTTCACGCCGCCGCCGCCGATACCGACGACCTTGATCACCGCGAGGTAATTGTGCGGGGGCGTCATCGGGTTCGCCTTCCTGATCGTGGTGCTGTTCCTGCCTCCGCCGGAGGTCGACGACCGGGTGGTGTGCTCCCCCTGAAACTCTCAACCTCTAGTCGAGGCTTAGAGTTATGTCAACTCCAACGTTGCTGTAGGACGGTAGGCATCGCGAAGGCCCGAATCCAGGAGCCACGCCGTGTGTCGCGGACGTCATTCGACACAACGTGTTCCGGCGTTCGCCCTCACGCCGGCATGTCGACCTGGAGGATCGGCGCTCCGGACGGCGCGCCCGTCGGCGATCCGCCCGCCTGCTCCACCGTCACGGCCATCGCCCTCGCCGTGTCCACCCCCTCCGCCGGACCGGCCAGCAGCATCTCGTCCGAGGGCAGCACCCCGGCCGAATGCATCTCGCCGTCCGGCTGGAGCAGCCACAGCTCGTAGTCGCGGCCCGGTTCCCTCGGCGGCAGGCCACCGCCGAGCACCATCATCGACTCCCGCGCGCGCGACACCAGCACCGTGGCCGAGCCCCCGATGGTCGACGGCGCGCGTTCCACCCGCACGTCGGGCGCGGCGAGCAGCTCCGCCACGGGGCCGTAGCGGCGCGTGGCCTGGTCGATCCGCTCCTGCGCGGCCTCGTACCGGTCCTGCGTGTGCAGCGCGATCCCGCCCGCGACGCCGGCCAGCGCGAGCCCGACGACGGCGGCCGCGATGGCGGCGATCAGCGCCCAGCGCGGCTCGCGCCCCGCGCGCCTCGGCTTCTCCCCGGCCGACGGCGGCAGCTGGCGGGTGTTGCGGAGCTCGGCGAGCACGCGGTCCTTCAGGTGCTCGGGCGGCGTCTGCGCGGCGGCCTCGCCGAGCCGCGCGGCCGTGGCCCTCAGCTCGCGCACCTCCTGGGCGCACGCCGCGCACTCGCCGAGGTGACGGTGAAAGCGGGCGCTCTCGTGCTCGTCGAGCGCGTCCAGCGCGTAGGCCCCCGCGAGGGTGTGGAGATCGGGCGAGGTCATGCGGTCACCCCCAGGCAGTCACGCAGCCGGATGAGCCCGTCGCGCAGGCGGGTCTTGATCGTCCCCTGCGGGGTCGAGAGCACCTCGGCGACCTCGCGGTAGGTGTAGCCCCGGTAGTAGGCCAGCAGCACGGACTCCCGCTGCAGTTCGGTGAGGTGGGACAGGCAGCGGCGCACCTGCCTGCGCTCCCAGCGGTTGCCGACCTCCTCGGCCACCTCGTCGTAGGGCCTGCCCCGGCCTGCCTCGAAGGTGGCCCGGCGTTCGCGTTCGGTGCCCGCGCGGGTGGAGCGCACCCGGTCGACGGCACGCCGGTGCGCGAGCGTCAGCGCCCAGTTGAGCGCGCTGCCGCGCTCGGGCGAGTACCTCGGCGCGGTGCGCCACAGCTCGACGAGCACCTCCTGCGCGACCTCCTCCGACTGCGCCGTGTCGCGCAGGACGCGGCGCACCAGTCCGAAGACCGGGCCCGCGAGGCGCTGGTAGAGCCGTTCGAAGGCGCGCTCGTCGCCCTTCGCGACCTCGCCCATGAGTTCCTCGCTGGTCGGCTCCGCGGGGTCGGGCATGGCTCCGGCCGCCCTCACCGGCTCGTCCATCGAGCCCTCCCCGCCTCGCCCGCTCTTCGTGTGCACGCTAGTCCTTCGGAGCCACCGTGCCCGCGGATTGCCCGCCCGATCGTGCCCGCGATGATGACGCTCGTCGGCAGGCCGGCGTGGTGGTTCCCCGCGTACCGCCCAATGTGGACGTCAAGGACGAGGTACCGCGGAGCTACGAGACGGTCGGCAGCTCCGGGCTGGAGACGTCGTAGATCCTGCCCTCGCGGGTCATGAGCGCGGCGAGCACCTTGCCCTTGCGGTCGGCCTGCTCGGCGTCGCCCCAGCGCACCACCTTGCCGTCGGCCAGCGTGAACTCCACGCTGCCCGGCGACTCCGCGCGCAGCACGGTCACGCGCTCACGCAGCTGCCCCGGCAGCGAGGCGAGCACCTCGGTCACGGCGCGCGTCGCCGGATCACGCGGGCCCACCTCGGAGAGCTTCAGCTCGGGAAAACCCTGGGGCGGCTCGGAGATCTCCTTGTACACCACGCCACCGGTGTCCACGAGGAACAGCGCGTCGCCCGTGTTGTAGAAGCCGATCGGGGTCCGCTCGGTCACCGCGATCTCGATCGTCGAGGGCCACGAGCGGGACACGTCGACCGTGGCCACGCCCGGCAGCGTCGCGACGCGCGCGGCGATCTCGTCGGTGTCCACCCGCAACATCGCGCGCCGGTCGGGCACCTGCGCGACCTCCCGCACCTGCTCGGCCGGGATGCTCTCCGCGCCGACCACCTCCACCGAACGCACACCCAGCAGCGAGGTGAAGAACAGCACGTAGCCGAGTCCGGCGACCGTCAGCACGCTCAGCAGCGCGACCCAGCGCCGCCGCAGCGCCTTGCGCCGCGTGACCCCCGTGCCCGTGCGGGCCCTCGCCGACTCGGGCCTGCGGCCACGACTGCTGCGCAGCTGCTCGGTGGTGCGCCGCCGCGACCGCGTCCGCCGCTCCGGGCCCCGGCCGGCGCGCTGCCTCGTGGTGGTCATGGGCAGCGCCGCCTAGGCGCCGCGGCGGTCGAGCTCGGCGAGGATCTCGGGGCCGAGCTGGGTGACGTCCCCCGCGCCCATGGTGACCAGCAGGTCCCCGGGCTTGACCAGGTCGGCGGCGAGCGCGGCCGCCCGGTCGAACGCGGGCTCGTAGTGCACGGTCGCACCGGTGATCCGCTCGGCGATCAGCTCACCGGTGACGCCGGGCTGCGGCTCCTCGCGCGCGCCATAGACGTCGAGCATGATCACCTCGTCGGCGAGCCCGAGCGCGGCGGCGAACTCGTCGGCGAAGGTTCGCGTGCGCGAGTACAGGTGCGGCTGGAACACCACCAGGACGCGGCCGAGTCCCGCCGCGTGCCGCACGGCCTTCAGCTGCGCGGCGACCTCCGTGGGGTGGTGGGCGTAGTCGTCGTACACGCGCACGTCACCGGCGCGGCCCTTGAACTCGAAGCGCCTGCGCACCCCGCCGAACGCGGCGAGGCCCTCGGCGAGGCCGTCAACGGGCGCGCCCAGCTCCAGCCCGGCCAGCAGCGCGGCGACGGCGTTGAGCGCCATGTGCTCGCCCGGCACCGCCACCCGCACGTCGCGCTCCTCGCCGGCGAGCGCGATCCGCACGGTCCCGCCGTCCTCGCCGGGCGTGTAGCCGAGCACGCGGGCGTCCTGCTCGCCGGTGGCCGCGCGGCCGTAGCGGCGCACGCGCACGCCACCGGCCTCCGCGCGGGCGGCGAGCTCGGCCGCGGGCGCGTCGTCGGCGCACACGACGAGCACCCCGCCCGGCTCGATGCGCTGGACGAACTGCGCGAACACCGCGACGTAGGCCTCGGCGGTGCCGTGGTGGTCGAGGTGGTCCGGTTCGACGTTGGTCACCACGGCGACCGACGGGGTGTAGGTCAAAAACGAGCCGTCGCTCTCGTCGGCCTCGGCGACGAACAGACCGCCCTCACCGTGGTGGGCGTTGGCCCCCGACTCGTTGAGGTCGCCGCCGATCGCGAACGACGGGTCGAGCCTGCAGTGCTGGAGCGCGACCGTGAGCATCGAGGTGGTCGACGTCTTGCCGTGGGTGCCCGCGATGCACGCGGTGCGGTGGCCCGCCATCAGCGCGGCGAGTGCCTGCGCGCGGTGCAGCACCGGCACCCCACGCTCCCTGGCGGCGGCCAGCTCCGGGTTGGTGTCCTTGATCGCGGTCGACACGATCACGGCCGACGGCCCGCCCTCGAAGGCGTCGAGGTTCTCCGCGCGCTGGCCCACCTCGATGCGGGCGCCCTGCGCGCGCAGCGTGAGGAACGCGCGGGAGTCCTTCGCGTCGGAGCCGGACACCTCCGCGCCGCGGGCGAGGAGGATGCGGGCGATGCCGCTCATCCCGGCACCGCCGATGCCGATCAGATGGGCGCGCCGCAGCTCATCGGGAAGTTCCATGTCCCCCAGCCTCCAGAACGAGTTTCGCCAGCACCTCGTCGGCCTCGCGGTGCCCCAGCGCCACCGCGGCCGCGCTCATCTTCGCGAGCCGCTCCGGGTCGGTGACGAGCGGCAGCACCAGCTCCGCGACCTTCTCCGGGGTCAGCTCGGCGTCGGGCACGAGCAGGGCCGCACCGGCGTCGACGGCGGGCTCGGCGTTGAGCGCCTGCTCGCCGTTGCCGTGGGGCAGCGGCACGAACACCGACGGCAGGCCCACGGCCGACACCTCGGCCACGGTCATCGCGCCCGAGCGGCACAGCACCATGTCGGCGGTGGCGTAGGCGAGGTCCATGCGCTCCAGGTACGGCACCGGCACGTACGCGGGGCGGCCGGGGTACTCGCGCACCGCCACGGTGTTCTTCGGCCCGTGCGCGTGCAGCACGCCGACCCCGGCGTCGGCGAACTCCTTCGCCGCGCCGGACACGGCGGTGTTGATCGAGCGGGCACCCTGCGAACCGCCGAAGACCAGCAGCGTCGGCGCGTCCGGGTCCAGGCCGAAGTGCTCGCGCGCCTCGACCCGCAGCGCGGCCCGGTCGAGCGCCGTGATCGAGCGGCGCAGCGGGATGCCGACGACGTCGGCGCCGGGCAGGGTCGTCCCCGGCACGGCGACCGCGACCTTCTTCGCGAACCGGGCGCCCACCTTGTTGGCGAGGCCCGCGTGCTTGTTCGCCTCGTGCACCACGATCGGCACGCGGCCGCGCGCGGCCAGGTAGGCGGGCAGCGCGACATAGCCGCCGAAGCCGACCACCACGTCGGCGCCGACGCGGTCCAGCACCTCGCGGGTGCGGCGCACGGCGTCGCGGACCTTCAGCGGAAGCCGCAGCAGCTCCGCGGTGGGCTTGCGCGGCAGCGGCACGGGCGGGATGAGCTCCAGCGGGTAGCCCCTCGCGGGAACGAGCCGGTTCTCCAGACCGCGCTCGGTGCCCAGCGCGACCACCCTGGCGTCCGGCCGCAGCCGCTTGACGGCGTCGGCCAGCGCGAGCGCCGGTTCGATGTGGCCGGCCGTTCCCCCACCGGCGACGACCACCGTCGGTGCCGCCGCAGCAGCGGCCTTCTCGCCCCCAGGTACGGGCTGGCTCACCTGTGTCCTCTCCGCGTCGAACTTCCTCGCTGGGTGCCGCCTCGCGGCGTGCTCCGTCGACCGTACTCCGGGGCCGCCCGCCTGCGGTCGGGCGCCGCCGCCGAACGCGCGCTGCGGGGAGCGGGCCTGCCGCCCTTGGACTGGCCGCTCCGGCCGCTGCCCCTGCGCTTCGAGGGGGGCCGGTACGGGTCCGGCGCGGGCAGCCTCATCAGGCGCCCGAACTTACCGGGGCCCTGGGTGCGCAGTGCCGCCACCGCCTCGGGCTCGTGCCGGGCGCAGTTGGCCAGGATGCCGAACAGCAGCATCGTCACCAGCAGCGACGTCCCGCCGTAGGAGATCATCGGCAGCGTCACGCCGGTGACGGGCAGCAGGCCGACGACGTAGCCGATGTTGATGGCCGCCTGCGCCACCAGCCACACCGTGAGCGTGCCCGCGACGATGCGGATCCACGGGTCGAGGTTGCGCACGGCGATCCGCAGCCCGACGAAGGCGAGCAGCCCGAACAGGCCGATCACCACGAGGCAGCCGACGAAACCGAGCTCCTCGCCGATGAGCGCGAAGATGAAGTCGTGCTGCACGTTCGGCAGGTACATCCACTTCGACTGGCCCTGCCCGAGGCCCTTGCCGAACAGCCCGCCGTCGGCGAGCGCGTAGAGCGCCTGATTGGCCTGCAGCCCCTTGCCCAGCGGGTCGGAGTCGGGGTTGAGGAACGACATGATGCGGTCGAGCCGGTACTGCGCGACCAGCGCGAGCGCGATGGCCCCCGCGACACCCCCCGCGAAGATCACCGCGAACAGCCGTTTCGGCGCGCCGGCGAACCACAGCAGCGCCACGAGCACCACGCCGAGGGTGATCGTGCCGCCGAGGTCGGGCTGGGCCATCACCAGCGCGAACATCAGCAGCGCCACCGGCACCAGCGGCACGAGCAGGTGCCGCCACTGGTGCAGCACCTGGTACTTCACCACGAGGATGTGGGCGCCCCACAGGGCGAGCGCGACCTTCGCGACCTCCACGGGCTGCAGCGAGAGCGGGCCGATCACGAACCAGCCCTGCGAGCCGTTGACCTGGCTGCCGAGCGGGGTGAGCACGAGCGCCAGGAGGCCGAGGCACACGACGACGCCGGTGGACGACAGCGCGCGGATGCGTTTCAGCGGCACGCGCACGCCCAGCCAGAAGACGATCGCGCCGAGCACGCAGAACAGCAGGTGCCGCTGGAAGAGCGCGTAGACGCTGGAGTCGCTGCCCGGGCTGTACGACGAGACCGACGACGCCGACAGCACCATCACGATGCCGATCGCGCCGAGCGTGCCGCACGTGGCGAGGATCAGGTGGAAGTCGGCCAGCGGGCGGGACAGCCACGCCGTGAGCGCCGTGCGCACCGCCGTGAAGCCGCGCTCGGCCCGTTCCCTCCTGCGGCGGGGGCCCCGCTCGCCGGTGCTGTCCCGGACCTCGTCAACCGCCGTCACGCTCGTGCTGCCCTCTCAGCGCGGCCACGGCCGCGGCGAACGCGTCCCCGCGTGCCGCGTAGTCGCGGAACATGTCCAGCGACGCGGCAGCGGGCGCGAGCAGCACCGCGTCACCGGGTTGCGCCAGGGCGCGGGCCGCGCTCACCGCCGAAGTCATGGGTTCATGGTCACCCGGACCCAGCCGCTTCACCGGGACATCCGGCGCGTGTCGCGCAACAGCGGCGGCGATCACGTCGGCGTCGGCGCCCAGCAGCACCACCCCGCGGAGCCGTCCCGCGACCGTCGCGACCAGCTCCTCCACCGACGCGCCCTTGAGCAGGCCGCCCGCGATCCACACCACGGAGGGGTGCGCGAGCAGGGAACCCACGGCGGCGTGCGGGTTCGTGGCCTTCGAGTCGTTGATGTAGCGGACGCCGCCGAGCTCGGCGACCTCGACGGCCCGGTGCGCACCGGGCCGGAACGCGCGCAGCCCCTGCGCGACCGCCTCGGTACCGACGCCGTACGCCCTGGCCAGCGCCGCGGCGGCCAGCGCGTTGGCCACGTTGTGCGGCCCGGCCGGGCGCACGTCGGCGAGCGTGGCGAGCTCCTCGGCGTGGTGCGCCGGATCGGCGACGAACGCGCGGTCGACCAGCAGGTCCTCCACCACGCCGAGCTCACCGGGCCTGGGCGTGTCCAGGCGGAAGCCGACGCGCGCGGCGCCCTCCGGCGCGTGCTCCCCTGCCAGCCGCACGGACGTCGCGTCACCGGCGTTGTGCACCACGGTCGCCGAGTGCGCGTGGATCGTGCCCTTGGCCTCGGCGTAGGCGTCGAAGCCGCCGTGCCAGTCCAGGTGGTCCTCGGCGACGTTGAGCACCACGGACGCCGTCGGCGCGAGCGTGCTCGACCAGTGCAGCTGGAAGCTCGACAGCTCCACGGCCAGCGCCTCGTGCCCCGCGAGCACGGCGTCGAGCACGGCGAAGCCGACGTTGCCGCAGGCCACCGCGTCCACCCCGCCCGCACGCAGCATCGACTCCAGCATGCCGACCGTGGTGGTCTTGCCGTTGGTGCCGGTGACCGCGAGCCACGCCGGCGGGCGGTCGAGGTCCCGGGAGATCCGCCAGGCCAGCTCGACGTCGCCGATCACCTCGACGCCTCGCGCGGCCGCCGCCGCGAGCAGCGGGGCGCCCGGCCGCCAGCCGGGGCTGGTCACGACCAGGGACGTGCCTTCGGGCGGCTCGGTGAGGCCGGGGACGAGCGTGGCGCCGAGCCCGTCGAGCTCGGCGAGCCGCTCCGCGTTGCCGTCGGTGACGGTGACCTCGGCGCCCAGCCCGGTCAGCGCGGTGGTCACCGACCTGCCGGTCACCCCGGCACCCGCGACGAGCACTCGCATCCCGGCTGTGTCCACGCGGTCCGCGCGGTCCATGCCTTCTAGCCTCCTCCGAGCCCGAGCTGCTCGCTGTAGAACAGGCCGAGTCCGAACATGCAGCAGATCGCCGCGAGCAGCCAGAACCGGATGATCACCGTGGTCTCGGCCCAGCCTGCCAGCTCGAAGTGATGATGAAACGGCGCCATCCGGAACAGCCTGCGCCGCGTCGTGCGGAACACCGCGATCTGCAGCACCACCGAGATCATCTCGACCACGAACAGGCCGCCGATCACGATCGCGAGCAGCTCGGTGCGGGTGGTCATCGACAGCCCGGCGACCAGGCCACCGAGCGCGAGCGAACCGGTGTCACCCATGAAGATCTTCGCGGGCGCGGCGTTCCACCACAGGAACCCGACGCACGCACCGGCCCCGGCCGCGGCCACCACCGCGAGGTCGAGCGGGTCGCGCACGTCGTAGCAGGCGGCCTGCGGCGACTCCACGCAGCTGAGCCGCGCCTGCCAGAACGCGATCACGACGTAGGTGGACAGCACCATCGCGGCGGCGCCGCCCGCGAGCCCGTCGAGGCCGTCGGTGAAGTTCACCGCGTTCGACCACGCCGAGATCAGCAGGTAGCAGAAGAGGATGAACACCGGCACCGGGAAGAAGATCAGCGCCAGGTCCCGCACATAGGAGAGGTTCTGCGACGCCGGGGTGAGCCCGTTCTCGTCGGCGAACTGCAGCGCGAGGATGCCGAAGCCGAGCGCGACGACGAGCTGGCCCACCAGCTTCGCCGTCTTGTTCAGCCCGAGGTTGCGCTGCTTGCGGATCTTGATGAAGTCGTCGAGGAAGCCGACGATCCCGAGCCCCACCGACAATCCGAGCACCAGCAGTCCCGACGCCGTCGGCCCGTCGTTGCTGGAGCTGCGCAGCCAGTCCGCGAGGTGGGCGACGAAGTACGCGACCACCATCGCGACGATGATCGCCACGCCGCCCATCGTCGGCGTGCCGCGCTTGGACTTGTGCCCCTCCGGGCCCTCCTCGCGGATCTCCTGGCCGAAGCCCTGCTTGGAGAAGAACCGGATCAGGTACGGCGTGAGCAGGATGGAGACCAGCAGCCCCACCGAGGCTGCGATCATGATGCTGATCACGCGTTATCGCCTTCCAGTAGCGAATCGGCCACGCGCCACAGCTCGGCGACCTTCGAGGCCTTCACCAGAACGACGTCGTCGGGACGCAGCTCGCCGCGCAGCAGCGCGACGGCGGCGTCGGTGTCGGGCACCAGGACCGACTCCTCTCCCCAAGAACCCTCGTGGCTCGCGCCGTGATGCATGGCCGCGGCCTCCTGGCCGACCACGACGAGCCTGCTGATGTTGAGCCGGACGGCGAGCCTGCCGATCTCGTCGTGCGCGGACACGGTATCCGCCCCGAGCTCGCCCATCACACCGAGTACCGCCCACGAGCGGCGCTGCTTCGCCATCGACGCCAGCGTCTTGAGCGCGGCCCGCATCGACTCCGGGTTGGCGTTGTAGGAGTCGTTGAGGACGGTCACGCCGTCCGCGCGGGTCGTGACCTCCATGCGGCGCGCGGAGCGGCGCTGCGCGGCGGACAGCCGCCGCGCGACGTCGGCGATCGGCGAACCCAGCTCCAGCGCCACGGCGGCGGCCGACAGCGCGTTGCCGACGTGGTGCTCCCCGAACAGGCCGAGCGTCACGTCGGCCTCGCCCTGCGGGCTGACCAGCCGGAACGACGCGCGGGCCTGCTCGTCGAGGCGCACGTCCTCGGCGCGCACGGTGGCGTCCGGGTGCTCGCCGACCCCGACGATCCTGGCCTTCGTGCGCGCCGCCATCGCGGCGACGAGCGGGTCGTCGAGGTTGAGCACCGCGACGCCGTCGGCGGGAAGCGCCTCGACGAGCTCGCCCTTGGTCTTGGCGATGCCCTCGCGGGAGCCGAACTCACCGACGTGCGCGCTGCCGACGTTGAGCACCACGCCGATGCGCGGGGGCGCGACGGCCGCCAGCTCGGCGATGTGACCGGGCCCGCGCGCGGAGAGCTCCAGCACCAGGTGGCGGGTGCTCTCGTCGGCGCGCAGCGCCGTCCACGGGTGGCCGAGCTCGTTGTTGAACGAACCCGGCGGGGCGATGGTCGGCCCGAGCGGCTCCAGCAGCTGCGCGATCAGGTCCTTGGTGGACGTCTTGCCCGACGAGCCCGTGACGCCGACGACCGTGAGCCCGCCCTCGGCGAGCCGGGTGACCACGTGCCGGGCGAGCTTGCCCAGCGCGGCGAGCACGGCGGCGCCGGAGCCGTCGGTGTCGCCCGCCAGCGCGACCGAGCGCTCGTGGGCCGCGCCCGGCGGCAGCGGCGGCACGATCACGGCGGGCGCGTCGACCTCGCGGGCGGCCAGCACCCCGGCGGCGCCCACCTCGATCGCGCGCGCGGCGAACGTGTGCCCGTCCACCCGCTCGCCGGGCAGCGCGACGAACAGCCCGCCCTCGGTGAGCTGCCGGGAGTCGAACTCGACCGACCCGGTGACGCGCTCGCCGCCGTCGGTGTTGTGCAGCCTGCCGCCGACGACGTCGGCGATCTCGGCCAGGCTCAGCGCGATCACACGGTCACCTCGAGTTTGTCGCGGATGGCTGCCTCCAGCTCGTCGCGGTCGGAGAAGGGGTGGACCACACCGGCGACCTCCTGGCCGGTCTCGTGGCCCTTGCCCGCCACGAGCACCACGTCGCCGGGGCGGGCGCGCTCGACGGCGGTGACGATGGCCTCGCGACGGTCGCCGATCTCCAGCACCTCACCGCCTCGGGCGGGGCTGACGGCGCGCGCGCCGTGCAGCATCGCGGCCCTGATGGCGGCGGGATCCTCGCTGCGGGGGTTGTCGTCGGTGACGATCACCAGGTCGCTGCCCCTGACCGCGGCCTCGCCCATCATCGGGCGCTTGGCGGTGTCGCGGTCGCCGCCGCAGCCGAGGACGGTGATGATGCGGCCCTCGGTGCGGGCGCGCAGCGCCTGCAGCGCCTGGGTGACGGCGGCGGGCTTGTGGGCGTAGTCGACGACGGCCGTGAACTCCTGGCCGAGGTAGACGCGCTCCATGCGGCCGGGCACCTCGACGCTCGCGAGTCCCTCGACGATGTGCTCCAGCGGCACGCCCGTGGTGTCGAGGATCGCGGCGGCCAGCGCGGCGTTGGCGACGTTGAACTCGCCCGGCAGCGGCAGCGTCGCGGTCGCGGTGCGGCCGTCGGGGTGGTGCAGCACGAAGGACTGCTCGCCCGTGCCCGTGATCGCGATGTCGGAGGCACGCCACACGGCCTTGGTGCCGGGCTCGGTCGACACGGTCACGGTCTGCGGGGTCACCAGCTGCTGGCCCCACGCGCTGTCGACCACCACGGCCTCGTGCGTGGACCGGCCGTCGAACAGCAGCGACTTGGCGGCGAAGTACTCCTCCATGTCGCGGTGGAAGTCCAGGTGGTCCTGGGAGAGGTTCGTGAAGGCGCCGACGGCGAAGCGGGTGCCGTTGACGCGGCCCAGCGCGAGGGCGTGGCTGGAGACCTCCATCGGCACGTGCGTGACGCCCTGCTCGGCCATCACCGCGAACAGCGCCTGCAGGTCGGGGGCCTCGGGGGTGGTGAAGGCGCTGGCGAGGCGCTCGCCCGCGATACGTGTCTCGACCGTGCCGATGAGGCCGGTGATCCGGCCCGCCGCGCGCAGACCCGACTCGACGAGGTAGGCGGTGGTGGTCTTGCCGGAGGTGCCGGTGATGCCCAGCACGGCGAGTTGCAGCGACGGCTCGCCGTAGATCCACGCGGCGATCTCGCCGAGGACCGCGCGCGGATCGCTGTGGACGAGCACGGGGAGGTCGGTGTCGCGCAGCGCGGGGCGCTCCGCGCCCGCCTCGTCGGTGAGGATCGCGGCGGCGCCCGCGGAGATCGCGTCGGCGGCGAAGTCGGCGCCGTGCGCGCGGGCGCCGGGCAGCGCGGCGAAGAGGTCACCGGGGATCACGTGCTGCGCACGCAGCGTCGCACCGGTCAGCGCGATCTCGGCGGCGGCCGGGTCGGCGATCAGGCGGGCATCGGCGCGCGCGACCAACGTCGTCAGCGGCACCGGTTCGATGCGGTGCGGACGCGGCGGCGCGACGACGGCCTTGGCCGGGCTGTCCGGAACCCGCCCTGCCTGGGCGGACTCGTCCTTGTTGACAGACACGCGGGAAGGTTACCGGCGCGGCACTCGGCTCCTGGAAGCGGTGCAGCCCCTCGCGCGAGTCCCCCGCTCCTGCCCGCGAGCCCCCCACTCGGAGCAGCGAGTTCCCCGCTCCAGCGCGCGAGTCGTGCACTCCCGTTCGCGAGTCGTGCGTTCCCGCTCGCGAGTCGTGCACTCCCGTTCACGAGTCGTGCACTGGAGACGGCGAGTTGTGCGTTCACGGTGGCCCGCGGATTTCGCGGCGGCTCCGAACGCACAACTCGCGCGCCCGAACGCACGACTCGCGGTCCCGAACGCACGACTCGCGGTCCCGAACGCACAACTCGCGGTCCCGAACGCACGACTCGCGCGCTGGAGCGGGCGACTCGCGGGGTCAGAGGCCCGCCAGGGCCGCGATCCTCCACTCGCCGCCGACGCGCTTGGCGACCACGGCCAGCGCGGCGCTCGTGGTCTCCTGGCGGCCGGCGTCACCCGGATGGAGGGTCTGCTGGTCGACGAGGGCCAGCACGCGCGCCTCGTCGCCGGTCAGCTCCTGCACGCCGATCGAGCGCACCGTGGTGGTGCGCACCAGGCGCTGTTCGCGCGCCTGCGCCGACGCCGCCGCGAAGCTCGCCTCGTACTGGCCCACCGCCCGCTCCACCAGCACGCGGCCGGCCGCGCGCTCGGTGCGCTCGAGGTTGTTGTAGTCGTAGGAGAAAATCGCCTTGAGTCCCGTGCTCACCTGGTCGGCGACCTCGCGCGTCGCGGCGTCGTCCGCCAGCGCGACGTTGCCGCCCGGGTCCCGCAGCCGCTGCGCCTCCAGCGCCGACCACACCGCCACGCCCACCGCCAGCACCAGCACCGCGGCCAGCACCGCCATGATCGTCGCCCGCCTGGCCGGCATCCCCGCGACCCGCCCGGCCGCGGCGGCACCGGCAGTCGGCTCGCGGTCCCGCTCCGGCTCCGCGGCGTGCTCGGCCGCCGGATCCAGGTCCCGCTCCCGCTCCGGTTCGGGGTTCCGCTCCGAGGCCGGGTCTCGCTCCGCTTCGGGTTCCCGCTCGGCCGCCTCCGGCTCCCGCGCCCGTGCGGCATCGCTCGCCGACGCCGCGAGGCCCTCCCGGTCCGCAGGACGGGAGCCCGCGGCGCCCCGCGCGAACGGCGACGGCACCCGCCGCCGCACCATCTCCTCCGCTCCGGCCTCGGTACCCGGCTCGCTCATCGGCCCGCCGCCTGCACGTCGCTGACCTTCCAGCCCTGTTCCGTCCGCTCGGCGCGCACGGTCAGCCTGCTGCGCTGCGGCGCCGCGGGCTGCCCCTGCGTGCCCAGCCGCACCTCCAGCACCGCGACGAGCCGGGCGCTGCCCGCCTGGAGGTCCAGCTCGGTCACCGCCGCCTGCAGCAGGGTCGCCGACGCGACCGTCCGCGTCCCCGCCGCGCGGTCGAGCTGCAGCTGCCGGTCCCGCTCGAGGTCGTCGCCGAGCTTGCCCGTGGTGACGTCGAGCCAGCGGCCCACGTCGCGCTCGGCGGTGCGGTGGTCGATCGTGTGCAGCGTGACCAGCCCGTCGGAGACGGCCGCGAGCACGGCGTCACGCTCCCGCGACACCTCCAGCGCGTCGTCGTTCGCCGCGCTCACCCACGACCAGCCGAACCACGCGGCCGCGGCCACGGCGAGCGCCGTCAGCACCGCGAGCACCCTCATCGGGGCAACCCCAGCAGCGAGCCGACACCACCGGACCCGGACCCGCCGAGCAACCCGAGCAGACCGGGCAGCGCGTCGTCGCGCGGCTGCCCGTCCGTGGGCTGCGTGGAGCTCTGTTCGGGCACGTCCACCGGCACGCCCGCGTACGGCGCGTTCTGCGCGCCGCGCACACTGCTCGGGCTGCCGGGCGGCTCCGCGCAGTACGCCTCGGTGTTGGCGGGCAGTTCCCGGGTGTCCTCGGCGCGCCGCTGCTGCGTGCCCTCGTAGCCGCGCGTACACGAATAGGGGTCGAACAGGTTCAGCACGAATCCGAGGTGGCCTTCGCCGCCCGAGGTCACCGAGCGCGTGAACGCCGAGATCACCGGGTAGGCGACGAGCAGCTGCTCGATCGCGTCGACACGGGCCGTGGTGATCGTGGACGTCGTGAGCAGATTGGCGATCACGACGCCGAGGTCGGTGCCGGACACGGCGAGCACGTCGCTGACCTCTCGGCTGAGCTTGGGCGCCTCGTCGATCACCTTCCGCAGGTCCGGGTCGGCGCCCTTGAGCTGCCCCGCGATGGTGCGCAGCCCCTCGGCGATGGCCATGATGTCGCCGCTCTGCCGCCGCTGCGTGTCGAGCACGACGCGGCCGTCGGCGAGCAGTGCCCGTGTCTGGGGCAGGTTCTCGGTGGCCGTGGCGGTGAACGAGCCCGCCGCGTCGAGCAGCTGCTGCAGCTCGGGGCCCGCGCCCGCGAACGCGTCGTAGGTCTCGTCGACGACCGTGCGCAGGGAGCCGGGATCGACGCTGGCCACCAGCTTGTCGAGGTTGGCCAGCACGGTGTCGGGCGCGAGCGGGATGGACGTGCGTTCCTGCGTGATCACCGAGCCGTCCTCGAGGTAGGGGCCGTTCTGGTGACGCGGGACGAGGTCGACGTACTGCTCGCCGACCGCCGACCGGTTCGACACCCTCGCCTCGGTGTCGGCCGGGATCGGCTCCGCCCCGGACTCGACGTCGAGGGTCAGCTCGACGCCGTGCTCGGTGAGGTTCATCGCCACGACCCTGCCGACCGCTACACCCCGGTAGGTCACCTCCGCGTTCACGAAGATGCCACCGGAGTCGACCAGCCGCACGGTCACCGCGTAACCGCGCGTGCCGAAGAGCCGGTCCAGCCCCGCGTAGCTGATGCCCGCGTAGAGCACGGACACCACGGCGATGACCACGAACGCGAGGAGCTTGATCCGGTGCCGTCCGGTGAGCATCAGCCACCACCTCCCAGCAGCCCGCCGAGCAACCCGCCCAGCACGCCGCCCTCCCGTGACTCGGTGGCGGGCGGGTTCGTCTCCGGCAGCGGCAGCGCGGGCGGCGCGGGGCCGCCGAGGTCGAGGGACGGCGGCTGGATCGGCGGCTGGGAGGAGTTGGTGAAGTTCTGCAGTAGCAGGTCGAGGTTGAGGTCGACGCGCGCGGTCACGTTCGCGTAGTCGCCCCTGATCACCGCGCCCGCCGCGTCCGGGAACGGGTAGGTGGGCAGGATCTTCAGCGCGGTCGGCAGGTCGGTGCCCGCCTCGGCGAGCTTCTCCAGCGTCGGCGCGAGCGCGTGCAGGTTGGCGACCAGTTCCTCGCGGCTGGCGTTGATGGTGTCGGTGGCGACGCCGGAGAGCGTGTCGAGCGACCGCAGCATCCCGACGAGCTGGTCGCGCTGCGCGGTCACCACCCGCAGCCCCGGTTCGAGGTGGTCGAGGGCGGTGGTGAGATTGCCGGTCTGCGCGACGAGGGTGCTGGAGAGCCGGTTGAGCCCGTCGATCGCGCGGATGATCTCCCCCTTCTGCCCGTCCAGCTCGGTCGCGAGCTCGTCGACGCGCGAGAGCAACGCCCGCACCTCGGCCTCGTTGCCGGACAACGCCGCGTTGAGCTCCTCGGTGATCGTGGACAGCTGCTCGATGCCGCCGCCGTTCAGCAGCAGCGACAGCGCCCCGAGCACCTCCTCGACCTCGGGGTTGCGGTTGGTGCGCCCCAGCGGGATGCGCGCGCCGTCGGCGAGCGTGCCGGTGGCCCGTTCGCTCGAGGGCGGGCCCAGCTCGACGAACTTCTCCCCCAGCAGGCTCGACTGGCGCAGCCGGGCGTCGGCGTTGGCGGGCAGCACCACGTCGCCGTTGACGGCGAGGGTGACGATCGCCGACTTGGTGTCCTTCGCCAGCTCCACCTTCTCCACGCGGCCCACGGCCACGTCGTTGACCTTCACGGCGGCCTGCGGCACCAGGTCGAGCACGTCGGCGAACTGCGCCGTGACGCGGTACGGGTGGTCGCCGAGGTCGGCGCCGCCGGGCAGGGGCGTGTTGTAGAGCCCGCCGAAGCCGCCGTCACCGCAGCCGGCGAGCAGCACGCAGGCGGCGAGGGCGGGGAGCAGTCGTCTCATCAGCCCGTCTCCAGCGGTGTCGTCAGCAGGTCGACCACCGGCAGCGGCAGGGGCGGCAGCTTGCCGTTCTGCAGCGCGTTGAGCGTCTCCGGCAGCGAGGGCAGCCGCAGGGTCTCGTCGAAGAACGGCGCGAGGCCGCGGCACAGGTCGCCGAGCGTGTCGGGCAGCTGAGCCGGGGAGCCCGCGCTGACGAGCCTGCACAGGGTCTCCATCAGCGGGTGCGCGAGCTCGTTGGCGTTGTAGCGCACCTGGATGCTGCCGGACGCCGCGTCGTAGGTGTTGATGAAGTTGGTCATGCCGGTCGGGCCCACGTCGAGCACCTCGGCGAGCGCGGCCCGCTGGTCCACGAGCACGCCGGTGATCCCCGCGAGCTTGTCCACATTGGAGGAGAGAAGGTCCCTGTTGTCCTCGACGAACCGCCGCACCTCGGTGAGCGATCCGCCCAATGCGGACAGTGCGGCCGCCACGTCGCCGGAGTCCTCGGCGAGGAAACCGGTCACCTGCGCGAGCCGATCGTAGAACTCGGTGAGCTGCGCGTCGCTCTGCGCGAGGGTCGAGGTGAACGTCTGCAGGTTCCGCACGGTGGCGAAGAGGTCACCCTTGGAACTGTCCAATGTGGTCGCCAGCTCGGCGAGCCGGGTGATGGTGGTGTTGAGGTTCTTGCCGTTGCCGTCCAGATTGGCCGCGGCGGTGTCGAGCACGTCGGACAGTGCGCCGCCCGAGTTGGCGCCGTCGGGGCCGAGGCTCGTGGACAGCTCGTTGAGGCTGTCGTAGAGATCGTCGAGCTCCACCGGGGTCGCGGTGCGCTCGCGCGGGATCACGGCCCCGGCCGCCAGCGCGGGCCCGGTGTCGTAGGCGGGGGTCAGCTGCACGTACCGGTCGCTCACGAGGCTCGGCGCGACCACGACGGCGCCCGCCCCCTCGGGGACCGGGACGTCCACCTCCATGTCCACGCGCACCGCGCCGCCCTCGGGCTTGACCTCCGTGATCTGCCCGACGGGGACACCCAGCACGCGCACCGACGAGCCCGCGTAGAGCCCGACGGTGCGGTCGAAGTAGGCGGTGATCCTCGTGCCGCCCTCGCGCGTGAGCCACCACAGCGCGGAGGCGAGCACGAGCACGGCCACGCACGCCATCGCGAGCCAACTGTAGAGGCTGCGCCGGGCTCTCGTGTCGACGGTCATCAGTTGCCTCCGACACCCTGGTTCGGCGCCGCGACCGGCGGCTCGCAGCCCCCTCGGTTGAGCTGCGCGCCGTTCACGGTGATCGTGGGCGGCAGCAGGCCGCAGATGTAGCCCTCGAACCAGCGGCCGTTGCCCGTGGCGTTGGCGCCGATGCGGGTGAACGGCGCGAGCAGCTCCAGGCTGCGGTTGAGGTTGTCCTGGTTGCGCTGCAACAGGTCCGTGACCACACCGAGCTGCCGCAGCGCGGGCGTGAGCTGCTCGCGGTTGTCGGCGACGAGCCCGGTGAGCTGCTCGGAGAGCTGCTGCGCGCCCGTGAGCAGCCGGTCGATGGCGTCCTCGCGGTGCTGCAGCTCGGTCAGCAGCAGGTTGCCGTCGTCGATCACACGCCGCAGCTGCGTGTTGCGGTCGGCGAGCACCTTCGACACACCGCTGGTGCTGGACAACAGGCGGGCCAGCTCGTCGTCGCGGGAGGACACCGTCTGCGCGAGCGCGGACATGCCGCTGAGCGCGTCCTTCAGGTGCTGCGGGGTGTTCTCCAGCGAGTCGGCGATCACCTCGAAGCTGTGGGCGAGCTGCCCGGTGTCGATGTCGCCGACGGTCCGGTCGAGATCGGAGAAGACGTCCTGGATCTGGTACGGCGCCCTGGTGCGCTCCAGCGGGATCGGCTCGTTCGGGTCGAGCACGCCCTCGCCCATCGGCCGCAGGGAGAGGAACTTCTCGCCCAGCAGGGTCTTCACCTCGATCGAGGCCTCGGTCTGCCTGCCGAGCCGGACGTTCTCGACGGCGAAGGTCACGTGCACCTTCCTGCCCTCCAGCGTCACCTCGTCCACCTCGCCGACCTTGACGCCCGCGACCTGCACCTCGTTGCCGGAGGACAGGTCGGCGGACTCGGCGAAGTAGGCGGAGTAGGTGGTGCTGTTGCTGAACAGCGGCAGCTGGTCGGCGTTGTAGGCGACCAGCCCGGCGAGCGCGATGAGCACGAGCGTCACGGCGCCCACCGCGGCCTGGTTGCGTTCCTTGAGTGGCTTCATGGTCCTGTCGGTGCTCCCGTCGGCTTGCACCGCTCCGGTTGTTCGGTGGCCGGCAACGGCAGGAAGGGCAGCGTGATGTTGAGCGAGGAGACGCCGATGGTGCCGGTGAGCCCGCAGAGGTAGTAGTTGAACCAGCTGCCGTAGCTCAGCGTGCGCGTGAACTTCTCCAGGTTGCCCGGCATCACCTGCAGCAGGTGTTCGAGCAGTTCCTCCGAGCCGGCGAGATTGCCGGACAGCGCGCCGAGCGCGGCGATGTCGCGTCGCAGCGGGGGCCGCGCCTCGGTCAGCAGCCCCGACGTGACGGTGGTCAGGTCGCCGAGCGCCGACACCGCCTCGCCGATCGGCTGCCGCTGCTCGGAAAGCCCCGTGACGAGCTGCTGCGTGGCGTCGATGAGCCCGCCGAGCTGGGGGCCGCGCTGGTTGACGGTGCCGAGCACGGTGTTGAGGTTGCCGATGACCTGACCGATCACCTCGTCCCTGCTCGCGATGGTGGACGTGAGCGACGCGGTGTGCGACAGCAGGCTCTCGATCGTGCCGCCCTCCCCTTGCAGCACCTGGATGATCTCGTAGGAGAGCTGGTTGACCTGCTCGGGATCGAGCGCGTCGAACAGCGGCTTGAACCCGTTGAACAGCACGGTGAGGTCGAGCGCGGGCTGCGTGCGCTCGACGGGGATCCGCGCCCCCGGCTCCAGCACGCCCTCGCCCGCGACGTCGGTGCCGAGCGACAGGTAACGCTGCCCGACGAGGTTGCGGTACTTGATCGTCGCGGTCACCCCGGACGGCAGCTCCCGCACCGACTCGACGTCGAAGTGCACCTCCGCGAGGTTCACTCCGCCCTCCTCGGACACCGTGATCTCGGAGACCTGCCCGACCTTGACGCCGACGATGCGCACGTCGTCGCCGCGCTGCAGCCCGGAGGCGTTGGTGAACAGCGCCGTGTAGCCGGACGTGGGGCCGAAGTTGGTGTTGGCGATGGTCGCGCCGAGGATCCCGGTGAGCAGAACGGTGACGGCCGCGAACACGAGGATCTTCAGCAGCGAGGGAACGAAACTCCTCACTCGAGCACCACCTCCGCACCGCGATAGAGCGGCCCGACGAGCAGGCTCCCCCAGCCCGGCGCGTCCTCGGGCGCGATGCCCGTGGACGGTGCGAGCAGCTCGGCAAGCAGCTGGTGCTCGGCGTGGGAGTTCGCCACCTGCGGCACCCCCGCCGTCGTCCCGCCGCCGTAGCCGGCCCGCTTGGGTGGCGGCGGATGCGTGGAGCCGTCCTGGATCGGGCCGTCGGGCGGGTACTGCGGCCACGCGCCCGGCGGCTCCACCTGCGGGTAGCAGCGGGGACCGCGTTTGTCGTCGTAGCGCGGCTCGTCCTGCCCCGGCAGGTACTTGCCGCGGCTAGCCGTGATCCGGATCGTCACGTGGTTCATCTCGTCGGTGCCCTTGCCGAACGCCTCCTCCGCGCGGGGCACGGCCTCGGCGAGCTGGCGCAGCAGGCACGGGTACTCGGGCGCGTACCTGGCGAGCACGTCGAGCGTCGGCTGCACGGTGCTGGTGAGCGCGATCAGGTTGTCCTGGTTGACCTCCAGGAAGCGGCCGAGGTCCACCGACGCGGTACCGACGCTCGCGTACAGCTCGCCCAGCGCCTGCTGCTTCTCCACGATCGTGCGCGTGGTGGTGGTGAGGTCGGACAGTGCCTGCAGGAAGTCCGGCGCCGCACGGTCGTAGGTGTCCGCGACGTCGGCGAGACCCGTGATGTCGGCCTTGAGGTCCGGCAGCGACGGGTTCAGCTGGCCGAGGTAGTCCGACAGCCGCACGAGCGTCTCGCCGAACTGTTCGCCGCGGCCCTCTAGTGCCGTCGACACGGCGTTGAGCGTGGACGAGAGCTTCTGCGGCTGCACGGCCTGCAGGAGCGGCAGCACGTTGTTCAGCACCTGCTCCAGCTCGATCGCCGAGCTGGAGCGGTCCTGCCCGATCACGGCGCCGGCCGCGATCGGCCCGGCCGCCCGTTCCGGCAACTGCAGCGCCACGTACCGCTCACCGAAGAGCGTCTTGGGCAGCAGCCGCGCGGAGACGTTCGCGGGGATCACGCCCACCTTGTCCGGCTGCAGCGCCAGTTCCAGCGCCGCGCCGTCGCCGGTGGTCTCGATGGCACGGACCTCGCCGACGAGCATCCCGCGCACCTTCACGTCGGCACCCACGCGCATCTGGTTGCCGACGTGGCCGGTCTCCAGCCGCACGCCCACGTAGTCGGTGAACGCCTTGTTGTAGATCGCCACGCACAGCGCGAGCAGCAACGCCGCCACGATCAGGAACACCAGGCCGAGTACCTGGTGCCAGAGCCTGCGCAGCAGCGTCGCCCTCACCCGGAGATCCTCACCGTCGTCGACGAGCCCCAGATCGCGAGGCTCAGGAAGAAGTCGATCACCACGATCAGCACGATCGACGTCCGCACGGCTCTGCCCACCGCGACGCCGACGCCGGCCGGTCCCCCGCTCGCCGTGTAGCCGTAGTAGCAGTGGGACAGGATCACGAGCGCGCTGAACACGATCACCTTGAGGAACGACCAGAGCACGTCCTCAGGTGGCAGGAACAGGTTGAAGTAGTGGTCGTAGGTGCCGGCCGACTGCCCGTAGAACCACACGGTGATCTGCCGCGACGCCAGGTACGACGACAGCAGCCCGACGGCGTAGAGCGGGATCACGGCGGTGATCCCGGCGAGCACGCGCGTGGTGACGAGGTAGGGCATGCTCGGCACGCCCATCACCTCCAGCGCGTCGATCTCCTCCGAGATGCGCATGGCGCCCAGCTGGGCGGTGAACCCGCAGCCCACGGTCGCCGACAGCGCGAGCCCCGCCGCGAGCGGCGCGACCTCACGGGTGTTGAAGTACGCGGAGATGAAGCCGGTCAGCGCGGCGGTGCCGAGCTGGTCAAGCGCGGAATAGCCCTGCAGGCCGACGATGAGGCCGGTGAACAGGGTCATGCCGATCATCACGCCGAGGGTCCCGCCGATCACGGCGAGCGCGCCCGTGCCGAAGCTGACCTCGGTGAGCAGGCGCAGCATCTCGCGGCGATAGCGGCGCACGGTACGCGGAGCCCACGCGAGCGCCCTGGCGTAGAAGGAGAGCTGCCTGCCGAAGCCCTCGAGGCTCGCGCCGGGCCGCGCGATGATCTCCAGGGTCCGGTCGGACACCGTCGGCTGCCCGCTCATCACAGGGCCTTCGGCGGGACGATCTGGAGGTAGATCGCGGTCAGCGCGACGTTGATGAGGAACAGCAGCAGGAAGGTGATGACCACCGCCTGGTTCACCGCGTCACCCACCCCCTTCGGCCCTCCCTCCGGGTTGAGCCCTCGGAACGCGGCCACCACCCCGGCGACGAAGCCGTACAGGAACGCCTTGATCTCACTGATGACGAGGTCCGGCAGCTGCGCGAGCGCGTTGAAGCTCGCGAGGTACGCGCCGGGGGTGCCGCCCTGCATGACGACGTTGAAGAAGTAGCCGCCCAGCACGCCGACCACGCTGACGAGGCCGTTGAGCAGCACCGACACGACGATCGCCGCGAGCACCCTCGGCACGATCAGCCGCTGGATGGGATTGACGCCGAGCACCTCCATGGCGTCGATCTCCTCGCGGATCTTGCGCGCCCCGATGTCAGCACAGACGGCGCTTCCTCCGGCACCGGCCACGAGCAGCGCCGTGATCAGCGGGCTCGCCTGCTGCACGATCGCGAGCGCGCTCGCCGCCCCGGTGAACGACTGCGCGCCGATCTGCTGGGTCAGCGAGCCGAGTTGCAGTGCGATCACCGCGCCGAACGGGATCGCGACCAGTGCGGTGGGCAGGATCGTCACGCTGGCGAAGAACCAGCACTGCTGGATCCACTCCCTGGTCTGGAACGGCCTGCGCGGGATCGCGCGCAACACCTCCCAGGCCAATGTCGCGAGCCTGCCCACCTGCGCCAGCGCGGCGGTGCCGGGGATCGTCATCGACCCCTGCTGGGCTCCCATCAGACCTCCGGCCGCTCTACTCGGTCACAGCTTCAGCGCGTGTGTGGCCGTGGCGCCCCCGTCCGCCACGAACTCGCCCCCCGTGCAGTACGAGCTCTCGTCGCCGGCCAGGAACAAGGCCACCTCGGCGATCTCCTCCGGCCGCCCGACCCGCTGCAGTGCGAGCCTGCGGGCCACCCGCGAGAAGTCCACCTCGGCGCCCCCGGCCGCGTCGCTCACCATCTGGGTGTCGATCATGCCGGGATGCAGTGAATTGACCCTGATGCCGCGTTCCCCGAGCTCGAGCGCGGCCACCTTGGTCATTCCCCTGATCGCGAACTTACTCGCCGTGTAGGCGACCAGGAACGGCATACCCGCGAGTCCCTCCACAGAGGACACGTTGACGATCGAACCGCCACCCGCGTTCGACATGGGTTCAACGACCGAGCGCATGCCGAGAAACGCCCCGACCTGGTTGATTCTGATCACCCGCTCGTAGTCGGCGAGCGTGGTCTGGCCCAGCGGCGAGAAGTGCAGCACCCCGGCGTTGTTGACCAGGACCGTGAGCGAGCCGAACTCGGCGACCGTGCGGTCCACGACCCGCGCCCAGTCGTCCTCCTCGGCCACGTCGAGGTGCACGTAGGCGGCCGAGTCGCCGAGCTCACCGGCGAGCGCCTTGCCCTCGGCGTCGTTGACGTCGGCGATCATGATCTTGGCGCCCTCGGCGGCGAACCGGCGCGCCGCGGCGGCGCCCTGGCCGCGCGCGGCTCCGGTGATCAGGGCGACCTTTCCCGTCAGCCTGCCCATGCCCGTGTCACATCATCTCGTCGGTCAGCGGCAGGAACACCGACTTCAGCTCGGTGTAGGCCTCGATCGCCGACAGCCCGCCCTCGCGGCCGAGCCCGGACTGCTTGAACCCGCCGAACGGCAGGTGCGGTTCGATCTGGAAGCCGTTGACGCCCACCGTGCCCGCCTTGAGCGCGCGCGTGACCCGGAAGGCCCGCTGCACGTCGGCGGTGAACAGGCCCGCGCCGAGCCCGTATTCGGTGTCGTTGGCGAGCGCGATCGCCTCGTCCTCGTCGTCGAAGGGCACCACGGCGAGCACGGGACCGAAGATCTCCTCCTGCGCGATGGTCGCCGAGTTGGCGACGTCGGCGAAGATCGTCGGTGCCACGAAGTTGCCGCCCGCGAGGTCGCCGCCGAGCCGCTCGCCGCCGGTGACGAGCCTGCCCTCGGTCTTGCCCTGCTCGATGTAGCCGAGCACCCGGTCGAGCTGGCGCCCGTTGATGAGCGGCGCCGAGATCACGGTGGGGTCGAACGGGTCGCCGTAGGTCACCGCGGCGGCCATGCCCTGCGCGGCGCCGAGGAACTCGTCGTAGACGTCGCGGTGCACGAGCGCCCGCGTGTTGGCCACGCACGCCTGCCCGGACAGGCCCATCGTCACGGCGCCGACCACGGTCGCGGCGGCGACCCCGACGTTGGGCGCGTCGGCGAACACCACGGCCGGGCTCTTGCCGCCCAGCTCCAGCGAGACCCGCTTGAGGGTGCCCGCCGACGCCTCGACGATGTGCTTGCCGACGGCGCGGCTGCCGGTGAAGCTCACCTTGTCGACGTCCCGGTGGTTGATCAGCGCCTCGCCCACCTGCTCGCCCGTGCCCGTCACAACGTTGAGCACGCCCTCGGGCAGGCCCGCCTCGATGAGCAGCTCCACCATGCGCAGCACGGAGAACGTGCAGTACTCCGAGGGCTTGAGCACGATCGTGCAGCCCGCCGCGAGCGCGGGGGCGACCTTCTGCGCGAACAGCAGGAACGGCGCGTTCCACGGCAGGATCGCCGCGACCACGCCGATCGGCTCGCGGAACGTCATGGCGAGGTGGTCGCCGCCCTGGTACGGCGGCAGCGTCTGGCCGCCGAGCTTGTCGACCCACCCGGCGTGGTGGTCGAAGACGTCGGCCGCGGCGCCCACCGAGGTCGCGTAGATGCCGCCGAACGACAGCGGCACCGAGTTGTCGAGCGCCTGCAGTGCGCGCAGCTCGTCGGCGTGCTTGCGCAGCAGCTCGGCATAGCGGTGCAGCAGCCCGATCCGCACGCCCGCGCGGGGCCGCGACCACGTGCCCGAGTCGAATGCCTTCCTCGCGGCGGCGACGGCGGCGTCCACGTCGGCCGCGGTGCCTTTGGCGAACTCGCCGACCTCCTCGCCGGTGGCCGGGTGATGGTGGGTCCAGGTGGCGCCGCTCTCGGACGGGCACCAGGTGCCGCCGATGAGGAGCTGGCCTGCCTTGAGCCCCACCGACTCGCGGTGCGGCTGCACGGTGAGCGTCATGTGTTCTCCCTAGGGAAGTGACAGAACGTCGTTGGCTGCGAACATCCGATCGGGGTCACGCCCGGCGAAGTACCCGCCGACGTGCTCGGCGAGCTCGGCGGTGGTCCACGTGCCGCCCGCCGTGTCGAAGCGCCGCTCCACCTCCGGCGGCTTGAGGAGGGCGACCATGCCGCCGTGCACCACGAACACCTGGCCGTTGATCGCGGCGGCGGCGGGCGAGGCGAGGTAGGCGACGAACGGGGCGACGTGGTCCACCGACAGCGGGTCGGCGCCCTCGGCGGGCGCGTCGCCGAAAACCGACTCGGTCATGGCGGTGCGGGCCCGGGGGCAGATGGCGTTGGCGCAGACGCCGTAGCGGGCGAGTGCCCGGGCGCTCGACACGGTGAGCGCGGCGATGCCCGCCTTGGCGGCGCTGTAGTTGGGCTGGCCGGGCGAGCCGACGAGGAACGCCTCCGACGCGGTGTTGACGATCCGGCCGTACACCGGTCCGCCCTCCACTTTGGACTTCCCTCGCCAGTACGCGGCGGCGCCGCGGCACAGCAGGAAGTGCCCGCGCAGGTGGACGCGGAGCACGGTGTCCCACTCCTCGTCCGACATCGAGAACAGCATCCGGTCGCGCAGCACGCCCGCGTTGTTGACGAGCACGTCCAGCCCGCCGAAGTGCTCGGTCGCCGCGGCGAGCAGCGCGTCGGCGGTCTCGCGCTCGCCGACGTCGCCGGTGACCGCGAGCGCCTTGCCCCCGGCGGCCTCGATGTCGGCGACGGTCCGCGCGGCGCCCTCGCCGACGTCGTTGACCACCACCGCCGCACCGGCCGACGCGAGCGCGAGCGCCTCCGCGCGCCCGAGCCCCGCGCCCGCCCCGGTGACGACGGCGGTCCTGCCCTCCAGGCTGACCGGGCTCACCCGAGGGTCACCACCTGGCGGATGACGTCGCTGGTGCCCTGGCGCAGCACGCCGAGGCCGTCGTTGATCTCGCTGAAGCCGAGGCGGCGGGAGATCATGCCGTCGAGATCGAGCAGGCCGGCCCGCCAGAACCTGAGCATCCGCGCGGTGTCGCGGTGCACGTGCGCGGAGCCGTAGAACGAGCCGAGGATCTTCTTGTCGTGCAGGAACAGCTCCTGCGCGCTGAACTGCACCATCGCGTCGGCCTTGCCCGCACCGACGATGATCACGGAGCCGCCGCGGCGGGCGTTGTCCCACGCGGAGCGGATCGTGGCGGGCAGGCCGACCACGTCGAAGGCGTGGTCGAAGCCCTCGGCGGCGGTCAGCGACTCCTTGAGCCCGGCAAGACCTTCCGGCGTGGTCGCGTGGGTGGCGCCGAAGCGGAGGGCGACGTCGTGCTTGGCCTCGACCGGATCCACGGCGACGATCGTGGTGGCACCGGCGATGCGCGCGCCCTGGAGCACCGAGATGCCGACGCCGCCGCACCCGATCACCGCCACCGTGGAGCCCGGCGTGACCTTCGCGGTGTTGAGCACGGCCCCGACGCCGGTGAGCACGCCGCACGCGATGAGCGCGGCGGTCTCGAACGGCACGTCCTGGTCCACTTTGACCGCGCCCGAGGCGGGCACCACCACCTCCTCGGCGAACGTGCCGAGCCCGGCGTAGCCGAAGATCGGGCTGTCGCCCTGCTTGAACCGGGGCGTGGTGAACGCCGCGATCGCGTGGACCGCGCACAGGTTCGGCTCGCCGCGCAGGCAGCTCGGGCAGCTGCCGCACGGCGGCACGAACGACACGGTGACGTGGTCGCCGGGCGCGAGATGCTCGACGCCCTGGCCCACCTGGAGCACCTCACCGGCGCCCTCGTGGCCGATGATGCCGGGCGCGAGCGCCGGCAGGGTGCCGTCCATCGCGGACAGGTCGCTGTGGCAGATGCCCGATGCGCGCACGCGGATCCGGACCTCGTGGGGACCCGGGTCCACCGTCGTGACGTCGTCGCGCAGCTCGAGCTTCTCGTCGCCGATCGCGTTCAGTACGGCTGCTCTCACTCCGGCTGCCTCCCGCCAGGTCACCGCGAGCCGCCCTTGGCCCGCGTTTCCCGCAAGACTAGAATCTGTTCTTGTTGAGGGCAAGCCTCAATCAGTCGCTCTTGAACAGGGCATTCCTGGGGCAAGCGTCGATTGCTTGGGAAACAAGTTCTACTTTGTCGTCCGACACCTCGGCCCGGCTGATGAGCAGCTCGTCGTCGTCATCGAGCTCGAACACCCCTGGCGCGATCCCCGCGCAGACCGCGTTGGCCTCGCACAGGTCCCGGTCGACCTCCACCCGCATTCCGACCTCCTCGAAGAACTAGAACCTGTTCTACACTAGCCCGGCGGGCGAGCCCGGCACCATGTCCAACGCGCGAGCGGGAGGATCAGATGCGGATCGGTTTCACATCCGAGCAGGAACGGCTGCGCGCCCACCTCCGCGAGTACTTCGCCGAGCTGATGACCCCCGAACGCAGGGAGGGCCTCGCGAGCGACGGCGGAGAGTACGGCGATGGCCTGGCGTACAAGGAGATCGTGCGACAGCTGGGCAAGGACGGGTGGCTCGCGATCGGCTGGCCGGAGGCCTACGGCGGGCAGGAGCGCTCGATGCTCGACCAGCTCGTCTTCACCGACGAGGCGGCCATCGCCGGGGTGCCGGTGCCCTTCCTGACGATCAACACCGCGGGGCCGACGATCATGCGGTTCGGCACCGAGGAGCAGAAGGCGTTCTACCTGCCGAGGATCGCCGCCGGCGAGCTGCACTTCTCGATCGGCTACTCCGAGCCCGGCGCCGGCACCGACCTCGCGGCGCTGCGCACGCGGGCCGTGCGCGACGGCGACGAGTACGTGATCAACGGGCAGAAGATGTGGACGAGCCTCATTGAGTACGCCGACTACGTGTGGCTCGCCGCCAGAACCGATCCGGGCGCGCCCCGCCACAAGGGGCTCAGCATGCTCGTGGTGCCCACCTCGGCCGAGGGGTTCTCGTGGACCAAGGTGCGCACGGTCGCCGGACCGGGCACGAGCGCGACCTACTACGACGACGTTCGCGTGCCCGTCAGCGCGCGCATCGCGGAGGAGAACGCGGGCTGGCCGCTGATCACCAACCAGCTCAACCACGAGCGCGTCGCGCTGACCTCCGCCGCCCCGCTGGCGTCGGCGCTCGCCGACGTGCTCGCCTGGACGCGCGAGACCAAGCAGCCCGACGGCAGCCGCGTGATCGACGCCGAATGGGTGCGCACGCACCTGGCCCGCGTGCACGCCCACACGGAGTACCTCAAGCTGCGCAACTGGCGGATCGCCTGGGCCGCGGCCGAGAGCGAGCTGGGACCGGCAGAGGCGTCGGGCACCAAGGTGTTCGGCACCGAGCTCGCCACAGAGGCCTACCGGCTGCTCATGGAGGTGCTCGGCGCGGCCGCCGTCGTGCGCGAGGGCTCGCCGGGGGCGCTGCTGCGCGGGCGGATCGAACGCGCGCACCGGTCGGCGCTGATCCTCACCTTCGGCGGCGGCACCAACGAGATCCAGCGCGACCTCGTCGCCGCGACCGCACTCGGTCTTCCCGTCAAGCGCTAGGGGCAACCATGGACTTCACCCTCACCGAAGCACAGCAGGACCTCGCGGCGCTCACCCGCCGCATCGCGAACGACCACGTCACCCCCGAGTCGCTCGGGCCGGCGGGCGCGGGCGGCTTCGACCGTGCACTGTGGACGGCCCTGGCCAGGGCGGGCGTGCTCGACGCCGCGCTGCCCTCGGCGGTCGGCGGCGGCGGGTTCGGGCTGCTCGAACAGTGCTCGATCCTGATCGAGCTGGGCCGGGCCGTCGCCCCGGTGCCCTACCTGCCGGGCATCGCCGCGGCGGCCGCCACGCTCGCCGAATTCGGCACCCCCGAGCAGACGGAACGCTGGCTCGTTCCCGTGCTGCGCGGCGAGCGCGTGCTCGCCGTGGCCCTGCCCGACACCGGCGCGCCCACCGGGTTCACCGCCGAACGCGACGACGCCGGCGTGCGGATCACCGGTGCGCAGTCGGCGGTGCCCTTCGGTGCGTTCGCCGACGGCTTCCTCGTGCAGGCCACGTCCGCCGACGGCGAGCTCGTCGCCGTGGTGGACGCGAACGACCTCACGGTGTCCCCGCAGTCGGCCGTGGACCACGCCGACGCCGCGCTCGCCGAGGCCACCGACGCGCGCGCGAGCGCCGTGCTGCCCGCACGGGCGGTCCCGTGGCTGCGAGCGCGCGCCACGGCCGGGCTCTGCGCGTTCCAGCTCGGGGTGCTGGAACGGGCCGTGGAGCTCACGGCGGAGTACGCGCGCGAGCGCACGCAGTTCGGGCAGCCCATCGGCGGGTTCCAGGCCGTGCGGCACCGCCTCGCGGACGCACACCTCGATGTCGAGGCGGTGCGGCTGACCCTGTGGCAGGCCGCGTGGCGGCTCACCGAACGAGAGGACGCCGCCGAGGAGGTCGCCACGGCCAAGTACTGGGCGGCCGAAGCCGGACACCGCGTCGCCCATACCGTCGTGCACGTCCACGGCGGCGTCGGCATCGACGTCGACCACCCGGTGCACCGCTACTTCGTCGCGGCCAAGCGCACCGAGTTCGCGCTCGGCGGCGCGACCGCGCACCTGCGTGAGCTCGGCTCGCAGCTCGCATGAACGCCGTTCCCACCGTCACCGAGCTGCTGCTGGCCCGCACCGGCGACGAGCACGCCGGGCTGCGGTTCGCCGACCGCGCGTGGACGTGGGCGGAGTGCGTACGGCGGAGCGCAGCGCACGGCGCGCTCCTGCGCACGCTGCTGCGTCCCGGCCCGCCGCCGCACGTCGGAGTGCTCGCGGACAACGTGCCGTCGTTCGCCTTCCTGCTCGGCGGCGCCGCGCTGTCGGGCACGGTGCTGGCCGGGCTGAACCCGACCCGCCGGGGCGAGGCGCTGGCGCGCGACGTCCGGCTCGCCGACTGCCAGTTCGTGCTCGCCGAGGCGAAGTACGTGCCGCTGCTGGCCGACGTGGGCGTGCCCGTACTCGACCTCGACGGTCCGGAGTGGACGGAACTGCTCGCCGCGCACGCCCGCGCCGAGCCCAAGCCAGTGCCCGCCCGCCCTGACGACCTGCTGATGCTCATCTACACCTCCGGCACGAGCGGCGACCCGAAGGCGGTGCGCTGCACCCACGGCAAGATCGCGTTCCCCGGCCGGATGCTCGCCGAGCGGTTCGCGCTGTCCACGGCGGACACCGTGTACGTCGCGATGCCGATGTTCCACTCCAACGCGATCATGGCGGGCTGGGCGGTCGGGCTGGCGGCCGGTGCCACGATCGCGCTGCGCCGCCGGTTCTCCGCGTCGGGCTTCCTCCCCGACGTGCGCCGGTTCGGCGCCACGTACGCGAACTACGTCGGCACACCGCTGTCCTACGTGCTCAGCACGCCAAGGCTGGCCGACGACGCCGACAACCCGCTGCGCGTCGTGTACGGCAACGAGGGCGCCGAGGCCGACCTCGCCGCGTTCGCCGAGCGGTTCGGCTGCCGCGTGGTGGACGCGTTCGGCTCCACCGAGGGGGGCGTCGGGTTCGCGCGCACCCCGGACACCCCGCCCGGCTCGCTCGGCAGGCCCACCCCCGGTGTCGAGGTGCTGCACCCCGGCACTGGCGCGCCGTGCCCGCCCGCGCGGTTCGGCGCGGACGGCACGCTGCTCAACGCCGCCGACGCCGTGGGCGAACTGGTCAACACCACCGGCGCCGGCTGGTTCGCGGGCTACTACGGCGACGACGCCGCGACCGAGGAGCGGCTGCGCGACGGCCGGTACCACACGGGCGATCTCGCCTACACCGACGAGCGGGGCTTCTGCTACTTCGCGGGACGGCACGGCGACTGGCTGCGCGTCGACGGCGAGAACCTCGGCACGGCACCGATCGAACGGGTACTACTGCGCCACCCCGCGGTCGCGGAGGCCGCCGTGTACGCGGTGCCGGGGCGCGTCGGCGACGACGTGATGGCCGCGCTCGTGCCCGAGCCCGGCGCCACGCTCACTCCCGCCGAGTTCGGCGCTTTCCTGGCCGCGCAGCCCGATCTCGGCCCCAAGCAGCTACCACGCTTCGTGCGGATCGTCGACCAACTGCCGAGGACGGCCACGTTCAAAGTGGTGAAACGCCGGCTTGCCGCCGAGGGCGTGGACTGCTCCGATCCGGTGTGGTCCAGACCGAATGCGGCGCCGATGTACGAAACCCGCCCCACGCGGGACGAATCTGCCCTACCGTGACCGGCATGCGAAGCCGAGGACCGCTCTGCGCTCTCTCCGCACTCAGCCTGGTCGCCGCCGTGTCGGTGGTGTCCGCACCCGCGGCGAGCGCCGCGCCGGTCACGCTCACGGCGAGCGACTTCCGCCTCGCCGAGGGCGCCTACAACGCCGTGATCGCGAAACTCGACGACGCCCTGCCGAACGCGTCGCTGCCCGCCGTGCTGGACAGCGCCAACCGCACCGGCACCACGAGCGGGTGCGACCCCTCCGCGACCGGGCAGGTGGCGGCGTTCTGCTGGCAGTCGGGCGACAACGGCACCGCCGACTGGTACCCGCAGGGCATCAGCACCACCGCCGACGCCTACGGCAGCGGCACCTACGAGGGCCGCACCGCGCTGTTCGTCAGCTGGTACTACAACGGCTCCGGCACCAACAAGGGCGTCCGTGTGTCCTTCGTGGACTACGCGACCCCATCCGCGCCGAAGTACCGCCACGTGCTGCTCGTCGAGCCGTACACCAACTCGGCGGGCCTGCCCGACTTCCGCCCGGTGACCGTGCACGCCGGCGGCATCTTCACCTACGGCCACTACCTCTACTCGGCCGACACGTGGGGCGGGTTCCGGGCCTTCGACCTGCGGCACCTGTGGAAGGTCTCGACCGGGGACGAGTCGAAGATCGGCAGGCAGTCCGACGGCAGCTACCACGCCTTCAACTACGCCTACGTGCTCCCGCAGGCGCAGAAGTTCACGGCGTCCACCACGAACGGCGTCGCGCGGCTGCGCTACTCGGCGGCCTCGCTGGACCGCACCAGCTCGCCCGACAGCGTGGTCGTGCCCGAGTACAACGCCGACGGCACCGGCTCGCGCGTCGTGCGGTTCCCGATCGACTACACCGACCGCAAGTTCAAGGAGTCGGCCGACGGCTACACCCACGCCACCGAGGCCTACCGCACCGACATCGCCAGCATGCAGGGCGCGACGGCGATCAACGGCGAGTTCCTCGTGTCGGCGAGCGCGGGCTCGGGCTCGCGCGGCTCGGTGTACACGTTCACGGCGAGCAGCGGACCGGCCAAGCACAGCGGAGCCCAGCCGATCGGCCCCGAGGACCTCTCCTACCGGGGCCCGCAGCAACAGCTGTGGGGGCTCACCGAGTACCCCGGCAAGCGCTACGTCTACGCGATGAAACCCTCGGCGTTCTAGGCCGGAGCGGTGGCGCTCGGGCCTTCGCGGCAACCGGCCGGGCCGCCGCCGGACGGCACGCGGATCAGTCCTCCGGCGCGGTGATTGGGCGCAGCCTGCGCGGTCCCGAGTCCGGGCGCGACGGCGGCGGTCCCAGTACCATGCGCGCGTTGGTGACGAAGGCGCCGTCGGGCGAGGCGAGGATCGGGTCGAGCGACAGCGAGCGCACCTCGGGGTTGTCCTCGGCCAGCGCCGCCACGCGCAGCACCAGGTCCTGCAACGCCGCCAGGTCGGCGGGCTCGTCGCCGCGGTAGCCGGTGAGCAGCGGCGCCGTCTTGGGCTCGCGCACGATCGTCGCGGCGTCGACGTCGGTGAGCGGCACCGCGCGGAACGCCTGGTCGCCGAGCAGCGTGCTCACCACACCGGAGAGGCCGAAGGCGACGAGCGTGCCGAACGACGGGTCGTCCTGCAGCCCGATCACGCACGACACTCCCTTCGGTGCCATGCGCTGCACGTACACCTCGTCGGCGCCCGAGACCTCCCGCAGATCGCGGTAGCTGACGCGCACCGAGTCCTCCGACGTGAGGTCCAGCCGCACGCCCGCGAGGTCCGGCCTGCCGCGCAGCCGGTCGTCGAACGCCTTGAGCGTCACCGGGTAGCCCAGCTCCGCCGCGGCCGCCACGGCGTCGTCGGCGCCCGCGACGAGCCGGAACGGCACCACCTCGATGCCGTAGCACGCAAGCAGCCGCACCACCTCGTCGTCGGTCAGGACCCGGTTGTGGTCGTCGGCCAGCAGCTCCCGGACCATGCCCCGCGCCTGCTCCGCGTGCAGGCCCGCGGGCCGCACGAGCGTGCCTTGTGGCCGCTGCCGCCACGCGGCGTAGCGCACCACGCGCGCGAGCGCGTTCACCGCGCGCTCCGGGCTCGGGTAGCTCGGGATCGACCCCGCCGAGGGCGCCCCGTCCTCGCCCGGCACCGCCAGCTCGGCGGGCACCCCCTCGGCGGCGAGGAACGTCGAGACGATCGGCTTCTGGACCGTGTCCTTCCGCGCCGTGACGGTCTCCCGCAGCGACCGCGCGTAGGCCGTGCCGGGAATCGCCACCGGGGGCACGAACACGGCGACGAGGGCGTCCACGTCCGGCGAGTCCAGCGCCTCCCCCACGGCTGCCGCGAACTGCTCGGGCGAGGCCTGCGGGCCGACGTCCACCGGATCGATGCCGAGCCGCAGCCCCTGCGCCCGCGCGGTGTCCGCGGCGAGCAGCCCGATCGCGCTCGAGTTGCCGACGATCGCGATCCGCGAACCCGTGGGCAGCGGCTGGTGGGCGAAGACCAGCGCGGTGTCGAACAGCTGCGCCAGCGAGTCCACCCGCACGACCCCGGCCTGCTCGAACAGTGCCTGCACGCTCGACTCGTCGATCTCGGTCGAGGTGGCCGCCAGCTGCGGGCGCACCGCGTGCCGCCCGGACTTCACCGCCACGATCGGCTTGCTGCGCGCGAGCCTGCGCGCGAGGCGCGCGAACTTGCGCGGGTTGCCGAACGACTCCAGGTACAGCAGCACGAGATCGGTCCTCGGGTCGGTCTCCCAGTACTGCAGCAGGTCGTTGCCGGAGACGTCGGCGCGGTTACCGGCCGACACGAACGTCGAGAGCCCGAGCCCGCGCGCCTCGGCGTCGGCGAGGATCGCGGTGCCCAGCGCACCGGACTGGCAGAAGAAGCCCGTGCGCCCGCGTTTGGGCAGCCGGGGCGCGAGCGTGGCGTTGAGCCGCACGCGCGGGTCGGTGTTGAGCACGCCGAGCGCGTTCGGGCCCACCACGCGCATGCCGTGTGCCCTGGCCTCGCCGACGAGCCGCAGCTCGGCGTGCTGCCCGTGCGGGCCCGCCTCACCGAAGCCCGCCGACACGATCACGAGCGTCTTGACGCCTTTGGCCAGCGCGCCGTCGAGCACCGACTCCACCTGGTCGGCGGGCACGGCGACGATCGCGAGCTCCACCGGGTCGGGGATCTCCAGCACCGATTTGTACGCGCGCACGCCGCGCACGGAGGCGTGCTCGGGGTTGACCGGGTAGACCGTGCCCGCGAAGTCGGCCGCGAGCAGGTTGCTCAGCACCGCGTACCCGATCTTGGTCGGGTCGGTGGACGCGCCGATGACGGCGACCGAGCGCGGGTGCAGCAGGTTGTGCACGCTGCGCGCCTCGGCGGCCTGCTCGCGGGCACGCGCCACGGCCAGCGACTCCTCGGTGGGGTCGATGTCGAACTCCAGGTGCACCACGCCCTCCTCGAACGCGCGGCTCACCTGGTAGCCGGCGTCGCGGAAGACCCGGATCATGGCCGAGTTCTCGGCGAGCACCTCGGCGACGAACCGGCGTAGGCCCCGCTCCGACGCGGCGGCGGCGAGGTGCTCCAGCAGGATCGACCCGAGGCCACGGCCCTGGTGCGCGTCGTCGACCACGAACGCGACCTCGGCCGATTCGGCGTCCAGCCGCTCGTACCGGCCCACGGCCACCACGTCGTCGCCGAGCAGCGCCACGAACGCCACGCGGTCGTGGTGGTCGACCGTGGAAAAGCGCTCCAGGTCCCGCGCCGGGATGCGCGGGTAGGCGCCGAAGTAGCGCAGGTAGCGCGTGCGGTCGGACAATCTGCCGTGCAGCGCCACGAGCCCGTCGGCGTCCGTCGGCACCACGGGTCGCAAGTGGACGGTTCCGCCGTCGGAGAGCAGGACGTCGGCCTCCCACTGGCGCGGGTAGTCGAAGGGATCGAAGTTCCGCTCGCCGGTGTCGCTCGTCATCTCGATCAGTCCCTCGGATCGTCCGGATCCAGGCCGTGCAGCGGGAAGACCGCCCTGCGGGTGTCGCGGATCGCCACGTCGACGGCGTCGTCGAGCCCGTCCCCCCACGGCGCGAACCCGGTGTCGCCGCCGTCGGTCATGCGCAGCGGCAGCTCCGCCCTCGGCGCCGCCTCGCGCACCAGATCCGACCACTCGGCGGGCAGCGGGGTGTCCGGATCGACGTCGCGGTCGAGCACCGTCGCGATCAGGTGGGTCCACGACCGCGGCACCACGCGGATCAGCTGGTAGCCACCGCCGCCGACCGCGAGCCACTTGCCGTCGGCGTGGGTGTCGGCGAGCTCGCGCAGCGCGCGGTAGATCGTGCGGTGACCGTCGACGGTCAGGGACAGGTCGGCGAGCGGGTCCTCCTCGTGGGAGTCCACGCCGCACTGGGTCACCAGCAGCTGCGGACGGAACTCGGCCAGCAGCGACGGCACCACGGCGTGGAACGCCCGCAGCCAGCCCGCGTCCTTCGTCCTCGGCGGCAACGGGATGTTCACGGCGCTGCCCTCGGCGCCCTCGACCCCGGTCTCGCCGGAGTACCCGGTGCCGGGGAACAACGTGAAGGGGTGCTGGTGCAGAGAGATCGTGAGCACGCGCGGGTCGCCGTAGAAGGCGGCCTGCACGCCGTCGCCGTGGTGCACGTCGGTGTCGATGTAGGCGATGCGGTCGAACCCGTTGTCCAGCAGCCACGAGATCGCCACCGACAGGTCGTTGTACACGCAGAAGCCGGACGCGTGGTCGCGCATGGCGTGGTGCAGCCCGCCCGCGATGTTCACCGCCCGCAGTGCCCTGCCCTCGGCGATGCGGCGCGCGCCGAGCATCGTCGAGCCGACGACCAGCGACGACGCCTCGTGCATGTTCGTGAAGATCGGGTTGTCGCTGGTGCCGAGCCCGTGCCCGACGTCCCAGCTCGCCATCGGCGCCTGCTTCACCGCTTCGAGGTACTCCGCGGCGTGCGCGCGGTACAGCTCGACCTCGGTCGCCGGCTCCGGCACCAGCAGGGGCACGTCCTTCAGCACCCCCAGCGCGGTCGCGAGCTTGACCGTCAGGTGCAGGCGGACCGGGTTGAACGGGTGCTCGCCACCAAGGTCGTAGCCGAGCAGTGCGGGGTCCCAGACGACGGCGGAGGACGACATGAAAAGAGAGTACTGCCGCGCGCAGCGCGTCCTTGGGGGGCGGCGGCCGGGTGACGGGAGGGCGTACTGCCGCGCGCAGCGCGTCCTTGGGGGGCGGCGGCCGGGTGACGGGAGGGCGTACCGCCGCGCGCAGCGCCTCCTGGGGGCCGCGGCCGCACGCCAGGAGGCTAACCGGGTTCGGGACCCGTCGCCGCGGGCCTGGCCGGATCGGCCGACCAGTTCGACCACGACCCCGCGTAGAGGGCCACCGGCTCACGCCTGCCCGCGACCTCCATCGCCAGCACGATCGAGCTGGCGGTGATGCCCGAGCCGCAGTAGGCGCCCACCGGCACCCCGTCACCCACGCCGAGCCTCGCGAAATGCTCGGCGAGCTCCCGGGGCGAACGCCAGCGCCCTTCGGACCCGACATGCGCGGCGAACGGGGCGTTGCGGGCGCCAGGGATATGACCGGCGCGAGGGTCGACGGGCTCCGTCTCACCCGTGTAGCGCTGCGGTGCCCTCGCGTCGAGCAGCACGCCCTCCCGGGCGAGCGCCGCGGCCTCGTCGGCGTCGAGCACGGGCAGGCCGCCGGGGCGGACCTCGAGGTCGCCCTCGGCGGGCTCCGGCTCCTCCGTCGTGACGGGCCTGCCCTCGGCCTCCCAGGCCGCGAAGCCGCCGTCGAGCACGGCGACCTCGGTGTGGCCCGCCCAGCGCAGCAGCCACCACGCCCGCGCGGCCACCGACGAGTCCGCGTCGTCGTAGGCCACGACGGGACGACCGGCGCGCACGCCCGCGGCGCGCAGCACGCGCTGCAGCGCGGCCGGGTCAGGCAGCGGGTGCCTGCCGCCCGGCCCGGGCGGTGCGGCGAGCTCGGTGTCCACGTCGACGTAGACGGCGCCCGGCAGGTGCCCGGCCCGGTAGGACTCCGCGCCCGGCGGACCGGTGAGGCGCCAGCGGACGTCGAGGACCGTGGGGCGGTCCGCGGCCGGCGCGTCGAGCAGGTCCGCGAGTTCGGCGGTCGTGATGACGGAACGCATGCGGCTCATCCTTTCCCGGCCCCGGCCGGTCACGCACCGTGGGCGGCCCGCCGGCCAATACGCCGTCGTTACGTGATCGCCTGCCGTAACTGTCCGGCACAACGACTACCATGAGCAACGCGAACAAAGGGGACAGGCGTGAACGATCTCATCGACACCACCGAGATGTACTTGCGCACCATCTACGAGCTCGAGGAAGAGGGTGTCGTGCCGCTGCGCGCGCGTATCGCGGAGCGGTTGCAGCAGAGCGGCCCGACCGTGAGCCAGACGGTGGCGCGAATGGAGCGTGACGGGCTGGTGGTGGTGGCCGACGACCGGCACCTCCAGCTGACGGACCACGGCCGCGAGCTCGCCATCGCCGTGATGCGCAAGCACCGCCTCGCCGAGCGGCTGCTCGTGGACGTCATCGGCCTGGAGTGGGAGCACGTGCACAACGAGGCGTGCCGCTGGGAGCACGTCATGAGCGAGGCCGTCGAGCGCAAGCTCGTGCAGCTGCTCGACCACCCGACCACCTCTCCGTACGGCAACCCGATCCCCGGCCTCGACAAGCTGGGCGAGGGCGAGCCCGCGCCGCCGGCCGAGGCCGACCTGGTGCGCCTGGACGAGGTGGCCCGCTCGGGCGGCGGCAAGGTGGAGATCCGGCGCATCGCCGAGCACGTGCAGCTCGACGAGTCGCTGATGACCGAGCTGAAGTCCGTGGGCATCGTGCCCGGCCAGACGGTGCACGTCGGCAAGATCAACGGCGGTGGCTCCACCGTCGAGGTCTCCGACGACCACAACTCGGCTCAGGTCGCGGCGTCGGTGTTGCACGCCGTGCTGGCGCAGGCGCGGTGACCTCTGCCGCAGCGGCGGCGGGCGCGTTCCGCACCCTGCACGGCGCCGAGCCGCGCGGGGTGTGGTCGGCGCCCGGGCGCGTCAACCTGATCGGCGAGCACACCGACTACAACGACGGCTTCGTGCTGCCGTTCGCCCTGCCCCATCGCCTCGCCGCCGCGGGCTCCCCGCGTGACGACAAGGTGCTCACCCTGGCGACGCTCGGCTCGGACGGCCGCATCCAGCAGGCCGGCCCCGTGCGGATTCCCGACCTGCGCCCCGGCGAGCCGGAGGGCTGGGCCGCCTACCCCGCCGGTGTCGCGTGGGTACTGCGCGAGCACGGCATCGACGGCGGCGCCGACCTGGTGATCGCCGGTGACGTGCCCACGGGCGCGGGCCTGTCGTCGTCGGCCGCGATCGAGTGCGCCGTGGCGCTCGCCCTGCTCGGCCTCGCGGGCCACGGCGAGCCGGACCAGGCCCGCCGCGCCGAAATCGCCCGCTGGGCGCAGCGCGCCGAGAACGAGTTCGTCGGCGTGCCGACCGGCGTGCTCGACCAGACCGCGTCGCTGTGCTGCGTCGAGGGCCACGTGCTGTTCCTCGACGTGCGCACCGGCGAGACCGAGCAGGTGCCGTTCAACGCCGAGGGCGCCGGCCTGCGCGTCCTCGTGATCGACACCCGCGTCAAGCACGCGCACAGCGAGTCCGGCTACGGCGAGCGCAGGCGCGGCACCGAGCGGGCCGCCGAGCTGCTCGGCGTCGGGGCGCTACGCGACGTCACCGGCGACGGCCTGGCCGCGGTGCTCGACACGCTGCCCGCCGAGCTGGCCCCGCTCGTGCGCCACGTCGTCACCGAGAACGACCGCGTGGTCGAGGTCGGCCGGCTCCTGCGGGAAGGCCGGATCGCCGACATCGGTCCCGTGCTCGACACCTCGCACGTCAGCATGCGCGACGACTACCGCATCTCCTGCCCCGAGCTCGACCTCGCCGTCGACACCGCCCGCGCGGCGGGCGCACTCGGCGCGCGCATGACCGGCGGCGGCTTCGGCGGCTCGGCGATCGCGCTCGTCCGCGACACCGACCAGCGGGCCGTGGAGAACGCGGTGAACGCCGCGTTCGAGCAGGCCGGGTACCGCAGACCCCGGTTGTTCACCGCGGTGCCCTCGGCGGGTGCGGGCCAGGACAGACCCTGATCCCGGCCCGCCACGGGCGGGGTGCACACTGTGCTCCGTGCCCGCGTCCGGCGATCACCGGTGGCGGGTGTCACCATCGGGGAAGCCCGCACCGGCACCCCGGTTCCCGGAACCCGCCGGGCACAGCGGCACACCAGCCCGCGCCCGGCTCCGGCACAGGCCCCGCTCGTAGCGTGGCCGCCGAGCACCCCCGATCCGCAGTCGCAACGAGGAAGGCCCCGAGCAGATGCCCACCGACACGGCACCGTCCGCCAAGCCCATGAAACTGGTCGTCACGGGTGGAGCCGGTTACATCGGCAGCGTGTGCGCGGCCCGGCTTGTCGAGGCCGGCCACGCCGTCACCGTGGTGGACGACCTGTCCACCGGCCACGAGGACGCCGTGCCCGAGGGCGCCGAGTTCGTCCGCGGTGACGCGGCCGAGGTCGCCGCAACGTTGCTGGGTCAGGGTTTCGACGGGGTACTGCACTTCGCGGCGAAGTCGCTCGTCGGCGAGTCGATGCAGGATCCGGGCACCTACTGGCGCGGCAACGTGCTCACCTCCCTCCGGTTGCTCGACGCGATGCGCACGCACGGCACACCGCGCCTGGTCTTCTCCTCCACCGCCGCGACCTACGGCGAGCCCGACACGAGCCCCATCCCGGAGACCGCGCCCACCCGGCCCACCAACACCTACGGCGCGACCAAGCTCGCCATCGACCACGCGATCACCAGCTACGCGCGGGCCCACGGACTGGCCGCGGTGAGCCTGCGCTACTTCAACGTCGCGGGCGCGTACGGCCGCTACGGCGAGCGGCACGCCACCGAGACGCACCTGATCCCGCTCGTGCTGCAGGTCGCCACCGGAGACCGCGCCCAGGCGCAGATCTACGGCGACGACTACCCCACCGACGACGGCACGGCGGTGCGCGACTACATCCACGTCACCGACCTCGCCGACGCCCACCTGCTGGCGGTGGAGCACGCCCGGGCCGGCGAGCACCAGATCTACAATCTGGGCAACGGCACCGGTTTCTCGGTGCGCCAGGTGATCGAGGCCTGCCGTGAAGTGACCGGCCACCCGATCCCCGCCGTGGTCGGCCAGCGCCGGGCCGGTGACCCGGCCGTGCTGGTGGCGTCGAGCGAGGGCGCCAGGACCGCGCTGGGCTGGAAGCCCGAGCGCACCGACCTCACCGGGATGGTCGCCGACGCGTGGCGCTTCACCCAGGACCGCAGGGCGGCGAACCCCGCGTAGGCGGCTCCTCCTCGTCCTCGGGCCCCCACAACGCCGAGGCGTCGCAGGTGCCGCCGAGCTTGGCGAGCTTCGCGGGCGGCATCGCGTGGGCCAGCGCCCGCGCCAGCAGCCCGGCCAGCACGTGGTCGGGATGGGCCTCCAGCGCCCTCTCGACGGCCATGCCCGCCAGCGGACCGTCTCCCCTCACGTAGGCGGAGTAGGCGAGCAGGCTCGCCACCTGAGCGCGCTCCGGTTTCGGGGTGGCCCGCACGAGCGCGAGCCACAGCCGCTCCGCCGTGGCCGCGCGCGGCCCGCCCGGAGGCAGTGCCGTCGCCAGGCAGGCGTCCCTGACGTCGGCGAGCTCGAGCGCGATGGCCAGCTCGGCGATCTCCTGGTCGGAGAACGTCAGCTCGCCGCGGGCGGCTCTCGCCAGCGCCGCCCGCACCGCCGTGAACGCGCGGCCGAGCAGCGCGGGACCCGGCTCCGCCGTCACCCCGAGCAGGTCGACCGCGACGTCGAGCAGCGCGGCCCGGCGGGAAAGTGCCGGCTCGTCGTCGGGAGCGAGCTGCTCGGCCATCTCCTCCCTGCTGGCGAAGGTGACCAGGCCCGCGTGCGCGGACACGGCCGCCATGACGGACGAGTCCGGGTCGGGTAGCCGTCCGCCGCAGCCCGGTTCGTCGTAGCAGCGCCACCGCGCGCCCTCCCGGATCTCGGGTACCCACAGGGCGTGCACGAGCGGGATACCGCGCTCGCCGAGCACGGCCGTGAGGGCGCCGACCAGCGTGGCGTACGGCGGCCCGGTGCCCTGTTCCGGCGGGTCCCCGCCGACGACGGCGATGGTGACGCCGCCGGGTTCCCCGGCCAGCAGCGGTTGTTCGAGCTGGAGCGCGAAGCCGGTCTCGTGGCCCGGTTCGGGCAGGTCCGCACGGAGCACGCAGCCGACGCGGCTCGCGGACGATCCACTGTGGACGACCGCGAGTACCGAGTCGGCGGGGCGGAATCCGATGAGGTGCGGGAGCGCCGCGAGCAGTTGCCCCGGCGCGCGGAGGTCGACCGTGGTGATGCCGGTCGTGGATGAGGTGGTCATGGATCCACGATGGCGTGGGGAGGGCGGGGGTGGCGGGGGTGGGAGGAATCTGTGGACGGGTGGGGGTGAGTTGAACAAGGGGGCCGGAGGGGCGGCGGTGGAGCGGGTTGGTGTCGGTGGGCGGGGCTAAGGTGGTGCGGGCCCCGCCCGCCGACCGCGCTCAGAACGCCGCGCGCAGGGCCGCCTTCCCGCCGACGACCGGCACCTCCACCGCCGTGTTCCGCACGTCGATCGCCAGCCCCGCGCCGGGCTCGGGCCGCAACGTGAAGTCGTGGTCACTGGACAGCAGCACGAACTCCAGGCGGTGTCCCGCGGCGAGCACGTAGTCGTCCGGCTGCAGGCCGAACGACACGTCGTACGGCACCCCGGGCCGGATCGGCTGCGTGCGCCACGGGCTCGTGCGGTTCTGCGGATCCGTCCAGCCGCGCGTGATCACGGTCGACGTGCCGTCGGGCGCCCGGTCCACCAGCACGCCGGTGACGTTCGCGGCGGGCCGGTCGAACGCGACCTTCAGCTCCACCGACGCCGTTCCGCTCAACCGCACGGGGTTCCGCGCCGGACCGGTGGAGTAGGCGAGCCGGTTCGCCGACGACGGCGCGTCGACGAGCTGTTCCACGGTCTTGGTCGCGTCGTCGGTGAACCGCTCGACGACGGGCCGTCCGCGCAGCGGGCCGGACACGTCGAGCCCGCCGCGTGCGGAGCCGCCCGGCCTCGGATACAGCGTCACGTCCCGGGTCCCGGGCGCAGGCCAGTCGGCCTCGTCGGTCCACGACAGGTCCTCGCGCTGCACCGTGGACCTCGGCTCGTCCTCGATCCCGTTGTCGACGCCGTACAGGTAGTGGGAGAACCAGCGGTTGAGCGTGCGCAGCCATTCCTGCTGCCGCAGCCCGTACGGGTCGGCGTGGCCGGACTGGTGCCACCAGATCCTGCGTTCCACGCCCGCCTTGCCCAGCGCCTCGTACCACCTGGCCGCCTGGCTCGTGGTGACGTTCCAGTCGTTGAGGCCGTGCACCACGAGCACCGAGGCACGCACGTCGCGGGCGTCGTCGAGGTAGTTGCGCTCGTGCCAGAAGGCGCTGTAGTCGCCGGTGACGCGGTCCTGTTCCCTGGCGAGCTCGTCGATCATCGGACGGCAGATCGCCCGGTCGTCGCGTGTGTACACGTATTCGGCGAGCACGTCCGCGTCCTCGCCCTGGAAACCGCCGGGCGCCACGACGGCGCCGTCCTCACGGTAGTAGTCGTACCAGTCCGAGATCGCCGCGATCGGCACGATCGTCTCGAGCCCCTCGACGCCGGTGCTCGCGACCGCGTTGGGCAGGGTTCCGTTGTAGGACACGCCCATCATGGCCGTCTTGCCAGTGGTCCAGTCCGCCGTGACGGGTGTGCCCTCGGCGTCCCTGGCCTTCGCCCTTCCGCCCAGCCAGTCCACGACGGACTTGGCGCCGATCGTCTCGTTCTCGCCGCCGGTGGTGGGGCAGCCGGTGGAGGCGCCGCTGCCGAGCGACTCGGCGTAGACGACCGCGAACCCGCGCGAGACGAGGTACTGCTCGTAGCGCCAGGTGATCTGCGGCTGGGGCTTGCCGTGCCCGTCCGGGACGTACAGCTCCACGTCGACGTTGTGGTTGACGACGTCGTTGCCGCCCGCGTAGTACGGGCTCGCCTGGTAGACCACCGGCACCCGCAGGCCCTGCTCGGTGGCCCTGGGTCGGACGATCTCGACGTGCACCTCGTCGTCGGCGCCGTCGCGGTCGCTGTCCACCGGCGCCGTCACCCAGAGACTCTCGCGTACCACGTCGGCGGGATCGAACACCGGCTGCGCCTGCCCGTCCTCGAACACCGGCCCCGGCGGCGGCTCCGCCTGCGCCGCGGCGGGAACCAGCGGCAGCGCGATGACGGCGGTGAGCAGGACGGCGAGGCGTGCGGCTCTCACGGTGCCCCCAGTCGGTCGGCGATCGGAGTGGTTCGACCTTTCCGGCGCCGTCCCACGGTGTCAAGGAAGGCGGTGCGGATCCCGACGAAAGGTTGTGCCCGCGGGGATCGCGCCCGGTAAACCGGTGGCGGGCGCTGAGACGATCGGAGTATGTCTCGTTCGTTCGACGATCTGGTGGTCGAGGCCGCGACCGCTCCGGTCGACGGCTGGGACTTCTCGTGGCTCGGGGGCCGGGCCACCGAGCAGCGCCCGTCCTGGGGGTACCAGCGGCAGCTGGGCCGGCGGCTGGCCCGGGCGTCGGCGGCGCTGGACGTGCAGACCGGCGGCGGGGAGGTGCTGGCCGGGGTGCCGCGGTTCCCGCCGGTGCTGGTGGCGACGGAGTCGTGGCCGCCGAACGTGGCCGCGGCGGCGCGGTCGTTGCGGCCACGGGGCGCGGTCGTCGTCGAGACCACGGACGAGCCGCCGCTGCCGTTCGCCGGCGCGGCGTTCGACCTGGTGACCAGCCGCCACCCGGCGACGGTGTGGTGGGAGGAGATCGCGAGGGTGCTCCGGCCGGGCGGGACGTACTTCGCCCAGCACGTGGGCCCGGGCACCATGTGGGAGCTGGTGGAGTACTTCCTCGGCCCGCAGCCGGAGGCGCGCCGGAAACGCGATCCCGAGCGGGAGGCCGCGGACGCGCGGGCCGCCGGCCTGGAGGTCGTGGACGTGCGGTCGGAGCGCCTGCGCGTGGAGTTCTTCGACATCGGCGCCGTGATCTGGTTCCTGCGCAAGGTGATCTGGACCGTGCCCGGCTTCACCGTGGACGCCCACCTCGGCCGGCTGCGCGAGCTGCACGAGCTGATCCGGCGCGACGGCGTGTTCACCGCCCACTCGGCCCGCACCCTGATCGAGGCGAGGAGATGACCAACTGAGAACCCGGTGCGCCTGATGTTCACACCGAGTTGACCGGCAACGTACCGATCGGGTGATTCGCTGGTCCGGTGAAGCGTCGGGCGATCGGCCTCAGTGCGCTGGCGGCGGGACTCGTCGCGACCGTGATCACCGTGTCGGCGGTGACCAGGGCCGACACCGTGGCGTCTCCCGAGCCGGAGGCGCCCACCCGTGCCCCGGTCACCGAGGAGGCGTTCACACGGCCGCCGCTGACACCCACCACCGAGGCCCCGGCGCCGGAGCGGGAACGCGCGGAGCTGGCGCGGGCGGTCTCCGGGGCCGTGACCGCGGTGGTGCCGGGCACGCGCATCGGCCTCGCCGTCCACGACCGGCTCACCGACTCGATGCTCACGAGCCTCAACGCCGACGCGCAGTTCTACACGGCCTCGGTGGTCAAGCTGCTGATCGCCACCGAGGTGCTGCGCGAGGCGGACTGGCAGGTCCCCGGCGGCGCCGAGCGCGAGGAACTGCACGCGATGCTGGCAGGCAGCGCCGACGGGGTGGCGTCCGCGCTGTGGGGTGCTTATGGCGGCACCGAGATCGACCGGAACGTCGCGGAGCTGATGGGCCTCACCGGTACGAGCCCGCCCCGCGAGCCAGGCCAGTGGGAGCTGACGCGGATGAGCGCGCGCGACGTGGTGACCGTCTACGAGTACCTCGACGACGAGCTGCCTCGGCCCGCGAGCGACTTCGTGCTCAGCGCGCTGGCGGACGCGAGGCGCGTGGCGGTGGACGGCTTCGACCAGTACTTCGGGATCCCCGCCGTGTTGCCGGACGGCGAATGGGCCGTCAAGCAGGGCTGGATGGAGGTGCGCGACGGGCTCGTGCTCAACACCACCGGCATCGTCGGCTCCGACCAGCGCTACATCGTGTCGCTGCTCGCGCACCTGCCCGGCGGCACCGGCTTCGCCGAGGCGAGGACGGCGCTCACGGCCGGTGTCGCAGCGCTCGCGCCGAGCCTGGAGGAACAGGCAGGCTAGGCTGTCGGCGCCATGACGAAGCTGCGCCAGCGGGTGATCGACGCCGCCGAGACCGCCCTCGCCCGACAGCACTACGTTGCGCCGATCGAGTTGTTCTCCGCGCTCGGCTGGCTGCCCGTTTCCCGAGCCGAGGAGTGGCGCTCCGGCCGCGTTCCCTGCCTCGAGCACGCCCTCCCGGTGGACGCGCGCAAGGTCACCGACGCCGTGGCCCACCTGCGCGACTGGGCCGCGGCCCGTGGCCTGACGGCCAGCGACACCGCCTACCTCGCCCGTACCCGTGACAAAAGGCCCCTGCGCTTCACCGCCGACGGCGGCGAAACGGTCGAGCGTCTCTGCCGCACGCACTGGATGTCACCTGAGCTGTCCCCGAAACGCCTCGAACGGCTGCGGGAACGGCAGAACAAGGCACCGGACCTCACAGTGACCACCGCGGAGCAGGCGTGGACGTGCGCGGGCTGTGGCGCGAACGCCGGCGCGGGCGAGTTCCAGCTCGTCGAGGACACCGGCCCGCTGTGCCTGACCTGCGCCGACTTCGACCACCTCGCGTTCCTGCCCTCGGGCGACGCCGCGCTGTCCCGCCGCGCGAGGAAGGAGAGCACGTTGTGCGTGCTCGTCGTGCGGCTCAACCGCAGGCGCAAGCGGTACGAGCGGCAGGGCATCCTCGTGGAGCCGGCCGCGCTCGACCGGGCCGAGGAGCAGTGCCTCGCCGACGAGGACCTGCGCGCCCGCCGCCGGGTCCGCGACGCCGAGCGGCGCGCCGTCCAGGACGTGGAGTTCCAGGCCCGGTTCGCGGCCGAGATCGTGCGGCTCTTCCCCGGCTGCCCCCGCGAGCGGGCGCGGGCGATCGCCGAACACGCCGCCACCAGGGGCAGCGGCCGTGTCGGACGTTCGGCCGAGGGCCGGGCACTCGGCGAGGACGCCGTGCGACTGGCCGTGATCGCGTCGGTGCGGCACCTCGACACCGCCTACGACGACCTGCTGATGTCCGGAATGCCGAGAGTGGACGCGCGCGAGCGCATCCGCTCCGACATCGACCGGGTGCTGCGCGGCTGGGAGTCAGCCGGTGGCGTTGAACGTCCCGCCTGAGATGTAGGCCTCCAGCTGTTCCTGGTTCTGCTCCAGCTCGTCCATCCGGGACTTCACCACGTCGCCGATGCTGACGATGCCGCCGAGCCTGCCGTCGACGAGCACCGGAACGTGCCGGATCCTGCGCTCGGTCATCACGGCGCTGAGCTGGTCGACCGAGTCCTGGGGGGTGCACGTGGCCACGACCGTGGTCATGATGGCGGCGACGGGCCGGTCGAGCAGGCCGGGACCGTGTTCGTGCAGGCGGCGCACGACGTCGCGCTCGGACACGATGCCGGCCACCTCGTCGTGGTCGTCGACGACCACCAGCGCGCCGACGTTGTGCTGGGCGAGTCGGGCGAGCAGCTCTCTGACGGTCGTCTCCGGAGCAACGGTGGCCACCATCGCCCCCTTGCTCCGCAGCAGATCGGCAATGCGCATGAATGTCTCCTCCCGCCGAGAACCGTGAGCTGCCTCACACCAGGTTAGTGGTCGGGTGGGCAGCGTGAAAGCTCTCGGCCGGGGCGCCGACCTCAGGCGACCTCCGCGGCGGGCGCGGTCCACGTGTTGCACGCGGAGGGACCGTCGGCCGCGAACCCGGTCTCCGCCCAGCGGACCTGGTTCTCCAGCGTCCCGTGGGTGTCGCTGTCGATGCTGTTCGCGAAGTCGCCGACCCCGCTGCGGGCCTCCTCCCAGCTGATCTCCCCGCGACCGGCGACGGCGGCGAGGAAGAGCCCCGCGAAGCAGTTGGCCTGCAGCTCGGTGCGCCGCGTCAGCTCCAGCTCGCCGGGCGACCCCGGGTCCAGCCCGGCCATCAGCTCCGCCATGGCCGCGAGCGTGCCGCTGAGCTTCTGCACGTGGTGGCCGTACTCGTGCGCGAGCACGGCGAGGTGCGCGGGACGGTACAGCCCCAGGTACTCGATCAGGCGTTCCCTCGGCATGTAGATGATCCCGTCGGCGCCGCAGTAGAACGCGGTGGCCTCGTCCTCGCCGGGCATCGCGCCGCAGCGGCTCGACGCGTCCGACGCGATCTCCAGCCCCGCCTCGGCGAACCGGGACCCGGTACCGGTCAGCACCGGCTCCCAGGCGGCGTCGAGGCAGGTCAGCGCCGCTGAGTAGAACGTGCGAAGCCGCTCGGGGGAGCCGTCGAGCCCGGGCAGGTCGCAGGTGACGCCCGGCAACGTGACGCCCTCACCCAGCAGCGGGCCGGCACCCGGGTCCGCGGCGGGCTCGTTCGCGGGAGCCCTCGGCGGCGACTCCACCGACGGCGTCGCCACGAGTCCGTGGACGGCGTCCGGGGACGGCAGCGCGACACCTTTCACGGGCGCGGCCGCCCTGCCCGCGAGCGCGACCACGCCGACGACCCCCAGCACGAGCACGAGCACGCCCAGCACCGCGAAGGGGTTGTTCCTGGCGGGGCGGACATCGTCGATTCTGTCCACAGTGCACGTCAGCCTATCGGCGCGGCACCGCGTCCCGGATCACGAAACGGGAACCGATGCGCGCTGGCAGACTGGAGGCCATGACCGACGCAACACCCCCTGTGGACGACGACCCGTACCTCTGGCTGGAGGACGTCACCGGCGAGCGTGCGCTGGACTGGGTGCGGGCCCGCAACGCCGAGACGGTCGCGCGGCTCACGGGCGGTGAGCGGTTCGACCGGGTCCGCGGCGAGCTGCGCGAGGTGCTCGACGCCGACAACCGCATCCCCTACGTACGCCGTCGCGGGGAGCATCTCTACAACTTCTGGCGCGACGCCACCCAGCCGAGGGGACTGTGGCGGCGCACCACGCTGGAGGAGTACCGCAAGGCCGAACCGGACTGGCAGGTGCTCATCGACGTCGACGCGCTCGCGGAGGCCGAGGGCGAGAACTGGGTGTGGCAGGGCGCCGAGGTACTGCGGCCCGGGCTGCGGCGCTGCCTCGTGGAGCTGTCCCGCGGCGGCGCGGACGCGACCGTGGTGCGCGAGTTCGACCTGGAGCGGCTCGAGTTCAGGGGCGTCGCGGACGGCGGCTTCGAGCTTCCCGAGGCGAAGAGCTCCGTCGGCTGGATCGACGAGGACCACATCTACGTCGGCACCGACTTCGGCGAGGGCTCGCTCACCAGCTCCGGCTACCCGCGCGTGGTGAGGGAATGGCGGCGCGGGACCCCGCTCGCCGAGGCGCCCGTGGTGTTCGAGGGCAAGCCCGACGACGTGTCGGTGCGCGCCTACCACGACTCCACCGAGGGCTGGGAACGCGACTTCGTGCGCCGCAACGTCGACTTCTACCGCTCGGAGCTGTACCTGCGCACGGCGGACGGGCTCGTGCGCATCGACGTCCCCGAGGACGCGAACGCCTCCGTGCACCGGGAGTGGCTACTGGTGCGCACGCGCACGCCGTGGGGCGAGTACCCGGCCGGCGCGCTGCTCGCCGCGAGACTCGACGCCTTCCTCGCCGGTGAGCGCACCATGACCGTGTTGTTCGAGCCGGACGCGCACACCTCGCTCGACTACTACGCGTGGACCCGCAACCACCTGGTGCTGGGCACGCTGAGCGACGTGAAGACCAGGCTGCGTGTGCTCACCCCGGCGGACGGCGGCTGGCTGGACGAGCCGCTCGCGGGCGTTCCCGAGGTCGGCAGCGTCGACCTCGTCGGCACCGATCCCCATGGCGGCGACGAGTTCTTCCTCGACGTCACCGGGTTCACCGAGCCGTCGACGCTGGTGCGCGGCGTGGTGGGCGGCACACTGGAGACGCTGCGGCAGGCGCCCCCGTTCTTCGACAGCGCGGGGCTGGTGGCCGAACAGTTCTTCGCGACGTCGGCCGACGGCACGCGGATCCCGTACTTCGTGGTCGGCGCCCACGAGAACCGGCCGGGGCCGACGCTGCTCACCGGCTACGGCGGGTTCGAGGTGTCGCAGACGCCGTACTACAGCGGCATGACCGGCAGGGGCTGGCTCGCCAGGGGCGGAACCTACGTGCTGGCGAACATCCGCGGCGGCGGGGAGTACGGCCCGGACTGGCACAACCAGGCGATCAAGGCCAACCGCCACCGCGTCTACGAGGACTTCGCCGCCGTGGCGGCGGACCTGGTGGAGCGCGGCATCACCACGCCGGCCCGGCTCGGTATCCAGGGCGGCAGCAACGGCGGGCTGCTGATGGGCGTCATGCTCACCCGCTACCCCGAGCTGTTCGGCGCCATCGTCAGCCAGGTGCCGCTGCTCGACATGCGCCGCTACCACAAGCTGCTCGCCGGAGCGTCGTGGATGGCCGAGTACGGCGATCCCGACGATCCCGCCGACTGGGCCTACCTCTCCCGGTACTCGCCGTACCATAACGTCCACAGTGGACGATCTTATCCTCCGGCGCTGTTCGTGACGTCCACGCGCGACGACCGGGTGCACCCGGCGCACGCGCGCAAGATGGTGGCCCGGATGCGGGAGCAGGGCTATGCCGCCGCGGACGTCGGCTACTACGAGAACATCGAGGGCGGGCACGGCGCGGCGGCCGACAACGCGCAGCTGGCGTTCAAGTGGGCGCTGGTCTTCGAGTTCCTCTGGGAGCGGCTGGCCGGCGATCAGCGGCGCTGAGCGAGGAACTCCTCGAACGTGACGCGGCCCTCGGCGTGCCCGGGCGCGAGGTGCAGACCATCGCGGTAGGCCCGGTAGGACCGGCCCGCCAGCGGGACGCTCACGATCTTGCGCGCGCGCCCGGCCGTGTCGAGGTAGGCGCGGGCGAGGTCGCTGAGCTCGCGGACCTCCGGCCCGCCGAAGTCCGGCACGCGGCCCGAGGGCGCCCCGGTGGCCAGCTCGGCGAGCCGCGCGCCGACCTCGCCGGAGTCGACGGGCTGCACGCGCACGCCCTGGGGCAGCACGAGCACGGGCGGCCGGGCCAGTGCGGACAGGATGCGGTACACGAGGTCGTGGAACTGCGTGGCGCGCAGGACGGTCCACCCGACGCCGGAGTCGGCGACCACGCGCTCGGCCGCGAGCTTGCCGCGGTAGTACGGCAGCGGGTGCCGATCGACGCCGGCGATCGAGATGTAGACGACGTGCGGGCAGCCCGCGTCCTTCGCGGCGGCGAGCACGGTGCGGGCCAGCTCTGCCTCACCGCGCACCGCGTTGGTGGCGCAGTGAACCACCGCGCTCGTGCCCTCGACGGCGGCGGCCAGCCCGGTGCCGCCGCGATAGTCCACAGTGGCCCATTCGTGCGGCTGCGGCCCGGCGGGCGCCCGGCGACGGCTGGCGACGCGAACGGGTTGGCCGCGGTCGAGCAGGTACCGCACGACGTGCCTGCCCAGCGTGCCGGTGCCGCCGGTCACCAGGATCGGAGAGATCGCCATGCCCGAGTCTCACGCGGCGCGGCACGTCACCGCAACAGCGGAAGGCCGGAGATCGGCGAGCGATCTCCGGCCTTCCGCGTCACAGGCTCAGCGCGTCAGCTGCAGCCAGAGGTGGCTCCGCAGCCCTCGCAGGCGTAGCACGAGCCGGCCGGGCGCATCTTCGTTCCGCACGTCATGCACAGCGGCGCGTCGGCGGCCTTGCCGAGGTGCAGCTCCATCAGCTCCGTGGTGGTGTGCGCCTCCCGCAGCCTCGCGGAGTCGTCCTCCTGCGAAGCCTCCTGCTCGACCGGGCGCGTGCCGCTGGCGTCCACGCTGCTGCGCAGCGCCTCCAGGTCCACGCTCTCCGGCTCGGCGTTGCCGTTGCCGTAGTCGGCCTCGACCTGCGCGGAACGCTCGTCGGCGGTGAAGATGCCGAGCTGCGCGCGCTTCTCGTAGGGCAGGTAGTCCAGCGCCAGCCTGCGGAACAGGTAGTCGAGCACGCTGGTGGCCATCCGCACGTCCGGGTCGTCGGTCATGCCGGCAGGCTCGAAGCGCAGGTTGGAGAACTTCGAGACGTAGAACTCCAGCGGGATGCCGTACTGCAGGCCCACCGAGATCGACATCGAGAACGCGTCCATGACACCGGCCAGCGTGGAGCCCTGCTTGCCGAGCTTGACGAAGATCTCGCCGAGGCCGTCGTCGGGGTACGAGCCCGCGGTCAGGTAGCCCTCGGCACCGCCCACGGTGAACGACACCGTCTGGCTCGGGCGCTTCTTCGGCAGGCGCTTGCGCACCGGGCGGTACTCGACGACCTTCTCCGGCTCCGCCTCGGCCTTCTCCTTCTTGCCGGTGGAGAGCGGCTGGCCGACCTTGCAGTTGTCGCGGTAGATCGCCAGCGCCTTGAGGCCGAGCTTCCAGCCCTGGAAGTAGATCTCCTCGACCTCCTCGACGGTCGCCGACTCCGGCATGTTGACCGTCTTGGAGATGGCGCCCGACAGGAACGGCTGCACGGCGGCCATCATCCGCACGTGGCCCATCGGCGCGATGGAGCGCTCACCGACGGCGCAGTCGAACACCTCGTAGTGCTCGGGGCGCAGGCCCGGAGCGTCCACGACGTGGCCGTGCTGCGAGATGTAGTCGACGATCGCCTCGATCTGCTCGCCCTGGTAGCCGAGCGAGTGCAGCGCGCGCGGCACCGCGTTGTTGACGATCTGCATGGAGCCGCCGCCGACGAGCTTCTTGAACTTCACGAGCGAGAAGTCCGGCTCGATGCCCGTGGTGTCGCAGTCCATCATGAAGCCGATGGTGCCGGTCGGAGCCAGCACGCTGGCCTGCGCGTTGCGCCAGCCCGACGCCCCGCCGATCTCGATGCCGCGCTGCCACTCCCGGGTCGCGAGCGAGCGCACGTTGACGTCGTTGGTGTGGTAGGTGCGGATCAGCTCGTTGGCCGCCGCGTGCTTGCGCATCACGCGCTGGTGCGCCTCGGCGTTGCGGGCGTAGCCCTCGTACGGGCCGACGACACCGGCCAGCTCGGCCGAACGCCGGTAGGACACGGCCGTCATCAGCGACGTGATCGAGGCGGCGAGCGCGCGCCCGCCGTCGGAGTCGTAGGCGTGACCGGTGGCCATGAGCAGCGCGCCGAGGTTGGCGTAGCCGATGCCCAGCTGCCGGAACTTCCGCGTGGTGTCCGCGATCGGCTCGGTCGGGAAGTCCGCGAAGCAGATCGAGATGTCCATCGCCGTGATGACGAGCTCGACGGCCTTGGCGAACAGCTCCGCGTTGAACGTGCCGTCGTCGGAGAGGAACTTCAGCAGGTTCAGCGACGCGAGGTTGCAGCTGGAGTTGTCGAGGTGCATGTACTCCGAGCACGGGTTGGACGCGGTGATGCGGCCCGACTCGGGGCAGGTGTGCCAGTCGTTGATCGTGTCGTCGTACTGGATGCCGGGGTCGGCGCACTCCCACGCCGCCTGCGCCATCTTGCGGAAGAGGTTCTTGGCGTCGACCCGCTCGATGACCTCGCCGGTCAGCCGCGCGCGCAGCCCGAAGTCGCCCTTGTTCTCCACGGCCTGCATGAACTCGTCGGAGACGCGGACCGAGTTGTTGGCGTTCTGGTACTGCACCGACGCGATGTCGGCGCCACCGAGGTCCATGTCGAACCCGGCGTCGCGCAGCACGCGGATCTTGTGCTCTTCCTTGGCCTTGGTCTCGATGAACTCCTCGACGTCGGGGTGGTCGACGTCGAGCACGACCATCTTCGCCGCGCGCCGGGTGGCGCCACCGGACTTGATGGTGCCCGCGGAGGCGTCGGCGCCGCGCATGAACGAGACCGGGCCCGAGGCCGTGCCGCCCGAGGAGAGCAGCTCCTTGGAGGAGCGGATGCGCGAGAGGTTGAGGCCCGCGCCGGAGCCGCCCTTGAAGATGCGGCCCTCTTCCTTGTACCAGTCGAGGATCGACTCCATCGTGTCGTCGACGGAGAGGATGAAGCAGGCGGAGACCTGCTGCTTGGACGAGGTGCCGACGTTGAACCACACCGGGGAGTTGAAGCTGAACACCTGGTGCAGCAGCATCCAGGTCAGCTCGTGCTCGAAGATCTCCGCGTCGGCGGGCGAGGCGAAGTAGCCGTGCTCGGTGCCCGACTCGACGTACTTCTTCACCACCCGGTCGATGAGCTGCTTGAGGCTGCTCTCGCGCTGCGGGCTGCCCACGGCGCCCCGGAAGTACTTGCTGGTGACGATGTTGGTGGCGTTGAGCGACCAGAACTCGGGGAACTCGACCCCGCGCTGCTCGAAGTTGATCGTGCCGTCACGCCAGTTGGTCATGACGACGTCGCGGCTCTCCCACGTGACCTCGTCGTAGGGATGCACGCCCTCGGTGGTGTAGACGCGCTGGACCTTCAGGCCCTTGCGCGCGGCCGCACCGCTCTGCCGCTTCTTCCCCGACCTGCCGGAGGCCTCGGCGCCGACCCCCACGGTTTCTGTCATGACTCCCACTCCCGCGTTCGCATTCGCGGCGACGTCACGCGTCGTCCGCACTCTTCCCGCTGCCGGCGGCCGGATCGGCCGCACCCGCAATCGCCTGCCGAAGATCCGAGATCTCCTTCTCGAAGTCCTCGATCGAGGAGAACGAGCGGTACACACTCGCGAACCGCAGATAAGCCACAGCGTCCAGCTCGCGAAGCGGGCCCAGGATGGCCAGCCCCACCTCGTGGCTCGGTATCTCCGCGACGCCCGCCGCCCTGATCGACTCCTCGACGCGCTGAGCGAGCTGCTGTAACGCGTCGTCGTCGACGGGACGGCCCTGGCACGCACGGCGCACTCCCAGAACCACCTTGTCGCGGCTGAACTGTTCGGTGACCCCGGAACGCTTCACGACGGCGAGGACCATCGTCTCCGAGGTGGTGAACCGGCGACCGCACTCCGAGCACGAGCGACGGCGGCGAATCGCCTGGCCTTCATCCACCTCACGAGAGTCGACGACACGGGAATCGGCGTGCCTGCAGAATGGGCAGCGCATGTGCCGATCACCTCCTCATCGCACCGGGTCCGACCGTGGTGTCCGACCACGGGGCCGCAATCGCCCTGGTGATCGTTGTGTGGACACCCGGTGGGTGAACACCGACAAGCTGTGGATAACTCTGTCGATTCTACCCCAACTTGTGGACCAACTACAGCCATGTAACTACTACATGTTGGGGTTGACCTTAAGAGCAGCGGGCCCCCTGGCGCAAGCTGACACGGCATGCACGAGGGAGTGACGGCCGACATAAGGGCCGCACTCGGAGTAGAGGGAGCGGTCGGGGCGTCAGCCGCCCGCGGGTACGACGAGTGGCGTCCCTGCGTCGACCTGCGCGCCCGTGAGCCCGTTCAGCTCCTGGATGCGCTCGACGACGGCGGCCGGGTCACTGCCCGGCGCCGCGCGCTCGGCGAGGTCCCACAGCGTGTCACCCGGCGCGACCGACACCACCACGGTGCCCGACGGGACTCCTGCCTCCCCTCCGCCCGCGATACCGCCCGCGAAGAGCCCGAGCCCGACCATCCCCAGGCACACCGCGGCACCGAGCGCGAGCAGCAGCGGCCAGCGCGGCGCCACCGGCCTCGGCGCGCACGTGGCCACCCCGGCGGGCCTCCGCCCGGCGACGACCCGCGCCCTGGTCGGCGGGCGCCGGGTCTCGCCCGTTCGCGACCTCCGCACGACCCTGCCCGGGTGCTGGACCCGGCCGATCTCGCGGACTTCCCGCTCCACGACAACCGACATCGCAAACCTCCTCGAACATGCGTTCTATCGAACGCCCGTGCGAAGGTGTACCACCAGGGTCCGACAAAATCGAGCGCGGCACGGCGTGTCGATCGAACAAATGTTTGAAATCGCCGTCGGCGCGGGCTAGCGTCGAGTGTGGACAGCGGGCAGGCCCACGGACGCCCGCACGCGGCAGGACAGGCAACCCCGGGCACGGCGATCGCCGGCCCTCGACTGGGAGGCAACGCGGTGGCACGCAAGACCAAGGACGACGGCGGCAAGGTGCACGCCCTTCCGGAGATCGAGGACCCGGACGAGAGCCTGACCCCGCGTCAGCAGAAGGTGCTCGAGGTGATCCGGGACTGGGTCGACCGGTTCGGCTACCCGCCGAGCGTCCGGGAGATCGGCGAGGCCGTGGGGCTCACGTCCACGTCGTCGGTCTCGCACCAGCTCCGCGCGCTGCAGCGCAAGGGGTACCTGCGCCGCGATGCGAACCGCCCGCGCGCGGTCGGCGTGCTCTCCGCCGAGTCCGACCGGGCCGCCGCGCTGGCGGAACAGCTGCCGAAGCCCGCCTTCGTGCCGCTCGTGGGCCGCATCGCCGCCGGTGGCCCCGTGCTCGCCGAGGAGGCCATCGAGGACGTCTTCCCGCTGCCGCGGGACATCGTCGGCGAGGGCGACGTGTTCCTGCTGAGCGTCACGGGTGACTCGATGATCGACGCCGCCATCACCGACGGCGACTGGGTCGTGGTGCGCCAGCAGCCGAACGCCGAGAACGGCGACATCGTGGCCGCGATGATCGAGGGCGAGGCGACGGTCAAGACGTTCAAGCGCAAGGACGGGCACGTCTGGCTGATGCCGCACAACGAGGCGTACGAGCCGATCCCGGGTGACGACGCCACGATCCTGGGCAAGGTCGTCGCGGTCCTGCGGCGGCTGTAGCGGCCCGGCTAACGGCGGCGGAGCCTGCTGAGGCCGAAGACGAGTACCGCCGCCACGCCCACGGCGATGGCGATCCCCGGCAGCACCGGCACGCCCGAGCTGTCCTGCTCGGCCGCCGGAGCGGGGCTTCCCGCGGCCTCCTCCGGTCCGCCGGCGGGCTCGCTCGGCGCGGTCTCCACGTCGACGAGGCCGGCCGCGCCGCGCACGACCCGCACCGGGCTGCCCGCGCCCTCGCTGACCGAGAGCAGCGAGCCGTCCGGTTCGAACGCGATCGCCTCCCCCTGCGCCTCGTCCGGCAACGGCACCCGCACCGGCGAGCGCTGCAACGCGGCCACGACGTCGCCGTCCGGCGCGGGGTACAGGTAGGCGTCGGTGTAGGTCCGCACCGCGAACACGCTGCCGTCGGCGTTCGTGGCCGCACCGGTGACGAGCATCGAACCGGCCGTGCCCACAGGGCCACCCGGCGTGTCCGTGGCCGACAGGCTGAGCGAGCCGACCTTCTCCAGCGGGGTCGGCCCAGGACTGGCGAGCGGCGCCGAAGGCCGGTACACCGCCGAGCCGCCCAGCACGTTCTTGGTGATGAGGTACGGCGTGCCGGCACGGTCGAGCAGCAGCGCCTCGGCGTCGTGGGCGCCGTCGGGGTAGGTCAGCCGGTACAGCGTGGCCTGGCCGCCGGGCGGCACGGCGTGCAGCGCCACCGTGTCCCGCCGCTTGCGGTTGTCGCCGGTGTCGCCGAGCCACAGCGTGCCGTCCGGGGCCAGCGCGAGGTCCTCGACGTCGTAGGGGTCCGTGGGGTCGGTGAGTACGTCCTGCACCGAACAGTCCTTGCCCAGCACGAAGATCTCGATGCTCGTGCCGCCGTCGTTGACGGCGTACCAGCTGCCGTCGTCGGCGGCCAGTCCCGACACCTCCGCGAGCCGCTCGTCGCCGAGCGAGCAGACCGTGTCGGGAGCGGGCGCCTGCGCCGAGGCGGGCACGGCGCCGGCGGCGAGCAGCAGCGCGAGGATGGACGCGCCCGCTGCCCACCGCCGACCGTGCAAGCTCACACCCGTCAGATCGCGGAGCCGTTGGTGACATAACGCTGCAGCGCGGCGGCCAGGTCCGGGTGGACCCTGGCCTGCAGCCGTGTGCCCTCCGGCGTGTGCTCCTCCGCGAGCACCTCGCCGTCGGCGTGGGCCCGCGCGACGAGCTCGCCCCGCGCGTACGGCACCAGCACGTCCACCGCGACCTCCGGCCTGGGCAGACGCTGGGCGATCTCCTCCACGAGCGTGGCGACGCCCTGGCCGCTGCGCGCCGACACCACGACGGCGCCGGGCAGCAGGTGCCGCAGCCTCGCGAGGCTCACCTCGTCCGCGGCGTCGGCCTTGTTGATCACGATCAGCTCCGGCGGCAACGCGTCGGAGCGCCGTTCGGCGATCTCGTGGAGCACCTCGTGCACCGCGTTCACCTGCTCCTCGGGAGCGGGCGCCGACCCGTCCACGACGTGCACGAGCAGGTCGGCGTCGGCGGCCTCGTCGAGGGTCGAGCGGAACGCGTCGACCAGCTGGTGCGGCAGGTGCCGCACGAACCCGACGGTGTCGGTCAGCGTGTACGCCCTGCCGTCCGGGGTCTCCGAACGGCGCGTGGTCGGGTCGAGGGTGGCGAACAGCGCGTCCTCCACCAGCACGCCCGCGCCGGTGATGGCGTTGAGCAGACTCGACTTGCCCGCGTTGGTGTAGCCGACGATGGCCACGCTCGGCACCTCGTTGGCGACGCGGCGGCCGCGCTTGGTGGCCCGGATGGTGTCCATCGCCGCGATCTCGCGGCGCAGCTTGGCGACCCGCTTGCTGATGCGCCTGCGGTCGGTCTCCAGCTTGGTCTCACCGGGACCGCGCAGGCCCACGCCACCGTTCGCGCCGCCGGCGCGGCCACCGGCCTGCCGGGACAGCGACTCACCCCAGCCCCGCAGTCGCGGGATGAGGTACTGCAGCTGGGCCAGCTCGACCTGGGCCTTGCCCTCACGGGAACGCGCGTGCTGGGCGAAGATGTCGAGGATCAGCGCCGTGCGGTCGATGACCTTGACCTTGAGCTTCGCCTCCAGCTGACGCAGCTGGCCGGGCGAGAGCTCACCGTCGCAGATGACGGTGTCCGCGCCGGTCGACGCCACGATGTCGGAGAGCTCGCGCACCTTGCCCGATCCGACGTACGTGGCCGGGTCCGGCCTGCTTCTGCGCTGCACGAGGCCCTCGAGGATCTGGGACCCCGCGGTCTCAGCGAGACGGGCCAGCTCCTCGAGCGACGCCTCGGACTGTGCGGCCGTCCCTTCGGTCCAGACGCCGACGAGCACGACCCGTTCGAGCCGCAGCTGCCGGTACTCGACCTCGGTGATGTCGGTGAGTTCGGTGGAGAGGCCCGCGACCCTGCGCAGTGACGCGCGGTCCTCGAGCTCCAGTTCCCCCTGGGAGAGCTCCGTGCCGTCGGCGTACTGGCCGAACTCGTCGAAGAGCTCCTCCGGCTCGTATTGTGCTTCCGCCCGCGGGATGTCGCGGGGACTCGGCTTGCTCACATGCCTCCAGTTGTGCTGTCGGGCCGACTCACCGATCGACCTCGTCTGCGTTCCATGCTGCCACGATCCGCGCGATTCGCCGAACCGTTTAGCGACTCGGGTACATCCCGATGTAGACGGCCATCCGCTCGGCGTCCGGGTCGACGGGCCTGCTCCGGAAGTCCTCGAGCAGCTCCTGGATCCGGTTCTCGAACTCCTGGCGCTGGTCCTGCGGCACCTGGGCGACGAAGCGCCACTGCTGCAGCTCCCCCGCCTCCAGCTCGGCGATCTCGGCGAGGTAGGCCTCCAGCATCGCCTCGCGGAGGCGGACGTCGCTGCCCGCGGAGTCGAGCGCCCACGAAAGACCGGTGGAGCGGTAGGGAATCTCCTGCGCGCCCCGGTTTCCCTTGCGGCGCCGTTGCGGCTCGAGAAAGCCCGTCTCGACCAGCTTGCGCACGTGGTGCAGCGTCGTGGCCGGGTCGCGGCCGAGCCGCTGGGCCAGCTCCTTGTTGGTCAGCGCCTCGGAATAGGTCAACCGGATGATGCGCAGCCGTATTCCCGAGGCCAGCGCGTTCGCCTCGGCCTCGGTCGCCTTGCGTCGCCGCGTTCCCACCTGGTCAGAGTACGAGCCACAAGTGATTGACACTTTCCAATCGCTTACCCACACTCGTTCGGGTGAGCTCCGACTCCCTGTGGTTCCACCGCGACTTCCGCCGCCTGTGGGCCGGCGACACCGCGAGCCAGTTCGGCACGTTCGTCGGGCACACCGTGCTGCCGGTGCTCGCCGCGACCGTCCTCGCGGCCTCGCCACTGGAGATGGGCCTGCTCACGGCGGCGGAGCACGCCGCGTTCCTGCTCATCGGGCTGCCCGCGGGCGTGTGGGTGGACCGCCTGCGCCGGAAGCCCCTGATGCTGCGCGCCGACCTCGCCCGCGCCACGCTGCTGCTCAGCGTGCCGCTGGCCTGGTGGGCGGACGTGCTCACGCTCACCCACCTGATCGTCGTCGCCCTGCTGGTGAGCGTGTGCACGCTGTTCTTCGACGTCGCCTACCAGTCGTACCTGCCGTTCCTCGTCGGCCGGGAGAAGCTCGTCGAGGGCAACGCGAAGCTGCAGGTCAGCCAGTCCGTCGCCCACGTCACCGGCCCCGGCCTCGCCGGAGTGCTCGCGCAGGCGCTCGGCGCGGCCAACGCCGTGACGGCCGTCGGGCTGAGCTACCTCGCCTCGGCGTCGTGCCTGCGCCGCATCCGCGCCGTCGAACCGGAGCCGGAGCCGCGCGGTGAACGCAGACTGCTCGCCGACATCGGCGAGGGGCTGCGGTTCGTGTTCGGCAACCCCAACCTGCGGGCCATCACCACGTGCACGGCCGTGGGGAACTTCGCGGGCGGCGGGCTCACCGCGGTGCAGGTGCTCTTCCTGACCCGCCACGTGGGGCTCTCCCCCGCCGGGGTCGGGTTCGTGCTGGCGGGCGCCGGTGTCGGCGGCGTGCTCGGCGCGCTCGCGGCGAGCCGCCTGATGCGGATGCTCGGGCAGGCGCGCGCCGTGTGGCTGGTGCCGCTGCTGACCTGGCCCGCCGAGTTGCTCGTGCCGCTCGCCGCGCCCGGCTGGCGGGCCTCGCTCGCCGCGATCGGGCTCGCGGTCGCCGGGGCCGGGATCGTCGTCTACAACGTGGCGCAGGTCAGCTACCGGCAGGCGATCTGCCCCGACCGTCTGCTCGGGCGCATGAACGCGAGCGTGCGGTTCGTGGTGTGGGGCACGATGCCGCTCGGCGGGCTGCTCGGTGGCGTGCTCGGCGAGCTGATCGGGGTGCCCGCGACGGTGTGGGTCACCGCGAGCCTGCTCGCCGGGGCGGCGCTGTTCGTGGTGTGCTCACCGCTGCGCGGGCTCCGCGACATCCCCCGGACGCCCGCCGCCGCCTAACCGACGCTGTTCCACCAGGTGCCGTCGAGCTCGCCACGGCCGACGAACACGGCGGGGCCGGTGAGCGTGGACGCACCACGCTCGACCGTCACCGTCACTCTGCCACCTGGGATGTCCACAGTGGACTTACCGGTGTCGGTTCCCGCGAGGTGCAGCGTGGCGGCCACCGCCGCGACCGTGCCGGTGCCGCACGCGCGCGTCTCGCCCACCCCGCGCTCGTAGACCCGCATCCGCAGCGCGTCGGTGTCGAGCACGTTGACGAACTCCAGGTTGACGCCCTCGGGGAAGAAGTCCCGGTCGTAGCGGGGCGCGTCGCGCAGGTCGAGTGAGGCGACGTCGTCGTCGAGCGTGGAGACCAGGTGCGGGTTGCCGACGTCCACGGCGACCCCGGACAGCTCCCGGTCGCCGACCACCGCCACCGACGTGCCCGTGATCCGCGCCGGTCCCATGTGGACGGTCACCGACCGGTCGGAGTGCACGCGCACCGGGCGGTCGCCGGCCCGGGTTCCGACGACGAAGTCGGGGCCGGTGGCCAGCCCCGCGTCCACGAGATAGCGGGCGAACACGCGCACGCCGTTGCCGCACATCTCCGCGACCGAACCGTCGGCGTTGCGGTAGTCCATGAACCATTCGGCGGCCGAGTCGGCGCCGAGGGTGGCCGAGCGGACGACGCGCAGCACGCCGTCGGCGCCGAGCCCGCGCTGCCGGTCGCACAACGCGGCCACGCGCGCGGGCGTCAGCTCCAGCCGGGCCGACGCGTCGGGCAACAACACGAAGTCGTTCTGCGTGCCGTGCCCCTTCAGGAACTCGATGCCACCCATGCCACCAAGATTACGGGGCGAGCCAGGACGCGACCCGATCGGTCAGGCCCTCCGTGGCGCCGTCGAACCAGTGGATCCGCTTGTCCCGCCGGAACCACGACCGCTGCCTGCGCACGAACCGCCGCGTCGCCTGCGCCGTCGCCGCCGCGGCACCGGTGAAGTCGTCCGTTCCCTCGTCGAACGCGGCCAGCACCTGCTGGTAGCCGAGCGCGCGCGAGGCGGTCTTGCCCTCGCGCAGGCCCCGTTTCTCCAGCTCGCGCACCTCGTCGACGAGCCCGGCCGCGAACATGTGCTCCACCCGCAGGTCCACGCGGGCGTCGAGCTCGGCGACGTCGCGGTCGACACCCACCAGCACCGTGCCGTAGCGGGGCTCGCCGGGCTTGGGCAGGTTGGCCGAGAACGGCTGCCCGGTGATCTCGATGACCTCCAGTGCGCGGACGATGCGGCGGGTGTTGCCCGGCAGGATCGCCGCGGCGGCCTCCGGGTCCGCGGCGGCGAGCCGCTCGTACAGCGCGCCGGTGCCCAGCCTCCGTGCCTGTTCCTCCAGCCCGGCCCGCACCTCCGGGTCGGTGCCCGGGAAGCGCAGGTCGTCGAGCACCGCCTGGACATAGAGCCCCGATCCGCCCACCAGCACCGGCACCTTCCCGGCCGCGAGCAGGCGCTCGATCTCGGCGCGCGCGTCGCGCTGGTAGGCCGCCACGGACGCCGCCTCGGTCACGTCGAGCACGTCGAGCAGGTGGTGCGGGACACCGCGGCGCTCCTGCTCGGTCGCCTTGGCGGTGCCGATGTCCATGCCCCGGTAGAGCTGCATGGCGTCGGCGTTGACGACCTCGCCGCCGAACGCCAGCGCCAGCTCGACCCCGAGCGCCGTCTTGCCGGTGGCGGTGGGGCCGACCACCGCGATCGGCCGGATCACGACCGCTCCCAGACGGCCACGTGGTAGGCCACGCCCAGCGGCGCCTCCGAGTACAGCAGCTCGCCGTGCCAGGTGCCCGTGCGGGCGAGCCCGGCCAGCACCTGCCACGGCACGCGGCCCTGCACACCCAGCTCGGCGGCGAGCCCGGGCGCGATGCCCAGCAGCGCCCCGGCGTCGGCGGCGGCCAGCGCGGCGCCGACCTCCGCGTCGAAACCGGGCGCGCGCGGGTCGTCTCCGCCGGGTGCCGCGACGCCGTGCCGGTTGGAGCCGTCGCCGAGCACCAGCAGGCCGATGTCGCCGTCGAGCGCGGCCAGCCGCTCGCCCACGGCGGCGCACTCCCCGGGACCCGCCGACGGGGTGAGCAGCTCGACCTCCACCGACTCGGCCCCGGCCTGCTCCCGCAGCCACCCGGCGAGCAGCGCGGGCAGCGGCAGGTCGGCGGGCTCGCCGTCGGCGGCACCGGAGAGCGCGACGCGCACGTCGACCCCGAAACCCCGGAATGTGCCGCACGCCGAGGGCGGAATCGGGCAAGCTTGTGCGGTGGCGCCGACAGCGACCCAGCGAGGGGGAAGCCGTTTCACGGCCGCCACGCAGGCGTCGCGGAGGGACGCGGTCTGCTCGACGGCACCCGGCACGAGTTCGGGCACCAGGAGCGGGGGCTGGGGCACCACGGCGGCACGCGTGATCACGCGTTCCGAGGTTACCCGGCGCGCCCATGGAGGTACGTCTTGAGGCATGAGGTACCCAGAACCGCGCTGACCTGTTTGAATGCGGGCCTGGAACCGAACACGCAACACCCGGCCCCGCCGCCAGCGGGGCGCCCGCGCACCGGCGGGCCGACAGGCGAGAAGGAGCCGGCCATGGCCGAGCAGAACACCCCGAACGGCAGCGATGTTCCGGCGCCGCACCAGGTGCCGCACACCCCGGCCGGCGCGCACGCCGCACCCGCGGTCCCGCCTGCCGAGCCGCACCCGGACCGCTGGGGCCGCATCGACGAGGACGGCGCGGTGTTCGTGCGGACGTCCGACGGCGAGCGGCAGGTCGGCGTGTGGCAGGCGGGGTCGGCCGAGGAGGGGCTCACGCACTTCGCGCGCCGCTTCGACGACCTGCGCACCGAGGTCGAGCTGCTGGAGACCCGCCTGACCTCGGGAGCAGGGGACCCCAAGCAGGCGCTGGCGAGCGCCTCGCAGCTGCGCGACGGGCTCGCCGACGCCGCCGTGGTGGGTGACATCGACGCGCTGAAGGCCCGCATCGAGCACGTCATCGGCCACGCCGAGCGCGCGCTGTCCGAGGTGAAGCAGGAGAAGGAGCAGGCGAGGGCCGCCGCCGTCGGCCGCAAGCAGGCGCTCGCCGAGGAGGCCGAGCACATCGCCGCGGAGTCGACCCAGTGGAAGGCCGCCGGCGACCGGCTGCGGGCGATCCTGGACGAGTGGAAGACGATCAAGGGCGTCGACCGCAAGACCGACGACGAGCTGTGGCGCCGGTTCTCCAAGGCCCGCGAGGCGTTCAACCGCCGCCGGGGCTCGCACTTCGCGGAGCTCGACAAGCAGCGCGCGGCCGCGAAACGGCGCAAGGAGGAGCTGATCGCCGAGGCCGAGTCGATGGCCGGCTCCACCGACTGGGGGCCGACCGCGGGCCGCTACAAGGAACTGATGGTGGAGTGGAAGGCCGCTGGCCGGGCTCCGAAGGACACCGACGAGGCGCTGTGGCAGCGGTTCCGCGCCGCGCAGGACGCGTTCTTCGCCGCGCGCTCGGCGGCATTCTCCGAGCGCGACGCCGAGTTCGCCGACAACGCCGCGCGCAAGGAGGAACTGCTCGCCGAGGCCGAGAAGATCGACGCGGCGGCGAACCTCGAGGCCGCCAAGTCGCAGCTGCGCAAGATCCAGGAGCGCTGGGACGAGATCGGCAAGGTCCCGAGGGAACGCATCCGGGAGCTCGACGGCCGGCTGAAGGCCGTGCAGGACAGCGTGCGCGCCGCCGAGGAGTCGAAGTGGCGCCGCACCGACCCGGAGGCGCAGGCCCGCGCGGCCCAGTTCCGCGAGCGCGTGGAGCAGTTCGAGTCGCAGGCGGCGAAGGCCCGCGCGGCGGGCGACGAGCGCCGCGCCAAGCAGGCCGAGGAGCAGGCCGCGCAGTGGCGGGAGTGGCTGGAGGCCGCCGAGGCGGCCGTCGCCGACCGCTGACCGGCAGGCCAACTGCAGTGAAGGCCACCTTCATTGCGTTCAACGCAGGGAAGGTGGCCTTCACTGCAGACGGGGCTGAGTGGTCAGGTAGCCGCCCGCCTGGTCACGGCACCGACGAGGGACAGCCCGCGCCGCGTGCCGTCGGGGTAGGAGACGCAGCCGACCACGTCGGGGCGGGTCAGCGCCGCGTCGACCATCGGGCCGCCGCCGTGCACGAGCGTGAACGGCACGCCGTGCCTGGCGGCGAGTGCGGTGACCAGCGCGAGCGCGTGCCCGGTCTCCTCGGGTGCCTTCACGACGACGGCGTTGCCCACGAGCGCCTGCACGAACATCGCGTACACCAGCGCGGGCGCCGGGCAGCCGCGATCGGCGAGGTTGCTGACCGGGCCGCGCAGCGGTTCCCTTCCCGCCACGAGCCCGTCGATCTGCTCGACGCAGCGGAGCGTCTCGTCGAGGCATTCGTCGAGGCCGGAATCCATGCCGGGCAGTGAGGCCAGCAGGTCCCGGTGCTCGGTCAGCGCGTCGAGCGAGGCCAGCACGCGCACCTTGCGCTCGGTGAGCGGCGCGAACGCCCACGTGCGGTGCTCGTTGAGGCTCGCGCGCACGGCCCTCGCCGCGTCGGCGGCGTCGAGCTCGGGCACGCCCTCCGGCCGGAACAGCCCGCCCCAGAAGGGCAGCGGCCTGCCGCCGTCGAAGGCTTCGGGGGCGACGGCCTCGGCCTCGCCTGCCCCCGGTTCGGCGGTGAGTGTCATCGGGCACCTCCCTGGGCTGCGGCCAGTGCGGGCGTGGCCGTGGTGACGTGGGCGTTGAGCAGGTCGGCGAGCGCGTTCACCACGCGCAGGGTCGGCACGGCGACGTCGGCCAGTTCCGCCAGTTCCACCACGGCGGCGAGGATCGCGTCGAGCTCGAGCGGCTTGCCCTTCTCCAGGTCCTGGAGCGTGGAGGTCTTGTGCTCCCCGGTGCGCTCGGCACCGGCGAGCCTGCGCTCGATGGAGACGTCGGTATCGACGCCCAGTGCCGTGGCGACGTCGAGCGTCTCGCGCATCATCTCCACCACGAGCGCGCGCGTGTTGTCGTGACGGCAGATCGCGGCCATGGTCGCCCTCGCGAGCGCGCTGATGGGGTTGAACGCGATGTTGCCCATCAGTTTGACCCAGATGTCCTTGCGCAGCTCGGGTTCCACGGGGCACTTGAGCCCGCCTGCCACCATCGCGTCGGCGAACTCGGTGCAGCGGGCGGAGATCGTTCCGTCCGGCTCGCCGATGGACAGGCGCGTGCCTTCCAGGTGCCGGATCACGCCGGGCTCGGCGATCTCGGTGGCCGCGTAGACGACGCAGCCGATGGCTCGCTCTGGCGCCATCACGGCGCTGACGGCGCCGCCGGGGTCGACGGCTTCGATGCGCCTGCCCTCGAAGGGGCCGGGCACGCCGTGGAAGTACCACCACGGGATGCCGTTCTGCGCGGCGATGAGCGAGGTTTCCGGGCCCAGCAACGGTTCCAGCAGCGGGCCCGCGCTCGCGTACTGGTTGGCCTTGAGCCCGAGGAACACGTGGTCGACGGGGCCGATCTCCGCCGGGTCGTCCGTGGCGTGCGGCGTCGCCGAGAAGTCTCCCCTCGGGCTCAGCACGCGCACTCCCGACTCGCGCATCGCCCGCAGGTGCGCGCCGCGGGCGACGAGGTGGACTTCGGCTCCCGCGCGATCGAGCGCGGCGCCGACATACGCGCCGATGGCGCCGGCACCGAGAACAGCAACTTTCACGTCTGACTCCGTTCTTGGCCGAATCTGTGCGTCGGCTCCAGCGAGAGAAGGTGTGGAGCCCGCTCGGGACAGAAGGACGGGTCGCGTCCGAGGTGGAAGGCATCTTGCCAGCAGGTTGTATGCAGTATACGGTATGGCAAGCTCCGGTCAATGGGTCCGACCCGGGAGGTGCGGTTCATGGACGAACTGCGGGAATGGACGACAGCACTGTGCGCCGACCTCGGACTGGACGCCGATCAATGCGACCACGCACTGGTTCTCGGCATGGCCCGCGACGTGGGCCGGGTCGTCGCCAGGCCGGCCGCACCCATCACCGTCTTCCTCGTCGGCATGGCCGTCGCGCGCGGTCTTCCGCCCGCCGAGGCCGCGGCGCGACTGGGCGCACTGACCGACGACTGGCCCCGATTCGACTGGCGTGACTAGGGATTCGGGCGAACGCGAATCCGGCTCTGGACAACACGTTGATCGAGGGCCACGATAACTCCATATGGTATGCAGTATGCGGTAGTCAGCAAGGACTGCACGGTCTGAAGGAGTGACGACGCACATGGGGCAGATGTCCAAGACAGAGCCGGAAAGCGCGAGCCAGCCGAGCGCGCTGGCCGCCACCAACGGCGAACCGCAGACGATCTCCGGCGGGCACCTGGTGGCGAAAGCGCTCAAGGCAGAGGGCGTCGACGTGATCTTCACGCTCTGCGGCGGCCACATCATCGACATCTACGACGGCTGCGTCGACGAGGGCATCGACGTGATCGACGTGCGGCACGAGCAGGTCGCCGCACACGCCGCCGACGGCTACGCCCGCGTGACGGGGAAACCGGGCTGCGCGGTGGTCACCGCGGGACCCGGCACCACCGACGCCGTCACCGGCGTCGCCAACGCGCTGCGCGCCGAGAGCCCCATGCTGCTGATCGGGGGCCAGGGCGCACTGACCCAGCACAAGATGGGCTCACTGCAGGACCTGCCCCACGTCGACATGATGGCGCCCATCACCAAGTTCGCGGCCACCGTGCCCGCGACCGAGCGCGTCGCCGACATCGTCACGATGGCGTTCCGCGAGTGCTACCACGGCGCGCCGGGACCGTCGTTCCTGGAGATCCCGCGCGACGTCCTCGACGCGAAGGTGCCGCTGGAGAAGGCCCGCATCCCCAAGGCGGGCGCCTTCCGCGCGTCCACGCGCAGCGCGGGCGACCCCGCCGACATCGAGCGGCTCGCCGACCTGATCGTCAAGGCCGAGAAGCCGTGCGTCCTGTTGGGCAGCCAGGTATGGACGTGCCGCGCGACCGACGCCGCGATCGAGTTCGTCCGCACCCTCAACGTGCCCGCGTTCATGAACGGCTCCGGTCGCGGCACGCTGGCCCCCAAGGACCCTCACCACCTGCAGCTGGCCCGCCGCTACGCCTTCCAGAACGCCGACCTCATCATCATCGTCGGCACGCCCTTCGACTTCCGGATGGGCTACGGCAAGCGCCTCTCCACCGAGGCCACGGTCGTGCAGATCGACCTCGACTACCGCACCGTCGGCAAGAACCGCGACGTGGACCTCGGCATCGTCGGCGACGCGGGCCTCGTGCTCTCCGCCGTCACGCAGGCCGCCTCCGGGCGCGTCGACAACGGCTCGACCGGCCGCAAGGCGTGGCTCGAGGAACTGCGCGCCGTCGAGACCGCGGCCTACGAGAAGCGCCTGCCGCGCCAGCTGTCGGACTCCAACCCCATCGACCCGTACCGGCTGGTGCACGAGATCAACGAGTTCCTCACCCCGAACTCGATCTACATCGGCGACGGCGGCGACATCGTCACCTTCTCCGGACAGGTCGTGCAGCCGAAGTCGCCCGGCCACTGGATGGACCCCGGTCCACTCGGGACACTCGGCGTCGGCGTCCCGTTCGTCATGGCGGCGAAGTACGCGCGACCCGACGCCGAGGTGGTCGCGCTGTTCGGTGACGGCGCGTTCAGCCTCACCGGGTGGGACTTCGAGACGCTCGTGCGGTTCAACCTGCCGTTCATCGGCATCATCGGCAACAACTCGTCGATGAACCAGATCCGCTACGGCCAGATCCAGAAGTACGGCGAGGGCCGCGGCCGGGTGGGCAACACCCTCGGCGACGTGCCCTACGGCGAGTTCGCCCGCATGCTCGGCGGCTACGGCGAAGAGGTCCGCGACCCCGCCGACATCCGTCCCGCGCTGGAGCGCGCCCGCGAGTCGGGCAAGCCGTCACTGATCAACGTGTGGGTCGACCCGGACGTGTACGCGCCGGGAACGATGAACCAGACCATGTACAAGTAGGGCGAAGGGGCTTGCATCATGGGAAAAGCACTCGAGGGTGTCCGCGTCCTTGACATGACACATGTCCAGTCCGGACCGTCCTGCACGCAGATACTGGCCTGGCTCGGGGCCGACGTCGTCAAGCTGGAGGCACCGAGCGGGGACATCACCCGCAAGCAGCTGCGCGATCTGCCCGATGTGGACAGTCTGTACTTCACGATGCTGAACAGCAACAAGCGCAGCATCACGCTCAACATGAAGAGCGACGAGGGCAAGCGGATCTTCACCGAGATGCTGCCGAAGTTCGACGTGCTGGCCGAGAACTTCGGGCCCGGCGCCGTCGACCGCATGGGCTTCACGTGGGACCGGCTGCGGGAGATCAACCCCCGGCTCATCTACGCCTCCATCAAGGGCTTCGGCGAGGGCCCCTACACCCACTTCAAGGCCTACGAGGTGGTGGCGCAGGCGATGGGCGGCTCGATGAGCACCACCGGGTTCGAGGACGGGCCGCCGCTGGCGACCGGTGCGCAGATCGGCGACTCCGGCACCGGCATCCACACCGTGGCCGGCATCCTCGCGGCCCTCTACCAGCGCGAGCACACCGGCAAGGGCCAGCGCGTCACGGTCGCCATGCAGCACGCCGTGCTGAACCTCTGCCGCGTCAAGCTGCGCGACCAGCAGCGGCTCACGCACGGCCCGCTCGCCGAGTACCCCAACGACGAGTTCGGCGACACCGTGCCGCGCTCGGGCAACGCCTCGGGCGGCGGGCAGCCGGGCTGGGCCGTCAAGTGCGCGCCCGGCGGGCCGAACGACTACATCTACGTGATCGTGCAGCCCGTCGGCTGGGAACCCATCACGAAGCTGATCGGCAGGCCCGAGCTCGCCGACGACCCGGAGTGGTCGACCCCGGAGGCCCGGCTGGACAAGCTCGACAAGATGTTCCAGCTGATCGAGGAGTGGAGCATCAACCACGGCAAGTGGGAGGTGCTGGCGCGGCTCAACGAGCACAACATCCCGTGCGGGCCCGTGCTGTCCACCAAGGAGATCATCGAGGACTCCTCGCTGGCCGACAACGAGATGGTGCTGTCGGTCGACCACCCCAAGCGCGGCGAGTACAAGACGGTCGGCTGCCCGATCAAGCTGTCCGACTCCGCCGTCGACGTCCGCCGCTCGCCGCTGCTGGGCGAGCACAACGAAGAGATCTACCTGAGCGAGCTGGGCCTGGACACGGACCGGTTCACCGAACTCAAGGCGAATGGAGTGATCTGAGGTATGCCGGCTCCAGACAAGGCCGCCGTCCGCGAGATCATCGACAAGGTACGCGCGGAGGGCCGCGACGGGCTCACCGCGCCCGAGGGCAAGCGGGTCGCCGACGCCTACGGCATCCCCACCCCGGCCGAAGGGCTCGCCACCACCGCCGACGAGGCGGCGGCACTGGCCGAGCAGATCGGCGGGTCCGTCGTCTGCAAGATCGTCTCCCCCGACATCCTGCACAAGACCGAGGCGGGCGGCGTGCTCGTCGGCATCGACGGCCCGGCCGCGGCGCGGGAGGCGTTCGACAAGATCGTCGCCAACGCGAAGGCGTACAACGCCGAGGCCACCATCACCGGCGTGCAGGTGCAACAGCTGGTCGGCGGCGGCCAGGAAGTGATCATCGGCGCCACGAGCGACCCGACGTTCGGCAAGATCGTCGCCTTCGGCCTCGGCGGCGTGCTCGTCGAGGTGCTCAAGGACGTCACGTTCCGGCTCGCGCCGCTCGACGCGGCCGAGGCCAGGTCGATGGTCGACGGCATCAAGGCCGCCGAGGTGCTGCACGGCGCCCGCGGCGCGGAGCCGGTGGACGTCGGCGCGCTCGCCGACGTGATCCAGAAGGTGTCCGCGCTGGTCACCGACTTCCCCGAGATCCGCGAGTTCGACCTGAACCCCGTGTTCGCGAGCGGCAGTGGGGCGGTCGCCGCCGACATCCGCATCCTCGTCGAGACCGGTGAGGTCACCGAGCCGCCCAGGTTGTCGCAGGAGGAGATCCTCGAGTCGATGACCCGCCTGATGAACCCGCGCGCGGTCGCGGTCGTCGGCGCCTCAGACCAGGAGGGCAAGATCGGCAACTCGGTGATGAAGAACCTGATCAACGGCGGCTACGCGGGCGAGATCTACCCGATCAACCCCAAGGCCGACGAGATTCTCGGGCGCAAGGCGTACAAGTCGGTGGGCGACGTGCCCGGCGAGGTGGACGTCGCGGTGTTCGCGGTACCGGCCAAGTTCGTGGCGGGCGCGCTCACCGAGTGCGGCGAGAAGGGCATCCCGGCCGCGGTGATGATCCCGTCCGGCTTCGCCGAGACCGGCAACCAGGAGCTGCAGGACGAGATCGTCGAGATCGCGCACCGGTACAAGATCCGGATGCTCGGCCCGAACATCTACGGCTACTATTACACGCCGCAGAACCTGTGTGCGACGTTCTGCACGCCCTACGACGTCAAGGGCGGCGTCGCGCTGACGTCGCAGAGCGGCGGCATCGGCATGGCGATCCTCGGCTTCGCCCGCACCTCGAAGATGGGTGTCTCGGCGATCGTCGGCCTCGGCAACAAGTCCGATGTGGACGAGGACGACCTGCTGACCTACTTCGAGCAGGACGACAACACGCAGGCCGTCGCCATGCACCTCGAGGACCTCAAGGACGGCAGGGCGTTCGTCGAGACGGCCAAGCGCATGACCAAGAAGAAGCCGGTCGTCGTGCTCAAGGCGGGGCGCACCGCGCTCGGCGCGCGGGCCGCGAGCTCACACACGGGCGCGCTCGCCGGTGACGACAAGGTCTACGACGACATCCTCCGGCAGGCCGGCGTCGTGCGTGCGCCGGGGCTGAACGAGATGCTCGAGTACGCGCGGGGCCTTCCGCTGCTGCCCACGCCGCAGGGCGAGAACGTCGTGATCATCACCGGTGCCGGCGGCTCGGGCGTGCTGCTCTCCGACGCGTGCGTGGAAGCCGGACTGTCCCTGATGGACATTCCGCCGGACCTGGACGAGGCGTTCCGCCGCTACATCCCGCCGTTCGGGGCCGCCGGTAACCCGATCGACATCACCGGTGGCGAGCCGCCGTCGACCTACGAGGCGACGATCCGGCTCGGGCTGGAGGATCCGCGCATCCACGCGCTGATCCTGGGGTACTGGCACACGATCGTGACACCGCCTATGGTCTTCGCCGAGCTCACCGCGCGTGTCGTGGAGGAGGCAAGGGCGAAGGGCATCGACAAGCCGGTCGTCGCGTCGCTGGCAGGCGACACCGAGGTCGAGAAGGCCAGCGATTACCTGTTCGATCACCGAATCATCGCCTATCCGTACACGACCGAGCGGCCGGTCGCGGTGCTCGGCGCCAAGTACCGCTGGGCGAGGGCAGCAGGCCTGCTCAGCTAGCAGGGGCAGCCACCTCGAAAACTGGAGGTCCAATGGTGGATTCTTCGAAAGTACCCGTGTCGGGCTCCGCCGGGCAGACCGGCGCCGATACGGGCAAAGCCGAACGGGTGTGGCGAGCCGGCGGGCTCGATCCCATGCCGATCCGCAAGCTGCCCGACGCTCCGCCCGCGATCCACCTGCTGGGCCCGACGGTGTTCCTCGTCGCCCTCGGTGTGGGTATGGGTGAGTCGTACATGTGGCCGAGACTGGTGCTGGTCTTCGGCCCGGAGATCAGGTGGCTGTTCCTGATCGGTGTCACGCTCCAGGCCGTGGTGATGCTGGAGATGGCCCGGTACGCCATGGCGACCGGGGAGAGCATCTTCACCGGCGCCGCCCGCGTGTTCAAACCACTGATGTGGTTCTTCTTCGCGGTGGCGATACTCGTCTATATCTGGCCGGGCCATCTCTCCGCGGGCGCCGCCGCGTTCGAGGAGATCACCGGCATACCGTGGGTGCTGACGGCGTGTATCGCGCTGGTGCTCGTCGGCGTGGTGTTCACGCTGGCGAAGGTGATCTACAACCTGCTGGAGAACGTGCTGTCGCTGCTCATCGGCGTACTGGTGGTCGGCACGGCCATCGTCGCGTCGCTGGTGGGCAGCTGGAACGACCTCGCCAGCACCATCACCGGCATGTTCAACTTCGGCTACCTGCCGTCGGACGCGATGTCGAGCACGTGGTTCCCGATCGTGGTCGGCGCCATCGCCTTCGCGGGACCGTCGGGTATGCAGCAGATGTGGTACACGCTGCACCTGAGGGACAGCGGCGCGGGCATGGGCGCGCACGTGCCGAAGATCCGCGGCCTGCGGCATGCCTCCGAGCAGGAGGAGATGCCCGCCCGCGGGTTCATGTTCGACACCAGCGACCCCGCCGAGATGCAGAAGTGGAAGGGCTGGCGCCGCTGGGTCACCTTCGACGCGCTGCTCCTGTTCTGGGGCATCACGATGCTGGTGACCGTCTCCTTCACCGTGCTGGCACAGGCGGCCGCGCGCGAGAACCCGAACGTGCGCAGCCTCATCGAGGGCGGTGACCGCGACGCCGCGCTGAACGCGATGTCCGACGCGTTCGCCTCGGTGGGCGGCTCGGTGCTCGGTGGCGTGTTCTTCGGTTTCATCGCACTGATCGGTCTCAACGCGACACTCGGCCTGTTCGACTCGTTCTCGCGTGGTCAGGCGGACATGACGTACTTCTTCGTGCCCGGCGCCAAGCGGTTCAAGATCTCCCACCTCTACGCGTTCTTCCTGTGGGCCGTGATCATCTTCGGCATCCTGATCCTGAACTTCGGGCCTGCCGACGGACCGAGCGGCGTGCTCGACATCCTCGCGTTCCTGTCGACGTTCGCCATGGGCGCCTACTGCGTCGTGCTGCTACTGGTGAACAACCGGATGCTGCCCAAACCGATCCGGCCGAAGTGGTGGTCGAACCTCATCATCGGCTTCGGTGCGGTGTTCTACCTGGGCATGCTGTTCTACAGTCTCTTCCGATTCGGCGTGGTCGTGAACTAGATGGACACGACACGCCTGCTCCGGCTCGGCGAACTCGCCCTTCCCGGGTTCGTCGTGGGACTCATCGCCGGTGCCGTCGCCGGTGGGCTGGCCGGGATCGTCGGCCAGCCCATCGGCTGGGCACTCGTCAGCATGCTCGCTCTGGGTGTACCGCTCGCCCTGCTGGGCGGCGGGTACGGACTGCTCGCCGCGTTCCGGAAGGTCCGCATCGGCGCGTTCGCGCCCGCGGCGCTGTTCTGGCTCATCGGGTTCCCGCTGGCCAGGCTGGCCCACGAGGTGCTGACGTACCTCATCCTCACCGGCGAGCCGCAGCTGCCTCCGGACGTGCTGGGTTTCCTCGCCTACCAGGGGATCATCAGCGCGGGCTTCGCCATCGGGTTCCTGTGGCTGCACGAGCGCATCGCGCCGCGGTGGTGGAGGCGGATGGCTCCGCACAACCCGGAGGCCGCGGAGATCTACTCGGTGTACGCCGCGTACGCGAAGCACGTCTACGAACAACGGCAGGCACGGCGGCGCAGCCGTGGCCGTGCCACGACGCAGCAGCGCTGAGCCAGGACCGGACCGGCACCATCCGCCTGCACGGGCGGATGGCCGGTCCTGCCTGCCGAGATTGGGGCGACGTTGAACATTCCAGTGTGGGTCTGGCTGGTGACCATCGCCAGCCTGACGGCCATCATCTGTTTCGACTTCTACCTGGTGTCCCGCAACCCGCGGCACCCGTCGCTGCGTGAGTGCACGATCTGGGTCTGCTGTTATGTGGCGCTCGCCGCGCTGTTCGGCGTCGGCGTGCTCGTGCTCGCGGGGCCACAGCACGGCGGCGAGTTCTTCGCCGGCTGGATCACCGAGTACTCGTTGTCGGTGGACAACCTGTTCGTGTTCGTGATCATCATGTCGAGCTTCGCGGTGCCGAGGGAGTACCGGCAGAAGGTGCTGCTGATCGGCATCGTCGTCGCGCTGTTGCTGCGCGGCCTGTTCATCGCCGTCGGTGCCGAGGCCATCACGCGCTTCGACTGGCTGTTCTACGTCTTCGGCGCGTTCCTGCTCTACACGGCGTGGAAGCTGTTGCTGCACAAGGATGACGACGAGGACGAGTTCAAGGAGAACGCGGTCCTGCGTTCGGCCAAGAAGTTCCTGCCCGCCACGGACGAGTACAACGGGGCCAAGCTGACGATCCGGGTCGACGGACGCCGCCTGGTCACCCCGATGCTCATCGTGATGATCGCGATCGGGACCACGGACCTGCTGTTCGCACTCGACTCCATTCCCGCGATCTTCGGGCTCACCAGGGAGCCCTACCTGGTGTTCACCGCCAACGCGTTCGCCCTGATGGGGCTGCGGCAGCTGTTCTTCCTCATCGGGGGCCTGCTCGACCGGCTCGTGTACCTGAGCACGGGGCTGGCCGTGGTGCTCGGCTTCATCGGTCTCAAGCTGATCGCCGAGACCCTGCACCACCACGGTGTGCCGTGGGCGCCCGAGGTGCCGATCCTCGTGTCCCTCGGCGTGATCATCGGCACCCTGGCCATCACCACCATCGCGAGCCTGCTGAAGGTCCGCAGGGACCGTTCACGGGAACTCGACGAGGCGGCGGCCTCCCGGCCGGACGTGGCCGAGGCACCGGCCGACTGACCCTGCGGCCGAGACCGAGCTGGCTCCGTTGCCAGCTCTCTCGGCACGTCAGGACGACGTCGTGCTGGGCCGCTCCTCGGCGGCACGCTGCCGCAGGAAGTCCTCGACCTCCTCGGTGGCCTGCTGCCCGGCCCGCGCCTGAGCGGTGGCGAGGCCGAGGCCCAGCACGCGGCCGTCGGCACTGAAGCCGGCCGGCTCCTGCGTGAGGGACTTCCACAGTTCCTTCCAGGTGCGCATCTCACAATCACCTCCTGTTCGCGCGCATCATTCACATCCCGGTGTCCGCCACGTCGCGGACCCGGTGGTCTTGGTGGGAAAGGGCGTCTCGTCAGACGCCGGGCGCGGTGCGCCTGCGGCGCGACCGGACCTGTACCGGAGCGACCTCCGGCTCGGGGTTCTCGCGGCGCTGCTCCAGGTAGGACTGGCGCGTCCGCTCGGTGTGCTCGCGCATCGTGCGGGACGCCGCGTCGGCGTCGCCAGCCTCGATCGCGTCGATGAGCCTGGCGTGCTCCTGCCACGACTGGTGGCCGCGGTGGCGGGCGATCGGCGTGTAGTACCAGCGGACCCTGCGGTCAACCTGCGACACCATGTCGAGCAGCACCTGGTTCCCGGAGAGCTCGGTGACGCAGCGGTGCAGCTCCGCGTTCGCCGCGACCATGCCGTCGATGTCGTCGGACGCCACGGCGGCCTCGCCCTGGGCACACAGCTTGCGCAGGCGGGCGACACCCTCGGCGTCGGTGTTCAGCGCCGCCAGCCGGGCCGACTCGGCCTCGAGCGCGGCCCTGACCACGAGCAGCTGGTCGACCTCCGCCTCCGTGGGCGCGTGCACGAACGCTCCGTAACCGGGGCGCAGGTCCACCCAGCCCTCGGAGTTGAGCAGCTGGAGCGCCTCGCGGATCGGCTGGCGCGACACCCCGAGCATCTCGGCGAGCTCGCTCTCGACGAGGTGCTGGCCCGGGGCCAGCTGCCGGGAGATGATCAGCTCCTGCATCGCCTGGTAGACCCGTTCACGGAGCGGCACCGGCCGGTCGATCCGGCGGGCAGACATCTGCTGCGGCAACTCGGTCGACGGCATGATGTACTCCCAACAGTCTGGATGGCGACGCTTGGCCCGGTGTATCGGCTAATTGGTCGACTGCCTACAGCATACAATGAGCAGATTGCCCGATCCTGGTGATGCCTATCACTACAGCGAGTGACATCGGTCTCGTCTCCTCATCTCAGGGTTGACCTTCGCTCCGGAGCGGAAACCTCGACTTCTGCATACAGAATACTGTATCCTAGCGTTGTGCTGTCGGCTGTGACATGACCGATGAAGGTGGGTGCCAGTGGATCTGTACGAGTACCAGGCGAGGGACCTCTTCGCCGCCCATGGTGTGCCGGTGTTGCCCGGCGCCGTGGCGAGTAATCCGGAAGAAGCGCGGGCCGCCGCCGAGGAGATCGGTGGGCAGGTTGTGGTCAAGGCGCAGGTGAAGACCGGTGGCCGGGGTAAGGCCGGTGGTGTGAAGCTGGCCCAGGATCCGGCGGAGGCGCAGGAGTTGGCCGAGGCGATCCTCGGGTTGGACATCAAGGGTCATGTCACGCGTCGCGTGCTGGTGACCGAGGCGTCGGACATCGCGCAGGAGTATTACTTCTCGTTCCTGCTGGACCGGGCCAACCGGACGTTCTTGGCGATGGCCTCGGCCGAGGGTGGTATGGAGATCGAGCAGCTGGCGCATGAGCGGCCGGAGGCGCTGGCGAAGGTGGCGGTGGACCCGATCGCGGGGGTGGACAAGGCCACCGCGACCGCGATCCTCACCCAGGGCGGGTTCCCGGCGGAGATCCGGGAGCAGGCCGCCGAGGTGGTGGTGAAGCTGTGGGAGACCTTCGTGGCCGAGGACGCCACGCTGGTCGAGGTGAACCCGCTGGTGCGGGACCCGCAGGACAGGATCGTCGCGCTGGACGGCAAGGTCACCCTGGACGGCAACGCCGCGTTCCGCCACCCCGAGCACGAGCAGCTGGTGGACACGCAGGCCGAGGACCCGCTGGAGGCCAAGGCGAAGGCCAAGGACCTCAACTACGTCAAGCTCGACGGGGAGGTCGGCATCATCGGTAACGGTGCGGGCCTGGTCATGTCCACCCTGGACGTGGTCGCCTACGCCGGGCAGCGTCACGGTGGGGTCAAGCCGGCGAACTTCCTGGACATCGGGGGCGGCGCCTCGGCGGAGGTGATGGCCGCCGGGCTGGACGTCATCCTCGGCGACCCCGCGGTCAAGTCGGTGTTCGTGAACGTGTTCGGCGGGATCACCGCCTGCGACGCGGTGGCCACCGGCATCGTCGAGGCCCTCAAGATCCTGGGTGACGAGGCCACCAAGCCGCTGGTGGTCCGCCTGGACGGCAACAACGTCGAGGAAGGCCGGGCGATCCTCGACCGGGCCAACCACCCGCTGGTCACCCAGGTGGACACCATGGACAACGCGGCCGACAAGGCCGCCCAGCTCGCCGCGGCAGGAGCCTGATCCCCATGGCCATTTTCCTCAACGAGAACTCCAAGATCATCGTGCAGGGCCTGACCGGCTCGGAAGGCACCAAGCACGCCACCAAGATGCTGGCCGCCGGCTCGAACATCGTCGGCGGCGTCAACGCCCGCAAGGCCGGCCAGACCGTCACCATCGGCGGCCAAGAGCTCACCGTCTACGGCACCGTCGAAGAGGCCATGAAGGCCACCGGCGCCGACACCTCGGTGATCTTCGTGCCGCCCAAGTTCGCCAAGGACGCCGTGATCGAGGCCATCGACGCCGAGATCGGCCTGGCCGTGGTCATCACCGAGGGCATCCCCGTGCACGACTCGGCCTACTTCTGGGCCCACGCCGTGGCCAAGGGAAACAAAACCCGGATCATCGGCCCGAACTGCCCCGGGGTGATCTCCCCGGGCAAGTCCAACGCGGGCATCATCCCCGCCAACATCACCGGCCCCGGCCACATCGGCCTGGTGTCCAAGTCCGGCACCCTGACCTACCAGATGATGTACGAACTGCGCGACATCGGCTTCACCACCGCGGTCGGCATCGGCGGGGACCCGGTCATCGGCACCACCCACATCGACGCCCTCCAAGCGTTCGAAGCCGACCCCGACACCAAGGTCATCGTGATGATCGGCGAGATCGGCGGCGACGCCGAAGAACGCGCCGCCGACTACATCAAGGCCAACGTCACCAAACCCGTCGTCGGCTACGTCGCCGGCTTCACCGCCCCCGAAGGCAAAACCATGGGCCACGCCGGCGCCATCGTCTCCGGCTCCTCCGGCACCGCCCAAGCCAAAAAAGAAGCCCTCGAAGCCGCAGGCGTCAAGGTCGGCAAAACCCCCACCGAAACCGCCGAGCTGGCGCGCAAGGAGATCCTGCGCTGACCCACCACAGTGGACTCACGTGCAGTGAAGGCCACCATCACTGCGTTGAACGCAGTGATGGTGGCCTTCACTGCGGTCGGGGCAGTCACCGCAGCAGGGGTTCGCGGCGTCAGCGGGTCAGCAGCGGCTCCGCCAGGCCCGGCAGGGGCAGCCTGGGGCGGCCGGGCTGGCGCAGGAACCGCACCAGGCCCGCACCGGTCAGGCTCAGCACCGCCGCCACCACGAACATCACCGGGTAGCCGTCGCTGCTCACGGCGTAGCCCGCGAATGCGACACCGATCAGCCCGCCGACCGACTTGGCCCCGTAGAAGATCCCGAAGTTCGGCAGGCCGGGCTGCTCGCCGAAGTGCCCCTCGACGAGGCCGGGCAGCAGCCCGTAGCAGGCGCCCGCGGCCCCTCCGGCGAGCGCGGCGCCGAGCAACAGCAGCGGAGCGTTGCCCTGCTGACCGGAGAAGAGCAGCAGCAACTGCGCCACTCCCCCCGCGTACAACGCGACGCGCACCACGCGGCGCCGTCCGAAACGGTCGCCGGCCCAGCCCTCCGCGGTACGCGTCGCACCGCTGGCCGCGGCGAGCACGGCGAGCGCGGCGGCGCCGAACTCCGCGCTCCAGCCGCTGGCCGTCGCGAACACCGCGAGGTAGGCGATGTCGAACAGGATCACCGCGGCCAGGCACGTCACCGCGAGGTACAGCAGGCCCGACTCGGGGCAGCGGACCATCTCGGCGGCCGAGTACCGGCGGATGGGCGGGCGGTTGTTGCGCAGCCCGGGGTTCACGGACTTGTCGAGTGCCCACGCCCTCGGGTCGACGTGCGCGGGCCACCAGTACCGCGGCGGGTCGCGCAGGATCAGCGCGGCGGCCCCCACGAGGAGCACCACGGCGAGGCCCGCCACGCCGAGGAACGCCTCGATGGACCCCGGGCGCGCGAACTGGCCCGCCAGCACCACGAACGGGATCGAGCCGTACGCGAACGCGCCGCTCACGAAAGCCGTGCGGGCAGGCCGCTCGGGGTACCACTTGGCGACCACGCCGAGGCACGTGCCGTACACGAGCCCGGCGCCGATACCGCCCAGCACGCCGTGGTTGAGCAGCACCACGACGAAACTCGTCGAACCCCCGAGCGTCACCAGTCCCGCGGCGCACAGCGAGGCGCCGACGAACATCGTGGCGGCCGGCGCGAGCCCGAGCCTGCTGCGCAGCCGTGCCGCGGGGTAGACGGTGCCGCTCTGGCAGAGGATCCACACCGCGAGCACCCAGCCGCCCTGCGCGAGCGTCCAGCCGTGAGTGGTGCCGAGCACGGGCATGAGCGCGCCGAAGCCGTACTGGCCGACGCTGGCGACCAGCATGGCCGTCCACGCCGCCCACAGCATCCAGCGACGAGAACGGCCCAGCAGGTCGCGATCGGTCTCGCCGACGCGATACCGCCGGCCGTAGAAGTCGCGGATCTCCCTCACCGGGGGAACGAAAGACACGCCGGACATACACCCACCCGCCATTGTGCATACAGTATGTAGTAGCCAGTATGGCAGCCTCAGGGTGTGATGTCGATAACATCGCGCACACCCAAGGGCACCTTGGTCGCATTCAAGGAGACCAAGGTGCCCTTGGGGGAGAGAGCCTCTTTCTCGCGGTACTCAGTTCCGCGACCAGGCGACGCGAACCCACTGCACGCCGAGCACGACCATGCAGACGACCGCGATGATCATGCCGACGCCGGGGCCGTCGCCCGGTGCGCCGCTGGCCGAGGACGACTGCTGCGACCAGATCGCCAGCAGCCCGTCGACGGCGGCGATCCAGCTGCCGATCGCGCAGACCCACGTCAGCCACCACCGCCGGGTCGCCAGAGCCAGCGCCGAGGCCGCGACGCCGAACACCGTCGACGTCGTCGCGAACAGCCGGGGAATGGCGCCGCCCTCACCGGCCAGCACCTCCCAGCCGAAGTGCTCGCCAACCCACGGCAGCACGAGTCCCACCACGAGACCGAACACGGCGACGGCGATCGCGAAGCCGCGCCTGCCGAGTTCGACGGTCCTGACGGCCTTGCTGACGGCCGCGTCCACGTCCGCACCCAGCTCCTCGAGGCCGGCGCCGTTGCCCTCGCGCGGCTCGTCGGGGTCCTTGTCGCTCACAGCGAGCACCCTCCCTGGACGGAGGCGGGCGCGGGCGGCGGGGCGCCGAACGAGGGCAGCCCGAGGCTCACGCCGTTGGTCGTGGGCCGCAGCCCGGCCTCGGCGTTGTCCCCCGCCCTCGTGCGGCGGTGCGACAGCAGGTCGCCGTCGGCCACCAGATGGTGGGGCGCCGCGTACGTCACGGTGGTCTCGACGACGTCACCGGGCCGGACGGCGCGGTCCACTGCCAAGCCTGCCGGCGTGAAGTGCACGAGCCTGCCGTCGCGGGCCCTGCCGCTCATCCGGTGGGTCTCGGCGTCCTTGCGGCCCTCCCCCGCGGCGACGAGCAGCTCGACCGTGCGCCCGACGAGCTTCTTGTTCTCCTGCCAGGCGATCTCGTCCTGCAGTGCGACCAGCCGGTCGTAGCGCTCCTGTACGACCTCCTTCGGCACCTGGCCCGCCATCCCGGCGGCCGGGGTGCCGGGGCGCTTGGAGTACTGAAAGGTGAACGCACTGGAGAACCGGGCCTGCCGCACGACCTCCAGCGTCGCCTGGAAATCCTCCTCGGTCTCGCCGGGGAAACCGACGATGATGTCCGTGGTGATCGCGGCGTCCGGCATCGCGGCGCGCACCTTGTCCAGGATGGACAGGAACCGGGACGAGCGGTACGAGCGGCGCATGTCCTTGAGTACCCGGTCGGAGCCCGACTGCAACGGCATGTGCAGCTGGTGGCACACGTTCGGCGTCTCCGCCATCGCGTCGATGACGTCGTCGGTGAAAGCCGCGGGGTGCGGCGAGGTGAACCGCACGCGCTCCAGCCCGTCGATCGAGCCGCACGAGCGCAGCAGCTTGCCGAAGGCCAGCCGGTCGCCGAACTCGACGCCGTAGGAGTTGACGTTCTGGCCGAGCAGCGTCACCTCCAGCACGCCCTCCGCGACCAGCGCCTCCACCTCGGCGAGCACCTCGCCTGGCCTGCGGTCACGTTCCTTGCCGCGCAGCGACGGGACGATGCAGAAGGTGCACGTGTTGTTGCAGCCGACCGACACCGACACCCAGCCCGAGTAGGCCGACTCCCTCCGCGCGGGCAGGGTGGAGGGGAACGTCTCGAGCGACTCCAGGATCTCCACCTGGGCCTCGGCGTTGTGCCGGGCGCGCTCCAGCAGGGTGGGCAGCGAGCCGATGTTGTGGGTGCCGAAGACGACGTCCACCCACGGCGCCCGCCTAACGATTTCGCCACGATCCTTCTGCGCGAGGCAGCCGCCGACGGCGATCTGCATTCCCGGCCGGTCCTGCTTGCGGGGCCGGAGGTGGCCCAGGTGGCCGTATAGTTTGTTCTCCGCGTTCTCGCGCACCGCACAGGTGTTGAGCACGACGAGGTCGGCGGCGCTCCCGTCCTCGGCCGCCACGTAGCCCGCGCTCTCCAGCTGCCCCGCGAGCCGCTCGGAGTCGTGCACGTTCATCTGGCAGCCGAAGGTGCGGATGTGATAGGTCCTGCTCACCCGATCTCCTGCTCACGCCGGTGGTACTGCACCCATCAGGGTAGGTCAGGCCGGTGTGAACACCTCACCAAGCCTGGTGAACGCGAAGTGGCTAAGGTTCGGAAACAGTGTCCCGCCTGCCCACCACGAGGGGTGGCCGGACACATAAGGTTGCGTTTTGGTTCGAATGTCATGCCGGGATTGCCCCAACGGTGTTGAATCCGGTTGTCCGCGACCCGAACAGCTCGCCGTGATGGAGGTTAGATGAGCACCGCGACATCCGCGCCGCCCATGATCAAGGCGAGCGGGGTGAACAAGTACTTCGGCGACCTGCACGTCCTGAAGGAGATCGACTTCGAGGTCCCGAGGGGCCAGGTGGTCGTCGTGCTGGGCCCGTCGGGTTCGGGCAAGTCGACCCTCTGCAGGGCCATCAACCGCCTGGAGCCGATCAACTCCGGCGAGATCCAGGTGGACGGCAAGCCACTGCCCGCCGAGGGCAAGGCGCTCGCCGCGCTGCGCGCGGACGTGGGCATGGTGTTCCAGCAGTTCAACCTCTTCGCGCACAAGACGATCCTCGACAACGTGACGCTCGCGCCGCAGAAGGTCCGCAAGGTCTCCTCCGGCGACGCGCGCAAGACGGCGATGGAGCTGCTGGAGCGCGTGGGCATCGCCGACCAGGCGCAGAAGTACCCCGCCCAGCTGTCGGGTGGCCAGCAGCAGCGCGCGGCGATCGCCAGGGCGCTGGCCATGCGGCCCAAGGTGATGCTGTTCGACGAGCCCACCTCCGCGCTGGACCCCGAGATGGTCCAGGAGGTGCTCGACACCATGACCTCGCTGGCCGACGAGGGCATGACCATGCTCGTGGTCACCCACGAGATGGGTTTCGCCCGGCGGGCCGCGCACCGCGTCGTGTTCATGTCCGATGGTGAGATCGTCGAGGACTCGACGCCGAGCGACTTTTTCACGGCTCCGAAATCCGAGCGCGCCAAGGACTTCCTTGGCAAGATTCTGACCCACTAGTCCCCCGCCCGTGGCCTGTCGGGCACCCCGACACGCGCGGGGAGATACAGATGGAAGGAACACGAGACAAATGCGGTTCAGCCGAGTATTACGTGTTGGCGCCGTGGTGGCGGCCACGAGCCTCGCCCTCGCCGCCTGCGGTGGCGGGAACGGCGGCGGCGGTGGCGACGAGGGCGGCAACGAGTCGCTGGTGCAGCGCGCCGAGTCCGGCCGGCTGACAGTCGGCATCAAGATCGACCAGCCGGGTCTCGGCCTGCAGACTCCGGACGGCGGCTACGAGGGCTTCGACGTCGACGTCGCCAAGTACATCGCCAAGGAACTCGGTGTCGAGGAAGGGGACATCGAGTTCAAGGAGACGCCGTCGGCCCAGCGCGAGAACGCGATCGAGAAGGGCGACGTCGACTTCATCGTCGCCTCCTACTCGATCACCGACGAGCGCAAGCAGAAGGTGGACTTCGCGGGCCCGTACTTCCTGGCCCACCAGGACCTGCTCGTCCGCGCCGACGACAACTCGATCAAGGGCGCCGAGGACCTCAACGGCAAGAAGCTCTGCTCGGTGAAGGGCTCGACCTCCGCGCAGAACGTCAAGGAGGACTTCGCCAAGGACGCGGACCTGCAGGAGTACGCCGGCTACTCCGAGTGCCTCACGGGCCTCGAGAGCGGTGCGGTGGACGCGCTGACCACGGACGACACGATCCTGGCCGGCTACGCGGCGCAGAACCCCGGCAAGTTCAAGCTCGTCGGCGCCAACCTGAGCGACGAGAACTACGGCGTCGGCCTGAAGAAGGGTGACACCGAGGGCCGCGAGGCGATCAACAACGCCATCAAGAAGATGCAGGACTCGGGCGAGTGGAAGAAGTCGGCCGAGAAGTGGTTCGGCCCGTCCGGCTACCAGGTCGGCGAGCCCCCTGCCATCGAGCAGTGATCCAGTAACAGCAACGCCGAACTAGTCCTGGGCCGGCCGGCGACGGCCGGCCCAGGTCGTTCGGGCAGCCTGAGGAGCACAGACAGTGTTCGATTTCCTGAGCGAGTACGACGTGCTCGGCGCGTTCTGGTTGACCGTACAGCTCACCTTCTTCTCCGCCATCGGCGCGCTCATCTGGGGCACGATCCTCGCCGGGATGCGGGTGAGCCCCGTGCCGCTCATGCGCGGGTTCGCCACCGCGTACATCAACCTGATGCGCAACACGCCGCTGACGCTGATCATCCTGGCGTGCTCGCTGGGCCTGAACCAGACGCTGGGCATGACGCTCGCGGGCCAGAACTTCGAGCAGCAGAACTACCGGCTGGCCATTCTCGGCTTCATCGCCTACACCGCCACGTTCGTCTGTGAGTCCATCCGCTCCGGTATCAACACCGTGCCGGTGGGCCAGGCCGAGGCGGCCCGCGCGCTGGGCCTCGGGTTCACCCAGGTGCTGGGCATCGTGGTGCTCCCGCAGGCGTTCCGTTCGGTGATCGGCCCGCTGACCAGCGTGCTGATCGCCCTCACCAAGAACACCACGATCGCCAGCACGATCGGCGTCGCCGAAGCGTCGCTGCTGATGAGCGAGATGATCGAGAACGAGAGCGACAAGATCTTCCTCGTGTTCGCCATCTTCGCACTCGGCTTCGTGATCCTGACCCTGCCCACCGGCCTGATACTCGGCTGGGTCGCCAAGAAAGCGGCGGTGAAGCGATGAGCGCCCCCTCTGTTCTCTACGACGCGCCGGGCCCCAAGGCGAAGGCCCGCAACGTCGGCTACACGATCGCCTTCCTCGCGGTACTGGCCGCGGTGCTCTGGTGGGTGCTGGCCACGATGGGCGAGAAGGGCCAGCTCGACTGGGACAAGTGGAGCCCGTTCTTCACCGACGCCAGGGTCTGGACCACGTTCATCCTGCCCGGCCTGCAGAACACGCTGATCGCGGCGGCGCTGTCGATCGTCATCGCCCTGCCGATCGGCGCGCTGTTCGGAATCCTGCGGCTCTCGGACCACGTCTTCGTCCGCTGGCCCGCGGCGACGATCGTCGAGTTCTTCCGCGCCGTGCCGGTGCTGATCCTGATGTTCTTCGCCAACGAGTTCTATTTCAACTTCACCGACGTCGACTCCGAGCAGCGGCCGCTCTACGCGGTGGTGACCGGCCTGGTGCTGTACAACGGCTCGGTGCTCGCCGAGGTGGTCCGCGCCGGCATCCTGTCGCTGCCGAGGGGCCAGACAGAGGCGGCGCAGGCGCTCGGGCTGCGCAAGACGCAGACGATGACCAACGTCCTGCTGCCGCAGGCCGTCACGGCGATGCTGCCCGCCATCGTCAGCCAGATCGTGGTCATCGTGAAGGACACCGCGCTCGGTGGCGCGGCGCTCGGCTTCGCGGAACTGCTCAGCCGCACACGCCCGATCTCCAACAACTACGGCGCCAACACCATCGCGACGCTCGTCATCGTCGCCGTGGTCTACATCGTCGTGAACTTCATCATCACCTCGATCGCGAGCTGGCTGGAGCAGTGGTCGAGGCAGCGCAAGAAGGGCGCGGGTGCCGTGGTGCCGGTCACCGCGGTCGACGACCAGGCCACCGGCCCGGCCGTCTAGCACCTCTCCGCGACGAAGGCCACCTTCCCCGGGCGGGGAAGGTGGCCTTCGTCGTGTCGGGCTCAGTTGTCGCCGCGGCGGAAGAGCTTGTTGCCGAGCCAGACGATCGGGTCGTAGCGGCGGTCGGCGACGCGCTCCTTCATCGGGATCAGGGCGTTGTCGGTGATGTGGATGTTCTCCGGGCACACCTCGGTGCAGCACTTGGTGATGTTGCAAAAGCCGAGCCCGTGGTCGGTCTGTGCCTCGTTGCGCCGGTCGGCCACGTCCAGCGGGTGCATCTCCAGCTCGGCGATGCGCATGAGGAACCTCGGCCCGGAGAACGCGGGCTTGTTCTCCTCGTGGTCACGCACGACGTGACAGGTGTTCTGGCACAGGAAGCACTCGATGCACTTGCGGAACTCCTGCGAGCGCTCCACGTCCACCTGCTGCATCCGGTACTCGCCCGGCGCCAGCCCCGCGGGTGGCGTGAACGACGGAACCTCGCGTGCCTTGGTGTAGTTGTACGACACGTCGGTGACCAGGTCCCGGATCACGGGGAACGTGCGCATCGGCGTCACGGTGATCACCTCGTCCTCGGCGAACACCGACATCCGCGTCATGCACAACAGCCGAGGCCTGCCGTTGACCTCCGCCGAGCACGAGCCGCACTTGCCCGCCTTGCAGTTCCACCGCACGGCGAGATCGGGCGCCTGCGTGGCCTGGAGCCGGTGGATGAGGTCGAGCACCACCTCGCCCTCGTTGGCCTCCACGGTGAAGTCCTGCAGCGCGCCGGAGCCGTTGTCGCCGCGCCAGACCCGGAGTTTCGCTTCGTAGCCCATCAGGCCGTCCTTTCCGGGTGGTCGGCGAGCTCGTCCTCGGTGTAGTACTTCTCCAGCTCGGAGAGCTCGAACAGCTCCAGCAGGTCCTGCCGCATCGGCTCCTGCGGTTTCGCCTCGACGGAGACGTCCGGTGCCAGCGGATCACCGCCCGGCGAGGTGCACACGAGCAGGGTGTTGCGCCACTGCGCGTCCATCTGCGGGTGGTCGTCGCGCGTGTGCCCGCCCCTGCTCTCGGTGCGCCGCAGCGCCGCCTGCGCCACGCACTCGCTGACCACGAGCATGTTCCGCAGGTCGAGCGCGAGGTGCCAGCCGGGGTTGTACTGCCGGTGGCCCTCGACGGTCACGCCGCGGATGCGCTGGCGGATCTCGGCGAGCTTGTCGATCGCCTTGGCGATCTCGTCGGCCTTGCGGATGATGCCGACCAGGTCGTTCATGCTCTGCTGCAGCTCGGTGTGCAGGGTGTACGGGTTCTCCTCGGCGACGCCGTCGGCCGGCGGATCGAACGGCGCCAGCGCGAGCTTCGCGGCGGCGGTGACGTCCGCGTCGTCCACCGCGGGCCGCCGGGTCAGCGACTCCACATAGGACGCCGCACCGAGACCGGCCCTGCGGCCGAACACGAGCAGGTCCGACAGCGAGTTGCCGCCGAGCCGGTTGGAGCCGTGCATGCCGCCGGAGCACTCTCCCGCGGCGAACAGGCCCGGCACGCTGGACGACGCGGTGTCGGGGTCGACCTCGATCCCGCCCATCACGTAGTGGCAGGTGGGTCCGACCTCCATCGGCTCCTTGGTGATGTCCACATCGGCCAGTTCCTTGAACTGGTGGTACATCGACGGAAGCCTGCGCTTGATCTCCTCGGCGGGCAGGCGGCTCGCGATGTCGAGGAACACGCCGCCGTGCGGGGAGCCACGGCCCTCCTTGACCTCCGCGTTGATGGCGCGGGCCACCTCGTCGCGGGGCAGCAGGTCCGGTGTCCTGCGGTTGTTGTCCGCGTCGTCGTACCAGCGGTCGGCCTCGTCCTCGCTGTCGGCGTACTGGCCCTTGAAGACGTCGGGGATGTAGCGGAACATGAACCGCTCGCCCTGGGAGTTCTTCAGCACGCCGCCGTCACCGCGCACGCCCTCGGTGACGAGGATGCCCTTGACGCTGGGCGGCCAGACCATCCCGGTGGGGTGGAACTGGACGAACTCCATGTTGATCAGGCTCGCCCCCGCCCGCAGCGCGAGGGCGTGGCCGTCGCCGGTGTACTCCCACGAGTTCGACGTGACCTTGAAGGACTTGCCGATGCCGCCCGTCGCGAGCACCACGGCCGGTGTCTCGAAGAGCACGAAACGCCCGGACTCGCGCCAGTAGCCGAACGCGCCGGAGATGCGGCCGTCGTCCTTGAGCAGCTCGGTGATCGTGCACTCGGCGAAGACCTTGACCCTGGCCTCGTAGTCGCCGAACTCCTTGTAGTCCTCCTGCTGCAGCGACACGATCTTCTGCTGCATGGTGCGGATCAGCTCGAGCCCGGTGCGGTCACCGACGTGCGCGAGACGGGGGTAAGTGTGCCCGCCGAAGTTGCGCTGGCTGATCCGGCCGTCCTTGGTGCGGTCGAAGAGCGCGCCGTAGGTCTCCAGCTCCCACACGCGGTCGGGCGCTTCCTTCGCGTGCAGCTCGGCCATGCGCCAGTTGTTGAGGAACTTGCCGCCACGCATGGTGTCGCGGAAGTGCACCTGCCAGTTGTCGTTGGGGTTCGCGTTGCCCATCGACGCCGCGCACCCGCCCTCGGCCATCACGGTGTGCGCCTTGCCGAACAACGACTTGCACACCACCGCGACACTCAGGCCCCGCTGCCGGGCTTCGATCACCGCGCGCAGGCCCGCGCCGCCGGCACCGATCACCACGACGTCGTAGCTGTGCCGTTCGACCTCGGTCATGAAATTGCCACCTCGGAAAACCTGTTCAGTTGATGAAACGCAGATCGGAGATCACGTCGGTGGACACGAGCCAGACGTAGAGGTCGGTGAGCACCAGCGTGCCCAGCGTCAGCCAGGCGAACTGCATGTGCCGCGTGTTGAGCCTGCTGACCTGTGTCCAGATCCAGTAGCGGACCGGGTTCTTCGAGAAGTGCTTGAGCCTGCCGCCGGTGACGTGTCTGCACGAGTGACACGAGAGCGTGTAGCACCAGAGCAGGACCACGTTGCCGACCAGGATCAGGTTCCCGAGCCCGAAGCCGCCCCTGAAGGCGACGATGGCGTCGTAGGTGTTGATCAGCGTGATCAGGAACGCGACGTAGAAGAAGTACCGGTGCGCGTTCTGCACGATGAGCGGCAGGCGCGTCTCGCCGGTGTACTTGGCGTGTGGTTCCGCGACCGCGCACGCGGGCGGCGAGAACCAGATCGAGCGGTAGTAGGCCTTGCGGTAGTAGTAGCAGGTGAGCCGGAAGCCGAGCAGGAACGGCAGCGACAGGAAGGCGAGCGGGATGAACCCCGGCAGCTCGCCGATCGGCGTGCCGAAGTGGGCCGAGCCCGGCAGGCACGAGTCGCTCAGGCAGGGCGAGTAGAACGGCGTCAGGTAGTGGTACTCGGCGTCCCAGTAGCCCGTGCGCATGAACGAGCGGATGCCGGCGTAGATGACGAACGTCGCGAGCCCGAGCGTGGTGAGCAGTGGTGGTACCCACCAGCGGTCGGTGCGCAGGGTTCGGGCGGCGATGCTCGCGCGCGAGCGGACGGGAGTGCGGGTTTCGGCGGGGCTTGCCACGTTGCCAGCCGCCGCCTTCAGCGCTGGTGGCGCTGGTAGCCGCCGACGCCCTCGTCGTCCGCGCCCTCCCACAGGGCGGGGTCGTACGGGGTGTCGGGCACCGGCACGACGTCCACGGGCCGGGCCTGTGAGGGCACGGGAGCCATCTGGTCGAGGTCGATGGCGTCGATGTCGAGCCGTTCGACGTCGTTGACGAGCCTGCGGACCGCGGGGGCCTCTCCGTAGCGCGCTCGCAGCGCACCGACGCACTGCCTCAGCTGCCCTATGGTCCTGCGGAGCTCGCTCATCTCTGTGGTGGACATCTTCCGTGACCTCCGAATCAGTCCGGTCGGGCTTATGGCCGACTCTGCCTTTCAGCGTTGAGTGTGACAAGTAGCACACCGGTAGTTTCGGGCGTGATCGGGGTCACTAATCGTGATCTTCTTAATCGATTTTGGTTCCTGCTGCGCTCATCTGTATCGTGTCAGTTGCCACGCCAGGCCGAGACGTCAGCGCCGTCGTCCGCCGCCTCCTATTACCAGTGCAGCGACCGGAGATGCTCGTGAGATCAAACACCGTCCATCCCGTCCTCGCCGACGTCACCGCCCGGATCACCGAACGCAGCGCGCGGACCAGGGCCGCCTACCTGTCCCGGGTCGCGGCCGCCGCGGGCGAGGGCCCCGCACGCAGCGGGCTCGGCTGCGGCAATCTCGCCCACGGCTTCGCCGCGTGCTCGCCGTCCGACAAGCGCGCGATCCGCGGGCTGCGCAAGCCGGGCATCGCGATCGTCTCCGCCTACAACGACCTGCTCTCCGCCCATCAGCCGCTTGACGAGTTCCCCGCCTGGATCAAGGACGCCGCCCGCGAGGCGGGCGGCGTCGCCCAGTTCGCGGGAGGCGTTCCCGCCATGTGCGACGGCATCACCCAGGGCCGACCCGGCATGGAGCTGTCCCTGTTCAGCCGCGACGTGATCGCCATGGCCACCGGTGTCGCGCTCTCCCACGAGATGTTCGACGGCGCACTGCTGCTCGGCGTGTGCGACAAGATCGTGCCCGGCCTGCTCATCGGCGCGCTCTCCTTCGGGCACCTGCCCGCGATCCTCGTACCCGCCGGGCCCATGACGTCGGGCCTGCCCAACAAGGAGAAGGTGCGCGTGCGCCAGCTCTACGCCGAGGGCAGGGCGACACGCGAGGACCTGCTCGACGCCGAGGCCGCCTCGTACCACTCGCCCGGCACCTGCACCTTCTACGGCACCGCCAACTCCAACCAGCTCGTGGTCGAGGTGATGGGCCTGCACCTGCCGGGGGCGAGCTTCGTGCACCCCGGCACGCCGCTGCGCCGGGCGCTGACCGAGGAGGCCGCCCGGCGCGTGGTCGCCATCTCGCGCGGCGAGGAGTACACGCCGCTCGCCGAGGTGGTCGACGAGCGGTCGGTCGTGAACGGGCTCGTCGCGCTGCTCGCGACGGGCGGCTCGACCAACCACACGCTGCACCTCGTCGCGATCGCCGCCGCGGCGGGCATCCAGCTGACGTGGGACGATTTCGCCGACCTCTCCGCCGTCGTGCCCCTGCTGGCGAGCGTCTATCCGAACGGCAGCGCCGACATCAACCACTTCCACGCCGCGGGCGGCGTGCAGTTCCTCGTCGGCACGCTGCTCGAGGCCGGACTGCTGCACGAGGACGTCCGCACGGTCGCCGGCACCGGCCTGCACCACTACCGGCGGGAGCCCATCCTCGACGGCGGCTCGCTGACGTGGCGCGAGGTGCCCGCCCACAGCCTGGACGAGGCCGTGCTCCGGCCGGCCGGCCGGCCGTTCGCGCAGGACGGCGGGCTGCGCATGGTGTCGGGCAACCTGGGCCGGGCGGTGATCAAGGTGTCGGCCGTGGCGCCGGAGCACCGCGTGGTGCGTGCGCCCGCCCGCGTGTTCGGCACGCAGGCGGAATTCGACCAGGCCTTCCGCGCCGGGGAGCTCGACCGGGACGTCGTGGTGGTCATCCGCAACCAGGGCCCCCGGGCCAACGGGATGCCGGAGCTGCACGGACTCACGCCCGCGCTCGGTGTGCTCCTGGATCGCGGCCACCGGGTCGCGCTCGTCACCGACGGCCGGATGTCCGGCGCGTCGGGCAAGATCCCGGCGGTGATCCACGTGTCGCCGGAGGCCGCGGCGGGCGGCCCGCTGGCCAAGGTCGCCGACGGCGACCTCGTTAGGCTGGACGCCGACGCCGGGGAACTGGACGTGCTGGTGGACACGGCCGAACTGGCCGGGCGGACGCCGCAGGACGGCCCTCCCAGCGAGGCGGACTGGACCGGAACCGGCCGGGAGCTGTTCGCCGCGCTCCGCCGCGCGGTCGGCCCCGCGGAGACCGGAGCGAGCGTGTTCGGCCCGGTGACACCAGGGCACTTCGGTGCCGTGACGGAGGTCGGTGTGGGAGGTACGAGGTGACGACCGGACGTGAACTGCTCGACCTGTCGCCGGTGCTGCCGGTGGTGGTGCTCGACCGCGCCGAGGACGCCGTCCCGGTGGCCGAGGCGCTGCTCGCAGGCGGCATCCGGGCGATCGAGCTGACACTGCGCACCCCGGTCGCGCTCGACGCGATCACGCGGGTGGCGTCGGCCGTGCCGGACATCGTGGTGGGCGCGGGCACGGTCACGCGGCCCGAGCACGCGCGGCAGGCGGCCGACGCGGGCGCCGCGTTCCTCGTGACCCCCGGCGCGACCGACTCCGTGCTGGACGGCGCGTTCGCCACCGGGCTGCCGTTCCTGCCCGGCGCGGCCACGGTGTCGGAGGCGATGCGCCTGGCCGAACGGGGCCTGGACACCCTCAAGTTCTTCCCCGCCGAGGCCAGCGGCGGCGCGCCCGCGCTGAGCGCGATCGCCGGCCCGCTGCCCGGCCTGCGCTTCTGCCCCACGGGCGGCATCACTGTCGCGAGCGCGCCGCGCTATCTCGCGCTGCCGAACGTAGGCTGTGTGGGTGGCACGTGGTTGACCCCCAAGGATGCTGTGGCCGCTCGGGACTACGCGCGGATCGAGGCACTGGCGAAGGAGGCGTCCGCGCTCGAGCGGTGAGGCTCCGTCAGGAGACGCACTCGCGGTGAGCTGGGATTGGTTCGGCGACCAGGACTACTGGGCCTCGCGCCTGGTGTTCCAGCGGATGCTGGCGGCGATCTACCTGCTGGCGTTCCTCGTGGCGCTCAACCAGTTCCGGGCATTGCTTGGAGAGCGCGGGCTGCTGCCGGTTCCGCGGTTTCTGAGCAGGACACGGTTGCGCGAGTCGCCGAGCGTGTTCCACGCGCACTACTCGGACCGGTTCTTCGTCGCGGTCGCCGGCACGGGCGCGCTCGTGTCGGCGGTGCTCGTGTCCGGACTCGCCGACGGCCTGCCGGTGTGGGCGCACCTGCTGTTGTGGGCGGTGCCGTGGGTGCTGTACCTGTCGATCGTCAACGTCGGGCAGGTGTGGTACTCGTTCGGCTGGGAGTCGCTGCTGCTCGAGACGGGTTTCCTGGCGATCTTCCTCGGCCCCGCGCACGTGGAGCCGCCGGTGCTGGTGCTGTGGTTGCTGCTCTGGCTGCTTTTCCGGGTCGAGTTCGGCGCCGGGATGATCAAGGTGCGCGGTGACCGGTGCTGGCGCGACCTGACGTGTCTGTACTACCACCACGAGACGCAGCCGATGCCCGGGCCGCTCAGCTGGTACTTCCATCACCTGCCGAGACCACTGCACAAAGTGGAGGTCGCGGCGAACCACGTGGCGCAGCTGGTGGTGCCGTTCGTGTTGTTCGCCCCGCAACCCGCCGCGACGGTCGCCGCCGGGGTCGTCATCGTCACCCAGGGCTGGCTGGTACTGAGCGGGAACTTCGCGTGGCTCAACGTCATCACGATCACCCTCGCGGTGTCCGCTGTGGACGGTGGCCTGTTCCCGCTGGCGCCGCCGGAGCCCGGCGAGACGCCGGGCTGGTACCGGGCGGTGGTGCTCGCGCTGACCGCGGCCGTGGTCGTGCTGAGCTACTGGCCGATCCGGAACCTGCTGGGGCGCGGGCAGATCATGAACTACAGCTTCAACCGCCTGCACCTGGTGAACACCTACGGCGCGTTCGGCACGGTGACCCGTGACCGGCACGAGGTGATCATCGAGGGCACCGACGAACCGGCCGTGACCCCGGAGACGACGTGGCGCGAGTACGAGCTCAAGGGCAAGCCGGGCGATCCGCGGCGCCGCCCGCCGCAGATCGCGCCCTACCACCTTCGGCTGGACTGGCAGCTCTGGTTCGTGTCGTTGTCGTCGCGCTACGGCGCCCGGTGGCTGCCCGAGCTGGCGACGAAGCTGCTGACCGCGGACCCACGCACCCTGAAACTGTTCCGCCGCAACCCCTTCCCCGGCTCGGCGCCCACGTTCGTCCGTGCCCGCCTGTTCCACTACCGCTACACCACCCGCCGGGAACGCCGTGAGACGGGCGCGTGGTGGGTCCGCGAGCCGGTGGGCATGGTGATCCGCACGTGCCGGCTCGCCGACGACGGCACGGCCGTGCCCGTGGGGTATCCCGACTAAAGCAGGGCGATGAGGTCGATCCGCACGGGCAACGGCTCGGTGGCGGTGAACGTCCCCGTCACGGCACCGTCGTCCTGGTAGCCGATGTCTCCGGCCAGGTGGCAGGCCACGAGCGAGACGGGTTCGGTGATGTCGACGATCCAGTGGTGCGGGATGCCGGCATCGGCGTACTCGCCGCGCTTCGCCACAGAGTCGGTGCGCTGAGAACCCGGAGCCACGATCTCGACCACCAGAAGTGCCTCCGACGCCCTGAGCAGGCCGCGCTCAGCGTGAACTCGCTCGACGGCCGACCGGTGCACCACCACGAGGTCTGGCCGACGTGAGTGGCCTGGTTGGTCGGCGGGCACCAGTTCCAGATCGAGATCGACGTGCTGGATTGCCTCGACGCTCCCCGGCAACTGCCGGTCGAGCTCCCGCATCGGCTCCTCACGCCCGGGCCGAGTGTCTCACGGAGGCTAGTCCAAGGTGACGTCGTCGAGCATGGTGGACTCGGCGCCCAGGTCGCGGAGCTCCTCGCGGACCACCGTGTAGGACAGGCCCTGCGGGTAACCCTTGCGGGCGAGCATGCCGAGCAGCCGCCGGGTCGCGGTCTGCTCGTCGACCTCGGTCATGGTGCGCAGCTTCTTGCGCACCAGCTGCCTCGCCCGGTCCTCCTCGGCGTCGCGGTCGATCTCGCCGGCCGCCTCCGCCGCCACCTCGCTGTCGACGCCCTTGCGCCTCAGCTCGGCCACGAGCGCGCGCTTCGCCAGCCCCTGGTAGGCGTGGCGGGACCGCACCCACATCTCCGCGAAGGCGGCGTCGTCCACGAGTCCCGCGTGGTCGAGCTTGCCCAGCAGCGTCTCGCTGAGCTCGTCGTCGAACCCCTTGCGGCGCAGCGCCTTGCGCAGCTCGTCCTTCGTGCGCGGCCGGGCGGCCAGGAGATCGAAACAGACCTCCTTGGCCTTCTTCCTGGCCTCCTCGGGGGCCAGCTCGGACACCGGGCGTGCCCGGGGCCGCCGTGCCCCGCCGGAGCTCGGCTCACTCACCGGCCGTGCCCCCAGAACGTGCCTCAGAAGCGACGAAGCCGCTTGGGGTGGCCGACAACCGGCACCGCAGCGGGTTCTCAGCCGCCTCCTCGCGGGGACAGCGACGACGTGGTGAATTGGCATTCATGAGGAGAAGCTCCCGGAGCCGCAGACGCTGTGGCGCGAAGCGCCTCGATGAGGGGCGGTGGTCGGGCTGGCGGGTGGGCGGCTGAGGTTCCGCCACCCGCACCGCCACGCAAACCCCACTTTGAAACACTCTCCCTAGAAGTCGACCGGCGCCGGAGCGGTGTCGTCGGCGTCGAGCTGGGCGCCGATACCGAGCTTCTCCTTGATGCGCTTCTCGACCTCGTTGGCGATGTCGGGGTTGTCGCGCAGGAACTTCCTGGCGTTCTCCTTGCCCTGGCCGAGCTGATCGCCCTCGTACGTGTACCAGGCACCGGACTTGCGCAGGATGCCCTGGTCGACGCCCATGTCGATGAGCGAGCCCTCGCGGGAGACGCCGTGGCCGTAGAGGATGTCGAACTCGGCCTGCTTGAAGGGCGGCGCCACCTTGTTCTTGACGACCTTCACACGGGTGCGGTTGCCGACGGCCTCACCGCCGTCCTTCAGCGTCTCGATGCGGCGCACGTCGAGGCGGACCGAGGCGTAGAACTTCAGCGCCTTACCACCGGTGGTGGTTTCGGGCGAGCCGAACATCACGCCGACCTTCTCGCGCAGCTGGTTGATGAAGATCGCCGTGGTGCCGGAGTTGTGCAGCGCACCGGTGATCTTGCGCAGCGCCTGGCTCATCAGGCGGGCCTGCAGGCCGACGTGGGAGTCACCCATCTCGCCCTCGATCTCGGCGCGCGGCACGAGCGCGGCGACCGAGTCGATCACCAGGATGTCGAGCGCGCCGGAGCGGATCAGCATGTCCGCGATCTCCAGCGCCTGCTCACCGGTGTCCGGCTGGGAGACCAGCAGCGCGTCGGTGTCGACGCCCAGCACCTTGGCGTACTCCGGGTCGAGCGCGTGCTCCGCGTCGATGAACGCGGCGATGCCACCCGCCTTCTGCGCGTTGGCCACGGCGTGCAGCGCGACGGTGGTCTTACCCGACGACTCAGGGCCGTAGACCTCGACGATGCGGCCGCGCGGCAGGCCGCCGATGCCCAGCGCGATGTCGAGCGCGATGGCGCCGGTGGGAATGACCTCGATCGGAGGGCGGGTGTCCTCACCGAGCCGCATCACCGACCCCTTGCCGAACTGCTTGTCGATCTGGGCAAGGGCTAGATCGAGCGCCTTGCCCTTGTCCGGTGCTGCTGGCATGGAATCCACCTCATTGGCTGTCGCGGTTGTGATCTGTTGGGCTCGACGTTACGGGCGGGGTCCGACAGTTCCCGGGCTCGGCGGAAATCTGTGGACAGACGACCCCGATGTGAACAACACGATAGACGAACACCTGTTCGAGGTCGAAGGTGACACACCCATCCCGTAGGATTTCCCGGCTCGTCCGGGCCGTCAGCGGCGCTCGGCGGGAATCTCGAACTCGGCGCAAACCTGCTGCCAGATCTCCTTCGCGGGCACCCCGGCCTCGAGCGCCTCGTCAACCGTGCGCCCGCCGAGGCCGCTGAGCACGTGGTCCTTGGCCAGCGTCTCCGAGCGCGCCGCGCCGAACTCGTCCGCCATCAGCCGTCGAAAAACCGTGATTCGCATCGGGACAAGGCTAACCACGGCGACGGTCCGGCCACGGTGCGGGACCGGCGTGCTCCCGTACCGTGGAGGCATGCAGCTCGCACAGACCTTCTCCGGGTTCGAGTCGACGGCGCTGGCGCTCGCCTCGATCGTGGCCGTGAGTGCGACACTGGTCGTGCTGGTGGTCAACTACCGCCGCAACCGGCGGAAGTGACGGCTACTCGCCCGGCTGCACGTTCCGCTCGAAGTAGTCGGCCAAGGCACCCGGCTTGGTCGACTCGCCCTCTCCCGTGGCGTTGACCTGGTAGATGAACCCGGACAGCGGGCGGTCGTCGACCGTGAACACCAGCACGGAGGAGTTCCGCCCCGCCGAGGCCGAGTAGCTGCCCTCGAGCGCGTTGCCACCCCAGTCGGCCTCCACCCGGTCGCCGCCGCCCGTGCGGTTCAGCAGCCCGTCGGTGTACTGCTTCAGCACGTCACGCGACGAGCCGTGCAGGTAGGTGACCTGCGCCCCCGCGAGGCCCGGCGCGGAGCAGGTCACGGTGACCCCCAGCTCCTCCTCGTTCGCCGCCGCGGCCGGGCCGGTCCCGGTGCCGGGGCCGCACTGGCTGGTGTCGGCGAGGTCGCCCGCGAGCTGCCGCAGGCAGCCCGTGAAGCCCTGCTGGTCGGTCTGGCCCGGCTCGCGGCACTCCTCCGCCGTGTAGGTCGTGACCGACGACGAGGGCCACAGGAAGAAGGCCGTCCCGGCCGCGATCAGCACCACGGCCGCGATCGCGGCCCCGATGAGCACCTTCCTCCGGTTCTTCCCTGCCTTGCCGTCGGGCGCCGCCGGGTACGACGGGAAGTTCGCCTGCGGCGCGTGCTGGGTGGCCAGCGCGGGCTGCGGGCCGCTGTTCGGGTACGCGGCCTGCTGCTGGTAGGGCGCGTATCCGGGCACCGCGGCGACCTGCGGCGGACGGTGCGGGCCGGTGGCGGCGGGGGCGGGCTGGGGCGGTGCCACGCCCGCCGAGGCGACCTGTCCCTCGACGTTCTGGGTGCGCATGCTGATGCCGTCGGAGGCCACGTGGTGCGCGCCGAGCGCCACGGCGGTCTCGGGCTGGTCGAGGCTGGAGGGCACCACGCCGAGCTTCTCCGCGAGGAGCGTGCCCACCAGCGGCAGCCTGCTCGACCCGCCGACCAGGTAGATGCCGGCCAGCCGGTCGGGGCTCAGCCCCGCCGCGCGGACCGTCCTGGCGAGCAGCTCGACACTGCGGAGCATGGCCGGCCGGACGAGCGCCTCCAGCTCCGCCCTGGTGACGAGCACGTCGGTGAACGGCTCCGGCATCGGGACCTCGGTCTGCGGCAGCCTCGACAGTGCCTCCTTGGCGGCCTTGACGTCCTCCTGGAGCGTGCGCCGGGTGCGCCGGTCGGCCGTGGACTCCGGGCGCAGAAGCCGCTGCCAGTGCTGCGGGTCGCGGTGGGAGACCTCGCGCCCGACGTGGACGAGCAATGCCTGGTCGACGTCCAGACCGCCGAGGTCGGGGAGCCCGTCCTCGGCCAGCACGGTGTAACCGTTCTGCGTGGCGCCGACGACGGCGACGTCGAACGTGCCCGCGCCCAGGTCGTAGACGGCGAGTGTCTGCCCGGGGCCGAGTGCCTTGCCGGGGAACGACGCGAAGTGCGCGGCGGCCGCCACGGGCTCGGGCACGAGCGAGACGGAGCCCGTCATGCCGGCCAGCCGCGCGGCCGAGAGCAGGACGTTGCGGCGGACGGGGCCCCACTGCGCGGGATGGGTCAGCCGGATCTCGTCGGGCTGCTCGCCGCCGAGCTGCCGGGAGGTCTCGTCGAGCACGCGCCGCAGGACCGCGGCCAGCGCCTCGTTCACCGGGACGACGTCGGTGCCGAGCAGCAGGGTCTGCTCGTCGACCCTGCGCTTCGGGTTGGGTTCGAACCGGGTCGGGTCCAGCCGGGCGCGCCGCTCGGCGTCCCTGCCCACGACGAGAGTGCCGTCCTCCTCGGCGAAGACCGCGGAGGGCATCGTGGCGGAACCGTCGACCTCGACGACGCGGGGCGGGCGACCGTGTGCGGACAGGACGGCGACGGTGTTGGACGTACCGAGATCCACGGACAGAATCCGCACAGTTCTCCCCTTGTTGATGTCGCGAAGCTCGCGGTGATGCTCCCACGTCCGCGCTCACGGCGTGGACCGACCCGGCGATTTCCCTGCTCAGGACGGGTACGCGCGGAAACTGTCGGTGGCCGGGCGCATCATGGGGAACGTGGGCACCGATGTTCTGGACCTCTTCTCCCCCGCGACCAGGGACTGGTTCGCGGGGGCCTTCGCCGAGCCCACACGCGCGCAGGCGGGAGCGTGGCGCGCCGCGCACGCGGGCGAGCACGCACTGGTGGTGGCGCCGACGGGCTCGGGCAAGACGCTGGCCGCGTTCCTGTGGGCGCTGGACCGGCTGGCGGTCGAGGGGCCACCTCGCACGCCGGAGAACCGGTGCCGGGTCCTCTACGTCTCGCCGTTGAAGGCACTCGCCGTGGACGTCCAGCGCAACCTGAGGGCGCCGCTCGCGGGGATCTCGCAGGCGTCGCACCGGCTGGGCCTGCCGGTGCCGGACATCACGGTCGGCATGCGCACCGGCGACACCACGGCGGCCGAGCGCCGCTCGTTCGCCCGCACGCCGCCCGACGTGCTGGTGACCACGCCGGAGTCGCTGTTCCTGATCCTGACCTCGTCGGCGAGGGAGGCGCTGCGCGGGGTCGAGACGGTGATCGTGGACGAGGTGCACGCCGTCGCGGGCGGCAAGCGCGGCGCCCACCTCGCGCTCTCGCTGGAGCGGCTCGACGACCTGCTGCCCGAGCCGGCCCAGCGCATCGGGCTTTCGGCCACGGTCCGGCCCGTCGACGAGGTGAGCTCGTTCCTGGCGGGCGGCAGGCCGGTGCGCGTGGTGCAGCCGAAGCTCGCCAAGACGATCGAGGTCAGCGTCGAGGTGCCGGTCGAGGACATGGGCGAGCTCGACGCGCCGGCGAGCCCGCCCACCGAGCCACTGCCGTTGCCCTCGGAGGGCGGGATCGGCACACAGGAGGAGATCTCGGGCGCCGCGGTGCGCAGGCCGTCGATCTGGCCCGCCGTCGAGGAACGCGTGCTGGAGCTGATCCGGCAGCACCGGTCCACCATCGTGTTCGCGAACTCGCGGCGGCTCGCCGAGCGGCTCACGGCGCGGCTCAACGAGCTCGTGGCCGAGCACACCGAGCTGGAACCGGGCCAGCGCTATCCCGCGGAGGCGATCGGCGAGTCCGGGCTCACGGTGGGAGCGGAGGCGACGGTCGCGAAGGCCCACCACGGCTCGATGTCGCGCGAGCAGCGCACCCACGTCGAGGAGGAGCTGAAGTCGGGACGGCTGCCGTGCGTGGTCGCCACGTCCTCGCTGGAGCTCGGCATCGACATGGGCGCGGTCGATCTGGTGGTGCAGATCGAGGCGCCGCCCACGGTCGCGTCCGGCCTGCAGCGGGTTGGCAGGGCCGGGCACCACGTCGGCGCGGTGTCGAGCGGGGTGATGTTCCCGAAGTTCCGGGGCGACCTGGTGTCGTGCGCGGTCGTGGCCGAGCGGATGACGAGCGGCGCCATCGAGGCGATCCGGTATCCCCGCAACCCGCTCGACGTGCTGGCACAGCAGATCGTCGCGATGGTCGCGCTCGAACCGAGGACGGTGGAGGAGATCGCCGCGACGGTGCGCAGGGCGGCCCCGTTCACGGCGCTGCCGGATGACGCGCTGCACGCCGTGCTCGACATGCTCGCCGGCCGATATCCCAGCGAGGAGTTCGGCGAGCTGCGGGCCCGCATCACCTGGGACCGGGTGACCGGGGAGCTGCGCGGCAGGCCGGGCGCGCAGCGGCTCGCCGTCACCTCGGGCGGCACGATCCCCGACCGCGGCCTCTTCACGGTGATGACGCCGGGCGATGGCGAACGGCCGGGTTCGCGTGTCGGCGAGCTGGACGAGGAAATGGTGTACGAGTCCAGGGTCGGGGACACGATCCTGCTGGGCACCTCGTCGTGGCGGATCACCGACATCACCCACGACCGCGTGATCGTGGTGCCCGCGCCGGGCGAGCCCGCGCGGATGCCGTTCTGGAAGGGCGACGCGCCGGGCAGGCCGCTGGAGCTGGGCAGGGCGCTTGGGAAGTTCCTGCGTGAGCTGTCCACATCGGACGACGAGAACGCCCGGCGACGGGCCGCCTCGGCGGGCCTCGACGAACGGGCCAGCACGAACCTGCTGGCGTACCTGGGCGAGCAGCGCGAGGCGACCCGGCACGTGCCGAGTGACCGCACGATGCTGCTGGAGCGGTTCCGCGACGAGCTCGGCGACTGGCGTGTGGTGGTGCACTCGCCGTTCGGGGCACAGGTGAACGCGCCGTGGGCGCTGGCGATCGCGGCGCGGCTGCGGGAGACGCGCGGCGTGGACGCGCAGGTGGCGCACTCCGACGACGGGATCGTGCTGCGGCTGCCGGAGGCGCTCGACGCCGACGGCAGGGAGATCATGCTCACCGCGGAGGACGTGCTCGTCGATCCCGACGAGGTCGAGTCGCTGATCGTCACCGAGGTCGGCGGCTCGGCGTTGTTCGCGGCGCGGTTTCGGGAGTGCGCGGCACGCTCGCTGCTGCTGCCGCGCCGGGATCCCCGCCGCCGCACGCCGTTGTGGCAGCAGCGGCAGCGGGCGGCGCAGCTGCTCGGGGTGGCCGCCAAGTACGAGCGGTTCCCGGTGGTGCTCGAGGCCATGCGGGAATGCCTGCAGGACGTGTACGACGTGGGCGGGCTGCGTGAGCTGATGGCCGACGTCAGGGCGCGGAGGGTGAAGGTCGTCGAGGTGGAGACGCCGTCGGCGTCGCCGTTCGCGCGGAGTCTGCTGTTCGGCTACGTCGGCATGTTCCTGTACGAGACGGACGCCCCGCTGGCGGAGCGGCGGGCCGCGGCGCTGTCGCTCGACTCGGCACTGCTCGCCGAGCTGCTCGGCACCGAGGCGATCCGGGAGCTGCTCGACGCCGACGTGGTGGCGTCGGTGGAGCGCTCGCTGCAGCGGCTCGACGACGACCGGCACGCCCGCGGCGTCGAGGACACGGCGGACCTGCTGCGCTTCCTCGGTGACCTGACCCTCGAGGAGGCCGCCGAACGCGGGGTGCAGGCCGGCTGGCTGACCGAGCTGGTCGCCGCACGGCGGGCGATCCAGGTGCGCATCGGGGGCGAGGAACGGTACCTCGCGATCGAGGACGCCGGGAGGGTGCGGGACGCGCTCGGCGTCGCGCTGCCGATCGGCGTTCCCGAGGTGTTCACGGAGCCGGTGGCCGACCCGCTGGGCGATCTGCTGATCCGCTACGCCCGCAGCCGAGGGCCGTTCGCGGCGGCACAGGCGGCGCGGCGGTTCGGGCTCGGTCCCGCGGTGGTCACCGGGATCCTCGACCGGCTGACGTCGGAGGGCAGGCTGGTCAGGGGCGAGCTGCGGCCGCAGCCGTACGAGCCTGGCGGCGTCGAGTACTGCGACGCGGCGGTGCTGCGCAGGCTCCGGCGCGCGTCGCTGGCGCGGCTGCGGGCCGAGGTCGAGCCGGTCGAACCGGCGGCGCTGGGCCGGTTCCTGCCCGGCTGGCACGGCATCGGTGGGCGCGTGCGCTCGGCACCGACGGCGGACGACGTGCTGTCCGTGGTCGAGCAGCTGGCCGGTGCTCCACTGCCTGCGAGCGCGCTGGAGTCGCTGATCCTGCCGAGCAGGCTGCCCGGCTACTACCCGGCGCTCATGGACGAGCTGACCACGGCGGGCGAGGTGACGTGGTGCGGCTGCGGCGCGCTGTCCGGAGGGGACGGCTGGGTCGCGCTGGCACCGTCCGATGTGGCCGATCTGCTGCTGCCCGATGTCGAGGAGAGCGCGCCGGAGAGCCCGCTGCACACCGCGATCGTGTCCACTTTGGAGCACGGGGCGCTGTTCTTCCGGCAGCTCGTCGACCGTGTGACACCGTTGGTCGACAAACCTCCGGACGACGGCGACGTGGTCGCCGCGCTGTGGGACCTGGTGTGGGCCGGGCTGGTCACGGGCGACACGCTCGGCCCGTTACGGGCGCAGGTGTCCGGGAAGGGCGCGGCGCACAAGCCGCGCCGCTCGCCGCCGAGGGGCCGCTACGCGCGGCTGCGCGCGGGCAGGCCCGCGATGCCGTCGCGCACCGGGCCGCCGACGGTCGCGGGCCGCTGGGGGCTGACGCCGGACCGGGAGGCCGACCCGACGCGGCGGACCCACGCGAGGACGGAGTCGTTCCTGGAGCGGCACGGGGTGCTCACGCGCGGAGCGCTGGACACCGAACGGGTCACCGGCGGTTTCTCCGGGATCTACAAGGTGCTGCGCGGCATGGAGGACTCTGGGCAGGTCATCCGCGGGTACGTGGTGGAGGGCCTCGGCGCGGCGCAGTTCGCGGCCCGTGGCGCGGTCGACCGGCTGCGGGCGCTGTCCGACGCGGGCGGGCCGCGCGCGCCGCAGGGCGCCGTGGTGCTGGCGGCCGCCGACCCGGCGCAGCCGTACGGCGCCGCCCTGCCCTGGCCCGTTCCGCTGGGCGCCACCAGGCACCGGCCCGCCCGCAAGGCGGGGGCGCTGACGGTGCTGGCCGACGGTGTGCCCGCGCTCTACGTGGAACGGGGCGGGCGATCCCTGCTGTCGTTCACCGAGGACGGATCGGTGCTGCGCACGGCGGCTCACGCGCTGTCCACGGCGGTCAAGGAGGGATGGCTCGGGCAACTGCAGGTGCAACGGGCGGACGGCGAGGAGGCACTGACCTCCGAGCTCGCGGACGTCCTGCGGGAGGCCGGTTTCCGGGCGACCCCGAAGGGGCTGCGGCTCCGGGCCTGACCACCCGCGTCCTAAGCTGCACGGCGACGTGTGGAAAGGACCCCGACGATGGCCATGCGCGACCTGCGCTACTTCGGTGACCCGGTGCTGAAGACCGTGGCGGACCCGGTGACCCGGTTCGACGCCTCGGTGAAGGCCCTGGTCGACGACCTCCTCGAGACCGTCGACCTGCCCGGCAGGGCGGGGCTCGCCGCGCCGCAGATCGGCGTGAGCCTGCGGGCGTTCAGCTACAACGTGAAGGGCGAGCTCGGCTACGTGCTGAACCCGGAGATCGTGGAGCTCTCCGAGGAGACGCAGGAGGTCACGGAGGGCTGTCTGTCGGTGCCCGAACTGTGGTTCACCACCGTGCGGGCGCGGCACGCGGTCGTCCGCGGCGTCGACCTGCGCAACGAGCCGGTGACCGTGGAGGGCAGCGGGCTCATGGCGCAGTGCCTGCAGCACGAGACCGATCACCTCGACGGCAAGCTCTACCTCGACCGGCTCGACAAGGACCAGCGACGGCAGGCACTGCGCGAAGCGCGCCAGCGCGACTGGTTCTGGTCCCGCTGACAAATCGCTCGACAACGCTCTGGAATAGTGATCTGACGGTGTGCGACCAGCGCACTTTATGAGTGCGTCGTGATCTGCCGGTTATACCGCCGAACGGCGTAACTCACTCGGGTAAAGTCCCAGGTTGCTTCGCCTGCCCTGTGGCCATCACCACTCGTTCGTGACTTCGCCGTTGTCAGTTCGTAATCTGGCCGAGCTCTTGCCGTAATCGATTTTTCGAGGACAGAAATGGCCGGCCGACATCGTGCGAAAAGATCGCCCTCCTGGGCAAAACCGACCGCGCTGGGCGTAGGCGCGGCGAGCATGCTCGCCTTCACAGTCTGGTTCACCAGTGGGCTGTGGGGCAACGACACCGAGAACGGCGGAGGCGGCGCGGCCGCGCTCGCCGCCTCCGCGGGACCGACCGAACAGCACCGGCTCGTGAAACCATCCCCCACCACGAGCCGGAAGCCGGTTCCGACCAGCACGACGACTACACCCCCGCCCTCCCCCTCCCCGACCCCGACAACGACCACGGAGAGCTCCAGCGAAGAGCCTCCGCCCCCGCCTCCTCCGCCACCACCGCCCCCGCCCGAGTCCTGCTCGACCGAGCTCGAGGGCACGCAGCCTCACGTCGCGCAGGTGGGCAACCACGTGCTGACGAAGTTCGAGGTCGACTCCGTCGGCGGCGTCGGCAGCCGGTCCGGCGCGAGCGACCACCCCTCCGGGCTGGCGCTCGACTTCATGGTCGACTCGGCCACCGGTGACCAGATCGCCGACTACGTCCTGGCTCACCAGGAGGAGTTCGGCGTGACCTACGTGATCTGGGAACAGCAGTACAACGACGGCAGCGGCTGGTCGATGATGGAGGACCGCGGCAGCGCGACCGCGAACCACTACGACCACGTCCACGTCTCCTTCGAGGAGAGCGCCGACGTGTCCGTCACCTGCTGACGAGCGGCGAGGAGCGCGCTGACCAACCGCTGCCCCTGCTGCGCGACGGGCGGGGTCGTTCAGCACGCTCCTAGAGGACGATCCGCAGGACACCTCTCTCATCGGGGGCGGGTGCAGGCGAGAGCCCTGCCCGGAGAGCTGTCCTGCGGATTCCGTCTTCCCCGGGCAGGCACAGCGCGACGAGCTCGCGGTGCCCTCGCGCGGCGGCGAGCACGGCCAGCCTGCGCAGGAGCGCGGTGCCGAGCCCGTTGCGCTGCCACGCGTCCTCCACGAGCAGTGAGATCTCCGCCGGGCCACCGCCCGGCTCGGGAATCAGCTGGCCGAGCGCGACCACGTCCCGTCCGCAAACGGCCACGACGCTGACCCCGCGCGGCGGGACCAGCAGCCGGTGCAGCCAGCGGCGCGGCACGGTGCGCAGGCCGGTGTGGTAGCGGTGGAACAGGGTCCGTGTCGAGCACCGGCCGTGCAGCGCCAAAAGTGCGTCGGCGTCACCGGGCCTGGCCTCGCGCAGCACGACGGTCGCACCGTCGGTGCAGGTCTCGACCGTGGGCCCGGAGACGTTGGCGCGCACGGCCGCCAGCAGTCCGAGCAGCGCGCCCGCCCTCGCCAGCTCCTGCTGCAGGAACGGCGCCCACAGCCTGCGGGCGACAAGCGCGTCACCCTCTCCCGCGGGGAAGACCGCGCGGTGCCCGCCCTCGGTCCGGCCCGGGTTGGCCTCGGCGGACGGCACCACGGTGACCAGATCCGCCGCGAGGACCTCCCGCACCGCATCGGCGAGGCCCGCCGGATCGGCGACGACACGGCCCGCCGCGGCCAGCCCGGCCGCCGACGAGTCGACCAGCTCCCGCACGTCGGCGTCGGTGATGCCGAGGCATTCGCAGTCCTCGTTCTCGATGGCCTCGACCAGGTGCGCGCGCGTCAGGCCCACGGCCGGCCTGATGACGATCTCGTCGAGCACCCCTTCCGGTACCGCCAGCACGGCGAGACCGAGGATGTTGCACTCCAGGTCCGCGAGCCGGATCGCGACCCGGGCCAGCGTGCCGGGCCGGTCGTCCATGCGGACGCGCAGCCTCCACGTGACCGAGGTCCGGTCGGCCTCCCGCACTTCGTCGAGCCAGGCACGGGGAATCTCCGAACGCGCGGTGGTCCGGGCACGGCGGATGTCCATGCCATCCACGCTCCCCGGACGTTGTTGCTGGTCGGCGGCAGAGGTGTTTCGCGCGTGTCAGCGTTGCCGCGGGTGCGCAACGCAACGGAAACACGCTCCGTGAGCAGATCCGAGGTTCAGACCGGAGCCACGACCGGGATCTCGTTACCCTCCGGATCGGTGACCCCCGCACCCGGCGACTCACCGGGCTCTGCGGACACGGCGAGGCGCCACCTCGACCCCGTGTGCTCGGCGTCCTCGTTGCGCAGCAGCTCCAGCCACGGTCCGCGACGGCCGGGCTCCCGCAGGCTCACAAACTGAGAATGACGCCGCACCACGTCCCAGCCGCTGACCGAGGACCAGAACTCCCCGAGCACCGCCGGTTCGCGCACGTCCACGACAACGGCCGCCAGCGCACCGGTGCCGGCGTACTCCTCACGCGGTTCGAGCACGCAGAACTCGTTGCCCTCGGGGTCGGCGAGCACCACCCACGGCACGGCGGTCTGCCCGATGTCGGCAGTGGTGGCGCCACGGGCAAGCGCATCGTCCACGATGGACCGTTGCCGCTCCGGGCTCGCACTGGCCAGATCGAGGTGAACCCGGTTCTTGGCCGTCTTGGGTCCCGGTGCGGGCACGAAGACCAGCGACAGCCCGCAGCCATCCGCCTTCGGCGCCCGCACCGTGACCGCACCCTCAACGTCCGCCTCGTCCTCAGGCACCACCTCCCAACCCAGGAGCCCGGACCAGAACGCGGCGAGCACCGGCGGCTGTCGCGCGTCCACCACGAGATGCGCCAGACGAGTTGCCATACGGGCAATCTAGCGACCGGCCACGACAACGGATGTTGCTTCCCCACAAACCCGTCATCGCGTCGCCAGCCTCATCAGCGCCCACAACTGCCCGACCGCGTCGTCGTCACCGTCCACGTGCACCGCGCCCAGCCGCTGCCTGCCCCACAGCCACAGGTAGACCGTGACCGGTGACTCGGAGACGACCGCGTCGGCCCGCGATGCTTCGGCATCGGAGCAGCGCCACGCGACCGTGTCCGTGGGCCCCGCCCTGGCGATCCAGCTGTACCCGCCGGTGCACACGCCCACCGAGCTCTCCCTGGTGCCGCTGAGGCCCAGCATCCCGAGCCGGTGGCCGAACCACACGGCGAGCGCCTCGTCGATCCCGTCGAGCGCGATGTCGTCGGCGATCTGACCGAGGTCGAACCCCGCCGCGTCCTCGACGTCGACGCGGTGGATCGTGGACTCGTGTGCCATGCGGCGGCACCAGAACCCGTATGTCGGATCCGCGGGCCACCACGTGGCCGCCCGTTCACCGGGACCGTGCCAGCGCAGCACCTCGTCCAGATCCACGAACCCCTGCCGCAGGTAGCTTTCGACCGTCTGGCCCGGCGCGGGATCCCGCTGCCACTCCGTGGGCCTGCGTCCCTCGACCAGCCACGCCAGCGCGACGCGGTAGACACTGCCCACGTGGCGGACCACCTCGCCGACCGTCCAACCCGGACTCATCGGCACCGGCACGTCGTGCGGCACCGCGCGCGCCGCCTCGATCAGCAGGTCGACCTCGTACCCCATCGCGTCCAGCAGCCTGCCGTGGTCGATCAGCGCCTGTCCCCGCATCATCCGCTCCGGCGCCGGTGAACGTGCGGCCGCGCACCGCAGTGGGCGGCCCGTTCCACGGGATGACCGTGCACCACGCGGCCCGCGATCGACACGAACTGACCCGCCCGCGCGGACAGCTCGTCCGCGGCCTCGGCGGTGATGCGCCGGGTGACGCCGGCCTGCGCCGCCGCCCGCCTCGCCGAATGCGCCGCGAAGAACCCAGCCCACTGCCGCAGCTCCGGCACGGCGCCCTCCAGCAGCGTCCACACGCTCTCCGGCTTCGCGCGGCCCCGGTGCGGGCGCCCGCGCGCGGCGAGGATCGCCGCCGCGGCCCGCAGCGCCGACAGGTACGCGGCGATGAACCGCTTGACCGGATCGGGCTCCCGGGCCGCCTCCGCCAGCCCGTGTTTCGCCTGGGTGAGCAGTGACACGGCGGCGGGCACCGCCGGCGGCCGCACCTCGAACGGCAGCGCGGGCTGCGTGGAGCCCTTGCGCGACCCCGGGCCACCGCGCGACGCGAACGCGACGGACATGGCCCACCTCCCTCTCTCGAACCGGAGATGGAGCGCGACGGCCGACAATGGTCCCGGCGCGCAGATGCTTCCCCCATCCACGCGCCGGGGACCGACCGGAGAGCGCTCCACCGGGTGTCGAACGTATGTTCGAACACCTCCAGATTAGCTCGCGGGCGGCGAGTGCTCAAGCCCAGGTGGGGTGGTCGACGGGCGATCTGCGTCGCACCCGACCGCCGTCCCGTGATCTCATACGTGTATGAGCACCCTCGACCACCCCGCGGTCGCCAAGGTCGCGGCTGCCCTCACCGAGGCCGGCCAGCACGCCGCCGCCGACGGCATCCGGATCCTGCCCGCCGACGCGCGCACGGCGGCACTGGCGGCCGAGGCACTGGGCGTCGAGGTGGGCGCGATCGCCAACAGCCTCGTGTTCCGCGCCTCGTTCGACGGCGAGCCCGACGCCCCGCTGCTCGCGCTGACCTCCGGCGCGCACCGCGCCGACCCGCGCACGCTCGCCGCGCTGACCGGGGCCACCGCGGTCGGCAAGGCCGACCCCGCGTTCGTCAAGGAGCACACCGGGCAGACCATCGGCGGCGTCGCGCCGGTCGGGCATCCCAGCAGGCTGATCACGCTGGTCGACACCGCGCTGCGGGCCTACGACGTGGTGTGGGCGGCGGCCGGGCACCCGAAGTCGGTGTACCCCACGACGTTCGAGGGTCTGCTCTCCGTCACCGTCGGCCGCGCGGCCGACGTCGCGGCCTCGCCCCCGGGGGACGGGCCGGCATGACCGCGATGTCCTCCGGCTACGCCAAGCTCGCCCACCTCTCCGGCGACGAGTTCCGCGCCCGCCTGCCCGAGGCGCTGTCGCTCTACGTCGCCGCCATGAACTACCCCGAGGGCACCGCCGAGCAGCGCGCGCCGATGTGGCTCACCCACGCGCTGCGGGACGGCTGGCGCTGCGTCGCCGCGCTCGACACCGACGACCGCCTCGTCGGCCTCGCCTACGGCTACCGCGGCACGCCCGGCCAGTGGTGGCACGAGCAGGTGCGCAGGGGCCTGTCGGGCCGCGAGGGCGACCAGGCCGCCGACGCGTGGCTCGGTGACTACTTCGAGCTGACCGAGATCCACGTCCGGCCCAGCAGCCAGGGCCGGGGTACCGGCGAGGACCTGCTGCGCACGCTCGTCGACGGCGTGCGGCAGCGGTACGTGCTGCTCTCCACGCCCGAGGGGACGAGCCGCGCGTGGAAGCTGTACCGCAGGCTCGGCTTCACCGACGTGCTCCGCGACTACTATTTCGCGGGCGATCCGCGCCCGTTCGCGATCCTCGGGCGCACGCTTCCCCTCGAGTAGCCTGTGCGTTTCCCGAGAATGTCCCGATCCGCTGGGTTTTCCGGAACGCGGGGTCACCCTCGGCGCGTTGGGCGGGGCATGAGCCTTACCGCATCCGGCCGTTTTCCCCTGCACGTCGAGCCCCACGCGCTGGTGGTGGTGGCGGGCCTGCCGGGTGCGGGCAAGAGCACACTACTGCGCGACATCGAGAGCGTCCCGCCCGTCACCGTGCTCGACACCGACCAGCTGCGCTCCCTGCTCCGCCGTGTCCTCCCGGCCGGGACGCCGTACGCCTGGTACCGGCCGCTCGTCCACGTGCTGCACCTGCTCCGGCTCGTCGTCGTGGCCGCAAGGGCACGGACCACGATCGTCGTGCACGATCCCGCGACGGGTGCGTTCGCCCGGTTCGCCTTCGTCGCGCTGGGTGTGCTGACGGGGCGGCCGAGGCATCTGCTGTGGATCGACTGCACCGTCGAGGAGGCACTGAAGGGCCAGCACCGGCGAGGCCGCGTGCTGCTCGGCTGGTCGTTCTCCCGGCACGCACGCCAGGCGCCCCGCACGCGTGACCGGCTGGTAGCGGGCGTGGTGCCCGCAGGGTGGCGCAGCGCGACGGTGACCGACCGCTCCGTCACCCGGCGGGGCCTGCTCGTGCTCGCGGAACCGGGTGGCGCGGCCACGGGGACACGCCATCCGGCCGGTCAGCGCTCGGGCCGCCAGTAGCTGACGCCGATCGCGGCGACCAGCAGCGCCGCGCCGCACCAGCCGGCCACGCCGAGCCGCTCGCCAAGCAGCACCGCCGCCAGCACGGCGGCCGTCAGCGGTTCCAGCAACGCCGACAGCGCGGCGAGCACCGGATGCGAGTTCGCGAGACCGCGGAAGTACGCCGCGTACGCCAGCGCCGTCGGCACGGCTCCCAGGTACACCGCGAGCGCGAGCACGTCAGCATTGAGCGGAACGGCCGCGCCGAACCACAACGCGGCCGGCAGCAGCGCCACGCCGCCGAGGAGACAGCCGAACGCGGTGGTACGCAAGGGATCCAGGCCCTCGACGGGCTTGCCGGTGGCGAGCGTCAGGGTGGCGAACCCGGCTCCCGCGCCGAGCGCGAACGCGAGACCGGCGATCGTCTCCCAGCCCTCACCCGCGCCGTCGGGGGACCACCTGAGCAGTACGAGGCCGAGCAGCGCGCCCGCGATGGACACCACGGTCGGCAACCGCGGGGCGCGCCGCAGGGCGACCGCCGTCGCGAGCGCCACGAACACCGGGACGCTGCCGATCGTGGTCATCGTGGCGATGCTCACCGACGTGAGCGACACCGCGGCGAAGTAGCACGCCTGGAACAGGCCGAGCAGGACACCGGCGAGCAGCAGCCGCACCACCGCGGCCCGCGTGCGCGGCAGTGCGCGCAGCCTGCCGGTGGCCCACAGGAACAGCACGGCGAAGGCGCCGCCGAGCAGCAGCCGGTACGCGGCCACGGCCAGCGGATGCAGCCCCGCCCGCTCGGACAGGAGGGAGCCGGCGAGGCCACCGGTGCCCCACAGCACCCCGGCGACGACCAGACTCACCGAGCCAGCGCGGGCGCGCGCGGCAACGGAAACGGACATGTGAACGCTCCAACGTCGAAGGGAAAGGGAAAGCCGACGACGCGGGGCGTGATCCGGATGGATGCAGAAAGAAACCGTGCGGCGACGAGACGGCCGCACGGCGTGGCTTCGTGCCTACGCCCCGCTCAGGAGCGCGGGGGCGGGGTGCTGCGGAAGACCCGGTGAATCATGGAGCCGATCATACAGGCGCCCACCGCACCCAAGGCCACCTTTGTTGCGTTCAACGCAACCAAGGTGGCCTTGGGGGACGGTGTCAGAGGAGGGCGAGCTGTTCGCGGAGCGTGTCGAGGCCCATGCCGCCCATGCGCAGTGCCCGCATGTGGAAGTCACGCATGTCGAACGCGGAGCCCTGGCGCGCCCTGACCTCCTCGCGCGCCTCCAGCCACAGCTTCTCGCCGAGCTTGTACGACGGCGCCTGGCCCGGCCAGCCGAGGTAGCGGTCGATCTCGTCCCGCACGTGGTCGGCGTCGGTGATGGTCCTGGTGAGCATGAACTCCAGCCCCAGTTCCGGCGTCCAGCGCTCGCCCTCGTGGAACCCGGTGCCCGCCGGGATCTCCAGTTCCAGGTGCATGCCGATGTCCACCACCACGCGCGCGGCGCGGAAGAGGTGCGCATCGAGCATGCCGAGCAGGTTGCCGTCGTCCTCCAGGTAGCCGAGGTCGCGCATCAGCCGTTCCGCGTACAGCGCCCAGCCCTCGGCGTGGCCCGAGGTGAACGCCAGCATCCGCTGGAACCGGTTCAGCGACGCGGCCTGGTGCACGGCGGTCGCGATCTGCAGGTGGTGGCCGGGAACGCCCTCGTGGTAGACGGTGGTGACCTCGCGCCACGTGGAGAAGTCCTCGCGGTCCTGCGGCACCGACCACCACATGGTGCCCGGCCGCGAGAAGTCCTCGTTGGGCCCGCTGTAGTACGCGCCGACCCCGCCGCCGGGCGGCGCGATGCGGCAGTCGAGCGCCATGAGCGCGTCGGGGATGTCGAAATGCTTGCCCCGCAATGAGTTCAGCGCGTCGTCGGAAAGCTTCTGCATCCACTCCTGGAAGCCGCGCTGCCCCCGCACGCGGTAACGCTCGTCCTCGTCGAGCGCCCGTGCGGCCCCGGCCAGTGACGCGCCCGGCGCGATCCGCGCGGCGACCTCCGTGGCCTCCCGCTCGACGCGGGCGAACTCCTCCCAGCCCCAGTCGTAGGCGGCCCGCGGGTCCAGGTTCGCGCCCACGAAGTACCGCGACCACAGGCGGTAGACGTCCTCGCCGACCGCGTCCTTCGTGGGTGCCTCCGGCGCCAGCTCGGCGCGCAGGAACCCGGCCAGCTCGGCGTAGGCCTCCTGCGCGGCGTGCGCGGCCCGGCCCAGTTCGGCGCGCAACGAGTCCGGCACGTCCCTGGCGCTGTCGGCGAAGGGCACGAAGAAGCCCGCGCCGCCGCTCAGCCCCGCCCACACCTCGGCCTGCTCGGCGACCTTGCTGATCTGCCGCAGCGCGGGCGCGTTGCCCGCGTCGGCCGCGGTGAGCAGCGACGTGCGCACGCCGTCGAGCGCGGCGGGGACCCGGGCCATCCTCGCGGCGATGTTCTCCCAGTGCTCGGTGGTCTCGGCCGGCATGAGGTCGAAGACCTGGCGCACGTTCTGGACGGGGCTCTCGATCACGTTCAGCGACGCCACGTCCAGGCCCGCGTCGTGGATCTCCGCCTCGAGGCCGATCCGTTCGAGGAACACGGCTTTCGCCACGCGCTCGCCGTCGTCCTCCGGCGTCGCCGCCTCGATCTCCCGCAGCGCCCGCTTCGCGAGCGAGGCGCGGGCGGCATGCCCCTCCGGGGAGTAGTCGGTGAGCTGGTCGTCGTAGCTCGCCACGCCGGACATCGTCGCCGCGACGGGGTCGGCCGCGGCGATGTCGTCGACGAACTTGTCGCAGATCTCGTGCACACGCATGGGCGGCACGCTACCGCGTCACGCGCGCGCCGGGACCAGCCCGAGCCTGCCCACCAGCTCGCGTGTCGCCTTGGAGCGGTTGAACGTGTAGAAGTGCAGCGCGGGAACGCCCTCGGCGAGCAGCCGCTCGCACAGCTCGGTGACGGCGTCGAGACCCTCGGCGCGGAACGCCTTCGCGTCGCCGGACAGCGGTTCGAGCCGGTCGAGCAGCGCGCGCGGGGCGTCGACACCGGACAGCTCGATGGTCTTGTGCAACGTCCTCGGCGTGGTCAGCGGCATGATGCCAGGGATGAGCAGCTTGTCGCAGCCCGCGGCGGCCACGCGGTCGCGCAGGCGGAGGAAGTCGTCGGCCTCGAAGAACAGCTGCGCGATGCCGAAGTCCGCGCCCGCGTTGAACTTCCGCACCAGGTAGCGCGTGTCGGTGTCGAGGTCGGGCGAACGGGGATGGCCGTAGGGAAAGGCCGACACCCCGACGCAGAAGTCGCCGAGCGAGCGCACGAGGTCGACGAGCTCCTCGGCGAAGCCGAGCCCCTCCGGGTGCGGGATCCACTCGCCGTAGGGATCACCGGGCGGGTCGCCGCGCAGAGCGAGAATGTTGCGCACCCCGACGGCGGCGTACCAGCCGATGACGTTGCGCAGCTCGGCGACGGAGTGGTTGACGGCCGTGAGGTGCGCCATCGGCACGAGCGTGGTCTCGGTCGCGACCCTGGCGATGCTGCGGATGGTGCCGTCGCGGCTCGATCCGCCGGCACCGTAGGTGATCGACATGTAGGCGGGGTCGAGCTGTTCCAGCTCGCGGATCGCGCGCCACAACACCGCCTCGTCGGCCTCGTCGCGGGGCGGGAAGAACTCCACTGAGAAAACGGGAGTGTCGCCCCGCAGCCGCTCGATCACCGACGTCATGCCGCACATGCTACTGGCGGAGTATCGACCTGCGACGATAGAGGCATGAGTGAGCCCGACTTCGACGCAGACCTGCCCGCGCACGTCAACGCCGCGCTGGCCGACTTCCTCCGGGACGCGAGCGAGGCCATCGGGCACACCGAGCCCACGTTCCGTCCCGCCACGGAGGCGCTGAGTGACTTCGTGCTCGGCGGGGGCAAGCGGTTGCGCCCCACGTTCGCGTGGTGGAGCTGGCGCGGCGCGGGCGGGGACCCCGCGGGCGACCACGCCGAGGGCGTGCTGCGGGTGGTGGCGAGCCTCGAGCTGATCCAGGCGTGTGCGCTGATCCACGACGACGTGCTGGACTCCTCCGACTCCCGCCGCGGCTCGCCCACCGTGCACGTCGCCTTCGCGGGCACGCACGCCGAGTCGGGCTGGCTCGGCTCGCCGGACAGCTTCGGGCTCGCCGCCGCCGTGCTCATCGGCGACCTCGCGCTCGCGTGGGCCGACGACATGTTCGCCGAGGCGCCGCTGCCCGCGCCGGTGCTGCGCGCCGCGCGGCCCGCGTGGCGCGCCATGCGCACCGAGGTGCTCGCGGGCCAGTACCTCGACGTCCACACGCAGGCCACCGGTGACGCGTCGGTGGAGGCGGCGCTGCGGATCGACCGGCTCAAGACCGCCGCCTACACCGTGCAGCGGCCGCTGCACCTCGGTGCCGCGCTCGCCGGTGCCGGGCCAGGGCTGATCGACCCGCTGATGGCGTTCGGCCGCGACCTCGGCGTCGCGTTCCAGCTGCGCGACGACATGCTCGGCGTCTTCGGGGACCCGTCCGTCACCGGCAAGCCCGCCGGTGACGACCTGCGCGAGGGCAAGCGCACCCTGCTGCTCGCACTGGGCCTGCGGTTTGCGGCGGAGCAGGAGCGGGAACAGGAGCACAAGGCGATCACCGCGGCGGTGGGCAACCCCGGCCTCACGCGTGCGGACGTGGACACCGTGCGGCAGGCACTGACCGACGTCGGTGCGGTCGCCGAGGTCGAGCGCCGCATCGACGAGCTGACCGACGCCGCGCTGACCACGTTGCGCGGCATCGAACTGGCCGAGCCGGCGGCGACGAGGCTGACCGAGCTGACGGCTGTGGCGACGCAAAGGAAGTACTAGTGCGGAGGGTTGCCGGGCGGACCGACCGGGTCGTCGTGGTGGGCGCCGGGCTCGCCGGTCTCTCCGCGACACTGCACCTGCTCGGCGAGGGCAGGCAGGTGACACTGCTGGAACGCGACCCGCGGCCCGGCGGGCGCGCGGGCGGGCACCGCGACCACGGCTACACGATCGACACCGGTGCGAGCGTGCTCACGATGCCGCAGCTGCTCGACGAGGCGTTCGCCGCCGTCGGCCGCGACACCGCCGACCTGCTCACGCTCGACCGGCTCGACCCGGCCTACCGTGCGCATTTCGCCGACGGCAGCACCATCCACCTGCACACCGACGCCGACGCGATGGAGGCCGAGATCCGCGCCGTGGCCGGTGCCGGGGAGGCTGAGGGGTACCGGAGGCTCCGGCGCTGGCTCACCGAGCTGTACGCGGTGCAGAAGGACCACTTCATCGGCGGCAACTTCGACTCGCCGCTGAACCTGGTGCGCCCGGAACTGGCGAAGCTGGCCGCGCTCGGCGGGTTCGGCAGGCTGGGACCGCGGATCGGCGGGTTCCTCCGGGACGAGCGCGTGCGCAGGCTGTTCTCGTTCCAGTCGCTGTACGCGGGGCTCGACCCGGGACACGCGCTGGGCGCCTACGGCGTCATCTCTTACATGGACACCGTGGGCGGTGTGTACTACCCGCGCGGTGGCATGGGCGCCATCGGCCGGGCGCTCGCCGCGGCCGCGGAGCAGGCCGGTGCGACGGTGCGGTTCGGTACGCAGGCGGCGTGGCTGGAGCGCGTCGGCTCCCGCGTGCGCGCGGTGCGGACCGGCCACGGCGAGCGCGTCGAGTGCGACGCGGTGGTGCTCGCCACGGAGCTGACCACGGCGTACGGCCTGCTCGGCATCCGCCCCCGCCGGGCGCTGCCGCTGCGGTTCTCACCGTCGGCGGTGGTGCTGCACGGGCGCAGCGGGCGCGCCTGGCCGTCCCGGCTGGCCCACCACACGATCTTCTTCGGCGAGCAGTGGGAGCGGACGTTCGCCGAGATCATCCGTGAGGGCAGGCTGATGAGCGACCCCTCGCTGCTCGTCACCCGCCCCACCGCGACCGATCCCGGGCTCGCGGCCGGCGGTGAGCAGGTGATCTCGGTGCTGGCACCGGCACCGAACCTGCACACGGGAACGCTCGACTGGGCGCGGCTCGGCCCCGCCTACCGCGACGAGCTGCTGCGCACGCTGGAGGCGCGGGGACTCGACGGCATCGCCGGCGAGCTGGAGGTCGCCGAGCTGGTCACGCCCGCCGGCTGGGCCGAGCGGGGGCTCGCCGCCGGTACGCCGTTCTCGCTGGCGCACACGTTCGCGCAGACCGGCCCGTTCCGGCCCGCGAACCTGGTGCGGGGCGCGGACAACGTCGTGCTCGCGGGGTGCGGAACGACGCCGGGCGTCGGCATTCCCCCGGTGCTGATCTCGGGCAGGCTCGCCGCCGCACGGATCGCGCCGCCGAGGGGCGCGCCATGACCACGCAGCTGCGCGGCGCGTACGCCGAGTGCCGCCGGATCAACGCCCGCCACGGGCGTACCTACTACCTGGCGACCCGCCTGCTGCCGCCGGACGCGCGGCCGGGCACGCACGCGTTGTACGGCTTCGCCCGCTGCGCCGACGAGATGGTGGACAACCCGCCGCGCGGCAGCGACCCGGAGTCCGGGCTCGAGGATCTCGGCGCCCGGCTGGACCGGGCGTTCGCCGGGGAGCGGCCCAGCGGCCCGGTGCTGCTGGCTCTCACCGACACGGTGCGCCGCTACGACATCGACCGGTCCCTGTTCGGCGCGTTCCTGCGCTCGATGCGGATGGACCTGCATGTGCGCGAGTACGCGACGTACGAGGCGCTGCACGAGTACATGTACGGCTCGGCCTGCGTGATCGGGCTGCAGATGCTGCCCGTGCTGGGCACCGTGGCGCCCCGCGAGGAGGCCGCGCCGTACGCCGCCGCGCTCGGGGAGGCGTTCCAGCTCACCAACTTCCTGCGCGATGTCGGCGAGGACCTCGCCCGTGGCCGGATCTACCTGCCACTGGCCGAGCTGAGCGCGTTCGATGTGGACCGTCACCTACTCGAATGGTCAGCGCGCACGGGCGGCACCGACCGCCGGATCCGCCGCGCGCTGGCCGCGCTCGTGGCCCGCAACCGTGCCGTCTACCGCCGCGCCCGGCCCGGGATCGCGTTGCTCCGCAAGGAGTCCCGGGCCTGCGTCGCCACCGCGTGCACGTTGTACGAGGGCATTCTGGACGAGATCGTCGCCGCGGGGTACGACGTGCTGCGCCGCCGCGTGGCGGTGCCGCGGTGGCGGCGCATCGCGGTCGCGGGCGGCGCGTTCCTGACTAGGGTGAGGGTATGACCACAGCCAACAGGCCCATCCGGATCGGACTGCAACTCCAGCCGCAGCACGCCGACTACGCCACCATCCGGCGCACGGCTTCCGAGGCCGAGGAGCTCGGCGTCGACATCGTCTTCAACTGGGACCACTTCTACCCGCTGTACGGGGCTCCCGACGGCAAGCACTTCGAGTGCTGGACGATGCTGGGCGCCTGGGCGGAGTCCACGTCCCGCGTCGAGATCGGCGCACTCGTGACGTGCAACAGCTACCGCAACCCCGAGCTGCTCGCCGACATGGCCCGCACGGTGGACCACATCAGCGACGGCAGGCTGATCCTCGGCATCGGCGCCGGCTGGTTCGAAAAGGACTACACCGAGTACGGCTACGAGTTCGGCACCGCGGGCAGCAGGCTCGCCGACCTCGCCGACGCGCTGCCGCGCATCGAGAGCAGGCTCGCCAAGCTCAACCCGGCGCCGACCCGCAAGATCCCGGTGCTGATCGGTGGCGGCGGCGAGAAGAAGACCCTGCGCATGGTGGCGAAGCACGCCGACATCTGGCACGGCTTCGGAGACGTCGAGGTCGCGGGGCGCAAGCTGAAGATCCTGGACCAGCACTGCGCCGACGTGGGCCGCGACCCGGCCGAGATCGAGCGGTCGGTCGGCGTACAGGGCGACCCGGAGGACTCCGGCGCCAAGCTGCACGAGCTGGGCATCACGATGTTCACCGTCGGCGTGGGCGGCCCCGACTACGACCTGAGCGCGCTGCGCAAGTGGATCGCCTGGCGCGACGCCCAGAACGGCTGAGCACCCCTCGTAGGCGGACGAAGCTCCTCACGGCCGACCGCAGTGAAGGCCACCCTCACTGCGTTGGTTGAACACAGCGGCGCGCAGCGTCTCCGTGTGGGCGGTGGTGGGAGACGGGTGGGCGCAGGCAAGGTGGCCTTCACTGCAGCCGCCCAGCGATCCGGCACCGCGAGGCGCCCGACGGCCCGCGGGCGCGGAGCTTCACCACCGGTGCCAGTCTCGAGATCACCGGCCTGGCGGCGGGTTCCGCGTGCGCGGAACCCGTGGCCGCGGCGTCACCGACGGCATGCCTGCTGGCCGCGGCGGGGTCCCAGGCCCTGGCCGCGGTGGTTCACCTGTCGGTACGGCTGAGGAGCGTGCTGAACAACCGCTGCCCTACTGCGCGACGCCCAGACGGCGCCTCGCTGCGTTGTCGGATCACCCAGGTACGGTCCAGTACGAGGGCGATCCTCCGCCTCGCGGGGTCACCGTCTGGATCGCCGCTCGCTCCTAGAACGCCATCGCCTGCGCGCGCCGTTTGACCTCGGTGCCGTGGCTGGTGCGCAGCGCGTTGATAGGGGTCACCCCGGGCAGGGACTCGTCCTCCGAGAACAGCCACCGCAGCATCTCCGTGCGGGTGAACCCGGCGTCCGAGAGCACCGTGATGGTCCCGGCGAGGCCCTTGATGACGCCGTCCTTGCCGAGGAAGTCGGCGGGGACGACCAGCTCGCCATCTCTGCGGACAGCGATCAGCTGCCCGTCCCGCAACATCTGCCGCACCTTGTTCAGCGACAGCCCGAGCACGCCTGCGACCTCCGCCACGGGGAGTACGGCCACTTCGGCATCGAGCACGTCGTCAGCGATAGGGATCGCACTCACGCCTACTACCTTGCCACATGCGGCAAGAGACACAGCGCCGGTGAGCAGGTCCAATCTAATGGCGTAACGGGGGCGCCGTAGCCGGAGCCAACGCCACCGACCGTAGGATCCAGCCCTGTGACACCCACGGAAACCGGCCTCACCGGCACGCTGCTCGATCGGCGGTACCGCGTCGACGGGCTGCTGGCCAGAGGCGGCATGTCCTCGGTGTACCGGGGTGTCGACACGCGGCTGGACCGGCCGGTCGCGATCAAGATCATGGACTCCCGGTTCGCCGACGACCGCACGTTCGTGGACCGGTTCGAGCGTGAGGCCCGCTCGGCCGCGCGGCTGCATCACCCGCACGTGGTCGCCGTGCACGACCAGGGCTTCGACACCTCCGCGGGACCGGAGGACCGGCGCGCGTTCCTCGTGATGGAGCTCGTCGACGGCGGCACGCTGCGTGACCTGCTCGACCAGCACGGCGCTCTCGACCTGCCGCTGGCCCTCACGATCGCCGAGCACGTGCTCTCGGCGCTCGCCGCCGCGCACGCGGCCGGGCTGGTGCACCGCGACGTGAAGCCGGAGAACGTGCTCATCGGCAAGGGCGGCAACGCGGGCGGGGTCGTGAAGGTCGGCGATTTCGGCCTGGTGCGCGCGGTCGCCAGCGCGGGCACCACGAGCACGAGCGTCATCCTCGGCACGGTCGCCTACCTTTCCCCCGAGCAGGTCACGGACGGGTCGGCGAGCGAGCGCGGCGACGTCTACTCGGCCGGGATCCTGCTGTACGAGATGCTCGCCGGCCGCGTGCCCTACACCGCGGACACGGCGCTGTCGGTGGCCTACCGGCACGTCAACGACGACGTGCCCGCTCCGAGCCAGGCGAGGGCCGACCTGCCGCCCGCGCTCGACGACCTCGTGCTGCGGGCCACGCGCCGCGACCCCGGGGCCCGGCCGCAGGACGCGGGCGTGTTCCTCGCCGAGTTGACCGAGGTCCGCAAGCAGCTGGGAATCCCCGTGGTGCCCGTTCCCGTGCCGGCGTCCCCGCGCGAGCAGGAGGAAGTGCCGGACACGGAGAAGACGCTGCCCGCGTTCCGGGCCGTGACCGTCCAGGCACCGGCGGGCGGCGGCCCGCGCGGCACACAGGCGCTGCCGCGCATGGCGCACCAGGCCGACACGCAGCAGCCGGTGCCGCCGCCGGGCGCGCCGGAGGAGGGCAGGCCGAGGCGCCGCGGTGTGTGGGTGACGCTGTGGGTGCTGGTGGGCCTGCTCGTCGCGGGCGGGATCGGCGCGGGCGTCTGGTGGTTCACCGGCGGCCGCTACGTGGACGTGCCGAAGGTCGCGGGCATGGACCAGGCCAGGGCCGAGCAGGTGCTGCGCCAGGCCGAGCTGACGCCGCGGTTCACCGAGGAGCGGCACAACACCGTGCCCAGCGGAACGGTGATCCGCAGCGACCCGGAGCAGGGCTCGCGCGCGCTGCTGGGCGACGAGGTGACCGTGGTGCTCTCACTCGGCAGGCCGGTGGTGCCGGACATCCCGCCCGGCTCGTCGGTGCGGCAGGCCGAGCAGGCGATCAAGGCGGTTCAGCTGGAGCCGAAACGCGACCAGGCGGCCGACCAGTACAGCGCCGAGGTGCCGGAGGGTGCCGTGGTGACGGTGTCGCCGCAGCCCGGCAGCCAGGCCAACATCGGTGACGCCGTGACGATCGTGGTCTCGAAGGGGCCGCCTCCGACCCCGGTGCCGTCGGTGGCGGGCATGAGCAGGGACCAGGCGTTCCAGACGCTCACCGCGGCCGGTTTCCAGCCCTACGACGCGGGCGAGGAGTTCTCCGGTGACGTGCCCGCGGGTCACGTGACCCGCACCGACCCGGCTGGCGGCGCGACGATCGAGGCCGGGAACCGTGTGGGCGTGTACGTCTCCAACGCGGTCGAGGTGCCGTCGGTGCTCGGCCGCTCCGGCGAGGAGGCCGTGCAGATCCTCTCCCAGGCCGGGCTCGCGGCGAGCGACGGCGGCCGGGGTGGGTTCAGTTTCGTGATCGGGCAGGATCCCGCTCCGGGAACCCTCGTGCCGAAGGGCACCACCATCAACCTCACGATCGTGCCGTGACACCCGATCTGAAATATGTGTGAAAGTTCGCGTTCGCGCGCGGAACTCCCACCCACCCGGATACTGGAACTTGTTGTCGTGCTTGAATGATCGTGGTACCCGAAGGTTTGTATTCGTTGCCGTAATGGCCTGAAAATTGCGGCGGCCTCTCGACATCTTGGTGAAATTCGCCGTACATTCTGTGGCCGTTGCAGGGGGGCGCGGGCGCCAGGCGACGTCACCGAAGGGTTAGCGGGTCGGTAACACTTCGACCACGCCGACGACATGTACGACTGGTGAACTACTCAACGGCAACCGACAAGCGAGCTACTCGCGGGGAGAGACCGCCGATGCCAGTGGACCGGCTCAGCGCACTCGATGTCGCCTTCCTCTGCCTGGAGGGTGAGAACACGCCCATGCACATGGGCGCGGTAGCGACTTTCCGACCACGACGTGAGCTCGAACCGCAGAAGATCGTCGCCCTGCTGGCCGAACGGGCGGCGGGGATTCCCAAGCTGCGCAGGCGGGTCCGGTCGGGACTGCCCCTGCTCGGCGGCGCGCAGTGGGAGGACGACCCGCGGTTCGACGCCGTGAACCACATCGGTGTGAGCAAGCTCTGCGACCTCTACGAGCCGGACCCGCTCGCCGAGTTCGCCTCGCACTGGATGGCCGAGCCACTCGACCTCGACGCTCCACTGTGGAATCTTCAACTGGTGACAGGGCTGCCGGACGGCGAGTTCGCGTTGCTCGTGAAGTTCCACCACGCGCTGACGGACGGCGCGGGCGCTGTCGAACTCGCCTTCCGCCTGCTCGACGAGGTGTCGGTGCCCGCGCAGCGCGACCACGGGCGGCGCGTTCCCGGGCCGAGGTCGCCGCTGCGGGAGCTGCGCGACGGCGCCACGGCGGCGATCAGCCAGGCGGCGGCCTCGGCGGGCATCGCGAGCGCGGTGCTGCGCGCGGCCCGCCCGTACCCGATCTCGCCCACGGTGACCATGAACTCGGCGACCCGCCGCCTCGGGCTGGTGCGCATCGACCTCGCCGACGTCAGGGCGATCCGCAAGGCACACGGCGGCACCACCAACGACGTCGTGCTGGCGGTGCTGGCCGGCGCGCTGCGGGACTGGATGATCAACCGCGGCCAGCGCGCCGACGCCCGCTCCCTGCGTGCACTGATCCCGGTGAGCCTGCGCGGGCGGGAGGCCGAGCGCGCGGGCGGCAACGTGCTCTCCGGTTACCTGTGCGACCTGCCGGTCGAGCTGGACGACCCCCTCGACCGGCTGCGGGCGGTCCGGACGGCGATGGAACGCAACAAGCAGGCAGGCCCCTCCCGGGGGGCGGGCGCGATCCCGATCCTCGCCAACCAGGTGCCCCCCGGCGTGCACCGCCTCGCGACGAAGGTGGCGAGCAGGGCCGCGCCCCTGCTGTTCGACACCGTCGTCACCAATGTGCCGCTGCCCGGCATCCCCCTGTCGCTGGGCGGAGCGCGGCTGCGGGAGGTCTACCCGTTCGTCCCGCTCGCCCCGCACCAGTCGGTGGGCATCGCGGTGAGCACCTACCGCAACTCGCTCCACATCGGACTACAGGCCAACGGGCAGGCGGTGCCCGACGTCGGCTCGCTCGCCGACGCCGTCACCAAGTCACTGGCCGGCCTGTACCAGCGCAGTCTGTAGCGCCGCTAGGCGCGGAGCATCTCCGCGACCAGGAAGGCCAGCTCCAGTGACTGCTGGGTGTTGAGCCTCGGGTCGCACGCGGTCTCGTACCGTCCGGAAAGGTCCAGGTCGGAGATCTCCTGGGCGCCGCCGAGGCACTCGGTGACGTCCTCGCCGGTCAGCTCGACGTGGATGCCGCCGGGGTAGGTGCCCAGCCGGTGGTGCACCTCGAAGAAGCCCTGGACCTCGTCGACGATGCGGTCGAAGTGCCTGGTCTTGTACCCGTTGGACGACTCGTGGGTGTTGCCGTGCATCGGGTCGCACTGCCAGATGACCTTGTGCCCCGAGCTCTCGACCTTCTCCACGATCGCCGGGAGCACCTCGCGGACCTTGCCGTTGCCCATGCGCGAGATGAGCGTGAGCCTGCCCGGCTCGTTGCGCGGGTCGAGCCGCTCCACGTACTCGACGGCCTGCTCGGGCGTGGTGGTCGGGCCGATCTTGAGCCCGATCGGGTTGGCCAGCAGCTCCGCGAAGGCGATGTGCGCGCCGTCGAGCTGGCGCGTGCGCTCCCCGATCCACAGGAAGTGGGAGGAGAGGTTGTACAGCTTCGCGTCGGGCGAGCCGGGGTTGTCGAGCCGCAGCATCGCCCGCTCGTAGTCGAGCAGGAGCGCCTCGTGGCTGGCGAAGATCTCGGTGGAATGCAGCGAACTGTCGCTCACCCCGCACGCCGACATGAACCGGAGACCGCGGTCGATCTCGGACGCCAGCGCCTCGTACCGCTCGCCCGCGGGCGAGGTGCGCACGAAGTCCTTGTTCCAGTCGTGCACCTGCGCGAGGTCGGCCATGCCCGCCCCCGTCAGCGCGCGCATGAGGTTCATCGCGGCACCCGAGTTGGCGTAGGCCCTGATCATGCGGCCGGGGTCGGGCACGCGCAGCTCCGGCTCCGCGACCAGGGAGTTGACGATGTCGCCCCGGTACACCGGCAGGCCCAGCGCGTCGGTGGAGTTGGACCTCGGCTTGGCGTACTGGCCCGCGATGCGCCCGACCTTCACCACCGGCAGGCTCGCGCCGTAGGTCAGCACCACGGCCATCTGCAGCAGCGTGCGCAGGTTGGCCCTGATGTGCGGCTCGGTGTTGGACTCGAACGTCTCCGCGCAGTCCCCGCCCTGGAGCAGGAACGCCTCGCCGCGCGCGACCATCGCGAGCCGGCCGCGCAGCCGGTCGATCTCGGCGGGCACGGTGATGGGCGGCACGCTCTCGAGCACGGCCCTGACCCTGCCGAGGATGTCACGGTCGGGCCAGTCGGGCTGCTGCGCCGCCGGGCGGGCCAGCGCGTCGTCGAGGCGGGCGCGCAGGTCCGCGGGCAGCGGCGGCAGCGAGGGCAGGGTGTCGATGGGGACGTCAACTGTCCAGTTCACGGCTTCCAGCATACGAAGCGGCCAGCGGCGCCCTCTTCCGGGACAGCATGTGCCTGACCACGTACTCACCGTCGCGGCCCGCGCCGCCGACCAGCATGGACGAGAACGCGTACTGGAACGCCAGACCCGTGAAGTACAGGCCCGGCGCCGCGGACACCACGCCCCGCTGTTCGAGCGGCCAGCCGTCCTCGCCGATCACGGGCAGGTCGATCCACGAGAAGTCCTGCCGGAAGCCCGTGCACCACACCACGTTGGTGACGTCGAGCACACGCCCGTCGGCGAGCATGGGCCTGCCGTCGCGCACGCCGATCGTGCGCTCCTCGGCGAGCTCGGCCCCGGCCGCGAGGAGGTCCGCTCGCTTCACCCGGATCAGCGGCCCGCCGTGGTGCCTGATCTCCTCGCGCAGCTTGCGCCCGATCGGCGTGCGCAGGGTGAGCACGTGCTGGGCGAGGAAGAACAGCACGGGCGCGATCGCGTACGCCGGCTTCTTGTTGATGTTGAACGGCAGCTCGCCGTTGATGTGGCCGCTGAGCACCGTGGGATGCCCCGCCTTCGCGACCTCGTACGCGATGTCGCCGCCCGAGTGGGACGCCCCGACCACGAGCACGCCGCCCGGCAGCAGCCCGGACGGGTTCTTGTATTCGCTGGAGTGCAGCTGCCGGATCTCCGGGTCCAGCCCGCCCGCGAAGTCCGGCACGTACGGCGTCCTGCCGAAGGTGCCCGAGGCCACGACCACGTTGTCGCACACGTACGACGCCCCGTCGGTGCGCACGACGTACTCGCCGTCCACACGCGACAGACCGGTCACGGTGACGCCGGTCCGCACGGGCAGGCCGAACGTCGTGGCGTAGGACTCCAGATAGTCGGCCATCTCGTCCTTGGTCGGAAAGGCCATTCTCGGCGCGGGGAACCGCATGCCGGGCAGGCCCTCCATGCGTGCGGGGCTGTAGAGCCGCAGCGTGTCCCAGTGGCAGCGCCAGTTGTCGCCGACGCGCGCGTTGGCGTCCAGGATCATGAAGTCGCGCTTGCGCTTCGCCAGGTGGTATCCCGTGGAGAGCCCGGCCTGGCCCGCGCCGATGATCACCGTCTCGGTGCGCTGGGTGCCGTTCGTCTCGGTCATGATGTCCTCCTCACCCCGTTCCGATCGCCTGACGCTACGGACGGCGGGACCCGCGCGGCATCGCACGCGTGTACCAAAACGGGCTGGTGCGGGCGTGGTCCGTTCGTGCCATCCGGTCACACGAGATGGTGCTGGACCACGTAGGTCGTGGCGGCGGCGCGGGAGGACACCCCGATCTTCGCGAAGGCGTTCTGCAGGTGCCGCCGCACCGTGTGCTCGCTGATGACCAGCTCCCCCGCGATCTCGCGGTTGGAACGGCCCGCCGCGACCAGTGCGAGCACCTGGAGCTCACGGCCGGTGAGCTCGCAGGCCGCCGACGCGAGGTCCCTCAGCCCCGCGACGCCTGGGGCGGCCCCGAGCTGAAGCAGTGTGCGCCGCGCGGCGTCCAGTTCGAACCGCGCGGTGTCGTCGTCGCCGAGCCCGCGGAACGCAAGGCCCAGCAGGATGTGCGAACGGGCGCCCTCGTAGGGCGCGCCGACCTCGGCCCAGAGCCGGCACGCGGCGCGTAGCGCCCCGATGGCGGCCACCGGATCGCCCTCCGCGAGCCGCAGCGCCCCCTCGGCGTGTGCCGACAGCGCGCGCAGCAGCGGTGCGTCGTGGGTGGTGGTGAGGCCGGCCAGTTCCTCGCCGGCCGCGCCCGCCGCCGCGGTGTCACCGGCCGCGAGCATGATCTCGACCCGCGCCGCGAGCGTGACGGCCCGCTGCTGCGGGGGCAGCGTCCCATCGGCGTGCCGGATCGCGGCCGCCGCCGCGGCGGTGCGGCCCTGCGCCAGGCGCAGCAGCGCGAGACCGGGCTGCGGCGGGTAGCCGCGCTCGCTCGCCTCGCCGTACCGCTGCTCGGCCAGCTGGAGCTCGCCACGCAGCCGGTGCAGCTCGGCCTGCTGGTAGAGGGCGACGCCGAGCGCGGGCTGTCCCGGCGGATCCGCGAGCCGCAGGCACGCGCGCTCGATCTCGGCCAGCGCGTCGGCCCACTCGCCTCGCAGGCGGAGCACCTCGGTGCGGTGCACGAGACACTGCCCGCGGAACGGCACGAGACCGGGCTGCTCCGCGCACCACGCGCTGAGCGCCGCCGTCCACTCCTGCGCCCTGGGCAGGTCCGCGACCTCCTGGCAGGCCTCGATGACGCTGCAGTAGATCATCCCGGACGGGATCGGGGACAGCTCGCCCGCGGTCACCTCCGCCATCACCTCGTCGAGCAGCGACAGGCCCGCGGCGGCGTCCCCCATGCCGATCATGGCGCGGCCCTGACCCTGGCGCGCCATCCCCACCAGGTCGGCGTCGCCGAACCGGTCGCCGATCTCCACGGCGGCGGTGAACAGATCGTAGGCCGTGAGGAAGTCCTTGCCCTGCGCGGACCGGATCCCGGTCGCGGTGAGCAGGTAACCGCGGGTGACACAGTCGAGGTCGCCGTCGTCGACGATCCGCTGGGCCCGCGCGAACCACCCGCCGCTGCGGGCCAGCTCACCGCGCAGCAGCAACCGCAGCGCGAGCCAGAACGCACTCGACGCCGCCCGCTCCGCGTCGCCGAGACGCAGATACTCGTGGAACGCCCGCTCGCCTGCCCGGTAGCTCTCGGCGTCGTGGCCGAGCAGGAACGCGGCGGCCGCGAGCCGCGCCAGGTCCTCAGGTTCGAGGGGCTCCTCCGCGTCGGCGGTCGACAGCCGCGTGAAGGCGTCCCGCCAGTCGTGCCGCTCGAAGCACTGCCGGGCGCGTCCGAGTTCCGTGGCCGTCGCCATTGGGGCCTCCCGCCGTCTATTGCACCTCACGGCGGGAGGCTTGGGAAGGCGCTAGGCGACCTGCGCGGTGTCGTAGAGTGCCTGTGCGTCGCTGCCGAAGTACGGGCCGAACATGTAGCCGGGCAGGAACGTGTACCCGAAGCTGTTCACCGACGCCTGCACGCCGAGGCCGGTCGCCTCGTCGAAGCCGAGGAACCACGGCCCGCCGCTGGAGCCGCCGGTCATGTCGCAGCGGAGGCCGTAGTCCTCACTGAAGAACGGGTCGGTGAACGTGGCCCCGCTGCAGTAGGTCAACGACTCCCCGTCGTAGGGGTCGGCCGCCGGGTAGCCGAAGGCGTACATGTCCTGGCCACGTTCGGTATTGAAGGCGACGCCCTGCGCGCCCACCACGTCGGTGAGGTGGTTACCGCCCAGCGGCTCGACGACGGCCGCGCCCACGTCGTAGTCGATGTCCTCGCTCGCCTCCCACTGCGGCGTGGTCAGCGTCCGGCTCGCCGTCCACTCGCCGAAGGGCGCGTTGCCGTTGTCGTAGCCGGGCACGAAGATCCAGTTGGTGTGCCAGGAACCCTCGTACTTCACGCAGTGGCCCGCCGTCAGCACCACGCTGCGGTTGGCACTCGTGACGGCGTTCCCGCTGCACGACGCGGGTGAGCCGTTGAAGTCGAAGAAGACCCGTCCCGCGGTCTCGGTGACCTCGCCGCCGCCGGTCCACGGATCCCCGGTGCTGTTCGCGGCCTGCGGGCGGATCACCGTCGGCGCGCCGCGCGCGACGTCACCGGCCGCCGGGACCGTCCTGTCGAGCAGGTCGTCCATGGGGATCGCCGCCCGCATGCGGTCGGCGGTCCAGTGTTCGGTCGTCTCGCTCGCCGCGCCGTCGAGCAGGTGCACCGCGACGTCCGGTTCCTGCGCGCCCGCGGGAGCGGCGAAGGCCGCCACCGCCGCCGCGCTCGCCGCCACCACCATCGCCGACCGCGCCAACCCTCGCCTCATGACGCCCTCCCACATCCTCCGTCATCACGGATCGTGAATTGGCAACCACAGCTGCGTAGGCCAGGTTCGCCCGAGCGGGCCCATGTGTGTACCGCCGCTTGGCCCAATCCGGAGGGGTGTCGTGAAGGGGTGACCAGATGCAGTGAAGGCCACCTTCACTGCGGTGACCGCAGTGTGTTGTCTCGGTAGATCTGTCGCAGGGTTGTCTCGGTTGTTGTGACACAGGTTAGGCGGCTGGGGTGAGTGTGCCCTGGTAGGTCTTGGTGTGGTCGAGGTGGATGTAGCCGATTGGGTCGCCGTTGCTGGTGTAGGCGGTGGCCCGGTCGTGGTCGGCGACGATGGTGATGGTCTGTGTGGCGTGGGCGGTGCCGACGCGGATGCGGTGGCGACGGCCGAGGTTGATGGTGCCTTGGGCGCTGACTTTGAGCTGGTGGATGGTGGCGTCGTCTTGGACGGGCAGGTGCTGGGGTCCGCCGAGGTGGGTGGCGGTGCTCCAGGTGTCGTGCGGGGTGCGGCGGCCCAGCGCGCTGTGGCGGCGGGTGTTGTAGTGCTCGCGGTAGGTGTCGAGCAGGGTCTGTAGCTCGGCCAGGGTTCTGGGCTGGGCGGGTTGGTGGGCGAGCCAGCGTTTGAGGGTCTGGTGGTGGCGTTCGACTTTGCCGCAGGTTTGCGGGTGATAGGGGCTGGAGTGGATGAGCCTGCTGCCCCAGCCGGTGACGGTGGTGGTGAACACTGAGGGCTTGGCGTTGAGGCGGTGCCGTGAGGTGAAGGCGGTTCCGTTGTCGGACAGCACGATCCCCGGTGCCCCGAACTCGGCGACGGCGGCGCTGATCGCGGCGACCGCGGCTGCGGCGGTCTCGGCCGGCGCGGCGTGGCAGGCCAGCAGCAGCCGGGTGCAGTCATCCAGCACCTCGAAGACCACCACCGTGGGGCCCCCGGCGAGGGTGATCTCGGTGGCGTCGATCTGGTAGCAGTCCCGCGGCCGGGCATAGGCGAAGCGGCGCAGGGATGCCTTGGGCCGTTTACGGGGATTGGTGTCCAGCAGACCGGCGCGGGCCAGGATCCGGTTGATCGTGGCCCGCGCGGGCACCCGCCAGCCCCGCTTGTCCCAGTCCTGCTCGACGGCCAGCACCTGCAGCGCGTCACCGATCGGGTCAGCGCCGTTGTCCGGGGCCAGCTCAGCGCGCAGCCGCACGATCTCGGCCACCACCGGTTCCGGCGTGGCCTGCGGGGAGGTCTTCGGCCGCCGGGACCGCTCCCGCCACTGCCCCTCGGCCAGGATCCGGGCACGGTGCCGATAAAACGTGCGCCGATCGACACCGTTGACCCGGCACCACTCCGACACGTTCTCCAGCTTCGGCTGGACCACCAACGTCGCGTCCATCAGCAGCATCTTCGCCCGCTTCCGCATCATGGTCAGCAACCACAACGCTGCTCAAGCGACAGACCCCGAAGATCACCCAACCCGGGTGTGTCACATGCCGAGAGACACAAACTGTGTCATATCAGCTGAGACTCAACACTGCGGTGACCGCAGTGAAGGTGGCCTTCACTGCGGTCAGCCGGGTCAGACCACCGCGAGTGGCAGCGCCGTCGGGTGGACCGGGCTCGGGAGGTCCGAGGCGCCCGTCAGGTAGGTGTCCACCGCGTTGGCCACGGACCGGCCCTCCGCGATCGCCCACACCACGAGCGAGGCGCCGCGGTGGGCGTCGCCGCAGACGAACACGCCCGGCGCCTCGGTCTGCCAGTCGGAGCCGCACGAGAGCGTGCCGCGCCTGGTCAGCTTCAGGCCCAGGTCGTCGACCAGCCGCATGTGCTCGACGCCCTCGAACCCGATCGCGAAGAGCACGAGGTCCGCGGGCAGCTCCTCGACCTCCTCGGACGTCGGCACCACCTCGCGGCGCCCGGTCTCCGGGTCCTTCTCCACGCGCACCTTGTGCAGTTCGATGGCCCGCACGTTGCCGTCGTCGTCGCCGATGAACCGCTTCACCGCCACGGCGAACCGGCGCTCACCGGTCTCCTCGTGCACCGGGTAGGTGCGCAGGATGTACGGCCACGTCGGCCACGGTGAACGGTCGTCGTCGCGTGTGGACGGTGGCTGCGGGTACTGGTCGAGCTGCGTCACCGACAGCGCGCCCTGGCGGATCGCGGTGCCGTAGCTGTCGGCGCCGGTGTCGCCGCCACCGATGATCACGACGTGCTTGCCGGCCGCGTCGATCGCGGGCGGGCCGTCGCCCTCACACTGCCGGTTGGCGGGCACCAGGTGCTCCATCGCCAGGTGGATGCCCCTGAGGTCCCGGCCCGGCGTGGTCGTGTCGTCCCGGCCCCGCAGCGCGCCGACGGCGAGCACCACGGCGTCGTAGCGCTCCCGCAGCTCCTCGACGGTGAGGTCGACGCCGACCTCGCAGCCCGTCACGAACGTGGTGCCCTCCTTCCGCAGCTGCGCGAGCCTGCGGTCGAGCACCTTCTTCTCCATCTTGAACTCGGGGATGCCGTAGCGGAGCAGGCCGCCGAGGCGGTCGTCGCGCTCGAACACGGTCACCTCGTGCCCGGCGCGCGTCAGCTGCTGCGCCGCCGCCAGCCCGGCCGGGCCCGAACCGACGACCGCCACGCGCTGCCCGGTCGACACCGTCGCCTGCTCCGGCTGCACGTAGCCGGATTCCCACGCCTGCGCGGAAATCGTCTCCTCGACCCGCTTGATCGCCACCGGCCCGCCGGACGCGGGCGAGATCGACAGCACGCAGCCCGCCTCACACGGCGCGGGGCACAACTTCCCGGTGAACTCCGGGAAGTTGTTGGTCGCGTGCAGCCGCTCGCTCGCCTCCGCCCAGTCGCCCCGGCGGACGAGGTCGTTCCACTCGGGAATGAGGTTACCGAGCGGGCAGCCCGCGCTACCGGAGTGGCAGAACGGGATGCCGCAGTCCATGCAGCGGCTCGCCTGCGTGCGCACCGCCCGGTTGCGCTCCTCCTGGCCGAGATCGGCGTAGACCTCCTGCCAGTCGTGGACCCGCTCGTCCTTCGGCCGCTTCGGCGGCTCGGCGCGCTCATACTTCAGAAAGCCCGTCGGGTCAGCCACGAGCCGCCTCCATGATCGCCTCGTCCACGTCCCGGCCCGCGGCGCGCGCGGCCTTGGTGGCCTCCAGAACTCGTTTGTAGTCGCGCGGCATCACCTTGGTGAACGACGCCGAGCGGCGCGGCCAGTCGCCCAGCAGCGACGCCGCCACCGCCGAGCGCGTCAGCTCGTGGTGCCTCGTGACGATCCGTTTGAGCCACGCCAGCTCGTCGGCCTCGGGCGTCAGCAGCTCCACCATGCCGACGTTCACCTGCCGCTCGTCGAGGTCGAGCACGTAGGCGAGCCCGCCCGACATTCCGGCCGCGAGGTTGCGGCCCGTGCGGCCGAGCACCACGGCACGGCCGCCGGTCATGTACTCGAACGCGTGGTCGCCGACGCCCTCGGCGACGATCAGGGCGCCCGAGTTGCGGACGCCGAAGCGCTCACCCACCTGCCCTCGGATGAACAGCTCACCGCTCGTCGCGCCGTAGGCGATCGTGTTGCCCGCGATGACCTGGCCCTCCGCCGCGAACGGCGACTCCGGATGCGGGCGGACGATCACCCGCCCGCCGGAGAGGCCCTTGCCGACGTAGTCGTTGGCGTCGCCCACCATGTCGAGCGTGACGCCCGGCGGCAGGAACGCGCCCAGCGACTGACCCGCCGAACCGGTCAGCAGCACGTGGATCGTGTCGTCCGGCAGCCCCGCGCTGCCGTAGCGGCGCGTGATCTCCGAGCCGAGCAGCGTGCCCACCGTGCGATTGACGTTGCGCACCGGGAGCTCCAGGCGCACGGGGTGCGCGTCCTCCAGCGACGCCTCGGCGAGCTGGATCAGCGTGCGGTCCAGCGCGTGCTCCAGCCCGTGGTCCTGCTCGCGCACCTTGCGCCTCGAACCGCCGTACGGGGACTCCGTGGGCACCGTGAACACCGGCGTGAGGTCGAGCCCCCGCGCCTTCCAGTGGTCCACGGCCTCGTCGACGTCGAGCACGTCCGCACGGCCGATCGCCTCGTCGAGTGTGCGGAAGCCCAGCTCCGCCAGCAGTTCCCGCACCTCCTGCGCCACGAAGTGGAAGTAGTTCACCACGTGCTCGGCCTGGCCGGTGTAGCGCTTGCGCAGGTCCGGGTTCTGCGTGGCGACACCCACGGGGCACGTGTCGAGGTGGCAGACGCGCATCATGACGCAGCCCGCGACCACGAGCGGGGCGGTGGCGAAGCCGTACTCCTCGGCGCCGAGCAGCGCGGCGACCACCACGTCGCGGCCGGTCTTCATCGCGCCGTCCACCTGCACGGTGATGCGGTCCCGCAGCCCGTTGAGCAGCAGCGTCTGCTGCGTCTCGGCCAGCCCGATCTCCCACGGAGTGCCCGCGTGCTTGAGCGAGTTCATCGGCGAGGCACCGGTGCCGCCGTCGTGCCCGGAGATCAGCACCACGTCCGCGTGGGCCTTCGAGACACCGGCGGCGACCGTGCCGACACCGAGCGAGCTGACCAGCTTCACGTGGATGCGGGCCCGCTCGTTGGCGTTCTTCAGGTCGTGGATCAGCTGCGCCAGGTCCTCGATCGAGTAGATGTCGTGGTGCGGCGGCGGGGAGATCAGCCCCACGCCCGGCGTCGAGTGCCGGGTCCGCGCGATCCACGGGTACACCTTGTTCGGCGGGAGCTGGCCGCCCTCACCGGGCTTGGCGCCCTGCGCCATCTTGATCTGGATGTCGTCGGCGTTGACGAGGTACTCGCTCGTCACCCCGAACCGTCCACTCGCGACCTGCTTGATCGCGCTGCGGCGCTCGGGGTCGTAGAGCCGCTCCGGGTCCTCACCGCCCTCACCGGTGTTGGACCGGCCGCCGATGCGGTTCATCGCGATCGCCAGCGTCTGGTGCGCCTCGGCCGAGATGGAGCCGTAGGACATGGCACCGGTGTTGAACCGCTTGCAGATCGACTCCACCGACTCGACCTCGTCGATGGGCACCGGCTGCCGGTTCTCGTCGCGGAACGCGAACATCCCGCGCAGCGCACCGCCCTCGCGGTTGAGCCGGTTCACCTCGTCCGCGTAGGCGCGGTACGCCTCGGTCCTGCGGGTCTTGCTCGCGTGCTGGAGCAGGAACACGGTCTCGGGCGTGAACAGGTGCAGCTCGCCCTCGCGGCGGTAGGCGTACTCGCCGCCGGTCTCCAGGCCGCGGTGCACGCGCTCGGTCGGGTTGTCCGGGTAGGCGCGCCGGTGCCGCATGGCGACCTCCTCCGCGAGCACGTCGAGCCCGACGCCGCCCAGCTTGGAGACCGTGCCGGTGAAGTACTCGTCGAGCACCTCCTGCGACAGGCCAAGCGACTCGAAGACCTGCGCGGCCGTGTAGGCGCCGACCGTCGAGATGCCCATCTTCGACATGATCTTGAGGACGCCCTTGGCGAGGGCCTGCACGTAGTTGCGGACGGCCTTCGCCGGCTCGATGCCGGTGATGGCGCCCTGCGCGATCATGTCCTCGATCGTCTCGAACGCGAGGTAGGGGTTCACCGCCGCGGCGCCGTAGCCCAGCAGCAGCGCGACGTGGTGCACCTCGCGGGCGTCGCCCGTCTCCACGACGAGCGCGACACGCAGCCGCTCCTTGGTGCGCACCAGGTGGTGGTGCACCGCGGAGACCAGCAGCAGCGACGGGATCGGCGCCATGCGGTGGTCGGCGTCGCGGTCGGAGAGCACGAGGGTGCGCGCACCGGCGGCGATCGCCTCCGACGCCTCGCGGCGCACGCGCTCGATCGCCTCGGCGAGCGCGGCGCCCCCGCCGTCCACTTCGTACAGTCCGGAGAGGACGGTACAGGCGAAGCCGGGCAGGTCCCCGTCGTCGTTGACGTGGATGAGCTTGGCGAGCTCGTCGTTGTCGATCACCGGGCACGTCAGCTGGATGTGCCTGCACGACGCGGGTCCCGGCTCCAGCAGGTTCTGCTCGGGCCCCATGATCCGGCTCATCGAGGTGACCAGCTCCTCGCGGATCGCGTCCAGCGGCGGGTTGGTCACCTGCGCGAAGCCCTGCTTGAAGTACTCGTACAGCGAGCGGGACCGCTGCGACAGCACCGCGGGCGGGGTGTCGGTGCCCATCGAGCCCACCGGCTCGGCACCGTTCGCGGCCATCGGGCCGAGCAGGATCTTCAGCTCCTCCTCGGTGTAGCCGAACGCGAGCTGGCGACGCAGCACCGAGGCGTGGGTCTGGGTGATGTGGTCGCGGTCGGGCAGCTCCGACAGCGTCAGCAGCCCCGCGTGCAGCCACTCCTCGTAGGGCGCCTCCGCGGCGAGCCCGGCCTTGATCTCGTCGTCGTTGACGATCCGGCCGGCCACGGTGTCCACGAGGAACATGCGGCCCGGCTTGAGCCTGCCCTTGGCGATCACGTCACCGGGCGGGACGTCGAGCACCCCGGCCTCGCTGGCCAGCACCACGCGGTCGTCGGCGGTCTGCCACCACCGCGCGGGCCGTAGGCCGTTGCGGTCGAGCACCGCGCCGACGAGCGTGCCGTCGGTGAACGTCACGCACGCCGGGCCGTCCCACGGCTCCATCAGGCTCGCGTGGAACTGGTAGAACGCGCGGCGCTGCTCGTCCATCGTGGTGTGGTTCTCCCACGCCTCCGGGATCATCATCAGCACCGCGTGCGGCAGGCTGCGCCCGCCGAGGTGCAGCAGCTCCAGCACCTCGTCGAACGACGCCGAGTCCGACGCCTCCGGCGAGCACACCGGGAACAGCCGCGTCAGGTCACCGGGCAGCAGGTCCGACTCCAGCAGCGCCTCGCGGGCGCGCATGCGGTTGCGGTTGCCGCGGATCGTGTTGATCTCGCCGTTGTGGGCCACGAACCGGAACGGGTGGGCCAGCGGCCACGAAGGGAACGTGTTGGTGGAAAACCGGCTGTGGACGAGCGCGATGGCGCTCACCAGCCGCTCGTCGCGCAGGTCGGGGAAGAAGGCGGGCAGCTGCCCGGGCGTGAGCATCCCCTTGTAGACCATCGTCCGCGCGGACAGCGACGGGAAGTACACCCCGCAACCGGACGACTCGCTCTCGTGCTCGGCCCGCTTGCGCAGGCAGAACGCGAGCCGGTCGAGCTCGATGCCGCTGGGCAGCTCGCCGTCGGCGTCGGCCTTGCCCGTGACGAACAGCATCGCGAAGTGCGGCATCACCGAGCGGGCCGTGGGCCCGATGTCGGCGCCGTCGGCGTCGGTCGGCACGTCCCGCCAGCCGAGCACGGTGAGGCCTTCCTCGTCGGCGATCCGCTCGACGAGCTCGACGGCCTTGCGGCGCTGCTCGGCATCGGTGGGCAGGAAGGCGATGCCGGCCGCGTAGTGGTGGTTGCCGAACGCGTCGGGTCTCGGCAGGTCGAACTCCCCCTCCGCCCGCAGCAGGGCGTCGGGCAGCTGCACCAGGATTCCCGCACCGTCGCCACTCGTGGGCTCGGCGCCGGCGGCGCCACGGTGGTCCAGGTTCGTGAGTGCGTTGAGACCGTCGGTGACGATGCTGTGGGAGCGGACACCACGGACGTGCGCGACCATGGCTACACCGCAGGAATCCTGTTCCGTCGCAGGGTCGTAGAGACCCTGTGGAGACGGAATCGCGGAGAAGATCAAGGGGACCTCCTGCGTCGTCTTCGTGCTCGATAAGTGCTGGGCACGGGACGACAATGGCCCGCTTATTAGCGCGACCTTAACATCTGGGAAACGTCAGGGCACCGGTTCGGAGTGGCCATTTCAGCTGTCGACTGTAACGATCTGGCAGCTCTGAACGACGTCGTTTCTGATGGGCACTGAGCTCTTGGCTCGCCCACCGAGTCTACCCGACGTCCGGGTTCCCGGGACTCACCTCGGTTTCGCCTGGTAGCGTCCTCCTTCGACGCGAGCGGCAGCGAAGTCCGGTGCGAATCCGGCGCTGTGCCGCAACTGTGATGCCCAGCCGTACCGGACCGAGCACGGGCCGTGACGGCGGGGCCGAGTCAGGTCGCCTGCACTCGCGCCGACGCCATCCACCTCCGGTCCAGGGGTTGCGGCGTCCAGGACCGCTCGCCGGCCGGGCGCGGCCAGGGCCGGCCGAACAGTCGAGGTCCTCATGTCCCGTGTCCCCCGCCAGCGGCGCAGGCCGTTCGCGCTGCTCGGTGTGCTCTCCGCGGTCTCGGTGCTCGCGCTCGCGGGCTGCGCAGACCGCGCGCCCGAGGAGCCCGCGCCGTCGTCGGCCGCCGGCGACTTCCCCGTGGAGGTGCGCCCGGAGGGCGCCCCCGCGGTGACGATCGATCAGCGCCCCGAGCGGATCGTCTCGCTGTCGCCGTCGACGACGGAGACCCTGTTCGCGGTGGGCGCCGGTGACCAGGTGGTGGCCGTCGACTCGGCCTCGACCTACCCGGAGGAGGCGCCGAAGACGTCGCTGTCGGGCATCAACGCCGACCCGGTGGCGATCGCGGGCCACAACCCCGACCTCGTCATCGTCGAGTCGGACCTCGACGGCAAGCTCGCCGAGACGCTCAGCAAGACCGGCACCAAGACCCTCGTGCTCCCCGCCCCGGCCACGCTCGACGCCGCGTACGAGCAGTTCGAGCTCGTCGGCAAGGCCACCGGCCACGCCGCCGAGGGCGCCGACCTCGCCCGGCGCACCAGGGAGGACATCGGCAAGCTCGTCGCCGACGCCCCGAAGCCGGAGGAGCCGCTGCGCTACTACCACGAGCTGGACCCGACGTTCTACAGCGTGACCTCGGCGACGTTCATCGGCCAGGTCTACGGCCTGTTCGGGCTCACCAACATCGCCGACCAGGGCGATCCCCACGCGCTCGGCGGCTACCCGCAGCTGTCCGCGGAGACCATCCTGCGGGAGGACCCGGACCTGATCTTCCTCGCGGACACCAAGTGCTGCGGGCAGAACGCGGACACCGTCGCGGCCCGGCCCGGCTGGGACACGCTCTCGGCCGTCAAACGGGACCGCGTCGTCGCGCTGAACGACGACATCGCGTCCCGGTGGAGCCCGCGCCTGGTGGAGCTCGTGCGCGCCGTCGCCGACGCCGTCTCCGGCACGTAGGTCCTGATGCTCCGCACCCGCTCCCGCCCGCCGACGACCCGCCTGCGCCCGCGCACGGTGGTGCTCGCGCTGCTCGTGCTGCTGGCCGCGATGGTGTTCGCGCTCGTGGCCGGGTCGGGCGCGCTGGGCTGGCAGCGGGTGCTCGGCGAGCTCGTCGCCCAGGTGACGGGCGGCACCTCGCCGCTGTCGGAGCGTGAGGCGGCGATCGTGTGGGAGCTGCGGGCGCCGCGCGTGCTGCTCGCCGGTCTCGTCGGCGCCGCGCTCGCCAGCGCGGGAGCGGCGTTCCAGGGCGTGTTCCGCAACCCGCTCGCCGACCCGTACCTGCTCGGCGCCGCCGCGGGCGCGGGCATGGCCGCGACGATCGTGGTGGTGTTCGTCCCGGCGGTGACGGGCTGGCTGATCGGCCCGCTGCCGCTCGCCGCGTTCGCGGGCGCGCTCGGCGGGGTGGGGCTGAGCTGGCTGCTCGGCCGCTCGGCGGGCGGCTCCGGGACGGCGACGCTGTTGCTGGCGGGCGTGGCGGTCACGGCGTTCCTCACGGCGATCCAGACGTTCGTGCAGCAGCTCAACACCGACACCATCAAGCAGGTCTACACGTGGACGCTCGGCGGGCTGAACGTGACGGGCTGGCGGGACCTGTGGCTCGCGCTGCCCTACGTCGCGGTGGCCGCCGTGGTGCTGTGCGGCTGTGCGCGGCTGCTCGACGTGCTGACGCTCGGCGACGCCGAGGCCGCCTCGCTCGGCATCCGGCCGGGCCGGGTCCGGCTGGTGCTGCTCGCCGCCGCGTCCCTCGCGACGGCAGCGGCCGTCGCGGTGAGCGGGCTGATCGGCTTCGTCGGCATCGTCGTGCCGCACATCGTGCGCCTGCTCGCGGGCGCGAGCTATCGCGTGATCCTGCCGCTGTCGCTGATCGGCGGCGCCGTGTTCCTGGTGCTGGCCGACTTCGTGGCCCGCACGGCGCTGCCGGGTGAGCTGCCCCTCGGGGTGGTGACGGCGTTCGCGGGCGCGCCGTTCTTCGCGGTGGTGCTGCGCACGAGCAGGGGGCGGACGCCGTGACGGAACTGCGGTTGCGGGGCGTGAGCGCGGGCTACGGCGCGACACCGGTGGTGCGCGGTGTGTCCGCGGAGGTGTCCAGCGGCGGGTGGTTCGCGATCGTGGGCCCCAACGGGGCGGGCAAGTCGACACTGCTGAAGGCCATCGCCGGGCTGGTGCCCTGTCAGGGCAGGGTGGAGCTGAACGGAAAGGCCCCGTCCCGCAAGGAGAAGGCCCGCGTGCTCGGGTACGCGCCGCAGAACCCGGTGCTGCCGGACGGGCTCACCGTCACCGACTACGTCCTCTTGGGACGGACGCCACACCTCGGCCTGCTGGCACGGGAGAGCGCCGCCGATGTGTCCATTGTGGAGGAAACGCTGGAACGGCTCGACCTGACCGCGCTGGCGGGCCGGAAGCTGCGCACGCTCTCGGGCGGCGAGCAGCAGCGCACGGTGCTGGCCAGGGTGCTCGCGCAGCGGACGTCGTTGCTGCTGCTGGACGAACCGACCACGGGCCTGGACGTCGGGCACGCGCAGGCCCTGCTCGAACGGCTCGACCTGCTGCGCCGCGAGGACGGCACGACAGTGGTCTCGACCCTGCACGACCTCACCTTCGCCGCCCAGTACGCCGATGAGCTCCTGCTGCTCGACGGCGGCGAGGTGGCCGCGTCGGGGAAGCCGGCGGAAGTGCTGACCCCGCAACGGCTCCGCGACCACTACGCCGCCGAGACCGAGGTCCTGCACACCGCGGACGGCCACCCGGTGGTGGCGCCGGTCCGCCGCCCCACATAACCCCGCGAGTCGTGCACTCAGAACCGCGAGTCGTGCACTCAGGACCGCGAGTCGTGCACTCCGGACCGCGAGTCGTGCACTCAGGACCGCGAGTCGTGCGCTCCGGACCGCGAGTCGTGCGTTCCGGGCGTAACCGCGCCCGCACCGAGGTAGAACGTGTTACAGTTTCGGCGTGATCCTCGATCGTTTCCGGCTGACCGGCAAGGTCGCCGTCGTGACCGGCTCGGGGCGCGGGATCGGCGCGGCCACCGCCTTGGCACTCGCCGAGGCCGGCGCCGACGTGGTGCTCTCCGCCCGTACCAGGGAACAGCTCGACGAGGTCGCCGCGCGGATCGCCGACGCGGGCCGCAAGGCGCACGTGGTGCCGGCGGACCTCACCGGCCCCGCCGCCGCGGGCATGCTCGCCGACGCCGCCGTCGAGACGTTCGGCAGGCTGGACGTCGTGGTGAACAACGTCGGCGGCACCTTCCCCCGCCCGCTGGCCGACACCTCCACGGAGTTCCTCGAGGAGGCGTTTCGCTTCAACGTCGGTACGGCGCACGCGCTCACCCGCGCGGCCGTGCCCGCGCTGCTCGAAGCGGGTGGCGGCGCGATCGTCAACGTCTCCTCGGTGATGGGCCGCGTCAGCGGCCGCGGCTTCCTCGCCTACGGCACCGCGAAGGGAGCGCTCGCGCAGTACACGCGGCTGGCCGCGGCGGATCTCGCGCCGAAGATCCGCGTCAACGCGGTCGCGGTGGGCTCGGTCGCCACCTCGGCACTCCAGGTGGTGGTGGACAACCCCGCACTGCGCGAACGCATGGAGGCCGCCACCCCCCTGCGCCGCATCGGCGACCCCGAGGACATCGCCGCCGCCATCCTCTACCTCACGTCGCCCGCGGGCTCGTACGTCACCGGCAAGGTGCTGCAGGTCGACGGCGGACAGCAGGCACCCAACCTCGAACTCGGACTCCCGGACCTGACATGACCCTTCGCGTGGTGCAGTGGAGCACCGGAAACGTCGGCCGCCACGCCATCGCCGGCATCGACGCCCGCCCCGACCTGGAGCTGGCGGGTGTGTGGGTCTCCGACCCCGCGAAGGCGGGCAGGGACGCCGGGGCGCTCGCCGGGCTCGGCCGCGACCTCGGGGTCACCGCGACGACCGACGCCGACGCGCTCCTGTCCCTGCGTCCCGACTGCGTGGTCTACACGGCGATGGCCGACGACCGCATCACCGAGGCGCTCGACGACCTGTGCCGCATCCTGCGCGCCGGCGTCAACGTGGTCTCCAGCAGTCCCGTCTTCCTCCAGTACCCCGACGGCGTGGTGCCGAAAGAGCTGTCGGACCCCGTGCGCGAGGCGGCGGCCGAGGGCGGCGTGTCCCTGTGGGTCAACGGAATCGACCCCGGGTTCGCCAACGACTGGCTGCCGCTCGTGCTCACCGGCGTGTGCGAGCGCATCGACGAGGTCCGCTGCCTGGAGATCCTCGACTACTCGACCTACGACAACCGCAAGGTCCTCTTCGACATCATGGGCTTCGGCTCGCCGATCGACGAGAAACCCCTGCTGCTGCAACCGGGTGTGCTGACGCTCGCGTGGGGCAGCGTCGTGCGCCAGCTCGCGGCCGGGCTCGGCGTGGAGCTCGACGCCGTGGAGGAGCACCACGAGCGGCTCCCCGCGCCGGAGACGTTCCACATCCCGTCCGGCACGATCGAACGCGGCACCGCCGCCGCGCTGCGGTTCGAGATCAGGGGCATGCTCGGCGGCAGGCCCGCCTGCGTGCTGGAGCACGTGACCCGGCTGCGGCCCGACCTCGGCCCCGACTGGCCCCAGCCCTCCGGCCAGGGGTGCTACCGCGTCGAGGTGACCGGCGAGCCGGACTACACGCTGGACCTGCGCCTGCTCGGCACCGACGGCGACCACAACACGGCGGGGCTCAAGGCGACCGCCATGCGGCTGGTGAACGCCGTGCCCGCCGTCGTGGCCGCCGGGCCCGGCCTACTGACCGGGCTCGACCTTCCGCTCGTCACCGGCAGGGGACTCCTCCGCCGCTGAGTCGGCGTTTTTCTCGTCCCCGTCCTTGCCGTCGGGGGCGTCCTGGTCCGACGGCGGTTCCGCGGCGGCACCCGTGTCGTCGTCCGGCTCGTCGGTGTTGAGCGTCTCCGGATCCTCGCGGGAGCCGAGCTTGCGGGCGTAGAGGAAGTAGGCCACGGCGCCGACGAAGAGGATCATCGAGGTCCACACGTTGACGCGCAGGCCCAGGATCTCGTTGGCCTGGTCGGTGCGCATGAGCTCGATCCAGAACCGGCCCGCCGTGTACCCGGCGACGTAGAGCGCGAACACCCGGCCGTGCCCGAGCCGGAACCTGCGGTCCGCCCACACGATCAGCAGCGCGACCCCGAGGTTCCACAGCAGCTCGTAGAGGAACGTCGGGTGCACGACCTCCACGGGCACGTCACTGATGGCGACACCGTTCAGCGGGTCGTCGACGAGCGGGTTGTCGGGGTCGACGCGCCGGTAGATCTCCAGGCCCCACGGCAGGTCCGTCGGCCCGCCGTACAGTTCCTGGTTGAAGTAGTTGCCGAGCCTGCCGATCGCCTGCGCGACGACGATCCCGGGCGCGATGGCGTCGGCGACGGCCGGCAGCGGGATGCCCCTGCGGCGGCACGCGATCCACGCGCCCACGCCGCCGAGCGCGATCGCGCCCCAGATGCCGAGCCCGCCGTCCCAGATGTAGAGCGCCCTGATCGGGTCCTTGCCCTCACCGAAGTACAGCTGGTTGTCGGTGATGACGTGATAGAGCCGCCCGCCGACGAGGCCGAAGGGCACCGCGAACACCGCGATGTCGACGATCGTGCCCTTGCTGCCACCGCGTTGCACCCACCGGCGATCGCCCCACCAGATGGCCACGATGATGCCGACGATGATGCACAGCGCGTACATCCGCAGCGGAATCGGACCGAGGTGGTACACCCCACGGTCCGGGCTCGGGATGTTCGCGAGGATGAATGCCGACGCGGTGTTCACGGGGCAACCGTAGCGTGAGCGCCGACGCCTCAGCCGTCGAGGCTCACCTCGGCGGGACACGGCCTCGACACCACCGGCTTGCCGCCCTCACTCTTGGCGATCCGCGGGCACGCACCGTCCGCGAGCCCGAACAACGACGCCTGCGCCCCGGTCCAGCCGAACACGGAGGTCAGGCCGCCACGACCTTCGACGGTGTCAGGCGGGCACGGCGGGGCGGCGGACGCCCTCGGCCAGCTCGGCGGCCAGCGCGCCCAGCGCGGCGGTGCCGTCGGCCGCCTTGGTCACCAGCGCCGAGCCGACGATCACCGCGTCGGCGAACGCGGCCACCTCGGCGGCCTGGTCACCGGAGCGCACGCCGAGGCCGACGCCGATCGGCAGGTCGGTGTGCTTACGGGTGCGTCCCACCAGGTCGGCCGCGCTCGCGCCGACCGACTCGCGGGCACCGGTCACGCCCATCACCGCGGTCGCGTAGACGAAACCGGTGGTCGCCTTGGCCGTCAGCGCGATGCGCTCCTCCGACGACGAGGGCGCCACCAGGAAGATCCGGTCCAGCCCGTGCTGGTCGGACGCGGCGAGCCAGTCGCCGGCCTCGTCCGGCGTCAGGTCCGGCGTGATGAGGCCGAGGCCGCCCGCGGCGGCGAGGTCCCTCGCGAACCGGTCGACGCCGTAGTGGAACACCGGGTTCCAGTAGGTCATCACCACGGCGCGCCCGCCGCGCGAGGCGACCGACTCGACCACCTCGAACACGTGCCTGAGGCGGAAGCCGTTGCGCAGCGCGGTGTCGGCGGCGGCCTGGATCGTGGGGCCGTCCATCACCGGGTCGGAGTAGGGCACGCCCACCTCGACCAGGTCGGCGCCCGCGTCGATGGTGGCGGCCAGCAGGTCCTTCGACTCGCCGACGGTCGGGTACCCGGCCGGCAGGTAGCCGACCAGCGCGGCCCGCTTCTCCGCGCGGGTCCCCTCGAACAGCTGGGCCAGCCGGCTCACACGTCCTCCACGAGCTTGAAGTACCGCGCCGCGGTGTCCACGTCCTTGTCGCCCCTGCCGGAGAGGCTCACGAGGATGTGGCCGTCCTCGCCGAGCTCGTGGCCGAGCTTGAGCGCACCGGCCAGCGCGTGGGCCGACTCGATGGCGGGAATGATGCCCTCGGTGCGCGAGAGCAGCTGGAACGCCTCCATCGCCTCGGCGTCGGTGACCGCGCGATACTCCGCCCGCCCGGTGTCCTTGAGCCACGAGTGCTCGGGGCCGACGCCGGGGTAGTCGAGACCCGCGGAGATCGAGTACGCCTCGATGGTCTGCCCGTCCTCGTCCTGCAGCAGGTACGACAGCGCGCCGTGCAGCGTGCCGGGCGTGCCCTCGGTCAGGGTCGCGCCGTGCTCGCCGGTCTCGATGCCCTTGCCGCCCGGCTCCAGTCCCACCAGGCGCACGCCCGGGTCGTCGATGAAGCCGTGAAAGATGCCGATCGCGTTGGACCCGCCGCCGACGCACGCGGCGACCGCGTCGGGCAGCCGCCCGGTCAGCTCGAGGATCTGCTTGCGCGCCTCCTCGCCGATGACCTTGTGGAAGTTGCGCACCATGACCGGGAACGGGTGCGCGCCCGCGGCCGTGCCCAGCAGGTAGTGCGTGGTGTCCACATTGGTCACCCAGTCGCGCAACGCCTCGTTGATGGCGTCCTTGAGCGTGCGGGAGCCCGTTTTCACCGGGATCACCTCGGCGCCGAGCAGCCGCATTCTGGCGACGTTGAGCGCCTGCCGCTCGGTGTCGACCTCGCCCATGTAGACCACGCACTCGAGGTCGAGCAGGGCGCACGCGGTGGCCGTGGCCACGCCGTGCTGACCGGCACCGGTCTCGGCGATCACGCGCTTCTTGCCCATGCGCTTGGTGAGCAGCGCCTGGCCCAGCACGTTGTTGATCTTGTGGGAGCCGGTGTGGTTCAGATCCTCGCGCTTGAGGAAGATCCGCGCTCCCCCGGCGTGCTCGGCGAACCGCGGCGCCTCGGTGAGCAGCGACGGCCTGCCCGCGTAGCCCGAGAGCAGCCGGGCGAACTCGCCGGTGAACTCGGGGTCGAGCCTGGCCTTGTCGTACTCGGCCGACAGCTCGTCGAGCGCGCCCATGAGCGCCTCCGGCAGGAACCGGCCGCCGTAGGGGCCGAAGTGGCCCCGCTCGTCCGGATCGTGGCTGGTGCGCTGCTGTTTGGGGTCCTTCTCGGTCACCGGCTCGGCCTCGGGCATGCCGGGTGCGATCCCGCGGTCACCAGCTTGACGAGCGCGCCCTTCGGGTCGTCCGTGGCGACCAGGCCCTCACCGACGAGCACGGCGTCCGCGCCGTGGCCCGCATAGGCCATCAGGTCGCCGGGACCGCGCACGCCCGACTCGGCGACCTTGTACGTGTCCATCGGCAGCCCGGGGGCGAGCCTGCCGAACACGTCGCGATCGACCTCGAGGGTGTGCAGGTTCCGCGCGTTGATGCCGATCACCGACGCACCCGCCTCGAGCGCGCGGTCGGCCTCCTCCGCGTTGTGGACCTCGACGAGCGCGGTCATCCCGAGCGACTCGACGCGGTCGAGCAGCGCGACGAGCGCGTTCTGCTCCAGCGCGGCCACGATCAGCAGCACCAGGTCGGCGCCGTGCAGCCGCGCCTCGTGCACCTGGTAGGGGCTGACGATGAAGTCCTTGCGCAGGACCGGCACGTCCACCGCGGCGCGCACGGCGTCCAGGTCGGCGAGCGAGCCGCCGAACCGGCGCTGCTCGGTGAGCACGCTGATGACCCGCGCTCCGGCGTCCTCGTAGTCCTTCGCCAGCGACGCCGGGTCGGCGATCGCGGCCAGGTCGCCCTTCGACGGGCTCCGGCGCTTGACCTCGGCGATCACGCCGATGCCCGACTCGCGCAGGGCCGCCATCACGTCCCGCGGCGGGGCCGCGGCCGCGGCACGCCGCTTCAGCTCGTCGAACGGCAGTGCCGCCTCACGCTCGGCGAGGTCGGCCCGCACGCCCGCGACGATGTCCTCGAGAATGCTCACCGGGCAACCTCACCGGCTGTGTGTTCACTCGCAAGGTGGCTCACAAAAACCTTCCCCTTCCCGCCGAAATGATGCTAACCCTCGCGGTTCGCCACACCGGCTCCGGGTCGGAATTGCCTTGTCCACCAGTGGGAAAGAGCCGGAGCTAACTCCGCGTGGTCGGATCCTCGCCGTCGGAGAGGGCGTCCCACAGTTCCTTTTCGGTGTCCTTCTCGGCCCGCCGGCCGCCCGGAGCGGAGTATTTGGCGCCCATGCGGGGCATGCGGTGACCACGCCACGTGAGCAGGGCACCGGCGAGCAGCACGAGCACCCCACCCGCGACGGCCGCCGCGGGGCCCCAGAACGTCCGCTCCGGGCTTCCCGCCGACTCGTCGTAGCCGGGGGCCCAGCCCGACCAGGCCACGTCGTAGGCGTCGCCGTTGAGCGCGAGGTAGAGGATCAGCGCGCCCACGACCACGAGCAGCACGCCCAGGATCCGCCTGGCCACGCCCCGGACGGCGAGCACGGCGGCCACGGCCGCGAGCGCGAGCAGCGCCAGCGGCACCGGCCACGTCATGAGGTCGCCGCCGGAAAGGTCGTCGGCGAGCCTGCCGTCGATCGTGAGCCCGCGCGGCACGTCGATCCACGTCAGCCCCGACGCGCCCCAGAGTGCGGCGGCGCCGAGCAACAGCGCGACCACCACTATCCACAGTGGACGCTTGCTGGCCTGGCTCTCAGACACGGGTGGTGTCCAGGGAGGTCGCGGGGGCCAGCGTGTTGGCGGCGGCGACGGCGGAGAGCACGGTGCGGGCCTTGTTGAGCGACTCGTTGTCCTCGTACCCGGCGTCCGAGTCGGCGACCACGCCGCCGCCCGCCTGCACGTAGGCCACGCCGTCCTTCATGAGCGCGGTGCGGATCGCGATCGCGGTGTCGGCGTCGCCCGCGAAGTCCAGGTAGCCGACCACGCCGCCGTAGAGACCCCGCCGCGTGGGCTCCAGCTGTTCGATCAGCTCCATCGCGCGCACCTTGGGCGCGCCGGAGAGCGTGCCCGCCGGGAAGCACGCGAGCACCGCGTCGAACGCCGTCGTGTCCTCGGCGAGCTCGCCCGTGACGGTGGAGACGATGTGCATCACGTGGCTGTACCGCTCGATCGCGAAGAAGTCGACGACGTGCACCGAACCGGGGCGGCAGACCTTGCCGAGGTCGTTGCGCCCGAGGTCGACGAGCATGAGGTGCTCGGCGCGCTCCTTCTCGTCGGCGAGCAGGTCCTTGGCGAGCTGCGCGTCCTCCTCGGGGTCGACACCGCGCCAGCGCGTGCCCGCGATCGGGTGAGTGGTCGCCCTGCCATCGCGCACGGTGACCAGCGACTCCGGACTGGAGCCGACGATGTCGAAGCCCTCCAGCCGCAGGAGGTACATGTACGGGCTCGGGTTCGACGTGCGCAGCACCCGGTAGACGTCCAGCGCGTCGGCACCCGTGCGCATCTCGAACCGCTGCGAGGGCACCACCTGGAACGCCTCGCCCGCGTGGATCGCCTCGCGGGCCGCCTCGACGGCCGCGTGGAAGTCCTCCTTCGCCCGTCGCCGCGTGAACTCGGGCGCGGGCCGCTCGAACACCGCGTTGGTCGCGGGCGCGGGCGCGGCGAGCAGCCGGGTCATCTCCTCGATCCGGCGGACGGCGTCGTCGTAGGCGGCGTCCACGCGCTCGGGCGAGTTGTCCCAGTTCACAGCGTTGGCGATGAGCGTGACGGTGCCCTCGTGGTGGTCGAACGCCGCGAGGTCCGTCGCCAGGAGCATCGTCAGCTCGGGGATGTCGATGTCCTTCTCGGCCAGCTCGGGCAGCCGCTCCAGCCAGCGAACCGTGTCGTAGCCGATGTAACCGACCATGCCGCCGGTGAGCGGGGGCATGCCGGGCAGCGGCTCGGTGTGCAGGGTCGCGAGGGTCTCGCGCAGGACCGTCAGCGGGTCGCCCTCGGTGGGCAGGCCGACGACGGGCGTGCCGGTCCAGACGGCCTTGCCGTCACGCACGGTGAGCGCGGCGGGGCTGCGCACGCCGATGAACGACCAGCGCGACCAGGACTCCCCGTTCTCCGCCGATTCGAGCAGAAACGTGCCGGGGCGGTCCCCGGCCAGCTTGCGGTAGAGCGCGACCGGGGTGTCCGCGTCGGCGAGCAGCCGACGGACCACCGGGATGACGCGCCGGTCCTCCGCGAAGGCACGGAAGTCCTCCCGGCTCGGGCTGATCGCCCCGAGCCCGGAGCCACCGGTGTCGACAGAACGGGCAGTTACCATGCGGTTATTGTGCCGCCGCGGCTTTCGGCGCCACCCACCGGGGATTAATTCACTATTCGTTGAATTCCTGACCTCGGTGGTTCATGATGACGGTGTGACCACCGCAGAGGAGCCCGCCCGGCGCAGGGGCCGCCGCCCCGCGGGCGAGGACACGAAGACCGCGCTGCTCGAGGCGGCGAGGGCCGTGTTCGCCGAGAGCGGCTACGACGGCGCCACCGTCAGGACCATCGCGGGTCGCGCCGGCGTCGACCCCGCGATGGTCAACCACTGGTTCGGCGGCAAGGAGGGCCTGTTCGCCAAGGCCGTGCTGCACGTGCCGTTCGACCTCAACGAGGTGGTCGAGACGGTGACGGCAGGCGGCCCCGACAAGCTCGGCGAGAACATCGTGCGCACGTTCCTCACCCGCTGGGACGGCGCGGGCGGCGAGTCGTTCGTCGCCCTCATCCGCAGCGTCACCACCAAGCCCGAGGCCATGCAGACGCTGCGGACCATCCTGGTCAACAGGATCTTCACCGACGTCGTCAGGACCGCCGACAGCGACCGCCCCGAGCTGCGCGCCGGCCTGGGCGCGACCCAGATGATCGGCCTCGGCATGGCCCGCTACGTCGCGCGGATCGATCCGGTGGCCTCGGCCGACATCGAGACGCTCGTGGCCGCCGTCGCCCCGAACCTGCAGCGCTACCTCACCGGCGAGCTGGACCTTCCTGGCTGATCGTCGGCGAGCAGCAGGCGCTCGTCGGTGTCGAAGCACGTGTGAGTGCCCGTGTGGCAGGCGGGGCCCGTCTGGTCCACGCGCACCAGCAGGGTGTCGGCGTCGCAGTCGAGGCGCACCTCGCGCACGTGCTGGGTGTGCCCCGACGTCTCGCCCTTCACCCACAGCCGCTGCCTGCTGCGCGAGTAGTACGTCGCGCGCCGCGTGGTGAGCGTGCGCTCCAGCGCTTCGTCGTTCATCCACGCCACCATGAGCACCTGGGACGTGCTGTGCTCCTGCACGACGGCGCACACGAGGCCGTCGGGGGTGCGCGTGAGCCGGTCGGCGATGGCGGGATCGAGCGTCACCGGACCACGACCCCCGCCCCGCGCAGGGCGTCCTTGACCTCGCCGATCTTGAGCTGGCCGAAGTGGAAGACGCTCGCGGCGAGCACCGCGTCGGCGCCGGCCTCGACGGCGGGCGGGAAGTGCTCGACCGCCCCTGCGCCGCCGCTCGCGATCACCGGCACGCGCACCGCCGCGCGGGCGAGACGGATCAGCTCCAGGTCGAAACCCGCCTTCGTGCCGTCGGCGTCCATCGAGTTGAGCAGGATCTCGCCGACGCCCAGCTCCTCGCCCCGCGCGGCCCACTCGACCGCGTCGATCCCGGTGCCGTTGCGGCCACCGTGCGTGGTCACCTCGAAGCCGGACGCCGTGGGCTCGCGCCCCTCCGGCACCCGGCGCGCGTCGACCGACAGCACGACGCATTGCGCGCCGAAGCGGTGCGACGCCTCGCGCAGCAACTCGGGCCTGGCGATCGCGGCGGTGTTGACGCTGACCTTGTCGGCGCCCGCGCGGAGCAGCCGGTTCACGTCGTCCGTGGTCCGCACGCCGCCGCCGACGGTCAGCGGGATGAACACCTGCTCGGCGGTGCGGCGCACGACGTCATAGGTGGTCTCGCGGTTGCCCGACGACGCGGTGACGTCGAGGAAGGTCAGCTCGTCGGCACCCTCCGCGTCGTACGCGCGCGCCAGCTCCACCGGGTCGCCGGCGTCCCGCAGATCCGCGAAGTTCACACCTTTGACGACCCGTCCCGCGTCCACGTCGAGACACGGGATCACCCTCACCGCAACGGACATGTGCCCAGCTTAAGGTCCGTCGCCGACAGCGGGCCCGGCAGCCGTGCGGGGCCCCCGGACATATCTACTCGGTAACGGTTTCATGGTGCCCGCCTTCACCGGGCGATGGCGGCCGAGCCAGGCGGGAACCCGCGCCGCCGCACCGTTTCCCCGGCACGAAACGGTAACTCTTCGCCGCGGCGAAAAATGCTCCGCTCGCCTCGGCGGACGGAAACCCGCAGGTCCTGAATGGACCCGGAGCGGAGGGAGCCCGTCCCGTGCGTATGATTCCGCGATTATGGGCAGAACCGGACACCAGGGCACCGTTCGTCGCCCTCCTCCGGTTCCTGACGTCGGCGGCGGCCCGGATGATGAGGGCCGCCCTGTTGCGCTACGTTTTCGAGGTACCGCCGACGGCGACCGAGGACGAGACCGTCGCACTGGTCGGCCCGGCGATTCGGTACTACCTCGATGGCGGGCAACCGCCTGCGGCTTCGCAGCGTTAGCTTCACACGGGTTGGGGAAACCTTTCATGGTGCGAGACTGGTCGGCACGAAGACTCCTTAGGGTGCCCGCATGACAACGGTCGCGATGGGGGAACAGACCGCCTCCGAGACGCCGGACGCCGAACCGGCCGCCGCGAAGCCGAAACGGGCCGCGCGGCTGCTTCCGGTCGCCTCCGTGGCGGGCGGCACCGCCCTCATCGGCGCGCACGCGTCCCTCTACGGCAACTGGATCATCGACGACGCCGCGATCACGTTCGCGTACGCGCGCAGCTTCGCGGAGGGCCTCGGCCCGGTGGTCCAGCCCGGCGCCGAGCCCGTCGAGGGCTACTCGAACCCGACGTGGACGGCGCTGCTCGTGCTCGGCAGGCTCGTCGGCCTTTTCGACCGCGGAACGATCTTCGGCATCCCCGACTACGTCCTCTTCCCCAAGGCGCTGTCCCTGCTGCTCGTCGCGGGCATCCTGTGGGCGTGCCACCTGGCTGCGGCCAGGGTCACGAAGCGGCCGTGGCTGGCGACCCTCGCGGTCGGCGTGCTGCTCGCGGTCACGCCGTCGTTCGTCATCTGGACCTTCTCCGGCCTGGAGAACCCGCTCTACGCGCTGATCATCACGTGGATGGCGGTGCTGTCGTTCCGGGCGGTACTCGACGACCGGCTACTACGGGTCAAGCTCGCGGTGGGCATGGGCCTGCTGGCGGCGGCCGCCGCGCTCACGCGTCCGGAAGGACTCATCTACGCGGGCGTCTACCCGCTCGTGGTGCTCGGCACGCTGCGCAAGCCCAGGATCGCGGCGAGCGTCAGGCACGTCCTGCTGTCCGTCGCCGCGTTCGCCGTGCCCGTCGGGGCGTACTTCGTGTGGCGGCACGCGACGTTCGGCCTCTGGCTGTCGAGCCCGTCGATCGCGAAGCGGCAGGACCTGCCGACCCTGCAGGAGCTGACCAGGCCCGGTGAGCTGGTCGGCTACGCGGGCGCCCCGGCCGTGCTCGTGGCCGTCCTGTTCGTGGGCATGGTGCTGGCCAGGCCGGCGTGGTGGCGGCGGGGGCTGCTCGCGCTGCTGGTGCCGCTGGGCCTCGCCGTGGTGGCGTTCTCGGTGCTGGAGCCGGACTGGATGTCGCAGCTGCGCTTCGCCACCCCGGTGTGGGTGCTGGGCTCGCTGGTCGCGACGCTCGCCGCGGCCGACGTGCTGCGCCACGCCAAGCTGCGTGGCCGGGTCTGGATCGTCGTCGGGCTCGTGGCCGTGCTGCTGCCGACCGGCGCCGCGTTCGGCGCGGTGGCCAAGGACTTCCGCACGGAGCCGGACATCTCGGCGTGCTACGTCGCCGACCGCTTCGGGCGCATCTTCAACGGCTACGCCGACGTGATGGGCGTCCAGAACGCGTCGCTGCTCATCCCCGACCTCGGCGGCTCGGCGCTGACCAGCAGGCTGCACCTGGTGGACATGGCGGGTCTGACCAACCACCGATTCGCCGAGCTGGTGCGCGACCACGACCTGCGCGGCCAGCAGGACTACGTCTACGACGAGGTCAAGCCGACCTTCATCCACACGAGGGAACCGTGGAGCACGGGCAACGGGCTCGGCTACGACCCGCGCCTGGCCCGCGACTACTACCCGATCCACTACGACATCTACCAGGGCGCGCCGCACGGCGACTGGGTCCGCAAGGACGCGGTGCGCGACGAGCGGATGCTGGAGAACCTGCGCGCCTACGCCCGCGTGCACACGGTCCAGGTGGAGCGGGACATCCCGAACTGGCCCCGCAGGCACTGCGGCGACACGCTTCGCGCCGGCCAGACCGAAACCGGCGAGGCGTAACCACCCAACCCCACCCCACCCAACCCAACCCGCCCGCAGTGAAGGCCACCATGCCTGCGCCCACCCGTCTCCCACCACCGCCCAAACGGAGACGCTGCGCGCCACTGCGTTGGTTCAACGCAGTGAAGGTGGCCTTCACTGCGTTCGGGGAGCGGTCTTGACGGCGGAAACTCAACGCTCGCAGAATTAAGCGCATGGCCAGTTCAGCGGTCTCGATCCAGGGCCTGCGCGTGCGCCGGGGTGGCCGGGAGGTGCTGCGCGAAGTCAGCTGCGAGATCGCGCCCGGCACCGTCACCGGCCTGCTCGGCCCCAGCGGCTGCGGCAAGACCACACTCCTGCGCTCGATCGTGGGCGTGCAGCTGGTCGAGGCTGGCACCGTCACCGTGCTCGGCAGGCCGGCGGGCAGCCGGGAACTGCGCGACCGGCTCGGCTACGCCACGCAGAACCCGGCGATCTACCCGGATCTCACGGTCGCCGAGGCACTGCGCTACTTCGCGGCCGTGCTCCGCGCACCGAAGTCCGATGTGGACAGAGTGATCGCGGAGGTGGACCTCACCGACCACGCCGACGTGCTCATCGGCAGGCTCTCCGGGGGACAGCGCAGCAGGGCCAACCTCGCCGTCGCGCTACTCGGCGAGCCCGAGCTGCTCGTGCTCGACGAGCCGACCGTCGGCCTCGACCCCGTGCTGCGCGACGAGCTGTGGGGCCTCTTCGGCAGGCTCGCCGCGCACGGCTCGACGCTGCTGGTCTCCAGTCACGTCATGGACGAGGCCGCCCGCTGCGGGCAGCTGCTGCTCATGCGGCAGGGCAGGCTGCTCGCCCACGACGAGCCGGACGGGCTGCTGCGCCGCACCGGCACCCCCGACCTCGAACAGGCCTTCCTGCGGTTGATCAGGGAAGGAGCGCTGCTGTGAGCCTCCCCGTCACGCTGGCCACCAACCGGCGCATCCTCACCCAGCTGCGGCACGACCCGCGCACGGTCGTGCTCATGCTCGTGATGCCGACGCTGCTCATGGTGCTCCTGCGTTACGTCTTCAACTCCACGGCCCAGTTCAGCGCCATCGCCCCGGCCCTGCTCGGCATCTTCCCGTTCACGATCATGTTCCTGATCACCTCGGTCACGACGCTGCGCGAGCGGACCTCGGCGACGCTGGAACGGCTGATGACGCTGCCGATCGCCAAACCCGACCTGCTGTTCGGCTACGCGCTCGCGTTCGGGCTCATCGCCGTGGCGCAGGTCTCGATCGCGGCACTGGTGTCGGTGACGTGGCTCGGGCTCGACGTCGCGAGCTCGGTCTGGCTGCTGCTGCTCGTCGCGGTGCTCGACGCACTGCTCGGCACGGCACTCGGCCTGTTCGTGAGCGCCTTCGCCCGCACCGAGTTCCAGGCCATCCAGTTCATGCCGGTGATCGTGCTACCGCAGTTCCTGCTGTGCGGACTGCTCCAGCCGAGGGACGAGATGGGCTGGCTGCTCAGCTGGGTCTCCGACGTGCTGCCGCTGTCGTACGCGGTGGACGCGCTCAACCACGTGACCCACTCGGCCGAGGTCGACGGCACGCTCGTGCGCAACATGGCCATCGTGGCGGGCAGCGCGCTGCTCGCGCTGCTGCTCGGCGCCGCGACGCTGCGCCGCCGCACACCGTAGAAACCTCTCAGCCCGCACCGGATACGTTGATCGGATGGGAGCAGAACTGCAGCGGCTGGCCGCCGAGAAGTACGTACTGCTGACGACGTTCCGCACGTCGGGCGACGCCGTGCCCACCCCGGTGTGGATCGCGGCCGACGACGGCGAGCTGGTGCTGTTCAGCGTCCGCACGGCGGGCAAGGTCAAGCGGATCCGGCGCGAGCCGCACGTCGAGGTGGTGGCGTGCGACTTCCGGGGCAGGGCCACGCACGGCCGCACGGTCACCGGCATGGCGCGCATCCTCGACGACGACGCGACCGAGCGCATCCGTCGCGTGATCGCCCGCAAGTACGGCATCACGGGCCGCGTCACGATGTTCTTCAGCCGCCTGCGCGGCGGCCCTCAGCGCACCGTGGGCATCGCGGTGAAGCTCGACGAGTGACGGAGATCAGACCCGCGCGACGGCGGCGAGCGCCTCGGGCAGCGTGAACGCGCCCGCGTACAGCGCCTTGCCGACGATGGAGCCCTCGACGCCGTCGCGCTCCAGCCGCGCCAATGCCTTCAGGTCGTCCACACTGGACACTCCACCGGAGGCGATCACCGGCGCGTCGGTGCGGGCGGTGACCTCACGCAGCAGGTCGAGGTTCGGACCACGCAGCGTGCCGTCCTTGCTGACATCGGTGACGACGTAGCGCTGGGCACCGTCGCGGTCGAGCCGCTCGAGCACCTCCCACAGGTCGCCGCCGTCCTGCGTCCAGCCGCGCGCGGCGAGCCGGTGCCCGGCCTCGGTGATCCGCACGTCGAGGCCGATCGCGACGCGGTCGCCGTGGGTGGCCACCACCTTGGCGGCCCACGCGGGGTCCTCCAGCGCGGCCGTGCCGAGGTTCACCCTGCGCGCACCCGTGGCGAGCGCCGCGGCGAGCGACTCGTCGTCCCTGATGCCGCCGGAGAGCTCCACCTGCACGTCGAGCTTGCCCACCACCTCGGCGAGCAGCTCGCGGTTGGAGCCCTTGCCGAACGCGGCGTCGAGGTCGACGAGATGGATCCACTCCGCGCCGTCGCGCTGCCACTGCAGCGCCGCGTCCAGCGGCGAACCGTAGGAGGTCTCGGTGCCGGCCTCGCCCTGGACGAGGCGGACCGCCTGGCCATCGGCCACGTCGACGGCGGGAAGGAGGGTGAAGGTCACCGGGCCACTATAAAAACCGGCGGCGCGCCGGGGCTCAGAGGGTGCGCAGCCAGTTCCGCAGCAGCTGTGCTCCGGCGTCGCCGGACTTCTCCGGGTGGAACTGCGTGGCCCACAGCGGGCCGTTCTCGACGGCCGCGACGAAGTCCTCACCGTGGTGGGCCCACGTGACCTTCGGCTGCCTGCCCGCGAGCTCGGAGTCCAGCTCCCACGAGCGTGCCGCGTAGGAGTGCACGAAGTAGAACCGCGCGTTCTCGTCCAGCCCGGCGAACAGCTCGGAGCCCTCCGGCGCGCGCACGGTGTTCCAGCCCATGTGGGGCAGCACGTCGGCGCCCAGGCGGTCGACGGTGCCCGGCCATTCGCCGGTGCCCTTGGCCTCCACCCCGTGTTCGACGCCACGCTCGAACAGGATCTGCATGCCGACGCAGATGCCCAGCACCGGCCTGCCGCCGGCGAGCCGGGTGCCGATGATCTTGTCGCCGCCCACCGAGAGCAGGCCCTCGATGCACGCGGCGAACGCGCCGACCCCGGGCACCACCAGCCCGTCGGCCTCCCTCGCCGCATGCGGGTCGGCGGTGACCTCCACGTCGGCACCGGCTCGCTGTACGGCGCGTTCGGCGGAGCGGAGGTTGCCGGACCCGTAGTCCAGGATCACTACTCGAGGCACGGCTCCAGGTTAACCGTTGCGCCGTGCCAGCAGCGCGACCGGCAGCAGTGCCGCGGCCGCGGCGGCAAGCAGGCCGAACGCCGAGCCGAAGCTCGTCCACGACACGATCGCTCCCACGGCGACCGCGCCGAGTCCCTGGCCCGCGTCGAACGCGACGTTCCAGGCGACGCTCGCCGAGCCCGCCCGCGCCCGCGCGAACATCGCGACCAGCGCGTCGTTCTGCACCACGCCGAAGCCGAGCCCGAACACGGCCACGGCCACCACCGCCGGAACCGGGTGGTCGGCGAGCAGCGCGAACCCGGCGAGCCCGGCGGCGGAGACCGCGAGCCCGCCCGGCAGCATCCGGCCCGGCCCCGCCAGCCGGTGGCCGAGGTGCCCCGCCGCCCAGCGCGAGAGCATCGCCACAGCCGGCGTGACGAACAACGCGACCGCCGAGGCCGGGGACGACACCACGATCGGCAGGAAGGTCGCGAGCGCGCCGAAGCCGGTGGAGACGGCGAGCATCGGCAGCCACGGCTTCCACGTGGCGCGCACGAGCGCGCGCGGCCCCGAGCCGGTGCCCGGCTCGTGCCGTGGCAGGAGCCTCGGCAGCAGCAGGATCGGCACGAGCGCGCACAGCGGCAGCGCCGTGGCGAGCACGAAGACGTGCGGGAAGCCCCAGTGCTCGGCGACCCACGTGCCGACAGGGAGCCCGGCCAGCTGCGGCACACCGGCGGCGAGGCCGTAGAGCCCCGAGCCGCGCGCGAGGGACCCCGTGGGCAGCAGTTCGGCGATGAGCGCGCTGCCGCACACGGTGAGCAGCCCGAAGCCGATGCCGCGCAGCAACGAGATGCCGAGGATCTCCCACGCACCGGCCGAGGCGATCAGCAGCGGCGTGGGAGCGCCGAGGAACAGCGCGCCCAGCAGCATCGCCGCGCGGTAGCCGTGGCGGCGGACGAACGCCGACGTGGCGAACTGAGTGAGCACCGTGCTGGCCATGAACACGCCGGTGGAGGCACCGGCCGCGAACGTCCCCGCCTCCTGCCGCACGGCCCACAGCGGCACGACGGGCAACAGCAGCGCGTAGCCGGAGAACGCGGCGGTGGAGGCGAGCAACGTGAGCCGGAAGTTGCGGTGCCGCAACGGGGACACCGGCCTCTCCGGGACCACCGCCGACCGCGTCACACCCACCGTTCTAGTACGCGCGTACCTGTTTTGTCCACCACTGCGGTGAAGGCCACCTTCACTGCGGCTCGGCGGATGATGGTCACCTGCGGGCGGCCCACGCGACGAGGTCGTCGGCGCTCATCGTGTTGATCACGTCGTCCTCGGTGACGCCGCATTCGGTGGCCCGCACGCAGCCGAACGGCAGCCAGCCGAGCTGGCCCGGCGCGTGCGCGTCGCTGTCGATCGAGAACCGGCAGCCGATCTCCCTGGCCAGCCGCAGCAGCCGCCTCGGCGGGTCGAGCCGCTCGGGCCGCGAGTTGATCTCCACGGCGACATCGTGCTCACGGCACGCCGTGAACACGGCCTCGGCGTCGAACTGCGACTCCGGCCTGCCCCGGCCGGTGACGAGCCGCCCCGTGCAGTGCCCCAGCACGTTCACGCGGGGGTTCTCGATGGCCCTGAGCATGCGCGGGGTCATCTCCGCGGCGGGCTGGCGCAGCAGCGAATGGACGCTCGCCACCACGACGTCGAGCTCCTCCAGCAGCTCCGGGTCCTGGTCGAGGGTGCCGTCGGCGTGGATATCGACCTCGATGCCGGTGAGGACGCGAAAGGGCGCGAGCTCGGCGTTGATCTCGCGCACCACGTCGAGCTGCCTGCGCAGGCGTTCCGCGCTGAGCCCGTTCGCGACGGTCAGCCGGGGCGAATGGTCCGTGAGCACGAGGTACTCGTGGCCGAGCGCCCGTGCCGCCTCGGCCATCTCCGCGATGGGGCTGCCGCCGTCGGACCAGTCCGAGTGGGTGTGGCAGTCCCCGCGCAGCGCCGCGTGCAGCGCCCCGCCGTCCGGGATGCCCGGCGCGCCCCGCGACTCCAGATCGGTGAGGTAGGCGGGCTCGCGGCCCTCGACCGCGTCCACGATCACCGCGGCGGTGGTCTTGCCGATGCCGGGCAGCGCCGTCAGCGTGCCGCCGCGGATCCGCTCGGCCAGCTCGCCCTCGGGCAGCTCGTCCACCACCGCGGCGGCCTTGCGGAACGCCCGCACGCGATAGCTGGGCTCCCCCGCCCGTTCCAGGTGGAGCGCGATCTGCCGGAGAACCTTGACCGGATCCATCCTCACCTCGGTGGCAGTGTGTGCAGTTCGACGCCGGAGAGCTCGCCATCCGCGACCGTCGCCGTCAGGTACGTGCAGTGCGGCTGCCTGCGGCGGTCGGTGGGCGAGCCGGGGTTGAGCAGGCGCAGACCGGTGTCCGCGACGGTGTCCCATGGGATGTGGCTGTGCCCGAACACGAGCACGTCCGTGCCGGAGAAGTCCCGCGCGCACCGCTGCTCGCGGCCCGTGGCCGCGCCCGTCTCGTGCACCACGGCCAGGCGCAGGCCCTCCAGCTCGGCGCGCGCGACCTCGGGCAGCCGCGCGCGCAGCGCGGCGCCGTCGTTGTTGCCGTAGACGCCGATGAGGCGGCGCGAACGGGACTCCAGCTCGTCGAGCAGGCCGACAGTCACCCAGTCACCGGCATGTACCACCACGTCGGCCTGACCGACCTCGGCCCAGACCTCGGCCGGCAGGTCCTTGGCGCGCTTCGGGACGTGTGTGTCGGCGATGATCAGCAAGCGCATGCCGCGAGCCCTCCTCTCGCCTCAGCCGCCCAGGTTGCTCACCCCGGCCTCGATCCCGGCCGCCAGCTCCTCGAGCTCCCGCTGCGACGGCCTGTGGTCCCCCAGCTGCCCGCGCAGGCCCGCGGCGGTGGCCACGACCAGCGCCCCAGCGTAACGCGGGGATTCCAGGTCGGCGCCCGCCAGCAGCAGGATCTCGCCCTCCCGCAGGGCGAGCGCCGCTCCTTGCAGCTCCGAGTCCAGCAGGGAACGAACGTGTTCGGCGGTGATCCGCATCGGTGCTCCTCTCGCTCGTCCACCCGGGGTACCCGCACGGCACGGAAGCGATCGAGATCGAATCGGTACCTCGGCCCGCACGGGCGTCACACCGTCACCCGAACGGCCCAGAAGTTGTTGATCACCAGGGGAAACACGGTCACGAGCAGGCGGGGGGCCGAGTGCGGGCCTGCCGTGAGCGGCAACTATCTTGACGCGAGTCCTGGCCCGTCACCGCCGGACGTGGAGGGGTTGTCTTGCCACAGGATCGCCAGTGGCCCGAGTCGCACGCCGAGCAGACCGATGTGCTGCCGGCCGTGCCCGCACATCCCGGACCTGCCCGTGGCGGGCACGGCGCCGGGGAGGTCACGCAGCACATCGCGACGGCCAACGAGGTCACCCAGCACCTCGCGACCGGCAACGAGGTCACGCAGCACATCGCCGCGCAGAGCAGCGGCGACCTTCCCACGCAGCAGATCTCGGTGCCGCCCCCGCCGCGCGGTGACGAGCCGCCCGCCGGCGCCGGGGACGGCGACGGGAACGGCAAGGCGGGGCGGTTCCGCAAGCCCGCGCTCATCGCGGGTGCCGTGTTCGGGGTGCTCGCGGTCGCCTACTTCGCCGATCTGCTGGTGACCAGCGGTGACGTCCCGCGCGGCGTGGTCGTCGCAGGAGTCGAGGTCGGCGGGCTCAGCCACTCGCAGGCCGAGGAGAAGCTGCGCGCCGAGCTCGAACCGCGCCTGACCCAGCCGGTGAAGTACACGGCGGGCGAGGTGCGGGACTCCTTCCACCCGAAGGACGCCGGCCTGCGCCTCAACTGGTCCTCGACGCTCGACCAGGCCGGTGACCAGCCGCTGAACCCCTTCACGCGCATCGCGTCGTTCTTCAGCGACCGCGAGGTCGGCGTGGTCACCGAGGCCGAGCCCAACCAGCTCGAGAACGCGATGGCCGGGCTCGAGCAGCGGATCAACCAGGCGCCGGTGGAGGGCAACGTCGTCTTCGAGGGCGCCGTGGCCAAGGCCGTGGAGCCGAAGAACGGCCAGGAGCTCGAGGTCGAGGCCGCGCAGGCGCGGATCCTCGCCCAGTGGGCGTCCGGCAAGCAGCTCAACCTCCCGGTGCACAGCACGCCGGTGACGGTCACGGCCGAGGCCGTGCAGGCCGCGCTGAAGAACATCGCCGAGCCCGCCGTGTCCGGGCCGGTGATCGTGCACGGCGAGGGCGCCGACGGCACGCTCGAGCCCGAGGAGATCGCCGCCGGGCTCTCCTTCGCCGCCGAGAACGGCAGGCTCGTGCCGAAGGTCGACCAGAAGAAGATCATCGAGGGCGTCGGCCCCGAGCTCGCCCACACGGAGAGGGAGGGCAAGGACGCCCAGATCGTCTTCGACAGCGGCGCGCCGACGGTGGTGCCCTCCGAAGACGGCAACAAGATCAAGTGGGACACCACGCTGCAGCCGCTGCTGGAGACCCTCAAGAAGCGCGACGGCCGTGAGCTGACCGCGAACTACGAGAAGCAGCCCGCCAAGGTCACCACGGAGGCCGCCAACCAGCTCGGCATCAAGGAGGTCATCGGCGAGTTCACCACCGGTGGCTTCAAGCCCGACTCCGGCGTGAACATCCGGAGGGTGGCCGAGGAGGTCAACGGCGCGATCGTCAAGCCGGGCGAGACGTTCAGCCTCAACACCCACACCGGGCCGCGCACCGCCGCGGAGGGCTACGTCCCCGCGGGCATCATCCAGGACGGGGCGCCCGGCGAGGCCGTCGGCGGCGGCATCTCGCAGTTCGCGACCACGCTCTACAACGCCTACTACTTCGCAGGCATGAAGGACGCGGGGCACCAGGAGCACAGCTACTACATCAGCCGCTACCCCGAGGGCCGCGAGGCCACGGTGTTCCAGAACCCGGACGGCTCCAGCGTCATCGACCTGGCGTTCACCAACGACGCGCCGACCGGTGTCGCGATCCAGACGATCTGGACCGAGTCGAGCATCACGGTGCGGCTGTGGGGCACGAAGCGCTACGACGTCGAATCGGTGACCGGTGAGCGGACCAACTTCGTGGAGCCGCAGGTGAAGGAGGGTCCGGCCGAGAACTGCCACCCCAGCAGCGGTTCACCGGGCTTCACGGTCACCGACACGCGGGTCCTGCGCGACGTCTCGACGGGCGCGGTGGTGAGCGAGGAGTCCAGGACGGTCAAGTACAACCCGCAGAACACGATCGTCTGCGGGCGCAAGAACGGTCACTGAGCACCGCGCCGCGGGAAATGCGGTGGCCGTGCGCGCCGCGGCCTGCCAGGCTGAGAGTGCACGGCAACGTCGTACCCCGGGAGGTTCCATGACCGAATCAGCACCGTCGAAGGACAACAGCGGCCCGGAGGACGACGTCAAGCGCCGGTTCCGCGAGGCGCTGGAACGCAAGCAGGCCAAGGCGAAGGCGGGAGCCGCCCACGAGGACCTGGGCTCCAAGGTCAACCACGCCCACGGCCCCGCCTCGCACAAGCGCACCTTCCGCCGCAAGAGCGGCTGACCTCTCGCGGCGACCCTTCGGCCCCCAAGGCCACTTTGTCGTCACAGCGACGCGCAGCGTCTCCGTCTGGGTGGTGGCGGGAGACGGGCGGGCGCGTTGAACGCAACAAAGGTGGCCTTGGGGGCCGGTTGCGTCAGGGGGTGAGGATGCTCTTCAGGCGGGAGATCTCGGCGATGCGGCGCTCGGCGAGCCGGTCGGCGGCGGTCACCGGCGGCACTCCTTCGTCGGCCGCGAGCGCGAACACAGACCTCGCCGTGTCGTAGAGCGCGGTCACCTTGCGCTTGGCCCGCTCGAAGTCGAAGCCGTGCAGCTCGTCGCTGACCTGGATCACGCCGCCCGCGTTGACGAGGTAGTCGGGCGCGAACAGGATCCCGCGCTCCTGCAGCAGCTTCTCGACGCCGGGATGCGCGAGCTGGTTGTTGGCCGCGCCGCACACCACCTTCGCCCGCAGCACGGCGACGGTGTCGTCGTCGAGCACCCCGCCCAGCGCGCACGGGGCGAAGACGTCCAGGTCGGCGCCCACCAGCGCGGCGGCGCCGGGGACGACCTCCACACTCGGATGCGCCGCGACGACCCGCTCGATCGCGCGCTCGTCGACGTCGGTGACCACGACGTCGCAGCCAGCCTCCACGAGGTGACCGACGAGCAGGTGCCCGACCTTGCCGACGCCCTCGACACCGACCCGCTTGCCGCGCAGCTCGGGGCTGCCCCACACGTGCTCGGCCGAGGCCCGCATGCCCTGGTAGACGCCGTAGGCGGTGAGGACGGAGGAGTCACCCGCCCCGCCGTCGTCGCGGGAGCGGCCGGTGACGAACCGCGTCTCCCGTGCGATCACGTCCATGTCGCGCACGTAGGTGCCCACGTCGCACGCGGTGATGTACCGCCCGCCGAGCGACTGCACGAAGCGGCCGTAGGCGCGCAGCAGCGCCTCGGACTTGACGGTCTCGGGGTCGCCGATGATCACGGCCTTGCCGCCACCCAGGTCGAGCCCGGCGAGCGCGTTCTTGTAGGTCATACCCCTGGACAGGGCGAGCACGTCGTCGAGTGCGTCGCTCTCGGAGGCGTAGGCGTGGAACCGGGTCCCGCCGAGCGCGGGCCCGAGTGCGGTGGAGTGAACCGCGATGACGGCCTTGAGCCCGGTGTGGGCATCGTGGCAGAAGACGACCTGTTCATGACCGCTGTCGCGGCCGAATACACCTTCGGTCACGGTGGTGACTCCCTTGTCAGCCCCCGGCTCACGACTTGTGGACGCGGCCGGCGGTGTTGTCGGTTGCTGGCGGCTCCCGGCCGGAGAGGTCGTCTCCCGCTGATCACCGCTGTGGCTCAACCTATGCTCGCCGCCGCCGAAAAGCCACCGGTTGCGGCAGGATCGGCAGGATGACCGACGAAAGCCCGCTTCTCCTGCTGTTGCACGGTCTCGGCGCCAACCGCCACGTCTGGCGGGGCCTCGAGGAGCAGCTCCCCGGGCGCTGGCCCGGTGACTGGCTCGCCCCCGATCTGCCCGGCCACGGCGAGGCGCCGCCGCTGCGCACGTACTCGTTCGGCTCACTCGCGGCTGAGGTCGCCGAGGTCGCCGAGGCCGCGGCGGGCGGGCGGCGCGTGGTGGTGCTCGGCCATTCGCTCGGCGGGGTGGTCGCGCTGACACTCGCGTCGGGCTGGTTCCGGGTACCGGTCGCGGCGGCCTGCGGGCTGGGCATCAAGCTGCGCTGGTCGCCGGGTGAGCTGGCCAAGGCCGCCGAGGTGGCCGCGCGCCCGGCGCGCGTGTTCGGCACCCGCGCCGAGGCGGTACAGCGCTGGCTGCGCGGCGCGGGCCTCGACGGGCTCGTCGGCGAGGACTCCCCCGCGGTCGGCGCGGGCGTCGCCGAGACCGCGGACGGCTGGCGGATCACCGTCGACCAGCGGGCATTCGCCGTCGGCGCGCCCGACCCGGCCGGGCTGCTCGCGGCGAGCCGGGCCGAGGTGGTGCTGGCCGCCGGGGAGCACGACCCGATGTGCCCCGCCGAGCACCTCGGCGACGTCACGGCGGATCCGGTGGTGCTGCGGGGCCTCGGGCACAACGCCCACGTCGAGGATCCGGCCGCGCTGTGGCCCCTGCTCGACCGCCTCGCCGAAGCCGCGCACGCCTAGAGTTCGCTGCGCACGGCCCACAGGTCCGGGAACACCGGCGCGGACAGGGTCGTGCGCAGGTACGCGGCGCCCGAGGAGCCGCCGGTCCCCGGCTTGTCGCCAATGGTCCGCTCCACCATCTTCACGTGGCGGTACCGCCATTCCTGCACGCCCTCGTCGAGATCCACCAGGTGCTCGCACACCGATGCCGGTCCCGAATCGTCCCGGTACACGCGCAGCAGAATGGCCTGGACCTCCCGTGAGGGCTCGACGGCCAGGGTGACGTCGGGCCGCGCGGGCACGTCGTAGCCGTGTGCCCGCAGGTAGGCGAGGAAGGAGTCGAACAGTGAGGGCCGCGCCATCGCGGCGGCGATCCGCGCGCGTGCCTCGCTGCCCTCGGGGTAGTGCTCGGCCACCGCGGCCTCACGCCTGCCGAGCACGGCCTCCAGCTCGCGGAACTGGCCGGACTGGAAACCGCTCGCCGCGTCGAGCCGCGCGCGGAAGCTCGCGAACTGGCTCGGGGTCATGGTCTCCAGCACGTCGATCTGGGCCACCACCACCTTGAGGATCGTGAGGATCCGGCGCAGCGTGCGCACCGCGTGCGGGGTGTCGCCGTCCTCCAGCCTCCGCTGCAGGAACTCCAGCTCGTGCAGCAGTTGTTTGAACCACAGCTCGTACACCTGGTGGATGACGATGAACAGCAGCTCGTCGTGTTCGGCCGAGCGCGGTCGCTGCGCGCCGAGCACCTCGTCGAGCGCGAGGTAGGAGGTGTAGGTCAGCGCCGCGTGCTGGTCGCCCTCGCTCATGCTGAGTAGCTTAAGCCCGTGTACTTCGCCGAGCTCTCGTCTCCGCAGGTGGCAGCGTTACGAGAGAGCGGGCGGGTGCCGGTGCTGCTGTTGCCGGTCGGTGCGGTGGAGGCCCCGGGCCCGCACGCCCCGCTCGGCACCGGCCCGCTGATCGCGCGGGGCGTGTGCGAGCGGGCTGCGGCCCGCCTCGCCGGTGACGAGCGGGTGCGTGCGCTGATCCTGCCGATGCTGTCCTACGGCGTCACCGGGACCGCGGAGCCGGGCACGCTGCCGATCGGCGCGGAGACGCTGCACGGTCTCGTCGTGGACGTCTGCACGGCGCTCGCCCGCCAGGACCTGCCGCGCGTCGTGGTGGTCAACAGCCATCCCGGTTCCGCTCACCGCGCGGCCTTGCGCAGGGCCGTGGACACGGTGGAGAGCCGGTGCGGGCGGCGGATCGCCCACGTCGACCTCGACGGTGGCCCGGCGGGCGGCTGTTCCGTGGCCTCGCTCGTGCTCGCGGAGCGGCCTGAGCTCGTGGACACCGAACGCACCGGGGCGAGGGGCACCGACGGTGTCGCCGCGTTCGAGGCGCTGACGGTGCGGCTGGTGGACGTGATCCGCGACCTCGCGCTGACCGCCGGTTGAGACTGTCGAGGTCCCGTCGTCTCACTGTCCGACCCCGAGACTTCGTGACGGAGTCGACCGAGCTGCTCCGCAACGACCTGTTCGCCCGGCCGGCCGGGCACGGCTCCGCTCCATCGCACTGGAACCGACCACGGGGCGGCGCTCGCCGTGCACGACTTCGTCCACAATGGAACCGGGACGCCCGGGAACGCGATGCGGGAAGGCTTCTCCCACGCCTCGGTTCGACACGCCCACCGAGCGCGCCCAGCCCGGCCATATCTGGAACACGCCCGTGACTACCTCGGACTCGATCTCGACATCGCCGGCCTCGCCGGGGACGACGAACGGTGGAGCCGGACGGCGGCGGTGCTGCACGTCGTCAGCCAGCGGCCATCGCGGCGACGCGGCGGGCGAGCCGGGCGGCGGCCTCGCGCAGCTCCGGCGGGTCCAGCACCCGCGCCTCGACACCGAGGCGCGCCACGTGCATCGCCAGCCAGTCGAGGTCGTCGCCGCCGACGGCGAGCACGCACCACCCGTCGCGGTCCTCCTCGACGCGGCCCACCTGGGGCGGCACCAGCGCGCGCACCTCGTCGGCACCCGCGCGCAGGCGCACGCGCACGAGATGGCGGTACGGCGCCGCGGTGACGGCTCGCTGCACATAGGTCACCGGGTCCGGGTGATCCCTGGGCCGGAATCGCCAGGTCGTCGCCACCGGCTCCCGCATCCGGTCCAGGCGGAAGGTGCGCCAGTCGCCACGGTCGACATCCCACGCCATGAGGTACCAACGGCGGCCGGTGGCGACCATCCGCACCGGCTCCACCGTGCGTTCCGTCCGCTCGCCGTCGCGGCCCGCGTAGGCGAACCGTACCCGCACGGCGTCGCGGCAGGCCCGCGCGAGCGTCACCAGCACCTCGGCATCGATCTCGACGCCGGGGCCGACGAGGGTCTCGGTCGCGCCGTGGACCGCCCGCACCTCGGCGCGCAGGCGGGGCGGCATCACCTGGTCGAGCTTGGCGAGCGCCCGCAGTGCCGCCTCGCCCGCTCCGGCGACCGTGCCGCCCGACGCGAGCCGCAGCGACACCGCCGTCGCGATCGCCTCGTCGTCATCGAGCAGCAGTGGCGGCAGGCGGGTGCCCGCGCCGAGCTGGTAGCCGCCGCCGACACCCGCCGTCGCGTGCACGGGATAGCCAAGCGCGCGCAGCCGTTCCACGTCGCGGCGCACCGAGCGGTCGGTGACCCGCAGCTCGGCGGCGAGCTCGGCGGCGGTCCAGGACGGCCGCCGCTGGAGCAGCGCCAGCAGCCGCAGTACCCGTTCGGTGGTCGCCTCGACGGTCATTCTCCGATCGTTCCACAGATCACGGAACGAAACTGTCCGCTATTCACGGCAGGCTGTGCTCATGACCTGGAACGCCCTCCTGCGAGACCAGACCGACTGGCACTGGACCCACCAGCTGCGCGGCCGCCTCGACGGGCTCACCGACGACGAGTACTTCTGGGAGCCGGCACCCGGATGCTGGAACGTGCGCCCGCGCGGCACGAGCACCGCACCGGTACAGGCCGGATCCGGCGCGATGACCATCGACTTCGCGATGCCGCAACCGGACCCGCCGCCGTTCACGACGATCGCCTGGCGGCTCGGGCACGTGATCGTCGGCGTGCTCGCGATGCGCAACGCCTCCCACTTCGGCCGCCCGCCCACGGACTACGGCTCGTTCGCCTACGCCGCGACCGCCGCGGGGGCGCTGGCCCAGCTCGACGCGGAGTACGCCACGTGGCTGGCCGGGGTCGAGTCACTCGGCGAGGACCGCCTGTCCGAGCCGTGCGGCGAGGCGGAGGGCCCGTACGCCGACCATCCGCTGGCGGCACTCGTCTTGCACATCAACCGAGAGCTCATCCACCATCTGGCCGAGGTGTGCCTGCTCCGCGACCTCTACGCGCACACCCACCAGCTGACCCGGCAGGAGGCGAGCTGACATGGCCCGCGACGTCCAGTTCACGATCGACTGCGCCGACCCGGCCGCGCTCGCCGCCTTCTGGGCCGAGGCGCTCGGCTACCGGGTGCAGGCCCCGCCGCCCGGCTTCGGCTCGTGGGACGAGGCGCTGGAGGCGTGGGGCGTGCCGCCCGAGCGCCGCAACGACGCCTCCGCGGCCGTCGACCCCGACGGCAACGGGCCGAGGCTGTTCTTCCAGCGCGTCCCGGAGGGCAAGCAGGTCAAGAACCGCGTGCACCTCGACGTCCGCGCGGCTCCGGGATTGCAGGGCGACGAGCGGATGGCGGCACTGGAGGCCGAGGCCGAGCGGCTGATCGCCCTGGGCGCCAAGCGGCTCGGACGGCACGAACCCGCTCCCCCGCTCGCGTTCGGTCACCTCGTGCTGGCCGACCCCGAGGGCAACGAGTTCTGTTTGGACTGACCCGTGGCGGCGCGGGAGCGCTTCCGAGCCCTGCCGACGCCGACCGGGGTCAGGCAGGGGCCTCGAGCGGACCTTCCGCCGTGACCCTCACACAGCAGCCATCCGGGTTCGGTTCGAGGCTCGTCACGAGTCCGCCGGCGTGGATGCCACGCAGTACGCCGTCGATGAAGGCCTCGTTGATGGCGCAGACGAGGCCCGGGTTGCGGGACGCCAGTGAGCGAAACGGGCAGTTGGTGAGGGTGAGGCTGCCGGGGCCGTCGAAGTGCGGCGCGTACCCGTAGCCGGACAGGACCGCGGCCGCGGGATGGAGAGCGGCGAGGTCGCGGGACGACGCCGAGCCCGAGTCCCACTCGGCGCCGAGCCGCTCCCCGAGCCTGCGGGCCACGGCCCGGGCGCGCGCGTTCAGCGCGCCGGGATCCGGGGTGTGGTGCTCGTCGAGGGCGTCGACGAGGATGCGGCCGATGAGGTCGTAACGTCGTTCGGGGATCGAGACGTCGATCTCCACGCCGGAGGGCCGGTAGTACTTCGAACTGCGCCCCGCACCCGGCCCCGAGCGTCCCGGCTTGCGGGCGTAGTGAGCCCGCAACAGCCCCTTGTCGACGAGCTTGTCGAGGTGGACGGCGGCGAGGCGGCTGGACACTCCGACGGCGGCGGCCGCCTCATCGCGAGTCGTCGGATGCGCCTGCCCGGTCACGTACTCGTACAGCTGCCTGCGGACCCTGTCGTCGAGCACCGCCAGGTGACCGACCGCCTGGTTCAGCCACCGCACCACTCCGTCGCCGGGTTCGGGCATCGACCGTGCCTTTCCTCTTCCGCCCTCCGTTGCCGCGTCCTATTCTAATGGAAACAAGCAATGTCGTTAGAACCTACCGGCTATCTGGCTCCGTTGCTCCCTGGATCGGCGGTTACGTGGTCGCGGCATGGCCGGCCGGCATCATGAGACCCGACGGGGATGATGACCGTGAACAGATTGCTCCCACTGGTACTGGCGGCGGGGTTGCTGCTCGGGGCATGTGGTGGCGACGGTGGAGACGAGGAGGCCCCTCAGCCGGGTGGCGGCCCCACTGTGTCCACAGCAGACACGGACCTCGGTGAGATCCTGGTGGACGGCAAAGGGATGACCGTGTACCTGTTCGAGAAGGACGGGCCGGGCACGAGCCGCTGCGACGGGGCGTGCGCGCGGGTCTGGCCGCCGCTGCTGACGAAGGGCGAGCCGCGGGCGGGCGGCGACGCCGACGAGGCCCTGCTGGGCACCACCAAGCGCGGTGACGGTTCCGCCCAGGTCACCTATGACGGACATCCCCTCTACCGGTTCGTCAAGGACTCCGCTCCCGGAGACGTCAACGGCAACGAGGTCGAGGGGTTCGGGGCCGAGTGGTACGCCGTGACTCCGGCCGGAGGCAAGCCCCAGGAGGAGACGGGGCAGAACAACGGATACTGATCGCGTGGACCCGGCCCGCGCGACACGACCCGCCGGCTTTCCCTCGGGTCACCTGGTGCCGGCAGACCTCGAGGGCAACGAGTTCCGGGTGGACCGATCCGCGGCCGCGGCGCGCGGGGCGGGAATCCCCGGCAGGACACCGGCGGTGCCGAGCGCGGAGCAGACGGCGGCCTCGGCGAGCGCGGCCAGCTCGCGCCGGCCCCCGGCGCGGCCCGGCGCGATCTCCGGGCATACGAACACCTCCAGCACGAGCCCGCGCAGCCGGGCAACCCTCCGCAGGGACTCGACCAGCGACTCGGGTCCGATGAACGCGGGCTCCGTCGTCTCCCTGCCGTCGGCGAACCGGTAGCGCAGGGCCACCGGCCGCACGGGCACGCCGCCGTCGATGGCGGCCTGGAACGTCGCGGGCCGGAACCGGCCCGACGCGCGGCCGCACCACGTGGTGCCCTCGGGCGTGACGCTCACGAGCGAGCCCGCGCGCAGCACGCGGGCCAGCTCGGCCACGGTCGCGGGCAAAGTGGACAGTCGCTCGCGGTCGAGGAAGATGTTGCCGGCGCGGGAGACCAGGCCGCCGAGCACCGGCCAGCCCGCGATCTCCTTCTTCGCGAGCGCCCGCATCGGCCGGACGGCGTTGAGGCCGACGATGTCGAGCCACGAGATGTGGTTGCTGACCACCAGCGCCCCACGCCCGCTGCCGTCGAGGTCGCCGTGCACCACGAGCCGCACGCCGAACGCGGCGAGCACGCCGCGGAACACGAGCCGTGCCACGCGCTGCCTTCCGGGCAGCACCACGAGCAGCGGCGCGACGAGCAGCGCCACGAGCACCACGCCCAGCGCGGCGCACAGCCTCGCCGTCCTGCGCACCACCCCGACGGAGGGTGCGCCGGAGGTCAGGCAGCCGTCCCCGCACGGGGAGACCGGCATCCAGGCGTGGCTCACAGCTCCACCCCGAGGAAGAACTTCAGATACCGCGCGTCCATGCGGTGCAGGTCGAGCAGCACGAAGAAGTCGGCGACGCCGAACGCGGGGTCGTGGGCCGGCGGACCACACACCTGGGCGCTCAACCGGACGTAGCCCTTGAGCAGAGGCGGAAGCACCGGCCGCGCGGGGCGCGCGATGTGGTCGCACTCCCACGGCCGCAGCGGCGTGACCCGGTGCGACTCGGGCGCGTAGTACCTGGTCCGGGCCAGATCCCACACCCCGGCCGCCATCGAGCCGCCGTCGTCGAGCGGCACCGACGCACACCCGGCGAGGTAGCGGTGCCCCGACAGCAGCATGTACCGCGCGATGCCCGCCCACACCAGGCTCACGACGGCGCCGCTGCGGTGGGCGGGGTCGACGCACGAGCGCCCCGTCTCCACGAGGGAGGGCCGCAGCGCGGCGAGGTTGGCGAGGTCGAACTCGGTGTCGGCGTAGAGCGTGCCCGCGCTCGTCGCGCGGTCCGGCGGCAGCATCCGGTAGGTGCCGACGATCTCGCCGGTGGAGTCGTCCCTGACCACCAGGTGGTCGCAGAACTCGTCGAAGTGGTCGACGTCGAGGCCGGGTTCCAGGGAGTCGAGGGTGGCCCCCATCTCCTCGGCGAACACCCGGTTGCGGAGCCGCTGTGCGGCGAGTACCTCGGCGTTGTCGTTGGCGACGAGCAGCGAGTACTTCGCCGTGCCCTCGCCCGTCCGGTCAGTGCTGGCCAGTAGCTGCGACCGCGTCATGCCCCGAATGGTCGCCCCGCGAGGGAAACCGCGAAGGGGTCCGGCCGTGACCGAGGGCTGCACAGTGCGTTAACGGCGAGTTCTCAGCCTTTTCTCAGCCTCACTCCGGCACGCCCCTGAATGCACCCAAGGCCACCTTTGGTGCGTTGAGCGCAACAAAGGTGGCCTTGGGGGACGTTGGCGAAAGGGGTCAGCCCTTGCGCTTGGCGACCTCTTCGGTCAGCTGGGGGGCGACGTTGAACAGGTCGCCCACCACGCCGAAGTCGGCGATCTCGAAGATCGGCGCCTCGGGGTCCTTGTTCACCGCGACGATCGTCTTCGAGGTCTGCATGCCGGCGCGGTGCTGGATCGCGCCGGAGATGCCCAGCGCGACGTACAGCTGCGGCGACACGGTCTTGCCGGTCTGGCCCACCTGGAACTGCGCCGGGTAGTAGCCGGAGTCGACGGCGGCGCGCGAGGCGCCGACGGCCGCGCCGAGGGCGTCGGCCAGCTTCTCGACGACCTCGAACTTCTCCGCGGAGCCGACACCGCGGCCGCCGGAGACGACGATCGACGCCTCCGTCAGCTCGGGACGGTCACCGCCGACGACCGGCTCGACACCGGTGATCTTCGCGGACTTCGCGGCGTCCACCGCGGGCAGCGACACGGCCTCCTCGGCCGCGGCACCCTCGGCGGGCTCGGCCTCCACGCCACCGGGGCGCACCGAGATGACCGGGGTGCCCTTGGCGGCCTTGGCCTTCACGGAGAAGGCGCCACCGAAGATGGACTGGTCCACCGAGCCGTCGGAGTTGACGCCGACCGCGTCGACCAGCAGGCCGCCGCCGAGGCGGATCGCGAGCCTGCCGGCGATCTCCTTGCCCTCGGAGGTCGCGGCCACGAGCACTGCGGCGGGCGAAGCCTGCCCCGCGACGGTGGACAGCGCGTCGACCTTCGGGGTCACGAGGTAGCCGTTCGCGTCGTCGGACTCCGCGACGTACACCTTCGCGGCGCCGTAGGACGCCAGCGACTCCTTCACCTTGCCCGCCGTGCCGGGGGCGCCGACGACGACCGCGGACGGCTCGCCGACGGCACGGGCCGCGGTCAGCAGCTCGTAGGTGACCTTCTTGACCTCACCGTCGACGTGGTCGACGAGCACCAGTACTTCAGCCATGAGTTCGTCTCCTTGTCGTCTCAGATGAGCTTCTGGCCGACCAGGTACTCGGCGACCTTCGAGCCACCGTCACCCTCGTCCTCGACCCGCTGGCCCGCGGTGCGCGGCGGCTTCGGCGAAGCCTCCAGCACGGTCGACCAGGCGTTGCCGAGCCCGACCTCGCCCGCGTCGACCCCGAGGTCGGCGACGGTGAGGGTCTCCACCGGCTTCTTCTTCGCGGCCATGATGCCCTTGAACGACGGGTACCTCGGCTCGTTGATCTTCTCGGTCACGCTCACGACGGCGGGCAGGCTCGCCTCGAGGTGGGTGAGGCCCTCCTCGGTCTCGCGGTCGACCTTGATGCTGGTGCCCTCGACGGTCAGCTGCCGCGCGTGGGTCAGCTGCGGGAGGCCGAGCAGCTCGGCGAGCATCGCGGGGATGGCTCCACCGCGGCCGTCCGAGGCCTCGTTACCGGCGATCACCAGGTCGTACTCGGTCTTGCCGAGCGCGGCGGCGATGACCTTGGCGGTCGCCACCATGTCGGAGCCGTGCAGCGACTCGTCGGAGACGTGGATCGCCTTGTCCGCGCCCATCGAGAGGGCCTTGCGGATGGCGTCGGTGGCGCGGTCGGGGCCGACGCACAGGACGGTCACCTCGCCCTCGCCTGCCTCCTTGATCTTGAGCGCCTCCTCGACGGAGCGCTCGTTGATCTCGTCGATCACGGCGTCGGCCGACTCACGGTCCAGGGTGTGGTCACCCTCGGAGAGCTTGCGCTCCGAGTACGTGTCCGGCACCTGCTTGACCAGGACAACGATGTTGGTCATGGATCTCCTTAGGCGCACGCAGGGCGTTACTGGGCGGTAGATTATTCGGATTTTCCGTGGCTGGCGCGCCGAGGTGACGGCCTTCACCTGGATTCGCGATTTATTAGGACCATAGTCCCACTAGTCGGGCACGTGCCACGAAGACTACATCGGGTACCCGTTCCAGCGCCGAAAGTCGCAACCGGCTACTTCTAATGGGTGGATGCAGGGTCTAGCCTCCGGGACGTGCCCGTTGCAGTGATCACCGACTCCACCGCCTGTATCCCGGAGCAGCTGGCGGCCCAGTGGGGCATCGCCGTCGTCCAGGTCCAGATCGTGGCCGGCGACCGGATCGACGACGAGTCCCGGTTCGACCGGGCCGAGCTGATCGAGCTGCTGCGCTCCGGACAGCACGTCAGCACGAGACCGCCCGACCCCGGCGCCTTCTTCTGGACCTACCAGGACGCCGTGAGCGCGGGCGCCGACGCGATCATCAGCCTGCACATCTCCAGCAAGATGTCGGCGACGCTCGAGGCCGCGCGGGAGGCGGCGCAGCAGGTCAAGGTGCCCGTGTACGTCCTGGACAGCGCGACCACGAGCATGAGCCTCGGCTTCGCCGCCCTCTCGGCCGCCCGCACGGCGGCCGCGGGCGGGCAGGTGCAGCGTGTCATGGAGGCCGCCGACCGCAGGGTCAGGGCCAGCAGCGAGCTGATCTACGTCGACACGCTGGAGTACCTGCGCCGGGGCGGGCGGATCGGGGCGGCGTCGGCGATGCTCGGCACGGCACTGTCGATCAAACCGCTGCTGACCGTGGACAACGGCCAGGTCGCGCCGCTCTCGCGGGTGCCGGGGACCAAGCGGGCGCTGAACAAGCTCGCCGACCTCGCCGTGAAGCGGGCCGGGGAGCACAAGGTGGACATCGCGGTGGCGTGCGCGACGCCGTCGGACCGCGAGCTGACCCTGGTGCAGCAGCTGCGCAGCCGCGTGCCCGCGCTCAACGACATCATGCTCGTGCAGGCGAGCACGGTGATCGCCGCGCACGTCGGCCCCGGCGCGCTGGGCGTCACGGTGTCCCCCGCCACCTGAGCGGAACTCCTCTCGGTGCGCCCACGTTGGATAATCGTCCGTGACCGGACAGACCCGCCCCGCCGAAAGGACCACGATGGCATCGCTGTTCAACAAGGTGGCCCGCTTCGCGAAGAGCCCGCAGGGCCGTCGCATGATCGCCGAGGCGCAGCGGATGGCCAAGGACCCGCACAAGCGCAAGCAGGCCATGAACGCGCTCAACAAGCTCCGCGGCAAGGGACCCAAGGGCGGCGGCACACCGCCGTACCGGCCCCACTGATCGCCGCCGCTACCCTCGGCGCGTGACGACCACACGCGCCGAGGCACTGCATCTCACCGGTGAGCGCACCGTGCCGGGGGTGCCGGAGGAGAACTACTGGTATGCCCGGCACGAGGCCGCCTATCGCGCGCTGCTGCCGTACTGCACGGACGCGACGGTGCTGGAGGCGGGCTGCGGCGAGGGCTACGGCGCCGCGCTCATCGCCCGCCACGCCCGGCGCGTACTGGCGCTCGACTACGACGAACAGGCCATCGCGCACGTCGGGCGCCGCTACCCCGGTGTCGGCCCGGTGCGGGGCAACCTGGCGTTCCTGCCCGTCGGCACGGCCACCGTCGACGTCGTCGCCAACTTCCAGGTGATCGAGCACCTCTGGGACCAGAACGGTTTCCTCGCCGAATGCCTGCGCGTGCTGCGCCCCGGCGGCAGGCTGCTCGTCACCACGCCGAACCGGCTCACGTTCACCCCCGGCAGCGACACCCCGCTGAATCCCTATCACACCAGGGAACTCGCACCGTCCGAACTGGACGGACTACTGCGGGCGAACGGCTTCGAGGTCGAGCTGCTGCACGGTCTGCACCACGGCGAGGCCGTGCGCGCGCTCGACGAGCGCTACGGCGGCTCGATCATCGACGCGCAGCTCGACGTCGTCATGGGCAGCCTGCCGGGGCAGGCGAGCTGGCCCGAGGGGCTGCTGGCCGACGTCGCGGCGATCAGGGCGGAGGACTTCGCGATCCACGGCGACGACCTCGGCGCGAGCCTCGACCTCGTCGCGGTGGCGGTGCGGCCGTGAGCGAGCGCGAGGGAACGTTCTGCCTGGTCCTGCACAGTCACCTGCCGTGGCTCGCGCACCACGGGAACTGGCCGGTCGGCGAGGAATGGCTGTACCAGGCGTGGGCGCACTCGTACCTGCCGATCGCGGACCTGCTGCGGCGGTTCGCCGACGAGGGCAGGCGGGACGTGCTCACGCTCGGCGTGACGCCGGTGCTCGCCGCGCAGCTCGACGACCCCTACTCGCTGCGCGCGTTCCACGACTGGCTCGGCCACTGGCAGCTGCGCGCCGAGCACGCGGCGACGCTGTGGCGGGGCGAGCCGCTGCTGGCCGACCTCGCCGCGCGGGAGCACCGGGCCGCCACGCGCGCGCTCGGCGACTTCGAAACACGGTGGCGCCACGGGTTCTCCCCCCTCCTGCGCTCGCTTGTGGACAGTGACGTGGTCGAGCTGCTCGGCGGCCCGCTGACGCACCCGTTCCAGCCGCTGCTCGACGAGCGCGTGCGCTCCTTCGCACTGCGTGGCGGGCTCGCCGACACCGCGCTGCGCACCGGGCACCGCCCCGCGGGCATCTGGGCGCCCGAATGCGGGTACGCGCCGGGCATGGAACGCGGCTACGCCGGCGCCGGGGTGGAGCGCTTCCTCGTGGACGGCCCGTCGCTGCGCGGCGACACCTCCGCCGCGCGCACGGTCGGCGAGTCGGACGTGGTGTGCTTCGGGCGCGACCTGGAGGTCACCTACCGGGTGTGGTCGCCGAAGGCCGGCTACCCCGGGCACGCGGCGTACCGCGACTTCCACACGTGGGCGCACGAGGTGGGGCTCAAACCCTCGCGCGTCACCGGCAAGCACATCGAGCCCTCCGGCAAGGCGCCCTACGATCCCGCGCTCGCGGCGGACACGCTGCGCGTGCACGTCAAGGACTTCGTCGACACGGTGGTGTCGCGGCTGCGGGAGCTGCGCGCGCAGCACGGGCGCGAGGCGCTCGTGGTGGCGGCCTACGACACCGAGCTGTTCGGCCACTGGTGGCACGAGGGACCGGCGTGGCTGGAGGGCGTGCTGCGCGCGCTGCCGGAGGCCGGGGTGCGGGTCACGACGCTGCGCGGCGCCGTGGCGGCCGGGCACGTCGCAGGCCCGGTGGAGCTGCCCGCGTCGTCGTGGGGCTCCGGCAAGGACTGGCGGGTCTGGGACGGCGAGCAGGTCGCCGACATGGTGGCCGCCAACACGGAGCTGCAACAGCGGCTGCTCGCGCTCGACCTCTCCGGCGCCGGCCGCGACCCGGTGGCCGACCAGCTGGTGACCGAGGCGCTGCTGGCGCTGTCCAGCGACTGGGCGTTCATGGTCACCAAGGACTCGGCCGCCGACTACGCGCGCAGGCGCGCCCGCGAGCACACCGAGCGCTTCGACGAGCTGGCCGGGCTGCTGCGCTCCGGCAGCCCGTCGGGCGCGGAACGCGCGGCGGTGTTCCGCACGCTGGCCCACCCGTTCGGCCACGTCGACGCACGCGCGCTCTGATCACCCACGCGGGCGGCTGACGTGGGCCATTAGCGGGATTAACCGGTCCGGCGCGGCGTCGCGGTGGTCCACTTCGATCATGGTCAGGACATCGTCACCACGCAGGCTCCGGCTCCTCACGGCGCTGCTCGCCTGCCTTGTCGTGTTCGCGGCGCCCGCCACGGCGGCGGCGTCGGCAGGTCCCAAGGGACAGCTCAAGGTCCACGCCACAGTGGACAAGAGCGTCGTCAAGGTCAACGAGAAGGTGAAGATCAAGGGAGGGCTCGACGTCCTCTCCGGCAAAGGCGGCGGCCACGACGCGGCGGGCGGGCTCGAGCCCGTGCTGGTGCAGTCGCTGCAGGCCGGGGTGTGGGTGAACGTGAGCACGGGCTGGTGCAGGCCGAACGGCGGCTTCAACCTCAGCGTCAGCTTCGATCTCGCCGCGTCGCTGTCGCTGCGGGTGTTCCATCCGGAGACCGACCTCTACGCGTCGGCCTACTCCGGGGTGTTCTCGCTCGTCGTCACCTGACCGCCGGAGGCCGCGGAGCCTGCCGCGATCACCGCGCGGTTGCGCTCCGCGGCCACCGGCAGGGTCACCTTCACGACCCTGCGGTCGTAGGTGAGCAGCCCGTTCACCTCGTTCTCCACGTCGGTGGTCTGCGTGTAGATCGCGCCGGAGAGCCCGAGCCCGCGCACGACGGACTCCAGGTCCTCGCTCACCTCCACGTACCGCCGCGTCAGCTCCTCCCGGCTCGCCGTCAGCTCGTAGGCGACCGGCTCGCCGGGCCACACGTGGCCCTCCAGGACCAGGCCCAGCCCGCCGTACTCGCCGTCGACCGTGGCGCGGTGGTCGTGCACGAGCGGGCGGCCGGGGCCGACGTAGGTGTGGTCGTCGTAGACGTCGCCCGCGCCCGAGTCCGGATGCGAGTGGCAGCAGTTCACGCCGCTGTCGGCGACCACGAGCCGCGCGGGGTCCGTCTCCTTCAGCTCCTTGGCGACGCGGGCGGTGTCGTACTCGCCCCAGCCCTCGTTGAACGGAACCCACGCGACGATGGACGTCACCGCGCGCAGCTGGGCGACGATCGCGGCCAGCTCCGCCTCGAACCGCTGCCGGGCGAGCTCCACCGGCGGCGCCTGCGGGCCCGGCGGGTTGTCCAGCACCACCGGCAGCGACGGGATGTCCTGCCACACCAGCAGGCCCAGCCGGTCGGCCCAGTGGTACCAGCGCGCGGGCTCCACCTTCACGTGCTTGCGGACGGTGTTGAAGCCCAGTGCCTTCGTCTGCTCCAGGTCGAAGCGCAGCGCCTCGTCCGTCGGCGCCGTGTAGATCCCGTCCGGCCAGTAGCCCTGGTCGAGCGGACCGTGCTGGAACGTGATGCTCCCGTTGACCGCGATCCGCGGCCTGCCCTCCGCGTCGGGCACCAGGCTCGCCGTGCGCAGCCCCGCGTAGCTCGTGACCTCGTCGACCACGTCGGTGCCCAGTACGCGCACGGTGAGGTCGTACAGGTACGGGTCGTCAGGGCTCCACAGGTGCGGGTCCGGCACGTCGAGCCGGATCGCCTCGCCGGGCACACCGCTCGCCCGCGCGACCTCGGCACCGCGCGGCTCGCTGACCACGGCCTCCACCCGCTCGCCGTCCGCGTGCGCCACGTGCGCCGTGACGTCGAGGCCGCGCACGTCGGAGCCGATGTCGAGCCGCTCGACGTAAACCCTCGGCACGGCTTCGAGCCACACGGTCTGCCAGATGCCGGAGGCGCCGGTGTAGAGGATCCCGCCGGGCTGGTTGGCCTGCTTGCCGACGGGGAACGTGCCGCTGTTGCCGTGGTCGTCGGCGCGCACGACGATCTCCTGCTCGCCCTCGGGCCGCAACACGTCGGTGACGTCGGCGCTGAACGCCGTGTAGCCGCCCTCGTGCCGCGTGACGAGCTGGTGGTTCACCCACACCGTCGCCACCTGGTCCACGGCGCCGAAATGCAGCAGCACGCGCCCGCCGCGCCAGCCGTCCGGCACCTCGAAGGTCCTGCGGTACCACAGCTGTTCGGCCCGGCGCCCGACCCCGGACAGCACCGACTCGGGCGGGAACGGCACGACGATGTGCCCGCCCCGCTCCACCTCGCCCCCGGCGGTGCGGGCGGAGAACTCCCACCGGCCGTTGAGGCTGCACCAGCGCTCGCGCACCAGCTGGGGGCGGGGATGCTCGGGCAGCGGGTCCGCCGGGTCCACCCGGCCGGTCCACGGCGTGGTCAGCACTGGTGACGGTGTGGTCCCTGTCGTCCGTGTCATCGACCCCGATACTGGCAGAGCCAACGCGGAGGTGTCGCACACGCGATGCGACTCGTGAGTAACCTCCACGTATGCGCGTGCTGATGCTCTCGTGGGAGTACCCGCCCGTGGTGGTCGGCGGGCTCGCCCGGCATGTCCACGCACTGGCCCGTCACCTCGTCCGGGACGGGCACGACGTGACCGTGCTGTGCAGGCACGCGGCAGGCACCGACGCCGAGACCCACCCGGCGACCGACCGTGTGGTCGAGGGCGTGCGGATCATCCGCGTGGCCGAGGACCCGATGCACGTGACGTTCGAGCGCGACCTGGTGGCGTGGACGCTGGCGATGGGCCACGCGATGGTGCGCGCGGGTACCGAGCTGCTGCGCACGTGGCGGCCCGACGTCGTGCACGCGCACGACTGGCTGGTCACCCACCCCGCCATCGCACTCGCCGACGCCGCGCGCGTACCGCTCGTCGGCACCATCCACGCCACCGAGGCGGGCAGGCACTCCGGCTGGCTCTCCCACCCGCTCAACCAGCAGGTGCACTCGGTCGAATGGTGGCTGGCCAACCGCTGCGACGAGCTGATCACCTGTTCGCAGGCCATGCGCCGCGAGGTGGCGCACCTGTTCGAGGTCTCCCCCGACGGCATCACCGTGATCCACAACGGCATCGAGGAACGCACCTGGCAGGTCCCCGCGGACGAGATCGCCGAGGCCCGTGACCGGCACAGCCCGGAGGGCGCGCCGCTGCTGCTCTACTTCGGCAGGCTCGAATGGGAGAAGGGCGTGCAGGACCTGCTCGCCGCGCTGCCCGCGATCCGCAAGCGCCATCCCGGGACGCGGCTCGTGGTCGCGGGCAAGGGCAGGCACCTGGAGGAGCTCGTCGAGCAGGCACGCAAGCTGCGCCTGGTGCGGGCGGTGGACTTCGTCGGCCACCTCACCGACCGGGAGCTGCGGGCCGTGCTGGCGGCCTCCGACGCCGTGGTGCTGCCCAGCAGGTACGAGCCGTTCGGGATCGTCGCTCTGGAGGCCGCCGCCGCGAAACGCCCGCTCGTGGCCTCGACGGCGGGCGGCCTCGGCGAGGTGGTGGTGGACGGCGAGACGGGCCTGGCCTTCGAGCCCGGCGACGTCACCGGCATCGCCGACGCCGTGGACACCGTGCTCGCCGACGCCGAGGCGGCGGGCGAGCGCGCACTGGCGGCGCAGTCGCGGCTGGCCGCCGACTTCGACTGGGCCAGGATCGCCGCCGCCACCGCCCGCGTGTACCGCCGAGCCCGGGTCGGCGAGCCGCAGGTGCTGGGCCGCCCCAAGATCGCCACCGGCAACGCCTTCGAGCC
>NZ_MASU01000010.1 GCF_003202235.1 Prauserella flavalba
CACACTGTTGGGTCCTGAGGCAGCACGGTGGTGTTGTTTCGGTGTGGTGTTTGAGAATTGTAGAGTGAGTGCGAGCATCTTTGTGGTCAAGTTGTGTAGGGCACATGGTGGATGTCTGGGCACTAGGGGCCGATGAAGGACGTGGGAGGCTGCGATAAGCCTCGGGGAGCTGTCAACCGAGCTGTGATCCGAGGGTGTCCGAATGGGGTAACCCGGCACCTGTTATGAGGTGTCACCCGCACCTGAATGTATAGGGTGTGTGGAGGGAACGCGGGGAAGTGAAACATCTCAGTACCCGTAGGAAGAGAAAACAAGTGTGATTCCGTGAGTAGTGGCGAGCGAAAGCGGAGGAGGCTAAACCGTGCGCATGTCAAGCTGTCAGGTGTTGTGTGTGCGGGGTTGTGGGACCTGTCGTCCAGGGGCTGACACTTCTGGCGCTGATACACATGGTTAGTGGAACCGCTTGGGATGGCGGGCCGGAGTGGGTGAGAGTCCCGTACGCGAAAACTGTGTTGTGTTGGTGTGATGGTGTTCCCGAGTAGCAGCGAGCTCGTGGAATTTGCTGTGAATCTGCCGGGACCACCCGGTAAGCCTAAATACTTCCTGGTGACCGATAGCGGACGAGTACCGTGAGGGAAAGATGAAAAGTACCCCGGGAGGGGAGTGAAAGAGTACCTGAAACCGTGTGCCTGCAAGCCGTCAGAGCAGCGCTGGTCGTTGTGATGGCGTGCCTTTTGAAGAATGAGCCTGCGAGTTCGTGCTGCGTGGCGAGGTTAACCCGTGTGGGGTAGCCGTAGCGAAAGCGAGTCTGAAGAGGGCGTGTTAGTTGCGTGGTCGAGACCCGAAGCGGGGTGATCTACCCATGGCCAGGCTGAAGCGCCGGTAAGACGGCGTGGAGGGCCGAACCCACCAGGGTTGAAAACCTGGGGGATGAGTTGTGGGTAGGGGTGAAAGGCCAATCAAACTCCGTGATAGCTGGTTCTCCCCGAAATGCATTTAGGTGCAGCGTCGTATGTTTCACACCTGGGGTAGAGCTACTGGGTGGCCTAGGGGCCTTACCGGGTTACCGAAGTCAACCAAACTCCGAATACGGGTGTGTGAGAGTGCGGCAGTGAGACGGCGGGGGATAAGCTTCGTCGTCGAGAGGGAAACAGCCCAGAACGCCAGCTAAGGCCCCTAAGTGTGTGCTCAGTGGGAAAGGATGTGGAGTCGCTGAGACAACCAGGAGGTTGGCTTAGAAGCAGCCATCCTTGAAAGAGTGCGTAATAGCTCACTGGTCAAGTGGTTCTGCGCCGACAATGTAGCGGGGCTTAAGCACACCGCCGAAGCTGTGTCACTCACACAGGAGATCCGCTCCTCTCTTTGGGAGGGGGGTGTAGTCGTGTGGGTGGGTAGGGGAGCGTCCTGCATCCAGGGAAGCGGCCGCGTGAGCGAGTCGTGGAGGGTGTGGGAGTGAGAATGCAGGCATGAGTAGCGAATGCAGAGTGAGAATCTCTGCCGCCGGATGACCAAGGGTTCCTGGGCCAGGTTGTTCCGCCCAGGGTAAGTCGGGACCTAAGGCGAGGCCGACAGGCGTAGTCGATGGACAACGGGTTGATATTCCCGTACCCGCGTGTGTGCGTCCCTGGCGAGGCAGGGGATACTAACCACCCGAGCCGTATCATGACTCTTCGGAGTTGTGGTGTTGGTGAGCGTGGGGCCTGATCCTGTAGTAGTCAAGCGATGGGGTGACGCAGGAAGGTAGCCCCGCCAGTCAGTGGTGATACTGGTGTAAGCGTGTGGCCCGTCTGGTAGGTAAATCCGCCAGGCATGAAGGGTGAGGCGTGATGCGTAGCCGTTTGTGGTGAAGTAGGGTGATCCTCTGCTGCCGAGAAAAGCCTCTAGCGAGTGCATGTGTGGCCCGTACCCCAAACCGACACAGGTGGTCAGGTAGAGAATACTAAGGCGATCGGGTGAACTGTGGTTAAGGAACTCGGCAAATTGCCCCCGTAACTTCGGGAGAAGGGGGGCCAAGCCTGCTGAAGCCTTTTTCGGGCTAGGTGGGAGTGGCCGCAGAGACCAGCGGAAAGCGACTGTTTACTAAAAACACAGGTCCATGCGAAGACGCAAGTCGATGTATATGGACTGACGCCTGCCCGGTGCTGGAACGTTAAGAGGACCGGTTAACTCCTTTCGGGGGGTGAAGCTGAGAATTTAAGCGCCAGTAAACGGCGGTGGTAACTATAACCATCCTAAGGTAGCGAAATTCCTTGTCGGGTAAGTTCCGACCTGCACGAATGGCGTAACGACTTTCCGGCTGTCTCAACCACAGGCCCGGCGAAATTGCACTACGAGTAAAGATGCTCGTTTCGCGCGGCAGGACGGAAAGACCCCGGGACCTTTACTATAGCTTGGTATTGGTTTTCGGTTCGGCTTGTGTAGGATAGGTGGGAGACTGTGAAGCTGGCACGCTAGTGTTGGTGGAGTCGTTGTTGAAATACCACTCTGGTCGTGCTGGGAATCTAACTTCGGACCGTGATCCGGTTCAGGGACAGTGCCTGGTGGGTAGTTTAACTGGGGCGGTTGCCTCCTAAAGGGTAACGGAGGCGCCCAAAGGTTCCCTCAGCCTGGTTGGCAATCAGGTGTTGAGTGTAAGTGCACAAGGGAGCTTGACTGTGAGACTGACGGGTCGAGCAGGTACGAAAGTAGGGACTAGTGATCCGGCACCTCCTGGTGGAAGGGGTGTCGCTCAACGGATAAAAGGTACCCCGGGGATAACAGGCTGATCTTGCCCAAGAGTCCATATCGACGGCATGGTTTGGCACCTCGATGTCGGCTCGTCGCATCCTGGGGCCGGAGTAGGTCCCAAGGGTTGGGCTGTTCGCCCATTAAAGCGGCACGCGAGCTGGGTTTAGAACGTCGTGAGACAGTTCGGTCCCTATCCGCCGCGCGCGTAGGAGACTTGCGGAAGGCTGTCCCTAGTACGAGAGGACCGGGACGGACGAACCTCTGGTATGCCAGTTGTCACGCCAGTGGCATGGCTGGTTGGCTACGTTCGGAAGGGATAACCGCTGAAGGCATCTAAGCGGGAAGCCTGTTCCTAGATGAGGTCTCCCACCCCTTTGTGGGTTAAGGCTCCCAGTAGACCACTGGGTTGATAGGCCAGACATGGACGCACGGTAACGTGTTTTTGAGTGGACTGGTACTAATCGGCCGAGGACTTGCCTACAAAGGTGCTACGCACTCACTCTACGATTCTGAAACACCACACGCATGTGATATGTGGATAGTGATGGTTTCACCAGTGTTTCGGTGGTTATAGCGGTGGGGTCACGCCCGGTCCCATTCCGAACCCGGAAGCTAAGCCCACCAGCGCCGATGGTACTGCACCCGTGGGGGTGTGGGAGAGTAGGACACCGCCGAACTTAACTTACGGAGGCCCGTTAGGGTTGGTCTGCTGGCCACCCTAACGGGCCTTCAGCATGTCTACGTTCATAGTGCAGAAGCAGTTCAGTAGGAGGACACGTGTCCGAGTTCGGTCGACGCGGCTCACGGGACGACGGCGAGTCCGCTCGACCGCAGCGCCGGAATGAGGGCAACCGCGGCTCGTACCGCAACGACCGGGAGGGACGGCCGAACCGCGGCGGGGACTTCCGCCGCGACGACCGGCCCCGCAGGGAGCGAGACGACCGCCCACGGGGCAAGGGTTCCTTCCGCGAGGACCGTCCGTACCGGGATCGCGACGACCGCGGCCGGGGCGAGCGTTCCTACCGGGACCGCAACGACCGCCCCTACCGGGACGACCGTCCGCGCCGCGACGATCGCGGGCGCGGCGGTGACCGCCCGTACCGGGATCGCGACGATCGTTCACGTGGTGACCGGCCCTTCCGCGATCGGGACGACCGTGGGCGTGGCGGTGACCGGCCGTTCCGGGACCGGGACGACCGTGGGCGTGGCGGTGACCGGTCCTTCCGCGATCGGGACGACCGTGGGCGTGGCGGTGACCGGCCGTTCCGGGACCGGGACGACCGTGGACGTGGCGGCGACCGCTCCTTCCACGACCGCGGCGATCGGCCCCGCGGCGGTGACCGGCCGTTCCGCGACCGCGATGACCGTGGGCGTGGCGGTGACCGGCCGTTCCGGGACCGGGACGACCGTGGACGTGGCGGCGACCGCTCCTTCCACGACCGCGGCGATCGGCCCCGCGGCGGTGACCGGCCGTTCCGCGACCGCGATGACCGTGGACGCGGTGGCGACCGGCCGTTCCGCGACCGCGATGACCGTGGACGTGGCGGCGACCGGCCGTTCCGCGACCGGGACGACCGTGGACGTGGCGGTGACCGGCCCTTCCGCGACCGGGACGACCGGCCTCATGGCAAGAGCGACCGGCCCCGGCGGGACCGCGACGACCGGCCGGCGCGAACGGAGCGCCCGCGCCGCGACGACCGGCCACAGCGCGAGAACCGGCCCCCTGCCGAGTCCACGCCGCGCGTGGAACGCAGCGACGAGGCCGTGGCGCGCGAGCTGCTCGAAGCCCCCGAACTGCCCGAGGGCATCGACTACGCCGACCTCGACCCCGAGGCCCGGCGGGAGCTGCGCTCGTTGCCGAAGGAGCTCGCCGAGCGCATCGGCAGGCACCTCGTCGCGGCCGGGACGCTGATCGACGAGGACCCCGAGGCCGCGCTCGCACACGCGAAGTACGCCAAGTCGAAGGCCTCCCGCATCCCCGTGGTGCGCGAGGCGGCCGGGCTCGCCGCCTACCACGCCGGCAAGTGGTCGGAGGCCTTGTCGGAGCTGCGGGCCGTGCGGCGGATGACGCGCACCGACGCGCACGTCGCCGTGATCGCCGACGCCGAGCGCGCGATGGGCCGCCCCGAGCGGGCACTCGACATCGCCAAGGAAACCGACACCGCGAGCCTGCCGAAGGAGGTCTCGATCGAGCTGAAGATCGTCGCGGCCGGGGCCCGGCGCGACCTCGGCCAGCTCGACGCCGCCGTCGTGGCGCTCCAGGGCGACGACCTCGACCCCAAGCGCAGGCAGCCGTGGAGCGCGCGCCTCTTCTACGCCTACGCGGACAACCTCGCCGCGGCGGGCCGCGCCGAGGAGGCCGTGCGCTGGTTCCTCCACGCCGCCGACGCCGACTCCGAGGAGGAGACCGACGCGGCCGAGCGAGCGGCGGAGCTGGCCGGTGACTGACGGCGCGCTGCTCGACCGCCACGACGCCGTCCTGCTCGACCTCGACGGCACCGTCTACCACGGCGTGCGGCCGATCCCGCACGCCGCGGAGGCGATCGGCCGCGCCCGCGACCGGGGCACGTCCATTCGGTTCGTCACCAACAACGCCTCCAAGGCACCCGAGGCGGTGGCCGAGCACCTGAAGTCGCTCGGCGTCGTCGCCGAACCCGGCGAGGTCCTCACCAGCGCGCAGGCCGCGGCGCGGGTGCTCCGCGACCACCTGCCCGAGGGCGCGGCCGTGCTCGTGGTGGGCGCCGGTTCGCTCGCCGCCGAGGTCGACGGCGGAGGGCTGCGCTCGGTCCGCAAGGCCGACGCCGGCGTCGCCGCCGTGGTGCAGGGCCACTCGCCCAAGACCGGCTGGGCCGACCTCGCCGAGGCGTGCGTCGCCATCCGCGAGGGCGCCCTGTGGGTCGCCTGCAACGCCGACGCCACCCTGCCCACGGAACGCGGCCTGCTGCCCGGCAACGGCGCCATGGTCGCCGCGCTGAAGGCGGCGACCGACCGCGCGCCGATCGTCGCGGGCAAGCCGGAACCGCCGTTGTTCCGCACGGCCGCCGAGTCGGCGCGCGCGACCGCCCCGCTCGTGGTCGGCGACCGGCTCGACACCGACATCGCGGGTGCGGTGGCCGCGGGCGTCGACTCGCTCGTGGTGCTGACCGGGGTCGCCACCCCGGTCAGCCTGCTCGCCGCGATCCCCGCCGAACGCCCGCGCTACCTCGCCGCCGACCTCACGGGTCTCGACGGCAAGGCCGACGAGCTGGAGATCGGTCCCCGGCCCGGCTGGCGCGCCGAGGCCCGCGACGGCGAGCTGGTGGTCACGAGAGACGGCGGCCACGACGGTCTCGACCTGCTGCGGGCGCTGTGCGACGCGGCGTGGCGCCACGGCGTGACCACCGTGCGTGCCGGCGACGGCCAGGCCGCCACCGCGCTCGGCGACCTCGGACTGGGCTGAACTGCTCCGTACGCCTCCGCCGTCGCGCCACCGGATCGGATAGCGTTGAGGCGTGCAGGAACACACGAACCCCGTACCGCGCCCGGTCCCGGGGCCGCCGCCCGGCATGGCGCCGGCGCCGCAGGAGACCGACCCGAGGGCCGGCATCGAGGAGGCCATCGCCGGGCTCGACGAGCTCGACGACCTGCCCCCGGCCGAGCACGTCGAGCGCTTCGACGCGGTGCACACGGAGCTGGCCGTGGCGCTGTCCAGCATCGACAAGGTCTAGCGGTGCCTCGCAGGGCCCGCCTGGACGCCGAGCTCGTCCGCCGAGGGCTCGCCCGGTCCAGGGAACACGCCAGCTCCCTCATCGGTGAGGGCAAGGTGACCGTGCGCGGCATGGTCGCCCGCAAACCGGCCACGAGCGTCGAGGCCGACGCCGCGATCGTCGTGCGCACCGCCGACGACCCCGGCTGGGCCTCCCGCGGTGCCCACAAGCTGCTCGGCGCGCTCAGCGCGTTCGAGGCGGCGGGGCTGACCGTGGAGGGCAGGCGCTGTCTCGACGCGGGAGCCTCCACCGGCGGGTTCACCGACGTGCTGCTGCGCAGGGGCGCGCGCACGGTGGTCGCCGCCGACGTCGGGCGCGGCCTGCTCGACTGGCGGCTGCGGACCGACGACCGCGTGGTGGTGCTGGACAAGACCAACGTCCGCAACCTCACCCCGGAGCAGCTCGGCGGCCAGGTCGACCTCGTCGTCGCCGACCTCTCGTTCATCTCGCTGAAGCTCGTGCTGCCCGCGCTCGCCGCGTGCGCGGGCGAGGGAGCCGACCTGCTGCCCATGGTCAAACCGCAGTTCGAGGTCGGCAAGGAGCGCCTCGGCAGCGGCGGCGTGGTCCGCGACCCGGAGCTGAGGGCCGACGCCGTGCTGGGCGTGCTCACCGAGGCCAAGGGCCTCGGGCTCAGTGCGCGCGGCGTGGTCGCGAGCCCGCTGCCCGGCCCATCGGGCAACGTCGAGTACTTCGCGTGGCTGCGCCGAGCCGACCCCGGGGAGGACGCGGCCGACCCCGGCGAACTGGTCCGCACCGCCGTCCGGGAAGGCCCGTCGTGACCGAAGCGTGCGAAACGCGCGAAGTGCTCCTGGTCGTGCATCCCGACCGGGAGGCCACGAGGAGCGCCGCCAGGGAGGTCGCCGTCCGGCTCGCCGAGGCCGGGATGTGGCTGCGGGTGATCGACGAGGAGGTGCTGCGGCTCGTCGAACCCGAGGACCACGACATGCCGTGCACCGTCGTCGCCCCCGAGGACAACCCCGCCAAGGGCGTCGAACTGGTGCTCGTGCTGGGCGGCGACGGGACGCTGCTGCGGGCCGCCGAGCTCGCCAGGCCGGCCGGGGTGCCCGTGCTCGGGGTCAACCTGGGGCGCGTCGGGTTCCTCACCGAGGCCGAGTCCGACGCGGTCGCCGCCACCGTCGACCGCGTGGTCACCGGCCGGTACCGCATCGAGGAGCGCATGACGATCGACGTCACCGTGACCCTCGGCGGCAAGGTCGTCGCCGAGACGTGGGCGCTCAACGAGGCGAGCGTGGAGAAGGCCTCGCGGGAACGGGTTCTCGACGCGCTCATCGAGGTCGACGGCAGGCCCGTGTCGTCGTTCGGCTGCGACGGCGTGCTGTGCTCGACCCCGACCGGCTCCACGGCGTACGCGTTCTCGGCGGGCGGACCGGTGGTGTGGCCGGACGTGGAGGCCCTGCTGGTGGTGCCGAGCAACGCGCACGCGATGTTCTCCCGCCCGCTCGTGGTCTCGCGCTCGTCGGTGATCACGGTGCAGGTCGACCCCGACGGCTCGCCCGCGGTGCTGACCTGCGACGGACTGCGCCACGTCGAGCTGGAGCCGGGTGCGCGCGTGCAGGTGGTCGCGGGATCGGTGCCGGTCCGGCTGGTGCACCTGTGGGACGGCCCGTTCACCGACCGGCTCGTGCACAAGTTCGCGCTGCCGGTGAAGAGCTGGCGGGAGCGGCACGACCGCAGGGGCAGCCGCGGCACCGAACCTTCTTGACCGAGTCACCCGGATGTCGGTGGTGGCCGCTACGGTGGTGGCGTGCTGGCCGAGATGCGAATCCAGGGCCTCGGGGTCATCGAGGACGCCCTGCTCGAACTGCACCCGGGATTCACCGTGGTCACCGGGGAGACCGGTGCGGGCAAGACCATGGTCGTCACCGGGTTGCACCTGCTCTCGGGTGGCCGCGCGGAGGCGTCGAAGGTCCGGACCGGCACCGGGAAGGCCACCGTCGAGGGCCGCTTCGAGAACGTGACCGCCGAGCAGGCGACGAAGATCGTCACGGACGCCGGGGCCGATGTCGACGAGGACGGCAGTGTCATCGCGCTGCGGTCGGTGAACGCCGACGGGCGCTCCCGCGCACACCTCGGCGGGCGTTCGGTGCCGGTCGGCGTGCTCGCCGACCTGTCCGAGCAGCTGCTCGCCGTGCACGGGCAGAACGACCAGCTGCGGCTGCTGCGCCCCGCCGAACAGCGCGCGGTGATCGACCGCTTCGCCGGTGAGGCCGTCGCCGCTCCGCTCGCCGAGTACCGGCGCGTGCGCGAGGACTGGATCGCCGTGGCCACGGAGCTGCGGGAGCGCTCGAGCCGCTCGCGCGAGCTGGCCCAGCAGGCCGACATGCTGCGGCACGGGCTCACCGAGATCGAGGCCGTCGACCCCGCGCCCGGCGAGGACGCCGAGCTGACCGAGCAGGTCAAGCGGCTCGCCGCGATCGACGAGCTGCGGGAGGCGGCGAGCGCGGCGAGCGTCGCCGTGTCGGGCTCCGCCGAGGGCGACCCCGACGTGCCCGGTGCCCTCGGGCTGCTCGCCGAGGCCCGGCGCAGGCTCACCGCGGCCGAGGACGCCGCGCTGTCCGACCTCGAGCCACGGCTCGCCGAGGCGTCCGTGCTGCTCGGCGACGTCGGCGCCGAGCTGACCGCCTACCTGGAGTCGCTGGACGCCGATCCCGAGCGACTCGAACAGATCCTGGCCAGGCAGGCCGAGCTGAAGAAGCTGACCCGCAAGTACGCGGCCGACGTCGACGGCGTGCTCGCGTGGGCGGAGGACGCCCGCGCCCGCCTGGAGACCATGGACACCTCCGACGAGGCACTCGCCCAGCTCGCGGCGCGCCGGGACGAGCTGGCCGCCGAGCTGGCCGGGCACGCCGCGGACGTGTCGGCCGCCCGCACGGCGGCGGCGCGGGAGCTGGCCGGGGAGATCACCGCCGAGCTGGCCGGGCTGGCGATGGGGCAGGCCGAGATCGAGATCACCGTCAGCGCCAGGCAGGCCGAGTCCGGCGACCCGCAGGAGCTGAAGGTCGGCGGTCAGGTCGTGCACGCGGGCCCGGACGGTGTCGACGAGGTGGAGCTGCTGCTCAAGGCCCACAACGGCGCGCCGCCGCTGCCGGTGCACAAGGCCGCCTCCGGTGGTGAGCTGTCCCGCGTCATGCTCGCGATCGAGGTGGTGCTCGCCCACGCCGACACGGTCGGCACACTCGTCTTCGACGAGGTGGACGCCGGCGTCGGTGGGCGGGCCGCCGTGGAGATCGGCAGGCGGCTCGCGAAGCTCGCGCGCAGCCACCAGGTCCTCGTGGTCACCCACCTGCCCCAGGTCGCCGCGTTCGCCGACCGGCACCTCGTGGTGGACAAGGGCACCTCGGGCGGCGTCACCCGCAGCGGCGTCACCGTGCTCGCCCAGTCCGATCGCGTTGCGGAACTGGCGCGGATGCTCGCCGGTCTCGACGGCACCGAAACGGGTCGCGCGCACGCCGAGGAACTACTCAACGCGGCCGAGAATTTCAAAAAGACACCCGAACCGGTGACGGCTTCGCGTTCGGGCAAGGGGGCCAAGAAGAAGCCGGGGAGCAAAAAGAACTCCTGATCGCCCGCTGTGGAGCACGACACAGTGCCTCGTAAAGGGCGGCTTCCGCCCGGTGTGTCGGCGGAGTTTTCGCGCGCCCGTTTGTCACTATCGCCTCATGAAACTCACCGGTCTGCTCGCACGAACCAAGGAGGCGCTGCCCGGCGTGAGTGGAGTCGCCCGGGTCGATCGGCGCACCCGGGATCTGCTGCGCAGGCTCGGACCCGGTGAGATCGCGGTGCTGGACCAAGTCGACCTCGACCGGGCCACCGCGGACGCGCTGGTGGAGGCAGGCGTCGCCGCCGTCGTCAACGCGGCACCGTCCATTTCGGGCAGGTTCCCCAACCTCGGGCCGGAAATCCTTGTCGCCGAGGGCATCCCGCTGATCGACAACGTCGGCGGCGAGGTACTGCGGCGCATCAAGGACGGCAGCCGCGTGCGGATCCACGAGGGCGTCGTCTACTCCGGCGAGCGCAGGGTCGGCTCGGGCACCGTGCAGACCAGCGAGAGCGTCGCCGACCAGATGATCGAGGCCAAGGCCGGGATGTCCACGCAGCTGGAGGCGTTCTCGGCCAACACCATCGAGTTCCTGCGCAGGGAACGCACGCTCATCCTCGACGGCGTCGGCGTCCCCGAGCTGCGGATCTCGTTGCGCGACCGGCACGTCGTGGTGGTCGCGCCCGGCAACGGGCACGCGGAGGACCTGCGCGGGCTGAAGAAGTACATCGCCGAGCACCGGCCGGTGCTCATCGGCGTCGACTCGGCCGCCGACACGCTGCGCGCCCACGGCTACACGCCCGACGTCATCGTCGGCGACCCGAGCGGGATCGAGGCCGCGACGCTCAAGGCGGGCGGCGAGGTCGTGGTCCCCGCGCAGCCGGACGGACACGCGCCCGGCGTCGAGCGCATCCAGGACCTCGGCATCGGCGCGGTGACGTTCCCCGCGTCGGGCAACGCCGAGGACCTCGCGCTGCTGCTGGCCGACACCCACGACGCGAGCCTCGTGGTGACGGTCGGTTTCCAGGCCACGCTGCGGGAGTTCCTCGACCACGGCCGCTCCGGCTCCAACCCGTCGACGTTCCTCACGCGGCTCAAGCTCGGCACGAAGCTGGTGGACGGCAAGGCCGTCGCGACACTGCACCGCAGCCGCGTGTCGGTGGGCGCCGTCGTGCTGCTCGTGCTCGCCGCGCTGGTGGTGGTGATCGCCGCGCTGCTGGTGTCCGACGTCGGCGGCGTCTACCTCGACTGGGTGCGCGACACCTGGAATTCCTTCACAAGCTGGGTCAAGGGGCTCTTCACGTGATTTCTCTGCGGTACCACATCGTCTCGATCGCGGCGGCCTTCCTCGCGCTCGCGATCGGTGTCGTGCTCGGTTCGACCGCGCTGAACGGCTCGCTGCTATCCGGCCTCAACGACGAGAAGGGCGACCTGGCCACGCAGGTCAGCGACCTCGAGGCCGAGCGCAACGCGCTCAACGCGCGGCTGGCCGACGCGGACGCGTTCGCCGGCTCCGTCGGCGGCAAGGTGGTGGCGGGCTCACTCGACAAGCGCTCGGTGGTGCTCGTGACCACGGCCGACGCCCGGCCCGCCGACCGCGACGCGCTCAAGGAGCTCGTCGGCAAGGCGGGCGCGTCGGTGACCGGCGAGGTGCAGCTCACCGACTCCTTCGCCGACCCGGCCAAGGCCGACCAGCTGCGCGAGGTCGTGACGCGGTTGCAGCCCGCGGGCGCGCAGTTCCCGACCGCCGGTGACCCCGGCACGCTCGCCGGTGCGCTGCTCGGTTCCGTGCTGCTCCTGGACAAGAACTCCGCCGAGCCCCAGTCGTCCGACGCCGAGCTGGCCGCCGCGCTGGCCGGCCTGACCGACGGCGGCTTCGTGCGGCCCAGCCAGAACGTGCGCCCCGCGCAGCTCGCGGTGGTGCTCACCGGCGGCAAGGCCGCGGGCGACGGCGCCGGGGACAGGGCCGCGACGCTCGCGCGCTTCGCCGCCCAGCTCGACCGCTCCGGCGCGGGCACGGTGCTCGCGGGCGACCCGTCGTCGGCGGAAGGGGCCGGCGCCGTCGGCGTCGCCCGCGCCGACACGTCCATGACCTCGGTGCTGTCCACTGTGGACAACGTCAACACGGCGGCGGGCCGCGTGGTGACGATCCTGGCGCTGCGTGAGCAGCTCGAGGGCAATTCGGGCCGCTACGGCGTGGCAGGCAACGCGCAGGGTCCCGCTCCCGGCGTCGACCAGCAGGGCCAGTAGCCGGACCTCAGGCGGGGTTCAGCAACCCGTCCCAGGCCTCGACGAACCCGGGGAACGTCTTGCCGACGGTCGCCGGGTTCTCCACCTCGACGCCCGCGACGCGCAGGCCCAGCACGGCGCCCGCCATCACCAGCCGGTGGTCGTCGTAGGTGTGGAAGACGCCGCCGTGCAGCGGCACCGGGCGGATGCGCAGGCCGTCCTCGGTCTCGGTGACGTCGCCGCCGAGCGCCGTGAGCTCCGCGGCGAGCGCCGCCAGCCGGTCGGTCTCGTGCCCCCGCAGGTGGGCGACCCCGGAGATGACCGACGGCCCGTCCGCGAAACACAGCAGCGCCGCGATCACCGGGGTCAGCTCGCCGACCTCGTGCAGGTCCAGCGTCGCGCCCGGCAGCCTGCCCGTGCCCGTGACCGTCAGCCCGGTGCCGTCGAGCGTCACGTCGGCGCCCAGCTCGCGCACGAGGCTGCGCAGCCAGTCGCCGGGCTGCGTCGTCTCGGCGGGCCAGCCCGCGACCCGCACGGTGCCGCCCGCCACGAGCGGGGCCACCACGAACGGAGCCGCCGTCGACAGATCCGGCTCCACGGTGTAGTCGGCCAGCGACAGCGAGGCGGCGGGCACGTGGAACTCGTCCAGGTGCCGCTCCGGGGCCGCGCCGAAGCGGCGCAGCATGTCCAGCGTCATCGCGATGTGCGGCTCGCTCGGTGGCTTGCCCACCAGCCGCACCGTGACCCCGGACTCGAACGCGGGGGCCGCGAGCAGCAGCGCGGACAGGAACTGGCTCGACGCGGAGGAATCGAGCTCGACGGTGCCACCGCGCAGCGCCCCGTGCCCGCGCACGGTGAACGGCGGGGCGCCCCGGCCCTCGTCGTCGAGGTCGGCGCCGAGCGCGCGCAGCGCCGTCAGCAGCGGCGAGAGCGGGCGGCGGCGGATCGCGGGGTCGCCGTCGAAACGCACCGTGCGGGCCCCGAGAGCCGCCAGCGGCGGCGTGAACCGGGCCACCGTGCCCGCGTTGCCCAGCGCGATGGCGACCTCGCCCTCACCCGGGGTGAGCGGCTGCACGCGCACGCCGTCGGCCGTGTGCTCCGAGGTGGCCCCCAGCTCGCCCAGCGCCGCGAGCATGAGCCGCGCATCGCGCGAGTCGAGCGGCGCGCGCACGAGCGTCGGCCGGGCCGACAGCGCGGCGAGCACATAGGCGCGATTGGTGATCGACTTCGACCCCGGGACGCGGATCGTGGCGTCGACCTTGTCCTCGGCAACCGGCGCTGTCCAGGAGTTTCGCTCGGGCACGCCACCACTGTGGCACAGCGCCCGCCACGCGGTGCGGGTGAGGCTTGCGGCGCGTTCCCGGCGAGGTGCGATAAGGTGGAAGCCCGTGGGACTTCAGCCGCGGACAACCAAGTACGTTTTCGTCACCGGAGGCGTCGCCTCCTCTCTGGGTAAGGGGCTCACGGCGTCCAGCCTGGGTCAGCTCCTCACCGCTCGTGGTCTCCGGGTCACGATGCAGAAGCTCGACCCCTACCTCAACGTCGACCCCGGGACGATGAACCCGTTCCAGCACGGCGAGGTCTTCGTCACCGAGGACGGCGCCGAGACCGACCTCGACATCGGTCACTACGAGCGGTTCCTCGACCGCGATCTGTCCGGTTCGGCGAACGTGACCACCGGCCAGGTGTACTCGACGGTGATCGCCAAGGAGCGCAGGGGCGAGTACCTCGGCGACACCGTGCAGGTGATCCCGCACATCACCGACGAGATCAAGACGCGCATCATGGCCGTCGCCGAGTCGGACGGCACCGGGCTGCGTCCCGACGTGGTGATCACGGAGGTCGGCGGCACGGTGGGCGACATCGAGTCGCTGCCGTTCCTCGAGGCCTGCCGTCAGGTCCGCCACGACGTCGGCAGGGACAACTGCTTCTTCCTGCACGTGTCGCTCGTGCCCTACCTCGCGCCGTCCGGCGAGCTGAAGACCAAGCCCACGCAGCACTCCGTCGCGGCACTGCGCAACATCGGCATCCAGCCCGACGCGCTCGTCTGCCGCGCCGACCGCGACCTGTCCGAGGACCTCAAGCGCAAGATCGGCCTGATGTGCGATGTGGACACCGAGGCCGTGATCGCCTGCCCCGACGCCCGCTCGATCTACGACATTCCCAAGGTGCTGCACGGCGAGGCCCTCGATGCGTACGTGGTGCGGCGGCTCGGGCTGCCGTTCCGGGACGTCGACTGGACGGTGTGGGGCGACCTGCTCGAGCGTGTGCACAACCCCACCGAGACCGTGCGGATCGCCCTCGTCGGCAAGTACATCGACCTGCCGGACGCGTACCTGTCGGTGACCGAGGCCCTGCGCGCGGGCGGCTTCGCCCACCGCGCCAAGGTGGAGATCGTGTGGGTGCCCTCCGACGAGGCGACCACCCCGGCCGGTGCCGCGGCCGCGCTGTCCGGTGTGGACGGTGTGCTGATCCCCGGCGGGTTCGGCGTGCGCGGCATCGAGGGCAAGATCGGCGCGATCCAGTACGCGCGCACCCGCAAGATCCCGGTGCTGGGCCTGTGCCTGGGGCTGCAGTGCATGGTGATCGAGACGGCACGGCACCTCGCCGGCATCGCCGACGCCAACTCGGCCGAGTTCGACGAGACCACGGCCAACCCGGTGATCTCGACGATGGCCGATCAGAAGGACGTCGTCGCCGGCGACCGTGACATGGGCGGCACGATGCGGCTGGGCGCCTATCCGGCGAAGCTGCTGCCGGGCTCGCAGGTCGCGGAGGCATACGGCACGCGCGAGGTCTCCGAACGGCACCGCCACCGCTACGAGGTCAACAACGCCTACCGCAAGCGGCTCTCCGACGCCGGCCTGGTGTTCTCCGGGCTCTCGCCCGACGACCGGCTCGTCGAGTTCGTGGAGCTGCCCAAGGAGGAGCACCCGTTCTTCGTGGGCACGCAGGCGCACCCTGAGCTCAAGAGCAGGCCGACCCGGCCGCACCCGCTGTTCGACGCGTTCGTGCGCGCGGTCGTGGAGTACCGCACCGCCGAGCGGCTGCCCGTCGAGCTGCCCGAGACCTCGTCCGTGGGCGCGCGATGAGCGAGCCCGGCTCGCACGAGTTCACCGTGGTGTCCTCTGAGTACATCCACATCGGACGCGTCGTGGGCCTGCGGGTGGACGAGATCGTGATGCCCGGCGGTGGCACCGCGCGCAGGGAGGTCGTGGAGCACCTCGGGGCCGTCGCGGTGTGCGCGGTGGACGACGACGGGGCCGTGACGCTGGTGCACCAGTACCGGCACCCGCTGCGCGACCGGCTGTGGGAGCTGCCCGCCGGCCTGCTCGACAAGGACGGCGAGGACCCGCTCGACACGGCGGCCCGCGAGCTCGTTGAGGAGGCCGGGCTCGCCGCGGGGCGCTGGGACACCCTCGTGGACGTGGCCGCCTCGCCCGGCTTCACCGACGAGGTCGTGCGCGTGTACCTCGCGCGCGACCTCACCGCCGTGCCCCGCGAGATGCACGGCGACGAGGAGGCCGACCTGGTGATCACCACGGTGCCGCTCGCGGAGGCCGTGCGGATGGCGCTCGCGGGCGACATCGTCAACGGCGCGACGGTGGCCGGGGTGCTCGCCGCGCACGCGGTGCTCACCGGGGTGGAGCAGGCGCGCCCGGCGCGGACGCCGTGGCGGGACCGGCCGACGACCTTCGCGGCCCGGCTGCGTTAGGTCGTGTCTGCCGGTCCTGTGCCGTGCGCTAGTCGCGCAAGGGGCGGCCTTTGCCGTCGCAGCCGCCGTTGACCAGGAGCAGAATGCCGTCGATCAGCGGCCACAGCGCCCCGGCGCCGAGCGTGAAGAGGGTGACGAGGAGCTGGGCGACCGCCATGCTGGTGTGCCCGGTGTAGAACCGGCCCGTGCCCACGGGGATCAGGATCTGCAGCACACCGGCGACGATGCGCGACTTCTCGGACCGCTCCAGCTCGGTGGCGGGCGGGGCGTAGGGCAGCGCGTAGGCGCGGGGCTCCAGCGGCGGCAGCAGGTACACCGGCCGGGGCGCGGGCAGGTCCGTGAACAGGGGACGGATGTCGGCCCTGGTGTGCGCGGCCAGCGCGGTGGCGACGCGCTCCTCGTACTCCGCGGAGGTGAGCCTGCCGTCGGAGAAGTGGTCGCCGAGCAGGCGGCAGGCCTCTTCGCGCTCGGCGGTGCCGATGCGCAGGATCTCCGAATCGGGATCGCCCGGCATGTTCCCACGTTACCGGAGCCGGAGGGGGGCGGGCGTCTACAGTGACCGCGTGGTGACCTCGGACGGCGCGTCGGTGACCAGGGTCGTGGCCGCGTATCTCGACCACCTCGTCGTCGAGCGCGGCACCGCGCCCAACACCGTCGAGTCCTACGCGCGGGACCTCCGCCGCTACGCCGCCCACCTCGAACGGGCCGGTGTCACCGACTTGTCCTCGGTGGAACCCGGGCACGTCACGGCGTTCGGCGTGGCACTGCGCGAGGGCGACGGCGAGCACCGCCCGCTGGCGGCGTCGTCGGCGGCCAGGGCGCTCGTGGCCGTGCGCGGCCTGCATCGCTTCGCCCACGCCGACGGGCTGACCGGGCACAACCCCGCGCGCGACGTCAAACCGCCAGCCCCGGCGCGGCGGCTGCCCAAGGCGCTGCCGGTGCACGACGTGCTGCGCCTGCTCGACATGCCGACCGCCGAGGGGGTGCGTCCGCTGCGCGACCGCGCGCTGCTGGAGCTGCTGTACTCCACCGGCGCGCGCATCTCCGAGGCCGTCGGACTCGACCTCGACGACCTCGACGGCGAGGAGCGCACCGTGCTGCTCGACGGCAAGGGCGGGCACCAGCGGCTCGTGCCGGTGGGCCGCCCCGCGCTGGACGCCGTCAACGCCTACCTGGTGCGGGCGCGGCCCGTGCTCGCGAGCCGGGGGCGGGGGACCGCGGCGGTGTTCCTCAACTCGCGCGGCGGCAGGCTGTCGCGGCAGAGCGCGTGGCAGGTGCTCAAGACCAACGCCGAGCGGGCAGGCCTCGCCGCGACGGTCTCGCCGCACACCCTGCGGCACTCCTTCGCGACGCATCTGCTCGAAGGCGGCGCCGACGTGCGGGTGGTGCAGGAACTGCTGGGGCACGCGTCGGTCACGACCACGCAGGTTTACACTCTGGTAACGGTGAACACTCTGCGTGAGGTCTACGCGACCGCCCATCCCCGGGCGCTCGGCTGACCGGCGGAAGTACTCCGTTCGCGCCCGGCGAGCCGCATTGCTGGTGCTCCACGTGCCCGAATAGGCTGGCGCCGTCCATGGCCGAACGAGGAGCTTTCGCCATATGTCGACATCCCAGCAACCGACAAGGCGCGTTCCGGACGATCTCAGCCGGGTGAGCATCGCGACCGAGACCGGCGGCGATAGTGGGGAGTACGACGTGACCGCGGCGGAGGAGCCGAACGGCAAGGACGCCAAGAACAAGCTCGGTCCGACCGGCCGTCCGCGCCGGGAGATCCCCGAGCCGCCGCTGCTGGAGAGGCACGGGCCCGCCAGGGTCGTTGCGATGTGCAACCAGAAGGGCGGCGTCGGCAAGACCACCTCCACCATCAACCTCGGCGCCGCGCTGGCCGAGTACGGCAGGCGCGTGCTGCTCGTGGACTTCGACCCGCAGGGTGCCCTCTCGGTCGGCCTCGGCATCCAGCCGCACGAGCTGGACCAGACCGTCTACAACGTGATCATGGAACGCTCGGTGGACATCGAGGGCGTCGTCCGCAAGACCCGGGTCGAGAACGTGGACCTGCTGCCGAGCAACATCGACCTCTCGGCGGCCGAGGTGCAGCTCGTCGCCGAGGTGGGCCGTGAGCACACGTTGCTGAGGGTGCTGAGACCGGTGATGGACCAGTACGACTATGTTCTAGTCGACTGTCAGCCGTCGCTCGGGCTGCTCACCGTCAACGCGCTCACCGCGGCCGACGGCGTGATCATCCCGCTGGAGTGCGAGTTCTTCAGTTTGCGCGGTGTGGCGTTGCTCATCGACACCATCGAGAAGGTGCGCGAGCGGCTCAACCCCAAACTGGACATCACCGGGATTCTCGCCACCATGTTCGATCCGAGAACCCTGCATTCGAAGGAGGTCATGGCGCGCGTGGTGGAGGCATTCGGGGACACCGTGTTCGACACGGTGATCAACCGCACCGTGCGATTCCCAGAGACCACTGTGGCCGGCGAGCCGATCACTCGCTGGGCTCCCCGGTCGGCCGGCGCGACGGCGTACCGCGCGCTGGCGCGCGAGGTGATCGCTCGGTGAGCAGGCGAGCTTCCCTGCCCGGCGCGTCAGAGCTCTTCCGCAGGACCAGCAGCCCCGTGTTCGCGGACACCCCCGTGGTGGCCGACCCCGCGCCGGCGGGCAACGGGCACGCCGGCTCCCACTCCACCGGCAACGGCAACGGCGGCGCCGAGGGCACCGGGTCGGGGCGTGGCGAGCGGCAGCTCGCCCGGTCGGCCACGGCCCGGCGCGGCTCCGGCAGGCAGAAACACGACGCCAAGATCACGGTGTACGTCTCCGGCGAGGAGCTGCTCGCGATGGAGCACGCCCGGCTGACGCTGCGCGGCTCGCACGACCTCGCGGTGGACCGGGGCCGGATCGTCCGCGAGGCGGTGGCGGTGCTGCTCGCCGACTTCGACCAGCACGGCGAGGACTCGGTGCTGGTGCGACGGTTGCGCGACGGCCAGCTCACCGCCGAGGAAGCCGCGAACTGATGGACGAGGGGGCCCCGCCCCAGCCGGCCCCCGAGGTGCCCGTTCCGGAGACACCCGAGGAGGGCGGCTCGGCGTCCCGGTTCAAGGTGCGCCTCGCCAACTTCGAGGGGCCGTTCGACCTGCTGCTGCAGCTGATCTCGCAGCACCAGCTCGACGTCACCGAGGTGGCGCTGCACCAGGTCACGGACGACTTCATCGCCTACACGCGCGCGCTGGGCGCCGAGTGGGACCTCGACGAGGTCACCGAGTTCCTCGTGATCGCGGCGACGCTGCTCGACCTCAAAGCGGCCAGGCTGCTGCCCGCGGGCGACGTCGAGGACGAGGACGACCTGGCGCTGCTGGAGGCCAGGGACCTGCTGTTCGCGCGCGTGCTGCAGTACCGCGCGTACAAGCAGGTGGCGGCGCTGTTCGCCGAGCTGGAGGCCGGTGCCCTGCGGCGTTACCCTCGGTCGGTGGCGCTGGAGGAGCGCTACCTCGGGCTGCTGCCCGAGGTGATGCTCGGCGTCACGCCGGAGCGATTCGCCGACCTCGCGCTCACGGTGTTCAAGCCCAAGCCGCCGCCCACCGTGTCGCTGGACCACATCCACGCGGGCAAGGTGTCGGTGCGGGAGCACGCGGCCGTGCTGCGGATGCGGCTGGCCGAGACGGGCCGCGCGACGTTCGGCGAGCTGGTCTCCGACTGTGAGCACACGATCGAGGTGGTGGCCCGCTTCCTGGCGCTGCTGGAGCTGTACCGCGAGTCGTCGGTGCAGTTCGAGCAGGCCGAGGCGCTCGCGGAGCTGCACGTGCGCTGGACCGGCGGGGACGTCGAGGAGGCCGCCGCCGAGGCGGAACGCGATCGCGCCGCCGCCGCCGACGACGAGGAGTACGGGTGAGTGAGCCAGACGCCGAGCAGGTGACGACCGAGGCGCAACCGCGGCCGGAGCCGGAGCCGCGCCCGGACCCGGCGCCCGAGCCGGAGGCGGTGCCCTTGGACGCCGAGGACGACAGCGAAGGCGAGGACGGGGGCGACCCCGGCGACACGAGCCTCGTGGCCGTCGCCGCCGACCGGAGCCTGCCCGACCTGACCTCGTACGACGCGCTGGTCTCCGCGCTCGAGGCGCTGCTGCTCGTGGTAGACACGCCCGTGGACGAGGAGGTGCTCGCGGGAGCCGTGGACCAGCCCGTCGAGCGCGTCACCGAGACGCTGCGGTCGATGGCGGGCGACTACACCGACCGGGCCAGCGGCATCGACCTGCGCCGCGTCGGCGAGGGCTGGCGGTTCTACACGCGCGACACCTACGCGCCGTTCGTGGAGAAGATGCTGCTCGACGGGCAGCGCTCGAAGCTGACGAGGGCGGCGCTGGAGACGCTGGCCGTGATCGCCTACCGGCAGCCGGTCACGCGCTCGCGCGTCGCGGCCGTGCGCGGCGTGAACGTCGACGGCGTGATCCGCACGCTCGTCGCGCGCGGGCTCATCGAGGAGTCCGGCGCCGACCCCGAGACCGGTGGCACGCTGTACGTGACGACCGAACTGTTCCTGGAGCGGTTGGGGCTGTCGTCGCTGAACGACCTGCCGCCGATCGCCCCCCTGCTCCCCGAGGTGGACTCCATCGATGAAATCTGACCAGCCCGAAGGCGTGCGCCTGCAGAAGGTGCTCGCGCAGGCGGGCGTCGCGTCGCGGCGCGCGTCCGAGGACCTGATCGCGCGCGGCCGGGTGAGCGTCAACGGCGAGGTCGTGCGCGAGCAGGGCCGCCGCGTCGACCCGGACACCGCCGTGATCCACGTCGACGGCCTGCGCGTGATCCTGCGCGACGACCTCGTGTACTTCGCGTTCAACAAGCCCAAGGGCGTGCACAGCACCATGACCGACGACCAGGGCAGGCCCTGCGTCGGGGACTACGTGCGCGAACGGCGCGAGCGGCTCTTCCACGTCGGCAGGCTCGACGCCGAGACCGAGGGCCTGCTCCTGCTGACCAACGACGGCGACCTCGCGCACCGGCTCATGCACCCGTCGTTCCACGTCCCCAAGACCTACCTCGCCGAGGTCGACGGCACCGTCCCGCGCGGGCTCGGCAAGCGGTTGCGCGCCGGTGTCGAGCTCGACGACGGGCCCGCGAAGGCCGACGAGTTCCGCGTGAAGGACGTCCGGCCCGGCCGCACGCTCGTCGAGATCGTGCTGCACGAGGGCCGCAAGCACATCGTGCGCCGCCTGCTCGCCGAGGTCGGCCACCCGGTGCGCAAGCTCGTGCGCACGGCCGTGGGCGACGTGCAGCTCGGCAACGTGAAGCAGGGCGCGCTGCGGCCGCTGAACCGCGCCGAGATCGGCGGCCTCTACCGCATGGTGGACCTCTAGAGCCAAGGCCGGGGTGAGGTAGCTACGGGGTGTCGGTGGCCGTGCGCGTGACGCCGGCGGTTTTGCGCTGCAGCGCACGCGCCACCGGCTCCACCACGCGCGCCGCGATCGGGCCCAGCACGGCCATCAGCAGCACGTAGGCCGTCGCCAGCGCGGCGAGCTCGCCCTCCACGGCGCCCGCGCTCACCGCGAGACCGGCGATGACGATCGAGAACTCACCCCTGGCGACCAGCGCGGCACCCGCACGCGCCCGGCCGAGCCTGCCGATGCCGGCGCGCCGCGCCGCCCACCAGCCGGTGCCGACCTTCGTCAGCGTGGTCACGACGGCGAGCACGACGGCCCAGGCCAGCACCGGCGGGATCGAGGCCGGGTTGGTGTTGAGTCCGAACACCACGAAGAACACGGCGGCGAACACGTCGCGCAGCGGCTCCAGCAGTCGCGTGGCGTTCTCGGCGGTCGACCCGGAGATCGCGATGCCCAGCAGGAACGCGCCCACCGCGGCCGACACCTGCAGCGCCGAGGCGAACCCGGCGACCAGCAGCGCCGCGCCGAGCACCTTGAGCAGGAACACCTCGCGGTCGTCGCTGTCGACGATCGCGGAGACGTACCGGCCGTAGCGCAGGGCCACCACGAGCACGACGGTGATCACGGCGAGCGAGATGCCGACCGCCTGCAGGCCGCCGAAGAAGCTGATGCCGCCCAGCACGGCCGTGAGGATCGGCAGGTACAGGGCCATCGCGAGGTCCTCGAACACGAGCACCGACAGCACCACCGGCGTCTCGCGGTTACCGAGCCGCCCGAGGTCGCCGAGGACCTTCGCGATGATGCCCGAGGAGGAGATGTAGGTGACGCCCGCCATCACCAGCGCGCCGACCGGACCCCAGCCGAGCAGCAGCGCGACCGCGGCACCCGGCGCGGCGTTGAGGACGATGTCGAGCACGCCGGCCATCCACGACCGTTTCAGTCCGGTGAACAGCTCGGCCGCGGAGTACTCCAGGCCCAGCAGCAACAGCAGCAGGACGACGCCGATCTCGCCGGCGAGCTGGGTGAACTCGCCGATGTCGCCGAGCGGGATCACCCCGCCCTGGCCGAAGAACAGGCCACCGACGAGGTACAGCGGGATCGGTGAGAGGCCGATGCGTCCCGCGAGCCTGCCGAGTGCGCCCAGCGCGAAGAAGACCGCGCCCAGTTCGATCAGTTCGAGTGCTGTGTGATCCACGTACTCAGCCGTGCTTGAGGATCTTGAAGGCCGCCTCGAGGCCCTCCGCCGTGCCGACCGCCACGAGCAGGTCGCCCGCGGTGAAGGTGAAGTCCGGGGTCGGTGACGGGTGAATCTGTCCGGCGCGCATCACGGCCACCACCGACACGCCGGTGCGGGTGCGGATCGCGGTGTCACCGAGTGTGCGGCCGTCGAACGGCGAGCCGGTCTTGATCGGCAGCTGCTTGGTGTTGATGCCCGGCAGCTCCCGGTGTTCCTCCGTGAGCTGCGCCACGAGCTGAGGGGCCCCGAGCAGGTTCGCCAGCGCGCCCGCCTCCTCGGCGGTGAGCGGCAGCGAGGCCAGGCACGCGTCGGGATCGTCGGACTTCGACACGATCAGTTCGATCTTGCCGTCCCGCTGGGTGACCACGCCGACCCTGCGGCCGTTGCCGATGGCGAAGTCCTTACGGACGCCGATTCCCGGCAGGGGAGTTACTTCGACGTTCACGTATCCCACGGTAACCCATTCGGCACCCGGAACCGCTCCCCGACCGGTTTGGCCGGACTGTCCATTTCGGTCAACGCGCGGGCCGTTCGGGCAGGTCCGTACGATCAGGACCTGTCGGGTGGCTAGCGGGGAGGGGTGAGACCGAGTGCTGACGGCCATAGCGGCCCATTTCGTGCTCGCGGCGTTCCTGCCGTTGATCGCGCGCCGGTGGGGGAGGGCCGCGTTCGTCGTCGGCGCGCTCGTGCCCGCGGCGACGCTCGTGTTCGCGCTGAGCCACGCGGGCAGCGCGCTCGCGGAGCGCCACCCGGCGGAGTCGTTCGCGTGGGCGCCTGCCATCGGCCTGGAGTTCACCACGCGCTTCGACGAGCTCGCGCTGCTGATGATCGTGCTCGTGTCGGGTATCGGGGCGCTGGTGCTGTGTTACTACGCCTGCTACGCCAAGCCCGGCGACCGCGCCGTCGGCCGCGACTCGTCGCTGCTGGTGCTGTTCGCGGGCTCGATGCTCGGCCTCGTCCTCGCCGACGACGTCATCTCGCTGTACATCTTCTGGGAGCTCACCACGGTGTGTTCCTTCCTGCTGGTCGGCGGGGACGGCCTCACCAAGAAGCTGCGGAAGTCGGCGACACAGGCGCTGCTCGTGACGAGCCTCGGCGGCCTGGCGATGCTGCTGGGGCTGATCCTGCTCGCCACGGCGGCCGGCACCACCCGCATCTCGGAGATCCTCGCGAACCCGCCCGGCGGTGGTGTGGTGACGGCGGCGGTGCTGCTGATCCTGCTCGGCGCGTTCACCAAGTCCGCGCAGGTGCCCTTCCACCCGTGGCTGCCCGGCGCGATGGTGGCGCCGACGCCGGTGAGCGCGTACCTGCACGCGGCGGCGATGGTGAAGGCCGGTGTCTACCTCGTCGCGCGGTTCGCCCCCGGCTTCTCGGACCTGCCGGCCTGGTGGGTGCCGATCGTGGTGCTCGGGCTGTGGACGATGGTGCTGGGCGGGTTCCGCGCGCTGCGGCAGCACGACCTCAAGACGTTGCTGGCGTACGGCACCATCAGCCAGCTCGGCTTCCTGATGGTCCTCGTCGGCGCGGGCACGTGGATCGCGGCGCTCGCGGACGTGACCCTGGTGCTCGCCCACGGCCTGTTCAAGTCCGCGCTGTTCCTCACCGTCGGCATCATCGACAAGCGCACCGGCACGCGCGACATCCGCGAGCTGTCCGGGCTCGGGGCGCGCTGGCCCCCGCTGACGGTGTTCGCGACGCTCGCCGTGCTGTCGATGGCCGGGTTCCCGCCGCTGCTCGGCTTCGTCGGCAAGGAGGCGGCCATCGAGGGCCTGCTCCACGGCCAGCCGAAGGACCTGCTGCTGCTCGCGGGCGTGGTGCTCGGCTCGGTGTTCACCGTGGCCTACAGCCTGCGGTTCCTCGTGGGCGCGTTCGGTACCCGGCCGACGGTCGCGCCCACCGAGGCCCCGCCGTCGGGCACCGTGATGACCACGATCGTCGGCATCCCGGCGGTCACCGGCCTCGTGCTCGCGTTCGTGCCCGGGCTCGTGGAGCCGCTGCTCGCCGGGTACGCCGACGCCTACTCGGCGAATCCGCCCGACTACCACCTGGGGCTGTGGCACGGCTTCACGATGCCGCTGCTGCTGAGCATCGCGATCATCGTCGCCGGGTACCTGCTGCACCGCACGGCGCTCGCGCCGAGGCTCGCGGGCTGGGTGCCGGGGCCGCTGCACGCCCAGCGCGGCTACCAGGCCGGCGTGGACGGTCTCGTCGCGCTCGCCCAGTCCGTGACCGGGCGCCTGCAGGCCGGTTCGCTGCCCATCTACCTCGGCGTGATCCTCGTGACGATGGTCGCCGTGCCAGGGGCCGGACTGCTGTCCGGCATCGAGACGCCCGTGGACCTGCGCGCGTGGGACTCGCTGCTGCAGGTGCCGCTCGCCGCACTCGTGCTCGTGGCGGCGGGCACGGTGGTGCTCGCGCGGCGGCGGCTCACCGCCGTGCTCCTCACCGGCGTGGTCGGCTACGGCATCGGCGCTCTGTTCATCGTGGACGGTGGCGCCGACCTCGCGCTGGCCCAGTTCCTGGTGGAGTCGCTCACGCTCGTGGTGTTCGTCTTCGTGATCCGCCGCTTCCCGCCGCGGTTCGTCGACGACCGGCCGTACTTCCGCAGGGCCCGCTGGGTCAAGGCCACCCTCGCGGCCGTGGCGGGCACGTTCGTCGCCGTGCTCGCGGTGCTCTTCTCCGGCAGCCGCGAGGGCATGCCGGAGGCGAGCCGGTTCTACATCGAGAACGCCGAGGACGCGACAGGAGCCACCAACGTCGTCAACGCGATCATCGTCGACTTCCGCGCGTTCGACACGATCGGCGAGATCGCGGTGCTCGCCGTCGCGGCGACGGGCGCGGCGAGCCTGATCCTCGCCCGCGCGCGGCGGAGGCCGCCCGGGGGCTACGCGAGCGAGGAAGCCGTGGCCGAGCGAGCGGAGGTGAAGCAGTGACCGCCGAACCGGAGCAGCGGATCGAGCCGGTGCCGTGGGAGGAGTGGGACCGACCCCGCGACCAGTGGCTGATGGCCGAGCACAACTGCAACACCTGGCCGCGCTCGCTGCTGCTCGAGGTGTGCGCCCGCATCGTCTTCCCGACCGTGCTGATGGTGTCGGTGTACCTGCTCTTGGCCGGGCACCACGACGCGGGCGGCGGCTTCAGCGGCGGGCTCGTCGCCGGGCTGGCGTTCGTGTTGCGGTACGTGGCCGGCGGCAGCGCCGAGCTCGCCGCGACCGTGCGCATCCGGCCGCCGGTGGTGATCGGCAGCGGGCTCAGCATCGCGGTGATCACCGCGCTCGTGCCCGCGCTGTCCGGCCAGCCGGTGCTGTCCTCGGCGATCTGGAAGCTCACCCTGCCGGTGCTCGGCGAGCTGAAGATCACCACCAACCTGTTCCTCGACATCGGGGTGTACCTGCTGATCGTCGGCGTCGTCATCGACCTGCTCCGCACGGTCGGCGCGGGCACGGAGCTCGGCGGGCCGGGGCTCGACGACGAGACGCTCGAGCGCGAGGAGGTGGAGCGCACGTGACCGTCAACCTCACGATGGCCGTGGTGCTCGCCGGGCTCTACGCGGTCGGCTTCTATCTCCTGATGCAGCGTTCGCTGATGCGCGTGATCCTCGGCATCGTGATCCTCGGCCACGGCGCGAACCTGTTCCTCCAGGTCGCGGGCGGACCGCCGGGGGAGCCGGTGTTCGCGGGCACCGCGCTGATCGAGGCGATGGTGGATCCGCTGCCGCAGGCGCTCGCGCTCACCGCCATCGTCATCACCTTCGCGCTCACCACGTTCCTGCTGGCGCTGGCATACCGCTCGTGGGCGCTGCTCGGCCACGACGAGGTGCAGGACGACGTGGAGGACCGGCGGATCCGCGAGGCGGAGCGGCGGCGCGAGGGCATGGACGAGTCCGACGAACCCGACGCCGAGGCCGCGGAGGCGGTCGCCGGGTTCGAGGCCCCCGAGGCGAGTGAGGAGGTGCCGAGGTGACCGTCCTCGTCGCGTTGCCGGTGCTGCTTCCCCTGCTCGCCGCCGCGCTGTCGCTGATCGTGATGCGCTCGCCGCGCATGCAGCGGCTGATCGGCGTCACCGTGCTCACCGCGATCGCGGTGATCGCGGGCGTGCTGCTCGCCGAGTCCGACAAGCACGGCCCGGTGGTGCTGCAGCTCGGCGGGTACGCGGCGCCGTTCGGGATCACGCTGATCGCCGACCGGCTCGCCGCGCTGCTGCTGCTGACCTCGGCGCTGGTGACGCTCGCCGTGCTGGTCTTCTCGATCGGCCAGCGCATCACCGACTACGGCAGGCAGACCGCGTCCACGGCGTTCCACCCGATGTACCTGATGCTGTGCGCCGGCGTCTCGCTGGCCTACCTCACGGGCGACCTGTTCAACCTGTTCGTCGCCTTCGAGATCATGCTGGCCTCGTCGTACGTGCTGATCACGCGGCGCACCACGGCCGAGCGCGTGCGGGCGAGCATGACGTACGTGATCGTGAGCCTCACGTCGTCGCTGCTGTTCATCACCATGATCGCGCTGGTGTACGCGGCGACGGGCACCGTGAACCTCGCGGCGCTGCCGGAGAAGATCGGCGAGCTCGACCCCGGCGTGCAGACGAGCCTCGGGCTGTTCATGGTCGTGGTGTTCGGGATCAAGGCCGCGCTGGTGCCGCTGCACTTCTGGCTGCCGGACAGCTATCCGACCGCCCCGGCGCCGATCACCGCGGTGTTCGCGGGACTGCTCACCAAGGTGGGCGTCTACGCGCTGATCCGCACCCAGACGCTGGTGTTCATCCACGACGAGAGCTGGACCGTGCTGCTCGTGGTGGCGATGCTCACGATGATCATCGGCGTGCTCGGCGCGATCGCGCAGAACGACCTCAACCGGATGCTGTCATTCCTGCTCGTCAGCCACATCGGCTACATGCTCTTCGGCCTGGCGCTGTTCACGGTGATCGGCCTGGCGGGCGTGATCCTCTACGTCGTGCACCACATCACGGTGCAGGCGGCGCTGTTCCTCACCAGCGGTCTGATCACCCGGCACACGGGAACGGTGTCGCTGCAGGCGATGTCCGGTGTGGCCAAGGCATACCCGCTGATCGCGGTGCTGTTCGCGCTGCCGGCGCTGAGCCTCGCCGGTATCCCGCCGTTCTCGGGGTTCGTCGCCAAGATCGCGCTGCTGCAGGCGGGTGCGGCCGTGGGAACGCCCGCGGCCTACGCCGTCACCGCGGCGGCCGTGCTGACGAGCCTGCTGACGCTGTTCGCCGTGACCAAGATCTGGGTGGGCGCGTTCTGGGGCAAGGTCGCCGAGCCGCATCCCGACCCGGACCCGACCGACGAGGTGACGGTGGGCACCGGCTCGACGTCGAAGGGCATGCTCGTGTCCACCGGCGGGCTCGTGGCGGTGAGCGTGCTGATCGCCGTGTTCGCGGGCCCGCTGGCGGACATGAGCGAGCGCGCGGCCGCGGACCTGCTCGACGGCGGTGCCTACCGGACCGCCGTGCTCGGCGAGGCGGGTGGTGAGTGATGCGCAGGATCTCGCCCTCGCTGCTGGTCTGGCTCGTGCTGGTGTGGCTGATGCTGTGGGGCACGCTGGATCTCAGCACCGCGATCTTCGGGGTGCTGCTCGCGTTCGCGGTGCTGCTGTTCTTCCCGCTGCCGGTGCACCGGTGGAACATCTTCGGCCACCCGCTGCGCCTGCTGAGCCTCGCCCTGTACGTCGTGTGGGACCTGGTGCTGTCGGCGGTGCGGCTCGCGTTCGACGAGTTCCGCCACGGCTCCAAGGTCAAGGCCGCGATCGTCGCGGTGCCCGTGCTGTCCGATGTGGACCACGTGATCGCCTCCGCGGCCAACGTGCTCTCGCTGGGCCCCGGCCGGTTCGTGCTGCAGATCGACCGGACCAACCGCATCTGGTACGTCTACGCGCTCGGCGTCCACTCGCGCGTGTCCTGCGACAAGATCCACGACGACGCGCTCGACCTGCAGGTGAAGGTCATGCACGCGTACGGCTCCGCCGAGGAGGCCCGCACGGCGCGGTCCCGCGCGGAGGAGGCCAAGCAGCGGCGCCGCGCCCGAACCCGGATGGAGTCCCGATGACCGTCGTCTTCGCCATCACCTTCGCCCTGCTCGGCCTCGCCGGGCTGATGATCCTGCTGCGGCTCGTCCGCGGCCCGCGGACGCTCGACCGGATCCTCGCGGTCGACGTGCTCGTGGTGCTCATCGTGGCCGGGACCTCGGTGGGCATGGCGATGTCGCTGCGCGGCATCTACATCGCGCTGCTCGTGGCCGTGGCCCTGCTCGGGTTCGTCGGCTCGATCTCGGTCGTGCGGCTCGTCGAGCGGAGGGAGGAGTACCGGTGACCGTGCGCGACTGGATCTGTGCGGTGCTCCTGCTCTCCGGGGCGCTGTTCTGCGTGATCGGGGCCTACGGCGTGCTGCGGCTGCCCGACGTGCCCAGCAGGCTGCAGGCGGCCACCAAGCCGCAGACGCTGGGCCTGCTGCTGATCCTCGCGGGCACCGCCGTGCGGCTGGAGCCGCAGTACGCGGTGGGCCTCGTGCTCGCGGGCCTGTTCCAGGTGATCACCGCGCCCGTGCTGTCGCAGCTCTTCGGCCGTACCGCCTACCACACCGGAGCCATCGAGAAGTCCACGCTGGTCACCGACGAGCTGGACGAGCGCCTGCGTGCGGAGCGCGGCTGACCGGAAGGCAGAATGGACCCTCGCAAGGGACGGCGAGAAGCGAGGGAGAACAGTCGGTGGCGGGAGCCCTACGCGGCGTGGTCGCTCTGGACGGCCCATCGGGAACCGGCAAGACCACGGTCGCGCGCAAGCTGGCCGCCAAGCTGGGCGCCGGCTACCTCGACACGGGCGCGATGTACCGCGTCGTCACCCTCGCGGTGCTGCGCGCGGGTATCGACCCCACCGACTCCGCTGCGGTCGCCGCGCTGGCCGGGGACGTGCGCGTGGGCGTCGGCACCGATCCCGAGCACCCGCGCGCGCAGCTGAACGGCGAGGACGTCGGCGAGGAGATCCGCACCGAGCGGGTCAACGTGGCCGTGTCGCCCGTCTCGGCCGTGCCCGAGGTGCGGCGGGTGCTCGTCGCGGGGCAGCGGGAGATCATCGAGTCCGTGCTGGGCTCCGTGGGCGGCATCGTGGTCGACGGCCGCGACATCGGCACGGTCGTGGCGCCCGGCGCGCCGCTCAAGGTCTTCCTCACCGCGTCGGCCGAGGTGCGGGCCGCGCGGCGCAGCGCGCAGGACTCCGCCGCGGGCAGGGACTCGACCCCGGAGCACGCGCGCGCGTCGGTGGAGCGCCGCGACCAGCTCGACTCCACGCGGGCCGTCTCGCCCATGCGCGCGGCCGAGGACGCGGTGGTGTTCGACACGTCCGAGCTGTCGATCGAGCAGGTGATCACGGCGCTGAGCGAGCTGGCCAGCAGGCGGGGCCTGCTCGGCGGCGAGTTCGCGGAGGCCCGCCGGTGACCGGACTCCCCCAGGGCGCCACGCCCTGGTTGCACGACGTGGGCAGGGTGATCGCCCGGTACCTCTACCGGCCCGCCTACCGCATCCGCGTGCACGGCGCCGCCCGGGTGCCGCGCACGGGTCCCGTCGTGCTGGTCGCCAACCACAGCTCGATGATCGAGCCGCAGCTCATCTTCGGAATGCTGCCGAGGCGCTCGGTGTTCCTCGTCAAGGAGGAGATGTTCTCGGGCCCGGCGGGCTGGGGTCTGCGCCGCATCGGGCAGGTTCCCGTGAAACGCGGCGTGCCGGACCGGGAGGCGCTGCGCACGGCGACCGAGGTGCTGCGCGACGGCGGGCTCATCGGGGTGTTCCCCGAGGGCACGCGGGGCGCGGGCGACGTGGCACAGGCCCAGCAGGGCGCCGCATGGCTGGTGCGGATGTCGGGTGCGGTCGTGGTGCCGGTGGCGGTGCGCGGAACGCTGAACCCGGGGAACCGGCGGCGGTTCCGGCCCTCGGTCGACGTGCTCGTCGGCGAACCGTTCACTGTGGACGTCGGCAGGGGACGCACCGCGCTGGCCGAGGGCACCGAGCGCATCAGGGGGACGCTCGCCGCGCTCGTCGAAAAGCTTGACCGGCAACGAGAAGAGAAGCAGAGACAATGACCGAAGCAGACGGCACCTGGTCCGACGAGGCGGAGTTCCTCGCCGCCGACGTGGAGGGCGCCGAGGGAGAGCCCGACGACGCCGCCGAGCTCGCGCAACCGGTGCTGGCCGTGGTGGGCAGGCCGAACGTGGGCAAGTCCACCCTGGTGAACCGGATCCTGGGCCGCCGTGAGGCCGTCGTGCAGGACGTGCCCGGGGTGACGCGCGACCGCGTCGCCTACGACGCGCTGTGGAACGGGCGCCGGTTCACCGTCGTCGACACCGGCGGCTGGGAGCCCGGCGCCACCGGCCTGCAGGGCTCGGTCGCGGCACAGGCGGAGCTGGCGATGTCCACGTCGGACGCCGTGCTGCTCGTCGTCGACGCCACCGTGGGCGCGACGGCCACCGACGAGGCGGTCGCGAAGGTGCTGCGCCGTTCGAAGCGGCCCGTGCTGCTCGCGGCCAACAAGGTCGACGACGAGCGCCTGCTCGCCGAGGCCGCGTCGCTGTGGTCGCTCGGGCTCGGCGAGCCGCACGCGGTGAGCGCGCTGCACGGCCGCAGCTCCGGCGACCTGCTCGACGCGATCGTGAACGCGCTGCCCGAGGCGCCGAGGGACGCCGACCGTGCCGCGGGCGGGCCGCGTCGCGTCGCGCTCGTGGGCAAGCCGAACGTCGGCAAGTCCAGCCTGCTCAACAAGCTCACCGGCGAGGAGCGCGCGGTGGTGGACTCCGTCGCCGGTACCACCGTCGACCCGGTCGACTCGCTGGTGGAGCTGGACGGGCAGCTGTGGCGCTTCGTCGACACGGCCGGCCTGCGCAAGCGCGTGCAGACCGCGAGCGGCATGGAGTACTACGCGTCCCTGCGCACCCGGACCGCGATCGACGCCGCCGAGGTGGTGATCGTGCTGCTGGATGCCAGCGAGCCGGTGTCGGAGCAGGACCTGCGGGTGGTGACGCTGGTCGCCGAGGCGGGCCGCGCGCTGGTGCTGGCGTTCAACAAGTGGGACCTCGTGGACGAGGACCGGCGGCACCAGCTCGACCGCGAGCTGGACCGGGGACTCGTGCGCGTGCCGTGGGCGGAGCGGGTCAACGTCTCCGCGCTCACCGGCCGCGCAGTCCGCAAGCTGGCGCCCGCGCTGCGCACGGCGCTCGCGTCGTGGGACCAGCGCGTGCCGACCGGGCAGCTCAACGGCTGGCTCTCCGACCTCGTGGCGGCCACCCCGCCGCCGGTGCGTGGGGGCAAGCAGCCGAAGGTGCTCTTCGCGACGCAGGCGGGGATCCGCCCGCCGACGCTCGTGCTGTTCACCACCGGTTTTCTGGAGGCCGGCTACCGGCGCTTCATCGAGCGGAAGTTCCGGGAACGCTTCGGTTTCCAGGGCAGCCCGGTGCGGATCAACGTGCGCGTGCGCGAGAAGAAGCCCAAGAAGTCGCGTTAGGCCCCCGTGCAGTGAAGGCCACCATGCCTGCGTTGACTGCAGTGAGCCTTTTTCATCCTTGGTGGTGGGGGTGGTGTTCGAGGGTGTGGATGGCTTTGGCGAGTGTGGTGACGTGGTGGGGGCTGCAGCGGACGCGGGTGAGGATGCGCCAGGCTTTGAGGGTGGCGAAGGCGCGTTCGCCGGGGGCGCGGACGCGGGCGAGGGCGGTGTTGGCTACGCGTTGGCCGGGGTTGAGTTCCCGGGTGGTGATGTGGCCGCCGCCCACGCGTTTGTAGGGGGTGATCACCCCGTCGGCGATGTGGTGGTAGCCGCTGTCGGCCAGCACGGTGATGCCGGCTTGGCGGCAGGCGTCGGGGATGTTGTGGTGGCGGGCTGCGGCGGTGTCGTTGACCGCTGCGGGTAGGCCGTCGGAGACCCAGAGCAGGGTGCCGCGCGGGTCGGTGAGTGCTTGCAGGTTGATGCCGTGGTGGCGGTGTTTGCCGGAGTAGAACGGTCGGTCGGCGGCGAGCCGGTCGGTGCGGATGACGCTGCCGTCGAGGATGGCGTAGTTGTCGCCGTGGCGGGACAGGCGCCGGAGTGCGTCGGTGAGGGTGGGTGCGCGGGCGGCGAGCAGGTGGACCGTTTCGCGGATGTAGCGGTACACGGTGGCGATCCCGATGCCGAATCCGGCGGCCAGCCGCGCGTAGGGGTCGCCGTTGCGCAGGTGGGCCAGCACCAGCAGGGCCTGCTGGCCGGCCGAGAGCCGACGCCAGCGGCTGCCGATCCGGCGGCGGTGGACGCGGACCACGGTGGCGACATACCGCAGGTGGGTGGTGGACAGGTCGATCGTGCCGGGATACAACAACACGCGAAGCTCCTGGTGGTCCTGGGTTGATCTTGGTCGACGATCCATCTACCAGGAGCTTCACTACGTTCGGCACACCAACACGCCAAACCACACAAAGATCAAGATGGAAAAGGCTCAGTGAAGGCCACCTTCACTGCGTTGAACGCAGTGAAGGTGGCCTTCACTGCATGAGGCGACGCGACACCGGTCGGCAACCTGCCGTTCACCGTCGGGTATTCTGGTCGGCCGGAAATGGGGCGCCTCATCCGGAGCCGACCCGGATGAGCCGCTGTGAGGCCGTGTGACACTCGCGATCGACACCGCCCCGGCCCACGCCACCCCCACCGCGGGCAGGGCGCTGTTCTGGTCCGGTCTCGCCCCGAGTGAGCGGACGCTGCTGGACATCCTGGCCGAGACCGCGGCGCGCCATCCCGGCGCGCCCGCCCTCGACGACGGCACGCAGACGCTGACGTACCGGCAGCTCGCCGAGGAGATCGACACCGTGCGCGGCATGCTCGCCGCGCAGGGCATCGGCCGCGGTGACCGCGTCGGCGTCCGGGTCTCGTCGGGCACCGCGGAGCTGTACGTCGCGATCCTCGCGGTGCTCTCGCTCGGCGCCGCCTACGTGCCGGTGGACGCCGACGACCCCGCCGAGCGGGCCGAGCTCGTGTTCGGGGAGGCCGGGGTGTGTGCCGTGCTCGGCGACGGCGGCGCGCTCACGCTGCGCGGCACTCCGCGCGGCGGGACGGGCGCGCCCGCGCCCGGCGACGACGCCTGGATCATCTTCACCTCCGGGTCCACGGGCAAGCCCAAGGGCGTCGCCGTGAGCCACGCGAGCGCGGCCGCGTTCGTCGACGCCGAGGCCGGGCTGTTCCTCGCCGACGAGCCGCTCGGGCCCGGCGACCGGGTGCTGGCCGGGCTGTCGGTGGCGTTCGACGCCTCGTGCGAGGAGATGTGGCTGGCGTGGCGGCACGGCGCGTGCCTGGTTCCCGCGCCGAGGGCGCTCGTGCGCACCGGTGTGGACCTCGGCCCGTGGCTGGTGGAGCGGCGGATCACCGTCGTGTCGACCGTGCCGACGCTCGCTGCGCTGTGGCCAGCCGACGCCCTCGAGGACGTCCGGCTGCTGATCTTCGGCGGCGAGGCGTGCCCGCCGGAGCTGGCCGAGCGCGTGGCCGTCGAGGGCCGCGAGGTCTGGAACACCTACGGTCCCACCGAGGCGACGGTCGTGGCGTGCGCGGCGCCGCTCACCGGCGAGGGCCCGGTGCGGATCGGTTTGCCGCTCGCGGGCTGGCAGCTCGCCGTCGTCGACGACGCGGGCAGGCCGGTGGCGATGGGCGAGTCCGGCGAGCTGGTGATCGGCGGGGTGGGCCTCGCGCGCTACCTTGACGCGGCCAAGGACGCCGAGAAGTTCGCGCCGCTGCCCGCGCTCGGCTGGCAGCGCGCGTACCGCAGCGGCGACCTCGTGCGCGCGGAGCCGGAGGGCCTGCTGTTCCTCGGCAGGGCCGACGAACAGATCAAGCTCGGTGGCCGCCGGATCGAGCTCGGCGAGGTGGACGCCGCGCTGCAGGCGCTGCCCGGCGTCGCGGGCGGAGCGGCCGCGATCCGCACCACCAAGGCGGGCAACCAGATCCTCGTCGGCTACGTCGTGCCCCGCGAGGGCTTCGACCACGACGGCGCCGTGTCGCGCCTGCGGGAGCAGCTGCCCGCCGCGCTTGTGCCGCTGCTCGCCGTGGTCGGCGACCTGCCGACGCGGACCTCGGGCAAGGTCGACCGCGCCGCGCTGCCGTGGCCACTGTCCACCGTGGACGCGCCGGGGTCGTTGTCCCCGACGGAGTCCTGGCTCGCCGAGGCGTGGGGCGAGATCCTCGGTGTGGCCGTGACCGATCCCTCCGCCGACTTCTTCCGCAACGGCGGGGGCAGCCTCACCGCGGCGCAGCTCGTCTCCCGCATCCGCACGCGGCACCCCACGGTGTCGGTCACCGACGTGTACCGGCACCCGCGCCTCGGCGAGCTCGCCGCACTGCTGGACGGGCTCGGCGACGCGACCACCAGCACCCGGGCGGTGGTGCCGACCCGGCGCCGCACGGGTCTGGCGCAGACGCTGTTCCTGCTGCCGTTGTTCACCCTCACCGGGCTGCGCTGGACCACGATCGCCGCCGCGGTGTCGACGGTGCTCGCGGGCTGGGCCGGGCTCGCGTGGGCGCCCTCGGTGCCGTGGTGGGCGCTCGCCGCGGCGTGGCTCGTGTTGTTCAGCCCGGCAGGGCGGATCGCCCTCGCGGCGGGCGGCGCGCGGCTGCTGCTGCGCGGTGTGCGCCCCGGCACCCATCCGCGCGGCGGACGGGTGCACCTGCGGCTGTGGGCCGCCGAACGGCTCGCCGACGCCAGCGGTGCCAACGCCCTCGCGGGCGCGTCGTGGATGACGCACTACGCGCGCGCACTGGGCGCCAAGGTCGGCCGTGACGTCGACCTGCACTCCCCGCCGCCGGTGACCGGGCTGCTGAAGCTGGGCAGGGGAGCGGCCGTGGAACCGGAGACCGACCTCTCCGGCTACTGGGTCGACGGCGACGTCGTGCACATCGGCAAGATCCGCGTCGGCGCCGGCGCGCGCGTCGGGGCGAGGAGCACCCTGCTGCCAGGGGCGCGCGTCGGCAAGCACGCCGAGATCGCGGCCGGTTCCACCGTCCTGGGCAGCGTGCCGGCGGGGCAGCGCTGGGCGGGCTCGCCCGCGCGCCGCGAGGGCAAGGCGAGCAGGCAGTGGCCGCCGGGCGCGCCGCCCCGCTCGCGCCGGTGGGCCGCCGGCTACGGCCTCACCTCGGTGCTGCTGGGGCTGCTCCCGGCGCTCGCGGCGGTGCCCGCGCTCGCGGTGCTCGGCGCCGCGGTCGCGGGCCGCGCGCCCGGGCCCGCGCTCGGCGCCGCGCTGGCCGCCGTTCCCGTCGCGACCCTCGCCTACCTCGTGGCGTACGCGCTGCTCGTGCTCGGCGGCGTGCGGGCACTCGGGATCGGCCTGCGCGAGGGCTACCACCCGGTGCACAGCCGCGGCGCCTGGCAGGTGTGGGCCACCGAGCGGCTCATGGACTCCGCGCGGGCGGGACTGTTCCCCTTGTACGCCAGCCTGTTCACCCCCGTGTGGCTGCGCCTGCTCGGCGCGAGGGTCGGCCGCGGCGTCGAGGCGTCCACCGTGCTCGCGGTGCCGAAGATGACCAAGATCGACAGCGGGGCCTTCCTCGCCGACGACACGATGGTGGCCACCTACGAGCTCGGCCACGGCTGGCTGCACGTGGCCCCCGCGCGCATCGGCAAGCAGGCGTTCCTCGGCAACTCCGGCATGACCGCGCCCGGGCGGTCGGTACCCAAGCGCGGGCTGGTCGGGGTGCTGTCGTCCACACCGCCGAAGGCGAAGAAGGGCTCGTCGTGGCTCGGGATGCCGCCGATGCCGCTGCGCCGGTCGGTGGAGGACGCCGACACCAGCCGCACGTTCGACCCGCCGGCCAGGCTGCGGGTCGCGCGGGCGGTCGTGGAGCTGTGCCGCGTGGTGCCGGTGATGTGCGGGGTCGCGCTGGCGGTGCTCGTGGTCGGCGCGCTCGTCGCGCTGATGGCGAGTATGGGGCCCGGCGTGGCCGCGCTGTTGTCCGGCGGCGTTCTGCTCGCGGCGGGCGTCCTCGCCGCCGCGACCGCGACCGTCGCGAAATGGGTACTGGTGGGCCGGTTCCGCGCGTCAGAGCGGCCACTGTGGAGCTCGTTCGTGTGGCGCGCGGAGCTGGCCGACACCTTCGTGGAGGTGCTCGCCGTGCCGTGGCTCGTCGGCTCGCTTGGCGGTACCCCGCTGCTGCCGGCGTGGCTGCGGAGCATGGGCGCGCGGATCGGGCGCGGGGCGTGGGTGGAGACGTACTGGCTGCCCGAGTCCGACCTCGTCCGCATCGGCGACGGCGCGACCGTCAACCGGGGTTGTGTGGTGCAGACCCACCTGTTCCATGATCGGATCATGAGCATGGACACGGTGGTGCTCGACGAGGGCGCGACGCTCGGCCCGCACGGCATCGTGCTGCCCGGCGCCGGCATCGGCGCCCGCACGACGATCGGCCCCGGCTCGCTGGTGACGCGGGGCGACGTGGTGCCGGCCGGCACGCGGTGGCAGGGCAACGCCATCGCCGCCTGGCGGTGACGCCGTGGTGAGGAGGTCGGCGCCGGCCGCGGGCGCGAGGACATCGGGCGACGCGTACCTGCCCGAGCACGGCAACGGCGGCTACCGCGTCCGGCACTACGACCTCGAGCTCGACTACCGGATCGGCGCCAACCGGCTCTCCGGCAGAGCCCGCATCGACGCCGTCGCGACCCAGGCGCTGTCCCGGTTCAGCCTCGACCTCGCGGGCCTGAAGGTCGGCAGGGTGTTGGTGGGCGGCAGGCCCGCGCGGTACGCGCACCGCGGCCACAAGCTCGCCATCACGCCCGCCCGGTCGCTCGCCGACGGTGAGGAGTTCACCGTCGAGGTCCGCTACTCCGGCAACCCGCGCCCGCTCGCGTCGCGGTACTGGGACGAGATCGGCTGGGACGAGCTGAGCGACGGCGTGCTCGTCGCCGCGCAGCCCATCGGCGCGCCGTCGTGGTTCCCGTGCGACGACCACCCGTCCGCCAAGGCGACCTACCGCGTGGCGCTGACGACGGCGTCGGCGTACTCGGTGTACGTGACGGGCACGCCGGTGTCGCGGCAGCGGTCCGCGAGCACCACGACGTGGGTCTACGAGCAGCACGCGCCGACCGCCACGTACCTGATGAGCGTGCAGATCGGCCGCTACACCGAACTGGAGCCCGGGCCGGGGCAGCGGCTCGCCGTGCCCCCGAGGCTGCAAGCCCGCGCGGAGGCCGACTTCGCCCGGCAGCCGAGGATGCTGGAGGTGCTGGCGGACCTGTTCGGCCCGTACCCGTTCGCCGAGTACGTCGTGGTGGTCACCGACGACGACCTCGACGATCCGGTGGAGGCGCAGGGCATGGCCGTGTTCGGCGCCAACCACGTCGACGGCGGGCGCACCCACGAGCGGCTTGTCGTGCACGAGCTGGCGCACCAGTGGTTCGGCAACAGCCTCACCGTCGCCGGCTGGCGGCACATCTGGCTGAACGAGGGCTTCGCGACCTACGCGGAATGGCTGTGGTCGCAGGCGTCGGGCGGGCGGCCGGCCGGCGAGCACGCGCGGTACTGGCGCGGGGTGCTCGCGGAGCGGCCGGGGCTGCGGCTCGCCGATCCCGGTGTGGCCGGGATGTTCGACGAGGGCGTGTACAAGAAGGGCGCGCTGCTGCTGCACGCGCTGCGCGGCGAACTCGGCGACGAGACCTTTTTCGGGTTGCTGCGCGCGTGGACGGACACCCACCGGCACGCGACGGTGACCACGGAGCAGTTCACCGCACTGGCCGCCCGCCACGCCGCCCGCCCCCTGGACGCCTTCTTCACCACCTGGCTGGAGGAAACCGCTCTGCCCTAGGACGCCTCTCCCCCCACCACCCAAACGGAGACGCTGCGCCTAGGGGCCGGTGAGGGTCGCCGTGGCGATGCGCACGATCTCGGCGATCACGTCGTCCAGCGGGATGCGGTGGTCGCCGACCGCCCAGTGGTAGACCAGTTCGTTGACGGCGCCGATCAGCGCGACCGCGCTGAGATGGAAGTCGCGCGACATGGCCTCCCCGTGCTCGACGGCGCGGCGCGCCTCGGCGACGAGGAACGCCACCCACCGCTCGCGCCACGCGAGCCGGTGCCGCTCCACGGACTCGCTGACGCCCACGATCTCCACATAGGACAGTCGCGCCCAGCGGCGATCCTCGGCGGTGGTGGTGATGTAGGCACGCACGGCGAGCTCGATCCGCAGCGCCAGCGGCTCGTTCTCCGCGCGGGCGAACGCGTCGGCAACGGCCCTCATCGCGCGTTCCAGCACCAGGTCGTGCAAAGCCGTCAGCAATGCCTCGCGTCCGGTGAACTCCTCGTAGAAGTTCCGCGTGGACACTCCGGCCGCCGAGCACAGGCGCTCGATCGAGGTCGCCAGGTAGCCCTCGGTACCGAACAGTTCCAGCCCGGCGTCCAGCAGGCGCTGCCTGCGCTCTGCTCTGCGATCGGCCGCCGTCCGGCCCCCGTAGACGCGATCGGGCATCTTCCCAGGCTAGAGCAGGGGAGCGCGCAATGGGACGTCGACGAGTTCAGGTGCTCCGGCCGGACTTCCCGCCGCCACCCAATGGGCTAGCCGCTCGGGGGCGAACAGTTCGTCGATGACCATGAACGCGGCCCCCACGAGCCCGGCCCGGTCGCTCAGCGTGGAGCGCGCGATGCGCAGCTCACGCGTCGCGAGGGGCAGGGAGCGCCGGTAGACGGACTCGCGCACTGCGGCCAGCAGCAGGTCTCCCGCCGCGGCCACCCCGCCGCCGATGATCACGAGCGCGGGGTTGTAGAAGCTGACGAGCGTCGCGAGCAGGCTGCCGATCAGCCTGCCCGCGCGGGTGAGCAGCTCCACGGAGGTGCGGTCGCCGCTCTGCGCGGCGCGGGAGATGTCCGCCGCGGTCACGGTGCCCGTGGACTCCAGTACGCCGGCGAGGAACTCGCTGCGCCCCTCCTGTGCCGCGGCGAGCCCGTCGCGCGCGAGTGCCGCGCCGCCGGCGTACGCCTCGAGGCAGCCGGTGTTGCCGCAGCGGCACACCACGGTCGCCTCGTCGTTGACGGCGGCGTGGCCGATGTCGCCCGCGCAGCCCTGGCTGCCGCGGTGCAGCCGCCCGCCGGACACGAGCCCGGCGCCGATGCCGGTGCCGATCTTGACGTACAGGATGTCGCGTTGCCCCTTGGCGGATCCGGCGCGCAGCTCGCCGAGCGCCATCGTGTTCACCTCGTTGTCGACCCACACGGGCGCGCCGAAGCGGGCGGTGAGCCGGTCGCGCACCGGGTAGCCGTCCCAGCCGGGCATGATCGGCGGCGCGCTCGGCCGTCCGGTCGCGAACTCGACCGGACCGGGGAGGCCGATCCCGATGCCCCACACGGCGACGTCGCCGTGTTCGGCGCGGATCTCGGTGAGCAGCTCGTCGAACAGGATCTCGACGCGGTCCAGCACGGGATCGGGGCCGAGCGCGATGTCGGCGGCTTCCTCCCGTTCGGCGAGCACGGTGCCGCTGAGGTCAGTGACGCCGACGCCGATGCTGGTGGCGCCCAGCTCCGCGGCGAGTATCACGCCCGCGCGGGCCCGGAACCGCAGCTCGCGGGGAGCGCGCCCGCCGCTCGACGGGCCGAGCGCGCCCTCTTCCATGAGCCCGCATTCGGTGAGCTGGTTGACGCGCTGGGTCACGACGGTGCGGCCGAGCCCGGAGTGGCGGCTGATCTCGGGCCGGGTGCGCGCCGTGCCCGAGCGAACGAGGTCGAGCACGGTCGCGAGGCTGTCGACGTGCTCGGGACTCGGCACGGTCGGGGTCCGGGGTGTCTTCGGCTCCTGCACGCGAACATCTTCCACCACGGGGCGCCCGGGGGCAGGTCGATGTGGTGGGATGGAAACAGGACCGCCATGCGTTGGTATCCGCTTGGGACAGACAGCTGAAGATCAGGAGGTTTCGCGGTGGTGTCGGATCCGGTCGAATTGTACGAAGTGGATTCCGACGTTCCCGTTCTGGACGGTGCGGTGCTGCTCTACCACTTCGACGGGTTCATCGATGCGGGCTCGGCGGGCAGGGCGGTCGCCGATCACCTCCTGGAGGAGCTGGACGGGCCGGTCGTGGCGAGGTTCGACGTCGACCGGCTGATCGACTACCGCTCACGGCGGCCGACGATGACGTTCTCGGGTGACCACTGGACCGACTACGAGGCGCCGGAGCTGGCGGTGCGGCTGCTGCACGACGAGAACGCGACGCCGTTCCTGGTGTTCACGGGACCGGAGCCGGACCACGAGTGGGAACGCTTCGCCGCCGCCGTGCGGCATCTCGTGGAGCGCTGGCAGGTGCGGCTGAGCGTGGGCTTCCAGGGCATCCCGATGGGCGTGCCGCACACGCGGCCGCTGGGCCTGACGGCACACGCGACCCGCGCGCAGCTCATCGAGGACTACCAGCCGCTGTTCAACGAGGTGCGGATTCCCGGGAGCGCCGCGGCGATGCTGGAGCTGCGGCTGGGGGAGGCGGGCCACGACGCGATGGGCTTCGCGGCGCACGTGCCGCACTACCTGGCGCAGGCGCGGTATCCGGCGGCGGGACTGACGCTCCTGGACGCGATCACGCGTGCGACGGGACTGAGCCTGCCGTCCGACACGCTGCGGGAGGCGGCGCGGCGCACCGACGAGGAGGTGGACCGCCAGGTCCGCGAGTCGGACGAGGTGGCCGAGGTGGTGAGCGCGCTGGAGCGCCAGTACGACGCGTTCACGGCGGCGAGTGCGAAGGGCAACCTGCTGGCGGACAACACCCCGATGCCGACGGCCGACGAGCTGGCGAGCCAGTTCGAACGCTTCCTGGCCGAGCAGGGCGGCAACGACTCCACCGAGCAGTGACCGCCCGGCCGCGGTGAAGGCCACCACGTCTGCGGCCACCCGCTGCAGTGAAGGCCACCTTCACTGCGTTGAACGCAGTGAAGGTGGCCTTCACTGCGGTCGCCGGTGGGTCGCGCTCGCACCGTGGCAGGTCGAGCGAGGCCGGGCTCAACGCCGGCGCTTGCGTCGCTTCTCGCGCGCTTTCCGAGAGGACCGGGACGACCGGGACGTCCCGGCGAGCGGGTGCACGGTCGCGAGCCCGGGCCGCCGCGCGGCGAGCAGCTCGCGGAGCTCCTCGAGCCCGGTCTCGTCCGGATGACCGGACGCCAGCAGCGTCGCCGTCAAGCCGCGCGCCTCGTCCGGGGGGAGCTCGCTGAGCATGTCGGCAACGGCGTCGGGGCCGCCGATCTCCAGCAGGTGGATGAACTGCTCGGCCATGCCAAGCACCCTTTCCTCCTCGCCGAGTTCCTCCATCGCGAGCTCGCCGTCCTCGACCAGCAAGTGGGTCGCGATCGGGCCCAGGTGCCGGTCCGCGCGCAGGTTCCGCAGGAAGGCGGCTCGGTCGGGAAAGGTGTGGGACAGGATGTCGAGCATCCCGAGCGCGCGCGTGCGGAACGGGCAGTCGCGGATCGCGTCCAGCAGTCGCGGCAGGCCGCGGTCCCGGCCGCCGTGGGCGGCCAGCCATCCGGCGACCTCTGCCTCTGCTGTCTCCGGGCTGTAGTGCTCGGAGAGCATGCCCAGCATGGGCCCGGGTTCGGCGTCGGCCAGCTCACCGACCAGCGGCGCGTGCCGGCCCTCTTCGACCAGCCGGGCGCGCACCGCCCGGGTGGCCAGCGGCGTGAGGGACACCAGTTCCATCGGGCCGGCCCCCGGCCGCAGTGCGGCCCGCAGCCGATCGAGCATGTCCGGCGGCAACGGCGCGACCTGGTCAGCCGCCCCCGGGTCGAGGCCCAGATCGGCGCGGAAAACCGGATCGGGCTCCGCGGTGGTCAGCTCGACCGCGCCGAAGTCGGCGAGCGTGGCGAACAGCCGACGAAGGTCGTCGCCGACCCCCTTTCGCCACGTCGTCTCGGACGCCGCATCGAGATCATCGATGTCGAAGGCTTCGTTCAGGGACAGCCAGACACCCTCCGCGAGCCGGACGACCGGCATCGGTTCGGGGAGCCCGTAGAGGGTGTTGAGCACGTCGGCCAGCACCTCGTCGATGAGGACGCTGAGCAGGGTGGTGTGCTCAGGTACCCAGTGACGTCCTTGCGTGACGAGCTCGGGTGAGGGCAGTGCGCCGAACGCGGCCGTCCACAACGCGAGGCTGTCGCGCAGCAGCCGAGCGTTCTTGGCCACCGGCACCAGCTTGCCCTTCACCACCCGGACGACGCGGACCTGCTTGGCCAGCTCCACCAGAGAGGACAACACCGGCAGGTCGGAGCTGCTCCGGGTCTGAAAGACCCGGTCCCCGATCCGCGGGTCGAACCGGTCGCCGGTGTCCAGCAGCGCCACCAGCTCGCGGGCATCAGCGAGCTTCAGGTTGCCGCTCGGGGTCAGCGATCGACCCTCGCCGACCCAGTCGACCAGCCCTCGCAACCGGGCGACCACCGGGGTCCGCTCGGCGGCTGCCGCGAGTTCCGCGTCCGGCGGAAGCGACACCGGCAGCTGGAGCACCGCGCGTTCGGGCCGGCCACCGCCATCGCGGACATGCCGGGCGGCGATCTCAGCGAGAATGCCGTCGTCGTAGTCGACCCGGCCCGCGCGGGCGTCGTCGAGGAACCCTGCCATGGCGGCATCGTCCGTGGGGTCCACCCCCAGGCGGAGGGCCTTCATCACCCAGAATTTGGCCACGCCGAAGTTGCGTTCGTCGGCCATCGCCGCGGGGAACTCGGCCCCGGCCTTCGTGATCGCCGCGTCGAGCTCGGCCTGCGGATCACCGGTCGGGTCGGCCAGCCCGGTCGCGTGCAGGTAACGGATGAGCGCGCGCAGGTCCTCGGGCATGTGGGCTACGTCCTGCGCGGTGGCCGACACCGTTCGCGGCGTGTGCGACAGCAGGAATTCCTCGACCAAGCCGGTGGTCCAGTACCCGAGCCGCCCGTCGACGCTGTGGTGCCGGAAGTCCAGCATCGTGTTCAACGCCATCGGATCGAGCTCGCGGCCCTGTTGCTCCGCCCAGGCCACGCAGCGTCGGATCAGGACGGCCTTGGCCGATTCGAGCGCGTCGGTGTCCTCGGGCTCGAAGTAGGTGCGCATGCCAGCCTCACGGTCCTTGCTGTTCGAGGAGTTGTCCAGGCTAGTGCAGACGTGAGGGCTACTGAAACGCGGCCGTGTCAACTCTCCACCTCAGGGGCGGGCGGGCAGGTCGTCTCCGACCCTCGGTTCAAGTACATGGCCTGACGGCCGAAGTCATGGGATGATCTGCGACAGACAGGCATACGCGTCAGCGATCGGTTCGGCTCCCGACCTGAACCGGCTTCGGCTGTGATGTTCAATTCCGCCCGCGTCGACCCGCGCCCTGCGGATCACAGCGGTGACCCCGAACGCTCCGGCTCATTCCAGCTCTGGATGCGACGTCCCGGCTTCGCCTGCCCTCGCCGAACGCAGCCTGACCGCCGACCGAGGCGGGACCGCACGGTCCCGACGCCTCGCTGGAGATGGAGTGAAACCCGTGGATACCAACCGAATGACCAACGGCGCCGAGCGAGCGATCATCGAGAACATGCTCGATCGCAACCGCGAAGCCCTGATCGACACCGTACGCGGCCTCTCCGAGGCCGACGCGCGGCGCCGGCTCGTTGCGTCACTGACGACACCGATCTCCCTGATCAAGCATGCCGCGGCCGCCGAACGGATCTGGTTCCAGCGATTCTGGGCGGGACTCGACGAATCCGAATGCGACGGATACTCGAACCGGGACGAGGGCACCTTCGCCGTCGCCGACGACGAGCTGCTGGTCGACGTGATCGCCGAGTTCGAGCGGGCAAGCGAGCGATCGCGGGTGATCGCAGCCCGTTTCGACCTCGACGACACCAGGGATAATCCCCGGGAAGGAACAGTCAGCATGCGCTGGACTCTCCTCGCCATGATCGAAGAGTTCGCCCGGCACGCGGGACACGGTGACATCCTTCGCGAACAGATCGATCGGTCCGGGTCGCGATAGCCACGCCCGCCGTCCGTCGCCTGAGCCCTGACGGCGGCGGCGCTGGAAGTCCGCCCAGGAATGACGAAACCCCACCGGCGGTGATCACCGTTGGGAGTCTGACCTGGGAAACAGGTGGTGCGCGATACTGGGATCGAACCAGTGACCTCGACCGTCAAGGTAGCCGCCGCAATCGCCCTGACCTGCACAGATGGAGATCTGGGAGGTCGGGGCCCTGTCCGGCCAGTGCAACGGTCCTGCGTCGGAGACACCGGCTGACGTGTGCCGGGTATCGACCGCGCCACGTCGCATTCCTGAGATGCCATCGGGTCGTGTGGGGCGTTGGTGACGCTGCCGCAGTTACGTGGTGCTCTTGACCGGGGGCACGTGTTGCTGGTCAGCATCGCCGCCACCCACGCTGTGGTGCGGCCGGGCTTGCCGAGCTTGCTGCTGTTTCCGGTACTGGGAGTCGCGATCGGCGAGGGCGGCCTCGAACCGGAGTTCGACAACGCCCAGCTCGCGCAGGGCTTGGGTACCGCGGCGCTGGCGGTGACCATGGTGGAGGGCGGGTTGACGATCGAGCACACGCAGCACGGGTGTGCCCGTCAACGTGCGCGTCACCGACTTCGACCACGCATGCCAGGCCGGCACGCACGACGGGGCACGCGAGTTCAGCGACCTACTCATCCGACGCGGGATCCGGCCGAGCGAAGCATCCACGGTGCTTCGGGCACTCACCGACCGCCTCGGTTGGGGCCGCATCGCAGCGGCGGCGCCCGCAGGCAATGGGTTGACGACCTCCTCGCGCGGCTGCCCCGCTAGGCACGAACTGTGGTGCACGAGCGAGCAGCCTCGACGCCGGGTTGAGGCACCTGAGGTTGCGCGTCAGTGCGAGTTTGCTCGGCTTGCGCTGAAGCCTCCCGCCGTGGTCCGTCATACTCGCGTGTCTGTTCTCCGATGGTAGTGGATCGTCCACTCAGAATGAGCGTCGAAAAACGCAATGGGATTTTTCCGGGAGTCCAATTGACATCCCGCCGCGAGCGGCGTGACGATACAGCCGCTCGAGCGAATCAACTGGCCAATGAAAAGGGTCAGGACTTCTCTCAACAGTCCGGGCTGTGCGAGCGGAGAATAACGACGCGCAAAAATCATGAAGGTTGTTCTGAAATGACAAAGAAGAGAGTCGCTGCAGCTGTTTCGGCAGCGGTGGCAGCAGTGGCGATGGTGCTGTTGCCTGCCACGCCAGCGTTCGCCAAGATCCAGCCTGTCGATGTGTCCTGCACCAACCAAGGTGGCAACCAGCCGGGCGGCCAGCAGCCGAGCTGCCAGGGTGGTGGCCTCACGCAGGACACGGAGAACCAGAACCCGGCCGGTCAGGCCCCGCCTGGGCAGAACCCCTGATCGTCCGGCCGAGTCCTGAATCGGAGGCGCACGGCGGGCTCGCGGGCGACCATTCTGCGCTCGCCGAGCCCGCCCACGAAAATGTCCGGTTCGCCGGATCTATTCGTTATCGGGGGATCACCCGAGTACGGTAGAAAGCTCACCAATCGAACCCAAAGGCGGGTAGAAGATATTTGCGAAGCGATAGTGGTGAATGGCAGAGTCTTTTCGTCGGCGGAGTATGGTTTAGTCCTGCTATGGCAAGTCGGTCTCCAGTCGTAATTCCGCATAAACGGTTATCGCCGATCGGCGCCGGGCGGCGCTACCTGCCCGCCGGGCCCGACGTCGACCGCGTGATCCGCGAGAAGTAGGACGAGCGGGTGCTGCTGCACCGCATGGTGGCCCGCAAACCGGACGATCCGTGCAACTTCCAGCACGACCTGGACAAGTTGCCCCGGTCACCGCCACCCAAGCCGTGGCCGCCGGCCAGCGGCTGGTCGAGCTACTCACCGGCCGCCGCTGGTACGTCATGCGGGAGGCACGCGAGACCGGGGCCACCTGGGACCGACATCGGCGCCGCCTCGGCGTGAGCCGCCAGTCCGCCCACGAGTGGTACCCGGTGTCCAGCCGATGGCCACCGACGCGGACATTTCGCTGAGCACCGAGGCCCGCCAAGATGGTGACGATCACCGGGTGCGAGCCGACCGGGTGTTCGCGGCCGCCACCGACTGGCTGCGCGAACATCAACGGTCGATGGCGGCTGTTCGGCGCTCCGACGTCGACTACGGTCCGTCAGATGGGGTCAGGCCTGAGCGTCGACCAGGCGCGCCAGGATCTGCACCCCCTCGACGATCGCAGCGTCGGTCGCGCGGGCGAAGCCGAGCACGACGCCCGGTGGCGCGGACGCGGTCTGCTGGTACCTGTGCAGGCCGTAGATCTTGAGCCCCTCGAGAGCTGCGTCGCTGACCAGTCGCTCCTCATCGATCTCTGGAGGGAGCATCACCTGCATGTGCAGTCCGGCGGCGACGCCGGGGACCTGTGCGGACGGCAGTGCCTGCTTCACGGCGTCGAGCATTGTGGCTCGCCGGCTCGAGTAGGTCTTGCGCATCTGGCGAAGGTGCCGCGCGAGCGCGCTCGATTCGAAGAGCTCGGTGAGGACCAGTTGGTCCAGTGTCGAGATGCCGAGGTCGATCGCCCGGCGCGCGACCGCAACGTGCTCGGTCCAGCTGGGCGGGGTGACGAGCCAGCCGAGGCGCAGTCCCGGGGCCAGTGTCTTGCTGGCCGAACCGAGGACGGCGACGAACTCGGGTGCGAGGTGCTCGTCGAGCAGTTCGTCGCCGGGGTCGGCCATCACTCGCTGTGAGTCTGCGGCGAGCTTGCTGTCGACCACGTGGAGCGGACGGCGGTGCAGGAAGGCTCGGCGGACTTGGCGACTCAGCGTATCCGTGTTCTACCTGTTGTACGGTTTCTCGGATGGGGAACGCGGTTGCGGTCATCGCTGCGCTCATTTCGGTCAGCGGTGCGTTGGTGACGGTGGTGCTGGGTGCTCGGTTCGAGCGTCGGCGGCAGCTGGAACAGCGGCGGCAGGAACGCCTGGACCACACCGACCGCTACAGCGGCCCCCTGTTGGCCGCAGCCTCCGCCCTGGCGAGTCGCCTGCGTAACGTCATGGACCCCGAGCAGATCACCGAGTTCAGCGCCGCCGACGAACCACGCAGCCAGCGCTATCTCGACTACGCGATCAACGAGACGATGTACCGCATCGGCCGGTATTTGTGCTGGGTGCACATCGTTTCGCGGGAAGTCCGGGTCCTCGATTTCGGCAACGAGGAACGTAACCGTGAGCTGGTGCGCCGACTCGCCGCCGTGCAGGGCGCGATCTCCAGCAGGGACGGAGACCTCACGTTCATGCTGCTCGGGGGCGAGCAGTGGGCCTTGGGTGAGCTGATGATCGACCCAGACAGTCCGGCCGACGACCCTGCCTGCATCAGCTACGTCGCCTTCGTCGACCGGCTCGACGACCCCGCCTTTGCCCGCTGGTTTCAGCCCTTGCAGCAGGACATCGCGGCCTACATCCCGGATCCCGCGCGGGCGCGGCCACGGCTCACCGCGATCACGGAAGCGCTCGACGAACTCATCGCCCTGCTTGACCCGCGCGGCATCTGGGTGCCGTTCAACGAGATCATCCGCACCTGAACGCTGACCGCGTGGTCGACCGCCGACGATCCCGGCGCAGGTCCCTTGGCCCGCACCGCCCCGTTACCTTCTTCGTAGTTCCTGATCAAGGAGCTGTGGTCGCCAGGTCCGGCATGACTGATGCCCCCAGTCGCACGCATGATCCGGGGGGTGGTGTCACCGGACCTGGTGGCATCGAGGGACCGCTGAATAGGGACACGGCCGCCTTCGGGCAGGTCTCGTCGCAGGCGTGGGTGCCGGCCATCGATGCTCGACCGGCGACCACCCGCGACGGACGAAAGACACTGCACATGACCAGCAGTTATGGCGTGTTCCTCGGCTTGGACGTCGGCAAAGGAAACCACCACGCCGTCGGCCTCGACCCGGCCGGGAAACGGCTGCATGACGGGCCACTGCCCAACAGCGAACCCAAGCTGCGGGCGCTGTTCGACAAGCTCGCCGCCCACGGGCCGCTGCTGGTCATCGTCGACCAACCAGCCACGATCGGCGCCCTGCCGGTCGCGGTCGCCCGCGCCTGCGGGCACCAGGTGGCCTACCTGCCCGGCCTGGCGATGCGCCGCATCGCCGACCTCTACCCCGGCACCGCCAAGACCGACGCCCGCGATGCCTACGTCATCGCCGATGCCGCCCGCAGCCTGCCGCACACGCTGCGCCAGGTCGACACCGGTGACGACACCCTTGCCGAGCTGGAGGTGCTGGTCGGTTCGACGACGACCTGGCCGGTGAGGCCACCCGCCTCGGCAACCGCATCCGCGGCTTGCTCACCGGCATCCACCCCGCGCTGGAACGCGTCCTCGGACCGCGTATCACCCACACGGCCGTGCTGGAGATCCTCTCCCGCTGCGGCGGCCCGGCCGGGATCCGCAAGGCCGGACGCCGCAAACTGAGCGCCATCGCGACCAAGCACGCACCTCGCATGGGCGCCAAGCTGGTCGAGAGCATCCTCGCCGCGCTGGACGAGCAGACCGTGACCGTCCCCGGCACGGCGGCCGCCGACGCCGTGCTCCCACGGCTCGCTGACAGCCTGAAAGCCGTGCTGGCACAACGGAAAACCGTCGCCACGGAGGTGGAGGAGATCCTCGATGCGCACCCTCTTGCCGGGGTCCTGACCTCCATGCCCGGCATCGGGGTCAGGACCGCCGCCCGCATCCTGCTCGAGATCGGCGACGCCTCCGCCTTCAAAAGCTCCGGCACACCTCGCCGCCTACGCCGGGATCGCCCCCGTCACCCGCACCTCCGGCAGCTCGATCAAGGGCGAACACCCCGCCCGCACCGGTAACCGCAAGCTCAAACGGGCGTTCTTCCTGGCCGCCTTCGCCGCCCTGCACGACCCCACCAGCAGGGCCTACTACGACCGCAAGCGCGCTGAAGGCAAGAAACACAACGCTGCCCTCATCTGCCTGGCCCGCCGCCGCTGCGACGTGCTCTTCGCCATGCTCCGCAACCACACCTACTACCGAACCCCGCAACCCGAGACCACGCCCGCTGCGGCTTGACAACCACATAGGGACACCCCCCGGACTGCCGGGCTCCGGGCCTTCCGGAGTCCGGCAGTCCGGCAGTTCGGGAGGCCTGGCCGAGGGGAGCCGCAGGGTTAGTACGCCTGCACGTCCGGGCGTAGCTGGATCCCCGCCGTGTCGACGAGGATCACGGCGCGCTCGGCGAGCCCGGGCTCGCCCCGGCCCTGTCCTGGGGGGACCAGTCCGCCATCGCGTCCGCCATAGGGAATCTCGTCGCGACGATGTCGCCGGTGAGCTCCAGCTGTCGGCACGCCTCGTAACCGTGTCGCAGCCACAGCTCGCGCGCGTGGCCCTCGACGTTGGGGAACTGCCCGGTGCTTGCGAGCACGGCCAGATAGTCCTCCTCGGGCGTCGCCACAGCGGTGGTCGCGGTGACGGTCGCAGAGGCTGCCGCCGTAGTGGGTGGTGGCTGGCCCGTGATAAGCGGCGTACTCACGGCTAACAAGGTGTTCGCCGCGAGTGGCCTCGACCGGCGGTCAGTCGAGCCCGTCGTAGATGACCGTCTCCGGCGGTTCCTTGGTGAGGTATCCGGTCTGCTGGCCGGCCTGGAAGACCGATCGGATACCGTCTGCCACGGCGCTGGCAGGCTGGACATTCATCTTCAGCCGCTCGTCGTTGGTCTCGATGAGCTGCTGGATAACGCCCGCGTCGCCACCGGGGATCTCCTTGGCGATGATCTCGGCCGCCTGTTCGGGGTTCTCCAGAACCCAGTCAGCGGCGGCCTTGTAGGTGTCGTAGAGGCCCTGGACCTCCTGCGGGTGGCTCTTGGCCCACTCCAGCTGCGCGGCCACGCCGAGATAGGGGATCTGGTCGGTCCCCAGCTTGGCCTTCCACGCGTCGTAGTCGAGGTCGATCTTGTGGATGTCAGAGGTGGCGGCCGCGAGCGAGGAGTACGCCGGCTCCCACAGCTGGGTCGCGTCCGTCCGACCGGTCTGGGCCATGGTCGAGAGGCCGGGAGTGGTCTGATTCTGGGTCTCTACGGTACTGAGGTCCAGGCCCGCCTCCTGGGCGAACCACGCGAACATCGCGTAGTTCGTCGTGCCGGTCGCTGCGGCGAGCGTGCGGCCTTTGAGGTCGGTCAACTGCTGGATGTCGTCCTTCTGGGTCACCACGGTGCCGTAGAAGTCGAAGAGGTTGAACAGGTAAGTGACCTCGGACCCGCGCTCGGTGCGTAAGGCCTCCGAGAGCAGGGCCGCGCTGGCACCCACGTCGTAATGCCCCGCACCGAACTCTGAGTTGTAGTTATCGGGCGTCGCGTAGGTGAAGCGCATGTCGAGGCCGTGGGCGGCGTCGAGGTCTTGATCATCGATGATGGCGGGGAGGAAGGCGCCCAGCGACGGCGCTTGGAAGGCCACCACGTCGACGCGGGCGCCCCCGCCCTCGGCCGATCCTTCGTCGGAGCCGCACGCCGCCAGCGGTGCCAGCGCAGCGAGGGTGAGGCTGGCTGCCGCGATGCGGCGGCGCGGAGCGGTCGTGCGTATTCCCGGGAGATGCCGGGAGTCGGTGTTGCGAAGCAAGATGACCTCGTCTCTGAGGGATATCACAGACTTCTGGACGGATTGGTCGGTATGCCGAGCTGGTGGCCGGTCAGGGCAGGTGCGGCGCGGAGCCTGGGTAGGGCAGCACATAGGTGACCGGGATGCCACCCGGGCTGGCCCGTCGGCCGCGGCGTCCGGCCAGAAGGCCGATGAGACCGCCGAGACCTGCCGTGACGATCGGTACGGCCGCGCGCCGGAGCAACGGCAGAACGATCGCCCGGACGACGTCGAGCGACTGGTTGCCCGTGACGTTCGTGTCCGTGCCGCCGAGCTCGCCGCGAGCGTCGGCCGCAGCAGCGGGGGCTACGCCGGAGATGCTCGGTGCGGCCGTCTCGGGCGTCCCCGTGGTGTCGGCACCGTCGTCGGACTGGGCGATCATCGCCTCGAGCCGCTGCACGAACTGGTCGAGCATGGCGTTGCTGACCTCGGCGAGCAGGCTGCGCCCGAACTGTGCAGCACGGCCGCTGATCGCGAGCTCGGTCGAGACGTCGACGAGAGTGCCTTCGCCGTCCGGCTTGAGGTGCAGGGTGACCAGGGCGGAGGCTGAGCCGCTGCCCTTCGCCTCGCGACCCCGCGCCTCGACAACCGCCCGGTGGGCCACATCGTCGCGCTCGCGGAAGACGGCGACGCCCTGGTAAGTGGCGTTGATCGGGCCGATCTTCGTGGAGAGACGACCGCGGTACTCATCGTCGATCACTTGGTCGAGGTTGGCGCCAGGCATGCAGCGTGCGACCTTGGGAAGGTCGGTCAGCAGGCCCCACGCGTCGTCGACTCCGAGGTCGACCCGGAACTGCTGGTTGAGAGGGATCATCGTGTGCCTCCGGTGTCAGAGCTGGGCCAGTACGGCACTTCGAGCAGGTTGCGGCTGCTCATCTCGGCCACGATCGGGCCATCGGTCTCGGACGTCTGCTTGGCGTCCTTCCACTCGGGGTCTTTTTGGAAGCCCTCCCAGGCCCGCCGTTGCGCCTGCTCGTCCTCGAACCGAAGCAGGTAGACGATCCGCCGCGGGTCACCGGCGTCGACCCAGAAGCCCATGAGCTCCAGGCCGTGCCGTTCAAACAAGGGGATGGTCGCCTTCTGGAACCGGTCATGGACGCGGTCCGTGGTGTGGTCGTGCGCGACGTACTCGCGCAGCTCGTAGATCATCCGGTTGCCTCCATGGATCCGGTTCGGTTACCCAGGGCCCGCGCGGCGGCGGCGGCCAGGGCGCGTTCGACGATCGTGCCGGCGACGTCGCGGCGGTAGTCGGCAGTGGCGTGCAGATCGGCAGCCGGGTCCACATCGCGGCGTACGACGTCGGCGGCCCGGCGCCACAGCCGCTCGTCGACCCGCTGGCCGACGAGCGTGTTCTCGGCCTCGGTGGCCCGGAACGGCTTTGCTGAGACGCCGGTCAGCGCGATCCGCGCCGACGAGACGGTCGCGTCGTCGGTCAGGGTGAGCTGTGCACCGGCCCCAGCAAGCGCGAAGTCGCCATGCCGACGGCCGACCTCGTTGAACGCCGCGCCGGTGCGGGCGGGCACCGGGGCCACGCGGATCTCGGCCAGCAGCTCGTCCTCCTCCAGCGCCGTGACGAGGTTGGCAAGGAAGAAGTCGCGTGCCGCGATCTCGCGGGTACCACGCCGGCTGACCGCCACCATCGTGGCGTCCAGAGCCGAGAACACTGCGGGCAGCTCGGCGGCAGGGTCGCCGTGCGCCACGCTCCCGCCGATCGTGCCCCGCGCCCGGATTCCCTGATGGGCGACATGGGGCAGCGCGGCGCTGACAAGCGGGGCGGTCTCGGCCACCGCGGCGGACCGCTCGGCCTGGTGATAGGTCACCATCGCCCCAATCACCAGAGCATCGGTATTCCGCCGGATCGCCCGGAGAGCGCCGATCCGGCCGAGGTCGATGACGTGGTCAGGGCGCGCCAGCCGGAAGTTGAGCAGCGGGATGAGGCTCTGGCCGCCGGCGAGCACCTTGCCGTCGGCACCGTGCTCGGCGAGAAGCTCGAGTGCCTCCGCGAGTGTCTCGGGTCGGTGGAGCTCGAAGTCGACGGGCTTCACGCCGCCCCACCGCCGAACAGCTGGGCAGCGTTGCGCCCCTCTATGTCGCGCTTGTCCTCGTCACCGACCTGTAGATCCGCGACCAGCTTGCGCGGCTCCAGGTCGCCGATCGGGAACGGGTAGTCCGACCCCAGCATCACCCGTTGCGCGCCCACCTTGCCGATGAGCAGCTGCAGGGCGTCGGGGTCGAAGACCACCGAGTCGAAATAGAGGTTGCGGAAGGAGGCCACGGGATCGTGGGTGGTGTCCTTGTTGAGCAGGTGGTTGCGAGTGAGCCGGCCCAGCACGTACGGCAGCGCGGCACCCGCGTGGGCGACGACGATCTTCGCCCCGGCGTACCGCTCCGGAATGCCCGCGTAGAGCAACCGCGCCAGCGTGACCGTGGTGTCCTCCAAGCGAGCCAGGCCGTTGACAAGCCCGAAGTCGCTGTAGCGCTCGCTGGCGCCGCCGAAACCCGGGTGCAGGAAGACGATCGCGCCAGTCTCGTGGGCGGATTCCCAGAAAGGCGTGAACGCGGCGTCGTCGAGGTCTCGGCCAGCAGCGCGGGTGGCGATCATGATGCCCGGCGAGCCGGAGGAGACCTGCTGGCGCAGCGCCTCGGCTGCCCGCTTGGGGTCCTGCAGCGGCACGGTTCCGAGGACGGTGAGCCGCGGCTCCTCGACTGCCACTTCACGCAGTGCGTCGGTCAGTGCGGCCGACCACTCCGCACCCTCCTCGGCCGGGAGGTCGTAGCCGAAGATGTCCAGCCAGCCGCCGACCAGCTGGTGGTGGATGCCGTTCTGGTCGAGCCAGGCCACCCGCTTGCCGAGATCGCTAAGGCCAGGCGCGATGGGGCGCGTCGGCGCACCACCGTTGAAGGCGACACGGTACGTCGACTCGTGCGCCGTCACCTCGATGTCCGGGAAGCTCAGCTCCCCGCCGTGCACCTGCTCGATGAGGCGTAGGGGCACCATGTGGGCGTGGACGTCGACGACGCTGGTCACGAGCTCTCCTGTTCTGCGGCCCGCAGCGCGGACCAGATGTCACTGGGCTTGATCGGCAGGCTGTGCAACGGAGCGGCGCCGACGCCGTTGAGCGCATCGTTGACGGCGCTGGCGACGGCGGCCGGCGCTCCCATGTAGCCCGCCTCGCCGGCGCCCTTTTGGCCGTGCGAGGTGTAAGGCGAGGGAGTGCAGTGCTCCACGTCGACGATGCGGGGCACCTCGTGGGAACTCGGCAACAGGTAGTCCATGAAGGACGAGGTGAGCGGCTGGCCCTCGGGACTGAAGGCGAACTGCTCGTAGAGCGCCACGCCGATCCCGTGCGCAGTGCCGCCGTAGACCATGCCGCGGACGACGTCGGGGTTGATGACCGTGCCGCAGTCGTGTGCCACGACGTAGCGCTTGAGCTCGACCTTCGCCGTACCAGGGTCAACAGCGGCGAGCACCAGGTGCAGCTCGAAGGAGTACGTCGGGTAGAGCTGGACCGTGCCCTCAGGCGAGGTCAACGTGCCGGACCGTGGGGTGTGGGCGACGTGCACCATCTCTAGCCCCGGCTGCATCCCCGGAGGCATCAGATGCTGCTTGCGATGAGCGATGGCGACTAGCTCTCCCCACGAGAGGCGTACGTCGGGGTTCGAGCCGGACACCACGGCGCCGTCGCGGTAGTCAACCTCGTCGACCGGCAGGCCAAGCTGGTGGGCGCCGATGATCCGGAGCTTGTTCTTCAGCTCGCCGGCCGCGCCATGGATTGCCTGGCCGAGCACGATGGTCATCCGGGACCCAACCGGGCTCTGTGAGGGGAAGCCGGACAGCGAGTCGGCGCGGACGACCGCGATCCGGTCGGGGCTGATGCCAAGCTCCTCGCCCACCAGTGTCGCGACCATCGTCTCGTGCGCCTGGCCCGCCGACGAGATCGAGATGACCGCAGTCACCGCACCCTCGCCGTCCACCCGGATGCGGCAGGCCTCGGGGAAAGTGGTCTTGTCGTTCTTCGGGTTCATGATGTTCTCGAAGATCGCGTTGCCACCGCCCGGTTCGAGGCATGACGCGACGCCGATGCCGGCGAGGTAGCCCTTGCCGCGCAACTCGTCACGCTCGGCAATCAAAGCGGCAAGGTCCGCGGCGGCGATGCCCTTCTCGAGCACCGTCTCGTAGTCGCCCGAGTCGTACTCGGTGCCGCTCGGGATGCGGAAGGGGAACTCGTCGCGCTTGATGAAGTTGCGCCGACGCAGCTCGATGCGGTCCATGCCGAGGTCACGGGCCACCGCGTCCACCGCTGCCTCGATCGCGTAGTTGGTCGGCGACTGGCCGAAGCCGCGGACGGCAACCTGTCCGGTCTTGTTCGTCACCACGGCTTTTGCGTGATATTCCGCGCTCGTGATCCGGTAAGGGCCAACGATCGCGCCGATCGGCTTCGCCAGCTGCAGCGGCGAGCGACCGGGGTAGGCGCCCTCGTCATCGAGGACGTCGATGCGGATGTGGGTGATGTCGCCCTTGTCGGTGTAGGCCAGCTCGACCTCGAAGATCCGGTCCGGCCCGTGGAAATCGCCGCCATGCATGTTCTCGCTGCGGTCCTCGATGAGCGCCACAGTTCGGCCCAGCCGGCGGGCGAGAAAGCCAGCGAGGACGGCGTGCTTGATGCCGCGCTTGACGCCGTAGCTGCCGCCCACGTCGACGTCGAAGTGCACGCGCACCTGGTTGGTGGGGATACGCAGTGAGCCCGCGACCTGCTCGGGGAACTGCGGCATCTGGATCGAGGCCCAGACGTCGAGCAACTCGCGGTGGGGATCCCAAGCCGCGATCACGCCGAACGTCTCCAACGGGACGGTCGAGTTGCGGTTCCATCGCGTCCGGACGGTCGTCGTGCGGTCCGCCAGGGCGCGGTTGCCCGCAACGTCGCCCCAGGCGAAGTGGCGGTCCGCCATCACGTTCGTCCCGTGTGTCGGATGCACCAGTGGCGAGTCCTTCCCCGCGGCGACCTCGGGATCGATGACGAACGGCAGCGGCTCGTAGTCGACGACGACCAGCTCGGCACCGTCCTCGGCCACCGCACGCGAATCGGCGACAACCGCGGCGACCCACTCGCCGGCGTACCGCGTGGAACCGACGGCCAGCGGCCACCACTGCACCTCGGGGACGTCGAGGTACTGGCGCAGCGGCTCGGTCTCCGCTGCGAGCTCGTCACCGGTGAGGACAGCCACCACGCCCGGCACCTGCAGGGCAGCCGAGGTGTCGATCGCGCCGATGCGGGCGTGCGGGTGGGGGCTGGCGACCAGGGCGACGTGCAGCGTGTCCGGCCTGATCAGATCGGCCACGTAGCGGCCCTTGCCGGTGACGAACCGCCGGTCTTCGCGGACCCGGTCGGGCTTCGAGAGGTAGTGGCGCTCCGGCTCGCTCAGCGGTCCGGTGCGTGGGCGCTCCTGTTGCAGGGTCATCGCGCCGGCACCGTCTCGATCGTTGACCTCGCCTCGAGTGCCTTGGCGATCGCCTCGCGGATTTGCACATAGCCGGTGCAGCGGCAGATGTTGCCGCCGATCGCCTCGTCGATATCGTGGTCGGTCGGCTCGGGGACGTTCTCTACCAGGGCCTGCACCGCGAGTACCATCCCTGGCGTGCAGAAGCCGCACTGCAGTGCGTGGCTACCGCAGAAGGCCTCCTGGACCGGATTGAGCTCGCCGTCGACACCGGAGAGTCCTTCGACCGTCGTGACGGACCGCCCGTCCGCCTGCGCCGCGAGCATCAGGCACGAGCGGACCGGCTGGCCGTCGAGCAGGACCGTGCAGGCCCCGCAGACGCCTTGCTCGCAGCCCAGGTGCGTGCCGGTCAGCCCGAGGGCATCACGGAGGAAATCGGCCAGGCTGGTACGCCCGGTGGTCTCACATCGACGAACCTCGCCATTGACGTCGACGTCGATGACATGGGTGCTGCTCATGGGTGGGTGGCCCTCCTAGACCTCTGAGGCGGGTCGCGCACGGAGCGCCGCCTTGAACTCGCGTAACTCGGTGGCGAAGACGTCGGGGTTGTCGACGTTCGACAGATGCCCCGCGCCTGGGATGACACGGAGCGTGGCCTCGGGGAGCTGCCGCACGATCGACTCCGACAGTGCCCGCGGTGTCTTACCGTCGCGCTCACCCCACAGCACGCGGACGGGCTCCTTGACGTCGGACAGCCGATCGTCGAGCTGCGCGCCGAAACACGCCTCGACGGCCGCGACAAAGTCTTCGGCGTCGAGCCCCGCCATCGCGTGGCGCACCGCGTCGCCGGCCGAGGGCACCGGCTCGCGGAAGGTGTCGGCCACATAGGTCGCCGCGACCTCCGCCATCGACGTCGTGTGCGCCTGGTCAGTGAACGAGGCGATCTTCGCCGCAGCGATCTCAACCGGCAGCGACGCGAAGCTGTCCGCCACAACGAGGCCGCACAGCGTGCCGGGGTACGCCGCGGCGTACGCCAGGGCCTGAATACCGCCCATGGACACGCCCGCGAGCAGGGCGTCCTGCACGCCGGCGTGGTGCAACACCGTCGCAATGTCCTCGGCCCATTGGTCAACCGAGGTCCGCGGCGCCCTCCCGGACGCACCGTGTCCACGACTGTCCGGGATGATGACGCGGAAACAGTCGGTCAGTCGCTCCGCGCAGGGCTCCCACATGGTGCCGTCGGCGCCGAGGCTGTGCAGTAGCACCACGGCCCCGCTGTGGTCGGCGTCGAGGTCCCGGTAGGCCAAGCGACAGCCGTCCGGCGCGGTGACCTGCCGGATTTCGGTGAAGGTCATGCGGTCGTGATTTCCTCGGTGCGTGCCGCGTCGGCCTGCGCCGGCTGGCCGACGTCGCTGTCGGTCGGCGGCTCCATCGCACGCAGGATGCGCTGACGGAGCCGGTCCAGCTCGGCCCGGTCTGCGCCGGGTGTCAGCCGGATGTCGTCGGCGAGGTGGCCGGGGGCGCGCATCACCATGACGCGGTCGCCGAGAGACAACGCTTCGGTGATGTTGTGGGTGATGACGACGCCGCTCTTCCCACCGCTGCGGACAAGTTCGACGAACTCGGCACGCAGGTTCTTCGCGGTGATCTCGTCCAGCGCCGAGAAGGACTCATCGCAGAGGATCAGCTCGGGGTCGACAGCGAAGGCCCGCGCCAGGGACACGCGCTGCCGCTGCCCACCAGACAGCTGGTGCGGGTAGGAGTTCTCCCGGCCGGCCAGGCCGAGGCGGGCGAGCCAGTCGCGCGCCCGCGGCTCCCACTCGCGCTTGTCGATGCCAGCGAATTTCATGCCGATGCAGACGTTCTGCATCGCCGTACGCCAGGGCAGCAGTCGGGCGTCCTGGAAGACCACCGCCACGCGGCGACGGAACCAGTCGAACTCAGTGTGCGGGTCGTGCCCCTGTACCCGGACGGTCCCTGTGGTCGGGGCGAACAGCCCGAGCGTGAGGTTGAACATCGTCGACTTCCCGCACCCGGTCACGCCCACGACCGACACCAGCTCACCGGCGTTGATGGTGAAGTCGAGGTCGGCGATGGCCTGGTGGCCCGGGAAGGACTTGGCGACGTGGTCGAACTCGATGACGGCTTGGTTCATGATGGGCTACCCCTTTGCAGCCGAGAGGTCGGGTGAGGAGACGGTGGCGTCTTTCGCGGCCGCCTGCTGCGGTACGGCGCGGTAGCGCAGGGCGTAGGCCTCGATGCCGTCGATAACGGCCTGGAGGATCAGCATGCAGATCGCCAGGAGCAGAGTCCACGAGACGACGGCCGCCATGTCGAAGAGCTGTTGCGCAGTGAGAAGCTGCGATCCGACGCCGACGGTCGCGCCGACTAGCTCGGCGATCAGCACCATGCGGATGCCCAGACCGAGGTTCACCTTCCACGCGGTGAACAGCCCAGGGGTAACCCCCGGCAGCGTGATCTCGCGGAACAGTGCCCAGCGGCTGGGACGGAAGGACCGCGCCATGTCGCGCAGCTCGGCCGGGATTGCGCGGTAGGAGTCGTAGGTCTGCAGCGTGAAGCCGGGAAGCGTCACGAGCAGCATCACGAAGAAGACGCGCAGCTCGACGTTGCTGAACCAGATGACGGCGATGATCACCCACGACAGGGACGGGATCCCCTGGATGAACCGCACGATGGGCAGCAGGTAGCCAGCGGCCGACTTGCTGGCACCGGCGAACAGGCCGAGGGCGGTGCCGATTAGGAAGGCGACCCCCAGACCGATGCCGACGCGAAGCAGGGTAATACCCAGGTTCTGCAGGCCCTCGGTGCTGCTGGCGGTCTCCCACAGCTGGCTGGCCACACTCGAGATCGTCGGGACGTTGTAGCCGCCGATGACCATTGAGGCGACCTTCCAGATCGCTAGGAAGGCCACGATGAGGACCGCGATCCGCGGGTCAGCGATGCGTCGCCAGACCGGCGTCCGTGCGGCGGCGGCCAGCGTCGCGGGCCCAGCTGCTTTGGTGGTACGCGACATGTCGCTCCTTGAGTTGAGGCTATTCAGGACGTGCTGGGGGGTGCGACGTCCGCGGCAACGCGATGAGTGATGACGGCCGCAGGTCCGCCCAGGGCGACCGAGATGTCGGCGCCCGCCTGCAGGGTTAGATCCCGCAGCAACGGGAACCGCTCCTCGGAGAAGCGGTGCTCTGGCAGGCACAGTCCGACCGACGCCACGACGCGGCCTGTGTGGTCGCGGATCGGCGCCGCGACGCCGCAGACCTCGTCGCGGTAGCTGCACTTGTTGACCCCGAAGCCGTTGGTTCGCACGTCGGTGAGCAGTTGGCGCATCTCGTCCGGGTCGACGATCGAGTGCGGTGTGTACGACGGCAGCGGCTCCGCGAGGACGCGGTCTATCTCGGCGTGGTCGCTGTAGGCGAGCAACACCCGCCCAGTGGCCACGCACGTGGCGGTGCACCGTCGCCCGACATACGACTTCGCGATGACCTGTTGCGGGCTCTCGAGCCGGTCGATGTAGACAACGTCGCCGTGCTCGTAGACACCCAGGTGCACGGTCTCGCGCGACTCCTGGTTCAACCGCTGCAGGAACGGCGCTGCCACCGACCGGAGGTCGAGCTTCTGCGCCCACATGCTGCCGAGTTCGAAGCACCGCACGCCAACGGAGTAGCGACCGGTGGTGCTCTGCGAGACGTAGCCGCGCTCCTGGAGCGTCGCCAGCAGCCGATGCATGGTCGCTTTCGGCGTCTCGGTGCTGTCGCACAGTTCGGTGAAGGTGAGCTCGGCGCCCGAGCGGGCGAGTTCCTCAAGGACGAGGAGCGCACGGGCGACTGCCGGAATCGTGTTGGAATTGTGTTCCACGCGACCTATACAATGAAACTAAGTTCCAAGTGTCAACGTGATGTAGACCACTATGCCTCTTTCTCGCAGGCCACGCCGACTTGCTCCTCGCCCACATGCGGCCGCCACGGACCTGGGGGCGGGACGGCGACCTCGCGCTCGGCAACGCGGGGTCCCGGTTGCTACACCAACCGGGTGATAACCCGCTGCCTTCACAAATGACCTGACGACTGTCGAGAGTTTGGTTGACGGAAAGGGACTCGGGCTGTCGCTTGTGGAGGAAGGCGCTGATTCCTTCCGCCGATTCGCCGCCGGTTCACGAGCGCGATGAGGCTCTCGGTCCTGCGTTCGTGGGGGAGCCGCCGCGGATGGCGGTGAGTCCGGCGATGTCGGCGCCCGCGCAGAAGGTGTTGCGCGCGCCCTGGAGCACGATTGCTCGCACCGTGTTGTCCGCGAGCCCAGTGACCGCATCCGGGATCGCTCGCCACATCGCCGCCGACATCGCGTTCCGTTTGGAGTCGTTGGTCAGCACGATGCGAGCCGATTGGCCCGTCGACCTCGACGTCGACGCGTCCGACTCACCGGCCGCCGCTGGCCGTCATGCGCGACGACTGCGCGGCCGGGGTCCAGCTGGGCCGACATCGGCGACGCCCGCGACGAGAGCCGCACCCGTAACGTTTCCCGGCTGACCGCGACCTGAATACGGCAAAGCCGACACGAAGGGGACGTGATGCGAGCTCTGATGATGGCCGGTATGGCGGGTCTGCTGTCCTTGGCCCCCACCAGACCCGCGGCGGCGTCTGGCGTGGTGCAACAGTGGTGGACCGGAACGGTTCTCCCGGGGGTCGAGGTCATGGTCGGCGACGTCACTGGCGACGGCAAGGAAGACCTCGTCACCTCCAACCCCAACTCGTACGGCTGCTACGCGTTGGAGTCGACCGGGTCGGACTTCCAGGGGCCGCAGCGGTGGTGCGATTACCCCGCTCTCACCAGCATTTACGGCGACACGAACTTCATCGGCGACGCCGACAACGACGGCCGCGCGGACGCCATCATGGTCCAACGGCAAACGGCTTCGAACCCCCGCGGCGGCATCTCGGTGGCGAGGTCAATCATCGACGGCTATGGCAGGGAACGGTTCGCAGACTCCACGCCGTGGCTAGACAACATAATCGCCGGCGACTACGGGAACCGGGCGGCGGACCTGGACGGTGACGGGGACACGGACGTAATCGGATTGTTCGACCACATCACGCTGGCGGCCTTGTCGGACGGCACCACGACGCTGCCGTTGACAGGGTGGGGCCCACCTATCCGCGGTGAGAAGGCGACACTGGCTGCCGACGCGACCGGCGACGGCAAGGCCGACTTCATCCTCGTCGATTCCAACGGCACCAAAGTGGTACCCAGCAACGCAAACCGCTGGTTCGACACCCCCACGCAGTGGTCGACCACTCCGTTCTACGGCACCCGGAAAACCCTCACCGCGGACATCGACGCTGACGGCAACGCGGACCTCATCGCCGTCAACGACACCGACGTGCAGGTAATGCGCTCCACCGGTGCGGGCTACGCCCCTCCCGAACTGTGGTACGCGGGCTCGTTCTCCGGCACAAGGGACACCCTCACAGCCGATGTGGACGGCGATGGCGATGCAGACCTCATCGCGGCGAACGACAACAACGTGCAGGTGCTGCGCTCGCAGTAGGGACTCACATCCCACACGAGATCCGGCTTTGGGCCCGGGGGCAGCAGAGGGACTGTCCGATTAACAGTGGATCTGGGCTTGGTTCGGTTCGTTGCTGCCCGGCGTGATGCGGCCTTCGAAGGTGATCGCGAAGGGGTTGAGCGCCGGTTTCCACCGCATGGCCCATCGTGCCTTGCCACGGCCGGTGGGGTCTAGGGACCGGGTGACGAGGTAGAGGCACTTGAGCGCGGCCTGTTCGCTGGGGAAATGGCCTCGTGCTCGGACCGCGTGACGGTAGCGGGCGTTGAGGGACTCGATCGCGTTCGTCGAGCAGATCACCCGGCGGATGTCGACGTCGTAGTGCAGAAACGGCACGAACTCCGACCAGGCGTTCTCCCAAATCGCACGATCGCCGGATATTGCTGGCCCACGTGCTCGTGAACTCGGCGAAGCGTTCCTTCGCGGCGGACTCGGTCGGTGCGGTGTAGACGGGGCTTGACATCACACGGGATCCGTTCCCAGTACTTGCGGGAGGCATACCGGAAGGTGTTGCGGATTGAGTGGATCACACAGGTCTGCACCACGGCGCGTTCCCACACGGTGGTGATCGCGTTCCCGAGACCGGGCAGACCGTCGCAGACGGCGATGCACACGTCGGCCATGCCCAAGGCCACGAAGTTAAGCCGGGACGGGGCCTGTCAATGGGCTGTTTTCCATTCGTCGGCCAGGGTGTATTTGCCGTAGCCGACTTTGCGGAGCACGCCTTCGGTGGCCCATTGGTTCATCTGCGTCGCGATGTTCGGGACGTCCAGGTGCGCGGCGACTTCGATCGGGCGCCAGACACGGTCCGGCTGACGGGACATCAGGTGGAAGACGCGGTTGCGGTGCCCTGCGCCCATCGGCCTGGTCCCGCGGACAGCCTTGCGGCGATCTACGGGGTCGTCTGATCTGGTCGACGGTGGGCTGGTAGGAGCGGGCCGGACTATGAGGACCAGGCTCGTGATCGGGCGACTGCGGCGGGGACGACGCTCATCCGGTTTGACGGGATAGCGGGTGCGACCTGCCTTGACCGCTCGGGCGCTGGTGCGGCGACGTCGAGGAGGCAACAGACCGGCCAGGATCGCGGTGCCGACGACACCGATCAGTGCGTCGCGCGCGGCGTCTTGTGCCGGCGCGGCAAGGGTTAGCTGATCTCGCGCGGCCTCCAGAGCGATGGTGAAGCTGGCGCGGTCGGGATCGGAGCCTGGCCGGGACTCCACCGCGTCGACCATGGCCGTGCGTAGGAGCTGGTAGACGGTGAGCTGGGCCCACAGTTCTTGCTCGAGACCGATGGGATCGTGTGACCGCAGTACGGTTCCGCGCAGCAGGGTGTGCCGCAGGGCGTAGAAGGCGGACTCGACCTCCCACCGTTCGTGGTAGAGCCGCACCAGCGTCTCGGCGGGGTCACGACGGCAGTCCAGCAGCGTGGTGGCGATCCGGTAGTGCTCCACAACCCGTTCACCGCTGCTCGCAGTCATCGTGATCTCCGCGTCGATGACGCGGAGCTTCAAGCGGCCCAACCGGGTCAGGTAGGAACCATCGGGTAGTGCGGCAAGGATCGCCGGCCGGCGTCGGGCGGTCACACGGATAAGGAGCTGGGCGCCAGTCGCGGCGGTGTCGGCGAGGAAGTCGTCGGCGTCGAAGCCTCTGTCGGCTAGTACGAGCATGGTCGCGTCCAATAGCGGCAGCAACTGGCGTGCATACCCGGTTTCGTACTGGCTGATCGGTCCGAACGCGGCGCCGAGCACGCCGCGCGTCCCTGTCTCGCACAATGTCATCAGCCGAAGCATGGGATAGCCCGCCCAACCCAGCCGCGCCTGGATCCTCCCCAGCCAGGCGCGGTTGCGCTCGCAGTCGGGGACCTTCACCGCGCTGCAGCCATCGAAGGCGACGGTCCGCCAGCGCCGGTAGCACACCCCTGCCGTGGTCGGTTGCGCCAGAGGACCAGCCACGATCTCGAACAAGGCCTTGAACGGCGCGGGCCCGAGCCGCCGACGGAGGTCACGAAGAGCCTTCTCACTCGGGCAGAGGCGGACATAACTCCGCAGCCCGGCGGTCAGCTTGTCCCACACCCGCGAGTACCCCAACGACGGGAACAGCGTGAGCGCCAAGACGAAGTACACCCCGACCCGAGACGGCAGGCACCGCAGTCTCCGCTCCACGGTTCGGGTTTCGGCCAACACGGCGTCGACGAGCTCCACGGGGAGGTAACGAGTCAACTCGCCCAGATGCCCCGGCGCCATCCGGAATCGGGCATCCTCCCCGGTGAGCCGGGACGAAGAAAGGGCACACTGATCGCGCAACGGGACCTCTCGCAGCAGGATGATCTTGGTCGATCCCTGCCTTACCAGAAGCCTCGATCACCTCGCCGCGCAACACACCTGCGGAGCACTTGACAGGCCCCGCCCGA
>NZ_MASU01000011.1 GCF_003202235.1 Prauserella flavalba
TAGTACTGCAACGGCAGTTGGCGGTGTTGTGGTAGATCATCCCGGTGGTGGTCGATGTGGTGATGGATCAGCTGGACCGGGTGCACGAGCGGATCGCGGGCCGGTTCGGACGGTCTGAACCGCGGAATCGGGCTAGGGAGTACGTATCGGGCCTGGTCGCAGGGTTGGAGCGGAAGAACGGCTGGACGCTGGCCGAGCAGGCCGGGGAGGTGTCCCCGGATGGGATGCAGCGGCTGCTGCGCTGGGCGGACTGGGACATCGACGGGGTCCGGGACGACGTTCGCGACTATGTCATCGAGCACCTCGGCGAGCCCGGTGGCGTGCTGATCGTGGACGACACCGGGTTCCTGAAGAAGGGCACGCGCTCGGCCGGGGTGCAGCGGCAGTACTCGGGAACAGCCGGTCGGATCGAGAACTGCCAGATCGGCACGTTTCTTGCCTATGCCTCGTCTCGTGGGCATGCGCTGATCGACCGGGAGCTGTATCTGCCCGAGCCGTGGATCGCCGACCAGGACCGGTGCCGGCGGGCAGCGATCCCGGAGGGCACCGAGTTCGAGACCAAGCCGCGTCAAGCCATGGCGATGCTGGCGCGGGCGTTCGCCGCGAAGGTGCCGTTCGCGTGGATCACTGCTGATGAGGCGTATGGGCAGGTCAAGTACCTGCGGTTGTGGCTGGAAGCCCACGATGCCGCGCACGTGCTGGCCACCAAGGTCAACGACACCCTGGTCACCACCGGCGGTGGCGAGGCCCGAGCCGATGAGCTGATCGCGGAGTTGCCCGCTCGGGCGTGGCGGCGGTTGTCGGTCGGGGCCGGGGCACACGGGCCACGAGAGTATGACTGGGCGCGGGTGCCGATCCGGATCGGCTGGCAGGCCGGGCGCGGGCACTGGCTGCTCGCCCGCCGCTCGCTCTCGGACCCGACCGAGATCGCCTACTACGTCTGCTACGGACCCCGCCGCTCCACCCTGCTGGATCTGGCCTGGATCGCCGGAGCTCGCTGGCGGATCGAGGAGTGCTTCCAGCAAGCCAAGAACGAAGCTGGACTCGATCAATATCAGGTCCGGTCCTGGCGAGCGTGGTATGCCCACATCACCCTGTCGATGCTCGCCCACGCCTGGCTCGCCGTCTCCCGATCCCTCGCCACAAAAGGGGAGCTGACGTCGCTGAGCCGGGCATGATCGGGTTCACGCTACCGGAGATCCGGCGCCTGCTCACCAAGTTGGTCTTGCGTGTCACCGACACCGCTCACCACGTCTGGGCCTGGTCCCGCTGGCGCCGCCGACGACAACACCAAGCCCGGCTCAGCCACTACAAACGCCGCGGCCACCCACTCACCTAACTGCCGTTGCAGTATTAGGCCGCGTCTGACAATCCCGTCGCCGGCTGCGCGGGCACCCGCGCCCGGGGCATGCGTTGGAGGAAGGCCCGAGTACGACCCGGTACGAGGGCTTCCCTCCGCCTTACGAGCCACCACGCTGATCCACGCTCGCACGGCAGAGGATTGTCAGACACGACCTAGCCGTCTGTTGTGGAGGGACGCGCGGCGGACTCCGCTTCCCGCCGCGTGAGCACCAAGGGGCCGTCCTCGGTGATGGCGACCGTGTGCTCGGAGTGGGCCGTGCGTGAGCCGTCGGCCGACCGGATGGTCCAGCCGTCGGGGTCGTAGACGATCCGGTCGGTCGTGCGGGCGAACCAGGGTTCGAGCGCGAGCGTGAGCCCCGGCCGGAGCTTCAGGCCGCGGCCTGCCTTGCCCTTGTTGGGGACGTGGAGGTCCTCGTGCATGGTGCGGCCGATGGCGTGCCCGCCGAACTCGGTGTTCACCGGATAGCCGTGGTCGCGGGCCACCGCCCAGATCGCCGCGGAGATGTCACCGAGGCGGTTGCCGGGGCGCGCCACCTCGATCGCCGCCTCCAGGGCTTCCTCGGTGGCGCGGATGAGCCGCAGGTCCTCCTCGGCGGCGGTCCCGACGACGATCGTGCGCGCCGAGTCGGCGACCCAGCCGTCGATGCTCACCGCGAGGTCCGCGCTGAGCACGTCACCGTCGCGCAGTGTGTAGTCGTGGGGCAGGCCGTGCAGGACGGCGTCGTTGACGGAAAGGCAGATGACGTTGCGGAACGGGCCCTTGCCGAAGGACGGCGCGTAGTCCCAGTAGCACGACTCCGCGCCGCGTCGTTTGATCATGCCGCGCACGTGGTGCTCGAGGTCGAGGAGGTTGACGCCGACGTCGGCGCGCCTGCCGACCTCGGAGAGGACCTCGGCGACGAAGCGCCCTGCCACGTGCATGCGTTCGATTTCCGCGGGCGTCTTCAGTTCGATCACGGATACCTCGCGTCACAGGGTGTCGGTATTACTATACCGGCACACTAGCACCTGTTGGTATAGTAATACCAGTCGGCTGTCTCGCTGAGGCGCTCCGCCCTCCGCCGCGGGCGCTCGATTACAGCCCCGCCACGATCTTGGTCCGTTCGTGGAGTCCGTGGTTCTCGTTGCCGGGACTCGGCTACGGTCATGCGGGTGCTGGAACTGGGTGGAGGAACGCGATGACGAGCACCGTGACCCCTCGCGGTCCGGGTGTGCCCGCACCCCCTGCGCAGCCCGTGCCCCCGGTGCCCCCGGAGGAGCCGCGTGGTGCGCGCTCGGGGCTCGCCTGGCTGCTCGAACTGCCGGGCAACGCGGTCCGCGGCATCACCCGCTCTGCCGCGACCACCCCCGGCAGGCTCTCGCTCATCGCGACCGGACTCATCGTGCTGGCCCTGCTCACGGGCGTGATCGGCACGGTGTCCGTGCAGAACCGCGCGAACACGATCGACGATCTGATCCACCACAGGGAGCCGCTCGCGGCGTCCGCGCAGGAGGTCTACCGGTCGCTGTCCGACGCCGACGCCACGGCGGCGAGCGCGTTCCTCTCCACCGGCTCGGAGCCGCCCGAGCTGCGGGAGCGCTACGCACTGGACATCGCCAAGGCGGGCGCGGCGCTCGCGAGGGCGGCGTCGGACTCTGGCGGGGTCGCCGAGGCGGCGAGGCAGGTCGAGATCCTCAGCCAGCAGCTGCCGGTCTACACCGGGCTGGTCGAGACCGCGCGTGCCAACAACCGGCAGGGCTTCCCCGCAGGCGCGGCGTACCTGCGGGAGGCGTCCGAGCTGATGCGGGCGAAGATCCTGCCGGCCGCGCAGGAACTGTACGAGATCGACACCGACCGGCTCGCCGAGGAGCAGGACGACGCCACCGGCGTCCCGTGGCTCACCGCCCTGCTCGTGCTCGGCCTGCTCGGCGCGCTCATCGGCACGCAGATCCACCTCAAGCGCAAGACCAACCGCGTCTTCAACGTCGGCCTCGTGGTGGCCACGGTCGCCGTGGGCATCGCGATCCTGTGGAGCGCCGCGGCGCTCACCGTGCAGAGCGTCCTCGTCAGCAGCGGCGGCAGCGACGGCACCGAACAGTCCGATCTGCTCGTGCGCGCCAGGATCGCCGCGCTGCAGGCCCGCGCGGACGAGACGCTGACGCTCGTCGCGCGCGGCGGTGGCGAGTCGTACCAGGAGGAGTACACGCAGCTGATGGGGCGGCTCGTGGGTGAGGACGGCAACGGCGGCCTGCTCGGCGAGGCGGCGGACCGTTCGGAGGGCCTGCCCTCGGCTGGGCACGTCGACTCGGCCATCACGCACGCGACCGCGTGGCGCGAGGCCCACGCCGAGCTGCGCGAACTGGACGGCTCCGGCAACTACGACGGCGCGGTGCAGATGGCGATCGACGGCTCGCAGGACCGCACCGCGGCCGCCGCGTTCAACCGCCTCGACCAGGAGCTGGCCGCCGCGATCGAATCGGGGCGGCAGTCCTTCCTCGACGACACGACCAACGCCTCGCGCGCGCTGGTGCTGCTGGCGCCGGGCTTCGCGGTTCTCGCCGTGATCGCCGCGCTGGGTATCACGCTGGGCATCCGGGAAAGGCTGCGGGAGTACCGCTGATGACACCTACGAAACGACTTGGCGTCGCGCTGTCGGCGCTCGCGCTGCTGATCGCGGGCTGCGGGTCGCCGGGTGCGCCCGTGGATCCGGCTCCCGTCGGTTCCGTCGAGCGGCCCCAGCCCGCCAACGCCGCCGTGGAGAACGACGTCGAGGGCGGGGGCGCAGGCGACACCAGCTGCGACCCGACCGCGAGCCTCCCGCCGAACGGGGCCATCGAGTCCGGGTCCACGATGGACGAGATCCGCGATCGCGGCTACCTCAGCGTCGGCGTCGACCAGAACACCTTCCTCTTCGGCTTCCGCAACCCCACCACGGGCGCGCTGGAGGGCTTCGACATCGACATCGCCAGGGAGGTCGCGCGCGAGATCTTCGGCGACCCCAACGCCGTGCAGTTCCGGGCGATCACCTCGGCCCAGCGCATTCCCGCGCTGCAGAACGGCGACGTCGACATCGTCGTGCGCACGTTCTCGATCACGTGCGAGCGACTCGAGGACATCTCCTTCTCCACCGTGTACTACATCGCCGGGCAGAAAGTGCTCGTCGACAAACACTCCACCGTGAAGGGCATCCAGGACCTCGGCGGCAAGCGCGTGTGCGCCGCCAAGGAGTCCACGTCGCTGAAGAACATCGCCGCGGCCGACCCGAAGCCGGTCCCGGTGTCGGTGGACGACTGGTCCGACTGCCTGGTGATGTTGCAGCAGGGCCAGGTCGAGGCGGTGTCCACGGACGACACCATTCTCGCCGGGATGGCCGAGCAGGACCCCACGGTCAAGATCGTCGGCGAGCGCTTCACCGACGAGCTCTACGGCATCGGCGTGCCGAAGGAGAACGAGGACATGGTCCGCTTCGTCAACGCCGTGCTGGAGCGGGTGCGCGGCGGCGCGTGGCAGCAGAGCTACAACAGGTGGCTGCTGGAACGCCTCGGCCCCGCAGGCCCGCCCGCCCCCAACTATCAGTGACAGCTCCCGGAGGTAGCAGCAGTGTCGGATGAGCCACGCCGTCCTCGGCACGCCGCGCCGGACGACGAGCCGGAGAGCAGCGGCTGGACGCAGCCACCGGAGGTCCTCACCGGCTCGCAGCCGTCCCCGGCCGAGCCGCCCGCGCGGCCCGCGGCGCCACCGCCCGTGCCGGTCGCGCCGAACACGCAGGTCATGACTCCGCACTGGCAGGGCAACAGCGAGCCGCAGCCCACGAGCGTGCTCGCGGCGCCCGCGCCCGCGACGGAGAGCATCACGCCACCCGCGCCGCCGCCGGAGCCGTCCGGACCGGGCACGCTACCCGACCCCGGCACGGAGAGCGTCCTGCCGCCGAGCACCAGCGGCGGCATCGTCCCCGGAACCGGTGCGGGCACGGGCCCCGGCACCGGATCGGGCGCGTTCCCCGGCACGTCCCGTCGCACGGGCTCGCGCACGGCCCGCCGCGGCAGGCTCGGCGCGGGCCTGGTCGAGGTGCCGCAGGTGCCCTACCGCGACCCGGCGTCGGCGGTGCTGACGAACCCGATGGTCTCCGAGGAGAAGCGGTTCTGCGGCAACTGCGGCGCCAAGGTCGGCCGCGGCCGCGACGGCGAGCCCGGCAACCCACAGGGCGTGTGCGAGAAATGCGGCACGCGGTTCTCGTTCGTGCCGAAGCTCCAGCCGCACGAGCTGGTCGGCGGGCAGTACGAGGTACTCGGCGCGCTCGCCTACGGCGGGCTCGGCTGGATCTACCTCGCGCAGGACCATAACGTCAACGACCGGTGGGTCGTCCTCAAAGGACTGATCGACACCGGGGACGCCACCGCGATGGCGGCCGCCGTCAACGAGACCCGCTTCCTCGCCGAGGTCGAGCACGCCAACATCGTCCGCATCTACAACTTCGTGCAGCACCCCGATCCCGACACGGGCACGTCCGTCGGCTACATCGTGATGGAGTACGTCGGAGGGCAGTCGCTGCGGCAGCTCGCACTCGCCCACCACCGGGAGACCGGGCGGGCCGAGCCGCTGCCGATCGGGCAGGTGATCGCCTACGGGCTGGAGATCCTGCCCGCGCTGGGCTACCTGCACTCGCAGGGCCTGCTCTACTGCGACCTCAAGCCCGACAACGTGATCCAGACCCACGAGCAGCTGAAGCTCATCGACCTCGGTGCCGTGCGCCGCATGGACGACTATTCGAGCCCGCTGTTCTTCACCACCGGTTACAGCGCCCCCGAGCTGCCGACGCGCGGCGCGTCGGTGGCCTCCGACCTGTTCACGGTCGGCCGGACGCTCGCGGTGCTGAGCTTCGAGTTCACGGGCTACACCACGAAGTACAAGACGACCCTGCCGAGCCAGGACGACGTCCCGTTGTTCAAGCTGTTCGGCTCCTACTACCGGTTCCTGCGCCGCGCGACGCACGCGGACCCGGACCGCCGGTTCGTCTCCGCCGAGGACATGGCCGACCAGCTCACCGGCGTGCTGCGCGAGATCATGTCGCTGGGCACCCGCAAGCAGCGGCCCGCACCGTCCAATGTGTATGGTCCGGAGACCAACACGTTCGGCGTCGACATGGTGGTGCCCGAGCCGGGACAGAGCGTGCCGCTGCCCGACCCCGCCGAGGTGGTCGCCGGGCTGCCGATCCCGCAGGTGCACACCGACGACGCCGGTGCGGGCGTGCTCGCCACCACGGCGTCGGCCGACCCGAGGACGGCCATCGAGGCGCTCGCGGGCGCGCCCCGGGAGTCGATCGAGGTGCGGCTGCGCATCGTGCGCGCCCGCATCGAGCTCGGCGAGCTGGCCGAGGCGAACCGGCAGCTGCAGGCCGCGCAGTACCTCGCGATCAAGGCCGGGTACCCGCACGACTGGCGCATCGACTGGTACCGGGGGCTCATCGAGCTCGCGGGCGGCAGGCCCCGCGTCGCGCACGTGGCGTTCGACTCGGTGTACGACGAGCTGCCCGGCGAGATCGCGCCGAAGCTCGCGATGGCGTTCAGCGCGGAGAGCGTGGGCGACTACTTCAACGCCTCCCGGCTCTACGAGCTGGTGTGGCGCACCGACCGCTCCTACGTGAGCGCCGCGTTCGGGCTCGCGAGGGTGTACCTCGCGCAGGGGGCCCGCGCGAGCGCGATCGAGGTGCTGGAGTCGGTGCCGTCGTCGTCGACGCACCACGTCGCCGCACAGGTCGCCGCCATCAAGATCAAGACGAGGATCACGGGCGGCGGCGCGCAGGACACGAGGGAACGCGACATCGTCGACGCGGGCGCCAGGCTGGAGCGTCTCGCGCTCGACGCCGAGCGCCGCACGAGGCTGTCGGCCGAGGTGCTGGAGGCCGCCTTCCACTGGGTCTCCTCCGGCGGCTCCGGCAACGGGCGGGCGCAGGGCGCGAAGGTGCTCGGCTGCGACCTCTCCGAGCGGGAGCTGCGGTTCGGCCTCGAACGCTGCTACCGCGCGCTGGCGAGGCTGGCGGGCAGCGCGGAGCAGCGGATCGAGCTGGTCGACAAGGCCAACGCGATCCGCCCCCGCACGCTCACTTAGTGAGCTCCACGATCGTGATGTCGGGCGGAGCGCCGACCCGCACCGGCGGGCCCCAGAAGCCTGCGCCGCGCGTGACGTACATCTTCGTGTCGCCGAACGTGTAGGACCCGGCGACGGCGCCCTGCTGGAGGCTCACCGCGAGCTCGAACGGCGACAGCTGCCCGCCGTGGGTGTGCCCGGCGAGCATCAGGTCCACGTCGTGGTCGACGGCGCCCGGCACGTCGCGCGGCTGGTGCGCGAGCATCACCACGGCACGGTCGGGGTCCCTGCCCTCCACGGCACGGGCGACGTCGCCGGGATCCTGCCACTGGTAGCCGGTGTGGTCGTTGATGCCGGCCAGCTGGAACACCCCGCCGTTGTGCTCGATGTCGACGTGCTCGTTGCGCAGCGGCCGTACGCCCAGCGACGGCAGGTGGTCCACCCACTGGCGATAGCCCGAGTAGTACTCGTGGTTGCCGGTCACGTAGAACGTGCCGTGCGTGCTCCGCAGGTCCGCAAGCGGAGCCGCGGCCTCCGCGAGGTGCTCCACGTCGCCGTCCACGAGGTCGCCCGCGATGGCGACCAGGTCGGGACGCTCGGCGTTGATCAGCTCCACGATCCGCTCGGTGAACGAGCGGCCGACGATCGGCCCGAGGTGCACGTCGCTGATCAGCGCGATGCGGCAGCCCGCCGCGCGCGGGTCGAGCCTGCGCAGCGAGATCGGCACCCGCGTCACCGTCGGCGCTCCCGTCGCGACCGTGACGCCATAGCCGACGAAGCCCGTGGCCACCACGCCAGCCACCGCCGCGCTGCCCCTGGCCAGCACCACGCGCCTGCTGACGCCCTTCGGCCCGTCGGTCTCCGGTTGCGGCTCCCCACGCACCCAGCGGCGCAGGAACAGCCGGGGGATCTCCAGCACCAGCAGTGCCAGCAGCAGGTAGAAGAACAGTGCCAGCCACAGGTAGCCGGGCCAGGCGAACCACTGCGCGATCGCCGGGTCGATGGTCGTGCCCAGCGTGAGCGCGGCGACCATCAGCAGCATCAGCATCACGAGCGCCGCCGTGCCGATGCGGCGGGCGCGCGTGCCGCGGCCGGTGGTGTCGGCCACCAGACGCTTCCACAGATACAGGTGTACGACGGCGAGCAGGGCGCTCGCCACGAGGATGAACATCAGGGGTTGATGTCCCATTCCTCGCGTCTGCGACGAGCCGACGCGGCGAGCTTCTCGAGTGCGTCCTTGTCACCGTGCGTCGTGAAGTGCTCGACCCCCACCGTGACGAACAGGCCGCGCGCGCGGACCGCGACCGGGCCGTCGCCCGCGTCGAGCCTGCCGTCGGCACTCGCGTAGGTCTTGCGGCCCGCGACACCGTCAAGCCTGGCCGTGATGAACAGCGTCGAGCCGACCGGCACCGGGCGCACGAAGTCGGTCTCCAGCTTGGCGGTCACCGCGGGCTTGCGCAGCAGGTTGCCGACCGCCGCGCCGAGCGCCTCGTCGAACGCGCAGGCCAGCAGCCCGCCGTGCGCCAGCCCCGGTGCGCCCTGGTGGGCCTCGGTGACGGCGAACTCCGACACCACCTCGGGGCCGTCGGTGACCGACGACTGGAGGTGTAGACCTACCTCCACCTCGTCCCCGCAGCCGAAGCAGTGCGAGTAGTGCACACCCAGCTTGCTGCCCGGCTGCGGGGCCTTCGGGTGGGGAACCGCCGGCTCGGTCTCCACCGGCGGCCAGCTCTGTCCAGCGTTGCTCACCCGGCCAAGTTAGCCGGTTGCCGGTGCGGACGGCGTGGTGGTGGTGCTCTCGCACTGGCGCGAGCTGACGATCCCGCGCATCGAGACGCCGTTGGTCTCCGGCAGGAGCAACACCGGGACCGTCGCGATCGCGGCGGCTCCCATCAGGTAGAACGCGGGCCACAGGGTGTTGCCGGTCGCGTCGACGAGCGAGCCGACGACATAGGGCGCGGTTCCGGCGAACAGCGCCGTCGACACGTTGTAGCCGATGGAGAAGGCGCCGTAGCGGACCTGTGTGGGGAACATCGCAGGCAGCGTGGACGCGACGACGGCGAGGAACAGCACCAGGCAGGCGCCGATCATCGCGAGGCCGCCGACGAGCATGGCCGCGTTGACGCTGCCGTTCTCGCCCACGCTGTTCTCCATGAGCGTGAACGCCGGGATCGGGAGCAGCAGGAAGCCCGCACAGCAGGCGATGAGGATCGGCTTGCGGCCGATGCGGTCGGAGAGGCTGCCGATCGGCACGATCACCACGAGCATCGCGAGGATCACGCCCATCACGATCAGCAGCGGCGCGTCGCCCTTCATGCCGAGCACGTCCTTCAGGTACGTCTCGACGTAGGCGAGCATGATCCAGTCGCCGACGTTGAGCAGGATCACCAGGCCGATGAGGTGCAGGATCGACTTCCAGTGCTGGGTGAGCAGCTCCTTCAGCGGAGACTTGGAGACCTTCTTCTGGTTCTCGATCTCGCGGAACACCGGGGTGTCCTCGAGCTTGTTCCGCAGGTACAGACCGACGAGGCCGAGGGGGCCCGCGATCAGGAACGGGATGCGCCAGCCCCACTGCTGCATGGTCTCCTCGCCGAGGAGCACGGTCGAGAGCGTCACCACGCCCGCGCCGAGGAAGAACCCGACGAGGGTGCCGAACTCCAGCCAGCTGCCGAGGAAGCCGCGCCGCTTGTTGGGCGCGTACTCGGCGATGAACGTGGCCGCGCCGCCGTACTCGCCGCCTGCGGAGAAGCCCTGGAGGGCCCGCAGCAGGATCACGAGCACCGCGGCGGCGGGACCGATCTGTTCCCACGAGGGCAGGAGGCCGATCGCGAACGTGGAGCCCGACATGAGGATGACGGTCAGCGCGAGCACCCGCTGCCTGCCGAGCTTGTCGCCGAGCGGGCCGAGCACGAAGCTGCCGAACGGTCGAATGACGAACGTCACCGCGAGCACCGCGAAGGTCGCGAGTGCGCCTTCCGACGTGCTGCCCGCGTTGAAGAAGACCTGGCCGAGGATGGCAGGCATGAAGCCGAAGACACCGAAGTCGTACCACTCGATGCAGTTGCCCATCGCCGAGCCTGCGACGGCCTTGCGGACATCTTTCGGATCAGGTTCGTAGGTCGCACCCTGTGTCTGGGGTGCTGCGTCCTCCGGCATTGGGGACCTCCCGGCACTGGCTTGCGTTGTTCAATCAGTGTCGGAAAATTTCAAGCATGGTGCCACTTGGGCAACGGCTTTTGTCCGGAACATGACGAGGCGCCGGGAGATCTGGGTCTCCCGGCGCCCTTCGACCCGTTCGTCAGCCGTTCAGCGCCGACATGGAGGTCCACTCCTCCCAGGAGTAGGTCCAGTCGTGGTAGTCGCCGTCCTTCGGGCCCAGCTGCTGGGTGCTGCCCTCGATCTCCACCGGGTCGCCGATGAGCGCGCTGTCGAAGTACTCCTTGGCGTTGGCGTCGGACAGGTTGATACAGCCGTGTGAGACGTTGTTCGACCCCTGGTCGCCGACCGACCACGGCGCCGCGTGCGTGAACTCCCCGTTGTTCGAGATCCGCACGGCCCAGCTCACCTCGAAGTCCTCGTAGCCGTAGCCCGGGTTGTTCATGAAGTACGTCGAGTGCTTGCTCATCACGACGTGCGTGCCGCTGCGCGTGACCCGGCCGGGATCGGAGTCGAGCCCGAAGCTCGCGGGGTAGTCGGCTACGAGCTGCCCGTCGCGGTACACCCGCATCCGGTGGGTCTGCGTGTTGGCCTTCACGACCTGCGAGCGGCCGATGGTGAAGTTGGAGGTCAGGTCGGCCTCTCCGTAGGCGCCGTCGCCCATGGGCACCCCGTAGATCAGCGCCTTGACCGCGACCTGCGTGCCCGGCTGCCAGTACTCCTTGGGCCGCCAGTGCACCGACGTGTCGCCCTCCAGCCACGCCCACGAGCCCTCGGTCTTCGGCGTGGTCTCCACCGAGAGGGCCCGCTCGACGGCCGCCTTGTCGGTGACCGGGCTGTCGAAGGTCAGCGTGATCGGCATGGCGACGCCGTAGGTCTTGCCGTCGCCGACGTTCAGCCGCCCGCCCATGGTCGCCGAGGGTGACACCGTGGTGAACGAGCCCGCGATCGGCGTCGGCTCGCCCTCTGAGTTCACGGCGGTCCCGGACCACGTGTAGGTCTTGTCGTACCCGAGCGGCTCGGTGACCGACCAGCTCCGCTTGTCGGCGGCGAGTTCGCCCGCGACCTCCTTGCCCTCCGGGTTCTTCAGCGCGACCGTCTCGATGGTGCCGTCGGTGACCGAGACCTTCACGGCGTCCCGCGGTGCGACGCCCTGCGCTCCGTCGGCGGGCTGCGCGACGACCTTGGCCGCCGGAGCCGACTGGTCGCCGGGCTCTCCTTGCTGCTGGGGGCTTTCCCCTCCGCCGCCCTCACCCGAGCACGCGGTGAGTGCCAGTAGGAACGCCAGTACGAGCGCCAGCAGCCCGCCGGTGCGCCCGCCGCGTCCGAACCGCGGCCCCCGGTGTTGGTGTGTCACGTTCACTGCCCCTTTGATCTCCCCGTGTACCCCCACTGACGCCCGGTGAAAGCCGTTCGTTGCATCGCGAGAAATGTGACCGCGACCACAGCAGCGGGTTGTAGTTCAGCTGTGCGGGCGACGGCGCGGTTCCGCTCCGTGAGTGGAAGCCGGGCTGCTGGGCGCGACCGTCACCCCACTGGGAAGGTTGATCGGCGGAGCCGCGGATTATGCAACCTCTCCGGGAAGAGTCCGCCCAGTTGGACCAACCTGCGGTTGCGGGGTTCGCAAACGGCCATCAGCCGGTAGGCTGCCTGGTGGCCGTCGTTTTGCGTGTTAGTGGCTTCACACTCGCGGAACTTCTGACGCGAGCCCTGAGCCGCCGCGCTCTTTGCTCGTCTCGTTGGAACCGCCCGGGACGGCCAGGGCATCGCTTCGGCGGTGTTCATGCGGAACAGCAACGAGGAGTAAAACGGTGGCGCAAGGCACTGTGAAGTGGTTCAACGCCGAGAAGGGCTTCGGCTTCATCGCCCAGGACGGCGGCGAGGGCGACGTGTTCGTCCACTACTCGGAGATCGAGGGTCGCGGCTTCCGCACGCTCGAGGAGAACCAGCGAGTGGAGTTCGAGGTCGGCCAGGGTCAGAAGGGGCCGCAGGCTCAGAAGGTTCGCGCTCTCTAAGGGCGTCACCCCCTGACTGCATCGAGCCCCCGGCGGAGTTTCCGCCGGGGGCTCGATCGTTTTCGCGTCGGTGTCGGTCAGCGTCCGTCAGCCGAGGCTGCCGCGAAGGGGCTGGTCCCACTGCTGATGGTCGAAGACGTACTGGTCGGTCTGCGGTTCGCGCTCGGGCGTCTGCGCGCGGTGCGGCTGGCGGAGGTCGGACCCGGCCTGCGCCTCCCAGGCGAGGCGCTCCAGCACCCATTCCTGGGCGAGGGCCTGCGGCGAGGTGCCGCGCTCGATGGCGAGGTCCTTGAGCTGCTGGCTGGCGATGAGGTTCATGCGGAGCTGGTAGACCTGCGCGTCGCCGAAGCGCCTGCCGGACCCGGTGCTCTCCGGGTCGGTCTCGGGCGCCAGCGCCGCGAGGTAGCTCGTCAGCTCGTGGTCCTCGGCGGCGGGGTCCGCGTCCTGTGTGGTGGCGCCGCTGTGCCGGCCGCCGTTCACTGCCTTGAGGTTGGTGCGGCTGCTGAGCCGTCCGAATGAGGGAAAAGGCACCCGGACACGATAACGGTTGTGTCTCGGCCGCGATATGCCTGTGACCGTACCCACACCGCGTGTCGCGCTCTTTTTCGCCAAGTTGTGCCATCTGGAGTAGCGGCTTACTCGCCTGGCCCAGCAGGTGAATGCATTCCGTAGCCGAGAGTCGTTTCCCGGCGGGCAAGATCGAATTGGTACGGAAATGGAGAGGCCCCCGCGCCAGGGGGAGGAACGCGGGGGCCGGAGGGGATCTCCACAGGCGCTGACCGGGGGTGTGTCAGCACGTTGATTGTTACATGACTGGGCCGGGCCCCGCGAGGGTTGCGTCCGAAAAAGGGCTCCGACCTGTCATTTCTCCGTTGCCGGAACGACATTTCCGAACTGTCCCCGAATGGCCGCTCAAGTCCACGCAGCGTGCTTGGAGCTTCACTCTGCGGGGGGCTGTCGAGGGGTTCCCCCGCTGGCTAGCCTCGCGGCCAAGGTGATCCAGAAGCCCTTGGAGGAACCATGAGCGGGTCTGTGGAAGTGCGGCAGTTCCTCCTTCGTTACGAGGGAGAAGGGCAGGGTGCCGGGCTCGGCGGCGTGCCGGCGCAGCGGGCCGGACAGGCCGACGCTCCGCGGGTCTCCGACGACCAGGTGCGAAGGGCGAGGCTCGCCGTGGCGCGAGGAGCCCGTGGGATCGAAGACTGCGCCCAGCTGCTGGACATGCTGGGACTCAAGCCGGACGAGGACGGCAACGCGCCGGTGCAACGCTAGGCGTGGTGTGCTGGGCCCCCAGACTGCCCAGGTGCACACCCCCTGGTCGTGCACCTGGGCAGCACGAGGCTCAAGTTACTGGTCCAGACCCTCCTGAGGCAATCGATTGCCGGTGGCGACAGCGTTTCGCCACAGGGTCTTTCGCTTTCGTAAACATGACGACAAGGTTTTCGTAACGCTGTTGTCCGCGGTGGCGACCCGCGGGCGCTCGTCGGCGACCGGTCCGGCCCGAAGGAGGGTTTGTGCAGGTCAGAGTGGATGGGGTACCCGCTGTTAATGGGGTTGTGGGGGTGTCCTAGACTAGTCATCGCTCCCAGGGAAGACCTGAGAGCGCGGTCGGTCGGTTCGCCGAACTGGCCGGGCTCCCATCGTCTAGTGGCCTAGGACTCCGCCCTTTCAAGGCGGCAACGCGGGTTCGAATCCCGTTGGGAGTACGCAACACAGTAAGGCCCTGTGGCGCAGTTGGTTAGCGCGTCGCCCTGTCACGGCGAAGGTCGCGGGTTCGAGTCCCGTCAGGGTCGCCAGAGCGTTCGGCTCCCAGCCGGCGTATCCGGCCAGGTAGCTCAGTTGGTACGAGCGTCCGCCTGAAAAGCGGAAGGTCGCCGGTTCGACCCCGGCCCTGGCCACCACCGTCAGAACCGCCCAGACAGAGGTCAGGGCGGTTTTTTCGTGTTCGAGACCGATCCGGCGCCGCCGCGTGTGATCACGTCGGCGGCGCCGGGCTCGTTCGTCCCGCTACGGCTACCGGATGTGCTCCATGATCCAGCCGCGGAGCACGTCGGACCGTGCGGCGCCCTCCTCCTCCGCGTGCGGGCAGTCCGGGCCGCCGACCTCGGTGGCGACGAGCTCGTATGTGCCGTCCTCGGACTCGGAGAAGAACGGGGCGCCCGAGTCGTATGGGCACGCGCTCACGTCGCGCTGCGGTGCGTGCCCCGTGACGTTGACGCCGAGCTCGTCGAAGCCGGTCACGGTGAACTGGCCGGTCTGCATGCGGTCGGGCCGGTGGCTGAGGTCGGCGGTCGCGTCGGCCGAGCCCCAGCCGACGAGGCGCACGATGTCGTCCTTGGCGGGTGCGCTGTCGCTGACCCTCAGCGGCTCGATGCCGGCGACCGGCTCGGCGAGCCTGGCGATGGCGACGTCCGCGTTCTCGCCCTGCACGACGTCGACGACGTCAACCTTGACGCCGTCATCGCCCGACAGCGTGGCCTGGCCGATGGTCGCGGTGACCTGATAGCGCGGCGGACCGCTGACGCGGTTGCGGTCGCCGTCGTGGAAGCAGTGACCCGCGGTGATGATCCACTGCTCGGAGATGAGCGCGCCGGAGCACGCGCTGGCGTAGGTGGTGCCGTCGCCCCTGGTGATCTCGGGCATCGACAGCGCGGTGGAGAACGTGTACTCGCCGTCGGCGACGTTCTCGCCGTTGGCGATGGCGTTCGCGGGAGCCGCCTGCAAGAGTGAGAGCATCGTCAGACCGGCAACGGCGGTCCCGATGCGGAAAGATCGGTACAAAGTTCATCCCCAGTTGGTGACTTGCTGACGTTCGCCACCCTATCGGGTGTTGTTCGGCGGGCCGAGGCGGTCGACGCCGAGTCGTCCGATGTGGACTGATCGGCCTCGACGACCTCGACACCGAACCACCCGAACTGGTGCCCAGTACCCGTGACGTCGGTTAATCGGTTGAGCCCGCTGGGTGCGGCGCGATACGACTCGAAGGCATGACCGACTTCGCCTGGCTCGGTGAGCCGATCGACGCACGCAAGCTGTTCCAGCCCGAACGTGCCGAACTCCTGGCGCTCCTGGGTGGGCTCGAGGCCGAGGACTGGACGCGCACCGCCGTGCCTGGATGGAGTGTGCGCGACCTCGCGGCCCATCTGCTCGGCGACGACTACGGGCGCCTTGCCCGTGATCGCGACGGGCACGGCGGGCCGGGGCCACGGGACGGCGAGGGCCTCGCGGGCTTCATCCACCGCATCAACCAGGAGTGGGTCGACGCCTGCGCCCGGCTCAGTCCACGCTGCCTGATCGACACGCTCACCCTGACCGGCGAGCAGATCGCCGCGCTCTGGCAGGGCAGCGATCCCGACGGGCGCAGCCTCGGCGTCTCGTGGGCCGGGGCCGATCCCGCGCCGCTGTGGCTGGACTGCGCCCGCGACCTCACCGAGTACTGGGTGCACCGGCAGCAGATCCGCGAGGCGGTCGGCCTGCGGCCCGACCTCGGCGAGCCGTTCCTGCTGCCCGTGCTCGACACGTTTCTGCGCGCGCTGCCGTTCACGCTGCGCGACATCGCTGCCGAGCCTGGGACGCGCCTGGACGTGAGTGCGGCAGGCCGCACGTGGACCGTCACGGCCACGGCGAGCGGCTGGTCGCTTGGCGCGCCGGCCACGGGGGAGCCCGCCGCGGTGGTGCAAGCCGACCCCGACACCCTCTGGCGGCTGTGCACGCGCGGTATCGAGCCGGACGAGGCCGTCGCGCGGAGCCGGATCGAGGGCGACGAGCGGCTCGGCAGGGCGGCGTGCCGGATGGTGTCGATCATCCATGAGTGAGCAGAAGGACCGCATGCTGCGCGGCGAGTGGTACCGGGACAGCGATCCGCAGCTCGTGGCCGAGCGGCGGCGTTGCCAGGACCTGCTCGACCGCTTCAACGCGACCTCCTCCGGGGAGTCCTCGCGGCGTCGGGAGCTACTTCGCGAGCTGCTCGGTGAGCTCGGCGACGGCTCCTGGGTCATGCCTCGTTTCCAGTGCGACTACGGCTACCTCATTCGCATCGGGCCGAACAGCTTCCTCAACTACGACGCCATCCTGATGGACTGCGCGCCCATCACGATCGGCGCCGACGTCTCGATCGGGCCGCGCGCGCAGCTGCTCACCGCGCTGCATCCGCTGGACGATCACGAGCTGCGCCGCGAGCGCTGGGAACGGGCCGAGCCAATCGTGGTCGGCGACAACGTGTGGTTCGGCGGCGGTGTGATCGTGTGCGCCCGGGGTGACCGTCGGCGACAACACCGTGGTCGGCGCGGGCAGTGTCGTCACCAGGGACCTACCCTCCGGCGTGCTCGCGGCGGGCAACCCCGCGCGGGTGGTACGGAAGCTGGATCGGTCCACCTGAGGGAGACGTTAGCCCGGTCCCGCCCCGTGCGGCTCCGAACCTCGGCATGATGCGGTGATGACGGAAGTTCGGGAAGGGCTCGACCCCGCGAAACTGGAGGATTTCCTGCGGGAGGAGCTGGCCCGGGGCGACGCGGCGATGGCCCGCACGGAGACCAAGGCGAGCATGCTCCTCGCGGTGTTCAGCCCCATCGTCACCGTGGGCGTCGCCGTGCTGCCAGGCGCCACCACCCCGCTGCCGGCCCTCCTCGCGTTCTGGGCGGCGCTGTCGTTGCTGGCCACCGCCCTGCTGCTGTTGCTGTGGAGCGTGCGGCCGCGGCTGGGCGGCAGTGGTTTCGCCGTCTACGGGTCGATGTCCGACGCCGAGCTCGCCGAGCGCATCACCGAGCTCGCGGGGGATCCGCAGCGCTGGCATCGGGAACGGCTGCTCGTGGTGGTGCGACTGGGTGCCAAGAAGTTCCGCCTGCTGCGGGCGGCGACCAACCTGATCATCGCCGCGCTGCTGTGCGCTGTCGCGGCCGGTGTCGTCGCCGCGTCAGTGTGACCTGGTGAGGCTGGTCGAGGCCCGCACCACCAGCTCGGGTTCGAACACCACCGTCTGGCGTGCCACCGGCTCGTCGCCGTCCGCGGTCTCGGCGATGAGCAGCTCGGCAGCCGCCCGGCCGAGCCGCCGGGCCGGCTGGCGCACCGACGTGAGTGGTACCGCGGCGGCGCCGGCGAACTCGATGTCGTCGTAGCCCACGATCGCCAGCTCGTCCGGAACGCGGACGCCCGCCGCCACCATGCCCTGCAGCACGCCCAGCGCCAGCAGGTCGTTCGCGCAGAACACCGCTGTCGGCCTCGGGCTCATGCCGAGCAGGCGGGACGCGGCGTCGCGGCCGGAAGCCACGTCCAGCTCGGAGGTCTCCAGCACCGACAGCCGCGCCGAGGAGGCGTCGAGCACGGAGCGCACGCCCGCCTCGCGGTCGCGGCACTGGGCGAGAATCGACGGTCCGTTGACGAAGGCGACCTCGGTGTGCCCTGTCTCGACGAGGTGACGTGCCGCGAGCGCTCCACCGGTGACGTCGTCGACGGACACGGAGCTGGCCTCGTCGGCGGGCACCCTGCGGTCGACGAACACGTACGGGATCTCGCTGCGCCGGAACGTCTCCAGCGCGGCGCCCGAGGTGTCGACGGGGCTGAGCAGCACACCCCTCACGCGCTGCTCAGCCAGCATCGACAGGTACGAGACCTCGCGGTCGGCCCGGTGGCCGCTGTCGCACGTGATGACGTGCAGACCCTCGTCCTGTGCGGTCTCCTCCGCGCCGCGCGCGATGTCGACGAAGAACGGGTTGCCGAGGTCGAGCACGAGCAGCGCCATGATCCGGCTGCGGCCCGCCCGCAGCTGCCGGGCGGACTCGTCGCGCACGTACCCGAGTTCCTGGATCGCCGAGAGCACCCTGGCCCTGGTGCTCGCCGATACCATGTGCGGGCGGTTGACGACGTTGGAGACCGTGCCGATCGAGACCCCGGCGCGTCGCGCCACGTCCTTGATCCCGACCATGTGTCCCCTCGGTTCTCGCCTCGCCGGAGCCTATCATTCGCGTGAAACGATTCATGAGTCAATGGCCCGGTATGCCCTGCTCGAGTGGCCGGGAGCACCGTTGCGGTTGCCGACGCGGCCCCGATTCCTAATACGTTTCAACGACGTTTCCGCGTCGGTGCGAACGGGTAGCCGGGCGCCGTGTTCAGGGGTACGAGTCTGCGCGCCCGCCTGTTCATCGCACGGTTGTGGCTCACGCGGGCGAAGAAGACGTATGCCGATGTCGGCGCGCTGCATCGCAGCATCGAGCAGAGCCAGGGGCCCGGCGCGGCGCAGCCGCCCGCCACGTTGTGGCGGAGGCTGTCGGTGAGGTGCCGCGAGGTCGACGGCAGGCCGTGCTACACGCTCGCACCGAAGGCGCCGACGAGCAGCAAGCACGTGCTCTACTTCCACGGCGGCGCCTACGTCCACCAGATCCAGAAGGATCACTGGTCGTTCTTCGAGCGGCTCATCGAGCGCACCGGCTGCACGGTGACGGTGCCGATCTACCCGCTCGCGCCGGACCACAAGTCCGACGAGACCGTGCGCATGATCAAGGACGCCTACAACGAGCTGCTCGGCGACACCGACCCGGGCGACCGGGTGATCATGGGCGACTCGGCGGGCGGGGCGCTCGCGCTCGTGCTCTCGGAGGCGCTGGAGGAGGCACACGAGCCGCAGCCGAAGGAGCTCGTGCTGATCTGCCCGTGGCTCGACATCACCATGACCGATCCCGCGCTGCCTGAGCTCGACCGCATCGATCCGTATCTCGCCGTCGCGGGTTTGCGTGAGGCGGGCCGCCTGTACGCCGGCGACCTCGACAAGCGTGACCCGCTCGTGAGCCCGCTGTTCGGGCCACTGTCCAATCTGGGCCGGGTCAGCGTCTTCGTCGGTACGCGCGACGTGCTGCTCGTCGACGCGCGCCGCCTCCGCGATCGCGCGCGGGACGTGGGCGTCGGGCTGGAGTACCACGAGTACCCCGGCATGTTCCACGCCTGGCTCCTCGCCGACATCCCCGAGGGGCACGACGCGCTGAAGCGCATCGCGACGGTGGTCGGCCGCGTGCGCGAGTTCCCCCACGAGACCCGCGAGTCCCCCGCCTGAGCCCGCGAGTCTCCCGCTCGGGCACGCGAGTTGCCCGCCCGGGGCGAGCGGGAACGCACAACTCGGCGTCCTGAACGCACGACTCGCGGGCTAGAGTGCACGACTCGCGGGTGCGGGTCAGGGTTGGGTCGAGTCTCTGGTCACCAGTTCCGGTTTGAACATGACCTGCTGGTGGGCGTGGGTGTCCGGGTTGTCGCACTCCTCCACGAGGAGCTGGGCGGCGGCCCTGCCGATCTGTTGCGTGGGCTGGCGGATGGACGTGAGCGGTACTGCCGCGTCGGCGGCGAACTCGATGTCGTCGTAGCCGACGATCGCCAGGTCGCCGGGCACCCGCCTGCCCGTGGACAGTGCTGCGCGCAGCACGCCGAGCGCCATGAGGTCGTTGGCGCAGAACGCCGCCGTAGCGGGCTCGCCCTGTTCGAACCGGGCGCGGGCGACGTCGTGAGTGCTGCGCGCGTTCATCACGGGGATCTCCACCACCTCGATCGCGGCGTCCGGATCGAGGCCTGCCGCCGCGACGGACCGGCGCAGGCCGGTGAGGCGGTCGGCGCACTGGCTCAGCCCGAGCGGCCCGGAGAAGTAGACGATCCGCTCGTGGCCCTGCGTCACCAGGTGCGCCCCCGCCAGCTCTCCGCCCACGACGTCGTCCACGGCCACCGAGCAGCAGTTGACCCTCGGGTCGTGCCGGTCGACGAGCACCGTGGGCGTGCCCCGTTTGCGCAGCGCGTCGAGCCGGTCGGAGCTGACCTCGATCGGCGTGATCAGCACCCCGCGCACGCGCTGCTCCTCCAGCACCTGGAGGTACCGGTTCTCGCGCGAGGTCTGGTCGTCGGAGTTGCACAGCACCACGGCGTAGCCGAGCTCGTCGGCGACCTGCTCCACCCCGCGGGCCACGTCGTGGAAGAACGGGTTGGCGAGGTCGAGCACGATGAGCCCGATCGAGCGGCTGGTGCCCGCCCGTAGCTGCGCCGCGGAGGAGTTGCGGACGAAGCCGAGCGCCGCGATCGCCGACTGCACGGCGGCCCTGGTGGGCTCGGCGACGCGCTCGGGGTGGTTCAGGACGTTGGACACGGTGCCGACCGAGACGCCCGCGTGCACCGCGACGTCCTTGATGCTCGGCGACATCGGGGACATACCCTGCCTCGCTCTGTGCTGAAACGTTCAACCGATCGGTTGGACGCCAGGGATTCTTCGATGGGAAGCAAGCTAACACGAGCCGACGCGGCCGGCCCCGCCGGATCGTTATCAAAGAGCACGTCAACCAGGGTCTTGACGGCGCGCTCGGAACGGCCTAACTTGAGCGCCACTCGTGAATGAAACGTTTCACGATCTCCAACGAAGGAGGACATCGTGGCAGCACCGGAACACACCGGCGTGCCGCTACTCGAGCTCCGCGACGTCACCAAGTCGTTCCAGGCGGTCCGCGCCCTGCGCGGTGTCTCCATCGCGCTCCGCGCCGGGGAGGTGCACGCGCTGGCGGGCGAGAACGGCGCGGGCAAGTCGACCGTCGTCCGGATCATCGGCGGTGAGCACCAGCCCGACAGCGGCGAGGTCCTCCTCGACGGGGAGCCCGTGCGCTTCTCCTCGCCGCGCGAGGCGCAGCAGCGCGGCGTCGCCGTCATCCACCAGGAACCCATCCAGTTCCCCGACCTCTCCGTCGCCGAGAACGTGTTCATGGGGCGCCAGCCGCTGCGGCCAGGCCGCCGCATCGACCGCAGGGCCATGCACCGCGGGGCCTCCGAGGTGTTCGAGGAGCTCGGCGTGCCGATCGATCCGGCCCGCCAGACGCGCGGCCTCTCCATCGCCGACCAGCAGATCATCGAGATCGCCAAGGCGCTGGTCGCCGACGCGCGGATCATCGTGATGGACGAGCCGACCGCCGCACTGTCCGCGGTGGAGGCCGAGCGGCTGTTCCGCGTCGCTCGCGGCCTCGCCGAACGCGGGGCCGCACTGCTGTTCATCTCCCACCGCCTCGACGAGATGTACGCGCTGTGCGACCGGGTCACCGTGCTGCGCGACGGCTCCTTCGTCGTCACCGAGCGCATGGACGACATCGACCACGACACGCTCGTGCGGCGCATGGTGGGCCGCTCCGTCGAGCAGCTGTTCCCCAAGCGCGACACCGAGGTCGGCGACGAGGTGCTGGTGGTCGACGGCCTCACGAGGGCGGGCGTCTACCGCGACATCTCCTTCTCCGTGCGGCGCGGCGAGATCGTCGGGCTAGCCGGGCTGGTCGGCTCCGGCCGGTCCGAAGTGGTCAGAGCCGTCTTCGGCGTCGACGACCGCGACTCGGGAACCGTGACGGTGAACGGGAAGCCGCTGCCGAAGAGCAAGCCCCGCACAGCGATCGAGCAGGGCATCGCGCTCGTTCCGGAGGACCGCAGGGAACAGGGGCTCGTGCTGGAGCTCTCCATCGAGCGCAACGCGAGCCTCGCGCGCCTGAAGCAGGTCTCGCCAGGTGGGCTCACCCGTCAGTCGAGGGAACGCGAGCTCGCGCGCACCTGGGGCGAGCGGCTGTCGCTCAAGTTCGGCAGGCTCTCCGACCCCGCAGCCACGCTCTCCGGCGGCAACCAGCAGAAGGTCGTGCTCGGCAAGTGGCTCGCCACCGAGCCGTCGGTGCTGATCGTCGACGAACCGACCCGCGGCATCGACATCGGCGCCAAGGTCGAGGTCCACGCGTTGCTGTCCGATCTCGCCGCCGAGGGCATGGCGGTGCTGCTGATCTCCTCCGAGCTGCCCGAGGTGCTCGGCATGGCCGACCGCGTGCTCGTGATGCACGAGGGCCGGATCACCGCCGAGCTGTCCCGCGACGAGGCCACCGAGGAGTCCGTCATGTACGCCGCGACAGGCAACGGGAGTGCCGCATGAACCGACTTCGCGCGTTGCTCTCCGGACGTGAGCTGAGCATCGTCGTCGCGCTCGTCGCCGTCGTGGGCGTGACCACGGCGACCAATCCGTCGTTCCTGAGCGCGCAGGGCATCCACGACCTGTTCCTCAACGCGTCGATCATCGCGCTGCTCGCCATCGGGCAGACGCTGCTGGTGATCACGCGCAACATCGACCTCTCGGTGGGCTCCGTGATGGGCCTGACGGCCTACATGTCGGGCCAGCTGTTCATCGCCGACCACGACACGCCCACGATCCTCGTGGTGCTCGCGGGCATGGCGCTCGGCGCGGCGTGCGGCGCGTTCAACGGCGCGCTCGTGGCCATCGCGAAGGTGCCCGCGCTCGTGGTGACGCTCGGAACGCTGTACGTCTTCCGCGGCATCGACTACGGCTGGGCGAGCGCGACGGGCGTGCACCAGATCAACGCAGACCAGATGTCGCAGGGCTTTCTCGCGTTCGGCAGCGGCTCGATCCTGGGCATCCCGCACCTCACGCTGATCGCGCTCGCCGCGCTCGTGATCGCCGCGTACGCGCTGCACAACTGGCGCTCCGGTCGCGAGCTGTACGCCATCGGCTCCAACCCGCAGGCCGCGCGCCTCGCCGGCATCCCCGCGGGCAAGCGGGTGTTCACCGCGTTCGTGGTGTCCGGTGCGCTCGTCGGGCTCGCCGGTGTGCTGCACGCGTCGTACTTCGGCACGATCAACGCCTCGGTCGGGACCGGCCGCGAGCTCGCCGTGGTCGCGGCCGTGGTGGTGGGCGGGGTCGCCATCTTCGGAGGCAGCGGCACCGTGCTCGGCGCCGTGCTCGGTGCCCTGCTGCTGACCACGATCACGAGCGCGCTGCCCATCCTCGGCGTGCCGGCCTTCTGGCAGCGCGCCGTCGACGGCGCCGCGCTGCTGCTCGCGATCTCGCTGGACCGGGCGGTGATGGTGCGACTAGCCGAGCGCCTCCGTAAGGAAAGGAGCCTGCGCCGTGCGTGAGAAACTGCTCCGCTGGGAGTCGATACTCCTGCTGCTGTGCATCCTCGTGTTCGTGTGGGGCTCGGCGAGCACGCCCGGCTTCGCCGAGACCGACAACATCAGCTTCCTGCTGCTGGACTACACCGAGGTCGCGCTGCTCGCGCTGGCGCTGCTGCCGATCATCCTCACCGGCGAGATCGACCTTTCGGTTGCGTCGATCCTCGGCTTCTGCTCCGCCCTCACGGGCGTGCTGTGGGACGCGGGCATGTCGTTCGAGACGATCGTGCCCATCGTGCTCGTCGCGGGCGCGGTGCTCGGCTCGCTCAACGCGACGCTGATCGTGAAGTTCGCCCTGCCCGCGCTCGCGGTCACCATCGGCACGCTCGGCCTCTACCGGGGGCTCGCGTACGTGGTGCTCGGCGACGGCGCGGTCACGGGTTTCCCCGACGTCTACCGTCCGATCGCGACGGACACGATCCCCGGCACGTTCCTGCCGTACGCGACACTGGTGGTGCTGGTGCTCGGCGTGCTCGTCGCCGTGGTCGTGCACTACACCCCGGTGGGCCGCTCGCTCTACGCGATCGGACTCGGCGAGCAGACGGCGCGGTTCTCCGGAATCCGCGTGCAGCGCATCAAGTTCGTGCTCTACATCGTGTCGGGCATTCTCTGTGCGCTCGCGTCGCTCGTCTACACGTTGCGCTACAACAGCGCCCGCGCCGACAACGCCAACGGCATGGAGCTGATCGCGGTCGCGGCCGTGCTGCTCGGCGGGGTGTCGATCTTCGGCGGCCGGGGCACGGTCGTCGGCGTCGCGAGCGCCCTGCTGCTGATGGCCGGGTTGCGCAACGTGCTGTTCCTCAACGACGTGACCAACGAGATCCAGAACGTGATCAACGGCCTGCTGCTGATCGTCTCGGTTCTGGTGCCCGTGGTCGCGAACCTGGTGCGCAGGCGGCGAACACCGGCCGCGGCGGCGACACCGGGAGCACCACCACCGCAGGAAACCCTGCCAGACCCCGTGGGGGCGACCGCCGCCCCGCACGGCACCCCCGAGGAGGACCAAAGATGATCCACCAACGATGGAGCGGGAAGCGGGCGCTGCTCGCGGTGACCAGCATGGGCCTCGCGGCCGCGCTGGTGGCCGGTTGTGGCGGCACGACCAAGGACAACGCCGAGTCCGGTAGTGGATCCGGCGCGAACTCCGAGAAGGTCGCCGACCCCAACGCCCCGATCAAGGAGGGGCTGCAGATCGCCTTCCTGCCGAAGGAGATCGACAACCCCTACGAGAACATCGTCGACGAGGGTGGCATCGCGGCGGTCACCGAGCTCAAGGGCACCGGCAAGGAGGTCGGCCCTTCGGACGCCTCGGCGTCGTCGCAGGTCTCCTACATCAACACGCTGGTGCAGCAGAACCAGGACGCGATCGTGATCGCGGCCAACGACCCCAACGCCGTCGCGCCCGCGCTCAAGGACGCGATGGAGAAGGGCATCGCGGTCGTCAGCTACGACTCCGACGCCGCGGTGGACGCCCGTCAGGTGTTCGTCAACCAGGCCGACTCCGAGTCGATCGGCCGCTCCCAGATCCAGATGGTCTCGGAGCAGATCGGAGGCAAGGGCAAGATCGCGATCCTGTCCGCGACTCCGAACGCGACGAACCAGAACACCTGGATCGAGTTCATGAAGGACGAGCTGAAGAAGCCGGAGTACAAGGACATCGAGCTGGTCACCGTCGCCTACGGGGACGACGACGACCAGAAGTCCTTCCAGGAGACGCAGGCGCTGCTCTCGTCCAACCCGGACCTGAAGGCGATCGTCTCACCCACCACGGTGGGCATCTCGGCCGCGGCGCGCTACATCTCGTCGTCGCCGTACAAGGGCAAGGTGGTGCTCACCGGTCTCGGCACCCCGAACCAGATGCGCCAGTTCATCAAGGACGGCACGGTGAAGGAGTTCGCGCTGTGGGACCCCGAGCAGCTCGGGTACCTCGCGGGCTACGCCGCCGCCGCGCTGGCCTCCGGCCAGATCACCGGCAAGGAAGGTGAGGTCCTCAAGGCAGGCAAGCTCGGCGAGCGCAAGATCGGCAAGAACGGCGAGATCATCCTCGGCCCGCCGACGACGTTCAACGCCGACAACATCGACGACTACGACTTCTGATGGCCACCGGACCTCGGCGTGTCTGCTTCCTACTCAGGGTGAAGCCGGACCGCATGGACGAGTACCGGCGCAGACACGCCGAGGTCTGGCCGGAGATGCGGGCGGCGTTGCGGGAGACCGGCTGGGGCAACTACTCGTTGTTCCTCGCCCCCGACGGTCTGCTCGTCGGCTACTTCGAGACCGACGACCTCGACGCCGCACTCGAAGGCATGGCAGCTAAGGAAGTCAACGCCAGGTGGCAGGCCGAGATGGCCGAGTTCTTCGAGAACCTCGACGGCGCGCCCGACGAAGGGATCGTGCCGCTGTCCGAGGTCTTCCATCTCGACTGATCCACAGCACAAGAGGGAGGGCTCCATGTCCGACTACTCCGCCGTCAAAGCCGCGCTGCGCGAGCAGCGCATCGAGACCCCCTCGTGGGCCTTCGGCAACTCCGGCACGCGGTTCAAGGTGTTCGCGCAGGAGGGGATCCCGCGCGACGCCTACGAGAAGATCGCCGACGCGGCGACCGTGCACCGGTTCACCGGTGTCGCGCCGAGCGTCGCGGTGCACATCCCCTGGGACAGGGTCGACGACTACGCCGACCTCGCCAAGCACGCCGAGAACCTGGGCGTGCGCATCGGGGCCGTCAACCCCAACGTGTTCCAGGACGACGACTACCGGCTCGGCAGCGTCTGCAACCCGGACCCGGCCGTGCGGAAGAAGGCGCTCGGGCACCTACTCGAGTGCGTCGACATCATGGACGTCACCGGTTCGCGGGACCTGTCGATCTGGCTGGCCGACGGGCTCAACTACCCGGGCCAGGACTCCATCGCCGAACGGCAGGCGCGGCTGGAGGAGGCGCTCGCCGCGGTGTACGAGCGGCTCGGCGAGAACCAGCGGATGCTGCTGGAGTACAAGTTCTTCGAGCCCGCCTTCTACGCCACGGACGTGCCCGACTGGGGCACCAGCTACGCGCACTGCCTCGAACTCGGCGAGAAGGCGCAGGTGCTCGTGGACACGGGACACCACGCGCCTGGCACCAACATCGAGTTCATCGTCGCGTTCCTGCTGCGCAAGCGCAGGCTCGGCGGCTTCCACTTCAACTCGCGGTTCTACGCCGACGACGATCTGATGGTCGGCGCCGCGGACCCGTACCAGCTGTTCCGGATCATGGTCGAGATCGTGCTCGGCGGCGGGCTCGACGCGGCGTCGGGTGTGGCGTTCATGCTCGACCAGTGCCACAACATCGAGCCGAAGGTACCCGCGCTGATCCGCTCGGTGCTGAACGTCCAGGAGGCCACGGCGAAGGCCCTGCTCGTGGACGCCGGCGAGCTGCGGAAGCTGCAGCGGGCCGGGGACGTGCTCGGCGCCAACGCGGTGCTCACCGACGCCTTCGCCACCGACGTGCGCCCGCTGCTCGCCGAGCTGCGTGACGAGATGGGCCTCGACCCCGACCCGATCGCCGCGTACCGGCGCAGCGGCTACGCGGAGCGGATCGTGGCCGAGCGCGTGGGCGGCACCGCCGCCGGATGGGGAGCGTGACATGACCAACCAGGCCGTGACCGATCTGCTCGCGCGCTCGCACGCGCTCGGCGCCGACCGGCGCAATACGAACTACGCGGGCGGCAACGCCTCCGCGAAGGGCGCCGACCTCGACCCGGCGACCAACGCCGAGGTGGAGCTGATGTGGGTCAAGGGCTCCGGCGGCGACCTCGGCACGCTCACCGAGGCGGGCCTCGCGGTACTGCGGCTCGACCGGATGCGCGCGCTCGTGGACGTCTACCCCGGCGAGGAGCGCGAGGACGAGATGGTCGCCGCGTTCGACTACTGCCTGCACGGCAAGGGCGGCGCGGCCCCGAGCATCGACACCGCGATGCACGGCCTCGTCGACGCCCCGCACGTGGACCATCTGCACCCCGACTCCGGCATCGCCATCGCCACCGCGGCGGACGGCGAGGAGCTGACCCGCAAGGTGTTCGGCGACCGCGTCGTGTGGGTGCCGTGGCGGCGGCCCGGTTTCCAGCTCGGCCTCGACATCGCGGCCATCAAGCAGGCCAATCCGCAGGCCATCGGCTGTGTACTCGGCGGGCACGGCATCACGGCGTGGGGTGACACGAGCGAGCAGTGCCAGGCGCACTCGCTGGAGATCATCCGCACCGCGGAGGCGTACCTCGCCGAGCACGGCGACCCGGAGCCGTTCGGCAAGGCACTGCCCGGCTACGAGCCGCTGCCCGAAGAAGAGCGGCGAGCCCGCGCCGCACTGTTGTTCCCCGTGCTGCGCGGGCTCGCGTCCACCGACTCGCCGCAGCTGGGGCACTTCACCGACAGCCCCGAGGTGCTGGAGTTCCTCGCCCGCGAGAAGCACCCCGCGCTCGCGGCGCTCGGCACGTCGTGCCCGGACCACTTCCTGCGCACCAAGGTCGCGCCGCTCGTGGTGGATCTGCCCGGCGGCGCGCCGATCGACGACGTCATCGACCGCGTGAAGGAGCTGCACGCCGCCTACCGCGAGGACTATGCCGCCTACTACCGGCGGCACGCGACGCCGGACTCGCCGCCGATGCGCGGCGCCGACCCGGCGATCGTGCTGGTGCCCGGTGTCGGCATGTTCAGCTTCGGCCGCGACAAGCAGACCGCGCGCGTGGCGGGCGAGTTCTACGTCAACGCGATCAACGTGATGCGCGGCGCCGAGTCGGTGTCGGCGTACGCGCCGATTCCGGAGTCGGAGAAGTTCCGCATCGAGTACTGGGAGCTGGAGGAGGCCAAGCTGCGGCGGATGCCGAAGCCGAAACCGCTCGCGACCAGGATCGCGCTCGTCACCGGCGGCGGCTCCGGCATCGGCAGGGCGATCGCGCACCGGCTCGCCGCCGAGGGCGCGTGCGTGGCCGTGGCCGACCGCGACCTCGCGGCGGCGACCTCCGTGGCCGAGGAGATCGGCAACGCCGACCGCGCCGTGGCCGTCGCCGTGGACGTCACCGACGAGGACGGCATCGCCGCCGCGATGGCGGCCACGTCGCTCGCGTTCGGCGGCGTGGACCTGGTGGTGAACAACGCCGGGCTGTCGGTGTCGAAACCGCTCATGGAGACCAGCGCGAAGGACTGGGACCTGCAGCACGACGTGATGGCGCGCGGCTCGTTCCTCGTCTCGCGCGAGGCGGCGCGCGTGATGGTGGCGCAGGGCATGGGCGGCGACATCGTCTACATCGTCAGCAAGAACGGCGTCTTCGCGGGCCCGAACAACATCGCCTACGGCGCCACGAAGGCCGACCAGGCGCACCAGGTGCGGCTGCTCGCGGCGGAGCTCGGCGAGCACGGCATCCGCGTCAACGGCGTCAACCCCGACGGCGTCGTGCGGGGCTCGGGCATCTTCGCCTCCGGCTGGGGAGCGCAGCGCGCGGCCGTCTACGGGGTACCGGAGGAGGAGCTGGGTGCCTTCTACGCGAAGCGGACCCTGCTGAAGCGGGAGGTGCTGCCCGAGCACGTCGCCAATGCGGTGTTCGTGCTGACCGCGGGCGACCTTTCCCACACCACCGGCCTGCACATCCCGGTCGACGCCGGCGTCGCGGCCGCGTTCCTGAGGTGACCGCCCCCAAGGCCACCTTTGTTGCGTTCAACGCAACAAAGGTGGCCTTGGGGGCCGACAGAGGAGGCTCCATGAGCAAGGCCAAGCGCAGACCGAAGATCGGGCTGGTCGCGGGCGGGCTGGGCGCTTACTGGCCGCAGTTTCCCGACCTGCTGCCCACGCTCAGGCAATCGTCGGCGTACGTGAGCGAGCGCATCACCGGATTCGATGCCGAGATCGTGGACGTCGGGTTCATCTCCGACGCACAGGAGGGCGCCGCCGCGGCCGAGAAGCTGCGCGCGGCGGGCTGCGACCTGATCGTCGGGTTCCTCACGACGTACATGACGGCCACGATGCTGATGCCGATCGCGCAGCGCAGCGGCTCACCGGTGCTGCTGATCAACCTGCAGCCCACCGAGTCGATGGACCACGCCACGTTCGACACCGGGCAGTGGCTCGCCTACTGCGGCGCGTGCCCGCTGCCGGAGATGGCGAACGCGTTCCGCCGCGCCGGCGTGGAGTTCCGCAGCGTGTCCGGGTATCTGCGGGACGAGCGCGCGTGGGCGAAGATCGGGCGCTGGATCTCGGCGGCCTCGGTGCGCAAGGTGCTGCGCCACGGCAGGCACGGGCTCATGGGGCACCTGTACCCCGGCATGTACGACGTCTCCACCGACCTCACGATGGTCAACGCCCACTTCGGCGGGCACGTCGAGGTGCTGGAGTTCGACGACCTGCGCGTGCGCGTCGAGCAGGTCACCGACGCCGACGTGGCCGCCAAGGTCGCCGAGGCGGAGTCGGTCTTCGAGCTGGACGCCTCGGTGAACCGCGAGGACCTCGAATGGGGCGCGAAGGTGGCGGTGGGTCTCGACCGGCTCGTCGCCGACTTCGACCTCGACAGCCTCGCCTACTACCACCGCGGCCTCGACGGGGAGACCCACGAGCGGCTCGGCGCCGGGATGATCCTCGGCGCGAGCCTGCTCACCGCGCGCGGCATCCCGGCCGCCGGGGAGTACGAGCTCCGCACGAGCCTCGCGATGCTGATCATGGACGTGCTCGGCGCGGGCGGGTCGTTCACGGAGCTGCAGGCGCTCGACTTCGAGCGCGGGCACGTCGAGATGGGCCACGACGGCCCCGCGCACCTGGCGATCAGCGCGAAGAAGCCGCTGCTGCGCGGCCTCGGCGTCTACCACGGCAAGCGCGGGTGGGGCGTGTCGGTCGAGTTCGACGTCGCGCACGGTCCGGTGACACTGTGCGGCATGGGCCAGGACCGCGAGGGCCGGTACTCGCTGATCGTGTCCGAGGGCGAGGTGGTGGACGGCCCGCTCATGCGCATCGGCAACACCACGAGCCGCGTCGACTTCGGCCGTGACCCCGGCGAGTGGACCGACGAGTGGTCCGCGAGCGGCGTCGCCCACCACTGGGCGCTCGGCGTCGGGCACCGGGCCGCCGAGCTGCGTGCCGTGGCGAGCCTGCTGGGCGTCCCGCTGGTCGAGGTAGGCCGGTGACCGCTTTCGTCGCCGTCGACCTCGGTGCCACGAGCGGTCGCGTCATGCTCGGCCGGGTGCGCGAGGGGACCATCGACCTCACGGAGCTGCGCCGCTTTCGCACCGGGCCCCGCGAGCGCCCCGGCGGCGGGCTGCGCTGGGACGTCGACGAGATGTACGGCGAGATCCTCGCCGGCCTGCGGCAGGCCGGGGACGCGGAGCCGGTGTCGGTCGGCATCGACTCGTGGGCCGTCGACTACGGCCTGCTCGACGAGGACGGCAAGCTCGACGGCGACGTGCGCTGCTATCGCGACCCGCGCACCGAGGGCATGGCGGACGTACTGCGCGACCGGGTCGACGACGAGACGCTGTACCGCATCACGGGCCTGCAGTACCTGCCGTTCAACACGATCTACCAGCTGCTCGCCGAGCCGCGGGAGCGGCTGGTGGACAAGACGATGCTGCTGCTGCCCGACCTCATCGGCTACCGGCTCACCGGCGAGCTCGGCGCCGAGGTGACCAACGCGTCCACCACGGCGCTGCTCGACGCCACCACGCGCCAGTGGTCCACGGAACTCGCGGACAAGGTGGGTCTGCCCGCCGGGCTGCTGCCCCCGCTGCGGCAACCCGGCGACCCGATCGGCACGGGCCCCGGCGGGGTTCCCGTGGTGGCGGTGGCCTCGCACGACACGGCCTCGGCCGTGGCCGCCGTGCCCGCTCTCGGCGAGCGGTTCGGCTACGTCTCCTGCGGCACGTGGTCGCTCGCCGGGCTCGTGCTGCCCGCGCCCGTGCTGACCGACGAGGCGCGCACAGCGAACTTCACCAACGAGGCCGGCATCGACGGCACGGTGCGGTTCCTGCGCAACACGATGGGGCTGTGGCTGCTGAGCGAGTCGATGCGGGTGTGGCGGGAGCAGGGGCGCGACATTAGGCTCGACGACGTGCTGAAGGCGGCGATGCGGGAACCGGCGTTCAAGTCCATTGTGGACGCCGATCACCCGGTTTTCCTGACCCCCGGTGACATGCCGGCGCGCATCGCGACGCTGTGCCGCGAGTCGGGACAGCCCGTGCCGGAGACACCGCCCGCCGTGGTGCGCACGATCCTGGAGTCGCTCGCGCTCGCGCACGCCAGGTCGCTGCACACGGCCGCGCGGCTCGCCGACCGCGAGCTGGACGTCGTGCACCTGGTGGGCGGTGGCGCGCTCAACGAACCGCTGTGCCGGCTGACCGCCGACGCGTGCGGCCTGCCGGTACTCGCGGGCCCGGTGGAGGCGAGCGCGCTCGGCAACGTGTTCGTGCAGGCCAGGGCGGCCGGAGCGCTCGCGGACGTGCCGCCGAGCGCGCCACTGGCCCGCTACGAGCCGAGCGGTGAGCAGGCGGCGTGGCGTGGCGCGGCGGAGCGGGCGGGGCTGGCATGAGCTCGCCACGCGTGGCGCTGTTCGCCACCTGCCTCACCGACACGCTCTATCCGGAGACCGGCAAGGCCGTGGTGAGTCTGCTGGAGCGGCTCGGCTGCGACGTGGACTTCCCGCTCGCGCAGACGTGCTGCGGGCAGCTGCACTACAACACCGGCTACCAGGAGCACGCCCGCTCGCTCGCCCGCGACTACGCGACCGTGTTCGACGGCTACGACTACGTGGTGGCACCGTCCGGTTCGTGCGGCGGGATGGTGCGGGAGATCCATCCGGGCCTGTGCGGCACCAGCCCGGCCGTGGAGCGCACCTACGAGCTGAGCGAGTTCCTGGTGGACGTGCTCGGCGTGACCGACGTCGGCGCGTACTTCCCGCACCGCGTCACCTACCACCCGACGTGCCATTCGCTGCGGATGCTCGGTGTCGGCGACAAGCCGCTCAGCCTGTTGCGCGCGGTGAAGGGGCTGGAGCTGGTGGAGCTGCCGCAGGCCGAGCAGTGCTGCGGCTTCGGCGGCACGTTCGCGCTCAAGAACGCGGAGACGTCCACGGCGATGCTGGCCGACAAGATGCGGTGCGTGCAGGACACCAGCGCGCAGGTGCTCAGCGCCGGCGACAACTCGTGTCTCATGCACATCGGCGGCGGGCTGTCGCGGCTGCGCACGGGCGTGCGGACGGTGCACCTGGCGGAGATACTGGCGAGCACGGAGGAGGAGCCATGGGCGGCCGCAACCCGGTGACGTGGCTGGGGAGCCCGGCGTTCCCCAAGGCCGCGCACGAGGCGCTCGCGGACACGCAGCTGCGCCGCAACCTGCGCAAGGCCACCACCACCATCCGCACGAAGCGCGCGGGCGTCGTCGCCGAGCTGGACGACTGGGAGCGGCTGCGGCGGGCGGGCGAGGCCATCAAGGACGACGTGCTCGCCAACCTCGACACCTACCTGGTGCGGCTGGAGGAGGCCGTCACCGCACGCGGCGGCGTCGTGCACTGGGCGCGCGACGCGGAGGAGGCCAACCGGATCGTGCTCGACCTCGTGCGCACGGAGGGCGCCGACGAGGTCGTGAAGGTCAAGTCCATGGCCACCGCGGAGATCGGCCTCAACGAGGCGCTCGAGGCCGGCGGCGTGCACGCGGTGGAGACCGACCTCGCCGAGCTGATCGTGCAGCTCGGCGACGACCGGCCCTCCCACATCCTCGTGCCCGCGATCCACCGCAACCGCGCGGAGATCCGCGACGTCTTCCGCAGGGGCATGGCCGAGGAGCCCGCCTCCGACGAGCCGCGCGACCTCGCCGAGGCGGCCCGCAGGCACCTGCGCCGGAAGTTCCTCTCCGCCAAGGTCGCCATCTCCGGCGCGAACTTCGCCGTCGCCGACACCGGCTCGATCGTGGTGGTGGAGTCCGAGGGCAACGGCCGCATGTGCCTGACGCTGCCCGAAACGCTGATCACCGTGATGGGCATCGAAAAGCTGGTGCCGAGCTGGCAGGACCTCGAGGTGTTCCTGCAGCTGTTGCCGCGATCGTCCACAGCGGAGCGAATGAACCCCTACACCTCGGTGTGGTCGGGGGTGACGCCGGCCGACGGGCCGCGGAAGTTCCACCTCGTGCTGCTGGACAACGGGCGCACGGCCACGCTCGCCGACCAGGTGGGCAGGCAGGCGCTGCGGTGCATCCGCTGCTCGGCGTGCCTCAACGTGTGCCCGGTGTACGAGCGCACGGGCGGGCAGGCCTACGGCTCGGTGTACCCGGGCCCGATCGGCGCGATCCTCGCCCCACAGCTCGCCGGGGACCTGCACGACGAGCAGGCGGCGTCGCTGCCGTACGCGTCGTCGCTGTGCGGCGCGTGCTACGAGGTGTGTCCCGTGCGGATCAACATCCCCGAGGTGCTCACCCACCTGCGGGCGGAAGCCGTGCAGGCCAAGGGAAAACGTACCCCGGAGGCGCTGGCGATGGCCGCGGCGGCGTGGGTGTTCGCCGACCCGAAGCGGTACGAGGCAGCGCAGAAGGCGGGGTCGCTCTCGCAGCTGCTGGCCCGCGACGGGCGGATCAAACGCCTGCCAGGGCCCGGTGCGAAGTGGACGGACTCGCGCGACGCGCCCGCGGTGCCGAAGGAGTCTTTCCGTGCGTGGTGGAGGAAGAACCGTGTTCAGCGCCCGTGACGAGATCCTGGCCCGCATCCGCGCCGTGAACCGCCCGTCGCCGGTGCCGATCCCGAGGGACTACGAGCGCACGCGCACGGTGCCCGACGTGCTGGCGTTGCTGGACGAACGGGTCGCCGACTACAAGGCGATCGTGCACCGGGTCGCCGAGGCGGAGGTGCCGGACCGGATCGCCGACTGCCTCGCGCGGCGTTCGGCCTCGACCGTCGCCGTGCCCGCCGATGTGCCTGCTTCGTGGCGGGTACCCGCCGTGACGTGGCTGCCAGACTCGCCGCCGCTACCGTTGGCCGAACTGGACACTGTGGACGGTGTGCTGACGGGCTGTGCCGTGGCGATCGCCGAGACGGGCACGATCGTGCTCGACGCGGGAGAGGCGCAGGGCCGCCGGATGCTGAGCCTGGTGCCCGACTACCACCTGTGTGTGGTGCGGGCCGGGCAGGTGGTGACGAGCGTGCCGGAGGCGCTGACGCGATTGGAGCCGGGGCGTCCATTGACGTTCATCAGCGGACCGTCGGCGACGAGCGACATCGAGCTCGACCGCGTGGAAGGCGTCCACGGCCCCCGCACACTGGAAGTCCTGATCGCCACCTGACCAGCCGACCGCAGTGAAGGTGGCCTTCACTGCATTGAGGCAAACCTCCGCGGAGCCTCTGCTGACCGTCAGCTGATCGAGCCCGGCGGCGCGAGCCACGCCACGGGCTGGCCGGTGACCTCGGCAATCTGCTCGAAGTCGTGGTCGTAGTGCACGAGCGTGAGGTCGGCCAGCTCAGCGGTCGCCGCGAGCAGCAGGTCCACGGTACCGGCCGAGCGGTGGGTGCCCGCGGCCGTCAGCGCGTCCTGCATCTCGAAGGCGCGTCGGAAGACCTCGTCGGGAACCGGGAGCGACGTGAATGCCGCGCCGATCAGCTCCACGAGCTGGTCGCGGTCCACCTTCGATCGAGCCGTGTGCAGGAACTCCAGTTCGACCAGGGGACACGTCGCCACCAGCCCCGCCTCGATCTGCTGCTCCCAGCCCGCCCGCGCCCGCGCGTCGCGCAGCACGCGCACCAGCGCGCTCGTGTCGAACAGGTAGCGGGCCGCGATCACCGGCGGTAGGACTCCTTGTCGAGCAGCTCGTCAAACGCCCCGGACTCGCCCAGCTCGGCCAGCCTGGCCAGTGCCTTGGCACGGCGTATGCGCTGCGTGGTCTCCCTCAAGGCGGTGTTGACCGTGTCCTTCTTCGTCTTGGTACCCAGGAGCTTCGAGGCTTCGGCCAGTGCCTCGTCGTCGATGTCGATCAGTACCTTCGCCACGAACGCCTCCCGGTATATACGGTGACGTCGCTCAGTATATACGTCTACCCGGGCAGGCTCGGGAACAGTTCCTCGGCGCTCATCGGCTTGCCGAAGCGATAGCCCTGCGCCTGGTCGCAGTTCAGCTCCCTCAGCACCTCGATCTGCTCGTCGGTCTCCACGCCCTCCGCGATCACGGTGAGCCCCATGCTGTGAGCCATCGTCACGATGCCCCTGATGATCGCCTCGGCCTCCGACTTGCCCGGCCTGCCGATTCCCGCGACGAACGAGCGGTCGATCTTGAGGGTGTCCAGCGGCAGCCGCCAGAGCTGGGCGAGCGAGGAGTAGCCGGTACCGAAGTCGTCGATCGCGAGCCGCACACCCAGCGCCCGCAGCGCCGACAGCACCTCCCCTGCTGCCTCCGGGTCCCGCATGAGCGCGCTCTCGGTGATCTCCAGGCACAGCGTCCGCGGCGGCAGCCCGGTGCGGCGCAGCGCCTCCTCCACGGTCGGCACCAGTGCGGCGTCGTCGAGCTGGCGGGCGGAGAGGTTCACCGTCAGCCGGGTGTCGAGGTCGCGCGCGGCACGACGGCTCGCGATCTCCTCCGTGGTGGTCCTGAGCATGTAGTCGCCGATGAGGTTGATCAGGTCGCTCTCCTCGGCGAGCGGGATGAACTCGACCGGCGAGATCGCGCCGTGCGTCGGGTGGTGCCAGCGCATGAGGCCCTCGACGGCCACGGTCCGGCACGTCCGCAGGTCCACCACCGGCTGGTAGGCCATCCACAGCTGGCCGTCCACCACCGCCTCGCGCAGGTCCTGCTCCAGCCGAAGCTGCCGCTGGACGCGTTCCCGCAGTTCGACGTCGAAGAACTCGTACCGGCTGCGCCCCCGCGTCTTGGCCTCGTACATCGCCACGTCGGCGTCGCGGATGAGGTCCTCGGCCGAGCGCGTGTCGCCGGGCTCCGCGGTGACGATGCCGACGCTCGCGTCCACCCGCAGCTGCCTCCCGTCGAGGCCGATCGGCTTGGTCAGCGACGCCCGCAGGTGTGCGATGAGCGAGCGGATGCCGGTGTCGCCGGAGACGTCGAAGGTCACCACGGCGAACTCGTCCCCGCCGAGCCTGCCGACCAGGTCGGTCGCGCGCACGCAGTGGCGCAGGCGCTGGCCGACGACCCGGAGCACCTGGTCACCGGTGCTGTGCCCGAGCGAGTCGTTGATCAGCTTGAACTTGTCGAGGTCGATGAACAGCACGCACGCGAGTCCCTCCCGGTCGGCCTCGGCGAGCGCGCCGTCGAGCCGCTGCAGCACGAGGGTCCGGTTGGCCAGGCCCGTGAGCGGGTCGTGCGTGGCGTCGTGCTCGAGCCGCTCGCCGATGGCCCTGCGCTCGGTGATGTCGGTGAACGACGTGACCACCGTCGAAGGGGGTGTGGCGTCGGGGTCGAGCGGCCGGCAGCTCATGGACAGCCATACGTAGGTGCCGTCGGGCCGCTGTAGCCGTAGCACGCGCCCGTTCTGCGGCCGCCCGGTGGCCAGGACCTCGGCGAACGGGTACTCCGGCGCGGCGAGTCTCGCCCCGGACTCGCCGTAGAGCGGGAACCTCGTCGGTGACGACTCCCTGAGCGCCGTGTCGGGCATGCCGAGGATCCTGGCTGCCGCCGGGTTGGCGGACTCGATCATCCCGTCGGGGCCGATCACCACCACGCCCTCGTCGAGCGCGGCGACGACCGTGCTGTAGCGCCGCTCGGCCTGCCGCCGGGGCGTCTCGTCGGCGCACACGAGCACGTAGCCGTCGTGCATCTCGGCCGAGGACACGCGGATGGCCAGCGTGGTGCCGTCGGCCCTGCGGTGGTTGGCGTCGGCGACGCCGCCCGCCGCCACCACCTGTTCCGGGTCGAGCGGGGCGCCGACGAGCTCGCCGACGTCCCTGCCGATGGCCTCGGTGCGGGACCGCCCGTACACGGCCTCGGCGGCGGGGTTCCAGCTGGTCACGGTGCCGTCGGCGGTGGTGGCGATGATCGCGTCGCTGACGTGGGACACGAGCGCCGCCTGGTAGTGCAGCGTCGCCTCGGCGGCCTTCTGTGCCGTGATGTCGCGCATGATGACCTGGAAGGCGGGTCTGCCCTGCCAGGTCGTGCGCACGGACACCGACTCGACGAGCATCGAGTCGCCGTCGAAGCGCTTGAGCTGCACCTCGGTGGGCTCCGAGGTGGCGCCGGGGGTGGTCAGGCCCTCGATGCGGTCCAGCATCGCGGGGACCGAGGCCGGGTCGACGAAGTCGATGATGGGCCTGCCGAGCAGTTCCTCGGCCGAGTCCACCGCGGCGAACCGCAGCGCCGCCGGGTTGACGTAGACGAGATTGCCGTTTTCGTGGACGCAGATCGCGTCCGGGCTGAGCTCGACCAGCAGCCGGTACCGGTCGGCCAGGTCGGCGAGCGCCTGCTCGCTGCCATGCCGTTCAGTCACGTCCGTTGCAATCCCGAGAAGTCCGGCCTGGATGCCGCCGGGTCGAGGCCGGGCCAGGAATCTGATCCATCTGACGTCGCCTTCCGGCGTCTCGAGGCTCTGCTCGAGTTCGAAATTATCCCACGACGGAACGTTCCGCAGCGTCACGTCGATCGGCGAGATCAATTCCAGGAGCGTGCGCCGGATGTCGGCCTCGGCGTCCTCGGGCAGCCCGAACATCGGGCCGAGCCCTGCCGACCAGGTAACGGCACCGTCGCCGGGACCGACCGACCACATGGCCGAAGAACCGGCCGCGAGGGCGAGGTCGGCGACTGTCTCGTGGTCAGGGCCGGTGCCGGTGGTCACACCTCCGTGGGTCCGCGCCTCCATGTCCCGTCCATCCGCGTGTGCTGGGAACCCTGATTAGAGCACGGTTTCGCCGCTAGGCGAACAGGAGGATTCGGCAGCGACTTCGCGTTACCGGCATCCCGGGCGTGGCCCTTCGCCCTCAAAACAGTAGGCGGACTTTTTGCCCTGTGCGGTGCGAAGGCCGCCTATCCGCGAAACGAAAGGAAGAAAGTTGAGTAAGGAGAAGGACATGTCGCGTGGAATCGAAATATGCGGCATCGGTGCGGTCACCGGTTATGGCTGGGGCCGCGAAATACTGTGGGACGGCCTGGTTTCCGGTAAGCCCGCGGCCGTGCTGACCGGGGGTTTCGGCCGCAACCGGGACGAGTCCGTCTGGATCGCCACGGTGCCGGAAGGCGGTGACCCCGCTGACGGACGGGGCCGTTTCGCCCGTGCCATGCGTGCTTCCGCACGCGAGGCCATCGAGGACGCGAAGGGCAGAGGGTGGACGCCGGGCAGGCGGGTGGGCCTGCTGCACGCCGTCGTGATCGGAGAGGCGTATCTGTGGAAGGACTTCTACGTCACCGACAAAGGAAAACTGCGACTGCGGGATTACCTGGCGCTCATGCCGTCCACTCCGATGTCGACGTTCATGCAGGAGTACGGATTCCACGGGCCCGCCATGAACGTGTCGGCGATGTGCGCTTCGGGAAACGCGGGGCTGCTCACGGCGAAGGCGTGGCTGGACGCGGGGATCGTGGACGACGTCGTGCTCGTCGCCACGGACCTGTCCCTGACGCCGGAGAACGTGCTGCATTTCACGCGGTTGGGCGTCGCGGTGGCGAACCGGGAGCCGCTCGACGGCTGCAGGCCCTTCCAGGAGGGCAGCCGCGGTTTCGTGATGGGTGAGGCGTCGGTGGGGATGGTGCTTTCCAACCGTTCCGACAGGCCGTACGCGGTCACCCTCGGTGGCGCCATGTCCCACGACGCGTACCACGTGACGTCGATCGACCCGGCGTTTCCCGAGGTGCGGCGCTGTTTCGTGGAGGCGCTCGACAACGCGCGGGTGCCCGCGGAGGAGGTCCGCTACGTCAACGCGCACGGCCCCGGCACGAAGCAGTGCGACAAGGTCGAGGCGGCGATCCTGGAGGAGCTGTTCCGTCCGGATACCGGGATCTACTCGGTCAAGCCGCTGGCGGGGCACTGCCAGGGCGCGGCCTCGGCGGTGGAGGTCGCGGTGGCGGCGCTCGGCTACGAACGCGGCGTGATCCCGGCCCCACCGTGTGTGGCCGAGGCGCACCCGCAGCTGCTGCACGGTGAGTTCGGCGTGGACGGCGGGCTGACCGTGAAGTCGTCGCTGGGCATGGGCGGCCACAACTCCGTGGTCGTGCTGGGGCCGGCCAGGGCGTGAGCGACGCCGGTGACCGGCATACTGCTCGATGCCGGTCACCGGTCCCCGCGCTATGCGAGCGAGGCGTCGAGGTTGATCGTGGTGCCCGCGAGGGCCTTGCTCACCGGGCACGTGTCCTTGGCGGTCTTTGCCAGCTCCTGGAACTTCTGCTCGTCGACGCCGTCGACGTCGGCGCGCAGGGTGATGTCGACGGCGGTGATGGTGAGGCCGCCGTCGGAGGGGCTCACGGTCACCTCGGCGCTGACGTCGATCGTCTTCGGCGAGAGCCCCGCCTTCTCCAGCACGCCGGAGAGGTTCATCGCCAGGCACGACGACTGCGCCGCCGCGATCAGCTCCTCGGGGCTGGTCGTGCCCTCGGGCTCGCCGATCCGGCGAGGGAACGTGACCTCGAACTGTCCGCTGTTGGACGAGTCGAGCGTGACGGTGCCCTTGCCCGAGTTGAGTCCGCCGGTCCAATGCGTGGTGGAGTCGCGGCTGGCCATGTCGGATCCCTTCGTGGCGTGGTCCTGGTCTCCTCCGACGATAGGCCGGTTGGGGGCCTAACCGAGACCCACGAACAGCGTCAGCTGCTCAACGGTGTGGGTGAAGAACTCGTCGGCGGGGTCGACGGTGTTCGCGAACTGCCCGCCCAGCTCGAAGCCGACCATGCCGAACAGCTGGACCCACGCGATGAAGGCCCGCGCGAGGATCTCCTCCGGCAGGTCGGGCGCCAGCTGGTCGCGGATGCCGCGCAGTTGTTCGCGCAGCTCGGGCGACATTTCCGGGCCCTCGAAGGGCGGCTTTGTCTCGCCTGCCCGCCACGCGTCTCGGACGGCGCCGATGAACACGGCCGGCACGCGCGTGGCCGGCGTGACCGTGTCCAGGGGAGCCCGGTAGCCGGGGATCGGCGTGCCGTAGAGCAGGGAGTACTCGTGGCGGTTGGCGAGCGCCCACGCGCGCAGGCCGTGGCACGCGGCGCGCCAGCGTTCGCGCGGCGTTTCGTGGCCGGCGGCGGCCTTCTCCACGGCGTCGCCCAGCGCGTTGTAGGCGTCGATGATCAGCGCGGTGAGCAGGTCGTCGCGACTGGGGAAGTAGCGGTACAGAGCCGAGGAGACCATGCCGAGCTCCCTGGCGACCGCGCGCAGGGAGAGCCCGTCGGCGCCCTGTTTTCCGAGCTGGCTGCGGGCCTCGTCCTTGATCGCGGCCGTCAGCTCGGCGCGGGCACGTTCTCTCGCTGTCCGATGGGCTGGCATGCCGCTCAGTGTGCCATCGGCGAGATCGGTGCACAAATTCGAGAGCACTGCTCTTGACTTGCCGTCGGAAGGAGTGTTCACTGATCTCAACAGAGAGCACCGCTCTCGGAACAAAGGGAGATCCTCATGGCCACCCGGTACGACGAGAACCGTTACCTCCGCCCGAAGGCCGCGACCAGCGTTTTCAACCGCGTCGTGCAACTGCTGACCCGGCTCGGCGTGAGCCTGTGGGGCAGCAGGGTGCTCTACGTCCGCGGGCGCAAGAGCGGCGAGCTGCGGTCGACGCCCGTGAATCTGCTGACGTTCGAGGGAGAGCGGTACCTCGTCGCGCCGAGGGGGCACACGCAGTGGGTGCGCAACCTGCGCGTCGCGGGTGAGGCCGAGTTGCGCGTGGGCAGGCGCGCCGAGGTGATCAGGCCGGTCGAGCTGTCCGACGACGAGAAGCCGCCCGTGATCCGCGCGTACCTGAAGAAGTGGGCCTGGGAGACCGGCGCCTTCTTCGAGGACATCACCGCGAAGACCCCGCAGGACGAGCTGCGCCGGGTGGCCCCTGGCTTCCCGGTGTTCCGCATCCCCCGTTGACCAGCACCCCCCGTCGCGAACGGAGCCCTCACCCGCGCCCCAACCAGGAGCAAGGGAGCTTTACTCCCGCGAAACGAGAGTAAAGCTCCCTTGCTCCCTGATCAGACTTGCTTTGCGGCGGTGAGGGCTACCGGGTCGAAGGAGGTGGGGTCCTCCTCGACCAGGCGGCGCAGTTCCGACTTCATCCTCGGGTCCCAGAACATCCGGATGTGGTTGGCGATCGCCTTCGCCGCCTCCTCCAGCGGCAGGTGCCGGAACTGCACGGCGATGTCGTTGGCCATCCGCACCTGGGGCGAGATCGTGCTCGTCATACCTCTCCCTAATCCGCCAGAGCCGGTTCCTCGTCGCGGGCCGTGTCGCGCCGGTCCACCGCGTGCTTGAGGCCCACCTGCACCGCCGTCACCTTGTACTCGGGACAGTTCGTGGCCCAGTCGGAGTTCTCCGTGGTCACCACGTTCGCGCCGGTCACGGGGTGGTGGAACGTCGTGTACACGACGCCCACCGGCATCCGGTCGGCGATCAGCGCGCGCAGCGTGGTGGTGCCCACCCGGCTGGACAGCGTCACCTCGTCGCCGTCCTCGATGCCCCGCACCTCGGCGTCATGCGGGTGGATCTCCAGCACGTCCTCCGGGTGCCACGCGACGTTGGCGGTACGCCTGGTCTGCGCGCCCACGTTGTACTGAGACAGGATGCGGCCCGTCGTGAGGATCAGCGGGTACTTGCGCGTGCTGCGCTCCCGCGTCGCCACGAACGGCGTCTGCACGAACCGGCCCTTGCCGCGCACGAAGGAGTCCACGTGCATGGTCGGCGTGCCCTCGGGCGCGGCGTCGTTGCACGGCCACTGCACGCTGCCGAGCTTGTCGAGCTTCTCGAACGACACCCCGGCGAACGTCGGCGTCACCGCCGCGATCTCGGCCATGATCTCGCGCGGGTGCTCGTAGCTCATGTCGTAGCCCATCGCCTGCGCGATCTCACACGCCACGCGCCACTCGTCCTTGCCCGTCTTCGGCGCCATGACCGGGCGCACGCGGTTGATGCGCCGCTCGGCGTTGGTGAACGTGCCGTCCTTCTCCAAGAACGACGTGCCGGGCAGGAACACGTGCGCGAACTTCGCCGTCTCGTTGAGGAACAGGTCCTGCACCACCACCAGTTCCATCGCCGACAGCGCGGCGTTGACGTGCTGGGTGTTGGGGTCGGACTGCGCGATGTCCTCGCCCTGTACGAACAGGCCGAGGAACGTGCCGTCCACGGCGGCGTCGAACATGTTCGGGATCCGCAGGCCCGGCTCCGGGATGATCGGCCGCTCCCACAGCTTCTCGAACACCTCGCGCACGGCGTCGTCGGACACGTGCCGGTAGCCGGACAGCTCGTGCGGGAAGGAGCCCATGTCGCACGAGCCCTGCACGTTGTTCTGCCCGCGCAGCGGGTTCACGCCCACGCCCTCGCGGCCGATGTTGCCCGTGGCCATCGCGAGGTTGGCCATGCCCATCACCATCGTGGAGCCCTGGCTGTGCTCGGTCACACCGAGGCCGTAGTAGATGGCGCCGTTGCCCGCGGTCGCGTAGAGGCGTGCCGCGGCGCGCACCTGCTCGGCGGGCACACCGGTGATCGACTCGGTGGCCTCGGGGCTGTTCTCCTCGCGGGCGATGAACGAGGCCCACTCGTCGAACTCCTCGCAACGGTCGGCCACGAACGACTCGTCGACGAGGCCCTCGGTGACCACGACGTGCGCCATCGCGTTGGCGATCGCGACATTGGTGCCGGGTGCGAGCTGCAGGTGGTGCTCCGCCTCGATGTACGGCGAGCGCACGAGGTCGATCCGCCTCGGGTCCACCACGATCAGCTTGGCGCCCTCCCGCAGCCTGCGCTTCATGCGGGAGGCGAACACCGGGTGCCCGTCGGTCGGGTTCGCACCGATCACCATGATCACGTCGGCCTCGGCGACCGAGCGGAAGTCCTGCGTGCCCGCCGAGGTTCCGAACGTCTGCTTGAGGCCGTAGCCGGTGGGCGAGTGGCACACGCGGGCGCACGTGTCGACGTTGTTGTTGCCGAACGCCGCGCGCACCAGCTTCTGCACCACGTAGACCTCTTCGTTGGTGCAGCGCGACGACGTGATGCCGCCGATGGAGCCCGCGCCGTGGCGGGCCTGGATGTCGCGGAATTTCTCGGCGACGTACGAGATCGCGGTCTCCCAGTCGACCTCGCGCCACTCGTCGGTGATCTTCTCGCGGATCATCGGGTTGAGCTTGCGGTCGGGGTGGGTGGCGTAGCCGAACGCGAACCGGCCCTTGACGCACGAGTGGCCCTCGTTGGCGCCGCCGTCCTTGTACGGCACCATGCGCACGAGCTCGTCGCCGCGCAGCTCGGCCTTGAACGAGCAGCCCACACCGCAGTAGGCGCACGTGGTGAGCACGGTCCGTGTCGGCATGCCGAGGTCCACCACGGACTTCTCCTGCAGCGTCGCGGTCGGGCACGCCTGTACGCACGCGCCGCACGAGACGCATTCGGAGTCCATGAACAGCTCGGCGGCGCCCGGCGACACCTTGGAGTCGAAGCCGCGACCCTCGATGGTGAGCGCGAACGTGCCCTGCACCTCGCCGCACGCGCGTACACACCGGGAGCACACGATGCACTTGGACGCGTCGAAGTCGAAGTACGGGTTGCTGGTGTCCTTCGGCGCGTCGAGGTGGTTCTCGCCCTCGTAGCCGTAGCGGACCTGCCGCAGCCCGACGACGCCGGACATGTCCTGCAGCTCGCAGTCGCCGTTGGCCGCGCAGGTGAGGCAGTCGAGCGGGTGATCGGAGATGTAGAGCTCCATCACGCCCTGCCGCAGCTTCTCCAGCTTCGGCGTCTGCGTGCGCACCTTCATGCCCTCGGCCACGGGCGTGGTGCACGAGGCGGGCGTGCCCTTCTTGCCGTCGATCTCCACGAGACACAGCCGGCACGAGCCGAACGCCTCGAGGCTGTCGGTGGCGCACAGCTTCGGGATGTCCGTGCCGGTCTCCGCCGCCGCGCGCATGATCGACGTGCCCTCCGGCACGGTCACGGGCACGCCGTCGATCTCGACGGTCACGGTCGCCGGGCCCGGCTTGGCCGGGGTGCCGAAGTCGTGTTCCTTCAACAGACCCATGGTCTACTTCGCCTCCTCGTGGCGGGCGCTGTTCGTCATGAAGTCGTCGGGAAAATGGGTCAGCGCACTGCGCACCGGGTTGGGGGTCAGCCCGCCCATCGCACACAGCGACCCGTCGGTCATCAGCTCGCAGAGGTCGTTCAACAGCGCGAGGTTGCCGTCGCGGTCCTCCCCGCCGGTGATCTTGTCGATCACCTCGACGCCGCGCACGGCACCGACCCGGCACGGCGTGCACTTGCCGCACGACTCCTCCGCGCAGAATTCCATCGCGAAGCGCGCCATCACCGCCATGTCCACGGTGTCGTCGAACACCACCACCCCGCCGTGGCCGAGCATCGCGTCGGCCGCCGCGAACGCCTCGTAGTCCATCGGCAGCCCGAACTGCGAGGTCGGTACGTACGAGCCGAGCGGGCCGCCGACCTGCACCGCCCGCACCGGGCGGCCGGAGCGCGTGCCGCCGCCGTAGCCGTTGACGAGCTCTCCGAGCGTGATGCCGAACGCGGTCTCGAACACGCCGCCGCGCGCGATGTTGCCCGCCAGCTGGAACACCTGCGTGCCACGGGAACGTTCGACGCCGAGGCCGGCGTAGGCCTGCGGACCGTCGGCGAGGATCGTCGGCACGCTCGCCAGCGTCAGCACGTTGTTCACCACGGTCGGCTTGCCGAACAGTCCGGTGATCGCGGGGATCGGTGGCTTCGAGCGGACCATGCCGCGCTTGCCCTCCAGGCTCTCCAGCATGGAGGTCTCCTCGCCGCAGATGTAGGCGCCGGCGCCCACGCGCACGAAGAGGTCGAACTTCAGCCCGGAGCCGAGCACGTTCTCGCCGAGCCAGCCGTGCGCGTAGGCGATGTCGATGGCCCTGCGCATCGTGTTCACGGCGTCCGGGTACTCGGAGCGGATGTAGAGGTAGCCCTCGCTCGCGCCCACCGCGTGCGCGGCGATCGTCATGCCCTCGATGAGGCAGAACGGGTCGCCCTCCATGAGCATGCGGTCGGCGAACGTGCCGCTGTCGCCCTCGTCGGCGTTGCAGCACACGAACTTCAGCTCGCCCTCGGTGCTGCGCACCGTGTTCCACTTGATGCCGGCCGGGAAGCCCGCACCGCCCCGGCCGCGCAGGCCCGACTCGGTCACCTGCGTGACCACGTCCGCGGGGTCGAGCTCCAATGCCCTGCGCAGTCCCGCGAGCCCGCCGTTCGCCTCGTAATCCGTTGTGGACAGTGGGTCGGTGACGCCGACCCTGGCGAAGCACAGGCGCTGCTGGTCGCGCATCCACGACAGCTCCTCGACCACGCCCTGGCACAGCTCGTGCGGCGCGCCCTCGAACAACCCGGCCTCGACCAGCCCGGGCACGGCCTCCGGGGACACCGGCCCGTAGCCCACGCGGCCCCGGTCGGTCTCCACCTCCACGAACGGTTCGAGCCAGAGCATCCCGCGTGAGCCGTTGCGCACGATCCGCACCGGCTCGGCGCCTGCCTCGCGCTGGATCGCGGCGGCGACCTCGTTGGCACCCACCGAGACGGCGGCCGAATCCCTCGGCACGTAGACGGTGATCATGCGGTCTCCTCGCCACCTTCCGCGCGTACCAGCAGCTCCACCAGCCGCGCCCGGTCCATGCGCCCGTACATCCGGCCGTTGATCTGTGCGGCGGGGCCGAGCGCGCAGTTGCCGAGGCAGAAGACCTGCCCGAGCGTCACCGAACCGTCCGGTGTCGTCTGCCCCACCTTCACGCCGAACACCTGCTCGGCATCCGCGACCAGCCGTTCCGCGCCCACCGACTGGCATGCCTCCGCGCGGCACAGCCGCACCGTGGTGGTGCCTGCCGGTTCGGCCAGGAAGTCGGAGTAGAAGGTGATCACGCCGTGCACGTCGGCGCGGCTCATGTTCAGCTCGCTCGCCAGCATCGGAACCACTTCCGGGGCGATGTGGCCGAACTCGGCCTGTATGCCGTGCAGGATCGGGAGCAGGGCTCCTCGCTCGCCCTTGTGCGCCTCGATCACGGCTCGAACGCGTTCCGCGACCGACGTACCGGCGCTTTCCACCGCCATACCGCAACCTCCTTGATGTATACGGTATACATCAGCGATGGTACCCGTGCGGTGACGCAGACAACAAGGGTACGTTCCGCCCGGAGGATGTGGAACGTTCGTCAGCCGCTGGCCGGAGCGCCGAGCTGCTTGCTGATCTCCCGCGCCGCCTCGACGATCACGGGCAGCGTCTCGGCCTCGATCTCGGCCACGCCCACGTCCCCGGCCGGCACCGACATGCTCAGGGACGCGATGGCGCGGCCCCCTGAGTCGAGCACCGGCGCGGAGAACGAGCGAACGCCCTCCTCGAACTCCTGGTCCACCAGCGCCCAGCCCCGCGCGCGCACCTCGCGCAGGATCTCGCGCAGCCGGTCCGGGTCGGTCACCGTCCGCGCCGTGATCCTCGGCAGCGGCGCGTGGCGCAGGAACTCCTCGATCTCGTGCTCGGGCAGCCAGGCCAGCAGCACCCGGCCCATCGACGTCGCGAACGCGGGCAGGCGCGTGCCCGTGGTGAGCGTGTGCCGCATGACCCGGCGCGAGGGCACGCGCGTGAGGAACACGGCGTCCTCGCCGTCGAGCGCGGCCAGCGAGCACGTGTGCCCGGTGACCTTGGTGACGTCCTCCATGTAGGGCTGGGCCACCTCGGTGAGGTTGAGTGAGGACAGGTAGGCGTTGCCCAGCGCGAGGACGTGCGGCGTGAGCACGTACCGCCTGCCCTCGGCGCGGACGTAGCCCAGCCGCTCCAGCGTGAGCACGAGCCTGCGCACGGTCGGCCGCGACAGGCCGGTCAGCTCGGACAGCTCCGAGAGCGTCAGCCGCGGACGGCGGTCGGAGAACGCGAGGATCACCGAAAGACCGCGTTCGAGCGACTGGACGTAGTCCTTCTCCTCGGGTGGCTTCATCGCGCGAACCTGGCCAGCTTCTCCTCGTCGAGCGTCACGCCGAGGCCCGGCCCGCTGGGCACGCGCAACGCACCGTCGGCGTAGGTCAGCGGCTCGGTGACCAGGTCCTCGGCGAGCAACAGCGGCCCGAACAGCTCGCAGCCGAACGTCACGCCCCTGATGGCCGCGTAGGCGTGTGCCGCGGCGGCGGTGCCGATGGAGCTCTCGATGCTCGACCCGCCGTGGCAGGGCACACCGGCCGCCTCGGCGACCGCGGCGACGCGCCTCGTCGCCGACAGCCCGCCGTGCTTGTGCACCTTCAGCGAGAAGATGTCCGCAGCCTCCTGGCCGACCAGCCGCAGCGCGTCGTGCGGCGTCAGCAGGCTCTCGTCGGCCATCACCGGGATCGTCAGCCGTGCGGCGAGCCTGCGCAGTGCATCGACGTTCCACCCCGGCACGGGCTGCTCGACCAGGTCGACGCCCGCCTCCTCGAGCACCGGCAGCCAGCGCGCCGACGTCGGCTCGTCCCACGCCGCGTTGAGATCGACGCGCACGCTGGCCTTGTCGCCGAGCGCCCTGGCCACCGAGGCGACGCGTGCCGTGTCCGCGGCCGGGTCGAGCGCACCCATCTTGAGCTTGAACGACGAGTGCAGGCCCGAGGACAGTTTCTCCTCGGCCTCGGCGAACACCACCTCAGAGTCGTCGGCGCCGAGTGCCCACGTCACCGGGATCGACTCGCGGTACAGCCCGCCGAGCAGCTGGTACACCGGCACGCCCAGCGCGCGGCCCCACGCGTCGAACATCGCCATCTCCACCGCCGCCTTGGCGAAGGAGTTGCGCGCGGCCACGCGGTCGAGCCGGTCCATCACGAGGTCCACGCGCGAGACGTCGGCACCGGTGAGCTGCGGGGCGAGATACTCGTCGACCATCACCTTCATCGACTCGACGCTCTCCCCGCCCCACCAGGGTCCGCCGGGCACCACGGCCTCGCCGACCCCCTCCGCGCCGCCCTCGGTCCGCAGCCGCACCACCAGGTAGCTCTGCCTGGTCGCGCTCATCGACTTGAACCGGTGCGGGCGGCGCAGCGGCAGGTCGACCACCACCGTGCGGACCGAGGCGACGGACAGCTCTGCCATCACGCGGGATCCAGTCTGAAGTCGTACTCCGCCGAGTAGCGCCCGTCGCCGAGGCGGCCCAGTTCCAGCGTCAGCTCCGGCTTCACCGCGCTCGCGATGTCCTCGTCGACGTACTTGCCGCCCGCGAAGAACAGCTGGCTCGTCAGCGTCCGGCGGCCCGGCGCTCGCACCATCATGTGCAGGTGTGCCGGCCGCCAGTGGTGCCAGCCCGCCGCCCTGATCATCTGCCCAGTCGGGCCGTCCTTCGGGATCTCGTACGGCGCCGGGACGACCGTCGTGATCTCGAACCCGCCCCGCTCGTCGGTGGTGACGTTGGCGCGGAGGTTCCACTGTGGAGGGTCGGGGTGGAACTGGGAGTAGAAGCCGTGCGCGTCGGCCTGCCAGATGTCCACCACCGAGCCCGGCAGCGGGTTGCCGTCGAGGTCGCCGACGGTGCCGGTGAACACCAGCACGTCACCCGGCTCGTCCGGCCGCTGCGGCAGCGTCGCCGGCGACGACAGCTCGGGCGCACCCGGTACGTAGTACGGGCCCTCGATGCACCCGGAGCTGCCTTCTCGCCGCTCGGACGCGAGCTTCTCGATCGTGTGCTCGAAGAACACGTCGAGCAGCAGCGGCCACTCCCCGGCCTCGCCGATCCGGATCAGCCACGCCTTGGCCGCCTGGTACTCGGGATAGGTCACCGAGTGCCGCACCAGCCGCTCGTTGATCACGCCGAAGATGTCGGCCACCACCTCCGCCGTGCGCTGCTGGGTGGGGTTCACCGGTGCGGTCGTTGTCATGACTACCTCCTCCGGAGGCTGACGTCGTCGGGGTTGACGAGATCGGGAACTGTCCAGCCGTCGAGGTCGTACTCGGCCATGCACTGTTCGGCGAAGCCCTTCATGGCGTCGGCGGCACCGGACTGCTGCGCGGCGAAGAGCAGCTCCGCCCGCACGCCCTCGTGGTTGCCGGAGTAGTTGCGCTCGTAGAGCTCGTGCCTGCCACCGAACTCGCTGCCGATGGAGTCCCAGATCAGCTTCATCAGCTTCACGCGCTCGACGGCCTCCATGCCGTTGGAGCCACGCACGTACTGGTCGAGATAGGGCCTGATCTCCGGGGACTGGAAGTCCATCGCGTGCGACGGCAGGTAGATGAGCCCGCTGCCGAGGTCCTGCATGATGATCTCGCGTACGCGCGGGTAGCCGATGGTCATGAACCAGCGGTAGGCCAGGCCGTAGTCGAGGTGTGGCAGCACCGCGCCGTCGATCCACTCGTCGGGCCTCGCGGCCATCGCGTCGGACAGCGCCCAGAACATGTTGCGCCAGCCGATGACCTCGCCGACGCGGGTCTGGATGCCGCGGAAGTCCTTGGTGCCGGTGGCCTCCACGCCCTTCATCAGCAGCCCGGCGATGAAGTCGAGCTTCACGGCGAGGCGGGTGACGCCGTGGAAGGTGAAGCGGTGCAGGAAGCCCGAACCGGGGAAGAACGTGCTCGCCTTCTCCGGGTCACCGAAGATGAAGACGTTCTCCCACGGGATCTTCACCTTGTCGAGGATGAAGATCGTGTCGTTCTCGTCGAAACGCGATGAGAGCGGATAGTCGAACGGGCTCGCCATCACGTCGGCGGTGTTGGCGTAGGAATGCCTGCAGATGAGCTTCATGCCGGGCGCGCCCATCGGCACGGTGCAGACGAGGGCGAACTCGCGCTTCTTGATCGGCAGGCCGTAGTGGGCGATGAAGTTGTAGTGGGTGATGGCCGAACCGGTGGCCACCACCTTCGCGCCGGAGACGATCAGCCCGTCGTCGCGTTCCTCCTCCACGTGCATGAAGACGTCGGCGACCTCGTCGGGATCGCGGTCGCGGTCCACCGGCGGGTTGATGATCGCGTGGTTCCAGTACAGGACCTTTTCCTGTGACTCGGTGTACCAGCGGCGGGCGTTGTCGGCGAAGGGTTCGTAGAAGTCGGCGTTGGCGCCGAGTGTGCCGAGGAACGCGGCCTTGTAGTCGGGGCTGCGGCCCATCCAGCCGTAGGTCATCTTCGCCCACTCGGCGATCGCGTCGCGGTCGGCGAGCAGGTCCTCGCGGCTGCGGGGGGTGCGGAAGAACGGATGTGTGAACCCGCTGCTGCCCGTGTCGGTGGGTGCGGTCAGCACGCGCTGCTTGTCCGGGTCGTGCAGCGCGTCGTAGAGCCGCGCGGTCATGCGCACCGAGTTGCGGAACGCCGGGTGAGTGGTGACGTCGTCGACCTTGTCGCCGTAGATGAAGATCTCCCGGCCGTCACGCAGGCTCTCGATGTACTCCTCGCCGGTCATCGGGCGCGTCGTGCGCGGGCCTCCGGTGCCGGTGGAGGTTTCCTGCTGTGCGGTCACTTTCTGCTCCTAATCAGTTCTTTCAGCCGGCGGGGAACCACGACAGGCTGGGGCAGTCGCCGGACTCCAGCCACGGGACCGTGCCCACGGCCTTGCCGAGGTGGCGGAACTTCCCGGCGTAGAACACCAGTGGATCGCCGTCGTCGAAGTCGATCTCGCGGATCTCGCCCAGGTAGAGCACGTGGTCGCCGCCGTCGTAGCTGCGCCAGGGCGCACACGCGATCGTGGCGAGCGCGCCGGCGAGCCGAGGGGCGAGGTCGCCACCGGGGTGCTCCCACTCCGGCTCCTCGGCCATCGGTTTGCCCGCGAAGTGCAGCGCGAGGTCCTGTTGCGGCTCGCGCAGGACGTTGATCGTGAAGGGTTTGCCGTCGAGGTACTTGCACGCCTTCGTGTTGCGGTCCAGCGACACGAGAACGAGCGGAGGCTCGAGCGACACGGCGGTGAAGGAGTTCACGGTCGCGCCGTGTGCCGCGCTGTCGCCCTCGCACGTCACCACCGTGACCCCGGTCGCGAAGCGGCTGAGGCACGTCCGCAGCGTTCGCGGATCTGTTCGCACGGCGCCTCCTCATCGAGTGCGGTCGAGCGTGTACGTAATGCGTACGCTTTGGCCGCTATCCGGTTATGGTTAACTGTGGCCCCCGTCACACTCGGCTGTCAACCGGGGTCTTTTTTGCGCGCAGGGCAGTGCCGCTGCCCGGTGGTGTTCCGGGGGCAGCGGCACGCCGTCTGTGGGTTTTCAGGGGTGGACGAGGATCTTGACGTTGGTCTCCTTGTGGTCGATGAGCTCGCGGAAGCCGCGGTCGACGATGTCGTCGAGGGCGATGCGGCCGGTGATGAACTGTTCGACGTCGACCACGCCGTCCTGGACGAGGCGGATGGTGTCGGGGTGGCGGTTGGCGTAGGCGAGTGAGCCGATGAGGCTGATCTCCGAGAGCACGAGCGAGTTGACGTCGAGCGTCGCGGGATGTCCCCAGATCGACACGTTCACGCACGTGCCGCCCGGTTTGGTCGAGGCGATGGCCGAGGCCAGCACCGCGTCGATGCCCGCGCACTCGAACGTCACGTCCGCACCCGCACCGCCCGTGAGATCGCGGATCGCCTCCCCAACGTCCACTTCGGACGGATCAAGCACCGTGTGCGCACCGGCTCCGGGCGCCTTGGCCTTCCGCGCAGCCGCCGGTTCGACCACGATCACCTGCCCCGCGCCGATGGCCCTGAGCGCGGCGGCGGTGACCAGGCCGATCGGGCCGGACCCGAACACCGCCGCTGTCTCCCCCTCGCGCAGGCCGGAGAGCTTCGCCGCGTGGTAGCCCACCGAAAGCGGCTCGATGAGCGCGCCCTGCTCCGTGGTCAGGTTCCCGATGGGATGCACCCACCGCTGGTCGACAACGGCCTTCTCCGCGAACCCGCCCTGGTCGCCGTCGAGCCCGATGAACCCGAGCGAGCGGCAGATGTTGTACCGCCCCGCCTTGCACGCGACGCAGTGCCCGCACACGTCGTAGGGCTCCACCACCACGCGGTCGCCCTCCCGCAACCCGGTTACGCCGCTGCCCAGTTCGGCGACGACCCCGGAGAACTCGTGTCCGAGCGTGATCGGCACCGCCCCACCGGTCAGCGGATGCGGCGCGTCCGGCGTCGGCGCGAAGATCGGGCCGTCCAGGTACTCGTGCAGGTCGGTGCCGCAGATGCCGCACCACTCCACCGCGATCTGCACCTGACCCGGCCCCGGATGCGGCTCGGGCAGGTCGTCGATCCGGATGTCACCCCGCCCGTGGAACCGTGCTGCCTTCACGGGGACTCCTCCTCAGGACGTGTGGTGGGAGGCCTGCAGGCCGTAGACCGGGGTCGGGATGCCCTCGGCGCGGGCCTTGAGCTGCAGCGCGAGGTAGAGCGAGTAGTGCCGCGACTGGTGCAGGTTGCCGCCGTGAAACCACAGCGCCTTCTGCTGCGTGGGTTTCCACATGTTGCGCTGCTCACCCTCCCACGGGCCGGGGTCCTTGGTGGTGCCGGAGCCGAGGCCCCACACCTTGCCGACCCGATCGGCCATCTCCTGGCCGATGATGTCGGCGGCAAGGCCGTTCATCGACCGGAACCCCGTGGCATAGACGACGAGATCGGCTTCGAGGCGGGTGCCGTCGTCGAGCACCACCTCGCGCTCGGTCAGCTCGGTCACCTGGCCCTTCGCGAGCTTCACGCTGCCGTCGGCGACGAGCTGAGCGGCGCCGACGTCGATGTAGTAGCCGGAACCCCGGCGCAGGTACTTCATGAACAGGCCCGAGTCGTCGTCGCCGAAGTCGAGGTCGAACCCGGCGCGCTCCAGCTTCTCGTAGAAGTCGGCGTCCTGCTCGCGAATGGTGTCGTACACCGGTTTCTGGAAGTCGGCCATGATCCGGTACGGCAGCGAGGCGAAGACCAGGTCCGCGGTGCGAGTGTCCACACCGGACGCGACGGCCTGCTCGGAGTACAGCGGGCCGAGCCCGTGCTCCATCAGCGAGTCCGACTTGATCACGCACGTCGAGGACCGCTGCACCATCGTGACGTCGGCCCCGGCCTCCCACAGCGCGCCGCAGATGTCGTGCGCCGAGTTGTTGGAGCCGATCACCACGGCCTTCTTGCCCGCGTACGCGTCGGCGCCGGGGTGCTGCGACGAGTGGTGCTGGTCGCCGAGGAACCGGTCGTGGCCGGGAAACACCGGCACGTTCGGCTTGCCCGACACCCCGAGCGCGAACACGAGCTGGCGCGGCCGCAGCGTCACCTCCTCACCCGCGCGGTCGACCACGACCTCCCACTGCTGGGCCTTCTCGTCGTAGGTGGCGCTGCGGGCGGTGGTGGAGCCCCAGTAGTTGAGCTCCATGACCTTCGTGTACATCTCCAGCCAGTCGCCGATCTTGTCCTTCGGCGCGAAGACGGGCCAGTTGTCCGGGAACGGCAGGTACGGCAGGTGGTCGTACCAGACGGGGTCGTGCAGTGCGAGGGACTTGTACCGCTTGCGCCAGGAGTCGCCGGGCCGTTCGTTGCGCTCGACGATGATCGTGGGCACGCCGAGCTGCCGCAGCCGCGCGCCGAGCGCGATGCCGCCCTGGCCGCCGCCGATCACCACCACCTCGGGCTGCCGGGCGTGGCCGAGCTCGGCCTGCTCGGCCTCGCGCTGCTCCAGCCAGGTCACGCGGTCGCGGTTGGCGCCGTGCTCGGTGCCCTTCGGCCGCCGTTGCTTGCGGGGCTCCTCGTGTCCCTTGAGCTCGTCGAGGGTGGTCAGCAGCGTCCACGCCTTGCCGTCGGCCAGGCGCAGGTGCCCGGTGCCGCGGCCGGTCGCCGTCTCGAAGCTCAGCCACGCCTCGGTGACGCCGTCGGCCTCGGACGGTTCGCCGGTGATCGTGAAGTTCCGGGGGTCGGTGTGCTCGAGGGTGCCCCTGAGCAGGTCGGCGACGCCGTCCCTGCCCTCGACCGTCAGCAGGTTCCAGGTGAACGAGACGAGGTCACGCCAGTAGCACTCGTCGGCGAAGAGCGAGGCTGCTCGCTCGACGTCGCGCGCGCTGAGTGCGTCCTGGAAAGCGGTGAGCCAGGTGTCCGCGCGGGTGGTGGCCTCGGCGGGGTGGTCGATCGTCAACGGAGCCTCCGATCCAGCAATTCGCCACATTGCGAGCTGTGCGGGCTCCACTGTCGGCGCGCCACGGCGCGCGCGACAAGGGTTGCAGGGGGTTGCAGCCCCTACTTCTCGAGCAGGTGAGGGGCTTCCGCGCGGACCAGCGCGAGCAGCTCCTTCATGCTGGGGTTGACGAGCGCATGCTCCCCGACGAACACGGTCGGCACCGTCTCGTTGCCGTTCGCGACCGACCGCACGCGGGCCGCGGCGTCCGGCTCCTCCCAGATGTTCACATGGCGAACGGGCAGGCCGCTGCCGTCCAGCAGCTGGCGCAGCATGGCGCAGAACCCGCAGCCGGGCCGCCAGTAGAACTCGATCTCCGTCACTCCCACGTCACCCACCCTAATCGCCCTCTCGCCCCACCACGGCCGCCGCCGAAGGGGCAGGCTGGAGGGCATGGATTTCGAGTCGGTCGCCGATGAGCTGTACGAGCTGGACCGGGACGAGTTCACCACGGCCCGCGACCGGCGGGCCTCGGAGGCCCGCAAGGCGGGTGACAAGGACCTCGCGGCCAGGATCAAGGGGCTGCGCAAGCCGACGAGCGCGGCGTGGCTGGTCAACCGGCTCGCGCGCGGCCGCCCCGAGGACGTCGCCGAGCTGGCCCGGCTCGGCGACGACCTGCGCAGGGCCCACTCCGAGCTGGCCGGTGAGGACCTGCGTGCCCTGTCCCGGCGCAGGCACGAGCTCGTGCAGTCGCTCACCGACCGCGCCGCGAAGCTGGGCGACGGCAAGCCCGGCGAGTCCGTGGTCAGGGAGGTCTACGACACCCTCGACGCCGCACTCACCGATCCCGGGTCGGCCAGGGCCGTCACCGAGGGCAGGCTCACGTCGGCGCTGCGGCCGGGTGACGCCTTCGCCGGCGACTGGATGGCCGTCGGCCCCGCACCGGCACGGCCCGTGGAGAAGCCGGAACCGAAGCCCCGGCCGAAGAAGCCGGAACCGAGGGCGGAGCCGAAAAGGCCGGAACAAGCCGAGCCGAAGCGGGCCGAGCCGAAGCGGGCCGAGCCGAAGCGGGCCGAGCCGAGGAAGACGCCACCGGAGCCGGAGGAACCCGAGCGGGAGGAACCGCGGCGGGACGACGAGGCGCGCCGCCTGCGGGAGGAACGGCACCGGGCCCGCGACGCCCTCTCGAAGGCCCGCGCCGCCCGCAACGACGCCGCGCGCGAGCTTCGCCTCGCCGAGGAGGCGGAAGCCAAGGCACGCAAGCGAACCATGGAGGCCCGCAAGCGGTTCGAGGCCGCCGACGAACGCGTGGACGACGCCGAGGCCGTGCTGTCCGAGCTGCTCTAGGAGTGTGCCGAACGACCCCCCGTAGCGAGCGGCGATCGAGGCGCCGTCTGGGCGTCGCGCAGCAGGGCAGCGGTTGTTCAGCGCGCTCCTAGTGCGCCCCGACGGCGACCGCCAGGTACTTCGTGTCGAGGTACTCGTCGATGCCCTCGTGCCCGCCCTCGCGGCCGAAACCCGACGCCTTCACCCCGCCGAACGGCGCGGCCGGGTTGGACACCAGGCCAGTGTTGATCCCGACCATGCCGGTCGGCAGGGCCTCGCCGACCCGGATCGCGCGGTCGAGGTCCCGCGTGAAGAGGTAGCCGACGAGCCCGAACTCGGTGTCGCCCGCCAGCGCGACGGCCTCGTCCTCATCGGTGAACGTCGTGATCGGAGCGACCGGGCCGAACACCTCCTCCCGCAGGATCCGCGCGCCCTCCGGCACCCCGGAGAGAACCGTCGGCCGGTAGAAGAAACCCTTGCCGTCCAACGGCTCGCCGCCGGTGGTCGCGGTGGCGCCGCGGTCGCGCGCGTCGCCGACCAGCTCGATCACCTTGTCCCGCTGGCCGTCGCTGATCAACGGACCCACCGACACGCCCTCCTCGGTGCCGTGGCCGATCCGCAGCCCGGCCATCTTCTCGGTGAGCCGCCGCGTGAACTCCTCGGCGACCGGCTCGGCGACGTGGAACCGGTTCGCCGCCACGCACGACTCGCCGTTGTTGCGCATCTTCGCCGTGACGGCCCCCTGCACCGCGGCGTCGAGGTCGGCGTCGGCGAACACCAGGAACGGCGCGTTGCCGCCCAGCTCCATCGACATCCGCTGAAGGTTCGGCGCGCACTGCTCCACGAGCTTGCGACCGACCTCCGTCGAGCCGGTGAACGACATCTTCCGCACCCGCGCGTCGCCGAGCACCGGGTTGACGATCCGCGTCGCCGAGGTGCTGGACACGACGTTCAGCACGCCATCGGGCAGCCCTGCCTCGGTGAGCAGCGCGGCCAGGTTGAGCATCGACAACGGCGTGAGCTGCGGCGGTTTCACGATCATCGTGCAGCCCGCGGCCACCGCCGGACCGATCTTGCGCGTCCCCATCGCCAGCGGGAAGTTCCACGGCGTCACCAGCAGGCACGGGCCCACCGGCTGCCGGGTGACGATCGTCCGCCCGCCACCCGCCGGGTTGGGCGAGTAGCGGCCGTCGATGCGCACCGCCTCCTCCGAGAACCACCGGAAGAACTCGGCCGCATAGATCACCTCGGCCCGCGACTCCTTGAGGCTCTTGCCCATCTCGAGCGTCATGAGCAGAGCCAGCTCGTCGGCGCGTTCCGTCATCAGCTCGAAGGCCCGCCGCAGGATCTCGCCGCGCTCGCGCGGTGGCGTGCGCGCCCAGCTCTCCTGCGCGGTGACCGCGGCCTCGACCGCGGCCTCCGCATCGGCGGACTGCCCGTCGGCGATCTCGCACAGGCGTTGCTCGTTGCCCGGATCGTCGACGCCGAACGTGCTCCCGTCGGCCGAGTCCTGCCACTTGCCGTCGATGAACAGCTGCTTGGGAATGCGTCCGATCACGTCGTCCATGCCGCTGGGCTACCCCGGCGAGGTCACCGTGACACGCGCGTCCCTGGCACCCCGGAACGGGGCCAGCGTCTCGGCTTCCCGGGTTATCGCCTCCTTCACCGCGTCGTCGAGCGGACCGAACCCCTCGACGCCGATCGTCACCGTGTTCCCCTTCTTGCTGGGCCGCCAGAGCGCGACGACCTCGCCGTCGGCGAGCACCACGCCCGGGTTGCCCTGGCTGCGCCAGACCTGCCTGCGAGCCCGGTCGCCGGGGACCAGCGCCGCGCGGTCCCTCGTCGCCAGCAGCGGATCGTGCGGCGGCAACAGCCGCACGCCCCGCACCGGGGGCGGGTTGCGCAGCGTGGGCAGGTCCTCGGTGAGCGCCCACGCCGAGCCGTCCCGGTAACCCACCTCGGTGAGCTCACCGGCCACCAGCTCCCACGACGCCGCCGCGAACGCGGGCGCCGTGCCCGACCACGCCGCGAACTCCGCCGAGGTGGACGGACCGTGGCAGCGCAGGTACCGCCGCACCAGCTCCGCCCGCGCCCGGCGCGCGTCCCACGACGGCAACCGCCGGCCCAGCCACTGCTCCGCCAACGCGAACCGCGCGTTGCCCCTGGGCTCGGAGGCGATGCACAGCACGCCGTGCAGGGACACCACGTACAGCGCGTACCGCACGACGCTCTGCCCGTAGGTGCTGGAACCGAGCCCGTCCGGCTCCGTCCACGCGCCACGCAGCCGACGGGGCAGGCGCCTGCCCACCTGCTCGGCGAGCGCGACCCCCAGTTCGTCCTTGCTCAGCTGGCGCCCGTCGAGTGCACCGGGCAGCGCCTCACACGTGTACTCCACGGCTTCCACGGCGCCGAGGCCGAAGCGGGCCAGGTGGTCGGTCGCGCCGTGGATGAAATGCAGGCACGCCTCCTCGCCGTCCGGAAGCAGCCCGGTCGTGTACACCGCCGCGTCCTCGACCGGCACCAGATGCGGTGCCCCACGCATCGCCCAGAGCTGCACGAGCCTCCTGCCGGTCTCCACCTCCGCCTTGAGCCCGCGCGGGGTGAGCCCCGCGAGCCGGGCGTGCAGTGCCTGCCCCGCCGAGCCGGGCGGCGTGTTCTGCACGGCCAGCGCACCGGCGACGGCCACCAGCTCACTCTTCGGTGACCGCTCGCCGAGCGACTGCCCGGCGAGCCGGAACCGGAGTGCGTGCGTCCGATCCGTGGTCTCCATTCGAAAACGGTAGCCAGGCGTGCAACCGGATGCCGGGCTTCGACCGTCTTCGCGGCATGCGAAGACTTTCCCTGCTCGCGCTCCTGCTCGTCACCGGATGCGGTACCTCGGCGGGCACCGGCGGTGGTCAGGTCGCGTGCACCGAGATCGGCGCCCCTCGCGGCGTGAGCGTCGACCTCGCACCGGGCCCGGCCGCCGCGGCGGCGAGCACGGCGGCACTCGAAGCCTGCTGGGCCGGGAAGTGCCGGACCTACCCGGTGGAGCTCTCGCCCTCGACGGAGGCGGTCGACAGCGGCTGCGACGGCGACCAGCCCGACGCCGTCTGTTCCGCCGAGGTACGGGAGACCGGGGGAAAGCACGGCTTCGCGACGATCGACGACCTGCCCGAGTTGCCGGTGCGCGTCACGCTCACGATCACCGGTGACGACGGCGCGGAGACATCCCGTCAGACGTTGGACATCACCCCCGAACCTGTGCACCCCAACGGTCCGCACTGTCCCGGCATGGGACCGCAGGCGAAGCTCACCGTGGGCGCCGACGGAGCGGTCCGCGACGGCACGTGAGCGCTCATGGTTCCAGCAGCTCCGCGGGATCGACGTCGAACGCGAACGGTTCCGCGAACCGGAACCGTTCGCCGGAGCCGGCCGCCGCCCGTTCCTCGTAGCGCCCGTCGACGAGCTCGCTCAGCCGCAGGTAGACCGACCTGGCCGGGTAGTCGATCTCCACCCGCAGGTACCACGGGACACCGGCGTGGGCGCACAGCTCCGGTTTGTCGATCCGGTGCTGCCCGTGCCGCTCGCCCTCCGCGAACTCGACGAGCAGCAGCACCTGATCCGGCGACACCCACGTGACCCCGCCGGCGGGCTCGCGCAGCACCGCCAGCTCCGGCTGGATCCACGTGTCGTCGGCGAACCGCAGGTTCACGGTGCCGTACGGGACCAACCCGGCCGCGCGGACCGGCCCGTCCAGCAACGCCGCGAGCCGGAACTCCCCGTAGGAGTTGGCGGAACCGGCATGCGGGCTCGTGGTCAGATAGCCCCCCAGGCATTCGTACTTGGCCGCACGAGCCAGGGGGAGCGGCAGGCAGTCCTCGGCACGCCCGGTGTTCCAGCTGCCGTAGAACTCGACCAGCGGGTCGAGCGGCGACGGAAGGCTCATCGGCGCCGACATCGCACTCCTCCTCTCCGAACACAACGTCTGGGGAACGTGCCTTCGAGTGTGCTCCCCGAACCCGCCACAAGGCCAGTGATCTGCGCGAACGGAGCCCTCACTGCACCCTCGCGCGACCGTCCACACGCGAGTCGAGCCCGGGTCCCCCGACGGAACCCGGGCTCGACTCACCCCGTGCCGCTAGCCGATGTCCCGGCGGCGGAACCCGGCGAGGCCGACGCCGACGAGAACCACCGCGAGCGCGGTGAGCCACACCAGCGGCGTCGCCGTGAACTCCGCGCTCGGCAGCTTCGGGATGTGCTGGAACGGCGAGACGTTCAGCACCGCCTGGCTCATGTTGGCGACGGGGCCGAACATGCTGATGAGCAGGAACAGCGTCGCCACCGCCCACGCCGCCGTGGTGAGCTTGGGCAGCAGGCCCAACAGGACCGCGGTCACCCCGGCCACGAGCCACACGGCGGGCAGCTGGGCCATCGCCGCACCGAGCACGGCGGGCAGTTGGCCACCGAGATCGTTCACGCGCAGCCCGTGCAGCAGCCCGGTCGCGAACCCGGCGACGGCCAGCAGCGCCGCGCTGCCTGCCAGCGGGAACACGAGGTGGCTCGCCGCCAGGCCGAGCCTGCTCACCCGCGTGGCCAGCAGGGGCTCGACGCGCATGGCCGTCTCCTCGGCCCGCAGCCGCAGCGTGGCCTGCACGACGTAGAGCGAGGCGATCATCGCCATGATCCCGGCCATCGAGGCGAGGAAGGCGTCGACCATGCTCTGCGAACCGCCCAGTCGCGCCATCATCTGCTGCGCCTGCGCGCTGTCGCCGAGCAGGTCGCCGACCCCCGCCGCGAGCGAGCCGAACAGCGCGCCGAAGACCGCGAACCCGACCGCCCAGCCGAGCAGCACCCCGCGCTGCAGCCGCCACGCGAGGGCGAACGGCGTGCGCAGGCCGGAAGCCGCCTGCGGGGGACCCGGCCGCGCCGGGATCAGGCTCATACCCACGTCCCTCATGGGCAGCAGCCGGTAGCCGATCGCCCCCAGCGCGAGGGCGGTGACGGCCAGCAGGCCGAGCACCCACCACCGTTCGTCGGCGAACGCCCTGACCTGCGTGGCCCAACCGATCGGCGACAGCCAGGACAGCCAGCTCGCGTCCACCGCGGCGTCACCGACGGCGCGGATCAGGAACGTCACCCCGAGCACCGCCGAGGCGATGCCGTTCGCCGTGCGTGAGTACTCCGCGACCTGAGCGGTGATCGCGGCGACGCCGGTGAACACGAGCCCGGTGAGCGCCATGCTCCCGCCGAAGGCGAACGAGCCGGTGGCGGGCAGGCCGACGCCGATCAGGCTGACGGCCATGAGCACGCCGGTGAGCACCGCGCCGAGCGCGGCGACGAGCACCGCGGCGGTCAGTGCGGCGTAACGACCCACCACCGTCGAGGAGAGCAGCTCCTGCCTGCCGGTGTCCTCCTCCTGCCTGGTGTGGCGCGTGACCGTGAAGATGCAGGCCAGCGCGACGAACAGGGAGAGGATGGCGCCGTAGCGCCATGCGGCGAACCCGCCCGCCGTGCTCAGGTCGAAGGCGGGACCGTAGAGCAGCGTCAGCGAGGGGTTGGCACCCATCGTGGCGGTCAGCGCGGCCCGTTCCGCCTGCGTCGGGTAGAGGGCCTCGTACGAGCCGGCGCCCGCGGAGGCCATCACCCCGAGCACCACGACCCAGATCGGCAGCACGACGCGGTCGCGGCGCAGGGCCAGCCGCACGAGGTGCCCAGTGCCCGCGAGGTGGTCGCCCCTGCCGGAGACCGCGTGGGCGGCTCCCTGGCGTTCCAACGTCCTGGTCATGATGCCGAGCCCGCCTTCGCGTCCTCCGTGTAGTGCCGCAGGAAGAGCTCCTCGAGCGTCGGCGGCTGGCTGGTCAGGCTGCGTACGCCGATGCTGGTGAGGCTGCGCAGTGCTTCGTCGAGGGAGTGGGTCTCGACGTCGAACTGCACCCGGTTGCCCTCGATCCGCAGGTCGTGGACGTTCTCCAGCTTGGAGAGTCCGTTGGGGTGCCCGGCCAGCTCGGCGGAGATCGAGGTGCGGGTGAGGTGACGCAGGTCGGCGAGCGTGCCGGTCTCGACGGTGCGCCCGTTGCGGATGATGCTCACGCGGTCGCACAGCGCCTCGACCTCGGCGAGGATGTGGCTCGACAGCAGCACCGTGCGGCCCTGCTCGCGCTCCTCCTGGATGGCGTACTGGAACGTGGCCTCCATGAGCGGGTCCAGGCCAGAGGTCGGCTCGTCCAGCAGCAGCAGCTCCACGTTGGACGCGAGCGCGGCGACGATGGCGACCTTCTGCCGGTTGCCCTTGGAGTAGGTGCGGCCCTTCTTCTTCGGGTCGAGATCGAAGCGCTCGATGAGCTCCTTGCGGCGCCGCTGGTCGAGGCCGCCCCTCAGCCTGCCGAGCAGGTCGATCACCTCGCCCCCGGAGAGGTTGGGCCACAGGCTGACGTCGCCGGGCACGTAGGCGAGCCGCCGGTGCAGGCTCGCCGCGTCGCGCCAGGGGTCGCCGCCGAGCAGGCGCACCGTGCCCTTGTCGGCGCGCATGAGCCCCAGCAGCACGCGGATGGTGGTCGACTTGCCCGATCCGTTCGGGCCGAGGAAGCCGTGAACCTCCCCGGTCGCGACGGACAGGTCGAGTCCGTCGAGGGCCACGGTCGACCCGAACGACTTGCGCAGGCCACTGACGGAGATGGCGTTTTCCATGCAACCGAAGCTACAGTTACTTCACAAAGTTGTGAAGTTAAGAAAACGTATGGATTGGGTGATCGACCAGACCTCGGGAAGGATGGTTCACATGTCGAGCAGACCGCAGTCGCAGCGTGACCCGGCCGGAGACCGTGACGAGGAGCGAGTTCGCACCTACGTCGAGAACCTCGCGCTGACCCTGTCGCAGCTGGGCTTCCCCCGAATGCCAGCCAGGGTCTTCTCGGCGCTGACGGTCTCGGACACCGGCCGGATGAGCGCCGCCGACCTGGCAGGCATGCTCTCCGTCAGCCCGGCAGCGATCTCGGGCGCGGTGCGCTACCTCGAACAGGTCGGCCTCATCAGCAAAGAACGTCAGCCCGGCGAACGCCGTGACCACTACCGGCTCTATGACGACTTCTGGTTCGCCTCGTTCCTCAAACGCGATCGCATGCTCCGGATGTGGCTGGACGCGACCCTCGAAGGCGTCGACGCCGTCGGCCCGGAGACCCCGGCCGGGGTACGCCTGACCCGCATGGCCGACTTCCTGGACTTCATCGTCAAGGAGATCCCCGCGCTGTTCGACCGCTGGCACCGGGAGCGGACCCAGCGCGAGCGCGGCGCCGGAGCGTGACGCAGTCCCCCGCTTCCTCACCCGGCCTAACGCCTCGACATGAAAAAAGTCTTACCCGGGGTGTATCTGAGAGGGGTCACGCCGCGTCCTATGGGCGACGGCACGTTCCACCGCTCTCTGGAGGACCCACATGAGCCCCGACCACCCCTGCGTGGCCGAGATCGCGGGCATCCGCGACTCGCTCGCCGCGCTGGGCGACCCGTGGCACTGCGGTGAGACGCGGCTGAGCAGGCTGTCGAGGGACGCGCGCAGGGCGAGGCTCGGCGTTCCTCCACCCGCAGCGGAGGAGCTGAGCGCGAGGTCGGACCTGCCGGGCCGGATGGCGGAGGCCGCGCTGGCGGTGTCCCGCGAGCCCGAGGACCTGGAGCACGAACCGACACCGCACCTGCCGAGGAGCTTCGACCTGCGCGACGTCGAAGGGTGCGCCTACGTCACCGACGTCAAGGACCAGGGTGAGATCGGCTCCTGCAGCGCGTTCGGCACCATCGCCGCGCTGGAGACCACCGCGGCCTACACGCGCAGGGCGCCGGGGCTGCGGCTGAACCTCTCCGAGGCACACCTGTTCTTCGGGCACGCGGCGGCGCGCGAGGCGATCACGCCCGACGGCACGTGGCCGGACGAGCTGTTCGTCGACTGCCAGCGGATCGGCGTGACCTTCGACGACCACTACCCGTACTACGACGACGACTCAGGGGCGCTCAACCCCGGGTGGCGCGACCGGCTGGCGAAGGCCGAGGGCGTCGTGGACCTCAGCCAGGATCCGGCCGCGATCAAGCAGCACCTCTACACGTACGGAGCGGTCACCGCCTGCCTCGTCGTCTACGACGACCTGTTCCACTACACCGGCGGCGTGTACCGGCACACCACCGAGGAGACCAGCGGCGGACACTGCGTCGCGCTCATCGGCTGGGACGACGACGCGGGCTGCTGGATCGCCAAGAACTCGTGGGGTCCCGACTGGGGCGAGAACGGGTTCCTCCGCATCGCCTACGGCGAGGCCTACATCGAGGACTACCCCGAGCCGAGGCCGACCACCCTCGGCTGCACCGGGGTGAACCTGCGCGCGTGGCTGCCCGCGCAGCGCGCGCTCGGTCTGTTCGCCACCGCGCACGACGCGAACGGCTGGGCCTACCTGGAGAACCTGGGCTGGACCCGGCTCTCCGGCGGGCCGGACGGCACCACCAGCACGCTCGCCCAGCTCAGCACCGCGAGGGCCAGCGGGAGAGCGTTCGTGCCGTTCATCGACAACGACGAGCTCAGCATGATCCACCCCGCCCACTGACGAACCACGGAGAAGGCCGATGACCGACGACACGGTGACCGAGAACCAGCAGGACCAGCCTGCCGAACCGGTCGAGGACACCCCGACCCAGACGCCGCCGCCCGCGCCGCCGACCGGCTGGGACCCGTACGCTCCGCCTGCGTCCGCTCCGGCGCCGATGGGCTGGGACCCTTACGCGCCGCCGCGCCCGGCTCCCGCGCCGATGGGCTGGGACCCCTACGCGCCGCCGCGCCCGGCTCCCGCGCCGATGGGCTGGGACCCCTACGCGCCGCCGCGCCCCGCTCCGGCTCCGATGGGGTGGGATCCCTACAGCCCGCCGCCCGCGCCTGCCGGCTGGGACCCGTACACGCCGCCGCCCGCACCGGCTCCCGCGCCGATGGGCTGGGATCCCTACGCGCCGCCCGTGAACGGCTCGGGGCAGCAGCGGCCCGCGCCCGTGCAGAACGGGCAGAACCCGCCGACCGGCTGGGTCACCGGCAGGGCGGTGCTGCACCTCTGGTCGGCGAGCGGGTCGCCGGGGGTGTGGATCGCGGTGCAGGGCATCGGCTGGAAGCGGCTCTCGCCCGCTTCGGAGTCCGGCCACAGTCACCTGACGCTGCTCGCGCTGCTGGCGAAGAACTACCGGCTGCCGGTGTCGTACCACGAAGACGCTCGCGGGGAGGTCGACCAGCTGGTCGTCTGAGGTCCACGCGAGGAAAGCAGGTGGTGGCCGGCAGTCGAGGGGGCCGTCGGCCACCACCGCCGCAGGGGGAGAAGAGGAACGGGAGGAGCGGTGGCACTGGTCCGGCTCGCGCAGTCCGATGCGGGGAAAACAGCGGAACTGTGTGTCGGGGACACCGTGGAGCTTCGGCTTCCGGAGACCCGGACGTCGGGTTTTCAGTGGTCACTGCGCCTGCCGGAGGGGGTCCGGCTGGTCGTCGACGAGTACGTCCGTGGGGGTGTCGGCCATCCGGCCCGGGGGTCTCAGGGGGAGGGGCCGCCGGGACAAGGTGGGGTCCGCCGGCTGGCGTTCGACGTCGTCGACGCCGGCCGGCACCTCATTGAGGCCGAGTTGGCACGGCCGTGGGAGGACAGGCCGCGTCGCTCGGTCACTTTCGTCGTAACCGCTACTACTCCAAACGAGTGACCTCATGTATCTGACGGCCATCACCCCTCTCCTCTCTTCTCGCGAGACCGAGATACTGCCTGCGCCGACTTGAAGAGTCCGACAGCGAAGGGCGGGTGCGGTGACCGACGCGAGAACCGCCGAGGCGGACCCTCCGTGGGAGGGGCTGCACGGCCACGAGCTCTACGCGGCGTGCATGCACGAGGCACGCGCAGGCAACCGGCTGGCCATGAACCGTCTGGTCACCGAGTTGACGCCGCTCGTGTGGCAGGTCGCGAGGGGCAACGGGCTCGATCGCCACACCGCCGAGGACGTGGTGCAGACGGTGTGGCTCGCACTGTTCCGTCACCTCGACCGGCTCGCCGACCCCCGCGCGCTCGCCGCGTGGCTGATCACCACGGCCCGCCGGGAGTCGCAGCGAGCCGGTGGCCGCAAACCGCCGCCGGTGCCGCTCACCGACGAGCTCGCCGAGACCGTGCCGAGCACGCAGCCCGCGCCCGAGGCCGAGGTCCTGCGGGCCGAACGCGATCGCAGGCTGTGGGCCGCGTTCGCCCAGCTTCCGCAGCGGTGCCAGGAGCTGCTGCGGCTGACCGTGCTCGCGGGACGCGTCGAGTACCGGCTCGTCGCGGACGTGCTCCGCATGCCGCACGGCAGCATCGGCCCCACGCGGGGCCGGTGCCTGCAACGCATGCGGGGACTGCTTGACGCTCAAGGGGGCAGCGCATGAACGAAGGCAGCACCTTCCCGGACGACCAGACGCTGCTCGTGGAGCTCGACCGGCTCGTGCACGAACTCGATCCCCCACCGGAGGGGCTTGTCGAGCGGGTGCGGTTCGCGCTGGAACTGGAGAACCTCGACGTCGAGGTCGCCCGCTGGGAGCGCGCCGACGAGCTGGCCGGCGTCCGCAGCGTCGCGCAGGGCACCATCACGTTCACGGTCAGCGACCTGACCGTGATGATCAACCTGACCAAGGTCGGCAGGGGGCACCGCATCGACGGCTGGCTGGTGCCCGAGGGCGAGTACGGCGTCGAGGTCCGCGTGGCCGGGCACGACTCGGTCTCGACGGTCGCGGACGACGGTGGACGGTTCGTCCTGCACGACGTTCCTCGCGGAACCACCCAGATAGTGGTGTACATCGACGGGAATTCGTGCCGTCGAACCGTTGTCACTCCGGCGGTTGTGCTGTAAGGGATCCAGCTTGCGTCGCCACGCGGTGGATGTGCTCCTATAGACCCCGTGCGTGGCGATCGACAACAGAATCGAGCCCTCGCCGCCGTTCTCGCCGTGCACCGGCGAGCCAACGACGCGGCGGGCAGCGCGCACAACATGGAGGCCATCCGGCTACTGCGCCAGGCGTTACGGGCGCTCGAGGAGGGCGGAGAGGGGCCCGAATGGATCGGCGCGCGCGTTCGCGTGCTGATCAGCCTCGCGCTGGCCACGGCCGAGGTCGGCTCCACAGTGGAGGGCTTCCGCGGGCTCAAACGCGCACAGGCACAACTGGACCTGCTGCCCGACGGCGCGCGCAGGCAGGAACTGCAGGCCGTGGTGTCCGGACAGCGTGCGCTGCTGCTCTTCCGCGTCGGCCGCCTCGCCGAGTCGCTGGCCCTCTTCGACGCGATCATCCCCACGCTGGAACGCCTCGACGAGGGCGACGGGCTGCTGCTCGCGCGCACCGTGCTCAACCGCGCGCAGATCCACGCCGAGATGAGCAACCTCGACGCCGCGTCGCGGGACTTCGACCGCGCGATCAAGCTCGCCGCCGAGCACGACCACACCCGCCTTGAGGGCAAGGCCCGGCACGGGCTCGGTGACCTCGCGCAGCTCGCCGGCGACATCCCCGGCGCGCTGCGCCACTACGACGAGGCCACCCGCATCCTCGAATCTGCCGCACCGGGCTGGCTGGCGAGGGTGCGCATCGACCAGGCAAGGGCGCTGCTCGTCGCGGGGCTCGCCGAGGAGGCCGCCCGGCACCTCGACGAGGCGCTGCCCGAGCTGCGCCGCAACCGCGTGATCCAGGACGTCGCCGAGGCCGAGGTCGCCAGGGCCGCCGCCGCGCTGCTGGAGGGTGACATCGCGCTGGCCCGCAAGCTCGCCGTCACCGCGCGCCGCCGGTTCCTGCGCCGCGGCAACGCGCCGTGGGCGGAGGTCGCGGCGCTCACCCGGCACCGGGCCGACGCGATGGAAGCGCTGGAGTCCGGCGCCCGCCCGCCCGCGCGCCTGCCCTCTGGCCTCGTCCGGCTCGCGGAACGGCTCGCCGGGCTGGGTCTGCGCGACGAGGCGGCCGCCGCCCGGCTGCTGGCCGTGCGGCTGCTGCTGCGCCGCGGTGAGGTCGACGCCGCGGCCGCACAGCTCGCCCGGGTGCCGAGGCCCCGGCGCACGACGCCCGTCGACCACCGCATGCTGCTGCGGCTGTGCCGGGCGGAGCTGGCCGTCGCGACCGGGCGCACGCGCTCGGCGCTCGCGCAGGCGAGAGGAGGCCTGACCGAGCTGGGCTGGGCCCGCGACCGCATGGGCGGGCTCGACCTGCTGTGCGGCACCGCCGTGCACGGCCAGGAGCTCGGCGCGCTCGCCGTCGGGCTCGTGCTCGACACCGCCACCGGCGAGGGCGGGGCACGCAGGCTCTTCGCGTGGCAGGAGCGCACCCGGGCGCAGGTCTACCGCTATGAGCCGATGCCTGCCATCGACGACCCGGTGCTGGCCAAGCACATCACCGAGATGCGGCACGTCCAGCGCACAGTGCAGCAGCACCGGCTCGCGGGCCGCTCCGTCGCCGCGCTCGAACAGCGCTACGCCTGGCTGCAGCGCGAGGCCAGCAGGCTCGGCTGGTACACGAGCCGCTGGGGCAGGCCCCGGCCCGTGAGTTCGCCGGAGGAGGTCGCGGACACGCTCGGGCACCGAGTGCTGGTGAGCCTCGTCGGCCACGGCGACGCGCTCGCGGCCGTGGTGGTGCGTGACGGGCGGTTCCGGCTCGTGCGGCTCGGTTCCCTCGGTGAGGCCGAGGAGACCGCGCAGCAGCTGCACGCCGACCTCGACGCGCTCGCGCCCGACCACCTGCCCGCCGCGCTGGCCACCGCCGTGACGGCGTCGGCGCGGCGCAGGGCCGCCGCGCTCGACGACCTGCTGATCCGGCCGCTGCGCGGTGTGCTCGGCGACCGGGAGCTGGTGATCATTCCGACCGGTTCGCTGCACGCGCTGCCGTGGGGTGCGCTGCCGACGCTGCGCGGGCGGGCGCTGTCGATCGCTCCTTCCGCGACGGCGTGGGTGGCCGCGGCCAGCAACCCCGGGCCCGAGTCGGTGGTGCTCGTCGGCGGACCGGGCGTGCCGGGTGCGGTCGGTGAGGTGCGGCAGCTGCGCTCGGTGTACCCGAACGCGAGCATCGTCGACGGCGAGCTGGCGACCAGCGCGAACGTGCTCTCCGCTCTGGACGGTTCCGGGGTCGCGCATCTGGTGGCGCATGGCGCGCACGAGCCGGCGAACGCCTTGTTCTCGCGGCTCGACCTCGTCGACGGCCCGCTGTTCGCCCACGAGGCGGCGAGGCTGGCCAAGCCTCCGGAGCGGGTCGTGCTGGCGGCGTGCGAGCTGGCGCTCAGCCACATCCGGCCCGGCGAGGAGGCACTCGGTTTCGCGGGTGCCTTGCTGGCCAGCGGCTCGCGCACGGTGGTCGGCGCGGTCGCACGGGTCGGTGACGGCGCCGCGGCGGAGGCGATGGCCGACCTGCACCGGCAGCTGGCGGCGGGCACCTCACCCGCCGTCGCGCTCGCGGAGGCCACCGCCGCGGACCCCTTGCGCCGCCCGTTCCTCTGCCTCGGTGCCGGCTGAACTGCCCCCCAAGGCCACCTTTGTTGCGTTCAACGCAACAAAGGTGGCCTTGGGGGCGGTCATGCGCGCTCGGCGGCGGCGGTCAGGCGGGTGGCGAGGAAGCGGACCGCCGTGTGCAGGGCGGTGCGCAGCAGCGGGCCCGTGCCGGGGACGCGTTCGGTGAAGGAGCCTCGCCAGGTGAGGTCGGTCCCACCTGCGTCGTTCGGCGTGAACAGCACCTCGGCGCGGTAGTCGCGCACGGGTGCGCTCGCGTCGGCGAACGTGTAGACGTGCCTGTGGGGCGGCTCGTAGACCACGGTCTGCTCGCCGAGCAGCACCGGCCACAACCCCACCCTGCGCACGGCGCCCACCCCGCCCGGCGCCTGCTCGCCGCGACGGGCCCAGCTCGACTGCAGCACCAGCGGGCGTGCCCAGCTCGACCACCGCTCGCCGTCGGTCTCCAGCCGGAACAGGGTCTCCGGCGCCGCGGTGCTGGTGCGCCGCACCTCGAACGCGAACGTCTTGCCAACCATCGCAGCGAAGATACGGGAATGGGCGAAGATGACGGGGTGAGCTCGACCCGTGCCGACCTGCCCGCGCCGCGCTGGCTCGTTCACCTCCTCCGCTCGACCCCCGCTCCGATCCCGTGGGCGAGAGCGGTGCGCGCGGCACTCGCGCTGGCGGTGCCGATCGCGGTGGGCTTCGCGTTCGACGAGCTCCAGCTCGGTGCGCTCGTCTCCAGCGGCGCCCTGCCGACCGTGCTCGCCGACGCCGCGGGCCCCTACCGCTACCGCGCGGTGCGGCTGTGCGGAGCGGCGGCGGCCGCGGTCATCGGGTTCTCGCTCGGCCTGCTCACCGGTGGCGAGCTGGCCCTGTCGATCCCGCTCGTCGTGGTCGTCTCGGCCGTGTCGGCGCTGATCAGCGCGGCGGGCAACAATGCGTCCATCGCGGCCCTGCAGCTGTTCGTGTTCACCGTGCTCGGCACCGGTCAGCACACCGTCGGCACGGAGGCAGAGGCGGCGCTCGCGTGCTTCGTCGGCGGTGCGGCGTGGGGACTGGTCGTGGCGCTCGCGGGCTGGACGGTGCACGCCACGTCGCCCGAGCGGCACGCCGTCGCCCAGGTCTACATCGAGCTGGCCGCGCTGCACTCCGCGCAGGACGAGGCGACCTCGCTCGCCTCGCGCCAGCAGCTCACGGCCGCCATGAACACCGCCTACGACCGGCTGCTCTCCGCCCGGTCGTGGCTGTCAGGGCGCGACGTCACCTACCGCAAGCTCCTGAACCTGCTCTCCGCCAGCACGCCCGCCGTCGAGGCCTCGGTGGCGATGGTCAACGCGGGCGCACGCGCGCCGAGGGACGTCATCGAGCACTTCACCGACCTGGCCACGGCCGTGCTCGCGGATGCTCCGCTGCCCGAGCCGCCCCGCAGCGAACACCCCGACCCCGCCGTCGCCGCGCTGTACCACGCCCTCGGCAAGATCAGCACCGAGCAGGAGCGCCAGCGCAGGGACCGCGTACCCGCGCGCACGCGCATCAGCGAGTGGCTGAGCCTCTTGGCCTCCGGTCCGCTCACGTGGATCGCCGCGCTGCGGTTGACGCTGTGCGTGGCACTGGCCGAGCTCGTCAGCCTGCTCGTGCCGGTCGAGCGCTCCTACTGGATCACGCTCACCGTCGGCATCGTGCTGAAACCCGACTTCGGCTCGGTATTCGGCAGGGCGATCCTGCGCGGACTCGGCACGGTGGTCGGTGTTGGCATCGGCGCCGCCGTGCTGGGCATCGGCACGAGCGGACTGGGGCTGGTGGTGCTCGTCGCGCTGTTCGCGGCCGGCGCGGCCATCGGCAAGGTCCGCAACTACGGCATCCTCAGCGCGTTCGTGACACCGCTGATCATCGTCCAGATGGACCTGACCGCGGGTGGGGACTGGCCGCTCGTGCTCGCGAGGCTCGTCGACACCGTCATCGGCTGCGCCATAGTCCTCGTGTTCGGCTACCTGTTGTGGCCGGGCAGCAGGAAGCCGCGCGTCGGCGGGCGCCTGGCCGAGGTCGCCGACACGGTCGCGCTCTACGTCGAGTACGGGCTCCGGGCGGCCGAGACACCGCAGGAACGGGCCGAGCGGTCGAGGCGGCGGCGCCGGGCGTATCGCGGGCTCGCCGACCTGCGGACGGCGTTCCAGCAGCTCGTGGTGGAGCCCTCCCCGGCGGGGCGCCAGGCCGCGGCGTGGTGGCCCGCGATCGTGGCGCTGGAGCAGCTCACCGACGCCGTCACGGCGGTGCTGGTGACGATCGAGCACGGCGCCGAACCACCCGCCGAGAAGGACGTCCGCCTGCTCGTCGAGGGGCTGGATGAGCTGGCCGCCGCAGTGCGCGAGCAGCGCGAACCCGCCGATGTCGACCTGCCCGGAGACGAGGAACTGTCCGGCATCGCCGACCAGCTCGAAAACGCGCTCGACGCCGTCCGGGGGCCGGATTTCACCAGGTCACGCTTCACTTTCCGGCGCCGAGGGTGACCACGAAGGGAGTCCTCCCGTTGCGCTCGGCCCTGGATGCTGGTGGATTGGGTACATGGGCATCAACTTCAACGAGCTCAAGAAGAAGGCTCAGGACGCACTGAGCAAGAACAGCGACAAGGTCGAACAGGGTCTCGACAAGGCGAGCGGCTTCGCCAAGTCGAAGTTCGGCAACAAGTCCGACCAGATCGACAACGCGACCAAGAAGGCCAAGGAGTTCCTGCACAAGAACGCGGGCGGCGAAGGCGGCGGCCAGCCGGGCCAGGGCGGTCCGCAGACCCCGCCTCCGAACCCGCCGCAGAACCCGTAACCGCTGGAGTCAGCCCACCTCACCGGTCAGGACGTCGCCGTCCAGGCCGGTGATCCGGCCACCACGCTCGCCGAGCGCGAGCAGCCCGTCGCGAGCGTCGGGCGCACCGAGATCGACGCGGACCCCGGTGCGTGGGGCCGTCCTGTGCTTGTCGAGCCTCTGCAGGCCCTCGTGCCCGGCGTCGATGGTCGCCGCGAGCCCGCCCGTCGACGCGAGTGACCCGCGCGCGGCGCCGAGCTTGCCGAGCGCCTCGTCGAGCACGGGCAGCAACGCCGCGCGGTTGCCCTCGGTCATGGCCCGCACCAGCTCGGGCCGGGTGCCCGCCACGCGGGTGCCGTCGGCGAACGAACCGGCGGCGAGCGCGGCCGCGAGCGGACCGCCGTAGGCGCCGACGGACGCGAGCACCGCCGCGAGCAGGTGCGGCAGGTGCGAGATCCGGGCCACCACCTCGTCGTGCGCGGCGGCGCGCAGCGGCACCACGTGCGCACCCGCGTCGAGCGCGAGCGCGGCGACCTCCCGCCACGCGCCGAGCTCGGTGTCCTCCTCCACGCAGGCCACCCACGCGGCACCGGAGAACAGCGTCGGCGTGCCGGCCGCCCAGCCCGACCGCGCCGTGCCCGCCATCGGATGCCCACCGCAGTACCGAGCCCGAGGCGCGAGCCTGCGGACCGCGTCGAGCACGGGCAGTTTCACGCTCGTCACGTCGGTGAGCAGGCAACCCGGTGCGTGCTCACCGACGAGGGCCAGCACGTCGTCGACGGCCGGCAGCGGCACCGCGAGCACCACGAGCGCGTCGCGTTCCCCCGCTCTGCGCAGGGCTGCCACCACGTCGATGGTCGCGTCGTAGCCGTCTGCCACCGCCGCCTCGACGTCCACAGTGGACCGCGTTGCTCCCCATGCGGTCCTGCCTGCCGCCGAGGCGGCCCGCAGCACGGAACCGCCGATGAGCCCGAGTCCGATCACGCACACGTCACGCACGGCGCCCATCCTGCCGTATCAGCGCAAGGCGTCCAGTGCGAAGGCCGCGTACATGGCCACGCCGTTCGCCATCGCGGCCTCGTCGTAGTGGACCCGGTTCGAGTGGTTGGGCGCGGCCTCCTCCGGCGCGGTGTCCGGCGGGCACGCGCCGAGGAACGCGAACGCGCCCGGCACCCGTTGCAGCACGTAGGAGAAGTCCTCCGCGCCCATGATCGGGTCGGCCATCTCCACGACGTTGTCCGCGCCGAGCACCTCGCCGGCCAGCTCCAGCACCCGGGCGGCCTCGCCGGCGTCGTTGACCGTGGTCGGGTAGCCGGGCTCGATGTCGGGCAGCACGCGGCAGCCGTGCGCTGCCGCGACGCCCTCGCACACCTTGTGCAGCTCGGCGTGCACCAGCGAGCGCGTGCGCTCCGACAGCGTGCGGATGGTGCCCTCCAGCACCGCGGTCTCCGGGATGACGTTGGTGGTGGTGCCCGCCTCGATCCTGGTGACCGACAGCACCGCGGGGTCGAAGACGCCGATCCGGCGCGTGATCATCGTCTGCAGTGCACCCACCATCGCGGCCGCCGCCGGCACGGGGTCCACGGCGTTCTGCGGCATCGAGCCGTGCCCGCCCCTGCCGGTGACCTTCACGTGGAAGCTGTCCGCCGACGCCATGATCGGACCCGGCCTCGTGGCGAGTCGCCCGCTCGGCAGGTTGGCGAAGATGTGCAGCCCCAGTGCGCGTTCCACCCGCGTTCCCGCCGCGTCGAGCACACCCTCGTGGATCATGTGCCGGGCTCCGTGATAACCCTCCTCGCCCGGCTGGAACATGAACACCACCGAGCCGGCCAGCTCCTCGGTGCGGCCCGCGAGCAGCCGCGCCGCCGAGGCGAGCATCGCGACGTGCGTGTCGTGACCGCACGCGTGCATCGCACCGGCTACTTCGGACGCGTACTCCGCGCCGGTGTCCTCCGGCATCGGCAGCGCGTCCATGTCCCCGCGCAGCAGCACGGCGGGTCCCGGCCGCGCGCCGCGCAGCACGGCCGTGACCGAGGTGGTCGAGCGCCCGCGCGTGATCTCCAGCGGCAGGTCGCCGATGGCCTCCAGCACCGCTTCCTGCGAGCGGGGCAGGCTCAGCCCGATCTCCGGATGCCGGTGCAGCCGCCTGCGCAGGGCGATCGTCGTCAGTTGGAGGGCTTCGGCCTCGGCGCGCAGCCCGGCGAAGCGGGCGTCGGGCAGGGAGGGCAACTCGGTGGGTCCCGTCATGGCTCGATATTGACACGGACCCGGTTGTGGTTTCGGCGATCGGCGAGGGGGTCCGCGGGTATACGGTGGGCGCATGGCGGTGAAGGAGCCGATCACGGGGTTCGCGGTGGCCGTCGTGCGCGAGGACGGCAAGTGGCGATGCAGCCCGCTCGACACGGCCGCGCTCAGCGAACTGGACGCCGCGATCACGGAGCTGCGGAAGTTGCGCTCGACCGGTGCGGTCTTCGGCCTGCTCGCCGTCGACGACGAGTTCTTCGTCATCGTCCGGCCGACACCTGGCGGTGCGTCGTTGCTGTTGTCCGACGCTGCGGCCGCACTGGACTACGACATCGCGGCCGACGTGCTGGACCTGTTGCGCGTAGAACCACCCGACGAGGACGACGACGTGATCTGGCCCGAGGGCGACCTCGAGGTGCTGGCCGATCTCGGCATGCCCGGCCCCGAGCTGGAGGTCATCGTCAACGAGGTCGAGCTGTACCCGGACGAGCAGCTGCAGATGATCGCCCAGCGCTGCGGGTTCGCCGACGAGTTCGGCAAGCTGCTCGACGACCTGTGAGGCCGGGCGACACCGACGCCGTGCGGGCGGCCATCCGCGCGGCGCGGCGCGCGACCGGCACCGAGGACGTCCCGATCGGCGCGGTGGTTCTCGCTCCCGACGGCACCGAGCTGGCCAGCGCGCACAACGCCCGCGAGGAGCTCGGTGATCCCACGGCACATGCGGAGGTGCTGGCGCTGCGGGCGGCGGCGAGCCGCTTCGGTGACGGCTGGCGGCTGGAGGGCTGCACGCTCGCGGTGACGGTGGAGCCGTGCACGATGTGCGCGGGCGCGCTGGTGCTCGCGCGCGTCGCGCGGCTGGTGTTCGGGGCGTGGGAGCCGAGGACGGGCGCGGTCGGCTCGCTGTGGGACGTGGTGCGCGACCGGCGGCTGAACCACCGGCCGGAGGTGGTCGGCGGGGTGCTGGCCGGGGAGTGTTCGGCGCTGCTGGAGGATTTCTTCGCTGGCAGGCGCGGACCTGGTGACCCGTTCGAAGCGCGCTGAGCCGATGCAGTATCGTATCCGGCGGTAGCGTGTCCGAGCGGCCGAAGGAGCACGACTCGAAATCGTGTGACGGGTGATCCCCGTCCGTGGGTTCAAATCCCACCGCTACCGCTCTCGATCGGGGCGGGCATTCCACGTGGATGCCCGCCCCGATCGCATTCCAGGGTTTTACGCACTGTGGTCACAGTCGAATTACTTCACTCAATCGGGTGAAACATTCTCACTCGATCTAGCGAAAAGCGGGCATGTCGTCCGCATGGAAGCGTTCGTTCTCGCGCGCGTTTGCGCTGTTCGGGGTCACCCTCATGGCCCTGGGCCTGCTGGTCGGGCTGCCACCCCGACAGGCCGCCGCCGTGCCCGCCCTGCCCGACGGGTTCGTGCTGAGGGACCAGCAGAGCGGCCAGGAAGCCTTCGACCTCACCGACTTCGCCTACCTGCCCGACGGCAGCGTGCTCACCACCGGCAAGCGCGGCAAGCTCGCCTGGGTCTCGGCCGACGGCACCCGCACCAGGACGGTCGCCACGCTCGCCGTGGAGACAGTTCAGGACATGGGCCTCGTCGGCCTCGCCGTCGCGCCCGACTACGAGACCTCCCGCAAGATCTACCTGGCCCGCTCGGTACCCACCGGCGGCGGCGCCTACAACATCCGCCTCGCCGCCTGGACCGTCACCGGTACCGGTGAGCCGACGGGCATCACCGGCGAGACCACGCTGCTGCAGGTGCCCGGCGACGCCACCGTGCACGGCATCACGGGCATCATCCCCGCCGACGACGGCACGCTCTGGGTCTCGATCGGCGACATCGCCCACTTCGTCGGCACCGACACCAAGGCGCTGCGCGCACTCGACATCGACGCGGTGCAGGGCAAGATCCTGCACATCCTGCCGAACGGCAACGGTGTCCCCGGCAACCCGTACTACGACGCCGCGAACCCCGGTTCGGCCAGGAGCAAGGTGTTCGCCAGCGGCTTCCGCAGCCCGTTCCGGTTCTCCCTCGACCCCCGCACCGGCCTGCCCGTGGTCGGCGACGTCGGCTACCAGACGTGGGAAGAGGTCGACCTCGTCAAGCCCGGCTTGAGCTACGGCTGGCCGTGCTGGGAGGGCAACTCGCGCACACCCGGCTACAGCAACCTCGCCGCGTGCACGGGCGTCGGCAACACCGCGCCGCTCGTGGCCTACCACCACGGCGGCGACATCGACCAGGGCAACAGCGTCACCGGCGGCATCTTCTACACCGGCACGTCCTATCCGGAGCAGTACCGGAACACGTACTTCTTCGGTGACTACGTCGGCAAGAAGCTGTGGACGATGCAGTTCACGCCGCAGGGCACGGTCACGAGGCCGAGGGAAAACCCGCCCTTCGGCACCGACATCGGCGGCCCGGTGAAGTTCGCGACCGGACCCGGTGGTGACATCGTCTACGCCGACATCATGTCGGGGCGGCTGCGCAGGCTGAGCTACGTGCCGGGTAACTCCGAGCCCGTGGCGAAGGCGTCCACCAGCACCGACCCGGCCACCCGCACGGTGACCTTCGACGCGTCCGAGTCCATCGACTACGACGGCGACCGGCTCACATACGAGTGGGACTTCGGCGACGGCACCACCGGCACCGGCGTGACCGCGACCCACACCTACCCGGCGGCACCGGAGACGTTCACCGCCCGGCTGACCGTGACCGACCCGCTGGGGCTCGCCGCGAGCATCGACATCACCGTGGTTCCGGGCAACTACGCCCCCGTGATCACACCCGTGACACCGGAGGGCCTCGACTTCGCCGTCGGCGAGCAGGTCGAGGTGACGGTGAACGCGACCGACGCCGAGGACGGCCCCCTCGCCGTGGAGTGGACCAGCGCCGTGGTGCACTGCGCCGAGGAGGACACCTGCCACGCGCACAGCGGTCCCGCCGGCGAAGGCCCCACGGTGAGCATGCCGTTCACCGACCACCCGGACTCGCGGATGGAGTTCACGGCCAGGGCGACCGACAGCGACGGGGTGTCCACGACCTACACCTACGTGGCCGCGCCGAGGGAACACCGCGTGACACTCACCAGCAACGTGCCGACCGCCCTGGAGATGCCCGACGAGGGCGTCGGCGGCAGCACCGCGATGGTCACCGAGGGTGCGCTGCTGAAGATCGAGGCCGCGGGCACCGCCAGCGACGGGCTCTCGACGTTCGCGCGGTGGACCGACGGACCGACCACGGCGACGCGCACGATCACGATGGGCGAGAGCGACCTGACGCTCAACGCCGAGTACGCGACCCCGGTGCAGCAGCGCTACGACTCCGATCCCGGGTTGCGCTCGGTGCTCGGCTCGCCGGTGGGACCCGAGGTGATCGAGGGCGGCGTGTACTACCGCACCTACGCGAACGGGCGGCTCTACTGGTCGGCGCCGACGGGCACGAAGGCCGTGATGGGCGCCATCTACGACCGCTACCTCGCGCTCGGCGCGCACCGCACGCTCGGCCCGCCGACGATCGACGAGACGGCGACCCCTGACGGCGTCGGCCGGTACAACCACTTCGCAGGCCTGCCCGGCGGCGGGCCGGCGTCGGTCTACTGGACGCCGAGCACCGGTGCACATGGCATCTGGGGCGAGATCCGCAAGAAGTGGGCGGCGCTGGGCTGGGAGAAAGGTCCGCTCGGCTACCCGACCACGGACGAGACGGCGACGCCGGACCGGGTCGGCCGGTACAACCATTTCTCGAAGACCGGCTCGATCTACTGGACCCCGGCCACGGGTACGCACGGCATCTGGGGCGAGATCCGGAAGCGGTGGGCGGCGCTGGGCTGGGAGAACGGTCCGCTCGGCTACCCGACCACCGACGAAGGGAAGACCCCCGACGGCCGCGGCCGGTACAACCACTTCTCCAAGACCGGTTCGATCTACTGGACCGCCGGCACCGGCGCCCGGGACATCTACGGTGCGATCCGGACTCGCTGGGCCTCGCTCGGCTGGGAACGCTCCTACCTCGGCTATCCGACGAGCGGCGAGTTCGCCATCACGGGCGGCCGCAGGAACAACTTCCAGCACGGCTACATCCAGTGGACCGCCGCGACGGGAGCCGTGATCGACCGGAGGTACTAGCCGACTGCAGTGAAGGCCACCTTCACTGCGTTCAACGCAGGCAAGGTGGCCTTCACTGCGTTGGGCGAGAGGTGAGCAGGGCGCGGAGCTGGGCCAGCAGGTCGCTGCGGCTCGTGGCTCCGAGGCGCTGGCGCATGCGGGCCATGTGGTGCTCCACGGTCTTCGCCGAGATGAACAGCTGGTCGCCGACCTGCTTGTACGTCATGCCGGACACCACCAGCTCGGCGACCTGGGCTTCGCGCTCGCTCAGCCTCGGGGTGCCGCCCGCGTCGGTCACCGCCTCGCCGGGCTCCCGGCCTCGCAGCTCACGGGCGCAGTCCAACAGCGACACCATCGCGGAGCGGTCGGTGGTGCGGATCGCCGCCTGGCCCGCGAGCCGCGCGGCGTCCCAGCGCAGCCCGTTGTCGTAAAGGCCCCGCGCCGCCGCATCGACCCGCTCGGCGTCGACCTCGCCCGCGATCACGTGCAGCCAGCAGTCCGCGGCCGCGGCCACTACGGCGTGGAACGCGCTGTGCCCCGCCGCCGAGCTCAGGGCGGTGACGTGTTCGCGCGCCTCCTCGGGCTGCTCGGCCATGATCGCGGCGTGCAAACCGCTCCAGTGCAGCGGCGATGTCCACAGTGGAGGGTCGCCCAACGAGTCGAGCAGCCGCCACGCCTGGCGCAGGTGGTGGGCGAGCCGCTCGCGGTCGCCGAGCCGCGCGGCCGCGACCGCGAGCTCGCCGAAGGGCAGCAGCGTGAACAGGTCGACGGGATGCCTGATGACCGCGTCGCACGCCTCGCCCCAGACGGTGCGCAGGCCGGTGAGGTCGCTCGTCCGGCGCGCGAGTGCGGCCCGCAGGCCCGCGGCGAACAGCCAGTCTCGTGGCGAAAGGTTGGTGCCCGCCGTGGCGAGCCGCTCCGCCGCGAGGTCGGTGTTGCCACGCAACACCGAGATCCAGCCGAGCAGCAACCGGTGGCGCGGGGCCAGTGCAGCACCTCCGGACTCCGCCGCGACGGCCCGCTCCAGCAACGTCTCCGCGATCCCCAGCTCACCGCAGTTGATGCCGACGAGCGCGCCGAGCGCGGAAGGGCTGTCGGGCAGCAGCGCCGAGCGGCCGACGGGTTCCAGCATCTCCGCCGAGCTGACCAAGGTGGACAATGCCGCGGCGGGCGGCCCCGACACCGATTCGAGCACGCCCTGTGCCGCGGCGGTCATGGCGCCGGAGAGCAGCGTCGGCGGCTCGTCGGCGTCGGCGGGCGGGTCGAGTGCCCGCTCCGCGTCGGCGAGACGCCCGTTGCCGAGCAACCCGATGGCGGCGTACACAGTGGACAGCCGCGTGCCGGACCAGCGGAACAGCTCCGCGCTGCGGGCCAGCTGACCGAGGTGCACGAGCGCGGTGCCCGCCACCCGTGCGCCCTCCCTGCGATCGCGTGCCTTCGCGTCGGCGATCACCTGGTCGGCCAGCCGCGCCGCCGTGGTGAGGTCGCCGGCCCGCGCGGATGCCTCGGCCCAGCGCGTGCCGACGTCGGTGAGGGGCAGGCCCGCGGACACGGCGGCGTCGAAAAGACGCGCGGCCAGTGCGGGATCGGTCTCGGCCGCCTCGTCGGCCGCCGCCTCGAACGCGGCCGCCGGGTCCGGTCCGGTGAGCCCGCTGCCGAGCAGAGGCCGCACGAGGGAGAGCACGGGGCCGCGCCGGTCGAGCTGAAGCCGCACGAGCCGCTGGTAGACGGTGAGCCTCCGGTCGGAGGGAACGAGCGCGGCGAGCGCGCGCCTCGCGATGGGCAGCAGAGTGCCGTCGGGGCCGAGCAGCCCGGTCGAGCGGGCGGCGTCGACGGCACCGGCGACCTCGTTCTCGGTCCTGCCGAGCAGGCCCGACAGCAGTGCGGCGTCGAGCCCGGCGCCCGCCTCGGCGGCGAGCAGGACCACGAGGGTCTCGGGCGCGAGCCGGTCGAGTTCGGGCCGGAACTCCGCGAGCGCGGCCGAGGGAACCTCCGCCTCGGGTTCCAGGACACCCGCGAGGCGGGTGACGAACCCGGGTACGCCCGCGGTCTCGGTGTGCACGAACTCGGCGAGCCCGGCGTGTGCCCGCCCGAGCAGGGCCGCGATCCGGCGACGGTCCAGCGGACGCAGGACGATCTGCCCGCGCAGCCGGGCGAGTGCCGCGTCGAGCACGGGCGACCTCGGCCACGGGCGGGCCGCGATCACGAGCCCGGTGCGGTCGTCGGCCGCCAGCTCGCTCAGCTCGGCGAGGCCGGTGTCGCCCAGTTCGTGGGCGTCGTCCACCAGCACCAGCTCCGCGCCGCCGGTGTGCTCGCCGAAACGGGCGACCGGCAGGCCCGAGCGGGTGCGGGCACCGGCGAGATGGTCGAGCAACGCGGTCTTGCCGTAGCCGCCGGGCGCGACGATCGCCAGCCGCGCCGGCGCGAGCCGCCCGCTCGCGACGGCCGCGCACAGCTCGCGCGTCGGCTCGTCGAGCAGGAGTGCGGTCCTGATCCCGGTAAGGCTCACCGTTCCTCGTCCCGGTTGGTGGTCGAAGCGGCCTTGCGGGCCAGCGAGAACCGGCGCTTCGGCGGCTCGAGCGGCGTGATCTCCACGGGCGGTCGTTCCGGTGGCGGTTCGATGTCGTCGAGGTCGTCGCCGCGGTACACCACGGGCAGCTCGTACGAACCCGAGACGAGCGACGTCGACGTGCTCTCCTTCGCGGGTTCCGGCTCCGGCACTGGCCGGGCGGCGAGCGCCGCGCCCCGGCACAGGGCAGTACCGGGGTCGTGGTCGACCGCGACCGGGCACGACAGCATCGTCTCCGCGAGCTCCGCCGCGAGGGGGGTCCGCGCCGTGCCGCCCACCAGCACCGCCGCGGCGAGATCCCCGGACGGCACCGTGGCGGCGAGCCGCTCCAGCGACGCGATCGCCGAGGCCAGCGCGGGCCGCGCCAGCTCGTCGAACTCGGCGCGGGTGAGGGGCACGTCGTCGAGCACCATCGTCTCGGGCACCTGCGAGAGCCGCTCCTTGGCCGCAGTGCACGCAGCGCGCAGCCGCGCCATCGCGGCCGGGTCCGTCTCGTCGGCTCCCGCCGCGCGCACGAGCCGCCGGACCAGCAGGTCGTCCAGGTGTGCGCCCGCGGCGTGCTCGGGACCCTCCGTGTGGGCGAGCAACTCGAAGCCGCGCGGGCCCCTGCGCAGCAGCGCCGCCTCGGTGCCCTCCCCGCCGATGCGGCAGACCGCCAGTGTCGCGCCCACCTCCACGTGCTCACGGGCGTGGTGACTCTCCGCGGCCGCGATCGGGCTCGGCAGCGCCAGCACCGCGGGCAGCTGGGCGGCGTCGAGCGCCTCGTGCAGCGCCCCGCGCCGGTGCCCTGACCAGCCGGGCGGATGGGTCACCACGATCCGCTCGGGATCGGTGCCCTCGGCGTCGGCGACGCGGTCGGCCACCCAGCCGATCAGCGCGGCGGCGAGCGTCTCGGCCGGATACGACCTGTCACCGAGCACGAACGGAACGGCGTCGCCGGTGCGGCGAAGCGGGCCACGGGCGATCCGGTCGGGCTCCGTCGCCGCCCGCCGCAACGCGGCCTGACCGGTGAGGACGTCACCGTTCGGCCCGACGTGCAACACCGAGTCGAGCCACGGGAACCCACCCCCGAGGGGGACCACCTCGGGGCGCCCCCAGTGGGCTCCGCCGGACCTGCAGACGGCCGCGGTGGTGCGCGTGGTGCCGAGATGGACACCCAGGACATAGCGCATTTTCCGCGGTTTCCTCACGTTCTTGTCTGGTGGCCGGGCCGGACGTGCGTCCTTTCGTACCAAAGCCCTGCGGCCGAATGACACCCCCCGCCCGGCCGGGCGCCGATCCCCTAATCCCCTAACGGATCCCCCCATCCGTGGCGTGGACAACAGGGAGTGATCCCCGATGACCTCCCCGTGGCCGACGCATAACTTGCTCGGGTCGGCGTCCCCGAGCGCCCAGAACATCCCCCCACGAATTGGAGATCTAGTTGTCCATCCACGAGGAGCAGACGCTGCACGACTTCGTGCTCGGCCTGCTGAACGACCCCACCTCGCGGCTCGAGTTCACCCAGGACCCGACGCACGTGCTCGAATGCGCGGGCCTCGGTGACATCACCGCGCAGGACGTGCAGGAAGTCGTCCCGCTCGTCATGGACTACAGCGGCCGGCTGCCCGGCGCCGACGCGCTCGGTGGCGACCTCCCCGTCGACGTCGCCGGTCTCGACGGCGCGATCGCGCAGCTGCGCACCGTCGCCGACGCCGCGGGCCAGGGCCGTTCCGACGACAGCCTCGACCTGGGCGGGTTCGACGCCAACCTGGGCGGCACCGCCGACGGCATCGCCGGTTCGGGCGAGCTGTTCACCGACCAGCTCGACGCCGTCGGCGCCGCCACCGCCTCCCTCGAGGGTGGCGCGGTCGCCTCGGCCGTCGACTCCGACGCCGGTTCCGGCGAGCTCGCCGGTGAGGCCAGCGAGGACGGCGCGAGCTTCGCCTCCAGCTCCGACTCGATCGTCGGCCACTTCGCGGGCATCGGTGGCGCCGGCCTGGAGAGCGCGGGCGGCGCACTGGCCTACGAGGGCGACGCGGCGACCGGCAGCGGCATGGTCGACGCGAGCCTCGAGGGCGTGACCGGTGACCTGTCGTTCGTCACCGAGCAGGGTGGCGTCGCGGGCTTCGCCCAGGGCAGCACCGACGGTGCCGCCGGTGGCGTGGCGCTTGAGAGCGAGGCCGTCGAGGCTGAAGGCATCGCCGGCGGTTCGACCGACGAGTTCGCCGCCGGTGGCGAGCTGGAGTCGTCGCTGGGCACCTACGGTCTCGAGTTCACCGGCGAGCCCGCCGACGCGCCGCTGCCGGACTTCGCCACCACTGGCGACCTCGCCGGCGCCCTGGACTCCGACAGCCTGACCCGCGGCGCCGAGCCGACCGCCAGCGCGCTCGCCACCTACGTCACCTCGGACGGCGCCGCCCTCGGCGGTCTCGCCCCGGTGCAGCTGCCCGCCGCCGGCCAGCTCCCCGCCGAGCTGCCCGAGGCCCGCGGCGACCTGCCGGCCGACGCCGGTGACCTGCCGGTCGACGTGCCGGGCGCCGCCGTCCCGTCGCTGCCGGACCCCGGCTCGCTTCCCGTGGACGTGCCCGCTGACCTGCCGGCCGGTCTCCCGGCCGACCTGCCCGCGGACCTGCCCGCCGGTCTCCCGGCCGACCTGCCCACCGAGCTGCCGGAGCTGCCGGTCGCCAACCCGCTGCCCGCGGGCCGCGCGGACCTCCCGGCCGACGTTCCCAACCCGGTCGACACGGTCACGGAGGGCGTCGGTTCGAGCCCGGTTAGTGACGCCACGAACGCCACCGACGCGCTGCCTGCTGACCTGCCGAGCACCGGTGACCTGGACCTCGGTCTCTGAGGACAGAACTGATATCGGAGTGGTAACGAGCTGGGCTCGGGCGAATCACGGGCCCAGCTTCCACTGCGGAGAGTGACCGAGGCACACTCTTCGTCCGATGATGGCTTCGCCCTGGCTCGGCGTCCTGGATGACACCATCCAGGCGTGCGGAGCACACGCACGACCGGACCTGGTCGAGCGCCTTCGGTCCCGCCGCGCAGAGCTGGCGGGACCGAAGGTGCGCGTGCTCGTGCTCGGCGAGTCGGGCCAGGGCAAAAGCCAGCTGATCAACGGCCTCGTCAACGCCCCGGTGTGCGCCGTCGGCGACGACGTCACCACCTCGGTCCCCGCCGTCGTCCAGCACGCCGAGGCCCCGGCCGCCGCGATCGTCACCGGCGACGAGGGCCGCAGCCTCGAAGGTCCCGGCCGGGTCCCCGCCCCCGTCGAGTCGGTGACCGCAAGGGCCAACCGCGACAGCGGCGCCGTGCGGGCCGAGATCGGCCTGCCGCGCAAGCTCCTCGAGACGGGCCTCGCACTCGTCGACTCCCCGCCCATCGGCTCCCCGGCCTCGCAGCACACCCACCGCACACTCGCGGTGCTCCCGCAGGCCGACGCGGCGCTGCTCGTCTCCGACGCGACGAAGGAACTCTCCCCCTCGGAGCTCGACCTCATCGGCAGGGTGCAGCGGTTCTGCCCCACCGTCGCCGTCGTGCTCACCAAGACCGACCTCGTGCCCGGCTGGCGCCGCGTCGCCGAACGCAACCGCGCCCGCCTCGAACAGGACGGACTCGCCGCGCCCGTGATCCCGGTGTCGGCGTCGCTGCGCCTCGCCGCCGCGAAGAGCGGAGACAAGGCCCTCAACGAGGAGTCCGGCTACGGCGCACTCGTCCGGTACCTGCACCAGGACCTCATGGGCCACGTCGACCTGCTGCGCAGGCGTTCGGTCGCCGCGCTGATCCACATGACCGTCGAGCAGCTCGGCGCGCCCCTGCGGGAGCGGCTCGCCGAGCTGCGTGAGGGCGGGACCGACGAGCTGACGGCACGCTGGCGGGCCGCGGGCAACCGCCTGGAGGAGCTGCAACGCGAGTCGGCGCGCTGGCAGACCGTGCTCTCCGACGAGGTCGCCGACCTCATCGCCGACCTCGACTTCGACCTGCGCGAACGCACGCGCCGGATCCTGCGCGAGGCCGAGGAGTACTTCGAGGTCGCCGATCCGGCGAAGGACTGGCCCGAGTTCGAGGAGTGGCTCAGGGACAACCTGAGATCGGTCGCGGAGACGAACTCGAACTGGCTGCTCGACCGGTTCGAGTGGATCGCCCGCAAGATCGCCAGGCAGGTCGCGCCCCGCACCGGCGACGTCCTGCCGGAAGCCCTGCTGGGCGCGGAGTCCCGCGACCACATCGGCGACCTGCGGATGCCGAACGTCGAGCGGTTCGGCCTCGGGCAGAAGCTGTTCGTCGGCATGCGCGGCTCCTACAGCGGCCTGCTCATGTTCGGGCTGGCGACGACGTTGGCCGGCATGCCGCTCATCAACCCGATTTCGCTCGGCGCCGGTGCCGCGTTCGGTGCGAAGAGCATCTTCGAGGAGCGGGGCAACCGGCTCAAGCGGCGTCAGGCCGCGGCGAAAACGGCCGCGCACCGGCACGTGGACGACTTCTTCCTCACCTACGGCAAGCAGAGCAAGGACACGGTCCGCCTCATCCACCGCGAGCTGCGCGACCGCTGCACGACCGTCGCGCACGAGCTGCGAACCGAGATCGCCGACACGGCCAAGCGCATCAAGCAGGTCATCGACGCCGACACCGCCGAGCGCGGGGCCAGCGCGCGGGAACTGGCCCGCGCGATCGAGCAGCTGAACCTGCTGTACCGGCGAGGGCACGCGCTCGCGACCACTCACGCCGTCCGAGGGCTGACGGCGTGAACCTGCCGGAGCTGACCTGGTCGCTGCTCAACCGGGCGCTGGACGCGTACGCGGACAGCCCGAGGGCCACGAACTGGCTGCGCGGCCACCTCGCGCGGTTCACGGAACCGCTGCGGCTGGCTGTGACCGGACCGCACAAATCCGGCCGCTCGACGTTGGTGAACGCGCTTGCGGGCCAGGTCGTGGCGAACGGGCCGGAGCCGACGCGGCATCACGTGCCCGCGACCCGCTCGCAACCGGCGCTGATGCTGATCGACACCCCGCCGGTGGACGCCGAGGCCGCCGAACCGGGCTCCCTCGAGCGGATCTGCCTGGAAGCCGACGCGGTGCTGTACCTGATCGGCCACCCGCACAACGCCGACCCGTCGTTCCTGCGGACGGTGCAGGATCACCCGGTCGCCAGAGCGGCCCCGGTGAACGCGCTCGTGGTCCTCTCCCGTGCCGACGAACTCGGCGGGGGCCGGGTCGACGCGCTCATCTCGGCGCGGCAGGTGGCGCGCCGCTACCGCAGGGAGACCGAGCTGGCCGGCCTGTGCCAGGACATCGTGCCGGTGGCCGGTCTCGCGGCACAGGCGGGCCGCACCATGACCGAAACCGAGTTCGAGACGTTCGCGGCGCTCGCCGCCGTTCCGAAGGCCGAGCTGGAGCCGCTGTTGCTGTCCGCCGACCGGTTCTCCGCCGAGGAGGCGCGCGCGGCGTTGCTCTCGAGGTTCGGGCTGTTCGGCGTCCGGCTCGCGGCCACCCTGGTCCGTGGCGGTGTCGACAGTCAGGCCGGGCTCGCCGCGCAGCTGCTCCAGCGCACCGGGCTTTCCGAACTGCGCGACGCGATAGCGCGGTACTTCACCGACCGGGTGGGGGTGCTCAAGGCTCGATCGGCGCTGATCGGGCTCGAGGTGGTGCTGCGGATGGAGCCCCGGCCCGCCGCGGCGCCGCTGGTGACGGAGCTGGAACGGCTGCTCGCGGGGGCGCACGAGTTCGCCGAGCTGCGGATGCTCGCGGCGTTGCGTACGGGTCGCGCGCGGCTGCCGGAGGAGCTCAAGGAGGAGGCGTTGCGGCTGATCGGCGGCTACGGCGACGACCCGCCCACCCGGCTGGGGGTGGCCGGCCCGGAACCGCAGCTGCGGCAGGCGGCCTTCGGCGCGTTGCGGCTGTGGCAGCAGTACGCCGAGAACCCGGTGCTCGGCGCGGCGGAGCGCAGGGCGGCGCTGACCGTCGTCCGAAGCTGCGAGGCGATGGCGATGGCACCCGGCCTGTAGCCGCGCGGCGTGCTGGCGCTGCTCACCGATCGCATGGGCGGAAGCCGCCGTTCGACCTCGCCGAGCTCGATCCCACGGTGTTCGGGCTGCTGGCCAACGAGCTCGACGAGCGCACGAACGTCGAAGCGCCCGCCGAGGAGACGACGGCCCACCTCGAATTCAGGGCGAAGGCCGCGGAACGGGGACAGCGGTCGAGACCGATTCCTGATCCGTACCCGGAAGTCCTTCCGCCGTTCACCCGACTGGGTAAAGATCTCCCGGTGACCACACTCTTCCGCCGCGCGACCGTCGTCGCCACCGTGGCGGGCTTGGCCGTGATCGCCGCGCCCGCCACCGCAGTCCCCAGTTCAGGCCCGGTGATCGCCGAGGTCTACGGCGGGGGCGGCAACTCCGGCGCCACCCTGACCAACGACTTCGTGGAGCTGGCGACCGTGGGGACGGCGCCCGCGAGCCTGGACGGGCTGAGCGTTCAGTACCTGCCGGGTTCGCCGAGCGCTTCGAGCCGCTGGCAGGCGACCGCGCTGAGCGGCGCCGTCGAGCCGGGCGCGCGCTACCTGGTGGCACAGGCCAAGGGCTCGGGCGGCACGGTCGCGCTGCCCGAGGCCGACGCGGTGGGCTCGATCGCGATGGCGGCCGGGTCCGGCACCGTCGCGCTCGTGACGGGCACGACGCCGCTGACGTGCCTGACGGCCGCGGACTGCGCGGCCGACTCCCGGATCGTCGACCTCGTCGGCTACGGCAGCGCGGTGGTGCGGGAGACCGGCCCGGCGCCCTCGGCGAGCAACACCACGTCCGTCGCGCGCGGAACACTGGCCGACACCGACGACAACTCGGCCGACTTCGCCGCGGGCGATCCGACGCCGGTCAACGCGGCCGGCGAGACGCCCGGCGGTGGCGGCCCGGAGCCCACCGACGCGCGCATCCACGACGTGCAGGGCACCACGCGGCTGTCGCCGCTGACCGGCGAGACCGTACGGGTGCCCGGCATCGTCACCGCGACGCGGACCTTCGGCTCCGCGCGCGGTTTCTGGCTGCAGGACCCCGAACCCGACGACGACCCCCGCACCAGCGAGGGGATCTTCGTCTTCACCGGCTCGAGCACACCCTCGGTCGCGCCCGGTGACGCGGTGACCGTCACCGGCCGGGCCGCCGAGTACTACCCGGCATCGGGCGCGCAGTCGCTCACCCAGCTGACCGGTGCCACGTGGACGGTCGGGTCCCGCGGCAACGAGGTTCCCGAACCGCTGGCCATCACCGAGGGCACGCTCCCCGGCGAGCTCGCCCCGCAACCGGGCGGCAACATCGAGGGCCTGCCGCTGGAGCCCGAGCGGTACTCGCTGGACTTCTGGGAGGCGCACGAGGGCGAACTCGTGAGCGTCACCGACGTGCGGGCGGTCAGCCGCAGCACCGACTACAACGAGCTGTACGTGACGACCAAACCGGACGAGAACCCGAGCGCGCGCGGCGGCGCGCTGTACCTCGGCTACGACCGGCCCAACACCGGCATCATCAAGATCGAGTCGCTGATTCCCTTCTCGCAGCGGCCGTTTCCGCAGGCCAACACCGGCGACACGCTCGCGGGTGTGACCTCGGGCCCGGTGGAGTACGACAGCTTCGGCGGCTACACGCTCATGGCCAACGTGCTCGGCGAGGTCAAGGACAACGGACTCGAGCGCGAGGTCACGCGAAAGCAGCGGGCCGGTGAGCTCGCCGTGGCGACCTACAACGTCGAGAACCTGTCGGCCCTCGACGACCAGGCCAAGTTCGACGCGCTCGCCCGCGGTGTCGTGGAGAACCTGGCGGCGCCGGACATCGTGACCCTGGAGGAGATCCAGGACAACAACGGTGCCGAAGGGGTCGACGACGGCGTGATCGCGGCCGACCAGACGCTCGCCCGGTTCGTCGACGCCATCGTGGCCGCGGGAGGCCCCCGCTACGAGTGGCGGCAGATCGATCCCCAGGACATGACCGATGGCGGCGAGCCTGGCGGCAACATCCGCGTTGGCTTCCTGTTCAACCCCAAGCGGGTGTCCTTTGTGGATCGCCCTGGCGGGGACGCCACGACAGCCGTGAAGGTCGTCCGCAAGGCCGTCCGGGCACAGCTGTCGATCTCGCCCGGCCGCATCGACCCGGGCAACGCCGCGTGGGAGGACAGCCGCAAGCCGCTCGCCGGTGAGTTCCGGTTCCGCGGCCAGACGGTCTTCGTGGTCGCGAACCACTTCGCGTCCAAGGGCGGCGACCAGCCGACGCACGGTGTCAGCCAACCGCCGGTCCGCGGCTCCGAGGTGCAGCGACTGCGGCAGACCGAGGTGTTGCGCGGCTTCGTGGACGAACTCCTGGCCGCCGACCGCTGGGCGAACGTCGTGGTGGCGGGCGATCTGAACGACTTCCAGTTCTCCCCGACGATCGGCAAGCTCCGCGGCCCGCTGGAGGTCCTCATCGACACCCTGCCGAAGCGCGAGCGCTACAGCTACGTCTACGACGGCAACTCCCAGGTGCTCGACCACATGCTGATCTCGCGGGCGCCGTACGGCGTCGACTACGACGTTGTGCACATCAACGCCGAGTTCGCCGAGCAGGCCAGCGACCACGACCCGCAGGTGGTGCGCTTCCGCCCGGGCGACTGGTGGTCGTGGTGGCTGTGAGCTACCGGGCGCGCCAGCCGAGCTTCAGGATGGCCTGCGTCAGCTCGTGGTAGGCGGGGCGGACGTCCTCGGCGTAGCGGTCGAGCCATTCACCGCGCGCCGAGGCCGCCGGCTCCGGCGGTGCACCCACTTCGAGCCAGGACAGCCGGGACACGTTGTCCTTCGCCATGCGCCACCAGCGGTTCGCCCGATCGGTCATCGCACGTTCACGGTCGGCCGCCGCCGTGACGGCCTCCGCCTTGGCCGCGATCTCGCCGTTCAGCTGCTCCGCCCTGGCGAGTTCCCAGGTGCGGAGGTCCTCGGCCGCCTTGCGGGCGAGGCCGATGATCTCCTTGTACCGCATCGCGGCGGTCGGTTCGTCACTCATCGGACGCCTCCGTGCGGTGGAAGGGGATGATCACTTCGGGCGACGAGTGCGTGGTCCGGTCGAAGAACAGTGCCCGGTCCTGCCGTGGCGACCAGTGCACCACCTGTCCGGCACAGAACGGCGCCAGCTCGTTGCCTTGCACGTCCAGCGCGGCCCACGCCCCGATGTCGTCGGTGCCAGCGAAGCCGAGGGTGTCCTTGAGCCGGGCGACACCCCGCCACCAGCCCAGGACGTGCAACCCCCGGCCCGGTCCCTGCTTGAGCAGCGTGCGCAGGTGGTCGAGGCCGCTCTGCTTGCCGGGCTCCTTGTGCTCCAGTGCGGGCAGGGCGGCATCCACGCCGTAGAGCACCAGGATGCGCGGCGTCTCCAGGCCGGCCAGTGCGGCCGCGGACGTGGTCACCACCTCGGTGAGGTCGTCGGCGGCGACGAGGCCCGCCTTGTGCCCCTCCGCCACGAGCCGGTCGGTCAGCTCCCTGACCGCGGGCAGGCACCGGTCGACCAGGCAGCACAGCACGAACTCCACGTCACCCTGCCGGTACTGCCTGGCCAGCGAACGAGTCGCGGAATCCAGAATCGACAGCGCCTCCTTGGCGCTCGTACCGAGCACCGCGAGGTTGCGGCCGGGTGCGGCGGACAGCTCCACGCTGTGCGCGGCGTCGGCGACATCGATCGACTGACCCACGAGCGCGCGTGGCCGCTCCGCGGGAGCGAGCGAGGTGAACGCCGCCGAATCCTCCAGCGCCGGAGCGTGCGCGCCGTCGAAGAGCCGTGGCTGCCCATGCCCGGCGTAGGCCTGCCACAGTTCCCGTTGCAGCGCGGGGAACACGCCCTTTCCGCTGGCGTCGGGCACATGTGCGAGCTGGTTGCCGTGCGCGATGCCGGAGTCGTGGTTGACCACCGCGTGCCATTTCGGTGCGGCGACGGCGGCCTGGTTGGTGTCCGCGAGCACGCGGCGCGCCTTCGGCATCGCGATGCGTAGCGTGCACTGCTCGAACACCGCGGGCTTGCCCCAGAAGGCATCGATGCCCGCGATGTCCTGGCTGGCCAGGATCAGGTGGATCCCCTGAGAGCGGCCCCGGCGGGCGAGGTCCTCCAGCAGCGACGTGGCGAGCGCGGTGACGGTGTCGCGCTCGGCGAAGAGGTACTGGAACTCGTCGATCACCGCCACGATGCGCGGCCAGTGACCCTCGGGGTCCTGCTCGCGCAGCTCCTCGAGGTTGGTCACCTCGTGTTCCTTGGCCGCGGCCGAGCGCCTGCGCAGTTCCTCGGCGAGGAACCGCAGCAGTGCGAGGCCGAACTCGCGGTCGGTGTTGACGTTCACGCCCACCAGCCGGGCGTGCGGCAGCCAGCTCTCGTCCTTGCGCCCCGGCGCCAGGCCCGCGAACGACACGCCTTCCTTGAAGTCCAGCAGGTACAGGGCGAGCTCGTCCGGCGAGTAGCGGGCGGTGAGGCTGCCGAGCAGCGCGTACAGGAAGTTGGTCTTCCCGGATCCGCTGGGCCCGCCGATCAGCGCGTGTGGTGTGGCGTCGCCGATCACCACCTCCACCGGTTCGCCCTGGAAGAAGCCGACGGGAGCGCGCAGCTCACGCGCCGAGCTCTCGCGGCCGTACTCGGTCGGCAGCAGGTCGGCGAACGAGCGTGGGCCGCCCTGCTTGGCGACGAGGGCCTCGGCGATACGACCGGCGGCGGTGGTGACCTGGCCGGACGGCAGCGGCGGATCGAGCGTGACCACGAGATCGGAGCCCGTCATGCTCGTGAGCGCGTGCCGCTCGTCGAGCATGCTGATCGTTTCCACGGAGCCACCGAGAACGGTGGGCACGTCCACCAGGATGAGTGAGATCCCGGCGTCGAGCGCGCCGCTCGCCACCCGTTTGAGGTCGCGGATCTGCTCCGGGTGCAGGTCCTCCCCGTTGCCGTACAGCACTGCGATGCGCCACGGCTCCGCCCGCTTGCCGGTCGCGGCGCGCAACGCGCGCAGTGACGGGTAGCCGGCCTGCATGGTGTAGCTGTGGATGCGGCGAATGTGCCCGGCGAACTCGTCGAGCAGGTCGACGAGCCGGGTGGGGTCGTGGACCGTGACCGCGCTGGTGCGGGTCAGCGCATAGAAACTCGGCAGCACGGCGGTGAGCTGGCCGACGTCCCACAGGTGGATCTTCACCGCGCCGGGTTCGAACGTGCTGAGCACCCGCATCAGCAGGTTCTCGACGATCGCGTCGACGGCCGGTCTGGTGTTCGGCGCCGACGTGATCGCGAGATGGGACTCGTCCAGCAGGGGAACGGCGACGTCAAAGGTCAGTTCCGTACCCGGGGTCCGTCCCGCGGCCGAGCCGTCCACTGTGGAAGATCCGATGCGCCAGAGCTGCGGTGCCGAGACGCCAGACGACGAGCCGACGCGACCGAGCCAATCACCGGGCGGACGCCCGGCCGGGCCCGGCGCGCTCGCGGCGACGATCTCGCGAAGCCGGTTCGGCCCGTCGGCCCACTCCCGGTAGAACTCGCTGCGAACGCTGCGGAGCCAGGACAGGACCTCCGCCATCGCGGGTTCGTTGGCGCGTTCGGTGATGTGCGAGTCGTGGGCGGCACGCTCCAGCCCGGTCCGCACGACGAGCTGTTCGAGCTGGAGCCTGGCCAGCTCGTACTCCGCCGTTTCCCGGGCGTTGCGGGCCGCTCCGAGGGCCAGTCCGATCTGCTGTCGCAGGTGATCGAGCGCTGTCGTCACCCGCGCGCGTTGCTCGCCGGCCTTCCTGCCCATGTGTCGCCTACAGCCTCGCCTCGTAGTTGCTCAGCAGCTCGCCGGCGCCGGCGAGCCGGCCGGTGTCGGTCTCGAGCTGTTCCAGCGCACGGCCCAGCTGGGGCGGAAGCCACGGCTGGGCCTGCACCTGCGCGTCGACCATGACCCGGCGATATTCCTCCAGCAGTTCCTTCGCCCGATCGGTGTGCGCGCGGGCATCGGAGAGCCCGCTGTGGACCTCGGCGAGCGACTGGCGCAGCTGGTCGAAGGACATCGCTAGAGCCGCGCGGAATAGTTCTCGGCGGACGAGATGCAGGCCTGGATGGTGCTCTGGGTGCCGTTGATGCCCTGCAGCGCCTCGGCCAGCAGGCCGTGAGCCTGGTTCACCTCTTGCTGAGTGCTGCCGGATGTCGCCATCGCCAGCGTCTGCTGGGCTTCTTCGAGAGACTGGGCGGCCTGCTGCAGGGCGGCAATGCCAGCGGAAGCCTTCTCGTTCGCGAGGGCGATCCCCGCGCGGATCTCTTCCACACCGGGCATGGGGCGGACTCCTTGATGAAGTCGGGTCTATCGGTATCAAACTTAGCGTGACCGATCGACTCCGGACAGATGAAGGTGGGGGACGTGCTGGTTACTCTGTGCGCCCGCCTACGACAGAACGCCGGAGCCCAGGAGGGGTTCCGGCGTTCTGCTCAGCGCGCGGAGGATACGGGGTTCGAACCCGTGAGGGCTGTTACACCCAACACGATTTCCGGTTCCGCATCCAGGTGCCCACACTGACTCCGGCTTCGCTGAACTGGAGTCCGTGCGACGGCAGAGACACTAGTAGACCGGTGGTACGGGCATGAACTGAGCCCCGCCCCGCCGCGGAAGGTCTGTTGTGATCGGGCTCGACCCGTGTCTGTGGGCCGCCCCTGGACGTGGTCGCTACCTCGGCTTTCGAGGCAACGCAAGACTGCTGCACGCGCTGGCACTGGCTCGCCCAGACTATGGCGGTCCACGGCAAGCCCTGGTGGAAGCCCCTGGCCGGGGTGGCGGGCACTCAGCCGAGACGAGGGCCTCGGGCCGGCCACCGGCGATTCAGGTCAACAGGGCCGGGTGCGCCAGGAGGACGATCGCCGTGACGATGAGCAGGCCGCCGACCACCCGACTGACCAGTTCGCCGTGGCGGGTGACCTTCTCCAGCGCGACGACCACCGCGAACACGGCCATCCAAACCAGGTTCATCATCCCGGCGGCGACCAGCACCGCCATCAGCGCCCAGCAGCATCCCAGGCAGTACGCGCCATGACTGAGCCCCACCCGGAGGACACCGAAGCGGCCGTGCAGCGCCGTCTTGCTGTGTTCGAGCAGCAGCGCCATAGGCGATCGACAGTGCCGCAGGCACACCCGCTTCAACGGGGTCAACTGATAGACACCAGCGACCAGCAGCACCATTCCCCCGACCCGCACGGCGGTCAGGCTGGGCCCGGTCACGACTGTCTCCAGCCCTCGCACGAACGCGAACGCCGCGGTCCCCGCTGCGGCCCACACGACGAAATAGCCGACGAACAGGCCGTCGCCGCGCACGCCGCGGCTCCGCAGGAGACGGCGCATGCCCAGGCTGAACGGCACGATGCTCGGCAGCATCATGGCCGCCATCATCACGACCCACACTCCGAGGAACAGTGCCGCTTCCCAGGGCCAGGGCCGCATCGCGACGTCCATCTCGCTCATCGCGGGCCCGCCGGTCAGGACCCCGATACGCATGTCCGCGGTCGCGAGCCGGCTCGTGAGTACCCAGGCGGTGGCCGCCAGCGCCAGCAGCACGACCACCAGCAGAACCTCGGTGCGCGACCACTGCCGCATCAAGTCCGCGCGTGACGTGCCACCGCCCGCCGCGCCATCCGGGCCCGGTCGCGCGGTCATGCCGCGTCCGGTCCGCTCCACTCAAATGGGATGAGCTTGCTGGAGTTGCCGCTGCGCTCCCAGCGGAAGCCGAACGCGTCCGCGAATTCCTCGGTGACCCGGCCCCACACCGCTGGCGGTTGCCCAGGACCCACCTCGGCGCCCGGAAGGTTGTGGACCTCCACTCGTGCGCCCTGCTCGCTCGTGGGTCCGGTCAGCGCCGCGACCCGCGCGGTCGCCTTGCCGGGGATGCTGACGCTCCAGTCGGAATAGTCATCGGCGATCGACGCCTGGATCGCGGCGAACTCCATGCCGCGCATTTCACCGCCGAACATCTCGTTGAATTCAGCGGGCCAGCCGCCTGCCTGGCCGCCGAAGATCGTCTGCAGCGCCCCGCGCTGCGCCTCGTCGGCTCGTTCATCCAGAAATATTGCGCCGTAGGCATCACTGTGTTCGCCCCACACGTTGCCAACGAAGGACGCAAGCATCACGACGTTCAATCCGTCGAGTCGCATGTCGCCGTAATTGCCCTCGCGGACGTGCCACAAAAGGACACCGTCGCAATCGCCATAGGTCGGGGGCTGAGCGAATGAACACGGGCACGGAATGGTGCATTTGCACGCGTCAAACCACACTCCACGCAAGCGCCACGGCTGCACAGATCGATCAGTCATCGCCACCCTCCCTCCAGGAAGCAAGCTACGTTGCACCAGTGTCTCTCCCGCCCCCTGCCTGAACAAGCGACGGTCCGGCCGCGAAAACAATTCGCCAAACACATGGTGGATCGATTATTTTTGACGCTCGGAACAATTCGACTATTACTGGCGAGCGACAATCGGACAATCAATCAAGAGTATCCGCCAGCGGAAGCCGCCCGGACATGAGCCCCGGCCTTGGAGTGTGATGGAGAAGCGGCGGCCTAGCCTCGCAGTACCTATCCATCTCGTACCAGGGTCACGTGGGTGGCCCTCCAGCGTCGGTCACGCTGAGGGATCCTGCATGCCATCCACACTTGCGAGGCCTCGTGACACCAGTGATCACGGCACAGCTCGGCCCGACGGCTTCTTGGCGCCAACGCTGCTTCGCAGCCGGCGCGTGCCTCACGGAGCGGGGTCCTGCGGTGGAGATGGGTTCGGCGGTGTGCCCAATCTCGCGGTACACGCGATGGTCAGGCCTCCCGGTATGGGGGACCCCGGCTTGACGTGCTCGTGGCGGCGTTGCCGCCCGACCTCGCCCCAAAACTGAGCCCCATGTGAAACGCCGGGCGACCCGACTGTGGCGGGTGCCCGGCGTGTCGCCTGCCCAACTGGCGGAGGATACGGGATTCGAACCCGTGAGGGCTGTTACACCCAACACGATTTCCAATCGTGCGCCTTAGGCCGCTCGGCCAATCCTCCGCGGAAGAGGGTAGCAGGGCTGCCGTTGACCAGCGGTTACCGGGTCTGAGCTGCGGTGATCCCAAGTAGGGGTAGGCAGGGCTCAAGTCCCTCCACGCTCACCGGCACCCGCCGGTGCCGCTCCCAGTCCGCCCGGGTCAGGCGCATCTTGTGCTCGACCGACAGGTTGCCCCTGATCGCGCACCGCTTGGTGCCGTTGGGCCGGTAGCCCAGCTTGCGAGAGACGGCCAGCGACGAGACGTTGTGCTCGAACGCTCCCGACGTCGCCTCCTCGGCGCCCAGCCCGGCGAACGCCAGGTGCAGAACCGCGGCACGCATCTCGGTACCGATTCCCTTGCCCTGGTGCGCTTTCCCGAGCCAAGATCCAGTGCTCACCTCGCGAGTGACGCCGAAGTCGTGACCATTCACCGTCTGCTGGCCGACTGGGACCGCGTCGCGGAACACGACGAGGTTCAGGGACCAGTCCTGCGGTACCCAGTCGCCGAGTCGTAGCCAGTGGTACTGGATGACCGAGCGCGCCACCGCTTCGGGGGCCTGGTCGGTCCAAGGGACGATGAATGGCATCAGGCTGGGGTCGTGCACGCCCTTGGCCGCGAGTTCGCCCAGTTCGGCGAGCTCGTCCGGCGATGGAAGCCGCAGTTCGAGCCGCGGCGTCGTCAGTCGCAGCCCGACGAGTGGGAAGTGCTTGGCCAGCATGTGACCATCTTCGGCGCGTCCCGATGCCGCGTCATGTCCTTTTTCGCTCTGTAGTTGTCTGCCCGCTTTTGCCGGTTGCCTTGTGTTTGCCCGACGCTCGCTGGTGGCACCTGATCCGCCGCGACGGCCCCGCGCGTCTGGTCGACACGCGGTGAACGGTGTTGCGCAGGGGGCGTCGACGAGGGTCTCGCCAGGTCGGCGGGATGAACTCCGGCTGTCCGTCACGCCTGTTGATCCGCACCTGCCAGTCGGTGTGATGCAGCATGCGGTGATGTCGGCCGCAGACCAGCACCATCGAGTCGATGTCGGTCGAGACGTCGCCACGCGGCCACCGGTCGACGTGATGGGGAGCGCACCATTTGGGGCTCCGGGTGCATCCGGGGAAAGCGCACCCTCGGTCTCGCAGGGCCAGCGCTCGCCGCTGTGCCTTGGTGGCGTGCGGGCTGGAGCGGCCGAGGTAGAGCACCTCCCCCCGTGCGCCGAAGATCGCCGGTACGACGTGTGCCTCACAGGCGAGGCGGCGTAGCTCGTCGAGCGACGTGATGCCCGGCACGTCGAAGATCGCCCGGTAGGTGCGGTCTTCGAGTTCCCGTAGCGAGATGGTGGTGGTGAGCACGGCCCGTTCGCCGCCCTGGACGGCCAGCTCGTCGGCACGGGCCGCGGTGTCGATGATCTCGGCCAGTGCATCGCCCCGGCGGCGGCTCACGCTCCTGGGGTCACGGTTGCCGTGCTCGTCTCGTGGCCGCGGTTTGGCGAGTGGCGCGAACAAGCCTTCGAGGGTCGCCGCGGTCTCCCCGTCGAGGGAGCCGGAGAACTCCATGCGACCCGTACTCGAGTAGCGGTAACGGAACTCGCGTCGTGGCGACGCCAGGTCCTCCGGCGACATGACCGTGGTTCGCGTGGCCCAGGAGGCCAGCAGCTCGCGTCCGGATTTCCGGACCGCCTCCGGTGTGGTCTGGGCCGCGAGCGCGAGCAGGCTGCGTTCGGCCTCGATGCGCTCGCCGACGGTCAGCTCCGCGGGTGCCTTCGACAACACGGTCGTGATGTCCCGGAGGTGCTCCCGGCTGATCCGGGCGGTAGCTAGAGCGGCGCCGGTCGCGGCGAGTGGTGCCGGCCGGACTTCGCCGGTGATCGCGCGGAGCGGTTCGGTCGCCGCGGTCTCCCGAAGTCTGGCGTGGGCATCGCGTGTGGACAGGCGAAGTTCCTCCTTGAGGAAGGCGAAAAGGCCGCGATAGCCGAGTTTTCGCGCCATGTTCCTGCGCTCCGCCTCGCCGAGCATCGTCAACATTCGCGAGTACTGGCGACGAAGCGCGGCCTCGCCTTCGACGAGTTCCGCCGCGAGCTCGGCGTCCGTGAACCGGTTCGCTGCGGTGAGGGCGGTTGTCGTGTCCACGTGCTCGACGATAGCGCAAAGAATCGAACATGTGTTCGACACCTTCGAGTGAAGGGGTCGCGGACGTTTGTGGCAGGGTCCGAAGTTGGCTGGTCGCGAAGGGCGTCTGGGTGAGCAGATCGCAGCAGCCGTCCCGGCAGGTGTCCGTGGACGAGAGAGTGCAAGGAGCTGAGGCTGGCGTTGGCGGAGGTGAAGCCGGCGCCGACGCGAGGTCGGGTACTCAGCGCTTGGTCACGTACCGTGTCAGGAGCACGCCGTCGGGAAACGTCCGGGTCTCCACCAGGTTCAGGTTCACCCAGGTGTCCAGGGCCGTAAAGAATGGTGTACCGCTGCCCAGCAAGACCGGTGCGGTGACCAGCACGTACTCGTCGATCAGCCCGGCCCGCATGGCCACTGCGGCGAGTGTGGCGCCGCCGATGTCCATGGGGCCGCCGTCCTCGGCCTTGAGCCGGGTGATCTCGGTGACCGCGTCGCCGGTGACCAGGCGGGTGTTCCAGTCGACCGTGCTGGTCGTCGAGGAGAACACCACCTTCGGCATGTCCCGCCAGCGGCGGGCGAACTCGATCTCCGCCGGTGTGGCGCCAGGCTGCTGGTCGGCGGTCGGCCAGTGGGAGCTCATCGTCTCCCACAGTTTGCGCCCGTACAGCGCCAGGCCCGTCGCCGCCACCCGGTCGGACCACCACTGGAACAGCTCGTCGCTCGGCACACTCCAGCCGAGGTCGTCGCCGGGCGCGGCGATGTAGCCGTCCAGGCTCAGGTTCATGCCGAAGGTCAGTTTCCGCATGGCGTCAGCCTCCCGTGGGTCGGTACTCGGCGTACAGACCAGCGCGGCACGGAAAAATCATCGGTCAGGCCACCGAGGCCCGCCATGACCTTGACCTGCGGTGTTGCGGATACCCCGCACACGTAGTGATCCAGTAAAACCAAGATCCAACCCTGCCAACTCCTTCACGCATGACAGAGTGAAAGCGTCGGACTCAGTCGAGTACGGAGAGATCGAGGCTGTGCAGACGCTCCGGGTCCGCGATCACGTCGATCTCCGCGATTTTCCCGTTCGCGACGGTGAACGCGAGGACCAGTGAGAGTCGGCCACGGGGAGCCATTGCCAGTCCGACGGCGCCGTTGACCAGTACCGGCTGGGAGAGCTTGGCTCGCTCGGACGCAAGCCGCGCGCCCTTCGCGACGTTGTGGGCGCCCCGCATGACGATGGCTTCCGTTGTCGGCCCTGCCTGCCGGTCGGCGTGGAACACCACATCGGGGTCGAGCACCGCCACCAGCCCTTCCAGGTCGCCGCTGCGGGAAGCGGCCAGGAATGCTTCGACGACGCGCCGCTGGTCGGCCACATCGGCATCATGCGTCACGCCGCCACCCTTCACCCGGCGACGTGCGCGGCTCGCGAGCTGTCTCGCGGCAGCCGGAGTGCGCTCGATCATGGGGCCGATCTCATCGAAGGGCACGGCGAACATGTCGTGCAGCACGAACGCCAGTCGTTCGGCCGGGGACAAGGTGTCCAGCACGACCAGCATCGCCATTCCGACCGAGTCGGCAAGCACTGCCTCTTGTTCGGGATCCCGGGCCTCGTCGGTCCGCGCGACCTGGTCGGGCGTGTGCAGCTCGAGACTCTCCTCCCGGCGCGAGCGGCGGCTGCGCAACATGTTGAGGCACACGCGTGTGACCACGGTGGTCAACCACGCGTCCAGGTTCTCGACCCCCTCGGAGTCCGTTCGGTTGAGGCGCAGCCAGGTCTCCTGAACGGCGTCGTCGGCCTCGCTGACGGAGCCGAGCATGCGGAAAGCCACCCCGCGCAGCCGGCCCCGTTGCGCGTCGAATCGTTCCGTCAGCCAGGTGCCCTCGTCCATCGGTCGCTGTCCTCCTTCTCGGGGTATCTCAATGTGGTAGACCCCGCTGAGCGCTCGGACGTGACCGGCGATGGGATCGCGCTGCTCAGCACTGCTGAGGGACGCTCGCGAGCAGCTCTTCGACGAGGTGTCGTCCGTACCCGTCCGGGACGGCTAGACCGAGCAGTGTGCGCAGTGTCAACGGGGCGAGCACGCGGTCGAGTACCTGTTCGGGTGTCGGCGGCACCTCGCCCCGTTGCTGGGCGCGGTCGAGCACGGTCGTGACATCACCGAAATGGTGTAGGACATCTCGCGCGTGCCCGGGGTGGTCCTCGGCGGTCGCGAGGGTACGGAGCAGCGCGCGGCCCTCAGGTGTGACCAGGTTGTGTTCGATCTCCACGACCCAGTCAACAAGGTCCCCGCGGAGTGAGCCCGTGTCCGGCGTCGGCGAGTTCCTGCGCAGGTGGGCCGCCGTGGCGTCGAGTACGAGTTGGTCCCGCGTGCCCCATCTCCGGTAGATGCTGGTGGGATTCACGCCCGCCTCGTGGGCTACGTGGCTGATCGTGATGTCCAGATCGCCGCGGGAGATGAGGTCGACGACCGCCCGGTGCACCGATGCGACCACTCGCGCACTGCGTCCACCTGGGCGTGGGGCTGACATGTGGTCAGCTTAAAGCAAGAGATGTTGCCTTTGTCGGTGCGGCGCGCTAGCCTCCCCTTAAAGCAAAGACTCTTGCTTTAAGGGGAGGCGAAGGTGACTGAGTGGCAAGTGGGCGAGGTTTCGTGCCCGCACCGCGTTCCGGTTGTATCCGCGCGTTCCGGGCGAGCCGTTCCTCCCTGAGTTCGTGATCAGCGGAAGCAGTAGGAGTCGGACGACGCGTCGCCGCCCTGCAGTCGCACCTGATGTGCGCGCAGGCCACGGAACTCGTTGCCGTGTGGGAAGAACCGGTCATCGACGGTCAAACCACCGCCGCTGTCCGGGTCGGTGTCGATCTTGGCGAACCAGGCGCCGACGCCGGCCGGGTAGAACTGGTCGTCCCACGAGCCGTACAGCGAGTTGGTGACGTAGATCCGGCGCCCGTCGCGGCTGACCTCGACCATCTGCGGGCCGCCCGCGAGCGGTTCGTCCTTTGCGGACGGATGTGGAACACGTCCGACGATGCCGCCGAGCCGGATGGACCCGGCTTCGCGCGGGTTCTCGGGATCGGTGACGTCGTACTGCTTCAGCTCACCGGTGCCCCAGCACGACACGTAGAGGAACCGGTCGTCGACGGACAAGTTGATGTCCGAGACGAGCGGGGGCACGGCCCCGAAGGGCTTCAGGGCGGGCGGGAGCAGTTCGGGATCGGCCGGTTCCGCCGGGATCGTGATCACCTTGTCGGCGCGCCATGTGCCGCCGTCGAGGTGCCACCGCCAGACGGACGCCGACAGGTCCTCGGTGCTGACGACCACGCCGGCGAAGCCCCACGTCGCCTCGGGGTCGTGGGAGGGCCGCAGTTCCAACACCATCTGGTGCTGCGCGCCGAGGTCGACCTCCTGGATGTGAGTGCCTTTGGCAAGGTCCCAGAAGTGCAGACAGTGGCCGTATTTGTTGCCCAGCAACAGATCCGGATTGATGCCGTCCTCGATCATGGACGGCGTGCCCCATTCGGAGGTGATGGCGATGTTCTGATTGAGGTGCCACCACGCGTCGTAGGCCAGATACTGCGGGCCGCGATCTGTTTCCCACGCGCGCAACACGTCGAAGGTGTCGTGGTCGAGCAGTGCGATCCCACCGGGACCGTCGGCTCCGTTGGCGCCGCCGAGGCAGGAAAGGAAGATGCCGTCCGGGCCGCAGTGCAGGGTGTGCGGTCGGGAATAGCCGGCCTTGTCGGCAAGCTCGCCGGCTTCGACCGTGCGAACCAGGGTCGGTTGCCTGGGGTCGGGCTTCGTGTCGAACACGTGGACATTGGATGAGCGAAGACCGGGAAGGAGGAGATACCGGCGTTCCAGTCCGTCCGTGTGGTGACCCGCGTGCGCGAACGCACTACTGCAGGCATTCCAGCCGAAATGGTGCAGCTCGTCACCGCGGGTGGGCAGGTCGGCCCAGCCGATGATCTCGCCGTACGTACCGGAATCCGGGTCGGTGTCGATCACGGTCAATGCGTCCGGTCGCTCCGCCGTCCGGTCGAACGCGACGACGTAGGCGAGGCGCTCGGGTGGTGCCGCGATGGCTTCGGCCGGGCTGCGATAGAAGGTCGGGTCGATGTCGTGACCGTTGGCATGAGGCATGGCTCGCCTCCTCGCTGAGACGTCGAAAGCTCAAGCCTCTCTACGCGCGAGGCCGCTGTCCAGGGCGGTGCAAAACTTGCTCCCGCTTGGGTGGCGTTTTCCCTCCTTCGGCTCGGGTACTCGCGGGCCATGGCGGTGGCGACCCTCGATGTGGAGCAGTTGACCGAACTCGGCCGGCAACTTCGCGTGGACGCGGTGAGAGCCGCCGCGGCGGCCGGCTCCGGGCATCCGACGTCATCGATGTCGGCGGCGGACCTGATGGCGGTGCTACTGGGCAGACATCTGCGTTACGACTTCGCGGAAACCCAGAACCCGGACAACGATCATCTGATCTTGTCGAAGGGGCACGCTTCTCCGCTGCTGTACGCGATGTACGTCGCCGCGGGGGCCATCTCCGACGAGGAGTTGCTGACCTACCGCACGGCGGGCAGCAGGCTCGAGGGGCACCCGACGCCGCAGCTGCCCTGGGTCGACGTGGCGACCGGGTCGCTCGGGCAGGGACTGCCCATCGGTGTGGGGCTCGCCATCTCTGGCCGTCACCTCGAGCGGCGCGGCTATCGAGTTTGGGTGCTGTGCGGAGACAGCGAGCTCGCCGAGGGGTCGATGTGGGAGGCGTTCGAACACGCCGGCCACGCTGGGCTCGGCAACCTCGTGGCGATCGTCGACGTCAACCGGCTCGGGCAACGCGGGCCGACCCGGCACGGCTGGGACACGCAGGCCTACGCGCGAAGGATCGGGTCGTTCGGCTGGCACACGATCGAGATCGACGGCCACGACATCGACCAGATCGATCGTGCCTATGCCGAGGCGATCGGCACGTCGCGGCCCACGGCGATCCTTGCCCGAACGCGAAAGGGCAGCGGTGTTGAGGCCGTCGAGGACAAGGAGGGGCAACACGGGAAACCGGTGCCGGACTCCGAGGCGGCGATCGCGGAGCTTGGCGGCAGGCGGTCGATACGGGTGGAGGTGGCCGCGCCGGATGGGGAGCCGGAGCGGTTGAGGCCGGACACGGGATCGTTGCGGCTGCCGGTGTACGAGCAGGGCGACGAGGTAGCCACTCGCACCGCGTTCGGCGAGGCGCTCGCAGCGCTGGGGGAGGCCCGCTCCGATGTCGTTGCGTTGGACGGCGAGGTCGGGGATTCCACCCGCAGTAGGTACTTCGAGGAGGTGCGACCGGAGAGATTCATCCAGTGCTACATCGCCGAACAGCAGATGGTCGCGGCTGCGGTCGGTCTGCAGGTGCGGGGATGGACGCCGTACGTGTCGACGTTCGCGGCGTTCCTGAGCCGCGCGGCTGACTTCCTCCGGATGGCGACGGTCAGCGGGGCGAGGCTGTGCGTGGTGGGTTCGCACGCCGGGGTGTCGATCGGACCCGACGGTCCTTCGCAGATGGGCCTCGAGGACCTGGCGTTCTTCCGCGCGTTGTGGCGGAGCACGGTGCTGTACCCGTGCGATGCGAACCAGGCGGCGCACCTGACGGCTGCGATGGCCGACCTGTCCGGGATCAGCTATCTCCGCACCACGCGTGGGGAGACGCCGGTGCTTTACGGGCCGACGGAGTCGTTCCCGGTCGGCGGTAGCAAGGTTCTGCGATCGTCACCCGGTGATCGGCTGACGATCGTGGCCGCAGGGGTCACGGTGCACGAGGCGTTGGCAGCCGCTGACCGGCTTGCCGATCTCGGGATGGCGGTGCGGGTGATCGACCTGTACTCGGTCAAGCCCGTGGATGTCGCCACGCTGCATCGGGCGGCGGCGGAGACGGGCCACGTCCTGACCGTGGAGGACCACTGGCCGCAGGGCGGGCTCGGTGACGCCGTCTTCGACGCCTTCACGCGCGTCACCTGTGTGCCCCGGCTGGCGAAGCTCGGTGTGCTGGCGATGCCGGGGTCGGCCTCGCCCGCGGAACAGCGGCAGCACGCGGGCATCGACTCGACGGCCATCGTCGAAGCGGCGCACGAACTGCTGCTGGACAGCTGACGGGTGCGGTGACTACTCCGTGGCGTGGAAGGTGGCGGCGGTGACGACGCCGTAGGCCACGTGCGGGATGACGTCGCTGAGCCAGTCGTCGGCAGTCCAGCGGCGAGGGTCGGTGATGCCGAGGACGGTCATGGGGCCGGCCGCGGCGACCATGGCCGCTCCGGTGGGGGCGAGCGCACCGACCAGTACCGGGGGACGCCAGCCGAGTCCGCGCAGGACACCGTAGGCCGCTCCGACCGTGGTGCCGGTCAGGGCACCCAGCAGGGCGCCGAGGCCCGACAGTCGGCTCTGCCGTGTCGCGCCGGTGCCGGGCACCCGCACACCGACGGTCGAGGCCAGCTTCTCGACGGACTGCTCCGGTGTGCTGCTGGCCTGCCGGCCACGTACCGCCATGTCCACGTAGGTGGCGGCGTTGAGCGCGGTGACTCCGGCGGCGCCTGCGGCGACTCCGCGCGCGATGGACATCAACATGCGTGCCGGATACCCGAGGTGGGCGTCCGGTAACAGGGCTGGGAGGTGGTTTCCCGACATATAGTTGCCTCGTGGCTGCGGAGCAGCGGAGCGCGAGGGAGCGGGTCGTCGAGCAGAGCAACGCGCTCGACGGGCTTCTTCGCAAGCGCGATGGCCTGCTCACCGTGCTAGACCGCGTGGTCGCGTTGCACGGCACCGCGCGGCTCATCCGGGAGCGGCTCGGCGCGGACTTCGGTTTCGTGGCCGACCTGGACGGGCCCGACCAGGCCGTGATCCGGTGGCTCGCGGGTAACCGGACCGACCAGCTGCACAACCTGATCGTGCCGGTCGGCCAGGGCATCGGTGGCCGGGTGCTCGCGTTGGCGCGGCCCGTGCGCGTGAACGACTACGTCAGCTCCCCCACGATCACGCACCAGTTCGACGCCCAGGTTCGGGGTGAGGGGCTCGGCGGGATGCTCGCGGTGCCGGTGATCAGCAGGTTCGGGGACAAGGAGAAGACGGTCGCCGTCGCCTACGCCGCGATGCGCAAGGCCGCCGACTTCGGGGACGTGGCCGTGCTCAAGCTGGAAGGCATCGCCGACCGAGCCGCCACGGCGCTGCACATCGCGGGTCTGGCCGAGTCGACCACGGAGGACGCGGTCACGGCCGAGCGGCAGCGGATGCAGAGCGCGCTGCACGACTCCGTGGGTGCGCTGCTGTTCTCGATCGGCGTGCAGGTGAGGGACCTGCACGAGGCGATCCGGGACAACCCGGCCCTCGACCTGCGACTGCAGCGGCTGGAGTCCGACGTGTCCGCCGCGTCGAGCGCCCTGCGCGAGTCGTTGCTCGCGCTCGCCGACACCACGCCTGAACGGGCGCTGCCGGTCGAGCTCGCCGAGTACACCCGGTCGTTCGAGGCCCGTACCGGTGTGCCTGCGCGGTTCGTCCAGCTGGCGCCCGTGCCGCCGATGGACGCCGAGCGCACCGCGCTGCTCGTCGCCGTGGTGCGGGAGGGCCTGCTCAACGTGGAGAAACACGCCAGGGCGTTCTCGGTGGTGGTGAGCCTGGGGCCGTGCGACGGCGGTGTGCAGGTGGTAGTGGCCGACGACGGTACGGGCGAGCCTGCGGAGCCGGGTACCAGCACCGGTATGGGTGTGCGGTCGCTCGCGGAGCGGGCCGCGAGGGCGGGCGGCCGGGTGAGCCTCGTCCGGGACGAGGACGGTGGGTGCACGCTGCGTGCCTGGCTGCCGGATGTGGAGGCACGGTGAGCGACCATCGCGAAGCTCCGGCCGGTGCCGGCCGGCCGCGGGTGTCCGGCGAGGCGCGGGAGGCGCGGTGAGCGCCACCGTACTGGTGGTCGACGACCACCCCGTCGTACGTGACGGCGTCACGATGCTGCTGCGGTCGGATCCGTCGCTGGCGATCGTCGGCTCCGCCGAGTCGGGGCACGCGGCGATCGAGCGCGTCGCCGAGTTGTGTCCCGACCTCGTGCTGCTCGACCTGCGGTTGCCCGACATGCTCGCGCCGGAGGTGATCGCCGGGCTCCGGCGGGCGCATCCGCGCGCCAAGATCGTCGTCTTCACCGCGCACGGCGATCACCAGGGGGTGGTCGCGGCTCTCGAGGCCGGGGCGAACGGCGGGCTGCTCAAGGACGTCGCGGGCACCGATCTCGCCGCGGCGTTGCGCCGGGTGCTGCACGGCGAGCGGGTGGTCGATCCCCGGATCATGCCCGACGACGGCGCGCGGTCCAACGCGCTCGCCCGCAGCGGGCTCACTCGCCGTGAGTACGAGGTGCTCCGCCTGGCAGCACAGGGCAAGACCAACCCGGAGATCGCGCAGGCGACCGGGCTGACGCGTAACACGGTCAAGACCTACCTTCAGTCCGCGCTGCACAAGCTCGGTGCGCGCAACCGTGTCGAGGCGATCGGGAAGGCCAGCGAAGCCGGTCTCTTGTGACCAGGCTGTATCCGGTTCGTTGCTGTTTACCTCTCCAGGTGGGGGTGTGCGTTTCAAACCGGCCCACGCAGGATAGCCGCCACTGGTAGTGACCTGAGTCACACAACCGGAGGTCCTCGATGGGCAACGACGCCCCGAAGCTGGACACGCCGTGTTGACCGTGCGTGACCTCACGGTTCGTTACGGCCGTTCGGTCGCCGCGTTGCACGGCGTCGATCTCGACGTTTCCGATGACGGCGTGCTGGCCGTGCTCGGCGGCAACGGCGCCGGGAAGTCCACCCTGCTGCGGACCATCTCCGGCACGCTGCGGATGCACCGCGGCACCGTCGCCGGGGGCGAGGTGCGCTACGGCAGCCGCCGCATCGACCAACTGGATCCGGCCGCGATCGTCCGCCTGGGCGTGGTCGGGGTTCCCGAGGGCAGGCAGGTCTTCGCCAGGATGACCGTCGCCGAGAACCTGCGCGCGGGGGCGATCGGCGCACCGGCGTCGGCGCGGGCGGAGGGCCAGCGCCGGGTGCACGAGCTGTTCCCCGTCCTCGCCGAACGCGCGAGCCAGCGCGCGGGCCTGCTCTCCGGCGGCGAGCAGCAGATGCTCGCCATCGGCAGGGCCCTCATGTCCGGCCCCCGCCTGCTGCTGCTCGACGAGCCGTCACTCGGGCTCGCACCGAAGATCGTCGAGCGCATCGGAGCGACCATCCGCGAAATCCACGCGCAGGGCACCGCCGTGGTCCTCGTTGAGCAGAACGCCGTGATGGCGCTCGCCGTCGCCGACCACGCCGTGGTGCTCGAGGTCGGCGGTGTCGCCCTCGCGGGCACCGCGGCCGAACTGTCGGCGAGCGAGGACGTGCAGCGGCTCTACCTCGGCGGGCACGCCGAATCGGACGCCGCCGCCGAGCGGCAGGCCGCCGAGGCACGCAGCCAGCGCGCCGGTGTCCGCCGATTGACGAGGTGGGGCCGATGACGGTACCGGAACTGAGCGTGCGGGACGTGACGCTCCGCTTCGGCGGGCTCTACGCACTCGACGACGTGTCCCTCACGGTCGAGCCGGGCTCCCTGCACGCGCTGATCGGTCCCAACGGCGCCGGGAAGTCCAGCTGCTTCAACGTCATCAGCGGGCTCTACCGCGCCAACGAGGGCACTGTGACCTTCGGCGACCATGACCTGACCCGCACGCGCCCGCACCGGCTCGCCCGCATGGGCATCGGCCGGTCGTTCCAGAACGCCGCGCTGTCGCCGCACTCGACGGTGCTCGACAACGTCATGCTCGGCCGCTTCGCGCTCACCCACGGCGGTTTCCTCTCCTGCGGGCTGCGCCTGCCCTGGACGCGGCGCGAGGAGCGCAAGCACGCCGAGCGGGCCGCCGAGATCTGCGACTTCCTCGGCATCGGCGCGGAACTGCACGCGCCCGTCGGCTCCCTGCCGTACGGCGCCGTGAAGCGCGTGGATCTGGCGCGGGCGCTGGCCGTCGAGCCGTCCCTGCTGCTGCTCGACGAGCCCGCCGCCGGGACGAACGCGGCCGAGACCGCCGAGCTGGCCAGCACCATCCACGACATCCGCGACGAGCTGGGCATCTCGATCCTGCTCGTCGAGCACGACATGGGCCTGGTGATGGGCATCGCCGACCGCGTCACCGTGCTCGACTTCGGCCGGGTCATCGCGGACGGACCGCCCGCCGACGTGCAGGCCGATCCGGAGGTCGTCAGGGCCTATCTGGGCAGTGAGAACGCGGAGGCCGGCTAGTGGAGACATTCGTCCAGCTCGTCGTGAACGGCCTCGGCAAGGGCGCCGTGTTCGCGCTGCTCGCGCTCGGCTTCGTGATCATCTTCAAGGCCACCGAGGTGGTGAACTTCGCGCACGGCTCACTCGTGTTGTTCGGCGGCTACCTGGTGGTGACGCTGCGGGACAGCATCGGCTGGGCCGGGGCGGCGATCGTCGGCGTCGTCGGAGCCGGGCTGCTCGCGCTCGTGGTCGAGCGGCTGCTGCTGTCCCGTTCGAAGCTCGCCGACCCGTTCAGCCTCGCCCTGCTGACCATCGGCGTCGACGTGATCGTCACCGAGGAGATCGTCCGCAGGCTCGGTGTGTCGCTGCCGTTCATCGGCGACGCCTGGGACGCCAAGCCGATCCAGGTCGGCGGCATCACGCTGTTCCGCACGCACCTCGTGGCGCTCGTCGTCGCGACCGTGTTGATCACGCTCTTCTTCCTCGCGTTCCGGTACTCGAACTGGGGCATCGCGATGCGTGCACAGGCGGAGAACAAGGAGGCTGCCGCGCTCGTGGGCATCCGCAGCGGGCGGGTCACGGCGACGGCCTGGCTCGTGGCCGGGCTGCTCGCCGGTGTCGCGGTGCTGTTCATCGCCACGCAGGACTTCTCGGGAGCGGGCCTGTCGAGGGGAACGCACTCGATCGCGCTGGCCGCGTTCCCCGCCGCCATTCTCGGTGGGCTCGACTCCACGGCGGGCGCCGTGGCCGGTGGCATCACCGTCGGGCTCGTCGACGCGCTCGCGACGCACTACGTGTCCTTCGCGTTCGCCAAGAGCGCCGTGTTCCTGGTGATGCTCGTCGTGCTCGTCGTGCGGCCGTCCGGCCTGTTCGGGACGAGGGAGACCACCCGTGTCTGAGATCGCGACCAAGTCGCCACCCGAGGCACCCGAGCGGGCGCCGAGCCCGAAGCCGCGCCGTGACGCGCTCTGGTGGGTCCGCAAGGCGCTGTGGCTCGTGGTGCTGCTCGTGGCGCTCGCCCTGCCGCTCTACCTGGAGGCCGAATGGCTCAAGGCCGGCCAGTACATGATGGTCGGCGCTGTCGGCGCGATCGGGCTGACACTGCTCACCGGGCAGGCTGGCCAGCTGTCGCTGGCCCACGCGTTCTTCCTGCTCGCCGGTGCCACGGCGTACACGGTGCTGTCCGGACCGACCGGGGATCCGGAACTGCTCGGCTTCGGCCTCGACCCGCTCCTCGCGCTGCTCGGCGCGGTCGCGATCTCCGCGGTGCTCGGCCTCGCCTTCGCGCCCGTCGCGGGCCGCCTGCGCGGGATCTACCTCGGTGTGGCCTCCCTGTCACTGGTGTTCCTCGGGCTGTACTTCGGGCAGGCCGCCGAGAACCTCACCGGCGGCACGTCCACGGGCCGCCCGCCTGCCGAGTTCTCGTTGTTCGGCTTCCCGTTCTCCAACGAGGGCGACCTGGAAATCCTCGGCGTGCCCATCCGCGAGACCGAACGGGTCTGGTACCTCTTCCTCGCCCTCACCGTGATCGCGTTCCTGCTGGCGCGCGGCGCGGTCGGCGGCCGGGTCGGCCGCGCGTGGCGCGCGGTGCGGGACAACGAGCCGGCCGCCGCCGTGATGGGCGTGAGCGTGTGGCGGGCCAAGGCGGGCGCGTTCGCGGTGTCCTCGGCCTACGCCGGGCTGGCCGGCGTGATGACCGTGCTCTGGTTCGACCTGCTCAAACCCGACGAGAGCGAGTTCGGCACCTATGGGATCAACGTCTCTATCGCCTACCTCGCCATGATCATCATCGGCGGGCTGGGCTCCGTTCCCGGCGCCCTCGTCGGCGCCTTGCTCGTGAACGGCCTGCCGCAGGTGCTCGCCCTCTACTCGACCGAGCTCGGCTGGTCGACGGGCACCGGCGAGCACGCGTTCACACCCATCCTGATCAGTTCTTTCGTCTACGGCGCGGCGATCATCCTCGTCGTGCTCTTCGAGCCCGGGGGACTCGCCGCGATCGGCCGCAGAATCGCCGGTCGCCTGAGTGGGAAACAGCGGGAAAGGAATGGCTCATGAAGCGAATACTCGCGTTGGCGTGCGCCTCGGCGCTGGCACTGGCCGCCTGCGGCACCAAGGGTGGTGGATCGGAGGAGACCGGCGAGGGCGCGGGCGGCGTGCAGGCCGGGGTCGGCGTGACCGACTCCGACATCACGCTCGGCGTCATGACCGACCAGACCGGCCCGTTCAAGAACCTCTCGACGGGCATCACGCACGGTAACGAGCTGTGGGTGAAGGACGTGAACGCCTCCGGCGGCGTCTGCGGCAGGGACGTCAAGCTGGAGATCGTCGACCACGGCTACAAGGCCGACACCGCGAAGACCCTCTACCCGCAGATCGAGCCCAAGGTCGCCGGGTTCGTCCAGGTCGTCGGCTCGCCGATCATGGCGGCGCTGAGCAGCGACCTGGAGTCCGACGAGGCGACCGTGACACCCGCGTCCTGGTCGTCCGAGCTGCTCGGCAATCCCTACGTGATGGTGGTGGGCACGACCTACGACGTCGAGATGATCGACGGCCTTTCCTACCTGCAGGAACAGGGCAAGATCAAGGACGGTGACACGGTCGGGCACATCTACATCGACGGCGAGTACGGGGCCAACGGTCTGCGCGGCTCGCGGTACTACGCGGAGCAGCACAACCTCAACCTGCGCGAGGTCAAGATCACTTCCAGCGATACCGACCTCACCAACATCGTCACCGGATTCAAGGGCGCCGGGGTGAAGGCGATCCTGCTGACCACCACGCCGACCCAGACCGGTTCGGTCGCCGCCGCGAACGAGGCGCTCGGGCTCAACGTGCCGATCCTGGGCAACAACCCGACGTTCGACCCGCTGCTGCACGACAGCCCCGCCGCGGGCGCGCTCGACAAGCTCTACGTGGTGGCGAGCAGCGTGCCCTTCTCCGCCGACATCCCGAAGATGAAGGAGGTCGCGGGCAAGTACGAGAAGGCGGGCTACAGCGAGCCGCCGAACGCCGGTGTGCCGTACGGCTACGCCGTCGCCGAGGTGTGGGGCGCGGTGCTGCGCAAGGCGTGTGAGAACAAGGACCTCACGCGCGCCGGTATCCACAAGGCACTGCAGGAGACCACGTCCGCCGACACCGGCGACCTCGTGGCGAAGCTGGACTTCTCGCAGCCGGGAGCCCCGGCGACGCGGCAGGTGTACGTCGCGCAGCCGGACGCCTCGGTGCCGGGCGGTATGAAGTACGTCAAGCCGCTCTTCGAGTCCCCGGAGGCCAAGGAGTACCAGGCCCCGCACCAGGGAGGCTGACCCACCCGTTCCGTTCGATGGAAAGGGGCTCGTCCGGCTGTTGATGGGGTCGGCGCGACATGTGAGGATTCGGCAATGAGTCAGCGTTCGATTCCTCCGTTTCGCGCCGACCACGTGGGCAGCCTGTTGCGGCCCGCCGAGCTGCACCGCGCTCGCGAGCAGGCCGCGCAGGGCGCCATCACCCGCGACGAGCTCAAGGCCGTCGAGGACGACGCGATCCGTCGCGTGGTCGACCTCCAGCGCAAGGTGGGCCTGCGGTCGGCCACCGACGGTGAGTTCCGGCGTGCCTCGTGGCACATGGACTTCATCTACCAGCTCGACGGCATCTCCCAGAGCGACGAGCGCCTGCACGTCAAGTTCCACAACGCCGCGGGGGACCTGGAGTTCAGCCCGCCCGGCCTGCAGGTGGACGGCAAGGTCGGACTGAGCGGGACGATCTTCGGTGAGCACTTCTCGTACCTGAAGTCCATTGTGGACCCCGAGGTGACGCCGAAGCTGACCATCCCTTCGCCCAGTATGGTCTACTACCGCGGCGGCAGGCACGCCGTCGACGAGCATGTTTATCCCGACCTGGAGGACTTCTTCACCGACCTCGGCAACGCCTACGCCGCACAGGTCAAGGGCGTCGGGGAGCTCGGTTGCACCTACCTGCAGCTCGACGACACGAGCCTCGCCTACCTCAACGACCCCAAGCAGCGCGAGCTCGTCGCGCGCATGGGCGCCGATCCGGAGACCCTGCACCTGCGCAACATCAAGACGATGAACGCGGCCATCGCGGGCAAGCCGGAGGGCATGACGATCACGACGCACCTGTGCCGGGGCAACTTCCGCTCGTCGTGGGCGGCGGAGGGTAGCTACGACTTCGTCGCCGAGGCGCTGTTCAACGAGCTGAACGTGGACGGCTACTTCCTGGAGTTCGACGACGAGCGCTCCGGCGGGTTCGAGCCGTTGCGGTTCCTGCCGAAGGGCAAGTACGTCGTGCTGGGCCTGGTGACCACCAAGCGCGGCGAGCTGGAGCCGATGGAGTCGCTGGAGCGGCGCATCGAGCAGGCGGCGAAGTTCGTCGACATCGACCAGCTGTGCCTCTCGCCGCAGTGCGGGTTCTCCTCCACGGAGGAGGGCAACGACCTCACCGAGGAACAGGAGATCCGCAAGCTGGAGCGGATCGTGGAGACCGCCGCGAAGGTGTGGGGCTGACCTCTCACGTCAGGTCGGCAAACGTCTCCACGTCCTCGCGGCGGCCCGACACCACCAGGATGTCCTGCGGGCGGACGACCGTCTCCGGTGTGGCGTAGGTGAACTCGCTGCCGGGTCGCTTGATGCCGACGACGGTGACGCCGTACTTGTTGCGCACCCTCGTCTCGCCGAGCGGCTTGCCGATCGCCTCCGTCGGAGCGGTCGTCTTCACGATCGCGTAGTCGTCCTCGAACTCGATGTAGTCCAGCATCCGCCCGGTCACCAGGTGCGCCACCCGCTCGCCCATGTCGTGTTCCGGCAGCACGACGTGGTGGGCGCCGACGCGCTCGAGGATCCGTCCGTGCTGGCGGCTGATGGCCTTGGCCCAGATGTGCGGGATGCCGAAGTCGGCCAGCAGCGACGTCGTGAGGATGCTCGCCTCGATCTCGGAGCCGATCCCCACGACGGCGCGCTCGAACTCGGGCACGCCGAGCTGCGTCATCGCTTCCACGTCGGTGGTGTCGGCCACGGCGGCGTGGGTGAGCTCGTCGGCGTGTTTCTGCACGAGCTTGGGGTCCCTGTCGATGCCGAGCACCTCGCAGCCACCACTGACGAGCTCCCTCGCGAGTGAGCTGCCGAACCGGCCGAGCCCGATGACGACCACGCGGCGGCCCTGGTTGCGGTTACCCAACGATCGGCCTTTCTTCCGGTAGTTCGTAGCGCCGAGCGCGCTCACGCAGCGCGAGCGCCGACGCGAGCGTGATCGGCCCGACGCGGCCGAGGAACATCAGCAGCACGAGCACCAGGTGGCCTGCCGAGCCCACGTCCGCGGTGATCCCGGTCGACAACCCCACCGTGGCGAACGCCGAGATCACCTCGAAGAGTACGACCTCCAGCCGGTACTGCGTGAGCGTGAGCAGCACGAGCGTGCCGACCACGACGGCGCCGACGCTGAGCAGCGCGACGGCGAGCGCCTGCCGCTGCGTACTGGCCGCGAGTTTGCGCCCCATGACGTGAACGGAGGGCTCACCGCGGATCTCGGCGTAGATCACGAACGCCAGCAACGCGAACGTGGTGACCTTGATGCCGCCCGCGGTGCCGGCGCTGCCGCCGCCGATGAACATGAGAATGTCGTTGACGAGCAGTGTCCCCGACTCCAGCTCGCCGATGTCGATGCTGTTGAAGCCGGCCGTGCGGGGCATGACGCCGTGGAAGAAGCCGGCGACCAGCTTGCCGCCGGGACCGAACCGGCCCAGCGTTTCCGGGTTGTTCCACTCGGCGATGGTGATCACGACGAAGCCGACGAGCAGCAGCAGGCCCGAGGTGACCACGGTGATCTTGGCGTGGAGCGACCAGCGCCGCTTGGCGGGGCCGCGGCGCCGGTGGCGCCAGATCTCCAGCCACACCGGGAAGCCCAGCCCGCCCGCGAGCACCGCGATCGCGATCGGAAGGCAGATCCAGGCGTCGGTGGCGAACGGGACGAGGTTGTCGGTGTAGAGCGCGAACCCGGCGTTGTTGAAGGCCGACACCGCGTGGAACACGCCGTGGTAGAGAGCCCTGCCCGGGCCGTAGTCGTAGCCGATCGCGAACCGTGCGGCGAGCACGAGGCTGGTCACCAGCTCGAACGCCAGGCTCACGAGCACGACGCCGCGCACGACGCGCCGCACGTCACCGAGGTCGAGCGCCTTCGTCTCGGCCTGCGCGGTGAGCTGCATCCGGAGCCCGAACCGCCGCGACACCAGCAGCCCGAGCAGCGAGGCGATGGTCATGATGCCGAGGCCGCCCGCCTGGATGAGGCCGAGGATCACCCGCTCGCCGAACGCGGACCAGTGCGTGGGCGTGTCCACCACCGCGAGGCCCGTCACGCATGTCGCCGAGGTCGCGGTGAACAACGCGGTGACGAACGCGGTGCGAGTGCCGTCCTCGGCGGCGACCGGCAGCATGAGCAGCACGGTGCCCACCGACACCACGGCCGCGAACGCCAGCACCACGATCCGCGCGGGATGCCGCCACGTCGGCAGGAACCGGCGCACCAGCCCCCGAGCCGCGACTCCGGTCACCGGACACTCCGTTCGTTGATCACCCCTCCGCGCCAAGCTAACCAGGTCCGGCCCCTGCCGCACGGTTGCATCGGCGGGTCCGAGGAAGTTGGCTGAGGGGCGTGCGGCACAACGCAGAGGTCTCACCGACGGTGGTCGGCCGGGTGCTTGGCGTGCTCGATGCCTTCAGCGCAGAGCACCCCGCCCTCACGCTGTCCGAGCTGAGCCGCCGTGCGGGGCTGCCGCTGTCGACCACGCACCGGCTGGTGCGCGAGCTCACCGAGCGCGGCGCCCTCGAACGCGACGCCGACGGCCGCTACCGCATCGGCCTGTGGCTGTGGGAGGTCGCCTCGCTCGCCCCGCACGGCGCGGGCCTGCGGGAGAGCGCGATGCCGTTCCTGGAGGACCTGTACGAGGCCACCCACCAGCACGTGCAGCTCGCGGTGCTCGACGGGGCCGAGGTCGTGTACGTGGAGCGCATCTCCGGCCGCAACGCGGTCAGGATCCAATCGCGGGTCGGCGGCAGGCTGCCCGTGCACGCCACGGGCGTCGGGCTGGTGCTTCTCGCGTTCGCCGCGCCCGACTGGCAGGAACGGGTGCTCGCCTCGCCGCTCCAACGGTTCTCGCCGAGAACGATCGCGTCACCCGCCGAGCTGCGGCGCGCGCTCGCCAACGTCCGCCGCGACGGTTACGCGATCAGCGACGGCCAGATAGAGCCGGAGGTGCTGTCGGTCGCGGCTCCCGTCTACGGAGAGCACGACACCGTGGTGGCCGCGCTGTCGATCGTCGTGCCGTCGGAGGGCACCGATCCGCGCACGCTCGTGCCCGCGGTCCGCGCCGCCGCGCGGGGCATCTCGCGGGCGCTCGGGGCGCCGAGCGCGGTCCGGGTCTCGGACGGCGCGCATTGGCAGACCCTCTGAAAGGCTTCCGCTCAGTGGAAGCCCTGGTGGCTCCGAGCCGGGTGCACGGCGCACGCTTGGTCGCGGCAACGGCAATGACGACGTGGAGGCATCGGTGACGGACACGCAGGTGGGCATCATCGGAGCGGGACCGGCCGGCCTGGTCCTGTCATACCTGCTGCACCTCGAAGGCATCGACGCGGTGGTGCTCGAGGCACGCAGCCGCGAGTACGTGGAGAAGCGGGTGCGGGCAGGCGTGTGCGAGCAGCCGACCGTCGAACTGCTGCGGGAGATCGGCGTCGGCGAGCGCATGGCCGCGGAGGGTCTCCCGCACCACGGCCTTTCGCTGCGCTTCGACGGCGCCGACCACCGCATCGACCTCACCGCACTCACCGGCAAGGCGATCACCGTCTACGGCCAGCAGGAGATCGTCAAGGACCTCATCGCTGCACACGCGGGCAAAGGGTTGCCGATCGAGTTCGAAGTGTCCGATGTGGAACTGCACGACCTGGACACCGAGTCGCCGCGCGTGACCTACCGCGACGCCGAGGGCAACGCGCGCGAGCTCGACTGCGCGGTGATCGCCGGCTGCGACGGCTTCCACGGCGTGTCGAGGCCGTCGATCCCGGGCGTCGAACTGATCGCCTACGACCACCAGTACCCGTTCGCCTGGCTCGGCGTGCTCGCGCGGACGCCGCCCTCGCACGAGGAGCTGATCTACACCCACCACGAACGCGGGTTCGCGCTGCACAGCATGCGCTCGCCCGAGATCACGCGGCTCTACCTGCAGGTCGATCCTGCCGAGCGGATCGAGAACTGGTCCGACGACCGGATCTGGGCCGAGCTGGAACAGCGGCTGGAGACGAAGGAGGGCTTCTCGCTGCGCGAGGGTCCGGTGCTGGAGAAGAGCATCACGCCGATGCGCAGCTTCGTGGTGGAGCCCATGCGGTACGGCAGGCTGTTCCTCGCGGGCGACGCCGCGCACATCGTGCCGCCGACCGGCGCCAAGGGCATGAACCTCGCGATCGCCGACGTCCGCAACCTCTCCCGCGCGCTCAAGGCACTGCTGCGGGACAAGGACGGCGAGCTCGCGGCGTCCTACTCGGACCGCTGCCTGCGCCGCGTGTGGCGGGCCGAGCACTTCTCCTGGTACATGACGTCGATGCTGCACACCGACCCGAACGCCGACGCGTTCCAGCGCCGGCTCCAGCTGTCGCAGCTGCGGTACACGGCGTCGTCCACCGCGGCCGCGACGAGCCTCGCCGAGAACTACGTCGGCCTGCCCTTCGAGTGAGCCCCGCCCTTTTTGCCCGGATGCAGTGAAGGCCACCATCACTGCGTTGAATCAACACAGCGGCGCGCAGCGTCTCCGTTTGGGTGGCGGTGGGAGACGGGTGGGCGCAGGCATGGTGGCCTTCACTGCATGTGTGGGGCCCCGGGTGGGGTGCGCCTCAGGCGGGGCGCTCCGCGCGGGCCTCGGTGGCCCACTCGGTGTGGAAGGAGCCCTCGCCGTCGACGCGGCGGTAGGTGTGCGCGCCGAAGTAGTCCCGCTGGCCCTGCACGAGCGCGGCGGGCAGGCGGTCGGCCCGCAGCCCGTCGTAGTAGGCGAGCGCCGTGGAGAAGCCCGGCGTCGGGATGCCGAGCCGCACCGCGGTCGAGACCACCGAGCGCCACGCGTCCTGCGCGTCCTCGACGGCCTTGCGGAAGTCGCCGCTCGTGAGCAGCGTCGGCAGCTCCGGCCCGGCCTCGAAGGCGGCGCGGATGTCGTCGAGGAACTTCGCGCGGATGATGCAGCCGCCACGCCAGAGCGAGGCGACCGAGCCGAGGTCGACGTTCCAGCCGTACTCGGCGCTGCCTGCCTGGATCTGGTTGAAGCCCTGCGCGTAGGCGACCACCTTCGACGCGTACAGCGCCTGCTCCACGTCGTCGGCGAAGCGCTCGGCCTCGCTGCCCGACAGCGGGGTGCGCGACGGCCCGCCGAGCCCCTTGGTCGCGGCGCGCAGGTTCGCGTGGCCGGAAAGGGAACGCGCGAAGGTCGCCTCCGCGATGCCCGTGATCGGGATGCCGAGGTCGAGTCCGATTTGGACCGTCCAACGGCCGGTGCCCTTCTGCTCCGCCTGGTCGAGCACCACGTCGACGAACGGCTTGCCGGTGGCGGCGTCGGTGTGGGCGAGCACCTCGGCGGTGATCTCGATGAGGTAGGAGTCGAGCCGCCCGGTGTTCCAGGTGCGGAAGATCTCGGCGATCCGCGCGGGCTCGTAGCCGAGCGCGCCGCGCAGGAGGTCGAAGGACTCGGCGATCAGCTGCATGTCGGCGTACTCGATGCCGTTGTGCACCATCTTCACGAAGTGCCCTGCGCCGTCGGGTCCGATGTGGGCGCAGCACGGCGTGCCGTCGACCTTCGCCGCGATGTCCTCCAGCAGCGGGCCCAGCGACTCGTAGGACTCCTTCGAACCGCCCGGCATGATGCTCGGCCCGTGCAGCGCGCCCTCCTCGCCGCCGGAGACGCCGGTGCCGACGAAGTGCAGCCCGCGCTCGCGCAGCGCCGCCTCGCGCCTGCGGGTGTCGGCGAAGTGCGCGTTGCCGGCGTCGACGATCACGTCGCCGGGCTCCAGCAGCTCCGCGAACTCGTCGATCACGGCGTCGGTGGGTGCGCCTGCCTTGACCATCACGACCACCTGGCGGGGCCGCTCCAGCGCGTTGACGAACTCCCTCGCCGAGTACGCCGGGATGAAGTCGCCCTCGGAGCCGAACTGTTCCGCCAGCTCACGGGTGCGTTGCTCCGAACGGTTGTGCAGCGCGACGGTGTGCCCGTGCCGGGCCAGGTTCCGCGCCAGGTTGCGGCCCATCACCGCGAGGCCGGTGACGCCGATGCTCGCCTTCTTCGTCATGACCTGCACCCTACGCCGGAGAGGCGATTTCGAGTTGAGCGCCGAAAACGGTAACGTCGAGGCGCCATGGCCAGTACCGTCACGTCCCGAAGAAAGCAGCTCGGCAACGAGCTGCGGCACGCGCGCAACTCCGCGGGCCTCACGCAGCAGCGCGTGGCCGAGATCCTCGGTTGTACCCAGGGCAAGGTCAACAAGATCGAGTCGGGCGCCGTGGGGGTCAAGCTCGGCGACGTCAGGGCGATGCTCGACGCGTTCGGCATCGAGGGCGAGGAGGCCGACACCCTGCTCAACCTGGCGCGGGCCGCGGCAGGGCAGCGTGGGCATTGGTCGGGTTACCGATCCGTTGTGCCGCACTGGTTCCGCACGTTCACGGACCTGGAGCCGGCAGCCGCGGAGATCATGACGTGGCACGGTGAGCGCATTCCGGGGCCGTTGCAGTCCGAGCACTACATGCTCAAGCAGTTCACCGAGTTCGGAGCGACGGACGTCACATCGCTGGTCCGCAACCGGCTCGACCGCAAAGCGGTCTTCGACCAGCAGCAGCCGCCGTACTACCGCTTCATCCTCAGCGAGTCGGCGTTGCGCAGGGCTCCCGGCGGGCGGTCACCGGCCGTGATGCTGGACCAGCTTGAGCACATGCTCGAGCTGGAGAAGCGGGCGAGGGTCTATCTGCACGTGCTGCCGTTCGACGCGAAGCTGGCCTCGGTCCCCAACGACTTCACGATCATGCGTTTTCCCGACCGCACCCGGGACTTCGTGTACATCGAGCACTCGGCGGGCGGGATCTATCTCGACGACGTCAAGGACTTCCAGATCTTCGTGGACTCGTGGGACCGCCTGCGCGGCGCGGCGCTGGAGCGGCAGGAGACGCGGCAGTTCTTCAAGGAGCTGGCCGAGCACTACCGCGAGGAGCTGAACCGTCAGACGCGGCAGTAGCGCACCGCGAAGTTCGGCTCGAGGAGCCGGAGCGGGCGCGGCGGCCACACCCGGACGAAGCCGAGATCGAAACGGCGGGCGGGCTGTTCGGTGGGCGGCAGGTCGTCGTCCGTCGCGGGACCGGTCCGCTCGACACCGCTCGGTTCCAGGTCCAGTCGTACCGCCATGTCGTGCTCCATCCCCAGTCTTGCCTGTGTTGCCGATCTCTCACGTGACGGCCCCCGGATTGCGCCGGGCGCGGCCCCTATGGATAGTAATAATCCTAGTCTCAGATTAATCACACTGTCGACCAGATCGGCCGAACATCGCACGAATGGCGGCACCGGCCGGTGGGGATCGACTCTGGGGCATCGGGAAGGTGTGACGTTGCGCACTCCTTCGCCGGTGTCCTTCGACCGGGCACGGAGGTAACGCCATGGCCGATTACGCCGCTCGAGCGGATTATTACGACCCTTCCACGGCCGTGAGCATGTTCGATGCCGCCGGCTGGCAGAAGTCGTTCGCGAGCGAGCCCAACGGCGGCAGCTGTGTCGAGGTCAACCTGGGAGCGGACAAGGTCGGGGTGCGGGACACCAAGCTCGCCGACAGTCCGGTGTTCGTGTTCAACACACGCGAGTGGGAGGCGTTCCTGATCGCCGTCAAGGCAGGCCAGTTCGACCTCCCCGCGTAGGAGCCGTCAGTTCGTCCCGCCGGGGCCGCCCTGCTGTCCCGGCGGTCGACCCTGCGGGCCGCCGGGGAAACCTCCCTCGCCACTCGTGATGCTCGTGGCCGTCGCGGTGTCCCCGGAGACCGTCGCGAGCACGGTCACCGTGTCACCCCGCTCCGCGGTGTCCCCAGCGCCCGCGCCGAGTTCGTAGGTCTGGGTGTAGCCGTCGTCGCTCTCGACGGTCAGTGAGTCGTCGTCGATCGCCGCGACCTCGCCGGTCTGCATGCGCTGCGTCTCGTAACCTCCGCTGCCGTCGGAGACCACGAAGTCGCCGTGCAGCGCGTTGAACAGGCCCGGCATCGCGCCCGCCGGACCGCCCATCCTGACGTTCTGCGACGGCTCGCCGCTCGTGCCCGCGTACACGACGGCTCCGCCCGCGACGGCGATGCCCGCCGCGATCGCGACCGCCACCGCGGTCCGGCGAGCGGTCCAGCGCGGCCTGTCCTGCCGCGGCGGTTGCGGATCGCCCCAGTTCTGCTCGGCCGCGGGGGCCGGGACTTCGGTGCTCATGCCGTGAGCGTCCCCGCCCGAGCTGTGTTCGCGCTGTGCGCCGCATGGGTCCGCGCTGTGTCCTCGCGCTTCACAGCCAACGCACAGGCAGGCCACAGCGAGCACCTACCCTCGCGCGCGACACTGCGATCATGACCAGCGCAAACACCGATCCCGGCCGGGTCGGGCCCCGGCGCGCCGACGGCTCGCCGGTCCGGGTGCTCGTCGTCGACGACGAGTCCAGCATCGCGGAGCTCGTGTCGCTGGCTTTGCGCATGGAGGGCTGGGAGATCCGCACGGCCGGCGACGGCGCGGGCGCCATCCGCGAGGCCCGAGGGTTCCGTCCTGACGCGGTCGTGCTGGACGTGATGCTGCCCGACCTCGACGGGCTCGAGGTGCTGCGCAGGTTGCGCGCCGACACCCCGTACCTGCCCGTGCTGCTGCTCACCGCGAAGGACGCCGTCGAGGACCGCATCGCCGGGCTCACCGCGGGTGGGGACGACTACGTGACCAAGCCGTTCAGCCTCGAGGAGCTAGCCCTGCGGCTGCGGGCATTGCTACGCAGGGCGAGGGTGGTGGCCGCCTCGGAGGGATCGACGCTCGTGGTCGGCGACCTGACGCTGGACGAGGAGAGCCGCGAGGTGCACCGGGGCGGCGAGCCGGTGTCGCTCACCGCGACCGAGTTCGAGCTGCTGCGCTACCTCATGCGCAACCCCAAGCGGGTGCTGTCGAAGGCCCAGATCCTCGACCGGGTGTGGAGCTACGACTTCGGTGGGCAGGCCAACATCGTCGAGCTCTACATTTCGTACCTGCGGAAGAAGATTGACGCGGACAGAAAGCCGATGATCCACACCATGCGTGGCGCGGGGTATGTCCTCAAACCCGCGTAGGCGTGCCTGGTCGCTGCGGGGCAAGCTCGTCGCGCAGCTCATCGGGTTGCTCGCCGTGGTGTGCGTGCTGGTCGGCGTGGTCACCGAGCTGGCGCTGGACGCGTTCCTGGTCGACAAGCTCGACGAGCAGCTCAGGCAGGCCAGCGACCGGGCGCTCGCGGTCAGCCGGGGTCCGGACCGCCCGCCGCCCGCTGGCGTGCCCACGGGCCCATTGGCCTCGCTCGAGGCGCCGGGGCAGGGCATCGACACGCTCAACGCCGTGCTCAGCGGCGGCGACGTGGTGCGGGCGGAGCGGCTCTCCGGACCGGAGGCCGAGCGCGAGCTGCTGCCCGCGAGTTCCTACGACATCCTCACGAGCCTGCCCGTCGACGGCCGCGCCTACAGCCGCGATCTCGGCGACTTCGGCGCCTACCGGCTCTCGGCCGTGCGCACCGACGACGGGCACGTGCTCGTCACCGGGCTCCCACTGTCGCAAGTGGACGACACGCTGTGGAGTGTCGGGCTGATCCTCGGCGGGGTCGCGCTCGGCGCCGTGACCATCACCGGGCTCGCCGGGGCGTGGACGGTCCGCCGCACGCTGCGCCCCCTCGACCGGCTCGCCGCCACCGCCGGCAGGGTCACCGAACTGCCGCTGGACAAGGGTGAGGTCGCGCTGCCGGTGCGCGTGCCCGAATCCGACACCGACACCCGCACCGAGGTCGGCAAGGTCGGCCTCGCGCTCAACCAGATGCTCGGCCACGTGGCCGACGCGCTCGACGCGCGGCAGCGCAGCGAGAGCAGGGTCCGCCGGTTCGTCGCCGACGCCAGCCACGAGCTGCGCACCCCGCTCGCGGCGATCAAGGGCTACGCGGAGCTGGTCGGCAGGCACGGTGACGCGGTGCCGCGGGACGTCCGGTTCGCCTTCTCCCGCGTGGAGTCGGAGTCGGCGCGGATGACCAACCTCGTCGAGGAGCTGCTGCTCCTCGCGCGGCTCGACTCCGGTCGCGCGCGGGTGCACGAGCCGGTGGACCTCTCGCGGCTCGTGGCCGACGCCGTCGCCGACGCCCACGTCGCAGGGCCAGGCCACCGGTGGGTGCTCGACGCGCCCGCGGAGCCGATCACCGTGCTCGGCGACGCCGAGCAGGTGCATCAGGTGGTCGCGAACCTGCTCGGCAACGCCCGCGCACACACCCCCGCGGGCACGCGCGTGGACGTGGTTCTCGGCGAGCGCGGGAACGAGGCGGTGCTGCGCGTGCGCGACGACGGCCCCGGCATTCCCGGCGACCTGCTGCCCGAGGTGTTCGAGCGGTTCGCGCGTGGCGACACCTCCCGCTCCCGCTCGGCGGGCAGCACCGGACTGGGGCTCGCGATCGTCGCCGCGGTGGTGGCCGCGCACCACGGGCATGTGGGCGTGACCAGCGAACCCGGAGCCACCGAGTTCACGGTGACACTCCCCGTGTCGGCGCCCGGCGGAGCCGTCGCCTAGACTGGGCGGCGGACCCCCGCGGCGTCCACCCTGTGAACCTCCCCAGGGCCGGAAGGCAGCAAGGATAAGCAGGCTCTGACGGGTGCGGGGGTCCCCTTTTGTCCCCGGACGGCCGGGAGGGGCCGGTGTCGGAGACTGCCGGTACCCTCGCCTCGTGGCTCTCGCGCTGTACCGAAAGTACCGGCCGTCAACCTTCGCCGAGGTGGTCGGGCAGGACCACGTCACCGAGCCCCTGCGCACCGCGCTCGCGGCGGGCCGGATCAACCACGCCTACCTGTTCTCGGGGCCGCGTGGCTGCGGCAAGACGTCCAGCGCGCGCATCATGGCGCGCTCGCTCAACTGCGTCGAGGGCCCCACGCCGGATCCGTGCGGCAAGTGCGGCCCGTGCCTCGCGCTCGCACCGGAGGGGCCGGGCAGCGTCGACGTCACCGAGCTCGACGCCGCCAGCCACGGTGGTGTGGACGACGCGCGTGAGCTGCGCGACCGCGCGTTCTACGCGCCCGCGGAGTCCCGCTACCGGGTGTTCATCATCGACGAGGCGCACATGGTCACCACGCAGGGCTTCAACGCCCTGCTGAAGATCGTGGAGGAGCCGCCGGAGCACCTGATCTTCATCTTCGCGACCACCGAGCCGGACAAGGTGCTGCCCACCATCCGCTCGCGGACGCACCACTACCCCTTCCGGCTGATCCCGCCGAGTTCCATGCGGGAGCTGCTGGAGCGCAACGTCGCGGCCGAGGGCGTGCAGGTGGAGCCCGCTGTCTACCCGCTGGTGATCAGGGCGGGCGGCGGCTCCGCTCGCGACACCCAGTCGGTGCTCGACCAGCTGCTGGCCGGTGCGGGCCCCGACGGTGTCACCTACGCGCGCGCGGTGTCGCTGCTCGGCGTCACCGACGTCGCGCTGATCGACGCGATGGTGGACGCGCTGTCGGCCGACGACCACAAGGCCGTGTTCGGCACAGTGGACCAGCTCGCCGAGGCGGGCCACGACCCGCGCCGATTCGCGACCGACCTGCTCGACCGGCTGCGTGACCTCATCCTGCTGCGCTCGGTGCCCGACGCGGCGAGCGCGGGCATGGTGTCGGCGCCAGAGGAGCAGCTGAACCGGATGGTCGCGCAGGCCGAACGCCTGCAGCCCGGCACGCTCACGCGGTACGCCGAGATCATCCACAATGGACTCCTCGAGATGCGCGGGGCCACGGCGCCCCGGCTGCTGCTCGAGCTGCTGTGCGCACGGATGCTGCTGCCGGAGGTGGCGGGCGACGAGGCCGCCACGCTTCAGCGGCTCGAACGGCTGGAGCGCCGGTTCACGGCGGGCGGTCCTGCCCCTGCCGCACCCGCTGCCGAGCCCGCGTCCGCCCCGGCGCCGGAGCGGACGTTCGAGCGGCCGTCGCAGCGTGCCGCGGCCCCCGCGGCTCCCGCGAAGAAGGAACCGGAGCCCGCGGCAGCCCCGGCGCCGAAGCCGGCTCCGGCGACGCCCCCACCTTCGCCGCCCGCGCCGCCCGCCGTGGCGGAACCGGTGGCCGAGGCGGCGCCCGTCGCCGGGTCGGAGCCGGGCCAGATCGACGCGGCCGCGCTGCGCCAGTACTGGCCGCAGCTGCTGGCTGCCGTCCGCAAGCTCAGCCGCAGCACGGAGGCCATGCTCACGAATGCCACCGTGCACAGCGTCGAGGGCTCGACCGTGGTGCTCACGCACTCCGCGGAGCCGCTCGCGCGGCGCCTGTCGGAGCCCCGCAACGCCGACTGCATCGCGACGGCGCTCGGTCAGGTGCTGTCGGGACAGTGGACGGTCCGCTGTGTTCACGCGGGCGCGGTGCAGGCGAGTGCGGCGGCCCCGGCGAGGCAGACGCAGGCCGCGCCCGCCCGCCAGGCTCCGCCGCAGCCCACCCGGCAGCAGCCGCCGTCGGCCGAGCAGCAACGGTCCTTCCAGCGGCCGTCGGCAACGGAGCCGCCGCGCCGGGCGGTGCCCACCACGACCGAGCCGGACATCCCGCTGCCCCCGGAACCCGAGGACGAGGACGACCCCTACCCGGCGGGCCCCGACGCCGGCGGTCCCGCTGCCGCGCCCGCTCCGGAGCCGGTCGACCCCGAGGCCATCGCCCACAAGCTCCTCTCCGACCACCTCGGCGCCCGTCCGATCGACTGACGCCAACCGCAGTGAAGGCCACCTTCACTGCGTTGAACGCAGGCAAGGTGGCCTTCACTGCGGTCGGTCACCGCGGTCGGGCGGCTACCTCCGCAGGTACGCCAGGATTCCCGCGCTGATCGCGTCGGCGTAGCGCTGACGGCCCTCCGGGGTCGACATCGCCGCCGCCTCGCGCGCGTTGCGCATGTTGCCGCATTCGACGAGCACGGCCGGGCGCTCGGAGAGGTTCAGCCCCGCCAGGTCGTCGCGGCCGGAGAGGCCGCCCTCGCCGATGTAGTCGGCCACCGGGAACTCCGCGGCCATGCTCGCCAGCATCGCGCCTGCCAGGCGTTGCGCCGGTTCGCCCTGCGCCTCGTTGAGCGGCGGATCCGAGTAGGCGACGTGGAAGCCGCTGCCCTGCGCCGAGGAGCCGTCCGCGTGGATCGACACCACGGCGTCCGCGAGCGCCTCGTTGCCGATCGCCGCGCGCCGGTCGACGCAGGGGCCGACGCCGTCGTCGCTTTCGCGCGTGTAGACCACGCGCACGGCCTGCGCCGCGAGCACGTCGCCCACCCGCCTCGCGACGTCGAGGTTGAACGCGTGCTCGGGGTAGCCCGCGTCGGTGGCGGTGCCGGTGGTGTTGCACGGCTTCATCCGCCCGCGTCCTGCCGGTACCTGCCGGTTGATCTCGGCGAGTGCGGTCGCGTTGCCGCCGTTGTGGCCGGGGTCGAGCACCACCACCGGGGCCTCGGCCTGGCGGGTGGTCGTCGCAGGTGCGGGGGGACGGCTCTGTGAGGTCTCCGGGCCTGCCGAGGGCCGGGGAGACGCGACGGTACCCCCACCGTCCCCGCAGGCGCTCAGCACCAGGCCCACCACCAGCAGCACGACACCGCGACAACGCACGGCTCACACGGTGCCACAGCCGCTGCGACTAGGCTGGAGAGCACGTCACGCAAGCTACGAAAGCGGGAATCCGAATCATGGTGCAGCCCGGCGGCGGAATGCCCGACATGCAGCAGATCCTGCAGCAGGCCCAGAAGATGCAGGAACAGCTGGTCACGGCTCAGCAGGAACTGGCGGCGGCCGAGGTCACCGGCACCTCCGGTGGTGGCCTGGTGACGGCCACGGTCACCGGCGGCATGGAACTCAAGAACCTCGTGATCGACCCGAAGATCGTGGATCCCGAGGACACGGAGACCCTCGCGGACCTGGTGGTCGCCGCGGTGCGCGACGCGACCCACAACGCTCAGCGGCTCACCGAGGAGAAGCTCGGCCCGCTCGCCGGCGGCTTCGGCGGTGGCGGCGGCATGCCCGACCTCGGCGGTCTCGGCAACCTCGGCCTGCCCGGACAGTAACTTTGTACGAAGGCGTAGTTCAGGACCTCATCGACGAGCTGGGCCGCCTGCCCGGCATCGGTCCCAAGAGCGCGCAGCGCATCGCCTTCCACCTGCTCGCCTGCGATCCCGTCGACATCGGCAGGCTGCAGGACGTGCTGGGCAAGGTCAAGGAAGGCGTGCGGTTCTGCGACGTCTGCGGCAACGTCTCCGAGGAGGAGCGCTGCCGCATCTGCCGGGACGCCCGGCGCGACCCGGCGCTGATCTGTGTGGTCGAGGAGCCCAAGGACGTACTCGCCGTGGAGCGCACGCGGGAGTTCCGCGGCCGCTACCACGTGCTCGGCGGCGCGCTCGACCCGCTCTCCGGCATCGGCCCCGACCAGCTCCGCATCAAGGAGCTGCTCGCCAGGATCGGTGCGGAGGAGGTGACCGAGGTGATCATCGCGACCGACCCCAACACCGAGGGGGAGGCCACGGCGACCTACCTCGTCCGCATGCTGCGTGACTTCCCCGGCCTCACCGTCACCCGGCTCGCCTCCGGCCTGCCGATGGGCGGCGACCTGGAGTTCGCCGACGAGCTGACGCTCGGCCGGGCCCTCTCCGGCCGCCGCGCGCTCTGACGGCCACCGTGCACGACGTCGGGGAGCTGGGGCGGGTCGTCGCGGAGCGGGTGCTGCGCGCCGAGCCGAGGCTCGGCGACGTGCGGGTGCTCGCGATCGACGGCCCCTCCGGCTCCGGAAAGTCGACCCTCGCCGCGGCCGTTGTCGCCGCCCTGCGCGAGCGCGGCGTGCCGACGGCGCTCGTCAGCACCGACGACTTCGCCACGTGGGACGACCCGGTTTCGTGGTGGCCACGCCTGCGGGAGGGCGTCCTCGACCGGCTGGCCCTCGGCCTGCCCGGCCACTACCGCCGCATGGACTGGACCACCGGGCGGCCGGAACCCGGCCCCTTGGTGGACGTGCCCGTGCCGGATGTGCTCGTGCTCGAAGGGGTGTCGGCGGGCCGAGCGTCGGTGCGGCCGAGGCTGTCGTACCTCTGCTGGGTGGAGGATCCGGATCCCGCGGCCCGCCTCGAACGGGCCGTCGCTCGCGATGGCGAGACGTCCAGACCACGCCTGATCGCCTGGCAGCGCTTCGAGTACGGGTGGTTCTCGGCCGACCGCACACAGCCGCACGCCGATGCGTCGGTCGGTCTAACAGGAGCCGACCAAAGCAGGTAGCGCGTAGTCGATCGATCACCCAGCGTGGTGATTTCGCGACTGTTCGGGACTTTTTCACCTTCTGCGTAGCCCGATCGTAACCTCAGGTCCTTAAGTAACCGGCCTCACACCCGCTAGGGTCAGCGACCATCGCGGACGCGAAATTCGTGCCCGCGAACCGAACTGATGTTTCCTCAAGGGGTGCCAAAATGCTCCAACTGCGGGTGGCCCGAACGCGACGCACGGCCCTGATCGGGCTGGCAGCCGCGCTCGCGGTGTCCTTGACCGCCTGTGCCGAGTCCGAACGCGAGAGCGGCGGTGGCCAGGAAGGAGGCACGCTGGTCTTCGGGGCCACCGGAGCCCCGTCGAACTTCGACCCGTTCTACGCGTCCGACGGCGAGACCTTCCGGGTGACGCGGCAGCTGTTCGAGAACCTCGTCGGCATCAAGCCCGGTACCGCCGAGCTGGAACCCGAGCTCGCCACCAAATGGGAGTCGAGCCCCGACGGCAAGACCTGGACGTTCACCCTTCGCGAGGGCGTGAACTTCCACGACGGCACTCCGTTCAACGCCGACGCCGTGTGCAAGAACTTCGAGCGCATGTACGGCCAGACCGGCGCGGGCGCCACCGCGGCTCTCTCCTACTACTGGATCGAGAACTTCGGCGGCTTCAGCGACGGGGCCAACCCCTCGCTCTACAAGTCCTGCTCCGCCGAGAACCCCACCACCGCCAAGCTGGAGCTGACTCGCTTCACCGCGACGTTCCCGACGATGCTGTCCCAGGACTCCTTCGCCATGCAGAGCCCGAAGGCGATGGACGAATTCCAGGCCAACAACGTCAAGGCGCAGGGCGACAGCTTCGTCTTCTCCGAGTACGCACGCCTCCACCCGACGGGCACCGGGCCGTTCAAGTTCACCTCCTACGACGAGGCGAACGGCACCATCGAGCTCGCCCGCAACGACCAGTACTGGGGCGACAAGGCCAAGCTCAACAAGCTGATCTTCCGGGTGATCGAGGACGAGACCGCCCGCAAGCAGGCGCTCGAGGCAGGCGACATCGACGGCTACGACTTCCCGGCCCCCGCCGACTGGGACTCGCTGAAGGCCGACGGCTTCAACCTGCAGATCCGGGACCCGTTCAACATCCTGTACCTGGGCATCACGCAGAAGAACAACCCGGCGCTCAAGAACCTCAAGGTGCGTCAGGCGCTGGCCTACGCGATCGACCGCGAGAGCCTCGTCAAGTCGGTCATGCCGGAGAACTCCGAGGTCGCGACACAGTTCTACCCGGCGTCGGTCGACGGCTACGCCGACGACGTGCAGAAGTACTCCTACGACCCGGAGCGCGCCAAGCAGCTGCTGCGCGAGGCCGGGCAGCCGAACCTCACGGTCGAGCTGTGGTGGCCGAGCCAGGTCACGCGGCCCTACATGCCGAACCCGCAGGCGATCTTCGGTGCCATCAAGGAGGACCTCGAGGGCGCCGGCATCATCGTGAAGCCGATCAGCAAGCCGTGGGCCGGCGGGTACCTCGACCAGGTCGAGGTCGCCGACGCGCAGCTGTTCCTGCTCGGCTGGACGGGTGACTACAACTCGCCGGAGAACTTCATCGGCACCTTCTTCGGCACCACGGAAAACCAGTTCTGGACCTCGGGCTCGCCGTGGGGCCAGCAGCTGGCCACCGCGATCGAGGACGCCGACTCCACAGTGGACGCCGCCGAGCGCGAGGCGAAGTACCAGCAGATCAACCGAGACCTGATGTCGAAGTACCTCCCGGCGATCCCGCTGTCGCACTCCCCGCCCGCGATCGTCGTCTCCCCCGAGGTGCAGGGGCTGGTGCCGAGCCCGCTGACCAAGGAAGAGTTCGCTGCGGTCTCGGTCTCGTCACCCGAATAAGCGAGAACCGTGCTCCGATACACGATTCGGCGCGTGCTGCAACTCGCACTCGTCGTGGTAGTGCTCTCGGTGCTGATCTTCGGCTGGCTGCGGATGCTCCCGGGAGGGCCGGTCTCGGCCCTCCTGGGGGACCGCGGCACAGCCGAGAGCCGCGCCGAACTGACCGAGGCCCTCGGGCTGAACGATCCGATCTTCGTCCAGTACTTCGCGTTCCTCGGCCGGGCGATCACCGGTGACTTCGGTACCTCCACCGGGGTCTCGCCGGGCAAGCCCGCGATGGAACTGTTCCTCGAACGGTTCCCCGCGACCATCGAGCTCAGCATCGCGGCGATCCTCATCGCCCTGATCGGTGCGATCCCGCTCGGTTACCTGGCGGCCCGTCGCCGGGGCGGCTGGCTGGACAACGCCGGCGTGGTCGGCTCGATGATCGGCATCTCGATCCCGATCTTCTTCCTCGCGTTCCTGCTCAAGTACTTCCTGTCGATCAAGCTCGGCTGGCTGCCGACCGGCGGCAGGCAGAGCCCGGACATCGACGCCACGCGCGTCACCGGGTTCTTCGTGCTCGACGGCCTGCTGACGCGGGAATGGGACGCGGCGTGGGACGCGCTGAAGCATCTGCTGCTCCCGGCGCTGGCGCTGGCGTCGATCCCGTTCGCGGTGATCTTCCGGATCACCAGGGCCTCGGTGCTCGACGTCATGGACGAGGACTACGTGCGCACGGCGCGTTCGAAGGGGCTGACCCGGCGGATCATCCGGGACCGGCACATCCTCCGCAACGCGATGCTGCCGGTGGTGACGACGGTCGGTCTGCAGACCGGCGCGCTGTTGTCGGGTGCCGTGCTCACCGAGACCGTGTTCTCGTGGCAGGGCGTCGGGCAGGCGCTGGCGATCGGGTTCGAGCGCAAGGACTTCCCCGTGCTGCAGGTGGTGATCATCGCGGCCGCGATGGCCTACGTACTGGTCAACCTCCTGGTCGACCTCTCGTATGCGGTGATCGACCCCCGCATCCGCACGGCGCAGAAAGTGAGCTAGCTATGACGTCGTCTCGTGCGACGAAGATCGACCGGCTCGCCAGTGTGGCCGCGCGGGGCCCGGAGTACGAGGTCGGTCCCGAGGGCCGGGGTTCGGAGAACGGCCACGACGCCGGGGTCAGCCTCGCCGCGTCGGCGTGGCGACGGCTGCGGCGCAACCCGGTGTTCATCGTCGGCGCCGTGGTGATCGGGCTGTTCGTGCTGCTGGCCGTGCTGGCGCCGTTCATCGCGCCGCACGACCCGGCGCTGCGGCTGCTCGAGGACCAGGTCTCCCGGGCCAACAACGAGATCCCGCCACCACAGGACGGCTACCCGCTCGGCGGCGACCAGTACGGCCGCGACCTGTTCTCGCGAATGCTGCTCGGCTCGCAGCAGACGCTGCTGGTGGCCGCGCTGGCGACGGTGATCGGGCTCGGCGGGGGGCTCGTGCTCGGCACGCTGGCCGGTGCGTTCGGCGGCTGGGTCGACTCGGTCGTCATGCGGATCGTGGACGTGCTGCTCTCGATCCCGTCGCTGCTGCTGGCGGTGTCGATCGGCGCGCTGTTCGCGGATCAGTCGCAGTTCACGGTGATCCTCGCGGTGGCGATCGTGCAGATCCCGATCTTCGCGCGGCTGTTGCGCGGAACGATGCTGAGCGTGCGCGAGAGCGATCACGTGCTCGCCGCGAAGGCGCTCGGCGTGAAGAGAAGGGCCATCGTGTTCCGGCACATCCTGCCGAACTCGCTCGGCCCGGTGATCGTGCAGTCGACGCTCGTGCTCGCCATCGCGGTGCTCGACGCGGCCGCACTGTCGTTCCTCGGCCTCGGCGCCGCGGACGACTCGACTCCGGAATGGGGCCAGATGCTCGGCAACGCACAGGACTTCTTCGACAGCCAGCCGCACCTCGCGTTCTGGCCCGCCGGGTGCATCATCGTGGTGGCACTGGGCTTCACGCTCGTCGGCGAGTCGATGCGTGAGGCGCTCGACCCACGGCAGCGGCGGTGATGGGAATGGCTCTGCTGGAAGTGCGTGACCTCTCGGTGGTGTTCCGCCGCAGGGGCGAGGAGCCGACCATCGCGGTCGACAACATCAGCTTCGACGTCGAGCCGGGCCAGACGGTGGGCCTGGTCGGCGAGTCGGGCTGCGGCAAGTCGGTGACGTCGCTGGCGATCATGGGCCTGCTGCCGTCGCGGGGCGCCGAGGTGTCGGGCTCGGTGACGTTCGAGGGCAAGGAGCTGCTCGGCCTGTCCCAGCGGCAGCTCGACGAGCGGCGGGGGCGGGACCTCGGCATGGTCTTCCAGGACCCGCTGTCGTCGCTCAACCCCGTGGTTCCCATCGGCGTGCAGATCGCGGAAGTGCTGGAGCGGCACCGGAAGCTGTCGCGCAAGGACGCCAATGCGGAGGCCGCGGAGCTGCTCAACCGGGTCGGCATTCCCGACCCGAACCGGCGGCTCGACGAGTACCCGCACCAGCTCTCCGGCGGCATGCGCCAGCGTGCGCTGATCGCCATCGCACTCGCGTGCAGGCCGAGGCTGCTCATCGCGGACGAGCCGACGACCGCGCTCGACGTGACCATCCAGGCCCAGATCCTGAGCCTGCTCGCGGAGCTGGTGTCGGGCACCGACACGGCGCTCATCATGATCACGCACGACCTCGGCGTGGTCGCCGGGCTCTGCGACGAGGTGAACGTGATGTACGGCGGCCGGATCGTGGAGCGCGCGCAGCGGCACGCGCTCTTCGCTGAGCCGAGGCACCCGTACACGCACGGTCTGCTGGCCTCCATTCCGCGGCTCGATGCGCCGCGCGGCGAGAAGCTCGTGCCGATCCGGGGGTCCGTTGTGGACAACATCGCGTGGTCGCGCGGGTGCGCGTTCGCCCCGAGGTGTCCCAACCAGCTGGAGCAGTGCTGGACCGATCCGCCGGAGCTGGTCGAGGACCGTGGCGGCATGCTGCGCTGCCACAACCCGGTGGAGGTCGCGCCGCTGGCCGCGGAGGGAGCACGATGAGCGACGCGCTGGTCACGATCGAGGACCTCAAGATCCACTTCCCGATCAAGCGGGGGATCGTGCTCGACCGCACCATCGGCTACGTCTACGCCGTCGACGGCGTGGACCTGCGGATCGAACGGGGCGCGACCTACGGCCTCGTCGGCGAGTCAGGGTGCGGCAAGACCACGCTCGGGCGGGGCCTGCTGCGGCTCGTGGAGCCAACGGGCGGGCGGGTCGTGTTCGACGGCACCGACCTCTCCACGCTCAAGGGCGAGCAGCTGCGGACCATACGCCGTCGGATGCAGATGGTGTTCCAGGACCCGCTGTCCAGTTTGGACCCGCGGCAGTCGGTGGAGTCGCTGCTCGTCGAGGGCATGCGCGCACACGGACTCGACAAGGGCAAGCAACAGACCCACCAGCGGCTCAAGGAGCTGCTCGCCGCGGTGGGCCTGCCCGAGAACGCGCTGCGCAAGTACCCGCACGAGTTCTCCGGCGGGCAGCGCCAGCGCATCGGCATCGCGAGGGCGCTCGCGGTGGAGCCGGACCTGATCGTGGCCGACGAGCCGGTGTCGGCGCTAGACGTCTCGGTGCAGGCGCAGGTGCTCAACCTGCTGGAGGAACTGCAGGACGAGTTCGGCCTCACCTACCTCGTGATCGCCCACGACCTCGCGGTGGTGCGGCACATCTCCGACCGGATCGGCGTGATGTACCTCGGCTCGCTGGTCGAGGAGGCGAGCTCCGACGAGCTGTACCAGGAGCCGCTGCACCCGTACACGAAGGCGTTGCTCTCGGCGATCCCGGTGCCGGACCCGGTGGTGGAGGACAACCGCGAGCAGATCCTGCTCGCCGGCGACCTGCCCTCACCCGCCGCGCCGCCGAGTGGGTGCCGGTTCCACACGCGCTGCCCGTGGCGGCAGGAGACGCTGTGCGACACCGACCGGCCCGCGCTGCGGGAGATCGGCGAGGGCCACCGCGTCGCCTGCCACTACGCGGAGGACATCCTCGCCGGGCGGATCTCGCCGCACGAGGTGGAACCCGAGGTGGTGCAGCCCGACATCGTCGTGTCCTGACGCCTGCGGCGGCGTACCGAGCCGAGCAGGACGCCGCCGACCACCACGGCGCTCGCGACGATCTCGACCACGGTCGGGCGCTCATCGAGCAGCAGGAACGCGAGCGTCAGCCCGACGACGGGCACGAGCATGGAGAACGGCGCGACCGTGCTGGCCGGGTTGCGGCGCATGAGGGCGCTCCAGATGCCGGAGCCCACTACGGTGCCGAGCACGGCGGTATAGGCCATCCCGGCCAGCGCGGGCAGGTGGAACGTGCTCAGGCTCTGCCACTGCGCGGCGGGTCCCTCGAAGATCAGCGAAAGACCCCACATGGGCAGCGGCGGCACCACCGACATCCACAGCGTGAAGCGCAGCGGGTGCTGCGGCTCGGCCTTGCGCAGGCACAGGTTCCCGCAGGCCCAGCTCAGTGCACCGAGCAGGGTGAGCAGCAGCGGCAGGAGCGCGGCGTACTCGGCGCGCTGCCAGCCGATGGCGCTCATCCCGGCGACGGCGAGCACGATCCCGGCGACCTGCCACGCGGTGAGGCGCTCCCGCAGGAAGACGGCGCTGAGCAGCACCGTGAACGGCGCCGAAGCCTGGAGCACCAGCGACGCGAGGCCGGTCGGCATACCCGCCTTCATGCCCACGAAGAGGAACGCGAACTGGAGGGTGCCGAAGCCGATGCCGTAGCCGATCAGCCAGCGCAACTTCACCTTCGGCCACGGTACGAGCAGCATCGTCGGGATCGCGATCACCACGAACCGCAGTGCGCCGGCGAACAGCGGCGGGAAGTGCGTGAGGGTGGCGTGGATCGCGAGGAAGTTGCAGCCCCAGAGCAGGGCGGTGAACGCGGCGAGAAAGCGGTCACGACCAGGCACTCTCCAAGCTTGCGCCTGCTAACAATGAAGGACCAGCGAGTTTGTGTTCAATGACCTTGTAGCTGTGCTTCACTAAGGTGGTGGACCTGGGCAGACTGCGGACACTGCGGGAGTTCGCCGACCGGGGCAGTGTGACCGCGGCCGCACGCGCGCTGCACTGCACGCCGTCGGCGGTGTCGCAGCAGCTGCGGGCGCTGCAGGCGGAGGTGGGGCTCGCGCTGACCGAGCCCGCGGGGCGGGGGCTGCGGCTCACCGACGCCGGCAGGGCGCTCGTGGCGAGGGCCGACGAGGTGCTCTCCGCGCTGGACCGCGCGGAGGCCGAGCTGGACGCCTACCGGCGCTCGCCGAGGGGCCGCGTGCGGCTGGCGATCTTCCCTTCGGCGGGGCTGCTGTTGCTGCCGGGGCTGCTGCCGCGGTTCGCCGCGCGCGACGGCCTCGACGTGGACGTTCGCGACGTCGACATGACGCCTCCGGAGGTGCCGGGGCTGCTCGCCGACCATGACGTGGTGGTGACCCATCGTGACGAGCACGCGCCGCCGTTCGCCGGTGAGCGCATCGACGTGGTGCCGCTGCTGAGGGAGCCCCTCGACGTGGCGCTGCCGCCGGGGCATCCGCTCGGCGACCGGGCGCACGTCGAGCTGACCGATCTGGCGACGGAGCGGTGGATCAGCGTCGACGTGGGGTTCCCCGTCGACGACGTCCTGCTCTCGCTGGCGACGCGAACGGGCGTCCGACCGCGAGTGGCCCACCGCTTCAACGACTTCCGCATCACCGAGGCCCTCGTCGCCTCCGGCCACGGCATAGCCCTGTTGCCGAGGTACACGATGGACACCCGCCGGGTGCTGCGCAGGCCCTTGGCGGGGATCCGCGCCGCGCGGGTGGTGGAGGCGGTGTTGCGAGCGGGCACCCGGCGTCCCGCCGTGACGGCGGTCCTCGACGCCCTGCGCGCCGAAGCCGCCCAGGTGGGAGCCGACCCACCCACCTGACGCGAGTCGTGCGTTCCCGCTCGCGAGTCGTGCGTTCCCGACGCTGAGTTGTGCGTTCCCGACGCTGAGTTGTGCGTTCCGGACAGGGAAGTCTCCGACCGGAGCGGGGGACTCGCGTGCCTGAGGGCACGACTCGCGTGCTGGAGCGTACGACTCGCGGCCCTGGGCGTACGACTCGCGCGCCTGAGTGCACGACTCGCGTGCCCGAGTGCACAACTCGCGTGCTGGAGCGTACGACTCGCGGCCCTGGGCGTACGACTCGCGCACAAAGCGGGTCCAACCATGACGGGAACTGACAGGGTTCGGCGGCATCGTCGGATGCATGGGTAACGAACTGGCAGGGAAGGTGGCCGTCGTCGCGGGAGGAACCCGCGGGGCGAGCAGGGGGATCGCGATCGAGCTGGGCAGGCGCGGTGCGTTCGTCTACGTCACGGGGAGGACGTCGGGACAGGAGCGGTCCGAAGTGGACCGGCCGGAGACCATCGAGGGCACCGTCGGGAAGATCGCCGACGCGGGCGGCGAAGGGGCCGCCGTGCGGGTGGACCACCTCGACTCAGCGCAGGTCGCCGCGCTCGCCGAGCGCATCGACCGCGAGCACGGCCGGATCGACATCCTGGTGGACGGCATCTGGGGCGGCGACGAGTACATCGGGTGGGGCAAGCCGGTGTGGGAGCTGCCGCTCGACGGCACCCTGCGCATGATCCGCCTCGGCATCGACGCACACGTGATCACCAGCCACCACCTCCTCCCGCTGGTGATCCGCCGGCCGGGCGGCCTGGTGGTGGAGATGACCGACGGCACGGCGGAGTACAACGCCAAGTTCCGGGTGGGCACGTCGCTCGGGTTCTACGTCGCGAAGGCCGCCGCTCACCACGTCGCGCTGGCCGAGGCGCACGAGCTGCGTGAGCACGGCTGCACCGCGGTCGCCATGACGCCGGGCTGGTTGCGGTCGGAGGCCATGCTCGAGCACTACGGCGTCACCGAGGAGAACTGGCGGGACGCACTGGTGAGGGAGCCGCATTTCTGCATCTCCGAGTCGCCCGTCTTCGTCGGCCGGGCGGTCGCCGAGCTGGCCGCCGACCCGGACCGGCACCGTTTCACGGGGCAGACGCTCAACAGCGGGCAGCTCGCGAAGATCTACGACGTCGACGACGTCGACGGCAGCAGGCCCGACGCCTGGCGCTACATCGACGAGGTGCAGGACCCCGGCAAGGCCGCGGACGCCACCAGCTACCGGTGACGGTCGGCCATCCGCTGTGCGGCGTCGGCGAACGCCGCCCGCACGGCGGGTGGTTCCAGCACCTCCACCCCGGTACCGAGGCCGAGCAGCTGCCCGGCCGCGATGTCGCCCTCCTCCAGCGGAAGCTCCACCTCGGTCCAGCCGTCGGCGTCGGGAGGCCCCGCGGCCTCCAGCGCGGTGAGGGCTACATCGGGCTCGACGCACCGCGGCAGCGCGCGCCGCCCACCCCTGCTCAACCGCACCCGCACGCGTTGCCGCCGCAGCGAACGCTCGAACTCCGCTGACGACCGCTGCCACCAGCCGGCGAGGTCGAAGTCGGCAGGCCGCTCGAACTTCTCGTCCAGCGGCTCCGACTCGGCCACCCGGCTGACGCGGTAGGTGCGGACGGCGTCGCCGACCCTGGCGACGAGGTACCAGACGCCCGCCTTGAGCACGAGGCCGAGCGGGTCCAGCACCCGTTCGATCACCTCGTCGCCGCGCCGGTAACTGACTCTGGTCCTGCGCTGTTCCCACACGGCCTGCGCGATCGTCGCGAGGTGCTCGGCGTCGTCCTCCTCGCGGAACCAGCCCGGTGCGTCGAGGTGGAACCGCTGTGCGAGGTGCTGGGCCTGTTCCCGCAGCGGGGCGGGCAGTGTCGCCGACACCTTCGCGTGCGCCGCCGAGACGGCGGTGCCGAGGCCGAGTTCGGCGAGCGCTCGGGGCACGCCCATCGCGAAGATCGCCGCCGCTTCGCGGGAGGTGAGGCCGTCGAGCCTGGTCCGCCAGCCCTCGACGAGGCGCACCCCGCCGTAGCGGCCGGGCTCGGTCCACAGCGGAACCCCCGACGCCTGCAGCGTGGCGATGTCGCGGTGCATGGTTCGTTCGGAGACGCCGAGTGCCTCGGCGAGTTCGGCGACGGTGGCGCTACGCCTGCTCTGCAGGGTGAACAGCAGGGCCACCAGACGTTCCGCGCGCATAGTCCAGATCATGCCCGGTCCGGCGCCGCCACACCGTGGCGACCAGTGCGGCGAGCACGACGGCGACGCCGAGCGACAGCAGCAGGCTCACGAACGACTCGTCGACCATCGTGCCGCCGAGGTAGCCGAGCAGGACGGCGTAGGTGGACCAGAGGGTCACGCCGATGAGGGACGCGGCGAGAAACACCGCGCGCGGCCAGCGCAGCGATCCGGCGAGCAGCGAGCCCGCCGTGCCGCCCGCGGGCAGCCAGCGCGCGATCACGAGCACGGCGACGGGCCGCCGTTCCAGCCGGGTCGTGAGCCAGCGGACGGTCGCGTCGGCGCTGCGCCGCCTGCGCACGCGGGCCAGCGCGCGCGACCCACCCCGCCTGCCGGTGACGTAGAGCAGGTAGTCGCAGAGCAGGCAGCCCGCGGAGGCGACGAGGATGATCGGCGCGATCGGACCGTCCTGCGCCGCGGCGACGACGCCCATGCCGATCAGCGTCACCTCGGTCGGGGCCAGCGGCACCGCCGCGATGACGAACAGCGCGAGCAGCGAGAGCGTCGAGACGTCCACGTACCGCTCAACGCAGGTCAGTCTGAGAACCCCTCAGCGTTGCCTCCAGAGGTGAGCAAGGGAGCTTTACTCCCGCAAAACGAGAGCAAAGCTCCCTTGCTCCCCTGTTGCCGGATGCACCGAAGGCCACCTTTGCTGCGTTGAGCGCAACAAAGGTGGCCTTGGGGGCCGGTGGCCGAAAAGGTCAGCGGTGCGCTCGGTTCACCGCGGAGACGACGGCACGCAGGGAGGCGGTGACGATCGACGGGTCGATGCCGACGCCCCAGTACACCTTGTCGTCGATGGCGCACTCGATGTACGAGGCGGCCTTCGCGTCGTCGCCCGGCGTGAGCGTGTGCTCGCTGTAGTCCATGAGCCGCAGGTCGTAGCCCACCGTGCTCAGCGCGTCGAAGAACGCCGCGATCGGGCCGTTGCCACGCCCGGTGATCTCCTGCTCCTCGCCGTCGACGCGGACCGTGGCGGTGAGGTCGTACTCACCGTTGGCGGTCACGTGCTGGCGCACCAGCTCCAGCGGCGTCTTCGGCTCGAGGTACTCGGCGGAGAACGCGCTCCACATCGTCTCCGGGTCCACCTCGCCGCCCTCGGAGTCGGTGTGCCGCTGGATGGTCTGCGAGAACTCGATCTGCAGCCTGCGTGGCAGGTCCAGCTGGTGCTCGGTCTTCATGATGTAGGCGATGCCGCCCTTGCCGGACTGCGAGTTCACGCGGATCACGGCCTCGTAGGTGCGGCCGATGTCCTTCGGGTCGATCGGCAGGTACGGGACTTCCCACGGGAAGTCCTCCACCGGCACGCCCGCCTTGCCCGCCGCGGCGTTCAGCGCGTCGAAGCCCTTGTTGATCGCGTCCTGATGGGAGCCGGAGAACGCGGTGAACACCAGATCGCCCGCCCACGGGCTGCGCTCGGGCACCGGCAGCTGGTTGCAGTACTCGACGGTCCGCTTGATCTCGTCCATGTCGGAGAAGTCGATCTGCGGGTCGATGCCCTGGCTGAACAGGTTCATGCCCAGCGCCACCAGGTCGACGTTGCCGGTGCGCTCACCGTTGCCGAACAGGCAGCCCTCGATGCGGTCGGCGCCGGCCTGGTAGCCGAGCTCGGCGGCGGCGATGCCGGTGCCCCGGTCGTTGTGCGGGTGCAGCGAGAGGATCACGCCGTCGCGGCGGTCCAGGTTGCGGTTCATCCACTCGATGGAGTCGGCGTAGACGTTCGGGGTCGCCATCTCCACGGTCGCGGGCAGGTTCATGATCACCGGCCGCTCCGGCGTCGGCTGCCAGATGTCGGAGACGGCGTTGCACACCTCGGCCGCGTAGGACAGCTCCGTGCCGGTGTACGACTCGGGCGAGTACTGGAACCGGAAGTCGGTGTCGGAGTACTTCGAGGCGTACTCGACCACCAGGTCGGCGGCCTGCAGCGCGATCTTCTTGATGCCCTCGCGCTCCTCGCGGAACACGACCCGGCGCTGCAGGATCGACGTCGAGTTGTAGATGTGCACGATCGCCCTCGGCGCGCCCTCCAGCGAGGCGAAGGTGCGCTCGATCAGCTCGGGGCGGCACTGCGTCAGCACCTGGATGCGGACGTCGTCCGGGATCGCGCCGTCCTCGATGATCTCGCGGACGAAGTCGAAGTCGGTCTGGCTCGCGGCGGGGAAGCCGACCTCGATCTCCTTGAAGCCCATGCGCACCAGCAGGTCGAAGAACTTGCGTTTGCGGGCGGGCGACATCGGGTCGATCAGGGCCTGGTTGCCGTCGCGCAGGTCGACGGCGCACCACAGCGGGGCGCGTTCGATGCGCTTGTCCGGCCACGTGCGGTCGGGCAGCTGGATGTCCTCGACCAGGCGGTACCACGGCTGGTAGCGGTGGACCGGCATCGACGAGCCGCGCTGGGTGTTCCACACCGGCTGGTCACCGGGCGCGGGCCGGGACGGGGTGCGGATGCGGCTGGCGGGCGTTACCGAAGGTTCGGGGGTGCTCATGTCTGGAAATGCTCCTGCTCGGTTGTGGGCTCGGTTACGACCGGCGGCACCACGGAGCCCCGCGACGGGGAGCCGGTCTGATCAGGCCCCGTCGCGGCAGCGAAGCAGGAGAGCACGTGCCACGTCGGCCAGCTTAACCACGGCGTGATCGCGTTGAAAAGGCGGGGCGAGGCCGAACCGTTATCGCCCGTCCCCTTCCAGTGGGTTACTGGCGCGTAGCTTTTCGCCGGGAGCCGTGGGAAACTGCGGGGCATGGCTGAGCACGCCGAGAGGAAAGAGCAGGGCAGTGACGCCGATGCGACGCAGGCGCTCCCGCCCAGCCCTTCCGTGTCGACCTTCCGCAACTCCGCCGACGAGCAGGAGCCTGCGCCGAAGCGCAAGACGGACTGGAAGGCGGTCCGCGACCAGGTCGTCGGCCTACTGGCCGGCGTGGTCCGCTGGGTCGGCCTGCTGTTCGCGCTCGTACTCGTCCTGCACGTGATCTTCGTGATCGGCGAGGCCAACCCGGACAACGGCATCGTGTCGTGGGTCGCCGACTGGTCCGAGGGACTCTCCCTGGGCTTCAAGGACCTCTTCACGCCAGACGACCCGAAGCTCGCGGTGCTGGTGAACTACGGCATCGCCGCGATCTTCTGGCTCGTGGTGTCCTCGATCGTGGCCCGCATCATCCGCAGGGTGGGCGGCGCCTCCTGAGTGAAAGGCCGGTCCGAGCCCGCGTGGCTTTGTCATAATCGGGCGGCGCATTCGCCCGAATGACGCCGAGCCGCGCCGCACGGGGGTAATCGATGTCCGCCCACATGGATCAGCTGATCGCCCAGTTCGAGAGTTTCCGGAGCAAGATCCGGCAGGCGGAGGCCGACTTCGCCGGCGTAGGCGAGATGCAGGAGCGCATCGCGGAGATCGAGAGCACCGCGACCTCACCGGACGGCACCGTCACCGTGGTCGCCGGCGCCGGCGGGACCGTCACCGACCTGCGGCTCACCCCCGGCGCCTTGCGGCAGGACGCCGGGCAGCTCTCGGCGACGATCATGAGCACGATGCGCCAGGCGGTCGCGGGTGCCGTCCGGCGGCAGGCCGGCATCGTGGACGACGCGTTCGGGGACACGTTCGGCGTCAACACCTCGGAGCAGGTCCGGCAGGCACAGGCCGAGGCGTTCGGAACCCCGGAGGAAGAACCTGCGTCGCAGCAACAGTCGCCGCGGCAGGAGCCGCCGTCGACGCGGCGGTCCGGTCCGGCGGACGACGACAACGACGACTACTTCGACCAAGGCTCGATCCTGCGCTGACCGATCCCGACCGAGGGGGCCCGATGCCCGACGGCATACAGACCAACATCGAGGCGATCTCCGCCTACGCCCGGCAGCTCCCGCACTACGAGGGCGAGGCCGACAAGTTCGGCAACCTCATCGACGCCGCCGACGTGACCAACGAGGCCTGGGGCGTCATCGGGATCTTCGCCAAGCAGGGCTACACCGACCGCCTCGCCGAGCTGCGCTCGCTGCTGGACGACATGAAGGACGGCGTGGACGGCTTCATCACCAAGCTGAACAAGGCCGCGGAGATGTACCAGGACGCCGAGGACGCCGGGAAGATCACCTTCGGCCGGCACCAGGCGCAGATCGACGCGGCGGGAGGGCAGGGCTCGTGACCGAACGCGAGAGCATCGCCGACACGCTGAACGTCCAGGCGTACGACGAGAGCACGGGCGCGAACATCGACCGCGCGGTGGGGCACGTGCCGGTGGTCGGCACCGTCTACGACTCCGGCAAGTCGATCGCCGCGCACGCCCAGCAGGCGGCACAGGCGGACAACCCGCAGGAGCTGGCCTCCGCGGGAGCGGCGCTCGTCGGCGACGGCGCGGCCTTCGTCGGCGCCGCGGCCGGCGACATCGTCACCTTCGCCATGGACCCCATCGGCTGGCTGGTCGGCCACGGGCTCAACATGCTGCTCGAGCTGGTCCAGCCGCTTCAGGACGCGCTGCACCAGGTCACCGGCGACGGCCCGGCCATCGGGCACGCGTCCGACAATTTCGTCACCATCGCGCAGGGCTTCGTCGCGCTCGCCGACGACTTCGAGCAGGCGGGCGACACCGCGCTGGCCGAGTGGGTGGACGAGGCGGGCAACGCCGCGAAGGAGGCGCTCGGCGACTTCTCCTCCGGCATCCGAGGCATCGGCTCGGCGGCCGGCTCGGTCGCCGAGGTGCTGCAGATGTGGTCGATGGTCATGCAGGTCATCGAAGAGGTGATCAAGGCGATCATCACCGAGCTCGTGTCGTGGCTGATCACCATCTGGCTGCCCGCGCTGGCCGCGTCGGTGATCAGCTTCGGCAGCTCGGTCGCCGCCGCGATGACCGCCTCCATCGCCAAGGCCGCCAGCGTGCTCAAGAAGGTCACCGGCTACCTCGGCAAGTTCGGCAAGCTGCTCGACACCTTCATCGACTTCCTGGCGAAGTACTCGACGAAGGTCATGGAGATGACCAGGAAGTTCCGCATCGGCCGCTTCGCGGGTGAGTCGAGGTTCGGCCTCGACGTGCTGGAGGACACGGCCGGCGCCGCGCTCACCCCGAGCAACCGGGTGCTCTCCACGATGTTCGGAACCTCTGTCGGGGCTGGTCCCCTGCTCGCCGGTGCCGGAGCCAAAGCCGGTGTCGCGGCGGGCCGGACGGCCTACGGCGAGGGCACGGAAGACGTCAGCGTTGGAGGGGACGAGCCGTGGTTCGACAAGAGCGAGATCGGCGGGGATCAGAGCGCGCAGGAGACCCGAGGGAACCTGGACATCTAACCGGCACGCCGGAGGAGCTGATCGCCCAGACACCCACCGAGGCGAGGCGGGGGGCGGCGGAGAAAATCTTCGCTCACGAGGAGCGGCTCGACGCGAAGCGCGACAGGACGCTGGTCCGCCCCGGTTTCCGCGAACGGATCGAGGAGCTGCTTCGCGGGCAGTGGGGTGAGCCGGTGATCGTGCTGCGGCTGAGCGACAACACGCTCGCGTTCGACGTTCCCGGCAGGCGCCTGGATGGCACGGTCAAGGGCAAGAAGCTGATCCGGCGCTTCTTCTGGAACATCGTGCGCGGCATCGGCACCGCGGTGGGCTACGTCCTCTACCTGGCGCACAACTCGGCGGGTGGCAAGGCCTCGACCGAGCGCGTCGCGCAGGTGAAGGGTCCCGAGAACGCGATGGTGCTCGACCTGGTGGACCGGCTCCGCGGGGCGAAGGGACCGTGGCTGGCCTGTTCGCCCTCGTCGCTGGCGATCGTGGACACCGGATCGACCTTCACCGATCCCGCCGACGCGCCGCCGCCGCGGATCCTGTGGCAGGCCCGGCGGCCGCAGGCGCCGGAGGTCGACCTCCGTGGGCGGACCATCACCTGGCCCGACGGATCGACGTTCGAGTTCCCCCTGCACGGTCGCACCGAGGACCGGCACCTCCGGACGTTTCTCGGGCCGCAGGGCACGATCAACTGGACCTAGAACGCGGGGGTGCCCCAGCTGCCCGTGAAGGCGAAGTCCTCGAGGGGCACGCGTTTGCGCGGGGCGCTCTCCCTGGCGATGTCGCGCTCCTCGCCGAGCACCTCGGGCTCGGCGAGACCACCGACGGCGATGGCGACGAGCGGGCGGACGTCGCCGGGCAGCTCGAACTCGCGGCTCACGGCCTCGTGGTCGAAGCCCGCCATCTGGTGCGCGACGAGCCCCTCGGCCACGGCCTGCAGCACGAGGTTCTCCGCCGAGAGTCCGGCGCCGTACTCGGCGTAGGGGATCTCACCCTTCTCGTTGCGGGTCAGCGCGAGCACCACGAGCAGCGCGCCCGCGCGGTGCGCCCAGGACTGGTTGCGGTGCGTGAGCGTGCCGAGGATGCGGTCGTAGGTGTCCTCGCCCCGCCTGCCGACGAGGAACCTCGCCGGCTGGGTGTTGCCGAACGACGGCGCCCACCGCGCGGCCTCCAGCAGCGCCCGGAGTTGGTCGGCTGTGACATCGGCCATGTCGTCGAGCGCCCTCGGGCTCCAGCGGCGCGCGATCAGCTCGTGCACCGGGGCGCTCGTCTCGGCTTCCTTGTCACTCATGGGCTCACTGTAGGTCAGCGCCGTAGCACGCGCGGCGCCCGGCGAGTGGCCGGGGCCACAAAGCGAGATGTCCTCGGTGCACACCCCCGGTACGCTGTCCCGAAGGTATGGAGCGGGCCCTTCGCAACAGAACCGTGAGGTGTGCTCGCTCCGGCGAGGAGGTTCGGCAAGTGGCGCTCGTGGTCCAGAAGTACGGCGGTTCGTCGTTGGAGAGCGCAGACCGGATCAAGCGCGTTGCCGAGCGGATCGTTGCCACCAAGAAGGCGGGCAACGAGGTCGTGGTGGTGTGCTCGGCGATGGGTGACACCACCGACGAACTGCTCGATCTCGCGGAACAGGTGAACCCGGTTCCCCCGGAACGCGAGATGGACATGCTGCTCACGGCGGGAGAGCGGATCTCCAACGCGCTTGTCGCGATGGCGATCTCGGCGCACGGCGCCGAGGCGTGGTCGTTCACCGGTTCGCAGGCGGGTGTCGTCACCACGTCGGTGCACGGCAACGCACGCATCATCGATGTCACGCCCAGTCGCGTGACGGACGCGCTGGAGCAGGGCTACATCGCACTGGTGGCCGGGTTCCAGGGCGTCTCCCAGGACACCAAGGACATCACCACGCTCGGTCGGGGTGGCTCGGACACCACCGCGGTGGCGCTCGCCGCCGCGCTGAACGCCGACGTGTGCGAGATCTACTCCGATGTGGACGGTGTGTACACCGCCGACCCGCGGATCGTGCCGAACGCACGCAAGCTCGACACGGTGCCGTACGAGGAGATGCTCGAGCTCGCCGCGAGCGGCTCGAAGATCCTGCATCTGCGCTCGGTGGAGTACGCCCGCCGCTACGGCGTGCCGATCCGGGTCCGTTCTTCCTACAGTGACAAGCCGGGCACGACCGTGGCCGGTTCGATTGAGGAGCTCCCCGTGGAACAAGCGTTGATCACCGGTGTGGCCCACGACCGCTCGGAGGCCAAGATCACGGTCACCGGGGTCCCGGACCACGCGGGTGCGGCGGCGAGGATCTTCCGCACCGTTGCGGACGCGGAGATCGACATCGACATGGTGCTGCAGAACATCTCCAACACCACCGGCCGCACGGACATCACCTTCACGCTGTCGAAGGCGAACGGCCCGAAGGCCGTGAGCGAGCTCGAGAAGATCAAGGCGGAGCTGGACTTCTCGGCCGTGCTCTACGACGACCACGTCGGCAAGGTCTCGCTCGTCGGCGCGGGCATGCGCTCGCACCCCGGTGTCACGGCGACGTTCTGCGAGGCGCTCGCCAAGTCGGGCGTCAACATCGAGATCATCAACACCTCGGAGATCCGGATCTCGGTGTTGATCAGGGACGCGCAGCTCGACGACGCGGTGCGCGCGATTCACGAGGCATTCGAGCTCGGCGGCGACGAAGAGGCCGTCGTTTACGCAGGGAGTGGACGCTAGATGACTGCACAGGGCCCCACGCTGGCTCTGGTCGGCGCGACCGGAGCGGTCGGCACTGTCATGATCGACATCATCAACGGGCGCGAGAGCGTGCCGTGGGGTGAGATCCGGCTGATCGCCTCCGCGCGGTCGGCGGGCAAGAAGATCGTGGTGCGCGGTGAGGAGCTGACGGTCGTCGAGCTGAAGCCCGAGGCGTTCGACGGCGTCGACGTCGCGATGTTCGACGTGCCCGACGAGGTCTCCGCGGAATGGGCCCCGGTGGCCGCCGCGCGCGGCGCCGTGGCGGTGGACAACTCCGGCGCGTTCCGCATGGACGACGAGGTGCCGCTCGTGGTGCCCGAGGTCAACGCGGACAAGGTCGCCCAGCGGCCCAAGGGGATCATCGCCAACCCCAACTGCACCACGCTGTCGATGATGGCCGCGCTGGGTGCGCTGCACCGCGAGTTCGGGCTCACCGAGCTGGTGGTCGCGTCGTACCAGGCCGCGTCGGGCGCGGGCCAGGGCGGCATCGACCGGCTCTACGCCGAGCTGGAGGCCGTCGCGGGCAAGGGCCTCGGTTCGAAGGCGGGCGACGTCCGCGCGGCGCTCGAGTCCGCTGGACTGTCCCTGTCGGACACCCCGTTCGCCGGAACCCCGTTGGCGCTCAACGTGATCCCGTCCGCGGGCTCGTACAAGGGCGACGGCTGGTTCTCCGAGGAGCTGAAGGTGCGCAACGAGTCGCGCAAAATCCTCGGCATCCCGGACCTGAAGGTGTCGGCGACGTGCGTGCGTGTGCCCGTGGTGACCACGCATTCGCTGGCGGTGCACGCCACGTTCTCCCGTGAGGTCACCGTCGAGGCCGCGCACAAGGTGTTCGAGCAGCAGCCCTCGATCGTGCTCGTCGACGACCCGGAGAAGGGCCAGTTCCCGTCGCCCGCCGACGTGGTGGGCGGCGACCCGACCTACGTCGGCCGGGTTCGGCAGGCGCTGGACTTCCCGAACACGCTCGACTTCTTCGTGTGCGGCGACAACCTGCGCAAGGGTGCCGCCCTGAACACGTACGAGATCGCCGAGGAGCTGGCGCAGACCCTCGCCTGAGCCACCCTCGCCTACTGCAGTGAAGGCCACCTTGCCTGCGTTCAACGCAGGCAAGGTGGCCTTCACTGCGGTCGGGTCATGAGTGGAAGTCGGACTTGCGGATCAGGCCGTGGATGCCGGTGGTGATGTCGACGACCTGGGATACCTGGAAGTCCGCCGCCGCGCTCAGGTAGGCATAGGCGACCGGCTCCGGCATGCCTCGCTCCTCGGTGAGAAACCGCAGCGCGCTGCGCACGGCCCGCTTCATGGCGACGTCGAGGCTCGTCTCCTGGCCGTTCTCCGGTCCGTCCGCATCGGACAGTCCGATCGGGATCCAGTGCTCGGCGTTCTCCGCGAACGGTTCGTCGAACGCGAGTTTCGGTGCCCGCCCGGCCGGCGGGATCGTGGTGAGGCGCACCGTGGCGCGCAGCGAGCCCTCCATCGCGGTGAGCGCCACCTCTCCGTCGCCCTGTGCCATGTGCGGGTCGCCGGTGAAGAACATCCCGCCGGCCACGCGCACCGGCAGGTACAGGGTGCTGCCCACCCGCAGGTCGTTGATGTCGATGTTGCCGCCCGCGTCGGTGGGCGGCACGGAGTTGACCAGTGCCGAGGTGTCGCGAGCCACGCCCATGAGCCCGAGGAACGGCGCGAGCGGGAACCTCGCCGCACCGCCGGGCAGCACGCCCACGAGGTCGCGGCCCCTACGGGCGACCCCGGTGAACACGCTGATGTTGCCGCCGGAGTTGAAGTACTTCGCGAGCTCGGGCCTGTCCTTCCACCGCTCCGGGTACTCGCCGGGGAGCGCGCCCTTGCCGTGCCGGTTCGACACCACGCCGTAGGGCACGCGCAGCTGAAGGTCGAGCACCTCGATCTTCAGCGTGTGCCCCGGCTCGGCGCCGCGCACCGCGATCGGCCCCGTCACGACGTGCGGGCCCGGTCCGTCGTGCTCGACCTTCGCCGCGACGTCGATCGCGTCGGTGAGCACCTGGGAGGGCCGCATGCCGTGGTCGGTGAAGTACGCCAGCGGGTCCTTGCCCTGGTCCTCCAGCAGGCCCTCGTGGGAGATCGTGTCGATGGTGAGCACCGAACCCGAGTCCACCACGAGCGCGGGCCGGGTGTCGCGGTTGGGCAGCCTGCCCCACGACACGGTGTCTGGCGTCGCGGGTAGGTACCGCCCCCGCGTGCGACCGGTGTGCGGCTGGAGGACGACGGCCCCGCCGAGTTGCCCTGCGAGCGCCGGTGCTCCCGGCAACGCCGTCGTCGCTGCGACGGCGGTGATGCCCGTCGCGGCCTGCAAGAGCCTCCTGCGTCCGATGCCCGAGATCGTCATGGCCGGCAACCTTTCACCGTGCCGTGACGACGGAATTGCCGCGCGGTTAGGGCGCTGTTGCGTCGACGCGCTCGCGGGATCGTTGCGGCGCCTGATAAGCCCAGTGCCACACCTGCTCCAGCGGGCCACGCGAGAACCGGGACAGCCACCACGACGCCAGGAGCAGCAGCAGCGCGCACACGCAGGCGAAGAGCGCGACGATCCACCACGGGCGGGCGTCGGCGAACGCGGCCGCAAGGCCGAATCCCCAGCCATAGCACAGAATCGAGCACACGAGGTTCTGCCCGACGTAGCATGACAGCGCCGAGCGCCCCACAGCCGTCAGCCCACACCGCAGCGGTCCGGCCTCCTCCCGCATCCGATGCAACAGCCACGGCACCAGGCCGAGGAGGCCGAACGCGACGAGCGGAGCCGCGAGGTAGCGGTCGGCCAGGAACCACTCCTGCCCGGCGAACGAGGTGAGCAGGTTCAGCGGGACGCCGATTCCGAGGCCGATCCGCATCAGGCGTACCTGCGCCACGCGCCCCGCCGCCGTGAGCGCGCCCGCCCGCCACAGCCGCACCCCGGCCAGGAACAGGACCGTGCTGAGCGGGATCGCGAACAACGCCTCGGCGCGGTACGCGCCGAACTCGGTGAGCCGGGTGCCCACCTGCTCCCGCCAGCTGTCGGTGCTCGCGGCGGCACCGCCGGAGACCGTCGCGTCGGAGAGCACGAGAACCGCCGTGAGCAGGCCGACGACGGTGACGTGCAGTGCGGCCGCCCCGATGAGCCAGCCGCGCTGCACCCGCTCGCTGCGGCCGACGAGAAACGCCACGAGCACCGACACCACCGCGTAGTACATGAGGACGTCGAACTCGAAGATGAGGACGTAGTGCAGGAGACCCTCGACGAGCAGCAGGGCCGAACGCCACAGGTACCAGCCGGGCCAGCGCCTGCCGCGCCGCACGGCGGCGCGGTACTGCAGTTCGAGCCCGATCCCGAACAGCAGCGACAGCAGTGCCAGGAACTTGCCGTTGGTGAGAAAGCGCAGCACGGTCTCGGCGAACCCGGCGACCGAGTCCGGCGCCGGGGTGGTGAGAAACCCCGCCGCCCCCAGTGGATCGGTGAAGATCCAGATGTTTGTGCCCAGTGTGCCGAGTATCGCGATGCCCCGGATCACGTCCAGCGCGGCGACGCGCCTGCTACCTGCCATGATTCCCTCCATAAGCTTGTTGATGTTCAGAACGGGATGTTCTGGATGCCCAGGGCGGCGGGGTGTGGCTGATGATTCCTTGCCATTGGGTGGCTTTCGAGGAGTGGCCGCCCCGTCGTTCTGGACGCTCTGGCCGCTGATTGAGATCTGCGCGTAGTCGCTGTTTATGGAGCTGCTGGCTGGTCGTCCACGGGGTTGAGCTGCGGGAAGGGGAGGACGGGGCAGGTGGCGGTGCGCAAGATGTGGGTCGGGATCGATGTCGGCAAGGGCTTTCATCACGCGTGCGCGGTGGATGAGAACGGCAAGGTGGTGTTTTCGAGGAAGGTGGCCAACGGCCAGGCCGCGATTGAGCAGCTGATCGCCCGCACCGCTGGCAAGGCGACCGAGGTGGTGTGGGCGGTGGACATGACCTCCGGTGCCGCGGGCCTGCTGCTGACGCTGCTTTGGGCCACCGGGGCGCCGGTGCTGTATGTGCCGGGCCGCCTGGTCAATCGCATGGCCGGCGCGTTCCCCGGCGAGGGCAAAACCGACGCCAAAGACGCCAAGACCATCGCCGAAACCGCGCGCCTGCGCGGCGATCTGACCCCGGTGACCAGCCCGGATGAGGTCGTGGCCGACCTGAAGGTCCTCACTGCCCGGCGGGAGGATCTGATGGCCGACTGGGTGCGCGGGGTCAACCGGCTGCGCGAGCTGCTCGCCGGGATCTTCCCCGGCCTGGAACGCGCTTTCGACTACTCGACTCGCTCGGCGCTGATCTTGCTGACTGGCTACTGCACCCCCGCCGCTATCCGCGATGCGGACGCACCCGGTCTGACCCACTACCTGCGCGAGAACGGCGCCTGGCCCAAGGCCATTCCGTCCATGGTGGACAAGGCGCTGGCCGCCGCGAACGAGCAAACCGTCGCCCTTCCCGGGGAAGCCATCACCGCGCCCCTGATCACCAGGCTCGCCGCGCAACTGCTTGAGCTGGATCGAGAGATCAAAGACCTCGACAAACAGATCACCGAGCGCTTCGGCGAGCACCCGGCCGCCGGGCCGATCACCAGCGTCGACGGGTTCGGCCCCATCCTCGGCGCCCAACTTCTGGCCGACACCGGCGGCGACCTGCGCACGGCGTTCGGCAACTCCGGACGGTTGGCCGCCTACGCTGGCCTGGCCCCGGTACCCCGCGACTCCGGGCGCGTCCGGGGCAACCTGCACCGCCCCAAGCGCTACCACCGCGGCCTGCGCCGCGTGTTCTACCTCGCCGCGCTGTCCGCGATCAAAGTCAAAGACGGCCCCTCCCGCGCCTTCTACCAGAAGAAACGCAGCGAAGGAAAGATCCACACCCAAGCCCTGATCGCGCTGGCTCGACGCCTGGTCGACCTCATCTGGGCGCTGCTCCGCGACGGCCGCGAGTTCCACAACTCACCACCGCTCACGGCAAACGCGGCTTGACACGATCATTGAAACTCCCCGCGACAAAGCTAGGGCCGCGCGGGATCCGCCGGCGTCGTCCCAAAGTCGGACGCCGGGTGGGCACAAGGGAGGAACCCGGTAGGTTCGGCCGCATGCTGAAAAGGTGCGCGCCGGTCGCGCTGGGACTGTTGCTGCTCACGGGCTGTTCCGAGGTGAACGACGCCGTCGACCAGGTGAACTCGGCGACGAGCAAGGCGAGTGCGTGCAGCCGGGCGCTGGGCATCGTCGACCTGAACCCGAACGTCGATCCGCAGGAGGTGCAGGCGAACGCCGAGGAGAAGGCGAACCAGCTGCGGGACCTGGCCAACCAGGTCGCCGAGCAGGACGTCAAGCAGACGCTCGGCGCGATGGCCGACGGCTACCTCGAGCTGGAGCAGCAGAAGTTGGACAACATGAACGCGTTCAACCAGTGGCTGCAACGGAATCTGAACAACCTGGAGCAGCTGCGCCAGGTCTGCCTGTAACCGAGGGCCGCGCTGGGCGGCGCTGCAGCCACCAGCCCGCGAGGGCGAACAGCAGCCCGCCCAGCCCCGCGGCCACGAATCCCCAGCCCGGCTGGGAATGATCCATCACGAAGCCCACCACCGGGGAGCCCAGCGCCATCCCGATCCGGGTCGCGGAGTCCTGCAGGCCCATCGCCTCGCCGCGTACCGACACCGGTGCGAGCCTGCTCACCGACTCGGTCGTCGCGGCCATCGTCGGCGCGCACGCCAGGTTCATCGGCACGAGTGCGAGCGCCAACAGCCACCACGGCTCCGTGACGAAGACGACCGGAATCACCAGCACGGCGAGCAGCACCATCAGTGGTAGCTGGGAGAGCGACCTCGGCACCGCGCCGTGGATCAGCCCGCCCGTCAGCGACGCCACGCACATCACGGCGATCACCACACCCGTCCAGCTGACCTCGCCGGACTCACGCAGTGCCGCGAGTGCCGCGAGCTCCGTGCCGATGAGCACGAACAGCGCGCCCATCGCGATGAGCAGTGTGCCGATCAGCGGCGCCCCGAGCCACGCGCGCATCCTCGGCCGCGTGCCCGGTGCCTCGCCTCGCTCCTCCTCGGTGCGGATGGGCGGGTTCACCACGTACAGCGCCGCGGCGCACAGCCCGAACACGACGCCGATGCCCATGAGCGCCACCGTCGACGAGAGCTGCGTGCTCACCGCGATGCCGAGCGCGGGGCCGATCATGAACGTGGTCTCGAGCGAGATGGTGTCGAGCGAGTAGGCCGCTCGCCGCCGTGGCTCGGGCACGAGCGCGGTGATCACCTGGCGGGCGATCGAACCCGCCGGCAGCACGAGCGCGCCGGCGGGCAGCGCCACGACGAGGAGCACCGGGTAGGGCAGGTACGGCACGCTCACCCAGAACGCCGTGGACGCGAGTCCGCACGCGGCGACCACCGGCCGCAGTCCGTGCCGGTCGATCAGCCTGCCGACGAGGGGCGCCGCGAGCGCCGTGCCGGCCGTGGTCGCCGTGCCGACGAGCCCGGCCGCGCCGTAGCCGTGCCCGAGCTCGCTGACGACGTGGAGCGTCAGCGTGATGCCCATCGCGGTCATCGGCAGCCGGGCCAGGGCCATCAGCAGGAAGGACGTTCTGGTCCCTGGCAGGCGGAGGACCTCGAGGTACGGCTGCAACGGCACGACGTCCAGACAACCGCAACCTGGTACGGCCGTGCAACTTCCTTTTCATCGTCGCCAGGAGAAAAAACGACAGCTACTATCAAAAGATAGTTACTGTCGAAAGATCGTTGCCATGACTGCTCCCGACCCGCGCCGCTGGTGGGCGCTCGGTGCGCTGGTGTTCGCGGTGCTCGCGTTCGGGCTGGACGTCACGGTGCTCAACGTCGCCCTGCCGACGCTGGCCGTGGACCTGCACGCCACGACGAGCGAGCTGCAGTGGTTCGCGAACTCGTACACGCTCGTGCTCGCCGCCGGGCTCCTTCCGGCGGGTCTGCTCGGCGACCGGTTCGGGCCCAAACGGCTGCTGGTCGCGGGGCTCGTCGTCTTCGGCGTCGCGTCGGTGGCGTGTGCCTACGCGGGCACGCCCGAGCTGCTGATCGCCGCGCGAGCCCTGCTCGGAGTCGGCGGTGCCCTGCTGGTGCCGCTCTCGATGTCGGTGCTGACCGTGCTGTTCCCCGGCGAGGAGCGGGCCCGGGCTATCGGTGTGTGGTCGGCGGCGATCGCGCTCGGCATTCCGCTCGGCCCGGTGGTCGGCGGCTGGCTGCTCGACAACTTCTGGTGGGGTTCCGTCTTCCTGGTCAACGTGCCGTTCGTCGTGGTCGGCGTGGTCGCGGTCGCGTTCCTCGTGCCGAACCTGCCGGGCAGGCCGGGCCAGGGCATCGACGTCGTCGGCATCGCGCTCTCCAGCGCCGGCCTCGTGGCCCTCACCTACGGCCTGACCGAGGCGGGTGAGCGGGGCTGGGGCGCCGCCGTCGCGCTCGTCCCGCTGCTCGGCGGCGGCGTGCTGCTCGTGGCGTTCGCGCTGTGGCTGCGGCGAGCGGCACACCCGCTGGTCGACCGTGCGCTGTTCCGCTCGCGGGGGTTCACGTGGGGCGCGGTGCTGGCGACGCTCGCGTCGTTCGCGCTCATGGGCGCGATGTTCGTGCTTCCCCAGTTGTTTCAGGCCGTGAACGGCGCCGGCGCGCTCGGCACCGGGCTGCGGCTGCTGCCGATCGTCGGCGGCCTGCTGGCCGGCGTGCAGGTGGCGGAGCGGCTGCGCAACCGGTTCGGCGCGAAGGTGGTGGTCGCCACGGGCTTCGCGATCATGGCCGTGGGCGGCGTGCTCGGCACCACGACCGGCGCCACCGACGGCTACGGCTTCATCGCGGCCTGGATCACCGTGCTCGGGCTCGGCCTCGGGTTCGCGCTGCCGCCCGCGATGGACATCGCGATGGGCTCGCTGGACACCGAGCGCAGCGGCGTCGGGTCGGGGCTGCTCCAGGCGATGCGCCAGGTCGGCGGCACGCTCGGCGTCGCGGTCCTCGGGACCGTGCTGAACGCGGGCTACACCTCCGCGGTCGACGTCACTGGCCTGCCACCGGCCGCGGCCGACGCCGTGCGCGACAGCGCCGCCGCCGGGGTGCAGGCCGCCCGTGACCTGCCGGGCCTGCTTGGCTCCGTGCACGAGGCGTTCGTCACCGGCATGACTGCGACGCTGTGGGTGAGCGTGGCGTTCGCGGTGGCCGGTGTGGCGCTCACGCTGAGGTTCCTGCCGAGGCGGCCCGAGGATGTCGTGCGGGCAGAATCAGGCCATGACTACGTCGCCAGCTGACAAGCCGGTCGGGCTCAGGGAACGCAAGAAGGCAAGGACGCGCGCGGCGATCCAGGACCACGCGCTCCGGCTGTTCACCGAGCAGGGCTACGCGGCGACGACCGTCGAGCAGATCGCGGAGGCCGCCGAGGTCTCGCAGAGCACCTTCTTCCGCTACTTCCCGACCAAGGAGGACACGGTGCTCTACGACCGGCTCGACCCGGTCCTGATCGAGCACTTCCTGAACCAGCCGGCCGACGTGGGACCGGTCGCCGCGATCAGGGCGGCGGTGCACGAGGTCTTCCGTGGTCTCGACGAGGAGCAGGCCGAGCTGGAGGCGGCGCGGCAGCGGCTCGTGCTCTCGGTGCCCGACCTGCGGGCCAAGCTCTTCGAGCAGTTCACGGAGGGCATGCGGATGCTGCACGACGCGATTCTGCGGCGGCTCGGGCGTGAGCGTGACGACTTCGCGGTGCGGATGTGGACGGGCGCGCTCACGGGCGTGGTGCTGGCCGCCTACGTCACGTCCATCGAGGAGGGTGGCGATTTCCTCGAGTACATCGACCGCGGTCTGACCCAGTTCGAGCAGGGCCTGCCGCTGTAGGTGAGGGCCGTTCGTGTGTGTCCGTTAGACCCTCCGTGGTCCACGCGACACGCGCGCACCACGGGGTGATGGGTGAGTGGGGCACCCGAATACGCCCGCATGGATGACCTCTCGGCGCGAGCGGGTGAGGTGACTGCGGAGCGTGGTTTTCATGCTGATCTTCCGGATGAAGCGCAACAGTTCACGGTTCATCAATTGCGGGCGGACTATCGCTCAACGAATTCGGCACGTGAGGGTTGGAAACTGTCGTGTCCTCGGATCGGCTGGTGGATCACCAACCCGGTTGGTATCCATGTCCCGTCGGGCTTTCAGGAGGGCCGGGAGGTTTACGAAATGAAAAACAAATTCGCTCGCGTGGTGGCCGCCGTCGCGACAGGTGCGATGCTCGCGCTGACCACGGCAGGGGTGGCCGCGGCGAGCAACTCCGGCGGGGGCAAGGGCGCCACGTCGACCGAGGCGGCCGGTGCGCAGGTGCTCGAACTTCGGGACCAGCTCGCCAAGGTGGCCTACTCCGGGGACGTGCAGGGCACGCAGGACACGCTCGCGGACCTCGATCCGCTGCTCGCCGACCTCGCGGCAGGCCAGATCTACACGATCCAGGCCGACGCGCAGAATCAGGCCGGCACCGCGAAGTCGCAGAACAGCGAGGTCAGCGAGGTGCTGGCCGACCCGGCCGCCGAGCCGAGGGTCTACACCCAGCAGGTGCCGGGGCTGCCGCCGCTCCCCGACCCGCTGAGCATGATCAACGGCCTGCTGCAGGGCCTGCTGGACAGCCTGCAGTCGCTGCTGGGCTCGCTGCTCGGGTCGGTTCCGCCGCTGCCTGCGGTTCCGGCGGTTCCGGAGGTCCCCGGGGTGCCCGTGCCGGTGCCATGATCCTCATCAAATGAGGGGGACCGGAATCCGGCGTGGAATTGCTTCCACGCCGGATTCCGCTATTTCGGGGTGAAAACCGTCACGGCTTGAGGCTGAGTCCCATTCGCAGCGCGCCCGCCGCTTCCGCCGTCGCCTCGCGGAATCGCTTGCCGACGCCGAGGAAATTGACGTAACCGTGAATGAGGTCGGCCTGCCTGCTGAGTGCGACGGGCACGCCCGCGGCGGACAGCCTGGCGGCGTACGCCTCGCCCTCGTCCCGCAGCGGGTCGAACCCGGCGGTCGCGATGTAGGCGGGCGGCAGCCCGGCGAGGTCCTCGGTGAGCATCGGCGAGAGTTTCGGGTCGGTGCGGTCGACGCCCTCGGGCGCGTAGTGGTCGAGGAACCACGTCATGTGCTCGTCGGTGAGGAAGAAGCCGTCGCCGAACAGCTCACGCGAGCGGCGGCGCACGCTCGCGTCGAGGCCGGGATAGAGCAGCAGCTGGAACGCGGGCGCCGGGCCTCCGCGCCGGGTGGTGACCTGTGCCGTGACGGCCGAGAGGTTGCCGCCCGCGCTGTCGCCACCCACCGCGATGCGGTCAGGGTCGGCGCCGAGGTCGGCGGCCCTGGCGTGAGCGAAGTCGAACGCCGTGAGCGCGTCCTGCTGTGCGGCGGGAAACGGGTGCTCCGGCGCTAGCCGGTACTCCACCGACAGCACGCGCACGCCGGCGTGCTTGGCGAAGAACCGTGCGGTGTTGTCGTGGCTCGCGCGCGTGCCGATCACCCAGCCGCCGCCGTGGTAGAAGACCAGCAGCCCGGAGCCGGGGGCGAGACCCTCGGGCGTGTAGAGGGTCGCGGGCAGCTCGCCGTGCTCGGCGGGGATCGAGACGTCGCGCGTGGCGACGGGCTGGATGGGCTTGCCGCTGACGAGGTGGCGTGAGACGTCCAGCGCCGCCCTCGACTGCTCGACGGTGGCGTCCCTGCTGACCAGCGCCGCTCCGGAGAGCTGCTGCATGCGGAGCAGGAGCTGGGCGTCGAGCGCGAGCTCCTGGCCGTCGAGCCGGATGGGCCTGCCTGCGGCGGCCCGCCGCAGCGGGCGGGGAAGCGCGTAGAGCAGCTGTGCGACCGCGGCCTGCACCCGGATCTGGAGCGGTATCGCCATTCTTCCTCCCGTCTGCGATGACGGGACCGAGGCTACTGATCGGTAGCTTGAGGCGCCAGATGTGACCGATGTCCCGGCCCTTCGGGCTGGCCCTCGACCTAAGTCGAAGGTCTAGCCTCGGAGGCGTGACTTCCACGCGTGCGATCAAGGTGCTCGGTATCGGTGGCTCTCTCCGGGATGGCTCCCAGTCCGAACGCGCCTTACGCATCGCGCTCGCCGGGGCGGAGGAGGCAGGCGCCGAGGTCTCGGCCATCACGGGCAGTGCGCTGTTGCTGCCGTTCTACGACGCGGGCATCGACGAGCGCGCGCCCGAGGCGTTGCAGCTGGTGGAGGCGGTGCGCGCCGCCGACGGCATCGTCGTGGTGTCGCCCGGCTATCACGGCGCGCTGTCCGGCCTGGTGAAAAACGCCCTCGACTACGTGGAGGACCTGCGCTCGGACACCCGCCCGTACCTCGACGGCCGTGGCGTTGGTCTCATCGCGGTCGCCTACGGCTGGCAGGCGGCCGTGACCACGCTCGACCAGCTCCGCACCATCGCCCACGCGCTGCGTGGCTGGCCCACCCCGCTGGGCGGCGCCGTGAACACCGCGGAGGTCAAGTTCGACGAGGCGGGCGGGGCGTCGGAGGAGAGGGTGGTCGCCAACCTGCGCCTGATCGGGCGGCAAGTCGCCGAGTTCGGCGTGGCCCGGCGCACACTGGGGTAGGGGTTTCGCCCTGACCTGGAACGGGTAAGCGTCAGCAGGACGCAGTGCGCCATGTTGACGCTCCCACCACAGTGCGTAGAGAGGACATGAAGATGGCCAACTCGCCGGTCACGAGCCCGCTCAAAGAGAGCGACAAGGAGCATACGGCGAACGCTCTGCAATCCACTCTGGTCGACCTCATCGACCTTTCGCTGATCGCCAAGCAGGCGCACTGGAACGTCGTCGGTCAGCACTTCCGCAGCGTGCATCTCCAGCTCGACGAGCTGGTCGACGCCGCGCGCGGGTTCACCGACGACGTCGCCGAGCGCGCCAACGCGATCGGGGTCTCGCCCAACGGCAAGGCCAGGACCGTGGTCGAGAGCTCGGGGCTGCCCGAGTACCCGGACAACTGGCAGACGACCGAGGCCACGATCAACGCGATCGTGGAGGCCCTCGGCAAGATCATCGAGCGCCTGCGGGCGCGCATCGACGAGACCGACAAGAGCGACCTGGTGACCCAGGACCTGCTGATCGAGATCGCCGCCGAGCTGGAGAAGCAGCACTGGATGTGGCAGGCCCAGCAGGCCTCCTGACCCACCGCGCCGAGCCTACAAACCGGGAGCAAGGGAGCTTTACTACCGGAAAACGGTAGTAAAGCTCCCTTGCTCCCTTGTCACGTCAGGTTCAGGGCGCGGCGGGCGAAGTCGACCTCGATGGCGACCTGCTTGATCGTCTCCGCGATCACGAGCGAGCCGTGGCCGGCGTCGTAGCGGTAGAACTCGTACGGCACCTCGCGCGCGGCGAGACGGTCGAGGTAGTTCTCGATCTGCCGGATCGGGCAGCGCGGGTCGTTGTCGCCCGCCAGCACCAGCACCGGGACGTCGACGTTCTCGATGTAGGTGATCGGCGAGCACTCGTCGTAGACCGCGGGCACGTCGGTGGGTGACCCGCCGAACAGAGCGCGGTCGAACGCCCGCAGCTGTTCCATCTCGTCCTCGTAGGCGGCCACGTAGTCGGCCACCGGCACGCCCGCGACGCCCGCTGCCCAGCGTCCCGGCTGCGTTCCGAGCGCGAGCAGCGTGAGGTAGCCGCCCCAGGAGGCGCCCGTCACCACGCACTTCGCCGGATCCGACAGTCCACTGCGGACCGCCCAGTCGTGCACCGCGGCGACGTCTTCCAGCTCGGTCAGCCCCGGGCGGCCCTCGATGGCGTCGCGCCACGCCGAGCCGTAGCCCGTCGAGCCCCGGTAGTTCACCTCCACCACCGCGAACCCGGCGTCGAGCCACACCGCGCGATAGGCGGAGAACCGGTCCTCGTCGGCGGCGTGCGGCCCGCCGTGCAGCAGGAACACCGTCGGCTGCGGGCCCTCGCCGGCTGACGGGCGAGAGACGAGCGCGTGGATGCGGCCGCCGGGGCCGTCGACGAACGCGTCGGTCACGGGCTCCGAACCGGGCGCCTTCTCGCCGGGTGGTTCGAGCAGCACGGTGTCCGAGCCGTCGGTGGCGCGCACCCGCACCACGGGCGGCTCCGCCGCGCTCGACCACGAGTACTCGACCGTGCCGTCGGGCCGCACGCCCGCACCGCCGATGCGTCCCGGAGGCGTCTCCACCGCCGTCAGCTCACCTGAGGCGAGGTCGTAGCGGTGCAGGGAGCTGCGGCCCTCGTGGAAGTGCACGATCAGCAGCGCGCTCGCGTCCGGGTACCAGTCGCCGACGACCTCGCCGGGCAGCCCCAGGTCGATCTCGTGCTCGGTGCCGGCCTCGACGTCCCAGATCAGGAGCTCCTCGCGGCCGTGCCGTTCGTGCAGCAGGAGCAGCCGGGTGTCGCCGTGCTTCGGCGAGAACGCCAGCGCGGACAGCCCCTTGCCCTCGCCGTCCCACTTGTCGGCAACGGTGGTGAAGCCGTCGCTCGCGAGCACGCGCACGGCGGGATGCCGCGAGTCGCCGTGCTCGGAGTGCGAGATCGCCAGCAACCGCTCGTCCCGGGACAGAGCGGACACGCCGGCGTCGTCCTCGCTGGTGTAGAAGCGCACCGTCTCGCCGTCGCGGTGGGCGTAGAGGGCGGAGCCGTCGTCGGTCGAGACGCCGACGGCCACCAGCCGGTGACCGATCTCCAGTCCCGCGGGGTAGCCGTCGGGCACGTCGGCGAGCGCCTTGGCCGCCGCGCCGCTGCCCGCGTACGGCTCCCTGACCCAGGAGCCGAACTCGTCGCCGTCGGTGTCGTCGAACCACCAGATCCACCGGCCGTCGGGCGAGGTCGTCGCGTGCAGGGTGCCGTTGGGGCGGTCGGTGACCTGGCGGTGGGTGTCCGCCGCGCGGTCCCACGCGTAGACCTCCCAGACACCGCTCGCGTTCGACACGTACAGGCTGGCGTCCGGGGCGTCGAGGGCCCAGTCGGGCACCGACACCCTCGGCGCCTTGAACCGCGCGCGCCACCGTTCCTCCGCCACCGGGTCGGTGAAGAGCTTATCGGGGACCTGAGCTGCCGGATGCTGTGTGGTCACACGTGAGATCCTGCCAGGTCCGTACTGTTGTGGGCGTGCTGGAGGGTTACGCGGGCTTCGCCCTGCCCAGGCTGGAGCCGGGCATGCGGGTGGTCGACGTCGGCTGCGGGCGTGGCGCGATCACGCTGAGTCTCGGCACGGCTGCGCATCCGATACACGTGCTCGGCATCGCCGCCGACGTCGCCGAGGTGGCGCTGGCCCGCAAGTCGGCCGATCGGGCGCGGGTATCCACAGTGGACTTCGTCGCCGCGCATCCCGGCCGGCTGCCCCTTCCACCATCCTCAGTGGACCTGGTCTTCTCGCATGCGCTGCTCGAGCACGTGCCGGATCCCCAGGCCGTGCTCGCCGAGTGTGCGCGCGTGCTGCGTCCCGGGGGCACGCTCGCGGTGTCCACTCCGGACTGGAGTAAGGCGAAGCTGCGGCCGAAGACGGCGAACGTCGACGCGGCGCTGCGTGGACGGCACCTGCTGCACCGCAGGGCGGGTGGCGACCCGTTCGCAGGCAGGCACGTGGCCGACTGGGTGGCACGCGCCGGTTTCCGCGACGTCCGGGCGAAGGCGCGGTTCCATGCGGGGATCGGCTACCGCGAGCTGGCCGAGCGCGTGGAGGCCGAACTGGCCGAGGCCATCCGCGTGCGGCAGGACCAGCAGCTCGCGAGCGCGGCTCGCTCGGCGTGGATGTGGGTCCGCAACGGCAACGGCGAGTTCGCCCAGTGCTGGATCGAAGTCCTCGCCACCAGGTGACCCCACCCGTAGTGAAGGCCACCATGCCTGCACTGGCAGCCGGGCAGACGTGCGCGATGGGTCCGCCGCCGGATGGGTCGGTCGCCGGCTACGGCGGTGAGTCGCTGGAGATCGCCAGCATGTGTAGACACATCTCGTCAACACATGGCCGACACTCTTCGTGTCAATCTCGTAACTCGTCGGTTCTGGAATGGGGCCGCGCTGGGCGGCTTGTGATCGCACGGTCATCCGCATGTTCCAGTTCTCGCGAGGGCCGTGGCTGCGTGCGCGTTTCGGTTGTTCTCCCGCAGCCAGCGGTTCTCATCGGTGAACCTCACCGATCCGACCGTCACGACCTGCTCGCCCGTCCTCGCCCGCGCCGTTTCAGCTGTCACCCGTACTTCGCGGACCAAGGCGTGGCGAACCTTCGCCTGCCGCTGCGCGAGATGTCGGATGCACCAACTGTCGGACCGCGGCACCGATCTGCTCGACGTTTGTCCCGTTCCCATCCACGACGCCGCACCTCAAGCTGCTAACCAGCTTCGACGTCGCCGGATATGGCGCCCGGGCTTCGCCGCTAACAGGAGGTACTTATGTCCGCACGCATAGCACCCGCCACCGCCGCTCCTGCGCGCATCGTCGACCTCGTCACCCACGACTCCGTCGAGATTCCCGCGGAGTCGGCGGTGATCGGGCCGTTCCTGCTCGACACGGATAGCTGGAAGCAGGGCGCGAAGCCGGTCCGGGAGTCCGGCGAACCGAACGCCGCCGGGGAGGTCCGGGTCGCCCGCGGGGTGGTCGACGGCGTCGAGTACATGCTGACTGTCGATGCGGAGGTGCCCGTCCGATGAGCAACGAGACTGTGGTGAGCGGCCTGCCGGTGGCGCAGGGCCGCGCACGATCGGTGAGCGTGTTGCTGATCGGCTGTGTGCTCGTCTACGGCCTGCTCGAGGCGATGATCCTGCCCGCATTGTCGCTCATTCAGCAGGGGATTGGCGCCACGCCGGCGCAAGCCGGGTGGATCATCTCGGCGATGGCGCTCGCCGGCGGGGTCGCTACCCCGGTCGTCGGCAGGCTTGCCGACGTCCGCGACCGGCGGGTCGTCTTCCTCGGCGTCCTCGCGATCGTCTGTGCGGGGATCGCGCTCGCAGGGCTGGCCTCCTCGGTCGCGGTGTTCGCGGTCGGCCAGGGCCTGCAAGGCGTCGGGATCGGCCTCGTGCCTCTGGCCGTCGGCATCGTCCGCGACACCGAGCCACCCGAGAAGCTGCGGAGGACCAACGGCCTACTCGTCGGTGGAATGGCCGTCGCCAATGCGGGTGGTGTGCTGCTGGCGGGGCCGATCCTCGCCGTGCTCTCGTACCCGTGGCTGTACTGGATCGCCCTGATGGTGCTTGTACCACTGATGGTGCTCGCTGTCCTCGTGATGCCGTCCTATCCGCCTGCAGTGCGGGGCAGGGTCGACTGGACAGGCGCCGTCCTGCTGGGCATCGGCCTGGTCGCGCTCCTGCTGGGCGTCACGTTCGTCGCGTCGACCGGGTGGACGTCGGCTCCCGTGCTCGGACTGGGAGCGGTGGCCGTCGTCGCGCTGGCCGTGTTCGTCGCCGTCGAGCGGCGGGTCGTGGAACCCCTTGTCGACCTGCGGCTGGGCGGCCGGACGGTGACGATCGTCCACGTGACCGCGTTCGCCGCGGGTGTGGCCTCCACGGTGCTGATGATCGCTGTCCCGACGATCGTGGCGGCACCGGCAGCGACCGGGTACGGGCTGGGCTCGACTCCGGTCGTCACCGGGCTCATCATGTTCCCGCTAGGCGTGCTCGGTGCGATCGTCTCCCCGCTGGCCGGCCGATTGGAGAGGCTGGTGGGGTCGCGCACGGTCATGGTGCTCTCCGGGGTGCTGTTTCTCGTCGCAGGGCTGGTCATGGTGGCCGGCCGGTCCGATGCTGTCGTGCTGGCCGTCGGCGCTGGCCTGGTCGGCGTGGGGGTGGGCCTCGGCCTCACCCAGGGTGTCAACATCATCGCGCTCACGCTTCCCGCGGACCGCGTCGCGAGCGTCTCCGGGGTCGCCTACGTCCTGCGTGCGGTGGGCCAAGCGGTCGGTGCTCAGGTGGCCGCCACCGTCATGGCCCTCGAGTTGACGCCGGGTATGCAGCTGCCGAGCTGGAACGCCATCACCTGGGCGTTCCTCGGAGCGAGCGCCGTGGGTGCCGTCGTGGCGGCGGCGTCTTTCGGGCTTCCCGCCCGACTGGCCAGTTCACGCTGACCCGTGTGCGATTGACCGACAAAGGAGCCGATCATGGCGTTGACCATCCGAGCCCTCGCCGACCGCGTGTGGGACCACGTCCTGCGTACCGAGCCGCACTATGCACTGCGCAACGGGCAACCCGTCGAGCGACTGCCGTGCGGGTCGCACGAGGAGACGGAAGAAAGAGTCGCGGTGGGCCGGTCCGTGCGCGAGGCGCTCATCGGGATCGACGTTGCCGCGCTCGAGCAGGACGAGCGGAATACAGCCGCTCTGCTCCGCTTCGTCGCCGACGACTGGGCGCGCGCCGACGAGTCATGGTGGTGGCACTTCCCGGTGGCGCCCTACCAGATGTTCGAGTTCAGCCACACGGCGCCGCAGGCGTTCGACGTGATCACCTTCGCCGACTCGACGGCCGACGTCGAGCGTTTCCATGCCCTTGCCGCAGACCTCGCGCGACGGGTACGCGTGGCGGAAGCGAAGCTTCGCGCGCAGGCCGAGCGTGGCTGGGGGATACCGCGCGCGGCGTTGCCGGGGTTCGTGTCCACGGTCGAGGGTATGCGCGTCGCGATGCGACGGTGGCTCACCCTCGACGACTCCCGCCTCGAACCCCTGTCACCGGCCCTGCGGGGCAGGCTGCAGGACGGGCTGCGGCGGGTTGAGGAGAACGACATACTGCCGGCGGTCGACTCGCTCCTGCGCTACCTCGACGGCACGGGGCGTGACACCGCGGCCAGCGGGGTCGGGCTCGGCCAGTACCCCGGAGGCGAGCGGGCGTACCGGGAACTGGTGCGTCAGTACGCCTCGTTCGACATCTCGCCGGAGGAGGTGCACGAGCTCGGGCTCGCCCAGGTCGCCGAGCTGACCGAGCAGATGGCGAAGCTCCGCGCCGAGGTGGGTTTCGACGGCGACGAAGCCGCGTACCGGAGAGTGCTCGAAGCGGACGAGCGGTTCCACGCACGCGGCGCCGACGACGTCGCCGCGACCTACCGGCGGCACATCGCCGCCATCGAGCCACTGGTCGGGCAGTGGTTCTCGGTACTACCCGAAGCAGGCTACGAGGTCGAACGCCTCGATCCCGAGCTCGAAGCCGGGCTGTCCTACGGCTACTACGAGCAGCCAGGCCCGACAAAACCCGCCGGCCGCTACCGCTACAACGGGTCCGGCCTCGACACGAGGTCCCAGATCGACGCGGCGACCCTGATCTACCACGAACTTGTCCCCGGCCACCATTTCCACCTCGCCCGCCAGGAGGAAGACGCCGCGCTGCACCCGGTCCGCGGCGTGCTCGCCCCCGAGCTGCTCGGTGCCTACACGGAGGGTTGGGCCGAGTACGCCGCGTCGCTCGGGACGGAGATGGGCCTCTACACCGACCCATGGGATCGCTACGGCCACTACGTCCACCAGCGTTTCACCGCGCAACGGCTCGTCGTCGACACCGGGCTCAACGCGCTCGGCTGGTCCCTCGAGGAGGCGGCCAGGTACATGGCGTCGACGACCATGGAGTCGCCGGGGCAGATCCGTACCGAAACGCTGCGCTACTCGACCGACATGCCCGGTCAGGCGCTCGGCTACCGCCTCGGCTTCCTCAAGTTCTGGGAGCTGCGCAGCCGCGCCGCGGAGGCGCTCGGGCCCGCGTTCGACGTCCGCGACTTCCACGAGATCGTTCTCGGCGCCGGCGCCCTACCGCTCACCGCCGTCGCCGAGAACGTGGCGAGCTTCGTGGCGGAGCGGACCACCTGAAAATGCTTGTCCGACCCGCGGCACGCCAGCTCGCGTCCATTCGGAAAAGCTCTCCAACAGTGCCCGCACGACCGAAGGCACCGAGGCGTGCACGCCCGGTTCGCCGGGGATTCCCGTGACCGGCGGGGTGCTGAGTTCTTGCATCAGCTGCTCGAGCACGTCCGGCAGGTAGCTCTCCGGGAACTCCGTCCGCGTCATCTGTCGCACGGCAGGGGGCAAGACACGACATCTGTCGCTCGCAATTCGGGGGATGCTGATGCATAGTTGATCCACGCCACTACCACGGGAGGTGTGCGCGATGGCCGATGACCTGCAGGACATCGTCGACAACCTGGCCGAGCGGCTGCAGCGGTCCGTGGCGATCGATGACCCGCACATCCGGTTGCTGGCGGCGAGTCGCCATTTCGGTGACGAGGACGCAACGCGAGTGTCGTCGGTGCTCAACCGCTCGGTCGCCCCGCAGCTGTGCGAGCAAATCCTCGCGCAAGGCATTGCGCAGTGGACAACGCCGGGCCGGGTGATCGTGCCACTGGAGGGCACCCTGCCGCGGCTGTGCATCCCGATCCGCTGCGCCGGGTTGCTACTGGGCTACCTGTGGCTCATCGACCCCGACTCCACCCTCGGCGATCGGGAGCAGGACGTTGCCCGGGAAGCGGCCGAGCGCGCCGGTGTGGTTTTGTATCGACAGCTCATCGTGCACGAACGCAGCAGGGCACGGCATGAGGCGATCCTGCGGGAACTCGTGGCCACCGATCGTGCCATCCGCTCCCAGGCCGTGGACGACCTTCGGGCCGAGCAACTGTTCCCGACCACCGGCATGTACTTCCAGGTCCTCGGCATGCAGCACCAAGGGCCAGATGGCGTCGCTGCCCCGCAGACCGTCGCCTTGGAAGCCGCCGTCGAAGACGCTCAGAGCTGGATGTCGCAGCGCTCGGCAGCGCCCGCCTGCGCCCTGATGGCCACCAACAAGTCTCGAGCATGGTTGATGCTCGCCCAGCCCCAACCGCCGTCTCGCCGGGAGCTGGACACGATCTGCAGCAGACTCACCGCGCGGTTCGACCGGCTCACCCAGGACGGCGTCCAGCTCGTGCTGGGCATCGGAGGCCTCGCCCACCGCATCGAGGACATTGTCGAGTCCTATCGCCAGGCCTTCCTCGCGGTGCGCGCGGCACAGCTCGTGCCCTCTATCGGACCAGTGGCCCGTTGGGGCGCACTCGGTCCCTACCAGCTGTTGCTGAGGATGCCTACCGAGGACCTGCTCGCCGCCGCGCAGGTGCCCGCGCTCGTCGCGCTGGACAAAGAAGACGGTCATCGTGGGCTCGTCGCCACGCTGGAGGCGTTCCTCGACAACGCCGGCGACGTCGCCCGTACCGCGCGACTCCTGAATGTCCACCGCGCGACGCTGTACCACCGGCTCAAGCGAATCGAACAGCTCACCGGCTGCGAGCTGAGCCAGGGAGACGACCGGTTGACCCTGCACCTGGGATTGAAGCTGCGCGCCCTCGCCGCTGCCCACCGCCACGAGGCAACACCGACCACGGCCGAAGACAGGCCGACAAGAATTCGCTCGGTATCCTGACACCGGGTGTCAACCTCCCGGCAGGAGTTGGGGCGTGTCTCGTGCACAAAAACACCGCCGGACGCGACACATTCCGCGACGGCTCTCGGAATGCCCGGGGTCCCGTCATCGATAATCGTTCTCAGCCGAGGACCGTGCCTGAGTTCTCCGCGTTGTAGGGGCGTTTGCGGGAGAACGCGGACAGGTCGATCTCCAGTCCGGTGTGCTCGCCGACGAACCGCGCCGGTCGTTCATCATGGTCCACACCGTTCTCGGTCTGCTCGATGATCGTCGTGAGGAACTTGCCGATGACTGGCGCGTTCTTGAACTGGTTGCCGCTGGTGCCCATGGCGACGTAGAACCCTTCTAGTTCCGTACGGTCGTAGATGGGTGTCCAGTCGCCGGCGACGTCGTAGACGCCCACGACCCCGCGGGCGCGGTTGGGTATCTCCAACTCCGGCAGTCGTCGCGCGGCGCGCGTGACTTGTGCCTCGAACACCGGCATCGTCGGATGCATGGTGACCGCATCCGGGTCATCCACCCACTGCAGGGGATCACACTCCGGTTCCGTACCGCCGACCAGCAGGCCCCCTCCGACCTCGCCGCGCAGGTACGTCCCCAGGTCCATGTCCGCGATGGAAATCCCGACCCCATCACCGGCGCGGTAACCCGCAGGAGCCGCCACATGCGCGACCTCCTGCCGCAATGGCCGGCAAGCCACCGTGAAATCCGCGCCGACGCCGGCGAGCTTGTTGATCCGCGACGACCACGGCCCCGCGGCGTTGACCACGACGCCACACGGGATCCTGCTGCCGTCGGCACACGTGACGGCCGTTACCCGGCCGTTGGCCCGCTCGACTCTGTGCACGGTCGCGTGGAATCGGAACTCGGCACCATGGGCTTTCGCGGCAACGGCCAGATTCTGCGCTGCCAGCGCGGGATCGCTCACGAAACCCGCGTCGGGCGTGTAGACCGCGCCCAGTGTGGTCTCAGCGTTGGCCCAAAAACGGTCGTCGTCAATGCGCTTTGGGGGCCAGTACCGGCCGACATCGATACCAGGTATCCGCTCCCTCAGATCCGCACTCGTCCACTCCTCGAACGGGACGCCGACCTCCTTGAACAGTGGCAGGTACATCGACCGCGGTGCGGCCGGGACATCCAGCATCGCCAACCCGCATCGCTCGAACCGGGCAAGGCCCCCGACGTCGCTGCCAAGGTGCTCCGCCCACGACCGCCAGGCGAAGTGCGCCTCCCACGCCGCTGAGACGCTGGCCAAGGTGGAAAAGTTGAACCGCACCACCGCGCTCGACGCGCCCGTGGAGCCATGTCCCGCGCCTCCGGCCTTGTCGACAACCGTCACCCGCCAGCCGCGCCGAGCAAGTTCCAGCGCGATCGACGCGCCGACGACACCCGACCCGATCACCACGACATCCGTGGCCATAGACCCACTCCCTCGCGTTACAGCATGCGCGACGCGGACAACGCACGATGACACCCATTGTCGAGACGCATGGAGCCACGCAGCATCAAGCGTTTGTCGGACCTCTCTTGGCCAAACGACGTCATCCGTCGAAGACGTGGACCGACCCTGCGAAAGCGCTGTATCTGATCTGCAGCGCCTGCGGTCAGCCAGCACGACGGAGCGTGGCCCACCGGCTCGTGCCGTGTCGGTGCCCGATGGGAGAGCTCTGCGACGTCTTCCTCGGCGTTCTTCCGGCATGCCGACGAGTCCGTCGGTGGACTTCTGCCCCGGCGCTTGCCGCGTCGTGGGGCTCAAACTATGGTAGGTCCATGGTCTTCGGTTTGATCATTATGTGCGGCGCAGGCTGACGGATCACCGCCTGCGCCTACCTCTCGTGCCATTCGCACGGGAGGTTTTTTGTTGGTCCAGCAACCCGCCCTGCTGAGACGGGGCAGTGTTGTCCGATGCCGCCGGCACCCTTCCGGCGGATCGTCCACTCCCACAAGGAGCCAAGAATGCCTGGTGTTGTCGAATCCACCGAACATGAACAGGTCGTGTCCTGCCGCGATCAAGCCAGCGGACTGCACGCGATCATCGCTATCCATTCCACCGTGCTCGGGCCCGCCCTCGGCGGAACCCGGTTCTACCCGTACGGCTCCGAAGAGGACGCGCTCAGCGACGTTCTCCGGCTCTCGCGCGCGATGACCCACAAGGCGGCGTGCGCGGGCCTGGATCTGGGTGGCGGCAAGGCGGTCATCATCGGCGATCCTGTCGAGCTGAAGACGGAGCCGCTGTTGCGTGCCTACGGCAGGTTCGTGGAATCCCTGGCAGGCCGCTATTACACGGCCTGCGACGTCGGCACGTTTCCCGACGACATGGACGTGATCGCCCGGGAAAGCCGCTTCGTGACAGGCAGGACGCGCGCACACGGCGGTGCAGGCGACTCCTCGGAACTGACCGCGTTCGGCGTCTTCATGGCGATGCGCGCGGCCGCCGCGCACACCTGGGCAACCCCGTCCTTGCGTGGCAGGCGGGTGGGGGTCGCGGGCGCGGGCAAAGTCGGTCGCAGACTGGTCGAACACCTCCTCGCCGATGGCGCATCGATCGTCGTAGCCGACGTGGCGAGCGCCGCCGTAGACCAACTCCGCAGCCACCACCCGGAGGTCGAGGCCGAGGACCCGCAGAAACTCCTCGCCCGAGACCTGGACGTCTACGCGCCCTGCGCACTCGGCGGAGTGCTCAACGACGAGACCGTCCCCGCGCTGCAGGCAGAGATCGTGTGCGGAGGTGCGAACAACCAGCTTGCCCACGCTGGGATCGCCACGCTACTGCGTGAGTACGGCGTCCTCTACCTGCCGGACTATGTGGTCAACGCCGGAGGACTGATCCAGGTCGCCGACGAGATCGCCGGCTTCAATGAACAGCGCGCCCGCGCGCGCGCTGAAAAGATCTTCGACACCTGCCAGCGCATCCTCGCCATGGCAACCGACCACGACATCTCGCCGGCTCAGGCGGCCGACCACCTCGCCGAACAGCGCATCGCCGACATCGCCCGCCCGCGTGGCAGCTGGAGGCTGGACCAGGCCACCGCGCCGCGCGAGGTCGCGCCGTGACGAGAGTCGACTCCGAGCGCGGCACGACGACGGAGGACGCGTTCGTTCGGCAACGCCTCGGCATGCACGTCGCCGGATTCGACGGGGTCCTGCGCGTCATCAGCCTGCTGCACCAACGGCGTTACGCAGTGCGCTCACTCCGCATGGAACCCACCGGTGTCCAGACCTGGATGCTCCACCTCGTCGTCGACACCACCCCACCCGATGCAACGACGAACCTGCTCGTCAAAAGACTCAACCGGCTGCCAAGCACGCTCAAAGTCCGCCCCAAGGCAACCAAGGCGATCAGTTCAATCTGGGACTAGCCGTACCGCCCGGCAGACTGCGTCTGGCCCGGTGCGCGGTGAAGGAACGCCGACCACTGCGCCGAGCACCGGAGCGCTTCCAGTCCCGGTCTCCACCGCGCAGCGCCGGGCCCGCATCAAAGTCCGGGTGCTGCGCCGGTGGGGCCCGGCGCGGACGGCGTTCTTCCTGGGATTGAACCCATCCACGGTGCACCGGGTGCAGGTCCGCTCCGGGCTCGCCTGCTGTGCGGAGCGGCGATCGCGCAGCGACCGGAGCTCTGGCGAGTGGTCGTACCGAGAGCGCCGAACCTCGACCCGATCGGTGCGGGCCGCCCCGCGATCGAGGGCTGCCTGCTGTTCGCAGCGTCGTGGCGTCCTCTCAGACGCTGGGGAGCGCCGGCGTGTTCCGGTCCGCGTCCGCGTGAAGGCGGGCGGCAAACTTGCGTGCGTGCCAAGGTGGGCAGCGTGGGTCGGCAAAGGAAGCTCGACTAGGGACGAGGACGTTTCACACCTCGGGGATGCGGCTGTCCACAGTGGCGATCGGTCGTGCGAGTTCGACCACCTCCTGCAGCCTGGCCATCATCGCGGCGTCCCCCGACACCTGTGCGTCGGGCACGGGTATCTCGCGACCCTCCCGCTCGGCTCGGGCCGAGCGCATCATCGTGGTCCAGTCGACGCTCACCGTGGCATCCGGCGTGGTCGCCGGGGGTCCCAGCAGGAACCGTGCTCCCGTTGCGGAGATCTCGAAGGTCCAGTACTCCACGCCGCTCGGCGCCCCGTCGAGGCGGTACGTCAGCGAGTGCGTACCGCCGAAGGCCGCGGCGGCCTTCTTCACTGCCACCGAGTCGGCGAGCAGTCGATTCATCTGCGCGACGTGGTCGGGGGACATGAATTCTGGGATCTGCATGCTCGCTACTCCTCCTCAGGGCTGGGCGTCGATTATCGCCGCCGCGTCACGCTGAGGGGCCCGCCAGTCGTCGAAACCTCGGGATCACTCATGCGACTGTTGTTTCGGGGCACCGTAGCGCTGGGCTGCTACACAGGGTTGGCCACGACCATCGTTCCTCCCGTGCTGAACGGACTGCGGGCCTCGCATCCCGAACTGACGGTGGACATCTCGGTTGGCGCCGACGACGACCTGCTGCCCGCACTCGATGCGGGCCGCCTGGATGTTGCCAGCCTGTACGGCAGGTTCTCTCCGGCCGATCTGCGCCGGGAGGTCGCCCACGAGACCGAGGTGATGGCGCTCCTCCCCGCAGACCACCCGCTGGCGGACGAGTAGTCCGTCGCCTCGACCACGCTGACGGCCGAGGAACGCCCGATCGCCACCCGTCCACTGCGCCCTCGTACCGGCGTGACCACCGTCGTCGCGGTGACTCCGCCGCACCTCGTGCTCAACCCGCGAGCGAGCCCGGGCGGCGGTCGACCACGCCGTGTCCGCCCTGCACCGTCCCGCAACGTGATCGGACACTCCGGAAAGGACTGTCCAGGACGGACGCTTGCAGGTCGCGTCGCCTCGCCGCCCACACCGAAATGGCGACTCGCCGCGCGCAGCCGAATGTGTGGGTTGTCAACAGCGCCCGTCCTCGGCGAACGCGCCGTCGGGCTAGAACCAACTCTCCCGTAGGCCGTCTCCGTGGAGAACAGCTCGCGCACCTGGCCGGTGGTGACATCGATGATGCCGGCCACCGAGTCCAGGTGCCGCTGACCGAGATAGCCGAGCTGCTCGTCGTTTATCCACTGCAGACGGGTGACATCCGTCGCCGTCGTGTCGACCGTGGACTGCGACCCGGTGCTCAACTCAACGATCGTTACATCGCCTGCGACCAGCCACCGGTCGCTGCTGACCGCGTGCACGACCGAGGCGTGCTTCCGTCGGGGGAGCCTGTGGAGAGGCCGAGCTGCACGTCGCTGCGCAACAGCGCTCGGCTCTCGCCGGTGGCAGCGTTGATAAGCCAGAGCGCCGCGTCGTACCAGGAGTCCTCACTGCCGTGCTTGATGTATGCCTATCAGGATGGCTCAGGACCACCGTCATCGATCCGTTCGCGGGCGTGGCGGGTGCACACGTCAGTGCCTTCCGTGCATGGAGGACGGGCAACCCGGCAAGCGCGCACCATGATGGAGAAATCGTTTGTAGTGAACCTCTTCCTCAAGCGGAGCTGGAAGCTCCGCAGTCAACAGCGGCTGCTCCGGGAGCGCGTCGAGGTTTACCAGTGCACCATCCTTGATGACGGCGTGGATGCTTTGGTAGCTCTTCGCGCCTTGTAGCGGGTCCTCGTCGAGGACCACCATGTCAGCGATCTTGCCCGCTTCGAGTGTTCCGAGATCGTCGTCGACCTTATAGGCCTGGGCGACGTTGCGAGTTGCCGCATGCAGCAACTCCAGCGGTGACATGCCTTTTTCTTCCATGGCTCTCAGCCAGACGAAATGACCTGTTGCCAGCCGCCCCAGGGCTTCGTCTTCGGGCAAGCCGTTCCAGGTGCCTTTGATCATCGGCTCCTGCAGGATTTCCGGAGCGAAAATGCCACCGTCGTTGGCGAGGAGGATCTTCGCGCCCGAGTCGATGAGATTACGAGTATTCGTATCCGAGGCCTTCCACATCGTCCATTCGAGGTCCGAACATGATGCCTTCAGGGTTTCCAGGCCATTATTGGTTAATGGGAAGACGACGGCGCCGCAGTTTTCTCGTGCAAATAGTTCGAGGGTCTCGTCCGGGATCTCGGTAGGCCCCGTCATGTTGCAATGCTGTACGAGGTCGCAGCCTGCCTCGATCGACATTCTCAAGCCCTCAACCGATGAACTGTGCGATTGTGCGGTCAACCCGGCGCGATGGGCTTCTTCGACGATGACGCGCTGTGTGCGCTCCGAAAATTGGATGAAGGCGCCGGCTGCGGTCGCACCATGTTCGTTCGACGCGTATTTGACGAAATCTATACCGCGCTCAATGTACCGACGCACCTCTTCGCCAACCCCCTCGGGGGTCATCCACATCAAATGCCGACCGGTATTTTCGACCCATGTCGCGTTCACTCGGTCGACGAAATGAGAGCTCCCAATCTCGGCTATTCTCCCATCGAAATCCCCGGAGAATGGACCGTCGAATCCGATTATGTTGCCAGCGCAGCGAATACGGCTGCCCGCGATCTCACCTCGGTCGATCTTGTCGCGAACTGTCATGAGCGCACGCCGCGGCCCCCAAGTGTCGAAAACTGTCGTCAATCCGCCTTTCAGGGCAACCTGGGCGGCCTCGACAATCAGATCCTCGTAACGCCCTTCATAGCGAACGAGCGTTTCGAGGAAGATGTTGATGAGGAGATGCACATTGGCGTTCATCAGCCCGGGAATGATGAACTTCCCGCTGAAATCGATGACTTCGGCGTCCGCCGGTACCGGAAGCTCGTCTGGTTGGCCGATCGCCACGATACGGCCATTATTTGCCAGGACAGCCCGACCGTCGATTCCCTTGTCGGAAACACCGTCGATGATGGTAGCACCGGTAAGCAGGAGTGACATTGTCTTCCCTCATGGGTCGGCTGGCGGATCGCCTCTAGCTATGAAGGCTCATAGTATGACCGCAAGCCCAGATCGGCTACGTACAGATGTAGCAGGAACGTGGTGGGACGCTCGACAATTGTCGATGTGGCCGTCAGCGACCGCTGCTCGGCTCGAAACCGAGGGTGTCCGGGAGGGCCGAATCGATTCGAGGAAATCGGCGGCCCGAAATGGCGACGGAGCCGAACTGACGCGAGATCAGCGAGATCCTCGATCGCCGACGGTTGTTGGCTGCCGGCTCCTTGGGCGGCAGGGAACGAACCAGCTCCGCCGGACCGGAGCGGGTGGAAGGGGGCGAGCTCGGGCAGGTCGGCTCCGGTCATGATCTGCCGGGCAGGCCGTCCGGCGTCAGGGGACGGAAGATCAGGTATCAAGGGTGCTCCTCGGCGCTACGGGTCAACCCCGCTGAAGCGGGGGAAGTGCTTCCGGCCCATATTTGTACTCGCGCCGGTAGTCCTCGGCGGATGCGGCGAGCATGAGTGCGTCGACGATCTCGTCGATGTAGGGCCTACCTCGGGGGTGCAGGGGCGTGCCCCCGGGCGGGGTGTGGGGGTTGCAACCCCACAAGGCACAAAGGAAGAGCCCTGCTTGTGCTTTCCACAAGCAGGGCTCTTCCAGATCTTCCGTCGGGGTGGCGGGATTTGAACCCACGACCTCCTCGACCCGAACGAGGCACGCTACCAAGCTGCGCCACACCCCGATGTACCGCTCACTGGGTCGGAAGACAGTCTAGCGGACGTCGCTGGCGGCTTTTCGGCGGGCTGCCTTCCTCGCCTTCGCGGGTGCTTCGTCGCGCGGGACCAGTGTCAGCAGGCTCGCCTCCGGCGGGCACGCGAAGCGCACCGGAGCGTACGGCGACGTGCCCAGGCCCGCCGAGACGTGCAGCCACATGTCGGCGCCCCAGCGAGACGCGCCGCGGGCGCGGGAGCGGTCGAGGTCGCAGTTGGTCACCAGCGCGCCGTAGCCGGGGATCCGCAGCTGGCCGCCGTGGGTGTGGCCGGCGAGCACGAGGTCGTAGCCGTCGGACGCGAACGGGTCGAGCACGCGCGGCTCGGGTGAGTGCGTGATCCCGAGGCGGAGCACGGCGTCCCGATCAGGCCGCCCAGAAATGTCGACATATCGATCTCGATGGAGGTGTGGGTCGTCCACACCGGCTGCGAAGATCCGCTGCCCCGCGACCGTGATCGTGCGGCGGACGTGGGTCAGGTCGTGCCAGCCGTGCTCAAGGAACGCCGCGCGCAGGTCGCGCCACGGCAGGTGCCTGCCGTGAATGCGCTTCTTGCGACCTCTCGGCATCAGGTACCTGGCAGGGTTCTTCGGCTTGGGCGCGTAGTAGTCGTTGCTGCCGAACACGAACACGCCCGGCCGGTCGAGCAAGGGGCCGAACGCGCGCAGCACCGACGGCACCGCCCGCCGGTGGGCGAGGTTGTCGCCCGTGTTGACCACCAGGTCGGGCTCCAGCCGGTCGAGCTCGGCGACCCAGCGCTGCTTGGAGACCTGGCTCGGCAGCATGTGCAGGTCGGAGACGTGCAGGATCTTGATCGGCCGGGCTCCGCTGGCCAGTACGGGCAGCTCGGCCGTGCGCAGTGTCCAGTGCCGCCGCTCGATGCCGGCGGCGTAACCGAGGGTTGCGGCCCCGAGCGCCGCTGTACCCGTCACGAGACGTTTCATTATCATCCTTGAGCGTGCCTGTGTTACCCAGCGTACACGCGTCATGCCGAAAACGTGTTCATCCGTGGGCAACGGTTCAGCCGATCGTCGCCGATGCGCTCAGCCAGGACTCAGTTGACCCGCTCGTACTTCGGGTCGGACCGGGGCAGCGGCGGCGCGGGCTGCCCCTCGAGGATCTTGCTCACGGCCCCGAACCATGTCCTGGCCGGCGTCTTGCCGCCGAACATGTTGCCGCTGTCGCCGTCGACCGCGACCACGTTGCCGGGCCCACCGTCCACCAGTCCGCCGTTGGGCAGGTCGGGCCGGAACACCATCCCGGCGCCCGCGATCTGCGGCGTCGCGCCGATGAAGGCGGCGGAGCCGTTGTTCTGGGTGGTGCCGGTCTTGCCGATCATCGGCCGGTTCCAGCCGACGCCCTGTGCGGCGGCCGCCGCGGTTCCGCCGGGGAGGTCGTCCTTGCTCAGCCCCACCACCATCGTGTTGGCGAGCCCCTCCGGCACGGCCTGCTCACAGGGCTCCTCCTTGATCGGCACCGGCTTGCCGCTGCGGTCGGTGATCTCGCCGATCGGCGTCGGCGGGCACCACACACCGCCGCTCATCAACGTCGCCGCGACGTTGGCCAGTTCCAGACCACTCGTCGGGCTCACGCCGAGCGTGAACGAACCCTTGCCAGGCGACCGCTCGCTCGGCCCGAAGAACTGGGTCTGGCTGAGCCTGACCTCCTGGCTCTCCGCGTTCGGGTCCGGCGGGCCGCCGGTCGCCGCGTTCGACGCCATCGTCTTGCGCAGCCCCAGCTTGCTGGCCATCTCCACGATCGGACCCATGCCGGTCTGTTCCTCGAGGATCACGAAGGCCGTGTTCGGGGAGGTCTGCAACGCCGTCTGCAGCGACATGCTGCCGCTGTAGCCCTCGCTCGCGTTCACCACGCAGTACCCGCGCGTGTAGGGAGCGATGTAGGGACACGGCGGAGGGCTGCCGCTGAAGATCTGCGACACGTGCGACGGTGGTGACTGGACGGTGTCGTAGATGCCGACCACTCCGCGTTCCACGGCGGCGGAGGCGGTGAACATCTTGTAGCTCGACCCCGCGCCGGTCACGTTCGAGATCGCCGAGGGCAGCGCGAACTCCGTCTGCCCCGCCTCCGCGTCGGGCCCGTAGTCGCGGTTGGCCGCCAGCGCCACCACCTCGTGCCGGTCCTTGCCCGGTTTCACCAGCGACAGCGTGTTGGCGACGTTCTCCTCCATCTTGTCCACCTGCTCCTCGGCCGACTGCTTGGCGAGGTGGTTGGACCGCGGGTCCATCGTGGTGCGGATGGTGTAGCCGCCCGTGTAGAGCTTTTCCTTGCTCATCCCGTGTTCGAGCAGGTAGTCCTCGACGTACTGGCAGAAGAAGCCGTGCTCGGGGCCCGCGCCCACGCAGTTGGCGGCCGGCTTGTTCGGCCCGTCGGGGACCACGCCCAACGGCTCGGCCTTGATGCGCTCGGCGTCCTGCCGCGAGAGCTTGAGGTTCTCCACCATCTTGTCGAGCACGAAGTTGCGCCGCTCCGTCGCGCGCTCCGGGTTGTTCCACGGGTCGTAGGCGGGCGGGTTGTTGGCCATGCCAGCGAGCAGGGCGCCCTGCGCGACCGTGAGCTTGTCCGGCGTGGTGTTGAAGTACGCGCGCGCCGCGCCGCCGACCCCGTAGATCTCGCGCGAGAACTCCACGACGTTGAGGTAGCCGGCGAGGATCTGCTCCTTGCTCATCTTCGTCTCGAGCTGGATCGCGATCCTGGCCTCGTTGAGCTTGCGGGCGATGGTGACCTCCTGCGCCCGCTGCTGGCCGAGCTTGTCGTTCCGGTAGACGACGTTGATGAGGTAGTTCTTCACGTACTGCTGCGTGAGGGTGGACGCGCCCTGGGTGTCGCCGCCCGAGGTGTTGCTGATCGCCGCGCGGATGGTGCCCTTCCAGTCGACGCCGTGGTGCTCGTAGAAGCGGCGGTCCTCCACCGAGATCAGCGCCCATTTCATGGCGTCCGAGATCTGGTCGGGGGCGGTGGGAATGCGGTACTGGTCGTACAGCGTCGCGATGGGTTGGCCTTCCCGGTCGGTAATGGTGCTGACCAGCGGCGGCGGCTCGTCGGCGAGTCCCGAGGACATCGCCTCGACGGTGTCGCTGGCCTGGTTGGACAGCACTCCGAGGCCCCCGACGACCGGGAAGAGGATCCCCGCGACCAGCACCCCCGCGAGTAGGCAGAGGCCGAGCATCTTCAGCAGACCGTCCCTCATGCGCACCCATATCAGGGTAGCCACGAGTGGCCTATCTCACCTGATTCGTTCACTGGTCCGAGCGGGTTGCGTTTCGCGGATACCGCATTGACAGGAATGTGACATCTGGTAACAAAACGCGGTTCGGGGGTTGGCGGACGGAACCAAGGCCCCCTACAGTCCGTCAACATCTCACGAATACGGCGCCTGGGGAGGCGCTACTGGAGGGACGTGAGCACAGGAGACCTGCTCGCGGGGGGCGAGGTCGAGGAACTTCGCTGCCTGCCTGCGGTCACAACAGGGTAGGAGCTGGGGGTATGGAGACCAACCAGTCGGACTGGCGGATCTATGCGTACTGCAGGGACACCGACCCCGACGGCCTGTTCGTCCGGGGCGCGGAGCAGAACCGGGCGAAGCTCGTCTGCATGGGGTGCCCGGTGCGCACGGAATGCCTGGCCGAGGCGCTGGACAACCGGATCGACTTCGGTGTCTGGGGCGGAATGACCGAACGCGAGCGGCGCGCGCTGCTGCGCAGGCGGCCCGAGGTGAGCAGCTGGCGTGAGCTGCTGGAGTCCGCGAAGCGCGAGTACGAGCCCGCCGCGGGCGCGTGACGATCGGCGGGGACCGCCTCAGTTTCCGGCGAGGCGGTCCCCGATGTCCCGTAGCCCGGCGAGGTCGTGCACGTCGCTGGGCAGCGCAGGAACCCGCACGACCGACACCCCGGGGTGAGCCCGGGTGAAGCGCGCGAGCAGGCGCTTCTCCCGTTCGGCCTGTGCGACACGGTCGGCGTGCAGGCGCAGGACCGCGGTGGCGAGGGGAGCGTTCTTGCCGCCGCGGTCGAGCGCGTCGGCCGCGGCCAGCGCGTCGACGGCCGAGAGCTCGGCGAGCACCGGATGGGTCCGGTTCGCCACGAGCCCGGCCAGCGGCATCGACTCCTCGGACAGCCGCTCCACGAAGTAGCTCGCCTCCCGCAGCGCGTCCGGTTCGGGCGCGGCCACCACCAGGAACGCGGTGCCCTTGGAGCGCAACAGCTCCGCCGTCTTGCGGGCCCGCTCGCGGAACCCGCCGAACGTCGTGTCGAACGCCTGCATGAACGCCGACGCGTCGGCGAGCAGCTGCCCGCCGAGGATGGTCGACACGGCCTTCGCGAACATCGAGAACCCGGCGCTGACGACCTTGCGCAGGCCCCAGCCGCCCGCCTTGGCCGGACCGGTGAGCAGGCGGATCATGCGGCCGTCGAGCGCGGCGGAGAGCCGGGTCGGCGCGTCGAGGAAGTCCAGCGCCGAGCGGCTCGGCGGCGTGTCGACGATGATCAGCTCCCACTCGCCCGCCGCGGCGAGCTGGCCGAGCTTCTCCATCGCCATGTACTCCTGCGTGCCGGAGAACGATGTGGAGATCGTCTGGTAGAAGCGGTTGGCCAGCAGCTGTTCGGCGCGCTCCGGCCCGGCGTGACGGCGCACCATGTCATCGAAGGTGCGGCGCATGTCGAGCATCATCGCCCACAGCTCGCCCTTCGGTTCGAAACCGGCGACCGAGACCTTGCGCGGATGGTTGCCGAGCTCCCGCAGTCCCAGCGCCTGCGCGAGCCTGCGGGCAGGGTCGATCGTCAGCACCACGGTCTGTCTGCCGCGCTCCGCCGCGCGCAGGGCGAGCGCCGCCGCCGTGGTCGTCTTGCCGACCCCGCCGGAGCCGCAGCACACGATCACGCGCGTCTCGGGGTCGTCGATCAATGTGTCCACGTCCAGGGTCGAGGTCGGGAAGGTCATCGAACCCCCTGTTCGACCAGTGCCTCGGCGAGCTCGTACAGCGCGGCCACGTCTACGCCGCCGTTCAGATCGGGCAGCTCCAGCGTAGGCAGGTCGCTCTCGGAGAGCTGCTCGCGTGCGCGTTGCTCGGCCGCGAGCCGGATCGCGTGCTCGACGGTCTCCTCGACGAGCCCGTCCAAGGTCGACTCGGGCAACTCCAGCCCCGCGGACGCGAGCCCGCTGCGGACGCGGGAGGCGTCGACCCTGCCGTCCGCGGCCGCGGGCACCGACCGCGCGGGCAGCCTCGGCGGGCGGACCCGGTTGATCAGCACCGCCCCCGGCCGCAGGTCGGCGCCGTCGAGTTCCGCGACCGCGTCGAGGGTCTCCCGCACCGGCATCTCCTCCAGCAGCGTCACGAGATGCACGGCGGTCTCGCCGGAGTGCAGCAGCCGCACCACGCCCTCGGCCTGCGCGCGGATGGGACCGGTCTTGGCCAGGTCGGTGAGGGCCTTGGTGACGTCGAGGAACTTCACCACGCGGCCCGTCGGCGGGGCGTCGACCACGACGGCGTCGTAGGTGTGCCTTCCGTCGGACTCGGTGCGCCCGACGCACTCCTTGATCTTGCCGGTCAGCAGCACGTCGCGAAGGCCAGGCGCGAGCGTGGTCGCGAACTCGATGGCGCCCATGCGGCGCAGGGTCCGGCCCGCGAAGCCGAGGTTGTAGAACATCTCGAAGTACTCGAGCAGCGCGGCCTCGACGTCGATGTGCAGGGCCCGCACCTCACCGCCGCCGGGCGCGGCGGCGATGCGCTGCTCGGCGTAGGGCAGCGGCTCGGTGTCGAAGACCTGGGCGAAGCCCTGTCTGCCCTCAACCTCGATGAGCAGCACGCGTCTGCCGTGGCTGGCCAGCGCGAGTCCGAGGGAGGCGGCGAGGGTGGTCTTGCCGGTCCCGCCCTTGCCGGTGACGAAATGGAGCCGGGTCCGTGCGAGCTCGTCGGTCCAGCCAGCCGGTGTGGTCACCTACGCAGGGTAAGCCAGGAATCCCGATCACCGCGGCTCAGGACGCGAGTGTGAGGACCGTGACGACCAGGGCGACGAGCCCGGCGACACCCCAGGCCACGGCACCGGGCAACACGGTGAGCGTGAGCACGCACAGCACGGCCACCGTGGTGAAGGACACGAGACCCGCGACGGCGACGGTCGGCGAGCTGTCGGTGCTGTCGCGCACCTTGGCCATGATGATCAGCACGCCTGCCACCCCGGCCACGGCCAGCAGGATCGTCGCGAGGATGCGCCATGTCTCCACGCGCTCAGACGGTACTGGCTAGGGTGTGCCGCATGAGTGCCACGAAGTGGGAGTACGCCACGGTTCCACTGCTGATCCACGCGACCAAGCAGATCCTCGACCAGTGGGGCGAGGACGGCTGGGAGCTGGTGACCGTGCTGCCCAACCCCAGCGGCGAGCAGCACGTCGCCTACCTGAAGCGACCGAAGGGCTGAGCCCGTGAGCTGGAGCGCGAGGCTCGCCGAGCTCGGCATCGAGCTGCCCGGCGTCGCCGCACCGGTCGCCGCCTACATTCCCGCCATCCGCAGCGGCTCGCTCGTGTTCACGTCGGGTCAGCTGCCGTTCGTCGAGGGCTCGCTCGCCGCGACCGGCAAGGTCGGCGGCGAGGTGAGCCCCGAGGAAGCCAAGCAGCACGCGCGCACCGCGGTGCTCAACGCGCTCGCGGCCGTGCACGATCTGGTGGGCATCGACTCGGTGGTCCGCGTGGTCAAGGTGACCGGCTTCGTGGCCTCCAGCGAGGGCTTCACCGGTCAGCCCGCCGTGATCAACGGTGCGTCCGAGCTGCTCGGAGAGGTTTTCGGCGACGAGGGCAGGCACGCCCGGTCCGCCGTGGGGGTCGCGGAACTGCCGCTCGGAGCCCCAGTCGAAGTCGAGCTGACCGTGGAGGTTTCCTGATGGACCCCGACATCGAGTACGCGTGTCACGAGCTGCTGTTGCGGCTGGCGGGGCGCATGCCCGACCAGATGCTGTGGCGGTTCCGGGACTGGCTGGGTGAGGGCGCGATGGGCACGCTCTCGCGCACGCTCCCGAAGTCTTTGCTTAAGCACAGGATTGACCTCGACCAGGCGGAGTATCGCCTGCTGGTCGCCGGTCTGATCCCGCACGGTGCCGATTGGCACCAGGTGAGTTCGACACTTGGGGTAGACGCCTCAGTCGAGAACCGGTACACATTCACGACGGGTGCACCCGATTGGGTGAACACCGTTGATTCGGTGTCCGTGGTGGTTCACGCAACGCTGCGTGGTCGCCCGGATGTGGGAGAGGTCCGGGAGAGCTGGCGGCACGACCGTGGGTCCGAAGAGGAGGCGAAGCGGATTCTGCTGGTCACCGCCGTGTCCGGGCTCCCACGACTTACTGGGGAGCTACAGCGGGTCCTCCGGGTCCTCGGCGACGAGGCGCCGAGCGTGGAGGTCCTGCCGGCGCAGTTCGACGTGCCCGCCTACCACCGGGCGGCGCTCGCGAACTCACGGTTCGTCTGTGTGGGCTCCGTGGACGCCGGTCACCACAGACTCGTACCCGCGTAACGCTCGCTCGGCCAGCGGGCTGGAGGGAGATCGGCGATGGTGGATGTCCACGATGGCCTGCCGAAGGACGGCTTCGCGGTACCGCTGCGACTGCACAACGTCCTGCTGGCACTGGCGGGCCGACTGGACGACAGTGCGCTGTCGGAGGCACGTGAGCTCGTCGCTCGTTCACACCTGGACGACGCGGCTGAACTCGCCGTCGGCGCGCTGATCGCCGGCCGGATCATGGTCCGGCCTGCCGAGCAGCGCGAGCTGGCGCTCGTGCTGGAGATGAGCAGGTCCGACGCCACGCTGGCCGATCAGCTCACCGTCGGCGACGCCATTCCCGGCTACGCACACCGGTTCAGCCGGGAGAACGAGCCGGAGCGCGGCATCTCCGAGGCGCTCGACCGCACCCTGCAGGTGCTGCCGGACCTGCGCTCCGTGCACGCGGTGTGGCGTAACACGCCCGCCGGCAGCGTGCCGGGACCGCTGCCGCAGCGCGTCGTGCTCGTCGAGATCGGCCCCGAGGCACACCCGCCCGCCGTCGCGTTCCGCGTCGACGACGCGCTGCGCAAGGGCGGCATCCGCTCGGTCGTCGAGGTCACCGGACCCGGGGCCGAGCGCACCGAGTACCACGAGGCGGCCCTGGCCGCCGCGACGCCGGTGTGGCTGGCCACGGGCCAGTCGGCGGGCGGCTCGGCCTCGTGGAGTGCGCGCGGGTCGCGCCCGGTCGGCGGCGCCCACACGGTCGCCGAGACCCCCACGCCGCGCGAGCCGTCCCACGCGGCGCCCGACTTCGAGGAGCCTGCCGTAAAGGTCTCCACCGAGGAGAAGCCCACGGACGAGGCGCCCGGGAAGGAGCCGGAGCCCACTCCGGCCGAGCGGGAGAACCGCGCGGCGGCGACCACGGAGATGACCAAGGAGGAGGTCGCGCAGCTGCGCGCCGCGATCGCCGAGGACCCCGAGAAGGGCCGCGCGATCGCCGCCGTGAACCTGCGCTCCGACGAGATCGTCGAGCTGCCGGAGCTCGATCTCGACGACCCGCAGCTGTCCGACCGCGACCGGCAGCTGCTGCGTGAGCTGCACGCCGAGCTTGCCGAACGCGAGCGAGCGGAGGCCGCGAAGAGCGCTCAGGGCAGGACGAACGGCAGCGAGCACCGCTGGGCGGACGGTTTCTCCGGCAGTTGAAGGTATGTTTCGGGGCGTGCCAGCGAACTTTCACGTGCCGAAGCAGTCCGTGTTGTCGTTGCCGACCGAGCCTCCGGAGCAGCCCGTCGTCGCCAAGGACGCGGCGACCGTCCTGCTGCTGCGTGACGCCGGTGACGGCGTCGAGGTGTTCCTCCAGCGCCGCGTCACGGCGATGGCCTTCGCGGGCGGGATGACCGTCTTCCCCGGCGGCGGTGTCGACAAGCGCGACGCCGATGCCTCGGTGAGCTGGGCCGGCCCGCCACCCGCGCGGTGGGCGGAGTGGTTCGGCTGCTCGGAGCCGGTGGCCAGGGCGCTGGTGTGCGCGGCCGTGCGCGAGACGTTCGAGGAGTCCGGCGTGCTGCTGGCGGGCTCGGGGTCGAGCATCGTCACCGACACCTCGCCGTACGCGGCCGCCCGCGAGCAGCTCGTGTCGCGGGAGCTGTCGCTGGCCGACTTCCTCGCGGGCGAGGGCCTGACCCTGCGCGCGGACCTGCTGCGGCCGTGGGCGAACTGGGTGACCCCCGAGCAGGAACCGCGTCGCTACGACGCGCGGTTCTTCCTCGCCGCCCTGCCGGAGGGGCAGCACGCCGACGGCAGGACCACCGAGGCCGAGTCGTCGGGGTGGAGCAGGCCCGCCGACGCCATCGCCGACGCCGAGGCGGGCCGGAGCACGCTCATGCCGCCCACGTGGTTCCTGCTCGACGAGCTCACCTCGTGCGCGTCGGTCGCCGAGGCGCTGGCGCAGGAGCGGTCCGTGCGCAAGGTCACGCCGCGGCTCGTGGTGGACGGCGACGTAGTGAGGGTGGAACTGCCATGACTCATCCCGCGTACGGCGAGCTGCGCGAGGTTTCGCCCGCCGCCTCGGTGCTGTTGGAGAACAACCCCTCGATGATGACGCTCGAGGGCACCAACACGTGGGTGCTGAGGGCGCCCGGCTCCGATTCGTGCGTGGTGGTGGACCCCGGCTACGAGGACGTCGAGCACCTCGAGCGGATCTCCGCCGTCGAGCCGGTCGAGCTGATCCTGCTCACCCACCACCACCCCGACCACTCCGAGGGCGCGCCGTGGCTCGCCGAGCGGGTCGGCGCGCCGGTGCGCGCGTTCGAGGCCGGCCTGTGCCTCGGGGCGGAGCCCATCGCACACGACGACGTCGTGACCGCCGCCGGGCTGGAGATCGGGGTGCTGCACACGCCCGGCCACACCGACGACTCGGTGACGCTGCGGTTCGACGCGGCCGGGCGCACACACGTGCTCACGGGCGACACGGTGCTCGGCAGGGGCACCACGGTGCTGACCGATCTCGGACACTACCTGCGCACGCTGAAACTGCTCTGCGCGCTGCCGGACGGGGCACTGGGCCTGCCCGGTCACGGGCCGGAGCTGGCCGACCTCACGGCCACCGCGCGCGAGTACTCCGCGCACCGGGAACAGCGGCTCGACCAGGTGCGATCCGCGCTCCGGCGGCTCGGCCCCGAGGCGACGCCGCGGCAGGTCGTGGAGATCGTCTACGCCGACGTCGACCCCTCGCTGTGGGGTCCGGCGGAGTCCAGCGTGGTGGCTCAGTTGGAGTATCTGAACTCCGAGGGATAGCGCTTTCAGCGCGAATCCCGTTACCGTGGTGGCGTTTTCATCGACATCCCAATGGAGGGAGGCGCACCATGGTCGAGTCGGGCGAGCTGGAGGTCTGGACCACTCCGGACTTCGAGGAGTACGAGACCCCGATGGAGGTCACGGCGTACTTCGGCCGTATGGAGTGACGAGTGTTTCGGCGTGGCCGATGGGAAAGCGCTTACAGCTTCTGTCGGCCACGCCCCACCGACCCGGGAGGACGGCAGTGCAGCCGCTGGAGCCGAAGCCACCGATGACCGAGCAGGCCTTCGTCGCCGCGCTCAAGGGACTCTCGCACCGCTACTGGGGCACCCATCCGTTCCACCACCGGATGCACGCCGGTGAGCTCACCGAGCACGAGCTGCGAGTCTGGGCGGCCAACCGCTGGTACTACCAGCGCATGCTGCCGCAGAAGGACGCGGCGATCATCAGCAACTGCCCGCTGCCGGAGATCCGCAGGCAGTGGCTCGACCGCATCGTCTACCACGACGGCCGGGCCGAAGGCGAGGGCGGAGCCGAGCGCTGGCTGCGGCTGTGCGCGGCGGTGGGCCTGGACCGCGAGGAGGTGCTGGACGAGCGGCACGTCGCGCCGGGAGTGCGGTTCGCGGTCGACACGTACGTGACCTTCGCGCGCACCAAGCCGTGGGCCGAGGCCGTCGCCTCCGGGCTCACGGAGATGTTCTCCGGACATCTCATGCGGCGCAGGGTCGGCGACATGCTGGCCCGCTACGCGTGGATCCGCAGCGAGGACCTGGCCTACTTCACGAACCGGATCGACGCCGTGAGCGGAGAGGGCGAGGAGACGCTCGCGATCGTCGTGGCCCACTGCGTCACCCGGGAGCAGCAGGAGGCGGCCGTCGCGGCGCTGTCGTTCAAGTGCGACGTGCTGTGGTCCATGCTCACCGCCATCGAGCACGCGGCGGCGAAGGAGTGACGCCCCGGCTGCGCCGCGGCGTGCGGCTGACCTACGACCGCACCAGGCGGACCCATGTGCTGTTGTTCCCCGAGGGCGTGCTCGTGCCCAACGCGACCGCGGCCGCCGTACTCGAGCTGTGCGACGGCGAGCGCACGGTGCCCGACATCGCGGCCTCGCTCGGCGAGCGCTACGCGGGCGTGCGCGAGAGCGACGTCGGCGACGTGCTCGCCAGGCTCGTCGACCGGCAGGTGGTCGAGTGGGCGTGACCGAGGAGGTGCGGCCGCCGCTGGGCATGCTCGCCGAGCTGACCCACCGCTGCCCGCTGCACTGTCCGTACTGCTCGAACCCGGTCGAGCTGGTGACCCGCGAGCGGGAACTGGGCACCGAGGAGTGGTGCTCGGTGCTCGACCAGGCCCGCGACCTCGGCGTGCTGCAGGTGCACCTCTCCGGTGGCGAGCCGCTGGCGAGGCCCGACCTGCCGGAACTGGTCACGCGCGCGTCCGGCCTCGGCTGCTACGTCAGCCTCGTGACCAGCGGACTCGGGCTCACCGAGGCGCGGCTGGCCGACCTCGTCGACCGCGGGCTCGCACACGTCCAGCTGTCCGTGCAGGGCGCCGACGCCGCGCGGGCGAACCTCCTCGCGGGTGCGAAGGCCCACGACCACAAACTCACCGCCGCGGCGCTGGTGAAGCGCTTCGAGCTGCCACTGAGCGTCAACGTGGTGCTGCACCGGGCCAACCACGACCAGCTGGAGGGCATGATCGCCCTCGCCGAGCGGATGGGCGCCGACCGGCTGGAGCTGGCCAACACCCAGTTCTACGGCTGGGCGCTGCGCAACCGCGACGCGCTCCTGCCCACCAGGGAGCAGCTCGCGGCGGCGGAGCCGGTGGTGCGCGCCGCGATGGAGCGGCTCAAGGGCACCATGCAGGTCGTCTACGTGCTGTCCGACTACTACGAGCAGTACCCCAAGCCGTGTATGTCCGGCTGGGGCGCGCAGCAGCTGACCGTGGCCCCGGACGGCACGGTGCTGCCCTGCCCCGCGGCCACGGCGATCACCACGTTGCCGCTGGAGAACGTGCGCGACCGGCCACTGGCCGAGATCTGGTACGACTCCGAGTCGTTCAACGCCTACCGTGGCGAGGACTGGATGCGCGAGCCGTGCCGCACGTGCGAGCGGAGGACCGTCGACTTCGGCGGCTGCCGCTGCCAGGCGTTCCAGCTCACCGGCGACGCCGCGGCGACCGACCCGGTGTGCCGCCGCTCGCCGGACCGAGGGCTGGTGGACGTGCTGCTGGAGGCTCCGCGCGGCTCCGGCGAGTTCGTGATGCGAGGTGTGCGGTGAGGGTGCTCCTGCTGGGCACGGCCGCGGGCGGCGGGGTGCCCCAGTGGAACTGCGCGTGCGCGAACTGCGAAGCCGTGCGAGCCGGGACCGCACCGGCCCGAACGCAGGACTGCCTCGCGGTGAGCGCTGACGGCCGCACCTGGTACCTGCTCAACGCCTCGCCCGACATCCGCACGCAGCTGACGTCGTACGCGGCCCTCGCGCCGCTCCCGCCGAGGGAGAGCCCGCTTCGGGGCGTGCTGCTCACCGACGGCGAACTCGACCACACGCTGGGACTCTTCCAGCTCAAGGAGGCCGCCGGACTGCGGGTGTGGGCTCCGGCCGCGGTGGCGGCGACCGTGCCGGCGCGGGAGATCGCTGGGCGGTACCACGGCTGGGAGTGGCCTCGCCTTGAGGAAAGGTTCGAGCTCGGCGGCCTGGTGGTCACCGTCTTCCCGGTCAGCGGCAAGCGCCCGAAGTACGCCGGAGACTCGGCGCTCGACGGTCCGTGGGTCGTGGCGTACCGGATCGAGGACCCGGCGACCGGCGGCTCGCTCGTCTACGCGCCGTGCGTGGCGCAGTGGCCGGAGGGCTTCGACGACTTCTGTGCTGGGGCGAGCTGTGTGCTGCTGGACGGCTCCTTCTTCGCGCCGGACGAGATGGCGGGCGCGACTGCCGGGGACGTCGGCTCCGGTGCCCAGCTCGCGATGGGTCACCTGCCGATGGCCGGTGAGCACGGCAGCCTCGCGCGCATCCGCCGTTCCCGGGACACCCGGTGGCTCTATACGCACGTGAACAACACGAACCCGGTGCTGAGCCCGGCGTCACCAGAACACGCGGCCCTTCTCGAAGCGGGAGCCGAACTCCCGCCGGACGCCACCGAGCTGCTCCTCTAACAGCCCCAAAGGTGGCCTTGGGGGCAGGCGGGGTCAGGCGAGTGCGGGCGCCGCAGGTTCGGCTGGCTGCGGTGGGCGGATGGTGTGGCGGAGGAGCCAGACCACGGCCGCCAGCGCCAGCGCGCACGCCGCCGCAGTGAGGAACGCGGCGGGCGGGCCGCTGTGCTCCACCAGGTAGCCGCTCACGGACTGGCCGAAGGCCAGGCCCAGCGTCACCGCGGTGAGTACCCAGCCGAACGCCTCGGCCGCCGTGCCCTTCGGCGCCACGATCTCGATCGCCGTCGAGTGGGCGGTCGACTGCGGCGTGATGAGGGCACCGGCGCCGAGCATCGCGAGCGCCAGCGCCCACAGCGTCGTCGGCAGCGCGAGCAGGGCCACCAGCGCACCGAACAGGGCGAGCAGCACGGGCAGCCGCAGCCTCATCGGCCGGGGCCACGGGCGCAGGCTGTAGGCGACGCCGAAGCCGACGGAGCTCACCGACCACGCCGACAGCAGCAGCCCGCCAAGGGCGACGTGCCCCGCCTCGTCGGCCGCCGCGGGCACCGCGACCTCGACGAACCCGATCACCATGCCGAAGCCCAGCGCGGCCAGCGCGAGCGTGCGCATGCCGGGGCTCGCGAGCGCGCCGAGCAGGCGCCCGCCGGTGCGCTCCTCCGCGGGACCCCACGCCCGCACCGCCGGGCTCAGCGCGAACAGCACCGCACCGGTGACCATGCAGACGGCGCCGAGCACCATGCCGGTTCCCGGCCACGGCGCGGCGATCAGCAGCCCCGCCAGGCCGGGGCCGAGGATGAAGAACGTCTCCATGCTGATGGCCTCGTAGGAGAACGCCGCGTCCCGCGCGGGCCCCTCGGGCACGAGCCGCGTCCACAGCGCCCGCGAGGCCGAGCCGGTCATCGGCTCGGTCACGCCGATGCCCACGGCGAGGGTCACCAGCAACGGTGTGGGCGCGTGCGCCTCGATGGCGAGCACCAGCGCGGTCATGGCGACCGAGAACAGGGCCGCCACCAGCAGCAACGGCCGTGTGGGCCCGAACCGGTCGATGATCCGGCCCTGCACCACCGAGCCCGCCGAGACGCCGACGAGCGCGCCCGCCGACACGAGCCCCGCCGCGGCGAACGACCCCGTCTCCCGCTGCACGAACAGCAGCGCGGAGATGCCGATCATGGCGATGGGCAGCCGGGCGAACAGGGAGGCCACCATCGGCCTGCGGGCGCCCGGCGTGCTCAGCGCGATGCGGTAGTCGGCCAGCGTCGTGCGGCCGTGGGAGTCGGATTGGGACACGCGTACCAGTATGCCTCTCGCTGGTACGCGAGTACCACTTGTTTCACCGAACGCGACACGCCGACTCGAAGAGGTGTGAGATCCGTCCCGGATGGGTACTTCTGTCTCAGTTGGATAACAGAGTGCGGGTTCAGGGCATCAAACCATCACATTGGGCGTCCTTGAGGGTGAACGGCCTTGAGTTGGTGGGTAGGGGTCGTGGATCGTGGAAGTTACGAATAGCGCCGCAGTCTCCCTCCGGGAATCGGGTCGGGGCCTACAACCGGAGGGCGGGGAGCGCGGACTGTCGGGGGATGGTCCGCGCACAGCAAGGGGCCGGTGCGCCACGTCGGGGGTGGCGCCCGGCCCCTTGTTATGTCTGGAGCGGCTTGCTCAGCGAGCCCGGCGGGCGAGCCGCTCGGGGTCGAGAATCAGCACGCTCTTGCCTTCGAGCCGCAACCAGCCGCGGTGCGCGAAGTCGGCGAGCGCCTTGTTGACGGTCTCGCGAGACGCGCCGACGTACTGGGCGATCTCCTCCTGCGTCAGGTCGTGAGTGACCCGCAGCAGACCGGCCTCCTGGCTGCCGAAGCGCTGCGCGAGCTGCAACAGCGCCCTGGCGACGCGGCCGGGAACGTCGGTGAAGATCAGTTCCGCGACCATGTTGTTCGTGCGGCGCAGCCTGCGCGCGACCACGCGCAGCAGCTGCTCGGCGATCTCCGGACGCGTCGAAATCCACTGCCGGAGGGCAGGCCGGTCCATCGTCACGGCGCTGACCTCGGTCACGGTCGTCGCGGTCGAGGTACGCGGGCCGGGGTCGAAGATCGACAGCTCACCGAACATGTCGGAGGGGCCCATGATCTGGAACAGGTTCTCGCGGCCGTCCGCGGACTTGCGCCCGATCTTCACCTTGCCCGACTTGATGATGTACAGCTTGTCGCCCGGCTCGCCCTCGTTGAAGATCACGTGGCCGCGGGGAAACTCCACAGTCTCCAAGGTCTGCGCAAGCGCCTCGGCCGCTGCCGGTTCCACACCCTGGAAAATGCCCGCGCGGGCCAGGGTCTCGTCCACCTCGTGCCTCCTTTGAGAAGCGACCGCGATCCTCGAACTCAAGGAGCGTGTCGCCGATCACTACGTGCAGTGTAGGGCGTGCTCCCGAGATCGCCTCCCGGCTCGCCGCCCCGAGGCAAACCCACCCTGCGCGGGTGATACCTCAGCGCATTCGTGCCGATACCGCCTGTCAGAGCGGTGTGGAATCGATCTCGTCCGATCGAACAGCCTAACTCGCTGTTAACCGCGGACGCGGCGCGGCTTCAGTTTGGCGGTCTTCCCGCCGAGCCTGCGCAGCCGGAAGAGCTCCAGCGCGCGGCCGATCCCGTGCCCGTACAACGCCCTGACCTCGTCGGGCTGGGCCTGCTCCAGGAACTCCTCGACGTCCTCACCGCGGACGGACACGTGCCGGAGCCGGTTCTCGACGCGCTCCATGCCGAGCGCGAACAGCATGACCACGAGGGGCACCGCGATGACGAACCATACGGTCATGAGTCTCCTCATCCTCGCTCGTGGCCGGCCACGGCTCTCGACCTTAGCCAAGCAGGTATCCGTCTGCTCGGACGGCGCACGTAGGCTAGCGGTGTGTCGTCAGCCGTCGGTCGCGCCCCCCGGAAGCGGCGCTCGTTCGCTGAAGAGAGCCGATTGTCATTGGTGAGACGCGCCCGGCGTATGAAACGTTGCCTCGACGAGGCCTATCCAAACGCTCACTGCGAGCTGGATTTCACGACACCGCTGGAACTTCTCGTCGCGGTGATCCTTTCCGCACAGTGCACCGACCAGCGCGTCAACCTGACCACGCCCGCGCTGTTCGCCCGCTACCGCACCGCCGCCGACTACGCCGGTGCCGACCGGACCGAACTGGAGGAGCTGATCCGGCCGACCGGGTTCTATCGCAACAAGGCGACGTCGTTGCTGGGGCTCGGCGCCGCGCTCGTCGAGCGGCACGACGGTGAGGTGCCGGGCAAGCTCGACCAGCTCGTGAAGCTGCCCGGGGTCGGCCGCAAGACCGCGAACGTCGTGCTGGGCGAGGCGTTCGGCGTTCCGGGGATCACTGTGGACACCCACTTCGGCAGGCTCGTGCGCCGCTGGGGCTGGACCGCCGACGAGGACCCCGTCCGCGTCGAGCACGAGATCGGCGAGCTGATCCCGCGCAAGGAGTGGACGATGCTCTCCCACCGCGTGATCTTCCACGGCAGGCGCGTGTGCCACGCCCGCAAGCCCGCGTGCGGTGCCTGCCCGCTCGCGAACGACTGCCCCTCCTACGGCGCGGGGCCCACCGAGTTCGACGTCGCGGCGAAGCTCGTGAAGGGCCCCGAGCGCGACCATCTGCTGTCTCTGGTGACGAAGTCTTGACCACTGCGACCAAATGGGCACTGGCCGTGGGCGTGCTGGCCCTCGCGGTGCTGGTGGCCGTGCTGCCGAACATCGGCAACGACCCGGCGCCGCCGCAGGCGGGCGAGGACCTCGGACCCGCGCGCACGGCCGCCGCGCTGCAGCCGTGCCCGCGGGGCAGCGGCACCGTCGAACAGCTCGCCGGCGTGGAGGTCTCGTGCCTCGGCGACGGCTCGCGGGTCGACCTCGGCAGCGCGCTCGCCGGCGAGACGACACTCGTCAACGTGTGGGCCACCTGGTGCCAGCCGTGCCGGGAGGAGCTGCCCTTGCTCCAGTCCTACGCCGGGCAGCCGGGTGCCGCGCGCGTGCTCGCCGTGCAGGTGCAGAGCGACGCGAAGGATGGCCTCGAACTGCTGGCCGAGCTGGGCGTGCACCTGCCGTCCGTGCACGACGGCGACGGCGCGACCGGGCCGGTGCGGGAGGCGCTGAGGGTGCCGAGGGCGCTGCCCGCGTCGTACCTGGTCACCGAGGACGGGCAGGTCCGCTTCGTCGACGATCCGCGCCTGTTCACCTCCGTGACGCAGATCGGCGAGACCGTGGAGGCGCTCCGGTGACCGGCCCGCTCGTCGACCCCGGTGACGTCCCGGAATGGCTGCGCGGCCTCGTTGAGGTCAGTGGTGAGCTGGACGCGAGGACGTTCACGCGTTTCGCCGCGCCGTCGGGCACCAGGACCAGGTCCGCGGCCGTGCTGATCCTCTTCGGCGAGGCCGGCGAGCGGGGCCCCGACGTGCTGCTGCTGCGCAGGGCCGACACGCTCGGCTCCCACGCGGGCCAGGTCGCGTTCCCCGGCGGCGGCGCCGAGGACGGTGACGACGGGCCCGTCGGCACGGCGCTGCGGGAGGCCGAGGAGGAGACCGGCGTCGTTCCCTCCGGCGTGCGGCCGCTCGCCGTGCTGCCCGAGCTGTACGTTCCCGTGTCCGGTTTCGCCGTGACGCCCGTGCTGGCCCACTGGCACGAACCGTGCCCGGTGCACGCGGTCGACCCGGCCGAGACGGCCGCCGTCGCGCGGGTGCCGGTGGCGGAGCTCACCGATCCCGCCAACCGGTTTCTGGTACGCAGGTCCGGTGCCGACTGGAAGGGCCCTGCCTTCGAGGTCGGCGAGATGTTCGTCTGGGGCTTCACCGCGGGCCTGCTCTCCGTGCTGCTCACCCTCGGCGGCTGGGAGCGGGAGTGGGATCACACGGACGTACGTGACCTTGACGTAGCGTTGGCGCGACACGAGGCCCGCGTCAGGCGCGCGGAGGCCGGCTCGCGCGAGTAGGGAGAGACGTTGAACTGGGTCGACGTGCTGGTGATTCTGCTGGCATTGCTGGCGGCGGTCTCCGGCGCTCGCCAGGGGGTCGTGATCGCGTTGCCCGCCTTCCTCGGGGTGATCGCGGGCGCGGTGGTCGGAATCCAGCTCGCGCCGATGATCGTGGACTTCTTCGACCATCCCGCCGCGCGCGTCGCGTTCGCGGTGGGCACCGTGGTGTTCCTCGTCGCGCTGGGCGAGACGCTCGGGGTGTGGCTCGGCAACAAGCTCAAGAGCAGGATCCGCTCGCCGAAGCTGTCCGGCGTGGACAGTACGCTCGGCGCCGTCGTGCAGGGCGTCGTCGTGTTCGTCGTCGCGTGGCTCATCGCGCTGCCGCTCACCAGCGTCGCCGCGCTGCCGGGACTGGCGAGGGCGATCAACAACTCGGTGGTGCTCGGCGGCGTCAACTCGATGATGCCCGACGCGGCGCAGGGCCTGCCCGGCGAGCTGCGCCAGCTGCTCGACGCCTCCGGTTTTCCGTCCATTGTGGACCCATTCCAGAAGGCGCCGGTGCGGGAGATCGGCCCGCCCGACGCGGCGTTGCAGAACAGCGCCGTCGTGCAGGACCTGCGGCCGAGCGTGCTGAAGATCCGCGGCATCGCACCGTCGTGCTCGCGGTCGCTGGAGGGCAGCGGCTTCGTGGTCTCGCCGGAGCGCGTGATGACCAACGCGCACGTGGTGGCGGGCACCGAGGAGGTGGCGGTCGAGACCGACGCCGGGCGCCTCGACGCTCACGTCGTCTACTACGACCCCGAGACCGATGTCGCGATCCTCGCCGTGCCCGGCCTCACCGCGGCCCCGCTGTCGCTCGACCCGCAGCCTGCGCAGGAGGGTGACGACGCGATCGCGCTCGGCTACCCGCTCGACGGTCCCTACACCGCGTCGGCGCTGCGCGTGCGGCAGCGCATCAACCTGCGCGGTCCCGACATCTACGACGCCAACACCGTGGAGCGCGATGTCTTCACGGTGCGCGGTCAGGTCCGCAGCGGCAACTCCGGCGGGCCGATGGTAGACCCGGACGGCGACGTGATCGGCGTCGTCTTCGGCGCGTCGGTGGAGGACCCGGAGACCGGGTTCGTGCTCACCGCCGACGAGGTCCGCGACGAGGTCGAGGCCGCACCGGGCCTCGGCGCCCAGGTCAGCACGGGCCCCTGCACCTCCTAGCCGGGCGACCGCCGCCCTGCAGTGAAGGCCACCTTCACTGCGTTCAACGCAGTGAAGGTGGCCTTCACTGCGGTTGGCGGGTCTCGCGCAGGAACGCCACGAGTGCCTTGGCCGTGTTCTCCGGATCTTCGAGCTGCGGGTAGTGGCCCACACCGGGCAGCGTCTCGAAACGCGAGCGGGGGCCGAGCCACGGCGCGGAGTCGTGTGCGGTCGAGGGGAGCACCACGGGATCGGCGGCGCCGTGCAGTTGGAGCACCGGCATCCGCAGCCGCGCGTCGACGGCGTCGCTGAACCGCCTGCCCTCGCCGCGGAACTGCGCGCGGAAGGCCCAGCGGTAGTACTCGAGCGCGCTGTGGGCGACGCCGGGCACGAGCATCGCGTTGCGGAACGCCCTCGCGGTCTCGGCGAAGTCCCCTTCGCGCCGCCACGTCTCGCCGGACCAGTCGTGGAGCAGCCGTTCGACGGCGGCGGCGTCATCCTTCATGAGCCAGCGTTCCGGCCGCATCGGTATTTGAAACCGCAGCAGGTGGGACATCGCGCGGGCCTGGCTGCGCCGCCTGCGCAGGGCCGAGCGGCCGAACGCCGACCGCAGCGCGAGCGGGTGCGCCCCGCCGAGCACGCTGACCGAGCTGACGACGCGGGGGTGCAGCGTCGCGGCGGTCCAGGCGAGCAGGCCGCCCCAGGCGTGGCCGACGAGGTGTGCGCGCCGCTCGCCCAGTGCGCGGACGAGCCCGGCGACGTCGCCCGCGAGCGTCCAGGCGTCGTAGCCTCTCGGCGGCTTGTCCGAATCGCCGTAGCCGCGCAGGTCGGCCGCCACCACACGGAACCCGGACTCGGCGAGCGAACGCAGCTGGTGGTGCCAGGCCCACCAGAACTCCGCGAACCCGTGCAGCAGCAGCACCAGCTCACCGGATCCGGCCTCGGCGACGTGCAGGCGGATCCCGTTCGCGGAGACGTCGCGGTGGGTCCAGGGACCCACCAGCCGGACGGTCGACGGGTCGGGCGCGGGCACGGCGACCTGCGGCACTGCCGTCAGCGCTGCGCCGGCAGGCCCGGCTCCGCCGCGGCGGGCTCGGGCTCGCGCCGGGGCTTCAGCGCGGCGGCCGTCTCCTTCAGACTGTCGATCGAGCGCTGCGGCGCCCTGACCTTCTTCCACTTGCGGTAGCCGAGCAGGCCGAACAGCGCGGCGGTGACCAGCATCAACAGGAAGACGATGCCGAACGCCGCCCAGCGCTGCAGCCACTCCGACAGCAGCTCGCCGAGGAAGAAAAAGAAGAAGAACGAGCTGTACAGCGCGACGACGCCGGCGATGACGAAGAAGACACTGCCCTTGGCCGCCTTCTTGGCTTCCCCGACGGTCTCGGCCTTGACGAGCTCGACCTCGGCCCTGAACAGGGTCGACAGGTGCGCTGTCGCGTCCTTGACGAGCGCACCGATCGACTGGCCGTCGGCCGCGGATCCGTTCTCTTCGGACAGCGGGATGTAGGGCACGGAACCCACACGATCGCCGCCGACCGGTTCGTGTTTGGGGCTGCTCACGGGCCTCATCGTGCCATGTGATCAATCCGAGGGCTCGGTGGGCGCGCTACTGGCGTGCGCCTTGCTCCGCCTGACGAGCAGCAGCGCGGCGGTCAGCGACGCCACGGCCGACGCGATGAGCACGGCCGCCTTGGCCAGTTCGACGGCCTCGCCTTCGAGCGAGAGCTCGGCGATCAGCAGGCTCACGGTGAAGCCGACGGCACCGAGCATCGACAGCGCCCCGAGATCACGCCAGGTCAGCGAGCCGGGCAGCCGCGCGAGGCCGAGCCGGACGGCCAGCGCGGAGAACCCGAGGATGCCGACGACCTTGCCCGCGAGCAGGCCCGCGATCACGCCGAGCGGGATGGCGCTGGTGAACACGGCGCCCAGCGCGTCGGCGCTGATCGTGATGCCCGCCGCGAACAGTGCGAACACGGGGACGGCGAACCCGGCCGACCACGGCTGCAGGCGGTGTTCGAGCCGCAGTGCGGGTGCCTCGTCCTCGCCCCGGTCGGCCCGCACGCGCGTGAGCAGCCCGAGTGCGACGCCCGCGATCGTCGCGTGGATGCCCGCGGCGTGCACCGCGGCCCAGACGACGACGGCTAGCGGCACGTAGAGCCACCACGCCCGGACGCGGCGGTGCTGGAGGTAGGCGTAGCAGGCGAGGCCCGCCACGGCGATCGCAGCGGCGACGAGACTGAAGGTCTCGGTGAAGAGCACGGCGATGACGATGATCGCGCCGAGGTCGTCCACCACGGCGAGGGAGAGCAGGAAGACGCGGGCGGCGGCGGGCAGGTTCGAGCCGGTCAGCGCGAGCACCCCGAGCGCGAACGCGATGTCCGTCGCCACCGGGATCGCCCACGCCCGCTCGATGCCCGGCTCGCCCCACGCGATGGTGACGGCGATCAGCGCGGGCGCGATCATCCCGCCGAGCGCGGCGATGATCGGAAGCGCCGCGGACTTGAGGTCGGACAGCTCGCCGACCACGAGCTCCCGTTTCAGTTCAAGCCCCGCGACGAAGAAGAACAGGGCGAGCAGGCCGTCTTTCGCCCAGTCGCCGATGGAGAGGTTCAGGTGCAGCGACTCGGGGCCGATGTGGAAGTCGCGGACGGTTCGGTAGACGTCGTCCAGCGGGGAGTTCGCCCACAGCAGGGCGATGGCCGTGGCGGCGAGCAGGAGCATGCCGCCGGTCGTCTCGACCCGGAGAAACCGGGCGAACTCGGAGACGGCTTGAGCGGGTCGGCGGGGGGTGTTCACGGGCGGCTCCAGGGATCGGCTACGAGACCGCCGACCAGACTTCCCGGCACACCTGGCCCCCAGCCTAGCCGTTCGCCGGGCGTAGCCCGACCCGCCTCGGTCTGGAATTTACCCGGCAGTAACCTACCGTGTTGGTGGTTTTCCATACCCGGCACGACAAGGGCGGACGCACGTGAACTCCGTGGAAACGGCCTCCACAGAGGCCAACAGGGACACCAGGTTCTTCGGGCACCCACGAGGGCTCGCGAACCTCTTCGGCGTCGAGATGTGGGAGCGGTTCTCCTACTACGGGATGCTCGGCATCCTCCCGCTGTACCTCTACTACGCGGTGGCCGACGGCGGCCTTGCGATGTCGAAGGCGACGGCGCTGAGCATCGTCGGCGGCTACGGCGGGCTCGTCTACCTCTCGACGATCGCGGGCGCGTGGGTGGCCGACCGGCTGCTCGGGCCCGACCGGACCCTCTTCTACAGCGCGATTCTCATCATGATCGGCCACGTCAGCCTCGCGGTGCTGCCCGGCTACGCCGGCATCGGCGTCGGCCTCGCGTGCGTCGCGCTCGGCAGCGGCGGGCTCAAGGGCAACGCGACCGCGGTGGTCGGCACGCTCTACAGCGAGGAGGACCAGCGCCGCGACGCCGGCTTCACCCTCTTCTACATGGGGATCAACCTCGGTGCGTTCGTCGGCCAGATCCTCACCGGCCTCGCGCAGAAGGAGGTCGGCTTCCACCTCGGCTTCGGGCTCGCCGCGGTCGGCATGGCGCTCGGGCTCATCCAGTACACGCTGGGTCGCAAGAACCTCGGCGAGAAGGCTCGCGAGGTGCCCAACCCGCTGCCGTCCTCGCGCCTGCCGCTCGTCGGTGTCGGCGTGCTGGCACTGGCCGCCGTGATCGCGGTGCTCGTGCTCAGCGGCGTGATCACCGCGGCGAACCTCTCGGACGTGACCGTCTGGGTCGTCGGCGTCGCCTCGGTCGCCTACTTCGCCGTGATCCTCACCAGCCGCAAGATCACGGCCGTCGAGCGCAGCCGGGTGCTGTCGTTCATCCCGATGTACATCGCCAGCGCGGCGTTCTTCGCCCTGTACCAGCAGCAGTTCACGGTCGTCACGGTGTACTCCGACGAGCGGCTCGACCGCGACCTGTTCGGCTGGGAGATGCCGGTGTCGTGGGTGAACTCGGTGATCCCGGTGTTCATCATCGTGCTCGCGCCGGTGTTCGCGACGATGTGGACGAAGCTCGGCCAGCGGCAGCCGTCGACCCCGATCAAGTTCGCGCTGGGCACCGCGCTCATGGGTGTCGCGTTCCTGCTGTTCCTGCCGATGGCGGGCGGCACGGGCAACACGAGCCCGGTGCTCGCGCTCGTCGGCATCCTGCTGGTCTTCACGCTGGCCGAGCTGCTGCTCTCGCCGGTGGGGCTTTCGCTGTCCACCAAGCTCGCGCCGAAGGCGTTCCGCACGCAGATGGTGGCGCTCAACTTCCTGTCGGTGTCGCTGGGCACGGCGCTGTCGGGCTCGCTGGCGGAGTACTACAGCCCCGACTCCGAGGGTTCGTACTTCGGCATCGTCGGTGCGGTCGCCGTGGTGATCGGCGCGCTGATCGCCCTGCTCGCGCCCTTCATCCGGAAGCTGATGCGCGGCGTCCGCTGAGCAGCGTCAACCCACCGTCACGCCGAACAGCAGGCCCACCAGGTACGTCACCAGCATCGTCAGCGCGCCGACGCCGACGTTGCGGGCGACGGCCCTGAGCTTGCGCGCGTTGCCGAGCTTCGCGCTCGCCCAGCCGGTGAGCGCGAGGCCGGCGATGACGCCGCCGCCGCACGCCCACACGCGCAGCGACACGGGTGGCAGCGCGATCGCCAGCAGCGGCAGCAACGCGCCGATCGTGAACGCCGCCATCGAGGCGAACGCCGCCTGCCACGGGCTCGTGAGGTGATCGGGGTCGATGTGCAGCTCCGCCTCGGCGTGTGCCTGCAGCGCGTCCTGCTCGGACAGCTCCTTCGCCACCCGGGCCGCGAGGTCGGGGGAGAGCCCCTTTGCCTCGTAGATCTCCGCGAGCTCGCGCTCCTCGGCCTCGGGCATGGTGCGCAGCTCGTACTTCTCCAGCCGCAGCATCGCGCGCTCGGTGTCGCGCTGGGTGCTCACGGAGACGTACTCGCCGCCCGCCATCGACAGCGCACCGGACACGAGCCCGGCGATGCCGGCGATCATGATCGCGGTGCGGTCGGCGGTGGCACCCGCGACGCCGACGACGATGCCGGCGACGGACACGATGCCGTCGTTGGCGCCGAGCACGCCCGCGCGCAGCCAGTTGAGCTTGCCGCTGAAGTCCTCGTGGTGGTGCTCGCCGGAGTGCGACTCGGTTTCCGATCGGTTGCTCACGGCGACATTCAACGCGTTGTGGGGCGAGCCGCAAGTGCGAAAACCCGTACGGCCGAGCCCTTTCGCTCCGGTATACCGGACACATGGGACAACGCGAGCACTCCTACGCGCTCACCGTGCGGTGGACGGGGAACCAGGGCACCGGTACGTCGGGCTACCGCGCCTACGGCCGTGAGCACGAGATCAGCGCGGACGGCAAGCCGGTGCTGACCGGCTCGGCGGATCCGGCTTTCCGGGGTGACCCGGCGAGGTGGAACCCCGAGGAGCTGCTGGTCGCGGCGCTGTCCGAGTGCCATCTGCTGTGGTACCTCGCCCTGTGCGCGCAGGCGGGAGTCGTGGTGACGGACTATGTCGACTCGGCGTCGGGGACGATGGCCGAGCAGGCCGATGGCGGCGGGCAGTTCACCGAGGTGACGTTGCGGCCGACTGTGACGGTCGCCGACGCCTCGATGGTGGACAAGGCCGCCGAGCTGCACGGCCCGGCGCACGAGAAGTGCTTCATCGCGCGCTCCGTGAACTTCCCCGTGAAGCACGAGCCGACGATCGTGGTGGGCTGAGCCCGGAGAAGGCGACGGCCCTGGCCCCGGATGCTCCGGGACCAGGGCCGTCAGGGAGAAAGTCTCAGCTCTCCAGCTCGGCGAGCGCCTGCTTGGCCTGCTCCAGCTGGGCCTCCAGCTCGGCGACCTTGGCGGCCTGCTGTTCCCTGGCCGCGTTGATCACCTCGTCGATGGGGGCCGACAGCTCCTCATGGAGTTCCTTCGCCGCCCGCGACACCGCGGATGCCGGGATGTCGAGGCCCCGTGCGACCCACTTGCTGCCGTGCTTGAGCTCGGCCTGCCACTCGCCGTCGGCGGTGCCCGTGACCGTGAGCGTGAGCTCGACGGTGCGGGTCTTGCGCGCACTGCTCGAGCCCTTCGGGCGGCCCCGCTTCGGCTTGGTCTCCTCGGCGGGAGCGGACGGCTCCGCGTTGCCCGTGGATTCGGTGGATTCCGTGGATTCCGTGGACTGCACCTGCTGCGCCGCCTGCGCCGGTTCCGCCTGCTGCGCGGGAGCCGCTTCGGCGGAGTTCACCTGCTCGTCCGGCGTGATGGATGTGTCCAAGCTCATGCGGGGTGGTCTCCCTGTCGGTGGCGTGCGGCTACGACGGCCGAAAGTATAGAACACACGTTCGAGATCAGCATGCGCAGGGTTGGGGCGCTCGCGATTGTTCCGCGCCCGTTGACGCGGGGCCAATGTGGCGCTGCTCGCACTTTCCGGGTAGGAATTCCACGGGAGAAGGATCCCGGTGTGGTGACGTGCGCCGCAGGGGGTGACGACGTTCCCCCGGGGGTCACGTTGCATCGCCTGACGAGGGTTAACACTATCGAGTGATCCACTAGCGAGTGTCTGGCCTGCGTAAACGCGCTGTTTGCCCTGTTGCCGGGGTTGTGGTGGAAAAGCAACGGGTTTGATCCGCCGTTCTTCACGGGATAACAATGCGAGTCGTCTCGTACGCATGCGGTAGTCGGCGCGATTTTTGGCGCCGTCGTTGGGGTTCCGCGTGTGTGTACCCGTGTACCTACTGCTTCAGGACAAGTGATCGATGGATAGATCTGGCACCTCCCGTGCCCTCGGGAGGAAAAGGTCGGCACGACTGCTGGCGGTCGCAGGCGCGGCGCTGCTGGCGTTCCTCGTCTCCGCGTGTGGCGGCGGCGAGGAACAGAACACCGTCGAACCGTCGGCGGTGAGCCAGGAGGAACTGACTCGCCTGCCCGACGCCACGACGTACGGCGACCTCGCGGATGCACCCCTCGACCCCGGCGCCGCCCCGACCGGGCAGGTGCTGCACCCGAAGAAGGATCTCGTCGTCTACAAGGCCGTGAACGGCGAGCCGTTCGCGAAGCTGCCGACCCGCCAGATGGGTTCCCCGACCTGGGTTCCGGTGATCGCCACCCAGGGTGAGTGGGCGCAGGTTCTGCTGCCGACGAGGCCCAACGGGGCGAGCGGCTGGATCCACGCCGGAGACTCCGATGTGGAGTCGGCGCGCAACAACTTCGTGGTCAACGTGAACCGCGAGGCGTTCGAGCTCGAAATCACCGAGGACGGCAAGTCGCTCGGGAAATGGACCATCGGCATCGGCAAGGAAGAGCACCCGACGCCGATGGGGCGTGCGTACATCATCGCCTCCATCGCGGAGACGGTGAACGACTACAGCCCCATCGTGCTTCCGTTGAGCTATCACTCGGATTCGCACGAAACGTTCGGCGGTGGCCCCGGCACCGTCGGCATTCACACCTGGCCCGACGACAGCTTCGTCGGCCAGGCGAACAGCGACGGGTGCATCAGGGTGACGCAAGAGGCCCTCGACGAACTCGTCAAGCTTCCGCTCGGCACGATCGTCAACATCGTCTGACGCCGTTTTTCCGGAAGCCTTATTTCGCACGAAGAACCGCTATTCGCGGTAATTGTACGCAATTTCTTTGAAGGGTAGTTCATTGTCCAAGAGAAGACTGGCCGTAGCCGGTGTCGGTGCCCTTTCCGCCGTGCTGACCGCCGGTGTCCTGCTCGCCCCCACGGCCTCGGCCGCCGGTGGCGAGAACTCGGCCTTCGCGATCTCCGCCGACGGCCTGCTCAAGATCTCGCAGACGCCCTACGTGGACGACACGAACGGCGCCACCGAGGAGTCGGTCGTCAGCCTCGACGTGCCGCAGAACCTGCTGAGCCTCGGCGTGCTGAACGCGCGTGCCGGTGACGGCTACGCCAAGTCGAGCATCGCCGACCTGCGCGTGAGCCTCAACGCCCTGCCGGATCTCGGCCTCGGCCTCTCGCAGCCGCTCGTCGCGGCCGAGGCCATCGAGGCCAGCTGCGAGGACGGCGTCGCCTCCTCGTCGGTCGCCGGCGCGTCGGTCGCCGGGATCGCCCTGGACGTGGCCGCTCCCGCGAACACCGAGATCGCGGTGCCGGGCCTCGCCTCGGTGACGCTCAACAAGCAGGTCACCAACGACGACGGCTCCACCACCGTCACGGCCATCGCCATCAAGGTCAACAACCTGCAGAGCCTCGACCTCGCGTCGGCGACCTGCGCGAAGGGTGACGACGACGGCGGCGAGCCGTCCACCCCGCCGACCACCCCCGGTGACGACGGCGGCGACGACGGCGACAACGGTGGCGACAACGGCGACGACTCGAACGGCGGCTCGGGCTCGCAGGCCGACGAGGACGGCATGGCTCCCGTGCCGACCCCGGTCGAGGCGCACCTGGACGTGACCGGCTGATCGGCTGAACACGCAACGAGAAGCGGCCTCCACCCACGCCGGGTGGAGGCCGCTTTCGCGTGCGCCAGTGGTTACTCGTCGCCCTTGCCGGACTTCAGGCCGCTGGAAATGAGGTCCATGACCGAGCTGTCCGCGAGCGTCGTCACGTCGCCGATCTCGCGGTTCTCCGCGACGTCGCGCAGCAGCCGCCGCATGATCTTGCCCGAGCGCGTCTTCGGCAGCTCCGGCACGATCATGATCTGCCTCGGCTTGGCGATCGGGCCGATCTCCTTCGCGACGTGGTTGCGCAGGGCCTGGATGGCCTCCTCGCCGCCGGCCTGGTCCTCGACGACGCCGCCGCGCAGGATCACGAACGCGACGATGCCCTGCCCCGTCGTCGGATCGGTCGCGCCGACCACGGCCGCCTCGGCGACGGTCGGGTGTGACACGAGCGCCGACTCCACCTCGGTGGTGGAGATCCGGTGCCCGGAGACGTTCATCACGTCGTCGACCCGGCCGAGCAACCACACGTCGCCGTCGTTATCGTACTTCGCGCCGTCACCGGCGAAGTAGTAGCCCTGGTCGGCGAACCGGGACCAGTAGGTCTCGCGGTAGCGCTCGTCGTCGCCCCAGATGCCGCGCAGCATCGACGGCCACGGCTTGTCGAGCACGAGGTAACCGCCGCCGCCCTTGCCGACCTCCTGGCCCTTGTCGTCCACGACCTTCGCGGAGATGCCCGGCAGCGGCCGCTGCGCCGAGCCGGGCTTGGTGTGGGTGACGCCGGGCAGCGGGGAGATCATGATCGCGCCGGTCTCGGTCTGCCACCACGTGTCGACGACCGGGCAGCGGTTGGCGCCGATGTTCTCCCGGTACCACATCCACGCCTCGGGGTTGATCGGCTCGCCCACGGAGCCGAGCACGCGCAGCGAGGACAGGTCGTACTTCGCCGGGATGTCGGCGCCCCACTTCATGAACGTGCGGATGAGCGTCGGCGCCGTGTAGTAGATGGAGACCTTGTACTTCTGGACGATCTCCCAATGCCTGCCCTCGTGCGGGGTGTTGGGCGTGCCCTCGTAGACCACCTGCGTCACGCGGTTGGCGAGCGGCCCGTACACGATGTAGGAGTGCCCGGTGACCCAGCCGATGTCGGCGGTGCACCAGTAGACGTCCTCGCCGGGCTTGTGGTCGAACACCGCGTGGTGGGTGTAGGCGGCCTGCGTGAGATAGCCGCCCGAGGTGTGCAGGATGCCCTTCGGCTTCCCGGTGGTGCCCGAGGTGTAGAGGATGTAGAGCGGGTGCTCGGAGTCGAACGCCTCCGGCGAGTGCTCCTCGGACTGCCCGTCGACCAGTTCGTGCCACCACACGTCTCGGCCGTCGGTCCACGGCACGTCGCCGCCCAGGTCGTCGCCGGTGCGGCGCACCACCACGACCTTCTCGACGCTCTCGGCGCCCGCGAGCGCCTCGTCGACGTTGGCTTTCATCGGCGCGGCCTTGCCGCGGCGGTACTGCCCGTCAGAGGTGATCACGACCTTGGCCTGCGCGTCGTCGACCCGCTGGCGCAGCGCGCTCGGCGAGAACCCGCCGAACACCACGCTGTGCAGCGCGCCGATGCGGGCGCACGCGAGCATCGCGACGATCGCCTCGGGGATCATCTGCAGCTGGATCGCCACGCGGTCGTTGGCGGACACACCCAGCGAGAGCAGGGCGTTCGCGGCCTTGGAGACCTCGCGCTTCAGCTCGGCGTAGGTGATGTCGCGCGTGTCGCCCGGCTCGCCCACCCAGTGGATGGCCACCTGGTCGCCGTGCCCGGCCTCGACGTGCCGGTCGACGCAGTTGTACGCCACGTTCAGCTTGCCGCCGACGAACCACTTCGCGAAGGGGGCGTCTGACCAGTCGACGACCTGGGTCCACTTCGTGTCCCAGTGCAGTCGTTCGGCTTGTTCCGCCCAGAAGGCGTCGCGGTCCTCGTCGGCCTTCGCATACCACTCGGAGGTCGCGTTGGCGTTCGCGGCAAACTCCTCACTCGGAGGGAAGGTCCGGCTCTCGGTCAACAGGTTGTCGAGTGCCGGCGACTGCTCTGTCATGGTGCTTGGCCTCCTGCTACGCGAATCGTGGCGGCGTCCGTAGTGACGTTAGTACGGCATGTAGAAGGTTGCAGCCAGGTTGCCGGTGCGACAAGGAGCGGGCGACGAGCGGCTGACAAGCGGTTGACGGGCGCTGCCTATGCTCGTCGTACCCGGTAGTAGGCGGAAAGGGACGGCGCGGATGGCTGAGCGCGAGGAGCTCACGTGGGAACTGTTCGGCACGGCCGGCCGTGAGCTGGCCATGCAGGTGGCCGACAGCGGGTTCCGGCCCGATCTGATCCTGTCGATCGCGCGCGGTGGCCTGTTCGTCGCCGGTGCGCTCGGGTACGCGCTGGACGTCAAGAACCTGCATGTCATGAACGTCGAGTTCTACACGGGCGTCGACCAGCGGCTCGACCTGCCGGTGATGCTGCCGCCCGTGCCCAATGCCGTTGACCTCGCGGGCGCCACCGTGCTCGTGGCCGACGACGTCGCCGACACCGGTGCCACGCTCAAGCTGGTGCGCGACTTCTGCGCCGACCACGTCGCCGAGGTGCGCTGCGCCGTCGTCTACGAGAAGCCGACGTCGGCGGTGGCGTGCGAGTACGTGTGGCGGCGCACCGACAGGTGGATCAACTTCCCGTGGTCGACGCTGCCGCCGGTGGTCGCGAAGGAAGGCCAGGTGCTCGACGCATGACGGACCCGCTCGCTCCGCTGCTGGAGCTCGACGGCGTCGCCGCGGCGGCCAAGACCGCGCAGGACGCCGTGTTCGCGGTGCACCGGCATCGCGCCAACCTGCGCGGCGGCTCGGCCACCGCGGCGGAGGCGTCGGTGCGCGCGGCCCGCGCGTCGGCCGGAACCGAGGGCGCCGACCCGGACCTGCCCGACGAGGGCGCCGTGACCGACCCGGTGCTCGCGGGTGCGCTGCGCGTGGCCGAGGCCGCGGAGTCGCTGCTGCCGACGTGGCGGCGGGCGCCGTTGCAGGCACTGGCGAGGATGCACGTGCTCGCCGCCGCCGACCTCACCACCGACGCCGACGCGCTCGGCAGGCCCCGCACCGCCGCGGGAGTCGGTGCGCGGCTGGAACTGCTCGCCCAGCTCGTCACGGGTGCCACGGCGGTGCCGGGCCCAGTGCTGACCGCCGTGGTGCACGGCGAGCTGCTGACGCTGCGGCCGTTCGGCTCGGCCGACGCCGTGGTCGCGCGCGCCGCGGCCAGGCTGACCATGATCGCCACCGGCCTCGATCCGAAGGCGCTCACCGTGCCGGAGGTCGCCTACTTCCGGCGCACCAGCCGCTACCACGAGGCCGCCGAGGCGTTCGCGAGCGGCGAGCCCGAGGGCGTGCGGCAGTGGCTGCTGTTTTCGTGCGAGGCGTTCGAGGCGGGAGCACGGGAGGCGACGAGCATCGCCGATGCCGCCGCCTCCTGAGCCGGCTACGAGGCCCTTGCCCGCACCGACTCCAGCGCCTTGCGGACGTGCCCGTCGGTCGCGGCCAGCGCCTTGCTCGCCACGGCGACGTCCACTCCGGACAGCAGATGGACGAGTGCGACCTTGAGATCACCGTCCGCCTTGGTCAGTGCCTCGTCGCAGTCCTGCGCGCTCAGCCCGGTGGCCTCGCGCAGGATGCGCAACGTGCGGCCCCGTAGCTTCGCGTTCGTGGCGCGCATGCTGACCATCAGGTTCGAGTAGGTGCGGCCGAGCTTGACCATCGTCGCCGTGGAGAACGCGGTGAGGACGATCTTCTGGGCGGTACCCGCCTTCATCCGGGTGGAGCCCGCGATGGTCTCCGGCCCGGTGTCCACGGCGATCAGCACGTCCACACCCGGCGGTTTCGGCGCACCCGGGTTGCCGGACACGAGCCCGGTCCGCGCGCCTCGCCGCTTGGCGGCCTGCAGCGCGCCCAGCACGTAGGGCGTGCGGCCGGACGCGGTCAGCCCGAGCACGAAGTCGCCTGCCGCCGCCGTGGAGCTCAGCTCCGCGGCGCCGGCGCTCTCGTCGTCCTCCGCGTTCTCGACGGCGTGGCGCAGTGCGCGCTCGCCGCCCGCGTGGTGTGCGACGAACCAGTCGGGCGGCACGTTGAACGTCGGCACGAGCTCGGCCGCGTCCAGCACGGCGAGCCTGCCGGATGTGCCCGCGCCCACGTAGTGGACGCGGTGCCCGCCCCGTAGCGCCTCGGTGGCGTAGTCGACGGCCGTCGCGAGCTGCGGCAGCACCGCGTGCACGGCGCGGGGGACACGGCTGTCCTCGGCGTTGATCGCCGTGAGAATGCCCGCGGTGGACATCTGGTCGATGTCCGTCGTGCGGGGGTTGCGTTGCTCGGTCGGCGAGTCGACGTGCACCACCTGGGGCGGTACCGCACCGACCCCCCTGCGGCTTGTGGTCATTGGCCTCACCGTCTTCGCAGTTCTGTCGGAACGCGCAGCCGTATCCACCGCGTCGCTCATTTACCGGTGTCCCTCGGCCGCCTCCTGCCGTCGGGCCTGACCCCGAGCCGGTGGGTGCCCACCGCGTCGCGGGTGGCGTCGAGCGCGCTGACGGCGTCGTCCATGTGCCGTTGCGCGACCCCGATGAACAGGCAGTCGATCACCGTGAGCTGGGCGATCCGGCTGGCTGTGGCACCGGAGCGGAACGTGGTCTCGCGGGCCGCCGTGGTGAGCACGTGGTCGGCGACCTCCGTGATCGGCGAGCGCGGGAAGTTCGTCACCGCCACCGTGGTGGCGCCGTGTTCCCTCGCCACGCGCAGCGCCTCGACGGTGTCGGTGGTGGCGCCGGTGTGGGACACGCCCACCGCCACGTCGCCCGCCTTCAGCACGGCGGCCGAGGTCAGCATGATGTGCGTGTCGGACCACGCGAAGCTGATGCGGCCGATGCGGTGCAGCTTCTGCTGCAGGTCGGCGGCGACGAACGCGCTCGCGCCGACGCCGTAGACGTCGACCCTGCCCGCCGCGGCGAGGATGTCGATCACGCGTTCCAGCTCGGCGACGTCGAGCTGTTCCGCTGTCTCCTCGACGGCGCGCGCGTCGGCGAAGCTGACCTTGCTGACCACGGAGGCCAGGTCGTCGTCCCTGGTGATGTCGCCGCCGAGGTTGCGCGTGGTACGCGCGGCCGAGCGGGCGGTGTCCGCGGCGAGCGCGATGCGCAGCTGCGGGTAGCCGCCGACCCCGATGGCCTTGCAGAAGCGGGTGACCGTGGTCTCGCTGGTGTTCGCGGCGAGTGCGACCTCGGTGATGCTGCGCCTCGCGACGGCCGAGGGATCGTCGAGGACGACCTTCGCCACGCGCTGCTCGGCCCGCGCCAGGCCCGGGAGCAGCGAGCGGATGCGCACGAGCGGGCTGGCGTCAGCGTCGAGACCCTGACCCACGGTGCCCTCGGGACCGTCGGCGGACGGATCCGGGACGGCCTGGTCGTCAGGGTGGACGCTGCTCATCGTGGGAAACTTACTAACCGTAGGCATCTGCGACAAGGTTACCCACACCTTTCGGAATGATCGCAACCTGAGAGTGTTCCCACGTCCCGTGCTGCTGCTTCGTAGTTGCTGAGAAAGTCGCCAACCGGGTCGTGGTCGTTAACCTCGCTTGGCTAACGACTCTGCAACTAATTACCGGCTGTGCAACGAGAAGCCCACGGCCTCGAACGCGTCGGGCCGCCGTTCGCCATCCAGCAGCGTGCGTTCTCCATCGGTCACCGTGATCGCGTCGACGGCCACTCCGCGGGCCGTGTAGTTCCCATCCGTGGTGAATCGCCAACGAAGAGTGAGATTTTCAGCACGGGGAAGTTCCGCGCGCACGGACCACCACGTCCGGTGACCGGTTCCGGCCAGAAAAGGGACGGCCTCCCGCGGCGCGCCGAGCCCCGTCGCCGTGACCGTGACCGGTTTCCACGTCGTCCCATCGGTGCTCGCCTCGAGCACGAGCGGGTCCGTCGGCTCGCAGTCGACGAAGGCGGAAAACCGCACCGAGCTGTAACGGCCACTCGTCGTGATGGGCCGTGTCGTCAGCGTCGCCGTTCCCTCGTCGCCGAGCCCGCTGAACCAGAACGTGCGCCCCTCGGCGGGGAGCACCGCCATCGCCCGTGACAGCGCGGTCGCCCACGCCTGCCTCGCCACGTTGATCGAGCCCCATTCCCGGCTGGGGTGAACGCGGTTGGTCAGCAGGATCGCGATCGAGCTGGACTTCGGATCGACGACGAACGACGTCCCCGCGTAACCGGTGTGCCCCGCCGTGACCGTGGACGTCAGCCCGCCCATGTACCAGAGCTGGTTCAGCTCGAAGCCGAGCCCGTGGTCGTCGCCGGGAAAGCCGAGGTTGTAGTTGGTGAACATGGCGCGCACGCTCCCCTCGCTGAGGATCCGCTCGCCCGCGTACGTTCCGCCGTTCAGCAGTGACTGGCCGAGCACGGCCATGTCCCTCGCGGTGGAGAACACCCCGGCGTGCCCGGCGACGCCGCCGAGCGCCCAGGCGTTCTCGTCGTGCACCTCGCCGCGGACCATGCCCCGCCTCGGGTTCGTCTGGTACTCGGTCGCGGCGATCCGGTCGCGTTTCGACGCCGGCGGGTTGAAACCGGTGTCGGTCATGCCCAGCGGGCCGGTGATCCGTTCGGCCACGACCTTGTCCAACGTGGACCCGGTGAGGCGCTCGACCAGCACGCCGAGCGTGATGAGGTTGAGGTCGGAGTAGGTGTAGGTGCTGCCCGGCTCGGTCTCCGGCGCGACGTTCATGACGGCCTTGATGCGCGACGCCTTATCCGGCCAGTCCCGCCACAGCAGCAGGAACGGTTCGAGGCCCGACGTGTGGGTGAGCAGCTGCTCGACGGTGATGGACCTCTTGCCGTTGACCCCGAACTCGGGCAGATAGCGGGCGACCGGCGCGTCGAGGTCCACGCGGCCGCGTTCCACGAGCTGCATCACCGCGATCGAGGTGAACAGCTTCGTGACCGACGCCATGTCGAAGATCGTGTCGGCACGCATCGGCACCTGCCGTGAGCGCGGCAGCTCCCTGCCGCTGCCGTCGGCGTAGCGCACGGCTCCGCCCGTGGCGTGGGTGTCGACGATCAGGCCGTTGTGCACGAGCATGCCCACGGCACCGGAGAACAGCGGATGCCCGTCGGCGGCGTCGGCCCGGCTCCAGTCGTCGAGCTGCCGTTCGGCCGTGCGGATCGGTTCGGGGTCGAGTCCGGCCTGCTCGGGCAGCGCTCCCCTCAGCACCGTCGACGCGGGGGCGAAGCCCTCCCTCGGGCGGTCGAAGCGCCCGCCGTCCTCAGGAAGGGCAGAAGCCATCGCCGTCGCTCCCGTGAGCACCATGACCGCGGCCAGCGCCGCAATTCTCCCCCGCACGATCGTCCCCGCCTATCGGTAGATCAAGTACTCCTGCCGTCTGCGCTCGAACTCGGCGAGCTCCCCCTGCCACGCCCCCACGATCTCGTCGGTGCCCGCGCCCGCGTCGACCATCGTGCGTAGTCGCGCCGAGCCGGCGAGCTTGTCGATGAAGTCGTCCGGCCGCCAGCCGAATAGCCGCGGATGCACCCGCTTGGCCGTCACGAGCATCGCCACGGCCGTCCGGATCGGATCGAAGGCATGGGGGTCGGTGACGCTGAGCTGCACCCCGCCGCACGTCTCGCCCGAGAACTTGCCGAACGTCGGCACGAAGTAGGTCTCCCGGAAGCTGACCCCGGACAGTCGTTCCTTCCCGAGCGCCTCGCGCCACCGCCAGTCGACACCGGGTGCGCCGACGATCTCGAACGGCCGCGTGGTGCCGCGTCCCTCGGAGAACACCGTGCCCTCGAACAGGCACGTGCCTGGGTAGACGAGCGCGGTCTGCTCGGTGGGCACGTTCGGGCTCGGCGGCGTCCACACGAGCCCGGTCTCGGAGAACAGCTGGGAACGCCGCCAGCCGTGGGTCTCCACGATCTCCAGCGATTCCAGGCTGCCGCCGTCGCCGGGCAGGAACTCGGCGTCGAAGAACCGGGCCAGCTCGCCCACGGTCATGCCGTGCTGCTGCACGATCGGCTTGAGTCCCACACCGGAGCTGAACGCGGGATCCAGCATCGGCCCCCTGGCCTCGCCGCCGACCGGGTTCGGCCGGTCGAGCACCACGAACGCGGCGCCCGTGCGCGCGGCGGCGGCCATCGCGGTGTACATCGACCAGATGTAGGTGTAGAAGCGGGCGCCGATGTCGGCGATGTCGAACACCACCGTGTCCACACCCGCCTTGGTGATCATCGCCGCGAGCGTGTCGGCCGTGGCCCCGTACGCGTCGTAGACGGGAACGCCCGTGCGCGGATCGGCGTAGTCGCCCTCGGAGCCGCCCGCCTGCGCGCTGCCACGGAACCCGTGCTCGGGGCCGAACGCGGCGACCGGCCGGATCCCGGCGGCCACCAGCGAGTCGACGATGTGGTCGCGGTTCGCGAGCACGCCGGTGGGGTTGGAGAGCACGCCCACCTTGCGCCCCGCCAGCCGCTGCCAGCCTTCTGCGGCGAGCACGTCGGCGCCCGGCGTGACCCGGCCCGACTGCGGGATCGGCGCCGCCGCGGCGAACTGCGACCCCGTGGTGAGCATCGGGGTCGCCAGCGCGCTCGCGGCGAGGAAGAGCCGCCGGTTGACCATCACCACGTCAGCCCGTGGCCGAACGGGAACAGCACCGGGCCGGAGTCTCCGGCCGGGATCGTCACCGGAAGCCTGCCCTGCGGCGACAGTTCGCCGAAGAGCACCTTCGCGAGGGAGGACATGGTCACGCTCCGCCAGTCGTAAGTGGCGACCCACGTCGGCACGTCCGCGTACCCGGGGTCGTACGGTTCCTGAACCGACACTGCCACGACGGGCTTGCCGGTGGCCATGAGTTCTTCGACGAGTGCGCGCTGGCCTTCGCTGCCGCGCAGATTGTTCGTCAGCACGATCACGACGTTTGCGCTGGTAGCGGCGGTCGTGGCACGGTCGATGGCCGCCGCGTCCGGGTTGGTTCCCGTGGGCAGGGGCGTCGCGAACGGGCCGATCGCGTCGGCGAGAGCGTCCACCGGCTCTGCCGGATAGCCGGGATAGTCGGGCCGGTTCCACCCCGTCACGAGCACCTTGCCCGGCTCGGTGATCGGCAGGACACCGGCGTCGTTGCGCAGCACGGTCGTGGTGCGGTCGGTGACCTCCTGGATCCGGGCGAGGTGCTCGGGATTGCCCACCGTCCGCTCCACCGCGCGCTCGTTCACGAACGGCTTCTCCACGATCCCGCGCTTGGCCTTGAGCTCCAGGATCCGCAGCACGCTCTGGTCGATCCGCTCCTCGGTGAGCCTTCCGTTGCGCACCGCGTCGAGCACGCCGCCGATCGCGACACCCAGATCCGGCGGCATCAGCATCTGGTCGACCCCGGCCTCGATCGCGCGCACCGGGATCTCGGCGTCGGAGTACAGCTCCCGCACACCCTGCATCTGCAGGGAGTCGGTCACCACCACGCCCTCGTAGCCCAGTTCTTCGCGCAGCAGCCCGCCGATGATCGGCTTCGACAACGTGGCGGGATCGCCCGACGGGTCGAGGCTCGGCACCGCGATGTGCGCGGTCATGATCGAGTCGATGCCCGCGTCGATGGCGGCGCGGAACGGTGGCAGGTCCGTTTCGCGCCACTCCTGTTCCGTGCGCTCGATGGTGGGCAGGCCGGTGTGGCTGTCGGTCGCGGCGTCGCCGTGGCCGGGGAAGTGCTTCGCCGCACCGGACACGGTTTCCGTGGCGCTGCCCGCGTTCTGGTAGCCGTCCACCTGCGCGGCCACCAGCTCGCTCGCCAGCGCGGGATCGGCCGAGAAGGACCGCGAGCCGATCACGGGGTTGAGCGGGTTGGAGTTCACGTCGGCGTCGGGCGCGAAGTCCTGCGCGATGCCCATCGCGCGCAGCTCGGCGCCGTTGATCGCCGCGGCGGTGCGGGCGCCGCCGGCGTCCCGGCCAGCGCCCAGCGCCATCGCGCTCGGGTACTCGGTGGCCGGGTCGCCGATGCGGGTGACGCGCCCGCCCTCCTGGTCGATCGACAGCACCAGCGGCACGTGCGGCGCGTGCGTGAGCGCCGCGCGCTGCAGCCCGTTGGACAACCGGGCGACCTGTGCCGGGTCGTCGACGTTGTCGGTGCCCGCGTTGTTGAAGTAGATGACGCCGCCGACCTGGTAGCGGTGCACGACCTCGGCGGGGGTGTCGACTCCGTACTTCTCCCGGTTCGAAGGGTGGGCTTCGTTCGCGCCCTTGCCGAACACGTCGGCGACGAAGAGCTGGCCCACCTTCTGTTCGAGGGTCAGCCCGCGCAGCGTCTCCTCGGCCCAGTTGCCCGGCCGCGGCTCCTCCGCCGCGGCGGGTGCGGCGCTCGCGGTCACCGCGAGCAGTCCGGCGATCGAAGCGGTGGCGCATCTTCTGGCATACGTCGTCCTGTGCCGGGCGCGGGGGATGGTCACGGAAAGCCTCCCAGGGCGTGTGCGTTCGTGGGATTTCCACGAGAACTCGCCGACGCCGGAAAGCTACTGACGAAACGGGAGCCGGTCAACGACCGAAAGGCGGCACTACCGAGGGAAAACCTGCCGCATACGCTGGCGGCGCCCGTGACGTTGAACGTCAACGGGCGCCGCCTGCTCGCGCGGACTGCTCGGGTGACCAAGCTGCAACTCGTGTCGTACTCAGTGGGGACTCGGCGTCCGGCGTCCCGGTACGCAGTCCCTCGACGACAAGCCTCCCGCGGCATGCCCAGCGTGGGTGCCCGGAGTCCGCGCACGGAGATCTTTCGGGGTGGATCGGGCTTCTCTTCGCCGGATCCCTGGCCGACCAGATGTCCGCAACCCCCTTTCTACCGAGTGATGGCCGTCACTTCAAGGGTGCTGCGGGGTGCACCGGTACAGAGCCTCTATCCAGTGACTTTCATGGGTGTGAGCCGGTCTGTTTCCGTGACCCGGCAAGCACAACAAGCCGCCGGGTGGGTGGTCTACGGCGTGTCCCGGCGGCGGCGTCGCGACAGTCCGTAGAGCGTCGCCCCCGCGGCCACCGCGCCCACTCCGAGTCCCACCGCCATCACCGCGGGCGACGGCGCGGGGATGCGGGCGCGCAACGAGACCGGGTTGGTGAACGTGTGCACGGGCCAGTCGCGCTCGACGGCCAGCTTGCGCAGTGCCCGGTCGGGGTTGACCGCGTGCGGATGCCCGACGACCTCCAGCAGGGGCACGTCGGTGCTCGAGTCGGTGTAGGCGTGGCACGCGGTGAGGTCGTAGCCGTGATCGGCGGCGAACCGTTTCGCGGCGACGGCCTTCTGCTCGCCGTAGCAGTAGAACTCCAGCTCGCCCGAGTAGCGGCCGTCGACGATCTCCATCCGGGTGCCCATGCTCCTGGTCGCCCCGAGCATCTCGGCGATCGGCGAGACCACCTCCTCGCCCATCGCGGACAGCACGATCACATCCTCGCCGCGTGCCTTGTGGTCGGCGATGAGCTCCGCGGCCTCGGCGTACACGAGCGGAGCCACGACGTCGTGCAGCGTCTCGTTGACGACCGCCCGTACCTGGGCGACGTCCCAGCCCGCGCACTGCGCCGAGATCGCCGCCCGCAGTCGCTCGGTCCGGTCGGCGTCGGCTCCGGACAGCGAGAAGATCAGTTGTGCGTAGGCGCTCTTGAGCGCCGCCCGCCGGTTGATCAATCCCTGGCGGAGAAAGGGTTTGCTGAACGCGAGCGCGCTGGACGAGGCGATGATGGTCTTGTCGAGGTCGAAGAACGCCGCCACCGAGGCAGGTGCTTCAGACGCGCTCCGCGGTGAGCTGCTGGGTTCGGCCACGGCTCCACCATAGTGATCGGTTCCGCCGCCGCTGCGACCCGGCGAGTGAGCGACCGGCGACGGTCGGTGTCGGGAGGGGATTTCCCGGGCAGGGCAACGGAACGTGCGCCCGTGTGCCGTTACCGAATTGCGGTACTCGGGGGCACGCGACCCGGCGTTGGCGGAGTTAGAGTTGAACAGTCCGGTCCAGCCGGACCCCGGTTCAGTCCGACCCCCCGGGACTGAACCCCAGGCGGTCCCCGCTCCTCCCCCCTGGCGGGGGCCGCCCCTTTATCCACGGAGTTGTCCACATCGGGGCGGTTGTCCACAGGTTTGCGAACCCGGGCTTGCCGTGTCCTGCGACGCCGCGTGACCGTTGGGGTGATCGCAGAACCGGCTCTGGGGGTGGAGAATGCGGCAGGCCGACCGTCCGCTCGTCGTGGTGCGTGACGACGCCGTGCTCGACGAGATTCAGCGGATCGCGGCGGCGGTGGGGTGCGAGAGCGAGTGGGTGAGCGACCTTGGCGCGGCGCGCGAGCCGTGGGCGACGGCTCCGCTCGTGCTGCTCGACGACTCCGCACTGGCGGAGGACCCCGATCCCGCGCTGCCACGCCGGGAAGGGGTACTGCTCGTCTGCAAGGGCGCTCCGGCCCCGCAGTCCTGGCAGCGTGCGTTCGCGCTCGGTGTCCAGGACGTCGTCGCCCTCCCCGAAGGCGAGGACACGCTGGTGGCCGCACTCGCCGACGTCGCAGAGGGGCCGAGTCAGGGAAGGGGCCAGGTGCTGGCCGTCGTCGGTGGATGCGGCGGGGCGGGGGCATCGGTGCTCGCGGCCAGCGTGGGGCTGCGTGTGGCGAGGACCGGCGGTTCCGCGCTGCTCGTCGACTGCGATCCACTGGGCGGCGGCATCGATCTGCTGCTCGGCTCCGAACGCGCCGAGGGCTTGCGCTGGCCGCAGCTGCGCGTGCGGTCGGGACGGGTGTCGATGCCGGAGCTGGAGGCCGCGTTGCCGGCCAGAAAGCACGGCGAGGGAAGGCTTTCCGTGCTGTCGTGCGACCGGGAGGGCCCGGGCCCGACGGCCGATGCGGTCGCGGCCGTCGTCGAGGCGGGCAGGCGAGCCGGCCGGGTGGTGGTCTGCGACGTGCCCCGGCAACCCGACACCGCCGCGGAGGAGGCGCTCCGGCGCGCAGATCTGGCGGTGCTGGTGGTACCCGCCGAGGTGCGGGCGTGCGTCGCGGCGACCCGGGTACTCGCCCGCCTCGCTGAGCTGACCGGCGACGTGCGTGTGCTCGCGCGCGGCCCCGCCCCGGACGGGCTGACCGCCCACGACGTCGCGGACGCCGTGGGCGTGCCCCTGCTCGGCCGGATCCGCACGGAGCGCGGGCTCGCGCGTGCCGTCGAACGCGGCGTGTTCAACCCCAGGCCGGGCGGTGCGCTCGGCACCGCGGCCCTCACGGTGCTGGAGACACTCGCTAGCTGCTGAAGCCACCGTCCACAGTGAGCACCGTGCCGGTGACGTAAGCGCCGCCGTACCCCGCGAGGAAGGCCACCGCGGCGGCGATCTCGGCGGGTTCGGCGTAGCGGCCGAGTGCGGTGAAGCCGCGGATGGTGCCGGCGTTCGGGCCGTCGGCCGGGTCGGTGTCGGTCGGCCCCGGATGGACCAGGTTCACGGTGATGCCCCGCGGACCCAGTTCCCTGCCGAGTCCCTTGGTGAGCCCGATGAGCGCCGTTTTGCTCAGCGAGTACAGCGATATCCCAGGGAACACCGCGCGCTCGGCCATGTTGCTGCCGATGTTGATGATCCGGCCGCCGCCGGACAGGTGCCGCGCCGCTGCTCTGGCCGCGACGAACGGAGCGCGAACGTTGACGGCGATCGTCCGGTCGAACTCCGCGACGTCGAGTTGCTCCAGCGGTGCCACGGGAAACCGGCCGGCGTTGCTGACCAGGATGTCCAGCCTGCCGAACTCCGAGACCGACGACTCCACGGCCTCGGTCACGGCCGCCTCGTCAGCGCTGTCGGCGCGGAGGACGAGCGCCCTGCGTCCCGCCGCCTTGATCCGATCGGCCACCGCGCGTGCCCGGTCCTCGTCGTGCCGGTAGGTGAGCGCGACGTCGGTGCCGTCCTCGGCGAGCCGGAGTGCGATCGCCGCGCCGATTCCCCGGCTGCCGCCGGTCACCAGCGCGTTCCATGCCTACAGCCTTGTCTTCGCGGGGCCGGGATTCCGGCGGGAATCGGACACGTCGTTCGGTCGAGTTATCCACATCGGACCGGTTATCCACAGCTCCGCGAAATGCCTCTTGTGACGCATCGCCTCGCCCTCGAAGGTGAATGTACAGCCGATCCGAGGGGGTCCCGATGGATGCGACCACAGTCCACTCAAGACAGTCGAGCGCGACCGCCGACACCGCTCTGGTCGAGCGCGTCCGCAAGCGGCTCGCCGGGGCCGGGTCCGGCACCGACCCGCGCACCGTCGCCGAAGCCGTGCGCGCCGAAACCGGTGGTGTGGCAGGGCATCTGGACATCCTCGACGCGCTCCGTCTGCTCCGGCACGAGTTCGTCGGCGCGGGCCCGCTCGAACCGCTGTTGACCGATCCTGGAGTTTCCGACGTGCTCGTCACGGCGCCGGACGAGGTGTGGATCGACGGCACGCAGGGCCTTCGCCGCACCGACGTTCGGTTCACCGACGAGGAGGCCGTCCGGCGGCTCGCCCAGCGGCTCGCGCTCGCCGCGGGCCGCAGGCTCGACGACGCGCAGCCGTTCGTCGACGGCTGGTTGCCCGGCACGGGTCCGCACGGCCGGGTGCGGCTGCACGCCGTGCTGCCGCCGATCGCTGCCGAGGGCACCTGTCTGTCGCTGCGGGTACTGCGTCCCGCGGTGCACGACCTTCGCGCGTTGCGCAGGCTCGGCACCGTCGACGACAGCGGACTCGCGCTGTTGCGGGCGATTGTCTCTGCGCGACTGGCCTTCCTCGTAAGCGGAGCGACCGGGTCGGGCAAGAGCACGCTGCTCGCGGCCCTGCTCGGCGCGGTCTCACCCGCCGAGCGGATCGTCTGCGTCGAGGACGCGGGCGAGCTGCAGCCCTCGCATCCCCAGTTCGTCCGGCTCGTCGCCCGTCCGCCGAACGTCGAGGGCGCGGGCGAGGTGACGCTGCGCGAACTCGTGCGCGAGGCGCTGCGCATGCGCCCTGACCGTCTCGTGGTCGGCGAGGTGCGGGGCCGAGAGGTCTGCGAGCTGCTGACCGCGATGAACACCGGGCACGACGGTGGCGCGGGCACCCTTCACGCCAACTCGCCGAGCGAGGTGCCCGCCAGGCTGGAGGCGCTTGCCGCGCTCGGCGGGCTTTCTCGTTCCGCGCTGCACAGTCAGCTCGCCGCGGCGGTACAGCTCGTGCTCCACATGCGCCGGCTGGCGGACGGTCGCCGCGCGCTCGCCGAGATCGGTGTCGTGCAGCGTGACGGCGACACCGTGCGGGTCGCGCCCGCGTGGCGGCCCTCCGGTTGGACCGGCAGGCGGCTGGTGGCCGACCTCCTCGGCGCGAAGGGGGTGGAGCTGCCGTGCTGACCGGGTCCGCGCTCAGCGCCGCACTCGCCCTGCTGAGCTGGCCGTCGCCGACCTGTTCCCGGAGGCTCGCTTCACTCCGTGCGCGCCAGTTCCCGGCCCCGTGGCGGGCCGACCCGAAACGGTGGGCCATCGCGCTGCTGCCCCTCGGCTCGGTACCGGCCGTCCTGCTGTCCGGCCCGGCTGCCGCGATCGCCCTGCTGTTGCTGACGGGCTCCGTCTTCCTGCACCGCCGCACCCGCCGCCGAGCCAGGGCACGGGTCGAGGCGGCCGCCGCGCTCGCCGAGGCCGTGCGCACGATGGTCGGCGAGCTCAGGGCGGGAGCGCATCCCGCGACCGCCGCGGAAGCCGCCGCGGCGGATGCGGATCCCGTCGCGGCGAGCACGTTGCGTGCGGTCGCGGCTTCGGCCCGGCTCGGCGGGGATCTCGACGGTGCGCTGCTCGCCCGGTCGGCCTCGGACCCCGGCGGCGAGGTACTCACCCAGCTCGCCCACGCCTGGTCCCTCGCCCGCGAACACGGCCTGCCACTCGCGACCGTGCTCGACGCCGTCCAACGCGACGTGGACGCCAAGGTGCGGCTGGCGAACCAGGTGGACGCCCGCATGGCGGGTCCGCGCGCCAGCGCGGCGATCCTCGCCGTGCTGCCCGCGGCGGGCATCCTGCTGGGCGAGGCGATGGGCGCGCGGCCGTTGCACGTGCTCGGCACGACCTCGGCGGGACAGCTCCTGCTGGTTCTCGGCGCCGCACTCGTGCTGGCCGGGGTGTACTGGAGCGCCGCCATCACGAACCGGGTGTTGCCGCGATGACCGCGCCGACGCGCGTGCGCGTGCCGTGGTTCGATCCGGTGCGGCCCTTGAGGCGAACGGCCGGGCATCCAGGCAATGCCGCTTGGACCCGAGAGCAGGGGGCGGCCGCTGTGACCGCGCCGTGCGTCGTCGCGGGGCGCTGGTTTCCGGCCCGGTGTTCCCGGAATCCGAGTGCCCCGGCAATCCCGGGTGGACCCGGTGTCCGGGGGTGGTTGCGATGACCAGGCTCAGCCTCGTCGCGACGTTGCCGTCTGCCCCGGTCACCGCAGCGGCGTTGCCGCGCGCTGACAGCGGCGGGTGGTCGCGATGAGCACGCCGAGCGTCGTCGCGGCCTTGCTTGGCGCCGCGGTGCTGACGGCCCCGCAGCCCCGGACGAACCGCTTGCGCTCGGTACTGCCGCGTCCGGACCCTCCGCGAGCCACGCCCCCGGCGGCCCGGCTGGCGCGATCTTCGGCGGGACGATCCGCCTGCGTGGCAGTCGCCGTCGCGGTGCTCGTGGCCGCGGCAGGGAGCTGGACGCTGGCGCTGCCGGCCGGTGCGCTCGCCGGGTTCGCCGCCCGGAGGCTGCTCTCGCCTCGACGGGTCGCCGCGGCGGATCCGCTGCGACTCGCCGCGACCGGCGACCTCCTCGCGGCGTGCCTCACCGCCGGGCTACCGGTGCCGACCGCGGTCCGCGCCGTCGCGGGCACGGCACCACCGGACGCGGCCGCCGCGCTGCGGGCGACCGCCGACCTCCTCACCCTCGGCGCCGAGCCCGCCGAAGCGTGGGAACCATCGCGACGGTGCCCGTCGACCGCGGAGCTGGCTCGTGCGGCCTGCCGCACCGCCCGCTCGGGCAGTGCGCTGGCCGAGGTGGCGTCGGGCATGGCCGAGCGAGCGCGCTCCGCCGTCGGCGACGAGGCCGAGGCCCGCGCGCAGCGCGCGGGCGTCCTGATCACCGGACCACTCGGCCTGTGCTTCCTGCCCGCCTTCCTGTGCCTCGGTGTCGTCCCCGTCGTCCTCGGACTCGCCGGACGGCTGACCGTCTTCTGACCCAGCACGACGAACGAAAGGAACACGACCATGAACTCGATCCTGTGGCACGCCCTGCTGCGCCGCCGCGGTCCGCTGCCCCGCGACCGCTTCCGCTCCGACGACGGCATGAGTACGGCCGAGTACGCCATCGGCACGCTCGCCGCGGCCGCCTTCGCGGCGCTCCTCTACACGGTGATCACCGGCGACTCGGTGGTCAGCGCACTCACCTCGCTCATCGAGCGGGCGATCTCGGTGAGCTTCTGATGCGCCGGTTCCGAACCGCAGGGGACCGGGGCACCGCCACCGTGGAAGGCGCCATCGCGCTGTGCTCGCTCGTGACGGTCTTCGGCCTCGTGCTCGTTGGGATCATGGCGATCTCGAAGCAGATCCGATGCACCGACGCCGCGATGGAAGCGGCGAGGCACCTCGCGCGCGGGCAGCCCGCGCTCGCCGAGGAAGCCGTCCGGAGGCTCGCGCCCGGCGGTGCCACGCTCGATGTGCGGACGCGTGACGGGACCGTCGAGGTGACGGTCGAGGCCCCCGCGGTGAACGCCTTGCCGGGCGTCGCGGTGCGGGCGGAGGCTTTCGCCGAACTGGAGCCCGGTGAGCGGGAGGCGGCCACCGGTGCCGCGCCCGGAAGCTGAGCCCGACGGCGGATCGGCAACCGTGTGGGCGGCCGGTGCGATCGCGGGCCTGCTCGCGGTGGCCGGCTTGCTGTGGCTGCTGGGTGGTGCCGTGGTCACCCGGCACCGGGCCGCGAACGCGGCGGACCTGGCCGCGCTCGCCGCCGCCGGCCATGCCGAGCGGGGCACTGCCGAGGCGTGCGCGCACGCCCACCGAATCGCCGAGCGCATGCGCGCCCACGTCCGCGAGTGCCGCTTCGACGGCTGGGACGCGCTCGTGGTCGTCGAAGCGGTGGGTCCCGGGTCGCTCGCCGGGTTCGGGCCCGTCACCGCTCGCGCGCGGGCAGGGCCGGTCGGTTCGCCCGCGATGAACGGGCGAATGGAGCCGGACTGACCTGCCTGCCGAAGCGGTCACCGGCGAGCAGCGGTCACCGGCGTGCGACGAGCGGTCTTCGGCCTGGACGAACGGACCGAACGGCCGCAGGCCGGAGTTGATCACGGCCTGGTGGGTGAGACGAGGCGGCTGCGACGAACGGCCAGCTCAAGGGCGCCTGTCGCCGACGATTGACACGCGGGATTCAGTCGAGCCGTTGTGTCGGTGCTCACTCGTCGTCTGTCAAGCACCGGTTGTCGACGGGGGCCTTCCGGCCAAGTGCAACTTGCCGTTTATTCATCTGTGACACCGCGAACGAGGCGGTGGAAGTTTCTGAGGAGGCTCGAGAAAGACATGTTGGACACGGAGTGGCCGGACAGCTGGCGCGGCGCGTTCCGCATCGAGTTGCGCGCCGAAGCCATCGGCCTGGCCTGGCGAGGCTGGCCGGTGCTGCCGGGTACCTACCCCGGCGCCGGTGACGACACGGAGTCCGGCTCCGCGTGGACGCGGCCGGTCCCGGTGCACGAGGACTGGCACCAGCGGATCGGCGCCCACCCGCAGCAGGTGGCCGCGTGGTTCACCGGCAGGCCGCACAGCCTGCTCGTCGCCACCGGCACGATGATCGACGCGATCGAGGTGGACGACCAGCTCGGCCGCCGCGCCGCCACGCTGCTGCGGGCTACCGGGCACCCGGCGCCGATCGTCGCGATGCCGAACGGCCGGTGGCTGTTCCTCACCACGTCGACGGACCGCGTGCCGTCGGTGCTGGCCACGAACGAGAACGTGCGGTGGCACGGTGAGGGCAGCTACGTTCCGCTCCCGCCGACGCCGTTCGAGCACGGCGTCGTGCACTGGCGGGTCAAGCCGGAGATCTGGGGCTGGCGGCTTCCCGCAGCCGGCGCGGTGCACGAGGTACTGGTGCGTGCGCTGCTCGGCGAGGCCGCCGACCACGTGACGGCTCAGCCCGTCTTCGTCGCGGGATCCTCCGCGGCGTGATCGACCCCGTGGCCGTGCCGACCATCGTGGTTCACCGCCCCGAGCACGATGTCCAGCACGGTCACCGCCCCCGCCTTGTCCAGCGGATCGTTGCCGTTCCCGCATTTAGGCGACTGGACGCAGGACGGGCACCCAGCCGGGCACTCGCAGGAGACGATCGCCTCCCGCGTAGCGGCCAGCCAAGGGACGAGCGCGGCGAAGCCGCGGTCGGCGAATCCGGCACCCCCGGGATGACCATCGTGCACGAACACCGTCGCCTCCCCGGTGTCCGAGTGCATCGCGGTCGAAACTCCGCCGATGTCCCAGCGGTCGCACGTAGCGAACAGCGGTAGCAGGCCGATCGCCGCGTGCTCGGCGGCATGCAGGGCGCCGGGGATGCGCGCCGGTTCGAGACCGGCGCCCCCCGGCGCCCTGTCCCCATCGTCGGCCTTCTCCAGCAGCTCGTCGCTGATCGTGTACCAGACCGCGCGCGTGCGAAGTACCTGTTCCGGCAGGTCCAGCGCGACGTGGTCGAGTACCTCGCCCGACGGCAGCCTGCGCAGGTAACCGACCACCTGTGAGGTCACCGCCACCTCTCCGAGGCACACGGTGACGCCGCCGTACCGCTCCTCGCGAACCGTGTTCAGCACCGCGATGTCGACGATCTCCCTCGCCGAGGTGTTCCACTCCGGGTCCTCCGCGTGCACGAGCGCGAGACCCTGCTCGAGGTCGAGATCGTCTACGACGTACGACGAACCCTGGTGCAGGTACAACGCTCCCTGGTGCACGGTGCTACACGCCGAGCCGGGATCGACGGTGCCCAGCAGCCGCGACGTGTCCGCTTCCACCACCGCGATCTGATCACCGCCCGAGCCGCGGATGTCCACCTGGTGCTGCGGGCGGTCCCGCGTCGTCCAGTACCAGCCGCTCGGCCGCCTGCGCAGCACCTTGTCGGCCACCAGCTCGTCGAGCACCTCGCGCGCCGCCGCGCCGCCGAACGCGTCCAGTTCCTCGGCGGTCAGCGGCAGCTCGGCCGCCGCGCACGCCAGTTGCGGCGCCAGCACATACGGGTTCGCGGGATCCAGCACCGCCGTCTCCACCGGGCGGTCCAGCAGCGCCCCCGGATGATGCACGAGATAGGTGTCGAGCGGGTCGTCCCTCGCGACGAACACGACGAGCGCGTCGTCACCGGCCCGGCCCGCGCGGCCCGACTGCTGCCAGAACGACGCGAGCGTGCCCGGGTAGCCCGCGAGCACCACGGCGTCCAGGCCGGCGATGTCGACGCCCAACTCCAGCGCGTTCGTGGTGGCGACCCCCAGCAGCTGCCCGGACAGCAGGGCCTTCTCCAGCGCTCGCCGCTCCTCGGGCAGGAAACCCGCCCGGTACGCCGCCACCGCCTCGCCCAGCTCGGGGTCCACCTCGGACAGAATCCGCTTCGCGCCGAGCGCGGTCAGCTCCGCTCCGCGCCGCGAGCGCACGAACGCGAGGCTGCGGGCGCCCTCGATCACCAGCTCCGCCAGGATCCGCGCGGCCTCCGCGCCCGCGGAACGCCGCACGGGGGCGCCGTTCTCCCCGGCCAGCTCCTCCAGCAACGGCGGTTCCCACAGCGCCACCGTGCGCGCGCCCCTCGGCGAGGCGTCCTCGACGACAGGCGAGCACTCGCGCCCCGTGAGCCGCGCCGCGAAACCGGCGGGTTCCGCGGTGGTGGCCGAGGCCAGCACGAACACCGGGTCCGCGCCGTAGTGCCTCGCCACGCGCCGCAGCCTGCGCAGCAGCAGCGCCACGTGCGAGCCGAACACGCCGCGGTAGCTGTGGCACTCGTCCACGACCACGTAGGTGAGCTTGCGGAAGAACTTCGCCCACCGCGCGTGGGCCGACAGCACGCCGCGGTGGAGCATGTCGGGGTTCGTGAACACCCAGCGCGCGTGGTCTCGCACCCAGTCGCGCTCGTTCAGCGGCGTGTCGCCGTCGTAGGAGGCCGGCCGCACGCCGTCGAGGTCCAGCGCGGACACCGCGCGCAGCTGGTCGGCGCCCAGCGCCTTGGTCGGTGCCAGGTAGAGGGCCGTGGCTTTGGGGTCGGCGTGCAGTTTCGAGAGCACGGGCAGCTGGTAGACGAGCGACTTGCCCGACGCCGTGCCGGTGGCGATCACGACGTCGCTGCCCGACCACGCCAGCTCCGCGGCCTCCGCCTGATGCGTCCACGGCCGCTCGACGCCGGTGGCCCTGATCGCGTCGACGACGGCGGCCGGGACCCATTCCGGCCAGTCCGCGAACTTCGGTTCCCTGGCCGGGAGGTCGGCGACATGGGTGACGGGGTTGCGCCGTTCCGGAATGCCCGCGGTGGCGCGGCTCAGCAGGCGTCGCGCCCGCAGCGACTCGCCTCGACCGCTCATGTGTTCGAGCATCGCACACCGGCGGCCGCGCCCCGATCGGCGGTACCGTGAGCGGTTTCACATGAATACGCAGCGTATGTGACATGGGACGCCCTGCCGGGGCGTCCATCTCTACCAATAGACTCCGCCAAACCACACCAGAAGTGGTGTAGATCCCATGTCAGCGTCGGCACAGTGGTCAGCCCGCTCGTCGGCGCTGGCAACAGGCGACGTTTCCAGGAGGACGAATGTCCCGGCACTTCCTCGCGGAGGGCTCACCCGAGCTCTCCGGAGGTGACTACGGCATCGTGGCCGTGGTCGCCGTGGTCGCCCTTGCTGCGCTCGTCATTGGATATCTGCTGCTCAAGGAGGTCCTGGCCGCCGGTCAGGGCACCCAGAAGATGCAGGAGATCGCCAAGGCGGTGCAGGAAGGCGCGGCTGCCTACCTCAACCGGCAGCGGAACACCCTCGCCATCTTCGGCGTGATCGTGTTCCTCCTGCTGTTCGCACTCCCCGCGGAGGACTGGAACGAGCGGATAGGCCGTTCGCTGTTCTTCTTGGTCGGTGCGGTGTTCTCGTTCTCGATCGGCTACCTCGGCATGTGGTTGTCGACGAGAGCGAACGTCCGCGTCGCGGCAGCGGCACGCGAGTCCGGTGGCCGGGAGAAGGCGATGCGGATCGCGTTCCGCACCGGTGGCGTAGTCGGCATGATCACGGTGGGACTCGGCCTCTTCGGCGCTGCCGTCGTGGTGCTCGTGTACGCCGGGCAGGCTCCGAAGGTCCTCGAGGGCTTCGGCTTCGGCGCGGCCCTGATCGCGATGTTCATGCGTGTCGGTGGCGGCATCTTCACCAAGGCCGCCGACGTCGGCGCCGACCTGGTCGGCAAGGTGGAGCAGAACATCCCCGAGGACGACCCGCGCAACGCGGCCACGATCGCCGACAACGTCGGCGACAACGTGGGTGACTGCGCCGGCATGGCGGCGGACCTGTTCGAGTCGTACGCGGTGACCCTCGTCGCCGCGCTGATCCTCGGCAGCGCCGCGTTCGGGGCGACGGGCTACGGCCTGGTGTTCCCGCTGATCATCCCGGCCATCGGTGTGATCACGGCCGTGATCGGCATCTACATCACGCGCGCCAGGGCGGGCGAGAGCGGGCTGACGACGATCAACCGCTCCTTCTACATCTCGGCCGTCATCTCCGCGGTGCTCTCCGCCATCGCGGCGTTCGTGTTCCTGCCCAGCTCGTTCGACGGCGCCGAGGGCAACCCGGCCGTCATCGCGACGGTCTCGGTGATCATCGGTATCGCGCTCGCCGGCGTGATCCTGTGGCTGACGGGCTACTACACCGGCACCGAGCACGGGCCGGTGAAGGACGTCGGCAAGACGTCGGAGACCGGTGCGGCGACGGTGATCCTCTCCGGTATCGGCGTCGGTTTCGAGTCGGCGGTGTTCACCGCGCTCGTGATCGGAGCCGCGGTCTTCGGGGCCTACCTGCTCGGTGGTGCGGTGGCGCTGTTCGCCGTCGCGCTCGCCGGAACGGGTCTGCTCACCACGGTCGGTGTCATCGTCGCGATGGACACGTTCGGCCCGGTGTCGGACAACGCGCAGGGCATCGCCGAGATGTCGGGCGACCTCGAGGAAGGCGAGGGCGTCCAGATCCTCACCGAGCTCGACGCGGTCGGCAACACCACGAAGGCGATCACGAAGGGCATCGCGATCTCGACGGCGGTGCTCGCCGCGACCGCGCTGTTCGGGTCCTACTCCGAGGCCATCCTCGGCGCGCTGCGCGACGTGGGCACGGGCCTCTCGGACGTCCCGGACTCGTTCATCGACAGCATCATCGTGCCGAACACGCTGGTCGGCGTGATCATCGGCGCGGCGGTGGTGTTCCTGTTCTCGGGCCTCGCCGTCAACGCGGTGTCGAGGGCGGCCGGTGCCGTGGTCTACGAGGTGCGGCGCCAGTTCCGCGACATCCCGGGGATCATGGAGGGCACGACGCGGCCCGAGTACGGCAAGGTCGTGGACATCGTCACCCGCGACTCGCTGAGGGAGCTGGCCACGCCGGGTCTGCTCGCGGTGTTCGCGCCGATCGCGGTCGGCTTCGGTCTCGGCACCGGGGCGCTGGCCGGTTACCTGGGCGGTGCGATCGCCACCGGCACGCTGATGGCGGTGTTCCTCGCCAACTCCGGTGGCGCGTGGGACAACGCGAAGAAGCTGGTCGAGGACGGTCACCACGGTGGCAAGAACTCGGAGGCCCACGCCGCGACGGTCATCGGCGACACCGTCGGTGACCCGTTCAAGGACACGGCGGGCCCGGCGATCAACCCGCTGCTCAAGGTGATGAACCTGGTGTCGCTGCTGATCGCGCCCGCGGTCGTGCAGTTCACCGTCGGCGAGGACGCCTCGATCGGCGTCCGCATCGCCATCGCGCTGGTGGCCGTGGCCGTCATCGTGGCCGCGATCGTGGTGTCGAAGCGCCGTGGCACGGCCATCGCCGAGACGCCTGCCCCGCAGCAGGCGACGAACGCGTAGCGTCACCGTCAGTCCGGGCCCGGAGCGCTCGCCGCTCCGGGCCCGGCTCGTGTTCGGGTAAGGACAGGGCCGGTTGCAGGCTGCAACACGACCGGTACCGTCGGACGAAGATCGTGCTCGAATGGACACCGTCTGTCAGGAGGTGTGGGCGTGCGGCCGCGGATGACCGTTCTCGCCGCTGTGGTGCTGGCCCTTGGGGGCCTTGGGCTCGCAGGGTGTGGTCAGCCGAGAACGCAGCCCGGTGCCCAGCAGGCGGCGGAGTCGTCGGGCCCGGGTTTGACGGCGGACGAGGTTCGCCGCGAGGACGCCACCACCGCGTGGGCCGGCGGGTACTGCGCCGCCGTGTCGGAGCTGGTTCGTTCGTTCTCGCGGATGCCGACCATCGACCCGACCACGCCGCAGCAGGCGTCGCGCACGTCGAGCGAGCTGCTGGGCGTGATGATCGGGGGCCTCGACCGCACGCTCGACGGTCTCGACCGGCTCAGCCGGGCTCCGCTGTCGGACGGCGAGCGCATCAAGGCGCAGGCCGTTTCCAGGTACGTGGGTATCCGGGACCGTGCCGTGGGGGCGAAGCAGCAGCTCGACGCGGCCACCACCGAAGAGGCCAGCAGGGCCGCGATCGGCTCGGTGCGGGCGCCGCTGGAGGAGATCGGCCGGGTCAGCCTGCTTGACGGCTTCGACGCCGTGCCCGAGCTGAAGGAGGCGAGCCTGCGCGCGCCTCAGTGCAAGGAGCTCACCGACTCGCGGGACACGGCGAGGTTCGATCCGGGCGCCTCGTAGCGCGGGGGTCCGGGGACCGCGGTTCCCCGGACCGGTCTAGGAGTGTGCTGAAAACCCCGCCCGTAGCGAGCGACGATCCAGACGGATGCATCGCGAGGCGGAGGATCGCCCTCGTTCAGTGCGCTCC
>NZ_MASU01000012.1 GCF_003202235.1 Prauserella flavalba
TACTCCAGCTGTAGTTCGTGATCGGGTGCTGGGTTTTCGTGTCGTCGCTGGTAGTGGCTTTGCCGGGCGTGATGTTGGTGTCGTCGGCGCCAGGTGGACCAGGCCAGGATGTCGGCGACGCGGCGGGCCGGCTTGAGGATGAGCTGGGCGTAGAGGTGCCTGATCTCGTTGCGTGTCAACGGGATCAGGCCCTCGTGCGGTGGTGTGTGGCGGGCATGGGCGGCGGCGATGGCGAGGAAGGCGTGGGCCAGCATGACCAGCGTGGTCCAGCGATACCAGGAGGTCCAGGTGCGGACCTGGTGCTCGTCCAGGCCGGTGAGTTCTTTGCCGGTCTGGAACGTTTCCTCGATCGTCCAGCGACGCCCGGCAACGCGGGCCAGCTTGGCCAGTGAGACCCGGCGGGGGCTGTAACAGCGGTAGAACGCAGTCTCCCCGGTGCGCCGGTTGCGGCGCATCAGGATCCAGTGATAACCGGTGGTGCCCGCGGGGTGCAGCCGGATGCGGGCCCACAGGTAGTAGCGCCGGCCTTTCGCGCCCGCTCCGGCGGAGAGCTTCTGCCAGGCCCGTTTCGGTAGCGCGGCCGCCCGCTCATCAGCTCGCACGCTCTGCCTGCCGGGCCCGGGAATGCGATGGTCGCAGGCCACGGCCAGCACATAGGCCTGTCCGCGTTGTTCGAGCGGATCGCGCAGGCCGGCAGCGTCTTTGCCGTAGGCCTCGTCCCCGGTCACCCACCCCACCCGCACGCCCGCGTCCAACGCCCGGGTGATCATGGCCAACGCGAGCCGGGATTTCGTGGTGAAGCGGGTCGCGGCGGGCACTCCGGCCCGGTCCCGGCGCCGGGGGTCCTCGGCCCAGCTTTCAGGCAAATAGAGCTCGCGGTCGATGAACGTATGCCCGGCCGGGGTGGAATACGTCAGGAACACCGACATCTGTGAGTTCTCGATCCGGCCCGCCGTGCCCGTGTACTGCCGCTGGACTCCGACCGACTCGGTGCCCTTCTTCAGGTCGCCGGTCTCGTCGATGACCAGCATCGCATCCTGATCACCCAGCTGCTCGACCACGACCTCGCGCAGGTCGTCACGAACCCCGTCCGCGTCCCAGCTCGCGCGCGAGAGCAGGTTCTGCATCCCATGCGGGGTCTTGTCCCCGACAGCCTCGGCGATGGTCCAGCAGTTCACCCGAACCAGCCCGGCCAGCAGCCCCTGCACGAACCGCCCCGCGCGGCGACGCGACTCCACCCGCGCGAACCGGTGCCCCATCCGCACGAACATCTCACCCAGCAGCGACTGCCACCCCGCAGGGTCTACGCTGGCAGCCGCGGCCACCACATGATCTTGAGTTGTCTTCACAAACACCATGATCACGTGGTGGCCGCGCCCATCTCACCGGCCCCTCCAGCAAGATCACGAACTACAGCTGGAGTATTAGCACATCGTTGAGTTTGACGGCCGGTTTCACCGACTCGGCAGGAAGCTTGGTGCCGCTGGGAATCGCCGCCCCGTGACCGTCGACGATCTCGACGAAGGTCTCTTCGACGAGGGTCTTGTTCCGCAGTTGGAAGGTGACACCCTCGTGCAGCGGGTGCTCCTCGTTCAGCTGGACGGTGACCTCGGCCTCGCCGCCGTGCACCTCGATCTTCTCGACGTCGCCGACCGGGACGCCGGCGATCATCACGTCGCCGTTGTACACCAGGTTCGCCGTTTTCGGTGCGATGAAGGAAACCTGGTAGCCGGACTTGCTCAGCAGCGGGAGCTTGCCGCCCGAGTTCAGCCACAGGTAACCGAAAATGACCGAGCACACCGCGACGAACAGGCAGAGCACCACCAGGCGGATGGCCGGTAGCGCGCCATGAGCTATGCGCATTTGCTTCACCTACCCGGTTTCGGTGTGGACAGGAAGTTCAACAGATCGGTCGGAATCGAGGACGGCGCGATGCCGACCTGGGCACGCAGCACGCCGGCATTGCTGTCGGTGAGGCTGGTGACCGAACGGGTCTGCACGACGAACGCGCCCAGATCGTTCAAATAGGACACCAGATTTCCGGTCACCGGATCCAGGTTCTTCGTGATCGAGCCGAGCGCCGGCAGTGCTTCGTTCAGCTTCCCGACGAACGGGCGCAGGTCGGCGACCACCGGGCGGGCCTTGGCCACCACGGGTGCCGCCGCGTCCACCGTGCTGCCGACCCGGTCGACGGTGCTCGTCAAGCGGGACAACGAATCCGGCAGCGTGCCGGTGGCCTTGTGCAGGTTGTCCAGCGTCGGGTCGAGCTGGTCGCTCAGTCCCTGCACGGCGTCGGTCGCCTGCTTGAGCTGGCTGGTCACCTCCGGCAGCGTGGCCAGGGTCGCGTCGAGCGAATCATTGCGCCTGCCTACTGTGTCCAGCGTTCGCTGCAGGGCCGTGGCCAGCTCGGAAAGCCGCACATCGTCACCGCCGACGCTGCTGGCGATCTGCTGGAGCGAGGTGACCAGCTTGGCCAGCGTGTCCTTCCTGGTCTGCAACGCTTCCGTGACCGGGCGCAGGTTCCTGACGACCTGGTCGGTCGCGTCCACCCCCGCCGGCAGCTGTTCCGGCGCCTTGGCGAGCGCCACATCGGACTCGGACAGCAGGCTGGTCAACGCCTCCCGGGTGTTGACGTCGAGGTGCCCGAGCACCTCGTCGACCTGAATCGGCCGCGCCGAGTTGGCCACCGGGAGCACGTCGTCATCCTTGAGCTCCTTGCCGGGCGGGCCGCCGGGGTTGAGCTCCATGTACATCTCGTTCACCGGGCTCTTCGGGCGCAGCACGACCTTCGCGTTGTCGTAGACGTGGTACTGCGGGTCGATCGCCAGTCCCAGCTTGGCGTCGCCGTGGTCGTCCACCTCGACCGACCTGATGTCGCCGACCTGGACCCCCGCGATGCGCACCTCCTGCCCGTTGCCCGGGCTCACCCCCGGGCTGCTCTGCAGGGTCACGTAGAAGGTGAATTCGTCCTCCCACGGCCAGTTGAACCGCTGGTTGGTCAGGATGATGCCACCGGCAACGCCGGCCAGTACGAAGAGCGCAACGGTGACCGCGACATTGCGGCCGAGCCCCGGCTCGTTCTTCATCCGCTCCCACGCCCGGAACAGGCGGCGGGGCTTGCGCTGCGTGCTCATCGGGGACCACCTTCCGGCTTCTGCACCTGCATCTGGATCAGCTGAGAGACCAGTTGCTCGAAGCTGATGGGCAGCCCGCCGACCGAGCCAGGCCCGACCCCGGCGTGCGCCATGATGACGTGTCCGTTGCGATCGGAGACCACCGCTTCCCGCACGAGATTCGCCGCGAGGAAGGCGACTTCCTGGTAGAACGGCCGATCGGAACCCGAACCCGTGTAGGGCCCGGTGCCGTTCCACGGTGAGAGCACGAACTTGTTGATCGGACCGTTGACGCGGTCGAGCACCGGGCCGTTCAGCCCGCGCAGCACGTCGGTGGTCCGCTGGCTGGCCGGCACCAGGTCCTGCACCAGCGGGCGGGCGTCCACCAGCAGGTTCTTGACGTCGCTGACCAGTGGCCTTGCCTTCACCAGTACCGGATCGGCGTGTTCCAGTGTCTTGTTCAGCTCCCTGGCGACCGGCCGCGCCGAATCCGCGGTGTCCCGCAGCTTGCCGAGCGTGGTGTCCAATCGGGACAGACCGGAGTTCGCGCTGTGCAACGTGTCCGGCAGCGTCTCGATCGCGGACGCGATGTCTCGTGCCCGGTTGCCGAGCACCGAACTGGTGGACGAGAGATCCCGCACGATGGAGTCGAGCCTGCCGTCCTGCTCAGTGAGAACCCGGCCGGTGGATTCCAGGTTATGCACCAGGTTCGGCAGATCCGTGCGCGGATTCGTGCCCTGGGCCGCGGTCAGCACCTGGCCGGCCGGCACCAGCACGGGCGGGGCGTCGGCAAGCAACTCGTCGATGGCGGCCGTCCCGCCGTTGTCGAGTGTCTTGTCCAGCTGCGCGATGGTCGAGCGCGCACCGTCCAACGCCGACGGCTGCAACGCCCTGGCCACCTTGTCCAGCTCCACCGGGACCGTGGTGCGCGCGACCGGGATGTCCCCGTCCGGAGTTCCCTTGTCTCCGCCGGGAACCAGGTCGACGTAGTACTTGCCGCCGAGCAGCGTCACCGGGCGGATCGCCGCGGACGGGCTCTTGCCGAGCTTCCCCCGCACCCCGTCGTCGATCTTCACCTCGACCATGGCGGTGCCGTCGCCGTTCTCCTCGACCGAGCTGACCCGGCCGACCGGCACACCGGCGACCTTCACGTCGGTGAGGTTCTCCCGCAGCTTGTAGTCCTGCGCGAAGTTGATGCGCATCACGTCGCCGGGGCTCAGCATGGTGGCGATGCGGTCCTTGTTGAACAGGGCGACCCCGATCGCCACGGTCACCACCGCCATCAGGACACCGATTTTCGCCGGCGCCATTTTCCGCCGGCCGCCGGCGCCTTTCCTACCGAACATTCGCATGCCGACTCACTTTCCCGCTCGGGTACCGAAGGGGCCGTTCTCCCGGTCCTTGGCCGCCTGACCCGGTGCCGGATACGCATCACGCGACGCGGTCGGGTCCGCGATCGGCAGGGTGCCGAGCACCGACTCGGCGCCGACGTTGAGGTAGATGCGCAGCCAGTGCCCGGCGGCATCGCCGTTGCTGAGCGCGCTCGAAGCGTTGTTGAAGAACGAAGCGATCTCCGGTGCGTACGGCTTGAGCACGGCGAGCGGGACCTGCAGGTCGCCGAACGCCTTGGTCAGTACGGGCGCCAGTGGCCGCGTCTCGGCGAAGGTCTGTTCGAGGTCGGAGACCGCGGGTTCGGCACTGCCGGCCACGCCGGGGACCTTGTTCAGCGGGCCGACCGCCTCGCGCAGCACGCCCCGGACATCCGGGGTCGCCTGCCCCAACGACACCGCGCCCGGTTCGAGCTGCCGTGCCGCGGACGCGGTCTGCGCCAGCGGACCGCGCAGGGTCTGCAGCGCGCCACGGACATCACGAAGCGTCTCCGGCGCCCGCTGCAACGCTTCCGACAGCGGCTTACCGTTGTCCACCGACACCGCACGCATGGTGGTGTCCAGCTGCCCGAGCAGCTCACCGAGCTGCTGCTGGCGGCCGGCGAACCGGCTGGCCAGGCTGTTCGCGGTGGCCAGCACCGCGCGGAGGTCGGCCCCGTTGTCCGCGCTAAGTGCCCGCGCGACCGTGCCGAGGTCCGGCAGCATCTGCGGAGCCGCAGCAAGCACGTCGCGGACGTCCTGGCTGTGCCCACCGGCGCCACCGCCGAGTTCCCGGACGGCGGTGCCGAGCCCCTTGCGGGTCGGCTCGTCGAGCACCCTGAGCACATCGGACAACTCGTTCGCGTCCGTGGTCTTCACGGCCGGCAGGGTGTCGTTCGGGCCGAGCTGGCCGGCACTGGCGTCACCAGGGTCGACGTCGATGAACTTCTGCCCCAGCGCGGAACGCTCGTCCACCACCGCGGTGGCGTTGCGGTAGATCTTGCGGTCGTCGTCGAAGGTGAGCACGACAAGCGGCCGGCCGTCGACCAGGTCGATCTCCTTGACGTGGCCGACCCGCACGTTCGCGATCCGGACGTCGTCGCCGGTCTGCAAGGCACCGACGTTGTTGAAGGCGACCTTCAGCTGGGTGCCCGTCTGCCACGGCACGCCGTAGGTCGCGTTCACCGCCAGCAGCAGGGAGGCCACGAACACGGACAGCACCCCGATGCCGATGAGCACCGCGCGACTCGGTCGCGCCCTGCGTATCGCTGCCATTACAACCCTCCAAGGAGGAAGCCGAGGACGCCGGATTCTTGTTGCTTGCTCAGGCCGGTGACGCCGCCGTCCGGCTGCGGTTGCTGGCTGAGCAGGCCGAGCGGGGGCAGCGGGCCGAGCGGACCAGGCTGCGCCTGCTCGGACTGGGGTTGCTGGACCCCGGTGGTGAGCAGCTTGCCGACACCCAGGTCACCCTTGAGGCCGGGAACGGTGCCGGTCACGGTGAAGGGAGTCGCGATGACGCGGCCACGGAAGTAGTGCGACACCCCGTCGTGCCCGGTGGTGCACAGCGCCCAGTTCCTGATGAACGCCATCACGCCCGCGATGTTCTGGGTCAGCTGGGACACCAGCGGGTCCGCCGACTGGATGCTCGCCGCCAGGTCCGGGCCCGCCTTGCGCAGCTCGGCCGCCACCGGTTGCGCCTGGTCGAGCATGCCCTGCGCCTTGGCGAGCACCGGTTCCGCGGAGGCCAGCGCCGGGTCGGCCGAGTCGGCGAACCTCTTCAGCTCCTCGCTGATCTCGGCAAGGTTGTCCGTTGTCGGGCGCAGCGCCGCGAGCATCGGCGTCGTCGAATTCGCGGTACCGACCACCTCGGCCAGCGTCGACCGCGCTTCGTTCAGCGTCGAAGGAAGTTCCGCCAGCGTCGACTCGAATGCCTGCTGCTGCGCCGAAGTCGTGCCGAGCAGCTGGTGCGCCGAGCCCACCAGTCCGTCCAGCGTCCTGCCCTCGTCTCGGGCGAGCGCACCGGCGACCGGTGCCACGTTGTCGACGACGCTGTTGAGCAACTGGTTCTGCTCGTTGAGGATTCTGACCAGGCCGTCGGTGTCCCGCATCGCCGGACCCAGCGCCTTGATCGTCGCCTGGATGTTGGCGCCGTTTCCGCGAGCCCCCTCGCCGAGCATGGTGACCAGCGCGGCCAGCGACTGCCCGGTGGGGTCGTCGACGGTGTTGAGCACCTCGTCCAGATCGGTGTTGCGGCCGGTCCGCTCCAGCGGGATCGTGGCGCCTGGCGCCATCACCGGCGCCGAGGGCGTGCCCCGGTCGAGCTCCAGGTAGCGCTCGCCGAGCAGGCTGACCGGGCGGATCGTCACCTTGGCGTCGTCGTGCAGCGGCAACGCCTCCGGGTCAAGTTCCATCGTGACGGCCGCTTTCCCGTCCCTGGCCTTGATCTCCGCGATCTCGCCGACCTTGACGCCGTCCACCTTGACGTCGTTGCGCACGAGCAGCGGGCTGGCGTCGGCGAACTCGGCGACCACCAGGGTGCCGCCCGGTTCGGAACTCTGGTGTATCCCCCAGCTCGCGATGGCCGTCACGCCGATGAAGATCACCGCGGCGATGACGCGTGCTTTCGAGAAGATCGGTTTCTTTGCAGGGAGCTCCCGCACTGTGGCGGTGTTCGCTGTCATCGCACTCCACTCCCGAAGGCGTCGGTCCATGGCTGCCGCCCGGCTTCACCCGGGAAGGGGTAGGGCCGGTAGGTGAAATCGGGCGGAAGCATCACGCCGGGATTCAGGTTGACGGTTTCCGGGCTCACCGAGATGTGCAGCCGTGCGTAATGGCTGTTCTGGTCGTAGTTGGCCATCGCGCTGCCCCAGGTCGAGAAGTGCGCGGCCAGCTCCGGGGTGTACGGGCGAAGGAACTGCACCGCGGGCAGCAGCGCACCCACCGCGGAATTCAGGCCGGTCACCGCCGGGTGCGCACTGTCAAGCAGGCCGGGCGTGTTGTCCAGCAACACATCCGCCGCGGCCAGCGTCGGCCGCAGCTCGCCGACCAGCGGCCGCAGGTCGCGCAGTACCGGAGCGAGGTTGCCGGCGACGCCGGGCAGCCGCTCGGTTGCCGGGCGAAGGCCGTCCAGTAGCGGGACGACCTTGTCCGCCACGCCCGGCACGTTGCCCAGCGTCCGGTTCGCGGTGTCCAGCGTGCCCGGCAGCGCGGCCAGCGTGTCCGACAGCCGCTGCCGCTGCCCGGCGGTTTCCGCGGAAAGGGTGGACAGGCTGCTGACGATGGTGCGCAGATCGCCGTCCCGCGCGGTCAGCGTCTGCACCATCGCGTTGACCCTGCCCACCATCTGCTTGATCGCCGGGCCGTCCGTGCCGAGACCACGCAGCACGTCGCCGAGCGCGGCCACCGCGGGCCCGCTGGTTTTCAGCGTCGACCGCAGATCCTGCTCATGCCCGGTGACCGTGCCGTCCAACCGCCGCACGAGCGAGGCCAACCGCGTCCTGGTCTCCGGGTCGAGCGCGGCCAGCACCTGGTCCAGCTCCATCGGCGCCGGCATGTCGCCCTTGAGCATCCCGCCGTCCGGGATCGCCGCATTGCCCGCGGGGCCGTCGGTGACCGTGATGTGGCGCTCGCTGAGCAACGCCCGCCACTCCACCTCCACCTTGGCGCCGTCGTGCAGCGGCGAATGGTCGGCGTCTATCGCCAACTCGACCCGCGCCTTCCCGTCCTGCACCCTGATCGAGGCGACCTCACCGGCTTCGAAACCGTTCATCAGCACCGGGCTGCCCTCGACCACGTTCGTCGCCGACGGCAGCAGCACGCTGACGCGATAATCGTCCGTACTCAGCGACCAGGCACCGACGCCGAACACGGCGACCGCTGCCAGCGCGATGACCATCAAACGTCGCATCCGGTCAGTCCATCCCTAGTGGTCCGGCCGACTCGCCGGAGAGAAACTGGCGGACGAACGGGTCTTCCGAGGCGAACGCCTCTTCCGCCTCGCCGTAGTGCACGACCTTGCCCTGCCAGATCACGCCCACGTAGTCGCTGACCTTGCGCGCGCTGCGGATGTCGTGCGTCACCACCAGGTAGGTGCCCTTGTGCCTGGCGTGCATCTCCAGGATCAGGTCGCAGAGCAGGCTGGTGCGCACCGGGTCGAGACCGGAGTCCGGTTCGTCGAACAGCACGATGTCCGGGTTCATCACCAGCGCACGAGCGAACCCCGCGCGCTTGCGCATACCACCGGAAATCTCCGAAGGCGACTTGGTGAGGGATCTCTCCAAACCCACCTCGATCAGCCGGCTCATCACGATCTCGGCGATCTCGGCCTCGGACAGGTTGGTGTGCTTGCGCAGCGGGAAGGCGACGTTGTCGAACAGGTTCATCGACCCGAACAGCGCGCCGTCCTGGAACAGCACCCCGAACCGCTTGCGCAGCTCGTACCGCTCCTGCTCGCTGACCCGCCAGATGTCCTTGCCGAAGACCAGCACCTCGCCCGCGTCCGGTTCAAGCAGGCCAACAAGATGCTTGATCAGCACGCTTTTCCCGGTACCCGATGGACCAAGGACCGTCGTGATGGCGTTGTCCGCGAAGTCCAGGTTCATTCCCCGGAGCACCTGGAAATCACCGAATGCCTTGTGCACACCGCGCACCTGCATCGAGTGGGGAGCCCCGTTCGATGCGGCGCCAGAGTCCACCGGCAGCCGGCCCACGCTGGCCAACTGCGCGGTGGGCTCACCGTATTCCTGATCCGAACTCGTGGTCATCTTCATGCTCGTACCGCTCTCTGGTCTGCTTCCTCAAGATTGCCGAAGGGGGCTGGTGCGCTGCCCTGCCTGGCTATTCCGAACCTCGTCTATGCGCTGCCGCCACACACGCGCCCGACCGCGTGTCCGCACTTGGTGATCGCGTGTCCGGCATTCCCGATCGGACGGCGGGAATAACGCACCACCATTGCTTGCCGCGGCACTAGTTCGCGATCGGGGCGTTGGGATCGAGACCCCAGAACAATTGCGTGAACAGGGTGCTCACGACGTGGATCATCACCATGTTCACCATCATCGACTTCGCGGTATTGGTACCGACGCCGACCGGACCGCCTCTCGAGTTGTACCCGTAATAACAGCTGACAAAAATGATCACCGTTCCCATGGCCATCACTTTCGCGAGCACCATCAGGAAGTCGACCGGGCTCTGGTACAGCCAGAAAATGTAGTTGTACCCGCCTGGCGACACGACACGCAGCTGCAGCACGGTGACGAGATATTCGGAGATGTACAGCATGCCGAGCCCGATCGTGTACAGGAAAGGCATGGCGATCCAGGTGGCGAGGATGCGAGTGCCGACCAGGTAACTACGCGAGTTGACGCCCATCACCTCCATCGCGTCGATCTCATCGGTGATGCGCATCGACCCGATTTCCGCGACCAACCCGCAGCCGACCTTCGCGGCGAGAATGTAGCCCCACATGTACGGAGACATTTCCCGGAAACCGCAGTATACGTTGAAGATTCCGGAGTACAGCGGTGCGCCGATCTGCTTCAACGTGTAGCTCGCCTCGACCGCGCATACCGACCCCATGACGAACTGCATCGCCCAGATGATCAAGCCACTCGAAATGATCAGAGTGGCGGACTGGCGAAGCACTTCACCGACGTAGTGCCGCACATCGGGAATCCCGCGCACCGTTCTGGCGGAGAACTGCGCGATCTCGCCGCCGGTGGCGAAACTCTGATGGATCTTCGTGCCGATCACGCCCGGGGTGATGACCAGATCCCTCGGCTTCGGGGCGCCGCTACCCTTCGAATCCCGCCCTTGCTCCGGGCGGAGAACGCCAGTCATCTGCGCCTGCCTTCCAGGATCACTTGTAGACGTGCATATCGGGGTTCAAACCGAGCAGGATCGTGGTGAACACCCAGTTGAAGACCCAGATCGCGGCGAACGAGATCACCACGGCCTGGTTGACCGCGCGGCCGACGCCGCTCGGCCCGCCCTCGGCACGGAAACCCTTGTAGCTGCACACCACACCGATGATCAACCCGAAGACCGTCGTTTTCACGACGCTGCCCCAGATATCGGTGGTGGTGGCGTTGTCGAAGAAGCTGTTCACGAACGCCGCGGCACTCGCGTCGAACACGAACACCGCCGCGATGAAGCCGCCGATCACGCCGAAGACCAGGGCGACCAGGTCCATCAGGCCGGTCATGATGGTCACCGCGATCACCCGGGGCAGGATCAGCGTGCGCACCGGGTCGACGCCGAGCACCTCCATCGCGTCGATCTCCTCGCGGATCCGCCTGGCGCCGAGGTCCGCGGTCATCGCGGTGCCGACCACGCCGGCGATCACCATCGCGTTGATCCACGGGGCGAACTCCCGGACGCTGGCCATGATGAAGAACGAGCCGAGCCGTTCCGGCACGCCGAAGAGGTTGATGATGTTCCCGCCCTGCAGGCCGGGCGCGCCGAACCCGAACGCGATGGTGGCCACCATCATCGGCAGCCAGCAGAGCTTGAGGATCTGGACCATCTGGTCTCGCACCTCACCCCAGTAGCCGACCGGCCGGCGCAGCGCCATCATCACAACCCGGCCACCGAGCTGGGTCATCTCGCCGGCCTGCCGGAACGGGCTTGCCACGATGGCCAGTTGCTTCGACGTCGCCTTCGACGAGTTCCGGTGCGCTGCCGGCGGAGGTGACTGCACCGCGCTACTCATCCGACTCACCCGCCCCGGATCGGCGGCCGCGGACGAAACCCGTGAGGGCACCGACAAGCGCCGCAACCGCGACCGTGGACACGATCTGCACCGGCGAACGGCCGGCGGGCTGCAGCAGCACCAAGGGCAGTATGAGCAGGTACGCACCCACCGCGGAAACCAACCCGAACCAACGAAAATCGGCCGACATTCCCGGCTTCCACGCGGCCACCACGAAGGCGGCGACCGCGGTGAGCACCAGCCAGAACGAACCCACCACCGGCAGGTACCGCGCCGCCGCCGGCGCGAGCAGGCCGCCGATCAGCAACACCGCGAAACCACGCCATGCGCCGCGCACCACGGCCACCGGATCGAACTTGTCCAGCCAACCCGCCAGGTCGCGCGAATCCCGTCCGGCGGAAAACCTGTGCCGGGAAAGCTGAGAAATCTGAGAAAGTCGCATACCCTCACCTGATCCCTTTCGCGAAGAGGTGGTTCGTGGCCCGCTCACCCACCGGCACCCGGTCACGAGCGGGCGGCCGAGGCTGGTCGATAAGCTCCGCCAGCCTGCGGACCGCCCGGTGCTGCAACGCCCGGATCGAGCCGACATTGCGCCGCATGATCGCGGCGGTTTCCGCCACCGAGCGGTCCTCGTAGAACCGCAGGACGATGCACTGCCGCTGTGCGCCGGTGAGCTGCTCGATGCCCGCGCGCAGCTCCGAGCCGGCCACCCGCGACAGCACCGCCTGTTCCGCACTGTCGGCCAGGACGTTCGCCGGTTCCAGGTCATCGCTGGCCAGCTCGTACCGCGAGTAGGCCGACCGCTGGTGATCGATCATCACGTTGCGCGCGATGGTGATGATCCAGGCCCGCACCGCACGGCCACGAAACTCCACCGACTCGATCCGGCGGAAAGCACGCATGAACGTCTCACTGGTCAGGTCTTCGGCCAGCGACGCATTTCTCGTGCGCTGCAGGACATAGGCGTACACCAAACGGTAATTGTTGTCGTACAGCCGGCCGAAAGCGTCGACGTCGCCGCTTTGTGCCTGCTTCACCAGCTTCCAGTCGTCGTTTCGCGACCGCAGTACCGCGACCGCGACCGACTCGCCGGCGGTGGTCTCCTGGTACTTTTCCACCACGGTGGAGCCCGCACTGTTACCGAGATTGGTGAGTCTCACCATTGAGATCCGTCCCGCTTTCCACCGCGACCTGTGCGTCAGGCTCGCTCGTCGTCGAGTACGCGCGGCTCCAGTTCGATGAGCTTGGCGATGATGTAGTTGAACTGCGGGATGTTCTTCATCAAGGGGCCCATCTTTCCCTTGACCGAGATCTGCTTGCTGACCAGCGCGATGTTCACGCTCAGCTCGCCGGTCATCAGCATCCGCTCCCAGTTCTTGCTGTCCCCGGAGAGCACGAATTCACTGCTCGGCACGTCCGCGACATCGTCGAACACGGTGACATCGGACATCACGCCCTCGGTGAAGTTCATCCGGACGACGAGCGGAAGTTCTCCGGTGTAGACATGGGTCATCCCGAACGTCATCTTCCCGGCCTTCTTGCGCCAGACCGGATCACCATTGAGCGTTTCCGCGAGCGCGTCGTAGAGCTCACGAGTTCCGAAAGTGGGCCTGCTGGTCATTGATTTTTCCTTTCCCTTTCAGAGCCGGGACTTACCTCGTCCTACAGATCGTTTCCGCCGGCGACCTCGGCGAGGCCGCGAACACCCATCCCGCCGTCACAGTTGATGATCGCGCCGGTCGACGCAGACGAATTGCTCTTCGACGCCAGCAATACGTAATTCCCGGCGTAGTCGGCGGCTTCCGGCAGCTGTTGCAATACCGTGCACTGCTTGACCAGATCGGCAAGGGGAACCGAAGAAATATTGGTCTCGCCGAGGCCGAGTGCACCCGGCCCCCTCAGGTCGGTGAGCATGCCGCCGGGTGCGACCCCGTTCACCCGGATCTTGGGTGCCAGTTCGAAGGCCAGTTCCTTGATCAGCCCGACCACCGCGTGCTTGGACGCGGTGTACAGCGGGCCGCCGCCACCGGGATAGAACCCGGCGTTGGACACCGTCAAAATGATCGATCCGCCGGTAGCGGCCAATTCCCGAACGGCGGCCTTGGCACCGAGCAGATAGCCCTTGACATTGATGTGGAACATCTCGTCGAACAGCTTGTCCAGGCTGTCCTCCGGCATGTCGACCAACTTGGTGGAGAAGTCCCAGATCGCCGCGTTGGCGACAAAGGTATCGAGCCGGCCGAATCGCGCCACGGTTTCGCCGACGACCCGGACATTGTCCTGATAACTGGTCACATCACCGTGGACGCCGACAACGGCGTCGCCGAGATCGGCTTCGAGCTTGGCGAGTTTTTCCGCCGACCGCTCCAGGACACCGACCTGCGCGCCTTCTGCCAGGAATCGCTCCACCACGGCCCGGCCGAGGCCGGAACCACCGCCGGTGACAACAGCAACGTTGCCCTGCAACCAACCCATGTCTGACCTCTTATCGCTTGTCTGAGCTGTCACACTGCTGACCTGTCACGCTTCTGCCGCTCGCACCGCGGTGTCCGCGCTCCTGATCGCGGTCCGGATGTCGACCGACTCGTCCCGCACGGCGTCGACGTCGACGAGCGCTTCCCGCGCCAACGCGCGGCGCACCGCCCGCAGCTCCCGGCGCCGGTTCACCGCCACCGCGCCCTGCACGCGTCCCTGCTCGGAGAAGACCCACAGCGCGCCTTCGGCGCTGTCCGGGTCCCCCCGGCGAACCACGTCCGTGCCGAGCATCGGCAGCCCGGCGATCTCCCAGCGCCGACCGTGCTGCTCGGTCCACGCCCAGGGAATGTCGTCGTAGGGCTCGTCATGACCGAGCATCGACTCGACCGCGTTCGCGGCCTGGTTCTGCGCGTTCTGCCAGTGCTCGACGCGAAGCCTGCGGTTGAAGGCCCGGCTGGGGAACCGTGCCAAGTCACCCGCCGCATAGATCTCCGGAATCGAGGTGCGGCTCGACGAGTCGACGACCACACCGTTATCGACCGCGAGCCCGGCGCCGACCGCCAGGTCGACCACCGGCTCCGAACCGATGCCGATCACCACCGCGCCGGCCGGCAGCACCGTCCCGTCCCCGACTTCGACCGACTCCACCCGGTCGAACCCGTTGATCGACTTCAGCGGTGACCGCGCCAGGACCCGTACCCCGTTCTCGCGGTGCCGGCCGAGCAACCAGCGCGCGGCCTCCTCCCCGAGCGCGTGCCGCATCGGCAGGTCACCGGCCATCAGCAGGGTCACGTCGGCACCCTGCTCGGCCAGGGTCGATGCCAGCTCCGAGCCGATGAAGCCCTCTCCGACCACGACCAAGGGCACGCCACGCTCGATCACTTCCCGCAGGGCCTGCGCGTGCTCAAGGTCCCGCAGGTGGTGGACCCCGCTCAGCCACTCACCTGGCACCCCGGCCGAGCGGGGGCGCACGCCGGTACCCAACAGCACGCGGTCCGCGCCGATCCGCGTACCACCGGCCAGCTCGACCGCGCGCTCGGCCGGGCGGAGCCGGGTCGCCGGCCGCCCGAGCACCAGTTCGATTTCCCACTCCGCGTACGCATCGGCGGGATGAACCGCCAGCCGCTCCGCAGGCAGGTCACCGCCGAGGAACTCCTTGGACAGCGGCGGGCGCTCGTACGGCAGGTGCGATTCCGCGCCGATCAACCGAATCCGCCCGGAGAACCCTCGCTCGCGAAGGGCAACCGCCGCGCTCGCCCCGGCCAGGCCGGCGCCGATGACGGCGACCGAGTCGAACGATGCGGTCATGACGCGTTCCTCGCCCCGCCGTCCGCCCACTCCGGCGTGGTTCCCACCAGGACGACCACGGTGTCGTCCCGGATCTCCACGGCGTGCGTGCGCACCGGCTTGCTGGCCGGCAGCGAGCAGGGCCTGCCGGTGCGGAGATCGAAGCGGGAGATATGCCACGGACACTCGACCAGGTGCCCGTCGAGATCACCTTCACTCAGCGAAGCGTCCGCGTGCGAGCATGTGTCGTCGATCGCGTAGAAAACCCCGTCCACATTGAACACCGCGATCGGACGCTCCGCGTCGATCTTCCGTACTTGCCCAGGAGGCAGCTCTTCCACCTTGCACACCACAAGGGTTTCCGAACCGGAGGGGACGGACGAGCTCATGAGCACACCTTTCACGTAGCGCAGCTGTCATCGAGCGGATGAGCGCCGCATCGCTGCCGGGAGGAACGTCGTAATGCGCGGGTGCTTTTCCCGCGGTCAGACCATGGAGCCGCGGTGGCCCCAGAGGCTGGGTCCGGCGATCTCGGTCACCGTCCAGGTCGAATCGTCGACGAGCACGCCACCGTGGCCGTATTCCAACCCGAAACCCGAAGGTGTCCTGGCGTAGAACGAGAACATCTCGTCGTTCGAATGGCGACCGAGGTCCATCATGATTCCGGCACCGCCGTCGCGGCAGGCGTCGTGTGCGCGCCCGACCATGTCCACATCCGTGACCTCGACCATGAAATGGTGGATTCCCTTGGCCTCGGCCTCGATCAGCGCGACACTGTGGTGACGCGGGTTGCAGCGCAGGAAGGCGACCCTGGCCGGACCGAGGCGAAGCGTGTCACTGAGCCGGAATCCGAGCACGTCGGTGTAGAAGCGCACGGCATCGTCGAAGACCGGGGTCATCAGCACGACGTGCCCGAGGCCGAGGCCGCCGGTGACGAAATTCGCTGATCGAGGGGAGATGAACGGTTCGACCGACTTGCGCTGGCCGTAGAAGAATTCGAGAGTGAACCCGGAGCCGTCGACCGTCTTGGCCAACCCCTGGACGTCGCGCGCGGCGGCTTCGTCGGCGCCGCACCGGGTCACCGTCAGGCCGTCCCCTTCCAATCGTGCGATGACGTCTTCGAGGCCGGCGGCGTCCGGTACTTCCCAGCCGATCCTGGTCAGTTCCTCATCGGCACCCTCTTCGAACTCCAGGCGGTAACTCCGGTCGTCGAGGCGAACCCTGGTGACGCCGTCGGGGTTGCTCTGACAGATCTGCATGCCGAGCACATTCCCGGCGAACTTGAGCCATTCGTCCTTTTTGGACGTTGAGATCGAGAGATGACCTAGCGCATTCACTGACACGTTTTCCTCCAAGATCGTTTCACGAAGAAGCCAAGAAGTTGACCGTCAGCCGGTTGAACTCGTCGCGGTGCTCCAGCTGGGCCCAGTGCCCGCACCTCGGGAACACGTGCAGCCGCGCATCCGGCATGCGCTTCAACAGGAAGAAGGCGCCGTCCAGCGGGAGCACCCGGTCGTCGCGACCCCACACCAGCAGGGTCTTGTGCTGGATCCGGTCGACGTCCCGCCACAGTTCCTCCGGCAACCCGTCGCCGTCCGGGCCGAACGCCTGGTAGAGGCGGGTGGCATAGTCCATCGCCTCCGCGGTCGTCGCGGCCGCAAACCGGTCTTCGAGCACCTCCGGCGGCACCGTCTTCGACTCGTAGGTCATGACCTCGATGAGGTTCTTCATCCGGTCGATGCTGGGGCCCGGTGGGGCGTAGAACGAGAAGAGGACCTTGAGCCCTTCCGAGGGGTCCGCGGAGAAGAGGTTCAGCGCTCCGCCCGCGGGGCCCATCAGCACCAGCCGGTCGACCCGATCGGGGAAGTCCAGCGCTAGTTTCAGCGAGGTGCCGCCGCCGAGCGAGTTGCCGACCAGGTGCACCTGCGGAATGTCGAGCGACTCCAGCAGCGCGTCGAGCACCCTGGCGTTGAAAGTCCAGACCCCGTCCTTGACCACCGGCTTGTCGGATTTGCCGTAGCCGGGTTGGTCGACGACGAGTACCCGGAAGTACTGGGCGAGCCCGGCCACGTTCTGCGAGAAGTTGCTCCAGCCCGAGGCGCCGGGGCCACCACCGTGCAACAGCACGAGCGGTGGTCGCGCCGCGGCCGCGGCCGTACGCGCACCCGTGTCGTGATAGTGAATGCGAAGGTCCTCGAGGTCGGCGAAACGCGAGGTTTCGTCGGCGGTGAGGTTACCGCTCGTGCGCGTCATACTGAATGCCTCCGTAGTGCATCCGAGGTAGTGGTTTCCCGGCGTCGAGTTGGCCGTTACCGGCGGCGAGTTGGCCTTGCGCGGCGTCCATTTGGCCGATTCCGGCAGCGAATTTGCGTTACTGGAACCGAGTTGGCCGTTACCGGCGGCGAATTCGGGTTTCCAGGGGCGAGTCGGCCGGTTCCGACCGGCACCGGTGAACGATCCCGGTCCGGCACTGGCGAATTCGCGCACGGAACCGGCCAACTCGCCAACAGAACCGGCCAACTCGGTGACAGAACTAGCCAACTCGGTGACGGAACCGGCCAACTCGGTGTTAGAGGAAGATGCTCATGTTCTTGGCGAGAATCAGGGTCTGGTCGAGGAAGATCGAGCGGCGCGCGATCAACCAGCCGTAGTCCGCGTCCTCGCTTTGCCGCAGCACGTCCTCCCGGAATCCGACGAAGAAGTCGACGTCGCGGTCGAGACGGCCCCGATAGAGCAGAATGTTGCTGCGCACAAGGAGCTCGGAGGGGGAATCCCCGAGTTCGATGATCACGTTGTGCACCATGTGCCTGGTTCGCGAAGGGGGCTCCTCCGCCCAGGCCATACCCGACCGGATCCTGGTGACCCGCTCCTCCAGTGCCCGCTTGTTCTCGTCGAAATGCGCGACCTCGTTCGATGCCGAGAATTCCTTGTCGAGTTCGCGCTCGTAGCGAACCGTCCTGGTCGGCATCCAGTAATGCACGTCGTCGCTGAACAGGTCGAGCCATTCCTCGAACCGCCGCTCGTCGAGGAACCGTGCCTCCAGGTAGAGGAACTGTTCGATCTGGTGCTGCAGTTCGACGTCGACCGACGTTACGGGGGAACTCTCGAGTTGCGCAGTCATCCGGAAACCTCCACGGCTTTTCGCACCGATGCCATCAGTTCGTCCCAGGACATGCCGCTGGCCATATCGGCCCACCGCTTGTAGAAACCGCGAGCGGCCATTTCGCAGTAGACCCGGTTCACCTTTCCCGGGAAGTCGGGGTCGTCATCCCATTCGTGGCCGAGACCCATCTGCACGTTGAAGCTGCTCCGCCTGGCGATGTGACCACGCAGCACGCGCTGGATCTCGCTCCAGTTCTCGCCGTCGTCCTGCTCGAAGAGCCCGGCCACGCTGAACGTGCGACCGGTACCGATGCGCTGTGCCTCGCGCACGTCGGCCGGAGCGTTCTTGTCCACCAGCGTCCAGGCCCAGACCTCCATCTCGTTCGGGCCCTTGGGGTGCCAGATCCGCAGCGTGTTGATTCCCGGCAGGAAGGAGAAGTTCGGGAACAGGGTCGCGTGCGCGCCACGCATGCGCTCGGCCCGCGCGTCGCCGAGCCGCCCGATCGCCTCCGGGTTACCGCCCTGGAACCAGTCCGCCGGCTTCTGCCCGACGATGTTCGCCAGCACATCGCCGGACTCCACGAAGAATCCGGTACCGTGCCCCAGTTCTGAGCTGAACTGACGGCCCTTCGTGCCGTCCATCGGGAAGACTTCTTCGTCGACGTCCTGGTCGTCCGGGGTCAGTGCGAGCACCGCGGAGGCGTGACTGATCGGCGCGTGGTACATGTCGCTGCAGAACTGCTCCGCCGCGAACTTCCAGTTCGCCGGGAACACCCACCGGTGCGCACCGCCGATGAGTTCGGTACCGGCCTCGGTCCGGTCGGCGAATGCGTCAAAGTAAAAACGGAAATCGCCGATGTAATCGAGCAACGGCGGCGCGCTGGGGTCCCAGGTGCCAAAGATGAACCCCCGGTAATTGTCCACCTGGGGCACCTTGACGGCGCCCCATTCGGCTTTGTTGATTTCGTTGCGGTAGGCGTCGTCCTCGCTCGGAACGCCGACGAGATTGCCGCTGAGGTCGTAGGTCCACCCGTGGTAGCTGCAGGAAAAGCTCTTGGCAGAACCCGCATCCGCCCGGCACAGCCGCATACCGCGGTGCCGGCACTGATTCATGAAGACCCCGACCGAACCGTCCCGCTTACGCACCACCAGCACCGGGTCCTCACCCATGTACGTGGTCACATAGTCGCCGGGATTCGGAATCTGGCTGTCGTGTGCGAGGAATAGCCAGCACCGCGCGAAGACATTCTTCAGCTCCTGCTGATAAATCTCTTCGTCGTGATAGATTCGCGGATCCACCGTTCCCTGTTTGGCATCCACCAAACCTCGGATATCCACTACCAATTTAGGCCTCCTTCGAGCCGTGCCCTTGGCCTCACGCCGTTCGCCTCGTTGCCAGCGACGGAACGGCCGGACGAGGGAGCCCTGTCAGCTGCTTCCCGCGCCTTGCCGTCGCGTTGGTTCAGCCAGTGTGGACTCGGACACAACTCCGGGCATCCGTGAATAGTACGGAAACCCACGCGGAGACGACCGGAGGTTCGTTGAATCTTTCACCACTGTCCGGCCGCAGTGGACCCATCACAGGTCGTGACGTGCACGGCAACCCCGCACGACATCACCGGGGCACACGGTGCCGGAAGGGCTCGACGACGGTCCCGGCGAAGAGGACGTTCGACGGACGGCAGCCACACAGGGTAACCGACGGCGACGGACCGCGATCGGCAGCGGCGCGACCATGGTGGGCACCGTGGCGCCGCGCCCGGCTACCGAGTGGTGTGGCGTGCGAAGTTCCGCCCAGGCCCGCACCTCGGACCGAGCCAGGTCCACCCGCTCGACGGTCGTGGCGCGGAAAACGAACTGCGGGCGGGGACCGACGTGTTGACGGTCCCCGCCCGCAGCGGCCTCACCCTCGTGATCACGGCACGCGGCGGGGCTCGGACGGCGCCGGCCGCCGCGCCCGTCCCGGTTCGGATCGCGGCGCGGAGTTACGGCAGCCCGGCGTGCGGGACGTCGACCCTGGTCGACAGCAGCCGGCCGAGCCGGCTCGACTTGCGTTCGGTCTCATCGAAATTCGGTGCCACGCACAGGAAGAGCGTGCGGCCGTCCGCCCCGCCGAGCGCACAGGCGAACACGCCGTCCTCCCCGGTGCTGATCTCTTCGAGCACGGCACCGCCCTCGGCCACCCGCACCACCCGGTGATGGATGGCGTCGGCGACCCAGAGTGCGCCCTCGGCGTCGAGCGAGTTGCCGTCGGGGCCGATCGCGGAGGCCCCGACGAGGTCGGCGACGACGTCGGTGTCGGGTAGTGGCCCGAAGTCGGCCCAGTCGCGGCGCGGGCCGAGCGTGCCGTCTGGGCGGATGTCGAACGCCGACACGCGGTTGCCGAAGGTCTCGTCCACGATCAGCGTGCCGCCGTCCGGGGTGATGACCGAGCCGTTCGGGAACTTCAGGCCGTCGGCGACCACCGACGCGGCGCCGTCCGGGTCCACCTTGACCAGGGTGGCCGCCTTGAACGCCGCGCCGCCCATCAGGTCGAAGCCGAAGTTGCCAACGTAGGCCCGCCCCTGCGCGTCCACCACCATGTCGTTGATGTGCCCGGTGACCAGGTGCGAGAGGTCGGCGTGCTCGACCAGCTCCCCGGAATGCTCACGCCGCAACAGCTTGCGGTCCTTCATGGACACGATGAGCAGCCGGCCGTCCGGTAGCCAGCCGAGCCCCGACGGCTGCTGTGGCACGGTGGCGACGTCCTCGGTCGTCCCGTCCGGTGTCACCGTGAACACCTTGTGGGTATAGAAGTCCGACACCCACAGCTTCCCGTCGTGCCATCGCGGCCCTTCCAGGTAGGAGTAGCCCTCCACCACGGTGCTGAGAGTCCGTTGCGTCATCTCGGTCACGCCCTTCCGCGCTCGTTCGGACGACAGGTGGCGAGAGTATCCAGCCGCGCGGCGCACGGGAACTGTCCGAATACGCGACATCGACCCCGGCTGCCAACCGCTGTCTCGTATTGGGACGGTTGTGTCTGCCATCACCATGGCATCGTCCTCTCACCGCCGGAGTGCGGAAGGGAGGCGGTAGCGGGCGATGGACGGTCTGATGATGGATCGGCAGCTGTTGATCAAGCGGCTGCTTTGGCGCGGCGAAAGGATTTTCGGCGACAAGCGGGTGGTGTCCCGCACGGCGTCCGGCTATCACGAGTACACCTACACCGAGTTCGGTCACCGGGTCAGGCGGCTGGCCGGGGCGTTGCAGGCTCTGGGGATCGCGCCGGGTGACCGGGTGGCGACCCTGGCCTGGAACACCCATCGGCACCTGGAGTGCTACTTCGCGGTCCCCGGTATGGGCGCGGTGCTGCACACCGCCAACCACCGGCTGTCCGAGGACCAGCTCGCCTACACCATCGACCATGCGGGTGACCGGGCCGTGTTCGTCGACCCCGATCTGGTGCCGCTACTCGAATCCATCGCGGACCGCCTGCCCTCGGTGCGGTGCTACGTGGTGCTCGGCCCGGTTCCCGAGGACACCACCTTGACCCCGGCGTTCTCCTATGAGGACCTGCTGGCCGAGGCCGCCCCGGTGGGGCTGCCCGAGTTCGACGAGAACACCGCGGCCTCGCTGTGCTACACCTCGGGCACCACCGGTGACCCGAAGGGTGTGGTGTACAGCCACCGCAGCATGGTCCTGCACGCGTTGGCGTTGTGCGCCAGGGGATCGGCGGAGATCGCCGAGGAGGACACCTACCTGGTGGTCACCCCGATGTCCCATGTGAACGCCTGGGGCACCCCGTACGCGTGCACCCTGCAGGGCGCGACCCTGGTGCTGCCGGGGATCCATCCGAGCCCCGAGGATCTCCTGCGCACCATCCACGACCGCAGGCCCAGCACCGTGGTCGCGGCGGTCACCGTCGGCACGATGCTCAAGGACGCGCACGAAAGGACGGGCCGGCGCTACCGGCTCGACTCGCTGCGCCGGCTCTGGCTCGGCGGCCAGGCACCACCGGCCGCGCTGACCGAATGGTGGCGGCGGAACAACGACACAGTGGTGGTCAACGGCTGGGGAATGACCGAGACCTCCCCCATCGCCACCTTCGCCGAGAACACGCTTACCCAAGGAAAACCTTTGCCACTGGTGGAAATGCGCATCACCGGCGAAGACGGCCGCGAGCTGCCGTGGGACGGCGAGACCGTCGGCGAGCTCGAAGTGCGCTCCCCCTGGGTCGCCAGGGAGTACTACGACGACCCGCGCACCGTGGACAGCTTCCGGGACGGCTGGCTGCGCACCGGCGACGTGAGCGTGTTCGCACCGGACGGCTCGATGCAGCTCAAGGACCGGTCGAAGGACCTGATCAAGAGCGGCGGTGAGTGGATCTCCTCGGTGGACCTGGAGAACGCGCTGATGGCGCACCCGATGGTCCGCGAGGCGGTGGTGATCGCGATCCCGGACGACACCTGGCTCGAACGCCCCCTCGCCTGTGTCGAGGCGCAGGGCACGGTCACCGCCGAGGAACTGCGGAACCACCTGCGGATCAGGTTCGCCAGGTACTGGGTGCCCGACCACATCGTCTTCGTCCGGCGCATTCCCAAGACATCCGTCGGCAAGTTCGACAAGAAGCGGTTGCGCGCGTGCTACCTCGCCGACGGCCTCGACGGCGTCCGTTCCCTCTGACGTACCAACGGAAGTGATCACCTTGACCACACTCTCGCTGCGCACCCTGCTCGTCGCGGTAACCGAGCTCGACGCCGCGCTGAAGTTCTACACCGAAACCCTTGGCCTACCGGTGAAGTTCCGCGACGGAAACCGGTACGCCGCGCTCGATGCCGGTGGCTGCACCCTCGCGCTGGTCACCGCGGCGGACCATCCCGCCCCGGAACACGGTGTGGTGCCTGCATTCAAGACCGACGACGTGTCGGCCGCGGTGCGCGACCTGGCGGCGCGCGGCGCCGAGGTGCTCGACCCGCCACGCGAGGGGCCGCACGAGGTGCGGGCGCTGCTGCGCGACCCGGCCGGCAATCCGGTCTCCGTGTACGGGCCGCCCGCCGGCGGTCGCTGAAACCCAACTCCCGAAAGAGATCCAGGAGGTTGCAGTAATGAAGTCGATCTTGTTCTACCTGCCAGCCGTTGGCAGCTACTCCCAGATGACCAAGGGCATGGCCGGTATCAACGACCAGAACTACCAGAACATGCTCTACCAGCTGACCAAGCAGTCGCAGCTGGCCGACGACCTCGGGTACTGGGGCGTGGCGTTCACCGAGCACCACTTCCACATCGAGGGCTTCGAGGAATCCAACAACCCGATCCTGCTCGACCTCTACGTCGCCATGCAGACCAAGAACATCAAGGTCGGCCAGATGGCGAACGTGCTGCCGTTCCAGAACCCGATCCGGCTGGCCGAGGACATCGCCATGCTGGACCACATGTCCCGCGGGCGCGCGTTCGTAGGTATCGCCCGCGGCTACCAGAAGCGGTGGGCCGACGTGCTCGGCCAGACCTACCACGTCGGCGCCACCTTCTCGGACAAGTCCGCACGCGACAACGCCAACCGGCAGCGGTTCAACGAGCACTGGGAGCTGCTGAAAAAGCTGTGGACCTCGGACACCGTGAACACCCGCACCGAGCACTGGGAGGTGCCGCCGGCCGGGATCGAGTTCCACCACGACGCGGTGCGCGAGTACGGGCGGGGGCAGGACGAGAACGGCGTCATCACCGAGATCGGCATCGCACCCAAGCCGTTGCAGAAGCCCTACCCGCAGGTGTTCCAGCCGTTCAGCTTCAGCGAGGACTCGTTCCGGTTCGCCGCCCGCGAGGGCATCGTGCCGATCGTGATGAACACCGACGACGAGGTGATCGCCAACCTGCTCGACGTGTACCAGGAGGAGGCGGAGGCCTCCGGGCACGGCCAGCTGAAGCGCGGGCAGCGAGTCGGCATCTTCCGCGACGTGCTCGTCTCGCGCGACGCCGACGAGGCGCACTACTGGGCGCGGCGTGGCAACGGGTTCGTGTTCCCCAAATGGTTCGGCCCGATGGGCTTCGGTGAGGTGCTGCGCCGCAAGGGTGAGCAGGGCACCATCTCGCCCGACTACGAGACGCTCAACGAGCGCGGCTTCGAGTTCGTCGGCACCCCGGACCAGGTGAACCGCCAGGTGGAGAAGCTGGTGGAGCAGCACGACCCCGAGTACCTGCTGCAGTGGCAGTACTCCGGCCCGGTGCCCAACGACGTCCAGATGCGCAGCATGGAGCTGTGGCAGACCGAGATCGCCCCGAACTGGTTGTAGGCCCGCTGACCTGCGCGAACGCGGCCGGAGATCACTCATGGTCCCGGCCGCGTTCGCTTGTATCCAGAGGGTGATCGACCCCACGTGTCCTATATTGGGACAGTCGGTCGGCAACGACACCGTTACATTCCGTTCACCTGTAGGGCGCGATCAATGGCGAGGTGACCTGTGGGACGAATCAGCGAGCCGGCTGCGACCCTGCGCCGCGCGCGGGAGCGAGTGCTCAGCGACGCGGCCAGCCTGACGACGGAACCCGATGAACAGCCGCCCGACCTCGGCGTGCGCGCGGACATCGCTTCCTCGTGGCGCCGCTGCCAGCTGATCGGCGTCGCGGCCAGCAGCGACGATGTCCCCTACAACCCCGAGTTCGACCGCCCGAGCCGCCTGCTGCGGGCCGCGGCGCCGGTGATCGACCGGCTCGCGGAGCAGCTGATGGGCGGTCCGGCCACGATCATCCTGGCCGATTCCGAGGCGCAGATCCTGGACCGGCGGGCCGGTGGCCGGGAGCTGTCCAAGGCGCTGGACAAGGCCATGGTGGCGCCCGGTTTCCGCTACGCCGAGGAGTACACCGGCACCAACGGCATCGGCAGCGCGCTGGAGGAACGCAAGCCGTTCCTGGTCCAGGGCGGCGAGCACTTCCGGGAGAACCTGCAGGAGTTCGCCTGCATCGGGTCGCCGCTGATGCATCCCATCACCGGCGCCGTCGAGGGCGTGCTGGACGTGACCTGCCGCTTCGACGACAGCAACGTGCTGATGAAGCCGCTGGTGCTCTCCGCGGTCCGCGAGATCGAATCCCGCATGTACGCCGACGCGTCGCTGCGGGAACGAATGCTGCTGGAGCACTTCCTGCGGGTCTCCCGCAAGACGACGTCGGCCGTGGTGTCGCTCAACCAGGACTTCATCATCACCAACACCGCGGCGTCGAAACTGCTCGACCCCTCCGACCAGGCGCTGCTGTGGGACTGGACCTCCCGGATGCTGGCCGGCCGCGAGGAGTGCACCGGGGAGGTGCGCCTCGCCCAGGACATCGTGGTGCAGGCCAGGGCGTCGAAGGTCGGCGACGGCAGCCAGCTGGCCGGCGTGCTGGTCGAGATGCGGGTCCGCCCGCCCGGCAAGACGACCCGGCCACGGGCCGCGACGCCCGCCGCTCCCCGGCGGCCCGGCCGCCCCACGACGCCGGTCGGGGACGTGCTGCCCGGCCGTAGCGTGGCCAGCGAGCGGCTGCGCCGGGAGATCGACGCCGTCGTCGAGTCCGACCTGCCGGTGCTGCTCTGCGGCGAGCCGGGGGCCGGGAAGCTGTTCGTCGCGCACCACCTGCATAAGCGGTGGGCCCCGGCCGAACCGTGCACCGTGCTGGACGGGCGGGTCGCCCGCCAGGACCCGGACGCGTGGCTGGAACGGTTCACCGCGCGCAGCACCACACCGGGCACCCTGGTGCTGCGGCACCTGGACGACCTGCCGCCCGAGCTGTGCCCGCGCGTGCTCGGCCGCCTGGAGAGCACCGAGACCGGCCGCGCCCACCTGGTGGCCACCGCGCAGGCCCGCGGCGCGCCCGGCCCGGCCGCGCGGGTGCTCGACCACTTCCCCGCCTCGCTGGTCGTACCACCGCTGCGTTACCGGGTGGAGGACATCGCCGACATCGCCCCGGTGATCATCAAGCGGCGCACCCCGCGCTCGCCCGCCCCGCGGCTGCAGCCGGCCACCCTGCAGACGCTGACCGCGCTGGACTGGCCGGGCAACATCCGCGAGCTGGAGACGGTGCTCACCTCGGCGGTGCTGCGCTCGATGGGCTCGGACATCGCCCAGGCGCACCTGCCGCCGGAGTACCGCTCCTCGCCGACGCGGCACCGGCTCGCCTCGCTGGAACGGGCCGAGCGCGACACCATCCTGCAGGCGCTTGCCGACACCGGCGGCAACAAGCTCGCCGCGGCGGAACGGCTCGGTATCGCGCGCTCGACCCTGTACCGCAAGCTGCGCGCGCTCGGTATCGACGACAACCGCTTCAGCGGCTGACCTCCTCCGCTGTAGCGAAGTAGGACAGCTCCGCGGGTGCGGAACTCTTTACGTTTCACAGCATGCGGAACGTGGAGAAAGCACTCAGCGAGTTACGCAACGGGCTCTTCGTGCTCGTCGTCGATGACGAGAACCGGGAGAACGAAGGCGATCTGATCATCGCCGCGGAACACGTCACGTCCGAGGCGATGGCGTTCATGATCCGGCACACCAGCGGCCTGATCTGTGTTGGCATGGACGCCGAGCGGCTCGACGAGCTGCGTCTGCCACCCATGGTGGCCGCCGCCGACGATCCGCGCGGCACCGCGTTCACCGTGTCGGTCGACCTCAAGGAGGGCACCTCGACCGGGATCTCGGCGGCCGATCGCGCGCTGACCGTGCGGGCGCTCGCGGACCGCACCGTGCCCGCTTCGGCGTTTTCCAGGCCGGGGCACATCTTCCCGTTGCGGGCCCGACCTGGCGGGGTGCTCAAGCGGGCCGGGCACACCGAGTCGGCGTTGGACCTCTGTCGGCTGGCGGGGCTGCGGCCGGCCGGCGCGCTGGCCGAGGTGACCAACGACGACGGCACCATGGCCCGCCTGCCGAGCCTGACCGAATTCGCCGGGCGGCACGGCATCACCATGATCACCGTCGCGGACATCGTGCGGTACCGGCTGCGCACGGAGTCGCTCGTGCGGCGGGTCGCGGCCGGCCGGGTGCCCACCGAGCACGGCGAGTTCACCGCGATCACCTATATGTCCACTGTGGACGATTCAGATCCCGTCGAGCATGTCGCGATCGTACTCGGCGATGTGTCCGATGTGGACGATGTGCTGGTTCGGGTGCACTCCGAATGCCTGACCGGCGATGTGTTCGGCTCCCGGCGGTGCGACTGTGGCGAGCAGCTGCGGGCCGCGATGGCCGAGCTCGCCGCCGCCGGGCGTGGGGTGATCGTGTATCTGCGCGGCCACGAGGGCCGCGGGATCGGGCTGAGCCACAAGCTCCGCGCGTACCAGCTCCAGGACGAGGGCCTGGACACCGTCGACGCGAACCTGGCGCTCGGCCTGCCGGTAGACACCCGCGAGTACGGCATCGGCGCGCAGATCCTGGCCGACCTCGGCGTCACCTCGATCCGGCTGATGACGAACAATCCGGCTAAGTACCAGGGATTGCTCGGGTACGGCATCACGATCACCGAGCGGGTCGGGATCAGGGTGCCGCCGAACGAGCACAACCGCGCGTACCTGAGGACCAAGGCGCACCGGCTGCACCACCTGCTCGACGTCGGCCATGCGGACGAGGCGCAGGCCCTGCACGCACCGGCACCGCTGCAGCGGGACGCGTCATGACCGCCGGGGTGACACAGGACCTGCCGGCGCGTTTCCGCGAGGCGATGGCCTCGTTCCCCAGCGGTGTGACGATCGTGACAACCACGGCCGAGGACGGCACACCGTGGGGCTTCACGGCCACCGCGTTCTGCTCCGTCTCCGCCGATCCCCCACTGGTGCTGGTCTGCCTGGCCAGGACCGCGCAGTGCCACCCGCCGTTCGAACGGGCCAGGTCCTGGGCGATCCACGTGATCCACCCCGGCCACACCGAACTGGCCACCCGGTTCGCCACCAGGGGCGCGGACAAGTTCGGCGGCGGCGAGTTCGTCACCAACCCCAGTGGCCTGCCGGTGCTGCCCGGCGTGCCGGTGCTGCTGGAATGTTCCGAGTACGCCCGCTACGACGGGGGCGACCACACCATCCTCGTCGGGCGGGTACGCGACGTGGAGCTCGGCGCGGAACCACCCGCGCTGTACTTCCGGCGCGGCTTCCATTCCGACTGGCACGAACGGAAAGCAGGGCGATGAAACGCACGAAGCTCTACCTCGGCGGCGAGTGGGTCCAGCCAACCGGCTCCGACGTCCTCGAAGTGGAAAACCCGGCAACCGAGCAGATCATCGGGGTGGTGCCCGCGGCGGGCGCCGCCGACGTCGACCGCGCCGTGCACGCCGCCAGGGACGCCTTCCCCGCCTGGAGCGGGATGTCACCCCGGCAGCGCGCCGAGTACCTCGACCGGCTCTGGCAAGGCCTGCACCGGCGCCGCGACGACATCGCGCGCACCATCACCATGGAGCTCGGCACGCCGCTGAAGGTCGCCACCGCGATCCAGGCCGGGCTGCCGCTGACCGTGCTGCGGGGCTACGCGGACCTCGCGGAGAGCTACGAGTTCACCGAGCGGATCGGCCACTCCCTGATCCTCAAGGAACCCATCGGGGTGGTCGCCGCGATCACCCCGTGGAACTACCCGCTGCACCAGATGATCGCCAAGGTGGCGCCGGCGCTGCTGGCCGGCTGCACCGTGGTGCTCAAGCCCGCCGAGCTCACCCCGTTCGTCGCCTACCTGCTGGCCGACGCCGTGCACGAGGCGGAGCTCCCGGCCGGCGTGTTCAACCTGGTCTGCGGGCCCGGACCGGTGGCCGGTGCCGCGCTGGCCGTGCACCCCGGTGTCGACATGGTGTCGTTCACCGGGTCCACCGAGGTCGGCAAGCGGATCTCCGTGCTGGCCGCCGAGAACGTCAAGAAGGTCGCGCTCGAACTCGGCGGCAAGTCCGCCAACGTGATCCTCGACGACGCCGACCTCACCGCGGCGGTGAAGGTCGGGGTTGGCAACGCCCTGCTCAACGCCGGGCAGACCTGCATGGCCTGGACCAGGATGCTGGTGCCGCACAGCCGGTACGAGCAGGCACTAGAGCTGGCCGCCGCGGCGGCCGGAAAGTACCCCGTCGGCAACCCGATGCTGGAGGGCACGCGGCTGGGGCCGCTGTCCTCGGCGCGCCAGCGCTCCTCGGTCCTCGCGCATATCGAAACCGGCCTGTCCCAGGGGGCACGGCTGGTCGCCGGCGGCGACGAGGTGCCGCCGCACGGCCACTACGTCCCCGCCACGGTGCTGGCCGACGTCAAACCCGACGACGTGGTGGCGCAGGAGGAGATCTTCGGCCCGGTGCTCGCGGTCATCCCGTTCGGCGACGACGATGAGGCGGTGAGCATCGCGAACAACTCGCGCTACGGGCTGTCCGGGGCGGTGTGGTCCGGCGACGAGGAACGCGCGCTGGCGGTGGCCCACCGGTTGCAGACCGGTTCGGTGGACATCAACGGCGCCGCGTTCAACCCCCAGGCGCCGTTCGGGGGCTACAAGCAGTCCGGTATCGGGCGCGAACTCGGGCGTTACGGCCTCGAAGAGTTCTTGCAGACCAAGGCGATCCAGCGATGAGCACGGGAGTGACGTGGTGATGGTGAAGGCATTGGTGGCCCGCGGGGCCGGCACCGACCTGGCGGTCGAGGACGTCGAGCTGCCCGAGCCGGGGCCGGGCGAGGTCCGGGTCAAGGTGCGCGCCGCGGGCGTCTGCCACTCGGACCTGTCGATGATCAACGGGACGGTGACACCCGAGTTCCCCCTGATCCTCGGGCACGAGGCGGCCGGCGTGGTCAGCGCGACCGGACCGGGCGTGACCCGGGTCGCCAATGGCGACCACGTGGTGGTCAACTGGTCGCCTGCCTGCCGGCAGTGCTGGTTCTGCCAGGCCGGCGAGCCGTGGCTGTGTGTGACCGCGGAGGGCGTGGCCTGCCGGCCACGGGGCACCCTCGCCGACGGTACCCAGGCCAACGTCACGCTAGGCGTCGGCGCGCTGGCCGAGGAGATCGTGGTCGGCGAGCAGGCGGTGATCACGCTGCCCCCGCGGCTCCCGGTGGCCGAGGCCGCGCTGATCGGCTGCGCCGTGCTCACCGGGGTCGGCGCGGTGCGCAACACCGCCGGCGTGCGGCCCGGCGAGTCGGTTGCGGTGCTCGGCCTCGGCGGGGTCGGGCTGTCCACGGTGGCCGGCGCGCGGCTGGCCGGCGCCGACCCGATCATCGCCGTGGACCTGTCGCCGGAGAAGGAGGAGCTGGCGCGCGCCGCCGGCGCCACCGAATTCCTGCTCTCCGACAAGGCCCTGCCGAAGGCGATCAGGTCGCTGACCGGGGGCCGGGGGGCCGACCACGCCTTCGAATGCGTCGGTCGGGCCGCCACCATCCGGGCGGCCTGGCAGAGCACCCGTCGCGGCGGCAACTGCATCGTGGTCGGGATGGGTGCCAGGGACGACGCGGTGTCCTTCTCCGCGCTGGAAATCTTCCACTTCGCCCGGACCCTGACCTCCTCGGTCTACGGCTCGGCCGACCCCGACCGCGATGTGCCGCTGATCGCCGCCGCCGCGCTGGACGGCTCGCTCGACCTTGGCGCGCTGGTGACCCACCGGATCTCGCTGGCGGACGTGCCCGCGGCCTTCGACCGGATGCGTCGTGGCGAGGGCGCACGATCCCTGGTTCTCTTCGACTGACCGAACCCATCACTGCAGGAGCGACCGAATGAGCGCAAGCACCCCGAACCCCCACGACTTCCTCGACCTCGACGACGAGCTCAGCGGCGAGGAACGCGACATCCGCGACGCCGTGCGCGCGTTCGCGGCCGAGCAGCTGACCCCGTACGTGGCCGACTGGTACGAGACGGGGTCGCTGCCGGCCGCCGAGCTCGCCAAGGGCTTCGGTGGCCTGGGGCTGCTCGGCATGCACCTGGAGGGCTACGGCTGCGCGGGCACCAGCGCGGTGGCCTACGGCATCGCGTGCCGCGAGCTGGAGGCGGTCGACTCCGGGCTGCGCAGCTTCGTGTCGGTGCAGGGTTCGCTCGCGATGTTCGCGATCCACCGGTGGGGGTCGGAGGAGCAGCGCCGGGAGTGGCTGCCGAGGATGGCGGCCGGGCAGGCGCTGGGCTGCTTCGGGCTGACCGAGCCCGACGCCGGCAGCGACCCGGGCAGCATGCGCACGCACGCGGTGCGCGACGGCGCGGACTGGGTGCTCAACGGCACCAAGATGTGGATCACCAACGGCACCGTCGCGGACGTGGCCGTAGTGTGGGCACGCACCGACGAGGGCATCCGCGGGTTCGTGGTGCCCACCGACACGCCAGGGTTCACCGCCAACGAGGTCAAGCACAAGCTCTCGCTGCGCGCGTCGCTGACCGCGGAGCTGGTGCTCGACGGTGTCCGGCTCCCGGCCGACGCCGCGTTCCCCGAGGTCCGCGGCCTGCGCGGCCCGCTGTCCTGCCTGAACGAGGCGCGCTACGGGATCCTGTTCGGCGTGGTCGGCGCGGCCCGCTCCTGCTACCAGGCAACGCTGAACCGCGAACAGTTCGGCAAGTCCCTCGCCGGTTTCCAGCTCACTCAGCGCAAGCTCGCCGACCTGGTGGTCGAGGTCAACCGGGCCGGGCTGGTCGCGCTGCGCATCGGCCGGCTCAAGGACGCCGGGAAGCTGCACCACAACAGGTGAGCTTCGGCAAGCTCGCCAACGTGCGGGCGGCCCTGGATGTGGCGCGGACCGCCCGCTCGATGCTCGGTGCCAACGGCATCTCGCTGGAGTACCCGGTGATGCGGCACATGGCGAACCTGGAGACGGTGCTGACCTACGAGGGCACCGAGGAGATGCACGCGCTCTCCATCGGCCAGGCGGTCACCGGCCTGTCCGCCTTCCGCTGAGCCCGCGTCGGCGCCGCTCGGCCACGGACGATCAGCTCGCCCAGCACCCCCACCCGTACCCGAAACGCGGACACGTGCGCGCAGAACGCCGACACGCGGTCACCGGGCGCGGACACGGGTGCGGGTCACCAGTCCTCCTGGCCGAACAGGGTGGCGCCGCCGGTGGCGAAGTTCGCCAGGTCGGCGGCCGCCGCCTCGCCCTCCGGCGAGGCCAGCGCGGCCTGCATGACCTCCTTGGTGGCAAAGGAGAGCTCCGCGACGAGGTAGTACGGCGGCGGGGTCCTGTCGAGCGAGTCGCACCGGCCGACCACGAACTTCTGGATGCCGGGCACCCGCTCCGCCAGACCCCGATGCACCGTGCGGTAGTACTCGTCGAAGGCGGTGGGGTCGGCCGGGTGTCCATAACAGATGGTGAGCCGGTACATGGGTGACCTTTCGCTGAGCTGCGACGGAATCATCTGACGCTAACCGAATTCACCCCGCCGGCCGATCCGGATCGCGCGCCGGTTGTGCCGAAAACGCGGCCATTTCCAGCTCAACCATCGAGGGACAGCGTGTGCGAGGGCGCCACCCCGTACTTCTTCCGGTAGGCGGCCGCGAACCGGCCGAGGTGGGTGAACCCCCACCGGTGCGCGACATCGGCGACCGTGCGGCCCTCCTCCGCCGCCCGGCCGAGGTCCTCGTGGGCGCGCCGCAGCCGCACCTCACGCAGGTACGTCATCGGCGACATACCGACGTACTGCCGGAAACCCTCCTGCAGCCGCCGCACGCTGCTGCCAACGGTCGCGGCCAGGTCGATCACCGACCACGGCTCGTCCGGCCGGCTCTCCAGCACGTCGATGGCACGCCGGACCGCTTTCGGTCGAGCCGGCGGCGGCGCCGCGGCCAGCTCGGCGTGGTAGTCGTGGCTGGTCGCCAGCAGGAAACCGGCGGTGAGCGCGCTGCACAGCTGGCCGGCAACCAGCCGGTGGCGCAGCAGCGCGTCGGTGTCCCCGAGTTGCGCGACGAGGGCGCGGACCAGGCGGAGCCAGCTCAGCCCGGTGCCGCGGCTGACATCCAGGCTCGGCGCCAGCCGCAGCGGCAGCCGGGCGGGATGCTGCAGCAGACGTTCCAGCTCGGTCTCCAGATAGGTCCGCTCGAACTTGATGCCGAACTGCGCGCAGTCCGCGCTCCACCTGGTGATCGAGGTTCGTCCCACCGGCAGGTACACCGTCGCGCGGCCGGGTCCGGAGGCGACCTCCTCCCGCCCGCAGACGGACTCGACCTGGCCGGACGTCGGGATGTTCACCTCGTAGCCGATGCCGAGCTCGCCGCACTCCAGGCGCACGTCCGCGCCGTAGCGCAGGCGCCCGATGGTGAGCGGACCCATGGTGACGGTGCGGATGTCCATGTCCAGCGACCGCGCGCCGGGTAGCCCGCTGAGTCGGTGCGGGAAGTACGCGGCGCTGGCCGCCGCGCACGCCTCGTCCCAGCTGGTCGTCCGCAGCACGGTCTCGGCCGGGTGGATCGGCGAACCGCTTGCGGGACCGGGCATTTCGCTCACCACCGACAGGACGTCGACCGACCGGGAACCTGGGGAAGTTCCTTTTCGTGACGGTCCAGCGTAGATCGGGCCAGGCGCCGGCGCACGCCTGCCGTTCGGCACCGCCGAACGAACGGCGACTACAGATCGAGCACCAACCTTTCGCCGCGGCACCTCGATACGCAGATCATCATGCACGAGTTCTCCCGCTGTTCTGCGGCGGTGAGCACATGGTCGCGGTGGTCGGCCTCGCCTTCCAGGATGGCCGTCTCGCAACTGCCGCAGATGCCGTCCCGGCAGTCGTGCAGCACGTCGGCCCCCGCGTCGAGCACCTTCGCCAGCACACTTTCACCTGGCTGGACGAGCACGGTCTTCCCGGTCGAGGCGAGGACCACCTCGAACGGGTGGTCGCCGGCGGAGTCAACGTCATCGGTCTCGGGCGCTCTGAACAGCTCGTACCGGAGGACTTCCTCGTCGCAGCGCGCACGCACCGCATCGATGAGACCCCCCGGCCCGCAGCAGTACACCTTCGTGCCGGGTTTGAGGTCACCCAGCAGGGCATCGAGGTCAGGCAGTCCCAGCCGATCCTGCGGTACCACGGTCACCTGGCCCGGATAGGCCTCGAGCTCGTCGAGGAACGCCATCGAGTCCAGGCTGCGACCGCCGTAGAGCAGCGCCCAGCTGAGGCCGGCGCGCTGCACCTCGGCGATCATCGGCAGGATCGGCGTGATCCCGATGCCGCCGGCCACGAACTGGTAGAACTCGGCCTCCTCCAGCCGGAAGTTGTTACGCGGCCCGCGAATTCTCAGCTCGTCACCGGCATGAACCCGCTCGTGCAGGTAGCGGGAGCCGCCCCGCCCGTCCCGCTCGAACAACACCGCGATGCGGTAGCGGGTGCGGTCACTGGTCGCGCCACACAGCGAGTACTGCCGGACGAGCGGCCCCGGCAGGACGACGTCGAGATGGGCCCCCGGCTGCCATTCCGGCAGGAGGCCGCCATCGGGGTCGACGAGGGTGAGCGCGATGACGCCATCGGCCACGGCGGTCACCGCGCTCACCCGCATCGTGCGTTCGATGCTGTTCACGATCCGTTCCCTGCCGTCATCACCAGACAACGCGAAGCGATTCCAGGCCACGGAAGAAGTAGCTGGCGATGTAGGTCGGCCGGTAGTCCGGAGCCAGGTCGATCTGGGGCAGCCGCCGCGTCAGCGTCTCCAGCGCGACGCGAACCTCCGTCCTGGCCAGGTTGTTACCGGGACACTGGTGGATGCCGTTGCCGAACGCCAGGTGTTCCCGCACGTTGGCGCGATCCGGGTCGACCGCGTCCGGATCGGGGAACTTGCGCTCGTCCCGGTTGCCCGATCCGAACAGCAGCAGCAGCGCCGATCCGGCGGGCAGCGTCACCCCGCCCAGCTCGGTCTCCCTCGTAGTGACCCGCATCAGGCCCCGGTGCGGCGCGTCGCGGCGCAGCGTCTCCTCGACCAGGCGCGGGATGGCCTTCGGGTCCTGGCAGGCCCGGTCCCAGTGCTCGCGGTGCTGCAGCATGAGCAGGATCGCGCTGGTGACGGTGTCCCTGGTGGTGTCGTACCCGGCCACCCGCAGACCGCGGAAGACGTACTGGATGTCCGCGTAGCTCATCGGCGGGAACGCATCCCCGTTGCCGTGCACCATGTCGGAGATGAAGTCCTCACGCGGGTGCTTCTTGCGGTCCTCGATGAGTTCGGCGATGTACTTCTCGTACTCGACCAGCCTGCGCGCGGCCTCGATCTTCCCCGGCGTCGGGGCGAGCGGGTTCCACAGGAGCACGTAGTCGTTGGTCCAGCTCTGCACCTTCGCGACGTCCTCGTCCGGGATGCCGAACACAGCGCTGACGATGGCCTGCACGAACGGGTCGCTGTACTGCGCCAGCAGGTCGGCGCTGCGGTCCGGCTCGAAGGCATCGATGAGTTCGTTGGCGCGCTTGGTCATCAGCGGCAACACGGCGCGGATGCGCCGGCCGGAGAACGCGTGGTCGAGGACCTTGCGCAACGGCAGGTGCTTCGGCTCGTCCTCGTTGACGATGGTCGATCCCTCGGCGACGCAGCCCGCCAGCTCGCGCACCACCTCTGGCGGGTTGTCCCAGATCGAGGGCAGCGCGTTCTTCGACGAATACGTGTCCGGATCGTGCACCATGGTCATCAGATCGTCGTACCGGGTGACCATCCACGCGCCGAGGGTCTCGCTGTAGCACACCGGTTGTTCCGCGCGCGCCCATTCGTAGAACAGGTGCGGGTCCTCCCGGTGCGGCGAGGTCATCGGGTTGAAGTCGGGCGCCCCGCCCGCGGTCGCGGTTGCCGTGCTCTCGTGGACGTCCACTTTCTGGTCCTCCTTGACCAATCGCGTGCGTCTGATGTGGACAACGCTATGTGTCCGCGAACACATCGGTCGATCCGCGCCGCGCGCCCGGTATCCGCATTACGCGACGGATTTCCCCCGCCTCGTCGGCGGGGAGGTGGCGGCAGGTTCGCCACCGCGGTTCCGGCTGTTCAGCCCGGTCATAGGGGTTCTTGCCGCGTTCGGTGATGCTCCGGGTGTCGACGCCAGGGGAGGCCGCGCTCCGGCGTGCTGGAGAAACCCGATGCCGACGGGAACGCGCTCGCCGCTGCTGTGCTTGCCGTGGGTCGAGCATGACGACGAACCGGTGCCGGTCGGAGCGGTGCTCGGCGTGAGGCGCGCGGGCCCGGTCTCCCCGAGACGCTGGTCCGCCTTCGTTTTCCGGCGGGCGAAGCGACGATCTACGCCACACCCGGTACGGCGTTCACGCTCTGGTACGGGCAAATTGTGGGCGAGGGAGTGGCCGAGCGGGTCGTCGATGACGTGGCCGAGTCCGAACTCGTGACGAAGACCGACCGGCGACGTTGGGCTAGCGCTGTGCGAAGCCGCGGCCGTCGGCCACGGGACGCGCCGGAACGCGGTCGCAGAACGCGGACATGCGCGCACAGAACGCTGACGCACGGTCGCAGAACGCGGACACGTGCACGAAACGCGGGCACGCGCGCGCAGGACGCGAACACGTGCACGTCAGGATTCCGAGCGGACGCGGGAGAGCGCGGCGGACAGTTTCCGGCTCGCCTTGAGCACGTTGGCGACCACGGCGTCCCGGCGCCCGGCGAGGACGCGCTGGGTGGGCCCGGCGATGGAGATCGCCGCGACGGACTGCATCGTCGTGCGGCGCTGGCACCAGCACCGGCGCGGCCACCGAGGACAGCCCGACCTCGAACTCCTCCTCCGAGCAGGACCAGCCGCGTTCCCTGACCTCGCCGAGCGTCGCGCGGTACGTACCTGGCCGGGTCGACGATCGTGTAGGGCGTTCGCCGTTCGAGGCCGGCGTTGAGCACGGCCTGGGCGACGAACGGGTTGAACGCGGCGATCGCCTTGCCGGAGCTCGACGAGTGCCCCGGCACGCGGCGGTAGGTCTCGGTGTGGAAGCGCAGGCCGTGGGTGCCCTCTAGCCGGTCGACGTAGAGCACCTCGGCCCCGAGCGGGATACGGAGCTGGACCGTCTCGCTGACCCTGTCCCGAAGGTCCGCCAGGATCGGCAGCGCCATTTCCTTGAGCAGCAAGCGATCCGCGGCGAGCTGGCCGTACTCGAACAGGCGCAGGCCGAGCCGGTACCGCCCGTTCGTCCGCCGCTCCAGCAGCCCGCCGGACGCGAGCGTGGCCAGCATCCGGCTCGCCGTGCTCTTGGCGATGCCCAGCTGCCGCGCGATCTCCGAGGCCCCGTTCTCGCTGACGCTGGTGAAGCACTCCAGGACGTCCATGGCGATGGAGACCGACCGCAGCGGCCCGTCCGCCCCACAGGGCCGTTCGGGCGGCGCCGGTGCCTGCCCGTTCACGACCGCTCGGCGATGCTGTTCCACGCGACGAGTACAGCCGCCGGCCCGGCCGGTGTCCAGTCCCGCGATCACAATCCGGACATTATTTACGCAATCCGGTTAGCGGTCCAGCACGAGCCGCTGGCCGCGGGCACGCGAAACGCAGACCATCATCGTGCCGCCCTCCCTGCGTTCCTTCTCGGTGAGCACGTAGTCCCGGTGCTCGGCCTCGCCGTCGAGCACCTCAGTCTCGCAGCTGCCGCAGATCCCGTCCCGGCAGTCGTTCGGCACGTCGACGCCCTCGTCGAGCAGCGCTTCCAGGATCGAACGGTCCGGCGCGACCCGGACGGTCCTGCCGCTGCGCGCCAGCTCGACCTCGATGACCCCGCCGGGCGGCGCCTCGGCCGCCTGCTCCGGCGCGGCGAACCGCTCCACCCGCAGCCGCTCCGCCGGGCAGCGCTGCTGCACCGCGTCGATCAGCGGCGCCGGGCCGCAGCAGTAGACCAGGGTGTCCTCGCCGGCCGCTCCGAGCGCGGCGTCCAGGTCGAGCAACCCGCACTCGTCCTGCGGCGCGAGCGTGACGCACTCGCCGTAACGCCGCAGGTCGGCGGTGAACGCCATGCTGGCGCGGTGGCGGCCGCCGTAGAGCAGCCGCCACCGCGCCCCGGCCCGTTCGGCGGCCGCAACCATCGGGACGATCGGGGTGACCCCGATGCCGCCCGCGATGAACAGGTACCCGGCCGCCGGCTCCAGCCGGAAATGGTTGCGCGGGCCGCGCACCTCCACGAGCTGCCCCGGACGAAGCGTCTCGTGCACATACTCCGAGCCGCCCCGGCTCCGCGGTTCCCGCAGCACCGCGACGCGATAGCTCGCGCGGTCGGCCGGGTCACCGCACAGCGAATACTGGCGAACCAGGCCGTCGGCGAACTCCAGGTCCAGGTGGGCGCCCGGTTCCCAGGGCGGCAGCTGCTCACCCGCGGGTGCCGCAGGACGATCGACAGCACCCCCTCGGCCTCCCAGGTCATCGTGTGCACGAGCAGTCGGCTCATCGTTTGCCCTGGAACGCGTACTTACTGGCGAACGCAGCCGGGTTCCAGCCGGCCGGTGCCTGCTCCTTCACCCGCACGGTGACCGGGCGGGACTGCACGATGCACACCGGGTCCCCGGCGCGACGGTGCCGGTGGATGACCCACTCCACGTCGACCGGGTACCCGTACTGCCGCTCGATGCGGCACACCGCCTCGGCGATCGCCGTGACCTCCTCCTCGTCCAGGACCCGCGCCTCCCGCAGCCGCTCCGGCATCTCGGTCTCCACCACCCGGCCGACCTCGAAGTCGAAGGCCGACACCACGTTCTTGCTGCCGATGTCGTAACGCAGCACCCGCAGGTCGGCCTTGCCCACCTCGGCGCGGTCCGGGGTGACCAGGCCCTGCACGATGGCCTCGCCCCACCCCCACGAGCCCTCGATCACGACGCGGTCGGCCTTGCCGGAGACCGGGTGCACGGAGAACGCGACGCCGGACGCGCGCGCCTGGATCAGCTCCAGTACCCCGACGGCCATCGGCATGTCGTGGTGCGAGATGCCCTTCTCGTGCCGGTACCGCAGGGCCCGAGCGGTGAACAGGCTGCCCCAGCACTGCCGGACCGCGTCGAGCACCCGCTGCGCCCCGGAGATGCCGAGGTAGGTGTCGAAGATGCCGGCGAAGCTCGCCTGCGAACCGTCCTCACCGGTGGCCGAGCTGCGCACCGCCACCGGCGCGTTCACGTCCGCGCACTGCGCGCACAGGTCCTCGTAGGCCGCGGTGACCGCCGCGGCCAGTGCCGGCGTCATCGGCGCGCTCTCGAAGGCGCGGCGGATCTCCGCCGAGGCCGTCTCGACCTCGGCCTCCGACGGTGCCGCCGGCAGCTCGTTGAGCACACCGTCGACGACCACGTCGAGGCCGGACTCCGCGCAGTGCTCGCGGTAGGCCTGCACGCCGAGCACGAAACCGCGCGGCACCGCGACCCCGGCCGCCAGCATCTCCACCAGCCGGCCGATCTTCGAACCGCCGACCGCCAGTGCGTTCGTCGAGGTGAGCTCGGTCAGCGCCACGACGGAGTTCGTCACGATCCCACCTCCGCGGGCTTGGCCTGCGCGTCCGCCTTCCGGAACACCGTGACGGTGCCGTTGGTGCCGTCGACCTCGATCTCGTCGCCGTCGGAGATGGCGACCGTGGCCAGCCCGACGGCGGTCACCGTCGGCACACCGTACTCGCGGCCGACGATCGCGGCGTGGGACAGCGTGCCGCCGCCGCACACGCAGGCCGCGATCTTCGCGAAGGCCGGCGTCCAGTTCGGTGATGTCGACTCGCAGACCAGCACCTCGCCCGGCTGGACCCGGTGCAGCTCGTCGGCGTTGGACAGCACGCGGGCGATGCCCCGCGCGACGCCCTTCGCGGCGGGCACCCCGGTCAGCGTGGTCACCTCGCCATCGGAGCCGGCGGCCTGCACGGCACGCAGGAAGTGCTGGTTGAGGCCGAAGATCTCGATCAGGATCGGGTCGGTGACCGCCTCCGGCACGGTGCCGAGCACCTTGGGCATGCTCGCTGGGCCTGCAAGCAGATCTCCGAGGCGGTCGGCGCGGACGCCGCCGACGACACGATCTTCCTGTTCTGGCCGGAGCTGCTCCAGGTGGCCGAGGGCGAGCGCAAGTACGACGAGTTCCGCGGCATCGTCGAGGCAAGGCGGCAGTACTTCGACCACTGGTACGAGCGCCGGGGGCACGACACCAAGATCATGGAGACCGACCGGGCGCTCGGCGAGCTGAGCCGGCAGGCCCGCCTCGCCGGGCTCGAAGGGGTGTTCGCCGCCAACGACGCCGGCCAGGTGCGGTCCGCCGTCGCCGCGCAGGGCGGCGCCGCCTCAGCATGGCTGACCAAGTTCGATGACTTCCTGCAGGTCTACGGCTGGCGCACGGAGGGCTCGTGCGACATCGCGCTGCCGTCCTGGATGGAGGACCCCACGCCGGCCCCTCGGCATGATCAAGACGTTCCTGCAGAAGGACGAAGACCACGAACGTCCAGCGGGTACCAACCGCCGCCGAAGGGAGCGTCATGTCCGGGAATCCCGCTCCAGCCAAGGATCCCTCGCCCTCGTTGTGGTCGCGGTGGAACCCCGCCGAGCTCGTCGGCGTCCGGCTGATCCGGCACGGGGAGACCCAGACCTACACCGCCGACCGTGGCCTGACCGAGCGTGGCCGGGAGCAGGCGCTGGCCAAGGGCCCGGCGCTGGCCGCCGGGCTCACGCCGGGCACCGTGGTGCGGCTGCCGCACGCGCCGACCAACCGGGCCGAGGAGACCGCGCTGGGGGTGCGGGAAGGCCTGCTGCGCCGCCTTCGCGACACCTGGGGAATGGCTTTCCACCAAGGTTCAGGCACCACGCTCACCCACCGGCGCGAGCGTCAGCAGTCCGCAGCCGTACGCCTTCGACGGGCCAATGCCGGCAAGCAGTTTCTCCCGCAACAACTCCGGATCGGTGATCGCGAGACGTCCTTCGAATGTCACCGCGGTGAGCATAACCCTCCCGGCCCTCTCGATTCTTACGGAAACGTTGCACATTCCGCGCGGCGATCCGCAGGTCCAGGGCCGGCTGGCCACCGTCGTCGAATCCCGGCGCTGCCACATCGCGTCGCGCCTCGGGAACCGAGAAACCCCACTTGCTCGTTCGCCGCACGAACCAATCGAGCTGGTGAGCCGCGGTCCGGTGACTCAGCCGAAAACCGCGCCGGTTTCCCGCTTCCTGCCTCGCTTGCTGAGCGGCGGTGAGCTTGTTCGGTGTCATCGTGTTCTCGACGGGGTGCGCGGTGAGCCGGAACGCGAATTCGCGGCCGATCGCCAGATGAGGAAAGAGCGTGCCGTAGTCACGAATCACGAAATGCTCGCCGCCGGCATGTGGCCAGCCCGCTTGCTCGACGACATGGAACCAGTCGGGCTTGGTTTCGGTGAGCACAAGCAGGTCGGGCCGGCGGGCATCGGCGATATCCATTCGCCACAACGTGCGCTCACCGGTCGGGGGTCCGGGGATTGCCTGCGCCACCATCCCATGGACCAGCTGCGGGTCGCACATCATGGCGCGCCCCTTCTCGCGCAACGGGTTGATGCGGATCTTCGAGAGAAATGGCATGTCCTACCACCCCAACAAAGCGAATGGGTCGTGTGCGTGCGGACCTTCGTCCGGGTTCTCGATCCCGGTCGGGACGGTTACCCAGTCGTGCCGGACCGTCCGCCCGGTGAAGCCCCTGGCCAGCGGATCAAATGACATCGGTACGTCGAGCACGGTATCCGGGCCAGAGACGTCATCGACGGTGATCGGCAGGTCGATGGCGCGCGGACGTGCTCCAACTCGCCTCACGTACAGGTCCCTGCCACGATCGGATGCCTGCCACGGCAACGTGCGCAGCGCATCATCGAGTCGAGGACCGTCGAAGCCGATGACCAGGCGACCGGCCGGCACACAGGATCGCCGCCCCAGCGCGAGCGGAAAGGCCGGGCCACGCACGGCATCACGAAGGGTTTCGATGATCGGCGCTGGCCCTTCGACCCCGGCGACGAACACGGCGTCCTGCAGGTAGAACCGGTGGGTGATGTGCGTGCGCTTGTTCGCGGGTTTCTGCACGCCTTTCGCGTTCACCGCGGCGGAGGGCAGCGACCTGCCCCGGTAGTCGCTGACCGTGTGGTAGTCACGCAGCAGGACGCCCGGCTGGTCGACCCGGACGCCGAAACGGAGCCGCAGCAGGTCCGCGATGTCGTCCTGGCGCGCCCGGCCCTGAGCCGCGGCGAGCAATCCGAGCACACCGGACTTGGTCGGTTCGGGGCGGGTGTCGCGACGGTTGAACTCGCTTCCGCCGCCCCACGACTGCAGCGGGCCTGCCAGCCGCAAGAGCAGGACGGCCGGATCGTCGGTCATCACACTTCCCCACCGCTCAGCCACCCGCCGACGGCCTCCCGGGTACGCGTGACCAGCCCGGGAAACGTCGTGGCGACCCCCAGCGCTTCGACTATCTTGTCGGCCCCGGTTTCGACGGAGGTGTAGGCCGCAACGGTGAGCGCTGGTGACGCTCCCCAAAGCTCGGAGACCGTGGTGAACTCCTCGGCCAGTCGCACCAACGACTTCTCGACCATGCCGCTGTGACCGGGCAGAACCGGCTTCTCGAACGCGGAGACGAGATTGACGGCTGATCGGTCCGCAATGCGACCACCACCGCCGAGGGCAAGGTGCGGTGCGCGAAGGAGTTCTGGTGTCCGGTGGGCATCGAGCGCGCGAACGCGTCGACGAACAGCTCGATCGCCTCGGTGGTCGCCCGCACCTCGCCAAGGTTCTCTGAGGGGCCCCGATCTTCCCGGACAGCTGATTAGTGGTTTGACCTACGCCGCTTGCTGCCGGTTCATGTACTCGTTGTAGACCTCGTTGGGGGTCTTGTAGCCGAGTCCTGAATGGAGACGTTGGCTATTGTAGCGTAATTCTATGTAGGTGGCGATATCTGCCATGGCCGCTTTCCGGGTGGGATAGATCACGCGATGGACTCGCTCGTTCTTTAACATGCCAAAGAAAGATTCAGCCATCGAATTATCGAAACAAATCCCGGTCCGCCCGACTGATTGCCGAATGCCGAACGACCGTAGCGTGCCCGCAAACCGGGACGAAGTGTAATTACTGCCACGATCGGAGTGGAAGATTGCACCGGGTTTGATATTATAGTTGCGCACCGCCATCCGGATCGCCTGCTCGATGAGTTGGGTCTGGTAATTGTCGTCCATAGCCCACCCGATGACGACTCTGGTGTGACAATCAATGACCGTGGCGAGATGAACCCAGCCCTCCCAGGTCGGAACGTAGGTAATGTCACCGACCATTTTCTCGCAGGGGGCAGTCGCGGTGAAGTCCCGGCCGAGCAGGTCGGGCAGCAGGCTGGCCGAGCCTTCGGTCAGCCCCAGCCGCCAGGGTCGCGGCTGGCACGGCTCCAGGCTCAGCTCGCGCATGACACTGCGGACCAACTCCGGGGTGCAGCACTCGCCCTGCCGCGCCAGCTGCGCGTGGACACGGCGGTGCCCGTAGGTCTCGTCCGAATCCGCAAAGATCTTCGTGATCAGCTCCGCGAGATAGGCACGCCGCTGCGCGGTCACCGATTCTGGGCGGGACTTCCACTCGTAGAAACCCGATTTCGAAACATTCAGCCACGCGCACATTTTCGCGATCGTGAATATTTTCTCACCCGAATCGTCGACCGCGTTCTTCTTCGCCTCGATGAACTCGTAAAGTTCGGTCACCGATACTCGCTCGCGAAGAAGGCTGCGGCTTTTCCCAGGAACTCCTTCTCCATCCGAAGCTCGCGGACCTCTTTCTCCAGTTCCCGTAGCCGAGCGCGCTCCGACACTGTCAACGGCGGCTCGTCCGCCGCATGCTGTTCCCGGTAGCCATTCACCCAATTACGGAGAGTCTGCTCGTTCAACTGCAACTCTCGCGCCACCGACGCGACAGGACGATTCGACTCGACTACCAGTTTCGCCGCTTCCTCCTTGTACTCAGGAGTAAACGACCGACGATTCTTCGACACGTACACCCTCTCTTCCGGACGAAAACCCAAGTGGGTTCGCTGTCCGGAAGATCAACAGCACCTCAACTCCCGCCTCACGCGGTGGGTAGGGAGAATAGGCGGGCGGCGTTGCGCCAGAGGATGTCCTCGATCATGCTCGACGGGTACGGCAGTGCGCGGAACTCCTTGGCCAGCCGGGAGATCGGCGGCGATGACGGCCAGTCGCTGCCGAACAGCACCCGGTCGGCGACCCGGTCGAGTTCGGGAAAGTACTGCGGAACGCGCTTGGCCGGCAGGCCGGAGAGCTCCATCCACACGGTGGGCCGCATGCGGGTCAGGTTGAACACCTGATCGGTCCAGAAACCCCGCCCCGCGTGCGCGCAGATCAGCGTCAGGTCGGGAAAGTCACAGGCCACCTCGTCCACCAGCAGCGGGTCGCAGTAACGCAGCTTGGCGCCGGGAAAGACGGACGAGCCGACGTGGATCGTGACCGGGATGCGCCGCTCCTCCGCTACCGCATAGAGCGGGTACAGCGAACGATCGTTCGCCGGAAGCTGGGTGCTGCACGGGTGCACCTTCAGTCCGCGGGCACCCCGGTCGATCGCGTCGGCGAACCGGCGGCACGCGGTCGGCTCGGCCCGCGGGTCGTACTGCACGAACGGCAGCAGCCTCCCCCCGCTGCGTTCCGCCTCGTCCAGGGTGTACTCCTGCACGGACTCGCGGCCGCAGGGAATCGCCACGGCGACATCGACCTCCTGCGCGCGCAGGTAGTCCAGCATCGACGGGCCGGCAGAACCGTTGCGCTCCAATACCTCCAGCGTCTCCGGGTCGGCCACGTCCGCCGCGAGCGCCAGCCCCTCCGGGATCCACTGCTCGCGCGTGCCGACGTGAAGATGGCAATCGACGATCACGGTTTGACAGCGTACATTATCGTTCGACTGATCAATCAAACGTTGCCGACACCGAGGCTGGTGAGATGAGCGAACTGATCGTCGTCGCTCCGGATGATCTGCGGGAGATCGGCCGTGCCCCCGTTGACGACGCGAAGAGCGTGGACGCGAAGGTCACGGCCGCAGCGCAGGCGATGGCAAGCTGGGCGGCCGCCAGCCCGATGCATCGGGCGGAAGCGTTGCTGGCCATCGGCGCCGCCACCCGTGAGCGCATCCCGGAACTGGCCGACGCGCTGTCCCGCGAGCAGGGCAAGACCCGCAAGGAAGCCAAGATGGAGCTGGACCGCTACGCCGGCCCGTTCCTGCAGTACGCCGGCCTCGCGACCGCGATCGGCGGCCGGCACACCCGGCTCGCCCCTGAGGTCGAAGGGCTCGTCGAGCGCGTCCCGGTCGGCGTGGTGGCCGCGATCGTGCCGTGGAACTTCCCAGCATCGCTGTTCGCCAGCAAGCTCGCACCGGCACTGGCCGCCGGCTGCGGATTCCTGATCAAACCCGCGGATACCACCCCGCTGATCACCCTCGAACTCGCCGAGATCGCCAAGCGGTTCCTGCCAACGGGCCTGCTCGACGTGGTGATCGGCGGTGCCGAGGTCGGGGAGGCGCTCATCGCGCATCCGGACATCGCTCGGGTCGCGTTCACCGGCTCGACCGCCGTCGGCCGCCGGATCGGGGCGCACGCCGGCAAGGAGCTCAAACGGGTGAGCCTCGAACTCGGCGGATGCGACCCGTTCGTGCTGCTGGAGGACGCCGATGTGCCGGCGGCCGTGCGGTCGCTGGTGGGTACCCGGTTCTACAACGCCGGCCAGGTGTGTGTCGCGCCCAAGCGGCTGATCGTCTCGGAGCGGGTCGCCGACGAGGCCATCGAGCTGCTGTCCGGCAAGCTCGCGCGCATCACTCCGGGCCCGGGGCTGTCCGAGACCGCCACCATGGGTCCGCTGCACACCGAACAGGGCCGCACCCTGCTCGAAGACCAGGTTGCCGACGCCGCGGACCGCGGGGCCACCCTGGTCGGCGGCGGACGTCCCGATGGCGAGGACGTCGAGCGCGGCTGGTTCGCCCGCCCGGCACTGGTGGTCGATCCCCCGGCCGGCGCGCGGGTGCGGACCGAGGAGACCTTCGGACCGGTGCTGACCGTCATCCGGGTCCGTGACGAGGACGAGGCCGCCGCGGTGGCCAACGAGACCCGTTACGGACTCGGCGCGTCGGTGTGGAGCGGTGACCAGGACCGGGCATTCCGGCTCGCTCGCCGGATTCCGGCCGGCTACACCTGGATCAACGCACTCGGCCGGGTGTACGACGAGCTGCCCTTCGGCGGCGTGCGGGACTCCGGCTTCGGCCGCGAGCACGGCACCGAGGCACTGGACTCCTATCTCGAAGACCGGACCTTCATCTACCGGGGTTGATCATCCGGTCAATCAGTCGCTTGATTGATCGACCGAACCAATGGATACTGGGGAAGCGTCTACCGGACCTGTCCTCAGTGAAACGGGGCGACGCCCCAGGCGAGGAGGAGCGGATGGCGGTCGTTGTCGGCCACCGGTTTCCAGAACGTGAGTTCTACGTCGATCCGGTTCGCGTGGAGGAATTCGTCTTCGCGCTCGGCGTCGATCCGGAGCCCGGCTACCGGGCCGAGATTGGCGCACCGGTACCACCGGGTTTCCTGATGTATGTCACGACCTACGGCGCGGACCCGGTGCACGACGCACTCGAGTTCGACCTGCTACGCACCGTTTTCGGCGGGGTGGACGAGGAGTTCCTCGCCCCCGTTCGCCTCGGTGACCGGCTCACCGTCCGGCCGCGGATCAGTGACATCACCGAGAAATCCGGCGGCTCCGGGCGGCTGACCTTCGTCGAGGTCACCACCGAGTACCTCCTCGGCGACGGCACGGTCGCCGTGCGGGAGCGGTCCACCATAGTGCAGCGAGGATGACGACACAGATGAGCTACCAGATCGGTGACACCCTGCCGGAGATCGTCACGCCGGCCATCGACCGGATGCGGATCGCCTACATGACGGTGTCCATGCGCGACCCCAACCTGGTGCATCTGGAGGACGACTACGCCGCCAAGGCCGGCCTGCCGAGCGTGATCGCGCACGGGACGTTCGCGGTGTCCCATCTCGGCGCCGCGGTCAGCCGTGCCGTCGGGGTGGACGCGCTCACCCAGTTCAGGGTCGACCTGGTCGCGCCGGTCTTTCCCGGCGACGTGCTGCGCACCGAGGCGACGGTGACCGGCGTCGAGACCGGTGACGGCGGCACCGTCGTCTCGGTGAAGCTGTCCGCGACGAAGGCCGACGGGACGCGCGTGGCCCGCGGAACGGCCGCCTTCCGAGAGCCGGCGGCGGCGTGAGCGTCCTGCGCAAGCGCAAGGTCCTGGTCGGCGAGGACGACGCCTCCGGCCTGATCTACTTCGCGACGTACTTCCACTACATGAGCGAGGGCGACCAGCTGCTCTTCGACGAGATCGGCAGCCCGATCCACCGCCAGATCCGGGATCGCCTCGCCGGGCCCGCCGTCCACGTCGAGTGCGACTACCTCGCCCCGGTACGCGCCGGCGACGAGCTGACGCACGAGATCGTCATGGCGGCCGGCAAGCGGTCCAGCGTCATGACCGAGCACGAGTTCCGCCGCGGTGACCTGGTCGTCGCGCGCGGCCGGATCGTGCGCGCCTACGTCGACCTCGGCACCCTCGAAACCGTCGAGGTGCCCGACCTGATCCGTGCCGCCGCCGACTCGGACGCCCGCCGCGTCGGCCTGGCAGCGAGGACGTCGGGCTGATGCCACCCAGGTCACATCGATGGATAGATCAATTCCATACACGCCGGTTCCGCCCGATCACCGTTGGGTACCATGCTGCGGTGAATGGCAAGGGAGGGTTGGCTGTGTCGACACACCCGGGCCGGGCGGCCTCAGCAGCGAAGCAGCAGCGCGGGAAAAGTCCCCTCACCGCCGAGACGGGGCCAGCATCATCGGGCGATTCCGGCGGGGCTTCCGCGGACATCACCGAGCACGAGCTCAAGCGGCGGGCGATCCTCGAAGGCGCGGCGGCGGTATTCGCTCGGCGGGGCTTCGTGGCAGGCACCACGAAGGAGATCGCGGCCGAAGTCGGCCTGAGCCAGCCGGCGATCTATCACTATGTCGGTTCGAAGTCCGACCTCCTGCGGGAGATCGCGCTCCAGGTCGACCGCGACCTGTTCGCCGCGCTGGAGTCCGGCATCGCCCGCTCCACCAATCCCGCGGAGCAGCTGCGCGGGATCATCGAGGAGTACACCGCGGCGGTCGTCCGCGACCGGCGCGTGTTCGCGGTGTTCTGGCAGGAAGGGCACTCCCTGCCACAGGAGATCCAGGACCGGATCAGGGAAGATCAGCGCGATTTCATCACCAGGGTAGGCAAGATCGTCGCCCGCCTGCAGCGGTCGAAGGTGCTCCCGCCCGGCCCGGTGGCCGTGATGGCCAGGGCCATCCTGAGCATGCCGAGCTGGATGTACCACTGGTACCTGCCGGAGGGCCAGATGACCGCGACCGAGATCGCCGACGTCTACTGCCGGCTGATCGGGCTCGGCGAGAGGCGATGAACCCGATCGCGCCCTTCGACGGCCAGGTCGCCGTGGTGACCGGTGCCGGGCGTGGCGTGGGGACCGCCATCGCGCACCGCCTCGCCGTCGGCGGCGCCGACCTCGTGCTGTTCGACATGGACGCCGCGGCACTGGCCACGGTGGCGGAGGAGATCCGGGAAGCCTCCGGCCGCGCCGTGTCGTGTGTCGCCGGGGACGTCCGCGACCGCGCGGCACTCGCCGCACTGGTGGAGACCGCCGTCACCGAACGGGGACGCCTCGACATCGTCGTCAACAACGCGGGCAAGTGGACCATCTCGCCGTTCATCGATTCCACTGTGGACAGCTGGCATGCCGACATCGGGATCAACCTGGTCGGCCCGCTGCACCTGGTCCAGCTCGCGCTGCCGGCCATGCTCGGCCGTGGCTACGGCCGGATCGTGAACGTCGTCTCCGACTCCAGTCGGGTCGGCGAGCCGAACGTCGCCGTCTACGCGGCGGCGAAGGCCGGCGTGGCGGCGTTCTCCCGCTCGCTGGCGAAAGAGGTCTCCGGACAGGGGATCACGGTGAACTGCATCTCGCTGTCCACCACCGTCACGCCGGGCGCCCATGACACGTTCACCGCGGACCAGCTCACGAAAATGCCGAAGCGGTACCCGGTCGGCCGTCTCGGCACCCCGGAGGACGCGGCCGGCGCGGTGGCCTACTTCGCGAGCCCGGAGACGAGCTGGGTGACCGGGCAGACGTTGAGCGTCAACGGCGGCTACGCGATGCTCTGACGCGCCGGCCGCCGCTCAGGCGGCGGGTGCGTCGGTCGAGTGGCCCGGGAACAGGTCCGCGCCGGGGTCGATGTGGATGGCGGCGTTGTTGACCGCGGTGGCCGATTCGCCGAAGCCGACCGCGATCAGCCGCACCTTGCCAGGGTATTCGGTGATGTCTCCCGCGGCGTAGACCCCGGGCACGCCTGTCCACATGCGACTGTCCACGACGATTCGGCGATCCTTGATCTCGACACCCCACTCGGCGATCGGGCCGAGATCCGCGGTGAAACCCAGGGCCGCCACCACCGCCTGCACGTCGACGGTCTCCGTCTCGCCGGTGACCCGGTGCGCGATCTCGGCGCGCTCCACCCGGTCGCGGCCGTCCAGCCGGCGCACTTCCCGGTCGGTCAGCACGCGCGCGCCGGACGCGTGCATCCGGTCCACCGAGTGCCGATGCGCGCGGAACGCCGCACGGCGGTGCACGAGCGTCACCGAGCTGGCGATCGGTTCCAGCGACAGCGCCCAGTCGACGGCGCTGTCGCCGCCCCCAACGACCAGAACGTCCTGGCCGGCGAGGCTGTCCAGCTTCGGCACGAAGTACCTCAGCCCGCGGCCGAGGAATTCCTCACCGGCCGGAAGCGGCCGCGGTGCGAAGGTGCCGATGCCACCGGTGAGCACCACCGCACGGCACTCGATCCGCCTGCCGGCGTCGGTCGTCACCGCGAGACCGGCAGGCAGGTGTTCGAGCTCGGCCGCCTGCTCGGCGAGGAAGTACCGCGGCGCGAACTGCGCCGCCTGGCCGACCAACGCGTCGACCAGATCACGGCCACGGACAGCAGAGAACCCGGCGATGTCGTGGAGCAGTTTCTCCGGGTACAGCGCGCTGATCTGCCCGCCCGGCTCCGGCAGTGAGTCGACGACGGCGATCGACAGTCCCCGGAAACCCGCGTAGTAGGCGGCATACAGCCCGGCAGGGCCCGCCCCGACAATGAGTATGTCTACAGTGGACACTTCGGTGGCAGGGGCAGACACGTGCTCTCCCATGAATCCGATGGAACGATGAGTCAGTCGGCCCGCTCGGCGGCGCGGGCCAGCAGGCCGGTGGTGCGGAAGGTGAGCACGAGGTCGGCGTCGCCGGCATACACCTCGAACGCCATGGTGATCAGGCCGAAGCCGCGCCGGGTGACGCGGGTCTCCTCGATCGTCACCTTCGCCCGGATCTCGGTCCCCGGGTAGACCGGCTGATGCCAGCGGGCGTCGGTGAGGCTGACCCCCGCTCGCCCGTGATCGGCCATCACCGCCTCGACCCACAGCCGCCACGCGATGGCCATGGTCTGGTAACCGGAGGCGATCACGCCGCCGAACGCGGTGCGCGCGGCCCAATCCGAGTCGAGATGCATCGGCTGCGGGTCGTGGGCGGCCGCGAACGCCGTGACGTCCTCGGCGGTCAGCAGGTGCGATTTCGTCTCGTAGACCTGACCGACGGCGAACTCTTCGAAGAACATCCGGATGCTCCACTGTGGATGGACAAAAAGGATGGATGGCGCCTCAGATCGCCAGCCGGAGTACACCGACGGTGCAGGCGTTGGTCTCCAGCTCCAGCACCGTGCCGCCCATGGTGTGCAGCAGGGCGACGCCGGGATCGGACAGCTGGCGCTCACCGGCGGCACCACGCAGCTGGCGGACGAGCTCGGCGACCTGCGCCAGCCCGGTCGCACCCGGCGGGTGGCCACGGGAGAGCAGGCCGCCGCTGGGATTGAGCGCCGGCTCGCCCCCGCCGCGGAAACCGCCGGCGAGCAGCCTGCCCGCCGCGGTGCCGGGCTCGGCGAGGCCAAGGTATTCGAGGTTGGTCAGCGCGCCGGGGGCGAAGGCGTCGTGCAGCTCGACCACCCCGATGTCGGCCGGGGTGACCCCGGCGGCGGCGTAGACGGCCTGGGAGAACCGGTGAATGATGCTGTCCCCGGAGAACCGGTCTTTCGCGAACCCCGCATGCAGGCCCATCGCCGCGAGCTCGACCGGCGGATGCGGCAGCCGCGCCCGCAGCCGGTCGGCGACGACCACCACCGCGGCGGCGCCGTCGGCGTTCGGGGCGCACTGGAACAGCGTCAACGGCTCCGCGATGGGCCGAGAGCCTACTACGTCCTCCCTGGTCACCGCGGTTCGCCGGAAAGCGTCGGGGTTGGCCGCCGCCGCTGCCCGACTGCGCACCACCACTTCGGCGAAGGCGTCCGTGGCGACGTCGTAGCGGGCGCGGTAGCGGTCGCAGACGAGAGCGTAGAGCGAGGGCAGCGTCACCCCGATGCCCGCGACCGGATCGTCCCGGTCGAGCTGGATGAGCCCACCGCCGGAGCGGACCGGGGTGTCCGCGCCGACCGCGACAACGGCGTCGGCGAGTCCCGCACGCACCAGCGCGACGGCCTCGGCGAGCGCGGTACTCCCGCTGGCACAGGCGTTTTCGACGTTCACGAGCCGGCGCCCACCCCACGGGACGTGCCGCAGCATGCGCTGCCCGAGCGCGGCGGTCGAGAAGGCGCTGCCGACGATCACCGCGTCGACCTCGGCCGGCCGCAGCCCGGCATCGGCGACCGCGGCGAGGGCCGCCCGCGCGGCGAGCTGCTCGGGCGGCAGGTCGGGGCGCCCGAACTGCGTGGTGGCCACGCCGGCGATGGTGAGGCCGAGCCGGGCGGGCGTCGGCCGCAGTTCCGGCTCGGCCGGGACCGGGCCGCCCGGCCGCTCGGCCGGCAGTTCGTCACAAGGGCTGAACACCGGCCCGAAGACCGGCCGGCCGTCGTCCTCGCGCACCACCCCGCAGCCCACCCGCACCGGCGCTCCGTGCTCCGGCGCGGCATCGGCGAAGCGGGCGAAGACGTGTAGCTCGGGATAGAGCTGGACGACGCCGACGTGGTAGGAGTCGGGGTAGCCGGGCGGCGAGACGTGGATGCGCGAACGGGCCACCACCCGTCCGGTTGCCGGCAGGCCGACGCGCACCATCTCCGCACCGCACCGTCCACAGTAGGCGCGGAACGGGAAGGAGTGGCCGCCGCAGTCGGGGCATCGCGAGCCGAGCAGGCCGTCTGCCGGATCGAACCAGTCACCGGCGCCGAGCACCCGATCCGCCGTACCCGGTCGCGCGTCCACGCTCATCGCGGCACACCGTCCGCCGACCTGGCCGGCAGCCCGTGCACCATCTCGGTGTCCACCCCGATCGGCCCGATCTTGCGCGCACCGCCCGGCGAACCGATGGGCTCGCCCCGGCCCGGCAGCGGCTGGGTGAAGAACCGCTCGTTGTCCTCGGCGTGGTGGGCCTGGTCGTCCGGAAGCGCTCGTTTCATCGAGATGGCCTCGACCGGGCACACCACTTCGCAGGCACCGCAGTCGATGCACTCGCCTGGATGGATGTAGAGCTTGCGGTCGCCCTCGTAGATGCAGTCGACCGGGCATTCCTCCACACAGGACATGTCCGTGATGTCGACGCAGGCTTCGGCGATCACGTAGGGCAAGTCAGGCTCCTTCCGCTGCCGGGTCGGTCGGCCGGAACGCCGGCGGGCGCTTCTCCACGAAGGCCCGCATTCCCTCCCGGGATTCGTCGGTGTCATGGAAGAACGTGATGAGCTCCATGCCCTGGCTGACCGCGCCGGTCAGCTGGTCGCTGCCCTGGTTGATGGCCATCTTCGCCAGGCGCAGCGCGGTGGGGCTCTTCGCCAGCAGCGACCGGCACCACTCCTCGACAGCCGCGTCGAGCTCGGCGGCCGGCACGACCCGGTTGACCCAGCCCATTTCGGCGGCTTCCGCCGCCGAATACTGCTCGCACAGGTAGACGATCTCCCGCGCGCGTTTCTCCCCGACCGATCGCGGCAGCATCTGGGTCACCCACCAGTTCGGCACGCTGCCGACGCGCGGGCCGCTGTGCCCGAAGCGGGCGTGCTCGGCCGCGACGGTCAGGTCGCACAGCATGTTCAGCTCGTTGCCCGCGCCGATGCAGTAGCCGTTGACGCGCGCGATCACCGGCTTGCCCCCGTTGCGCATCTCGTGCGCGAGCCGGAGTAGCTGCGCGTTCATCGCGCGGTCCACCTCGACGGTGAATGCCTCGAAATCGCCGACGTCCCCACCGGTGCAGAAGGCACGCTCCCCCGCGCCGGTCAGCACGACGACACCGACCTCGCGGTCGTCGGCGGCGGACCGGAAGCACTCCAGCATCCGCGTCGCGCCATCGATGGTGAAGGCGTTGAGCCGCTCTGGCCGGTTGATCGTGATCCGGGCGATCCCGGAATCCACTTCGTAGCGAATCTCGCCGGTCACTGTCCGCCCTCCACGCGGTCTTCTGCTTCGGCCCGGTTCCGCGGGGCGAGGCCGGGCACGGTGCCACCACTCTTGAGCGCGTCAAAGGTGCTGCCGCAGGTGCGGCACGAGAACGGCACCTTGCACACGCTCCCGCCGAACGGCCCCGCACTGCGCACATCGGCCGAGTCACAGAACGGGCAGCTCACCGAACCGGCTCCCGGCGCGGCATACCCGATCTGCACCAGCACCTTGCTGCCCCGCGGGGTCACGTCACCGGTGTGCCACGACGACGCCTCCCAGCGCACGTCGAGCGGCACGCCCGGGGCCGCGCTCGCGGCGGCCTCGCGCACCCGGCGAGCCATCTCGTCCCTGGCCGGGCAGCCGAGCCTGGTCGGCCGGAGCACCACGCTGATCTGCTCGCCGTCGGCCTCCACCGACCGCACCACCCCCAGGTCGACCAGTGTCACCGGGACCTCCGGGTCCTCGACCTCGCCGATGGCGGCCCGCACCGCGGCCAGCTCGGTAGTGGCGCTCATCGGTACACCGCCCGGACACCGTCGTCCGGGCCGACCCGCAGCGACCGGACGGTGCCCAGGGTGCGGCCGAGCTGGGCCTGCTCGCTCCCGGCCACCCGCGGTCGCGGCGCCGCACCGAGCAGCGCGACGTCCAGGTCGGCGGCGGCGAGCAGCGGGCCCAGCTCGGCGAGCCAGGACTCGTGCAGGCGCCGGCGCACCGGCCCGGCCGGCATGCCGGGGGCCGCGCCGAAAAGATCACCGGCCAGCGGCAGCAGGTCGGCGCCCCGCTTGCCGAAGTCGTCCCGGGTACGGGCGTCGCCGCCGAGCAGCCGGACCCAGCTCGTCCAGTGCGTTCGATGCAGCTCCTGCTCGGCCAGCATGGTCGAGGTCGCCTGGCGCACCTGCTCGTCGCTGTGTTCGGTCAGTCCCCGGCTCAGCAGCATCCCGGCCGAGGCGACCAGCAACCCGCGCAGCACGGTCGACGGCCAGTCGCGGTCGTCTGCCACGACGAGCCTGGACGGCCACCACTCGCTCAGCGGGCGCTCGTAGACGAACCGGTCGCGGTCGGTCCTGTCCTGGCCCGCCAGCCCGAGCAGCGTCGCGGCGTGCGCGAGCTCCTCCTGGGCGATGGAGCCGACGGCAAGGGACACCTCGAGGTCGACGTAGTCCACGATCCACGACGACAGCAGGTGGCCGTGCAGGAACTGGTCCTCGGCGTACCGCAGGAAGATCTCTGGTTCGTTCATGACGGTGCCCCCGCCGACTCGGTGGACGGCTGCCCGGTCCGGGTGCCCTGCGCGGCCCGCTCCCGGTCACGCCGGTGGCGGCCGGGAAAGCCGGGGGTGCGGTAGTCGAGCCGGCCGCCGGACTTCAGTGATTCGAGGTCGTCGGCGGTGCTGAACACCATGCCCGAGCGTTTCGCGATCCACAGCACCGTGCACTCCTCGCGCCGGGTGTAGATCTCCTTGGCCGCGTGCCAGGCCAGCGTCGGTTCCGCGGCGCGGACGCTGCCGACCCACCTGATCGGCTCGGACTGCTTGCCGTACCGCGCGAAAACCTCGTAGGAGTCTTCTTCTGTGCCGGGCCTCATGCCGCGCTCCGCATCAGGGCGACGTCCCGGTAGAGCGCGTTGCGTTCGAGGCTGTCGGCGATCTTCGCCCGCCACTCCTCGTGTCGCGGACCGCCTTCGCGCAGCATCTTCTTGACCGCAACCCAGTCCGGGGAGGCGAACCACCACTTGCCGGTCTCCTCGTCGACATGGGTCAGCGCCGGGTCGACGTGCACCCCGAGCTTCCGGAAAACCGGGATGATCTTCGCCAGCCACTCCTGGCGCATCGCGTCGTTCGACGAGACCTTGATGCCGAACTGGTACATCCGGTTGCCCTGGTAGGTGTCGGTGTCCGGTGGGCCGAAGTAGGCGAGGATCCGCGGCAGCCAGGTCTCGAAGGCCTGCTGCACCAGGGCACGCTGCGCGGGGGTGCCCAGCGTCATCGTCTGGTGCGTGTGGTCGAGGGCGTGGTGGTAGTGGAAGCTCTCCTCCTTCTCGATCTTGCGCAGCGCCCGCGCGTAGGGCAGGTAGGTGCCCTGGTCAAGCGCCTGGAACTGGACGATCGCGGCGCTGTTCATCAGCAGCGCCGCCGGACCGACCTCCTCCCAGGTGTCGAACCCGAAATGGAAGACGTTGAGCAGCTTGGTCCGCCCCTCGACGAAATCGAGGATGATCCGATCTCGGCTCACACCGAGGTCCTCGGCGACCCGTGCGGTGACCTGGCCGTGCCCGACCTCGTCCTGCACCTTCGCGATCAGCATCTGCTTGCGCGCGTAGTCCGGCACGCGGTCAATCCACTCGGCGAACGGCAGCACGCCGACTATTTCGGCGAGCGCCTGGAACGACGAGACGCGGGCGGCCTCCTCGCGATACCCATCAGGTAGGTCGTCCCACAGCTCGAACTTGCGGGCGAGCCGCGGGTCCGGCTCGTCTCGAGGCAGCGCACGGTCAGCCATCACCACTCCTCTCGACATGTTTCGATTGATCTATCAATAGAGATTAGTCAGACACCCCGAGTCGGGTCAAGCGCGGCCGGTCACCCCGGGCGAACCCGGCTTGACGACCCCCGGACGTCATGGCACGATCCCGCAATCAATCAATCGATCAATCGCGGTCGCACCCGTGGCCGTGCTTACCGGTCCCCGATCTGCCTGTCTGATTTCTCAACGAAGAGGAGCTGGAAAGTGGATGTGAAACGGCGACCGTGGCGGCGTCTCATGCAGACGCTCGCCGTCGGAACCGTGGTGGCCGTGGCGCCACTGGTCGCGCCGGCCGGCGCGGCGACCGCCCAACCCGCGACCCCCGCGCTGACCGCACCCGCGCCGCGGGCCGTGACGGGGATGGCCGGACAGGTCGAGCAGACCTCGGTCGCGACCGACTTCTCCGGCAGCGGAGCGGCCTGCGGCGACTACTACTTCCCTGTGACCATGTCCGAAGGCGACCCCACCGTCTACCGGGTGTGGGGACGGCTGTGCAGCAAGACGTCGTTCACCGACCGGGCCGTCCAGGTGCTGCTGCACGGCGGCAGCTACAACCACACCTACTGGGACTGGCCGTTCCAACCGGAGAACTACTCCTATGTCAAGGCGGCGACCGAAGCCGGCTTCGTCACCCTGACCCTCGACCGGCTCGGCTACGGCTACAGCGACCGGCCGAACTCGCTCGGAATCACCTTCCCGTCCAACGCCTGGGTTGCCCACCAGGTCGTCCAGTACCTGCGCAGGGGCGCGCTCGGCGAGCCGGCCAAGAAGGTCATCCTCGGCGGCCATTCGATGGGTGGCCTCACCACCAACATCGAGGCCGGCACGTACAACGACGTGGACGGCGTGATCGTCTCCGGGATGACCCACGTGATGAACTACCCGGTGATCGCCACGATCGCCGCCGCGCTCGTACCGGCCGAGCTGGACCAGAAGTTCGCCGGGAACGTGCCGCTGGCGTCGGCCTACACCACCACCCGAGCCGGCGTCCGCTGCCAGATCGCGTTCTACCAGCAGGGCGCCTACGACCCGGACATCTGTGCCGCGGAGGAGAAGTACAAGGACACCATCGCGGCCGGTGAGTGGGTCACGGTGGTCACGCACGACCCGTTACCGACACCCTCCGACCGGATCACCGCACCGGTACTGATGGCGATGGGCAACAACGACCACATGATGTGCGTCCTGACCTGCGACGCCGACCTGAATTCCCATCTGGAAGCGAGTTTCTACCCGAACGCGGCCAGTTACGAGCTCTACACCCAGCCACGCAGCGCACACGACCAGAACCTGCACTACACCGCGCGGCAATGGTTCCAGAAGGCGATCGACTGGTCGATCGAGCATGTCGGCGTCAACACCTGACCCAAGTCACCCACTTGGGCTCACCCAGGCGGTTCCGGGATTCGATGCGAAACCGAATCCCGGAACCACTGGCTGTTCCACTTCGGCGTCAACGATGCTATCAATCAATCAACCGACTATCTCGACCCGCAGGCAGTCCCCTAACCCCTCAGTATTCACGCCGCACCGGGAGAGTTTCGATGAGTGATTCGTACCCGACCTTCGGCTCCATCCCCGCCGAGTGGCTTGTTCCGCCAGAACGGCAACCGCAGTACCCCGGTGGCCCCGCGGTGGCACCGGAGGACCGCCGGGCCAACCTGCCGGACCTCCTTGTCGATCGGCACGTGCGCGCCGGGCGCGGCGACGTGCTGGCGTTCGTCCACGCCGACACCGGGGAAACCTGGACCTACCGGGAGGTCGAACAGCGCACCCGCCGCGCCGCATCCGCGATGGCCGCGCTCGGTGTGCGCGCCGGAGACCGGGTCGCGATCCGTTCGAGCAACCACCCCGAGGTGGTCATGCTGTACCTGGCGGCATGGCGGTTGGGCGCCATGGCCGCACTGACCCCGCCGCAGGCCCGCCGCGGCGAAATCCCGTTCTTCGTCAAGGACACCAAGGCCAAGGTGCTCTTCGTCGCGAACAAGGGCGACTTCGTCGGCGAGACCCTCGCCTGCCTGTCCGAGCTGGACTCGCTCGACGCGGTGGTCGCGTTCCCGGAAAGCCCCGGCGAGCCGCTGCTGTCCTGGAACGAGCTGATGGAACGGGCCGAGCCAGACGTGCCCGACCGCGAGCCCGAACCCGACGAGGTCGCCGTGGTGTGGCACACCGGCGGCAGCACCGGCGTGCCGAAAGCCTGCTACCACACGGCATACCGGCTGGTGCACGGCGCACAGCCGAGTGTGTCGGCCTACGGCGTGCGGGAGGGCGACGTCCATCTCTTCCCCGCTCCGGTCGGGCACGCCGCCGGCTGGCTGTCGCGAACGACGTTCTCCCTTCTGCCCGGGATCACGCTCGTCGAACTGGAGAACTTCGCCTCCGGGCAGGACGTGCTCAAGGCCATCACCGAGCACAAGGTCACCTGGTTCATGGCGCTCGGGGTCACTTGGGCGGGGATGCTGCACGCCTACGAAGCCAACCCGTCGGCCTACGACCTGTCCTCATTGGAACGCACTTACGCACCGTTCATCGCCGGAAGCGGCGGCTGGCTGTACGAAGCGTGGCAACGACACGGGCTCGACCTGCTCAACCCGATGGGCAGCACCGCTTTCGGGAACTGGTTCATGGTGCCGCGCCACGACGAGAAGAACCCGCCGATGACGCTCGGACGTCCGGTCGACGGCTTCGAAGCGCGCATCGTCGTGCCCTATTCCGATCCACTCGAGGACGTCGAGCCGGGAGAGGTCGGCCAGCTCGCGATCCGTGGCCCCTCCGGACTGACCTACTGGAACCGACCCGACTTGCAGGAACGGGACAGCCGAGAAGGCTGGACGGTGATCGACGATCTCGCGCGGGTGGACGAGAACGGCAACTACTGGTACCTCGGCCGCTCGGACATGATGATCAGCACCAGCGGCTACAAGGTCGCGCCGATGGAAGTGGAGAAGGTGATCTCCACCCATCCCGCGGTCAGTGAGGTCGTGGTGACCGCCGCGCCGGACAAGATGCGCAGCGAGGTGGTGATGGCCTGGATCGTGCCCAAGGCCGCGGGGGACGCGACGGCCGTGCTCGCCGACGAGATCCGCCAGCATGTCCGCGACCACGTGTCGCCGTACAAGTACCCGCGGCGCATCGCGTTCGTCTCCCAGCTGCCGCACGACCCGCTCGGGAAGATCATCGTCAAGCAGGTCGTCTCCTGGGCGCGGGGCGATCAGCAACCACCGCACGTCATCGCGGAGTTCTGAGGTGCACCAGGTACTCCTGGAACGCGATGGTCCAGTGTGGACACTCACGTTGAACGACGAGCGCCGGCGCAACGCGCTCGACCTGGTCATGCGGGAACGGCTACGCGACGCGCTCGCCACGGCGATGGCCGACGACCGGTGCCGGTCGATCGTGCTCACCGGCGCCGGCGGAACCTTCTGTGCCGGCGGCGACCTCGCGACCATGCCGACCGACAGGCCGGAGTCCGGCCGGCCCCGGCTCGCGGTGATCGCGGAGATCACCCGGCTGCTGCTGTGCGGGGCCAAGCCCGTCGTGGCGGCGGTCGAGGGATTCGCCTACGGAGCCGGTCTCTCGCTCGCCGCGGCCAGCGACCACGTGGTCGCCGCGAGTGATGCGCGGCTGTGCTGTTCCTTCGGGAAGGTGGGACTGATCGCCGACACCGGTCTGCTGTGGACACTCCCGCAGCGGGTCGGGATCGGCCGGACGAAGGAGCTGCTGTTCTTCGCTTCGGTCCTCAACGCACACCAGGCCCACGGCCACGGCCTCGTCGACGCGATCACCGAGCCCGGTGACACGCTGGCGGAAGCACATCGCCGGGCGGCGATCCTCGCGGCGGCCGCCCCCGGCCCGATCGCGGAGACCAAACGGGTGCTTGCGGCGTGGCCCGCGACACTGGACGAGGTGCTGGCCGACGAGGCCGACACCCAGGTCCGCCTGTTCGGCAGCGCCGACTTCGCCGAGGGCAGGCCGGCGTTCTTCGACAAGCGCCCGGCGAGGTTCCTCGGCCATTGACCGGACGATCACGGACCCCCACCGAATCATGGGAGGTTGCACGTGGAGCTGCTTGGCGGACGCGCGGCGGTGGTCACCGGCGCGGCGCAGGGCATCGGCCTGGAGATCGCGCGGGTGCTCGCCGAGCACGGCGCCGGCGTGGTGCTCGGTGACCGCGACGCCGAGGCAGCCGAGCGCGCCGCCGAACGGCTCACGGCCGGCGGCGCCCGCGCACTCGGCGTCGGCTGCGACGTGACGGTCCCCGACCAGGTCACCGCGCTGGTCGAACGCTGTGTCCTGGAGTTCGGCACGCTGGACGTGATGGTCAACAACGCCGGCATCACCAGGGACGCGACCCTACGCAAGATGAGCGTCGAGGACTTCGATGCCGTCGTCGACGTGCACCTCAAGGGCAGCTGGCTTGGCACCCGCGCGGCGTCGGTGGTGATGCGCGAGCGCAAGCGCGGGTCGATCGTCAACATCTCCTCGATCTCCGGCAAGGTCGGCATGGCCGGGCAGACGAACTACAGCGCGGCAAAGGCCGGCATCGTTGGCCTGACCAAGGCCGCGGCGAAGGAACTCGCGCACCTCGGTGTCCGGGTCAACGCCGTCCAGCCCGGTCTCATCCGCACCGCGATGACCGAGGCGATGCGGGAGGACATCTGGGCGGCGAAGGTCGCGGAGGTGCCGATGGGGCGGGCCGGCGAACCGGCCGAGATCGCCACCGTGGTGCTCTTCCTCGCCAGCGACCTGGCCAGCTACCTGACCGGCGGCGTCCTCGAAGTCACCGGCGGCCGCCACATCTGAACGGGGTGGGGCGCCCCAATGTGGCATTGGGGACCCGCCCAGACCGCACCTACCGTTCGGGAGGGCGGGTGCGCCCGGCCATGAACAATGCGAAGGCACCGCCGAGGGTGGCGACGGCCGAGCCAGCCAGCACCGGGTTGTAGGTGCCGAAAGAGGTGATCACGGCACCGGCCAGGAACGGACCCGCCGCCCTGGCGAGCACCACGAAAACCGACAGCACCCCGTTGATGCTCCCGTAGTTCAGCACGCCGTAGTACTCGGCGACCATGGTGCCCCGCAGCAACTCGGACAGGCCGAACCCGATCCCGAACAGCACCACGAACACGGCGACCGAAACCGTCGACAGCGGCCCGCTCCCGGTCGTGGCCAGCGGCAGGAACAGGGCAACCCCCTGCACGGCGAAGACCACGCAGGTCGCCCGGTCATGCGACATCCTGCCGCGTGCGGTCATCATCACCAGCCGCCCGCACACCTGCAGCACCCCGATCGCCCCCGCTGCCAGGGTGGCCAGCGCCAGCGAGTAACCGCGGTCGTACAGGTAGGCCACCAGGCTGATGCCGACGGCGAACTTGGCGGCGTTGACCAGGAACAGCGAGGTCGCGATCCAGTGGAAGGACGGGGTACGGAACACCGCCGACCGCATCTTCCGCGCGGATTCGGTCGACGGCGCGCGCGCCGGCGCCGCCACGCTCTCCACCAGCGCCGGCGCGGCCCCGTCCGGGCGCAGCCCCAGATCCGACGGCCACCGCCGCAACACGAACGCGTGGATGGGCAGGCCGACCGCGGCCACCGAGCACGCCAGCACCAGCAGCGCCCTGCGCCAGCCGACGGACCCCACCAGCACGCCGGTCAGCGGGACGAACACCGCGTTCGACAACCCGCCGACCACGGTGATGATCAAGACGGCGCGGGCGCGGTGGACTTCGAACCAGGAGGTCGTCACGGCGAAAGCGGGCTCGTACAACGTCATCGCCATCGCCACGCCCGCGGCGACGAACAGCAGGAAGAACCCCGGCAGCGACTCGACATACGACCAGCAGAGGAGCACGCCGATGGTGAGCAGGCTCCCGGTGGTCATCACGCTGCGCGCACCGCGCGCGTCGAGCCAGCGCCCCACCGGCACCGCGACCAGCGCGGAAACGAGCAGCCCGCCGACGTAGGCCGACTGCATCTGCGACATCGACCAGCCGAGCTCGACGTTCATCGGCACGACGAGCACCGAGAACCCGTAGATCAGCACGCCCCAGGACACCAGCTCCGAGACGCTCAGGCCGCCGACCATCAACCAGCCGTAATAGAAACCTCTGCCCACTCCCGAACGCCCCCAAGGATCATTGGTCGGTTTTACCGAGACACCGCCGCGCGATTTCGCGACCGATGGGAAACGATGCGGTGGCGGCCGGTGACGGCGCGTTGAGCAGGTGGACGAACCGGTCGTCCTCGGCGAAGGCGAAGTCGTCCACCAGTGTGCCGTCGTGGCGAATCGCCTGTGCGCGAACCCCGGCAGGCGCCGCCACCAGGTCGGCGGAGCGGACCTCGGGAACCAGTCGGCGCACCGCGCGCACGAACAGCGGCTTGAGCATCGAGCGCAGCATCTCCGCCCCGCCCTGGCGCCAGTACGCCCTGGCGAGCACCCGCAGGCCCCGGTTGCTGAGAACGTCGCGCACCCCGGCCCAATCCACGGAGCTCTTGCGGTAGCCCTCCCGAGCCAGCGCGAGCACCGCGTTCGGTCCAACATGGACACCGCCGGCGGTCATGCGCGTCAGATGCACCCCGAGGAACGGGAAGGCCGGGTCCGGAACCGGGTACACCAGGTTCTTCACCAGGTACTGCCGATCATCGACGAGTTCGAAGCACTCGCCCCGGAACGGTACGATCCGCACCGAATCGTCGTGCCCGCCACGCCGCGCCAGCCGGTCGCTGTGCAGGCCGGCGCAGTTCGCGACCCGCCTGGCCGTGATGTCACCGCGGTCGGTCTGGACGACGACCTCGCGGGCGCCCCTGGCGAACCCGGTCACCCGCGTCGACGTCAGCATCAGCACGCCGCGTCCTTCCAGGACCTCCGCCAGTTTGCGAGCGACAGCACCGAAATCGCAGGTTCCGGTGGCCGGCACGTGCAGCCCGGCCAGCCCGCGAACGTAGGGCTCGTGTTCCCGGATCTGCTCCGGCACCAGCGGGTGCACCGACAGGCCGTTCGCCACACCCCGTTCGCGCAGTTTTTCCAGCCGGGGCAGCTCTTCCGGCTCGGTCGCCACAATGATCTTGCCGGACCGGGTGACCGGCAAGCCGTGCCGGTCACAGAACTCCGCCACCTCCTGCCCGCCCTGCCTGGCCATCGTGGCCTTGAGACTGCCTAGCGGGTAGTAGATCCCGCTGTGGATCACGCCGCTGTTGTGGCCGGTCTGGTGCCGGGCCCAGCCGTCCTCCTTCTCCAGCACGGCGACCGAGCGGTCCGGGTTTGCGTCGGTGATGGCCAGCGCGGTCGTCAGGCCGACGATCCCGCCGCCGACGATGACAATGTCGTGTGTCATACCGGGCGCGCTCACATCCTGATCTCGAGCAAGGCCGGCCGGTCGGCGGCCAGGATCCGGTCGAGCGGCTCGTCGAGCCCGTCGAGCGAGTCGACGACCTCACCGAGGCAGCCGAACGACCGTGCGTACTGCGCGAAATCCGGGTTGACCAGCGACGTGCCCACCACGCGGCCGGGGTACTTCTTCTCCTGGTGCGCACGGATCGTCCCGTACATCGAGTTGTTGATGACGACCACGAGCACCGGGAGCCCGTACTGCACGACGGTGGCCAACTCGTTGCCGGACATGAGGAAGCAACCGTCGCCGGCGAACGCGACCACGGCCCGCTCCGGGAAAGCGAGCTTCGCCGCGATGGCCGCCGGCAGCCCGTAGCCCATCGACCCGCTGGTCGGCGCGACCTGCGCCGGGTAGCTGCCGAACTCGGAGTTGCGGTGCACGGAGACCGCGTAGTTCCCGGCGCCGCTGGCGATCAGCGCGTCCTGGGGAAGTTTGGCGCGGATGGCCCGAATGAACTCCGCGAGGCGGGCTGCCTCGCCCTGGTTCTCCGTCGCGATCCACTCGCGGTACCCGGCACGCGCGTCGGCGGTCCACTCGGCCCACCGGGGCGCGGCGGGCGGTTCGGTGGTGCTCAGCTCGCCGAGGAAGGCCTGGATGTCGGCGTGGACGGCCAGTTCCAGCTGGTAGACCCGGCCGAGCTCCTCCTCCCCGACATGGACATGCACCAGTCGCTGCCGGGGCCGGGGAGCCTCCAGCAGGCGGTATCCGGCCGTGGTGATGGCGTCCAGCCGGCAACCGACCGCGAGCACGACGTCGGCGGAAGCGACGCGTTCGGCAAGGGCCGGGTTCATCTGCACGCCGAGATCTCCGACGTAGCAGTGGGACGAGTTGTCGAAGGCGTCCTGCCGCCGGAACGCGTTCGCCACCGGCAACTGCCACGCCTCGGCGAACTTCTTGAGGCCGTCCGCGGCACCCTGGCTCCAGCCGGGGCCGCCGACGATCGCGATCGGGCGCTCGGCCTCGGCGAGCATCTTCGTCATCGCGGCGATCTGCCCGCCGGTCGGATGCGGGCGGGCCACCGGCGCCGCCACCACCTGGTCGGCCTGGGCCTCCGCGAACAGCATGTCCTCCGGCAGGCCGATGACGACCGGGCCGGGGCGCCCGCCGGTGGCGACCCGGAAGGCGCGGCTGATCAGTTCCGGTAGGCGGGTGGTGTCGCGCACGGAGACCGCCCACTTCGCCAGGTCACCGAAGGTCTGTTCCAGGTTCACCTCCTGGAACGTGTCGCGGTGCCGCGTCACGGTTGGCGGCTCCCCGACGAAGAGGATCATCGGGCTCGAGTCCTGCGCGGCGTTGCGCACGCCGACGCTGGCGTGGGTGACCCCCGGCGCTCTGGTGACCATGCAGATCCCCGGCCGGCCGGTGAGCTTGCCGGTCGCCTCGGCCATCGTCGCGGCGCCTGCCTCATGCCGGCAACTGACGAACCGGATCTGCGGCGCGGCGTCGTACAAGGCATCCAGCACGGGCAGGTAGCTCTCCCCCGGGGACGCCGAACACCGTGGTGACACCGTGCGCGAGCAACTGGTCGACGACGAGCTGACCACCGCTTCCTGCGGTAACCATGAAACCCTCCAGAGGGTACGAGAACGGAACTGACCGCGAAACGCCCGCCAGCGGGCATGGGTCAGCCACGAAAGTAATGAACGAATACCGCGGAACGATTCGCCGAGGGACTGTAAGGATCTTCGTGGGCGGGCTGGTGATCGCCTGTCCGGTTACTGAGCGTTGATCCTGTCACCGTAGTAGATGGACAGTGTGTTCAATGCCTGCTTCCAGCTTACCGTTTTTCCGGTGATGTTGGTGCGGTTTTTGAGGGGTTTTCTGATAACGAGATAGAGAACTTTCAGTGCGGCTTGGTCGGTGGGGAAATGGCCGCGCCGACGGGTCGCCTGACGGAATCTCGCATTGAGGCTCTCAATCTGGTTCGTGGTGTACACGAGTTTGCGGATATCGGGTGGGAACTCGAGGAAGGGAACGAAGTTTTCCCAACTTGTGCGCCACATTCGGATCATCGCCGGGTATCGGTCCTCCCATTCGTCGGCGAATTCCTCGAATAGGACTTGGTCTGCCTCACTGTTGGGGGCGGTGTAGATGGACTTCAGCGATTTCGTGATCTGGCCCCAGTAGCGCTTCGACGCGTATCGAAGCGAGGCCCGGACCAAATGTACGACGCACAATTGGATATCCGCGCGCGGCCACAACGAGTTCAACGCTTCGGGCAGCCCCTTGAGTCCGTCGCAGGCGATGAGGCAAATGTCCTCGACGCCGCGGTTTTGCAAGTCTGACAGGTAGGTGACCCACTCCTTGGCTCCTTCGCCGCCGGTGCCGACCCACATGCCCAGAACATCCCGCTCACCAGCGGTATCCACTCCGACAGCGACGTAGACCGGCCGGTTGGCGACGCTGCCCTGCCGGATCTTGACCATGATCGCGTCGATCATCACGACCGGGTACACGCGCGCCAACGGGCGCGAGGACCACAGCTTCATCTCGTCCAACACTTTGTCGGTGATCGAGGAAATCAGATCCCGCGACACGTCGGCGTCGTAAATCTCGAACAGGTGCTTCTGAATGTCGCCGGTGGTGAGACCCTTGCCGTACAGGGAGATGATCGCCTCGTCGAATCCCTCGATCCGACGGGCATGTTCCGGCACGATCTGCGGCGTAAAGCTGCCGTCACGATCACGAGGGACCTTGATACGAACCTCACCGATATCGGTCGTCACGGTATTTGAGCCCGTGCCGTTCCGCTCATTCGTGGTATCTTTACCCGTGCGGTCACCCTTCCCGTAGCCCAGATCCTCATCCAGTTCGGCGTTCAACGCCGCTTCCAGGACAGTTTTCGTGATCTGCCGCAACAAACCGCCCGGTCCCGTCAAAGACACACCCGTACCCCGCGCCGTCTCCAACAACTCCCGCGCAATACGGACATCCAGATCACCCCCGATACCCGAGCCAGCATCGGACTTCGCGGCCGCCACATCGTTACTCAACGTGATCCTCTCGAGCCAGGGAAAATCCCCAGCCATCCATGATCACCAGCCCCACCCACGAAGTATCCGACAGTCCCCCGCGTGATCCGCACGATCATCGTCGACCCCGAACGGGCGCCCTTCGTGCAGCTGGGTTTCGAGCTCTTCGCCACCGGCGACTACACGCAAGAAGAGCTGGCTGACGAGCTCTACGACCGCGGCCTACGCACCAGGGCCACCCGGCGACACCCCGCCAAGAAGGTCTCCGAGAACAAGATCTCGCAAATGCTGCGCGATCGCTACTACCTCGGATACGTCGAGTACGACGGCGAAGAAATCCAGGGGCGGCACGAGCCCCTCATCGACGAGGACCTCTTCGACACCGTCCAGGAGATCCTCGAATCGCGCATGACGGCACAAGAACGCCGTCGCGTCCACCACCACTACCTCAAGGGCTCGCTCTTCTGTGGACGCTGCCAACGCGACGGCATCAAGCGGCGGATGATCATCCAACGCACCATCAACTCGAAGGGCGCCGAGTACCTGTACTTCTTCTGCCGCGGCCGGCAGAAGGGGCTGTGCCAAGCACCCCACGTCAACGTCACGCTCGTTGAGGATGCGGTTGAGCGCCACTACTCCGCGATTCGCTTCAGCCAGCCGTTCATCGCTGACATGCGCGACCAGATCGATGCCGTGCTCGGCGAGCAGGAAAAGTCCGCACGCCTGCTGCGCAAGCAAATCACCACACAGCTCAAGGAACTCGACACGAAGGAGGAGAACTTGATCGACCTCGCCGCCGACAGCACGCTGCCTCGGACCAAGGTCAAGGAGAAGCTGCGCGACATCGCCCGCGAGCGCCGCCGGCTGGAGGAGCGCCTCGACACAGCCAACGCCGACCTCACCGACAGCGCCCAGCTCGTCAACGCCAGCCTTGCCCTCCTCGAACAGCCCGACCAGCTGTACCGACGCTGCAACGACCAACAGCGGCGCCTCCTCAACCAGGCGATCTTCCACGTCCTCTACATCGAGGACGACAAGATCACAGACGGTGAGCTCCGTGAGCCCTTCGGCGAGCTCCACGCCATCCAAGATCAGCGGGCCGGAGCAACCGGAGCGGAGGGTGCACGCAAAAGGACCACCCGCGATGCGGGTGGTCCTTGCACGCCTTCGGGCGTCGCGGTCCTACTGCGTGGCCTTCATTCAGGCACTTGTTCTAGTAAGACCCCTAGGGTGGAGGTTAGGGGAGCTTACTCGAACATAAAAGACCAGGTCAGGGCCCTGGAAGAGCTAAGTGTGAAGCTTCCCAGCCTCGATACACCCGAGCCGCCAACGATCAAGCGCGACCGCCCGCGCCGCGCGAGGCAACTCGGCTCCGAGCAAGTGGTGCAGCTGATCGCCGACTACCAGTCCGGTGCGACGGTATACGAGTTGGGTGACCGGTTCGGCATCGAACGCCGCACGGTCAGCAACATCCTCCACCGACACGGCGTGCCGATGCGCCGCCGCGGCCTGTCCGAGGACCAGATCGATGAAGCCGTCCAGCTCTATAACCAGGGGTGGTCGCTGGCCCGCATCAGCGCGCGCATGGACGTCGACAAGTGGACCGTGCGTCAACGCCTATTCGAGCGCGGAGTCGAGATACGCGACCCCCAAGGACGGCCCCGGCCTCGGGCAGGTGAAGCCCGATGAGCACCCATCCAGCCACGTCCAGTCCCGGCCCGAACCGATCGCTGCGCCTGCAGTGCGGGTGCACGCTGCTGGTGGCCGTGGGAGCGGCCTACGTCTCTTACCGACACGGCCGCGAGTTCGCCCTGCGTTTCGGCGCTGACGAGACCACCGCCACCCTGTGGCCGCTGATTGTCGACGGCCTGCTGACCATGGCCACCATCGAGCTGTGGCAAGCTGGCCACCGCCACCGCCACCGCCACCGCGCGAGCGGCCAGTGGAAAGCCTGGGGATCGTTCACTCTCGGAATCGGACTATCACTATGCGCCAACATCTCCTCCGCACCCGAACTGAACACCTTCGCCATCGCCGTAGCCGCCTGCCCACCGCTAGCGCTCTTGCTGTCGGTGGAACTCCTCAACCAAGCACTGAAACGACACCGCGCGGAGGCCACGACCGGAGGCGATCACAAGTCCGAGGACGTCGCAACATCGGTTGCACACACCGCGGATTCGGGCGAGCCGAAGCCATTACCGAAGTCGGTGCCGGACGCTGAGAATGCGCCAGCGCTGCGCACGGTTGCGAAAACCATGCCTGGTCACAGAATCAACGCAACTACGGAGACGCTGTCCAGCCAGGATGGTGATCCGCTACGCGCGCAGGCATACCAACTCGACGCAGAGCACTGGAACCTCCACCAGCGTCCGATCTCAGCCGACACGCTCCGCCGACAACTCGGCATCGGCTCACGCCGCGCCCGCGCCTTGACCCGCCACATCCGCCAGCACCAATCACCCGCAGCACTGGCGGCAGTGGACTGAACGCCGGGACCCCGACGCAGACGTCTACTGATACCGTTCACAGCCCCTGGTCCGCGGAGAGCCGAGCACCCCAAGCTAGTGCCCGGCTCTCCGCGACCGTAGCGGTCAGCGGCCGAACAGCTTCCACCACTTCCGCTCGGAACCGCGCCGCCCGGGCTGGCACTGACACCGTCGGGACTCGGGCACGCCGGCCAGCACCTGCTCGACGTGGCGGCCACATCCGGTATAGGTGGCCTTCCCGCAGGTCGAACACACAGCACGCTGACACATCGTGAACCTCCTCTGACTATTACAGCACTATCATATACCCCCGCGGGTATATCTGAGTGTGCTGGTGGGGCACTGCCTCCGCACGTCGCCGGACATCGCCCGTGCACGGCAGGGACAGCGACGGGGCCAGCGCGAACCGGTTGCGCGGCCAGACGTGTCTGACATCGGGCCGCTCGGGCAGGCAACGCTCGGTGCTGGCGACGGCCACATGGCCTCGCTTTCCCGCTCACGACATCACCGGCCTACCTGCGGCCGAGCTCCGGGGTATCCTCAGCCGGACGTTCGGGGCGGCTCCTTGCAGCGCTGATGGGCATGTGGGCCGCCCTTGACGAGCAGGTGCAGCGAGACCGTGGTACTCGGCGCGGCGCAGGCGGCCTGGTGAATGTCTCCCGCCGCGAAGAGATACCCGCCGCCGACGGGGGCGAGTTGTTCGTCGAAGAGGGTCAGCTGATCCGGGCAAGTGCCGCGGTAGCGGCGGTTACTCTCTACCCCCATGACGGTCACCGCCGCGCCCCAGCTGTCGTGGTCATGGGGCGGGGTTTGCTGGCCCGGGGTCATCACCACGGCCGCCAGTGACCACCCTGCCGGGTCGTCGTGCACACAGTGCACCCCGTACGAACCGTCTTGATCCGCCTCGCGTAGAAAGGCAGGCATATCTGTGTGCGCTGCGGTGTCGACCGCGAAGTCGGCGAGCAAGCGCAGTACCCTGCGTCGTGCGGTCATGTCCGCCTCGACCGTGGCCAGCGGGCCCGCCGCGGCCACCAGCCGCGCCAGGCGTGCCTTGAAACAGTGTGACTCGCTCACCTGCGGTGGCGACGTCGAATCGGGCATCCGGTCCTCACCTCCCGCGGGATGCCGTCACATGCGCACTGGAGCTTTCCTGACGCGCGCCCGCGTCACGCGAGTCGCAGGAACAGTTTCTCCAGTTGGGCGACATCCGCGCGTGCCTCGGCGGACGCCGTGTCGTCGCCGTTGCCGGCGAGCACGCACTGCCGCATCCCGGTCGCGATGATCTTGAATCCGGCTCGATCGAGCGCGCGTGAGGCGGCGGCGAGCTGCGTGATCACCTCCTGGCACTCACGGCCGTCTTCGATCATCTGGATGACCCCGCCGACCTGCCCCTGAATGCGCCGTAGCCGCACCAGCACGTCGGCGAGGATTTGCTTGTCCATCTCCACGCTGCTACCCCACCTTCTGTGATACCCCCTAGGGTACCATTTCATGTGCGGTGCTCCGGCTGCCCGCTTCGCGAGCGAATGCGGGCCGACGTCACGGCAGCCGCCGCCGCGGTGCCCGGGGTCAGCGGCGTCGAGGTCACCTTCACGACGCTGTCCGAGCGGGAGCGCCTGGCACTCGCGCAGCAGCTGCGCAGCCCACGCGGCATGTCGCTCGGCGCGGACACCCGCGTCTACGCCGTCGCCAGCGGCAAAGGGGGCGTGGGCAAGTCATCCGTCGCGGCCAACCTCGCGGTGACGCTCGCCCGCTCGGGCAGCAGCGTCGGGCTGCTGGACGCGGACGTATGGGGCCACTCGGTGCCGCGGCTGTTCGGCGTGCGGCGCAACCCGGTCGCACTCAAGGGGCTGATGCTGCCGGTCGAGGCCCACGGCGTGCGGCTGATGTCGGTCGGCTTCCTCGTCAGCGAGGGCGAACCGGTCATCTGGCGCGGGCCCATGCTGCACAAGGCGCTGGAGCAGTTCCTCACCGACGTCCACTGGGTGAGCTCGACGTGCTGCTGCTGGACCTCCCGCCCGGCACCGGGGACGTCACGCTGTCCCTGCTGGAGCTGGTGCCGCAGGCCGCCCTGCTTGCCGTGACCACGCCGCAGCCTTCCGCGCAGACCGTCGCCTCGCGCGCCGGCCGCATGGCCAGGGACATGCGCATGCCGATCGCCGGGGTGGTGGAGAACATGAGCGCGCTGGCCTGCGCGGGCTGCGGCGAGCGGACCGCGCTCTTCGGGGCGGGTGGCGGGCGGCTGCTCGCCGACGAGCTCGGCACCGAGCTACTGGGCCGGTCCCGCTCGACACCGCGCTGCGCGAGGCGGGTGACGCCGGCGTTCCCGTGGTGGTGCGCGATCGCGGCGCCGCCTCCACCGTCGCCCTGACGGAGGTCGCGCACCGCCTGCCCGTGATGCGGCGAAGCCTGGCCGGGCTCCCACTGCCGCTGACGGTCGTGGGCTGAGCGGGGACGTCGTGCGCCTGGCGCGTACCGGTCGCGTCGGGCGGATACGACCGGCAAAGACCATGCTGTACGACGCGGTCGCCGGGGGTGAGCGTGGCGATGGTCGGCGTCCCGCAGTCGCTCGCCTACGCCGAGCTCGTCGGGATGCCGCCGATCGCCGGACCGTACGCAGGCGCGCTGCCACCGATGGTGGCGGCCATCTTCGCCTCGTCGCCGTACCTGCAGACCGGGCCGGTCGCGATCACCGCCCTGCTGACATACGCGACGCTCAGCACCATGGCCACCCCGGGCAGCCTGGACTACGTCGGGCTCGGCCTGGCGCTGGCTCTCGTGATCGGCGCGGTGCGGCTGCTGCTCGGCGTGCTGCGGGCAGGATGGCTGGCCTACCTGATGTCCGAGCCGATGCTGCTGGGCTTCGTGCCCACGGGCCGCGATACTCAGCATCGCGGTCTCCGCGCTGGGGTTCTACCCGGCAGCGGTGGTCGGCGACATCCCGGGCGGCTTCCTGCCGTTCACGCTCGACGAACTACCGTGGGGCCGGCTCCCCGAGCTGCTACTGCCGGGCGCCGTGATCGCGCTCATCGGGTTCACCGAGGCCGCATCCATCGCGCGCCGCTTCGCCTCCGAGGAGCGGCGACGCTGAAGCGCCGATCCGGAGCTCGTCAGCCAGGGTGTGCCCAACCGCGCGGCGGCGGCTGTCGGTGGCATGCCGTGCGGCGGATCGTTCTCGCGCAGCTCGATGGACCGGATGTCCGGGCCACGAACCAGATGGTCGGGTGCGTTCGCCGGGCTGGCCGTGCTGGCGTTCCTGCCGTTCGCCGCGGTCCTCCGGCCGCTTCCGCTTGCGGTGCTCGGAACGATCGTCATCATCGCCGTCGTCGGGCTCCTGCGGTTTCACCCCCTGTTCCGGCTGTGGCGGCTCTCGCTGCCGCAGGCGGTGATCGCGTGGAGCACGTTCTTCGCGACGGTGCTGCTCGCCCCCCGTCCCCCCGGCTCGACGTTGCGGTGCTGACCGGCATCGGACTCTCGGTCGCCGTCTTCCTGTGGCGATCGCTGCAACTGGACATCGACGTGGACGCCGAGGACGACCTGCTGACGTTCACCCCGCGCGGCGTGCTGTGGTTCGGTAGGGCGCAGCGGCTGGACGCGCGCTGCTCGACGCGTTCGCCGCGCACGCTGCAGCGCGACGGCTCGTCATCGACCTCACCCGGCTCGGCCGGATCGACACCACCGGCGCCCTGGTGCTGCGCTCCGTGCTCGACCCGGCCAGGGACGCCGGCCTGGCGGCCCGGATACGGGGTTTTCCCCCGCAGTCACGGCGACTGACCGAATGCATCCTCGGCCCGCCGACCAGCCCATTGGAGTGAGCGGAGCGCGCTGATGTGCACCAGCGGCACGCCTCGCCGCGGCACCGATGCGCATGCACGATCGATATACGGGGTGGGGTACACTGAGTCCGGAGCGGATGCGAAGCGAGGTGTGTTTATGACCGGGGATGAGGAAACCATCGGCCAGGTACTCAACAGGCTCCGCCGCGCGCAAGGGCAGCTCGCGGGGGTCATCACCATGATCGAAGAGGGCCGCGGCTGCAAGGACGTCGTCACCCAGCTTGCCGCCGTCTCACGCGCTCTTGACCGCGCTGGGTTTAAGATTGTTGCCACTGGCATGCGACAGTGCATCACCGGCAACGACGACCCGGAACACATGACCGAGGCCGAACTCGAGAAGCTGTTCCTCGCCCTCGCCTGAGCCCGGCTGCCCCGTCAGACGCTGCCGGCCATGCCAAAGACGACGGTGTCCTGACCCCGTTCCAGCCCCGGCTGGCACAGGAGACCACTAGACCGTGATAGGTATCTGCTCGCGGTGTCCACGCTGGCAAGCCCGCCGTGGACACCGCGATCGACTACTCGACGCCGCATGGGGCCATGGGATCATCCCCACCGCACCCCATCACTACTATGACATATAGTAGTGATGGGATCGGAGGATCGATGCAGCACCGCGCGTCCAGACGGCTGGCCGTGACCATCGTGGCGGCTGCGGTTGCCCTGTCGGCGTGCAGTAGCGACGGCAGCAACAGCAGCGCTGAAACGACTGGCGCCGCACTGCCCCTGCCGGAACTGGTGACCGCGACCAAGCCACCGGTGCCACCGCCCGAGGTCGCGCAGTGGCGGGCGCCCGCACTATCGGGTCCCCAGCCGGCCTGGAAGGCGCCGTTCGACGACGTGCCCCTCGCCGCGGGAGACACGCTGGTTGGCGTGGTATTTCCCGTCGACACTCAGTCGGATCTGTCCATTGTCGGCGTCGATCTCTCCGGCGCGACCCGGTGGCGGGTGCGGACGAATCCGTCCTGCGTCGGTTATGGCGTGACCCGCGTCAACGACCGACCCGCCGCGGTCGTGCTGGCCAGCAACGCCGACAACCGCGGTGACAAGGTCGCCACCGAGACCACCGCGAATGCGTATGACGTAGAGGACGGGCACCGAGTGTGGGGCCCGGTGCGCGTTCCCGGACCGCTGCAGGGGCCTGGCTTGATTTTTGGGAAGGTCACCGCCTCGGTGGTGGGTGGTGAAACCGGGCCGCGGGTCATGCTCAACACCGACACAGGGGAACCGGTCGAGCCACCCACGAGGGATGCGGTGCCGCTCTACGAGCACGACGGCGTCGGGCTCTTCGGCAAGGACGGCACCCTCACGGCCGTCGACACCGGCACGGGAGAGGTGCTGTGGACCTCGACCGAGCTCCACCTGCCGCCGCAGTGGCCGAGCCGGGCTCGTTCTGTCGAGCTGTTGAGCAGCACGCAGGCCTCCGAGGCGGGGGTGGTGGCCCTGCGCTGGTCCGGGAGTGACGGCGACGGCGCGGCAAGCGCACCGCGAACCGCTCTGCACGATCTGCCACCGGCAACCTGCTGGTAGCACTCGGGAACGAGACCGACTTTCGGACCGTCGTGGCCGACCAGGGTAAGGCGGCGATCGTGGCTGGCCTCAACGGCTTTACCGAGACACGCGCCTACGACCTTGACTCCGGACAGCTGGACTGGACCATCAATGGTGGCGGGGCTGGGCTGGTGGACATCACGGTCGCGGACGGCGGAGTGGGCTTCGGTACGCGGGCTGGACAGTCGGTCGCAGTCCAGTTGGCCACCGGCCGGATCCTCGAGCAAGGCGACTGGCCTGTTCCCGTCACAGCCAACAAGGGCACCCTCGTCACCGCCCTGCCGCGTGATCCGGCTGCGGAACCGAGCGACCGTCTCGCTGGGGCAGGTCCGGGCTTCGTCGCCTACCGGACACGGTGAATCGAACCGACAGGCCGACGTTGGCGAAAGGGTGGTCGGATGCGAGGTCTTGGGGAACTGGAAGCCAGGGTCATGGACGTGCTGTGGTCCGCGACACGCCCGTTACGTGTGCGTGACGTGCTGGAACGGCTCGACACCACACGGCCACTCGCCTACACGACCGTCATGACCGTGCTGGACAAGCTGCACGGGAAGGGCTACGCCCGGCGCGATCGGGCAGGACGCGCCTACGAGTACACGGCAGCCGAGTCGCGCGAAGAGGTCGGCGCGAAGCTGCTGCGGGAAGTGCTGCAGACCAGCGGCGACTCCGAACGCATCCTACTGCACTTTGCCCGATCGATGACCCCCGAGGAGTCGGACATTCTGCGGCGCGCACTGCGATCGAAGGGGCAGCGGTGACGATCGCACTAGGCCTGCTGGCGGCGGCTGTCGTGATGGGCGTGGCCGCGCCGAGCTACCTGCGTACCGCCGCGACGCCGAGCCTACGTCCGGGGCTCGCGCTCGCCGGCTGGGTCAGCTCAACCGCGATGATGCTGGTTGCTGCACTCGGGGCGGCTGTGTTGCTGGTGCTGCCTCGCTCTGTGGGCGTCGACGGGCTGATCGGCATGGCCAACAGTTGCGTGAACATCATCCGTGGCGGCGAGATCGTGGCCGAGCACATCGTGCGGCTCGGTCTCGCCGGTGTCATTATCGGGCTGGCCGCCCGGTCGGCCGTCATTGCCGTCCGCCGGGTGCGGCAGCACCGGTGCTGGCGGCGCGCACACCTCACGTTGCTGCGGTCCGTGTGCCAGGGCGAGCGGTCCGTCCTCTGGATTGAGGAGGCGAAACCGGTGGCCTACAGCGTGGCTGGGCGGCGCCACGGCACCATCGTGGCCACCACTGGCGTGCGACGGCTGGGAGCCCTTCGGTGCGAGGCGGTGCTCGCGCACGAACGAGCCCACCTGCGTGGCAGACACCACCTGCTGATACTGGCCGCCGACATCCTCTCGGCCGCTTTGCCATTCGTTCCGCTCGCTCGGCGGGCGCCAGGAGCCATCCGGATCCTGGCCGAACTGGCTGCCGACGCCTCGGCCGCACGAAGCCACGGGCCCGGCCCGCTACGTTCGGCGCTACTGGCCATGAGCCAGGGTGGCACCCCAGCGCCGACGCCGCTCGGTCCCCACAGCGGCGCACTGGAGATGTCCCGCGAGTCCGTCGAGGCGCGACTGCTGTGGCTGTCCACGGAGCGGGCAGGGCTGCGGAGGCTTCCCGTACAGCTTGACTACGTCGCGGGAGCCGCGCTGACCGCCATACCGACAGTGGCCTCCCTCGCCGTGGTCGCCACACTGGTGGCGCTCTACTGCCTCGGCGTCACGGGATAAGAGCAGCCACCTGCCGACGCAGAGAGTGACACCCCGGTGGTACCGCGGAACACAGCCTGTCTTCGTCAGGCTGATGTCTTGGATCCTGGCGCGGGACACGTGTTATCCGCGCAGTGGCGACGCCGCCAGCGTTGGGTAACGGCGAAACCGAGCAGGCCCAGCGAGATCAGCGCCAGGAACGGTTGGACCGGCTGCCAGATACTCAACGCGCCGGATGTACCGAGCGCGATGAGCACCAGCTTGTTGCACACCGGGCACCCCACCGCGAACACCGACAGCAACACTCCGCCGAGCGGGGTGCGGCGGGCGCGGTCGGAGGATGTCGGCCCCTGGATGGCGAACCACGCCCCGGTGAGCGCGACGGTGGCCACCAGCACCGGGTACTCCCACCAGCGGACCGGGATTTCCCGGGAGAACAGCGGCGTGTCGATGATGTCGGTGGGCACCCCGACTACCAGCAGGGCGAGACCGCTCATGACAGTGGCGCGCAGCAGCCTACCGCGGGTTCGTGGGGTGGACCGGTCTGTCGAACTCGTCGTGAACGCCACGAGGCACTTCCAGTTCCATTCGAAGCCATCGCTACTATGAGTCATAGTAGCTGGAGTCCGGGATGGATTGGAGTGTCGATGTCGAAAACCTCGGGGCGGGACACGTGGAAGCGCGATGCCGTGCTGGTCGTCGTGCTGGTCCTCGTCGCCGCAGGCCTGATCACGTACCTGCTCGCCAAGCCCCCCGGGCAGGACGCCGCGGCCCCACCCGGGCAGCCCCCGTCGCAAGAACAAGCCGCTGCCCAGGGCGAGAACCCATTGGCAAACCTCGCCCGCCGGGAGCAGGGTGACCCGCTAGCAATCGGCGACGTCGACGCTCCGGTGACCATGGTCATGTACTCCGACTACCGCTGCCCGTTCTGCGCCAAGTTCAGCCGCGACACTGAGCCGATCCTGGTGGAACGTTATGTCCGGGAAGGTGTCCTGCGCATCGAGTGGCGGGATCTGCCGATCTTCGGCACGCAGTCGATGGAGGCAGCCAGGGCCGGCCGCGCAGCGGCCGAGCAGGGCAGGTTCTGGGAGTTCAACCGCGCCGTTTTCGGGGACTCGCCACCGACCGGCCACCCCGACCTCACGCAGGAGAAGCTGCGTGGCTATGCCCGCGAGGTGGGGATGCCGGATATGGAGAAGTTCACCGCCGCGATGGACGACCAGCGCTTCGACGAGGCGATCCGGAACGATCTTACCGAAGGCGCCTCGATTGGCGTGTCCAGCACCCCGACGTTTGTGATCAACGGAGAGCCCATCCTGGGTGCTCAACCACTGGAGACCTTTGTCAGCGCGATCGACCGCGCGGCGGCGCAGTCATGATCGAGATCGGATTACTGGGCGCCTTCCTTGGCGGGCTGTTGACGCTGGTCAGCCCGTGCTCGGCGCTGTTGCTGCCGTCGTTCTTCGCCTACGCTTTCGACCGCGTCGGTGCGCTCGCGCGCCGCACCGCAGCCTTCTACGCGGGGCTGCTGATCGTGCTCGTGCCGCTGGGTGCGGGAGTAGCCGTGGTCGGAGCCGTGCTGACGCAGTACCGCGGTGTCACCACCACGGTTGGCGGTGTCGTATTGATCCTGTTCGGCATCGCTATGATCGTGGGCAGGGGCTTCGGCATCAGCACAGCCCAACGTGCCGCCGCGAGAATCAAGATCGCTTCGGGGGCGTCGGTCTTCGCGCTGGGCACCGTCTACGCTCTCGCTGGGTTCTGCTCGGGGCCACTCCTGGGCAGCGTTCTGACCGTATCGGCAGCAGGCGGCGACCCAGCCTACGGCGGCGTGCTGATGGCCCTCTACGCGCTGGGCATGGCCGCTCCGCTGTTCGTGCTGGCACTGTTCTGGGATCGCCTCAACCTGGGGCGCAAAACCTGGTTGCGAGGTCGCAAAATCACCATGGGGCCGCTGCGCACCCACACCACCAGCCTGATCTCCGGACTGTTGTTCATCGCCATTGGTGCGCTCTTCCTGTTCACCGAAGGCACAGCAAATCTCGGCGGATTTACTAGCGTCGATACCCAGTTCACGCTGCAGGCCTGGCTGCAGGACCTCACCTCGAACGTCTCCAACGCAGCCCTACTCCTGGCGCTCGTCGCCGGGGCCCTGGCGGTGCTCGTCGTGCGCCTCGCCCGCGCCCGGCACCAGCGCCACAAGCAGCCCAGGCATCCCGACGACAGCGGCGTCCAGTGAGACGCTCTCGGGTTGGCCTGCCAACCGCCTTCTCGCATGAATGGAGGGAACCGCGCAGCTCTTGCTGGATCAGCTTTCTGATCAACTTCAGGCGCACTTTCGGCCCGGGAGCCGGGACACCAGCCAGTCTTACCCGTCCGGAGAGAAGGCCACATTCCCTGCGTCCAGGCCGAGCACCTGTCAGGAAGCGACAAGCGCGCCGACAGCGATGCAGCGTCTGTAGCCAGCCGGGTCTCAAGCGCCCGCCTCGCCGTCCAGTCCGTGCGCGGCGCGAAATGCCCGCTCCGTGTCGTCCTGCAACTGCAGGTCGCAGGCTGTCAAGCGCTGTTCGGCCTCTGCCACCGCAGGTGCGCCGAACAGGTCGCGGATCTCCAGGCCGCGGTGCCAGCGGCACAGCCGCTCCAGACTCTGCTCCTCTTTTTCCAGTTTGGCAACGGAAAACCTGTCTTGCCGATCTCGGTATCGAACTTGCCCCAGTCGGCGAGAAACTCGGTCCATTCCTCTTGGCGGCGTCGTCCAGCCCCGTGGCCACAGCTCAAGCGCTCCGATCGGGCGCAGATCTCGCTAGATTGCCACACGGTGACTGGAGGCTTCCGCTGGCACCCGAGCCACCAGAACGATCCACCTCAGTCGAAAAGACGCATATGCCATCACAATCAATGTGGCAGGCGTTACATTTCACTCTTAGCACGTCATTGCTTGCCGAACAGTCGGTTGCTGCTTTTCCCAGACCGGCCGAGCACACGATCCGGCTGTCAATACGGCCTCCGTACCGCTCGGACCGGAGATTCAGCCTAGTTCTGGGATGGGAACACCCATTGCCGCAACACGATGAAGCGTGCGGCTCCGGCAAATGCACTGGCCGCGACGACCACCAGTGCTTCGGTAAGCAGACTGTAGGTACCTGTGACGGCGTCCAGTATGGCGAGTGCCGCGGAGCCATGCAGTATGTAGAACACTGCGGAAACCAGCGTTTGCACGTGTCGACGCAGTTTTCTGTCGGGCGCTCCAGCGAAGGTGACCCGGCGGTGAAACTCGGTGTTGGCTACGGTGCTCAATCCAGTTGCGAGCACATTGCTGCACGACGCATCGCACGGCGTGCGAAGAACGATGAATAGTAATCCCTGCACAAGAGTGGCTGCCGCACCGGCGGAGAGGTACCAGCCAGCCTGCCGGAGAAAGTCTACACGTGCCATCCGCTACCTGCCATTGGAACTAATTTCGGCTGCGCTGGAGGCCCAAAGCCCCAGCTTCCACAACCGGCCGACCGGCTCACAGGGACGACACTTGTCAGGCCAACAGCGATCCATTCAATTCTCCGCAGTCGAAAAGCCCTCCAAACACGCGTCCTACCGCGTTTCGTCCGCCAAGTGCTGCCGAACCGTCGGAGATTACCGAAATCCATCGTCGGCTCTCATTTTTAAAGATCGACTCCGATCACGGCACTATCACAACATTCTCGAGGGGGGCTCACCACTTACATGACCCTTTTACGCCGAGACAGCGGAGGATCAACGAGGCTGGGCAAAACCCGGTTGAGGAAAACAACAATTGGTTGACCCCAACCATTGCGATAATGACCAGAAACCATTCACTGACGATGACGGCAAGAAGCAGGCCGGTCAGGTTCAAGGTTCCCGCCAGTGCGAAGAGAACCCGTTCGAGCTGCCACTTTGACGACGTCGCCCGGGCATCCGGGGAAGTTGCCCCGTGAACCTCGTGGGAGGAGTCGGACAATCTAGTCTCCTTCGTCGCATGGAGATCGCACGTCGTGTGCGATCTCCGCCTTCAGCGGTTTTTGGCGTCGGGCATGGCCAGTGAGGACGGCTGCCCGAGACTCGCGCACGGGAGTACGGGAGTACGGGAGTACGGGAGTATCGCGGGCGGCGGCTGCCGACGCAGTTGCGGAGAATGTCTGTGTAGGTCGCGCATTGCCGGTTCCTAGTCGGAGTCGTAGAGGCGCCAGAGCAGCAGTGCGAGGACGAAGACAAGGACGAACAGTCCAACGATGCCGAATCCGACATAGTCGAGGTCGAACGCTGCCAGTGCGGCGACTGGCCCAGAGCCAAAGTGCAAGGTTTGGGCGAGCAGTGACGCCAGTTGCACCGTGCCAATGAGAAACGCGCCGCCGACGGACAGCGCCGTGACCATGATGTTGTAGAACACCCGGCGAAATGGCTTGATGAGCGCCCACTCGTAGGCGACGTTCATGAGAACACCCTCGGCTGTGTCGAACATGGTCATACCTGCCGTGAAGAGCGCCGGTAGTACCAGGATGGCGTACCACGGTAGGGATACGGCGGCCCCGCCGGCGAGCACGAGCAGACCGATCTCGGTGGCGGTGTCGAACCCGAGGCCGAAGAGCAGGCCTACTGGATAGATGTGCCACGGTTTGCGAACTGTCTTGATGATGCCTTTGATGAGGCGATTGAGGAACCCGCGGTTGTCGAGTTGTTGATCAAGATCCGCTGCGCCGGCCGCCTGGCGGCGCATCCGTCGGTACACCCTGAGAATCCCGACCAGCGTGACAAGGTTCGTGATGGCGATGGCGTAGAGGAAGACACCGGACACCGCCGAGCCGAGGACGCTGGTCGTGTGACGCAGGGTGGATGTCTGGTCGCCGACTGCGCCGCTCAGCCCTCGCACCCCTATAGCCAGCGCTGTCGAAAGCGCGAACACGATGGTGGAGTGGCCGAGGGAGAACCAGAAACCCACTGACAGCGGACGTTGTCCCTGGGACAGGAGGGCGCGGGTGGTGTTGTCGATGGCGGCGATGTGGTCCGCGTCGAAGGCGTGGCGGGCGCCGAGTGCAAACGCGGTGACACCGAGCCCGAAACCGAACACGGTTGAGCCGTTCAGGGCATGGTGCTGCGGTACGACAACGAAAGTCAGCATCCCCCAGCCGAGTGCGTTGAGAGCCACGATGAAGCCGGCCACGCCACCGATCGAGCGCCACGCCCGCGGCACCGGGGCCGGTCCCGCCCGGGCTACTGTGGGCTTGGTCATGGCTTGGTCGCCTCCATTGCATGGTCCACGACAGGGTCGGCAGGAACAACGCTGGCGCCGGGAGTGGTTCGGTTCATCTCGTCGCCCTGATCACCCGCCTGTGCGGTCCGGGGCCGAGGGGTGGTCGAGACGCCGGTGCCCCGCGGCCACCCCTCGGGCGGGTCAGTGGGAGAAGCGGATGGTGGGCAGCATCTTGCGCAGCCAGCGGGGTGACCACCAGGCTCCGTGCCCAGTGAGCCGGAGCAGTACGGGCAGCAGCACGAGCCGGATGAGTGCGGCGTCGAGCAGGACCGCGATGCCGAGGATGATGCCCATCTCCTTGGGGGGCAGCGGGTTGGCGAGGGCGAAGGTGAAGAACACGGCGACCATGACGGCTGCGGCCGCAAAGATGACGCGTCCGCAGTGGGCCAGGCCGTCGACCTTGGCTCGCCGGGGTTCGCCGGTGAGCTCGTAGTGTTCCTTGGCAGTGGCGAGGAGGAACACGGTGTAGTCCATGGCGATAGCGAAGATCATCGCGAAGAAGAACACCGGCCCCCAGCCGTCGAGGAACCCTTGGGGGGTGAAGCCGAGCAGCCCGGAGAGGTGGCCGTCCTGGAAGATCAGTTTCGCCACGCCGAACGCGGCTCCGGTTGAGAGCAGGCTGACGATGGTGCCCAGCAGCGCGATGACGGGGGCTTGCAGAGCGACCAGGAGCAGGACGAACCCGAGCGCCAGGATCACACCGACGACCAGCGGCAGATAGTCGTTCAGGGCGTCTTGCAGGTCCAGGTTCTCCGCCGGCGCGCCGCCGACGAGCGCACCGCTGGGCAGGGTGTCGCGCAGCCGGTCGAGGGTATCGGCCAGCTGCGGCGAGGACGGGTCGACGGTGGGCATGGCCTGCAGCAGGGCGTAGTCGGAGCCGTCGGAAGTGGGCTGCGGTGGGGTGACCATCGCGATCCCGTCGGTGCCCTTGGCCTGGGCGGCGGTGGCCTGAGCGTCAGCGGCGGGGGTGACGATCTGCAGCATGCCGGGAGCGCCCTCGCCGAAACCGTCCTGAACGGCCTCATAGCCTTGCCGGACCGGGGCATCCTCCGGAACAACCTGGATGGAGGGCATCGCGACCTTGAGCCCGAACACCGGCAGGGACAGGGCCACCAGCACCAGCACCGCGCCGATGGCGAACGGCCATGGCTTGCGGCTCAGCAACTCGCCCCATCGTGTGAACCGTGGCGAGCAGGCCTCGGCGCGCTTGGCCCAGGGCAGGGCGAGCGCGTTGACCCGAGCGCCGAGCTTGCCCAGCACGGCCGGGAGCAGGGTGAGGGTGGCGGCGAGCACGAAGACGACGGCGAGCATGATGCCCACCGCCATGGTCCGCACCGCCGGCGCGGGCACGAGCAGCACGGCGGAGAGGCTGACCAGCACGGTGATGCCGGACAACAGGACCGCCTTACCGGCGGTGTCCATCGTTTCGGCCACCGCGGCGCGCGGATCGCCCAGCTTGCGCAGCGCGTCGCGGAAACGGACGACGAGGAAGAGCGCGTAGTCAATGCCCAGGGCGAGGGCGAACATCATCGCGAAGTTCATCGCCCACACCGAGATCGGGGTGACCTCGTTGAGCAGCACCAGCGCACCGGCGGAGGCACCGAGCCCGGCCAGGGTCAGCAGCAACGGGAGCCCCGCGGCCACGAGCGAGCCGAAGGCGAGCACCATGATCGCCAGGGTGACCGGCCACGACACCATTTCGGCCTGGATCATGGCGTCGTGGTTGGCCTTGTTGAAGTCGCTCCACAACGCGGATGCCCCGGTGGGATACACGTGCACCGTAGAGGTGGACAGCCCGGTCAGGTCGGCCTTGAGGTCGTCGACCGCGCGGACCATATCGTTGGTGTCGGCGTTGGCCCCGGCGAGCAGGATGCCGGTGCGACCGTCCGGGCTGATCGTCATCCCCGGTTGTGGCGGCACGACCTGCCCGATCCGACTGTCCTGGGTGAGCACGTCGGTGGCCTGGTCGAGGACTCGTTGCACGGCCGGGTCGCTGATCGCAGTGTTGTCGGACTGCACGACGACCTGGATGGCCGAGGACGCGTTGCCGCCGAAGTGCTGCTGGGCGAGTTCGCGGACCTGCACGGACTCGGATCCGTTGGCCTGCCACCCGGCGCCGGCCAGCGACGTGAACACCGTCGGAGCGAACGAACCCAGCGCGCCGACGACCAGCACCCAGGCCGCGACCACCCACCACGCGCGGGCGGCCATGCGCGTCCCCAGCCTGCCCAGCGGGCCGCTTCGTTGGACAGAGCGTGTCGCGGTATCGGGCGGGTGGCTGTCGGTACGGGTTACGCCGGTCATCCGGTTTCCTCCACATTTTGGTAGGGCTGTTTGCTCGGGCGTGCGACGACCGCCGCTCCGGGTCGGGGCGACGGACTCGCTGGATCAGGCGAGGCGGCCTGAGGTGCCACCGCGGGCGCCTGAAAACCGTCTGCTGTGCTGAGAGCTCTGGCCACGGTGACGGAGCGCGCACCTCAGCGCAGAAGGTGACCGACCGGCCGGGCAGGCCGGCTCGGGTCCGTGGCGAGTTGACCGAGTCCGATGTGACGGGCTTGTGGCGCGTGGTCGCTGCGCCGCTCGCTCGCTCCACACCTGCCCGCTCACGACGGGAAGCCCGGCGCGAGTCCACCCTGCCTGGCCGCAACGCAGGCGAGGAACCTGCCGGTTCTGCTGCACGTGGACATCCCCTCGGACGATCATCGCGGCCACTATACCCTACGGGGTAGGGTAGTCCTGACGACGGCCGGGAACGTCTGCCGCTGCTGTCCACACACCTGCCCACGCTGCAAGGCGGCGATGGCGGGAGTGCGGGTCGCGGCAGCGGGCGAACTGGGTTTGGCGGGATACCCTGCCGGGTAGTCGCCCAACGAAGGGAGGGTCTGGATGCAGTCGGCCACCGGAACCGATGGAGCCGGTGCTCCCCTCGCCGGGAAACCTGAATGATCCTCGCGGCGGGTTTCGGGCTCCTGATCGGCGTGGCCCTGGGATTGCTCGGCGCCGGGGGGTCGATTCTGGCGGTGCCCGCCCTCGTCTACGGCGTGGGTGAGCCGGTGCGCCAGGCGATCCCGGCGTCGTTGGTGGTGGTGGGGCTGTCGGCGCTGGGCGGGGTCATCCCGCGGCTGCGCCAGGGCGTGGTGCGGTGGCCGATCGCCGCAGTGTTCGGCGCGGCGGGTGCGGGGGCGGCCTTCGGTGGGGCGGCCGTGGGGCAGTTGGTGACGGAACAGGTGTTGCTGCTGGCGTTTGCGGTGGTGATGGTGGCCGCAGCGGCGCGGATGCTGGTCGGCCAGGCCGAGCAGCGGGGGGCGTGCACGGTGGCCGGTGGACGGGTGAACTGGCGGGCGTGTCTGCCTCGTGCGTTGGGCGTGGGTGCGGTCGTCGGGTTTCTGACCGGCCTGTTCGGGGTCGGGGGCGGGTTCCTGGTGGTGCCGGCCTTGGTGCTGATGCTCGGGCTGGACATGCCGGTCGCAGTGGGCACCTCCCTGGTCGTCGTGACGATCAACTCGATCGCCGGGCTGGCGGCGCACCTGGACGCCGTGGCCGAACTCGACTATCGCGTGGTCGGGTCGTTCACGATCGCCGCTCTCGTGACCTCCATGGCCGCGGGCAGGCTCGCCGGTCGCCTGAATGCCGACCGGTTGCGCCGCTGGTTCGCCTACGTGGTGATCGCGGTCGCGGTGTTCGTCGCGGTTCAGGCCCTGATCAACCCGTCCGCCCTGGGATGAGAAAACACGGGAAGAAAGGAGTACAGGATGCAGGTCGACGAGCTCTACCGGCGACGAAACGACATACAGCTGGTGGATGTGCGCGAGCCCGAGGAGTGGCATGCCGGCCGCATCGAGGGCGCCCGGCACATCCCGATGGCCGAGGTGCCCAGCCGGCTCGCCGAGCTCGACCGCACACAGCCGGTGGTGACTGTCTGCCGGAGCGGTCATCGCAGCGGGCAGGCGGCCGAGTTCCTGCGGCAACAGGGCTACGCGGCGGAGAACGCCGAGGGCGGGATGCAGGCGTGGCAGCAGGCCGGCCTGCCCTTCACCACGCCCGAAGGCAAGCCGGGAAAGGTGGCGTGACCATGTGGTTCCAGCAGTTCTACCTCAACAGTCTCGGACACGCCTCCTACCTCGTCGGGGACGAGAAGACTGGTCAGGCGCTGGTGTTCGACCCCCGCCGCGATGTCGACATCTACCGGCAGGCGGCCCGCGACCAGGGCTTCCGGATCACCTACGCCTGTGACTCGCACGGGCACAACGACTACCTGTCCGGGTTGGGCGAGCTGGCAGACTCGCCGCATTCGCCGCAGGTGTGGGGCTCGGCCGCGGGCGAGCTGAGCTATCCGCACCGGCCGCTCGCCGACGGCGAGCAGATCGAGTTCGGCGATGTCGGCATCGAGGTGATGCACACCCCCGGGCACACCCCCGAGCACATCAGCCTGCTGGTCTATGACCGCTCCGCCAGCGCCGACAGCCCGGCGTTGCTGCTCTCCGGCGGGGCGCTCCTGGTTGGTGACCTGGCCCGCCCCGATCTGCTCGGCGGCGAGGAGCAGGCCCGCCGCCACGCCGAGGTCTTCTGCGACACGATCCAGACCAAGCTGCTCACGCTGCCCGACCACGTCGAGGTGTTCCCCACCCACGTGGCCGGGTCACTGTGCGGCGGCAACATCGGGTCCCGGCTGTCCACCACAGTGGGCTACGAGAAGCGCGCAAACGCCATCCTGGCCGAGGTCTCCGAGAAGGACGAGTTCGTGCGGCAGTGCCTGCGGCTGGACAACCTGCCCGCGGTGCCCCCGTACTGGCGGCGCATGCGCACCCAGAACATGGCCGGCGTCGACCCCCTCGGCGTACTCACCGAGCCCCCCGCGCTGCCAGCCGACGACGTCGCCGCCGCCATCAACCGCGGCGCCATCGTGCTGGACACCCGGTCCGCGGAAGCCTTCGGCGGCGGCCACATCCCCGGCGCACTCAACGTCGGCCTCGGCTCGGCCTTCGCCACCTGGGCTGGCACCGTACTCCCCGCCGAGGCCGAGATACTGCTCGTGCTCGACCGGTCCAGCGACCTGTGGGAGGCGATCTGGCAGCTGCTGCGCATCGGCTACCCGATGCCGACGGGCTGGCTGGCCGGCGGCATGAGCGCCTGGCGCACCTCCGCACGACCGGTCGAACTCACCCCACAGATCACCGTCCACGAGCTGAAACGCAGACTCGACCAGGGCGAGGTCACCCTGCTCGACGTGCGCCAGCCCGCCGAGTGGGCCGCCGGCCACACCGAAGGCGCCACGTTCATCACCGGCGCCGAACTACCCGACCGGCTCGACGAGGTACCCGCGGACAAACCGATCGCCGTCACCTGCGGCAGCGGCTACCGCTCCTCCGTGGCCACCAGCCTGCTCGCCCGCGAACGCGGCCTTCCCGTCATCAACGTCGCCGGCGGGATGACCGCCTGGCACCGCGCCGGCTACCCCACCACCTGACACCACACCCACTGTTGGAGGAATCGCAATGGAGTACGCCCGTACGATCACCCTGGATCTGCCTTACGAGCAGGCCGTGTCCCGGGTCAAGGACGCGTTCCAAGCACAGGGCTTCGGCACGCTGACCGAAATCGACGTCCAGGCCACCCTGCACAACAAACTCGACGCCGACATGGAGCCCTACATCATCCTCGGCGCCTGCAACCCCCAACTCGCGCACCGCGCCCTCGACATCGACCGCCAGATCGGGCTGCTCCTGCCGTGCAACGTCGTGGTCCGCGCCACTGGGGACAACCAGACACTGGTCCAGGCCCTCGATCCCCAGGTCATGGTCACCGTCCCCGAGCTCGACCAGCTCCAACCCATCACCGACGAAGCCGGGCAACGCATCCAGGCCGCACTCCAGGCGTTGACCCCGCCCAACCGCTGACGGTGCGTCGGAACATGGACCCTCCGCACAGGACGGCGAAGCGGCTCGATTGGGCAACCGGAGAAATAATCATGAAAGCCGCTTCAATCTGGAGCTGGTTCTGGCTCTGGCCAGTACTTCTGCTGTGATCGGGCTTGCTTCGCGAGTGCCGTGTCAGCTGTCAGTCGGCGCCGTTCGGCGCGGCAGCTCGGTACATAGTGCTCGATGGGCGCGATGAGCTCCCAGTCGAGCAGCGTGGCGGCGGCTGTCAGCACGATGGCCGCCACGTCGTAGGCGGTTGATTGACGGTGGGCACCGCCGCCCGCGGCGCGCTGAAGCCGAGGAATCGACTCGGCGACCTCCGCATGCCGGGCCAGGTACCGGGGTAACCGCCAGCCGACGAACGGAGCACCGATGAACGCGACCGGGCTGATCGACCTGCACGCCGCACGCGGACGGACCGGGTGCGCGAGCACACGGCGACGGCCGTCCAGGTCGAGCTCGACCAGGAATTGAGCGCCCGCATCCGGCACTACGCCGAGCGCCTCACCTCAGCCGACGGCCAGGAGGCGATCACAGCTCGCATCGGCAAGCTCGAGCAGGAGACCGATGTCGAGCGGGCCCTCGAGGTCAGCGCCGCAACCCTCGGCCTGGCTGGCACTCTCCTCGCCGCGGCACACCACCGGCGCTGGCTCTGGCTGGCGGGCATCGTCACGGCGTTCCTCCTGCAGCACAGGCTACAGGGCTGGTGCCCGCCGATCGCGGTCTTTCGCCGACTGGGCGCTCGGACTCGGGCAGAGATCGACGCCGAGCGCTACGCGCTGAAGCTGTTGCGCGGAGACTTCGGCGACCCACCGGCTTCGGAAGAGGAGCCCGTGGCGCTGGCGGGGCGGGCCCGGTCGGTCTCCCGACGACCGCCGCGCTGAAAGACCGATGTGTGCACCGGGTGACCGATGGATACGTTAACGCCTGGATCGTTGACGACGGTGAGGCCCTCGTCGTCATCGACACCGGCCTGCCGGCCCACGTGCCGCTCCTCGTTGCCGCGTTTCACGACCTCGGCAGGCGACCGCAGGACGTGGTCGCCGTGCTACTCACCCACGCACGCCGATCACGTCGGGGGTGCCGCCCACCTGCAGGCGCATGGCGCCTGTGTGCTCACCCACCCCGACGAGGCCATCGAGACGCTCGGGCTCGCACCCCGGCGCGCCGCAATCCGCACGGTGCCGCGGCTGCTCCCGCACACCTGGCGACCGCACACGCTCCGCTTCGCCGGCAACCCCTCGGCGCTGTAGAGGTCGTGCAGCCGATCCGCGCAGTTGCGCGGCTTGATCGGGCGGTGTTTTCGCGCCCAGCGCGACCACAAGGGAATCGGCGCTCAACCGACCCGCCTCGGTCTCGACCCGACGTTGGGCAGGGTCGATCGAGGTGATGCGTGTATGAACGAAGCGGATCCCGTGCCGTTGCAGGGCCGACCGGCCGACGGTGCCCTGGTGGAGTGGCCGGGTGCCCACAAGGTCCCACGTCTTGGCGAACCCGTTGTAGAGATGGTCGTCGGCGGCGACCACGGTCACCTGGTGTTCGGGCAGCCGCGCCCGCAGCTCGTGGGCGGCGGCGGGGCCGCCGAATCCCCTCCCAGGATCAATGTACTTGCCATCGTCAAGCCTCCTCCTCGTCGGGCAACTTACGGTGGGCCTTGGCCACGCAGCGTTCGTCGCCGTTCCTCGTACTCGTCACGGCCGATCTCACCGCGGGCATAGCGCTCGTCGAGGATTCCCACGGCACGGTCCCGCTCACCGGGTCCGCTGCGCGTGCCACCGTTCGGTTTCCACAGCGCGCGGACGAGGTAGACGATGCCGACAACGAGACCGCCGAGCACGAGCAGGAAAACCACGAAGCCGATCAGCATGCCGAGCCAACCCCAGCCCATCCCGGGCGGCCCATTGTTCACCCAGTCGGACACGATGTCTGTCGCTCCTCCTCCAGATGTGTGGTAGGTGACCAAGCATCCCGCCACTGTCATTTCCCGTGGGGTACTGCCTACCCGCGTTCGCTGTGCCTCACGCATCCAGGCGGTAGCGTTGCCGCGCTGTGCGACGGTTGACCCCGGTCCCGAACAGCTGCGCGTCGGCGCGGGCGAATGCCGCTGCCGCCCAACGTCGTCGTCCCTGCCGCCGGCGACAACCAGAAACCTGGTCAGGAGGTCTCGCCCCCAGGCCATGGTCACCGTGCCCGAGCTCGACCAGCTTCTCGGCAGCGGAGCGCCACAGCGAATCGGGACGGATAGGGAGGCATCTTCGGCGTACAGCGTGCCTTCCACACGCGGCTCGGAGACCCTGGTCAGGATCGTTCGTGGGCAGGCGGGGGCAGGAGCTGTGGGCGGAGCAGGCGGAGGTGTTCGGTGTCACCGAGCAGGTCCAGGCGCCGGTGCAGCAGCGGGTTGTCGGTGGATTGGCTGCGGTGGCAGGCGATGGCCTCCCGCTGGCGTTTGCGGGAGACGGGCAGGGTCAGATCCACCACGTCGGGCCGCGAGCCGACCAGAGCGGTGCCGAACTCTGCGTTGAGCTGGTCGGCGACCTGGGCCGGTAAGGTCCAGCCGACGACGGGCAGAACCGAACGATCGGCGACGGCCAGGGCAGCCTCGGTGGCCCGCATGTGGTCGGGATGGGATGTCACGCCGTCGGGGTCGAACGCCAGCAGGTAGGTCGGTCTCACCTCGGCGGCCAGCGACTCGACATGACCGGCGAGCTCGTCCAAGGAGACGTGGGCCAGGTCTCCGTCGGGGTAGTCGAGCAGGACGGTGCGCGTGACACCCAGCACGGTGGCTGCCGTGTCCAACTCCTTGGCCCGCACCGCGCCCAGATCGGCCTGCTCTCCGCCCAGGGTGGAGGCCTCACCGCGCGTGAAACACAGCACCGTCACCGGTGTGCCCGCAGCGGCCAGGCGGTCGAGCACCGCCCCAAGTCCGAACGACTCGTCATCCGGGTGCGCCACCACCGCCAGCACGGCGCCCGGCTCGTCCAGCAGGGCACGGACCTGCCCCGCCCTGGTTGTCGCCTGCGTATCCTCTCCCATACCACCTTTGTACCCCGAGGGGTATATGGCCGCCAGCGGAGCGGCGCGTGCGATGAGCCGGGAATGCCAACCGCCACAAGCCCGTTACGATACCCGAGGGGGTATCAAAGACTAGGAGGTGCATGATGGCGACCATCGAGCTGACGACCGACAACTTCAACGACAGGATAGGCGGGGACGGTATTGTGCTGGTCGACTTCTGGGCGGCGTGGTGCGGACCCTGCCGCATGTTCGCGCCGGTGTTCGAGCGTGCGTCCGAGCGTCACGAGGATGTCAGGTTCGGCAAGGTGGATACCGAGGCGCAACCGGAACTGGCGGCGAGGTTCGGCATCTCGTCGATCCCGACGTTGATGATCGCTCGTGATGGCGTGGTGCTGTACGCGCAGCCCGGTGCGCTCCCGGAGAGTGCGCTCGAGGAGCTGATCGCCAAGGCCCGCGAGGTCGACATGGACCAGGTTCGGCAAGAGCTCGCCGAACAGCGGCAATGAGGATCTGATCCCGATCTTCAGTGCGGGCACCGACACCCGGAGGGGAGTCTTCGTTGGACAGCACAGCATGGGACCGGCGCTACACCGGGGCCGAGTTCGAATGGACCACCGAGCCGAACCGGTTCGTCGTCGAGCAGACCACCGGGTTGACACCCGGGCGGGCGCTGGACCTGGGAACAGGAGAGGGCCGCAACGCCGTCTGGCTGGCCGAACAAGGCTGGACGGTCAGCGGGGTCGACTTCTCGACCGTCGGGCTGGACAAGGCGCGCCGGCTCGCGCACGCGCGGGACGTCCGGGTCGACTGGACGCTGGCCGACGTGCGCGACTACCAGCCCGAACCGTCGGCGTTCGCTCTGGTGCTCGTGGCCTACCTGCACCTGCCCTCGGCCGAGCTCCCCCGCGTGCTCGACCGGGCCGCCTCGGCCGTGGCCACCAAGGGCACCCTGCTGGTGATCGGCCACGACTTGACCAACCTCACCGCGGGCGTGGGCGGGCCGCCCGACCCCGACGTGCTCTACACACCCGAGGGGATCGTCGCAGCACTGCCCGCCTTGCGCATCGAGCGGGCTGAGCGGCTTCGCCGACCACTACAGCAGGGTGAGGCCATCGACACCCTGGTCCGCGCAACGCGCACCTGACACGCGTTCGCCCGCAACCACAGCACGACCAGTCGGCGAGGTCGTGGATAACAGATGCAGCGAAAATATACCCCGCTGGGTATTTTGGAGATCGATGATGCGAGAAGTTGATATTCAAGAGTTGGCTCGGGCGCGTGCTGCCGGCGCGGTCGTCGTAGATGTCCGAGAGCCCGGTGAATACGAGGCCGGGCACGTTCCGGGAGCGCGACTGATACCGCTGCACAGGCTGCAGGAGCGGGTCGTCGAAATCCCGAAGGACCGACCGATCTACGTGGTCTGCGCCTCGGGCAATCGCAGCGATACCGCCACCTCCTGGCTGACCCGTGCCGGGGTGGACGCGTACTCCGTGGCCGGCGGTACCGGCGCGTGGATCCAAGCGGGACATCCCGTCGTGCGGGGCCCACGAGAAGACACCGCCTGAGCTGAAACCTGCGAGAAGGGAGTAGCAGGATGGTAGAGATCATCGCACTCGACACGCCGACGCTGGGCGACCGGAGCTATCTGGTCACCGATGGTGAGGTGGCGTTCGTGGTCGACCCGCAGCGCGACATCGACCGATTCCTCACGATCGTCCGGCAACGAGGCGTGCGGGTCACCGACGTCTTCGAAACGCACATCCACAATGACTACGTGACCGGAGGACTGGCGCTGGCGCAGGCCACCGGGGCCGCCTACCACGTGAACGCGGCCGACACCGTGTCCTTCGATCGCCAGCCCATCACCGACGGGGACGAGGTACAGATCGGCCCGGTGATGCGGGTGCGGGCCCTGGCCACCCCGGGCCATACCTTCACACACCTGTCCTACGTGCTGGAAACCCCCGGCCGACCGCCGGCGGTGTTCACCGGTGGTTCGCTGCTCTACGGCTCGACCGGTCGACCGGATCTGCTGGGAGCCGTGCACACCGAAGAACTGGCGCACGCCCAGTACGCCTCGGCACGCAGGCTGGCCGCCGAACTGCCCGACGACGCGGAAATTTACCCCACGCACGGGTTCGGCAGCTTCTGCTCCGCCACACAGGCACAGGGCGAGCGATCCACGATCGGCCAGGAGAAGCAGGCCAACCCCGTCCTGACCCAGGATGAGCAGGACTATGTCCACGCCCTGCTGCAGGGCCTGGACGACTATCCCGCCTACTACGCGCACATGATGCCGCTCAACACCGCCGGACCGCAGGCGCCAGACCTGTCCCCGCCGGAGCAGGCCGAAGCTCCCGAGCTGCGCCGGCGCATCGAGTCCGGCGAATGGGTGGTGGACCTGCGCACCCGGACCGCGTTCGCGGCCGGGCACGTCCCCGGCACGCTCAACTTCGGAGCCGACGGCAACTTCGTCACCTACCTCGGCTGGCTGATCCCCTGGGGAACCCCGTTGACACTCTTGGGAGACACCGCCGAGCAGGTCGCCGAGGCGCAGCGCGAACTGGTGCGTATCGGCCTCGACCGCATCGAAGCCGCGGCCACCGGAGACCCGCACGAGTGGTCCGGCGACACGCCCCTGGAGTCGTTGGCGGTCGCGGATTTCGCCGACCTGGCCACAGTGCTCCACCACCGCCCGGTCGTGGTCCTCGATGTGCGCCGCAACCAGGAATGGGCCTCCGGTCACCTGGACGGCGCCGTGCACATCCCGCTGCACGACCTGCTGGACCGGCTCAACGACGTGCCCCGTGGCGAGGTGTGGGTGCACTGCCGCTCCGGCTACCGCGCCTCCATCGCCGCGTCGATCCTGGCCGCCGCCGGCCGCCATGTCGTAGTGATCGACGACGACATCGACCAGGCGACCGCAACCGGGGCACCCATCAGCGCACCCGCCCAGCACAACACGGTGACGCGCTAACTACTTCCGCGAGCGCGGGTTCACCCACCTGCCGAACCTGCTCACCGCCGCCGAGGTAGCCCGCTTCCGGACCGCGGCCGAGGAGGCCCTCGCCGCGCAGAGCCACACCGACGAGGAGTTCGGCACCCGAATCACGGCCACCACCGACGCCTGGGAACACCACCCCACCCTGCGCGAACTCGCGCTGCACCCCCGCATCGGCACGCTCGCCGAACACCTGGCCGGCATCCCCTTGCGCGTGTGCGGTGGCGACGTGCTGCGCAAGGAGCCCGGACACAGCGCGCCCACCGGCTGGCACGACGACCTGACCTTCGCCCTTTTGGACTCGCGCCTGATCTTCAACGCCTGGATCGCGCTGGTCGACGTGCCCGCCGCACGCGGCTGCCTGACCTTCCTGCCCGGCTCGCACCGCTGCGGCGGCCCGGACCGGGTGGAGTTGTCCGAGCACACCGCCGACCCGGACAACTACCTGTTCACCGCTGGCCCGAGCTGCGCTGGAGCCCGCGCGTCACCGTCCCGCTGCGGGCTGGCGACGCCACGCTCCACCAGGGCCGCACGGCGCACTATGTCGGCGCCAACACCAGCGACGAAGCTCGGCTGTCCTTCCTGGTCGCCTTCACCGACCCGGACGCCACCTACCGCCGCTGCCCGGCCATGACACGCTCGGCCTGCGACCCGGCAATCCCCTCCCGGACCACCGCTACCCTCGAACACCCCGACGAGCCGGCACCTGATGACGCCCAGCCGGAGCACGGTGAGCGGTGAGCTGCGATGACTGACCGTACATAACGAAACAGACACAAATCGCAGCTGCCTGTCCAAAAACCCGCTGTGGAGGTTAGGGGAGCTTACTCGAACATAAAAGACCAGGTCAGGGCCTTGGAAGGGCTCTGCGAGAAGCTTCCCAGGCTCGATACGCCCGAGCCGCCGTCGATCAAGCGCGATCGGCCCCGGCGGGCCCGGCAACTCCGTGCCGAGCAAGTCGACGAGTTGATCGCGGGTTATCAGTCCGGCGCGACTGTGTACGAACTCGGTGATCGGTTCGGCATCGAACGGCGAACGGTCAGCAACATCCTCCATCGACACGGCGTGCCAATGCGCCGCCGTGGCCTCTCCCCCGACCAGGTCGACGACGCCATCCACCTCTACAAGCTCGGTTGGTCGCTGGCGCGAGTCGGCGACCACCTGGGGGTCAACCACACCACCGTGCTGAACAAGCTGCGTGAACGCGGCGTCCCCACGCGAGATAGCCACGGACGCCCGCGCGTCGAAGCAGGTGGTACACGATGACCAGGCGCGCAGCTGTGTCGACTCGATCAGGTTCGGACGGGGCTGCTGTGGTTCAGGCTGTCACCGTGATCATGGGCGTCGTCGTCGGCCTCACTTTCCTGTTCGGCTTCGGCAACGTCCTCAATCTCGCGCTTCGACTCGGCGTGCCCGCCTGGGTCGCGCCGCTGGTCGCTCCAGCGGTCGACCTTTCGATCCTCGGGCTTCTGCTCGGCACGCGGCACCTGGCCCTTGTCGGAGCGTCCCCGGAGGTGCTGCGGCCCGCTCGCCGGCTGCTGATCTTCGCGAGCGTGGTCACCCTCGCGCTGAACGTGGCGGAGCCTCTCGTGGCGGGCGAGTTCGGTAAGGCGGCGTTCGACGCGGTAGGGCCACTCCTCCTGATCGGCTGGTCGGAGGTCGGTCCTGGCCTATTGCAAGCGATCGGCGCCACGAGTCGTACGCCGGTCGCACGCGATGTCGAGCGGCCGGAGCCAGCTGTCGATGCGGACTCGGATGCCGGTGCGCCGGAGACCCAGGTCCACCCTGGCGAGGACGTCCCGCAGCAAGGTCGTGAGCAAGCAGTCGTTAGGCGCACGCCGGAGGCACTCTTGGCTCAGGCGCGGCGAGAGGACGCCGCTCATCGTGCGGCACACCAGAAGCCGATATCCGCTGACACCTTGCGAGTCCGGCTCGGGATAGGGGCGGCTCGGGCCCGCCAACTCGTCAAGATCGTCCGGTCCGAGTTCGATGAGCAGGTCGGTGCACAGCGAGCCGAAGTTGATGCGGCGGATGAGATGCATGCCGCGGCGATGCTGGTGGCCTAGCGGTGTCGCGCGTAACGGCAGGTCGAGCAGGTACGACGCCTGTTGGTAGCGGAGGTGATGGCGTGGGTGGCGAGGACGACGAGCTCGCGGTTCTGTTGGCAGCGTGGCGTGAAGACATCGACAGTGTTCCGGCGTCGGCCATGCTTGTGTTGGAAGCCGCGCTCACGCTCCACGTCAACTCGCTGGTTCTGTCCGAGGTTTCTCCTTTGAGGCGCTCCTACCGGTTCCGGGCGAAGCGCTCGCGTCGCCTGTGCTCTGATGGCCGCCGCTGCCCTTGGCCTTCTCGTCCTCCACGACGACGCTGACTCCCAACCCTGCTCGGGCCACCGGCTTTCACTGGTTTGGGCAACGGGGAGTCAGGTGGAGTAACGCTCGGCGAGCCGGTCGAAGAACGCTGCAAGCCGTTGCCCAGTGGCTGGAGTGTCGGTGAGCTCGGCGCCGCCGAAGCGGTAGACCTCATAGCCGTGCAGTCGCAGTTCACGGTCCTCGGCCACCATCTCGGCGTACCGACGGGGATCCGCGTGCCCGTTCTCGTCGGCGTAGTGCTGCTTACCGTCGCACTCGATGACAATGCGGATCCGCTGTGGCAGCAGCAGGAGGAAGTCCATGCGCTGGCGGGCCAGAGGTGGTGTGCCAGGGGCGTGGTGCGCTCGGGTGTACGGGTCGTAATGCAGGTACACCTGCGGGATCAGCGCCGGGATGCCGTCGCCGAGCCGGACGTACCGGTCGGCGTACGTGCGCAGTATTCGTCGCTCCGCGTGGTTGTCACCAAGAGAGCGGTCCAGCCGCCGGTACAGGCTGAGCGAGACCTCACGGGCCGGTGCGTCGGTCAGTCCCTCGCGGTCAGCCCACCAGCTGGTCAGTTCGGCCCAAGTGAGGCCATGGGCGCCCAGCGGCCGGTCGTAAACGAGACAGAACTGCTCGTTCCTGACGACGAGGACGTCGTTGTTCAGGGCGTCGCTGAACACGATCTCCGGCTTGGGTCCGTCGGCCGCGAAGATCAGGTTCTTCAGTTCGCCGGCTACGCCGTGCGTACCGGATGCATCGAGCAACGGCTGTAGGTGCTCGGCGTCGTACTCGGCCGCGACGCGGTGGGCGAGGTCGGTCAAGTCCGTCAGTGACATGCCCTGTAGCCGGCCCTCGACGTAGCTGCGCTTGCTGTTGAACGGCTCAGGGCTGCCCTCGCGGGCGGGTTTCATGCCGAGCGCGTCACAGGCCGCTTCCAGGTGGTGGGCCTTGACGCACTCCCAGAGCGTTTCGGCGATGGCCGAGCGCAGCCTCATCGGCGTGACGGTCATGCCGCTCCACCGCGTGCGTCAAACCTCGGTGTGCACCGACTGCCAGATCTGTTCCGGGTCGGCGCCGGGTGTCGGTTGGAGGCGGATGCTGAGGTTGGTGGGTGCGGTGTGCACGATCTGGAAGAGCTCGACTCCGGGGAGGCGTTCGAGGGTCAGGCTGATAGTCAGGGGTGCGATCGTGACTGGTTCGCCGCGGCTGGTGGGGAAGGTGAGCAGGTCGGCGGTGCGGCCTTCGACCTGGATCGCGGGGAGCGGATCGCCGCATGGGCAGGGGTCGGGCCGGAGCAGGACGGAGTCGCCGAGGTCGTAGCGCAGGATGGGTTGGGTGCGGTTGGCGAGGTTGGTCAGAAGCACGGTGTGCGAGCGTTGGCCGGGCGGGACCGGTTGGTGGTCGGTGTCGACCGGTTCGAGGATGGCCCAGTCGCTGTTGACGTGCAGCCAACCGTGCTGGCAACTCTGGCTGAGGAAGGGGCATTCGTTCGCCGCGTAGCTGTGGCGGACCTTGGCGCCGAACGCTGTGGCGATTCGGCTGTACTCGCCCGGCGGGAGGCCCTCGGCGGAAAGGATCACCAGGGCAGGGTCGATGTGCAGGCGGCCGGCTTGCTGTTCGGTGGCCAACAGGGCGCCCATGCTGGCGTAGGGGGCGAGGATGGCCGGGCGGAAGGCGTTGAGCGCCTCGACCAGTTCGGGCATCGGGGTGTGCACGCCGAAGACCCCGATCCTGTTGCGGCGCAACCGGTTCTTACGCAGCGCGGCGGCGGCGGTGGCGGACGCGAAGTGGCCGCCGGTGGCGATCACCATGGCGATGCGCCCGCCGCGAGCCACGATGCGCGCGCCGTCCTTGAGGTTGAGCAAGGAACTGAGCGTGCGTGCGCCCACCGCGGCGGTGACGGCGAGAACACGCTGGTCGGTCAGGAAGATTCCGGGCGTGCCGGTGGTGCCCGAGGTGGTGGAGACGGTGTAGCGGCCCAGGAACTTCTCCCCGATCAGCGCGGGGTCTTCGACGAACGCCCGCACGGCGGCGAGTGTGACGGCAGGGTCGGTGACCCAGTCGTCGAACCACGGCATGAGCTCGGCCTTGCTGGTGACCGGCAACTGTGTCGGGTCGGTGACGCGGTCGGGCAGGGTGCGGTAGTGCTCGCGGTAGTACGGCGAGTGGGCGCGGGCGAAGGCGACCATGTCGGCGAGTCGGTCACGCTGCCGCTGCGCGATCGCCTCCGTGCCCTGTTTGTGGGCGGCGCGGGAGTCGCGCAGAAGCCAGAAGCGGCTTTCGGTCGTCATGGCCGTTCCTCGGAGGTGCCGGGGTGCTTCTCGGGAGTCGAGCTTTCGCTGGCCTCGTGCCAGGCTTCGCGGCCGGATTGCACCGCCAGCGCGGCGACCACCAGGGCGACGACGGGGTCGGCCCACCACCAGCCGAGCGTGGCGTTGAGCCCCAGCCCGACCAGGACGGTGATGGACAGGGCGTTGGACATCCACGTTTCGGTGGACTGTGCGACCAGCACCGGGTTGTTCAGCGCTCGCCCGGTACGCCGTTGGGCCAGCGCGATCGGGGTCATCACGATCAGGGCGACCACGTTGAGCACGATCCCGATCAACGATTCGCCGGCCTTGTCCTGCGTAATGAGGTCTCGGATTGACTCGAACGCGACGTAGGCGGCCAGGGCGTAGAAGGTGACCGCGATGGCGCGTAGCGCGGGTTGCTGCCGGGCGTGGGCACCGGCGCGTAGTTGCCAGATCACCACGCTGGCGGCGAAGACCTCGATGGCCGAGTCGATGCCGAACCCGACCAGGGCGATGGAGTCGGCCGCGAGTCCGGCGGTGACGGCGACGACGCCTTCGATGACGTCCCAGACCACGATGAACCACGCGAGTGCCAGCCCGCGGCGCACGAGAGTTGCCTGGTCCTGCGCGGTCATGGCGTGGAGTCCTTACTGGTGCTGTCGGTGGCGCGGAGGCTGGCCAGGACCAGCGCGGCGCCGCCGACGGTGATGAAGACGTCGGCGAGGTTGAAGGTGGGGAACCAGCCGGTGTGCAGGTAGTCGGTCACCATCCCATCGGCGGCGCGGTCGACGAGGTTGGCGATTGCCCCGGCCAGCACCGCGGCCAGCCCGAGCCGCATGGGCAGGGTCGCGGTGCGGGTGGCGCGCCAGGCGAACACCGCCAACCCGGCGATGATCAGCCCGGTGACGCCGAGCACGACCCCGCTGGGCAGGGTGTCGCCGAGGCTGAAGGCCACCCCGGAGTTGAACGCCAGCCGCAGCTGGATCACCTGCAGGTCCACCGAGGCGCCGTCGGCCAACGCTCGACTGGCCCAGGTCTTCAGACCGAGGTCGAGCGCGGCCAGCAGCGCGGCGGTGGCGACCAGGGCGACACGGGCTCGGGTCACCCTGGCCGTCCGGATGGGTCCGCTGACGCTCACGAGGAAGCCCCCACCGCGGTCGGCGTCAACGCTGGCTGATGGTCGGCCGTGTCCTGCAGGGGCTTGGTGCGGCCGGCGCGGACGCCGTTGGCGATCACGACGACCTCGGCCAGCTCGTGCACCAGCACCACCGCGGCCAGCCCCAGCACGCCGAACAGTGCCAGCGGCATCAACGCGATGATCAACCCGAGGGACAGGCCGACGTTCTGCAGCATGATGCGGCGGGCGCGGCGGGCGTGGGTGAACGCCTGGGGCAGGTGCCGCAGGTCCTCGCCCATGAGCGCGACGTCGGCGGTCTCGATCGCCACGTCGGTGCCCATCGCGCCCATCGCGATGCCCAGGTCGGCGGTGGCCAGGGCGGGTGCGTCGTTGACGCCGTCGCCGACCATCGCGGTCGAGCGCTGGCCGCGCAGCTTGTCGATCAGGCGGGCCTTGTCCTCCGGGCGGAGTTCGGCGTGCACGTCGTCGATGCCGACGTCCTTGGCGAGCGCGGTAGCGGTGGCGTGGTTGTCGCCGGTGAGCATCGCGACGTGGTAGCCGTCCCGGCGCAGCTGGGCCACGACCTCGGCGGCTTCCGGCCGCAGTTCGTCGCGGACCGCGATCGCGCCGACGACCTGGCCGTCCTGCTCGACCAGCACAGCGGTCGCGCCGGCCTGCTGCATCCGCTCCACGTCCGCGGCGAGTGCGCCGGGGTCGAGCCAGCCGGGGCGACCCAGCCGGAGGGTGTGTCCGTCCAGGCGGCCGGTGAGCCCGGCGCCGGTGACGGCCTCCACGTCGCTGGCGGGGGTGACGTCGTCGACGGCGGCGAGGATCGCCTTGGCGAGCGGGTGTTCGCTGCGGGCCTCCAAGGCCGCGGCCAGGTGCAGGACCTGGTCGCGGGTGGCGCCGTTGGTGGTGGCGACGTCGATGACGGCGGGCCGGTTCGCGGTGAGGGTGCCGGTCTTGTCCAACGCCACCCCGCGGACCGCGCCGAGGGCTTCCAGCGCGGCGCCGCCCTTGACCAGCACACCGAGCTTGCTGGCCGCACCCACCGCGGCCACCACGGCGACCGGGACGGAGATCGCCAGCGCACAGGGGGAGGCGGCGACGAGCACGACCAGGGCACGTTCGATCCAGGTGACCGGGTCGCCGAGCAGGCTGCCGATCACCGCGATCAGCGCGGCGGCGATCATGATGCCGGGCACCAGCGGTTTGGCGATCCGGTCCGCGAGACGCTGGGAGGCGCCCTTGCGGGCCTGCTCGGCCTCGACGATCCGCACGATCCGGGCGAGCGAGTTGTCCTCGGCGGTGGTGGTGACCTCGACTTCGAGCACGCCGGTGCCGTTGATCGACCCGGCGAACACCTCGCTACCGGGGCCGGCCTCGACCGGGACGGACTCGCCGGTGATCGCCGAGACATCCAGCGCGGTGCGGCCCTCGCGGATGATCCCGTCGGTGGCGACCCGCTCGCCAGGTTTGACCAGCATCCGGTCGCCGACCCTCAGCTCGGCCGGGGACACCACGGTCTCGGTGCCGTCGCGCAGGACGGTGGCCTCTTCCGGGACGAGGGACAGCAGGGCGCGCAGGCCGCGGCGGGTGCGCGCGAGGGAGTATTCCTCCAGGCCCTCGCTGATGGAGAACAGGAAGGCCAGCATCGCGGCCTCGCCGACCTCGCCGAGGATGACCGCGCCGACCGCGGCGATGGTCATCAGCGTGCCGACGCCGATCTTGCCCTTGACCAGCCGCTTGAGCGTGGAGGGGACGAAGGTGTAGGCACCGGCCAGCAACGCCGCCACCTCCAGCACCAGCTCGACCGGCCGCGAAGCGCCGGCCCAGCCCGCGATCAGCGCGGCGAGCAGGAACACCCCGGAGATCGCCGCGAACTGGAGTTCCTTGACTTGCCAGAGCCGTTCCGGCTCGTGCTCCTCGGCCTCCTCGCCCACGGGTTCGTCGTGGCCGCAGCCGCACGCGTCGCTCATCGAGCACTCTCCTTGCTGTCCTCAATCGCGCTGTCCTGATCCGCGTCGGCTGGGGTGTCGGTGCCGTAGTTCGGGCACAGCGCCACCGCGTTGCCGGTCGCGGCCAGCAGTGTTTCCGCCGATGCCAACAGGTCCATCAGCTCCGGGCGGGCGAGGCTGTAGAACACCTGCCGGCCCTGCGGGCGGCCCACCACCAGCGCGCAGTCACGCAGGCAGGCAACGTGCGCCGAGACCGTGGACTGCGCCATTCCCAACGCGGCCACCAGGTCCACCACTCGCGCCTCACCGCAGGCCAGGCGTTGCACGATCGCCAGCCGCGTGGCGTCCGAAAGGCTGTGGAACAACGCCACCGCCGGGTCCAAGCCCGCGCCCACGCTCGACGCGAGACATCCATCCGTGCTATTCATCGTCACGAGGCGATGATAGCAGTGACACGTGATGGAATCGAGGTTGGACGATGTTGATGAACAAGGCCGAGACAGCGCTGGTGAATTCCCCGCCCCGGCGCTGGCTGCAGCGCTTCTACGAGGCCCAGGTGCTGATGCGGTTCGGCGGGCGGCTGATCCCTGGGGCGCGGGTGCTGGAGATCGGTTGTGGGTCCGGGTACGGGACGCAGCTGGTGCTGGAGCGGTTCGGCGCCGGCAGCGTGGACGCCGTGGACCTGGACCCGGCGATGATCGAGCACGCTGGCCGGCGCCTCGCTCGCTACGGAGACCGGGTTCGGCTCGTGCAGGGCAGCGCGACCGACCTGCGCGCCGCGCTGGATGCCGAGGACGGCGGCTATGACGCGGTGTTCGACTTCGGGATCGTCCACCACATCCCGGACTGGCGCGCGGCCATCGCGGAGGTCGCCAGGGTGCTCACGCCGGGCGGGCGGTTCTACTTCGAGGAGGTCACCGCCCACGCCCTGGCCCGCCCCATCTACCAGCGGCTGTTCGACCACCCCACCGAGGACCGGTTCACCGCCGACCAGTTCCTCGACCAACTGGCCCACCACGGCCTCGCGGTGCTCGGCTCGGTCACCCGGATCAGCGGTGACTACCTGCTCGGCGTGGCCGCGAAGCCGGTGCCTACAGGGAGTGACGGGTGATGGCCGTCGCAGCCCTGGCCCTGTTCGTCGTATTCATGGCCCTCGCTGGCGGAGTGCGCACGCTGATCCAGCGCCGCCGCACCGGCGACACCGGCAACCGGCGCACCTGGGCGGCACGCGGCTCGCTGGAATGGTGGGGGCTCGCCGTAGCTGACCTCGGCTACCTGCTGGTGGGGCTCGGCGCGCCGGTCGCCGCGCTGGCCGGCGTGCCGCCGCTGGCCGTCGTCGACTACCCGGTTGTGCGCGGTCTGGGCGTCGTGCTCGTGATATTCGGCATCCTCGCGACCTTCGGTTCCCAGCTGGCGCTGGGCGCCTCCTGGCGGATCGGGGTCGACCAGATCGAACACACCACGCTGGTGACCACCGGTCCGTTCCGGCTGGTGCGCAACCCTGTCTTCACCGCCGCAGCCAGTGTGTTCCTAGGCTTGGCGTTGATGGTGCCCAACCTCGTGGCGATCGCCGGCCTGGCGGTCACACTCATCGGAATCGAGATCCAGGTGCGCCTGGTCGAAGAGCCCTACCTACGCGGTGTCCACGGCGCGCCATACACCGACTATGCCTCTCGTGTCGGCCGCTTCCTGCCCAGTATCGGTCGCCTGCGGGCCAGCCGCCCTCACGGGAGTTGACGATGTGGCAGGGAACGGTGGCTCTCCGGCCCGGCCGGTTGATCTACACCGGCCAGGTCGGCGTCGCCCATCGGCACCGACACGCCGCGGTGCAACTCGTGCTCGCCACCGACGAGCCGGTGCGGCTGCGCGACGAGGCCGGCACCGGCCGGCAGGCCCGCGCGGCGGTGATTCCGTCCGGCGCGGAACACGAGATGGTCGGCGGCTCGTCGGGACTGCTGGCATGGATCGACGCCGACGGGCTGCTCGGCCAGACACTGACCGCACGGGTGCGGCGCACCGGGCTGCCCGTCGACTCCGTCGCCGCGTGGGCTGCGGCGGCGCAGCCACTGCTCGACAACGGCCTCCCAGTCGACGGCACCCCGATCGGGCTGCTTGACCAGATCCTGTCCGAGCTCGCCGATGCGGACACACCTGACCAGGTGCCGTTGCACCCAGCGCTACGGCACGCGGTAGCTGCGCTGCCGACCATGCTTGACCACACTGTCCACCTGGGACAGCTCGCCGCGGCGGTCGGTATCTCGGCCAGCCGGCTCGGTCACCTGTTCAGCGACGAACTCGGCCTCCCGTTCCGGGCCTACGTCCGCTGGGCACGCCTGCAGCGGGCGATCGACCACGCTCGGCAGGGTTCAACACTCACCGACGCCGCGCACGCCGCCGGATTCGCCGACAGCGCCCACCTCACCCGCGTCTGCCACGAGATGTTCGGCCTCGCCCCCTCACTCCTGGCTCGCGCCGTGCACTGGCACGAACCAGTGCCGGAGATGGGTTAGCGAGTCTGTTCAAGGTGGAACGGGTGATCTGCCCGCAGGCTCAACAGCATGAAAACGCTCGTCCGGTACGGCTACGTGCCGTTCATGCTCCTGGCCATCAATGGCGCCGGCATTGCCATCGCCGCCTCCGGCGGCTCTAAACTCTGGCTGCTCGCCCTGCTGCTGCTCGCCATCGCCGCATCGTTCACCGCCGAACGCGTCCTGCCCTACCGCGAGGACTGGAACACTCCGCACGACGACGACCGGCGCGACGCCGTCCACGCCGCGGTGAACGAAACCCTCACCCTCGGCAGCGTCGCCGCCCTGCCTGTGCTCACTGCAGTGGCCTCGATCGACGGCGTCTGGCCCCACGACTGGCCGTTCATCCTGCAGGTGCTCGTCGCCGTTCTCGTGGCTGATCTCGGCATCACGCTGGTCCACCTGGCCAGCCACAAAGTCCCGGCGCTGTGGCGGCTGCACGCGGTGCACCACAGCGTCAAACGCGCTTACGGTTTCAACGGTCTAATGAAACACCCGCTGCATCAGACCCTGGAAACCGCCGCTGGAGTAGCGCCCCTGGTCCTACTTGGCCTACCGACCAGTGTCGCCTACGCGCTCGCGCTGTGCGTCGCCGTCCAACTCCTCCTCCAGCACTCCAATGTGGACTACCGTGTCGGTCGTCTGCGCGTCGTGCTCGCGCTCAACCAGGCGCACCGGTTCCACCACCTGAAATGGGCCGGCATCGGCGACGTCAACTTCGGACTGTTCACCCTGATCTGGGACCACCTGCTCCGCACCTACTCCTACGACCCCGAGCGCCGGTTCAGCAGCGACGACCTTGGCATGGCGGCGAAACCGCACTACCCCAACGGCTATCTCGCCCAGCTCGCCGAACCTTTCCGTCCCAGCGGTGCGTGCGCAGCCGACGAACCGCAACCGGAAACAATGAGCGAACAGGCTCATCCGGCGTCGCGCTGACCCGCTTTCGGTCGAAAGGCGGCTGCTGCGGCAAGGACGGCGCGCCGCTTTGGCGGGCTACGTAGACAGATCGTGAGGTGTCGGGCGGTTTCCAGCCACGACCCCAACGATCACAGTGCGGTCCGTTGTAGCACCGGGTGGACGATGGCGGGCGGCCCAGACCGATTCGTCGACTCGTGGCGCGCCGTCGGGATGTGGTGTGAGGTCGAGTACAAGAAGTTGGCCGAACGGCACGTTGGTGTTGCCGTATTCCGCAGCCTGACGAACGTACTTGCCCTCAAGATTGGTGGGAGCGGAGTTGGCGAGTTCGCGCTTGATCTCAGTGAGGTACCGAAGGGTTCCGAACGTCACGATGACGTCGGCACGCCCCGTCGCGATGTCGGAAGCTTCGACCGAGACCAAACCGCCGAGCTGTCCGGTTGCGAGCCACTGATGGTAGTCCTGTTGCAGGTCCGCCTCGACAGGCCGACGTTCGCCCTTCTTGAGCTGGCGGCGGTAGTCCTTGTCCTTCTCCTTGTGCAGCCCCCACGTCTTGGTCGTGAGGTCGGCGCGGCTGTGCAGGAACCGCAAGGTCTGTTCGAGCAGCAGCCCGAAGGTGTCTCGCACTTCGCCGACAAAGTGCGGTGACTCGGCGAGTTGTCGGAGGAGATCCTCAAGGAGGCGATCGAGTACCGGGTGCGCAGTCCGCGACCGTGCAAGCTCGCTGCTGTGCACGACCCCTTCGAGAACCTGGAGATTGTCGTCGCTGATGTCGGCAGCGAGATCAGCGGCCTGCTGCTCGCCAAGAGCATGGACTAGTGCGGGTGCCAGACGGTGCAACCGAGCGGTATCGGCCGCGTGAGGCTCCTCATCGTCGTCCCCATCGGTTGCGGAGCGCGACGAATGACTGTGGTCCTCACGTTGTCGTGCAGCGACTGCCTCAATACGGGCAAGGAGCAGCTCTCCTGTGTAGACGTCGAGCGGAGGAGCATCCAACTTGGACACTTCGGTGACCGAGCGGCGAAGCGCCGCAAGCAGACTCTGCTGACGCATGATCGCGTTCTCGATAGCAGGCTCGACAACAGCAGCCAGTCCTGGCGTCGCTTCCACGCCGGGCAGCGGTCGCACAGTGCGGGCCTGGGCGTACGCGTCGAGGACCGTTGCGAGCGCCTCCCACACGTCCATCCAGACCGTTTCGGACAACCGCTCTGCTGCTGCATTGAGCAGGAGCACGAGTCGCTGCCACGCGAGTTCTGCGGCACGCCGAGGCCGAAGCCACGACGGCGCGTGCATCCCACTCAACCATGCCTCGCGCTGGTCCAGCGCCGCGGTGAGCCGATCGACGGCGTCGGTCAACCGGTTCTGGTCGTGGGCGGCGAACGCGAGGATCGCATCACAGGCAGCCGCGTATGCCCTGGCATCGTGACGCGCCTCCTCGGCGGCGTCGACGGTGGCGAAACCTGACCGGGCGGTGGTGAGGGCCTCCATTGCCGCCGGGAGAGTCTCGGCGGCAAGGGCGGATCTCAACTCGTAACAGGCCAGCTCAAAAGCCGCGTCCACCGCTGCCGCTTCGTCGTGGCGCAGTTGATCCAGCGCGCTGTGCAGTGAAGTGGCGATGGTGGCCTCGTTCGCCCAGCGATCCATAGCCGCGCCCAGCAGGCGGGGAAGGCGTTCGGTGAACTCCTCGGGAGCGTCGGACGGCGGTGCGGTGAGGTGGCCGAGAATGCCGAACGGCGTGACGGCACCGGCCACCGCCAGACGCACGGCGCCTTCGAGACGTCCAGCTGCCAGCAACGGATTGGAGTGGATCAGCGGCGCGAGGTCGCGCAGCAACACGTTGTGCAGCTGCACTCCTTGAGCGTCCACTGTGGACGGACTAGCAAGAAGCTCGTCCAGGCTGCCCGCCAGCGCCAGCAGGCTCTGCTGGCCGGTCAGGCCATCGATGAAGCTAGCAGTGGCGGTCTCCCAGCCAGCTGTCTCGGCGCCGACAACTTGGGCTAGCGCGTGCGCCAGCACCGGAGCCAGTGGGCCGGCGGCGATGTCGGCTGCCTCCTCGGCTACCGCCTCCACTCCGAGTTGGGCGAGCGTGGCAGTAGTCCGTGCGGTCGCCGTGTCGGCAAGGTGTTCGGCGAGCCGGGTCATGTCCACAACCGCCATGGTGAGCGATTTTTCCGACCGGTCACGTCGAACGCCGCAGAGCATGCGCCTACAGGACGCTGCAGCGGAGATACCGAGATCACCACAGCGGCGCACCTTCCTCGGCGGTGACAAGGCAGTCGGCGGGCAGAACTGCCTTGCTCAGCTCGCGGTCGGCGGTTGTGATCAGCACCTGGATGTGGTTGCTCGCGGCCAACTCCGCGAGCTCCTTGAAGACGACGGCCGCGTCGAAGTCCTGTACCTCCTCGGCCTTGGGGCTGTCGATCAGGACGAGACCGGGGTGGGTCGAGATCCCGAGCTTGGCACCAACCCGCAGCAAGGCGATCACAACGGCGATGCGCAGCCGGACCTGTTCACCGGGACTCTGCTTGCCGAAGAACGACTGCGCGCCCCCGCCTTTGATCACCTTCAGCTGCGCGGCCCGGTTGACCTCCACCCTTTCCAGTGCGCTCATCCCGAATCGACGTGCAAGATCAGCGATCTCGGCGTTCAGTTCGGTGAACAGGGCGGCGGCAGCGGCCTTGCTGTCCTGATCGAGCACCTTGTCCGCGGCGGCCAACACCTTGAGGACAGTGGACTCCTGGTCTTCCTCGTGCTCGGCCAGTTCGGGCACCATCTCCAACGCGCCCTTCCACCGCGCCACCTCAAGCTCTGCAGTCATGCGCTGGCGCACTGTGTCCGTGGAGCCAGCGGCCCGCAATCGCTGTTGTGCCTCATCCAACTGTGCGGTGAGTTGGGAGAGGGTTGATTCAGCGGATTCCAGCGCCTGCCGTGCCGCATCTTCGGCAGCCCTGCTGGCATCGACACGCGCCTGTGCCTCGGCCTCGACCTCCTCGTCGCTGGCGGTCTCGCCGACGACCTCGGCGGTGCAGACCGCGCAACGGTGCACATCGCGCTCTTCCTGGCGGCGTTGCGTGGTGATCGGCGTTTCGCAGCGCGGGCACGCGCTGGGGTCCAGACCGTGGAACAGCAGCCGAGCGATCTGGCTTTCCTTGACGTCGTTCAGCGCCTTCTCGTCCGCCTGCCGTTGTCGCCGCGCGGCCCGGTAGGCCCGGTTGAGCTCGTCCCACTCCTCGTCGGCATCGGCAACTTGGCGGGCGAGCCGACCGGCTGTGTCTGCCAGGTCGGTCAGCGACGGTCCGGGCGCTTGCTGGACGAGTCGGTCGAGTTCGGTCTGTGCAGCCGTGAGCGCCTCCTGGGCTCGGGCACGTTCAGCCGCCCGCTGCTCGGCCGCTCCCCGTGCGCGCTCACGTTCCTGGGTGACCTCGGACTGCAACACCTCGCGCGTCGCCTTCACCCGTGTGAGCACCGCGGCAGCAGGCAGGTCGAGGAACACCTGCAACAGCCGTCCGGGCAGACCGGCCATCGGCTGATCCCCGAGCAGGGGCTTGTCGGGCCCAGCCGGAAGATTAATCGCGGAGTAGTAGGCAGGCCAGCCATGAGTCTGGGTGCCGACCTGCTTGTCCTTGCTCACCGAATTCACCAACGGCTGCAAGTCGAGCCGATCGAGCATCAACGTGGCCACCTGCGCGGCATGGTCGTCCTCGTCTGCGGCATCAACCAGGATCGAGACACCCTGGCGGTCCTCGGCACCATCCTCCGCCGTGAGGCTCTCCCAGCGTGCGGCAGCGAGCACCACGCCTCTGGTCAGAACACCCTTGTCGAGTGAGAGGCGAAACCCAATCGCCTGCCCCGCGATGGTGGCGTCGAGCTCAACTCCGGAGAGCCAGCGGCGGACATCAGCCTGCAAGCGGTCGCGAGGTGACCCCCGCAAGCACCACGTGATGACCTCCAAGACGCTGGTCTTGCCCCGGAAGTTGGATGCGACCAACGCGGTGAAGTCGGTGTCGAAGGTGAACGTGCGGTCAAACGGACCGTCATGCTTCGTTCCGGCACGCACACCGTGCACGCGCAGGCGGTGGACTCGGACCGACCGAGGGCGTGCCGGCGGGTAGGCCAGCGGGATGCCGTGGGTCGTGAAGACCTCAACAACAGCATCCTCGGTGGTTTTTGCCGCGGCAGCGATCCGCGCGACGAGCGAGCCAGAGTGTTCGGCGCGGGATGCCTCCACGGTCATGCGTCTACCCCGTCCGTCACCGTGGCCTCCGTCCGCAGTTGGGCGAGACGGCTCCGTGCCCGAGCGCTGATGCTGCCAATCCGTGTCCCACGGGCTGCCGTCGCGTACTCGTCCTGCAGGTACTGACGCTCCTTCAACTGGTTCCCCCCTCGTCCGTCGGCCAGATCGAGCACCAGCTGCACACGATCGACGTAATAGCGAAAGGCCGGCGCCTGGGCAACGACCGTTCGGGCGACCTCGCGGCCCCGAGCCAGCAGGTAGTAGTCGTGTCGCGAAGTACGGCCGACCCGCCCGTGGCGGCGCCGCACGACCAGCCCCGCGCTGCGCAGAACCGCCAGCGCGTCATCGAGCGGCTCGTAGGCGCCGAAGTGATGACGCAGCATCGGGTATCGGCGTACCTCCGGTTCCTCGGAGTCCAGGATCTGCGCCGCCAAGTCCAGCAGCCTGGGCTCGCCGCTGCGCTCGTAGTCGTTGAGCAACTCGTCGGCGAGGAAATCGGGACTCCGTAGCCAGAAGTCCAGCTTCTGCAGCCGAAGCTGCCCCTCCACCACTCCGACAGCGTCCACCAAGGCGGCGTCGTCAGTGATCGGTGGGGGTAGTGGTTCGGCGGCGCCGTCGATCAACAACAAGATCCGCACCGCATCCTGCTCGCGACTGGTCACAGGCGCACTGACCTGGTCGTTTACGTCGTCATCGCCGCCGTCCACGATCAGTCAGCCTAGGCGACACTGAGTGACAGCCAAAGGTCAAACTGCCTGCATGCCGGTTTCGTTATCCACGCGAGAGTGATGCCCGGTCGGGGGCAGATGTCTCGGCGTACGCTCACAGACCTGGAGGTGGCCAGGTGACCGTCCAACCGGAGCAGGACAGGGCAACGGAAACATCGTGCTGGTGCTGCGGTACCGACTATCCGGAGACGGAACTGGTTCGCTTGGGCCAGCACCCCGAGGTTGGTGTGTGCCTCGGGTGCGCGCGATGGCTGCAACGACGAGCGGTCCAGCGTTACGACGAGCAGCATCCCTCACCGATGGGCCGGTTGCGTTCGGGGATCAATGCCGTGCGCGCCGCAGTGATCAGGAAGGGCTGGCATGAGCGCGGCGTGATCGGCGCCGTGCTGCGCTGGATCGACCGCCGCCTGCCGTAGCAGCTGACGATGGCTCACGTGGTGGGCGTGATGCGCATGCAGGCGGCCAGGGCGGCGGCGTTGTCCGCGGCCAGCGACCGGGCCAGCAGCACCAGTTCGGCGACGCGTGCGTCGGTCACCGTGTAGTAGGCGAAGCGGCCCTCACGGCGCACCTGCACGTAGCCGCAGTCCGACAGGCAGCCGAGATGGGTGGACACCCGTCCCTGGGACAGGCCGACGTGCGCGACGCACTCGGTGACGGTGTGCTCGTCGTGCAGCAGGAACTCCAGCAGCCGCAGCCGCGCGGGGTCGCCCAACGCGCGGAAGAACTTGGCCACCATCTCGACCCCGTTCGGCTCGGTGGGCAGCAGCGTGGCAGCCGGCTGGGGACCTGCGGTCATGTCTTCGCCATCCTCAGATCAAGCACCCATGTATGCGGATGAACAGATATGAGATTAGCATCAGATATATCCGCGTAGGCGAATACGTGGGTGAGGCGACGCTAGGAGGCAGCCGGATGCGGTACGACCTGGCCGTGATCGGTTCCGGTGGCGCGGGCTTCGCGGCGGCGATCGCGGCTCGCGGCAGGGGCCGGTCGGTGGTGATGATCGAACGCGACACGGTGGGCGGTACCTGCGTGAACACCGGGTGCGTGCCCTCCAAGGCGCTGTTGGCCGCGGCCGAGGCACGCCACGTGAGCCTGGACGGCCGGTTTCCCGGCATCACCACCTCCCCGTTCGAGGTGGAGCTACCAAACCTGATCGACGGCAAGCGAGAGCTGGTCGAGTCCCTGCGGGCGGAGAAGTACACCGACCTGGCCGCCGAGTACGGCTGGGACATCCTGACCGGCGCCGCCCGGTTCACCGCCATCCGGTCCGGGCCCGTACTGGAGGTTGACCTGGCCTCTGGGGAGACCGTGACGGTTGAGGCCGAGCACTACCTGATCGCCACCGGATCCATCCCAGGAGCTCCGCCCATCGACGGACTCGCCGAGACGAACTACCTGACCTCGACCACGGCGATGGAACTCGACGCGCTGCCCCGGTCGATGATCGTGCTCGGCGGCAACGCCATCGGCCTGGAACAAGCCCAGCTGTGGCACCGGCTCGGGGTCGAGGTGACCGTGGTCGAGACGTTGCCGCGGCTGGCGCCGTTCGAGGAACCCGAGGTCAGCGCGGGCATCGAGCAGGTGTTCGCCGACGAGGGCATCCGGGCGATGCCCGGTGCCACAGTCAGCCGCGTCGAGTCCGGACCGGACGGCTACCGCGTCCGGCTCACCGACGCGCACGGAAACCTGAGCGAGCTGACCGCGGAGCAGCTGCTGGTGGCCACCGGCCGCCGCCCGGCCGCAGACGGCCTGAACCTCGACGCGGTCGGGGTAAAGACCGGCCCGCGCGGCGCGGTCGTCGTCGACGAGTACCTGCGCACCGACAATCCCCGCATCTGGGCCGCCGGGGATGTCACCGGGCACCCGCAGTTCGTCTACGTCGCCGCCGCCCACGGCACGCTGGTCGCCGACAACGCCTTCGCGGACGCGGGACGCACGCTGGACTACCGCCACCTACCGCGGGTGATCTTCACGAGCCCGCAGATCGCGGCAGCCGGCCTCACCGACGCTCAGGCCGCCGAGCAGGGCTACGTGACGGACAGCAGGGTGTTGCCACTGGAGTACGTGCCGCGGGCGCTGGTCAACCGGGACACCCGTGGCCTGATCAAGCTCGTCGCCGAACACGGCACTGGGCGGCTGCTGGGCGCGCACGTGCTCGCAGACGGTGCCGGCGACGTGATCGCGACTGCCGTGTACGCCCTGGCCAACCGGATGACCGTGCAGCAGATGGCCGACCTGTGGTGCCCGTATCTGACCATGGCCCAGGGCCTCAAGCTCGCTGCCCAAACGTTCACCCGTGACGTGGCCAAACTGTCCTGCTGCGCCTCCTAAGCCTGGGGAAAGCGACCTCATGACGAGCAACGGGCTGATGACGGTCGGGGAACTGTCCCGGCGCACCGGGGTGCCGATCAAGACGCTGCGCCAGTACACCGACTCGGGCCTGATTTACACCATCGGCCGCAGCCCCACCAACTATCGGCTGTTCAACACCGATGCCCTGTGGTGTGTCCAGCTGATCGGCCAGTTGCGCGGGTTCGGCCTGACCGTCGCCGAGATCCGCGAGCTGACCCGCACCGATTCGCCGATCGGTCCCCAGCTCGCGGAGCTGCTGCACCGGTCACGAGCACGGCTGACCGCACGGATCGCCGAGCTGCAGCAGACCCTGCGCCGCATCGACGACTTCGAAGCCACCCACCAGGCGGCTCTGGCCGGTCAGGGCGGCCAGTGCTGGCTGGGCGATCCTCGATGCGCCGCGAGCGCTTGACCCTCACCCCAGGGGCAGACCATACGGTCGCGATCGACCTGACCAGCACACCAGAAATCGCCGGAGGGACGACCGTGACCAGCACACATGCCAACCACGCGGTAACCGAACTGACCCGACCGGGAGGCCCCCTCGACCTCGGCCACGACCAGGCCCGCCTGGTGACCCGGATGCTCCGCCTGCTCGCCGGCGAAGGCCAGCCAGTCACCCACGACCACGCCCTGGACACGATCACCGAACTGGGCATCGACCGAGCGCGAGCCGACGCGCTGCTCGACACGTGGACCGAACGCGACGACGACGGCCTGATCGTCGGGCTCGGCGTGACCTACAACCCCACGCCGCACGAGATGACCATCGACGGCGTGCGGATGTGGGCGTGGTACGCAATGGACACCCTGATCTTCACTCACATCCTCGACAAACCGATCGCCATCGCCTCCACCACGCCTGGCTCCGGCGACGTCGTGACGCTGCACGCCAGCCCCACCGGAATCACCCACCTCCAGCCGGTCGGCGCGGTGGCCACCCAGCGGGTGCCCGGCTCCGACCAGGTCGACCTCAGCAGCACGACCGCGATCTGGGGCACCTTCTGCCACCACAACCTCTTCTTCCCCAACCAAGCCCAGGCTGAGCAATGGGCCGCCGACCGCGACGACATCGCCATCCTGTCCATGCCGGACGCCTTCACGGCGGCGCGGGACATGGCCGCAGCGCTGCTGCGCTACGAACCGGAGGGAACGCGATGACCGAGCCGCCCAACCTGGAGCTGAACAAGTGCCGGGCCGCCGCCGCGCTCACCCCACCAGCACAGCGCCTGCACCGCGTGGTGTTGACGGCGTTCGCCGAGACCGGCCAAGCACCGCTGCGGGCAGACCTGGAACGGATCACTCGCGGCCACGGCATCGACCCCGGTCGCGCGCTGACCGAACTCACCGAACGGGACCTCGTCGCCCTCGACGAGCAGGGCGAGATCCGCGCCGCCTACCCGTTCTCACCCGTCCCGACCCGCCACCAGGTCACCTGGGACCGCGGCCCCACCGTGTACGCGATGTGCGCCGTCGACGCCCTCGGCATGTCCGCCATGCTCGGACACCCGGTCACCATCACCAGCACCGAACCCGACACCGGCCACATCGTGACCGTCCAGGTCGACCACGACACCGCGCGCTGGCAGCCCGGCACCGCGGTCGTCTTTGCCGGCACCATTGACAGCAGCGAGGCTGCTTGCTGCCCCTCGGTGGACCGCACCTGCGGCCACATCAACTTCTTCACCACCCCCGACGCCGCCCACGCCTGGTCCACCCGCCATCCCGAGGTCACCGGGGTGGTGCTGGACCACCACCAGGCACTCGCCAGCGGTATCGCCGAGTTCGGCGCCCTCCTGCAGCCCATCGACCAGGAGGCCAGCCGGTGAACGACCGGACCACCGACCTGGCGCAGTTCGACCAGGGCTGGCTGGCGGCCATGGAGCAGACGCCGTTCGTGAAGGCCATCATCGCGCTGTCCGGGCTGACCAGGCTCGGCGAACGCCCCGCGCCAGTGCACCGCCTGGCCACCATCCTCAACCGGTCCGACAGCGAAACCGCGGCGCTGGTCCGACAGGAGTTCACGGCCCGCATCGAGAACGGGCTGATCCACTGGGACGACCCCTACCCAGGCAATCGGATTCGCCGAGTGGTGCATCTCGGCGATCGCCAGGTCCCGATGGGCAGCGGGTGCGGACCCGACGTGTTCACCTTCGCCGCCGTCCTCGACGTGCCCTTCCGCGTCGAGGAAACCTGCCCGACCACCGGGACACCGATCCGCATCGACTTCATCCCCGGCGGCGTCGAGCGGATGGACCCACCGGAGGCGGTCACGGTGCTGCTGCACCCCCAGGACTTCAGCGACTCCGTCGGCGGACACTTCGACGAGATCAACGCCACCGTGTGCACCTACCAGCCGTTCTTCGCCTCCACCGAAGCGGCCGAACCAGCGCTCGCCGCCCGCCCCGGAAGCCGCGCCTTCACCGTCCAGGAAATGCTCGAACGACCCTGGTTCAGCCATTACCGCAACACTCTCCGACCGTTGATCCACCCCACCAACCGCCCTTGAGTTGGCTGGGCTGACATCGGTGAGCCAGGGGTCTTTCCCGTGCAGTTCGTCGCTTTCGAGGCACGTCTGGCAGGTCACCTGCAGCGTTTGGTCGGATTCGCAGGTGCGATAGCCGGCGTTGGCCAGACCGTGGAGCCCACTCACGCAGTGGGTGGGACAACCACCATCTGCCCGCCGTGGCCAGTCGCTATGTAGCGCGCCCCGCGCGGTTGCTGAGTTGGAAACTGTCGCCGCTGGTCAAACCTGCTGCCATGACCTGCAGCACTACGAATCGAACATGTTCGAGTACGGGTCGCCTTGGGTGCGGAAGACGGCGTGCGGCATGGTGCGACTAACCAAAACCTTCTGTCGCCCGACCACGCTGACTGTCGCCAGTGGTCATACCCCGAAGGCGTTGCCTTCGATGAGGATCAGCAGGCCGAGGCCGATCAACACGATCGGGAGCAGGATGTGGCCCCAGCGCGACAGGGCGCGGGCGATGATCGGCCGGGTGGCGAAGAACCGGCCGGCTGCGCACCACACGGCGACAAGCGCGAGGAACACCACGGCGAACACGAGCAGTCCGCTCGTTCCGGCGGTGGTGAAGACCGGTACGTAGACACCGATGTTGTCGCCGCCGTTGGCGAAGGTCACGGCGGCGACCGCGAGCACGGCAGGACCATTGCCGGGGGCGACGGACTCGTCGTCGGCGGTGTCGCGGCGCTCGCGCCAGGCGTGCCAGGCCGAGCGGATTCCGAGCGCCAACGGCAGCAACCCGAGGTAGGGGATCACCGTGGCGGGCAGCAGCCCGGCGCCGAGCGCGCCGAGGATCGAGATGACCAGGATCGCGGCGAACCCGAGATACTGCCCGACGACCCGCACGGCGCCGCCCCGGTGCCCTGCAGTCTGGCCGAAGAACATCGCCAGGATGACGATGTCGTCGACGTTGGTGGCCGCAAACATCCCCACGGCCAGGGCGATGAGCCCCAGATCCACCCCAGTCCCTCTTCCCTCGCCCGCTGTCGGCGCCTCTACGGGCGGACGCCGACCAGGTGACCACAGGTGATCAGTCGCAGCCGCACCGGATCGAGACCCGCCGCAAATCACGCGCCATGAGCCGGGGTTGGCCGATGCGGAGGAGGAACCGGGGCTGACGCGGGGGGCAGTCGCGGTAGGCGGCCACTCGGCCGGGTGAACCGTGCCGCCGCTGATGTCGTGCTCACGCGTGGTGCCGCCTCACGGACGCCTCACCAGCGCCTCCTTGCCGCTCTGGTTCAGATCTTGATATCGCCGGTCTAATCGCCCACACGAATCGACCCGGCCGGTGCGGGTGGTGCGGATGAACCGCAGGTCACGGCTACCGGGTCGACCAAGCGCATGGCGCGAGTCGGCTCGTGGTGACGAGGCGGGGTGGGGAGAACTGCACGGTGATGGCGACGCAAGAGGACTCGCCAGGTCTTGTGGAACAGGTAGACCCCGACGCGCCGTCGCTGTCCCGGATCTACGACTACCTGCTCGGCGGTGGACACAACTTCGCGGCCGACCGCGCCGTGGCCAACAAGATCACCACGCTGGTGCCTGGGTATGACGTATTCGTCCGCGAGAGCCGCACCTTCGTCCGCCGCGCAGTGCTTCACATGCTCACGGCTGGAATCGAGCAGTTCCTCGACCTGGGGGCGGGCATGTTCAGCACCCACCCCGTGCACCATCTCGCCCAGGCTGAACGTCCCGACGCCCGCGTCGTCTACGTCGATCGCGACCCCGTGGTGATCGCCAGCATTGGCCTCCTTGTCGAGCAGAACGACCCGAGAGTCGGGGTGGTCGAGGCCGACCTCCGAAACGTCGATGAGGTTCTTGACAACGCCGTCACCACCCGCCGGCTCGACCTCAGTCGGCCGGTCGCCGTGGTGGCCGGGGCAGTACTCCATTGCCTGCCCGACGCGGAGGAAGCCGCTGCGGCATTGACCAGCTACTACGAGCGGTTGGCGCCCGGTTCGTTGTTGGCCGTCTCGCACGCCGATGGCAAGACACTGGGGCCGGAGTTGGCCGCCGCAGTCGAGGGCTGCTTCGCCGAGGCCGGGATCACCGTCGTGCACCGCAGCCAGCGGCAGTTCGCCAAGCTGCTCGGGCTGTGGCACCCGCACCCGGACGGCGTCGTGCCCGTCGGCTGGTGGCGACCGGACAGCTTGACCCTGCTCAGACCCGAGCACGTGTTGGGCAATGCCGTCCTGGCCAGCCGTCGTCACGAGCTCGCGGAGCAGGCATGAGCCGGCCCGAGCACGTCAACAACGTGTCCGGAACGGTCCGCGGCCCGATCCTCCAGGCTCGCACGATCACCGCCGACACGATCAACCTGCACGCCCCCGAACGACGGGTGTCGGTGCCTCGACAGCTTCCGCCACCCGCGCGCACGTGGGTCGACCGAGCCGACGAATTCGACCGACTGGACCGACTGCTCGTCACATCAGGACCGACCCGTGTGGTTGTGACCGGACTGGGTGGAGTCGGCAAGACCGGCTTGGCGGTGCGCTGGCTCGACGGACACCACGGGCGCCACCCCGACGGCGTGCTGCACGTCGACCTCAACGGCTGGAGCGGCCACCCGCCACCGGCCACCGCGCAGGTCCTCGCCGGATGGCTCCGCGCGCTCGGCGTCGCCGCCGACGACCTGCCGGGCGAGGTGGCCGAGCTGGTCGCGCTGTACCGGACGGTCACCTCGGACAAGGCGGTGGCCGTGCTGGTCGACAACGCCCGCTCCGCCGAGCAGGTGCAGCCCCTGGTACCTGCCACGGCGCGCGGCACGATCCTGGTCACCAGCCGCAATCGGCTCGCCGAGCTGGCCATCGTGGGCTTCCGCCACCTCGACCTCGACTGCTTCCCCGCCGCCACCGGCGCCGCGCTCCTGACCGGCCTCCTCGACGAGGAACGACAGCCCATCGGCGAGGAGCTGCTGCACGCGCTGGCCACCCGCTGCCACGGGCATCCGCTGGCCCTAACCATCGCCGGGGCCCATCTCGCCGCCTACCCCCGGCGCGACCCGGCGCGCCTGATCACCCGCCTGACCCACCTCGCCGAGGCGTCCACTGGCGCTTTGGACCCGCACGAGCTGTCCGTTGAAGGAGTGCTGCAGATGAGCTACGAGGACCTCGACGCCACCACCGCCCGGCTCTACCGCGGCCTGGCCGAGCATCCCGGCGTCGAGTTCACCGCCGAACCGCTCGCGGCCGGGCTCGACGTGCCGGTCGCCGAGGTCGGCCGCGGGCTCGGGAGGCTGGTGGAGGCGAACCTCGTCACCGAGACTGGAGACGAGCGCTACCGGCTGCACGACGTCCTGCGAGAGCACGTGCAAACCCTGGCAGGCCAGGATGACCAGGCCAAGCGGCTTGCGGTGCGCCGCCGGATGATCGAGTGGTACCTGCGGCGCGCGGCGGCGGCCGACAAGATCATCAATCCTTTCCCTCGCCGGTTCAGCCCCGTCTACACCGGTCTGGACACCGGCGTGTTCGCCGACCCGAAGGCCGCCCTGGAATGGGCCGAGACCGAACGCGCCAACCTTCTCGCCGCTCAACAGGTCGCCGCCGACCAGGGCTGGACGGAGCTGGTGTACCAGTTCGGCGAGGTCCTGTGGAACCCGCTGCGCCCCAACTACACCGCCGGTGAGTTGGTGAGCTCGCAGTTCCTCGGGGCCAATGCCGCGGCCGACGCCGGGCACATCCTGGAGGTCGTCTGCCGCACCCGCCAGGGCTTCGGCGAGACCAACCTCGGCCACCACGAGGCCGCCGTCGCCATCTGCACGATTGCCGTAGAGCGCGCCGCCGAAGTCGGCGACCCGTGGCTGCACTCCGGCGCGCTGTCCACCCGCGCCCGCGCCCACCTCAAGGCCGACGACCCGCACGCCGCCCTCCCTGACCTCGAACATGCCCTGGAAATCGCCGAGGGGATGAGCGACGCCCGCAGCATCGCGCTGCGGCACCGCCGCCTCGGCGAAACTGCCCTGCACCCCAAGGTCGCCGACGCCCCGCTCGCACTCCACCACCTGCGGCTGGCGGCGAGCATGTTCACCGGCATCGGCGATGACATCGGCCACGCCCGCACCGTCCTGCACCTGGCACGGGCCCTGACCCTGAACGGGCAAGCCGCCGAGGCAGTGTCGGAGCTCGCCGCGATCGAGCAGGCCGTGCGCGACTACGGCTCGGTCGGCTACTTGGCCGACCTATGCACCGTGCTCGGCGAGGTCCACGCCGCGCTCGGCGACACCGCCGAAGCCCACCGCCGCTACGGCCAGGCCATCGACTACTACACCGCCGCCGGCCCCGGCGCCGACAAGAGCAAGGCCACCGTCATCGCCCGGCGCGACGCCCTCGACTCCGACCAACCGACCGCCTGAACGCGAAGAGGAGCGAACGGCATGGCAGCACACACCACGGCCAAGGGACGCCGGATCACCGGCGAGGCCCGCACCAAGATGGCCGCTGACCTGAAGAAGAAGTACGAAAAGGGCGCCAGCATCCGTGCGCTGGCCGAGGCCACCGACCGCTCGTACGGCTTCGTGCACCGAATCCTGTCGGAGTCCGGTGTGGTGCTGCGTGGACGCGGCGGCGCTACCCGGACCAAGCCCAAAGCCTCATAGCCCAGCGACAGCGGGCACGAGAACGGCTCGCGACACCAGCCCATCCGATACGCGAGCGGAGATCATGATGCCCAGACGGGTCTTGCGGGGCTACCGCCTGGGAACGCCCACTGGCGAACCGGATCGCGATGCGCGGCCGGCGCCGCGGATTCAAGTCCGCTTCGCGTGCCGAAGAGGACACGAGTTCACCGTGCCATTCTCGACAGACGCCGAGATACCCGCCGTCTGGAGATGCCCACGACACGGCGTCGAACATTGCCTCCGAATCAATGAAGACTCCGACTGGCAACCGCCCAAGGGAAAGCCCCCACGCACGCACTACGTCATGCTTTTGGAACGACGGAGCATCGCCGATCTTGAAGTCCTCGTCGACCAGGCGCTGGCGGGCATCCGCCTGCAGCGCCGATCACCTTACGGTCGCGTGCCCATCGGCGACCGAACCTACGGTTTCCGGTTCGAGCCATGACCGCCAGCCCGAGAAGGCGTAACAGGCTGGCTCTGATGTTTCGAGCCGACTACCTCGGAGCATGCGAGGTATCGAGCCCGAGGGCGCCTCGCCTCATCATCGACGTGCAGGTCGCGGTCTACGGCCTGGGCTGGCCGGTGCCGGAGTTACGAGCCGGTGAGCCGCGCAGTTCCGTGACGCGCTCGCGGAATGGCGCGCCGACCGGCCCGCGCAAATGCCGACCCACGGGCACCTCTTTGTGTTCACAGTTTCCTTCGCTATGCCCCCAGGTGTTCATACACATGTTTGCTCGATACGGGCCGCGCCAGTACCGGTGGCGATAGTGAGGCGAGCGACGGCTGTTGTCCGACGTGTCGTGGTCGGCGTTGTCCTCTCCGTCGTCGGGAGGCAGGTCTTCGGTCCTGAACCGCGGGTGTACCCGGACGATGTTCACGGCGCTCGTCGCGGTGATGCCGGCTCGGACGTCGCCTCGGGTCACTGATCGCGGAGCTGCGATCACATCGGTGTGGGTCAGCGGTTTCTTGACTTTGTGGTCGAGCAATTGCCATAGGCCGTAGACGGTCTGGACCCATCCGGCGCAGTGGTTCGCGTCGGGTTCGGGGAGCAGTTCACCGAACTGGAGGGTCGCGGTGAAGGTAGCGAGTACCGGCATCGGGCTCATCCGGGCCGAGACAGTGCGGACATGGTCGGCGAAGTAGCCCGCGCTGTAGCAGGTCTTTGTCGCTGCCCACTGGGCGACGAACGTGTCCGGGGGCAGGCCGTCCCATTGGGGCGGCCGATTTGGGGTGTAGAACGACAGTTGGACCCGGTCCTCGTGCGGCGGTGGCAGGCGTGACCAGCTGATGGCGACGATTGGGGCCTCGACGTAACCGGAGACGTCGTGGAGCCAGGGGGCTGGTGTCCATCCTGAGCCTGGCAGGTCTTGCGCACGCGCGGCGTCGTAGAGGGCGCCGCCGATGCAGCTCTCGAACAGCATGAAGCCGGTCATGCTGGGCATTCGATCCGGGCGGGCGGGTTCGGTGGACGGGGTGGACGAGTAGGTCACGGCCATCTCGATCGCCTCGTGGTCGACCCACGTCAGGCTCGCGTTCTTGAGGCGGCCAGCTTCATCGCGGGCGTATCGGCGTACTTCCCGGTCCTCGCTCTCCGCCGGGGCGGCTCTCGCGACCTGGCCTGTTCGTCCTTGCTGGGCGCCCTCGGCCGCGATAGTGGTGTAGTGGTCGTGAAGCCGCCGGCGGAGGAAGGGAAGCTGCTCGGAAGACGGCGCGACCCACGGCGCGGGTTGGAAGATCGAAGCGTCCGGGATCGGGTCGGGAATCGTGAGGCCATCGGTTGCCGGGTGCATGAAACGGACTCCAGCCAAGGTCGCGGCGGCGCTGGTCACAGGCGGCGCAGTGCGTGCAGCACGCGGTCGAGAAGCGCCAGGTGCTCGTCGTCGGGCCGCGGTCCCTCCAGCGCGGCCCGCCGCGCGGCGGCTCGTTCCTCGTCGAGGTCCAGCGGAAGCGCGGACGGTCCCGTGGCGGGCAGTTGTCCAAGGCTGGGGAGGTACTCGGTGAGTGGTCCGTTGTCGGCACGGCGGCGCGCGGCTTTACCGTGGACAGCATCGAACGGCAGTCCGGGGGTTTCCGGCGAGCAGCGAGGACTCGGCAGGATCACCATGGCGTCCGGCTTCGTGTCCGGCTCCTCACTACGGTTCACCGCTCTGCGGCAAGCCGGTCGGACTCATGACGGGTTCGGGTCGGTCGTCATCGGGCCAGAAACGGGTGCCACGCAAGACGTGCAGGAAGGGCAGCAACTCGTCGCGAAGTCCCGGCGTGGTGGCGATCGCGCACCGGGAACGGGTGGTGTGAGGGCTGGCGTCGGCATCCAAGACGAGGGCCCCGGCCTCGCGGGCGATGGCAGCCCCGGCCGCGGTATCCCAGGTCCGGTTGCCGAGCAGGACGCAGGCGTCAAGGGTGCCGTCGGCGACCCAGACGAGGTCAAGTGCGGAAGAGCCGTAGCGGCGAAGCCCTTGTGCCCGTCCGGTGAGTTCCCGGTCCACAGTGGAGCAGAGCACGTCTCGTAGGGCAGTGTCCTGGCCGCTGCCATAGTCGCTGAACCCGATCAGGGCTCGATCGAGCGACTCGGTGGCCGAGACGGCGATGAGTTCTCCGTCGCGGTAGGCGCCTTGCCCGTCGGTCGCCCAGTAGCGGTGTCCGAGAAAGGGAAGCGCGGTGACGCCGAGGATGGGCCGGTAGTTGTGCACGAGCCCGAGGGCGATCGCACACAAGGGACTGCCGTGGTGGTGGTTGATCGTGCCGTCGATGGGATCGAGAACCCAGTAGGTCTCCTGGCTACCAACCGCGCCGGTTTCCTCTCCGAGGAACCCGATCTCGGTGTGCCCGTCGGCAATCAACCGTTGGCGGACAACGTGTTCGACGTCCTCGTCCACTTCGGATACAGGGTCGCGGTCGCCCTTGTACCGGATCGAGCGAGGACGGTGGCTGAGGACATGCTCGACCGCAAGATCGATCGCGGCCTGTGCCGCGGTCAGGGCAGTAGTGAAGTCGGGTGCCGACAGCATGGTTCCTTCGGTTCTTCGGACACACCCGGCTCGCGCAGCAGCGTCGAATGGACCGGGCCGTGGACTGTGAGGGTCAGGAGTGGTGCGGCCACCACGGGCGTTCGACGGTCAGCGCGTCGCTTCGCAGTCGTTTCGCAATGACCGCGGGGCGCAGCTCGATTTGGTGGAGGTCCGCCTCGGCGAGCCACCGCAGTTCGTGTTCGCTGGCCCAGGCGCCTTCGGGGCCGGCGAGAGTCACGTCGAACAGCAGCGCGAGCTCATAGAGCACAGGCTCGTCTGGTGAGTCGTGGTCGCGCAGTTCCACCGTCGCGCAGAAGTCGAGGTAAGCGACGTCGACGTTGGTCTGTTCCCGCAGGGAGCGCCGCAGGGCGTCCTCAACGGATTCACCGGGCCGTACTCGACCGCCGGGTAGCCGGAAGGCGCTGGCGTCCCGGTCTCGTACGAGTAGAAGGCGCTCGTCGTGCCCGACGAGGCCGTATACCGCGACAAGCGGACCGAGAGCGGGAGCGGTGGAGGAGGTCATCATGGTGCTCTCACGATCGACGGACAGGACGATATCGAGGTAACGCCTCGAAGTGAGCAAGGACTTGAAGGCCGCGTGCAGTTCTTGGTGCTCATCGCGTCACCGGGGGTTCGTAGACGGCGGTGTTCAGCCGGGTCTCGCGGACCAGGACCCGCTCGATCCGCGCACCGTCGGCGCGGGCAAGCTCGGCCAGCGCGCTCTCCGCGACTCGGCCTAGCAGTACCGCCACGGCTTCTACCGTGGGCCACGGCAGCCCGTACCCGAATTTTTCGGCGCCGTCGGCCGGGCGCTCGGCTCCAAAACGGAACACTCGGTTGCCATCGGCGACCAGCGGGGCGATCAGCCGATCACGGACACCGAGCATCGTGGCGTGGTCGAGGTGCTCGTCGATCCAGCGCCGCACCCCGACCTTCAATGCGCCGAACTCCACGACGGTCACCTCGGGGCTCAGCTCTGCTGCGCTCACTGTCACGGCAACCGACCAGGAGTGGCCGTGCAGGTTTACGCATTTGCCGCCCAGGTGCGGCAAGCGATGCCCGGACTCGAAGGAGTGCTCGATGGTGATCTTGTGCGACATCAGCGGGGCACCAGGTTCGACTGGTCAACCGGCGCGGGTGAGCGTGCTGGTTGCACCTCGCGCATATCCACTGAAGCAAGCTCACTTTCCGTAGCGAGAGGGTGGCTGAGACCGGTATGGCCTGCGGTGGGCGGTCGGGGGTCGCCCACCGCAGGCCGAATCCCAGTCAACGACGCCGCCCTTGCCGATCACCAGAGCGGCCGTGCGGCGAGAACGAGGCGTCAACGGGGCGACCCAGGCGCTGACCAGCGCGCTGTTGGTCTGCTGGAGCGAGGGGCTTCACCCAGATGGGCATGCAACTGCGATTGGCGATCAGTCGGGTCGTCAGCCGTGGTCGAGAACGGAGCGGCCATGAGGCAGCGATGAGGCGACACCCTCCCTACGCTGCGAAAACCGGCGAGTACTGTGCGCTATGGAGGGTCTGGCAGGAGGGACGACGCGATGGCAGCACGGCCTCTCACCCCGCTCGCAGCTGCCCGCGAGGCCGCTGGTTATACCCAGGAGTCCCTCGCCGTCACCCTGAAGGTCGAACGGACCACCATCGGACGTTGGGAACGTGGGGTCCAGTCACCTCAGCCTTGGCAGCGGCGCGGCCTCGCCACCGCCCTGCAGATCTCGCTCGACGTACTCGACGACCTGCTACGACGTAGCCTTCGGCAACCTGCTGCCGACATCACCACGGTCCTGATCTCACCTTCGTCGAGCCTGGTGACGCTCCCTGCCGAGCGGACCGTTCACGAGGACGCACCGGCACCCGATGCCGACGTCATCCACGCCGCCATCCCGCGCCTGCGCCGCGCGCTTGACCGACTGGACCTGCCCGACGACGGACCAACCAGGTCTCCGGACGACCTGCACGGCGAGATCATCCGCGCCAGCGACGACCGGCTGCAGTCCCGCTACGGCAACCTCGCCCGCCGCCTGCCCGACCTCATCGCCGAACTCGCCCGTGCCGGTCAACTGGGCGACGCTGCAGGCCAGCGCCACGCCGCCGCCCTGCTGACCTTGGCGTTGCGGGCTGCTGACGGCGTGGCGTTCAAGTTCGGCTACCTGGATCTGTCAGCCCGGCTGATCGACCTGATGCGCTCGGCCGCCCAGATCGCCGAGGACCCGCTGCTGCTGGCCGCCGTTGCATACGTGCGAACCGAAACCTTCTTCGCCACCGGCGACCTGGATACCGCCGCCCGCGCTCTCGAACTCGCCGCTGACCACGTGCCCGATCTCGGCACGACCTCCTCCTTGGCCGCGTTCGGTGCCCTGCACATGCGCGCGGCAGTCGTGGCTGGTCGGGCGGGCAAGGCCGACCTCGCCGCCGACCACCTGCGTGAGGCTCGCCGCGCCGCGGGCAGTGTGCCCGAGGGCATCTACGTGGGCACCGCGTTCGGCCCGGCCTCGCTGCGCATCCACGAACTCGCGGTCGCGGTCGAACTTCGAGATCCATTGGGTATCGAACGCGCGGCGTCCTGGCGCCCGCCCGACGAACTTCCCGCCGAGCGTCGTTCCCACTACTTCATCGATCTGGCCCGCGCCCAGCTCACCCTCGGTCGCCACGAAGACGCTCACCTGTGCCTTCAGGCGGCCCGCCAGGCCGCGCCCGAGCACACCCGCACCCACCCGCAGGTCCGCCAGTCCCTCTCGTCCCTCCTGCGCACCCACAGCGCGCCCAGCGCCGGCTTGCTCGACCTCGCCGCTTGGGCCCGTGCTCGCTGATCCGCCTGCCACAGCCGCTCAGCGCGGGGATAGCAGATCCGGCAGGTCGTGAAGGGAGTCGATCACCCAATCCGCGTCGCGACGGACCAACGGGTCGTCAGCCCACAGATAGCCCCACGGGCCCCGCCGGATCAGTGCCGTGCGGAACCCAGCTGCCTTCGCGGCAACTACGTCGTTGTCCCGGTGGTCACCCACGTATACCGTCTCGCCCGGTTCGTCGGGCACCATCTCCGCCACGCGGGCGAAGAACTCGGGCGACGGCTTGGCGACACCCCATTCGCCCGAGGTCGCGATCCGGTCCACCGGCAGCTCCAGTGCACGCAACAGCTCGGCTGCGCGAGCGGTCTGGTTCCCGGCCACCCCGACCCACAAGCCGCGTTCTCGCAGCGCGACCAGGCCGGGCCGCACATCGCTGTAAAGGTCGCTGTCCTCGATGTGCTCACCCTGGCCGGCCTCCTCGCGCAGCCGTCGTTCCCGTGCAAGGTCGAAGCCCGGCTTGAAGTACTGGAACGTCTCGGCATTGTCCCGGCCAGCGGCGGTGACCGCGCCCAGCACTGTCGAGAAGGTATGGCGCGAGACGCCGATCCAGTCGGCCCACGCACCCCACTCCCGCGAGTCGTCCAGCAACGTCTCGCCCACGTCGAACACAACCGCGGTCACCATGCTCCTACTCCTACGTCACGTGCAGACACCGCGCGACAGCGAGGGCCCTTCGGCCGCCCAACTCACTGACATCCGTGTCCGCGGCGACCGCCGGTTTGTCCGCTTCCCGGTTGACCACGTCGACGCAGCCCGAACAGCGAGCAGGCCGAGCCTCGACCTAACGGCGATTGGTGTGAGAGAGCGCGTCAGTTGGCCAGTCCGGTGCTCAGCTGTCGGCCAGGACTCGATCACTTGTGGCGACCGTAGCCGTGAGCGCGCTTCGCGGCTACTTAACGTGATGCTCATGGTCGGGTTCGGCCAAGAAGCGATCAGTCTTGTCGGTCAGTCGTGCGTAGCTGTGTAGAGATTCCGCACGCTCTGGCCCATGCACGAATAAACTTTCCAGCCGAAAGCATCGTCGATTCTGCCCATTCGGCGCCGAGTGCGTCCCTGTGTGCAATGCCAAGCGATAGTGGAGAAAGGCCGGGATTTGACTCCAGCGCAGCAAACGCCTCGCGCATGCCCCGCTGCCGTTCTACGATCTCGCGGAGTCGTCCCGGCTCCACCGCGCCGTGCGAAAACACGCTGTTGCCCGACAGAACGATACGCTCGCCCTCATCGGTATCCACCAAGCCGAGTGCGGTTAGGTCGCGGACTGCGGTCGCAAATCCGTTCTTGGAAGGGCGGGTGTGCCCGGCTGGATCAGAGAGATGCAGCAGGAGCTGCAGGGCGGGCCCAGGGTTTGCGCCAGGGAAAGGGCTCCGCACCCGGACAGGTACTGCTCCGCTCAAGAGTCGACCAAGGGGTTCGCTATCGCTTTCCGTCATCCTTGTCATGCCGTTTGCTAGAAGCCGCACTAGACCGGCATATTCCATCCATTGACAGAAAGAGCGAGCATATGTAACCCAACTATCACTTTTCGCCGCCACGGCCCTGAATTCGGCAGCAAGAACAGCTGCAAACTGTGGAATTGAGACGATGTCCTCGCGGGTGAGCATATCGGCAGCAAGCTTGTACATCTTATGTCTACGCAGTGCCTGAGAAACGCGCGCCCTAATAGCTTCTTCCCTATCGGGGGAATCGAGCAGGTCCGGCTCAAGCGTGACGCGGTTCGACTCTGCACTCAGCACGCCGAATTGCCGAAGCTCACGAGAGTAGTTAAAGACAACTGTTGCTGTCGTATCCAACCTCGCAGCTGCATCTGGGACTGAAACGCTACCACCTTCGGCAACAACCACGCGCAACAGGCGGCCGGCCCCGAGAGGGGCGTAGCGGACGACGTATGAGTCCTCGATCGCCACGCTGCCGTTATTAAGATAGTCACGGAAGGTATCCCAGTAGACGTCGATAGTATGACCGACCTGCACTACCAAACGTTGATGAAGCAGGCTATCCAGAACGGCGCCAGTGGCCACATCGTAGTCAAGATCGGATATCGCGACTGGTGCCGCCTGAGCAACGGTTCGGAGAACGGCTTGCTCACTTGGGCTCAACCGGGCAAGGTCACTTTCGAACAGGCCGCGGGCGTTCAGTGCCTGCTTAGCGAGATCGTCTTGCGTGACGCCGCGATCAACCTCGGCGAGTATATGGGCGCCGAACTTCTTGAAGAGCCACGGGAGGCCCTGTGAATTGTACTCGCGAAGCCTTTGTCGCAGATCGCGATTGAGCTTACTGCCGAGCGACTTCTCAAGTCGTCGCAGAAGGGCCTCGACCTCGCGTGGCCCGAACGGTTCAAGGATGGAAACTAGGGATGCGTCACGTATATCATTTCGCAGCCCAAATGGGTACCCCTCGGTCCATGCAACCACGTCAGTCTTCCAGGAAAAGCTGATCGTCAACGGCGCATTTATTTCGCGGATCAGAAATGCGAGATCGCGGAACTCTCGGGTAAGATCCGAGTCTCGAAAAACATTCTCAAATTGATCAAAAGCGAGAAAGATTGGCCGGGCGGGAGATGTCCAGGTGGCACGCTTGAGAGTCTCCACGATGCTCTGCAGACTGCTGAACGCAGCCTGGGGCGGCAACTCAAGAACCTTTCTCTCGACCGCCTTCCGAATAATGCGTTCCATTGCGGCGGGAACGAATTCGGATCGCTCCGCCGTTCTTGAGTCGATAACGATGCCGACGCCGCCTGCCTTCTCGATCCCCTTCTGCAGATGCAGAACTAGCGAACTCTTACCCCAGCCGGATTTGGCATTAATTACTATTGAACCAGCCGTGTCGCGATCCCTGAGCTTTTCAAGTAGCGACTGCGCGAGGATTTTCCGGCCGATGAAGAATTCGGGTGCCGCTGGAAGTTGGTACTCGAAATCAGACGTGCTGCCCTGGACCTCGACAATTTTGGGCAAGGATGGGACGCGAATCGGCACCGCTCCCGCTTCATGGCCTGCGCGAACAACCGGAAGGCCCTTTGATAGATGTCGCTCGATTAGGCGAACAACAGGAGCCGGAACATCTTGCGTCCGCGTCCATGTCACCCACCTGGACGCTCGGCGAGTTTGAGAGTCAAGTTCACAGGCGGCCAGGACGACGCCATGCTCGGTAACGATGACGGTCGGGTCTGATCGAATCTCTGGCCCTTCGTCCCAACTTGGCAGAACATTTGCCGCCTGCAGTAGTTGGCAAATCTCATAAGAGCCGAGGTATCGAAAGCCGGGCAACTTTGCTTGAGCTGCGTCGGCTTTCTCCTTCGCTTCGGGAGTCAAACGAGGGAGCGCAATGAAGAGTCCGTGAATCCGGTCATCATCGGCTCGGGCTAGAGCGAACTTCCCTAGAAAGGATGTCAACAAGGGGACCCGCACATTGGAGCTGTAGGCTTTGCACTCACAAATCAGCTGCTCGTTGGTAACGGTGTGACGGGCCTGGACGTCCAGCTCGATACCTTCGCTGGTGAAGTTTAGATTTTCAGGGTGGGGATCGCCGTATCCCTGCGTCGCAAGAAGCTTTGCGATAAACATCTCGAAGAGGTGACCGCGCCTGTTAGATATCTCGCTCGTCGATGAGCCCTCCGCGAGAACAACGACGGCGGCCGTGTCAACGGTGATCTGATCCACGGATGCAGGGTACGCGCTGGTGCTGTCAGCTGGGAGTTCACGTGTTTGGCTCCCGCGCGGACGTTGCAGCCCGGAGCACCCAGCCCGGCTTGAGCTCCGACTGGCCAACAGCCGCGCTCAATTGGGCCAACTGAAGCGCCGGTCACAGCTGAGGCCAGCGTTAGGTCACCCTGGTCAGGTCGCCGTAGGTGAGGACGAACCTGCTGTGGGTCTTGTCGATGGCGGAGCCGGCCAGTTCGCTGTCCGGAGTACCAGCCGGATAGACGATGAGCGATGGCGTGTGCCGGTTCCGTTCGGGCGCCCAGGATCGGATCTCCTCGCAGAGGTACTCGGTTACCTCGGCGGCGGCCGGGCCATGACCGATCGCGCCCAGTTCCCAGCACACCTCGTCGCCGGATTCCAGTCGCCGGGCAGTGAGGTAGACCAGCGTGTCGCCGTCGACCAGCGCCATGCGCCACCATCCCCTTACGGGGTCGCACACCTCGGGTGGGACGTCGGCGTGAACCTTGATCCGGCACACGCGAGGGTCGGTCACGGTCAGGCGGAGCCAGAGCCCGTCATGCGACTCGTTCCTGCCGAGCGTCGTTCCGGACCAGGCGGTGACACGCGGCTGGTCGAGCACCCCACGCAGCGCATCGAGGTCCACGGCCTGATCGCGGTCCCAGTGGAGCGTGACCAGTTCGTCGGTGGTGATCGCGCCGCTGAGTTCGCCCTCGTCGTCGCCGACCAGGTACACGAAGCCGCACAGGTGGAGCGAATCGGACACCAGACGGCCATCGGTGTAGGTGAAGGCGACGCTGCGTCCCTGGCCGCGCCACCGCAGTTCCCTATTGAAGGTGGGTGTTGATCCACTTCGGGAGGGATGGTGGCGTGGCGGGTTGGCGTGTTCTGGGTGTCGCGGGATGCGGTGCAGCTGCCACAGGAGATTAGCGAGCACCTGCGGCGCACGGTCACGATGGGCGGCGCGGGCAGCGGCGTGCGGTTCGACCGTGGCGAGTTCGTCATGCGAGTCGTCCAGCGGGACCGCGCCGACGAGCCGGCGGCGGTGTACCGGGCACGGGTGGTGTTCGAGGTGTTCCGCGAAGCCACGACCGGCGGCGTGGTCGACAAGGTGTGCGAGGCATTGCCGGCCGATGTGCGGGAGTTGGTCGATGCGGGCAGCATCGGGCCGCTGAACTGAGCCGGAGGACCCAGCTCAGCGGCCGGTGTGCCCGCTGTTGCCTGGGAACGCTGTCGGCACGCGCTGCCTCCTGCGGGTGCTATCGGGGTGTCTGCTGGTGGAAGGTCAGCTTCCAGCCGTCGGTGCGGCGCACGTAGACGCTGCTCGTCAGGGCGGTGTAGGTGGGTGCGTCGTCTCGGTGGGCGGTCGCTTCGTAGGTCACGATCGCGGTGTCGTTGGTGGGGTGGAGCACTTGTGGGTCGCGCAGCTGGTAGGCGGACCAGGGTGGGCCGGACAGCGAGTCCAGGATCGCCGTCCGGTTGTCTAGCACGAGGCCACCGGGTAGGAGCATGACCGCGGTGTGGTCGAGGATGTGCTCGTAGAACCGTCGCGCCGTCTCTGGGGTGGACGACAGGGCCTGCCAGCCCTGTTCTTCGAGGTCGATCACCTCGTCGCCGGTGGTCGAGATCATTTTGGTCCTCCTGTCCCGGCGATGGCCCCCTGTTGAGTGAGCCAGTTCTGGAGGGCGTGCGCGGGTTGAGCGCCGACCATCCGGCCGCGTTCGGTGCCGTTGCTCATCAGGATGAGGGTGGGGATACCGCGGACCTGGAGTCGCTGGGCGGTGCGGGGCGCGTGGTCGGCGTTGACCTTGACGACTTTGAGCCGTCCGGCCTGGTCGCGGGCGAGTTGATCGATGACCGGGGCCATCGTGCGGCAGGGGCCGCACCAGGGCGCCCAGATGTCCACGAGGACGGGCAGTGTGCCGTGCTGGACGGCGGGTTCGAAGTTGGTGTCGTCGGCGTCGACCAGCCAGGGCAGGTCGGTCTTGCACGCCCCGCAGCGGGGATGGCCGGCTGCCGCAACCGGAGTCCGGTTGCGGCGCCCGCACCGAGGGCACGGTGTGATCGCCCCGGTTACAGCAGTCCGTGTCGTGTCAGTGCCCATTGCAGCTCCTGGATGGTGGGTTGTTCCAGCCACTGGCCGCCGATGTAGACGACGGGGTTGCGGATGTCTCCGCCGGCCAGCCAGCGCAGTCGTTGCCTGGCTTGGGGGTTGAGGTCCAGGTCGACGTACTGGTAGGGCACGCCGGCGCGGTCCAGCAGGCGGCGCACCATCTGGGTGATGCCACACCAGCGGTTTCCGTACACGACGACCGCGGCGGGCGCGACCGTGCCGACGGTGCGGGCGGCGCGGTTGATCGGGGCGACCATCGGGATCGTCATTGTCGTCACCTCCTCGACAGGTCACAGGTTCGTCAGGTCGTGGGGTTCGCGCGACGCGGGTTGCTGGGCGACCTGGTCGAGCGCGTCGAACAGTTCGTAGATGTCCGGGATGTGGTCCACCTGTGGCGAGACGTGCGCGTAGCGGATGACCCCGTCGGCGTCGACGAGGTAGAGCGCGCGTTCGCTGAACCCGTCGGACTCGCGCCAGACCTGGTAGCGGCGGGCGACCTCACCCTTGGGGTGGAAGTCCGCGAGCAGCGGGAAGGTGATGCCGCGCACGGCCGCCCAGGCGCCGTGGCTGTAGAGGGAGTCCGCGGAGATGCCAAGCACGGTCACACCCCGGCTGGCGAACTCCGGCAGCTCCTGCTGGTAGAGCTCCAACTGTCGACTGCACCCATGGCTCCAGTCCAGCGGGTAGAACACGAGCAGGACCGGGTGCCCGCGGAAATCGGCGAGGCTCACCGGCCGGTTCTTCGCGTCTGGCAACGTGAAATCGGGTGCTCGGGTGCCTACCGCCAGGCCAGTGGACTCGCGGGCGCCCTGCATCGGGGGCGCGCTGCGGTGCAAGTTCGCGACGTCTTCCAGCGTCACGCCCTGCGTGGTGATGCCGTCGGGCGCCTGGTGCCCCACGGCCTGTGTCTCCCCCGTCACGGGGACGTGCTGCACGATTTCCTGGGTGATCGCGTGCAGCACCGACAGTGCCTCGGTCACCGGGGAGTCCGCGTCCAGACGGTCACCGAGGTCGGCGAACCGCTGCTCCAGTTCGTGCAGCCGATCCCAGCCACGAGCGGGAATCATGATCCTCACCTCCCTGACAAAGATTCGGGTGGCGCGGCGCCGGTCGGCGCGAGCCTCATCGGCGAAGCAGCGTCATGGCCAGAGACAGCACGACGGACACCAACAGCATGGACGTGAGTGGCATGTAGACGCGGACGTTCTCGCCGATGAGGCGGATGTCGCCCGGGAGACGATCGAACCACGACAGCCCACCGGTCCACGCGAGCACGCCGACAACGGCGAGCACCAGTCCCGCCGCCACCACGTACGGCCCGATATTCGTGCCCATCGTGGATCTCTCCTCCCACCGCTTCCCGATGTTCCCCACCAACAGAACAGAGCCAGTCGTCGTGCGCGGCCAAATACCGCGCACGACGACCGGCTCGTAAGAGACGGGACGGTCGGCACTTCACCCGTGCTGCCGCGTCGACAGGACGCCGGGCGGCTCGCGCCCAGGCCGCCGGAAAGGGTCAGGGGCGCCCAGGCGTCGATGACCGCGTCACCACGTGCACTGAGGTGAGCGCCGAATTATCACCGCGGAGCGGCGACCAGGGGTCAGGCGTTGATCGCCTGGCGTTCCCCGGTGCCGCTGGTGATGGCGATCTTGCGCGGCTTGGCCTCCTCGGCGACCGGGATGCGCAGGGTCAGGACCCCGGCGTCGTAGCTGGCCTGGATGTTGCCGGTGTCGAGGGTGTCACCCAGGAACAGCTGCCGGCTGAACGTGCCGGTCGGCCGCTCACTGATGATCGTCTCGACCTTCTCGCCGTTCTCGTCGATGACCGTGGTGCGCTGCGCCTTGACCGTCAGCACATTGTTCTGCACATCGACATCGATGGACTCTGGGCTCACGCCGGGCAGGTCGAAGTGCACCACGAACTCATCGCCGGAGCGGTAGGCATCCATCGGCATGACCGCCGACCGCGACAGGCCGCCGCCGAAACCACTGCCGAACCACTGCTGGCTCAACCGGTCCAGCGCCTGGAACGGATCAGTACGCATCAGCATGGCGTTCTCCTCCTTCCCTTCGTCGTGTCCGTGTGCTCGCGTCGCGGACAACCGCGTCGCGTCAGCACCATCACGTCGCTGACATCCCTAGCAACGCACTACTCCTGACCTATGTTCCCTATGTGATGTAGTTCACGCGTCGATCTATTGCTAAATGGATTGAAGTATGAAGGTGCAGTTCAAGGATGGTGTGACGGCAGTGCTGGAACGGCCTGTCGACTCGGGAATCAGACGCAAGAGCACATCAGCACCGCGGACCGTCCTGATTTGGCAGGGCCGCACGGTTGACCGGCGGCGCGCACTTGCTGTCCTGCCGAGCCTGGGCAGGTGTGACGGTGTGCGCCTGCGTGGACAGGTGGCCAGGCGGTGGTCAGACATGCGGGGTGGGTTGTGCGGTGAGTGCGAGAGCATAGGTGGGGTGGAGATCTACCCAGCGTCGCGTCGACGACTTGGAGGGACCGGCGCACGCGACTGGCTGCCGCGCTGCGCACCACCCAGCAGCTGCTCGCCGAAGCGGTCGGTGGACAACCGGAGTGCTGGCTGACGACGATCACCGCCTCGTCGGGGATCACGCGCTGGTGACGTGCGCGACGAACCGGGTGGCGAGGTCACGCAGCTTGATGTTGTCGCGCTGGGATTGCTCGACCAGCAGGGTGAATGCCTGGTCGGCGTCGATCCGCCTGACCGCCATGAGGATGCCTTTGGCCTGGTCGATCACCGCCCGGCTCTCCAGCGCGGTCCGCAAGTGCGCGGCGGTGCGGCGGGCGTGTTGGTAGCGGTGGTAGACGCGCAGGGCCGCCGTCACGGCGCTGGTGTAGAGGTCGAGCAGTTTCTCGTCCAGTTCGGCGAAGCCGTGAGCGTGGGTGCTGTAGCAGTTCACCGCGCCGGCGTGCCCGTCGTCGATGACGATCGGCGCGGACAGGAAGCTTGCGAATCCTGCCTCGGTGGCGTCGCGGGCGAAGTCCGGCCAGCGGTCACGGGCCTGGGCGATCGACACGCGCACCAGCGCGCCTGATCGCGCGGCGTCGAGGCAGGGTCCGTGTCCGAGGGCGTACTGGTCACCGTCGAGGCCGGCGACGACGTCGCTGGTCGTGGCCGCGGTCCGGGCGTTGCCATCGTCGAGCAGGGTCACGGTCGCTTCGTCCACGCCCGGTATGGCCTTGGTGACCTGGGCGCACACCTGCTGCAGCAAGACGGTGAAGTCGTCCACGCTGCCCAACGCCGCAGTCAGGCTTTCCAGCGCGCCGGTGACCTCGTCCAGCACCTGTGGCCACATCTCGTCCCGTGCGCGGTCCATGATTGCCTCTCGTCGGCTGCCGGGCGCCGCAACGCCTGACTACCTCGGGTATCCCGTCAGGCCGCCCGTTACCCATGAACCCTGGGGGTGCATCCGGTGCGCCAGCGCAGTCGATGCCACATGACCTGCGGGAACCGGTGGTGACACGCCTGCCGGGCATCAAGTCGCGGACCCGGTGAAAGTCGGTGCGGAGGCGGTCAGTCGCGCGGTCAGTGGAGGTGGCGGCGGACGGGGCCGACTCGCAGGTCGGGTTGGCTGCGCGCACCGGGGCGGTGGATCCGCACGGGAATGGAGATGGGCTCTCGACATGGTGACGGGGCGGGATGGTCGCGGTCGTCGGTCGCGCGTCGGCGTGGATCGCGCAACTCGGCGTAGGCGGCGAGCACCTCGGTCAGGCGGGCCGGATCGGTGGGTGCGTGCGCGGCGTCGGGGTGCAGGTGGCGCACCAGTGCCCGGTAGGCCGCGGCGATCTCGCTCGGCGTCGCCTCCCGCGAGACGCCGAGTACTTCGTACGGGTCGGGTACCGGTGACGGTGACATGGTCATCCGCTCCGTCAGGGATGGTCGGTCCTGCTCGCCGTTCCCGTGGTGTCCTCGGGCACGGTGTTCTCGGGCACGGTGTGCAGGTGGCTGACGGCGGTGTAGACCTCGCGGGCGGCACCTTCCGCCTCGTCCAGCGCGTGGCGCAGCGCGGCCAGTTCCCGGCAGGTGCGGGCGACGTGCTCGGCGGGGTCGACGTCGTCGTCGGCACGCAGCCGATACCGCTCGGGATAGCCGCCGACCTGCGGTGCCAGCGCTGCGGCCAGGTCACCCAACGCGCCGAGCAGATAGATCAGCTGCCAGGTCTCCTCGCGCAGGCCGGCAGGGCCGGGCCCGTGGCCGGCTGTCACGCGGCCTACCGCGTGCTGCACGGCCTCGGTCACCCTCGTCAGCGCGACGGCCAGCGACGCGCCGGGCGGTGATCCTGAAAGAGTGCGGGAACGGGGCATCGCACGTTGCTCCCGTCGATCACGGCCAGGACTGGTCGTCGGCGGGCTCGTCGGGCAGCGGCACGACGCGCCGCTGATCGGCCACGTCGGCCGGGTCGGCCTCGACCACGTCGATCGGCTCGGTGAGCGGGTCCGCGCCGGACTCGTCCTCCAGGTCGGGTCGGGCGGGGCGCAGCTGGTCGGCCACGTCGTTCCAGGGCTTGTCCAGGCTCATCGTCATTCCTCCCCTTGCGGCGTCTTCCCGTCGCGGTTGGTACCGGCCAGGTCGTCCAGGGCGGGGGCGAGCAGCAGTGCGCCGGTGGTCAGGCAGCCGTGCAGTGCCCGCAGATCGGCGTGGATCTCGTTGCTGACCTGCGGGCCGTGCCGCTCGGCGAGGGCCGGGGTGCGGTCCATCAGGGTCTGCACCAGGTCGGCCAGGGTGGTGGTGACCTCGTGCGTGCCGGTGATGACCGCGGACACCTCGGCCGCGCCAGGGAAACCGGTGCGCAGGGCGGTGGCGGTGTCGGCGAGCCGCCGCCGGGCATCGGCCAGCGCCCCGTCGATCCGCGTCCCGCCGACGCGCGCGACCTCGGTCCGCGCTGCGTCGATCGGCGCCGCGCCGTCATGCCTGGTGTCGGTCATCGGTTCCCTCCTTTCCCGCACCTCGTCGGCTTCCCCCGGCACGGCCCCGGAAACACCCCGCCGACGGGGCGCGTCGGCGGGGCCGGCGAGGGCGTGCGGGTCAGGCGTTGACCTGCTTGCGGTCGCTGCCGGCGCTGATGGCGATCTTGCGGGGCTTGGCCTTCTCAGCCACCGGGATTCGCAGCGTCAGCACACCGGCCTCATAGCCGGCCTGGATGTGCTCGGCGTCCAGAGCCTCGCCCAGGAACAGCTGCCGGCTGAACACGCCGCGGGGCCGCTCGGCGACCTGGTACTCCACGTGCTCCTTGGTCTGGCCGGGGCGTTCGGCCTTGACGGTCAGCACGTTCTGCTCGACGTTCACCTCGATCGAGTCCGGGCTGACGCCGGGCAGGTCGAATGCGACCACGTACTCGTCCCCGGTGCGGTAGGCGTCCATCGGCATCGCCGCGGGACGGGCCGCGGTTCCGTTGGCGCCGAAGAACTGCTGGGTCAGCCGGTCGAGCTCGCGGAACGGGTCGGTACGCATCAACATGTCACAGTCTCCTTCCACACCATCAGGTTGTCGATCAGGTCAGTTCCGATCGGACGGGGCTGCATCCCCGCCGCTCATTCTTGCTAACGGTCCGCTCAGCTTTTCTGTTCCCGTGACCACAACTTCGGCGACGACGGCGAGGGAACCTGGGGGTGCCCGGACGCGCCGAAGCCCGCCCTGGCGATGCAGTGGCGGGCCTCGCGGATTCACATGATCGAGGAAGGCTGGACGCTGTCCCCAGCGACGACCGTGACCGGTGCTGGCCGTGGCGGGTCGGTAGGTGCGTCACGAGACGCGGTGCTGGCATTGCTCACCGGTGTGCCAGCCAACGACGAGAGCCGGCTGCCACGGGCAGGTTCACGTGATGGTGCCCCGGTACGGTCGTGCCGTTATCACCTCCTTACGTGTTCGCTGGTGCTGCGATCCGGGAAGAGGGTCCGCGCGGTCGGCGCGGCGTCGCACAGCGGCGGCGGAGGAGACCGTTCGCGAGCTCCGACTCGCCGCGCGGTCCGCGCGAGATCACCGCTGACAGCGTGGGACAGCGGGTCGCGGCGCGACGACGCCTCGTCGCCGCGGTGGCGACGGGTGGGCGCTGGTCCTGGTGGCCGGTCGTGCGGCGGGAGAGGCCGCGTCGCGGAGGAGCCGAAGTTGGCGGCGACGATCGCGTCGAACTCCGCGCGCACCCACGCGGGCTCCGCGCAGATCAGGTCGGCGAAGCGAGCCGGCCCGACCTCCAGGGGCCACGCGAGGTCGCTTCCCGCCGTGCGGGCGATGCTCGTGCCATCCATCTCGATCACTCCCCAGCTGTGTGTCCACCAGGTTCTGACCGATACTTTTCTTATAGTGAGTACTGTAGATTATGTCAAGGCGCCACTGGAGGTACCGTGGTTCGGAGAGTGTCGGGTGAGGGTCAGGTCGACCCGTGGTGTCCGTGGGAGGCCCGCTCGTGACCAGTACTGATCTGCGCGATCTCGATGATGTCGACTATCCGGCGTACACCACCGGGCAGGCCGCGATGATGCTCGGTGTGCAGCAGGCGTTCCTGCGCAGCCTGGACACCGCTGGGCTGGTGCGTCCGCAGCGTTCCGGTGGTGGGCACCGCCGCTACAGCCGCCGCCAGCTGCACCTCGCCGCGCGCATCCGGGGTCTGCTCGACGACGGCCACGGGATCGTCGCGAGCGCCCGGATTATCGCGCTGGAAGACGAACTCGCCGCCGCACACGCCCAGATCGCCGAGTTGCGCAGCCGGCTGGACACCGCGACGCAACCCTGATCGCCCGGCACGTTCAGTCACGGCTCCGCATCGGCTCAGTCCGCGCCGGTGCGGGGATCAACGGCAGCGCGCGTAGAAGGAGAGGGCCCGCCGGTGTGCCCCGGCCAGCGTGTCGAGCTGGTCGGCGGTGAGCGAGGTCGTGATGCCCTCGTCGGTCTCCTCGCCCATGATCGCGATGCTGCCGCGCCAGACCCGCGGCGCGCAGCTCAGCGAGATCAGCACGGCCGAGCCGACCGGATTGGGCGGGTGGACTCGCGGCAGGTGATCGGCCGCGTCGGCCACTTTGGCGCGCATCCCGCCGGCCAGCGGCACGCCGTTGACGGCGCCGCCGTCGGGATCGACCTGGTCGCGTACCGCGGTCCACAGTTCGTGCTGGTAGGGCTCACCCCACTCGTCTGGCCCCGTGTCGCCGACCGCCTCGCGCACCATCAACAGGCCCTCGGGTGTGATCACGGCGTAGCGCACGGTCGGGCCTGGCACCTGCTCGGCGCCCGCGCACCCGATGATGAGGTGATCCCGTGGTGGGGGTGTGCCGTGCGCACCGCCAGCGACCTGGTTGCTGCGGGTGATGGCGCGCACGCGGCCACCCTACGGTCGGCGGACCACAATGGCCGCGGCCCGACGGCGGACTCAACCCGAACGAGTGAACCGTGACCGCTCCACCCCAGGGTCGGCGCGATCGTGCACCACCGGTCGCCGCGCATCGCTCGGATGCATCAGCCGGAGGTCGGTGGCCGCCGACGCTCTCTCAGCAACCCAGGGGGCGGCTTAGGGTCTGGGAGCCTGCAGCGCCTCGTCGACCGTGTGGTAGAGCGCCAGGACGTCGTCGAGGCCGGTGACCTCGATGGGCCTGATGACGGGACGGTTCGCGTCGACCACGACCGGCAGCGATGCGTGCCGCCGTCCCGCGTGCCGGGTGGCCTGCAGCAGCACGGTCAGTCCGGCGGAGTCCAGGAACGTGACCGCGGTCAGATCCAGGATGCAGGGGCCGCGGCTGGCCTCCCGATCGAGGCACTCGATGATCGCCGCGGCCAGGTGCGGCGCGGTGTCCAGGTCGACCTCGCCGGTCACCTCGATCACCAGGGTGCCGTCGTCGGCCTCTCGGTGCGAGCGGATGCTCAACTCCACCGGCGGCGGTTGCTCGCTGGGAGGGGTCACGTCGGCACGTGGGAGGTGTCGGTGAGGGCGGGCCAGGATGCCGAGGTGAGCGAGCCGCCACTACGGGGTTCGGTGCCTCGCGCGCGTGCCACCGCCAGATGCCGGGACGCACCGTTATGTCCTGCGCCGTCCAGGGCCAGCTCGGCCCACACCGTCTTGCCACCGGCGCGGTGCTGCACGCCCCAGGCCGACGCCAGCCGGTCGACCAGCAGCAGGCCGCGTCCCCCCGAGTGATCCGGCGGACGGATCCGGGGCAGCCCGCTCGCGGTGTCGTCGACCTCGATCCGCAGCCGCCGACCATGATGGATCAGCGTGGCGCGGCAGGTGCGCCGGGGCGCACCATGTCGGTGCGCGTTGCTGACCAGCTCATCGGCCACCAGAACGGCGTCCTCGACGACCACGCCGCCGTGGTCGGCCACCAAGCCGCGGACCAGCCGACGCACGTGCTTGGTCGGTGTCGTATCGAGGTCGCAGCTCACGCCGGGCGCTGTCGAGGTGCTGCCTGCCGTCTCCCACGCCTGGGTGGACATGGCACCACACCACCTTCGTCCGAGAACACTCTCCACGGCGAAGAGTCATCCCCGGAGATACCCGACGGTTCACCACAGCAAACCTGAGCGGTGTCCACGCTAGGTGCCGTGTCGTTCCCTGGGCCGACTTCCACTCGACCAGCTCACTGACCCAGCGGCGCCCAGGCACGGCGTGGGCGGTGTTTCCATCGCAACCCAGCGGCGTGCCCGGCAACGCTGCCAGGTGACGAGGCGATCCGCGAGTCGGTTGCGCGCTGGAGTGGGCTCGCACTCGCCGGACAGCCTGATGGCGATGAGGTTGCATCCCCTCACCACGGTCTATGGATGTTGTGTCGTCGCGCGCCTGGTGGAGTTCGGGTTGCGCGTGCCGCCTGGTCGTGTCAGGGGCCGTGGCCTTCTGAACCTGGCTCGCCGCCGTCCGGGTCGGTGGTTGTTCGCGCCGGACGCGGCCGTTGCCTGCGAGGTATGACGGTGCGGCCAGGGCCTGGGCACGGCTGGGGTGGACGTCGAACGTGGTGGTCAGGTCGAGCAGGGTCAGCGGCAGGAGCACCGGCCGGTGGGTGGCGACGACCCGGAACGCGATCCGGCGCTGGTGGGCGTGCTCGCGGGCCTGCAGGAGCGCGGTGATGCCAGCGGCGCCCAGGAACCGCACGTCGGTGAGGTCCGTGACGAGCACGGTGTGCCGGGAGCCGGTTAGGGCGTGGGTGAGTCGGCTCCGCAGTTGGGGCGCGGTGAGGAGATCCAGCTCGCCGTGAACCTCGGCGAGCAGCGCGCTGGGTGTGGGGCTGCTCAGCGCGACCCGGAACGCGGGACACGTGCCGTGGCTGGCGTGCGCGTGGTCCGGGTGGTCGGGCTCACCGGCGCCGGGCGGCCGAATGAGGCGGTCGGTCATGACACGCCCCAGGGAGGTCGACTGGAACGTCGCGGCGGCAGCGGGTGGGCAGGGAACACGGCCAGACCTCCGTCTCGCGATGCGGCGGAGGGGACGCCGGCCGTGGCCCGCGCCGAAGTCGTGCGGTGCGCGAGCCGTCGCAGGTGCGGATGGGCCTGGTTGTCCTGCTCCACCTGAGTGGGTTTGCAGCACGTCCCGGCTGACTGCACAACCGCGAGCTGACCGACATGCTAGTGACGGCGCTGCCCGGTTTCCAGAGGGCGAAGCACTGTCGGGGAGGCGGCGCGCTGGACAGGGTTGCGGTCGGCGCGGGCGGTGCCAAGACTTGGGGTCGTCGGGGGCGACCTCGATACTTCGGTACGGTCATCGACGGTCGGTGTTCAGCAGCGCAGCATCGGATGCGATGAAGGTCGCCTCCGGCGCTCCCGCGGCAGGCCGGGGTTGAGTCCGCGCGACCGTGGCCGTTGCCGCGACAAAGGGGTTTGTGCGCATGACCGGCGAAACCGAGCTGCTGACCATCTCCCAGGAGCTGGCCGAGGTGTCGCGGCTGGTCGAGGACGACGACGTGACGGGCGCGCTGGGACGCTTTGCCGAGCGGGTGCTGCGCACCGTGCCGGGCTGCGCGGCGGTCACCGTCACCATGACCGGCGCGCGGGCCGAGCAAGCGGACGTGGTGGCGGCCTGCGCGACGCCGGGTGCAGCGGCGCCCACGCAGGACATGCTGACCGGTGACGGCCCGCTCGTGGAAGCGTTGCGGTATCGCGAACCTCGCCGGGTGGACGACACGCACACCGATCAGCGGTGGCCGCGGTTCAGCGCGCGTCTGGCCGAGCACGGCTATCGCAGTGTCCTGGTGTTGCCGGTGCCGACCCGCCGCTGCGGCGGATCGGGCGGGTCGGCGGTGCTGACGGTGTTCTCCGACGAGCCGCACCGATTCGACGAGACCGTCCACGACGTCGCGCTGCTGCTGACGGTGCACGCCGGCGTGGTGTTCGACAACGCGCAACTGTTCCACGACAGCCGCCGCCTGGTGGACCACCTCAAGGTGGCGCTGGAGACCCGGCAGACGATCGGACAGGCCCAGGGCCTGCTGATGCGCCACTTCGGCTGCGACGCCCAAGGCGGGTTCCACTTGCTCAAGGGAGCCTCGCAGAACACCAACACCAAACTCCGGGACGTCGCCGAGATGCTGGTCTCCGCCCACGAACAGGACACCTTCGACAGCGCCCTGACCAAGTTCCGGCTTGACGCCACCACCGCGGGAGCCGCGACGAGCTAGCAGCCCGGTTTCTCACAGCCACAGCAACGCCCGCGCCACCGACCCGCGGCTGTGCTAGGCGGGGCAGGTGGCGCGGGCATTGCCGGTGGACTGCCTGGGGATGGTCACTTGCCGCTGATCGCGATGCGGCGCGGCTTGGCCGCCTCGGTCTTGGGCACACGGACGGTCAGCACGCCCTCGTCGAGGGTGGCCTCGATCTTGTCGGCGTTCACGTCCTGCGGCAGGGTCACCCGGTAGGCGAACTGGCCGGTGCGGCGGGTGCGGTGCCTAAACCAGCCCTGCCGCTCCTTCTCCTTGACCTCACCGTTGATGGCCAGCTCGGTGCCGACCACGTCGATGGTGATGTCGTCGCGCTTGATCCCGGGCAGCTCGACCTCGACCAGGTAGGCGTCCTCGGTCTCAGTCACGTCGGCCAGCGGCGACCAGGCCCGCACGCCCTCGTCGAGGCGACCGGCCACCGAGTCCATCCAGCGGCCCATCTGACTGTAGAGGTCCTCGAACTCCCGGAACGGGTCCCAGTGCCGCAGCGAGCTCGACGATCGCACAGCAGGCAGCGTCATGGCTCTCACCTCCACAACTCGATCACGTGTCGTTACCGCGTCCGCCAGAACCTGTCGCCCCGGCGGCCGGACATCCACCACGACGAACATGAGCCACCTCTTGTTCCCGAAGTTGAGCCTATCCGACTCAAGATTTATGTGATCTGAGTCACAAACACGGGTGGTGTCGGGAACACGGGATGGAGTCGTGCACGTCTTGTTGGGTGAACGACGGCCAACTCATCCCGCTCTGCTCGCGGACGCCAGGATGGGAGGTGGTGTTCGGGATGGCGAGTGCACCGACGTTCGTATCGACGCCCGCGCCGAGCACCGGGCACGGCGCCCGGCCAGCGCGCACCGGCACGAACCGGCTCATGCCGCAGGCGTGCACGCGTGACCGTGGGACCAGTGCCAGCGGGGTGCCCGCCGGGCGCGTGCTGGCCGACTCCGGCGACGGCGTATGGATTCTGCGTCCGAGCGCGGAGCAGGCCGAGCGCCTGGCCCGGCACCTGCCGCGGTGGCTGGCCCGGCTGCGCACCGGCGGCGCCCGGCAGGTCGTGATCGACCTGCACCGGGTCCGACGCCTGGACTTCACCGGCTTCGGGCTGCTGCTGCGCCTGCTCCGTGACGTGCTCAGGGTTCCGGTGGTGATCACCGAGGCAGCCGGGCACGTCGCGGCGACGTTGAACCAGCTCGACCTGCTCGCCGACGCCCAGCTGGTGCCGGCCCCGCATCGACCGCCCCGGACCAGCGCTCCCACCGCGCCCTGGCCCACACCGGACGGTGCGCACCGCGCGCCACGCCGACTGCCTGGTGAGCGGGTGCTCCATCCCGGCGGTGCGGCGCACGGCAGCAACCCCAGCCGCACGGCGCGCAGCAGGCACGGCGACCGACACCGGCACCGCAGTCCCGTGGCATCCCGCTAGGTGCAGCATCCGCACCAGCCGACAGGGCGACCCCGTCGACCTGTCCGCGGCGGTGACCGCAAGCCCGGTTGGTGCGAGCCGCGGCGGGTATGCGGGTGGTTGGCCGGTGATTTCTCTCCCGCTACGCGCGGCATGCGTGTAGTAGCGCTCGTGGGGCGGAGAGACCCATCGAAGGCGAGTTCACAACAGCAGGGAGGCGGAAGCAATGGCTCGATTGGCTCAGGTGACCAGCTCCCGTAACCGGGAGGTCGTGGCGGGGTTCGACAACTACGCCGACGCGGAACGCGCGGTGGACTCGTTGTCCGACAAGGGTTTCCCGGTCGAGCACACCACCATCAGCGGCGTGGGCCTGCGCCTGGTGGAAGACGTGCTGGGCCGGCTGACATATCCGAAGGCAGCCGGGCTGGGCGCCCTCAACGGGCTGTGGATCGGGCTGCTGTTCGGCGTGTTCCTGGCGCTGTTCACCACCAACGCGGTCGCGTGGTTCGCGGTGATCTTGTGGGCGCTGCTGTGGGGCGCGGTGGTCGGCGCCGTGGCGGCCCTGATCTGGCACGCGCTCTCCGGTGGCCGCCGGGACTTCCTCTCGGCCAGCCAGCTGATCGCCGACCGCTACGAGGTGCTGGTCGACCCCGCGCACGCCGAACGCGCCCGCGAACTGCTGCAGACCAGCCAGTCCTGATCACGTGAGGGGAGGCGCTTCTCATGGCTAAGGCAGTCGGTATCGACCTGGGAACCACCAACTCGGTGATCGCCACCGTGGAGGGCGGCCAGCCGACCGTGATCCCGAACAGCGAGGGCAGCCGCACCACCCCGTCGGTCGTGGCGTACACCGACCAGGGCGAGCGGCTGGTCGGGCAGCTCGCGCGCCGCCAGGCGATCCTGAACCCGAAAGGCACCATCGCGTCGGCGAAGCGGTTCATCGGCCGTCGGTTCGAGGAGGTGGCCACCGAACGGGACACGGTGTCCTATGAGGTGGTGTCCGGCCCGAACGGCGCGGCACGGTTCGATGTGCGTAGCAAGCAGGTCGCGCCGGAGGAGATCTCTGCGGCGGTGCTGCGCAAGCTGGTCGACGACGCGTCGAAGTACCTGGGCGAGAAGGTCACCGAAGCGGTGATCACGGTGCCGGCGTACTTCAACGACGCCCAGCGGCAGGCGACCAAGGACGCCGGCAAGATCGCCGGGCTGAACGTGCTGCGGATCATCAACGAGCCGACCGCGGCGGCGCTGGCCTACGGGCTGGACAAGAAGAAGAACGAGACCGTGCTGGTGTTCGACCTGGGCGGCGGCACCTTCGATGTCAGCCTGCTCGACGTCGGCGACGGGGTCGTGGAGGTCCGCGCCACCGCCGGCGACACGCACCTGGGCGGTGACGATTTCGACCGGCGGATCGTGGACTGGCTGGCCGAGGAGTTCCGCAAGGACTACGGCATCGACCTGCGCAAGGATCCGCAGGCGCTGCAGCGGCTGTACGAGGCGGCGGAGAAGGCGAAGGTCGAGCTGTCCTCGGTGTCCCAGACCACGATCAACCTGCCGTTCATCACCGCCGACGCCGGCGGGCCGAAGCACCTGAACACCACGCTGATGCGGTCGAAGTTCGACCAGCTCACCGCGGACTTGGTGGAGCGCTGCATGGGCCCGGTGCAGCAGGCGATGGCGGATGCGAAGGTGACCGCGAACGACATCGACGAGGTGATCCTGGTCGGCGGTTCGACCCGGATCCCGGCGGTGCAGCAGCTGGTGCGCCGGTTGACCGGCGGCAAGGACCCGAACATGACGGTCAACCCGGACGAGGTCGTCGCGCTTGGCGCGGCGCTGCAGTCCGCGGTGATCAAGGGCGAGATGTCCGACGTCCTGCTGCTCGACGTCACTCCGCTGTCGCTCGGTGTGGAGACCCTGGGCGGGGTGATGACCAAGGTGATCGAGCGCAACACCACCATTCCGGCGCGGCGTAGCGAGGTGTTCTCCACCGCGGAGGACAACCAGAACGCCGTGGATGTGGTGGTGCTGCAGGGTGAGCGGGAACGCGCGGCGGACAACCGGGTGCTGGGCCGGTTCCGGTTGGAGAACATCCGGCCCGCCCCGCGTGGGGTGCCGCAGGTCGAGGTCACCTTCGACCTCGACGCCAACGGCATCCTCAACGTCTCCGCCAAGGACAAGGACACCGGCGCCGAACAGACCATCACCATCAGCGAAAGCTCCAACCTCGACCAGAGTGAGGTCGAGCGGATGGTCGCCGACGCCGAACGGCACCGCGGCGAGGACGCCAAGATCCGCGAGCGCGTCGACGCCCGCAACACCCTGGACACCATCGCCTACCAGGTCGAGAAGCGCCTCGGTGAGTTGGGTGACGCCGCGCCCGCGCACGAGAAGGCCCGCGCGGAGCTACTCATCGGCGACGCTCACCAGGCCGTCAAGGACGACACCGTCGGTATCGAGCGGCTGCGGGAGCTGACTTCGGAGCTGCAGCAGCTGTTCTACGGCCTGGATACCGCGGCCGGAGGCACCGCCGGCAATCAGGCCGGTGGCGGCGCCCGGCGGGACGGCGGCGGTGATGACGTGATCGACGCCGAGTTCACCAGCGAGTGAGAGGAGGGCACGCCATGGCCGAGGACCGCATCCGCTCCGGCCCCGGCGAGCACCTCGACCCCGGCGGCCGAGCGACGGTCGGCGAGCAGCAGCCGCGGGAGGAGCGGTTCGTGCGGGAGCGGGCCGAGCCGCCCGCTCCCGAAACCGACCCGGCCGCCCCGGCCGACCAGGCCGAGCCCGAGGACGAGGTGGCTCGGCTGCGGGCACAAGTGGCCGAGCTGGAAGACCGGTGGCGGCGTACCGCCGCGGAGCTGGACAACCTGCGCAAGCGGGTAGCCCGAGACAGCGAACGGCAACGCCTTGACGAGCGCGGCCGGGTGGCCGCGGCCTGGCTGCCGGTCGTGGACAACCTCGACCTCGCCCTGACCCACGCCGACGCCGACCCCGGCTCGATCGTGCAGGGCATCCGCGCGGTCCGCGACCAGGCCCTGACGGTGCTGGCCGGACTGGGCTACCCACGCCGCGACGACCACGGCGTGGCGTTCGACCCGACCCGGCACGAGGCCGTGTCCACCCGCGCGGACACCGAGGCCAAGCCCGGCACCGTGGTCGAGGTACTGCGCCCCGGCTACGGTGACGCCGACCGGCAACTACGTCCGGCGACGGTCGTGGTCGCCGCCCGCGCCGCCGATGACGGATCCCGAGACGAGCGGGACAGGGGGTGACGCTCGGTGGCTCGTGACTTCTACGAGGCGCTGGGGGTGTCGCGCACCGCCAGTCAGGAGGAGATCCAGCGCGCCTACCGCACGCTGGCGCGCAAGTACCACCCGGACGTGAACAAGCAACCGGGGGCCGAGGATCGGTTCAAGGAGGTCTCCGAGGCGTACCAGGTGCTCTCCGATCCGGAGACGCGGCGCCGCTACGACGCGTTCGGGCCGGACTTCCGGCAGGTGCCCGAGGGCGTCGACCCCGAGACCTGGCAGCGCGCCCGCGCCGGCACCGGCGCGCGGTCCGGTTCCGGTGGTGAGCGGGTCTGGGTGAACACCGGGCCCGGCGGAGGGTTCGGCGGGTCGCCGTTCAGTGCCGGGTTCGGCGGCGAGTTCGATGTCGAGGACCTGTTCGGCAGCATCTTCGGCCAGCGCACCGCCCGCGCCCGCGGGCAGTCCGTGCGGGGCGCGGACCAGGAGGCCGAACTCGAATTGACTGTCGAGGAGGCATACCGGGGCGGGCAGCGTTCGCTGACCCTGCCCGGCCCCGACGGGCCGCGCACGCTGCGGGTGACCATTCCCGCCGGGGTGACCGACGGGCAGCGGATCCGGCTGGCCGGGCAAGGCGGCCAGGGCATCGGCAACGCCGCGGCAGCGGGCGACCTGTATCTGGTGGTGCGGCTGACACCGCACCCGCGCTACCGCGTCGACGGACGAGACCTGACCGTCGATCTGCCGTTGGCGCCATGGGAAGCCGCATTGGGCGCGACGGTCGCGGTGGACACCCCCGGCGGGCAGACCAAGGTGAAGGTCCCGGCGGGTACCTCCAGCGGCCGGCGGTTGCGGCTGCGCGGACAGGGCATGCCCCACCCGCGCGGCCAGGCCGGTGACCTCTACGCCGAGGCGCGGATCGTGGTACCCGACCGGCTTACCGACGCCGAGCGCCGGCTGTTCGCCGAACTGGCCACAGCCTCGACCTTCGACCCCCGCGGCACGTCGGCGAGGAGGCGGTCATGACCGACAGTTCGATCCCAGGTGCCCCGATGAGCTATGCGTTGATCCGCTACCAGCGCGATCCCGACCACAACCGGCGTGGGTGGCTGGACCTGGAATCCTTCGCCCGCGCCACCGGCACCCACCCGGACCTGGTGACCCGGTTCGTCGCGCTCGGGTTGCTCGACCCAGAGCGAGACCGGGCCGGGGCGCTGTGGTTCGCCCCGGACCAGCTGGCGAGGCTGGCCCGCATGCAGCGACTGCGCGCCGCGTTCTCGGTCAACTACGCCGCTCTGGGGCTGGTGCTGGATCTGCTGGACCGGGTCGACCAGCTGGAACGCGCGCTGCGCCGTAGTCAACGACAACCGTGGAGGTGACCCGTGGACAAGACCGACCCTTTGACCCAGAAATCCCGGCAGGCACTGCACGACGCCCAGACGAAGGCGGTGCGCTTCGGCCACACCGAGGTCGACGGTGAGCACCTGCTGCTGGCGCTGCTGGACGACCCGGACGGACTCGTGCCGCGGCTGCTGGCCCAGGCCCAGGCGGACCCGGACACGCTGCGCACCGCGCTGGAGACCGAACTGGGACGCCGTCCCAAGGTGTCCGGGCCCGGCGCCGCACCGGGGCAGATCTTCCTCACCCAGCGGCTGGTCCGGCTGCTCGACACCGCCGAGCGCGAGGCCAAGCGGCTCAAAGACGAGTACGTCTCCGTCGAACACCTGGTGATCGCGCTGATCGAGGAAGGGACCACCACCGCCGCGGGCCGGCTGCTGCACGAGCACGGCCTGACCCGCGACCGGTTCCTGCAGGCGCTGACCGCGATCCGCGGCAACCAGCGGGTCACCTCCGCGATGCCCGAGGTCGCCTACGAAGCGCTGGACAAGTACGGCCGCGACCTCGTCGCCGACGCCGCCGCAGGCAAGCTCGACCCGGTCATCGGGCGTGATGCTGAGATCCGCCGCGTGGTGCAGATCCTGTCCCGCAAGACCAAGAACAACCCGGTCCTCATCGGCGACCCCGGCGTCGGCAAGACCGCCATCGTCGAGGGCCTCGCGCAACGCATCCACCGCGGCGACGTGCCCGAAGGGTTGCGCGACAAGACCGTCTTCGCCCTCGACATGGGCTCTCTGGTCGCCGGCGCGAAGTACCGCGGCGAGTTCGAGGAGCGGCTCAAGGCCGTGCTCAACGAGGTGAAAGCCGCCGAGGGCCGGATCCTGCTGTTCGTCGACGAACTGCACACCGTCGTCGGTGCCGGCGCCGCGGAAGGGGCGATGGACGCCGGGAACATGCTCAAACCGATGCTGGCCCGCGGCGAGCTGCACATGATCGGCGCCACCACGGTCGACGAGTACCGCAAGCACATCGAGAAAGACGCCGCCCTGGAACGCCGCTTCCAGCCCGTGCTCGTGGACGAACCGGACGAGGCCGACGCGATCTCGATCCTGCGTGGGTTGCGGGAGCGGCTGGAGATCTTCCACGGCGTGAAGATCCAGGACAGCGCCCTGGTCGCCGCCGTGACCTTGAGCCACCGCTACATTTCCGACCGGTTCCTGCCGGACAAGGCCATCGACCTGGTCGACGAGGCTTGCGCGATGCTGCGCACCGAAATCGACTCGATGCCGGCCGAACTCGACGAGCTGACCCGGCGGGTGATGCGCCTGGAGATCGAGGAAGCGGCGCTGGCGAAGGAAACCGACCCGGCCAGCCAGTCCCGGCTCACGGAGTTGCGCAAGGAGTTGGCCGACCTGCGCGCCGAAGCCGACGCCATGCGGGCGCAGTGGGAGGCCGAACGTGCCGCGCTGCGCAAGGTGCAGTCGCTGCGGCAGGAGATCGACCAGGTGCGCCATGACGCCGAGCTGGCCGAACGCGACTACGACCTCAACCGTGCCGCCGAACTGCGTCACGGCAGGCTGCCCGAGCTGGAACGCCGCCTGGACGCCGAGGAACAGCAGCTGACGGCCAAGCAGGGCAGGCAGCGGTTGTTGCGTGAAGTCGTCACCGCGGACGAAATCGCGGCGATCGTGTCGCGCTGGACAGGCATCCCCGTGTCCCGCCTGCAAGAAGGCGAACGCGACAAACTCTTGCGGCTGGACGAAATCCTGCACCAGCGAGTGGTCGGCCAGGACGAGGCCGTGCAACTGGTCGCGGACGCGATCATCCGCGCCCGGTCCGGCATCAAGGACCCGCGCCGCCCGATCGGGTCGTTCGTCTTCCTCGGCCCCACCGGCGTCGGCAAGACCGAACTCGCCAAAACCCTTGCAGCGGCGCTATTCGACACCGCCGACAACATGGTGCGCCTGGACATGAGCGAGTACCAGGAACGCCACACCGTCTCCCGCCTGGTCGGCGCCCCACCCGGCTACGTCGGCTACGAGGAGGGCGGCCAGCTCACCGAAGCGGTGCGCCGCAAGCCGTACTCGGTCGTGTTGTTCGACGAGATCGAGAAGGCCCACACCGACGTGTTCAACACGCTGCTGCAGGTCCTCGACGACGGCCGGCTCACCGACGCCCAGGGCCGCACCGTCGACTTCCGCAACACGGTCATCATCATGACCTCCAACATCGGCTCGGAATATCTGCTGGAGGGCGCGACGGCGGGCGGGGAGATCAAACCGGAGGCGCGGGAGCGGGTGATGGCGGCGTTGCGCGGGCACTTCCGGCCCGAGTTCCTCAACCGGATCGACGACATCGTGCTGTTCAAACCGCTGACCGAGGCCGAGATCGAGCGCATCGTCGAGCTGATGACCGACGAGCTGCGCGGCCGGCTCGCCGAACGCCGGATGACCCTCCATCTGTCCGACCCGGCGCGGCATTTCATCGCCCAGCAAGGGTTCGATCCGGTCTACGGCGCCCGACCGCTGCGCCGGTTCATCGCCCGCGAGGTCGAAACCCGCATCGGCCGCGCCCTGCTCGGCGGCGACGTGCACGACGGCGCCACCATCCACATCGGACTATCCGACGGTGGGCTGACGGTCAGCTTCGACAACCCCAACACCGGCCCGAGCCAGGACCCGGCCGACCGAGTAGCCGCCGGCACCGGGTCATAACCCACAACACCAGACGACAACGGGAGGTGAATCCTCATGGTGCGGCGCTACACCAACGCGCTCAAGACCGCGCTGCTGCTCGGTGTGCTCACCGCGCTCATCCTCACCATCGGCTACGCGCTCGGCGGCAGCACCGGACTCATCGTGGCCACCGTGCTGTCGCTGGTGATGAACGGGGCCGCCTACTTCTACTCCGACACGATCGCGTTGCACGCCATGGCCGCCCGCCCGGTCAACGAAGCGCAGGCACCCGAGCTGCATGCGATGGTGCGCGAGCTGGCCACCAGTGCCGGCCAGCCGATGCCGCGGCTGTATGTCAGCCCCATCGCCCAGCCCAACGCGTTCGCCACCGGCCGCAGTCCCCGCCACGCCGCGGTCTGCGTTACCGACGGCATCCTGCGTCTGCTCACCCCACGCGAGCTGCGCGCGGTCCTGGGCCACGAACTGTCCCACGTGTACAACCGGGACATCCTCACCTCCAGCGTCGCCGCCGCCCTGGCCGGGATCCTCACCAGCCTGGCCAACCTCGCCCTGTTCCTGCCCATCGGCTCGTCCACCGAGGACGACGACGGACCCCACCCGGTGGCCGCGCTGCTGATGCTGATCCTCGCCCCCGTCGCGGCCGGGCTGATCCAGCTCGCCATCAGCCGCAGCCGCGAATACCAAGCCGATGTCGACGGCGCGGATCTCTCCGGCGACCCGCTCGCTCTAGCAAGCGCCCTGCAGAAGATCGACCAGTGGACACGGCGGCTGCCGCTGCCCGCCGACGCTCCACACGCCGCCTACGCCCACCTCATGATCGCTCACCCGCTCAGCGACGACGGGGTGGCGGCGCTGTTCAGCACCCACCCGCCGACCGCCGAGCGCATCCGCCGCCTGCGGCAGCTAGCCAGCCAGGTAGCGGCCGGCCCGTCGGGTCCAGCGCGCCCCGCGCCCCGGTCGAGTTGGGCGGGTGCACTGGCCCCCACGATGAGGAGCCTCGCGCGATGAACAGCACAGTTAGCCCTCGAACGGCGCGGATCTGCGGTGCAGTCGCGGCGGCGGCCATTGCGCTGTCAGCCTGCACGACCGGATCGAGCAATCCCGCCCAGCCGAACGCCACCACCACCACCCCGGCCCCCGCGGGGCCAGGGGCCGGGTACGCCGACGTGGTCGACCGGGTCAGCCCCAGCGTGGTCACCGTCCAGGCAGGCCAGGACCTGGGCAGCGGGGTCGTCCTGCGCCCGGACGTCGTGGTCACCAACCAGCACGTCGTGGGAACCCAGCGAGAGGTCACCATCGCCTACGCCGACGGCGCCCGCTCACCCGGCACCGTCCTGGCCACCGACACCATCACCGACCTCGCCGTCGTGCGCACCGACCGCAAGAACCTGCCCGTGCCGCAGTACCGCAACGACCTGCCCCGGCCCGGTGAACGAGCCCTGGCCATCGGCAGCCCCCTGGGCTTCGAGAACTCGGTCACCGCCGGCATCATCTCCGGGCTGCACCGCGAGATCCCCGGATCCGCCGGCCAAACCCAGTCCCTTGTGGACCTCATTCAAACCGACGCCTCGATCTCCCCCGGCAACTCCGGCGGTGCACTGCTCGACACGCAAGGCCGGGTCGTGGGCATCAACGAGGCATACATCCCACCCGCCGCAGGGGCGGTGTCTCTCGGGTTCGCCATCCCCTCAGCCACCGTCACCGACATCGCCGACCAGCTGCTCACCAAGGGCACCGCGACCCACCCCTACCTCGGGATCTCACTCGGCCGGCTCACCCCCGACATCCAACAAAAACTCGGCGTACACACCGACCACGGCGCACTCGTCCTCGGCATCGACCAAAGCGGTCCCGCCGCCGCCAGCGGCATCCGCACCGGCGACGTCATCACCGAATTCGCCGGCACACCAATCCGCAGCGTCGAGGACCTCCTGGCTGCCCTCCGACACACCCAGCCAGGACAGAAGGTGCCGGCCACCCTCATCCGCGCAGACACATCCCAATCCGTCACCCTGACCATCGGCTCGCGCACCGGCTGAGCACCCTCAGCACCCACGTTAATCGGTCCGAGCGGCGGCTGGGAACGCCACCACCGCCCGACGAAACGGTTCAACACGCTGACTTGACAGGGAAGCGCAGCGGGGCGACCAGCCGTCCTCCGGGCGCGAGCTGTTGCCACCACTGCGCGGGAATGTCCCACGGCGAGACGGTGGCGATCATGCGGTCGTACGGGGCGTGGTCGGGATAGCCGAGCCCACCATCGCCGGTGATCACATGCACGTCGCCGTAGCCGGTGGCGGTCAGGGCCCGCTTGGCTTTCGCGGTGACGTCCGGGTCGATGTCGATCGTGGTCACCAGGTCCGCGCGGCCGGTCAACTGGGCAAGGTGAAGTCGGCCCGGAGCGCGGTGCTGGCCTTTCCGCCAGCCCGTTTCTCCGGACCGCTTCCCGCACCCGCCGTGCGGCTCTCACCGCAACGGGCGCTCCACAGGTCCCGCTGTGCTGGGTGATCCTCATGCCGTTCGTGGCCAGGGCGAGGGGATAGCTGTTCCTCGGTAGCGGTAGCGCGTGGTGCGCACCGTGGCCGCGTTGAACAGGTCCGTGGTCTCGCCTGTTGGCCACCATCGGCCGCCGCAGTAGCGGCGTCGCAGTTCCTTCCAGTTCATCCGGGGATGTTTCTTGCGCAGCCACCAGATCACGCGTTCCCACGCATAGTGGGACACGTAGTTGAAGGCTTTGCTCGACACCCCCGGACGGAAGTAGACGCACCAGCCCCGCATCATCCGGTTGAGATGGACGAGCAGGTCATCCAGCGTCAGCCCAACGCCCGTCTTCCGGCACTGCTCCTTGACCTTCCCCGTGATCGCGCTAACGGACTTCCGCGCCGGGTAGGTATAGACGTAGTGCTGGTTCGTGCCTCGTTTGCGATGACGCTGGATGCGCCACCCCAAGAAATCAAGGCCATCCTCGATATGGGTGGTCAACGTCTTCTCCTCCGACAGGCGCAGACCCATCGTGGAGAGCACGTCGGCGATCTCGTCCCGGAGCGTTTCGGCGTCGGCCCGAGAGCCACACACCATCAGGCACCAGTCGTCGGCATAGCGGACCAGCCGGAAGTTCGGCAGTCCTCGGCGACGGCGCCACATCCGTCCGCTAGCACCCCACCGAGCGGTGTCATGCCCTCCCGGTGCCTGGGTGATGTGCTCATCCAGAACCGAGAGCGCGACGTTGCTCAGCAACGGCGACAAGATCGACCCTTGCGGGGTTCCGGTGCTGGTCTCCCTCAGCAGGCGATCCTCACCGAGGATTCCCGACTTCAAGAACGCCTTCACCAGCGCCAGGACGCGCTTATCCCCGATCCGAACTCGCACCCGCGCCATGAGCGCAGGATGCGAGATCTCGTCGAAGCATGCCTTGATGTCACCCTCCACCACCCACTCATAGGAGTTGGCGGCATAGTGGCGTACCTCGGCTACCGCGTCATGTGCCCGGCGGTTCGGGCGGAACCCGTAGGAGCACGGGAGGAAATCCGCCTCGAAGATCGGCTCCAGCACCAGTTTCAGGGACGCCTGCACCACCCGGTCGGTCACCGTGGCGATCCCCAGGCGACGGACTTTGCCGTTCGCCTTCGGGATCAGCCGCTCACGAACCGGGAGCGGGCAGAAACCGCGGTCGCGCAGTGCGGACCGCAGCCCGTCGAGGAAGACCTCGACACCCCGCACAGCCTCCACGTAGTGGGCGGTCTCGCCGTCCACCCCGGCCGTCCGGGCTCCCTTGTTACCCCGCACCCGAGCCCACGCCACCAACAGGAACGCGGGATCGGCCACGAGATTGAACAGGTCGTTGAACCTGCGACGAGGGTCATCACAGGCCCAGCGGTGCAGCTTCGTCTGGATCTCCAGTACCCGGCGTTCCGCCTTGACCAAGGCGTACTCCAGCTCGTCGGTATTCACCGGCGACGTCCTCCTGGCATTCCAGTCCTTCCGCTGCTGACTTGCTGTCCTCCTTCGCCATGTACGCGCCTTTCGCGCGCTCGGACTACTACGAGGACTCCGCCACGTCCGGACGCCATCAGCCGACGACGAGCCTGCCCCGCTTCCGATCGGATATCGGAAGGGTCGGGCAGCATCCGGACGCTTCCCACGTTCACCACCATCCGTTCGACAAGTGAGCCGCCCAGCTCTACCCCGGCAGACTCGCCACACCTACGCCGCAGACCTTCGGCGTGGCCTCCGCCCCGGCAGCCTTAACCGGTTACGGAGTCGCATCCAGAGACATCCTGAAGGCGTGCACTGCACACCGGCCCGTATCCACCAGATTTGAGCCGGCACAACGATTACGGAGCTTCAAGCGCTGGTTTCTCTCGTACGGCTTCTCGTCTCGCTCACCGGACCCGCGCTGTCTGGCAGTACCAGCACGTCCCGACTTTGTCAGGGCCGCTTGCCATCCTCCCGCGCGTCTCCGCGGTCAGACTGCCCTCGGCTTCGTTACCCTGCTGCGACAGGACAACGGCGGGGATCTCCCATCCCCACACGGAATTGGTGGCGCCTCGTGGCGCACCAGGCAGGCGTTGTAGCCAGTTCCCGCGCCGATTTCCAGGATGCGGTTGCCGGGTTGGACGTGAAGCTGGTCGAGCATCGCCGCGACCAGCCACGGCGCCGACGCGCAGGACAACGACCGGCCATCCTGGAACCGGTGGGTGATCACCGCCTGCCACGGGTCGTAGGCAGTGGCCAGTGGGGCGTCGGGCACGAACTCATGACGTGGTGTGTCCAGCAGGACCCGCGCGACCTCACTGAGCTGCGCGTATCCCGACTTGCGGACCTTGGCGACCATCTCCGCGCGCAGCGACCCCGGCGACACGGTGGTGGTATCGGTGCCCATCGCTTCCCTTCTAGTTCAACGATCAACTATGTGGACGGCCATGGTCAGCATGGCCCGGTTACGACGCATCCAGATATGAGACAGGGCGGACACCCTGGGTTGTTCGGGCAGAAATGCTCTCGACAGAGCGCGCCGCTAAGGCAGCACCTCCCTCTCGGCGCAGCCCGAGGTAGTCAACTGCGAATGGGCCATGTCATCAAGCGCGTTCGGGCAGTGCCGTGGAGGCGCGGTTGAGGCGTCACCAAGCTTGACCTGCATGAATATCGCGACTCGTCGCTGACGATTCCACCATTCGGGGCATCCAACCTCCGGGTCGTTCCTTCACAGGCCAGGACACGGCGGGCCTTGTCCCCCTGCAATGTCCGGGTCGGCTGCGACGTCGGCTTAGGCTGGGTCAGGTGATTGACCAGTTGACCGTGGAAGCGGCGGTCGCGGACGCTCGCCTTGCCGCGATGGAGTTCGATGACGCCCAGACGTGGCTCCACGCCCACCAGTCGCTGCTGAAGCCGCTCGCGGCCGAGGTCTGGGTCACCGACCCGACGTACAGCCACGTCTTGCTGGTACGGCACCGCGTGCGCGGATGGGTGCCGCCTGGCGGCAAGGTCGAGCCAGGCGAGACGCCGCGGGCAGCCGCAGCTCGTGAACTCGTGGAGGAGGCCGGCGTAGCGGGCGAGCTGCTGCCTATGCCGGCCGCGGTGGCTGTCCGCTCCTTCCGCGCCGACTGGGCGCCGACGCTGAGCCTGTCCTACGGCGCCGTCGTCGACCGCGACGTGCCGCTCGGCGGGGAGACTGGGCAGCCATCGAGGTGGGTTGACCTGGACGAGACGTGGGAGAGCGTGTTCCCCGAGGACCGCGAACGTATCCGCGCGTACGTACGCCGATTGGCAGCGGGGAACGTGGTGGGGGCGCGCTGAGACCCGTCGCCGGTGCACGGTCAGAGGACCTTGTCGATCAGACTCAGGATGTCGTCGGGCAGCGTCACCAGTTGGAGCTCGTGCAGGAATCGAACCCACACCGGCTCCAAGCCGGGCTTCGCGGTGAACTGCTCCTCGCTCAGCTGCCCTTCGGCGTAGGCCGCGGTGCGGTGCGCGTGCTGCTGGAGCTGGTCTTGGTGCAGCCATCGGGGTGCGCGCACCTCTTGGGCAGAGGGTCGGATCGGGCCAGAGGTCTGGGCCCGATAGATCCACCACTGATGGCCCACGCGGTCGCTGGTCGGTCGGCGGCAGTGGTTGGGCCGCCATGCGGTCAGCAGCAGGTGAAGTGAGGTGACGGTCAGGCCGACTTCCTCGGCGACCTCAATGCGGGCGGCTTGCTCGGGGCCTCCGTGCTGGTCGACATGACCAGCGACCGGCGCGATCCCCGCAGGGGGCCTCGCGCGTTCGAAGACCAGCAGCCCGTCCGGTGAGGAGATGAGCACGCCGACGGCCGCGTGGTCGCAGTACTTGATCCTGCTGCCGTGGCTACTGGTCGGTGGCGGGGCGGTCAACGTAGTTCCCTGGGTCGCTGTGCGACAACCACGAGCCAGCTCGTCACGGTAGGCGTGTCGGGCGTGGTCAGCGAGTACGCCTTGTCGAGGATGTCCATCCGCTGAGCGTGGGTGAAGTCCCCGTCGGGTCGAGCGAAGACCGGAATCGACAACCACGCCTTCTTCTCGGCCATCGTGCTGCGCTGGGCGACGACCTCGGTGTCGAGCACGGTCAGTCCGGCGACCGACAGGTGGTCGGCAATCGTGTCCAGTGGCAGCTTCGGAGCTGGCTCGGCGGCTGGAGGCGGGGCGTAGCCGTGGTCACGGGCCGCGACCTGACGGATCAAGGTGTTCAGCGAGGGGCCGGTGCGCACATTGGTCTCGTCGGGGTGGCGGACGCCGGCAAAGCCGCCGCCGACGTTGAACACGAACCGGCCGCCGGGTCGTAGGACCTGGTGGACGGCGGCGAACACCTGTGGCACGTCGGTCTTCCAGATCGCGGAGTTGCACACCACCGCGTCTGCCGCGCCGGGAACGTGGCCGACCAGATCTTCGGCTGGTGCGGTGACCCAGCTCAGGCGTGGGTCGGCCAGGGTGCGTCGGCCAACGCGCTGCATGGCAGCGGCGTTGTCCAGGGAGACGACCTGGGCGTCGATCGGCACGAGTTCGAGGATTGCCTCCGCGGTCGCGCCGGCTCCGCCGCAGAGGTCGACCACCAGCCGGCTGTCGGTGAGATCGGCGCGGCGAGCAAGGTCCCGGCTGGTGGCCGAATACATGGGGAAGGCACGGGTGAAGGCGGCGTACGCCTCGGCAGTGGTGTCCTCGTCCCAGCCGAGAAGGGCGTCCAGTGGTGCCATCGCGGGTACCTCGCTTCAGGGCGCAGGCCAGGCTCGTTGCGGACGGACGCGACGAGCCGGGGTCGGTTAGAAGAGGGAGTTCTGGAAGGCGGCGGCGGGCGAGGTGAACGGGCCGAGCGTGATGCGGCGACCCTTGAGGGTGCCGAGGTCGAGCACGTAGTCCACTTCGTCGTCACCGTCCAGGGCGGCCAGCACCTGGGTGCCGACGCACGAGACGACGGTGAAGCCGTGCTCACCGTCGCGCAGATCGTGTGGGTACAGCATCCGTACGCCGTCGGCGACGCGCATTCGGTCGCCTTCGGCAGGAGGAGTCCACGTCTCCAGCATTGCCGGAGTGTTCATCGCTGCGAGCGCGTCCGCGGCGCGGGAGACGTGACGGTCGTGGGTCGCGCTCGCGGTGGACAGGTCGGTCAGATTGGCCAGCGCCTTGAGCTTGGTCGAGGCCCGGATGGTCTGGGGCACCTGCAGGCCGCGGGTGATGGCGTCTTCGAGGTGGCGTACGGCGCGGCCGTCGGCGCTCTTGGTCAGATAGGTCGCGATCAGGGCGCCTTGTTCGTCGAGGCGGGATTGCCTGCGTGGTTCGGCTGCAGTGCCGACCTTGGTGGCGCCGTCGGCGAAGGTGGCGAGGTAGAGCCAGTGCGGCTGGTCCATGTACTGGCGCAGGGCCGCGGGGACGTTGCCGTCCTGGTGGAACTGGTGGGCGAAGCGGAACTCGTCCTGGCGCAAGCACCGAGCGCACTGGTCGCCCTGCTCGGTCGGCGCGCGGTCGGGACACGCGAGGGCCTCGACGCGCACCGTGTCGGCGAACTGGTACCGGCCGGTGCACCACCGGCCGGTACCGACCGCAAAACCGAGTCGCTGGTTCATGATCTCGGCGTAGACCAGCGGCCCGTCGGGCAGCGGGGCCAGCAGCAGCCGGGGATTTCCTGTCGCCCAGGTGATGCCGTGGCACACGTACTCGCCGCCGGTTGGTCGGGTCGCTGGCATGGTGCGTTCCTCGTGATGACTGTTGGCGGGGTCAGATGGCGAGCTGGAGGCGGTCGGCGAGCGCTTCGGCAGCGGTCTTGAAGACCGCGTCGCGGTCCATGTCGGTCACGTCCATCGACAGCCATCCGCCGCGCTGCTCGTGCTCGCGCAGCTTCGCGAGAACGGTGTCCTGGTAGCGGATGAAGTCCTCGTCCGCGCCGCCGGAGTGGCCGGTTTCCAGGGAGCTGAATTCGCCCTTGCGGGCGAGCGCGTCGCGGGCGCTGATGCGCAGGAAGAACACCAGGTCGGGTTCGGTGAGGTGGGCGAAGACCTGCTCGGCCAGGCTGGTGGAGACGTCGGGATTCACCGCGTAGCGAGCGAGGATCTTGTGGTGGGCGTTGTCGAGGATCACGTGGGTTCCGGCGGCGAGGGCGGGCTGGATGACGAGTTTGTCCTGGAGGGTGTACCAGGCGGCCAGCGCCAGCAGCCAGTAGTGATCGCCGCACGCCTGGGCGACGCGCGCGTCGCGGCGATAGACCAATGCGTTGAGCCTGTCGACGTAGGCGGACAACTCGGCGTCCATCGGGACTTCGGTGCTGTGCTTGCCGATCAGGATCGTTTCGTGGCCGGCCTCGTTGAGCGCTTGGTGCAGGCGGGTGGCGAGGGTGGACTTGCCCGCGCCGTCGATGCCGACGACCGTGATCTCGCGCCCGCGCGCAGGGTTGAAAAGTGGTGCTGCGTTCGTCATGTTGGTGCGCTCCAAGGGATCAGATCGGCCGGGCGGCCAGTCGGTTGGCGACGATGTCTTGAATCTGTCTAATTAGGACGGTGCGCCGCCGGACAACGTCGCTGTGACGCTCGTTGGACAAGTCCGCGGGGTAGTGGCGAGCAAGGTTGTTGGAAATGACATGCAGGTAGCCGAAATCGATCCCGGCGTCGCGTGCTGCAACTCCCATAGGGCCGATCTCGGGATCGACGAATGCGTGCTCGGCGTGCTCGGTCAGCCAGTCCCTGTTCTCCAGCAGGATCGAGGGTGACGTGACGTGGATGCCGGTGTGCACGCCTGGTTGGGCGGTGGCGAAGTCGCCGAAGAAGTCAGGCCACGCCACGAGGCTGCCGCCGACGAGGCTTGTGTTTCCGGTAGCCAGCCGCGTGTTGGGCTCGATGTCGGGGTTCAGCGCACCGACTTTGCCGACGTAGACGACGTCGCGGGCACCGAGCTCGGCCAGGCGCGTGACCACGCGTCCGGCGACGTCGCCCCAGATGCTGTGGAGGAACCCGAGGTAGACCACTCGTCGGCCGTGGATCTGAGCGCGTTGCCAGGCGTAGCCGTGCCCGTAGGTCCACGCTCCGTCGGCAGGAGCGAGGTGCGCCAGGCCCCAGCCGACGATCACGAGGTCGCCATCGAGTTCGAGGCCGAGCTTCGCCACCGCCTCGCGGGACAACATCGGGTCGGGCAACTCGTAGGTGACCGTGTCGGCCGGTTTTCCTGTCATGGACAGGTACGTGGCGATGATCAGGGCGTAGTGGTGGACGTAGTCGGCACCGGGGAACGCCTTGACGATGAGGTCACGGCCGTGGACCTCGGCGGTGGGGCGCTCGAAGTTGAACAGCTTGCCGGTCTTCTCGTGCGTGGAGATCACGGCTTCGCGGTCGTAGCCGCCGACGACGTGGATGCTGTCCCAGTCGTGGTCCTGGATGAGGTGGTGGACCTTGATCTGTAGGTAGCGCAGAAGGCGGTCCGGGGCCATCGTGTGCCCGTCCACCGCGATGGGGGACGTCTGCAACGCCGAGCTGGCTCCCGCGGTCGGGATTGTGTTGGCGAGGAGGCTCATCAGGCCGCCTCCGGGATCCGCACGCTACTACCCGCCGCTTCGCGGACGACGGCGATGTTCCGCCGGATCAAGTCGAACCGCTCTTCGGGGATCCGACCCAGATTCTCGATTCGAGGGGTCGGGGGTTTCTCGTAGGGACCGTCGGGCAGCATCTCGATGCCCATCGCGCCGAGGATGACCGGGGCGGCGCCGTCGACCGAGGCGATCCATTCGTGCTCGCGCTGTTCGACGAGTTCCAGGTGCCCGGTGCGGCCGAGGCCGAGCAGCCGATAGACGATCCGGTCCTCGACCATGCCGTGGTCTTCCAGGTACCGGGTGGCCGCCCAGCGGGTGCGGCAGAGCTGGTCTTCGGGCGCGGGACGTCGTGATGCGGGCAGCGCGATCGCTCCGACGTATTCGTTGGAAGCGAAGTAGTCGTAGCAGCGCAGCCACTCTTGATCGTCTGCCGCGTGCAGCACGACGCACAGGCGGAACTCGTCGCTGAGGTCGAGGATCTCGCGAGCGGCTTCGTCGCTGGCCTTGATGGTGGCGAGCCCGTCGCGCATGACGTCCGGGAGGATGATCTCGCGGGCGTCCACGATGTGGGCCGCCGCGATCAGGTCGGCGGCCGGCAGGGCGTGGCCGAGATCGAAGACCCCGTTGTCGACAATGATCTCCGCACCCCGCTGCGCCTCGCGGTGGAAGAACGCGCGGTAGGCAGCGTCGGTCAGAACACGCTGGGCCGCCACGTGGTGGACGCTGGCGGGCTCCTGCGCGACGAAGACGTTCAGGTAGTCGGGCGGGGCGATCGCGGAGAAGGCGATGCTCTTGGCCATCAGGCGACCCTCCACCTGTCCGTGGCGAGGGCGAGGAACTGTTGGGAGAGCACAGGATCACTCTCGAATCGGCCGCGGGCCTGCAGTGTGGTGGTACGAGCTGCCTCCATCCGCACGCCCCGCGCGCTCATGCACAGATGCGTGCCACGAACCGCGACGGCCACGTCGGTACTGCCGATCACGACGGCGATCTCGTCGGCTACCTGCCGGGTGAAGCGCTCCTGCACCTGAAGGCGGCCCGCGTATTGCTGTGCGATTCGACCGAACTTCGACAGGCCCATTACTTCGCCGTCCGGTACGTAACCGATGGCGACGTCCAGGTTCATGGGTAGCAGGTGGTGCTCACACAGCGACCAGACGCTCATGCCGCCGATCACCACCAACTGGCCGCTCAGATGTTGCTCGGGGAAGCAGGTCGGGGCGGCCGACGGCTCCGGGGAGAAGAACCCGCGCCACCACGCGGCGACCCTGGCCGGCGTGTCCGACAGACCCTCCCGTCCAGGGTCCTCGCCGATCGCGGCGAGGAGCTGGCCGACAAGATCGGCAACGCGCTCAGTGTCGACCGGGCCCGGCGACACCAGGTCCTGGCTTTCGCTGGGAGCAAGCCTGTCGAGGGTGTTGGTCACGGACTTCGCCTCGCTTCCGGGAGTGGTGAATGGGTCAAGGACGTCAGCGGCGGCGGCTCCTGATAGCGCCACGGCCCGCAGGTGCGGGGACGACATGCCGGGCGCAGCGACAGTGACCGCGAGCACCGCGATCCAGTGCTCGGTCTGGGAGTCGGTGTCACCGCGCTCCGGTCAGGATGTGCAGGCGGGTGGAGACGTTCCATCCGCGTTCAGTGGCCCGGCCGTAGAGCGCGTCCATGCCGGCCAGAACCTTCTCCTGGGTGGTGCCTTCCGGCATCACCCACACCGGAGCCAGGTGGTGTTCCTCGACGAGCTGGGCGATCTCGTCGAGGTCGCGGTCGGGCTCGGTGACAACGAACTTGAACACTGCGCGGTCTGTCGCGACCAACGCCGAGAGGGCTTCGGGCTTGATGCGGGTGGAGTAGGTCATGCCAGAGTTCGCGAGTTTCGGACTCACCACCCAGAGATCGACCAAGGAGGTGAGTTCCGGTGTGGGTGCGACCGTGCCGTTGGTTTCGACCTGCACCCGGATGTCGGCCAGGCCGCGGGCGAGGGCGGTCATGGCGGGCTGCTGCAACATCGGCTCCCCGCCGGTGATCACCATCATGTCCACGCCGCGCTCGCGCACCCACGACACCAGCTCGGCGACGGGGACTCGGTCGCTGACCTCGACCGGGTTGTACCTGCTCCAGTCCCAGCTCTCCGGGGTGTCGCAGTAGCCGCACCGGAGGTTACAGCGGGAGAATCTGACGAACACGCAGCGCTGCCCTGTCCAGGGGCCTTCGCCCTGGAACGACTCGAACTTCTCCGTGAGAATTGCAGAACCCTCTACCCGTTCGGGAGCCAAGGTCAGCGTGTTCACGAGGCATCGCCTCGTTCCCACAGGCCAGTGGTGGTCCCCGAGTCGACCCGTACGGATACGAGTCGACCGCGGATCTCCGGCTCGACGTTGTCGACGAACCAGCCAGCCAGGTGGGCGACCAGCGCAGGGCCGGCGGCACGTAGCCCCGCGTCGGCGGCAGGGGCCTGGAGGTAAGCCCCGAACGGCTTCAGGTCGCCGAAATCGGTGATGAACCCAACCTCGTCCAGCCCGTCCGCCCCCAGCACCAGCGTGACGTCACCGTGGCCGGTCTTGAAGGTCTTCGAGATCGTGACCTCGCCGGTGACACCGTCACAGCGTGCCGACGTGGTCGCGGTCTCCGAAACAACCATCGCGACGAGCGTGATCGGCACCGCGGACTCAACGTTGTCCCGGAACCACTCGGCAAGGTGAGAAGCGAGAAGCTCGCTCGTCGGGTGGAAGGTGACCTGCTCGTTGAGCAATCGGTGGTCAAACGTCGCGGCCAGATAGTCCCCAAGAGGCGTCAGGTCACCGGGGCCGTCATTGTGCACGAGCGCCGATGCGGTCACCGTGTAGTTGTGGCCGTGGTTGCGGCTGCACTTGTGACTGGCCGGCAACAGTCTCAGCTCATGGCTGGCGCTGAAACCGAACGACTGCGAGATGGTGATCTGGCCGTCCGCCACACACTTCTCCTCAGCGGCCTTCATGTAGCCCTCCTTCGTCGGTCATGCCGAACAGCACTCGGACCGATGTGCGCTGGCGGCGGAACTGCTCGTACCGGCACGAACGACGCAGCGACGGAAAGTCCGGGGGCCGAACCGAGCCGTGACGATCTGTAGTACCTTCGCTACCGGTGAACCTTACTGCGATATCAGAAAGGTAATAAGGTTGAGGTCTCGCTGTCGAGGGCAGCCTTGCTGCCTTACGACTAAGGTCAACGGTGGGAGCACCCCCCACCAGGAGACGCAAGGAGGGCGAGCGATGACCGATGCCGGCCCGTGGACGAGCGTGTCGATGCCGTACGTGAGCGGCCACCGCGGCGACGCCTGGAGCGCCGAGGCGGCAGAGCACGGAGGTACGGGAACCCAGAAGCTGCTGGGTGTGGAGGAGGTGTCCGCCTCCGCGATGGTGGCGGACATGCTCGGCCTGGCTGCAGGCGAGCCGGTGGTCGTGCGGCGCCGCCTCATGCTGTTCAACGACCACCCAGTCGAGCTCGTCGACTCGTACTACCCGGTGAACATCGCTCGGGGCACCCGGCTGGCCGAGCCCCGCAAGATCCCTGGCGGAGCCGTCGCTCTCCTGGCTGACCTCGGACATCGGCCACGCCGCGTACGTGAAGACGTCAGCGCGCGGCTTGCCACGCCGCACGAACGGACCACGCTGGAACTGAACGACCCGTCCTGCGTGCTGCTGCTCGCCCGTGTGCTCCTCACCGGAGACGAACGGCCTGTCGAAGCCAGCCTGATGACGATGGTGGCCGACGGACGACGGCTGCGATACGAGCTGACGCCATGATCGCTCTAACGACGTCTCCAGGAGCCGACTTTGCCTCGCGCCCGTGACAGCCGGCCCCGGCACCAGCAAATCGCAGCGGAACTGCGCGATCTCATCATGCGTGGCGAGCTGAGCCCTGGTACGCAACTGCCGTCCACCGCGCAACTCGTGGAGCGGTACGGCGCAGCGAACGCCACCATCCAGCACGCGCTGAAGGCCCTGAAGGACGAAGGCTTCCTCGACAGCCGTGTCGGCAAAGGCGTCTACGTCCGCGACCGGCAGCCGTTCGTCATCGACGCCTCCGCCTACATCACGCCCGAACCAGGCCGGTTCCGCTACCAGTTGCTCAAGGTCGACAACGTCGTTCCACCGGCGGACATCGTCGCCGGATTGCAGCTGACGCCGGGCGCTACCGCGATCCTCCGCACCAGAATCCTCCTCCACGACGACCAGCCCGTGGAGTTGTCCGCGTCCTACTACCCCTCCGAGATCGCCGACAACAGCAGCCTGGCCAAGGCCGCGAAGATCCGCGGCGGCGCGCCCCAAGCCCTCGCCGACCTCGGGTTTCCTCAGCGGACCTTCGTCGACCGGATTTCGGCACGATCCCCGACGGTGGAGGAAGCCGAGACACTGGACCTTCCAGATGGGACGCCGGTGATCCGGCAGTTGCGTGTCATCTACAGCGACAACGAGCGCCCCGTCGAAGCCTCGGTCCTCATCAAGGGCGCACACCTGTATGAGCTGTTGTACCGCCAGACCGTAGAGACCGAGTTGGGCTAGAGCCACGATGCCAAGGGTTTCGATTTCAGACACGACAACTGCATTGGTGACGATCTCCTCATCGGTCACGCCCTCGAATTACGACTTGGTCCGAGACCTCAATGCGGTGCGTCGAGCGTCCCCGCCAGCACGTCCGCGGGAACGGGAACTCCCCATAGACGTGGAGGGTGGTCTCGTCGCCCGGCATCCCCAGCGGTGCGTTCTGGTGAACGTGCTTCTAGGTACTCGGGCTGCCGCCGAAGACGGAAACTCGCCCAGACCGCAGCGACCCCAGTCAAGTGGGGATGATCAACGACGGCCAGAGCGGAGACGCGGCGCCAATGAGGCGGCAATGAGGCGGCACCCGACTTGACCTGCGCAAACGCCATTTTTACGGCAGTAGTCCGAACGGGTGCTGCTCGCCGAGCGGGTGATCAGGCTTGACCGGTAGCTGGTTATCGTGGCATTGGACCGACGGAGCGAGGTGATGTTCATGGGCGACCGGCGAGAGGCGTTCGCCGCGCGGCGTGAGCTGATGGGCTACACCCAGGAGAGCCTCGCAGCAGCCGTCGGTGTGGAGTTCTCCACCGTCGGCCGGTGGGAACGCGGTGATCTGACGCCGCAGCCGTACCGGCGGCCCCGCATCGCGAAGGCACTCGGTCTCACCCTCGAAGAGCTGGGCACGTTGCTCGCACCGACACCGTCCGGGCCGAACGGCACCTCGGCCGTCGCCCTAGCCCAGATCGCGGGAGCGGATGTCCTCCCTGTTCAGCCAGACCTCGCGGAGACAGACGACATGAACCGTCGCGACCTGCTACGCCTGTTCAGCATGACCGGCGCCTTGCTGGCGTTGCCAGCGGCCGAGTCGGCTGTCTGCGACGCGGAAAGGCTCGCTGCGGCGGCTCGAACTGGTGCCGTGGACTCGACGGCAGTCGCTGAGTTTGAGCAGCTCAACAGCCATCTGTGGCGTGTATATGCCTTCGCATCGACCAAGAGCCAGGTACTTCCCCTGGTCCGCGCCCAGCTCGACGTACTGTCCGAAGGCTTGCGTCGACCACAGTCACCGGCTACCCGGCAGCGACTCTGCGAGTTGTCCGCCGATCTCTTCCAGTTGGCGGGCGAGATCTTCTTCGACGGTGATCGCTACACCGACGCCGCCCACTGCTACACCCTCGCCGCGACAGCGAGCAAAGAAGCCAATACCCCTGACCTCTGGGCCTGCGCGCTGACCAGACACGCCTTCATCGCCGTCTACGAACGCCGGTTCAACGAAGCCGCCCCGATCCTGGAACTGGCTGCAGACCTGGCCCGCCGCGGCAACCCCGGTCTCTCGACTCGGCATTGGATCGCCGTCGTACAGGCCGAGACTTTTGCCGGACTCGGAGACCTCGATGCCTGTCAGCGTGCACTCGACACCGCCGCCGAGGTCCAGCACCTGCAGGAGCCGGTGCACAACGGCGGCTGGCTCCGGTTCGACGGCTCCCGTCTCGCCGAGGAACGCGGCACCTGTTACGTCACCCTTGGTCGCCCTGATCTCGCCGAGGCCGCTTTGACCGACGCACTGGCCGGCAACCTGACCGCTCGGCGAAAAGCAGGCGTCCTCACTGATCTGGCGATGATCGGCGTGCACCGGCGCGATCCCGACCAGATCGTCAACTACGCCTCCGCCGTCCTGGCCACCGCTCGCCAGACGGGCTCTGGAGTCGTCGTGCGCAAGCTGCGTGGCCTACAGCCGCACTTGGCACCCTTGCTCACCAACCAGCAGATCCAACAACTCGATGCTGAGATCAACAGCCTTATCGGCAGCCATGCCGCTTGATGGAGGACAACAGGATGCAGGATGACCGAGGCCGCGTGTTCCGCGAGGCGTGGATCGCTGGAGTCACCAAGCACTACCCCGGCGAGCCCAAGCCCGGATACATCACGCCGTGGGACCAGACCCCGGACTGGGAGCGCGACGCCGCGACCGCTGTATACGACCAGGTCTTCGCCTTCATCAAGGCTACCGATGGCGCCACCGCCAAGCTCACCCGAGACCAGAAAGGCCGTTTCGTCGCGCTGTGCTGGATTGGCCAGATCTTCAAGCACTTCCCCGAGCCGAAGGCGTCCTACGTCGCGGACTGGGACGACTTGCCGGACTGGCAGAGGGCGACGGACATCGACATCTTCGAGCGCATCGAACAGGACGTGTAACCCCTATGCCGGGGCAAGGCAAGCATCGTCTTTAAGCCCAGGCGTAGCGGACGTGTGAGCGGGTGGAGTGAGGTAAACGCGTGGGAAACAGGCGTGAAGCGTTCGCAGCTCGACGCGAGGCGATGGGCTTCACCCAGGAGAGCCTCGCTGCTGCCGTCGGTGTGGAGTTCTCGACCGTTGGCCGGTGGGAGCGCGGTGCCCTGACTCCTCAGCCATGGCGCAGGCCCCGCATCGCGACAGCGCTTGATGTTTCCCTCGATGAATTGGACGCCCTGCTCGGACCGGTCTCGGCTGACGCCCCGACAAGTCCGTCACAGTTGAGCACCGGACAAGAAGTCCCAGGGCAATCCCACGGAACCTCCCTGGCGCTGCCAGGCTCCGCTTCCACTGGCGTGGCCGGATACGACCCGACTGCACATGTTGACGTGGGAGCCAGCCCAGCCGAGTTCCTCAAGCCGTTGACCTTGGACGTGCAGCCTCCTCGGCGTGTCGGGTGGGCCGAGGTCGAGCAGGTAAGGCTGATGACGCGCACGCTGGCCGCCAGCGAGAACCTCTACGGCGGCGGCATGGCCGGTGAGGCAGGACTCGCCCACCTGCGGTGGGCCAGCCGCCTGCTGAGCTCTCAGGCCGGCACCAGCGTCGAAGCAGGGATGTTCGAGGCCGTCGGGAACCTGGCGGGGGTTGTGGCCTTCTCAGCGTTCGACGTCGGAAACCAGGACGCCGCAGCACGATGCTTCCGTTTCGGCCTATGGTGCGCAGAACAGGGCGGGTCGTGGGAACTACGCGCCGCGACGCTCGCCGACATGGCGCGCCAAGCCATCTATTTGGGCAACTTGGACGACGCCCTGTCGTTGATCGAGTTCGCCCAAGTCCGGGCTGACCGGCTGACCGCCACCGCGAGGGCGATGATCGGCGTCGTCCGCGCTCGATTGCTGGCGATGCTGGGCCGCCACGACGAAGCGCGAGCTGAGGTCGACCGCGCCGACGAGCATTTCGTCGGGCGTCAAGCGGAGACGGACCCGCCCTGGCTGATCTACTACGACGAGGCTGAACATGCGGGCAGCAGCGCGCGAGCACTCACTCCACTCGCTATGACCGACAAGCGGCCGGGTGACGCCGCCGGACGCCTCGAAACGGCGATCCGCTTGCACAGCGACGCTTACCCTCGCTCACGGGCATTCTCCAGGACGCGGTTGGCGACTTTGAACATGACGATCGGCGACCCGTGGGAGGCCGTCGACATTGGACGGCAAGCCATCGCCGATGCGCCGATGTTGCACTCGCGGCGGATGAGCGAGGAACTGTCCAAACTGGTACGAGCGTGTGAACCTCACCTGTCAATACCAGAAGTGGCCGAGCTCTCGGACTTCGCGACATCGGCCATGACCAATGTCTGATGTGGACACGAACTTGGTCCTGTCGCGAGATCCACGTGACGTGCTAACGGCAGCGGGCAGGAAGGCCGGCGTATCAACCGCGGAAGCGATGTTGATCCGCGACGGTACGAACGTCATCTACCAGGTGGCCGGTAGGGTCGTCGCTCGTGTGGGCCCTCCGGGCTCGCAGCTCGTGGCCGCCCGTCAAATCCAGGCGTCGCGTTGGCTGGCTGATGCCGGGATCCCCGTCGTGCGTGCCGTCGACGACATCGACCAGCCCACGGTTGTTGGGAATCGGCCCGTCACATGGTGGGTACAGCTTCCTGACCACCGCCACGCCACGCCGGCCGAACTCGGCGCGGTACTGGGGCGCCTTCACGCCCTAGAGGTGCCGGAATCGCCTTCGTTCCCCGTTGTTGACCCCTTCGAAGGGCTACGCGAGTCAATCGACGGCGGAACCATCCTGCCCGAGGATGACCGGGCCTGGCTTCGAGATCTCGCAGGGCAGCTGCACAGTGAGTACTTGGTGCTGGTTCCGGAACTGCCTCGGCGCGTCATCCATGGCGATGCCTGGCAGGGCAACGTTGTTGTCCCCAGGGCAGGCGGCGCCCCCGTGCTGCTGGATCTCGACCATGTCGGGATCGGGCCTCCTGAGTGGGACCTGGTCTCCTTGGCGGTCGATTACACCGACTTCGCCCGGATCACGGAGGTGGACTACCAGGCTTTTGTGGACGCTTACGGCGATTACGACATGACCGCCTGGCCCGGCTACCGCACCCTGGCGACGATCAGAGAACTCCGGTGGACTGCCTTCGTCCTCGGCAAAGCCACAACCAGCCCAGAAGCCGCGGAACAGGTACGCCATCGGGTGGCGTGCCTGAGAGGCGAGATCGAACGGCCGTGGTCGTGGTCCGCCTTCTGAGACCGGAGTACACGTTGACATCACTCTCGGCCGCCAGCCGCGTCGTGCCTCACAAACTCTTGGCCGACCTCCGAGCGGCGCGCGGTCGACAGCTGCCACTCGAAGCCGTGCTCCACGAGTGGCGGCTGTGCCCCTTGAGCGGCGGTCGCAACAGCGATGTCTTCCAATGGGGCGAAGTCTGCCTGAAGCTCTACCGCAAGACCGACAAGAACCGCGTGGCTCGGGAATGGCACGGATTGAACCATGTTGCTGGACTTGGTCTCGCTCCGCAGCCACTATGGCGGGACGATCATCCAGACCAACCCGCACTCGGCATGAGCTTCGTTCCCGGCCGACCGATACCCGAGCTGACGAATCCCGAGCTGGTGCTGCCGTGGATTGCCGCCGCCACCGGAGCCATGCAAGCACTGCCGATGGCTGAGCCGTTGGCCTCCTGGCCACGAGTCGATTCGATCACCCACTACATCGCGCGGTTGACCGACATCTGGCCACAGCAGTTGGCCGCCGCCGACGACGCACATACAGGGAAAATGCGGACCTTGCTCGACCGCTGGGAGGCTAGCGGGGATGTCGGCCTTTTGCGTCGCCCCACGCCAGCCGTGTTCTCGCGCGGCGACGCCAACTTGCTGAACTGGCTGTCTGAGAACGAAGGGCTCCACGTCGTCGACTTCGAGTTCAGCGGCTGGAGCGATCGGGCGGTGGACGCTGCAGACCACATCGAGCACATCAGCGCTCGGCAAGTTCCCGACAGCACCTGGCGGACCCTAGAGGACGACTTCGGCGTGAACCGGCAGAACCGGTCAAGGTTCGCTGCCGCCCGACGCACAATCGCCCTGCGATGGCTGGCCGTCCTCTGGCGACGACGCGACGAACGTGAGCCCGAGTTCCTCGCCCAACTCGATCGTGTGTGCGCGCTGTTCTCGTAGTTTCTAAGCGAGGGCGTCCTTACGTGCAGACTGACACCATCGTCCGACGGCGTCACAGGGTCAGCGCGGCGGGAAGACGTCCGAGGACAGGAAGCGGGACGAAGTTCTCGGCGTGGTCGACGCCGATGCGTGCGCCCCACAGCCGGGCCAGGATCTCGGCCATTGGTCCGAAGTGCTCGGTGATGGGCTGGGACGCGTGTGCGGCCAGGGCGCGTTGCTTGGTGACCCAGGTAGTCGTGATGTCGACGGTGGTGTGCGCGGGAACGGGGCCGTCGAGGGTGAGGCTGTTGTAGGTGTCGGTGGTGTAGACCCGGCGGGGGTGTCCCGTGGCGATGACGACCTCGGGAAGGGCTTCCAACACTGCTTCGGCGATGCGCCGGTGGTCAGGGTGTACATCGCGCACCGGGTGGGTGAGGACAACCTCGGGGCCTGTATCCAGCAGCAGCTCGCGCACGGTCCCCGCGGTGGCCTGGTTGATCTGATGAAGCCCGGCGCCGAGTGCGGCGGCCCCGGCGGCGGCCTCGCTGGCGCGGGGCTCGGGGTGACGTGGGACGGCGATGGTGACGTCGGCCCCGGCGGCGACGCAGAGGGCGAGAGTGCCGCCGGCCCAGAGTTCGGCGTCGTCGGGATGGGCCATCACGGTCAACACCGAGGCGGGCGGGATGAACGCGACCAGTGGAATCACCACAGCCCGAGCTTGTCGATGACGTCGGCAGGCTTGGGCAGGCTCCGGCTGCTGCGGCCGGCGGGTAGCAGGGGCAGGGTGACGTCGGTGCGCATTCTGATCAGGTCGCGCCAGCCGAGGACCTGGTCCCAGGCTTCGAGGACGGCCTTGCCCTTGGTGCCGATGAGCCGTCCCGCGTCGGCCAGCTGGTCGAGAGTGAGGCCACCGGCCAGAAGCTTGGCTGCAGTGCCCGCGCCGACCCCGCGCACGCCGGGGATGTTGTCCGCCGGGTCGCCCGTGAGGGCCCGGAAGTCCGCCCACTGGGTCGGCTGAACCTGGTAGCGGTCGAACACAGTGCCGGGCTCGATGTGGCGGCGGCCTCGCTTCATGGCGGTGTTGACCACCCGGACGTGCTCGTCGATGAGCTGGTAGAAGTCACGGTCGCCGGACATGATCCACACTCGGCGCTCGGGGTCGTCGCGGCGGACGCGAGCGACGAGGGATGCGATCACGTCGTCGGCCTCGGCCGTGTCGATCTCGATCCAGGCCAGCTCGTAGGCGGTCAGCGCTTCCTGGACGTGTGGGATGGCGCGGATGGGTTTGAGTGCGGCTTCGTCGAGGACGCGGTTCGCCTTGTAGTCGCTGTCGGTGGCTTGACGTTCGGCCGCGCCGTTCTGGCCGTCGAACACCACGATCACCTCCGGCGGGGAGGTGAACTCCTCGCGGATCGCTACGCGCAGTAGTGCGAAGAAGGCGAACTCGGCAGTCAGCTCGCGTGTCTTGTCGCGGGAGAAGATCGCGGCCGGGAAGCCGAAGGCTCCGCGCCAGAGCAGGTTGTGGCCGTCGACCAGCAGAAGAGGGACGTCATTCATCACCGCACCGCCTTGAGGAAGTCATGGGCGACTGTGGTGGGCAGATAGTCCCGCGAGCGGTAGTACGCAGCCCGTGATAGCGCTGCGTAGCGTACCGGATCGTCGAGGAGGACTTCGGCGGCACCCCACAGCCCGAACTCGCCGTGGGCGCGAGGCACCACGATCCCGCCCGCTCCTTCCCCGGTGCCAATGAGGGTGGGCAGGTTGTCCACGTCGAAGGCGACGACCGGGGTGCCGACGCTCATGGCCTCCAAGGCGACGAGGCCGAAGGTCTCCTTGGTCGAGGGCACGATGACCACGGCGGCGTTGGCGAGCCACGGCTGGACCTGGTCCCAGGGCAGGCCGTCGTCGCGGACGCTGCCCCTGAACAGGTAGGCGGCCGAGTGGGCGCAGCGACGATACTCGGCGGCCTGTGCGCCGGCGGCGTGCTCGAACCCGGCCTCGGCGAGGACGACCTCGACGCCGCGGTCGACGAGGCGGCCGGCGTCGAGCAGAGCGCGGACGTTCTTCTCCGGCCCGAGCCGGGCCAGCACCCGCACTGGCCCGCTCCGCCGCAGCGCCTCGCGCTGGCTGGCATCGGGTGCGCTGTGGTTGCCGAGCAGGGCGTTGGGCACGATCTGCCAGCAGGTGCTGTCGTAGTCCCGGTCGTGGGCATGGCCGAGGACCGTGGTCGACGGCACGATCACCAGGTCGGTGCGTTCCAAGGCCGGTACGAGGTCCTGGTCGTGGCCGACGACGTGCATCGCCAGCACTGTGCGCACTCCGTCGCAAGCTGGGGCGAGGCGTCCGAGTCCCCACAAGGCGTCGACGTACACGGCGATGTCCACGTGATGGCGGCGGTAGAGAGCGCGGAGGTCAGCGGCGATGATTTTGTCTTGGCCGTGGGTGCTGATTGCCTCGCGCAGTTCGTCGTCGCTGGCAGGGAAGGTGACCCCGACCGAGCCGAGCACGACCAGGTCCTCGTCGACCTCGTCCTCGGTCGAGTCGGGCTCGATTGCGGTGATGATCAGGGCCCGGTGTCCGAGCTGGCGCAGTCCGCGGGCGAGGGCGGCGGTCGCGCGTTCCATCCCGGCCGGCGCGTCGGGGGCGTAGGAAGCCAGAACGAATGCGACGGTGACCGGCTTGGTGGCGTCAGGCATGGCTGGTCACCTGCGCGGGGATGGGTATGTCGGTGGTCGGCTGGGCGGGGCGTTTCTCCCAGGGAAAGCTGACCCAGTCCGACACCGTCCACACCGAGTAGTCCGGGCAGGTCTCGGCCCCGGTGTTCAAGCACAACGTCGCGGTGATCACGTGAGCGTCCGGCGCGAGGACCGGGGTGAGGACGTTGCGGACTTTGTGCAGAGTGGCGCCGCTGCCGCAGATGTCGTCGACAACGAGGATGGCGCCGTGGAGCTTGCTGCGGCCGATGCTCCGGCGAAAGGCGTCGACGTCCACGGTGACCTTGCCGGTGGCCTGGCGGTACAGGCCGTCGTCGGCGTTGTGCTGGGCCTGCACGGTTCGGGGTTTCGCACCGAGGCGGCCGGCGAGGATGCGGGCGGGGGCGACGCCGCCGTTGGCGATACCGATGACGTGGTCGACCTTCGGGTGGTCGCGGCTGATGGCGGCGAACAGCAGCAGGCAGGCGTCGCTCAGGGCCTCGGGGGTGACCCGCCAGATGCGCTGGTGCTCGAACACGCGCAGTGCGGTGCGGGTCATGCCGAACCGTCCCGTCCGGTCACGGCCAGGCTGACCGGCCCGGTCAGCGGGTGCAGGGCGGCGATGGCGGTGGTATCCGGCGTGTTGCGCCAGACCTGCCCGTCGGCGCGCACGACGGTGAACCCGGCGGCGTCGGCGCGGGTGCGCAATCGCACCGGGACCGGGGGCGTGCCGAGCGCGCCGATCAGGTCGTGGGCCTCCTCGTCCGGCACTTGTTCGGCGGTGGCGAGCGACGCGCCTTCGCCGAAGGGCAGGTACTGCAGGACGGTCAGGCCGTGGACGCCGAGCCGGTCGGCCAGCTCGACCAGCGCGGGTAGTCCGGCGGCGGTGGAGCGCATGAGCACGGCTTGGATCTGGGTCGGGATGCCATGGGCGAGGGCGGCGCGGATGCCGGAGACGGCCTTGGCGAAGCTGCCCTCGCCGCGCCAGCGATCGTGACGCTCGGGGTTGGGGCCGTCGAGGCTGACCCGGATCGCGTCGACCCGGCGGGCGAGGGCTTCGGCGCGGCGAGGCAGGTGGGTGCCGTTGGTGGTGACGCTGACCGCGCAGCCGCCGTCGACCAGCACATCGAGCAGGGTGGGCAGGTCGCGGATCAACAGCGGTTCGCCGCCGGAGACGTCCACGCCGAGCACCCCGGAAGAAGCGATCCTGGCCGCGACGTCGGCACGTTCGCCGCGGCCGAGCTCCGCGACGGTCTTGTCGTCCAGGCACTGCGGGCAGGCCAGGTTGCAGCGCACGATGGGCGACCAGCACACGCTCACCGGCATTACGTCGCCCAGTTCGCCGGGGTGGACTTCCGGTAGTGCGGTGATGCTCTCGTGGGCCAGGGCGGTGCGTCCGGTGAGGATCGGCTGGCCGGTTCGGTGGGTCATGCCGGTGAGCGGGTCGTAGGCGACACCGCTGCCGCCGCGCGTGCCGCAGCCGACCATCCGGCGCCCCGAGGCACGTCCGATGGTCGTCGTTGTCGTAGTCATGGGCGTACCTCGCAGTGGGTGAGCAGCTCGGACATGGCGGCGATGAAGGTTTCGGAGCGTCCTCGCGGAGCGGGCAGCTCCAGCAGATCGCGGTAGCGGGCGAGGGTGCGCGGCCAGCCGGCGAGCTTGTGTTGCCACTGCTCGGCTGCGTCGGGTGGATCGAGGTGAAAGCCGACGACCTGGCGCAGCGGGATGACCAGCAGCCCGGCGGCGATCAGGCAGGCGCCGAGGTAGGTGTCCTCCATGCCCCACCCAAGGCGGCCGAACTCCGCGTCGAACCCGCCGACGTCCAGCACGGCGGCGCGCGGTACGGCGACCAGCGCGGTGACGACCATGCGGGGCAGGTCCCAGTCGTAGTAGGACTGCCCGTACCCGAGGTCGATGAAGTCGTGGGTGTCGTCGAGCGGGCGGCCGTCGAGCGGCTCGGGCAGCGTGATCCCGCTGTAGGGCAGCGTGGTGTTCGGCGGTGGCCGCCACACGACCCGGTGATCGGCCGCGAGATTCGGGATGCGCGCCAGGATGGCCGCGTCGTGGGAGTGGACCTCGTGGCGCAGGTTGTGGCGGAACCCGACCAGCACGCTGGTATCGGTGGCGCGAGCAGCGATGTCGGTGAGCACGTGTGGGGGAACCACCATGTCGCCGTCGAGGTAGAGCACCGTCTGACCTCGGGCGAGCGCGGTACCGACATTGCGGGCGGTGGCCGCGCCCATCCGCTCCGGCAGCCGCACCAACCGGTCGACCACCCGGTGCCGCGCGGCGACCTGGGCGGTGTCGTCAGCACTGGCATCGTCGACGACGATGACCTCGAACTCGTCCTGGCGATGCTGGGCGTCCAGAGCGTCGAGCACGGTGGGCAGGCTGTAACCGACCTCGTGGGCGGGGATGACCACCGAGACGGTGCGCGAGCGCGCCAGCCAACAGTCCGACGGAGTGGGCTGGTGCCAGCCGATCCCGTCGGCGAGAGCCTCCCAAGCATGAGTGCTGGAGCTGTGGTTGTTGCCGTGCCGCAGCAACTCCTCCCGCAGCGGTACGGAGTTGTCGATCATAGCCAGCCCCAACGGGACAGCACTCGCCTTGCGCCCAACCAATCGGTCGGTTCCGGCAACACCGCCAACTCCAGCGGCGGAACGTGATCGAACAGGCATTCGGCGGCGATCACGTAGAGCGGCTCCAACACCACGAGCACCTGCCGCAGCGTCTTGCCACGCAGGTCGTTGGCGAGGCGCGAGGTCACCCGAGCCCGGAGGGCTTCGGCCTCGCCGCGGCTACGAAGCTTGTGGTCGTACGTGCCGACCAGGTCCTCGGGGTGCAGCAGGCCGTGTTCCGCGGACAGGATCCTGATCCGCACCTGGTAGTTGGGGGCCAGGTGTTCGCGCAAGTGAGGCACCAGCGCGCCCTGGTACAGCTCCAGCGCCGGAGTCGGATCGGTGGTAACGAGCTTCTCGCGGCTGCAAGAGACGATGACCAGGCCCTGCTCAGGCTCGATGGCGGCGGCGAACGTCATGGTCGGCGCACCACCCGAAGCCCGATGCCCTCCGAGGCCAGCTCGGCGGGCGCGGCGTTGAGGAACGTTGACCGCGCGTACAGCGGAAGCGAGGCGTAGGACCCGCCACGCAGGACCGCCCCGTTGCCCATCGTCGAGCGAGCGGTCCACTCCCACACGTTGCCCGCTACGTCCAACAGCCCTTCAGGGGTCGCGCCGGCGGGGTGGGTGTCGACCGGACTCGTGGCGTCCAGCCCTGAGCCATTCAGGTTCGCCAGCTCCGGAGTCCACTCCTGATCGCCCCATGGCCAATGTCGGCCCGTGGGCCCGGCCGCCATCCACTCCCATTCCGCCGAGGTCGGCAGCCTGCCGCCCAGAGCGTGCGCGACCTGAACGGCCTGGTCGTGTTTGAGGCCGGTGACCGGGTGCAGGCTGCGTGTACTGGTGCGTCCGCCGCTCAGTTGGGCGTAGGTGATCGGGGTGCGTGTCCACAGCAAGGTGCCGATCTCGGCAGGTCGGGCGTCATCGCCGAACGCGCAAGTCCCACCGGGCACCTCGATCCACTCGACGTTCACCTCAGTCAGCCCCCGATCAGAAAGAGGTCTTCGACGTTCGCGCGTAGCCGCACTCGGCTCTTGGACTCGTTGGGACGGAGCCCGAACTCGGCGAGCGCGGCATTGATGACCGCGAAGGCGTCTCGTGCTCCTGCCTCATCGGCGGAGAAGACCGCGTAGTTGTCGGCGAACCGCACCACCCGCAATCCGTCCAGCAGCGCATCCGGCCTCGACAGCCGCAGGTTGATCAGCATCGGTGCGAGTCCCGACCCAGCAGCGATTGGATACGGCATCGCGGTCAACGCGGTGCGCATACGGCCGAGGAAGGTGCCGTCATGGACGTGGTGGGCACACCAGTCCACGACCTGGTCGACTGTGACGCCCTCGGACACCGAGGCCACGTCCACGTCAGCCACTGCGCGGAAACCGGCCTCGGCGTGGGCCGCGGCGGCCCGCAGCGCGGTGATGCGGTTGCGGCGAGGTCGGTAACCCGACACCCAGTCGCGCAGCACACGGGCTTCGAGGATCGGTTCGATGGCGTTGCGCAGTGCGCGGTGTACGAGCCGGTCGAGCAGCGTGGGGACGCAGACCACCATCGATTTACCCGTGTAGGTCGGGAACCGCACCTCCCGCAGCGGTCCTGGTCGCCAGGTGCCATCGGCCAGTTGGTCTGCCAGCCGAGGCAGCAGTTCGCCGGAGCGCCGACGCAACTCCGCCAGGGTCATCCGGTCCACGCCGGGCGCCGAGGTGCGCCGACCGCACTGCCTCAAGGCCGTTCGCAGGTGCTTCTCATCCAGCATCGGCATCAGCGAGTGCGCTTGCGGGCCGCGGGGTGGCGGCGCGGCACAGCGGTGCGCTAGCGTCGGCGCTGCTTGGGCGGCAGGCACGCTCCCCCGGTCACTGACGTCAGGCTCGCAACCCAACACGCGCGAGCTGTGACCCGAGGAAAGACGGCCCCGCTCAGGCCCGGCCCCGGAGGCGTCTACGTCCACGGTCGTCACGCCCCTCTACGCGGCCCGGTACACGGTGGGGTCGATGATGTCGTTGCCACGGAAGGCTTCCCGCCGTTCCGTACAGGTTCCGCAAGTGCCGCAGTGGACGTCTTGACCGCGGTAACACGACCACGTTCGCGCGAACGGCACCTCCAGTGCTTCCCCGACTCGTACGACGTCGGTCTTGGACAACGTCAGGAAAGGTGCGAGCACCTGGAAGTCCGGCACGAGTAGGCCCTCGTTGGCGGCCTGCACGCTGCGGGCGAACCGCTCGACGAATTCGGGCCTGCAGTCGGGGTAGATGGCGTGGTCTCCGGCGTGTGCGCCGAACGCCACCGCGTCGGCGCGGACGGAGGTCGCGACCGAGACGGCGATGTCGAGCATGATCGCGTTGCGGTTGGGCACCACCGTGGCCGCCATCGACTCATCGGTGTAGTGCCCGTCCGGTACCGCCACAGAGGTGTCAGTCAGCGCGCATCCGGTCAACAACGTGCCAAGGCTGGTCAAATCGATGATGCGATGTGGACTGTCGAGCAGCCGCGCGATCTCGGCGGCGTGATCGAGTTCGATGCGATGCCGCTGTCCGTAGTCGAACGACAGCAGCGTCAGGCGGGAGTGTCGGGCCGCCAGCCAGTAGGCCAGGACCGTCGAATCCAGTCCGCCGGAGGCGATCACGACGACGTGTTCGGGGTGCCTGTGCTCGGCCTGGGTAGTCGACATGCTCACCATGCCCGCGACAAGGTGCGCCGGACAGCACCGACGACGACTCCCCAGGTCGGCAACTCCAGGCCGGCCTCGGGCCACGCCAGCCAGCGCAGCCCACCTTCAGTGCAACCGAAGGCGGGCAACGGGATCGTCGTATCGGACTCATACCAACCGACCTGTATGGACATCAGGTCGGCGATGGTGGACTCCCGCATGCGCGTACGTGGCTGGGTCAGGAAGATCCAGTCGTCGGGCTTTGTGCCTGGAATGCCGGGCACGACGATGACCGGGGCCGTGAGAATCGCCTGGACGAGTTGATGGTTTACCTGGCCACCGAGCCCGGCCCGCATGACCAGCGCGTCCACGGTGTCACCCAGACGCAGCCGGACTTCGCCGGTCGACGGCTCGATGGTGGTCGGCCAGCTGAGAAACTTGGTGTACTTCGACTGCGAACTTTCGTGAGCCGCTTCACGCTGCTGAACGTCAGCTGCTGTGGCGGTGGACATGGTGTGCTCCTTAATGCAAGGGATGGTGCGGCGGAGCCAGAGCGCCTCAACGGGAAAACTCCAGCTCCGCCGTGATCGAGGAGGCGGTGGTGACACCGCGCGAGATCGCGCTGGACGACAGGCGGCGCGAGGCAGTTCAGGTCAGGCAACGTCAGGCAATGCTCGGAACTGCCTGGGAAGTGCCGAGTGAACGCGACGCCTTGATGTCGGCCACCTCATACGGCTTCGCTTTCTCGAATGAAACCCAGGCCGTGTGTGCCAACGGTCTTCAGCGCGTGCACGAGTACCGGCGACGGATGTTGGTGCGGTTCGCGCCAGTGCCTTCCAACGGGCGGCAACTTGGCAAGTCGGTGCCTGCCAGTAGAAGTCACATCGGAACGGCGGCGCTGCCGGAAGGCGCGGCACAGCAGGCAACTGACCAACACCACGGCGGCGACCGCGGTGATCACCGGGGCCAGCGGGATCATGCAATCTCACCTCGCAGGGCGGGGATCGCAGCGGAACCAGGTATCGGGGTCGTGATTCCGCCGCGACATGGCGGTGAAGCAGGGCGCCCCACGACGGCTGGGGGATGACCGCCGCTGTACTGCTTCACCGTGCTCGCCGTGCCGGTTCCCTCGGAGGCGCCAAGTCCACCGGGGGCCGGGGTGGCGGCCACCTCCTTGGCCTTGGTGAAGGCGGAGCGGAACTGCTCGGCCTCGGCAGCGTCGAGCGAGGCGGCCTCACCCGCAGGCGCCACCACTACGACCTCCGAGCCGCGCACGAGCACCGTCAGGCTCCGAGGGCGGCCGGCGACATCGCGGCACGTCACCGCCCAAGGTCCGCGGTCGTTCATCGTGCGTCACCGCCTCGTGCGGTGGCCCAACTCCGTACCCACACCGGCTGCACGAGGAAACGCGGCACAGCGAGCTTTGTTTGTGGGCATCGCGGAACCGAAAGCTCCGCGAATCGCTGGGAGAGTTTCATCATCTACTCCGATACTCAGCGAGTCCCGATTTACTTATGTCCCGAACTTCTGCTACTCCCATAGCGTCGAGCGTTTAGTCGTTCGCTCGGCGAAGCCGGGCGAACGGTGGGCTCTAACAGCAACGGTGCTGGTAGGACCGCTGCGAACCCGCCAATGCAGCTAAACGTCCGCCGCCCGACACGAACCAGAGCGCGAGCGCGGCGGCGATGGGGCGTGCACGGGGCGGCAGGTGTCGTGACCTGCGGAAATCTCGATCGGGCGTGGTTGTGCCGAACGGGTGAAACCGCGCAATACTCTGGGTACTGGCCGCAGAAATGCGAGACACCACAGGGCGGCCTGTGATAGTTGGCGCCCCTTTTGGGTGGTCGACCAGTGGTCATCGCGCGGTGCTCCGCGGGCAATGAAGATCGACTAGGGTGCAATGGCCTCGCTAGGTAAGCCCGGGCTTGACCTGGGCAAACGGCAGCGGGACGATCCTGGGGCTATCGGTGCGGACGGAGACGGTATGGCTGTGCGGCGACAAAGCCTCGCGGAACGTCGCGAAGCCCTGGGATACACACAGGAGACGCTCGCACAAGAGATGGGGGTCGACCGATCTACGGTTGCCCGCTGGGAGCGCGGCGTCCAATCACCTCAGCCGTGGATGCGGCCTACCCTGGCGAAGGCTCTTCAGCTGACACCTGCCAGCCTGGCCGCAATGCTGGGTGGAAGCGCCCCGGACCGCGCACTCGCTTCGGCAGTTGCTCCGGGAGACGCGGCGCGGTTGAGCGATCTCGACGGCGCGGAAGTCGTCGACAGCATCTTCACGACAGCTCAAGATCTGCAAATCGCCGACCGCCGAATCGGTGGGGGCGCACTGTATCCGTCAGTTGCGCACTACCTAACGCAGCAGATCGGGCCGCAGTTGATGTCACCCTCCCACGGAGTGTCGGTTCCTCGGTTGTTCGCAGCCGCCGCGTCAGTCACCGAGATTGCCGGATGGATGGCACATGACAGCGGGAACGACGCAAACGCGCGAAGGTACTTCGATCGCGCTTTCCGGTTGGCAATGGCAGGAGACGACCGGGCTCTGGCAGCGAACAGCTGCGCCTCGATGGCGCATCTGGCCATCGAGTTGCGGCAGCCCCACGACGCTGTCCGCATCGCCGTCGAAGGGCTCGGGCAAGCCACAGCTGCCTACGGCACCTCGCGTCTCGTCGCCCGACTGCACACAATGCGCGCCCGTGGTCTCGCCCTCATCGGTGACCGCGCCGGGTGCAGTAAGGCGTTGGAGGACGCCGAGAGCATCCTGGACGAAGCGACGGCGGAGCAACCCGCCCAATGGATCGCCGCGTTCGACGAAGCGTCACTCGCAAGCGAAGCCGCGCTGTGCTTCCTGCAACTGGCGGAACTCGATGAAGCCGAGCGCCGTGCCCGCGAGGTCATCCGACTGCGGTCAGGCGATCGGGTCCGAAGCCGGACCTTTGCCCAGCTCACCCTGGCCAACGTTCTGGTGCATGCGGGCCGGGTTGACGAGGCAGCGGCGATCGGCCACGAAGCTTGCAGCACGACCGTCTCATTGAGCTCAGCCAGGGTTGTCCACCAGCTCCGTGCCCTCGGCGGCGTGCTCAGCCTCGCGCCGCGGTCGAGGCAGGTCTCGTCGTTTCTCGCCGCGTTGGCCGGCCTATCCGCCACCTCGGGTGAACACAACGGCGCGGTCTCGTCGTGGCCGGTATGACCGACGACGAGGCACGCTTCGCCTACCTGGCGGAAGGGAACGCCAAGCAGGCACGCAAGCGTGTGGCCGCCGACCTGCTGATCCGTGACGAAGCCGGACGCATCCTGGTGGTAAATCCGACCTACAAGGAGAATTGGGACCTGCCTGGCGGTATGGCGGAAAGCAATGAACCGCCGAGGGCAGCAGGCGAGCGCGAGCTGACCGAGGAACTCGGGCTCACCGTGGTCGCTGGCCGCGTCCTCGTTCTGGACTGGATCGGACCTCACGGGCCGTGGGACGACCAATTGGTGTTCATCTTCGACGGAGGCACGCTGTCTGCCACGCAGGTGGAGACCATCAGCATCTCCGATCCAGAGATCAGCGACTTCGCGTTCGTCGAACTTGCCGAGGCGAAGGCCATGCTGCGGCCCGACATGGCGCAACGACTGGCCCGTGCTCACGATGCCCTCGCCACAGGCGCCACAGACTATTCCGAGTGACACGCCCGGCTCCAGCGCGGGAGAGGCGTTGCCAAGAGGCGGTCGACAGACCGACCGTGGACGACGTCAATTCGTCGGTTGGATGAGCAAGGCGGCGAAGGCACCGATGATCAGGAACGGACCTAGCGGCACGTCACGGCCAGGCTCCGATCGCCGAGCGATACGCAGCACGAGCAGAGCGACGGCAGCGCTGAACCATCCGAACAGCGTGCCGCCCAGAACCGTCGACCAGCCAGCCCACCCGAGGGCAAGGCCCAGAAGGGCACCGAGCCGGAGGTCTCCTCCGCCGAGTTGGCCAGGCTGAAGGAAATAGAGCGCTCCGTAGAACGCGAGGAGCGCGAGCATGCCGGCCGCGGAGCGGATGAGCGGGTACGCGTCGCGGTTGAGGACGGCGGCCAGGCTGAACAGCGCGGCCAGGATGATTCCGCTGGGCCAGATCAGCTTGGTGGGCAGCGTGCGGGAGTTCCAGTCCACCGCGGCGAGCAGAACACCGGCAGCGGCAAGCCAGGAGTAGGCGAACAGGTCAGGTTCCGCGCCGATGCGCCAGGCGAGGACCGAGAACAGGGCGGCGGTGACCACTTCCAGCAGGGTTGGTGGCGCCAGCCGCTCGCCCTTCGCTGGGAGGATCGAGCTCCGTTGGACGGCCATACGCAGGACGCTGGCAAGTGCGAGCCCGACCAGGCCCCAGCCGGCGATGCTGACCGGCGTCACCGTGGATCTCGTGCCGCTCGCCGGTTCGCACGAGTGACGGAGTTTGCCAACGATCTACCCCCTGTAGCCCCCTGATTACGGCCTTCCGGTGTAGCGAACCTACTACTCAGCGCCATTTGGACACGCTGTCATTAGCCCATTCGGGTGAATTTTGCCCTGTTTTTGCTGTTCCGACACTTGTGTCCCTTCATAGGGACATTGCGGTCTCCTAGGGGGCGCCAGGTAGACGTGAGGAGTACCACACTAGATCGAAAGGAATTTTCGCAGATCCGAGGGGGTGCACGTGGTCGGGGGCAACGTACACGGCCGCAACGGCCGGCGCAGGGTGGGACTGGCAGTAGTTGGACTCGCGGCGCTGACGTTCGCGGCCTGTAGTTCGAACTCGTCTTCGACGCCTGGGGGCACGACTGGGGCGGCAACGCCGCCATCGACGACCAGCGCTCCGCCGTCGTCGGCTTCTCCGGCGGACACGGCACGTCAGCAGGCGACGGCTGCCTACACGGGCATGTGGCGGCAGATGGCCAAGGCCGGTGAAACCGCCGACTGGCAGTCGCCTGAGCTCGCGAAGTACGCGACCGGCGACGCGCTCGGGGTGATCAACCGCAGCCTGTACACGGACCATCTCAACGGTGTCGTGACGAAGGGCGAGCCGAAGACGAACCCCCAGGTGTCCAAGGTGGATCCGCCGGACAACCCGACCACGGTCATGATCTCGGACTGCGGAGATGACAGCGGCTGGCTGAAGTACAAGAACGGCCAGTTGGTCAACGACACACCGGGCGGGCGACGCTCGATCACCGCGGAAGTCAAGAAGCAGCAGGACGGCACGTGGAGGGTCACCCGCTTCGCAGTAGAGGCGGTGGGCTCGTGTTGAAACGTTTAGGAGTCGTTGCCGGCCTGTCTGCGGCCGTGCTCGTGGCGACCGCGGTACCCGCGTTCGCGGACGGCGGCTGGGGATTCACCGACTGCAGCCAGTACCCCAACCCTGGTTGCGAGCTCGGCGCAGGCAAGAACCCTCGGCCTGGAACCGGAAACCAGGGCAACGGAAACGGCAAGCCCAGCAACCCTGGCCAGACCAATCCCGGCACGGGGCAGGCCAACGCCAACGGCGACACGATCATCGGCGGCAACAACAATCTGGCCCAGTGCGGCTATGAACGCAGTGACTATCAGGGCCCGCCACCGGGAGGCGCGCAGCCGGCGGCCTTCCACGTGCCGCCCAAGTCGGGTGCGGTCACCGCGGTGCCCGCGGTGTACCGGCCGCAGAGCGCGCCGGCCACCGCGCAGTTCGCGGTCGCGCAGCCGCGGTTCGCGCAGGCCCAACCGCCGTCCGGCGCTTGGTACGTCTACAAGTGCACCGGGCCCGGCTTCGCGGATGCGCTGTACCGGCCGCCGGTGTGGATCACGGACGGCCAGCCCGGCCCGGTGCCGTTGCCGTCGCCGGCTGAGCTCGCGGCGCAGGCGCGGAACCAGCTGCGGCTTCCTACTCCGAAGATCAAGGCGAACCCGGCTGGCGACCAGTTGGTCAGCCTGCCGACGTGGTTGTGGCTGGACCGCAGCAGTTGGGGTGACGTTTCGGCCACCGCGTCGGTGCCGGGCGTGTCGGTGACTGCGGTCGCGAGGCCGACCTCGGTGACGTGGTCGATGGGTGATGGCGGCTCGGTGACCTGTACCGGCCCTGGCTCGCCGTTCCCTGCCGGTGGTGATCCGAAGAGCGCCTCGCCGGATTGCGGCTACACCTACAAGACGTCTTCAGCCGGGCAGCGCGCGGACGCGTTCCCGGTGACCGCCACGGTGAATTGGACCGTGACGTGGTCGGGCGCGGGCCAGGGCGGCACGTTCCCGAACATGACGACCTCGGCCTCGGTGGCGTTCCGCGTGGCGGAGAGCCAGGGAATCGCGACCGGCTGAGCGAAGCCTCCCGCCTCATGAGGGCGGGCGTGCACAACGAAACACCCTGTTGCGAACAAGGCACGTCGAACACCCGAGTCGACGCGTCGCGATGGCGTCATGCCTGAAGGAGGTCGGTGGTGACCACTACCGCAGGTTCGACCAGCACGGACACGACGGCGCAGAAACCGGCGTCGCCGAACGCGTGGGCCGGTCGTGACGGCAAGACTCCTTCGCGTTTGAGCGGCAGCGGCCGGCGACGCAGCGTGCCCTACCTGTTGCTCGGTGTTCTGCTGGTCCTGGTGTGCGCGGCCGGCGGTGTGTTCGCCGGAATACAGCTGGGTGACCGGGAAAGTGTGCTCGCACTGGCCCGTCCTGTTGCCGTGGGCCAAGTTCTGACGGCGCAGGATCTCAAGCAGGTTAGCATGGCCGCGGACTCCGGCATGGACGTGATGCCCGCATCGGCTGCGTCCACAGTGGTGGGTCAGCCGGTTGCGTTCAGCCTGCCCGCTGGCTCGCTGGTGACCCGTTCGGTGCTCGGCGCACCGCAGATTCCGTTGCAGGGCAAGGCAATCGCTGCGGTGGGGCTGAAGCCGGGACAGTTCCCGCCCGACCTGTCGCCGGGTACCACCGTCGCGGTGCTCACGACTCCAGGGCAGGGCACAACGACCGGAACGTCGACCGGTTCCGGGCAGACGTCGTCGTGGACCGCGGTGGTGACGAGCATTGCCACGCGCGAGACCGAGCAGACCACGGTGGTGTCGCTGCAACTGTCCGAATCGGACGCTCGCGCATTGGCCTCGGCTCCGGCGGGGCAACTCAGTCTGGTCGCGATCGCGGGAGGAGGCCGCTGATGCTCATCGCCGTCTGCTCGCTGAAAGGGTCGCCGGGTGTGACCACCCTGGCGACCGCGCTCGGGGCCCGTTGGCCGGGCCAGGAGAACCCGATCGTGGTCGAGGTCGACCCTGCCGGCGGTGACCTGATGGCCCGCTTCCGGTTGCCCGACACACCGGGTCTGGTCAGCTTGGCCGCGGCGGCACGAGGCCGCAGCGGTGCCGATCCGAATCTGCTCGTCCAGCACACGCAGCGTCTCCCCGGTGGCCTGCGGGTGGTGCTCGGCCCGGTCGGTGCCGAACAAGCTCGCGCCGCCCTGACGGTGCTGGCCTCGGGCCCGTCCTCGCCGCTGCGTCGGGCCACAGACCAGCCGGAGACCACGGTCATCGCCGACTGCGGCCGGGTCGATCCGGACTCACCCGCTTTCCCGATCATCCGCAGCGCGGACGCGATGCTGCTGGTCGCCCGCCCACATGACGACGAGCTCGCGCACGTCGCGCTCAAGCTGCAGGCCGCCCAACAGTGGTCACGACGCCCGTGCTTCGTCCTGGTCGGCGACGGCTACCCGACCGCGGAGGTCTCCCAGGCGCTGCGCATCCCGGTGATGGGTCGCGTGCCGCGCGACGACAAGGGCGCCGCGGTGCTCGGTGGCCAGGGCACCGGCCGACGTGGGCCCGACAAGTCCGCGCTGGGGCGGGCTGCCGCCAGGATCGCGCTCAACCTTTATGCGCACGGGCACCAGCCGACCGGCAACGGCGCCCGTGCCCCGCACCTGCGGCTGGCAGTTCCGGGTGAGCCGGTCTCGGGTGCGGCGCTGCAACCGCTCGGGCCGCAAACCCGTAACGGGGCGACGCCATGACGCGGCCTGACGTCGGTGATCCGCGCCTGGCGGCGTCGACCAACGGCGCCGGCCCGAACCTGGCTGCCCAGCACACGCCTGGACCGGCGGATCTGCCACACCGGCCCGCCGGGGAAGCCGCCGCGGTGGAACGGCTGCGGCAGCACCTGCGCGAGGAGTTGTCCACCCAACTCAGCAGGCGCATCCGGGCTGATGAGACTGCCGGCCGCCCGCCGATGGACGCCCCAGCACGCCGCCGGCTGGCCGAGGCGATCCTGACCGACGCGGCCGAGGCGCACGCCCAAGCCGAGCTGCGCAACTCCGCCACCGGCGGGATGCTCGTGGCGCCCGAGGTCGAGCAGCGCCTGATCCGCCAGGTCCTCGACGAGGTCTTCGGCCTGGCCGGTCTGGAACCGCTGCTGGCCGACACCGACATCGAGAACATCAACATCAACGGCGACCGTGTCTTCGTCAAGTACGCCGACGGCCGCCGCAAGCGGTTGCCCCCGGTGGTCGGCTCGGACACCGAGCTGATCGACCTCATCCGCGACCTGGCGACCCGCTCCGGGGTGGAGGAGCGCCGCTTCGACCGCGGCAGCCCGATCGTGAACTTCCAGCTGCCCGGTGGCGAGCGTGTCTCGGCGGTCATGGCGGTCACCGCGCGCCCGTCGGTGTCGATCCGCCGGCACCGGTTCGCCAAGGTCACGCTGGCCGAGCTGCGCGAGAACGGCACCATCGACGTCGCGCTGGAGAGCTTCCTGAAGGCCCTGGTGCGGGCCAAGCGCAACGTCCTGGTCACCGGCGGCACGGCGATCGGCAAGACCACCCTGCTGCGCGGCCTGGCCTCGGCCATCCCGTCGTGGGAGCGGCTGATCACCATCGAGGACGTCTTCGAGCTCGGCCTCGGCGAGGACGCCGAGGCGCACCCGGATGTGGTGGCGCTGCAGGCCCGCGAACCGAACATCGAAGGGCAGGGCGAGATCTCGCTGTCGGACCTGGTGTGGCAGTCCCTTCGGATGAGCCCGGACCGGGTCATCGTCGGCGAGGTTCGCGGCCCGGAGGTCATCCCGCTGACCAACGCGATGTCCATGGGCAACGACGGCAGCATGGGCACCCTGCACTCCTCCAGCAGTCAGGGTGCGTTCACCAAGCTGGCTGCCTACGCCGTGCAAGGCCCCGAGCGGTTGCCGATGGAAGCGACCAACCTGCTCGTCGCCGCGGCGCTGCACTTCGTGGTGCACCTGGAAAAGCCCCGCGACGACCCGAGCAAGCGCGTGGTGTCCTCGATCCGGGAAGTCGTCGGCGCCGACGGCGCACAGATCATCAGCAACGAGGTCTGGCGCCCCGGCCCGGACCTGCGCGCCGTACCGGGCGCGCCGCTGCGCACCGACACCGTCGGCCTGCTCGTCGAGGCCGGCTACGACCCGGACCTGTTCGAGCGGCGCGAAGGGTGGTGGACGCCATGACCACGACCGCCGCCCTGTTCGGCCTACTCGGTGCCGGTGTGGCCGTCGGTGTCCTGCTCATCGCCGCCGGACTGCGCGGCCGACCCGCCCGTCCGGCGACGCCGTCGCGGCTGAGCGCCTGGCTGGCCGCCCGGCATGACCGCAAGCGGGTTGGCTGGCTCGTCGTGGCCGTGCTCGCCGGCTTGGCCGTCGGCGCGGTCACCGGCTGGGTGGTCGCCGCCATCCTGACCGCGCTCGCCGTCGTCGGCCTGCCGCGAATCCTCGGCTCGAACGTCGACCACAAGCGCCACCTCGAACGCATCGAGGCGATCGCCGGGTGGACCGAGATGCTGCGCGACACCCTGGTGGCCGCGGCCGGTCTGGAACAGGCCATCCTCGCCACCGCCCCGGCCTGCCCCGAGGCGATCCGCGAGGAGATCACCGAGCTCGCCGTCCGGCTGGAGCGCGGCGAACGCCTCGCACCGTCGCTGCGCCACCTCGCCGACCAGCTGCGCGACCCCACCGCGGACCTGGTGATCTCCGCGCTCGTGCTGGCCGCGGAGCACCAGGCCCGGCAGCTGGCCGACCTGCTCGGCGAACTCGCCAGCGAGGCACGCGAGCAGGCGTCCATGCGGATGCGCGTCGAGGCCGGCCGCGCCCGTACCCGGACCAGCGTGCGCGTCATCGTGATCACCACGCTGTCCTTCGCGATCGGGCTGGTGCTGCTCAACCGCGGCTACCTCGCCCCCTACGACTCCGCGTTCGGGCAAATCATGTTGCTGTTCGTCGGCGCGCTGTTCGCGGCAGCTTTTGCTTGGCTGGCAAGGATTGCGCGGATGCGTGAGCCGGAGCGCTTCCTCACGGAGCTGGCCACGATCCGGCCCCACGACGCCGACGTGGACGTCGATGACTTGCTCACCGGGAAGGGGGCGTCGTCATGATCAGCGCGTTGTTGTGGGGCGCCGGGCTCGGCGTCGGCTTGTGGGCGCTCGTGATCTACGTGTTCCCGCCGAGGCCGCCGCTGCGCGCTCTGGTCGACCGGTTGCACGCGACGCCCGCGCCGCCACCGATCCTCACCGCGGACTCCGACGGCTGGGCGTTGCGCGTGGGCCGGCCGTTCATCAAGCCGTTGGCCGCACTCGGGTTGCCCAACCGCAAGCTGCGCAACGACCTCGCGGTCACCGGCAAGAGCATCGAGCACCACCTGGCCGAGAAGGCCACGCTGGCGCTGACCGGGCTGTTGCTGCCGATCCTGATGCAACTGCTGCTCGTCGTAGCCGACGTTGGTCTCGGCTGGGAAGTCCCCGCGGTCGCGAGCCTGCTCTTCGCGCTCGGTGGATTCCTGTTGCCGGATATCAGCGTGCGGCAGGAAGCCGAGCGGCGGCGCTCGACCTTCCGGCACGCGCTGTCGGCCTACCTGAACCTGATCCGGGTCCTGCTGGCCGGCGGCGCCGGAGTCGACGGCGCGCTGTCGGACGCGGTCGGCATCGGCAAGGGCTGGGCCTTCCAACAGCTGCGCCGCGCGCTGGTCACCGCCAAGCTGACCCGCACCACACCGTGGTCGACCCTCGGTCAGCTCGGCACCGAGCTCGACGTGCACCAACTGTCCGAGCTGGCCGCCTCGGTCAGCCTCGCCGGCACCGAAGGCGCCCGCGTGCGCGCCAGCCTCGCCGCCAAGGCGGCGGCGCTACGTACCCGCGAACTCACCGACGCCGAAGGCGAAGCCCAAGCAGCCACCGAACGCATGAGCCTGCCCGTGGTGATGCTGTTCGGTGGATTCCTTGTCTTTATTGGGTTTCCCGCACTCGCACAGGTGCTGGGAGGTCTCTGAGTTTCACCAGAACAGTCCATACCGGACCCCGAACCACGGGGGAGAAGCTGATGTTCACCGAAGTCCAGATCCTCATCGCCCGAGTCCGTGCCGTGCTGGAGCGGCTTCGTGACGACGAGCGTGGCTACTCGACCGAGGCGGTCGTGGTCACGGCCCTGTTGGCGGCGCTGGCCATCGCGGTCATCGCGATCATCGTCATTAAGGTCACCCAGAAAGCCAACGGCATCAACCTGTAGGCCGGTGACCACAATGCCTCGACGCCCCAGCCGACCCCGCACGCCGAACACACGCGAGCGTCCACACCGGACACGTGTGCGGGCGGCGCTGCGCCGGCTGCGGACGGATCAGCGTGGCGCCGGCACGGTCGAACTCGTCATCGCCACGCCCCTGCTGTTGCTGCTGATCCTGTTGATCGCGCAGTTCGCGCTCTACATGCACGCCACCCACATAGCCCAAGCCGCCGCCTCCGAAGCCCTGTCCGCAGCACGCGTGTACGGCGGCAGCACTGCCGCGGGCAATGCCGAAGGACAACGAGTCCTCACCCAACTCGGAAGTGGCCCGCTGCAAGGAACATCGGTCAACGTCCAGCGAGGACCGAACCAAGCATCCGTGACGGTCACCGGAACCGTGATCAACGTGATTCCGTTCGCGACCTTCACGGTGCACGCCGAAGCCGTTGGGCCCGTTGAGAAATTCACCCCGCCGACCGGTGCAGGGGCGGTGGCACCATGACTGCGGCCCGCCGTCTTCCCGCGTTCGCGCGCTCGATGCGCGCGAGTATTCGCGCGCTGCGCCGGGACGAACGAGGCTCCGCTGCGGCCGAGCTCACTCTACTGACCCCGCTGCTGATCCTGCTGCTGTTGTTCGTGGTGTTCTGCGGTCGGCTGGCCGACACCAAGCTGCGGATCAACGACGTCGCGCACCAAGCGGCCCGCGCCGCCACCCTGGCCCGCACCCCATCGCAGGCCACCGCCAACGCCCAAGCCACCGCCAGCGCAGCCCTGGCGTCCGCGGGGATCACCTGCCAGTCGTTGTCGGTGTCTACCGACACTCAGGGACTCAAGCCGGGCTCCACGGTGACCGTCACCGTGTCCTGCAGCGTCGGCCTCGGGGACCTGACCTCGCTCGGCGTGCCCGGCAGCCGGACGTTCCAATCCAGCTTCTCCTCCCCGGTCGATGTCTGGCGCGGCACCGCCCCCAACGCCCAAGCGGGAGGTGCGCCATGAGGGTGGCCGCATCGCTGCGCCGCCGAACCGGCCGGCTGCGCGAAGACCAGGACGGCCGGGTGACCGCCTTCGTCGTCATCATCGCCCTCGCCGCGCTGCTGTTCGCCGGGCTCGTGCTCGACGGCGGGCTCGCCCTGGCCGCCAAGGTCCGTGCGATGGGCGAGGCGCAGGAAGCCGCGCGGGCCGGCGCCCAGGAAATCGACCTGACCGCCTACCGCACCGACGGCACCCTGCGCCTGGTCCCACACCAAGCCAGCGCCGCGGCCCGCAGCTACCTCGCCGCCGCCGGCCACACCGGCACCGTCTCGGTCGCCGGCACCACCGTGAACGTGACCGTCAGCATCGACCAGCCGACCCAGCTGCTCGGGCTGGTCAGCATCGGCTCAATCACCGTCACGGGAACCGGGCAGGCCCAACCGCAACGCGGAATCTCCGGAGTACTCCCATGACGACCTTCACATGCTCGTACCCAGTTCAGTGCCACACCGGGGAAGGAGACCAGGATGGCGACGACTGAAGAGATCGAACGCCGCGTCGAGCAAGCCGACGCGGCCCGCAGCGCGAAGCGGGCAGCTGCTGCCAAGCGCGTCGGTGAACTCGCACTGCTGCGGGCAGAGGTGGCCGAGAAACTCGGCGACGTCGAGCGAGAACTCGGCGACGTCCTCGCTGAGTCCAGCGACGTCATCAGCGTTGACGAGCTGGCCAAGTTCACCGACGTACCGGCCACCGACCTCACCCAGTGGCTCAACGGCCGCAAGACGACTCGCCCCAAGCGCAAGCGGTCTACCGCCGGCACCGCCACCGCGAAACGGGACGCGAGCCAAGCATCGTCCACATCGAACCCGGCGCCGACCACCCAGCAGTCCGCGTCACCCGAGCTCGCCGGACCTCGCAACGGCGCGGCGGACACCTCCACCCGGATTCCCACGCCGGTGACATGACGCCGCTTGCTCCGCTGGCGACCGCGGAGCCGTAAACCTGTACGTCCAAGGAATCGAGCACGCCATGACCGCACACTCGCACTCCCCTCACCGAAAGCCGATACGGCCGAGGACAGGCCGCCCCGCGTGGTGGGCACTGGCCGCGGTGCTCCGGTTCGTGCGCGGTCTGCTCGCCCTCGTCGTCCTGCTCGCGCTCGTGGCGGGCCTGCCCTGGGCCCTCGTGCACTTCGTGGGGTGGCCCCTGCCTGACGACGTGCCGACGTGGGACGAGATCCAGGCGACGCTGCTCAACCCGATGAGCGCGCAGTTCCTGCTCAACACCCTGGCGGTGCTGTGCTGGATCGTCTGGTTCTTCTTCGCGCTCGACGTCCTGCGCTGCACCGTCGACGCGGCGCGCGGGATCACCTGGCCGCAGGTCCGCCCGCCTGGCCCGCTGCACGGGCTCGCCGCGGCTCTGATCGGCACCATCGTGCTGACCCTGCTCGGCAACCGGACCCCGTACACGGCTCCCACCCCGGCCACCGCAGTCTTGGCCGCCGATCTCACGCCGGTCGCCGTCGTCGCACCGCTGACCCCAGGCCCGACCGCGCAGGCCGCGGCTCCGCAGGCGGCCGTCGTCCCGGCCGCCACGTTGGTGGTCGATCGGGCAGCGCCGGCCCCGCCGGGCATGGTCCAGGTCACCGAGGAGGTCCGGCTCCCCGAGGACGGGATCTACGACAGCCTGTGGCGGGTCGCCGAACGCATCTACGGTCCCGGCGGCGGAACCCGGTGGCCTGAGTTGTTCCAGCTCAACCGCGGCGTGGAGCAGCCCGACGGCCGCGCGCTGACCCAACCCAACCTCGTGCGCCCCGGCTGGAAGATCACCGCCTACATCCCGGCCCCGCCCGAACAACATCCTCCCGGCGAGCAGCAGCCGCAGGTGCCGCCGCCGCAGCCGCCACCTCCTCCGACGAGCACTGCACCGACCACGCCTCCGTCAACACAGCCCGCGCCGAACACGACCCCGGCGCCGGCCACGGCGGACGAGGCCGGCCAGCACCACGACGACCAGGCCGAACCGGGGCTGGACCTGCTGACCGGCGTGTTCGTCAGCCTTGGCCTGGCCGGAGCGATCACGACGGCCATGGTGTCGGTCCGGATGTGGCGCCGACGCCGCTACCGCATCGGCAGCGGCGACCGCGCCGACCTGCAGCGCCCGATCGCGCCCGTGGTCCGCGCCCTGCGGGCCGCCTACGACCAGGACGACGGCGACCGCAGGCCCGTAGACGACGTGGAGTTCGTCGACCTCGCGCCGGCCCCACCGCGGATCCACATCACCGCCGCCGGGGACCTGGAACCCGACGACAAACCAGTCCCCGTACCGGCGAAGGTCGGCGTGCGGGGCGGTCGCGAACTCGCCCTGAACCTGGCCAGCACCCGCGGCCTCGGTCTCGCCGGACCTGGCGCCACCGCCGCTGCCCGCGCGCTGCTGCTGCACCTGCTCACCGAACAGCAGCCCGGCGACGGCATCCGCGTGCTCGTCCCCGCCGACGACCTGCACCTCGTCTTCGACGGCACCGACGTCGAGAACCTGCCGTCCACCGTCCACGTCGTCGCCACGCTCGACGCTGCCCTCGACGAGATGGAAGCGGCCCTGCTCACCCGGACCCGCCACGCCATCGAGCAGACCGAAACCCGACTCACTCCGGCCTCGCTCGTGCTGCTCGCCAGCCCCACGCCCCACGCGGAACGCCGCCTGCAAGCCGTCCTCGACAACGGCTCGACTCTCGGCCTGGCCGGCGTGCTCCTCGGCCAATGGCGCCCCGGCGCGACCGTGCGCGTCCGCCACGACGGCACCGTCAGCGCGACCAGCCCTGGCCTCGGCGACGCCCTCGCCGACACACGCCTGTTCAGCCTGCCCTCCACCGATGCCACCGAACTGCTTGCCGTGCTCCGCGATGCTGAAGGCCCCGCCGACCTGGCCACACCCGACCACGCAACCAGCGGCTTCACCGGCGACGAACTCGCACCGCCCGCAGACGATCACGACGTTGCACCCACGCCGCCCGTCCCCGAGCAGCGCTCGGTCGACGAGATGACCCAGCTCGAATCCACCCGCCCGCCGGAACAGGAAGACAACCAGCAGACCCCACCGGCCCCGAGCCTGCAACTGCTGGACGTCCACCCCATCCCCGTGGACGTCCCGCCGAAGGCCCCGGCCGCAGCCACCCCGGACGACACCGACGAGCGCCGCACGGCCGCCGAGGACGTCAAGCCGGCCGCCGAGCAGGCACCGGCCGCCGAGGAACCCCGGAAACCGGACAACGGTGACGTGGCAGCACCGCAAACCCCGCTGGTTGTGCGTGTGCTGGGACGCCTGCACCTGGCCCTGCGCGGCGACGAGGGAGAACGCGAGCTCAGTGGCGCGCTGACACCGAAGCAACGGGAACTGCTCGTCTACCTCGCGCTGCACCCCCACGGCGTCCGCCGCGAAGTCCTCAACGAGGCCGTCTGGCCCGACAGCCGGCCACCGCGGCCGTACAACTCGTTCCACAACACCCTGTCCATGTTGCGCCGCGCGCTCACCGACGCCACCGACGGCAGGATCAACAACCTCGTCGTCAACGACGACGGCCGCTACCAGCTCAACGACGAACTCGCCGTCGTCGACTACTGGCAGCTCCAGCACGCCCTGCAGGCGCCCCGCCCACCCGACGCCGCGGCCCAGGCCCAGCTGCACGACGCCGTCGAGCTCTACCAGGGCGACCTCGCCGAGGACCTGCTCGTGCCCTGGATCGAACCGGTCCGCGAGGCCACCCGACGCGACGTCCTGGACGCGCTCGGCGCCCTGATCCGCGCGCACGGCGACAGCGCCCCAGAAACCATGCTCACGCTCCTGGAACGCACCCGGAAGCTCGACCGCTACAACGAGGGCGTCTACCGCGACATCATCCGCACCCAAGCCCGCCTCGACCAGTACGCCGCCATCCCCCGCACCCTCGCGCTGCTGACCACCACGCTCGACGAGATCGGCCAACATCCCAGCCCCGACACGCTCAACCTCGCCGACTTCCTCCAACGCCGCGGCAGCACTCGGCGGCCGGTCTCCACCGACAACGCCGCGGCCAGCTGAACCGCGTCCGCCAGTGCAGCGGTAGCTCAGTCAGGCTGATCCTCGTCGTCCTGCGGCTGATCGCCGTCGTCCGGCGCCTTCTGCAGGCGCTCGATCAGATCGAGGTTCTCTTCCGCCCAGTCGATCAGAGGCCGCGCCCGGACCAGCAAATCCGCGCCCGCGGGCGTCAGCGAGTACACCACCGACCGCGGAAACGTCCGTTCCTCGACCCGGTCCACCAGGCCGGCGGTCTCCATCCTTCGCAAGGTCCGGCCCAATGCCCGGCTCTGAATCTTGCGGACCAACCCGGTCCACGGATCGAACGTGGTCATCTCCTGGATGGCGGCATGAAGCTCGTTGTAATGCAGCGGCCCAGCATTCAACGCCACCAGAATGTGCGTGATCCATTCCCCGTTCAGCACGTGACGGAGATCCCGCGACCGCGCTAGGTACCTAGCGTCCCCCGTTACCATGTACGCCCCCATAATCGTTCGTGACGGCTCGCCTACACTCCGCCCCCGCGGCACAGGCGAGCCCTGAAATTCAAAGTGAGAATCGCCTCCTTTCTGGCCAGAGGGCGTATAATCGTCTCCGTCATCGGCCACCTCGGTTGATCAGTGTCAAGGTTGTCAACGCTACGTCAAACGGGGTACCCGGTGCAGCGTATTTCTACTTAGGACGAACCGGCGTCACCACACCGAGTGACCAACTAGTAGATCAACAGTACGATCAGTGATCACCTCGTAGTGTCCTGGTCACCTACCGGACGACGGTCCGATTCAACTGCCTACTAGAGCGGTAGCCCTCCGAGTCCGCGAACTGCCTGGTCACCGGCCCCGCAGGGGCTACCGATGTAACGCCCGACTCGGTGGCCGGCAGGCACATGAACAGTCGACTTGGGTGGGTGGTCACCTGCCGTTACTCGTGACCCCGTGGTCCCCCTGGTTGCGCTGGTCACCATCCATCCGTACCCCACTTCCCGCTGTCTGATCGTCATGCATTGCCCGCATCTCGCTGCTCTGTTCGTTACGGTGGCAGCCTCCTGCTGTGCAGTCGCCGCTGATCAACTTGACTCGAATTCGACGCTGTATCAATTTGCATCGGATTGCCACTTGCGCTTGACAATCACAATTTCGACGGCGTGTCAATACTCAAACTTTGTTTGAGTTCTCTCGGGGTGAATCGCATGAGCCGAAAGCTGGATTAAACATGCTCGCGATTCACCATTTCTCGGCACTTCGCCATTCATAAACCCAGAAAAGCAAGAGATGAGCTGTCCGCTCCGCTGGGCTCCGCCGTGCCGGCTGCTGTCCGCTCCGCTGGGCTCCGCCGTGCCGGCTGCTGTCCGCTCCGCTGGGCTCCGCCGTGCCGGCTGCTGTGGCTCTTCTATGCCCCGGTTTGGGCAGTGGAGACCGAGAGGCCCGGCTGACGCTGCGCAACTCTGACCAGCCGTTTTGCACCGCAAGGTCACGGAACGGTAACGACGGGGCCTCTTGGGCTTGCAAAGTGTGGACCCAAGGTGTGTACTTCTACATGTCGACTCCACACCAGGAAGTAAACGGATCGAACCGAGAGGGTGAGGACCAGGGCACGGCGTCCCTGCGAGCTCTCCGATTCGGTCAGTACCTCCTTCCGGGTGTCGAGATGACAGTAGTCCCGTAAAGCGCGGGCAACGGCTTGGGCCGTGCGGACAGCAGCGAAACCGTGCAGAGCAGCGTGAAGAACGACGCGTAGCCAAACGCGCATTTCTAGTCTGGAATGCGTAGTAACTGCGCTTGCAGCTTCGCGACGTAAAGTTCTTGCTATAAAGCGGAGAAGCGCGCATAAATGGCATGCCTGCCACAGGTGTGTCCCCAAGATAAGTCAATGGTGGTCCAGCACCGAAAAACGTCGCAACGTGTAGGCGTTCGAGGTTGTTTTAGGCGGTTGCCGACATTGGGTTTCTCTGGCTTGAGAGCGTCACTCTCGCCTGCCCATAGCACGCCAAACCCTTACGGGCATGGTTCCTTGCGTTGCGCGCTAGACATAACGGCTTATCCCAACAGTGTTTTAGAGATTCAGGGAATGTGCCATCGAAACGCGCAACCCTCACCCGTGAGTAGTGCCGTATTGCCCGGATACAGGATCTGTCCCCTTTGCGGAGATCTCACAACGGCGAGGGTTGCGCGTTTCGGTGCCAGTTCACAACTGGCCTGAATCGCTGCCAGTCAACCACTTTCGCACACGAAATGGAGTACCGCCATGACTACGACTCTGATCGATTGGTCCGCCCGGATTAGCGCCATGGCGGACGCTCTGTCCGTTCCGGATGGCGGATTTTCCGTCAACCCGAGCGACGGTTCCGACATCAGCACGGGCTATGCGGTTGCCGTACATCCGGAACACGAACGCGTTTTCGACGGTTCCGTGACCAGTAACGATCTTCACGAGTACATCGCGCAAGCAAAAGACGCTCTTTCGCTACCCGGTCGCGTTCTCGGTGGGTAGCGCGACCCTGCGACCGGTCGCGTCTACCTGGACGTTTCCGTCGTGACCGCGGACCTGTCCGACGCAATGACCCTCGCGCGGGAAACCGCACAGCTCGCCGTTTTCGATTTTTCCGCCATGGAATCCATTCCGGTCACGGTCGCGGCGTGAATCAAGGAGTGAAAACCGATGAGTGCAGTCATTGTCATGATCAGCGACGGGCAAGCGCGACGGATTGCGTCCGATTGGCACGACGGTATGTCGTCCGCTCTGTATTCCTTCGCGTCATCGGGTGCGATTGACCTTGACCGCGTACGGGACGAGATCTCCCGCGAGCTGTGGCAATTGGACGTCGGAGAAGTGCGACGCGAATTGCTCGCCCTGGACAAGTACGTACGAACGGCCGGCGCGCGTCCCGCGCAATCGGGATGGTCCCGCTTGTGGGACGACTCGCCGGTGACCGTGAATCACACCTAAGAGGACTGAATTGTCATGCCTGCCCCCAGCGATCACCCATGGTTCCGGGCGCACCCTGTGAGTCACGAAAACATCGTGTGGCACTGGGAACAGGCCACACCCGACGAAATCGCGCAAGGAATGCGCTGGTATGCCGACGCGCACCACGTGGCAACCGCCATCGCGAACGGTGACGCCCATCTCGGCGCCGGAATGCTCGCGATTTACTCACCACAACAGGGATGGATCGGCAACGTCCTTAATGCCGCTCGCGTATTGCGCGAGGGTAGGGGAATCGGCGGGCCCGGTTCCGGAATGTTCGCCACGACCGGCCAGAAACGCGCTGCGGATCGGCTGCTCGTCGGTGAGCGGTATGAGGACATCCTCAACGGTCCGAAAATCCGCGACTTTGCCCACCTGATCGAGTTCGGCGGAGATCAAGATCCGGATGACCCGCGCGTGGTGATCGATCGGCACGCGCTGTCGGTGGCGCACGGTCGCGCGCTCACCTCCGAGGAGTACGACTCGGCGCCGGTCAACGGGTTCCGCCGTAAGGACGGATCGGTTTCCCGTCGGCAGTACGACCACGTGGTGAGCCTGTACCGCCGTGCCGCGGAGCTGATCTCCGCACGCGGGGGAGAACGGGTCTCGGCGCACCAGGTGCAGGCCGTGACCTGGTTGGTCCGTCAACGGCTCAATCAGGAAGCCGAGCAACGGCGCGGCCCCAACCGGCTGGACAGGGGACGCAACCATGCCCGCGCGAATTCCGAACGCGCGTGGAACGAATTCCGGACCGTCTACCTGCCTGATCTGGCCACGTGCCCCGGTACGGGTTACCAGTCGGCTGCCTAAGTGAGGTCTCACGATGACTGACACGCAGAACCGTTCGATTCCGACAACTGTTATTCGGGTCGGTGACCTTATCTTTCTGGACAGTTTCTCCGGACTCGTACCGGCCAAGGTGACCGGGTACACCCCGCGCGGCGAAATCGCCGTATTGGTGACCGCCACGCGCGGCGCCTACCGCCGTGGCGAACACACCACATTCGCCCCGAGTGGCTGTGTCCCGCGCGCACACGTCCGCGTGCGTTGCGGACAGTTCCGCATCTTCGGCGCGTGGACCTTTGACGGACTGCGCGACGAATTTCAACCGCGCTGGGCCTGAAACCCGCGCACGTAACCGACCCGATCGGCCAACGTCAAGGGAGATCACATGTCCACCGACACGGACAACGTCGTAGAGCTTCACTTTCAGTACGCCCAAAACGGCTACGTCATGACAGACGACACGTACGGCGAACAGGACGCCGATAGCGCGGTCGCGTTCACTCGTGACGGGTGTGCGTTTGTCGCCTGCGAGCGCGCACCGCGCGGACGTTGGCGTATCGAGTCCACCGACGGCGCGGCTGGTCCGGTGCCGCTGTCCGCCTACCGGTACCGATTTTCGGGCCTGGCGGACGCTGCGGAGTACGTCGCCAAGAAGTGCGGCGCCACGGTCCGCCGAGTCGATTCCTGGATCTAGCGCAATCGTCCAGCGCATCCCCGGAAATTTCACTGATAGTCAGCCGCGTGTCTCGGCGCCCGTTCATACGGGCGCCGCGCAGCTCTCACCCGCGCGCAACGGTTGCAACGGCTCGGCTTTCCGTTGCGGATTGTTCGACTCATCCGCGCGTACGTCATCACCTCCGTTTCCCGAATCAGTAAAGGAGTTCAACCATGTTCGTGTACGGCGTGTCCCTCACCGATATTCACAGCGTCGTACGCGACGTGTCCAGCGCGCTCTACGACGGAAACATCACCGTGCGCACGGGCGAGGATCGCAGCAACCGCGCAGGCCCCCGCGCCACGTTCACCCTTCGCGCCACCGACACAGCGGGTTCCGGCGCGAAGGGAAGCGCGTCCGCGTTCGGTAAGGGCACCGGTCCGAACGGCAGGCGCCGCACGATTTCCGCGTGTTGGCACGCCCACTACGACGTGCTGGCTGAGTTGTTCGCCCGATTTCCGGCCGCCCGTGTGGTTACGGCGGTCGCCACCTACACCGCGGCCACGTTCCGGGAACGCGCTCTGGCCACCGCCTGCCTGAATGTCGGAAGTCAGTTGTACCCGGTGACCGCGCCGGATTGCTGCGAGTGCGACCACACCGACTACGTCGACACCTTCGACCAGGTCGCCGGCACCGGTTACGTCGACGACTCCGACTGGATGCCGTCGGGCGACGCGATGCGCCCGAACACGGACGTCGACTACTTCCTTGATCAGCTCGACCGCGTGCTCGCCGAACAGTGACTCCCTTTTCCCAGCACCTCCGCACATTCACGCAATTCGACCGACGAAAGCGAGCACCACGATGACCAACGACCATTCGACCACTCTGGACGCGCTGCGCGCGGAGCTCGACCGGGAGCGCGCACGGGCCGATTCTCTGGAGACGGTGAACCGTGTGCAGGCCGGCAGCCTCACCGGCCTGGCCAGGCTCGCGGAGGAACTCCGCTGCCAGGTTGCCGACCTGCACGACGATGCGCTGAGCTCGCGCCCGATGCCGGTGCAGGGCTTGCGCAACGTCACCGGCCGCATGGACGGTTTGGCGGAGACCTTGAGCCGCGCGGCGCGCGGCTACTCCGGCGCCCGGACCACGGACATGATCTACCCGTCCGTGGACGATGACCTCCGCGCACACGGGTGGACGCCCCGACCTGACCGGGGCCTGGACGGCGTGTTGCCGCCGATCCCGATCACCGAGCTGGGCGACCGGCGCGGCTATGCGCGCGGCTGGCATCGCGGCCCGCAGTGGATCACGTTGTGGTTCACCGGACCGTGTGCACTGGCCTACGCGGACATCAGCGACCACGGCCGGCTCACCGACGTCGACGCCGTGCGCGCCGTGATCACCTCCCGCCGGCCGTTGTCCGCGGAGGCGCTGATGAAGTGGGTCGCGGCCCGGCAGCAGGCGCACACGGTGCCGTTCGATGCCTCGTACGTCCGGGTGTTCGCGCACCTGCGGTCGTCCTGGGGTGGGGGCCTGGTTGTCGATGATCGGTGCGACGAACACGGCGCCCCCGCGCCCGATGGGCCCGGTAAGCGCTCCGTGTGGGCCTGCCCGAGCGACCCCGATTTCCGGCTCTACGTCTGGGGCATCGGCAACAAACCGGCCCACGTCCGCTACTGGGCCGGGCCCGTGGTCGACATGGCCCACCTGGTCCAGATCACCGGCCACTGCCGCTGACCTCCGTCTCTCCTTTCCCGCCGGTCGGCCGTCCCCGTCGACGGTCGGCCGGCGCCTCGTCGTGCGCCGGTTACCGCCACACCTCACCACTAGGTCGGCCAGCTCGACTCGGGCTGGCCGTCAACCAGCAACCACGGGAGAACCCCATGACCACCCTCGACCTCGCACACACCGTCGCCGAGCACCTCGGCACGGGGTGGCGCGCCTACACCGGCAAGGCCGCCGACGGCTCGGAAGCCCATCTCGCCGGACCGAACGATCAGGTCCTCGACCTGTTCGACGGCACCACCACCGGCCGCAAGACCGACCAGGGCCGATTGATCATCGCCGGTCACCTCGGCTTCCTGCGCAACCACGTCCCGCAGGACCACGAGCAGGACCACAAGATCACCGTGGACCAGCGCAAACCGCCCGACGTGATTGCCCACGAGATCCGGCGCCGGCTGCTGCCGAACTATGAGGCCGCGCTGCACGCGGCCTGGGACGAGAAGCACGCCAGCGACGGCATCGCCGCCGCCCGTGAGCAACTCGCGGCGACCGTCGCGGCACGCCTGGGCGTGCAGCGCCAAGACCAGGACACCGACTTCCACTTTGGCACGGTCGACGCAGGCGTCCACGGACGCGTCTGCGTGCGGCCTGGCGCGTCCGACTCGGTGTTCACCGTCCGCGTCCCGCACGACCGGGTGGCCGAGTTCGCCCGATTGCTGGCCACGTTCGGACACCTTCCTTGATCACCTCCGGCCGTTCGGTCCACCCCCTCCTGTGGCCGAACGGCCGGACTGTGCCTTGCCGATTCCGCTCACCTCCGGCCCGAAGGGACCGATACCGCCATGACCACCTCCTCCACCATCGCCCCCGTGGCGGACGTTCTCGACTGCGGCCACCCGCCCACCCCGGACCCCAGCGGGATCGGCACCGGCCGTGCGATCGACCCGACCACCGGCGCCACGAGCTGCTACCCGTGCTCGAACGAACGCGAACGCCACGCGATGACCCGCGCGAACACGTTCGTCGCCTACGTGTCCTCGGCTGGCGACGCGCTGACCACCTGGCCCGGCGGGCACCTGGCCACGATCGACCCCGCCGACGCCCACCAGGTCGGCCGGCGCACCTACACCCCATTCGGCGGACGGTGGACCCGCTACGTGTGGCACGCCACCGACGTCGACGGAGGCCGCTGGACCGGCGTCAACGGCGGCCGTGGCCTCGTCATCCGCGTCCACCGGCTGCGCGTGTGCACCTGGCAAACCGAGTTCGGCAACGGCCGGCCCCCGCGCTACTGCCACCGCCGCGCCACCCACGCCGGCCAGGGCGGCGCCTTCGACCTCTACTGCCGCACCCACGCCCGCCAGGTCTTCGACCTCTACGGCTGGACCACCACCGCCCTGTCACCCCGCGCGCTCGCCCAGACCGGCGCGTGAAACCGCGCCACCACAAGGAAAGGAGTCCCTCGTGTTCGTGAAGTTCTACGACCGCCTCGATCTGTCACGGGCGCGCCTGGACGACGTGCTCACGGTGCCCGCGAACCGCGCCAAGGCGCTCGACGTGGCGCGGGAGCGCCACTTGCCGCGCCAGTCGCTCACCCGCGCGACCACCCGCATGGGCTTCTGGGTCTACGTCTTCCAACTCGGCGCCGATGTCCAGCTCGGCACGGTCACCCTGGCCGGCGCCGAGCCCGGACCCGAGCACGTGGTCACGCTGCCGGTCCGCCAGCTCGACCACTACACCACCCCCGGCATGCCGTTGACCGAGATGGCCGGGCTGCTGGCCGCGGTCGCCGAGGACTACCCGCCCACCGCGCTGACCGCGCTGCTGGCCGACAGCCTCACCAAGGTCCTCGACCTGTGGGCCGACGCCCGCCGCAACGGCCGGCCCGCGATCGACATCCGCGACCTCGACCGCGCCGTCACCAGTGAACTCGCGCCTGCCGTCCGTGCCTGGCGTACCGGCGACGCCTTCCCACGCCCGCGCCTGGCCGACACGGCCTGGCCCGAACCCGTTCCGAGGTGAACACCATGCCTATCGACGACCCCACGACCGCAACCCCGTCCGAGATCGACGAAGAGCTCGCCCGGCTCGGTATCGAGCATGCCAAGGCCACCGACACCCTCAACGGGCTCACCGCCCGCGTCCAGCGTCTGGTGAACGACGGCATGGCCGAGTACGCGACTGAGTTGCGGCCCCGGATCGAGCAGGCCCGCCAGACGATCGCCGGGTGCGAGGCCGCCGCGCGGCCCCTCGATGCGGAGTTCGAGCGTCGGGGCGGCTGGACCCGCGCCTGGCTGGTCGACAACAGCGGTCGCCACGTGCACCGCACCATGGCGTGCCGCACCTGCTTCCCGTCCACCCGGTTCGCCTGGCTCACCCAGCTCTCCGGGCACGACGAGACCGAGATCGTCGAGCAGGCTGGCAAGGCCGCGTGCACCGAGTGCTACCCGAGCGCGCCGGTCGACGTCCGCAACCGGCCCAGCCGGATCAAGACCCCCGAGCAACTCGCGCGGGAAGCGGAGAAGGCCGAACGGGCGAAGGCCAAAGCCGCCAAAGCGATCACCGCACCCGACGGAACGCCCTTGCGCACCAAGGGGTATGGGCAGATCGACACCGAGTTCACCGCGCGGCGCTCCTACGCGGACGCCTTGGCCTACGCCCGGTATCTGACCAGGGCAAGCATCGCCCACCACCGAGACACCATCGCCGAGTACCGCGAGGATGCGCAGCTCATCCTGGCCGCGCTGGCCGCCAAACACGGCCGGACCGTGGACGACCTGCGCGCCGAACTGGCGCCGAAGGTCGAAGCCAAGTGGAACCGCGAACACCGCAACTGGGGCTAATCGCTCCCGTCAGGCAACCCGTTCTCGCGAAAGGACTCATCCGATGTTTCTGGTCGAAACGCTGGAAGACCTGGTGCACAACTACCTCGAAAATCCCGCTCGGCCCGGCTCGGCCGTCGGCAAGGTCAACGCGCAAGACCTGGTCAGCCACGTCGTGCAGCACCTCGCCGAGCGCGGGGTCGACGTGGGATTTCAAGACGGCTCACGCCTTACCCTGCCGGGCAGCGCGCCCCGGTGGCCGGAGTCCGAGCGGCACCGACTTCCCTTGGTACTCCAGGAAAACGACGACGGGCACGTCCGCATCTACTGCGACGGCCGCGACTGCGTCTGGTCCTGGCCACTCTACCAGCACGCGAACGCGCAGACCAATGGCGACACGATCACCAACGCTGTCGAGCATGCCATCCGGAGACACCGCCACTCCTGGCCACTCCGGCAACCAGCTACGCAACTCAGCGAGATGCCCTCCTCAGCACCAACTCGCCACGGGGAGGGCATCGCGCTGCATGGGCTGACACACATCCGAAGGAGCTCGAACCGCCATGACTACCAACGACATTCACGATGCCCGGCAACTCATCGCCGAGATCAACGTCCCCGCGGAACGCCCGCGCTGGGCTTGGTGGGCCCCGGTGACGCCACCCGGTACCACGCCACGCTGATAAACGCAGCACCCAGCGCCACCACGGTCGGCACCGCGTCGGGTGGCACCTTCCGCGCTCTCGTGATCACGATCGAACTGTTCAGCTTGAGTCCCACCTCGATCGTGATCCCGCGGCCCAATGCCGACTTAGACCGTTACACCGCAGAGGAATGGGTCTTCCGGCGGTTTCCTGGTGGCTGGTGGGCCGGTGTCCGGCCGCTGCTGGCCGCACTGGGCTGGACGCCCACGACCGACCGCGACACCAGCTACCGCAGCACGGACCACCGCGACATCACCACGGCGCAGCGCGGCCCAGACGCCGCCCGCTAGCACCAGGCACCGCAGTTCCCCGGCCACGCGGCCGGACTACCCACCCGCACCCACGCCACACCGACCCGCGTCCGCGCGGGCCGGCGATGACGGCCGCCCGCCTTCCGAGGAGATCATCATGAACAGCACCGACAACACCGATCTGCCCACCATCGCCGATACGGCCAACCGTAAAGCCACCTTCGAGCCGATGACGAACGAGGACGAACGGCCGACGATCACCGTCGCCGGAGTCCACGTCGCGCTCTACGTCGACCCGGCCAGCCGACAAGCGGATGTGGCGGCTCACGGGACTGTAATTTCGTTGGTGTAACTCCTGAGGTGAAGGAGACATCTGTGACTGATGGGACGGGCAACGGCGGCGAGGCGAAGGCTCCGGCGATGGCGGATGGAGTGGACGATCAGCTGGTGCAGCAGCTGGCGGATCGGGCGCGGGCCGAGGGTCTGCAGTTGACCGGTGAGGGCGGCCTGCTGGCGATGCTGACCAAGAAGGTGGTGGAGTCGGCGTTGGAAGGCGAGATGGACGACCATCTCGGCTATTCCAAGCATGACCCGGCCGGCCGCAACGGCGGGAACTCTCGCAACGGCCGGCGCGGCAAGAAGGTGCTGACCGAGGCCGGCCCGGTGGAGATCGCTACCCCGCGGGATCGCGACGGCAGTTTCGAGCCGCAACTGGTGGGCAAGGGCCAGCGCCGGCTGACCGGGCTGGATGATCTGGTGATCTCGTTGTCCGCCAAGGGGCTCACGCATGGTGAGATCGCCGCGCACCTGGCCGAGGTGTACGACGCCGAGGTGTCCAAGCAGACCATCACCACCATCACCGACCGCGTGATGGACGGCATGGCCGAGTGGCAGAACCGGCCGCTGGATGCGGTGTATCCGGTGGTGTTCATTGACTGTGTGAATGTCAAGATCCGTGAGGGCAACGTCGCGAACCGGCCGATCTATCTGGCGCTCGGCGTCACCGTGGAGGGCACCCGCGACATCCTCGGGCTGTGGGCTGGCGAACACGGCGACGGCGAGGGAGCCAAGTACTGGCTGCGGGTCCTCTCGGAGATCAAGAACCGCGGCACAGCCGACGTGTGTATCGTCGTGTGCGACGGACTCAAGGGCCTGCCCGAGGCCATCGAAACCGTGTGGCCGCAAGCGATCACCCAGACCTGCGTCGTCCACCTCCTGCGCAACAGCTTCCGCTACGCCTCCAAGCGGGACTGGGCGGCGATCGCGAAGGACCTCAAGCCCCTCTACACCGCGCCCAGCGAGTCGGCGGCACTGGACGCGCTGGCTGCCTTCGGTGACAAGTGGGAGGCCCGCTACCCGGCGATCATCAAGCTATGGGAGAACAGCTGGGCGGAGTTCGTGCCGTTTTTGCAGTTCGACGCCGAGATCCGCACCGTGGTGTGTACCACGAACGCCATCGAGTCGATCAACGCGCGGATCCGACGGGCGGTCAAGGCCCGTGGCCACTTCCCGACCGAGGCCGCCGCGCTCAAGTGCGTCTACCTAGCGTTGATGAGCCTCGATCCCACCGGCACTGGGCGCAAACGCTGGGTCGCCCGTTGGAAGGCGCCGTTGAACGCTTTCGAGCTCACCTTCCCCGGACGCCTGACCACGAACAAGAAGTAGAACCGACAAGATCAGTTACACCAGCTTCTTGACAGACCCCGGCTCGGCTCACCAACGACCCTGCCAAATGCGCAGGGCGCGGGATATGGAATAGGGATCGTCGAAGGGGTGCCCGTGGTGTGCGAGCACACGTCGCACAACATTCGGTACCCGCGAACGAAGCAGGAAAGATGGGGACCTGCTCGGCCTCACCCTCGTCGCCGCCGGAGAAGCGACATGAGTGAGTGCGGTCTGCTTGTGGACGAAGGGCTGTTCCGGGAAGCCACGAGCCAGTTCCCCAGCGGGTCACGATAGTCACCACCGTCGACGCGGCCGGCCGTCGCTGGGTTTCACCGCGAGCGCGTTCGCGGGCCCCGTCCGTCAGTCCCCGCTTGTTCTGGTATGCCTCGACAGGTCGGCCGACTGTCACTCCGCCTTCGGGCGCACCCACCGGTTCGCCGTCAGCATCCTAGGCCCGCGCCATACCGGCTTCGCCGTTCGGTTGCGACGAAAGGAGGGCGTACTTGGAACGCCCCGCCTTCAGAATGCGGTGGCGACGGTTGAGTGCGGGTCGAGGCGCGTTACCCGGGGCGGCGACCATACGATCCTGGTCGGCCGCATCCATCCAACACACTCACTCGGCCCGAGACACCAGTGGTCTACGCGCGGAGGAGATTTTCGACGCCCCGGTGTGACACGAGGAAGCGACGGCAGCTCGTGACGCGCACGGTACTCGGCGCAGACACTGCGGCCTGCCTTCATGGCCACGGTGCGACAAACTCTGGAATGTCTCTATTTTGGGCTGCGCCAGAAAACCTGAGATTTCCCTACTACTCTTGCTGGCTGATGACCGAGTCCGGCAGCTGGACTGATTTTGTCTGGAGATATTCCTCGAGGCCGGCGGGACCGAGTTCGCGGCCGATGCCGGACTTCTTGTAGCCACCGAATGGTGCGCGTGGGTTGTAGGGGGCGCCGTTGATGTCGAGCTGCCCGGTCTGTATCTGGCGGGCGAGGGCGATCGCGCGCCGGTGGTCCGCCGACCAGATGGCGCCGGAGAGCCCGTACATCGTGTCGTTGGCGATCCGGAGTGCCTCGTCGTCATCGCGGTAGCTCATGACGGCCAGTACTGGTCCGAAGACTTCCTGTTGTGCTAGTTCGGAGGCGCTGTGCACGTCGGCGAGCACGGTGGGGGCGATGAAGTAGCCGCGCTCGCGTGCGGGCTCGGGGCCGCCGGTGACGAGTCGGGCTCCGTCCGCGACGGCACGTTCGATGTACCCGCGGACGCGTGCTTGCTGGGTCTGTGAGGCCAGCGGGCCGAGTCTGGTCGCTGGGTCGAACGGGTCTCCGACGGTGTAGCGTTGTGCGGCCTGGCGGGCGAGCAGGAGCGCCTCGTCGTAGCGTGATTCGGGCACGAGCATCCGGGTCCATGCCGCGCAGGTCTGGCCGGAGTTGAGGAATGCGTTGCCCACGCCGACTTTGACGGCGGTGTCGAGGTCGGCGTCGTCGAGGATGATGTTGGCGGACTTTCCGCCGAGTTCGAGGCATACCTTCTTGATGGTGTCCGCGGCGATCGAGGCGACGCGCCTGCCGGTCGCCGTCGAACCGGTGAAGGAGACGAGGTCGACTCCGGGATGACCGGCTACCGCCTCGCCGACCTCTGGTCCATATCCCGTCACCAGGTTCAGGACTCCCGGCGGTAGGCCAGCCTCGTGTGCCGCCTCCACGAACTGGTACACCGACAGGGGCGCCACCTCGCTTGGCTTGAGGACGACGGTGCATCCCGCCGCGACAGCCGGCAGCACTTTCGCGACCACCTGATACAGCGGGTAGTTCCACGGTGTGATGGCCCCGACCACCCCGTAGGGCTCCCGGATCACCAATGAGTTGCCGACCTGCTCTTCGAAGTTCGTTTCCTCGAGCAGGTCCCGATAGCTGCTGGCGATCGCCATGGGCACGGCGGTCTGCACACCGCGCTGCACCTTCAGTGGCGCGCCGATCTCCTGTCCGATGGTGGTGGCGATGTCCGGCAGTCGGGGCTCCAGTGCCGCGACCAGCCGGGCCACCCGGTCTCGGCACTCGGCCATGGACACACCGGGATCGAACGCGTTCCGCGCCGCTGTCACCGCACGGTCGACGTCGTCGACGGTTCCGGCCGGCACGTGTCCGATGACCTGCTCGGTGGCCGGGTTGACCACGGCGATGCGGTCTGTCCCGCTGGGTTGCACCCATTGCCCGCCGATGTAGTGCTGTGTTCTGTCGTGCTGGTCCAATGCTGCGGCCTTCCCGGTCGATGGTCGTTGCTGTGGTCTCACATCACGATGCTGGCGCGCACGACCTTGCGGCTGTCCGCTGCGGCGAACGCCGCGTTGATGTCTTCCAGGGGAAACGTCGTGGTGGCGAACTGGTCCAGCGGGAGCCGGTGCTGGTTGGCCGCGAGAAAGGAGAGCGCTTGGCTCAGCGCTGTGGGTTCGTACAGCGAGACGCCGATGATGCTCTTGTTCGCGGTGACCAGCCGGGATGGGTCGGCTGCGTAGGTTTGTCCCATGTTGATGTTGCCGACTTCCAGGTACCGGCCGCTCTGGGCGAGCATCTTCAGGCCTTCCGGCACCACGGCCGGGGTGCCGACCACCTCTACCACCACGTCCGCGCCGCCGTCGGTCAACTTGCGCGCCCGCCGGATACGATCCGCCGGATCGGGATGATCAGCGAGGCTGATCACCTCGTCAGCTCCGAATGCGCGGGCCAGTTCCAACCGCTCGGGGACCGCGTCGACCACGATGACCTGCGCGGCCCCGCGGGCGCGGGCAACCGCCGTCGCGAACAGCCCGAGCCCGCCGGCCCCCTGTATGATGACGCGTTCGCCAAAGCTCAGGTCGGCTCGCTCCAGTCCGTAGATCATCTGCGACAGCGCACAGTTGACCCCCGACACCACTTCGTCAGGCAGCGTGTCCGGCACGGTGTAGAGCACCGCGCCGGCGGGGAGCAGAAAGTAGTCACCGTAGCCACCAACGAAGTAGGGTGGTCTGCTGGCGTCGCCGAGCATGGCCATCGTCAGCTTCTGACAGGACACGCGCCGTCCCGCCAGGCAGCTCCGACACCGGTGGCAGGGAAAGAAGTAGGGGAAAACCACCCGTGTGCCCGTCTGCACCGGCGCGCCGTTGGAGTCCTCGGTGACTCGTTCGCCGGTTGCGGCCACCGAACCGACCATCTCGTGGCCGAGCACGGTTGGTAGCGTCCCGCCGAGCCCGCGGGTGACGAACGAACCGTGCCAGGCGTGCAGGTCTGAGCCGCAGATGTTGGCTCGGTGTACCTTCACCAGCACTTCGTCCGGTCCAATCGACGGTAGCGCGACGCGCCGCAGCTCAAATGGCTGCTCGGGTGCGTTGAATTGCGCGATCCGGCCCTCGAACATGTATTCTTCCTTTCTCGCCAGGCCTGTTGCGGGGCCCGCGGAACAGGCGACAGGCCTACTGGCGGCGCGGTCCCGCGGTGAGTCGCAAGGGTTCCGTTTCGCTACACGCCGGGTCCTGGTGAGGAGTCGTTTCTGGGAGCGGTAGTCGGCGGCGGCTGGTGGCCGTGGTACGGCGTGACCGGCGTCGCGGTGGGGTCGAGCGTTCCCGCGGCGATGGCGGCTTCCTGGTGGGCGATCTCCGCTTCCAGAGCTCGATTGTCCCCGCGAGCGCGTGCGGCCAGTGAGCGTGCCGCTGTCGGGAGGAGCGTGCAAGCACCGGGGATGCTTGGTCCGTGCTGGCAGCTTGTGCCGCCAGGCTGCCGGGCGACGTCGGTTGAGGGTGTACCGCGCAACAGCGCACCTCCGAACCGGCGGCGTGCTGGGCGCGCGCACCGCACGCAGCTGGTGGCCGCGGGGATTGGGTGTTCCACCCATGCTTCGTGTCGTGCACGGCACGACGTGCACGAGTATTCGACGAGAACAGCCATGGTGTCAGTCGTAGCAAGCGGGTGCGTGCTTGAGCGTCGCCCAGTCCTCGGGATCGTGGGAGATCCACACCGTGGCATCGTGCGCCCTCGCGAGCTGCTTGAGGCGACGGATCGAGCGGACCGCCTGCAAGGTGTTGTAGTCCGACGGCATCGGAAGGTCTTCGGTGAGGGCCTGGCGGAGGTGGACGGTGTCACCGGTGAGCAGGAACGTCTGGTTGGGCAGCCGCACCAGCACGCTAGTGTTGCCGGGGGTGTGACCTGGCATGCGGTGGATGACGATGCTGCCGTCGCCGAACAGGTCATGATCCGTCGAGAGCTGGTTCCATTTCCAGTCACGCGTCGTGTCGAAATCCGCGGTCCGGAAGAAGGGTTTGGCCGCGGGCAACGGCCAGTACGAGTAGGGCAGGTCGCCTTCACCGATGTACAGCTGAGCGTCGGGGAAGAGCCGGATGCCGCCGGCATGGTCGAAATGCGCGTGCGAGACGATCACGTGATCGATGGCCGAGGGCTTGTAGCCAAGCGCCTCGAGTTTCCGGTCCACACGGTCCTCCGGTCCGTAGGCGAGTCCGACGACGTCCGCGAGGTCGCCGTAGACGGCGTGCGGGTCCTTGGCCGCCTCAAACGCGATGCCGGTGTCGAACAGGACCAGCCCCCGGTCGTGTTCGATGAGAAAGGACGGTACCGGAATGGTGACCTGCCCCTGCCCGTTGACGATCATGATGCCGGTGTCGAGTGTGAATTCCGCCCCCGGCAAAGCCCACATCCGGTTGGCTGTTCCCGTGTTCATGTCGTTTCTCCTTGGTGTCGTCTTGACTTGGTTTCGCGTCAGGGGGTCTTGTCCGTGCTGTGGTTGTTTCCGGCGGCAATTTGTTGACGGAGCAGCTTCTTGTCGAATTTTCCGACTCCGGTCTTGGGTACCTCGTCGACGAACACGAAGCGGTCCGGCAACCAGAACTTGGGGAACTTCTCACGGAGGAATTCGGTGAGATCGTCGGACGCCACCGGCGAGTTGGTGGCGACGATGGCGATCGGTCGCTCCAGCCAGACCGGATCCGGTGCGGCTACCACCGCGGCTTCCCGGACTTCCGGATGCCCCATGAGTGCGTTCTCCAAATCGACTGACGAGATCCATTCGCCACCGCTTTTGATCAGGTCTTTGACGCGATCGACCAGCGACAGGTAGCCGTTCTGGTCGATGACGCCGACGTCGCCGGTGTGGAACCAGCCACCAGCGAAGCTGTCCTGGGAACGTGTGTCGTGGTAGTAGGCGCGGGCCACCCAGGGGGAGCGCGCGAGGATCTCCCCGGCGTGTTTGCCATCCCAGGGCAGCTCTTCGCCGTGGTCGTCGACCAGCTTGATCTCCACGAGCGGCATCGGCTGGCCTTGGGTGCCGAGCAGGCGGAACTTCCCCTCGTCGTCGAGGTCGGTGAACTGGCTTGTGAGGGTGGTGAAGGTGAGCAGCGGCGACGCCTCGGTCATGCCCCAGCCCTGGCACACGTGCACGCCGTGTGCTTGCTGCCACCACCGTATCTCGCCGATCGGGGGCGCCTGGCCGCCCAGCCACAAGGTGTGCAGCGAGTCGAGAACGTAGGATTGCCGTCCGGATTCGAGTTCCTGGCGCATGAGCATGCCGACCGTCACCGCGGCGACGCAGACACTGACTCGGGCGTGCTCGATGATCTCCAGGTAGTGGTGCGGTCGTGGCTGCGTTCCCGGCAACGCCAGCGATGCTCCTTGCAGGGCGCAGGCGTACGGCATGCCCCACGAGTTGACGTGGGACATAGGCGTCACCAGGAGATAGGTCTCCCGCTCGGCGACGCCGATCGATCCCTGCAGGCACAGGATCAGGGCGTGCAGCACGGTGCTGCGGTGGCTGTACACCACGCCCTTGGGTTCCCCGGTGGTGCCCGACGTGTAGCACATTCCGGCTGGGCTGTCCTCGTCAACATCGGGGAACTCGATCTCCTCGTCGGCGTCGGCGAGCAACTCCTCGTACCCGTAGACCGGTCCCAGCGCGGTCGTCGGCGGCGGGCCATCCCCGAACACGACCACTGCTTTCACATTGGTGAGCCGGTCGCGGATCTGTTCCAGCATCGGCAGCTGTTCAGGACTGACCAGGAGCACGCTGTCCCCGGCGTGTTCGATGACGTACCCGATCTGGTCCGGGGATAGCCGGATGTTGATGGTGTGCAGCACCACGCCCATGCAGGGCACCGCGAAGTAGGCTTCGTAGTGCTGGTCGGTGTTCCAGCCCAACGTGCCCACCCGGTCACCGGTGCGTACGCCGAGCCGGTTCAGCGCGTCAGCCAGCCGCCGAACTCGCTTCCCGAATTCGGCGTAGGTATAGCGGCGGTAGCCGTCGTCGCGCCGCGTGATGATCTGTTTGTGCCCGAAGAGCCGTTCCGCGCGCCACAACAGCGTCTTCAGTTGCAGCGGCCGGTCCATCATGAGACTGTCCACGCTGCTCTCCCTTCGAACTCGGTGCCGGGTGTACCGGCTTTCCGCCTCGCTGTCAGGCGGAAAGCCGGGCGAAGTCCCGGGCGTAGTAGACAAGGGGGGTGTGATCGCGCAGCCGCACGTTGACCGCTTCGCCGATGAGGATCACGTGATCACCGGCCGGGTGGCGGGCCTGCGTCCGGCACACCAGGGAGGCCACCGCCTCTGGCAACACCGGCAGACCGTCGGCGTCCGTGTCGAATTCGCCACCGGCGAACTTGTCCGCTCCCTTGGTGGCAAACCGTTTCGCCAGGGGAGCATGCTCTTCGCCGAGGATATTGACCACCCACTTGCTTGAGGTGCGGAAGGCACGGTAGCTGTCGGCGGAGACGGCCAGACAGGCCAGCACCAGCGGCGGTTCCGCGGATACGGAGCAGAAGGCGCTCGCGGTGAATCCCCACCGCGCTCCGCAGTGGTCGGTCGTGGTCACGATGGTGACTCCGCTGGGGAACCGGGACATCGCATCGCGAAACTGCGCCGCGAACGTCTCATGCGCCGGAGGGCCCTGTTGGCCGCGTGCGGTGGTCTCGGTCATGGCTGCGACTGCTCCCGGGCGGTTGTCGGCGTGCCGCCGACCGGATCCAGCCGGTGTCCCAGCCGGTCTCGTTTGGTCATCAGATAGGCGGCGTTGTGCTCACCGGCCGTGACGATGAGCGGTACGCGCGACGCGATCGTGATGTCGTAGCCCGAAAGCCCCGAGTATTTGGCCGGATTGTTGGTCATCAGGCGAATCGAGTGGACGCCGAGGTCGGCCAGGATCTGAGCCCCCACACCGTACTCGCGGCTGTCCACCGGCAGGCCAAGGGCCAGGTTCGCGTCGACGGTGTCCAATCCCTGGTCCTGCAGGGTGTAGGCACGGAGCTTGTGCCCGAGCCCGATGCCGCGGCCTTCCTGACCTCGCAGGTACACCAGGACACCGCTGCCTGCCTCGGCGATTTCGCGCAACGCCTGGCGTAGTTGCTCCCCGCAGTCGCAACGCGCGGAACCCAGGACGTCGCCAGTGAGGCACTCGGAGTGCACGCGGACGAGGACCTCGTCGCGGTTCGCGCCGTCCCCCGCCACGAGGGCGAGGTGCTCGGTGCCGTCGAGCAGGGAGGTGTAGCAGAACGCGTCGAAGGTGCCGTAGGGTGTCGGCAACGGTGCCTGCGATGTGCGTTCGACGAGGCGCTCGGTGCGCTGACGGTAGCGGATCAGATCCGCGATGGTGAGCACGGTGAGCCCGTGACGTCGGGCGAAGGCGGCCAGCTGTGGCCTGCGGGCCACCGTGCCGTCGTCGTTGACGATCTCAGCGAGCACGCTGGCGGGTCGCTTCCCGGCCAGCCGCGCCAAGTCTACTGCGGCCTCGGTGTGCCCAGCCCGTTTGAGCACGCCGCCGGGCCGAGCGCGAAGCGGGAAAACATGGCCGGGCCGGGTGAAGTCGTGCGGACCGGCCGCCGGGTCGCTCAGTGCCCGGATTGTCGACGCTCGGTCTGCGGCGGAAATGCCAGTGGTGGTGCCCTCGCGCAGATCCACCGAGACGGTGAACGCGGTGCCACGGGGATCGTCGCCCATGGCCACCATCGGTTCCAGGCGGAGTTGGTCCAGCCGTTGCCCGTCCATGGCCACACAGGCGAGGCCGCTCGTGTGGCGCACCAGGAAGGCTATCTGTGCACTGGTGACGGTTTCCGCCGCGATGATCAGATCACCCTCGTTCTCGCGATCCTCATCGTCGATCACGACGACGAACTCGCCCCGGGCGAAGGCGGCCACCGCCGCGCGCACCGCCGTGTCGGCCTCGTCGGTGTTCTGGGAGCCGGACACCTGGATCGGCCGCGCGGACCGCTCGTGACATTGCATCTGTCGCATTCGTCGACACCGTTTCACTCTGGGAGTTTGGGCTCGGATCGTTTGACACCTGTTTTCCGCTTGGCGCGCAGCGCCGCCAACGTCGCGGCCGAGTCCTCCGTGGATTGCACGACGGCCATGTGTGAGGCGATCATGTTCAAGTGCGTTCGCGCGTCCAGGTGCAACGACTCGTATGTCGCACGCTTGATGAAGCCGACCGCCACCGGGGGCAGTGCCGCGAGGCGGGCGGCCAGCTCGTAGGTGCGGGTGAGCAATTCGCCGTCGGGGTAGCAGTGGTTGGCGAGTCCGATTCGCTCCGCCCTCGGGCCGTCTACCACGTCGCCGGTGAGCAGGAGTTCGAGTGCGCGGGCAACGCCGACCAGCCGGGGAAGCCACAGGCAGCCACCATCGCCTGGGATGAGGCCCGCGTGAATGTAGCCTTCGCTCAACCGGGCCGACTCGCCGACCAGACGGATGTCGCACATCAGCGCCATGTCCAGACCGGCGCCCACCGCGGTCCCCTGTACCGCCGCGATCACCGGTTTGTCCAGGTCCTCCAGGGCGCGTGCCACCCGGTGTACCTCGTCGGTGAGCATCCGCCGACGCGACAGCGGCGCCGGATCCACGGAGGTCAACTCGTCGAGGTCGATACCGGAGCAGAACGCGCCGCCTGCACCGCGCACCACGACCGCCCGCACCTGATCGTCCTTGGCCGCCTCGTGCAGCGCGTCCGCCCAGTGACGCACCATCTGAAGGGTGAAGGCGTTCTTCCGCTCGGGGCGGTTGAGCAGAATGGTGGCGACCGCGTCAGCCCGGGAGTACTCCAGGTCAGCCATTTGCGCGCACCTCCGCCGGGTCGGTCACAAGCGTCCACAGATCTGGTGCGGCGCAGGCAGCCGCGCCGAGTTCCCGCTCCCAGAACCGCTCATTGCCGAACTCGTCGCGCCATGACCACAAGCGGGTGGTGATCAGCCGCAACGGATGCTCGTCGGTGAAGCCAAGCGCGCCGTGTACCTGATGGGCCAGTCGCGCCACCACGCCCGCGGCACGACCGGCCTGCGCCTTGGCCGCTGCCGTGAGGATCCAGTCCGGTTGCTGACCAGCTGTGGCGGCCGACATCGCGACCGTGGTGCTGGCCGCCGCCTCCTCAGCCATCGCCGCGAGGTGATGGCTGACGGCCTGGAACCGGGAAATCGGGCGGCCGAACTGCTCCCGCTGCCCGGCGTAGGTGATCGTCGAATCGAGTGCGGCTTCCATGGCCCCGCTGAGCAGCAGTGCCCGGCCAAGCGCACCGCGAACCCGAAATGCCCTGCCGGAGATCGTGGCGTCCACTTCGGTGACGTCCTCGCCCGGCACGAAAGTGTCCTGCAGCAGCAAAGTATCCCGGGGCTCTCCGGCCAGGTTACGGCCACGTTCCCACGCTTCCCTCGGCGAGTCCAGGATCGCCACCAGCGGCTCGGCACGGTCAAGCAGCACCGCGACCCGCTCGGCCAGGTGGCCGTAGGGAACCCTGGACAGTTTCCCCGTCAACCGGTACCCCCCGGGGCATCGGTCGACTGCCATGTCCGTGGTCGCCGACGCGGTCAGCGGACCGGTCGGAACCGTCCGGCTGGCCGCGGCCAGTAGCCACCCTGCCAACAGCGCCGTCTCCGCCAATGGCACCGGCACCGCGGCGCGTCCGATCTCGTGCACCACGACGGCGGCCTCGGCCAGCCCCGCCCCGGCCCCACCAGAGGACTCGGGCACCGGCAGCACGGTGAACTCCGCCTTTGTCAAGGAGTCCCATACCTCGTCAGCCCACCCGCCTGAGTACCGGGCCGCGGCCTCCGGCGTCCACTCCGAGCAGATCTGAGCCGCGGTCGCCGCGATCGCGTGCAACTCCTCGTTCATGCGCGCTCCAACGCCTTGGCGACGACCCCGCGCAGCACCTCGTTGGTGCCACCGCGCAGGGTGTATCCGGGGGAATGAAGCAGACCGCGAACAAGGTGGCCGGTGAACGTGCCCAGCGCCGCGTCCGGATCCGGCATCTCGTCGGCGAGCATCCGCGCCCGCTCGGCCACCTCCTGTTCGAACCGGGTGCCCAGATCCTTGACCAGCGCGGCGGCCACGTCGGCGGGTTTGCCCGCCGCGAGCATTCCGGCGACAGACAACGACAACTGCCGCAGGGTGAGCAGGCGGGACGTGAGCGCGCCGATCTCGGCGACCGCCGCCGGGTCTCGGTCCGCGCGTCGGCGTACCTCGGAGACGAGCGCGGCGAGCAGGGGGAAGGTGGTGAGCAGGCGTTCCGGTCCGCTGCGTTCATAACCCAGCTCAGAGGTGACCTGGCCCCAACCGCTGCCGATCTCACCCAGCACGTACCGATCCGGGACGAACACTCCGTCCAGCTGTACCTCGTTGAACTCGTGCTCACCGGTGAGCAGCCGGACCGGCCGTACGGTGACACCCTCGGCACGCAGGTTCACGATGAACTGGCTCAGCCCGGCGTGCCGATCTCCGGTATCCGGTGCGCTTCTGGCGAGCACGAAGAACCACTGCGCCCGATGTGCTCCGCTGGTCCACACCTTCGTCCCGGTCAGCCGCCAACCGCCAGCCACTCGGACCGCTCGTGTCCGCACGGAAGCCAGGTCGGAGCCGCTGTCAGGTTCGCTCATGCCGATGGCGAAGTAACAGCGTCCCGCCGCGATCTCAGGCAGGAACTCCGCCCGCTGCTGTTCGCTGCCGTAGCGCAGCAGCGAGGGCGCTGTCTGGCGGTCAGCGATCCAGTGCGCCGCCACCGGGGCCCCCACGGCGAGGAGCTCTTCAAGTACCACCTGCCGATCCAGCACCGTCCGTCCCTGCCCGCCGTACCGGCGCGGAATGGTCATGCCAATCCACCCGTGCTCGGCCAGCCGCCGGGAGAACGGCTCGTCCCAGCCGGTCAACCAGGAGTCACATTGTGGGGTGAACGCACCTCGCCGGATCTCGGAATCGAGAAACGTACGTACTTCGGCCCGGAGCGGTTCCAGACCGGGCGGAACCCGCACCACATCTATCGGTAGAACGCGGCTGCTCATCAGTGCCTCCTGTTGTGACAGAGGGATCCGCCGCCGCGGCCGGTCGGCGAGGGGAATGGTCCGGCCGCGGCGGTCACGTGCCTCACAGCCAGTTCGGAGCGATCTCGGAGGCCCACAGCTCGATGCTGCGCATCTGCACGTCGTGCGGCACCGGGCCGGGGTATTGCCACTGCAGCAGATACTCGGGGTCGTGCTGCGACACCAACTTCTCGATCTGGCGGTTGATGTCGTCAGGCGTACCGACGAACTCGAAACCACGCTCACACAGGGTGTCGTAGTCGGCCCCGATCTGGCCGGTCTCGCCGGGATTCCGCATCACCTCGGCAAAGCCCATCGGCCCGAACCAGTTTGGGAAGATGAAACCATTACCGCGTCGGGCCCAGTAATGGGCCTCATCGGCGTCTCGTGACACCAGCACGTCGCGGAAGATGCCCACCCCCTCCCCGCGCTTGAGCGCTCCGCGACCCGCCGCCTCGGCCTCCTCCTGATACACGTCCAGCAACCGAGAAATGACCTCGTCATTGGTGTTCATCACGATCGGGACGATGCCCTCGCGGGCGCAGAACCGGAAGGACTCCTCGCTGAAGCTGAACGGCTGGAACACCTGCGGCCACGGCTTCTGGTACGGCTTCGGGGCGATACCGACCTCGGTGATCACGCCCTGATCGTCCTGGCCACCGCCAAAATTATTCACCGCTTCGTGATTGAAATCGATTCCCGGCGGCGGAACCTGCCAGTTCTCGGTTTTCAGAGACGTCGTGCGCTCGCTCCACAGCGCCTTCATGATCTCCCAGTGCTCGTTGAACCGCTTGCGGTTGGCCACATCGCGTTCCGACTTGTCGGAGGACGTGGCGCCGACGTGGTACGTCTGCCCGAGCACGTCCGCCCACCGCTTCTGATACCCCCTGGCGATCCCGACGAAGGAGCGTCCGCGCGTCATCTGGTCGAGCATCGCGAGGTCCTCGGCCAGCCGAATCGGATTCTGGAACGGCAGCACGTTCGCCATCTGCCCGACCTTGATCCGCTGTGTCTGCATCGCGATGTACAGATCGAGCAGGATCGGGTTGTTCGACTCCTCGAAGCCTTCGATGTGGAAATGGTGCTCCGTAAACGCGACGCCCCAGTACCCGAGATCGTCAGCCAGTTGCGCCTGCTTGGTGATCTGGAAGAGCATGTTCTGGTAGTTCTTGTCGTTGACCCCAGCGAAGCCCTTCTTCATCTGGTCATAACTGCCCACGGCCGGCAGGTAGAACAAAATCTCCTTCATAAGACTTACTCCTCACATCGGTTAACTGGTCAAGCCCGGCTTCGGTAGACCACGAAAGGGTTCCCGCTGGGGTCCCGCAATACCGCCCGAATCTCGTGCGCCCCCTCAACCGGCCCGGACAACACCGTCGCACCGGCCGCCAGCAGTCGGGACACCGCAACCGAGACGTCGTCGCTCCGGAACACCGGCAACGCCGACTCCGGCACCGGATGGTCAGCCGGAGTCGCCAAGGCGAGCTTTATCGACCCGGCGGAGAGTTCGGCATAGTCGTCCCGATCCCGCATCCGGACACCGAGCCCCAACCCATCTCGATAAAAGGCCAATGAACTTTCCAAATCGGACGCGGGGAGCAGGATAGACCGCAAATCACACTTCGAATCAGCCACAAACACTCCATTCGTCCGATCTCGCGAGTTTGGCCGAGGTTTCACCTGTGGAAACAGATTGTTACCCGCCACGCGGACGAGCACGCCGTATCAATGTGAGACGACGACCCTGCCTCGCGTCTGGCCGAGGGATCGACCGCGCGTTTTCGCAGCGTGTCGGGCACATGATGGCCGAAGGTTCAGGTCAACGACTTCTGGGCGGAGCCCACTCAAGCCGCGTCAAGCAAAGGTGACCTGTGTCTCAAAGTGAGACAATCGGGCCAACGGGATTCCGCGCTACTCTGGTTGGACCATCACGTCACACCCCCGTGGACGATGGAGTGCAGGCAATGGAGCCCACCTCAGTCACACTCGGTGGCCGTGCCTCAGGCGGGACGGCCACACCTGAGGCACGCCGCGAGTCCCCACAGCTGTCCGTACGTGCCGAGATCGCGCTGTCATGGCGCCGGTCCGCAGCCTGCGGAATAGCCCCTGACAAGAAGGCTGAACTACCCTACGATCCGGACTTCGACAGTGACAGCCGACTGCTGAAGGCGGCCACGCCGGTGGTAGAACGTCTCGCCAGTTCCCTGGCCGACACCTCCACCAGCATCCTGCTCGCCGACCGGCAGGCGAGGATCGTGCGGCGCTGGGTTGGCGAGAAGCCGCTGTACAGTGCATTGGACAACGCATACGCGGCCCCCGGGTTCGCCTTCGCGGAGGAGTACGCCGGCACTAACGGGTTAGGCACAGTCCTGGAGGAAGCTCGAACGGTCGCGGTTCGCGGCGAAGAACACTACGCGGACTTCCTACGCCACCTGTCGTGCGTTGGGGTCCCCATCCACAACCCGGTCACCCGAGCCGTCGAGGGAGTTCTCGACATCACCTGCCTCGCTGACGACTACAACCCGCTCATCCCCGCTCTGCTCTCCGAATCGGTACAGCACATCGAAACCCGGTTGAGCCACCTGTCGTCCCCCGCCGACGTCGCCCTCGTCGAGGCGTTCACCCGTGCCCGCCGTCTGCATCGAGGCGCCATACTCGGCCTCAACCCGAACATGATCCTCACCAACCCCATCGCCAGCGGCAATCTCACACCCCAAGACCAGGCGGTACTCTGGGACGCGTCCACACAGTTGGCTCGTACCCAGCGCTCCGAAGTAAGCGTGGACCTCACGCACGGGCGGTACCGTGTCCGGTGCCAATCCGTCACGACCGCCTCCCACGACCCCGCTGGGGTCGTGGTGTACCTCGATCCGATCCGGCCTCGCCACCTCAGCACGGGCTACCGCCCATCCGCGACGCCCACCGGCACCGGCTGCACACCTCCAGCGGGACGCAGCCCACAGTGGCGCCGCGTCACCACGCGAATCCAGGAACTGGCTCAGCTCCCCGATCCGGTAGCGATCACCGGCGAACCGGGCACAGGCAAGCTCTACCTGGCCAAGTACCTGCACGAACTGTCCAGCCCCGCCCGGGGACTGCGCGTTTTCAACGCCGCCGACCCCACCGAGACCGCACCCAAGGACCTGATCATCCGGACCAACGATACCCTTGGGCAAGGCGACAACGTCATCGTACGGCGAATCGAATACCTTCCGACACAGGCGCAGGCGCAGCTGCGGGCCCTCGCGGCGACGAGCCCCCATCCCGCCTCCGCATCGACAACCGGACGACTCATCGTCACCGCCCAAACCACGACCCACACCCATGAGCGGCTCGAACAAGCCCTCGCATCCTACCCGCACCACCTGTGGGTGCCGCCGCTGGCCCAGCACATCGAGGACATCGCCGACCTGACGTCGGTCCTGCTCACGGAACTCGCCGGCCAACCCACCGCACACTGCAGCCTGCCAACGCTACAAGCCCTGATGCGTAGCCCATGGCCGGGCAACATCGCCGAGTTACGAGACGCCCTTGCCGCCGCACTCAACGCCAGCCATGGCCAGGAGATCCAACCGCACCACCTACCGACCTGGGTGCTCAAACGTGCACACCAACGACAATTATCCGTAATGGAGCAGTCGGAGCGCGAACTGATCATCGAAACACTAGCCAGCGTCGGGAACAACCGGACACAAGCGGCGAGAATCTTGGGCATCGGCCGCGCCACCCTGTACCGCAAGATCCGTACCCTCGGCGTCTCCACCGCCCAGGAACTCCAGATGGGGCTATCTGATCAACTTATCGGACAGTCCCACTGCCAGGTGTCGCGAGACCGTCGAGGACCAGCTCGCTGATCGCGGCGGAGAAGCGCGCTGCGTCGACGGATGGATCGGCGGACGGCCGCGCTGAGGCCAGCGACGGTGCTGGCTCCGAAGACGCTCAAGGACACGGCGCCCGGATCGGCACCCTGGCTGGGGCCCGTCGGAGACACCGTCGAGCAGGAGCTCTACCGGCACCCGGCCGTCCGTGAAGTGGCCGTCGTCGGCGTCCCCGACGTCCACTGGGGCGAGACGCCAGTGGCCACCGTGGCGCTCCAGAACGCCGCCGAGACGACGGCCGAGGAGCTCATCGCGTACGCCCGGGAGCGGCTTGCCCACTTCAAGTGCCCTACCCGGGTCGAGTTCGTGGCCGAGTTGCACCGCACAGCGCCGGCAAGGTTCTCTAGACGGTGCTACGTCAGCAGCAGGGCGCAGACGAACACGCAGTACGCCGCTGAGCTCAGTTCAGACTGCTCCCGTCGTGCCAATCCGGCGCAGGTCACGATTCGAGGGAGAGGAACCGGACCGCGACCTCTGAGATCTTGCGTGCTGTCGCGGTTCGGTCCCATCTGGGCAGGGCCAGGTGACTGACTGTCAGGCGGACCATGGTGTCGGCCGCGTCGATGACGTCGTTTTCGGGAAGACTCGGGTAACTCTCCGCGACCCATCCGGCCAGGGTGTCGGAGGCGAGGTCGAGGAGTCGCGCGGAAGTTGTGAGCAGTGGGAGCATCCCCGTGGACGCTTGGCTCCCCCCATTCAGGTCGCGGTTGGAGATGAGCACCGCCTTGAGCAGGGGGCTACGCCCCGCCTCGTCCAAGGTGTAGTCGACGGCTGCAGCGATGCCGCGCTTCGCATCGCCGACGTGCGCCTCCAGCGCCCCCTGGATGCCCTCCAGGAAGCGTGAGGCTTCCCGAAGCACGACGGCTTCTCCGAGGCCGGCCTTGTCACCGAACTCCTTGTAGAGAGCTGCCCGCGACACCCCGGCTCGGTCCGCCACCTCCCCCATGCGCACCCGGTCCCAGCCGCGGTCGATGATCAAGTCGTGGGCAGCCTCGAGGACAGCCGAGCGCATGTGCTCCCTGAACCGTTCACGCATGGAGTGTGCCCGCATGAAAGACAGGGTAGCGATCTCTGTCTCGCTACCGACTCCCGTCACCGATCTGGACAAGATCAAGCTACCGTGCGTGGTCGTCTGCAACCCTGGTCGTGACGCTGTACGACTGGACAAGGCCCCGCGAGTATCCCGCACCAACTGCCGTGGTCGTCGGCAACTCTCGGAGGTCCTCGACTCGAATGGCACCGGGTCCCCGACCAGTAGCGTGATCGGACGACGACGGCCCAACACCACCCTCCGTTCGTAGGCTGGCACGATCGTCTGCACGCCCCACTGTGCAACAGGAGTCAATGGAGCTGACGTCTCGTCTCCAGCGCGATGCGAACAGTACCCGATCCTTGAGCGGCATCAGACTTCCCTCCGGCCGCTTCGTGATCGATCCTTTCGGGTAGACGACGAGGGCGCGCGATCCACGGCTTCGACCGCAGCGCGGAGCCCAGCTCGGCTGTTGGAACGATCGACCTCGACGTGGCCGGCCGGCCGAAACCACCAGCCGACAGCTCTGCTCTGAAACGGGCTCGTCTTTGCTATGACCGGGGGTCCGGCCCTCTGGTCCAGGATCATCTCCGCCGGGAACAACGGATCGGTTCGGGAGACAGGGCTGACCGCCGGCACCGCACCTCCCGTCTCGGCGAGGCGTCCCGTGCCGCGCCAGTCCACTCTCCTGGCCACCAGCAGCAGCGGTTTGCGAACGAGCAACACCAGCCACCATGCAGGACCGCGTGCGTCTCTGGGGACGTGCCTCACGTCTGCAACCGACGCGATTCACGGACGCCCAGGATGTTAGACAGAAGCCCCATCGCCGTCCACGCTGTCGACATCCAAGTCATCCTTGTTCGCCGCACTGGGCGGTGCCTCGGTGGTGACCACGGTCAGCGGTCGGCCCCCTTCGTCACACCGCAACCTCTGCTGTCAGGGCGGCCATATCGACTGCGGTCCCCTGGCCGAGCATGCGCTTGGTGGTCATGAAGTCCCGGGGACGGTTGACACAGTCAGCGGCTATCAGCTCGCCCTTCCGGAGGTAGTAGCAGGTGAAATCGCGGTCGGCGGTCGGGTCACCGCTCAGGACGATGTCGTCATAGCCCGTGTTGAGTCCCGCGATCTGGAGCTTGAGGTCATACTGATCCGACCAGAACCACGGGAGCGCCGTGACCTCCTTGTCCGTTCCACAGATGGTCGCCGCTGCCACCTTCGCCTGCTCCACCGCGCTCGGCACCGACTCCAGGCGGATCCGTCGGCCGTAGCGTGGCATGTCCTGCGAGGCGCAGTCCCCGGCGGCCACAATGGTGGGATCATTGCTGCGCGCGTGCGCGTCGATCAAGATCCCGTCGTCCACCGCCAGGCCGGCTGCCTCGGCCAGTTCCGTGGTCGGCTCGATACCGACCCCGATGATCACGAGATCGGCTGCCATAAGCTCGCCGCTCGCCAGGACCGCCTCGCGGACGCGGTGGTCACCGACCAGCGCCTCGACCGATGCGCTCGTCCGCACGTCGACTCCCTCATGTTGGTGGACGCGCGTGAAGAATGCCGACACCTCAGGAGCGGTCACCCGCTCGAGGACACGGTCTGCGGCCTCCAGCACGGTGACGTCAAGACCCAGCGCGCGCAACGACGCGGCGGTCTCCAGGCCGATGTAGCCACCACCGACGATGACGGCACGCCGTCCGGGGATGGCGTCCTCGCGGATCCGCTGCACATCAGATGACCGACGTAGGTAGTGCACCCCATCGAGCTGGGTGCCGGCGGCGCGCAGGCGTCGTGGGCGTGCGCCGGTGCAGAGAGCCAGGGCGTCATAGGACAGTCTGTCCCCCGTGCTGAGCAGGACCTGGCGAGCCGAACGATCGATCTCCTCCACGCAGGCGTCCAGGCACTCGATGCCCTGCTTGAGGTAGAAGTCCTGGGAGCGAATGGCCAACTCCGTCAGCGAGCACTTGCCAGCGAGGTAAGCCTTCGACAGAGGAGGTCGCTGGTAGGGCAGCACCGACTCGTCACCGACCAGCACGATCTCACCGGACCAGCCCTCCTGGCGGAGGCTGGTGACCAGCTGCGCCCCGGCATGACTGGCACCCACCACCACCGCGCGCGCTGAGCTCATCCGGCGCCCTTGGGGGTGAGCTCGACCATCAGCTTGCTGATGCCCCGAACGAAGTTGGACTGGACGTATTCCGGCTCCCCGACTACATCGATCCTCTCGAAGCGCGGGAGGATCTCCTCCCAGAGGATCCGCAGCTGCAGCTCGGCCAACCGGTTGCCCATGCACCGGTGCACGCCGAACCCGAAAGCGATGTGGTTGCGGGCGTTGGGCCGGTCGATGATCAACTCGTCCGGTCGCTCGAACACAGTCTCATCGCGGTTGCCGGACGCATACCACATCACCACCTTATCACCCTTACGGATGAACTGGCCGTTGAGCACGGTGTCGGTCTTGGCGATCCGGCGCATGTAGGCAAGCGGAGTCTGCCAGCGGATGATCTCTGAGACCATGTTCGGGATCAGGTCCGGATTGGCCTTGAGCTTCTCGAACTGGTCGGGGAACTGGTTCAGCGCGAGAACGCCACCACTCATCGAGTTGCGCGTTGTGTCGTTGCCCCCGACGATGAGCAGGATCAGGTTGCCGGCGAACTCCATGGGACGCTTGATCAGATCCTTGGTGCTCTCATTACTCTGCAGCATGGTGATGAGGTCGAACCCGGGCTCTTCACCGGCCGCGAGGCGGGCGGCCTTGTCATGCCACAATGTGCTGAGTCCACGCGCCATGCCCACCATGCCGCGGAACAGCTCGTCGTTGTCGGAGGGGCCTCCGTTGGCCTGCTCCATCGAGGTGGCCAGGTTTGACCACTCGACGAGCTTGTGCCGCTGCTCGAAGGGGAAGTCCAGTAGCGTCGCCAACATGCGGGCGGTGAGCTCGATCGACACGGTGCTCACCCAGTCGAAGGGTTCGTTGACGGGCAGGTTGTCCAGGACGTCCCTGACGCGCTCGCGAATGAGGCCCTCCATCTCGCGGAGGTTCTTCGGAGCCACCACCCCTTGGACGGCGCGGCGCTGAACGTCGTGCTTGGGCGGGTCCATGGCAATAAACATCGCGATGTCCATGAACCGCGGCGGCGCCCCGATGACAATGAGAGGTTCCGCGGAGAAGACCTCGTGGTTCTTGTCCACCGCAATGATGTCGGCGTGACGCGTGACCGACCAGAACGGTCCGAAGGGACTGTGAGGCTGGTAGTGGACCGGGGCCTCGTCGCGTAGGCGCTTGAAGTAGGAGGCCCAGCGCCCCTGCCGGTAGAGGAACGGGTTGCTGAGGTCGATGTCTTCGAGCGCGACTTCTTCGACCGGCGGGATCGGGCGTTCGACGAACATCTTCTGCCCGTTCGTGCGGGTCAGCCAGCGTCGGCCCTTGTCGTAGAGGTGTGCGGCCTGGACCTGTCGATCCAGCGGGATGGCGGCCTCGACCTTCCTCTTGACTGCTTCAGGGATCTTCATCTCGTCGACACCTCCTGCTACATCTGGAATTCGGGCAGTTGCACGGTCAGGCCATCCCATGACTCGGAGGCCTTGATCTGGCAGGACAGCCGAGACGTCGCCTGTCGCTCGGGGTTCATCGACAGCATCTCCTCTTCCACCGGACCGGACGGGCCGACCTTGTCGGCCCAGGCAGGATCCACGATCACGTGGCAGGTGCCGCAGGCGGCCTCTCCGCCGCAGTCGCCATCGATGCCCGGAATGGCGTTGTTCGTCGCGACTTGCATCAGCGAGCAGCCCTCCTCGAGGGGCGCCTCGTGCTTCTCCCCGTCGTGCGACACGAAAGTAACGACTGCCATCGACAACTACCCCACTCTTGACCACAAGACGGACACTTCCTTCATGATTGTCGTCGGCGTCCGACAAGGCCATGTCGAAGCCGCGCCATCCTGTTGTGAGTTCGGATCACGTGAGGATCGCCATGTGGAGAGACGAGCCAGGCGTCCCATCTCTTGTGTTCGTGCAACTGCTGAGCAGTTCAGCGATCGATCAGAACGCCGTGGAGGAGTTCCGCGCCATCATGGCGCGCGAGGGAACCGGCGAGCTGACTCTGATTCAGACCCAAGCGCAAGCACCGCTGCGGTGGTTTCGCGAGGTCTATCCCGAACTCGACGCCGAGCAGGCGACCCGGCTGGGGATCGCCTGCGCGGAACAGGCCCAGCTCACGTCCTTCGGGCCGATGAGCGTGCCGCTGGTCAGCGCAGGAACCGTCGCCGAGGTCGTGCAGCTGCTGACCTATCTTCCGGTTATCACCAAGGCCGTCACCACCCAGTTCGATCGCCAGCCGGAGGACCTGACGATTCGGCTGTCCGGGAACGCAGGAGAACCCGACCTGGACTGTCTAGTCGTCACCTACTGCGGCCTGGCCCTCATGCGGTTGATCGACCTGCTGGTCGGCGACACGTCGGAGGTGACCATGCATAGTCGCTGGCCGGAGCCGAGCGTCCTGTCTCGAGAGGCATGGCCAGGGGGTCGGCTCGTCTTCGACGCCCCCTTGTCCTACCTGCATATCCCTGCACGGACGCTGCACACGGCCTGCCGCTTCCCCGACCCACTCGCCTACGAAGTCGCCATAACTGACCTCCAGCAGGCGCTCGAACGTCGGGCTGGCCCCCAGGACTTCACCCGCAGAGTGCGGGAGCTGTTGGACGACAGGCCAGGGGTGAAGACGATCCAGTCAGTCGCGGATGAGTTCTCGATCTCCTCGAGCACCCTGAAACGCCGCCTCGCCGCGGAGGGAACCAGCTTCCGCGAACTCCTCCAGAAGTCCCTGCTCGACCGTGCCCGGATACGGCTGCTCGACCGATCCACGTCGGTCAGTGAGGTCGCCGCCGAACTCGGCTACAGCGACGTCACCAACTTCTCGCACGCCTTCAAAGCATGGACCGGCTCCTCACCGAGCCACTTCCGACGCGCCCACCAGCACCCTTGAGCACGGCTCCCAGCGCAGCCTCTCGGCAGGACCGCGGCTGGGGCGCCGTCCGAAATTTGTTTGACAGACCCTCGGAGGCCGTCCATCAGTCACCCGGCTGACCAACCTTCCTGGAGACTTCGCCCGATCCGGGCCGGTTCTCGTGGTCGGTGAGATGCGCGTCGGGGTCGACCGAGGTTTCGAATGCGGTGGCGAGGTCCTCGGCGGAGGTGTGTCCGTGGGTCTGTCGCAGCGGGGTTTCGCGTAGGAAGAGCAGGGTGACGAACCCGAGCAGCGCGAACGGTACGGCGGCGAGGAAGGTGGTTTGCAGCGCCTCGGCGAACCCGGTGGTGACTGCGAGATGGATGGGCTCGGGCAGCGCCGCGATCTGTTCGGGGCTGCCCTGGGTGGCAGTCCCGGCGGGCATCTGGTCGGCGGTGACCCCGGCCGCCTTGAGCTGCGCGGGGATGGTGTCGCGGAGGCGGTGGGTGAGCAGTGCGCCGAAGACTGCGACTCCCATCGCGCCGCCGAGGGAGCGGAAGAAGGTGGCTCCGGAGGTCGCGACGCCGAGGTCGGCGTGGGGCACGGCGTTCTGGGTCGCCAGCACGAGGACCTGCATCACCATGCCGATGCCTGCGCCGGTGATGAACATGAACACCCCGGCCAGCCACAGCGAGGTGTCCACCGACATCCGGCTCATCAGCGTCAGCCCCAGGACGGCGACCAACAGGCCGACGACGGGGTAGATCTTGTAGCGGCCGGTGTGGGTGATCATGCGTCCGGAGGCGATGGACGTGGCCAGCAGGCCGACCATCAGGGGAAGCGTCAGCAGGCCGGATGCGGTGGGTGACTCGCCTTTGACGATCTGCAGGTACTGCGGGAGGAAGATGATGGCGCCGAACATGGCGACCCCGACCGCGAAACCGGCCAGGCTGGTGATGACGAAGGTGTGGTTGGCGAACAGTCGCGGGGGCATGATCGGTTCGACCGCCCGGCGCTCCTGCCAGACGGTGAGCGCGAGCATGAGCACCGCCACCGCGGTCAGCCCGTAGGTCCAGCCCGAGTTCCAGGCGAACTCCTTGCCGCCGAGCGAGAGCATCAACAGCAGGGCGCTGATCCCGGCGACGATGAAGAAGGCCCCCAACCAGTCGATGGCATGCCTGCGGCGCGGGAACGGCAGCTTCAGCACACGTTCGGTCACCGCCAGGGCCGCGATGCCGATGGGGATTCCGACCCAGAAGGTCCACCGCCACGAGAGGTGCTCGACCAGGAAGCCACCGAGCAGTGGCCCGGCGACGGTGGCCAGGCCGAAGACCGAGCCGATGTAGCCCTGGTAGCGGCCGCGTTCGCGGGGGCTGACGACGTCGCCGATGATCGCCTGGGACAGTGCCATCAGCCCACCAACGCCGATTCCCATCACGGCCCGGAATCCGACGAGTTGCCCCATGTTCTGGGCGAACCCCGAGGCCAGGGAGGAGACCAGGAAGATCCCGATCGCGGACTGGAACATGATCTTGCGGCCGTACAGGTCCGACAGCTTGCCCCAGATCGGTGTGGAGGCGGTCGAGGTCAACAAGGTGGCCGAGACGACCCAGGCCAGCTGGTCCTGGCCGCCGAGCTCACCGACGATGGTGGGCAGCGCCGTGGCCACGATCGTCTGGGACAGGGCGGCGACCAGCATCCCCATCATGAGCCCCACCAGGACGGTGAGGATCTGCCGGTGCGTCAGCCCCGGCATCACCTGTTCGCCGGGTGCCCCAGGGGCACCGGCTTCGGGGGAAGACGGCGTGCTCATCGCTGGCTCCGTTCTGTGCTGTTCGGGTCCGAGGCCAGATGCTTGTCGAGGCCGGCGTTGAACGCGGCGAGCAGGGAAGCGAAGTTCGCCAGGTCCTCGGGCGACCACGACTGCAGCAGCTTCCGGACGACACCGCGTCGTTCCGCCCGGGTCGTGGTCAGGACGTCTCGGCCGCGCTCGGTGAGTCGCAGTCGGAAGGCGCGTCGGTCCTCGGTGTCGGCTTCCCGCGTGATCAGGCCGGCCTGCTCCAGGGAGGCGACCTGCCGGCTGATCGTCGAGGCGTCCAGGTGGAAGTGTGCTGCCAGCGCACTGGGCCGCAGTGGGCCGGTGTCATGGAGCCACGCAAGGATGCCGTAGGCGGCCCTCTCCACGACCTGCTCGGTCGGGCCCCCGCGCAGATGCACCTTCTGGGCGCGCCGCACCAACAAAGTCAGCTCCTGCTCGATGGACTCCACCGAGACCAGGTCGGCCTTCGACCCAAGCGGTTGCATGTACCAACCATAACCGGTGGAGGGACAGCGAGCGCACCAGCCCGCCATTCTCGCGTGGCCAGAGCCGGGGCGAGGCCGGGAGAAGCACGGCCACCAGATCGTCCTGGCTTGCCGAGGTCAGATTGTCGAGGCCGACAGCGTGGCGAGCCAGGGCGGGGCCCGGAATCTGCGATATCGCGAGCGCGGCGCGCTGGTGTGTGCCCGGCGCCGACCAGGTCGAAGACCGTGCCAACTATCAGACCGGTTTCGTGGCCCAAGTCGGGCCACATTCCGCACACGAATGGCAACGATGGTGGCTGCCTGTCACCCGCAGGGCGTTCAAGCGACTACCTCGTCCACCACGGGAAACCCAGCAGGCCGGACGGCACTCAAACCCGCCTCGTCCACGGATCCTGCAGGCGCAGGAAACGAGCACCTCAACCCCACGCGCCTCAGCGGCTTGCTTGAGCCGGATGCCGCGACGAGTGGCACCTCCGATTCTCAGGGGGCCTCCGACCTCGCCGTCCGCTGCGAAGCCCGTCGTGCCGTCACGCCAGCGGCCCGCCGTCGCCGGACGGCTGCCTGGGAGCAACTGCGCCGAGGCCAGCATCGATGTGCACATTGGGCAATTTTGCTCATTGGGCAGAGGTGGGCATACTGAGGGCGTGGATCGTGGGTTGCGGGACCTCAAGCGCGAGGCGACGAGAGAGGCGCTGGCCAAGGCGGCGTTCGAGCTGACCCGTGAGCGCGGCTTGTCGGGGTTTGTCACCGCGGACGTGGTGGAGCGGGCGGGGTACTCGCGGCGGACCTTCGGCAACCACTTCTCCTGCAAGGAGGAGGCGGTCGCTTCGGTCGCGTTCGGTGGTGTCGACGACGCCAGCGCGATCCTGGCCGGCCTTCCCGCTGACCTGCCGCTGCTCGACGTCCTGTTGGCTGTGATGAAGACGCAGTTCACCACGGACGCGTTGGTGAGGATGCGCGAGCTGATGGCGATGGCGCGGCGGTACCCGACCCTGGAGCCCCACGTGCTGGGCGTTCAGCAACGCATGCGCCATACCGCGCAGGAACTCTTGGGCTCGGTGGCGGGGGACCGGTACCCCACCGTCTACGTGCCGCTGTTGTTCGGTGCCGTGTACGGCGCCGTGATGGCCGCTCTAGAGGGAACCCTTGATGTGGACCTCGGCGGCGAGTACGACCCCAGCCCCGCGTCGATGGACTACAGCTCGTTCCTCGACATCACTTTCGACTACCTGCGCCACGGCTTCTAGACCTTCTAGACACCGCCCCTCTTTGCCCTCAAGGAGCACCAGTCCCTCATGTCCACTTTCTTGTACCGGCTCGGACGAACGGCGTTCGGCAGGCCGTGGCTGTTCATTGCGGGCTGGCTCGCCGCCCTCGCAGTGGTCGTCGGTGCGGTCGCCATCAACGGGGTGAGCGTCAGCTCGGAGATGAAGATCGAGGGCACCGAGGCCCAGACTGTGCTCGACCGCGTAGCCGATGAGCTCCCCGCCGCCTCGGGAGGGCAGGCCAGTGTGGTCTTCACCGCGCCCGACGGTGAGCGCCTCGACACGGCGGAGCGACTCGCGGTGATCAGCGGCACCGTCAGCGACGTCTATGACCTCGACAAGGTCGTCAATCCCCTTGACCTCGCCACGGGTACCTCGGAGGAGGGCACCCCAGGCACGCCCGAGGAGAAGGCACCGGGCACTCCGCCAGCCGGGCCGGACCACGGGCAGGCGCCTCCCTACCAGCCGCTGCTGGTGGACGGGGCACCGGTGCCCGGCGTGCTCGTGTCCTCGGACGGGCAGGTCGCGCTGTTCCAGTTCCAGTTTACGGTCGCCTCCACCTCATTGACACCTGAGGACGTCAGCTCGGTGGTCGAGGTGGTGGAGCGTGCCGAGCAGGGTACGGGGATCACCGTTCTCCCGAGCGACTCGCTCAAGGCCATCGAGATCCCGGTCGGTGTTGGCGAAGTGATCGGTCTCGCCGTCGCCGCCCTGGTGCTGGTGCTCACCCTGGGCTCGCTGATCGCGGCCGGCCTGCCCCTGATCACCGCGCTGGTCGGCATCGGCATCGGCGTGGGCGGCGCGTACGCGCTCTCCACGGCCGTCGAGATGAACTCCGCCACGCCCGTGCTCGGTCTCATGGTCGGCCTCGCCGTCGGCATCGACTACGCCCTATTCGTTGTCAACCGGCAGCGACGGCTGATTCTCGATCAGGGACTCACCGCACAGGAGGCAGCAGGCAGAGCTGTCGGCACCGCAGGCAGCGCGGTCTTCTTCGCCGGCCTGACCGTCCTCATCGCGCTGACCGCGCTGACCGTCATCGACATCGCGATGCTCTCCACGATGGCCCTGGTCGCGGCGTCCACGGTGGCCCTGGCCGTGCTCATCGCCCTGACCCTGCTGCCCGCGCTGTTAGGGCTGGTCGGGGAGCGGATCTGCTCGGACAAGGCCCGAGCCCGACGCTACGCCAAGGCGGACGCGGAGTCCCACAGCGTCGCTGACCACTGGGTCAAGGGTGTCATCAGGTTCCGGTGGCCCGTCATCGGCGGCGTGGTCGCGATCCTGGGCGTGATGGCGATCCCCGCGGCCAGCATGAACCTGGGCATCCCAACTGGTGCGACCGCGAACCAGGACACCGCCGCCCGACAGAGCTACGAGGCGGTCTCCCAAGGCTTCGGTGAGGGATTCAACGGCCCGCTCCTGGTCACCGCGGAGCCCACCGGCACCGCAGGCCGCGTCACACCCGAGCTGACCGCGAAACTGGCCGACGAGTTCCAACACCGAGACGACATCGTGCTGGCCGCACCCGTCGGCGTCAACGAGGCCGGCGACCTGGCCGTGTTCAGCGTCATCCCCACCTCCGGCCCCAGCGACGAGGCCACCAGCGATCTTGTGAAGTCGCTGCGCGAGCCCAGCAACGCGATCGCCCAGAGCAACCAGGTGCGGCTGGGCGTGACCGGGTTCACCGCCATCGGCATCGACATGTCCGACAAACTCGCCGATGTCCTTCCGCTCTACCTCGGCATCATCATCGTCCTCTCCGTCCTGATCCTGATGCTCGTCTTCCGCTCCGTGGTCGTCCCGATCAAGGCCACAGCCGGCTTCCTGCTCAGCATCCTGGCCACCTTCGGTGCCACCACCGCCGTCTTCCAGTGGGGCTGGCTCAGCGGCCTCTTCGGGTTCGACACCGGCGGCCCACTCATGAGCTTCATGCCGATCATCGTGACCGGCATCCTCTACGGACTCGCCATGGACTACGAGGTCTTCCTGGTCTCCTCGATGCGCGAGGCACACATCCACGGCCAGCCGGCCCGACACAGCGTCGTCCATGGGTTCGACCAGGCCAGCCGGGTCGTCGTCGCGGCCGCCATCATCATGGTCGCGGTGTTCTCCGGCTTCATCTTCAGCCACGACATCATGATCAAGCAGATCGGCTTCGCTCTCGCCGCTGGCATCCTCATCGACGCTTTCGTCGTCCGGCTGACCCTCGTCCCGGCGCTCATGGCCCTCTTCGGCGAACGAGCATGGTGGCTGCCCCGCTGGCTCGACCGCCTGCTGCCGGACCTTGACGTCGAGGGCGACAAGCTGCTGACCATGCTCAACCAGCAGGCCGAGGCCACCGACCGACACCACATCGAGGTCCGCGACTGAACGAGCCCCCCGGAAGCATCCGGAGCCGAACCACCGGGGGCACGTTCAGCAGCCCCACCACGTCGACCCCGTCTGCCCGCACGGCCGAACGCGGTCGACCATCACCGCCGGTGTCTCGGTCACCGAGGATCCAGCCGGTGATCAGACCAGCGCTCCAGCATTCCCTCCAGCTCGTTGCGCAGGAACGCGATGAACGTCGTCGCCTCGGCTAATCGGTGGCCTTCACCGCCGGGAGCGCCGAGCTCGACCGTGGCGCTCTCCAGCGTGGACTGCCACTGCTTGAGAACCGGGATCCAGGGGCCACGACCATGCCCCAGACGTTGCCGTCACAGACCCGGTAGAGCTCCGCCCTCTTCCCGGGTTGGCGTTCCTTGACCACCATCCGCGTCGCGGTGAGATGGCGCACCGCCCCCGAGATCGCGGCCGGACTGACCCGAAGCCCTTCCGCGAGCGCGGCGGAGGTGTAGCGTTCGGCGTCGTCGGCGAGCATGTAGGCGAACACCCTGGCCGACATCCGTGGGACCCCGCCTCGTTCAGGATCAGGGCGATGCGCTCCACCACCCGGAGCAGCCCCTCGCCCTCGTCCTGCCAGCGGCTCGCCATCATCTGCTCACCATCACCCATCCAGCCAGGCCCACCCGGTACGACCTGCGGGGATGCTGCCCGCAGCCGCTGCAGCCTGCGGGCCACTGACACGTTCCTCACAGGACTCGGCCCGGCGTCGATGTCGCCTCACAGCCCGGACGCTCCAGCCGCCCCCGATCCGTTTGGCCGCCACCGAGCCGTGGTTGGCACCGACGTCCCGCCGGGCACAGGTTCGAACTCGTCGGCCCCCAGCGGCCGGTGTTGGGGCTGCAGTCAGAGATCGAACTGCGAACCGTAGACTCAGGAGGCGTCCGGGCCATCGGAGTCTGTTTCAAGGTCGGCACCACCCCCTCCAAGTTCGGGACCGTCCGGCCCGAGCTGGCCGGTCGTCAAGGTGTACTGGATCGCATTTGCGCAGGTAGTCCTCAAGATCGCCCAACCCGCGGGCGATGTCCTGACGCAGCCTGCGTTCGGCAAAGAACCGGAGGCGGGGCGGAGGATGTTCGCGAACCCACTCCATATACATGAACTGCCCCATGCACCAGCATGCACCGAACGCGACGCTGGCAGCCACCAGCATCCACCACGCGACTGCCAACACATCCCACAGCGCGTTGCCCAGCTGTTGCCATGCCAGCCCGTACGGATCCCGGTACCTCAATTTCACCCACCTCCACCCTGGTGGCCGAACCGAGCATCACGATCACCCTGTACCCAGCGGTAGAGTTCACCGTACGCTGAAATACTCAGGAGGAAAAGGGGGAGCCGTGCGGCCGGCCAGCGCCACTACCTCGGAGCGGGTCTGTCAAACGAGCCGCGAAGCGGGCGACGAACTGGCCGAGCAGCTTCTCCGCCCGATCTAGCCGGAAACCGAGTCCGCGGCGGACACCCAGATAGTCGGCGAGGGCTGGACGCAATGCGCTCATGCCGTACCGTCCGAAGCAGGCCAGTGACGGGCGACCGGACGCAGGGCCGCCACGTCGACCTTCGTGTAGAGCGTGGTCGTGATCGGATCACGATGACGCAGCACCTGGCCGATCTCGGCCAGCGAAGCGCCTGCGGTCAGCATTGCGGTGGCCGCGCTGTGACGACGTTGCCCGCCTGGGCTGGCCGGTTGCCTGACGGCCGCACCTACAACACCTGCCCGTCAGCAGGAATCTGCCGCCACGTCTGCTACGCCCGACACGGAACCTACTTGTGGCCGACTGTGCGCGCCAAGCACCAGGCGAACCTGATATTCGTGCTGGACGATCCGGCCGGGTGGGAGCAGGCGATGCTCGCCGAACTGGCCGCACCGAAGTTCCGCGGCCGGTTCGTGCGGGTGCACGACTCGGGCGACTTCTTTTCCGACGACTACACCCGCAGCTGGCTGCGCATCATGCGCTCTGCTCCTGACGTGACCTTTTACGCCTATACCAAGGAGATCCACCGCTTCCGGCGACTCGTCGAGCCGGACCCGCCCGAGAACTTCTTATGGGTCTACTCCTACGGCGGCACGCAAGACGGCCGGATCGACGCCGCGACGGACCGGGTGGCCGATGTGTTCGCGGACGAGCAGGCCATCGCCGAAGCCGGATGGTCCTCGCAAGAAGCGTCCGACCTGCTGGCGGTGCTAGGTCCTCGCTTGGTGGGCGTGCCATCAAACCGCATTCCCCATTTCCTGCGGCGCTTGCAGGGTCGTCGGTTCTCGCAGTGGCAGGCCGAAGTCGACGCCGAGCGCGAGGCCCGCCGGGGCACCGGCCGCGTCCGTTCGATCACCAGCGCGCCGTCATTGCGCCGCCGCGACGGCCGCCGGACCGACACGCACGCCGCCTAGCTCGCGGCTCGCTGTCCCGCCTTCAGTTCCTCATATCGGGAGGTTATTACTTGTGTTTCCGCTCAGTTCGCCCGTGGACAGCCCGCTCGGCGGGCTGCTCACCGATCCCTGGGGCACGATCCGTGCGCTGCTCACTACGGCCTGGTCTTGGATGCAGGCCTGGGGTCCGATCGCCGCACTCGCACTGCTGATCACCATTACGGCGCTGTGGGCGCTGCGACGCTGGTGGTCCAACCGTTGCCAGGACGCCCTGCACGACAACGCTCGCATCGTGACGATCCTGGCCCCGCCCACGGTCGACCCGGAGGGCGCGCCAGCAGTATGGTCGAACCTCGTCGGACTTCTGCGTCCCATGTGGACTCGGCTCGCGCAGGGGCAGCCCCATCTGGCATGGGAGTACGTGTTCGGCCACGACGGCGTACAGATCCGGCTGTGGGTGCCGGGCACAGTACCGCCGGGCATGGTCGAGCGTGCCGTCGAAGCGGCCTGGCCCGGATCGCACACCACCACCGAGCCGGCAGCGGCTCCGCTGCCCACCAGGGCCGACGGTGGCCGGCGCCGACTGGTCACCGGGGGTGTACTGCGGCTGGCTCGCTCGGAAGCCCTGCCGATCCGCAGCGATTTCGACGTGGACCCTATCCGGGCGCTGCTCGGTGCTCCGGTCGGTCTGGGCGTGTATGACGGGGCGTGTGTGCAGGTGCTCGCGCGACCAGTGACTGGTCGGCGGGTCAAGCAGGCGCGCCGCGCGGCACCTGCACGCCGGGCGCTCCACCCGGCCGGTGGGCCGACTCCTGGACGCGATCACGCCGGGTCCCACGCCGACGGCGGTGAGCCGCGCCGGTGAGCCGAAGCTCGACCCGCAAACGTCGTTGGAGTACCAGGCGCAGAACCGCGCCATCGTCGGCAAGCAGCGCGGCTCGCAGTGGGAGACCGTGATTCGGTACGCAGTTGCCACGACCGTGCCCGCCGAGACGCCGCCCGAACAGATCACACGGGTGCGCGACCAGTTGCGGGGCCGGGCACATGCGATCGCGAGTGCGTTTTCCGGCTACACCGAGCACAACCACTACCAGCGCCGCCGGCTGCGCAACCCGCTGACGGCCATGGCGCGGCGGCGGTTGCGGCGCGGCGACCTGCTGTCGGTGCCGGAGCTGGCCGCGCTGGCGCACCTGCCCACCGACGAGGCTCTGCCCGGCCTCGCGCGAGCGAGAGCAAAGGCCGTGCCACCCCGCCGAATACGCCCACCGAGGGTGAGCTGATCCGGCCCATCGGGGTTTCCGATACCGGGCACACCCGCCCGGTCGGGCTCCAGGTCTCCGACGCCCGGCACCACGTGCACGTGCTCGGCGCCACCGGCAGCGGGAAATCCACCATGCTGACGCGGATGATCCTGGCCGATGCCGAGCACGGCCGGGGTGGGGTGGTCATCGACCCCAAGGGCGACCTGATCACCGATGTGCTGCAGCGCCTGCCGGAGCACGCCGCCGAGAAGGTGGTGCTCTTCGACGCCGACTCGCCCGGACCGACACCCTGCCTGAATCCCTTGGAGGGGTCGAAGGAAGCGGCGGTCGATAACCTCGTGTCCGTGTTCTCCCGGGTGTTCTCCTCAGCGTGGGGCCGCGCACCGAGGACATCCTGCGCGCCGGCTGTTTGGCGTTGCGGGCGGGACCCCAGGTCGCGGGGATCAAGGCCGTCCTCGTGCGCCAGCAGGTGAGCGCCAGCGGTGTCTAGGACGTAGAACATCGGTGCCCGGCCGCGCCCGATGTAGGGCTGGAACCGGTCGAGCACCCGCCACTGGTGCAGTTTGTGCAGCCGCTGGTTGGCTGCGCGCCGGCTCGGGAAGGCGATTTGGGTGATCTGGGTGGAGGTCAGCGTGCGGTGTTCGGCGAGCATCCGCGCCAGCCACCGATCCCGCGCGGTGAGGTGCGCGGCAACGGTGGCCAGGTGATCGGCCGTGGCCGCGACCCGCGCGCTCGTACGGGCGGGCACCCGGGCACGCAAGTCCCTCTGGGCAGACGTGGGGTCGAACACGCAATCTCCTTTGCGGACCGTGTGCAGGAAAACGAGAGCAGCGGGGCGGGCTGTACCCATCTGGTCGGTGCGGCCCGCTCCGCTGGGGTAGCGGGAATCAGGTGGCGCGGCGGGGATCGGTCCCGGTGTCGTCCGGCCCGGACGCGTCGCGGCCCTCGGCCGAGGCGGACAACGGCCGGGTATGGCGCGCAGCGGTCTTGCGCACGAGCCGGGCTCGACCGCGGATCGCAGGGGGCAACGGTTCGGTGGTCACGGTGAACGGCTGGGTTTCCTCGCCGCCCACCACGAGGCGGACTGCCGCATGGAACACACCGAGGTGCGCCAGATCGTGTTCGCCGATTCGGGGCGCGGTGTGCCGCGCCAGCTCGCGGGCATCCTCGGGCGAGGCATTGAAGAGGATCTTGCTGCGCGCGTTGGTGGAGATCCCTTCCTTCAAGTCTTTCCCGAGCTGCCCGAGGTGCTGGTGCGCCAGCGTCATCGACAGCCGGCAGCCCCGCGCCTCGGCCAACATGTCTTCCATGGCGTAGGGCAGATTGAGGAAGTTGTGCGCCTCATCCACATACAACGAGGCGTCCCTGCGCTGCCGCTGCGCCAACGCGGCCCGCGCGGTGGTGGCCTGCCACACGCGCGCCACGATCAGCGAGCCCAACAGCCGAGTGGTGTCTTCACCCAAGCTGCCCTTGGGGATGCGCACGAGGCACAACCCACCATCCAGCGCTGCAGACAGATCCACTGTGGATGGACCGACGGCGATGGCTTTGACCACGAACGGGCGTGTCGGTCTAAACTGCGGGAGATGGTTGACACCTGGGCTTGTTGATCATAGGGATCCGGGTGAGTGAGCCCGTGTTGGACCGCGAGGTGCGTCGGCGCCTCGCGGTCCTTCGTCATGCGGAGGAAGTGTCCGGCAACGTCGCGATGACGTGCCGCTACTACGGCATCAGCCTGCCGACGTACTACAAGTGGCTGCGCCGGTACGAGGCCGACGGCGTCGACGGGCTACGAGATCGGTCGAAGCGGCCGCGGACCAGCCCGAACGCCACCCGCGCCGACGTGGTGGACAAGATCATCCACCTGCGGCGCAACTACCACTTCGGGCCGGAGAAGATCGCGATGTACCTGCAGCGTTACCACGACGTCACCATCAGCCGCTCGACCGTGTGGCGAATCCTGTGCCACTTGGGCATGGGCCGGCTGCCCACATCGCAGCGATATCAGCGCCACGATCGCCGATGGAAGCGCTACGAGAAGCAACGCCCGGGACATCAGGTGCAGATCGACGTCAAGTTCGTCGAACCCCTGCCCAAGGTCAGCAAGACCGGCGTCTCGCTCAAGCCGGTCGGGCGGCGCGGCAAGTTCTACTAGTTCACCGCGATCGACGACTGCACCCGGCTGCGGATCCTGAAGATCTACCCCACGCTCAACCAGAAGACCGCGATCCAGTTCCTGGACTACGTGCTGTCCCAGCTGCCGTTCGCTGTAGAGAAGATCCAGACGGACAACGGCACCGAGTTCGGCACCGAGTTCGGCACCCAGTTCCACTGGCACGTGCTCGACAAGGGCATCGGGCACGTCTACATCAAGCCCCGCACGCCACGACTGAACGGCAAAGTGGAGCGGTCTCACCGGATCGACGCCGACGAGTTCTACCGCCTGCTCGACGGCATCGTCATCGACGACGTCAACGTCTTCAACGCCCGCCTCAAAGAATGGCAGGACTACTACAACTACGACCGCCCCCACGGCAGCCTCAACGGACAGACACCCTATGGAAGACTCCGACAGAAGACCCAAGCCGAAGCGCCCGGGCGAAGCCGGTCTACCGCAGTCGCACAGGCATAGCGCTTGACAGTGTTCAGAGACAGATTCAGCCGCCGGGTGCACTCCAACAGTCCGTGACCTTGCTTGAGTAGGTCATGCACCTGATGCCAGCGCTCGATGTTGGTGCGAGCCAGCGGCCCGTCCTGGACGCCGGTTGCCCCGGCCCAGCAGGCAGAGTGGGCCGCCACCTCTTTGGCCGCTGCTTCAGCCAGGCCGTGCCACAGATGCCACCGGTCCGCGACCTGCTGCACGGCCGGGTCGGCATCGCGGACGGCTTGGGCGTAGGTGTTCGACCCGTCGCGGCACACGATCTCGACGCCGGGATGGCCACGTAGCCAGTCGGCGACCACGCTCGCGCCACGGCCGGGCAGCACGTCGATGCGGACGCCGCTGTCGGCGTCGATCAACACCGTGGCGTACTGGCGGCCGCGACGCAGAGCGAAGTCATCGATCCCCAGCACCCGCGGCACCGTCCGCTCGGGCAAGGCGATACCCAACAACGCACGCACCGCAGTGTCCTTGCCCGCAGCGATTCCCATCACGGGTAGCAACCGAGCCGACGCGCGGCCCGCAAGCTCTCTGACGACGCCGCGTAGTTGCTCGATCAATCGCACCGTGCGCCGCTGATAGCGCTCCAGCACACCGGGGACCTGACTTGGGCCACGAATCGGGTCTGATCTGGGGACTGTCCGGGTAACGGTGGATCTGGTCTTGGTCTGACCGAGAGGACATGACCAATGACCATGACTGATCCGAGCGATCGTGAGGTTGGCTCGGAAGAGATGCTCGATCCTGTGAGCGGAGAGAGCATCGATCAGCGGCAGTTGGCTGAGCAGCTGTTGGCGCAGGCCAAGGAACAGGGCGTCGATCTGGTCTGCCCGGACGGGCTGTTGAACCGGCTGACGAAGAACGTGCTGGAGACGGCGTTAGAGGCCGAGATGGATGACCATCTCGGCTATGAACGCCATGACCCGATGGGTCGCAACAGCGGGAACTCCCGCAACGGGACCAGGTCGAAGACGGTGCTGACCGAGATCGGCCCGGTCGAGATCGACGTGCCCCGCGACACTGACGCGTCTTTCGACCCGAAGATCGTGCGTAAGCGGCAGCGGCGGTTGGACGGTATCGACGAGATCGTGCTGTCGTTGACCGCCCGCGGGCTCACCACCGGCGAGGTCGCCGCGCACTTCGACGAGGTCTATGGGGCCAAGGTCTCCAAGGAGACGATCTCCAAGATCACCGACAAGGTCGTCGACCAGATGGCCGAGTGGTCGTCACGGCCGCTCGATTCGATCTATCCGGTGATCTTCGTCGACGCCCTGGTGATCAAGGTTCGTGGCGGCCAGGTCGTGAACAAGCCGTTCTATGTCGTCGTCGGGGTGACCACCAGCGGTGAACGAGACATCCTCGGTATCTGGGCCGGCGACGATGGTGGTGAAGGGGCACGGTTCTGGCTGCAGGTCTTCTCCGAGCTCAAGAACCGCGGCGTGACCGATGTGCTGATCGCGGTCTGCGACGGGCTCAAGGGCCTACCCGAAGCGATCACCACGACCTGGGAACACACCATCGTGCAGCAATGCGTGATCCACCTGATCCGTAACTCGTTCCGCTATGCCGGACGCCAACACCGGGATGCGATCGTGCGAGGTCTGAAGCCGATCTACACGGCGCCATCGGAGCAGGCGGCCACCGACCGGTTCGACGAGTTCGCGAAGCAGTGGCAGGACAAGTACCCGGCGATCGTGGCGTTGTGGCGCAACGCCTGGGCCGAGTTCGTGCCGTTCCTCGAATACGACGTCGAGATTCGCAAGGTCATCTGCACCACGAACGCGATCGAGTCGATCAACGCCCGCTACCGGCGGGCAATCAAGGCCCGCGGTCATTTCCCCTCCGACGCCGCGGCGCTGAAGTGCCTGGAAAGCGCCGTTAAACGCGTTCGCGATCACCTTCCCCGGACGCCTCGACCCGACCACCAACGAGAACCAAGATCAGATCCACCGTTCATCTGACAGACCCGACAACGCACCACCGGGCCCGAGTAACCGAGCTGGGTGGCGATGGCGGGGCGATGGCGTTCGTCGGCCAGCCGACGTTCCCCTCACGGGAGCTGCGGAACAGGTCAATCCGGTAGCGGCAGAAGGCCAGGTGATCAAGGCCGGAGGAACGGTGTCGGCCGCTGTCCCGGTATTCATGTCCCTGGCCCGCTCCGCTTTCTCGATTCGGCGCGTGGAAGGGGGAGGAGGTGGTTGAGGAAGTCGATCAGGTGGTTGGTGAAGATGTCGTTGTCGTCGCCGGCGACCATGTGTGCGGTGTTGGTGACGGTGGCGGTGTGGGCGGTGGGGATGTGGTGGAGAAGGTGGTCGACGGAGTCGTGGTTGACGATGTCGGATAGTTCGCCGCGGATGAGCAGGGTGGGGATGGTGATCTGTTGGGCGGCGGTGTCCATGCGGGTGGTGAGGTCGGTGAGGGCGGAGGTGTCGCTGATGAACTGGAGCAGTTGCGGGTCCCAGTGCCAGCGCCAGCGGCCGTCGCGGTGTTGGCGGAGGTTCTTGCGGAGTCCGTGGGTGGTGGCGGGGCGGGTTCGGTGGGGGTTGTAGGCGGCGATCGCGGCGGCGGCCTCGTCCAGGGTGGCGAAGCCGTCGCGGTGGCGGGTCATAAAATCGAGGATGCGGGCGGCGCCGGCGGGATTGATCTGGGGCGCGATGTCGACGAGTACGAGGGCGCGGGCGATGGTGTGGTCGGCGTGGGCGAGCAGTGCGGTGATACCGCCCATGGAGGCGCCGATGAGCACGGGGGTGTCGTTGAGGGTGCCGGCGATGTGGACGAGGTCGTCCACGAGGTGATCGACGGTGTAGTCGTGGGGGTGTGCCCAGTCGCTGTCACCGTGTCCGCGGGCGTCGAGGGTGAGCGCGGTCCAGCCGTGCCCGGCGAGCCGGGCGGCGGTGTGGTGCCAGGAGTGGCGGGTTTGCCCGACGCCGTGGAGCAGGACGGCGGTGCCGCGCGATGGGGTGGCTGGTGGTGCGGTCCAGTGGTCACCAGCCAGGGTGAGGCCCGCGCGGCGGTAGGTGAGGGGTGTGGGAGTGGTCACGGCGTCTCCGGGGCGTCAAGAGCTGAGTTCGCGGGCGAGGAGGTCGAGCAGATCGGCGCCTTGCTGTTCGAGTTCGGGGAGATGTTCCGCGGTGTCGGCGAGCGCGGTGACGCGGGTGGTGGTGGAGATGTCGGCGGTGGCGATGCGGGCGAGGCCGTGCCAGAGCTGGGTGAGCTGGGCGTAGAGGTCGGCGGCTTGTCCTGCTATGGGCAGGCCGGCGCGCTGGTTGAGGTAGTGCAGGTAGTCGGCTTGCAGCCGGCGGAACAGGCTGCCGCCGGTGCCGGCCTTGTCGATGAACGCGGCCAGCGCGGTGAGCACGGTATCCAGTTGCGTGGGGGTGAACACGTCGGGCCAGCGCCGCAGGTCGTCGACGAAGACGCTGATGCCGTCCAGGCCGGCGCCATGCACGAGGTCGGCCACCCCGTCGAGTTGACCGGCAGGCAGCAGTGACTGGGCATTTCGCAGAGCTCGAGCGGCAGCGTGGCAGGCGTCGGCGGCGGTGTCGGCCAGGGGCGGCAGCTGGGTGGGGTAGCGCAGCCGGTAGGTGGTGTGCCGGGTGGGTACGGGGAATCCGGTGGAGCTGCGGGCGCGGGCCAGCGCGTCGTAGGGGACGGGTTGGGGGTCGGCGCGGTCGTTGTCGACGACGGTAGCGGTACGGGTGTGGTCGTCGTAGCCGGTGATCACGATGTCGTGGCGGCTCATGCTCAGCCGCACCCGCAGATACGGGAGATGGGCGATGTCGGCCCAGCACAGCACCGGATACCCGTGGTCGAGTTCCTCGCGGACCCAGGCCCAGCCTTCGTCGGGATCATCGGTGGCATGCTGGGTGGCGGTGATCCCGAGACGGCGGGTGAACCCACCGGTGAGGTCGGGGCCCCGACCCACGAGGTAGATCGGCGGGCTCATGGCGGGATGGCGCAGGTAGCTGAACCCGAGTTCGCCGCCGAGCCCGAACACGGTGCCTTCATCCAGTGGCGTCTCGTCGTAGGACAGCCGGGCCCACTGCATCAGGTCGCGCAGCGCTCCTGACCCGCAATGCCCGGCCAGCTGGTGCGGGTAGTCGCTGATAACGCGTCGTCCGGTCACGAAGTACTCCTGTCCTGTTCGGCGACAAATGCAGAGTCGGTAGCGTCACTGCCGCAGGTTTCCGCAGGCTGCGACGGCCCGTCCACGCGGTGGCGTCCGGGAGCCCACGCCGTGAGCGCCACGGCCGTGACCGCGGTGAGCACGGCAAGGGCGCTGAGGGTGTCGTGGAACCCGTCGACGAAGGCGCGCCGCGCCGCGGCGGCAAGATCAGGTCCGGCGGGCGTGTCGCCGGCCAGCCGCAGCGCGGCGGCCAGCGAATCACTGGCCTGGGCGCGAGTTGCGGCGGGGAGGTGGGTGATCTGCGGGGCGAGATGGGTGCGGTAGCTGCTGGCGAGCAGGCTGCCGGCCAGCGCGATCCCCACCGCGGCACCGAGTTCCCGGGTGACGTCGTTGACCGCGGAGGCCACGCCCTGTTTGGCGCGGGGAACCCCGCGCACGATGGCGGCGGTGGCCGGTGTCGCGCAGATGCCCAGACCGAGCCCGAACACACCGAGGAACACCACCAGCCGCGGATAGTCCTCGTCCACCCCCAGCCCGCCGATCCCGACCAGCGCACCAGCCACCAGCGCCAGGCCGGCGCCGGTCATCACCCGCAACCCCACCCGCTCGCTCACCCACGGTGCGAGCACCGCGGCCACGACCAGCGGAACGGCCACCGGCGCCAACGCCAGCCCCGCCCGCAGCGGCGAGTAGCCCCACACCAGCTGCAGATGCTGCATCAGCAGGAAGAACACCCCGAACGCGGCCAGGAACTGCACCACCAGCGACACCGCGCCAGCACCGAACCCGCGGTCGCCGAACAACCCGACCTGCAGCAACGGTGCCGCCCGTCGTCGTTCGACGAGCACGAACCCGGCCCCCGCCAGCACCCCACCACCGAGCGAGGCGACCACCAGCGCACTGTCCCAGCCGTGATCGGGAGCCTCGATCACCCCGAACACCACCAACCCCACCGCCGCCGCCGACAGCACCGCCCCCGGCACATCCAGCCCGGGCGCCGCGGGCTCACGCGACGACGGCACGAACCAGCCACCCACCACCAGCAGCAGCGCCAACACCGCTGTGGCCACGAACACCGCCTGCCACGACCAGACCGCCAACAACGCGCCGGCCCCGAGAATGCCCAGCACCGCACCCGCCCCGGCAAAACCCGCCCACACTCCCACCGCACGCGCGGCCTGCCGGGCAGGGAACTCCGCGGTCAGCAGGGACAACGTCGCCGGCATCACCAGCGCCGCCCCCAACCCCGCGACCGCCCGGCACACAATCACCCCTGTCGGCGTGTCCATCACCAGCGGCAGCGCCGAACCCACCGCGAACACGACCAGTCCAGCCAATAGCACACCGCGCCGCCCGAGACGGTCCCCCACCGCGCCCGCCGGCAACAGAACGCCCGCCAACACCAACGTGTAGGCATCCACAATCCACGTCGCCTGCGTCTGACTCGCCCCGATATCCGCAGCCAGCTCCGGCAACGCCGTGGTCAGCGACGCCACCCCGGCCATCACCAACGCCACGGCCAGACACGACACCGCCAGCGTCCAGCCACGGCGCGCCCCGCCCGCTTCCCCGGCCGACTCCGCCACACGCATCACCCGCAAGACTCGAACATTTGTGAACCGACAGTATCGGACCTAGACTGACGGTTTCACAAGTCCGGCTGTCGTTAGGCTTGCTCGCGCCCGCGCCGCCCTCCGGATACGCAGGAGATCGATGTCCACCGCCGCCCCCACACCCAGCACCCCGGACGAAGACCCGCGGCTGGCACGCTCCCGCGCACGGCTGCTCGACGCCGCCACCCACCTACTGGCCGAAGGCGGCATCGACGCGGTCACCATCGACGCGGTCACCCGCACCGCCGGCATCGCCCGCGCCACCCTCTACCGCCACTTCGGCACCGGCACCGAACTGCTCGCCGCCGCCTTCGAACGCCTGCTGCCCCCCGTCGCACCCGCACCCGCCCACGGCCCCCTACGCGAACGGCTGCTCACGCTGCTGACCAACCAAGCCCACCTCATTGACCACGCCCCCCTGCAACTGACCGTGCTGTCCTGGCTCGGCATGAGCATCGCACCAACACCCTCGACCCCCACCCAGAGCGACCGGCCACACCTGCACACCCTGCGCCGCCGCATCATCGAGCAATACCGCCAACCCTTCGACGCCGTCCTCACCAGCGACGCCGCCCACAACACACTCCGCCCCGGCACCGACACCACCACCGCCCTCGCCCAACTCATCGGCCCCCTCATCTTCAACCGCCTCGTCACCGGCACCCCCAACGACGAACAGTTCTGCGCACACCTTGTCGACAACTTCCTCACCAGCCACACGCCGCCAACCCACACGGGCGACCGCTGACGACCCGCCACCACTGAGCACAGGCTCAGCTGAGGCGCACCCCCGCCCTCGCTCTGACACCGACAACGGTTGGAGTGCCCCCACAGCCTCAGCACGCCCTCCCCCGTGCCGTGGATCGCACCGGCCTGAGCGCGCGGCCGGCGAGCCGGGCACGCTTCGATCAAGGCTCTGGTGTGGCCCGCGCGCTTGAGCACACCGTCCGGGTGGCCCCACAGCGGGAAGACAAGGACAGGCCGTGGCCGCAATCCGGTGTGGGGCCGCCCGCCCCGCTAGTTGACGACGCACGCTGTCCGACCTACCCGGTGTGGGTCGGATCCCGTGGTGCCAGTCGCCGGGTCTGCGCGGGCGCAATCGGCTACCTGCCGCGCCACACCGGCTTGCGCTTCTCGCGGAAGGCGCGCGGTCCCTCTTGCGCGTCCTCACTCAGGTAGACGGGCTCCCATATCCGGTCAGCCTCGTCCAGCGCGTCGTGCCACCCGCGGTCGGCGGCCGCGTACACCATCGCCTTCGCGGCGAGCACGGACAGCGGCGCGTTCGCCGCGATGCGTTTCGCCAGGCGCTGCGTCGCCTTCCGGAGCTCCCCGGCCGGGACCACCTCGTTGACCAGACCGATCTGGTGGGCCCGCGCGGCATCGATGGGCTCCCCGGTCAGCAGGATCTGCAGTGCCACGCGCGGCGGAATGAGCCACGGCAGCGGCGCGGCCCACGGAGCACCCCGGCCCACCTTGACCTCCGTGACCGCGAACCGGGCGTGCTCGGCGGCCACGACCAGGTCGCACATCTGGGCAAGCAGGAAACCACCGGCGTAGGCCACCCCGTTGACCGCCGCGATGGTGGGCTTGTCGACCTTGACGTTGCGGCCGAGGTGCGGAACGAAGTCCGCTGGCGGCACAGTCAACTCCGTGTCGGCCATCTCCTTGAGGTCTCCCCCGGCGCAGAAAGCAGCGTCACCGGCGCCGGTGAGCACCAGCACCTTCGCGTCGCGATCGGCGTTGAAGGCGTCGAACGCCTCGAACAGCGCGGACCGAACCTTCGAATTGAGCGCGTTGCGCGCCTCCGGCCGGTTGATCGTCACCCAGGCCACCTCGTCGACGAGCTCATAGGCGAGCGCCCGCGTTGTCATCTCCGTTCACCCTCCTAGTTCGGGAAACCGACGGTCACGGTCCGGACGCGCTCAGGCGTGGGCATCGCTGGTCCGACCTGTCCGCTCACTCAGCCACTGGTGGAAGCGGGCGTAGTGACGTTCCGGATCGCGCTCGACGAAACGACCCCGCGCGGTCGCGAGGACCATGTTCGGCCCAGGCAGGAGCAGCTCCGCGGCAATGGTCCACCATCCGCGCTCGTCTCGGTTCTCCGACCACGCTCGGATGTCGAGGTCGTGCTCGATGGGGACCGGGCGGCGAAACGACACCTGCATGTCCGCCGTGACCGCGAGCACGGAGGCGGACCACGGCACCACACCGCACACCTCGTCGAAGGCCGCCATGACCGACCCGCCATGCGCGACGCCACCGGCACCCTCATGCTCGGCGCCCAGCCGAAACCGCCCGACCACGCTACCGTCGTCCCGCGTTTCGACCGCCTCGATTCCCAGTCGGCAGCGCCCCGCCTGCCGACAACCAGCGCACAGTGACGCCGAACCGCCGCCCACCGCGGGAAAGCCACTCAGCGGCCCCGTGGGAATGCCCGATCCCGAACGCTGCCCATCTTCCCTTTCACCGGTCATTCGCTCGTTCCCCTGCACGCCCGTTTCGACTCCGAACAAGCAAGACGTTATCAGCCATTTACAACCCGCCGGCTCGGCATCGCCAACATCACACGCCGTTGGCTCGCCAACCTCGTTGCGCCGGCGGGAGTCGCCCTTCTGCCACGCGCCGCGGCGCGCCGCGATGATGTGCGCCATACCTCTAGGTTAATGTCAACTCACTAGTACCCGCCGGTAGGTCATCCGTGGTACAGGGTCTGGTGCTCGGCCCGGATCTTGTACTTGAGCACCTTGCCGCCGACGGTTTCGGGCAACGCGTCGGTGACCACGATTCGTTTGGGTGTTTCGAACCCGGCCAGACGGGAGCGGCAGAACTCGGTGACCTCCTCCTCGGTGACCGTCTGGCCGTCGGTGGGCACCACGAACGCGGTCACCGCCTCACCCCACCGCTCGTGGGGCAGGCCGACTACTGCGGCCTTGGCCACCGCGGGGTGTTGGTGCAGTACCGACTCGACGCGCAGGCTGGAGACGTTCTCCCCGCCGGTCTTGACGATGTCCTTGTACCGGTCGAGCATGACGCGCAGGCCGTCGGCGTCGTCGCGGCAACTGTCCCCGGAGTGGAACCAGCCGTCCTGGAACGCTTCCTTGGTCGCCGCCTCGTTGCGGTAGTAGCCGGCGGTCACTACGGGCGAGCGGTAGACCACCTCGCCGGGCGTACCTGGCTTGTCCGTCAAGTCGTGGCCCTGTTCGTCTACGATCTTCGCGGCCAGCAGCGGGCTGGGGAGTCCGACGTAGTTCTGTTCGGGCGCGGTCCGCAGGAAGGTGTCCCGCCACTGGTCCACCCAGAAGCGGTGACACGCGATCGCCTCCGTCTGCCCCAGGATCTCCATGGGCTGCAGTTCCTCGCCGCACAGCCGCTTGAGCTGGGCCACAGTGCCCGGCGGCAGCGCGGCCCAGCCGTAGACCAGCACGCGCAGCGATCGAGCGTCGTAGCGGACCGGGTCGGTCGACAGCGCGTCGACCAGTGCGTTGACCATCGCGGGCGAGCCAGCCCACAGAGCTGTGACGGACTCGCGGGTGATCGCTTCGGCGATCTGCTGGGCGTCGGGACGCCGGCCGAGCACCATTGTCCCACCGGTCAGGAACGTCGAGAGCATCAGTTGGTCGCCGATGTGGTAGACGATGGGCAGGAACGTGCCCAGTACCAGGTCGGACTCGAATCGCAGGCCGCGGCTGAACGGTAACGCGAAGCTGTACGCGGCGAGGTAGCTGTAGTGGTGTGACAGCATCACGCCCTTGGGCATGGACGTGGTGCCCGAGGTGGACAGGATCTGCCAGATGTCGTCACCGTGGATCGCGACGTCGGGCTCGTCGGCCGGCGCGCCGTCGAGGAAGGAGGTCCAGCTCAGCACACCCTCGGGCACGTTCCCGCCGATCGGGAGAACGATCGGGGTCAGCCCGGCGGCGGTGACGGGGCCCTCGGCGACCGGCCAGAACTCGGCATCGACGAAGGCGAACCGGGCCTCGACGTGCTCGATGAGGTAACTGACGACGTCTGGTGCGAGCGACGGGTTGACCGGCGCGCACACCAGGCCCGCCTTGGCGATGCCCAGCTTGGTGACCAGCGCCTCGACCGAGTTCTCGCAGAACAGCGACACCCGCTCGCCCGCGTGCAGGCCCTGCGCGGCGAGCGCGTTCGCCACCCGGTTGGCCAGCTCGTCGACATCGCGGTAGGTCAGCCTGCGGTGCTCGGGATAGGCGTAGGCTCCGTCGCGGCCCACCACCGCCGCCTTGTCGGGGCGGCTCCAGATCAGCCGCTCGCACAGATCGCCGACGCTGACCCGGTTCCAGCGTTGGGTTTCGTGGCGGCCGCGAAGACTGGTCACGTCGATGGGACCTGACAACATGGTCATCCTCCTGTCAGCACGGCGGTGCGTCCTCCTCGAGTACGGTGATGGGGATCGGCACGTGGCGGGAGCGCAGGTACTCGCCGAGCCCCTTCGCCTGTGGGTCGGGCCGTACCGAGGCGGCCACGCCCTCGCCGAGCAGGCCGACCAGCACGAAGTTCAGCGCCCGCAGGTTCGGCAGCTCGTGGCGGTGGATGGTCAGCGGCGAAGCCTCGGGGATCAGGGTCCGCAGCCGGTCGACGGTGAGGTAGTCGCGTAGCCAGGCGTACGCGGTGTCGGTGCGGACCCATACGCCGACGTTGGCGTTGCCGCCCTTGTCACCCGACCGCGCCGCGCAGACCCGCCCCAGTGGGACTATCCGGGTGGGTGCCTGCACTGTCACCGTGGATGGATCGGGCGGGGGGACGCGCTGGCCGGTGGCTGGGGCGTGCTCGCCGCGGACGATCGTTCGGGTCGTGCCGTCGGGGAGCACAACCCGTTGTTCGATCAGGTCGGCGGGGATGAGGGTGGGCCAGTACACGCCGTAGGCGCTCTCGGCGGTGGGCGGGGTCGTGGTATGCAGCCCGGCGGGCCCGGCGAGGATGACCTCCATGGCCGCGCCGGAGAAGGCCCGCCCGACCTTGCGCGCGTCCGGGTCTTTGACGGTGATCCGCAGGTGGGCGGTGGCTTCCTCGTTGGTCGGGGCATCGTCGGTGTCGAACCGCATCAGGCGCACGTCGGTTTCGGCGAAGGTGTCCTTGCCGCCGAGGATGTCGAACAGCAGTCCTTCGGTCCAGGCGGCCTTGTCCTCGATGTCGAGGCCGGTCAGGACGAACGTCATGGTGTTGCGGTAGCCGCCGACGTAGTTCATGGCGACCTTCGCCCTGTCCGGCGGCGCGCTGCCTCGCACGTCCGACACGCTGATGCGGTCGGGCCGCTGTTGGGTCAGGGTGATGGTGTCGAAGTGCGCTACCACGTCGGGGTTGGGGTAGGCGGGTTCGGCGATCTCGTATAGCAGCTGGGCGGTGACCGTGCCCACCGACACCATGCCTCCGGTATTCGGATGCTTGGTGATGACGCTGGACCCGTCGGCGGCGATTTCGGCGATGGGGAAGCCGGGATAGCGGCGGTCGGTCACCTCGTGCGGCCAGGAGTAGTTGCCGCCGGTCGCCTGGGGGCCGCACTCGATGATGTGCCCGGCGACGACCGCGCCAGCCAGGACATCGTAGTCGGTCCGGGCCCAGCCGTGCCACCACGCGGCCGGGCCGGTGACCAGGGAGGCGTCGGTGACCCGGGGGCACACGACGATGTCGGCGCCAGCGGCCAGGGCTTCGGTGATACCCCAGCCGCCCAGGTAGGCGTTGGCCGTGACGGGTTTGACGCCGGCGTCGGCGAGGGGCTTGCCGGTGTCCAGGTGCGCCAGCGAGTGCCCCTGGTCGAGGAGGTCGTCGATCCTGTTCGTGAGGTCGTCGCCCTCGATATAGGCGATCCGCGGTGACAGTCCGAGGCGCTCGGCCAGCTCGGTGAGCCGCTCGGCGAGGCCGGCCGGGTTCAATCCGCCCGCGTTGGTCACTACCCGGATCCCGCGGTCGAGGCAGGTGCCCAGCACCTGCTCCATCTGCGTGACAAACGTCTGGGCATACCCGGCGCCGGGATCCTTCTGCTTGGCTTTCCACAGGATCAACATGGTGAGCTCGGCCAGGTAGTCGCCGGTGAGCACGTCGACCGGGCCGCCGTCGACCATCTCCCTGGCCGCGGCGACGCGGTCGCCGTAGAAGCCGGAACAGTTGCCGATCCGCACGGCACGGGAATTCATCGGACCGTCTTCTCCTTCCTGGCGAACTCACCTGGCGCACGCCCCGGCCCCGGTGGGCCGGCGAAGGCCTGGGCGATGGACATCCACTCGGCCGCCACCGGCCCGCTGATCTTCAGCGCGGTGTCGGCGACGTGCCGCCGCTGGGTCACGACGAGGCAGAAGTCCAACGCGGGCCCGGACACGATGTCCCGCGCTCGCGGCGGCCCCCACGTCCAGGTCGCACCATCGGGACTCGACAGGTCGACGCGGACCGGGTCGGCGGGAACCGGCTTCCCGTGCCGCCCGAACGCGAACCCAAAGGTGCGCACCCCCAGATGTGCGATGTGCCGCAACCGCGCGGTCGGAGTGCGCTCGACACCGAGGGCGTCGGCGATGTCCTGGCCGTGCGCCCACGTCTCCATCAGCCGGGCTGTGATCGAGGACGCGAGGCTCATCTCCGGCCCATACCACGGCACCCGGAGCTTCGGGTCCAGTCCGGACGCCGTGTCGACCAGGCGCCGGCGCGCGTCGCGGAACCAGGTCGACAGCTCCGCCGGCGGCAGCCCCCGATGCCGCTGGGCTACCTCGTCGGCGAACGCCGGGTTTCGCGACACCTGCTTGGCCTCCACCGCGCGGAAGCGGTCGGGATCGACTGCGGCCCGAGTGGCCGCCTCGTCGAAGTAGGCCAGATGGCTGACCTGGTCGCGGATCGCCCACCCCGGCGCGGGGGTCGGCGCGTCCCAGGTGGCGTGGCTCAGCCCGGTCAGCATGTCCTCGACCACTCGGGTTTCGGCCTGGAGGTCGGCGAGCAACTCGGCGAAGGCGACCATCAATCCATCCGTTCCTCGACGACCGCGAGCACCGAGCCCGTATCGACGGCCTGTCCCATCGCGACGTTCACCGAGGCGACCGTGCCGTCATGGGGGGCCGCCACCGTGTGCTCCATCTTCATGGCCTCCAGCACGAGGATCGGGGTACCGGCCGTGACCTCCTGCCCGAGCTCGACCGCCACGCGCACGACCGTCCCCGGCATCGGCGCGAGCAGCGACCCCGGTTCCCGGACCGCGGTGGGGTCGGGAAACCGGGCCTTCTCGGTGAGCCGGGTGCTTTCCAGCGCGCTGTCGACGTAGGCTTCGTCGCCGTAGCGGCTCACCGACATCGCGCACCGAGTACCGCCGACGGCGATGTCCACTCGGTCCGGCGCCAGCGTGAAGGCGTGGACGGCGCCCAGCGCCTGCCCGGCCACGCTCCCGGTCACCTCACCGTCCCGGATCCGGTACGTCACGTCGATGTCCTCGCCGTCGGCGACGAAGGCCACCCGCTGCGGGCCGTTGTCCACGTTGCGCCAGCCGGATGGGACGGTGGCCAGCGCCCGTGCCCTCGCCCTGCGTTCGGCCTGTCCGGCCAGCGCCGCCGCGAGCGCATGCGTCGACACTGCCTGCGGGTCACGCCAGCAGCGTTCCACCTCGACCGGGTCGTGCCTGCTCAGGTAGCCAGTGTCGATCGCGCCCGAGCGGAACTCGTCCTCGCGCAGGATGCCGATGAGCAAGTCCCGGTTGGTGACGACACCGTGCAATCTGCTGTCCGCGAGGGTCCGGGCCAGTGTCCGGATCGCTTCGTCTCGGGTGCGGCCGTGCGCGATCACTTTCGCCAGCATGGGGTCGTAGTGCGGGCTCACCACGGAACCGTCCGCCACGCCCGCGTCGACCCGGACACCGGGCAGGCGGGGAATGTCGAAGCGGTGCAGCGTGCCGGTGGCGGGTAGGAAACCGGCGGCGGTGTCCTCGGCGTACAGCCGGGCCTCCACGGCGTGTCCGGAGATGGTCGCCTCCAGCGCCTCCTGCGGCAACGGCGCGCCCTCAGCGACAAGGAGCTGCAGCCGCACCAGGTCCAGTCCGGTCACCAGCTCGGTCACCGGATGCTCCACCTGCAGCCGGGTGTTGACCTCGAGGAAGTAGAACTGGCCGCTGGAATCGAGGACGAACTCGACGGTGCCGGCGCCGACGTAGCCGATCGCCTTGCCGGCGGCGACGGCGGCCTGGCCCAGTTCGGCGCGCAGCCGATCGTCGACCGCGGGGGACGGCGCCTCTTCGAGGATCTTCTGGTAGCGCCGCTGGATGGAGCATTCGCGCTCGAACAGGTCCACCACGGTGCCGTGCCGGTCGCCGAAGATCTGCACCTCGATGTGGCGGGGAGAGTCGACGTAGCGTTCGAGGAACACGGTCGCGTTGCCGAACGCCGAGGCGGCCTCGCGCCTGGCGGAGGTGACCGCGTCGGCCAGCCCGGCTTTGGCCTCGACCACCCGCATGCCGCGGCCGCCACCGCCGTAGGCGGCCTTGACCAGGACGGGGTAGCCGATCTCGGCGGCCACCTGAGCCTCGAGCGAGCGCGGGTCGACCTCCTCGTCGTCGATCACGATTCCGGGCAGCACCGGCACACCCGCGTGGGCCATGAGTTCCTTGGCCGCGGTCTTCGAGCCCATCGCCTCGATCGCGGCCGGCGGCGGCCCGACGAACACCAGTCCCGCGTCCTCGCACGCTCTGGCGAACCCCGCGTTCTCCGACAGGAAGCCATAGCCGGGATGAACGGCGTCCGCCCCGGTCCGCCGGGCCGCGTCCAGCAGCAGGTCGGCACGCAGATACGTGTCGGCCGGCGCCACGCCCGGCAGATGCACGGACTGATCGGCCTCCGCGACGAAGGGGGCGTGCGCGTCCGCGTCGGAGAACACCGCCACCGTGCCGATGTCGAGCTCACGGGCCGTGCGCATCACCCGGGAGGCGATCTCACCCCGGTTGGCCACCAGCAGCTTGTTGATCCTGGACACCGTCGACTCCATCACATCCGGAACACGCCGAAACCGCGCCGTCCCGCCACCTCCTGGGAATGCGCCGCGGACAACGCGATACCCAGCACCGTGCGGGTCTGCCGCGGGTCGATCACCCCGTCGTCGTAGAGCCGGGCGGACATGAAGAAGGCATGCGACTCGCGCTCGATCTGCGCCTCGATGGCGCGCCGCTGCTTCTCGTCGGCCTCGACGTCGAACGGCTTGCCCGCGGCTTCGGCGGCCTGACGGCCCACGATCGAGAGCACGCCCGCCAGTTGCTGCGGCCCCATCACCGCGCACTTGGCGTTGACCCAGCTGAAGACGAAGCGGGGATCGTAGGCACGGCCCGACATGCCGTAGTTGCCCGCTCCGAACGACGCCCCGATGTTAATCGTGATGTGCGGGACCGTGCTGTTGGTCACCGCGTTGATCATCTTGGCGCCGTCCTTGATGATCCCCCCCTGCTCGTACCGGGTGCCGACCATGTAGCCAGTGGTGTTCTGCAGGAAGATCAACGGAGTGCTGGACTGGTTCGCCAGCAGGATGAACTCGCTGGCCTTCTCGGACTCCTCGGAGAACAGCACGCCGCGCGCGTTGGCCAGGACCCCGACCGGATAACCGTGGATCGAGGCCCACCCGGTGACCAGGCTGGTGCCATAGCGCGCCTTGTACTCCCCGAACCGGGAACCATCCACAACCCTGGCCAGGACCTCCCGAGGGTCGAACGGCACCCGGAAGTCGGCCGAGGCGACACCAAGCAGCTCCTCCGGGTCGTAGCGCGGCTCATCAGGCAGCTCCGTCGGCGGCGGCCCCAACTTGCGCCAGTTGGTCTCGGCCACTATCTGCCTGCCGATCCGGATACAGTCCAGCTCGTCCACGGCGAAATGATCCGCCAGCCCGGACACCCGCGCGTGCATGTCCGCCCCACCGAGCTCCTCGTCGTCGGCCTCCTCCCCGGTGGCCATCTTCACCAGCGGCGGCCCACCGAGAAACACCTTCGCCTGGCGATCGACCAGCACAGCATAGTCACACATGCCCGGCACGTACGCCCCACCGGCGGTGGAGTTGCCGAACACCAGCGCGACGGTCGGCACCCCCATCGCGGACAGCTCGGTGAGGTCGTGGAAGATCTTGCCTGCGGGGACGAACAGCTCGGCCTGCGTCGGCAGGTCGGCACCCCCGGACTCGACCAGATTGATCACCGGCAACCGGTTGCGGCGCGCGATCTCCAGCGCTCGGAGCGTCTTGCGCAGCGAGTACGGGTTCATCGCCCCGCCGCGCACCGTCGGGTCGTGGGCGATGATCATACATTCGACGTCCGAGACGACGCCGACGCCGGTGACCACGCTGGCGCCCACCAGGAAGTCGGTGCCCCACGCGGCCAGCGGCGACAACTCGAGAAACGGCGCGTCGCGGTCAACCAGTAGCTCGATCCGCTCCCGCACCGGCAACCGTCCCCGCTTGCGATGCCGCTCGAGGTACTTCGGGCCGCCTCCCGCACGAACGATCTCCAGCTGCTCGTCGAGTTCGGCCAGCGCGGCGAGATTGGCCTTCCGGTTGAGCAGGTAGGTCTCGCTGGCCGTGTCGAGCGTTGATTTCAGCACCGGCATGCTTCTTCCCGCTTTCGATCGCGTCCGCGCCGGTCAGTACGACTTCGGCAGGCCCAGACCGTGCTGGGCCACGTAGTTGAGGATCATCTCCCGGCTGATCGGCGCGGTCCGCATCAACCGCAACGGCCCCCACAACGTGGCCAGCCCGTACTCGGTGGACATCCCGTTGCCGCCGTGGGTCTGAATCGCCTGGTCCAGCGCCGTCAATCCGGCCTCAGCGGCGGCGTACTTCGCCATGTTCGCCGCCTCACCAGACGCGGGGTCGCCCTCGTCGTGCAACCAGGCGGCCTGCCGGGTCATCAGCCGAGCCAGCTCGACCTGGATCTTGGCGTTCGCCAGCGGGTGGGCAACGCCCTGGTGCGACCCGATCGGCACCCCCCACACATTCCGCTCGCGGGCGTACTCGGACGCCTTGGTCAGGCCATAGCGCGCGATCCCGTTCGCCAGCGCCGCACCCATGATCCGCTCCGGGTTCAGCCCCATGAACACCTGCTTGAGGCCTTCCCCCTCAACGCCGATCAGGTTCTCCGCAGGCACCCGCACATCGTCGAAGAACAACGTGAACTGCGTCTCCGGCGCGGTGACCTCCACCGGGATCGCGGTTCGCTCCAGCCCCGGCGCGTCGGTCGGCACGATCAGCAGACTGAGCCTGCCACGTCCGGACGCGTCGGTACCCGTGCGGGTCACCACCAGGACGGCCTCCGCCTCGTCCACCCCCGAGATGTAGTACTTGGTTCCGCGCAGCACGTAGTCGCCGCCGTCCCGGGTCGCCGCTGTAGAAATGTTGTGTGAATTCGACCCGGCGTCCGGCTCGGTGATCGCGAACGCCATGATCGTCTCACCGCTGGCGATGCCGGGCAGCCACCGCTTGCGCTGCTCGTCCGTGCCATGCGCCTGAATGATCGTGCCGCAGATCGCCGGCGAGACCACCATCATCAACAGCGGACAGCCCGCAGCGGCGAGTTCCTCGCTCACCAGTTGCAGCTCGTAGACGCCACCCCCGCCGCCGCCATGGGCCTCATCGATGTTCACCCCGAGAAAGCCCTGCCGTCCCACGGCCTGCCAGAGTTCGGTGCTCTTCTGGCCCGACTTCGCCCGCTCCACGAAGTACTCGTGGCCGAACGAGGCGGCGAGCTTGGACACCGCCTCGCGAAGTGCGCGCTGCTCGTCGGTCTCCCGAAAGTCCACCTTGGCTCTCCTCCACTCCGATGCCCTTCGCCGCACGAAGCACCTCTTCAGCGCTCCCGCAAGTCGAATCGCACCGACAACCTGTCGGCGGACTCACCCACCGTCCGGACGCTTGACCAAATCTCGTGGCACCTCATGACGTTCCGGCCACACCCGGCGGCTGTGACACATCCGCCGAGTGTGCGCCATCACCTCTGAGCCTTCCCACGCTCCGTTAATCATGGTTAACATACTTGGAGAGAGGCGCCAACCACAACCCCCGCCGGCACGCGTGCCGCGCGCCGGTGGCAGTGGGCTGAGATGTCTAACACCAGCCGGGATCCCCGAACGCGCCGGTTGACAGGGATTGACAGAAGGAGAGGCGTGCGCGTCGAACAGCGAGAACCAATCACCAGACGAAGGGAACCCCGTCCCCAGGCGCCCCCTGGTGCCACTGTGGACGAATCCGAACCCAAGGACCGGCCAAGGAGCCGGGCGCGAAGGGCCAATCCTGACCGCCACCGTGACCCGGACACGGGCACTCCGAGTTCTCTTGTTGTTGACGATCCAAGGTGGTCCTGGCGATCACTGGGTCCTGGCCGAACCGGTGACATGCGAGGCGCACCATGAGGTCACCAGCACTGTCCGGCAGCCCCGCTATCGCGGCGGTCGAAGAGCTTCCGCCCGGGCGCTATCCTGACTACGACGGAGCGGCGATGCAGGAACTCGTCCTGCGCCACTTCGTGACCAACTCCGGGATCGGGCCGAACGCCGTGGACGGGCTGCTGGTCTGCCCTGCCGGCATGGCGGGCGGACAGGGCGCCGACGTCTTCAACCACGAGCGGATCAACGACGCGCTGGGCATCCGACCGCGGTTCTGCGAAACGATCAACGTGGGCGGCGCCACCTACACCGTCATGCTCACCCGCGCGGCGACGGCCATCAGGGCGGGGCTGGCGGACGCAGTGTTGTGCGTGGGCGCGGGCAAGTTCCCCAAGGTCGGCGCCGGCGGTGCCGACCTGATGGCCCGCATGATCAGCCACCCGGACTTCGAGTACCCCTACGGCAGCTTCATCCCCGCCCTCTACGCCCTGGCCGCCACCCGGCACATGGCTGAGCGGGGCACCCCGCGGGAAGCGCTGGCCGCGGTCGCGGTCACCAGCCGGGAGTGGGCGCTGCGCCACCCTGACGCGCTGATGCGACCGGCGGGCCCGCTGACCATCGAGCAGGTTCTCGACTCACGGCCGATCGCCTCGCCGTTTCACCTCCTGGACTGCTCGGTGCCGTGCGAAGGGGGCGCGGCGTTCCTGGTGATGCGCGGCGAGCTGGCACGTGAGCTCACCCAGCAGCCCGCCTACCTACTCGGCTTCGGGGAGCACCACGACCACGGCAACATCAGCCACGCCAGCGACTTCGCCACCATGGGCGCGGGCGTCTCGGCCCGCACCGCGTTCGCCATGGCTGGCCTCGCCCCGTCGGACGTGGACATCGCCCAGCTCTACGACGCCTTCAGCATCAACCCGATCCTGCTGTTGGAGGAGACCGGCCTCGCCGAGCCCGGCAAGGGTGGCCACTTCTACCTGAACGGTGCGGCCGCGCCGGACGGGGTCCTTCCGGTCAACACCTACGGCGGACTGCTGTCCTTCGGACACACTGGAGACGCCTCCGGTATGTCGATGCTGATCGAGGGCGCCCGCCAGGTGATGGGCCAGGCGGGAGACCGGCAGGTCGAGGCGGACATCGCCCTGGTCCACACCTACGGCGGAATGATGGCCGACCACTCCACCGTGCTCCTGGGAAGGACCGCACGATGACCACCACCGCACCCGTTCCCACCCTGTACGAGGACACCGCACCCTACTGGCGTGCGGCCGTCGAGGGCCGGTTCGCACTACCTCGGTGCCGCGCGTGCCGCAGGTTCCACCACCACCCGCGAGCATGGTGTCCCTACTGCTGGTGCACCGACCTCGAATGGGCGGAGCCCTCCGGCCGCGGCATCGTGCTGACCTACACGACCGTGCACCAGCCACCGTCCCCCGCGTTCACCGCACCCTACGTGCTGGCCGTGATCGAACTGGCGGAAGGACCTCGGATGATGGCCAACGTCGTCGACTGCGCCCCGGACACGGTCCGCGTTGGCACCCCGGTCCAGGTCACGTTCGAACCACGCGGAGACGTCGCGATCCCGCAGTTCCGGCCGCGGGAGGAGACACCCTCATGACCGTCAACTACGCCGACGCGCTCAACTACGTGGTCACCGGGTCGCACGCCGAAGCGCAGGCCTGGATCGGCCACGAGGTCACCACCGAGGCGCCGTTTCCGGTCAACGAAGCGCAGATCGCGTACTTCTGCGCCCTCGTCGAGGACGCCGACGAGAACCACTGGGACGCCGACGCCGCGGGGAGGCGGTACGGGGCGCTGATCTCGCCGCCCGGAATGCTCATGGTCTGGGCGTTCCCGCTGCCGTGGAACCCGTGGGGCAGACCGGAGCACGCGCCGATCCTCGCCCTCGACGTGCCGCTGCCCGGCACCACGCTGATCAACGTCTCCACCGACACCCGGTTCCTCGCCCCGATGCGAGTCGGCGACCGGCTCACCTTCAGCGAGCGCGTGGAGTCCGTCTCCGCGGAGAAGCACACCGCGCTGGGCGTGGGCCACTTTGTCACCACACGGTCCGCATGCCGGAACCAGGAAGGCACGCTGGTCGCCACCAACGACAACGTGCTCTTCCGCTACCGCGCCTCCGACGCCAAGCCGCCCACGCGGCAGGCTGCCCCGGCCGCGGCTGACCCGGCGGACGCGGTCGAGGTTCTCCCCGAGGTGCGGATGCCGGTGACAGTCACCCGGTGCGTGCTCGACGCCGCGGCCACCCGCGACTTCTTCCGCGGCCACCACGACCACGCCTACGCGCGAGAACAGGGCGCCCGCGACGTCTACCTCAACACCATGTTTCTCCACGGCTTCGTCGACCGCGTCGGCAAGGCCTGGGCGGGCCCGGACGCCTGGCTAGCGCGCAGGCGGCTGCAGATGATCGCGCCGGTCTGCGCCGGCGACACCCTGCGCACCGACGGCCGCGTGCTCTCCATCGACGACACAGCGCAGCCCCGCCAGGCGACGCTAGCGATCGACTGCCACACCGAGCACGGCCTGGCCGCCCGATCCACCCTCGTCTTCAACCTCGACCAGCTACCCGGTCACGTCACGACCAGCCGATGACACACCTCGTCTCCGACTCCCTGCTTGCCGCTACCGCGCCAACGGTCGCGGTAGTCTCAAACCGCGTGACGCGACCTGCTCGCCCGTCCGGGAACCACGCACCAGCCAAGTCACTTCTAGGCGTGGCCCCATGGCGGTGACCCCACCATCGGCGTTGGCCCGGTCCAGGTCCGCGGAAACCTCCCGCTGCCAGGCCAACGCCACCGACGCGACCGCACTGCGTTCGACCGTCAACACCAACTTCACGGAATCAAGCGTCCAGCCGCATCGAGTCCGGAGTGGACATCTCCGCGTACGTCGTCGAATTCGCCACCGGAGGCCCAGCGCCGGTTCCCAGCCGAGGGCGACACCGACCGACATGGCCACCGCACGACCCGCGGCCGCGCCACGCACTGGCCACGGCGAACCGGACCCATGGTTTGGTTGTGCTGGAGGCTTGCCGCAGGACGGCCTGTGTCCGGGGGTCAGCCGCCGTTGAGCACCGAGCGGGCGCATTCGGCGAGCAGTTCGCGCAGCCTCGGTTCGGGGAGACCGACGCGGTGGAACAGCGTCGACTGGATAGCACCGATGGCCGCGTGCACGATGGTGCGGGCCTCGGTATCGGTGAGTTCCGGGCGCAGCTCCATCAGGACGTGTACCCACTCTTCGAGGTAGAGCCGCTGCTTGCGGCGTAGCCGGCGGCGGTCTTCCTCGGGAAGATTATGGATCTCGTTGTGGTAGACCTGGGCCAGTTCCCGATCGCGCACCACGAATTCGACCTGGCCGGCAATCAACTTGTCCAGGGTTTCCCGAAGGTCGGCGGTGCCAGCTACGATGCCCTGCTCTTCACGCACCAGCCCGTCGATCACCCGGTCGAACAGCGCCACCAGCACGGCAGACTTGCTGTCGAAGTGCCGGTAGATGCCGGCGCCGGTGATGCCGGCCACGGCGCCGATGTCGGCCATGGACACGGCGTGGTAGCCGTGGCGGGCTACCAGGTCGGCGGCGGCGGCGAGGATGCGTTCCTTGCGCGCGGGATCACGGGTCCGCAGTGGTGCCTCGGCCTCGCTGCTCACTTGGAGCCCCTTCCTTCATCCCGTTGCTTGGCCGCCGTCGCGATGGGAACTTGTTCCCGCCACGCGGCCAGACAGGAGAATGCGACAGCGCGCATCCCAGGCGAGGGTGCGGCACCCATCAGCGCCCCGCTCCTCTTGAAGCGGGCTTGGCCGCGACGGCCACGAGTTCTTCCTGGGCGTCCCGGCAGCGATGCCTCGGGCTTCCCAGCTCTGCCTCGCCGTGGCGCAGGCGTCCCAGCGGGGACTCGGCCATCAGACGCATAGTTCCTCCTGGCGGCCAGCACGGACGGCGGTGCGTTCGCGAGGATGCGCTCGGCCGGTCGTTGCACCGCTCTCCGCGAGTCGGGGTGACGGCGCTACCGCGTTCAGCAGTCCAACCTGGTATGCCCGGCCAGCGTCAATTGGGTCGCAGATGAGCAGAAGCCGCATGGCTATGCGCGGCGAAACAAGGCGGGGCAGCGGCACGACCCACGGTTTGTACCCCTGACCACCTTGACCCCGGTGACCGCGAACCGTGCGGTGTCGGCGGCCACGCACAGGTCGCAGCACTGCGCGAGCACGAACCCACCAGGGTTCGCGACGACGTTGCCCGGCGGCGATCGTCGGCGTGGCCACCTCGATGTCGCCGCCGTACTGGGACACGAAGTCAAGTGGTAGCACGGTAAGCGCGGTATCGGCCAGTTCCTTCCGGCTGCTACCGGCGCGGACTGCCCGGCCGCCCACGCCGGCCAGCACCAGCACGTTCGCATCACCGTCGAACCTGTACACGCCCGCACACGGCCAACCGCGCCCTGCCTCGTTCAACACGATGCGGGGTTTCCGGCGGTTGATGGTCAACCAAGCCACTGGCCCACTTTGTGGGTAGCTCACCTCGATCGCCGATGCCCCATCACTGTGTCGATCGTGTGACGGGTCGCGGAGCGGGCGGCGAGGTCGCGGAGGATTCATGCCGGCGTGCAGGCGGACCGACACGCCCGCGTTGTCGGACTCCGCCGGGTCGACCGCAGGCCGTCCCGGTACGGATACGCGGCGACGGGCGACTGCCCTGGGACCGGACGTCAGATCCAGCGGCGTCTCATGCCTCGCCCGTGCCAGCGGCCGACCTCGACGGTGAGGCCGATCGGCGGCCGCGGCGACATCGTGGGTGCGGGGGCGCCCGGTCGTGTACCGCCGACGCCTCTCGCTCGAGGCATCCGCCCCTCTCGGCGTCTGCATGTCCCTCTCGCCTCCACATCCGTTTGCTGAGCGTCGCTCGCGATTCACTAGCTTGAACAACGGTGCGAAGCACTCCGTGCGCGCGGCCCGGCCATCTCGGCCAGGCCTGCCTCGATGCGACCAGCTTCACAACGCGGCACTCGAACAGTAGGATCCTAGTAATTCAGCTTTAACTATGTCAGCCCGGTTATCAACGGCGAAACGAGGGCAACGATGGGTAACGTGGACCTCGACCTGGACGTCACGGTCGGGCAGCACCACCCGCCCGCCGCGCACCGACGGGAACCCGTCACCGCCGGCGGCCTCGTCGTGCGCGCGACCTGGAGCCTCCCACACGACCAGCCGTCCGTCGACGGTCCTGGCGCTCACACGCACCCTGGGCCCGGGCGGCTGAACCACCGGCGAGCCGACGACCTCGGCACGCGTGTGGTGAACAGTTCGTGGGCACGCGACGAGCGGCCACGATGCCGCGGGCCTCACCCAACGAACGATTCACAACTGGCGGACGTCAGTCGCCACCTCGGCCAAGCCATCCGGTCCGCCGCGTCGCGGAGCGTGTCGAGAAGGAGAGCCAATCGATGACCGAGCAAGATCTCCAGCGGAATCTGGTGACCCGGGTGAATGTCGGCGACATGCTCACCCGCACCGCCTGGCGGCGCCCCGACCACGAGGCGGTCGTGGACGGGCCACGACGGCTGTCCTATCGCGAGTTCAACGCGGCGGTGAACCGGCTGGCGAACGCGCTGCTGCGGAACGGATACCGGCGCGGCGAGGTGCTGGCCCTGGTCAGCGGAAACAGCACGGAGTTCCTGCTGACCTACTACGCGTGCGCCAAGACCGGTGTCGTCTGTGTGCCGGTCAATCTTGCTTGGGGCCCACGGGAGACCGCCTACGTGCTCGATCACTCCCGGTCCCGGGGCGTCGTCGTGGAAAGCCAGCTTGCCGGCCTGGTGTCGGCCGCGCTGGACCAGCTCGACGACAGCGCCGTGACCGACGTGGTCGTTGCCCACGGCACCGGTGCGGCGTGGGAAGCCTCGGGCTCGGCGTCCTGGCGCGAGTTCGACGACTTCGTTGGCGCGGAAGGCGACGCGGAGCCGGAGTGTTTCGTCGAGGATCGCGACCCGGTCAGCTACCTCTACACCAGCGGCACCACCTCGGCCCCCAAGGGTGTGGTGAGCAGCCACCTCGCGGTCTATCTCGAATCACTGAACGCCCCGCTGGTTCTGGGCATCAGCGAACGGGAGCGCGCCGGGGTGATGATGCCGCTGTTCCACACCGCGCAACTCAACGGCTTCACCACCGGCCTGTTCTACATGGGGGGAACCGCGGTACTGCTGCGCACCTTCGATCCGGCGGCGTTGCTGGCCACCATCGAGTCCGAACGCCTCACCGAAATCTTCGCGCTGCCCATGATGTACCGGGCGATGATGGACCACGACGACATCGACAAACGCGATCTCTCCAGCCTGCGCTTGGCGATCTACGCCATGGCACCGATGCCCGACACCGACCTTCGCCGGGCGATCGAGGTGTTCGGATGTGAGTTCGCCCTCGGCTTCGGCCAGACCGAGATGAACCCGATCACCACGGTCTTTCCCCCCGAATACCAGCTGTCCCACGCCGGTTCGGTCGGACTACCGGTTCCCAACGTGCAGGTCGGCATCATGGACGACGACGGCCACCTGCTCCCCCAGGGCGAAACGGGCGAGATCGTCTACCGTGGCCCACACGCCATGGAGGGCTACCTGCGCAACCCCGAAGCCACGGCCGCGGCGTTCGCCCACGGTTGGTTCCACTCCGGCGACGTCGGCCGGTTCGACGCGGACGGACTGCTGTGGTTCGCCGACCGCAAGAAGGACGTCATCAAAACCGGCGGGGAGAACGTCGCCTCCATCGAGGTGGAGAAGGCACTCTACGAGGCCGAACCCCGCATCCAGGAGGTCGTCGCGGTCGGACTGCCGCACGAACGGTGGTCGGAGGCGATCACGGCGGTCGTGACCCGCAAGCCAGGCAGTGATCTAAGCGAGGAGGACGTGCTCGCCGCCGCCCGCAGTCGACTGCCCGGGTTCAAGGTGCCCAAGGCCGTCGTGTTCGTGGACGAGATGCCCCGCACCGCCACCGGAAAGATCCAGAAGAACGTCCTGCGCGATCAGTACCGGGACCACTTCCGCAACGACTAGTGCGGGGTCGTGTTCGACGTGACCGAGACAGCAAGCCCGCGCCCAACCGGCAGCGGTCTCCGCCCGGCCGGTGACCATGCTCGATCCAGACCTTCGGCGGCGACGAGTCGGTCCCCGAGTGTGGCGTTCCGAAATCGTGGCGACCCGCCGACCGACGCGAACCGTTCCGGCAGCCCAGACATGACCGATGAACAGACCTGCCCACGATCTCGCCCCCGCGCCGTGGTACCGCGCGGGGCGACTACCAACCGGAGACACACGATGAACCGAGGAATCGGCGCCTGGGTCACCAAACGCGCCTTTCTGCAAGGCGACTCGAAAGCCTTCGTTGCGGGCGAGCGCACTTTCACCTACGCGGACGCCGACCGGCGGACCGATCAGCTGGCCTCGGCGCTCGCCGGACTCGGCGTGCGCAGGGGCGACCGGGTCGCCGCGTTGATGGTCAACTCGGTGGAGTTCCTCGAGACGCTGCTGGCCTGCGCGAAACTCGGCGCGATCATGGTGCCGATCAACGTGCGGTTGGCCGCCATGGAGGTCGGTTTCATTCTCGGCGATTCCGGCGCGGACGTGCTCGTGTTCAACGGCCAGTTCACCGACATCGTGCGCGGCGCCCTGACCGAACCCGGCGTGCGGGTACGCCACACGGTCCAGGTGGGCGACGGCGGGTACGAAGACGGCCTGGCCTACGACGAGCTGCTGGCCAGCGGGCCGGCGGACTTCGCCGCGGCGGACGTCGCCGGAACTGACACCGCCATGTTGATGTACACCTCCGGGACCACCGGACGCCCCAAGGGGGCCATGCTCACCCACGACAACTTGCTCTGGAACGCGATCAACGTGCTCGGCACCGAGCACCCGCTTTCCTCGCGCGACGTGACGGTCACGGTGGCCCCGATGTTCCACATCGGCGGACTCGGCGTGCACTCACTGCCGCTGCTCTACGTCGGTGGCACGAACGTGATCCTGCCCAACTTCGACCCGGTCGGCACGCTCACGGCCATGGCCGAGCACCGCGCAACGGTCCAGTTCATGGTGCCGGCGATGTGGGTCGCGATCACTCAGGTACCGAACTTCGGCTCCTACGACCTGTCGTCCCTGGAACTGGCCATGGGAGGCGGAGCTCCATGTCCACTGCCCATGATCGAGTTCCTCAACGAGCGAGGCGTCCCGTTCATCGAGGGCTTCGGCATGACCGAGACCGCGCCGCTGGTCTCCATACTCGACTCGGCCCACGCGAGGAGCAAGGCCGGGTCGATCGGGCGGGTCGCGATGCACGTCGAAGCCCGCATCGTCGATGACGGCGACCGGGACGTCCCGACGAACACCGTCGGCGAACTGGTCCTTCGCGGTCCTAACATCTTCGCTGGCTACTGGATGCGCCCCGAGGCCACCGCCGAGGCCTTCCGCAACGGCTGGTTCCACACCGGTGATCTCGGGCGAATGGACGAGGAAGGCTACATCACCCTGGTCGACCGGAAGAAAGACATGATCATCTCCGGTGGTGAGAACGTCTATCCTATCGAGGTCGAGCAGGTGTTGTTCAAGCACCCCAAGGTCGCCGACGCCGCAGTGGTCGGCGGTCCCGATCCGCGATGGGGCGAGCGAGTGGTGGCCGTCGTCGTACCCGACCCCGCGGCCGGGCGGGACCCGGCCCCGGAAGAACTCGTCACCTGGTGCCGCGAACGACTGGCGCACTTCAAGTGCCCGCGCGAGGTGCACTTCGTCGATGCCCTGCCGCGCAACGCCACCGGCAAACTACTCAAGACCGTGCTGCGGGAGAAGTACGCCGGTGTGACAGACGGCGTCGTGGTCCGCTGACCAGAAACCCTGGCCAAACGTCTGCGAAACAGGTTGCAACGGCGACCAAAGCTCTTCGCCAGCGAGGGTTGCAGTGCTTCCCGAGTTGGGCCAATTTAGTGCGTAGCGGCTCGGGCTTTGATCGCTTCGAGAACGTGCTGGATGTTGTCGGGTAGTGGGTCGGCTGCCGTGATCACGTAGTCGCCGGCCTGGATATGGAGCGTGCGGTAGCGGCGGATGGTCTTGACGAACTTCTTGATGGACCAGCCGGTTGTGTCCTCGATCCAGCGGGAGACGGCCAGGGCGGCGAACACGATCGTCAGGTGCGCCTCGATCGAGTCCCTGGTGCGATGGAAGATCGGGCGTGCGGCCAGGTCCGATTTGGCCATGCGAAAGCTTTTCTCGATCTGAAACGGTTGGTGGTAGGCGCCGATGACCTGCTCGGGCGTGGGGTCTTCGATGTTGGTGACGTAGCCTTTGATCCCGGCCAGTGCCCGGGCCTTGGCCTCCAGGTCGAGGTCGCGGTTGACGGTCTTGGTGGCGTCGGTGAGCTTGACGAATCGGTTGCGCTTGATCGCGGTCTTGCCGGCCACGGCCTGCTCGGCTTTGCGGACCTGTTCGTCGATGCCTTTGAGCGTGCGCCGAGCTCGATCGTGCTTGTACTGGTAGTAGCGCACCTGGTCCTTGCGCTTATCAGTCGGCCCGGCCGGCCACGGCTGGGTGAACACTTGCCCGTCGGCGATCTCGGTGTCCGGGTGGGCCTTGCGCCACTCGGCGACGATGTAGGGGATCTCGGGGATCTTCATCCCGAGGATGAACGACAGGCCTGCGGCCTCGATGTCCTTCATGTTCTTCTCGGAGATCATCCCGGCGTCAGCGACGATGACCACATCTGTCAGGCGGTGGGCGGCCAGGAACGCCGTGATCGTAGGCAGCATGGTGGTGGTCTCGGCCGTGTTACCCTCGAACGCGTTGACCATCAACGGAAACCCCGTCGCGTCGGTCAGCAGCCCGACGGTGATTTGAGGTTCCAGGCGGCGTTCCTTGGAGAACCCGGACTCGCGGAACCCGTCCCCGGCGTCGGTCTCGAAGTACAGGGTCGCCACGTCGTAGAGCAGCAACGTCGCAGGCCCCAGACCAACATGATGGGCGCACAGCGCCGCCAGCCGCTCCCGCCACGCTTCGCCGGCATAGGCGTGCAGGCGCCGCTTGAGGGTCCGATACGACACCGGCGCGATGCCCGTCTCCTCCAGCACCCGCAGCGAGTCCAGCTTGCTGGTCGGCTCGATAATGCGCGCCAGCACCAGTTGCCGGAACACCTCGTCCCCGTCGGCGGCGGCATCGAACCCGAGGACCTCGTAGGCCAGCGAGAGCGCGTCCCACAAGTGCCCCATCCGCGAGGCTGTGATCGGCAACGGACCACCCGCCTCCGGCGGCGCATCGAGCCCCAGGTCGAGCTCGCCCTGCCCGGCGACGAGCCGCTGGCGAGCGACCGTCCGCAACAGCTCCAACTCCACATCGTCGTGGGCGGAGCTGATGTGCTCGATGTCGCGAGAGCCCTTATGGGAGGAGTGCACAATCTGCACCGCACGCGCCCCCGAGGCGGTCTTCACGGTCCGGACATAAGCCACCCGGCAACCCTAGAGCCGCGATTTAGTGCACAGATTCCACCCGACAACGCGACAAACCAGCAGGTCAGCGAACCACGGCGCAGATCAGGGGTCTGTCAGATGAACGGTGGATCTGATCTTGGTTCTCGTTGGTGGTCGGGTCGAGGCGTCCGGGGAAGGTGATCGCGAACGCGTTTAACGGCGCTTTCCAGCGCATCGTCCATCGTGCCTTGCCACGGCCGGTGGGGTCTAGAGATCGGGTGACGAGGTACAGGCACTTCAGCGCCGCGGCGTCGGAGGGGAAATGACCGCGGGCCTTGATGCCCGCCGGTAGCGGGCGTTGATCGACTCGATCGCGTTCGTGGTGCAGATGACCTTGCGAATCTCGACGTCGTATTCGAGGAACGGCACGAACTCGGCCCAGGCGTTGCGCCACAACGCCACGATCGCCGGGTACTTGTCCTGCCACTGCTTCGCGAACTCGTCGAACCGGTCGGTGGCCGCCTGCTCCGATGGCGCCGTGTAGATCGGCTTCAGACCTCGCACGATCGCATCCCGGTGTTGGCGTCCGGCATAGCGGAACGAGTGGGGTCGGCCCGCAGCGCGGTGCCGGTGTTGCCACCGGTCCGTTTGCGGGCCGCCCGCCGAACCCGGCGTGCCCGTTTCCGTGCACCGGGCTCTCCGCGAGTGCCGTTATGCCTTCTGGGCCGTCCACAGGTTCGGGATCTTCGCGCCCCGGAATCGGTAACGCTGGATGCTCACCGTTGCGGGTTGGAAGAGCCGGACGCCGTTGCTGGTGGGCCACCACTGGCCGGGGCCGTAGTAGCGGCGGATGATCCACCGCGCGTTCCGGTTCGGATGCTTGTTGCGCAGCCAGCGCCAGACCCTCCACCACAGATGGTGGTCGAGAGCGCCGAACGCCCGGCTGGACGCGCCGTGCCGGAAGTAGAAGGCCCAGCCGCGGGTTATCTGTCCTAAACGAACGAACAGCTTGTCCGCGGGGAGGCTGGTGGTCTGTCTGCCGGTGGCTGCGCTGACCTTGCGTCGAATCGTCGCCAGGGACGTCTTCGACGGATAGGTGTAGATCAGCCGCCGGTCGCTTCCTTTCTGCCGGTGTCGCTGGATTTGAAACCCGAGAAAGTCGACGCCCTCGTCGATGCCGGTCACCCGGGTCTTGTCGGGCGCCAGCCGCAACCCGACCTGGTCCAGGACCGTTTCGATCTCCCCGTAGAGGTTCTCGGCGTGCTGCCGGGTGCCGAAGACCATCACCACGAAGTCGTCCGCATAGCGGATCAGGCAGTAGGTCGCGGCCCCGCGCCGGGTGGCTCGCCAGCGTTGGATCTGGGTGCCCATCGCCTCCCACCGGGCGCGGAAATGCTCGTCGAGAACACTCAAAGCGAGATTGGCCAGCAGCGGCGAGAGGATGCCGCCCTGAGGAGTTCCGGTGGTGGTGTCCCGGAAGTCACGCAACTCGTCCAGCAGGCCCGCCTTCAGGAACGCCTTGATCAGCGCCAGGACACGCCGGTCTCCGACACGAGTCCGCAGCCGGTCCATCAGGGCCGGGTGCGAGATTTCGTCGAAGCAGGCGGCGATATCGACCTCGAAGACCTGCTCGTAGCCGCGTGCGGCGTGAAAGCGGATCTCCTCGATGGCGTCCTGGCATCGGCATTGCGGGCGGAACCCGTAGCTGCACGGGTCGAAATCGGCCTCCAGGATAGGTTCCAACACCAGTTTCAAGGACGCCTGCACGACGCGGTCGCGCACCGTTGGGATCCCCAGGCGGCGGATTTTGCCGCCCGTCTTGGGGATCTGCGCGGTGCGCACCGGGGCTGGCCGGAACGAACGATTCTTCACCGAGGACCGCAGTTCGGTCAGGAAACCGGCCACGCCGCGTTCGCTGTTCTCGATCGACCACGCGGTTGCCCCGTCGATCCCGGCCGTCTTGGCGCCCTTGTTCTCCCGGACTCGGGTCCACGCCATGACGAGGAACGCCGGGTCCACCACGAGGTTGAACAGATCATCAAAGCGACGGCCCCGGTCGGCCGTCGCCCAACGGTGCAGTTTGGTCTGAATCCCCAGTACCCGCTCCCGGACCACCAGTGGGCGGTCGAGCAGAGCACCAATATTCACCGGTGCGTCTTCCGGCATGACAGCATCCTTCCCGCTCACATCGCTGCCGCCCTTCGCCATGTGACCGGCTCTCCCGGCCTCGGACTACTACGGTGGCTCCGCCCCGTCCCGGCCCGATCGGCCGGCAGCGGACCCAGCCTCACGTCACCGCATCGGACACACGGTCGCGCAAGGCAGGACCGGGACGGTTCCCGTGTTCACCTGTTACCGATCAACGAGTTAGGCGCCCAGCTATACCCGGCGGCCCTCGGGACTACGCCGCAGACCTTCATCCCGAACTGTCACGACCGACGGCTTCGATCATGACGGGAGGCCCCATCGAAACAGTGGGGACCACGCACCACGCCCCGGCCCAGATCCACCAGGCTCGAGCCGGTTCCTGCTAACGAGGCTTCACCGCTGGTTTCTCACGTGCACCTTCTCGTCTCGCTCGCCGGGCCCGCACCATCTGGCGGTACTGGCACGTCCCGGCTTTGTCAGGGCCGCTTCCACCCTTCCCCGCCACTCCGCGGATCAGGCTGCCCTCAGCTTCACCAAACCGCTGCGACGGCCCGGCGTCGAAGGTCTCTCACCTCCGATCGAAATAACAGGCGCCTCACGGCGCACGTTGCGGATCAGGTGGATGACGCACGTCTGCACGACCGCCCGCTCCCACACCGTGATGATGGTCTCCGGCAGCCCTTTCAGCCCGTCGCAGACCGCGATGCACACATCGGCAACGCCGCGGTTCTTGATCTCGGTCAACACGCTGAGCCAGAACTTGGCGCCCTCGCCGCCGTCTCCGGCCCACAGGCCGAGGATGTCACGTTCGCCGTTGACGGTAACGCCGATGGCGACATAGATGGGCCGGTTGGTGACCTGCCCGTCGCGGATCTTGACGTGGATCGCGTCGATGAACAGCACCGGATACACGCGGTCCAGTGGCCGGTTTGCCCACTCGGTCATCTCCGCGACGACCTTGTCGGTGATCCGCGAGATGGTGTCTTTGGAAACCTTCGCGCCGTAGACATCGTCGAAGTGTGCGGCGATCTCACCGGTGGTCAGGCCCTTCGCCGATAGCGACAGCACGATCTCATCGACACCGGTCAACCGGCGTTGCCGCTTGCGCACGATCTGCGGATCGAACGAGGAGTCGGTGTCGCGCGGCACCTCGATCTCCACCGGCCCGATCTCGGTCAGTACCGTTTTCGATCTGGTGCCGTTGCGGGAGTTCCCGCTGTCGCGGCCGGCCGGGTCGTGCTTGTCGTATCCCAGGTGCTCGGTCATCTCCGCGTCCAGCGCGGTTTCGAGCACATTCTTCGTCAGTTGGTTCAGCAGCCCGTCCGGCCCCACCAGGTCGACGCCCTGTTCCTTGGCCTGCGCGAGCAGCTGCTCCGCCAGCCGCTGCTGATCCACATCATCGGTCACGAGGTCCAGTGTTTCGGTCATGATCGATCCTTCCCGCCAAGCTCACGCCCGGCGTGTCAGACCAAGATCAGATCCACCGTTGTTCGGACAGTCCCGGACGGCCCAGATCGCCGAGCTCGGCGACCAGTTGCGTAATGAGTTTCCTTGCTGGGCCTCGCTTCTGGCCCGAAGTGCAGTAGCGAGCCGAGGCCGAAGGCCAGCGACCGCGGCGACGAACTTGGTCGAGGAGCAGTCCTTGCTCGTTTGCGGGCGAGTTCGCTGGTGCCGGGCCACTCGACGTGACCGAGCGCGCAGTGCAGGACGGTGATGCGATCGAGGACTCCCACGGCCTCGGCGAGGGTACAGACCTCGTCGAGCATTGCTTGTGAGTCCTTGCCGCCGCTGCTGTTGACGAGGATGACGTCATAGGCGGCGAGATTCGGCATTTCGGTGGTTGACGCGTGCATGAGTCACCTCTTCATCAACGTGACGCGATGGCGATCCTTAGTGGACGATCAGTGGAGTCGTTCGGCGGTGCGCGAATGGCGCGAGCGCCGGCCGACGCTCGCGCGATCGGTGTGTCAGCCCTCGAACGTGACGTCGCCCTGGACGCAGATGCGCAGTGGAACCGTGCGGTCGCCCGTGCCGCCGAGGACGGCCAGGTGGGCGTGATCGTGTTGACCGGCGCAGGAGAGCGAGCCTTCTCCGCCGGCGGTGACGTCGCCACCGAGAGCGCGCGGACGATCTCCGCCGCGGCAGGAGCCGACGCCTTCGACGAGAGGTGCGAACGGCTGTACCAGGCGTTGCGAGATTGCCTGAAACCGGTGATCGCCCGGGTGGACGGATACGCGATCAGGGCGGACACTACATGGCGTACATGTGCGACTTCACGATCTCCTCGGACCGGTCAGTGTTCGGGCAGAACGGGCCGCGCGTGGCCAGCACGGCCGAGGGATGGATCGTCAGCCACCTCTGGTCCGTCGTCGGCATGAAACGGGCCAAGGAGATCTGGATGTTGTGTCGGCGCCACGACGCTCAGCAAGCTCTCCAGTGGAGCTTGGTCAACTCGGTCGTACCGGCGGATGAACTCGACACCGAGGTCCGGCGCTGGTGCGACGAACTGCTGGCGTTGAGCCCCACGGTACTGAAGCTGGTGAAGAAGTCGTTCGACGACTCCCTGGCACCGGTTCGCAAGGCGCAGGACCGGTTCAAGATCCTCGACCAGGTCAACCCCGGCTTCTGGACTTGGGGTGAGCAGACCGAGGGCGCATCGGCGTTCCTGGAGAAGCGCGCCCCCGGCTTCTCCCCGTGGCGGTGAGTACGATGGGAACGCCCACGGAGAACGGCTACGTTCGGGTCAAGGTCGAACGGGCGGTCGCGGTCCTGACTGTCGACCGGCCACCCGCCAACGCGCTCGACCGGCAACTCGTGGACCAGCTCAGCCGGGCGGCCACCTCACTTGTGCGGCGGGGAGACGTCGGTGCCGTCGTGATCACCAGCACCCGGTCCAGGTTCATCGCCGGCGCCGACATCAAGATGTTGCGCGGGCTCGATGACTCATTGTTTCCGAGGTTCGTCAGCGCGATCCAGCGCGGTTTCGACGACTTGCAGCGGCTGCCGATGCCGAGGATCGCGGCGGTCAACGGTCCGGCCGTGGGTGGCGGGCTGGAGCTGGCCCTGGCCTGCGACCCGCGGTTCGTGGCCGAAGGGACCCGGCTGGGCCTGCCCGAGGTGCGGTTGAGGCTGCTTCCCGGGGCGGGCGGCACGCAGCGACTGGTAGAGGCCGTCGGTAAGGGCCCGACGCTAGAGTTGCTCTACACCGGTAGGGCGGTCACCCCCGAAGAGGGGTTGCGTCTCGGGCTAGTCGATCAAATGGTGCCGGCGGAACATGCGATCGGCTGGCAGACCTGGGCGGAGCTGGACGCGGCCCTGTCGGAGGTCAGTGAGGACAGCACGATCCGCGCACTGGTGCTCACCGGAGCCGCAGGCTGTTTCTCGGCGGGCGGGGACGTGAAACCTCCCCGTCCCGAGGCGAAGGCATCGGCGCCCCATCCGCCAGGTTGTCTGTCGGGGACCGCGCCCTCACCAGGCTGGCGCGCCTGTCGATGCCCACGATCGCCGCGGTGGAGGGCTTCGCGGTCGGCGTCGCCTGGAGCCTGGTGCGCTGCTGTGACCTCGTCGTCACCGCCGAAGACGCCTTCTCCGCGGCCCCGTTCCCCCAACGCGGGATGGCGCCCGACGGCGGGTTGGCCTGGTTTCTCACCCGCAGTCTGGGCCCAACCCGCGCGGCTGAACTACTGATGCTCGGTGAACGGTTCCCGGCTCCTACCGCGGCCGCGGCCGGACTGGTCAACCGCGTGGTGCTTATGGAGAAGCATGGGTAAGCGCGGCGTACTGGACGGGGTGCGAGTGTTCGACGCGCATCCCAACTGCTGCCGGGACCGTGGGCGGCGCAGGTGCTCGGCGACCTCGGTGCCGAGGTGACCAAGGTGGAGCCGCCGGGCAGGGACGGCGGCCGGCTGATCCGCGGTGAGCTATTCGCCGCGGCAAACCGCAACAAACACGGCGTGGTCATCGACCTCAAGACCCTGGCAGGCCAGGCCGAGTTCCTCGACTTGGCGCGGGAGCACGACGTGCTCGTCGAGGGCTTCCGACCGGGCGTGATGAACGAGCTCGGCGTCGGCACGAACGCGTCGCCGAGATCAATCCCGGCATCGTGTACCGCTCCATCTCCGGCTACGGCAGCCGCGGCGAGCAACTGCCCGGCCACGACATCAACTACCTCGCTGCATCCGGCACACTGTCGTTCAGCGGGCGCTGGAGCCAGGAACCACGCCGAGGCGTGCCGATGGCCGACCTCGGCTCGTCGTGCTTCGCCTCATCGCGATCTTGTCGGCCCTGTACGAACGGGCCCCATACCAGCCTAGGCTGCCACCTCGACGTGAGCATGACCGACGTGATGACCGCGTGGGCCGCCGCGCGCGGCGGCCCACCGCTGGAGCGCGGCGCGGACGACCGGCGCCACCTCTACCCCACCAACGATGTCTCCGCGACCGCCGACGGGGCGCTGGCTCGCCCTCGGCGCCGTCGACGAGCGGTTCTGGGCGCCGACCCGCGCGGTGCTCGCGACCATCGAGCCTGCGTTCGCCGACACGCGGTTCCCAGGCCTGGGGAACCAGCTGCGACATGGCGACGAGCTACACGCGCTGCTGCACCGCACATTCGCCACCCGCGACCGGACACCCGGCTCGTGCTGTTCGCCGGAACCGACGCACCGGTCAGCCCGGTCCGCGCGCTCACCGAGGTGGCCGAGAACAGCGACCTGGGTGCGGACGTTGGACGGAGAACGGCACGTCGTGTTCCCGGTACGACGCGACGGTGAAGCCATGGGACAGCTACGGAACTCCGCGCCGACGTGGAAGGGAGTCTGATGTGGATTCCGCGTTGCCAGGAACCAGGAACGGATTAGCGAAGGCATCCGGTACGTCGCGAACTGGTTCGATGACTATTGGTCCGCTCGGGACCGGCTCGACGGATCAACCACCACGCGACCACACCGCGCACCACGTCGAGCGCCACTCCTGGCAGATCGCGGTGCAGCCAGCAAGCGGTGGCTGTGCCCCCGTTCCCGCTGAAGGAGCTGTCGCGTGTCATACTTCAGGTCGGGTTACGTGTCGCAGTCGTGGGGGACACCTGGGCGGTCCAGGGTCGTGCGCCGCGCCTCCGTATGTCGGCGCGGCGCACCCGGGCAGTGCGGGGCGAGCGGCTGTAACTCGGCTCTCTGCTTGGGTTGACGCTACTGGATATCAATCCTCGGTGCTACTTCGCGCCACGGTCGGGGTCTCATGGTCGATGCCCGGTGACATGCCGACAGGTAGCTCACACCTCATCGTTGGTGAGCTCCGCCAGCCGCAGCCGGAACCATCGACACTGCTCCTGATGACGAACGAAGCTATTCGTATACTTCGTTCACCGCCAGCCTGCCATCCGAGTGGATACGGCGTAGAGCCTTCTTGTCGAACTTGCCGACGCTCGTGCGCGGGACCTGGTCAACGAATGCCCATCGTTCCGGCAGCCACCACTTCGGAACCTTGTCGGCCAACCACGACCGCAGCTGGTCGGCAGTCGTCTCAGTGCCGTCTCGAAGCACCACGGCGGCAAGGGGTCGCTCCTGCCACTTGGGGTCGGATACGGCGATGACCGCTGCCTCGACGACGTCGGGATGGCCCATAAGCAGATTTTCCAGCTCAACCGAGGAGATCCACTCGCCACCGGACTTGATGACGTCCTTGGCCCGGTCGGTTAGGGTGAGGAACCCGTCCGGGCTGATGTTCCCGACATCGCCGGTTCGCAGCCAGCCGTCGTGGAACCTGTCCTCGGCTTCGACACGATAGTACGACCCGGTAACCCACGGACCACGCACCTCCAACTCGCCGACCGCCTTGCCGTCGCGCGGGAGCACCCTGTCGTCGTCGTCCACCAGCCTGAGTTCGACGCCGCAAACTGGCCGTCCTTGAGTGGCCCGGTACCGCATTCGGTCTTCCCCTTCGGCGGCGGCCGGGGGCGTCGCGATTGCGCCAAGCGGCGAAGTCTCGGTCATGCCCCATGCCTGCACGATCGTGACGCCGAACCTCTGCTCGAACGACTCCATCAACGCTCTCGGCACCGCCGAACCACCGCAAGCGACCAGGCGCAACGAGGAGAGGTCGATGTCCGGGTTTCGATCGACATGATGCAAGAGGTCATTCCAGATGGTGGGCACAGCGCCGGCAAGCGTCGGGCGCTGCGCCTGGATGATGTCCGCCAGAGGTTCTGCTTGCAGGAATCGGTCAGGTAGCAGCAGGTCCGCGCCAGCCATCAACGCCGCGTAAGGCAGGCCCCATGCGTTGGCGTGGAACATCGGAACCACCGGAAGCACTCGATCGGGTTCCGCGATGCCGAATGCGTTCCCGGAACACGCGGCCATCGAGTGTAGGTACATCGACCGGTGGCTGTACACGACGCCTTTGGGATCGCCGGTCGTGCCACTGGTGTAGCACATCGCCGCCGCCGCGTTCTCGTCACCGTCCAGCCAGGGAAACTCGGACGACTCGCCAGCCAGCACATCCTCGTAACGCAGCACCTCCTTGCCGCATCCCGCCAAGGAGGTGATGTCACCTTCTCCGGTCACGAGCACGAACCGCACGGTGTCGAGGCTGGGGAGAACCTTGGCCATCAGTGGGATGAGCGACGAGTCAACGATGACCGCCCGGTCTTCGGCGTGTGTGGCGATGAACCGAATCTGTTCGGGCGACAGCCGGATGTTGAGGGTGTGTAGCACGGCGCCCATTGATGGGATCGCCGCATAGGCCTCCAGGTGCTCCTGGTTGTTCCATTGGAACGTCGCGACCCGGTCGTCGTCGGCGACACCGAGGCGACGCAACGCGTTCGCCAGCTTGCCACACCGCTCGCCCAGTTCGCGGTAGGAAACCCGCCTGACGCCGTCACCGGTAGCCGTGAGGACTCCACGATCGCCGTGGTTCTGCACCACGTGCCGCAGGATCGAGGACACCGTCAGCGGTGTTGTCTGCATGGTGCTGAGCATGGTGACCTCCGTTACGCCGAAAGCAGGTCCTGTCGACCGTCCGCTTCCAGCATCTCACGATATGCCGGGAACAGGGACTTCGCGGCGGGCACAAGTTTCAGGACCTTCGAAGTCGGTCCCTTAGCGCGGACCTTGCCCTTCGCCAACGCGGTCGCGAGGTTGAGTTCGCCGAGCCAGAACCGGTTTCCGTCGTCGGCTGTCATGAACAGTTCCACAACGGGCTTGAGATCGGTGGCGCCCGCGTACACTTTGCCGTTCGGCATGTCGACCGTGACGACCGCGTCGGGATCGGTGTACGTGATCTGCAGGATCACCCCTGAGCCCGACAGTTTTGGGCCGATCTTGGGATCGGCGAGCCCCTTCTCGAAGACCCCTCCGATGTACTTGTGAACTTCCGCCTCGTCCTTGAACACGCCCATTGCGATTTCCTTTCTTGTGGTGTGAGCCTCTGCTTGGCTCTTGGGATCAGTCGAGGTTCAGCCACACAGACTTCGTCTGTGTGTAGCCGAGCAACGCTTCCTCGCCGAGATCGCGTCCGTAGCCGGACGCCTTGAAACCGCCGAAGGGCGCGGCGGGGTCGATCATGTTGTACATGTTCACCCATACCGTGCCCGCATCCAATTCCGCTGCGACGCGGTGGGCCCGCCTCACGTCGTTGGTCCACACGCCCGCGGCCAATCCGTAGGCGCTCGCGTTGGCACGCCGAACCGCCTCGTTCTCGTCGTCAAACGACAGCACCGACAGCACCGGCCCGAAGATTTCCTCAGCCGCGATGGACATGTCGTCGCGGACCTGGGTGAACACGGTCGGGCTCAGGAAATTGCCGTTAGCCAGTACACCATTCGGGCGGTCACCACCGCACACCAGCGTCGCGCCTTCGCGCAGCCCCGACTCGACATACCCCTGCACGCGCTCCAGCTGTTTCGGCGAGATGAGCGGGCCCATCTCGGTGTCGTCGGCCAGTCCATGACCCAGTTGGATCGCTTTCGCCGCCGAAGCCAGCTCCTGTACCAGCTCGTCGTGAACGTCGCGATGCACGAACAGCCGTGATCCGGCGCAGCACACCTGCCCTTGGTTCATGAAGATCCCGGTCAGCGCGCCTTGTGCCGCGGCGGCAAGGTCGGCGTCCGGAAAGACGATGTTCGCCGACTTCCCACCCAGTTCCAGCGTCAGCTTCTTCAGGTGTGGCGCGCTCGCGGTGACGATGCGCCTGCCGGTGTCCGTCGAACCAGTGAACGAGATCTTGGCCACGCCGGGGTGATCGATCAGCGCCTGTCCCGCCTCGGGCCCGTAGCCGGTGACCAGGTTCATCGCGCCGGGAGGCAGCCCAGCCTCGAGTGCCAACTCCACCATCCGCAGGGCGCTCAACGAGGTGAACTCGGACGGCTTGAGGACGACGGTGTTTCCGGCCGCCAGCGCCGGTGCCACCTTCCACGATGCGATGAGCAACGGGAAATTCCAGGGCACGATCGCGCCGACGACGCCGAGGGGTTCCCGCCGAGTATAAACCAGTGCCTCTCCGACCGGAGGAGAGACCGGCACGGTTTGCCCGGTCAGTTTCGTCGTCCAGCCACCGTAGTAGCGCCAGACCTGCGCCGCGAGCGCGACGTCGACGTACATCGACTCGGTGAACGGCTTTCCGTTGTCCAGGGTTTCGAGCGTCGCCAATTCCTCGGCATGGGCGTCCAGTATCGTCGCGATGTCGAGCAGAACATGCCCGCGGGCTGCCGCGCTCATCGCTCGCCATTCTCCGAAGGCCGACTGCGCCGAGGCGACCGCCTCGTCGACGTCGGGCTTCCCGCCGGCCGCAATGCTGGTCAACGTCGCACCGGTCGCGGGGTCCTGAGTCGTGATCTGGCCGTTCCCGGTCGCACTTCGCTGCTCCGCACCGACCACGATGCTGTCCGAAGCCCTGCCGAGAAATCGCTGGACGGATTCCGGAACGTCAACGGTCATTGTTGTCATCGTCAACTGCCTTTCTCTCCTCCGGACGGTGCCGGCTGCACGCGACGCCGCCCATCCGCAGATCCGCCAATCAACTCGCCAAGACGACGAATCGCCCGATACTGCAGAGCACGCGCCGCACCGGGTTCGCGGTCCAGTATTCTCGCGGTCTCGTTGACCGAAAGATCGCAGAAGAACCGCAGCACAAGACACGTCCGCTGGTCATCGGCGAGTAATCCCAGGCACCGGATCAGTTCCGCTCGCGCGATCCCGAGAATGACGAGCTCCTCCGGCGTCTCGTGACCGGAGGCGTCCGGAAGCTCGTCGACCGTGACCTCATGCCGCACGGACCCGGACTTCGTGTGGTCGAAGATGATATTGCGGGCGATGGTGAGGAACCACGCGCCCGCATCTCGTCCCCGGTACTCCAGCGAGTTGATTGCCCGCAGCGCCCGCGCGAACGTCTCGCTGGTGACGTCCTCGGCTAGGTGCCGATCGCGGACACGGGATAGGGCAAAGCGGTGAACGCTGGTCGCGAATCTGTCGTACAGCACGGCATACGCCGACGCGTCTCCTCGTTGAGCCGCACGAACAAGCACCCAGTTGTCAGCGGACAGGTCCACGACATCACCGCCGGCCTGTCCGTCATCGGCGGCGCTGCGTGCTCCTCGTTGAGCCACAGCGGTTGAGCCCACACTCACTCCTCGTGATGCGGCATCGCGATCGCGACGCACCTTCGACCTTGACTAGTCCTCCTTGGGAGGGAGCGTTTTCACGAACTCGGTGTCGGGTATCGGGGTATCCACTTTGGTCGATCCTCCCGGTGACCCGATCCCCGTAAACGCCTGCTGCGCCGACTCCTGGAATGGTTTCCATTCCTCGTCAACGTGTTGTGCGGGACGGATGGCCTCTACTGGGCATACCGGCTCGCAGGCCGCGCAGTCGATGCATTCCGTCGGGTGGATGTACAGCATCCGTTCGCCCTCGTAGATGCAATCGACCGGGCATTCCTCGATGCACGTCATGTCCTTGACGTCGACACACGGCTCGCCGATCACGAACGCCATCCTGCGACCTCCTTGCTTCGCGGCTGTGCAGAATTTCCCTCGGGCGCCAACGGTTCCGACGCGGGCACGAGATCACTCGAATGCCCGGGAGCAAGAGTCGCGTCCGGATTCAACTCGACGGCAGCGTTGTTCACGGCGAGCGCCACCTCGCCGAAACCGACGGCGATCAATTTCACCTTGCCCGGAAAGGTCGCCGCGTCCCCAGCGGCATAGACGCGCGGCAGATTCGTACGCATCCGGGTGTCGACGCGGATGGCCCGCCCCTCCATCTCAAGGCCCCACCCGGCGATCGGGCCGAGGTCCATCAGAAAACCCAGTGCGGCGACCACGACCTGAGCCTTCAGCTCCCGCGCGCCGTCCTCCCCGCGCACAGTGACGTCCACGCTCTCCACGCTGTCGTTACCACGAACCGCGGTAACGGTGGCGTCGAGCACCAGGTGGCACGGACTGTCCTTCACCTGCGCGACCGAATGTTCGTGCGCCCGGAACTGCTTGCGACGGTGCACGAGGGTGACCGACCGGGCACGCGGAACCGCGGCCAGTGCCCAGTCCAGCGCCGAGTCGCCACCGCCCACCACGACGACATCCTTGCCGTCGAACACCTCCAGCTGCGGGACGAAGTAGCAGAGCCCGCGCCCGAGAAGCTCCTCACCTGCTGGTAGCGGACGCGGGGTCACCGAACCCACTCCGGAGGTGACGATCACGGCTCTCGTGTTGACGACGACACCCGAGGAGGTCGTCACCCGCCAGCCATCGGCAACTTCCCGGATGTCGCTCGCCTGCTGAGACAACAGGAATCGGGGGCCGAACGGTTTCGCCTGCTCGAGGAGGTTGCGGATCAGCTGCTGCCCCTGAACAGCGGGCAGGCCTGCGATGTCGTAGATGTTCTTCTCGGGGTAGATCGCCTGTACCTGACCACCGGCCTCCGGTAGCGGATCCACCAACGCCGTGGTAAGCCCACGAAAACCCGCGTAGTAGGCACCGAACAAGCCCACGGGCCCGGCGCCGACGAACAACACGTCAACGGTGACCTCGCCAGCTGGCGCGGTTGTTGTGCCCATCTCTTGCTGCCTCGATTCTGGTGACCTTGCCGACGCGAACTGTTCGCCCGGGTCGGGTCTCCGCCCCCGGACGAACAGTTCCACGGAACAGTGCTCGGAGCGCGTCGGCTCAGGACACGGCCGCAAGCGACTTCGCCACGGCCTTCTCGTCCTCCTCGGCGAAGGTGTCCTCAAGCTGCATAGGCGAGTAGTCCTCGTCGATCTCCTCGACGGGGCGGCCCCGTGCCCCCTCGATCGACTCCAGCCGACGGTTGATCTTGTCCATGCCATAGTCGGTCATCTCGTCGAGATCGATACCGAACGGGGCCCGCGCAGCTTCGAACTGGTCGAACAGCTTCACGATCAAACTCATCGCTGGCTCGATTAGTTCCTGCATCCGCTCCTCAACGACCTCCCAGGTCCGCTCGTCCGCGGCGACGTGACGGCGGCACGTGAAGGTACCCCACGCCATGTGCCTGCGCTCGTCGTCGCCGATGTACTTGATGAGCTGCTGCATGCCCGGCAGGATGTTCCTGCTCGCGCATACCTTCGCCCATCCGAAGTAGCCGGTGAGGGCGAGACAACCCTCGACGACGTGGTTGTAGGTAATCGAGGCACGCACCTGCGCCGCGGGCGACGGGTCCTTCTCCAAGGCGTACAGGGACTTGGGCAGTTCCTCGGCGAAGATTGTCTGGTATGGCTGGCTGTACTCCACGTACTCATGCAGGTCCGTGCCGAGCCCGACGGCGTCGAACCACAGTCGGAAAGACTGCATGTGCTTGGCCTCTTCGAAGGTGAACTGGGTGAGGTAGGCCTCGTCGGCCAGCCGTCCCTCTGCCGCCATGGCCGCCATGAACGGCTGGAGGTCCTGAGCGACCGACTCCTCCCCGGCCATGAACTGTGAGGCAAGGATGCAGGTCAACTTCTTCTCGTCCGGCGACATCGCGGCGAAGTCCGCGGCGTCCTGCGAAAAGTCGATCGTTTCCGGGTCCCAGAATTTCTTGTTTCCCTTCCGGAACAGCCGCATAGGGAAGGATTCCATGCGTAGGCCGCCCTCACAGAGGCTGCCATACCCATTCCGCTTACCGTGCTGGATGACGCGGTCGATTGCCATGTCACATCCTCGATTCGAATACACGCCGGATAGGGCGGGAATAACTTGGCGACGATAACTGTTTCTGTCGACTTAGGAGTTTCAGAAGCGGATCATTCCGCGGATGTTCTTTCCGTCACGCATGTCCTGGTATCCCTGGTTGATGTCCTCCAGCTGATACTCAGCGGTCACCAGTTCGTCGAGCTTGAGTTGGCCGAGGTTGTACAACTCAAGCAGTCGCGGAATGTCATGCTGCGGATTCGAGGATCCGAACAGCGCGCCCCGGATCTGCTTCTCGTAGAGCGTGAGTTCGAAGAGGTTGCCGCTCATCGTGTGCTCGTCCGGATGGCCGATCGCGGTGACGATCACACGCCCACGCTTGCCCACCAGACTCAAAGCGGGCTCGATGTAGGAGCCCTCGGCGACGTCGGTGGTGAGCACGCATACGTCAGCGAGCTGCCCGCGGGTCAACTCGCTGACCACGTTCCACGCTTCGTCCATCGACTCGGCCGTGTGCGTGGCCCCGAACTCGCCCGCCTTGGCACGTTTGTACTCGACCGGATCAACGGCGACGATGGCACGCGCGCCGGCGGCCCGTGCTCCTTGGATGGCATTGACACCGATGCCACCGGCCCCGACCACGACGACCACGTCGCCGGCACGCACTTCGCCGGCCCGGGTGGCGCTACCGAATCCGGTCGTGACCCCACACCCGACAAGGGCGGCCTTCTCCAGCGGAAACCCTTCGTCGATCTTCACCACCGAGGCGGCGGGCACCACCGTGCGCTCGGAAAAGGTACCCAGCAGGCACATCTGGCCCGCGTCCTCGCCGCGAGTATGGAACCGGTAGGTGCCGTCCAGCTGCGGCCCGAGGATCACCGCGCCACCCAGATCGCAGAGGTTCGTCATGCCACGGGCGCAGTAGGAGCACTTGCCGCATGCCGGGAGAAAGCTCAAGACAACAGGATCGCCTTCGGCCACCTCGGTCACGTTCGCGCCCACCGCCTCAACGATGCCGGCGCCTTCATGTCCACCCACGACCGGGAACGGGATCGGGATGTCGCCGGTGACGAGGTGCTCGTCGGAATGACACAATCCGCTGGCGGCCAGTTTGACCTGGACCTCACCCTCGTTCGGCGGGTCGAGGTCGATCTCTTCGACCTGCCACTTCTCGTTGAGGCCCCACAAGACGGCGGCCTTGGTCTTCATCGACATCGTCTCCTTCGACTCTGAAGGGCTTCTTCCCCCAGCGTATGGGGAATGCGCACCCGGCAATACGGGCCATCCGTGCCGCGAGTGGCCCATGAAGGCCACGGACAGTGTGGGCCGCGCAAGATCGGTCGAGGCCCAGTTGGTCTGGGCGCACCATCGCCACCCCCTGGCGCTCGTGGTGCGGACCTATGGGTGAGGCGACTGGGTGGGTGGGCGACCAGCCAGCGTCCGCACGGGCAATGTCACGCGCACGGCCAACCCGCCTCCGGCGGCCTCCTGAAAGTCGATCGTGCCGTTCAGCGCCTGGATGATCTGGTCGACGATCCACAGGCCGAGACCTGCGGTGCCTCGTTCCTGCCCGGCCTGCGCGAACTTGGCGGTGAGCTCGACGGCGCGGTCAAGGGGCATTCCCGGCCCTCGGTCGGCGATCTCCAGTGACAGCGAGCCTTGGTCAAGGTTCGCGATGACACTGACCGGCTGGTCACGGCCGTGGCGGGATGCGTTCTCCAGCAGGTTTGTGACGACCCTGCGGACGAGCTGGGCATCAAGTTGGGCGTGGGCGTTCGATGGCGAGACGATCAATCGAAGTCGTTCACGCGGCAGGCCAGCAGCGTCAGCAGCCATGAGTATGAATTCGTGCACGTTCACCACCCGAAGGTGCCCTGTGCTGAAGGCTGGTCGCCGGCTGGCTGCGACGTCGGCCAGCGCGTTGAGCATGGCCGACAGGTGCTCGACGTGCGCGGTCAACAAAGCGAGGCGGGGGTCGGCGGACTGCGCCGTGCCACCGGTCTCCCGCGACAGATCACGGACCAGCGCATCCAAGGATGTTACAGGTGTGCGGAACTCGTGGAGGATCACGCGCAGCCCAGTCTGCTGCGCGTCGTAGGAGGCCGTCAGGCGAGTCCGGAGATCGCGCTCTTCGTCGGCCACGATGCGCGCGGCGGCGGTCTCCGCCTGAGCTAGGCCGCGGGCGCGTTCGGCGTGCTCGTTCAGCAAGACGAGCCCCGAGGCGAGCGCACCGGTGAAGAGCAGGTACAGCGCCCACCACACCCCGGCTAGGAGGCGATCGTGGGTTGGGCCGCTCGTGGGGTTCACCGTCAGCGCGATTGTGACGAAGCAGCCGCCGAGCAGCAGGGCCACTCCCAGCGTGCTGATAAAGGACAGTCGGGCAGCCGCGGCGACGATGACCAGAAACAGGATAGACACCGCTGGGCTTTGCGCGCCGCCGGATGACGCCACGATCCCCGACGCCAGCCCCGCGTCCAGGACGGTGATGATCGCAGCCGGCACTCGACCCTCGACCTCCCAGGTGGGATGTCCCAACATGACGGTCGAGTAGACCGTCGCGATGCCGACGAGATACCATGCCGCCGCCGTGTGCTGGACGAACGGGCTGGACCCCACCAGCAGGAGCACCGCCGCTGAGAGCACGACGCCGACCCGGACCCAGACGGTGATCAAACCGACCGGACGCAGCGTGTCGCCAGGATCCGGCTGCCCCGCCAGGTACCGGCGTGACCGAGGCGCTCGCCACCAGCTCATCGCGGTAGCGGGCACCTGCGTCGCGCCCACGTGGTCGTCTGGCATCTGAACCCCACTGGTTACAGTCGTATTAAGGTTAGGCCATGGATGGTGATAAGCTGGTGGTGGTCATCGTCGACGACCACGATCTGTTCACACAGGGCTTGGCTCTGTTGCTGGAGAGCCGGGTCGGCGATCGTATCTCGGTCGCAGGGTCGACCAGCCGGCCGGAGGAAGCGGCCGCGCTGGTCGGTTCGACTGGCGCCGGTCTGGCGATCGTCGATCTCGCCATGCCGCCGATCGGCGGCGTGGCGGCAGTCCGGCACATCAAGTCGCGCCATCCGGACACCAGGATCTTGGCGCTGTCGGGCACCACCGATCGGGGTTTGGCGGAGGAGGCATTGTTGGCGGGCGCCGACGGTTACCTGTCGAAGTCCGCGGACCCCGACACGCTCGTCGCCCCATTACTAAGCGTCGCGGCCGGTTTCCGAGTCGTCGAACCAGATCTGTTCACCGCGCTGCTGGATGGCATCCGCCGCCCGCCGGAAACGATTCTCCAGAGATTGGATACCGAGGAGATGCGCCTGTGGGGCTTGCTCGCGCGGGGCGCCGAGACCATCGAAATCGCCGAACGGATGCTGGTCTCCGAGCGTACGGCCAAACGCATGATCGCGGCCCTGTTACACAAGCTCGACGTCGGGAGCCGCGCGGAAGCCGCGGGACTGGCTGGATACTATGGGCTGATCGACCGGCCCAAGGATACGGGCGTCTGAGACATGCCGGCATCAAGGTCCCCACAAGGCCAGAACGGACAGGACGACGAAGGCAGCCGCCACCACCTGTGCGGCGACCGCACCCCGGCGCAGCACCCGCGCGCGGCGGGCGCGTTCCCGGGCACCGAGCGCCGCAGGTACCGCCGTGTCGGCATTCCGCAAGCCCCACCGGCCGAGCAACACGAGTAGTACCGCCAGCACGAGCAGGGGACCCGCCGTGCTCACCGGGGACCCCCTTGCCGGGGCGGCTGACCGGGTTCGGCTGGCTCCTGCCCTTGGGGAACCCCGAGCTCACCCGGCTGCACGCTCGGCGGAGCGTCCGGGGATGCGGGCAGGTAGGCATCGGCGTACTGGATGTCCGCGTCGCGGATTCGCTCGGCCAGCCAGTCGCGCCAGGTTTGGAGCTTTCGTTCCAGTTCGAGTTGCTGCTTCAGCGGGTCGCGCACCTGGTCGAACCTCGCGGGCTCGGCCGGGGTGATTCCGGTGACCATACCGACGTTCCAGCCGAACTTGTTCTGCACAGGGCCGAAGTGCTCACCCCGCCCAGCGGCGAAGGCTGCCTTGGCGTAGCCGGGCTGAAGCTGGTCCCGGGTCACGGTGCCAAGGTTTCCACCGTCGCTTCGGGTCGCGCTGTCAAGACTACGCTGTCGGGCAAGCGTGTCGAACGATGCCCCGCTGCGGAGTTCGGCAACGATCCGGTCTGCCTCGTCTTTGGTCCGAACGACGATGTTGGCCAGTTCCCGGCGCTCAGGAGTCCCCAGCTGATCTTTTCGTTTGCTGAATGCCTCACGGATTTCCTGGTCGCCGACCTCCGGTGTGTCCTTGGTGACCGTGTTGAACAGCTGGTCCATGGCCAACTGCTTCTTCACCTCGTCCAGGACGGCTCGTTCCGACGTGCCCGCGTTGCCCAGCGCCTGGACGAACTGGTCGCGACCTTGGGTGCCTTCGCCGAACTGCTGGGTGACGAACCGGCTCAACGTGTCCCGGGCCGCCTTGTCCGCCACCACGATGCCGTGGTCCCGCGCCGCCCTGTCGAGGAGCAGGCTCACCGCATAGGCCTTGGCGGCGTCGCGCCGGAAACGGTCCAGCCTGCCGGGCTCCTGCGGTGGCTCGATACCGTAGAGTGCACGCCATGTGTCGGTGACTTCGCCTAGGTCGTCAACGGTGACGACACGATCGTCGATCCGGAAGGCGGCATCGTCCGGCAGTTGCTCACCAACCCACCAGAGGTAGCCGCCCGCGCCACCGCCCGCGAGCAGCAGCGTCACGGCCGCGACTGTCCGCGCCTTCCGGGTCCGCGGGAGCCTGATTCGCCTGAGGAGGCCGCGCAGGCCGCCCGGCTCACCGTCGGCGTTCCGCTCGGCATCTACGCCGTCCGCACCGCTGTCGTCGTTGTTGGCGATGTCGCGGTCTTGGCCACCCGTGCCCTGGGTTCCTTGCTCTCGCCGCTGGTCCGGCGAGCAATCCTCGGCGACGTGGGTGTCCCGGTCCGTGCCCGAACGCTCTGCGTCGTTCTCACGCGTATCAGCATCCTGTTCCTTGGCATCCGTCACGTCGGATGTCTGCCGCTGCTTCATGATCCACCTCCTGGCGTGGTGACGGATACGGGCGGAGTGGTCGCGGTCGCTGGGCGACGATCGCTCCGCCGGAGGGGCTTCACGGTAAGCCAGACGACGCACGCCGCGGCTCCGAGGGCGAGCAGCACCGATGCGGCGAGCAGCAGACCGAACTCCCGGACCGCCTCGAGCTGGGACACGGCGAGCACCGCGTACCCGACGGCCGATGTCGCCGTGGCCAGCAACACGGAGGTGCGCAGCGCGGCGTTGCCCCGTCGCACCGCTTCGGCGAGCAGCACGGTGAACTCGCACCCGACGGCCGCTGTCAGGGAACCCAGCGCGGCGGTGATCGGGGTCAGCGGAACCCGTGCCACCCACAGGGCGGCGAGGCCGACCCCGGTTGCGAGGGTGGCGGCGGCGACGGCGCGCGCGGCGTCGCTCCTGCGGCGCAGGCCGATCAGGAGCACGCCCCCAGCGGCGAGGATCCCCGCCACATTGGTGATGACACGGTCGGAGGAGACAAGTTCATGCCCGCGGACCGCAGCCATCGGCAAGCCGGTCAACTCCACCCGGTACCCCGTCGGGGGCGGTGGCAGGTTCCTGGCGACGTCGTCGCGCAGCGTCCGCAGCTGGTCGAGGTCGTCCATGCGCACACCGAAGCTGAGCACAGCTGCCCGCCGGTCGTCGCGGAACACCGAGCCGGTGAGGTACGGCGGCAGCAGCCGGGTCGCGGCCTCGATCTGCGCGGCGGACGGCGACGACCCGAGGAAGGGAAGCAGGGTGGCGGGCGAGATGACCGGCCGGAGCTGGTCTCCGTGCCGTTCGACGATCATGCTCTGAGCGCTGTGGGACCAGCTGACGGCCTGGGGTGCGAGCACGTCGGGGCCGCGCAACACCACCGCCACCTCACCGGAGGAGCCGATGACCGATTCCACCTTACGCGCGTCCTCGAGGGTTTCCAGCCCTGCGGCGAAGTTGCGGAAGTCGCTGTCGAGTCTCAACTGCGGCAGCATGACCCAGCCCGTCGCCGCGACCGCGACGGCGAGCAGCGCGGCAGCAGCCCGGATCGGCCAGGACGCAGCGGTGCGGGTAGCGGGCCGACGGTCGCCGCGAGGCTCAGCGTCAGCCCGTGACACCGCGCGCACCAGCACCATACCCAGCGCGGCGGCGAGCAGAACGCCGAAGGCCAGCGTCAGGCCGAGGTCCCGGACGAGGGGTAACGGGGACAGCGCCAGGGTGGCGAATGCCGCCGCGGTCGCGCTGGCGACCACCAGCACGACGCGACGCCGGGCGTGCTGCGCGAAGTAGGTTGGATAGTAGCTGCCGATGCCCAAGAGCACGGGAAGGAAGGCGACCACGCCCAGGGACAGGGGCCGGTCTAGCCACCCGAACGTGGCGACCGTGAGCGCCACCGCCACGGTGGTCGTCACCACGGGCAGGAGCCGTCGTCGCACACCCCGGGTCCAGGGGATGAGCAGAAAGCACGCGGCGACCGCCACCACCGCGATCCCCCCGATCACAGGGATTTCCCAGCGCACCTGACTGGCCAGATCCGAGGTCACCGTGGGAACGCCGGAAACGATGGCACGCTCGGCACCCACGGTGTCGCGGGCCGCCGAGACGGCATTCCGGACGCTCTGCACGAGCCGGTCGGTGCCGTCCTGGTCCAGCCCCTCGCGTGGCCGGATCAGCACGGCGACGGCCCGGTCGGACGGGACCATGAACCGCCACTGTGGTTTGGGTTGCCCGTCCGGTGTGTGGAGGACCGTCTCAACGAAGCCGGGGTTGCGCAACGTGGGCAGCCCAGCCGGAAGCCCTTGCACCAGGAGTGCCCCGTACCGGGCGTCGAACTCGGCCGCCGTCGCGTCTCCGCCTCGGGCGCGGAGGGCGTCGCGTCGTCCCGCGAGCTCGGCGAGCAGGTCCTGCACCCGGCCGGCGATCTGGTTGAGCGTGGTCGCGGGGCCGTAGGTGGCGGCGACGTCGGGTAGGCGTGACAGCTGGCCCTCCAGCTGCAGCAGCGGCAGCAAATGTTGCTGGTCGAGCAGCTCACCCGGCTGGCGTGACTCGAGCAGGACCACGACGGGGTCCCCGCCGAAGTCGGACGCCGCCGCCTGCAGCTCCTGCAGCGCGGGGTCGTCGTGTGGCAGGAAGGACTCGACACTGGTCTCCAGGCGCACCTGTGCCAGCCCGCCGATCAGGAAGGCGACCACGAGCAGGGCGCCCAGGATGGTCACGGCGCCGCGTTTGGTCCGGTACCGCGACCACCGGGGGCGCCGCTTCTCCGCTGGCGCATGGGAGTGCCGACCCCAAGGCATGGGCAGTCGGAGCCGGAGGCGTGGAGGACGCGGCCTTCTCATTTGTTATCACGCTGCACGCGGGGGTACTCGCCGTCGAACGGGCCCGGGTTGGCCGCCTCCCCCGGTGCGGGGTACGGGTTGTACTTGTCCAGCAGGGGGATCTGGTTGAGGTTGAGCGGGTTGCCCCGGACGCTCTGCTCGTTGACCGGCGGGAACGTCCGCAGCCAGCGGCCGTTGGTGTCCCCCCGTGCCATCGACTGTGCCATGTTGGCGAACATGCTGGCGACATCGGGGCCGTAGGGCCGCAAGTAGGCCAGCATGGGGTTGACGTCGGCGAGCGCCACGTCGAGGGTCGGCAGCAGGCGCTGCGCGTCGGCCGCCACCGCGGGGACCCTCGTGAGGGTGTCCGGCGCGGTGTTCAGCACGCCGTCCAGGGAGGGCAGCAGGCCGCGCAGGTCGGCGGAGGTCCGCGGCAGTTCCCGCAGTGCGGCACTGAGGTCGGGGGCGGCCGTACGCAGGTTCTGGGCGATGGGTGCCAGGCTGGTGGAGAGCCGGTCCAGGTCGTCGGTGGCGGCGCTCGCGCTGTCCAGGACCGGTGGTAGTCGACGGAGCACCGCCTCGATCTGGCCGGCGCCGTCGGCGGTGGTACGAGTCAGGGTGTCGGCGTCGGCGACCAGCCGGGCAATCTGTCCTTGGCTGGTGTCGAGCGCGGCCAGCAGGGTCGCCGTCTTCCCCGTGAGTTTCGACAGATCGTCGCTCTGGGCGGACAGCGCGGCCAGGGCGCCCTGTCCCTCCCGGCCGAGGTAGCCGAGGCCGGTGAGCGCACGGGAGATGTTCTCGCGGCTGCCTTCCGTCGCCCCGCCGAGGGAACGCACCGCGCTTGCCAGCGCCTCACGGGTGGGCTGGTCGAGGCTGGCCAGAACATCGTTGAGCTGCACCGGCGGCTGGCCGGCTGAGTCCGGCAGGGTGGCGCCGCTGGGCACCGGCGCGCCGTCACCGTCGCTGATCTCCAGGAAGGTCTCCTCGACCAGGGTCTTGTTCCGGACCCGCACCGTGGCACCTTCGTGCACCGGATACTGGTTGTCCAGTTCCATCGTCACGCGTGCCCGCTCCCCGGCAGGGCGAACCTCGGCGACTTCGCCGACCCGGACGCCGGCGACCATCACGTCCGCGCCGGGCACCAGGTTCGCCACCCGGGGAAAGCTCGCCGACAACTGGTAGGCCGAGCGTTGGAAGGGAAGCCGCCCGCCCGAGTTGTCCCAGAGATAGCCGAAGATCACGGCGCACACGGCGACGAAGACGATCAGGACGGTGAGCCGGATGGCCGGCAGCACGGAATGCGAGATTCTCATGGTGGTCGACCGCCTAGCGTGGTGTCGGGCTGGACAGGATCTCGGCGCCCGGGAGCGGCAACGTGCTGGGCGTCACCTGGAGCAGGCCACGCAGGATGCCGCCATTGGCGTCGTGGAGGCTGGTCACCGAGTTGGTCTGGTACACGAAGGCTCCCAGGTCGTTGAGATAGGGGAGCAGGGAGGCGGTGATCGGCTCCAGCCGGCTGGTGGTGTGCCGCAGGTCGGGCAGGAGGGCGTTGACGTCAGTCACCAGGGGCCGCAGGTCGTTGACGACGGGCCTGGCCTTGGTCACCACCGGGTTGGCCACGTCCACGGTCTCGCCGACGCGATCGACGGTGGCGGTCAGCCTGCGCAAGGAATCCGGGAGCGTGCCGGAGGCCTGCCGCAGGCTGTCCAGGACCGGATCGAGCTGGTCGCTCAGGGCCTGCACGCTGCCGGTGGCGCGGCCTAGCTCGTCGGTCACGTCGGGCAGCTGGGCGAGCGCCTCGTCGATGGCGTCACTCTGCTCTCCGGCCGCGGCCAGCGTGTGCTGCAGGTTCCTCGCGAGCTCGGCCAGGCGCTGGTCGTTCTCACCGACGGCGCTGGACACCTGAGCGAGTGCGGTGACCAGTTGCGCGAGCTTGTCCTTGCGGGTCTGCAGCTCGACGACGACGGGTTTGAGGTCACGCACGACGCGGTCGGTGGCGGACAGCCCGCCCGGCAGTGCCTCCGGCGCGTGGGCCAGTGCCGTGTCGGACTCGGTGAGCAGCGCGGTCAGGGCGCTGCGGGTATTCGTGTCGAGGTGCGCGAGGACCTCGTCCGCTTGGATGGGCCGCTGCGACTGCGTTGCCGGGATCATGTCCCCTTCGGCGAGCGGCTTGCCGGGCGGGCCACCGGGATCGATCTCCACGTACATCTCGTTCATCGGGCTCTTGGGCCGCAGCACCGTCCGGGCGTTGTCGTAGACGGTGTGACCGGGTTCGATCGAGAGTGTCAGCTCCGCCTTGCCGTCGTCGGAGACCGAAGCGGACTCGATCTGCCCGACCTGCACACCGGCGATGCGGACCTCCTGTCCGTTGCCGGGGCTCACGGCGGGCGCGTTGTCGAACTCGGCTGTGAAGACGAACTGATCCTGCCACGGCCAGGTCGTGGTCCCCGATCCCTGCTGACTCAGGATGTATCCGCCGGCGCCGAGGCCGAGGGCCACCAGAACGGCCAGCGTGAGCACGTTGCGTCCCAGGCGCGGCTCGTTGCGCACCCGCTGCCACGTCTTGCGCAGGCGGTGCCGTGTGCCGCTCATCGTGGCTCTCCCTTCCCGATGCCGGTGAGGTTGCGGAACAGCTGTTCCAGGCTGATCGGCAGGCCGGCGAGCGTGCCTGGGGCGACTCCAGGATGGAACGCGATCGAGGCGCCGTTGGCGTCGGTCATGGAGGAGGCCCGGTCGACATTGGCGAACATGTACGCCAGCTCCTGGTACAGCGGCCTGTCTCCGCCGGTGTCCGAGTAGGGCCCGGTGCCGTGGTAGGGCGAAAGGACCGTGGCTTTGACCGGACCGTTGAGGCGGTCCAGCACCGGGCCACGCACGTCGTCGAGCACGGGCGTGGCGTCGCGGGCGGTGGGCACCAGCCGCTCCACGACGGGCCTGGCATCGACCAGCAGGTTCTTCAGGTCGGTCACCAACGGGCGGGCCTTCGCCAGTACGGGATCGGCATGCGCCAGCGCGGTGTCGAGTTCCGCCGCGACGGGGCGCGCCGGGTCAGCGGTGTCCCGCAGCCGGATCAGCGTGCCGTCCAGGCGGCGCAGCCCAGCGTTCGTCGAGTCCAGGGTCCGGGGCAACGTCGCGAGCGCGTCCGCCAGGTCGGCCGAGCGCCGCCCCAGCACGGTGCCCAGGGTGTCCAGGTCACGCACGATGGCGTCCAGTTGCCCTGGCTGCTCGGTCAGCGTCCGCGCCGTCGACTCCAAGCCCCCCACGACGTGAGTGAGGTCCGTTGCCGGGCGCGTGCCCCGGGCGGCGTCGAGTACGGTGGCCGCCGGGTCCAACGTGCCTGGGGCATCGGCGAGGAGCCGGTCCAGCGCGGCGCGGCCACGTTCGTCCAACGTGCGATCCAGCGAATCAACGGCCGACGTCGCGGACTCCAGCGTGTCGGGTGGCAACGCCCGGGTGACCTTGTCGAGCTCCACTGGGACCTCCGTTCGCGCGACCGGGATGGTGCCGCCGAAGTCCCCGGGCTGCCCTCCGGGTACGAGATCGAGGTAGTACTTGCCACCCAGGAGTGTGGCGGGGCGGATCACCGCGGACGGCGCGGAGCGGAGCTTGCCCGGAATGTCGCCGTCGACCTTGACCTCGACTCGCGCGGAGCCGTCGGACCCCGGTTCGACGGCGGTGACCTTGCCGACCGGGACCCCGGCGACCTTGACCTCCGTGACGTAGGGACGAAGATGGTAGTCCCGGGCGAAGTGGATCGCGAATGTCGTGCCCGGCTTCAACGTGGTGAGAATGGGGTCCTTGTTGAACAGGCCGACGCCGACCACCAACGCTACGACGATGAAGACCAGGCCGAGTCGGAACGGGGAGCGCCGGGCCCGTGCGAGCCTCTTCCGCGGATTCGATTCCATCTGTGTCACCTCGGTCCCAGCAGTGTGCTCTTGTCTCGTGCGGCCTCGCCGGGTGCCGGGTACGGGTTGCGCGCAGTCAGCGGGTCACGCAGGCCCCGCACGATGCCGGTCGCGGTGCTCGTCCCGACCGGCGGTGAGAAGCGCAGCCAGTGGCCAGCCGCGTCACCCTGATGCAGGGCGTCGGTGGCGTGGGTGAACCACAGCGAGATCTCCGGGGCGTAGGGCGCCAGAACGGCCAGGGGTTGCTGCGCCGAGCCGACCGCCTCCCGGATACGCGGCGCCACCGGGCGCGCATCGGTGAACGTCCGGGTCAGGCCGTCCACCGCGGGCATCGCCTGCCCCGCGACACCGGGCACCTTGTTCAACGGCGGAATCCCTTCTCGCAGCACGCCGCGCACATCGGGGGTTGCCTGGCCGAGCGCCTGTGCTCCGGGCCGCAATGCCGCCGCGGCGGCCTCGGTGTCGGCCAGCGGCCGCCGCAGGGCCTCGAGGCTGCCGCGGACCTTGGTCAGCGTGTCCGGCGCCTTGGTCAGCGCGTCGGACACCGGCCTGGCGTTGTCGACGGCGACCGAGCGTAGGGTGGTGTCGAGCTGGCGCACAAGGTTGCTGAGTTGCTGCTCCCGGCCCTGGAAGCGGCCGCTGAAGCGATCCACGGCCTGCAGTGTCTGGACAAGGTCGGCACCCCCCTCCGTGGTCAGCGCGCGCGACACGGTCGCCAGGTCGGGCAGCTCGGTCGGCAGAGCGGCCAGCGTGTCTCGCAGGTCCTGCGTATGGCCTGCGACACCGCCGCCTGTTTCCCGGAGCGTCGAGCCCAGCGCCTTGCGGGTGGGCTCGTCCAGCACGGCGAGCAGGTCCGACAGTTCCTGGGCTCCGGTCGTTTCCGAGGCCGGGATGACCTCCCCGGGGTCGACCGCGCCGGCTTGTGGTGAACCGGGGTTGAAGGCGACGTACTTCTGGCCGAGCGCGGAGCGCGCCCCCACCGATGCGGTGACGGCCGTCGCGTTGCGGTAGATGGACCGGTGGCCATCGAACCTCAGCTCGACGACTGGCTTGCCGTCCACCAGGGTGATCTCGCCGACCTGCCCGACGCGCACGTCGTTGATCCGCACGTCATCCCCGCTGCGCAAGCCTCCGACCTCAACGAACTCGGCGCGCACCACGGTGCGCGGCAGACCGGGTATGCCCTTGTTCGCAGTGATCGCGACGCCAACGGAGGCCACGAACACCACGAGCACCACGATTCCGGTGAGCACCGAACGCCGGCGGCGCTTGCTGTTGCTTGCCATCATCGACTTCCTCCCCCGATGAGGAACTGGACGAGTCCCTGCTCCTGCTGTGGGTCGAGCCCGGTCACACCTGCCTTGGGGTCCTGTTCGGTGGAGAGCAGCCCACCGAGGATGCCGCCGTCCCCGGTAAGGCCGGGTACCTGCGGCAGGGGCAACGGCGCACGGTCAGGCTGGGGTGGTGTTTCCGGCGGTCGTTCGGAGGGCGGACCTTGCTGCTGCGCGGGTGGCGCGCCGTTGGGCGTGGGCACGGCCGCGCCGAGCAGATCCGGACTGACGACCAGCATCGCGCGGAAGTAGTGTGAGATGCCATCCCGGCCGTTGGTGGTCAGTGCCCAGTTACGGATGAAGCCGAGCACGTTGCCGAGGTTGGCGGTCAGTTCACCGACGACCGGACGCAGGTCGCCCACCGCCGACCGCAGGTCCGGACCGGCCTGCCGAAGCTGGTCCACCACCGGCCTGGCCTCGTCCAGCAGGCGCTGAGCGTGCTCGAGGACGGGGTTGGCGTGCGCCAGGGCGGGATCGGCGGCGTCGGCGAAGCGCTGGATTTCGGCGCTGATCGCGGCGAGGTCGTCGGTGGTGGGCCGGATCGCCGCGAGGGTCGGCGTGGTCTCGGCGGCGGTGCCGGTGAGCTGGGCGAGCGTCGCGCGGGCCGTCGCGAGGGTCTCTGGCAGACGCCGCAACGTCTCGGTCAGTTCCCGCCGTTTCGTGGCGGTGGCCGCGGTGAGCTTTCGCGCCGAGGCGACCAGCCGGTCGAGGTTGGCTCCCTGGTCGGCGGCGAGAGCGCTCGCGACAGGCTGCAGCTTGTCCACCAGGCTGCCGAGCAGCTGGTTCTGGTCCCGCAGGACACCGGACAGGGCCGTGGTGTCGTTCATCGACGACTCGAGGGCCCGGATGGTGGCGTCGACATTTCCGCCGTTGCCACGGATACCTTCCCCGAGCATGGTCACCAGCGCGGCCAGCGACCGTCCGGTGGGGTCGTCGACCGTGTTGAGCACCTCATCGAGGTCGGCCTGCGCGCCGGTTTGCCGCATCGGGAGGACATCGCCATCGCCGAGTACCGGCGCGTCGGGGCTTCCCCGATCCAGCTCGACGTAGCGCTCGCCGAGCAGGCTCACTGGACGGATGGTGGCCCTGGCGTCCGTGTGCACGGGAAGGGCCTCGCTCTCCAGGCTCAGCACCACGGAGGCCTTGCCGCCCCGCACATCCATCGCCGCCACCTGGCCGACCTTCACGCCACTGACCTTCACCTCGTTGCCGACCAGCAGAGGACTCGCATCGGCGAAGCGCGCGACGATCGTGGTCTGGCCCGGCTCGCTCTCCTGGTCAATGCCGACTGTTCCCGCTGTCACCCCGAGCACGGCCACCGCGACGACGGCGAGAATCCGGCCACGCGGTAGCCGACGAGGCACCTGGTTGGGCTGCTTGCTCATCGCACTCCACCTCCGGCGGCATCCACCCAGGGCTGGTCGACCAGCGAACCGGGCGCCGGTGTCAGGTCCTTCTTGTAGCCGGGGGGGACGATGCCCGGATTGACGTTGACGCTGCCGAGCCCGGCCTGAACGTAGATCCGGGCGTAATGGCCGTTGGTGTCATAGTTGGCGTTCGCGGAGCCCCAGTTCGCGGCCCATCCGGCGATCTCCGGGGTGTAGGGCCGGAGAAAACTCAACGCGGGAGTGAGGTCCCCGACTAGTGAGTTGGCGCCCGGCAGTACCCCATGAGCGCTGTCCAGCAACCCCGGGGTGTAGCGAAGCAGATCCCGCGCCACCGCCAGTGTTGGCCGCAGTTCCGCGACGAGCGGGCGCAGGTCAGCCAGCACCGGCCTCAGGTTCCGGGCCACCGACGGCAACTTGTCGGTAGCGGGTTTCAGATCCTCGAGCAGCGGAACCGCCTTGTCCGCGACGGAAGGGACCCGGTCCAGTGTCGTCTTCGCCGTGTCCAACGTGCCCGGAAGTTTGTCCAACGCCTCCGCCACCGCGTGCTTTTGCTGTGCGGTGAGACGGGTCGTGGTCGAAACCTGCTCGATGATATTGCGGATGGCCTGCTCGCGGTTGACGAGCGTGGACACGATGCCATCCAGTTGGGTGATCAGTTGCTTGATCGCCGGACCGTCACTGCCGACCGCCCGCAGAACCTCACCCAGGGCCTCCAGCGCCGGCCCCGCCGACCGCAACGTGTCACGGAGGTCCTCTTCGTTGCCGTCCACGGACTTGTCAAGCCGCCGGATCAGGGAGGACAGGTGCTCTCGCGTGGGCTCATCCAGTGCCGCGAGGACCTGGTCGACCTCCATCGGCGTAGGCATTTCCCCTCGAATCATTCCTCCGTCCGGGATGACGGCGTTCCCGGCGGGCCCGTCCGCGACGGCGACGATACGTTCACCCAGCGCCGCCTTCCACTCGATGGTCACGACCGCACCGTCGTGCAGCGGAGCGTGGTCGTTGTTCATCGCCAACGTGACCCGGGCCTTGCCGTCCTGCACCGCGATGTTCTCTACCCTGCCCGCCTCGAAACCCTTGACGTGAACTGAGCCGCCTTCGACGACGTTGGTGGCTGATGCGAGCACGACGTCGACTCGATAACCGTCGTCCCTCCCCAGCACGAAGCCAGCAACTCCGAGAACGACGACGGCGACGACGCCGAAAGCCAAGATGCGTCGCATCGAGTCAGTCCATTCCCAACGGTCCAGCGGAATCTCCGGAGAGAAACTGCCGGACAAACGGGTCCTCGGACGCGAATGCCTCCTCGGCCTCGCCGTAATGCACCACCTGTCCCTGCCAGATCAGGCCAACATAGTCACTGACCTTCCGCGCGGTCCTAATGTCATGCGTGACGAGAAGGTAGGTCCCCTTGTGCTCGTTGTGCATTTTGAGGATGAGGTCGTTGAGCAGGCTGGTACGCACCGGATCGAGACCGGAATCCGGTTCGTCGAACAGCACGACCTCGGGATCCAGCACGAGCGCCCTCGCGAATCCGGCCCGCTTGCGCATCCCACCCGAAACCTCACTGGGTAGTTTCGCCATTGCCTTCTCCAGCCCGACCTCCTGGAGCCGACTCACCACAATTTCCTCGATATCCGACTCGTCGAGATCGGTGTGCTTACGCAGCGGGAAGGCGGTGTTGTCATAAATATTCATCGATCCGAAAAGTGCACCGTCCTGAAACAGGACGCCAAACTTCTTGCGCAGGTCGTAGCGTTCCTTCTCGCTGATTTGCCAGATGTTCTTGCCGAACACGACGATCTCTCCGTCATCCGGCTCCAGCAGTCCTACGAGGTGCTTCAAAAGTACGCTTTTGCCGGTCCCTGAAGGTCCCAGGACGGTCGTGATCGCGTCATCGACGAAGTCGATGCTCATTCCGTTCATCACCCGGAAGCTGCCGAACGACTTGACGACATTCCGCACTTCCATCGAGTGCCGCAGCTGTCCGTTGCCGTCTCGACGCACCTGATCGCCGGCAGGCAGGTTCCCCGCATGGGGAAGTTGCGTCGTCGGCTCTGTCGCCGTCGAGGGTGACACAAAGGACATCGTCAACTCCTTGCCGTAGAGGGACCTGGCTCAAGATCAGTTCGCGATCGGCGCGTTGGGACTGAGGCCCCAGAACAGTTGGGTGCCCAGCACTCCGATCACATGCACCAGCACCATGTTCAGCATCATGGACTTCGCCGTACTTCGGCCCACACCGACGGACCCGCCACTGGCCGTGTAGCCGTAGTAGCATCCCACGAACACGACGGCTGTTCCCATCGCCATCACTTTGACAAGGGAATACAGCAGATCGGCGGGATTTTGATAGAGCCAGAAAATGAAGCTGTATCCGCCTTCGGACACCCCGCCCAGCATCTTCACCGTCGTGAGATACTCACCGATGTACATGATGCCGAGTCCGACGATGTAGAGAAACGGAAGCGCGAGCCACGCCGCGACCACCCTGGCTCCGACCAGGTAACTGCGCGATTTCACGCCCATGACTTCCATCGCATCGATCTCGTCCGAGATACGCATGGACCCGATTTCGGCTACAAGGCCGCATCCGACCTTCGCGGAGATGATGTATCCCCACATGTAGGGCGCCATCTCGCGGATGCCACACCAGGCGTTGAAAATACCAGAGTATAACGGCGCGCCGATTTGTTTCAGCGTGTAGTTGCCCTCCAAGCCGCACTCGTATCCCATGACGAACTGCATCATCCAGATGATCAATCCGCTTGACAGGATGAGCACGCCACATTGGTGGAACACCTCGGTCGGGTAATGACGCAAGTCAGGTAACGCGCGAACCACCTGCCAGGAGAACCGCGCGATGTCACCACCGGTCGTCACCGCCTCCTTGATGGACTTGACGATACTGCCCGGGGAGACGATGACATCGGCCGGCTTCGGAGGACGGGCTCGTGAACGGCCAGCCTGCGTGCCGGTCTCTGTCGGTCGTGGCATTCCGCTACTCACAGGGTCCACCGCCTCATCACTTGAAGACAATCATGTCCGGGTTCACACCGAGGATGATCGCGGTGAACACGGCATTGACGATCCAGATGGTCGCGAATGCGATGACGACCGCCTGGTTCACCGCCTTGCCGACACCGATGGGGCCGCTCCCCGGGTTCATCCCCTTGTAGCAGCAGACGACGCCTATGATCATGCCGAACAGCGACGTCTTGACCACGCTCGCCCAGATATCGGTCGTTGTCGCATTGTCGAAAAAGCTCGCCACGAAGGCGCTCGGATTCGCCTCGAGAATAGGGACGGCCGCGATGTATCCACCGACGACGCCGAATACCAACGCCACGATGTCCATCAATCCCGTGATGAGCGTCAGCGCGACAACTCGAGGCACCACAAGCGTCCGGATCGGATCGACGCCGAGCACTTCCATGGCGTCGATCTCTTCCCGAATACGGCGCGCACCGAGGTCGGCGGTGATGGCGGTGCCCATGACTCCGGCGATGATCATCGCGTTGATCCACGGCGCGAACTCGCGCACGCTCGCCATGATGAAGAACGAACCCAGACGCTCGGGAATGCCGAACAGATAGAAGATGTTGCCACCTTGGAGGCCAGGTGCGCCAAGTCCGAATGCGATCGTGGAAATGATCATCGGAATTGAGCACAACCTCAGCGTGAGGAACATCTGGTCCCGGACCTCGCCCCAGTAGCCCATCGGGTGGCGAATCGCCGAGTACAGAACGACACCGAGTAGCCGCACCATCTCGCCGGCCTGCTCGAACGGCTTCGCTACCGACGAACCCAGACCACCAAGTGTGCGCGTTTTGGCTTCGGGCTCGCGCGACGGCCGCCGCGATGACACCGAGATGTCGGTGGAAGTCAAAGCCGCTCCTATGATTCAGACGTGTGCCGATGCTGACGACTTGGGCAGCAGACATGGCCGGAGCTGCCCGGCGGCGGGGGGCTTGCCAGGCCGTCAACCCGTACAGGATCGACGAACGCGAGGCTCACATGAGGTAGCCGACTACCTTCGGCTGCCCTGCAGAAAGCCGACGGCAGCTCCGGTGATCAGCGAGGCCGCCACCGTCAGAGCGATCTGCGCCGGATCACCGCCGGCGGGGCCGAGCAACACCAGCGGCAACATCAGTAAATAGCTGCTCATCGCGGCCACCGCGCCGTGCACGATGGGAATGCGCGCCCTGCCGACGCGGCGCGCCGCCACCACGAAAGCAACCAATGCCACGAGTGGAAGCCACAGCTGAGACAATGCTGGAGTCCAAGCGGCGACGAGCGGATGCGCAAGACTTCCCAGCAGCAGGACGGTGAATCCCGTAGACGCGCCACGTACCGCGAGCGGCATGTCGATGACGTCCCCAGGCGCTCGCTGCCCGGCTCCTCCTTGACCGGAGCCGCTTCGGCGGGTCCGCTCCGCATGCTGGCGGCGAACCGACGTCACACCCATGTGATCAAACCTCTCTGTCGCGCGGCGCTGCGCAGTTCCCGTTCGACGCCGCAGGCACGACCCGAACGCGGTGAGAGTATGCCGTGGATCACACGGCACGTGTGGGCCAACACTGGTCCGAACGGGCCAACGAACGAAACGGAGAGCCCGCCTGGGGTGCCAGACCAAAGGCCCCGTCACTGGCCTGGGGACTGTTCCAAAATCTTGTTGCTCGCACGTATCGCGAACCGCCTCAACTGAGTCGCCGCAGCGCCGAGCGTGCGGCGTTATAGCCGCACATCCCGTGCACGCCGCCACCCGGCGGGGTCGCCGCCGAGCAGATGTACACGCCGGGTATCCCGGTGTAGTAAGGATCGAGCGCCACTGTGGGACGAAAGGCGACCTGCAGCGGTGTGTTCTCACCGGTGATGATGTCGCCACCGACGTAGTTGGCGTTGTAGGTCGGCCACGCGGTCGTGGCCGTCACCGACCGGCCGACGATCCGGTCGCCCAGGCCTGGTGCGAACCGTTCGATCTGAGCGAGGATCGACTCGGTCGCGTCGCCCGAATAGCCGTGCGGTACGTGCGCGTACGCCCAGACCGGATGCACGTCCCCGGCCGATCTGGTTGGATCGGCGAGGTATTGCTGCCCCACGAGCACGAACGGGCGGACCGGCATCCGCCCGCGGCCGACGTCGCTCTCGGCGTCGGCCATCTCCTCGAAAGACCCTCCGACGTGGACGGTCCCAGCCCGGCGGCAGTCCGGGTTCGCCCATGGGATCCCCCCCTCGACCGCAAGATCGATCTTGAACGCCCCGGGCCCGTGGCGGTACCGCTCGTAGGCCCGCCGCACTCGTGCGGGCAGCTGGTCGCCCGCGACCTCGACGACGCCCCTCGGCGCCAGGTCGAGGAGAACGGCATCCGCTCGCGGCAACTCGGCCAGGGAGGCCACGCGCACCCCAGTCTCGATCTTGCCACCGAGGTCCGTTAGCAGCATCGCCATGGCATCGGTAATCACTCGTGAGCCGCCCTCGGCGACCGGCCAGCCGAACCGGTGCCCTGCCGCGATCAGCATCAACCCGATCGCCGACGTAGTCGGCCTGCCGAGCGGGTGGAAACCGTGTGCCGCGACCCCGCCGAACAGCGCCCTGGCCTCGGCACCGTCCCAGCGGCCAGCGGTCCAAGCCGCGGGCAGCAGTGCGCGCGTCCCGAACCGGGCGAGCCGAATCGGGTGCCGGGGCACATGGACAACCGGGCGCATGACGTCCTCGACCAGCTCGTCGAACCCTTCGGCCAGCGGGCCGAACAGCCGCCGCCACGCCCCGCCGTCGGTGCCGAGGCGCGCCGCCGTGTCGTCCAACGACCGCAGCAACACTCCGGCACGGCCACCATCCAGTGGGTGCGCTACCTCGATCTCCGGCCACCTCCAAGCGACGCCGTACCGGTCGAGGCTGAGTCCGCGCAGAAACGGCGACCCCAGCCCCATGGGATGGAATGCGGAGCAGTGGTCGTGCAGCACGCCGGGCACCGTCAGCTCGCTCGTGCGAGTGCCGCCGCCAATCCGGTCCGCGGCCTCCAGCACGGTCACGTCGATGCCCTCACCAGCCAGGGCGAGCGCGGCGGCCAGACCGTTCGGGCCGGCCCCCACCACGATCGCCTCGGTCATACCGCCCTCGGATCTTGGCGTGCCGCCTGGCTTGCGGGCGGGTTCGATCCCGCATTCGCGGCCGCGCGCGACCATGTGATGTGCGCTGGGATGTCACAGTCCCAGGGCTGGCGGGCCAGCATATCGGAGACGGCGACATAGCCGCGCTCGAACTCACCGATAGCCGCGTCGACAAGTCGGTAGCGCTGCCGCTGCCGCTGGATCGGCTGCGCGTCCAGGACAACGACGCGCACCTCGCCCTCCTCGAAGTGGCATCGCTCCTGCAGCGCGGCGACCAGCTGCTCGTTGTGCAGATGCCCATCGCCGAAGTTCCAGCCCAGGATCGGCCCCGCGATGAACTCCCCGTCGATCACAACGTAGCCCGTCTCGTGCTCAGGTCCTGCCGCCCGCGGGATCAACCCAAACAGAGCCCTGCCGTGCGTGTGCATGGCACGGAACGTATAGCCCTTGTGTGCGAGCAGGTCGGCCACTCGCTCGCCGTAGAGCTTTACGAGTTGCCTCCGCGGGAGCGTCGCGGCCTTCTTGACGTGCGTGTCCAGCTTCGCCACCGCGCTCGGCTTGAGCAACCACATCGAGGTGTCCCAGTTGCCCGCGTAGTAGCGCATTCCGATCAGGAAGGAGATCTTGTTCGGAAAAAGGTTACCGAGGACGACCCCGGCCGCCAGCGCGCATATCACCAGCGCCACCGGAAGTGGGTTGCTGATGTCGGCGAGCCCGTATTGCGCCTTGTCCACGAACAGGAACGCGATTCCGAACATCATGTATACGTTCCACTCGAGTGGCACACCCATCGGAATGCTGGTGAGGATAAGCAGGTGGAACGCGACCATGATCGCGGCTGCAACCAGCGTGACCGTACCGCCGTCGGAGACGAACAGGACGAGCGGCACCAGGTACTCGACTGCGGTACCGAAGTGCGCGAGGAATCGGCTGACGGCACCGGGTCGGAGGTCTTCCGGGTATCCCCGGTGCAGCCTGCGCTTGATCGCCTTACTGCGCACCAACGGCGTGTTGCTCAGCATCACAGCGACGACGTTTGGGAAGTGCCGGTTGAGCTTGGACGTCGCCGCACCCCACCAGATCGCGACCAGCACGAGCTTCGCGGCCACGATCATGTCGATCCCAGGCAGCAGGAACACGACGACGGCGGACAAGTAAACCTCGGACCGCGCCGCGAGGAAGATCATCTTGTCCCGCAACCCGAGCAGCGGCAGCAGCACCAGCAGCGGCACAAACCGGCTCGGCTCGATCATTCCGACCTGCGCATCGAGCCCGCCCGCGGAGCGATTCGCCGGGGCCAACAGGATCCAGAGCGTGGCGGCCAGCACTACGGCATAGAGCAACACGTCGACAACCGAACGCCGGGACCCGCTGGTGAACGGGACCTTGCCCGGCCACGGCGGCATCCGGATCGTGCCCGGTCGCAACCAGTGCAGAAACGCGCCGAGCGGTGGCAGGAATCGCAAGGTCAGCGGCCCGAACCCGCAGCCGAAGCCGAGCACTTCGAACAGGAGTGTCCACACGACGACCTTCTGGAACACCACGGGCTCGTCCCACCAGTCCGGGAAGTCCCAAAAGGCCCCAATGCCCGGAGTGAGCGAGGCGAAGAACAACCCGCCCGCGATGTAGCCGATTATCTTCGCGATATACAGCAGATACACGCCGTCTGGTGCACCGAACCCCGCGACCCCCCAATGCTGCACCATCGGCTTAATCCGCTCGGCGCGGGTCTTCGTGCGCCACTCGCCGTAGTCGACGTCAGGCAGGACTGGATTGATGAATCCCATGTCGGTCCTCCTCGCGGTCAGGCGGGCCGGCTGGCCATGGCAGCGAGCCGCTCGCGCAGTTGCGGTTTGTCGATCTTGCCGACCGGGTTCTTGGGCAAGGCGTCGATCAGATGAATCTCGGTGGGCAGCTTGTACTTGGACAGCCCGGCACGGCAGTGTTCGTGCAGCTCGGCTACGTCGACCGTCGCGTTCGGACGGGTAGCGACGAAAGCTGTCGGCACCTCGCCGAGCACCGGGTGTGGAGTTCCCACGACGGCGGCCTCCAGGACCTGGGTGTGCCCGTAGAGGACGGACTCGATCTCTTTGGGGTAGATGTTCTCGCCACCGCGGATGATCATGTCCTTGATGCGGTCGACGAGCACGAGGTACCCGTCCTCGTCGAAGCGGCCCACGTCCCCGGTGTGCAGCCAGCCGTCCACAATAGCCTTCGAGGTGTCATCCGGTCGGTTGACGTAGCCACGCATGACGTTGGGTCCGCGAACCACGACCTCGCCCGTCTCCCCCTTGGGGAGGACGTTCCCGGAGCGGTCCATGATCGCGACATCCTGGCCCTCAATAGGAAGTCCAACGGTTCCAGGCTTGCGGATACCGCCGACCGGGTTGATGGTCGATGCACATGTGCCCTCGGACAGGCCGTAACCCTCGACGACTGGGATGCCGAATCGGTTCTCGAACCGCTCGATGAGCGCCGCGGGCATCGGCGCGGCACCGCACACCGCCAGCCGCATCGAAGACAGGTCTGGTCGCTCCTCCTCCGGCCGTGCCAACAGCATCGCGTAGATCGCCGGGACCGCAGAGAAGTACGTCGGCCGGACCCGTTCCACCCGGCTGAAGAAGGTCTCCGGGTCGAACCGCCCCGCGATGGTCGACCGGCCGTCTACCAGCAACGGGGACAGAATGCTCACGACGATCCCGTTAACGTGGAACAGCGGTAGGATCAGTAGGCTGTGGTCGTCCTCCGAAAGCTCGACGGCCTTGATCGCCATGTCGCACATCGCCTGTAGATTGGCGTGGTCGAGCATGACACCTTTCGGCTTACCGGTAGTTCCGCTCGTGTAGATCAGCAGCGCGAGCGCCTCGCTCTCCTGCCTCACGGGTGGCTCGTCCCGGGGTTCCGCGGCGGCACACAGCTCGCGTGCGCCGATCGTGTCGACTCGCATCCCTGGGATGTCACTGATCAGCAACTTCGCTCCAGAGTCAGCGAGCTGGTACTCCGCCTCGGTGAGCGTCAGGTTCGGATTGATCGGCGTCACGGTGGCTCCGAGCCGCCATGCGGAAAACAATGCGATGACGAACTCGACCCGGTTCGGGAGCATGGCGGCAACGACGTCACCGGCAGCGACGCCACGCCCGCGCAGGAGCGCGGCGGCTGCCCGCACGTGCGCCAGGAACTGCGAATTGTTCAGCGAGAGGTCATCGTCGGACACACACAGGGCCTCGGGCGACCGCGCTGCGCGCGAGTCGGGCAGCACCGCAAGATGCATTTCGCTCCTCAGTCACAACGTTGTGATCCTGTAGAGGGCAACCGTAGAAGCGTTTCCCCTGGCCGCACATGGGCACGGCATACGAATCTTCCCAGGACGTTCGTGCGGACCGCACGAACGCGACGAGGCGGGCCGCCCGGCGGCCACCGGACGAGTGGCGGCTTGTCAAGCCTGTTCGGTGAGCACGCTCGTGCCGAGCCAGTGGCAGGCCTTCAGGGCGATCTCGATGTCCAGCTGGTCGGCGTCGATCGGCCTGCCGAGCTCCTCCTCGGCCTTGCGCACCCGGTAGTACACCGAGTTCCGATGCAGGGCCAGCATGGCTGCCGCAGACTGGTAACTGCCCCCAGTGGCGAGGAAGACGCGCAGGGTCTCGCGCAGCCGCGCGTGCTGGTCGTCGTCGAAGGCCAGCCTGCCGAGCGTGTCCTGGACCCAGTGCCTTGTCGCGCGTAGGTCCGCGCACATCAGCGCGATCGGGCCGACCTCGCGGAAGGCCGTGACGACCGGTGCACTCTCCCCCGCCGCCACGGCAACCGCCTGTGCCTGGCGCGCCTGCAGGTGTGTGCGGCGGAAGCCCCACACGTCGGTGCCGGGTTCGCCAACGGCGACCGAGATCCCCGGATGGCTCGGGCACATGGTCGAGCGGATGGTATCCACGTCCGGAGCCTCCCGACCGAGTTGCAGCCACGCCCATGCGGTGACTTGATCGTGCGGCAGGAACAACGGCAGCGCCCGGCAACCGAGGCACTCGGCCAGCTCCCGGGCGAACCGCTCGAAAGTCGACATGGCGCCGTCAGGCGGCACCGACCCGGTCGCCCACACGACGACGGCGAGGTGGCGCGAGCCCACCAGCCGGTAGCCGAGCGCCGCCTCGGCGGCGGCGATGTCCACGCGCTCCCCGTCGAGCAGCTCCCGGATGCGCGCCGCCCGCACAGTGTTGCGATCCTGCAGCCAGCGCTCGCGCTCGTCCTCATAGACCGCGAGCACCTGCTCGGTCACCCGGTCGATATACCCGAACGTGAGCGCCACAAGATGCCGCGCGGCCGCGCTGAGTAGCGACGCTTCGCCGCCCTGCCGGTCGAGTTCCTGCAGGCCATGCCGGAGGAATGTGTCGTGACCTAGACGGTAGGCACGCGCCAAGGCGTTCACCGCTACTCCGTGCTGGGCAAGCCGCCGAGCATACTCCGTCGCCGCAGGCGGCGCCTCGACCAGATCGAGGTCGATGCCGTGCTGCAGCACGTGCAGGGCACTGTCGACGTTGCCCTCGACACTGGCGCCGAGTAGCTGCACGAGACGCTCGTCTCCGCGCAGCGGTTCGATGTCGCTGGCCAGCCTGCTGCGGATCTCGAGCGTAAGCGAGCTCAGCCGGCGGTTGAGTGCCGCACCCACCGCGGCGACCCGCTCCGTGACCAGATTCGCGTCGCCGGTCGTGATGTCCACCTCCTTAAGTAATGTAATTCACCCGCCGAGCGTAAACCTCATCCCCACAGGGCTCGGGAGTGCTGCGGTGGGTGGAAGTACACGCGACACCCTCGAGCCCTGGGTTCGGCGGGGAGCGTCCGGCCGCCTGTGTAAGTGATCGTGGCGGTCATGGGGCGGGGATCCGCCCTTCGAAATAGATGGTGAACGCTTGCAGTACTTGTTTCCAGCCCGATGTTCGGATGCCGATGTTCGGCGTGCGGTAGTCCTCGAGGTTGCGGACGGCGAGGTAGAGCACCTTCAGCGCGGCCTGCTCGGACGGGAACTGGCCACGGTTGCGGGTGACCTTCCGCAGTCGGGCATTGAGCGACTCGATCAGATTCGTCGTATAGATCGCCCGCCTGACCTCGGGCGGGAACGCCAGGAATGGCGTGAACTCCTGCCAGTGGGTTCGCCAGAGCCGCACGATCGCCGGGTAGCGGGCCTCCCACTGCTCGGCGAAGGCCTCCAGCGCGGCGGCGGCCGCGGCCTCGTCGCTGGCGGTGTAGATCGCCTTGAGGTCCTTGGCCAACGCCGGCCAGTACTTGCGAGACGCGTAGCGCAGCGAGGCGCGGATCAGGTGCACCACGCACAACTGCACGGTCACCTGGGGCCACACGGTGGTCGCCGCTTCCGGCAGCCCGGATAGCCCGTCGCAGCACAGGATGCACACGTCCCGCACCCCGCGGTTACGCAACTCCGCGAGCACCGACATCCAGAACTTCGCCGACTCACCGGTGGAGGCACCCACCCACATGCCCAGCACCTGCTTGGCGCCCTCGCAGTCGATCCCGATGGCCAGGTCGTTGAACCCGTCCAGGCGGGTCTGGCCCTTGCGCACGATCTTCGGTTCGAAGCTGCCCCGCCAGTCTCGCGGCACCTGCAGGTCGACCGCGCCGGCCTCGGTCAGCAGCCTCTTCCCCGTGGCGCCGTTGCGGGAGTTGCCAGACCCGCGACCGGCCGGGTCGTGCTTCTCGTAGCCCAGGTGCTCGGTGAGCTCCTCGCCCAGGGCCCGCTCCAGCACGGCCTTGGTCACCTGGGACAGCAGGCCGTCCGGGCCGAGCAATTCGACCCCTTCGGCTTCGGCCTTCGCCAGCAGCTGATCAGCCAGCGCACCGTCGATCAACGACTCTTCCGCAGCCGGTCGAGCAGCCCTGCCCGCCGGCGCTGAATCGGAATTCGTCATCACGTGGTCCCTTCCCGAACCGCTTCCGCAGTTCAGAGTCGAGCCACGTCACTTACACAGCCGGTAGGACACGCCCGCGGCGAGGCCTTTGGCCGGGTCGGCTTGGTGTTTCCCGGGCAGGTCAACGGGGTGCAGGCGGACGGGGAGCCCGTCGGCGGGTACGGGAAGTGAGGTGTTATCCCAGCGGGCCTGGTAGCCGTGGGAGATGGTCCAGCGGGTGGTGCGGAGCATCTCGTGCAGGATGGTTTTGACTACGAGGGTGCCGAAGTGCATGCCGATGCATTTGTGCACGCCGCCGCCGAAGGGGACCCAGGCGAAGCGATGACTGTGGTTTTCGCGGCGGTGGGGGGCGAAGCGATCGGGGTCGAAGGTGTCCGGGTCGGTCCAGCATTCCGGCACGAAGTGGTTGAGGCGGGGGCGAGGGCGACGAGGGTGTCGGCGGGCAGGTAGTGGCCGAGGATGTCGGTGTCGGTGACCGTTTTGCGCATCACGAGGGGCACGGGAGCCAGTAGCGGAGGGATTCGTTGATGATCCGGTCGAGGGTGTCGAGGGTGTCCAGGGCGTCGATGTCGAGGGGGGCGTCGCCGAGGGCGAGGGATTCCTGCCGGGCTCGGTCTTGTCAGTCGGGGTGGGTGGCGAGGTAGTAGGCGGTGGTGGTGATGGTGGCGGTGTCGTGGGCCGCCATCATCAGAAAGATCATGTGGTTGATGACGTCGTCATCGCTGAAGTGCTCTCCTTCGGGGGTGGTGGCCTGGCACAGCGCGGCGAGGAGGTCCTCCCCGCTGCTGGCACGGGCGGCGGGCAGCTGCTGGGCGAAGTAGGCTTCGAGAACCCTGCGGCCGCGTACGCCGGCGCGCCAGCGGGTGCCGGGCAGCGGGGCGCGCACCAGCGCGCTGGCGGCGCGGACCGTGGCGACGAACGCCTGGTTGATCCGTTCGGTGTCGGTGGTGCCGCCGCGGCCGCCCATGAACACCTGGGTTGCGATGTCCAGCGTGAGGCGCTTGAGCAGCCAGTACAGCCGCACCGGCCGTTGGGTCGGCCAGGTGGGGATGGTGGCGCGCACGCAGGGGCTGACCTGGTGAGTGTCAGCCGGCGAGGCGGTCGCGAGTAAAGGCGTGCTGCATGATGCGGCGGTGCATCTTGTGCTCGTCGATGTCGAGCAGCATCAGCCCGCGGTGGAAGAACCGGTCGATGAGGAATCGCCAGCCGGCTTGGGAGAAGGCCTTGTCGGCGTTGGTGAACACGCGCTGGGTGGCCTCGGGACCGGCGATCACGGCGATGCGGGTGCCGAACGCGCCCATCCAGGTGACCGGGCCGTAGCGGTCGTAGCGTTCACGGCCGAACTCGGTGCCGAAGCGGATGTAGTCGAGCAGATGCCCGACCACCGGGGTGCCGTAGTCACCGCGGACCGGCCGCAGTCCGCTGCCCGCGGGCGGGGTGGCCAGGTCAGTGGTGGGCCAGCGGCGGCTGAACCGACGCCACGCCTGGTCGACGGCTGGGGTGCGGGTGCCAGCAGTACCGAGGACAGGCGCTGCCGCGCCGCCTGGGTGGTACGTTCAATGACGGGGACCATGACGGCTCTCCCTTATCTGGTAGGTGTGCTGGCGAGTGGGGCGAAGGCGTCGAGCACGGCGGTGGTGGCCGACGGGCCGGCGAAGGAAGGCGGATACAGCAGCGTCCGTTCGTACAGTCCCGCCCATCGCGCGGTGAATTGGCTGCGGACCTGCTCAGGTGTGCCGGACACGGCGATCGTGTCGATCATCCCGTCCGACACCGCGTCCACCATCGCCTCCAGGTCACCGGCGCGACGCGCCGCCCGGATGGCGCGCGCCTCGTCGGTGAAGCCGTGCAGGGTGAGGATGGGGTCGTAGGTTTTCACCGAGGCGTAGAACGCGATCTGCGCGGCGGCCATCCGCCGGGCGTGGTGTTCGTCGGGATGCACCGCGCAGATCACATACCCGGCCACAGGCACTGGCCCGGCGCGTCCGGCGCGATCGACGCCCGCCTGCAGCGCGGGCCGCACGATGTAGCGCAGGTATTCCGGGGTGAACAGCGGATGGCCCACCAGTCCGTCGGCCACTGCCCCGGCGGCGCGCACCATGCGCGTGTTCACCCCGGCCACATACACCGGCATCGTCGGCCGCGTGGGGGTTGCCACGGGCGCGGTGGGGATCACGTGTGAGCGGTAGAACCGGCCCTCGTGCCGCACCGGGCCCTCGTCCAGCCGCGACAACCTGCGCAGCAACGGCACCAGCTCCTCAATCCGGGGTGCGGAATGTTCCCCGGACAAGCTGTGCCAGTCCTGCTGCATGCGACGCGTGCCCGTGCCCAGTCCGAGGATCAGCCGGCCGCCGCAGAGCGCGTCCAGATCCCGCGCCTCGGTGGCCAGCACCAGCGGGCTGCGCCCGAACGCGTAGGCGATCCCGGTACCCAGGGTGATCGACTCGGTCACCGCGGCCATCGCCGCCACCGCGACCACGGCCGAGCGGTCGTAGAACTCCGCCGCCCACGCCGACTCGAACCCCGCTCGTTCGGCGTCCGCGGCCATCGCCGCCACTTCGTGCACATCTCGGCCGGTGCACACCAGGGATAGTCCCTTGCCGAACCCCGGGATGTCCGCAGGCCCAGCCACGGACGAGCGGTCAGCTGCCATGGACCGCACGACGTGACCAGAGCCATCCGCGGCCAGCTGGCCATCCTTCGACTGTCGCACCGGCATCGCCTCCGCCGCCGCTCGAACTTCTGACATAGGTCACAGTCAGAATGATTCTGACTGGAGGCTATGTCAAGATGACAGCTATGTCGGTGCCGAAGCGAAGCTATCGAGGGATCAGCGCCCAGCAGCGCCGTGACGATCGACGCCAGCAGTTGTTGGAGGCCGGGTTGGATCTGCTGGGCACCCAGGGGTGGCGGCAGACCACGATGACGGCCGTCTGTTCGCGGGCGGGTCTGACCGAGCGCTACTTCTACGAGAGCTTCTCCGACCGTGACGCGCTGTTGCTGGCGGTACTGGATCGGATCGCGTCTCAGATCCGTGACGTCGCGCTGCACGCTTTGGCTACCACCGATGGTGATCCCCACAGAAAAGCCACAGCGGCGATCAGCGCGTTCGTCGACCTGCTCACAAGTGATCCGCGTATCGGCCGCGTGGCCATGCTGGAATCCGCCGCCGCCGACCCGTTGCGCACCCGGCGGCACGAACTGCTGCGGGAGTTCGCCCAGCTGATCGCCAGGCAGGCCCACGCCCTGCACGGCGCCGACGCGCTCTCGGCACCCCATGACCAGATCGCCGGCCTCTTGCTCACCGGTGGCCTCGCCGAACTGCTCATGGCCTGGCTGGCCGGGGAGTTGCCGGTCAGTCGCCAGGACATCATCGAGGTCGCCGCCACCCAGTTCGCCGCCGCCACCCGGCGAAACCCAACCTCAACCCCTCACACGACTGCCTTGCTGGCCTCTAGTTCCGAAGGACCGACACGCGATGGCTGACCCCTCCCTCATCTCGCTGCCGCCGCACCACTCCCAGTGCCTGGGATGCGGTCCGGACAACCCGGCCGGCCTGCATCTGAAGGTCTACCGTGACGGGGACACCGTGGCCACCGACGTGGCCTTCGACGCCCGGCACCGGGGTGCCCCTGGCCTGGCACACGGTGGCGCGATCTCCGCGGCCTGCGACGACCTGTTCGGCTTCGTGCTCTATCTTGTGCAGGAGATCGCCGTCACCCGCACGTTGACGGTCAACTATCTGGCACCGGTGCCGCTAGGTCAGCCACACCGCATCACCGCACGCCTGCAGCGCCGCCAGGGCCGACGGCTCCACCTGGAAGCCACCGGTACCGGCCACGACGACGTGACCCGGTTCACCGCCGAAGCCCTGTTTCTCGTCGTCGACCGCGAACACTTCACGCCACACGGCGCCGACGCCGATGTTCTGGCCATGTTCAACCGACCGCCCGAACACCGCTGACAAGCACACGTGCCCGCACCCGTTGGGGAATGAGCAACAGCGAAGGAGCATGCCATGAGCGAGTACCGCAGCCGGTGGACGACCGCTGATCTTGACGAGTTCCGTGATCTGGCCCGTCAGTTCTGCCGGAAAGAACTGGCCCCGAACCAGCAGCGCTGGGCCGAGCAGAAAAGCGTCGACCGGGAGCTGTGGACCAAGGCTGGAGAGATTGGGCTGCTGTGCCTGTCCATCCCGGAGGAGTACGGCGGAGGTGGTGGTTCGTTCGCGCACGAGGCCGTGCTGCTGGAAGAGCAGGCCGCCAGCGGCGACAGTTGCTGGGGTGTGGGGCTGCACAACGCGATCGTGGCGCACTACCTGCTCGCCTACGGCACCGAGGACCAGAAGCGGGCGTGGCTGCCTAAACTCGCCACCGGCGAATGGGTGGGCGCCATCGCCATGACCGAACCGGGAACCGGCTCCGACCTGCAAAACGTGGCGACGAAAGCGATCCGTGACGGCGATGGCTATGTGGTCAACGGCGCCAAGACCTTCATCACCAACGGCGGCCAGGCCGACGTGGTGATCGTGGTCGCCAAGACCGATCCAACCCTGGGTGCGGAGGGCATTTCGCTGGTCGTGGTGGAAACCGACCGCGCGGGATTCCGGCGCGGACGGGTACTGGACAAGGTCGGCCTGCACGGCCAGGACACCGCGGAGTTGTTCTTCGACGACGTCCGCGTCCCGGCCACCAACCTCCTCGGCACCACCGAGGGTCAGGGCTTCCTCCAGCTGATGCAGCAACTCCCGCAGGAACGGCTGCTCATCGGCATCACCTCGGTCGCCGCCCTGGAAGCCGCGCTGGAAGACACACTGTCTTACACCAAAACCCGGCAGGCCTTCGGCCGGCAGATCTTCTCCTTCCAGAACACCAAGTTCACCCTTGCCGAGGCCGCAACCGAGGCCCGAGTGTGCCGGGTGTTCCTCGACGACTGCATCAGCCGGCACCTCGACGGCGGCCTGGACGTGGCCACCGCAGCCATGCTCAAGTGGTGGTGCAGCGACCGAGCGATGCGGGTGATCGACAACTGTCTCCAACTCCACGGCGGCTACGGGTACATGAGCGAGTACCGCATCGCCCGCGCCTGGACCGACCAGCGAGTCCAGAAGATCTACGGCGGCACCAACGAGATCATGAAGGAGATCATCGCCCGCACGCTGTAACTCGACGTTCCCCGGGACCAGGTGCGCTGAAGCCGCAGCCGCCAGGGCTTCGGCGGCCAGTGGTCGGCGTCCTGCGGACACGTGAGCGACGACCCGCCCGCACGCTCGCCAACCCGTTTCGGCTCAGCGCGACAGCGCACCCGAGCTCCGAATGCTCCGTGACCGGCTGGTGCGATGGCACACAACGCGACTGGCCGGGTTAACCGCGGCGTCTGGCCCCCGGCTCTGGTCCGTCGTCAGCGGTAGCGTAGGGGTGTGCGGGTCCGGGAGGGTTGGCCGCCGAGCACTCGGGCGGCCAGCCAGGCGAGGCGGTCGGCAGTATGGGCCGGGGACTGTGCGGGTTGCATGACGTGGCTGAGGACTGTCCGGACGATCACATCGATCACCACGCTGACCTGCTCGTGTGTGAGGTCGGGCTGGTAGGTCGTCACACGCTGCGTGAGCATCGCTGTGGTCCGGGTGATCAAGGTGTTCGCCTGGGTGGTGAGCAGCGGGAGCAGTTCGGTGTCCGCGCCGTAGGTGGCGGAGGCGATCGCACGGAGCAGGAGGTTGCCGGCGGCGAGGTCCAGCACGTCGCGCACTGCGTCGTGGATCGCTTCGACGAGGTCGGTGGGGTGGCGGTCGAAGGCGTCCCGGACAACGGCGAGGAACTGGTCGAGGTGGTGGTCCACCATGGCGTCGGCCAGCGCGGCCTTGGAGCCGATCTCGTTGTAGACGGTCTGGCGGCTGACACCGACGTGGTCGGCCAGCCGCGCCATGGTAACCGCTGACCAGCCGCTGCGAGCCGTCAGCTCGATCGCCGCAGCGATGATCGGCTGGCGGTACTGGCCGCCGACCGTCGGTTAGGTGGAGAGGGTTCTGCCCATGGCCGCCATGTTAGGCGGCTGTGGTCGTGGTGGCCGCGAACGCGACCGCTTCCGCCCACGAGCCCCGGGCCGCGACGCGTCGCCGGTACTTCATGATCTCGCGTGGCCGGTCCACGGTGAACGCGCCGACGATCCGGTCACCGCGCCGGTACAGCGCGGTGAACCCCGCCTCAGCGGGCACGGCGACCACGACCTCCTCAGCGCGTGGGGTGCCGACGAACTGGATGCGGTGGCCGTACCAGTCGGACCAGAAGTACGGCACCGGTACCAGCGGGCGTGCGGCCGCTGGGTCGAGGGCGTGGCGGGCGGCGGCCGCGCCTTGCGCCACATCGCCCGCCGCATACACACCGGGCAGGCCGGTCGCCAAAGTGGCGTCACAGATCACTGTTGCCGTCTACAGTGTGATACAACATGTCGCTAGGTCAGCTTGGCAACACGACCCGGAAAAGAGGCAAGGAAGTGGACAAGGAACAGCACTTCGAGCTGCTCCGGGAGAGTGCGGCCAAGGTCAAGGAGCTCCAGGATCGGCTCCAGAGCATTCGTGATCAAGAGGCGGCGCTACAAGCCCAGCGAGTCACAACGCTCGAAGAGCTCAAGAAGGCCCGTGACGCGCGGTTCGAACGCATGACTGCGGCGATCGAAGACAACGTCCCGAAGGCGCAGGTCGCCCGCGAACTCGGCATGGACCGCACCAACCTCTACAAGCTGCTTGAAGGCAAGGACGACAACGCCGACGCGTGACCGCGTCGCATAATCGTCTGCGCAATGCTGGCTCGCGCAGGTCAGGATCGAGGCACCCGCCTTCATGCGTAGCCATGCCACTTGCTCGGTCGACTGGCGTCGTTGAGCGCGAGGAGGCTTGCGACAGCTGGCGAAGTTCAGCGACCGATAAGGAGGCCATCCTTGAATCTGTGGCTGCAAACCGCAACAGCGTTGGTCGCGGCGATCGGTGCGTTCGTCGGCGTGAAGCTGTCGGTTCGAGGCAACGACCGTGCGACGATCCAGCGGGAGATCGCCCGCACGTCGCGAGGAGTGGTGGCGTCGCTTCACATGGGCGGCCGAGTTGACCCTCGACGAGGCGGCGGTCAAGCGCGCAGCTGGACTCCGAGTGCTCACTCAGCTAGGAGCTGTTTAGGAATTGGTCTTGGTGAGGTTGCGTAGCCAGATGTCGATGGTGGCGACGTGGAGGGTGGCTTCGTAGCGGACGGCGAGTTTGTCGTAGCGGCTGGCGATGGCGCGGTGGTGTTTGAGCTGGTTGATGCCGCATTCGACGGCGTGGCGTTGCCGGTAGTGGTGGGGGTTGAAGGCGGGTGGGCGGCCACCGGCTGATCCGCGGGCGCGGCGGTGGGCAGTTTGATCTTTGGGGGTCGGGATCGTGGCCGCGATCCCGCGTGTGCGCAGGTAGGCCCGGTTCGAGCGGGAGGAGTAGGCCTTGTCGGCCAGCACGCGCCGTGGGCGTGTGCGCGCTCGTCCAGGTCCGGGCCGGGGCACCCGGATCGCGTCCAGCACGCTGGTCATCTGAGGGCTGTCACCGCGTTGACCGGCGGTGATCACCAGTGACAACGGTTTGCGTCCTTGTTCGCAGGCCAGGTGGATCTTCGTGGTGAACCCGCCCCGGGACCGACCGAGCGCGTGGTCGCCCGGCTCGTCGCCGGGCGGTTCGACCTGCTCATCGGGTCGGCGGCGGGCCCCGGACGCGTGCTGGTGGGCCCGATTGATCGTGGAATCCACCGACACCTGCCAGTCGATCAGCCCTGCCCGGTCGGCCCATGCCCACAGCATCGTGAGAATCCAGGGCCACACGCCCTCCCGTTGCCAGCGACGGAACAACTGATAGATCGACTGCCAGTGCCCGTACCGTTCCGGCACGTCCCGCCAGGGAGCACCGACTCGTACCCGCCACCGGATCCCGTCCAGCAACTGACGCCACGTCCACTTCGGCCGACGACCTGCCACGGGTCGAGGCGGCAACACACGCTGCAACGCCTGCCACTGCCGGTCCGTCAAGTCTTTACGCGCGCCCACCGATACGCTTCCCACCGAGGTCTCCGGATAGATGCTGATCTTCTTCGTCGTTGATCCATCTACCGGAGACCTCGCTACACCCACACACCAGGGCCCCTTCTTAAACAGCTCCTAGCCCTCTCTGAACTCTCGCAGCGGGATGAGCACTTGGTCCTCGACGCCTTTCCGGCGCGCGTGCTAGGCGAAACCGAACCTGACATGCCACCCGGTACAGCGGAAGAGCAAGTTGCGGCAGCACAACTGAGACTCGTACTCGACCGTGTACTTGGCGATACCACGCCTGACTACGTGCGCCGCTTGGCCGGCGAAAGCCACACCCTTAGATCCGCGGCCAGGCGGAACCGTCGGATCCACACTGCTATTCAGCTAAGCACACTCGCCAGTTCCATCGTCAGACTCAGCCTCATCGGCACTAGGCGGGGGACTGTAATTTCGTTGGTGTAACTCCTGAGGTGAAGGAGACATCTGTGACTGATGGGACGGGCAACGGCGGCGAGGCGAAGGCTCCGGCGATGGCGGATGGAGTGGACGATCAGCTGGTGCAGCAGCTGGCGGATCGGGCGCGGGCCGAGGGTCTGCAGTTGACCGGTGAGGGCGGCCTGCTGGCGATGCTGACCAAGAAGGTGGTGGAGTCGGCGTTGGAAGGCGAGATGGACGACCATCTCGGCTATTCCAAGCATGACCCGGCCGGCCGCAACGGCGGGAACTCTCGCAACGGCCGGCGCGGCAAGAAGGTGCTGACCGAGGCCGGCCCGGTGGAGATCGCTACCCCGCGGGATCGCGACGGCAGTTTCGAGCCGCAACTGGTGGGCAAGGGCCAGCGCCGGCTGACCGGGCTGGATGATCTGGTGATCTCGTTGTCCGCCAAGGGGCTCACGCATGGTGAGATCGCCGCGCACCTGGCCGAGGTGTACGACGCCGAGGTGTCCAAGCAGACCATCACCACCATCACCGACCGCGTGATGGACGGCATGGCCGAGTGGCAGAACCGGCCGCTGGATGCGGTGTATCCGGTGGTGTTCATTGACTGTGTGAATGTCAAGATCCGTGAGGGCAACGTCGCGAACCGGCCGATCTATCTGGCGCTCGGCGTCACCGTGGAGGGCACCCGCGACATCCTCGGGCTGTGGGCTGGCGAACACGGCGACGGCGAGGGAGCCAAGTACTGGCTGCGGGTCCTCTCGGAGATCAAGAACCGCGGCACAGCCGACGTGTGTATCGTCGTGTGCGACGGACTCAAGGGCCTGCCCGAGGCCATCGAAACCGTGTGGCCGCAAGCGATCACCCAGACCTGCGTCGTCCACCTCCTGCGCAACAGCTTCCGCTACGCCTCCAAGCGGGACTGGGCGGCGATCGCGAAGGACCTCAAGCCCCTCTACACCGCGCCCAGCGAGTCGGCGGCACTGGACGCGCTGGCTGCCTTCGGTGACAAGTGGGAGGCCCGCTACCCGGCGATCATCAAGCTATGGGAGAACAGCTGGGCGGAGTTCGTGCCGTTTTTGCAGTTCGACGCCGAGATCCGCACCGTGGTGTGTACCACGAACGCCATCGAGTCGATCAACGCGCGGATCCGACGGGCGGTCAAGGCCCGTGGCCACTTCCCGACCGAGGCCGCCGCGCTCAAGTGCGTCTACCTAGCGTTGATGAGCCTCGATCCCACCGGCACTGGGCGCAAACGCTGGGTCGCCCGTTGGAAGGCGCCGTTGAACGCTTTCGAGCTCACCTTCCCCGGACGCCTGACCACGAACAAGAAGTAGAACCGACAAGATCAGTTACACCAGCTTCTTGACAGACCCTCAGGCGGGTTCCTCGCCGCTACTTTGGTGCGCTGCCGCACTTAGCGGTTTCGTTGCTGCCGCAATCAGCTTCTCGATGTACTTCAAGTTCAAAGAACGAGAAACCAATCTCTGCAGACCGCAGAGAGCGTCGAGGCCCAATAACCTCGTCTGGTCTTCAGCAATAGTTGATACGACAGCACCCTGCCGCTCTGATCGGATCAAGTCTGCCGTTGCTGCTCGAAGCTCATGCGGCCGTAAGGGTGGCAGTTAACGCACAGGCAGTCGCAATCTTCGGGTTCAGGCACACCGACGGGTCGGACGGGGCGGCCAATCTTCATTCCCACAGTGCGTCGTGGGATCGGCCTTGGAAGAGGCAGCCACGGCGTACCGGGTGCGCGCCACCAACGGCTGAGTCCTTCAAGTGTGTACACGAGTCCGACGAGCGGACCGCAGGGATCAGTCGGCTCGTACCACATCGGCACGTCGTCCCGGTGCGGCGTTGTGCGGACCTCACCACTCGAAGGGTCTACCCACCCAAGGTGACCTCGGTTCAAGATCGTGACGAAGTTGGGCCACAGTTCGTGAGGGTTTCGCCCGGCCCAGTCACGAATCCGCTCAGCAATGAGACTCAAGCGCAGATCACTGTGGTAGGCGAAAACGCCACCACTGATCGGCACATACGGAAACTCACGATCCCCGATGATCACCTGGAACGTGCCTTCGACATCACACCGCGCAGCGCGTTTGAGCTGGGCGAGGTGATCCAGGGAGGCAACCAGGCTCTTCGAATCCAAGGTGCTCTTGACCTCGATGGCTGCGTGCACGCTGCGTGGGACGATCAGTGCTCTGCCGTTTCGCAGGACGCGATGCGGCGGCACCTATGAATCTGCGAACACAATGTCGTGCTGTTTGTGCGACGTACCATCCAAGTTCTGGACGGTTGCGCGCTGGATGATCGGGTAGCCACGAAAACGAGCCTGCAGCAGTTCCAACAGTGCTGCTTCCCGCTCTGACCGTGTGTCGTCTGGGTGAAGGTTTGCGCTGAGGTGGTACTCGTGGTCAAGCCGGACCACTTCTTCCAGCAAGGCGCGCCAGTCGCCTAGCGCTTCCAGCTCCTCTGACGACAGGTCGGTTTCCTGCTCCATGGCTCCCTCGGCTCCGCTCGAACTCACCGTACCGGCGCACTAGAGCCAAGGATCGACCGCAGGACGGCTCGCCGCGAGATAGTCGTCCCCGTTCCAGCGGTAGTTGCTGACCTGGACCGGCTGGCCGAAGGTCGGGGCGTGCACCATCTTGTCGGCGCCGATGTACAAGCCGACGTGGTGGACGTTGCCGGGTGTTCCGTAGAAGACCAGGTCGCCGGGGAGCAGCGGTTGGCCGGCGGGCACCAGTGGACCGGCGTTGTACTGGGTTTGCGCGGTGCGGGGCAGGTTGATGCCGGCGGCGTTGTAGGCGGCTTTGGTGAGGCCGGAGCAGTCGAAGCCGGCGTGTCCGCCGGCTGGTCCGTTGCCACCCCAGACGTAGGGCAGGCCGAGTTGGCCGCAGGCGAAGTTGATCGCCATGATCGCGGCCGGGTTGGGTGCCTGGATCTTGTTGCAGTCGCCGGTTCCGACGGTGGCGGTGCCGTAGCGTTTTGCTTGTGCCAGAACGCCGTTGACGTACTCCTCGGAGTGGTTGTAGGCGAACAGTGCCTTGCGGATGTCTTTCTGTGCTCCGGAATCGCACAGGTAGAACGCGGCGGCGTAGATGGCGTCGTGTGGGTTGTAGCGTGACGGTGGGTTGGCGCCTCCGGGCGGGATCGTGTGGCGTGTGATGACGCCGTCGAAGGTCGGTTTCAGGAACTGCATGGGGCCGCCGGCTCCCATGTGGTTCTCGCCTTCCTTGATGCCGTCGCCGGAGCCGCGGCCGTGTTTGGATTCGGCGTCGCCGATGGCGGCGAGGATTGTCCAGTCCAGCCCTGGGCACACGGTGGCTGCGGCTCGGTAGAGCGACAGGTAGTCGTTGGGGATCTCGGCGATCGCGGCCTGGCTCGGCTCGGTGCCACCGGTGCCGAACAGGGCACTGACGATGGCTTTGCCGACACCTCCGATGAGGATGGGGATGGCGATGATGGCCGCGACAGCGGCAACGGCGATCTTCATGGGTCACCTCCGGAAGCGGCTGGTGGGGAGCGGTGGTGGAAGTGGGTCCGGTGCGGCCAGTTCCGTGGACGCCTGCTGGGCCTTGGCCGCGGTCGAGGACGGCGCCGTGGTGGGCGGGTCTGTGTGGGGCCAGAGCTGGGCGAGTTCGGCGAGCCGCAGCCGGCCCGGCCGTCGTGACGCCGGGCCGGTAATCGGCAGCCACCGGGCGACGGCGGGGTCGTTCTCGCTGGCCACACCCGCGACATCTGCAGCGCTGGTGGCTACAGGCACGAGCGCGGGCCGGTCCAACTGGGACAGTGCGTCGGCGAGCGCCCTGCGCGCGGTGGTTTCGCGGCGGTTGGTGGGCAGCCACACCAGGACGGGTGTGGTGATTCCTGTTGCGGTGGCGAGCTTTTCGTAGCCGTGCAGCTTGCGGCCGAGCTTGCCGAGGTCCTCGGTGCCGAAGTCGAATTCGAGGAAGAACTCGATTTGGTGGCCGTCTTCGCGCCAGCGGCCGTAGGCGTCGGGGCGGACCATGTCGCCGAAGAGCCGGCCGCAGCGCAGTTCGGACCACCACGCGGTCAGGCGTCCGCGGGCACCGGGCTCCCGGCTCAGTGCGACGAGGCTCGTGAAGAAGCCGTTGACGCCCACGGTGTGCGCGAGTCGCAGGGAGTGGGCGATGCCGATGGCGTCTTCGTGGCGATAGCCGAGTTGTTTGGGGTCGAGACCGTCCTCGTAGGCGAGCGCCACGGAGCCGGCGATGTCGAGCACGTAGTGCATCGGGGCGGTGCCGGAGCTGACGAACGGCTGGAAGCGGTCGACGACGCGCCACTTGAACAGGTCGAGCAGGCGGTGGTTGGCCGCGCGCATGGTCGGGTAGCAGAGCTCGACGATCTGCTGGGTGGTGAAGACCTTGTGTTCGTTCAGCATCCGGGCCAGCCACCGGTCCCGGAGGGTGAGCCGCCCGGCGAGCTGGGCATGGTGCTCCCCGGTGGTGGCCGCCCGTGGTGTGGGGCGCTGGGGCATGTGCCCGCGCAATGCCCTCTGAGGCGTGGGATTCGAGATCATGGGTAGGCACCTCCCAGGCGTTGGCCGGAATGGGGAAGGCGAAGGGCAACGCATGCGGGCATCACCGGAGCGGACGTGCGCAGTCAGTGAGCCCGCATGCGTTGCGGGAAAACGGGATTCGGCGAGTCAGGCCGCGCGGCGCGGGTCCACAGTGGGCTGATCCGCGTGGCGCGTTGCGGCGTCGGCGTCGGTGACGGGCGGGCGCGTGTTGACCCTGGCAGCTTTGCGGATCGCCTTGGCGCGTCCGGGAATCGCGGGCGGAAGCTTCTCGGTCACCGCGGTGAACGGCGGTGCTTCCTCGCCACCCAGGACGAGCCGGGCGGCGACGTGGTAAACGCCGAGGTTGGACAGGTCGTGATCAGAAAGCCGCGGCATGGTGTGCCGCGAGAGTCGTTTCGCGTCCTCGGGGCTGGCGTTGAAGAAGATCTTGCTGCGGGCGTTGGTGCTGATGCCCTCTTCGAGCTCCTTCGGTAGCTGCCCGAGGTACTGGTGCGCCAACGCCATGGAGAGCCGGTAACCACGGGCTTCGGCGAGCATGTCCTCCAACGGATAGGCCAAGTTCAAGAAGTTGTGGCACTCGTCCACGTACAGCCCACAGTCGCGGCGTTGACGCTGCGGGACGCGGGCCCGGCGGGTGGCCGCTTGCCAAGTGCGGGCCACGACGATGGAGCCGACCAATCGCGCGGTTTCCATCCCCAGCGCGTCGCGAGCGATGCGCACCAGGCAGATCCCGCCGGTGTTGAGCACCTCGTCCATGTCCATAGTGGACGTTCCACCGGCGATGGCGGCGCGGACGAACGGGCGCAGCAGGAAGCCGCGGATTTTGTTCATCAGCGGCGCGATCACTTGTGCGCGGCTGGCTTCGGACAGGTCGTCGTACCAGGACCAGAAGCCCTTGAGGACCTCGTCGTCGATCTGGTCGCAGGCTCGTTGCCGGAACGCCGGCACGGTGAGCAGCTTGGGCAGGTCGACCAGGGTCGGCGTGCCGGGCATCGCGGTCAGCGTGAGCAGCCCGGCGCGGAGGATGTCGTCAGTGCGCGGCCCCCACGAGGAGGCGTAGATCCGGGAGAAGATGCTGACGAGGTTGTCGACCGCGCGGGCCTTGTCAGCTCCCTCCAACGGGTTGAGCACCGGCGGGCGGGCTCGGGAGTCGGCGTCGAACAGCACGACTTTCTCGCCCAGTTCCTCGGGCAGGCGCATGAGGATGTCGCTGACCAGGTCGCCCTTCGGGTCGACCACGACGACACCGCGGCCGGCCTCGGCGTCGGCCAGGATCATCCGGGCCATCAGCTCGGACTTGCCTGAGCCGGTGGCGCCGAGGATGTGCAGGTGGTGGCGGGCGTCGGCGACGTGCAGGCCGACCGGGCGAGAGTGCCCGGAGTCCGACAGCCCCAGGGGCTTGATCTGCTCGCCGATCGTGGCGATGCCCGGCGGGGGCGGCACAGCTTTCGCGCCGGCCCGCTGCAGGCCGGGTGTGGACTCGTCGATCGGCAGGTGCGCGATCGCGGCCAGCTCCGGGATCGACAGCAGGTCGCCCTTGCCCAGGCGGCGTTCGGCCAACACGGCAACCGGGTCGCGGCGGATCCGAACCCGGCGGTAGTAGTTGTGCTCGGAGTAGGCGGCGAACGCCGAGGCGATCGCGTGCCCGCGGCCCCGCAGCACCTCCCGCACCGCCTGGACCTCGCCCGAGGTGACGTCCTCGGGCACGGTGGTGGCCACGGCGTAGCGGATGCGGGTCTCGAACTGGTTCGCCCGCAGCTTCTCCACGACCGCGCGGTCCTGGGCGGCGTACTCCAGGCTGGTCTGCCGATCCAGGCCCGGTGTCCGCGTGCTGGTCGACCGCTTCGGGGTCTTGCCCGGCGTGATGGCGTCGAGCAGCCGGCCGACCAGGTGGACCGACCCGCCCGCGTGCACCCGCCGCGCCGCGCGCCGGGCTTTGGTCACCCGGTGGCCGGCGACGGGGCGGGCGAGGATCTGCACGCAAGCCCGCTCGTGCGGGCCGAGCCCGACCGGCGCGCCGAGCATCGCCCGGATCGGGTCGGCCGGGTGCTCGGTGCGGATCGGCAGCGCCTCCGAGCGGGCCAACCGCAGTTCACCGCCGGCCGCTTCGACGCGCCGGCCCGCTGCCGCCGTGGTCGGGATCGGCGGCTTGGCGAGGGTGGTGCGGGTGTGCGCGCCGGGCCAGGCGGCCTCGATCGCGCGCTCGACCATGCCGGGCGGCACCAGGCCGGGCACCCACAGGCGGATCTGCACACCGTCGTCGGTGAACGTCAGCTCGAAGGCCAGGTGCGGCTGCCCGCCGAAGCGGCGCAGCCAACCGGGACGCAGCAAGCCGACGAGGTTGGACCACACGGTGATCGCGCCCGTGGGGTCGACCGTCGGTGGCGCGAGCACGGTGACCAGGCGGGCATCGGTGGCCAGGCGCTGGTGGTAGCGGCGGCGCCACCGGCGCCGCGCGACGACCGCGGCGGTGACGACGACCGCGAGCACCGGCCCGACGATCGGGCCCCACGTGAGGGCAAGGTCGCGCAGGTGCGCCAGCACGTTCTCGAAGGCGCCGAGCGGGTCACGCAGGTAGTCGCCGACCGGTGACGCGAGCCCGTCCGCGGCCTGCTCGACCCGCGGAGGGACGAGGGCGGACAGGGGTGTGGCAGTGGTTGGCCAGGACATCGGGAACCTCCCCACGCAAAGCGGTCGACGGGACGGGCGCGAGCTGCGGTCACGCAGCGCGTGGCTGGTCGGCCTGCGTCGTGCTGGCCTCGGCCGTGGGCTGCTGGCTCTGGTCGGGACGGGTGTTGTCGACGACGAGCCGCAGGTGCCGGCGGCCTCGGCGGGCGGCGCGGTCGGCGTCGACCTCGGCTTGCCACTCGGAGAACCGGCGCCCGGCCAGCCGCTTGAGATAGGTGGGAATGCGGTTGGCCGGCACACCGACCAGCCGCGGGCCCAGGACCGCGAGCAGGTCGCTGGCTTCCTGCGAGGCCCAGCCCGCCTCGGCGATCGCGGACTCGTCGGGAAACACATCCGCGACCCGATCGACGGCAGGATTCAGCGCGACATCCTGTGTCCCGCCATACGAGTAGACCCACAGGAAATTCGGCGGCGGGTCAGGCTCGACCAGCGTCCGGAACCGGGACACCTCTTTGGTGTAGGCGTAGAAATTCGTGTCAGGTCGAACCCGGCAAATATCCAGCCATGCCTGAAGATAGGAGTCGGAAAAGAAATCACCGCTGTCGTGAATTCTGATCCACGCGCCGCAGAACTTGGCCGCGCCGAGTTCGGCGACCATCGCGGCCTGCCAGCCGGCCAGATCGTCGAGGACGTACATCAGGTTCGCCTGGTGCTTGGCGCGGACGACCGGCCAGGTGTAGGTGCCGTGCCGCGCGTAGCACGCCTGAGCGCAGATTCCAGCGCTGAGACAGGTGTTATAGGTACGACCATCGGGCAGTCGCCCGGCCCAGGCCGGCAGCGACCAGTTCCACACGCCGATCTGACGCATCTCGCTGTTTTGCGTCAGCAGCCGAGCGGGCCGGCGAACAGTGGCGGAAATGGGCAATGACGTAGACATGGGTATCCCCTAGGTGCGATTCGATGTGAACGGATTAGCGCTTGCGAGCGAGGCGGTCAGGCGGCGTCGAGTTCGATCTGCGACGCGTCGCCGTCGTCGAACGAGTCCGCAATTCCTGCGGTATCGTCCGCGCCGAGTTCGACGAAGGAGTTCTCGATTCCCGACGAGGCGTCGGAATACCCGGCGATTTCCGCGGGGTTGGACGTGACCAACTCGTGCTCGACCGGCGAGGCGATGGACTGGAACGCCACCCGCTGCGTCCCGGTGCTGAGCAGACCTTGGCCGCGGTCGGCGGAGAGCAGGAACTGGCGCTCGCCGAGCGAGAGGTCGAAGGTGCGGGTGATCTCGTCGATCGCCTGGGAGGCTTGCCGCAGCAGGATCTGCGTGGCTGCGTTCGCGACGACGGCTTTGCCGAGGTCCGAACCCAGCACGTCCGCGGTGTCCTGGGTGGCGACCGTGAGGCCGGCCCACTGCTTGCGGCTCGCCTTGGCCATCCGGAACAAGAACTCGGCACCGGCGGGCTCCTTCATCAGCAACCACGCCTCATCGACCACGACCAGCCTGGGCTTGCGGATGGCCGGGTTGGAGACCTGCCGCCACACCGCATCCAGGGTGAGCAGCGTGCCGATGGGCTTGAGTTCGTCGGCGAGATCGCGGAGCGAGAACACCACCAGGTGCCCTTCGGGGCGTGTCGAGGTCGGGCCGGAGAACAGGCCGGAGAACGCGCCGGTGACGTACGGGTGCAGCCGCGCCGCGAGCTCCACCCCGGCGGGATCTCCGGCGTCGGCAAGGACCTCGGCGAGGTCGGCCAGCAGCGGAGCCGGGCGGGTCCAGGTCCGCGGATCCGAGGTGATCCCGGCGCGCTGATAGGTCGCGGTGATCGCCCGGTCCAGCGCCGCCCGTTCGGTCGCTTCGAGCTCAGCGCCGAGCAGTACCGCGATCACGGTGTGCAGGAACAGACTGCGTCGGATGAGCGCGTCGCGCGGCGCGGTGCGCCGGCCGTCCGGGCGGGTGTGGATCGGCAGGTCCATCGGGTTGAGCCGGACCTGCTCGGCGCCGAGGTGCACGTACGTCCCGCCGACCGCGGCGGCCAGCCGGGCGTATTCGTCCTCGGGGTCGATGACGTGGATCTCGATCCCGCGGTACAGCGACCGCAGCAACTCCAGCTTCACCAGGTAGCTCTTGCCCGCGCCGGAGCGGCCGAGGATCACGCTGTTGTGGTTGTCCAGAGCGAACCGGTCGTGATGCACGAGGCCCTGGCTGCCGACGTTGAAGCCGTAGAGCACACCGCTGGGTGCACCGACCGAGGTCGGGTCCGGAGGCGGCAGGTCGGGCGAGGTGAACGGGAACGCCGCGGACAGCGCACTGGTGTCGAACGTCCTGCGCATGCCGACCAGATCGAGGCCCATGGGCAGGCTGGTGATCCAGCCCTGCAGGCTGCGGTACGTGGTCGGTTTGCAGTCCAGCAGCAGCGACGCCGCCAGCGACCGGATCGCCGCGACCTCATCGCCGAGGGCTTCCTCGGTGGGGGCGTGCACGGTCAGGTACAGCCCGAGCCGGTAGAGCTTGCCTTCGCCGCGAGCGACTCGGGCGGACAGGTCGTAGGCGTCCTCGGTGGCGGCTTCGACGTGCGGGTCGATCAACCGTCCTTTCTCGCTCGTGTGCCGCCTGCCGGACTCCAGTTTCGACAGCTGCTTCTTGAGCCTGTTCGCGGCGGTGACCGGGTCGATCGGCTCGATGTGCAGCGAGACGTCGACCCGTCCGGGGTAGGTCAGCAGCGGCTGCAACCAACCGGGGTGGACCTCGCGCGGGTAGCCGACGACGGCGAAGCTGGCGACCCATTCGCCGCCGACTTCCAGCGCGCGGGGGCGCACGGAGATGGCGTCCGGGGTGAACGCGCTGGCCCGCCCGAGCGGCGGCTGCATGGCCTGGGCCTTCCGGCCGTGGCGCTTGGCTGTGGTCTTCATCGGCGGTACCTCCCCGCGGAGTTGGCGTAGTCGTCGGGGTCCTCGGCGGTGTCGTCGAAGCCGTCGTCAGGGCCGTCGTCCCAGGCGTCCTCGGCCTCGCCGAACTCGCCGTCGGCAGGGAACGCTGCGCGGCCGAACGCACCTGCGTCCCAGCCCTCGTCTGGGGCGGTGGTGATGACTTCGTCCGAGCCGGCGAGACCGGAGTTCGGCGGGATCACGCTGTCGGGGTTGCAGGCTGCGGCGAGCACCGCGGTGGCCTGTCCGGCGTCCAGCGGGGTGACCACGATCCCCGACGGGGAGAGCAGCTCGACCGCCTCGCCGAGCCGGCGGACCAGCCGGGCTTCGGCCGCGCGCCGGGTGGCGTCGTCGACCAAGGCGGCCTGCTTGGCGGCCCGGCGTTTCGCCGTCAACGCGGCCAGCGGTGAGGCGCCGCCGAGCCCGTCGGCTGGCCCCGTGGTCAGCAGCGGCTCACGCAGGATCAGCAGCACCTGACGGCGCAACAGATCGGTGGCGCGGCCGAGCTGGTCGAGGTACTCGGCGTGCTCGCGCGCCGCCCGTTCCAGCGCCGGGTGCGGCAGACCGCCGGCCTGGTCGCGGAGCTCGGCGATCTGCCCGGATAGGTCCAGCCGTTCCGCCCGCACCAGCACCTGCACCGGTGCCGTCAAGCTGTGCAGGTAGCGCCCGAAGGAGGCGACGAGGGACTCCTGCTCGGCCGGAGTGCGCAGCCCGAAGTTGATCGTGGAGCAGACCGCGACCACGGCGACGCCGTCCTTGCCGAGGTCGATGACACCGGTGTCGGTGACCGCTTCGGCGGGTAGCCGCAGCGCGGCCGGCGAGACCGTCGATGCCGCGGCATCCGCGCCGCCCGCGCTGTCCTTCCGCTTGGCGCGGCCCGTGCTGCTGGTGTTCGCGACCTGGCTGCCCAGCCACTCGGGGACGGGCCGGATGCCTTCCGGCGCGGCCACCCGGTGCTGCGGGCTCAACCGCTGCCGCAGCGCGGCCAGCACCAACCGGTCGAGGGGAATGCCGTCGCGCTGCCCGAGCGCGAGGAACGCGGCGGTCACCCCGATCGGGATGGCGACGATGAGGAACGCCACCAGCGGCACGAACTCGCGGGTGAGCGTGTACGCCCCGTACAGCACGATCCCGGTGACGGCGAGGATGAGCAGCTGCCGCGCGGTCAGCGGACCGATGACGCGGTCCTCGCGATCGACGTCGGCGGGAATCCTTACCGGCTGACTCATTTCCCTTCACCTCCTGGGGCGGGTTTCGGTGCGCGGAACACCGGCGGCGGAACCGATTGGGTACGCCGGTAGGCGTCCCCGATGCGCGGCTTGGGCTGGGCTTGCCGGAACACCGGCGCGGCAGGAGCGGACGCCGACCTGGGTGGCGACGACGGCTCCGGCGCGGGTGGCGTGGCGGGCCGGAACTGCAACTGCGGGGGCACCGACGCGGTGCGGATCGGGCGGGCCGGCGGTGGGGTGGCGCCGCGTCGACGTGGCCCTCCAGCGGCTTGGAACTGCGGCGCCGATCCGGGCCGAGGTCCCCGCCGCGGCGGTGAGATCGGCGTGGCGGGCGTGGGTGCGGAACTGAACTCAGGAGGCATGGCTGGTCCCTGGTTCGCCGGGGTGACGGCGGGGTCGTGAGTGGTGTCTTGAGGTGAGGGCTGCAGGAACTGCGGCGCCTGCGACGGCAGCCGCGACCGGCGGGCCGCGCGGGCGCGCTCGGCGTCATGGGCCGCCTTGAGCCGCTTGTTGACCATCTCCGGGGTGGGCGCGAGGCGTGGCTGCGCGGGCCACGGCGGGTCCGCCGACCCACCGCCACCGCGGCCCCCACCGCCGCCACCGCCCCCGCCGCTCTTCGCACCGACGGCGCCGCCGACCTTGCCGAGCGCGCCGGTCTTCCCGGCGACCATGCCGAAGGTCTTCGCCGCGATGTAGGCGCGGGCCAGACCGCCGAGGAACGAGCGGCCGTTGCTGACCTTGACCGCCTTCAACAGCCAGAACGGGATCTTGAACAGGATGAAGAACAGGGCGATCGCGGCGACCAGCGTGCCGAGCGCGGACAGCGTCGAGCCGAACAGATTCACGCCGCCGGACAGGAACGTACGTACCGCGGTGATCAGCACCAGGGCCTGAGCGACCTGGATCGCCAGCGTCGCGGTGATCGCCTTCCACCACCAGCGAGCCAGCGGGTCGGTGTGTGGCAGCGCGTGGAACATCAGGAACAGGGGGCCAGAGATGATCAAGACGAGGGTGATGACGATCCGGACCACGTAGACGACCAGCAGGCCCAGGCCGACCACGACGAGCACCAGGCCGACCAGGATGATGAACAGTCCGCCGGTCTGGATGCCGGCGACGGCGTCCTTGAGGGTGTTGCCCAGTGAGGGCGCGTTGACTCCGTCGCCGAGGATGCCCAGGGTCAGGCCGTTGGCCAGTCGGATGAGCTTGTCGGTGAAGAACAGCGACAGCGCCGAGGCGATGAACGCGATCGGGATCCTCGGCCCGATCTCCTTGATCGAGTAGCGCGCCTGGACGCTCTCGTGGCCCATCACGAGGATGCCGCCGAGGAGGATGAGCAGGCCGTAGGCGGCGACCACGAGCTCCCAGGAGTTGTTCCACAACTCGCCGATGCCGGGCAGGTCGCTGATCGTCGGCGTGGACAGCGCGGTGTGCCCGATCAGCTCCAGGATCGGCGAGAGCGCGGCGTCGACGATGCTGCGGAACGCGCCGTTGATGGCCTCGGTGATGCAGGCCCCGATGTCCGTGATCCCACAGTCCGAGTCGCCCTCGCCGCTGCCCGTGCCCGGCTGCTGCGGACCAGTGCTCGGTGGTGGCGTGGTCGGCTGCGGGATGCAGTCCTCACCCGTGCACGGCTGGCTCGGCGTCGTGGTCGGCGTGGACGAGGTGCAGCCGACCTGGCCGGGGAAGCTGCATGTCGTCGGCGCGGGCACCCCGGTCGGGAGTGGCAGCGGCGCGGTGGGCAGCGGCTTGGTAGTGGTCGGCGCGGGCAGTTGGCAGACCGGCAGCGGCGAACCCGGCGTGCACGGATCCACCGTCGGGATCGGCAACGGTGGTTGCGGCGGGGGCTGCTGCGGCGCAGTGGGCGAGGCCCACGCGCTGACCGCGAGGACGCCGACCAGGAGCACGACGATGCTCAGCGCCAGCATCCAGCCCGCGCGCCAGCGCCGCGGCCGACCAGCCGGCGGCCGGTCGGCGCTGGCGTCGGAGACCGGGGAGAGCATCGCTCGGTCCCCGTCGATTCGTCCGGCGGCAGCGGTCGCGACCGGGCCGCCGGACCGGCGGTACGGGCGAACCGTGGGCGGGGTGCTGACGGCCATCGGTCAGGCCCCCACGATCCCTTTGAGGATCTCCACGACCAGCGGCGCGAGCGCCGCAAGGCCGTAGCCCCACCCGGCGGACTTGAACGCGGTCTTGGCCTTCTCGACCTCGCCGGGGTCGCCGCCGCCCATCACGTAGCGGACGCCGCCGATGGACAGGAACACCGTGGCCAGACCGGCCAAGATGCCCATGATCCAGTTGCGGACGTTGTTCAGGACCGTGGTCACCGAGTCCGCGAGGGCGACGACCATCGTGTCGGCGTGCGCCGCCGACGCCGACGCCAACAGCGCGAGGATCGCCAGCTCGACGATCAGCACCACGTGCGACCAGCGGCGGGGGCGGACCGGGGTCCAGTCCTCCGGCGTAATGATCGGAGCACTGGTCGACTCGCTGCCGGTGACATGGTCCGGCGTGCTCGACGCTGGGGCCTCGGCTGGCGGCTGCGGATTGCCGTCGAGGCGGGCGCTGCGCGGTCCGCTCGCGGCGGGGAAGAATCGATCGATCAGGCGCATTGGGGCACCTCCGAAGGTCGGGCTGAGCGCGGGTGTGTCCCGCAGCCCTGAACTCCGGATTTCGCGTCCGTTTTGGACACGCGACCCTGAACTTTCTGCCCCGATTCCGCGTCAGCGACGGACACGGACAGTGACGACAGCGGCAAGTCGCGGACCGGCGAGACCGGGCGCGCGAGGGCCAACGCGGTGGCTACCTGGTCGGTCAGCGGGTCGGTCGGATCGGTCTCGGCGGCACCGTCGCGCAGGTACGCGGCGAGCCGGAGCTCGGCGCGTTTGCGCGTCTTGTAGACCGCCCACTCGCCGGTCTGGTGCGCCGCAGCCCAGTCCGCGACGGACACCTCTTCCAACCGGGTCGCCCCGATGAGTGCGGCCTCGGTCTGGGTCAGGACTCCGTCCGCGACCGCGCGAGCGAGGACTAGATCCGGGTGTCCCCACGGCGTGTGTGGCGGGGTGGATCGGAAGCCCGGCGCGACTGGAGTCGGACCCGCCAGCGCCTCGGCGAGCGCGTCGTAGCCGGACCGGTAGGCGGCCCACCGCAGTCGCAGCATGATCCGCGGCGGACGCAGATCGATGGTCGACAACGCGGTCAGGAAGCCGCGCAACACCTCGGCGTGAACATCGGCCGGATCGCCGGCGAACCGATCGGACAGGGTGGCCGCGACCGAGGTCAGCGCGGGCAGTGCGACCCCGACCGCGGCGACCGTCCAGGTCGCTCCTTCAGTACGGGAGCGCAGCACCAGATGCGCCCACACCGCGTCCCGCGTCGCCTGCGGGCACCGGCGCGCCAGCAGCCGGTCGCGGACCTCGTCCAGCGGGATGTGCCGGTCGGGCAGGCCGGGGAAGAGCCGGCCGTTCAGCGACACCGGGTGCGGCCCGGTCACCAGCCAGGTAAACGTGTCCCGCGCGATATCCAACGAGTTCGGGACAGCCTCGTCGCCACGGCGACGAAAAACGGATTGTGCTGCCATGTCGTGACTCCCACGGCGTCGATGCGAACAACAACGCCGTCAGGAAGCCACGACCGATACCACGGAAATACCACGCCATTACTAGGCGCCAACTAGCAAACCGTTCCGGGGCTACTAGCGAACTACTATTTCGCCTCGCGAACGCGTCGATCCAAGATCAAAAATGGGCTTGGTCAACTACGATCGTTGATCAACTCTAGTAGCCGTTGAGCTGGGGTTATAGTCGCTCGCTAGTACGGCGCTAGTAGTCACGAAGGGCTCCGATGCGGACCAGCGGCGAGATCCACATCGCACCGCCGGAAAGATCTTGAAAAATCTGGCCGCGACTGGTCCAGGAAGCGGTTCGCGGCGGCGCGGGATGACCGGACAAGCGGTTCCTCAGTCACGGCTTTGGCAGAACTGTCCGAATCGCGTCGAGTCGCGCTTAGCCCGAGTGGGCGGTGCAAAGAAATTTGGCGGGACGTGTCCAAAACGGGGTCGAAATACGGAGTTAAGGGGCGTCAGAACGCACGGCACCCATCCGTCGGAGGAGACCCGCGATGACCCCGACACACGGCCACGACTCACCGGGAGACGGCTCCCAGGAGCACAGCCCGACCGACCCCCCGACCGTCCCGATCCCGCTACCGCACAGGCGGCGAACACCGCGCCTGCGCACCCTGCGCCTCAACCTGCGCCACCGGCGTCCCGCTCGGCCGAGCACCGTCTGGCCGTGCGCGCAAGACGACCTCCGCGAGGGCACCGGACTGCTCGCCAACTGGCTGCTGACCGCGGTCATCAAGCTCGTCACCACCTACACCCAGCCCGGCCAGCGGGTGCTCCTGCTCGACCCCGCGCCCTACCTCGCCCCACCCTCGTCGTGGTCGCCAACCGGGGGCCGCAACCAGTCCCGGCCCGGCCCGTACGCCGGACTACACGAAGCGGGCTGGACGGTGGTCCGACTCGGCCGCGGCGTCCAAACCCAGACCGCAGTCGCGCACCCCGACCCGGTAGACGAACACTCCGCTGACGCGTCGGTCGAGTCCGAGTCCGGACCCCGACCGCGCACCGACAGTCCGACCACCGACCAGCCCGCCGGGCCGTCGACACACCGCCGTCCCGGACCGGACTCGACCGCGACCGGCGCGGGTCCGGACCGCTACGACCTCGTCATCACCGCGGCCGACCCGCGCACCCTCGACTGGTTCCGTCCGGCCGACTGGGCCGGTCTGCTCACCCCGACCGGCACCCTCGCCGTCATCACTCACAGTGACCGGTCCCGTGATCGGCTCACCGACCCCGCCGGCTCGTTGGTGCGCGCCGCGCAGCACGCCGGACTGCACTACCTCGATCGCATCGCCCTGCTGCGCGTCCCCGTCCGCGACGGCGCCCTCGCGGTCGCGACCCCGGCCCCGCACCCCCGACCGCAGGGGCCAGCGCGCCCGCTCGCGACGCCCGCTCGGCACACCCAGGTGCATGACGACCTCTTGGTGTTCACCCGCCAGCCGGCCCTGACCGACGCCGCCGACGGGGAGGAGACCTCCGATGACTGACCGCCCCACGTCGCCTTGGCCGCTCCCCCTGCCGCCGGGGGAGGAGCCGCCGATGCCGCCGCTGTCGGTCTGGCCCACCGGCCAGCGCGACCCGCTCGCGCAGCTGCGCGACGCCGGCTGTGTGTCCGGCACCGAGACCGACATCGACCGGATTCCGCCCGCCGTCGCCGCCCACGCGATCGCCACCTACACCCGTCCCGGCGACCTCGTTCTCGACCCGGACTGCGGCGCCGGCACCGTCCTCGTTGAGGCACTGCGCGCCGGCCGTCACGCGCTCGGACTCACCTCCCGCACCCGGTGGTGGACGCTCGCTCGCGCCAACGTCACCGCCGCTAAGACCGCGGGCGCGTGGCGCGACGGCTCGGTCCTCGACGCCCGACCGAAGGTGCTCGCGACCGTCCGGGCCGCCGGGTTGATCGGGCGAGTCGGACTCGTCCTGACCACCCTGCGCACCGCGCCGGACCGCGCGAACGGTCCGGACCGCGACCCGGTCGAGTCCGCCCTCGCCGACCTCGCCACGACACTGCTCTACTGCGAGCCGCTGCTGCGCTCCGGCGGACACGTCGCCATCGTGACGCGACCCCTGCGGAACCCGGACGGCGCGCTGGTCGACCTGACCACCCCGCTCATCGCCGCCGCGACCTCGGCCGGGCTGTCCCCGGTCGAGCGGTGCATCGCACTAACCGCCGGACTGCGCGGCAACCGACTGGTCACCCGCGCCTCACTGGCCGAGCGCCGCGCCGCCGCCCGAACCCGCGCCGCCGGTACGCTGGCCGCGCTCACCGCGCACCACGAGGTGCTCGTCTTCCAACTCGCCCACGACGCCGAACTCGCCGCCGCCGCGGCAGCCGGCACCCCGTGGCCGACCGAGGACGAGGTCATCCGGCCCGCCGTCAACGGCGCCGAGTACCCCGGCTGGAGGCGAGCGGCATGACCACCCGCCTGTACTGCCGCGAGTGCGGCTGGCACCCCGAGTTCCGCCGCAAGCGCACCGCGCTTCGCGCCGCCGCATACCACCATTGCACCGGCACACCGGTGGCCGAGACCCGTCCACCATGGTGGGCCCACCTGTGGACAAACCTGTGGACAAGTCAGTCGGGTGCAACCGCCGTCGACCCCGAAGCACGAGCGGATGACCAGTCCGATGACGACGTATTGGTCGATGCCCGCGGCAACCGAATCCAGTGGGCCCCACTCGCCGCGCACCACGCCGAGACCACCCGCCGCGCCCGTCAGGCGATGGTCGAACTCGTCCGCGCCGGCTACCAAATCGGGCCGCCGCCCTACGGCTACCGAGCCCTGCGCATCCGGGTCACCGACCCCAGCGGACACAGCAAACTACGCGCGGTCCTCGTCCCGGACTGGCAGACCGCCGCCGTCGTCAAACAGATCTTCACCTGGCGCGCCGACCACGGCATGACGTTCGCCGTCATCGCCGCACGACTCAACAGCGACCCCCACCAGTACCCCGCCCCTGTGCCCAACGGGCGCTGGACCGCCAAGGGGGTCCGGCGGGTTGTCACCAACGTCAAGTACACCGGGCGCCAGGTCTGGGCTCGCACCGTCGCCGGCCGCCCGGCGCCCATCGAGCAATGGGTCACCTCGGCGCCGAAGGTGCACGAGCCACTCGTCGACGAGCGCACCTTCCACCGCGCCCAGCCCGGCGCTGCTGAAGGTCCGTCCGGCGCGGCGGACTCGGCCGACTCCCCGCCGAGCGCGGCATGACCTCCCGTCGGTGGACCCTCGCCGTCGCCTTACGCCGACTCAGCGTTCTCATCTATCTGCACGCGAACCCAGTCGGTGGTCACCGACCAAAACAGTGCCTTGTCCCACCGCCCGAGGATGCCCGCCCACACACCGGTGATCCCGTACTTCTCCACGTCCGGGGCACGGCTGGGCAACTCGTCCATCCGCAACGCGCGCAGCGCACTCCACCGACTCTGCCGGGCCCAGAAGAAGACCTGCCGATCAGCCTTGCCGGGTACTTGGAGCTTTCGCCAGTTGTCCGGCTTGTCCGCCAGGCATTGCTCGATCGCTTCCGGCAGATCGTTGGGGCCATGGCACACCTGCCCGTGAGCCAGAGACATGAAGATCTCCGGCGGACGCAGGCCCTTCACGTCGAACGCGGTTGCCGAGACCACCCTCAACCGCGCCAGGCCGTGAAACGGGCACGACGGATCATCACAGAGGCCCTGGACACGAGAAGACCAACGACTCATCTCCGACTCGCCCCGGCGCTCCATCTCCACGAGTTGGTCTTCGATCCGGTCAGCCAGCCCGCGGAACTCGGTGTTCCGCTCGTCAGTCCGAAGTTGTTCGGCATGTCGACCATCACCAGCCAGGTCCTGGTCAACCGAGACGAGGGCCTCGATGTCGTTGCGCGGCTGGCACGCCTCAACACGACCTCCGCGCCTTCATCAGCCAGGCTGGTTACCTCCAGCGCGCCGTCCTTGCCGATGTTGAAGTCGTACCTGGAGCCGCGACCACCACCTTCGTCCCAAGGGGTTACCGGCACGCCGCGCACCGACTCCACCAGCCGTCGAGCTTCTTCCTCGCCCTCCTTGGACATCGCACGCTTCGTCATGGCCACCATGCTGGCATCCAGCCAGCCGCGCACGCACACCACTTCCTCATCTTCGGAGTCCCCGGCGGACTGTCTGCGCTTCGCGCTCAGCTGGTATCGGCTGATTCGAACCACGTTGGTTCGGCAGGACTGTTTGCGGACAGCGTGTCCCCCGCAGGTATTGGGGAGGGCCGCGTGATGGCCGTCGCCGCATTCGCCGCCGCGGGCTCACTGCTCGCCGCGGGACTCCGTGGTGTCCGGTTCGACGAGCGAGACATCGCGTGGCGTGTCGATTCCGAACAGCTCGTTGGGCGTGCACCGCAGCGTCGTGCACAGCGCCTGCAAGGTCGCCACTTTCACCTGGACCGGCTGCTTCTTGATCAGCACGTCAACCGACTGGAGGGACAGTTCGAACCCGGCGCGTTGGATGAGGAGTTCGCGCAGCTGGGTCGCCGTCCAGACGTCGCGGGAGGCCATGACTTTCCGCAGCCGCCACTCGATCTGCACCCGCTGCCGTCCCGTCCCCGTCGCTCCGAGGCGCTTCGCGCCGTCGCCAACCGACGCTCAGTGTCCCCGATGGCGACCGAAGCCGGCCGCCGCACGTTCGGCGTGTTCAGCAGACACACACCCATGCACAGATGACACTTGAGATACACAGGCTGCACTAGATCTATTCAGGTGTTACCTTAGTTGAATGGCGCACCTGTCCCCGGTTCAACAGAGAGGAGGTGCTTCGGCACCCATCACGTTCATCGCCATGCCGACGCGCCGCCGTTCGCGGTCAGCGCCGGTAGCGATCTTCTGGACTCGCGTCGACCGCCCACCTCGTGCTGACGAGGTGACCCAGCACCAGTTCGGCAAGGCACACAGTCCTACCGAACGGCAAGAGTCCAACACGGCCACGAGCGCCGGCCCCACACAGACGCATGCGGGGAGTAGAGGCCCGTTGGTCGTGACAGCTTTGGCGGTCCCAGCTCATTCAACGCACGTCATGGTGCGTGCCCGCATCGCCGCGAAACCCGCTTCGCGCGGATCGGCGACCGCAGGTGTCGGCAGCTGGGAGTGCCCGCTGTGTCGACGGTTCCTGTCGCCGACCAGCAGCCCTGTGAACCTCCGCCAGCCGCGGGCTTCACGGGCACGAAGGGGGCGCTCATGTGCGCTCAACCTCGCAACCCCGATCAGGCCGACAACAACTGCGCCGACGTTCCTGCTCCGGCCGACCAGGAGCAGCAGGGAAGCCCCGTCAACGCGCCGAGCAGGCAACCCCGACGGCGCGTTGGCGCGAGCAGAGCTGTGCGCAACGTGGTGGTGCGCGGTGTCCGCCGCGATCCCCCCGACATGCGCAAGCTCGCGCGGGTGGTCGCCAGCCTCGCGGCAGACCTGGCGCAGGCCGAAGCCAGCGAGCAAACACTGCCCGCCGAGCCAGGCACCTCAGACGCCAGCCACCCCGATCACCGCCGCGACGCGGCATGACGTCGCGCGTTCGCGTTCGCGCAACGAACCCAGCGGATCGAAGCCACTCGCCAATGACTCGAAAGGAAGGTTCACCACAATGCCGCCTGCCACTTGCGATCCCCGCAGCCGTCGGGCCGCACACCCACGGACTCGACGGCTGGTACGCGTCGGCCTCTACCCGCGGTGGCCCACGCTCCGCGAAAGCGATCACCTGCAGACCTACGTCGCGGCCCAACCCGGTTGGCACATCGCTCTCCGCAGCAGCGACTACGCATCAGGCGGCACGCTGAAGCGTCCTGGGCTGCAACGGGTATTGGCGGCAGCCCGATCCGGAGTCATCGACGTGCTCGTCGTCAACCACCTGTACAGCCTTTCCCGCAAGACGCAGCACCTCGCCTTCGTGCTCAACGAGCTGACGTCCCGAGGCGTGCGGGTCGTCTCGGCCGCTGATCCCGCCCTCGACACGGAGACCGCGCACGGCCTCTTCCTCGTACGCGTGGTGAGTGCCGTCGCGGAGATCGAGCAGACCGGCGCACTCGCAGATCGTCGCGACCGTCGTCGCCACGACCAGCAATCCGCCGACGAGTCACCGCTCGCCGGGTAACTGCAAATCCCGCCGGGGCCCACTGCGCCGACCAGCACATCCCCATCCAGACCGACTCGTAACGAGGTGTCATGACCACCGACTACGCCAACTCGGACAACGAACTCCAGCCGTCGGATGCCCCTGCGCCCACCACCCGCGCGGTGATCTACACGCGCGTGGCCTCGCTCGGACGGGCCGAGACCGACCACAGCGTCACGGCCCAGCGTGCGGCATGTCTGCGCAAGGCCAGGGAACTGGGCGTCTGGCTCATCGACGAGTACGTCGACCCAAACGCTCGACTCTGGCGACGGCCGAAACGCCAGCTGTTCCGACGCATGCTCGCGCGGTTCCGCAGCCGTCGAGAAACAGCAACCCGGCCATGAATTCGCCGCTCGCCGGGAGCGCGCGATCCAGCCGCCAGGACCCACTCGCCGGTTGCACGGTCCTCCGTCCAGGCCGCCCTCAGAAGGAGGTGTCATGACACCCCTTGTGTCAACCTCAAGATCAAAGTCAGGCTGCGGTCGGCTGTTTCATCCGGTGTTGGGCGCCGCCGTGCAGGGCCGGGTCGTAGGGCGTGTGGTTTTGCCAGCAGCGCCAGAGGACACGGATCCAGGCTCGGGCCAGGATGCGGGTGGCGTGGGGGTGGTCCTTGCCGGAGGCGCGTGCTCGGTTGTAGATGTCGGCGGCCCAGGGGCTGGAGTGGCGGCTGTTGTCGGCGAAGGTGGTGATGGCCAGGCGCAGGCGTTTGTTGCAGGCCCAGCGGAAGGACACGCCGCGTTGTTTGCCGGAGACTTTGGTGACGGGCGTGATCCCGGCCAGTGCGGCGATGGCGTCGGGGTGGTCGAACGCGGCGCGGGAATCGCCCCATTCGGCCAGGATCTGGGCGGCGTTGATGGTGCCCGCACGGGGAAAGGATCGGAAGACCTTGCCGTCGGGGTGGGTGTCCATCTTCTCGGCAATGGAGCGGTCCAGGGCCTTGATCGCGGTATTGAGCGCGGTAAGCATGCCGACCTGGGCGAGCACGGCGTCCTGGACTCCTGTGGACACCACGGGATCGAGCGTGCCGGCCGGGGCAGAGCGCAGCCGGGCCAGCAGGACGGCGGCGGGTTTCCTGCCCGAATAGCCTTGTTTGGCGCAGAACGCGGCCAGCTGCTTCTCGGTCAACGAGGCCGCCGAGACGGCGGTGGGATAGCGGGTCAGGAACGCCAGGGCGATCGCGGACTCGATGTTGGCGAAGATGGCCTTGGCGCCTGGCCAGTGCGCGTCCAGCAATGCGGCGAGCTGGTTGGTCGCCGCTATACGGGCCTCGACAAGATCACTACGGGTACGCACAACGGTGCGCAGTGCCTTGGTGTGACTGGACAACGGTGCGGCGGGGCGCAGCCGGTGGATCCGCACTCGCAGGTAGTCGGCGATCACGTGTGCGTCGCCGGGGTCGGATTTGGCGCCGGAGAGGACTTCGGCCTCGCGCCAGGTCTTGATCGCGTTCGGTTTGACCGGCAGCACCGGGTGACCGGCCTCCAGCAGCGCGTCCACCAGGCGCCCGTCCGGGCGCTCGATCGCCACCGGGATCTGCTCGGCCGGGCCGAGGCTGCCCAGCCTGGCGGCCAGCCGGCCGAAACCGGCGGCGGTGTGATCGATGGTGAACGCGGCGATCTTCTTGCCGGTGTGGTCGAGCACGCACACGGCATGCTCAGCCCCCGCCCAGTCGATCCCCACGAAGAACAGTGGCCCATCCTGCTGCGACAACCGGGTCGCCTTCCTGCGTGTAGTCCAGGGCAGGAGCCAGACGGAGGCAAGGGAACCGACAGCAGAGTGGTCACTAACCGGCGCTCGATCGCGCGTCCCTTTGTCATCGCTTCACGGTTCCGGGGAAGCCGGGGGCGGCAGTGTCATGAAGGCCCACAAAGGGCGACCAGCCCAAGCCGTCACCCCGACTTCCGCCTAGTTCCTACCACAAGCCCCATCCAGGGGCCCGCACGGAAGAGGGTGCACTAGTGA
>NZ_MASU01000013.1 GCF_003202235.1 Prauserella flavalba
GGTGGTCGAGCCGAACTCGCGGGCCGCCGCCTTAGCGCGCTCGTAGTGCCCCCCTTCTGTGGGCGTTCCGGTCGAGCGACATCCAGCCGGCCAGCGTGGACGCTTCCACGAGGACCTGCGCCAGCGCCTCCCGCTGACCTCGGGCCGTGCTGTAGCTGAGGAGGCCCTCGAGCTACTTGATCAGGCTGTGGAGCTGATCCAGCAGAGTGATCCCTCCGACCTGCCGGTCGCCGCGTCGGACGTAGTCGACCTGCTGACGAAACGCCTCTACAGCGCCCGCGTCGACGCTGCGCCAGCGCCAGCCGTGACCGCAGCTTGGCGACCTCGTCGGCTTCGTCGTCATCCGGGAAGCCGAGCTCACCGTTCGTCCGGCCGTACACGTCGCGAAACAGCCGTCGGTATGGCTCGCTGACCTGCTCGTGGCTCACCCAGCGCGTCGGCCCGCCGAATCAGCAGCGTGATGACGTCCGCGGCTTTGTACTCGATCAGGTCCCGAAATGAATACGATCTTGCATTCAAATTCGCTGCGGACTGTTGACTCGCTCGGAGAGCGTATGCAACTCTGCATGCAAAATTTGGACGGGAGCACGGCATGAAGGTTCGAAGGATCAGCGTTGTCCTGGCCGCCGGTGCGCTACTGGCGAGTATGACCGCGTGCGGAGGCGGTAACGCGGGCAACAACAACCTCTGGCTCATGGGCACCGCGCCCACCGGTGGCACCTTCTACGCGGTCGGTGCCGCGATGGCGGAGGTGTCCAACAAGGCCGTTGACGACCTGCGGATCACCGCGCAGGTGTCTGCAGGGTCGTCCGAGGAAAACATCGAGCTGTTGAACCGAGGCGAAATCGAGCTCGGCTTCGTCGACGCCGGGACACTCGCGGAGTACGCGGAAAGCGGCGCGGACACCAGCAAGCTGCGGGTTCTGTTCAACGCCTATCCGAGTGTCATGCACTGGGTGGTCAGCGGCGATTCGGCGGTCAAGAGCCCCGCCGACCTCAAGGGACAGTCGGTCGCGACCGGCAACCCGAAGTCCGGTATGGAGGCCAACAACCGCGACCTGCTGCAGGCGGGCTGGGACCTGACGTTCGACGACATTGAGCCCAAGCCGATGCACGTCGAGCCGGGCCTTCAGGCACTGGTCGACGGAAACGTCGAGGCGGTCAACATCCCCTCCGCGGTTCCGCTGTCGTCGGTCGCGCAGTTCGCGAACCAGCATGCCGTCCGACTGCTCGACCTGTCCGAAGCCGACATCGCCAAGATCCACGAGAAGCGGCCGTTCTGGACGCCGTACACGATCCCGGGCGGCACGTACAAGGGAACCGACAAGGACAGCCACACGCTCGCGCTGGGTTCCTATCTCGTTACCCGCAACGACGTCGACGAGCAGAAGCTGCGCGCGTTCGTGAACGCCGTCTTCGCGGGGAGGGACACAATCACCCACACCGTTCCGATCGACCGGCTGCTCGCCCCGGGTGATGCCAGGACCGGGTTCGACTTCCTGCGCTCGATCGGTGTGGAGCCCTCGCCCGCCGCAGACGTGATCCCCCAATGACCGGCACGGACACCGCCGACGTGGCGGCGGGGGAGCTGGACGCGAACTCGCTCCCCAGGATCCGGCAGGGCGGCATCGCCTCCGTGGTGGCCGTGCTCGCCCTAGCCATGTCGGTCTTCCAGTTGGTGACCGTGGACTACCGGTTCGTCAGCCAGCACGGCAAGTTCATCATCCACGTCGGATTCGCGCTCGCCATCGTCCTGATCTGGAAGGGTATCGGGCTCACCCGCTCGGGTCGGACCAGACCTGCGCGGTGGTCGGTGATCGCCGGCGTCGGGGCAGCGGTCGTCGTCGCGGCGATCTCGGCCGTCGCGGTCGGCTCCTACTACGAGCAGTCCGCGCTCGCCGGTACCGACAAGCCGCTGTGGGTACTGGCCGCCAGCGCGTTCATGCTGTTGGCGCTCTACATCGCCAGTGCGCGGATCGTCGGGATCCTGATGCCGACGATCGCGCTGATCTTCTTCCTGTACGCGCACTTCGCCTACGCGTTCCCCGGCTTCCTGCAGGCCCGCGGGATCGACTTCGACCGCCTCCTCGACCGGCTGTTCCTCACCGCGGAGGGCATCTACAGCCCGGTCACCGGCGTGTCCGCCACGTTCATCTTCATCTTCATCTTGTTCGGGGCGGTCCTGAAACATTCCGGCGCCACCGACTTCTACGCGCGGCTCGCGAGCGCGGCGTTCGGGCGCACCCGCGGGGGCGCGGCCAAGGTCGCGGTCGTCGCCAGCGCCGCCTTCGCCATGGTGCCCGGGTCCTCGATCGCGAACACCGCGTCGACCGGCCAGTTCACCATCCCGATGATGAAGCGGTCCGGCTTCAAGCCCAAGTTCGCCGCGGGCGTCGAGTCGGTGGCGGCGATGGGCGGCGAGGTCACCCCGCCGTTCATGGCCGGCCTGGTCTTCATCGTGGCGTCGATGCTCGGTGTCGGGTGGGGCGAGATCGTGATCGCGGCCATCCCGATCGCCATCCTGCTGTACCTGTCGCTGTTCATGTCCGTGCACCTCGAGGCGCTACGGTCCGGCATCGGCGGAGCCGAGGAGGGCGACCGGGTGCGGGTGCGGGACGTGGCGAAGACCGGCTGGTTCTACCTGCTTCCGCCGCTGGTTCTGCTCGCCCTGCTCCTCCTGCAGTTCCCGCCGGAGCGCGCCGGGCTGCTCTCGGTGCTGTCGGTGCCGGTCATCCTGTTCTTCACCAAGCGCCGGATGTCCTGGAAGTCGTTGCTGTCCGCGGGGGTCGACGGCGGTCTGATGGGCGGGTCGATCGCCGTCATCATCGTCGTCGCGTCGGTCATCGGCGGCATCATCAACTTCACCGGGCTCGGGCTCACGTTCTCCAGCGGCCTGATCGACCTGGCGGGCGGCAGCCTCATCGCGATGATCTTCATCGGACTCGCCGCGGCGATCATCCTGGGTATCGGTCTTCCGGTCGTCACCTCGTACGTGATCATGGCCGTGATGGTCGCGCCCGCGCTCGTGGAGCTGGGCGCCCCGGAGCTCGGCGCGCATCTGTTCGTGCTGTACGGCGCGATGCTCTCGCAGATCTCACCACCGGTCGCACCGACGGTCGTGGTGGCGTCGACCATCGCCGGCTCAGGCTTCTGGGAGTCGTCGTGGGTGGCGATGCGGCTCGCGGTGTCGAAGTTCCTGCTGCCGATCATGCTCATCACGGTCCCGGGCATGCTGATGGACGGCAGCTTCCTGGACGTCACCACGGCGATCCTGCGGGCGATCCCCGTGGTGGGCCTTGCCGTCATCGCGATTCAGGGCTTCGGCCGCAAGAACGACAACAGCGGTGCGGCGCTGCTGTGGCGGGTGGTCGCCGGGGTCGGCAGCGTCCTGCTGATGTTCCCGAACACCGTCACCGACATTCTCGGCGTCGCTTGCACGGTCGCCGTCGTCCTCGCCTGGGTCGCATTGGCGCGCGCGGCACGGAAGGCGCGTCTGGCGGCCGTGACCCTCGAAGAGGAGACCGTATGACGCCCGCCAACGACACCGTGCGGCTCCTCGCCGCCTCCGGGCAGCTCGGCTACGGCATTCCGGTGCCCGCCTTCGAGGCGGGGGTCGCCGAACGGCCGGACATGATCGGCGCCGACATGGGCTCGATCGACCCTGGCCCGCACTACCTCGGGTCGGGCAAGGTCGCGGCCGGAGAGTCTGGCATCGTCCACGACCTCGCCCTCGTGCTCGGCGCCGCCCGGTCGGCCGGTGTTCCGGCGCTCATCGGCAACGCCGGCACGGCTGGACGCGACGACCAGCTCGCCCACGTCCTTGACCTGGCCGACCGTGTCCTCGCCGACCAGGGCCGGACCGCCCGGGTCGTCACGATGCGGACACAGGTCGACCGGGAACTGCTGCGGGAGCGCCTTCGGGCCGGACGGGTGCGGAGCCTGCCGCACGTACCGCCGCTCACCGAGGAGGTCCTTGACGCCACCGAGGTCGTCGTCGGTCAGGTAGGCCCCGAGCGGTGGCTGGACGCGCTCGAGTTCGAGCCCGACGTCGTCCTTTCCGGACGCAGCCTCGACACGGCGATCTTCTCGGCCTACGCGATGCGGCACGGGATCGACCGGGCGACGGCTACGCATGCCGCGAAGATCCTGGAGTGCACGTCACTCGCGGCAGCGCGGCCAGGGCGGGACGCCTCGCTCGGGGTGCTCCGGCCGGGCGCGTTCGACTTCCGCTCCTGTGGAGAGAACCGGCCATGCACACCACGCAGCGTCGCCGCACACGCCTTCTACGAGCAGTCCGATCCCAGCCGCATCGTCGAGCCGGGCGGGCATGTGGATCTCCGCGATGCGCGCTACGAGCAGCTTCCTGACGACGCTGTGCGGGTGTCAGGGTCGACGTGGGTGCCGGCTGACGGCTACGCGGTGAAGATCGAAGGCGCGCGCCGTCGCGGCTGGCGGGCTCTTTCGGTCGCCGGCGTGCTGGACCCGTGCGTTTTCGCCCGCCGCGCCGAGATCGACGAGGAGGTGCGTGCGGCCGTGCGGCGGGTGACCTCGGGCGCGCAGCTGCGCATCGTCTGGAGTGGAGGGACGGCCGCGCAGGACGGTGTGGCCTACCCGGCTTCGGTGCTGCTCGACGTTGTCGCATCCACTGAGGACGAGGCGATGTCGGCCGCTGGTGCCGCGAAGCAGTATCTCCTGCACGCCTCGTATGAGGGGTTGCTGAACAACGGGGGCAACGTGGCCTTCCCGTTCTCGCCGGAGGTCGTGTCCGTCGGACCGGCCTACGAGTTCAGCGTCTATCACCTGCTGGAGCTGAACCACGTGTCCGAGGTCGGGGTCCTCGACACCGTGACAATCGGAAAGGGACAGTCCACATGACCAACGAATTGGACGAGATCGGGCTGGGTATCGCCTGGACCAGGCTCGTCTCGGTTGTCGACGAGGCCGCGACCGTACTCAAGCGCTCGTCGTTCTCCACCGTCGTGCGTGAGTCCAACGACTTCGCCTGCGCGCTGTTGTCGCCGTCCGGGGACGCGATCGCCGAGAACACCATCGGCGTCCCGTCGTTCTCCGGGATCATGGGAAGGGTCACCAAGGGCCTGATCGAGTACGTCGGCGACGAGCCGTTCCGGCCCGGCGACCTCTTCCTCACCAACGACCCGTGGATGAACACCGGCCATCTGCCGGACACGACGGTCCTCATGCCACTGTTCCGCGACGGGCGCCACATTGGGTTCGCCGTGAACGCCGCACACAAGACCGATATCGGCGGCGCCGGTTACGTCGCCACCGGGCGGGACGTCTTCGAGGAGGGACTGCGCCTTCCCTACGTGCGGATCGCGACCGCGGGCGTGCGCAACCCCGACATCCGCGCGATCGTCGAGGCGAACACCCGCCTGCCTGAGCAGGTCTGGGGCGACATCGAGGCACAGATCGCGGCGTGCGTACGCACGAGCGAGGGCGTCAACGGGCTGCTGTCGGACCTGGACCTCGATTCGCTCGACCACATCGGCCGCCGCATCCAAGCCCGCGCGCGGGCGCGGATGATCGAGGCGATGCGGGTGGTGCCGGAGGGCGTCGTGTCCCGTGGCGAGGTCACCGCCGACGGCTACGGCGACGACCCGGTGCGCATCGTGGCGACGATTGAGCGGGTTGGGGACGCCTTGCGGATCGATCTCACGGAAAGCTCGCCGCAGAGCCCCATCGGCATCAACTCCACCTACGGTTACTGCTTCGCCTTCGCTTGCTACGCCGTGAAGTGCGCCGTCGACCCCGAGACGCCGAAGAACGAGGGTTCGTACACGCCCATCGAGGTCGTCACCCGGCCAGGCACGATCGTCGACGCCACGTTCCCGGCCGCGGTGAACGCGCGCTCGATGAGCGGGCATCTCGTTGCCGCCGCCGTGATGAACGCGCTCGCCGGCGTTGTCCCGGACCTCGTGATCGCCGAGGCGGGGTCGTGCCCGGGGCTGCGCGCGACGGTCAGTGGCACCAGCGCCGAGGGCGAGCCGTACGTGCAAATGCTGTTCCACAACGGCGGGATGGGGGCGACAGCCCGTGAGGACGGGCTGCCGACGACCGGCTTCCCGACCAACGCGGGCGGCACGTCCACCGAGACCATCGAGGCGAACGCGCCGGTTCTCTATCACGTGCGGGAGCTCCTGCCCGACAGCGGCGGGGCCGGCGCGCGGCGCGGTGGCCTCGGCCAGCAGGTGGAGCTCGAGGTGCTCGACGAGAACGGCGTCGAGCTGCGCACGCAGTTCGACCGGGTCGCCCACCCCGCGCAGGGCCTCCTCGGAGGGGCGCCGGGCGCGCAGTCGCGGCTCCGTCTCAATGGGACGGACGAGATTCCGGCGAAGGGCCGGATGCGGCTGGTGAAAGGCGACCGGGTGAGCCTGACGTTCGCGGGCGGCGGCGGCTTCGGCAGCCCCAGTGACCGCGACCCCGCCGATATCGCTCGCGACGTCGAGCTGGGTTACGTGACCCCCGCGAGCGCCGCGAAGGATTACGGATTCGAGACCGCTGCGGCGGGACAGGAGAATTGACATGCTGCTCGCGGGTGTTGACATCGGTGGCACGTTCACAGACGTAGTCCTCCTCGACACGGAGACCGGCACCGTCGTCACGGCCAAGGTGCTCAGCACCCCTGACGATCTCGTCCGGGGTGTTGTCGAGGGCGTGTTGTCGGCGTGTGAGACAGCTGGGCGCGCACCGGGTGATGTCGACTCGATCCTGCATGGGACGACCGTGATCACCAACGCGCTCATCGAGCGCCGTGGTCGGCCTACGGCGCTGCTCACGAACACGGGTTTCCGTGATGTCGCCGAGATGGGGACGGAGATCCGTTACGACGTGTTCGACCTGCACCTGCGGACGCCTGAGCCGCTGACGCCGCGTAACCGGCGGCTCGGAATCGGCGGTCGCTTGCTGGCCGACGGTACCGAGCTCACCCCCGTCGACGAGGCCGAGATCGCCCGCAAGGCACGCGAGGCGGTCGACGCCGGTGCCGAGGCGATCGCCGTGAGTCTGCTGCACTCCTACGCCAACGGCGCCCACGAGGAAACCGTCAGCGAGGTCGTCCGCCGCGAGCTCGGTACTGACTTCCCGGTGACCACGTCGCACGACGTCGCGCCGGAGATCGGTGAGTTCGAGCGCACCAGCACCGTCAGCGCGAACGCCTACGTGATGCCGCTCGCGTCGGACTACCTCGGCCGCCTCGCGGGCGAGCTGGCCGCGACCGGCCTCACGCCGGAACCGCACATCATGACGTCCAACGGTGGGTTCGTCGACGTCCCGGAGGCCTGCCGTCGCCCCGTCGCACTCGTCGAGTCGGGGCCGGCGGGAGGCGCGATCGCCGCGGGTTATCTCGCCAATCTGTCTGAAGTGGACAACGTGTTGTCCTTCGACATGGGTGGTACCACAGCCAAGCTGTGCTTCCTGCAGGAGCGCCGGCCGCGGATGGCGTACACGTTCGAGGCCGCCCGATTGGAGCGGTTCAAGCCCGGGTCCGGGTTGCCCCTGTCGATCACGGTGCTTGAGATGATCGAGATTGGCGCGGGCGGCGGCTCGATCGCGCACGTCGACGCGATGGGCCTGCTGGCGGTGGGCCCTCAGAGCGCGGGCGCGCAGCCCGGGCCGGCCTGCTACGGGCGGGGAGGCGAGGAACCGACGGTCACCGATGCCGACGTGTTCACCGGGCTCATCGGCGCCGACGCGAAGCTCGGCGGTCACCTCAGCCTCGATCGAGAGCTCTCCCGGGCCGCGATCGACCGGCTGGCGAGCGAGGTCGGCGGCGACCTGGATGCCGCGCGGACGGCCGAGGGGATCCTCAACCAGGTCATCGAGTCCATGGCGCAGGCGGCGCGACTGCACGCGGCGGAGCGCAACATCGATCTGCGCGCGTTCGACATGGTCGCATTCGGCGGCGCGGGGCCGACGCACGCGTACTTCCTCGCCAAGCGCCTCGGCGTGCCGCGCGTGCACTTCCCGGCCGGCGCGGGCGTGTTGTCGGCGTACGGGTTCACCGTCGCGGAGTCGCGAGTGGACCTCGTGCGCACATCTACCGGCCAGCTGTCCACACTGGACTGGGAGCGGCAGCGCCAGGTGCTCGCGGAACTGCGCGAGGAGGCCGAGAGCCGGCTCTCCCGGCTCGCCACCGGCCTCGGGCCGCACGAGCAGGTCATCGAACTCGTCGCCGACATGAAGCTTCGCGGGCAGGGCTTCGTGCTGAACGTTCCGGTGTCGTTGTCGGCTGTCGCCGACGGCGACAGCGAGCGGGTGAGGGCTTCGTTCGGAGAGACCTACGCCGCGGCCTACGGTGTTGCCGCCCCGGACGGGGAGATCGAGCTGGTCAGCTGGCGGCTCACGCTGCGCACCCGGTCCAAGTCGAACGGCGCCCAGCACGGCTGGGAGGTGCGGCTCGACGAGGCGGCCCCGAACCGGACCCGACGGGTCACCATGCCGTCGTTCGACATGGACGGGGAGATCCCGGTCGTGCGGCGCGACGACCTGCCAGACGGTGACGGGATGGCTGGCCCCTTGCTGGTCGAGGACCAGAACACCTCGATCGTCGTCGGTCCCGACGCGACCGTCGCTCGCCGCTCGTCCGGCGACCTCGTGATGACGATCCGCTCATGAGCACACCGTGCAGAACAATCCAGCCTGCACTGGGCGACGACGACCGGCCCGGTCGATCCTGCGAGGGGGATTCGTGAGTCAAGTGGACATTCCGGTGGACAACACGAGCAGCGTCGATCTCGCCGGGTTCGTGCGGCCGGCGTCGGTGCGGCTCGTCGGCCGGTTTGACCGGGGTGACAAGCCGCTGGTGAAGATGGCGCGTTATCTGCGCCAACATGGTTTCACCGGACCGGTCGAGGTTGTCACGGACCGCCGCGACGACGCACTGGCCGGCCACCTGAGTGTGATCGCGACAGACCTCGTCACCTCGCCCGCCGCTGAGCTCGCGGTCGTCGCCGTGCGTGCGCCGCTGGTGGCCGAGACCATCGACCAGCTCGGGTCGGCCGGCCACCGCCGCGCGGTCATCCTCTCGTCGGGCTTCGGCGAGTCCGGGGGCGCCGATCTGGAGGCCGAGGTGCTGGTCGCGGCCCGCCGATGGGGGATGCGCGTCGTCGGCCCGAACTGCCAGGGGATCTGGAGTCGGGTCGACGGGTTCGCCGGGTCGTTCAGCGACTACCTCGAGGCTGCATCGTCCGAACGGTACGGTCGGACGGCGGTCGTGTCACAGAGCGGGGCGGTGGCGTACTCGCTGGCGTCCCTGCTGGACCGAACAGGCAATCCGGCGGCGATGGTGATCAGCACAGGCAACGAGGCCGACCTCGACTGGGCCGAACTCACCGCGCACGCGATCTCCCACCCGCAGGTCGACACGGTGCTCGCCTACCTGGAGCAGATCGAGTCGATCGACCAACTACGCCGTGCCAACGACGCCGTCCTCGCCGCCGGTGGCCGATTCGCGCTGCTGAAGGGCGGTCGGACACAGCTCGGGACGAAGGCGGCGGCGTCGCACACCGCCGCGCTCGCGTCGAACGGCGCGGTCCTCGAGCACATCTGCCGGGACCTCGGCATCGACCTGGCCCGCGACCTGCACGAGCTGGTGGCGGTCGCGTCACTGCCGCCCGCGGCGGACCGGCGCCGGGTCGCCGTGTTGTCGACGTCCGGCGGTACCGGGGTCGTCGCCGCCGATCTTCTCGGCGACGAACGGATTACGGTGCCGGAGTTCTCCCTCGCCACCCGGCAGGCGCTCGACGGTCTCCTCGGCCCGACGGCGGCGACGGCCAACCCGGTCGACGTCACCGCTGCGGCCGCGACGGACCCGGGCCTCATTCCCCGGGCGTGGGGCCTGCTCATGGATTCCGGCGAGGTCGACGTGGTCCTCGTGATCATCACGATGGTCACCGGCGCGAAGCTGGAGGAAACCGTCACGGGCCTCACCCGCGCGATGGCGGCTCGGCCGGACGCGGCGGCGCCGATGGTGGTGCTCTTCGCCCCGCCGCCACTGCGCGGAACGGCCGGTGAGCTGTTGCGTGAGGCGGCGATCGTCACGTTCGACACGCTCGCCTCCGCCGTCTCGGCGCTGGCCACGCCGCGCCTTGGCGACCCGCGCCCCGCCGCGGAGCTGGCCTCCTCGGCCACCCCGCACGAGGGTGGCCCGACGGCCGAGGTGCTCACCGACGTCGCGCTGCTGGCGGACTTCGCGGCGCTGGGGCTCCCGGTCGTACCGCGTGCCGAGGTGCCGGCCGAGTCGTTGCCGGGCCCGGACATCGGGCCGGGGCCGTTCGTGCTCAAGCTCATCACCGACGATCTGCACAAGGCGGCCGCCGGAAACATCGATGTCGGTCCGATCGTGCGGGACGACCTCGCCGCGGCGGCGGGCCGGCTCATCGGTGACCGGTTCGGCGACCACCCACCGCGGGTGCAGGTTCAGCGATACCTGCACGCGGCACTGGAGGTGTTCGTCGGATTCCACCGCGACCGCACGTTCGGCGCGGTCGCGACGATCGGCCTCGGCGGGCGACTCGCTGAACCGCTGAAAGCGGTCCGCCACTGGACCCTGCCGATCGCGCCGGACGACTTGGCGCGGGGGCTGCGTGCGACCCTGCTCGGCGAGCTGCTCGACACGCTGCCCGGGGACGCGACCGGCGAGCTGGTACGGGTGGTGTCGGCCCTGGCCGGGTACTTCCTCGACCGGCCGGGTCTCACCGAGCTCGACGTCAACCCGGTGCTGTTCGACGTCCGCGGCGAGCCGTGGCTCATCGACGCCGCTGGGCTGGAGATCGCGTCGGAAGGGAAGAACTGATGGGAACCGTGGTCACGGGTGCGGCCGGTGACGACGTCCACGTCATCGGGATCCGGCTCGTCGAGATGGGGTTGCGGCACGCTGGGCATGACGTCGTGAGCCTGGGCGCGCTGGTTGCTCCAGCCGAGTTCGTCGACGCGGCGCGGGAGTCGAAAGCCGACGCTGTCTTCGCCTCATCGCTCAACGGGCATGCGCAGTTCTCGCTCGCGGGACTGCGCGACGCGCTGGTCGAGGCCGGTATGGGGCACGTCCTGCTGTACGGGGGCGGGCAGCTCACGATCGGCCGTCCGCCCTGGGAGGAAGTCGTGGCGCTGTTCGTCGACCGCCTCGGGTTCGACCGCATCTACGACTCCGATGTCCCGATCGAGCAGGTCCTCAGCGACCTGGAGCAGGACCTCGCTCTGCGGGGTGAGTCCAGGTGACCGCCACACCAGAAGGGCTGTCCGACCGCGCCACCGTACTTGCCCAGTATCCGCCGGCCGCCGAGCAGCTGGACCTTGCAGAGATAGCCGATTTCGTCGTGGCGGAGCCGGCGCACCGCAGGGTGGCCCAGGTCCGCGCCGAGGCCAGGCGCTCTGGCCGGGTGCTTCTTGAGCCACTCGCCGGATTCGGCGGGGTGAAGCAGCACACCGATGCGCTGACCGTGCTGCGGGACAAGGGAACCGCCGACATACTCCCGACGCAGGTGGACAGTCAGACGCGCAACCTCAAGTTCGACGAGGTGGCCACCATGCTCGCCGAGCACGGCGACGGACCGCTACCGCTCAACGGCTATCCGATCGTCAACCACCCACTCACCGTGACCCGGGACCTCGTATCCACTGTGGATAGGCCGATCGAGCTGCGGATCGGGTCGACGGACCCTCGGCTTGCCGCCGAGATGGCGTTCGCGGCCGGCATTTCAAGTATCACGGCCGGGCCGCTGTACTACCTTGTCCACTACTCCTCGGCGGTGACCGTCGAGCAGTCGGTCGCCAACTGGGGCTACGTGTTCTCGCTGGCGTCCTGGTATGCGCGTCAGGGTGCGCCCGTCGGCCTGCAGGTCCACGGCCTGGGCAACTCCACGCCGTTCCCCGCGTCGCTGCTGGGCGCGGGTGCCGTGCTGGAATGCCTGATCGCGGCCGCGCGCGGCTGTCGGCATTTCGCCGTCGACTCCCGGCTGATGGGTAACCTCCGCCAGGACGTTGCGAGCCTGCGCGCCATCCGGGACGCCGTCGAGCACTACCTCGCCCAGGCCGGTGTGGACGACGCGGTGGTGACGATGGTGCGCAAGACGTGGGCAGGCCGCTACCCGGCCGACGAGGCCCGCGCCTTCGGGCTGATCTCCTACACCGCCGTGTCGGGCATGCTCTCCGGTGCTGACGAGTTCATCAGCAACTCAGTGCAGGAGGGCGTCGGGATCCCCGATCCCGAGGCGAACGCCGCCTCGCTGCGGGCGATTCGCCACGTGGTGGACCTGCTCGGCCCTCAGCCGGAGCTGACTCGCGAGGACGAGGGGGTGGAGCGCGAGTACGCGCTGATCACCGCCGAGCTACACGCGATCGTCGACGCGGTTCTCGATCTCGGCGAGGGAAACCCGGGCCGCGGTTCGGCGCGGGCGCTGGAGCTGGGCGTACTCGACGTGCCGTTCGCGGCGAGCCGGACCTGCCGCGGCGAGGTCGTCACCGCGCGCGATTCCGAGGGCGCCGTGCGGTTCGTCGACTTTGGCCGGCTGCCGATCCCCGACTGGTGCCGGAAGTTCCACAGCGACGCGATGGAGCGGCGGCTCGCACGCACGGCCAAGTCGGTCTACGACGTCGTCGTCAGCGACATCTTCTCGATCAGCAACGGCCCTCTCGTGGAGGTGGCGGAGTGACCACGGTGCCCAGCACGACCTACCGGCCGATCATGGTGCGCAGCAAGAACGCCGGGCCGTTCACGCTCACGATCGACGTGATGTTCGACGACCCCGCCGACGCCGTCCGCCTCCACGCCGACCTGACGTCCGGGACGCTCGAGCCCGCGCTCGGCCCCGTCGCGGGCGAGGACGTGCGGGTGTATCTGGACGAGACGGCCGCGGCCGTGAAGCTCTCCGTCGGGCGCGCGCTCCCGGCCGGTTCGGCGGGTGACCTCGACCTCTACGGCTGCCAGCAACATGTCGGGGTCCTCGCCGCGTTGGGTGTCCCGCTGCCATGACCGTGGTTCTCGCGGATATCGGCAGCACGTTCACCAAGGTCCGCGCCTACGACACCGGCGGCGACCTGGTGTGGGGCGATCAGGTGCCGACCGCCGCGCCGGACCTCGGCCTGAGGCTGGGCGACCTCGCGTCCTCGGCCGGCATCGACATCCGCGGCCGCGTCCCGGCGTGCTCAAGCGCGGCCGGCGGTCTGCGGATCGTGGCGCTGGGCCTCACCCAGACGTTCACCCGAAAAGCCGCGCGCACCGCTGCCCTCGGCGCGGGCGGGCGGATCGTCGGCGACTACAGCTTTCCGCTGACCGACACCGATGTCGTGGATCTGGAGGAGTGCGCAGCCGATGTCATCCTGCTCACCGGCGGGAGCGACGGCGGGGACGCCGACGCGGCGGTGGGTTTCGCCGAGGCGCTGGCGGAGGTCCGCCGCCCGCTGGCGGTGGTGGTGGCGTGTAACCGGCAGGTCGCCCGCCGTTGCTCCGAGACGCTCACCCGCGCCGGCCACCGCGCCGAGGTGGTCGACAACATCATGCCTGACGTCGGCACGCTCAACGCCGAACCGGTGCGCGCGGCTGTCCGCCGGATCTTCCTGGACACCGTGATCGGGCGGGTGACCGGGGAGAAGACCCGCGCGTTCGAGGTGCGCCAGCCGACCCCGGCAGCCGTGCTCGGCGCGGCGCGGCTGCTGTCCCACACCGACGACCGAGGCGCGCTCGTGGTTGACGTCGGCGGTGCGACGACCGACGTCCACTCCGTCCTCGCGCCCGGGCAGGTCGCGACCCCGTCGGCGGGAATGAGGATGGCTGAGCAGTCGACCCGCACGGTCGAGGCCGACCTGGGCATGCGGGAGAGCGCCGAAGCGGCGCGGGAGGCGGCGCGTCGTGCGGGCCTCGACGAGCCCACCGGCCTGGATGAGCACCTCGCCCAGCGGGTGCGCGACGTCACGCTCATCGACCCGCGCGGCCAGGTCGACCGGTGGCTGGCCACGACCTGCGCCACACTCGCGCTCCAGCGTCACGTCGGGCACCTGGTCCTGCTGCCGTCGGTCGGCGGCGGCGTCGAGGCCCACGCCGTCGGTCGCGACCTGCGCGATGCCGGCCGGGTCGTGGCGACCGGCGGAGTGCTCAGCCGCGACGACGGCACCACGATGGCGGCTGCGCTTGCGGGCCCACCGGACCTACTGCTGCCTCGCCGTGCGGTCGTGTCAACCGACGCGAACTACGAACTGGCGACGATCGGCGTACTCGCCAGCGTCGACGCGGCACTGGCCGCCAAAGCGATGACCCGGCTCGTGCGCGATTGGGACGCGCAGATTTGACCACTGAACAGAGAGAGGCGTTCGATGAGTCACCTGACCGCGGAACAGATGCAGCTGAGGGAAAGTGCAGGCGCGGTGGCTGACCGCTACTACGCCGACAAGGCGCTGGAATGGGACGCGGCCGCCACCCACCTGCCCGATGAGGAACGCCGCCGACTCGGTGAGCTCGGTTACCTCGGCATCGCCATCGGCGAGCAGTGGGGCGGCAGCGGCGGCAGCCTGATGGACGCGCTGGTAGTCGTCGAGGAGGTCGCCAAGCGGTGCTCACTCCCGGCGTTCCAGATCTTCGAGGCCAACACCGGACCCGCGCGCGTCGTCGAGCTGTACGGCACCGAGGAACAGCGTGCGCGCTACCTGCCCGAGATCGTCGCCGGCCAGGCCACCATGGCCATCTCGATCAGCGAACCCAACGCGGGCAGCGCCGCGACCGACATGCTGACCCGCGGCAAGGTCGACGGCGACACGATCGTCATCAACGGGCAGAAGAGGTGGTGCTCCGGCGCGGGCGCCGCGGAGTACTACCTCGTGTACCTCCGCCTGTCCGACGAGCGCGGCGCGGCCGGCATCGGCGCGGTGATCGTCCCGAAGGACGCGCCAGGCCTGACGTTCGGACCGCGGGAACAGCTGATGGGCTTCCGCGGCGTGCCATCCGCGGACATGTTCTTCGACAACGTGCGCGTGCCGGCATCCGATGTGGTGGTGCCCGCGGGCGGGTTCTCCCGGCTGTTCGGCGCGTTCTCGATCGAGCGGCTCGGCAACGCGACGATGAGCCTGTCGCTCGCGCAGGCCGCGCTCGACCGGACGGCCGCCTACGTCCAGGAGCGACAGCAGTTCGGCCGGGATATCGTGGAGTTCCAGGCGGTACAGACCCAGCTGGCGGACATGGTGATGCAGGTCGAGGCGGCGCGGCTGTTGATCTGGCGGGCGGCGATGTCGGCGAATCCGCTGCCGGACGTCGGGCAGGTGTCGGTCGCGAAGTGCTTCGCCAACGAGATGGCCAAGCGCGTGACCGCGACCGCGATGGAGCTCCACGGTGGCTACGGCTACCACCGCGAATATCACGTCGAGCGGTACATGCGTGACGCGGCCGGCTGGGCGATCGCTGGCGGGACGCCGGCGATCCAGCGGACGAGGATCGCGTCGGAGTACCTGGGCCGACGGTTCGGGCAACGCCGATGAGGCCGGGTATGCCATCGTGTATGCGGTTCGCTGTGTGCGGTGGCGGATGAGGGAGTGAACATGAGGTCCGACGGAGTGGCTGCGGCACTCGGGTACCTGCGCGACGGGATCGTCGCGGGACGGTTCACGCCCGGCGAGAAGCTCAACCAGGAGGACATCGCTCAGGCGCTGGGCATGAGCCGCATCCCGGTCCGCGAGGCGCTCGGGATCCTCGCCGCCGAGGGTGCGGTCGAGTACGTCAAGAACCGCGGCTACACGGTCCCGAAGATCAGCGTCGAGCTGCTCGACGAGATCTACCGCATGCGCACCCTCCTCGAGAGCGACCTGTTACGTCACATCCACCAGCCATCCCCGGAGGAGATCCGGGACCTCAACGACATCAACGACCGCATGCGCGAGGCCGCGGACTCGGGGAATCTGGCGGACTTCGTACCCCTGAACCGCCGATTCCACTTCGCGGTCTTCGAACTCGGCGACGCGCCCCTGATGACCAAGATGATCGACCGTTTGTGGACGCTGTCGGAGTCCTATCGCGCTCTGTACCTCTACGACTCTCGCAACGCCGCCCGCTCATGGCACGAGCACCGCGAACTGATCGAGGCCCTCGAGTCGATGGACCTCGAGCGCTGCGTCAGCATCTCGGACGCCCACCGCCGCTCCGCCCAGGATCACGTTCGCGGCTTCCTCCTTGCCCGCCAGTCCCCGGCGCACTCCATTCCCTGACCGCCGCGAGGCAGGGCTCTCGGGCATCCGGCTCCGATGTGGATGGTAGGGCCGGCGCGACGGGGGTCGCCGCCATGGCAGAACGTTTGCTGGTCCAGCGTAGGCGCTCGACTTCTCCCCGTTCTGGTGGTGTCCTGCTCGCCGCGAACGCGCCGTCGGCGGTCGCGATCGCGTCCGCGAGCAGGTCCTGTCGTTCTGCGACGCGATGGTCGGTGCCCTGCTGGTCGCCCGAGTGACTGCTCACACCAGAAACGGCCCGAGATCCTCGAGGTGCGGTTCGCCCCGGCCACGATCGGCGCGGTATTCGTGCCCTCCTACGTGGCCAACACGCGTAAACCTGGTTCAGGAAGCGTCGTGGGCTGCCCGGACGTGCAGCGGGTCATTGTCACTGGGGCCGAACCGATCGGGGACGCGGCCGCGGTGCGCGGCAAACCCTGCATCCCTGACCTCCGCACGTAGTTCCAGGCGCAGGGCCGGGGTCTCGAGGCCCAGAACCAGGCAGCACCGTCGCATGCGGGCGTAGCTGAGGGGAGCGCGGGGCCGAGGCGTTGGCGGGCGACCATCGGCAAGGACCACGAGGTGCGGACGGCCGTGAAGCCACCCGTTCCGCCTCCGGTTCAGGCGCCTCGATCAGCTCGGTACGGGCGTGCTCGCGCAGCCCTGACATGCATCGCGTACCGGCTGCGCATCTCGTTCGTTATGAGCGGCTAATGGGGGAACCATTGACAGGCTTTGTGGCGGGGGTTACGTTCGGAACAAATTTCTGGACTACGAAAATTCGAAGGACGACATGGCCGAAGCACTAGTTGACGCACTGATGCAGGTGCTCACACCGATGTCGCTGTTGATGATGGTCATCGGCGTCGCTCTTGGGTTCGTTGTCGGCATCCTGCCCGGGTTGGGCGGTGCGGTGACGCTGGCGCTGCTGTTGCCGTTCACGTTCGACATGGACCCGGTGCCGGCCTTCGCGCTCCTGCTCGGAATGTACGTTGTGGCCGCGACGGCAGGAGACATCACCTCGGTACTCTTCGGAATCCCGGGAGAGGCGTCATCGGCAGCGGTCGTGCTCGACGGGTACCCGATGACCCGGCGCGGCCGGGCAGGTCGTGCCCTGGGCGCCGTGCTGACCAGCTCTGGAATGGGCGCACTGTTCGGCGCGCTGGTGCTGGTACTGCTGATCCCGGTCATCCGGCCGGTCATCATGAACATCGCGGAGCCGGAGTTCTTCGCTCTTGCCGTGTTGGGCCTGACCTTCGTGGTGACCCTGTCGTCGGGCAAGATGCTCAAAGGAGCCCTCGCCTGCATCGTGGGGCTGCTGGTTTCGCTGGTCGGGCTGGATCCGTTCACCAGTCAGCAGCGATTCACCTTCGGGTCGATGGATCTCTGGGACGGCATCAGCATCGTGCCGGTCGTGATCGGGCTCTTCGGTGGCGCCGAGGTGCTGCAGCTCATGATGCAGAAGAGGAGCGTCGCCTCGAGGCAGGCGGGAACCCCGGCTGTCTCCGGCGTCGGGGCAGGGATCCGCGACGCGCTGAAGCGGTGGCCGTTGGCGACACGTTCCGGAGCCATCGGCAGTGGGCTGAGCCTGGTGCCCGGGATGGGTGGCTCGGTGGCTCAGTTCGTGGCCTACGGTCACGCCAAGTCCGTGTCGAAGAAGCCTGAGGAGTTCGGCAAGGGATCGGTCGAGGGAGTCATCGCCGCCGGTGCGACCGGGGTGGCCAAAGACTGCGGTTCGCTGATCCCGACTGTCGCGTTCGGCATCCCTGGATCGGCGTCGAGTGCCGTACTTCTGAGCGCATTCCTGATCCTCGGGCTCGATCCGGGCAAAGAGATGCTCACCACCGAACTCGACGTGACGATGTCGTTCGTCTGGATCGCTTTGTTCGCGACCGTGATCGCGATTGGAGTAGCGCTCGCCTTGGTTCGCCCGCTGGCGAAGCTGACCCACATCTCCGGACCGTTGCTGGTCCCGTTCCTGATGCTGTTGCTCTCGATCGGTGCCTTCGCGGAGAACAACGCCTGGACCGATGTCTTCCTGATGCTCGTCTTCGTCGCTATTGGTGTCGCCTGCATTCGATGGGACTGGCCGCGAGTGCCCCTGCTGCTCGGGTTCGTACTCGGCGCGGTCTTGGAGAGCAACCTGTTTCTCTCCGGCCAGCTCTTCGGCGCCGGCTGGATCACCCGGCCGGTGGTGATCGGAGTCGGTGTCGTGATCGCCGCGGTGCTCGTGATGCATTTCGTTCGTGAAGCGCGCACTCGGCAGCGGAAGACCTCCGTGAAGAAGGCAGTGGCCGAGACAGCAGAGCGCGATCCGGCAGACCCCGTGCTGACCACGACCGCGCCCGGGGAGAGCCCGGACGTGTCCGAGGGAGACAAGCGATGAGGACGAACCCGGTTACTCCGACCGTCACCGCCGCGCGGCCTCGACGCGTTCTGGTCGCCGATCTGGTCGGTGGCCTGCTGATGGTGGGCATCATGGTGGGCGCCTATGTGATGACCCGCTCGCTCTCGCCGCAGGCGGCCGAGTTCCCGGCCGCGATCAGCATCGCCGGTGCCGCACTGGGGGTGGTGCTTGTCATCCGGGCGCTGATCGGTACCCGGGAGGCTCCGCACGACCACTCCGAGACGGAAGACGACGACCTCGACTACGTCTTCCACACTGCGAGCACAATGCAATGGCTGGCGACGCTCGCATGGTTCATCGCCTTCTTCGCGTCGCTCTACGTCCTTGGCCTGTACGCCACCTCGATGCTGTTCACCGTGCTCTACCTGCGCTTCCAAGACAAACGTTCCTGGGTCTTCTCGGGTATCTACGCAGTCATCCTCACCGGCGTGCTGTACCTCGCCTTCAATGTCCTGCTCGTCCAGCCGGTCCCGGCCGGTTACTTCGGGCTGGCCTGACCCGTCCGCGGCCCCACGGGCCTACCTACCGAGAGATGATGAGATGAACAAACTCCGCATCGCGGCGTTCGCCGTTGCCGTCGCATTGGCATTGACGGGCTGTCAGGGCCCGGGTATCAGCGGTGGCGAGAGCCAGGCCTCTGGCAACTTCGAAGGCGAGACCATTGATCTCGTCGTGCCTTTCGAGACAGGCGGCGGCTACGACCAGTACGCTCGGCAGCTCGCGCCTGCATTGGAGAAGGAACTCGGCGCTACCGTCAACGTGATCAACAAGCCCGGCGCTGGCGGGCTGCTCGCGATCAATGAGCTGATGCGGGCGAAGCCGGACGGGACCACGATCGAGATCCTGAACATGACGGGCGTCGTGGGTAGCGCACTCGCCGAGGCCGAGGGTGTGGAATTTGACCCGGCCAAGTTCAGCTACATCGGCCGACTCGCCTCCGAGCCGGATGTCGTGATCACGGCGGCGGACGGCGACATCAAGTCGTACGAGGACCTGAAGGCGGCTGCCGACGATGGCGGTGTGAAGTTCGGCGCCACCGGGCCGGGTTCGAACGAGTACGTCGATCCGGTCGTGTTGGAGACCGGATTCGGGATCAAGAACGAAATCGTCACCGGCTTCAATGGCTCTGGTGCGGCAGCGCTCTCGCTGGTCCAGGGGAACTTCGACGCCTACTCGCGCTCGTTGAGCAGTCAGCAGCCGACGATCGACGCCGGTGATGGCCGACCGATCCTGGTACTGGGCCGTCAGCCGGTCAAGGCGTTCCCGGAGGTGCCGACCCTGATCGACGTCGCCGACGACGCGAAGAGCAAGAAGCTCGCGGAGTTCCACGCCGACGTGCTCGAGAGCGGACGGACGCTGGCTGCTCCGCCGAACATGGATGAGAACCGCCTGGCGGAGCTGCGCAAGGCCTTCGACGCGGTGGTCCAGAACAAGGACTACATAGCTGCGGCCGAGAAGGCTGGGCGTCCGATCGCCTACACCGCTGGTGTCGATGTCCAGAAGTCCGTCGAGGGTCTGATGGACGCGCCGCAGGACTACATCAACATCATCAAGAAGGCCTACGAAGGCTGATCAAGCTGGATCGAGCCGGCTGGCACCCCCTGCACGCAAGGTGGCCCAGGCAGGTACCTGGGCCACCTTGCGTTCGCTGGGGCGAGATCTACCCGTCGTGGAGGGCGTTCCCGAGGTCCTCGGCGGTCTTGCGCAGCACCGAGACCGTGTAGTCCCGGCGTTCGGGTGGCATGCGGTTTTCTGGGGCGGAGGCGTTGATGGCCGCGACTGTGAAGCCGCGCTGGTTGCGTACCTCTGTAGCGAGCGAGATGACGCCGTCGTCACGATGGTTGAACGCGTAGCCGGAGGAGCGCACGGCTGTGAGCTGGTGTTCGAGATCTTCGAGGTCGATCTCCGGTATTTCCTCATCCTTGGCGAGTGTGGCTCCGGTCAGCGCTGCCCGGAGTTGGTCGGCGGTGAGGCCGGCCAGGATGGCCTTGCCGGTGGCGGTCTGGTGAGCCGGAAAGAGCTGACCGGTGCGATCGGCGACGCGCAGTGGCTGGCTCGACTCCACGCCGGCGATATATCGGATGTGCCCGCCTTCGAGTTGGGCGAGCTGGACGGTCTCGTCCAGGGTGCGTGCCAACTGGTGCAGGAACGGCTGTGCCAATGAGCGCAGGTCGAGACTGCGTACGGCGCCGTAGCCGATCTCGAGCAGAGCTGGGCCGGCGGTGTAGGCGCCGTGGCCGCCGGGGTGGCGGACGAAGTCGTAGTGCGTCAGCATCGCGAGCAGGCGGTGTGCGGTGGAGTGGGCGACACCGAGTTCGCTGGACACGTCGGAGAGTCGCACTTGCTGTCGATCTCGAAACATCAAGAGCAGACGGAGTGCGTTGTCGACCGAGGAGATCGGATACGACGGCTTCTTCTTCCGGTCGGATCCGCGCGCACTGGCTGCGCTCGACGCTGCTGCATCCGGGCTGCTCGTTTCGTTCATAGGAAAGTCTTTCTGCTGTGCGACCGAGCTATCATAACGCCAGATGCGACGAAAGCCCCGGTGCACCGAGTGTCGGTGCACCGGGGCTGGTCGTTTGCCCGGCTGGGTCAGATGAAGATCGAGAGGTTCTTGGCCAGCAGAACCGACTGGTCGAGGAGAAGCGTGCGACGCACGACCTTCCAGTCGTCGCCGGCTCGGCGCAGGACGTCGCGTCGGCGACCGACGAGAATGTCGGTCTCGTCGGAGACTCGGTTTCGATAGACCAGGAATCGCCCGGAGATCTCGACCTCGGGTAGGTCCACGCGGGTGAGGCGGAGGTTGGTCAGCAGGTGGGAGACGCGGGAGACGGGTTCCTCGGCCCAGTGCACACCGGTCATCAGCTGCGTCACCCGGAACTCGACGGTTGATTTGGGCTCGTCGAACCAGCAGACCTCGGCGCCGAGCTTGGTGTTCTCGTTGTCCGCGACATCAGCGAACGGGACGTTCATCCGCAGGGGCACGGAGTAGCGGTAGTCGTCGTCGAGCAGTTCGAGCCACTCGGTGTAGCGCCGCTCGTCGAGCAGGTCGGCCTCGCGGTAGAGGAAGTCGCTGACGTCGGCCAGTAGCTCACGCAGTTGCGGCTTGGAGAGCCCGGACTCGTTGACGAGTTGCGGCTTCCCCTGCTCATGGGTCAGCGTGCTCATGCCTGCCCTTCCAGCTCCGCGGCGCTCTTGGCCTGCCGCTCCTTGATCCGGTCGATGCGCTCGTCCACCTGGGCGCGTTCTGTGAGCTCTTGCTGGCTCAGGTTGTCGACGTACTCCGCCCAGCGTCGGTAGAACGCTCGGGCGTTGACCTCGCCGGCGATGGCGTGGTCGGAGTGCACGGCCCGGTCGAGTTCGCTGGGCTGCTCGCGGTCCAGCCCCTGCTGGTAGTTGTACGGGTAGCGCCGGGCGACCACGCCGCGGCTGGCGTTGGTGGCGTAATCCCAGTTCTCCATGTCGTCCTGTTCGGTCATGCCCGCGGGGCCGCCGTAGCGCATGTAGTACTGCCGCAGCCATTCGCGGACGAAGTCCGGGGCGTCCTTGTCGACGAGGAACCAGCGCCAGACCTCGGTCTCGGTCGGGCTGATTGGATGCGCGACCAGGATCGACCGTGGGAAGCCTGCCGCGAACGACATGTTCGGGAACATCGTGGCCGGACCACGTCCACCCAGCGGGCGACCTTCGGCTCGGAGCTTCTCGGCACGCTTGTTCCACGCGTGCTCGAAGTATTCGGTCAGCTCAGGCTCGGCGAACTCCGGATAGGGGAGCTCGTAGTCGAGGTTGTCCGACGCGCCGTGGCCGAGACGGAAGGACGTCTTCATCCGGCCCTTGGAGAAGCCGCCCTGGTTCTGCCGCTCGCCGTGGCGCCGCTTGCCCTTCCCGCCGGGGCCGATGCCGACGGCCTCAACCGACGCATGCGTGGACGCGCCGTGGTAGGTGTCGCCGAGGAAGTTCTCGGATACGAACTTCCAATTCGACTTGATCCTCCACTTGAGGACGCCGTGGAAGACCTCGGTGCCTCCCTCAGTACCGTCGAAGGCGTCGGCGAGGTTGTCCAGCCACCAGTGAAAGTCGCCGACGTAATCGAGGAAGTCGGGGGCTTGCTCGTCCCAGGTAGCGAAGACCAGGCCCTTGTAGTTGTGCACCCGCGGGCAGCGGACCAGGCCCCACTTGGCCTTCTCCAGCTGCCCCTGGTAGGCGGACTTCAGGTGCGGGACGCCGTGGAGGTCGCCCGGGACGTCGACCAGTGAGCCGTCGATGCTGTACGACCAGGCGTGGTACGGGCAGGTGAACTGCATCGTGTTGCCCTCGTCGTACCGGCACACCTTCATGCCACGGTGGCGGCACGAGTTGAGCAGGACGTAGATCTCGCCCCTGTCGTCGCGGGTCAGCAGAACCGGGTCCGAGCCCATCCACGAGCTGAAGTAGTCGCCCGGGTTGGGAACTTGCGAGGCGTGTCCGACGAAGAGCCAGGCGCGTGGGAAGAGGTTTTCCAGTTCCTGCTTGTGGATGGCTTCGTCGACGAAGATCTCACGGCTGATCTCACCGGCGGTGATGTCGATCAGGTCACTGACCCGTTGTGACGGGAGGGACTGGTCGATCGTCATGGAAGTCCTTTCTTGGGTGTCCGCGCGAGGGGATGGCGACTCAGGCGGAAACGGGTTTGGCGCGGTCGGCGAGATCACGGAGCTTGGTGAGGACCTCGGCTACCGGGGTGCCGGTCCGCCAGGCGGACCGGCAGGCCGCGATCGCCCTCGGCCAGCCGAACGTGACGGCTGCGGCAAGTCGACCTTCGTACGCATAAAGAGCTGCCGTCCGCTCGATACCCCCGGCTTCGAAGTGGTGGAGCGACACGGAGGTGCTCTCATGGGGGCGGCCGACCATCTGGATCTTCGTGCCGAACTGGTCGGACCAGAAGTACGGTGCCTTGAGTGGCTCGGGCGTCGCCACCGGGTCGACGATCTGGCGAGCTACCACGTGAGCCTGTTCGACCGCATTGGTCCAGTGCTCGACGCGGTAATGCTTGTTAGTTCCTGGGTCGACCTGACGTGCCACGTCACCGATGGCGTAAACGCCTTCGGCGTGCGGGCCGAACCCGCTCGCGAGGACGGCACAGCCGGCGTCGACGAAGACGCCGTCGCCGATCTTGAGGCCCGAATTCTCCAGCCACTCGCTGTTGGGAGTCGCCCCGATGCCGAGGACAACGGTCGCTGCCTCGAGTACACGCCCGTCGACCAGCCGGACCAGCGTCTGATCGCCGGACTTCTCGATCGCGTTCACACTGGCTTGTGTGACCAGGTCAACGCCGTTGGAGCGGTGCAGATCGGTGACCAGGCCGCCGACCTCGCGGCCAAACACCCGTGCGAACGGCGAGGCCAACGCCTCGGTCATGGTGACCTCGGCACCGAGGTTGCGGAGCGAGGAGGCGACCTCAGCACCGATGAAGCCGGCGCCGACGACCACGACCGGGCCGAGGGCTGCCCGGGCCGCAAGTGCACGGGAGTCACGCATCTCGCGGACGGTGTAGACACTGTCGAGGTCAGTGAGGCCCGGAGCCAATGATCGCGGGCGAACGCCTGTCGCGATGACCAGCGCGTCGTAGTCCAACTCGTCGCCGTCGGAGAGGCTCACCACCATCGAGTCGATGTCGATGCTCTCCGCGCGGGTCCCGAGCTTCGCCCGGGTGTTGATGGCTTCCCATCCGCCGTCGCCAAGGAGGGAGATCTCTTCCTCGGTCTGGGTCCCGAGCAGCAGTTGCTTCGACAGCGGCGGCTTGTCGTAAGGCTGCTCACTCTCCTCGCCGACGACCGTGACGTCGCCCTCAAAGCCGAGTCGGCGTAGCTCCTGGGCCGTCCGGACGCCACCGACCGAGGCCCCGACGATGACGACGTGGTCGCTCAACGCACGTCCTCCAGCCAGATGGCGGCTACCGGGCAGCTGCGGATCGCCTCGTCCGCGGTGTCCCGCTCTTCCTGGGTGACGTGCTCCTCGCGAACCACGACCAGCCCGTCGTCGTCCAGGTCGAAATGCCTCTCGTCGATGGCAACGCAGTTGCCGTACCCCTGACATTTGGCCAGGTCACTCGCCACTCTCATCGGTTCTTGCTCCCATATCGTGTAATGGAGGTACCATTACACTATGAGTGCCGACCGGGAGCGTCAACCGTCGCGATTCGAGAACGCGTATGTCGGCCTCGCAGGGGCGCTCTTCACCTTCGCGATGGGGTTGTCGGCCGTGGCGATCCCGCTCTTCGCTCTGTCCGCCGGCTACAGCGCTGGTCAGGTTGGGCTTCTCGTTGCCCTGTCGGCCTGCGCGCAGCTGGGCATCAGGGCGGGCATGGGCGCACTGATGCGCCATGTCGCTCCCAAGCACTTCGTCAGTGCCGCAGGCGTGCTCATATCGCTCTCGTGTCTGGTGCTCGTGGTCTCGACAGGGTGGTGGGCTTTTGCCTGCTCCCAGCTCGCCCAGGGTGCGGCTCGGGGCTTCTTCTGGACGGGGGCGCAGACACATGTCGTGCGCACCAGCCATTCGTCGGTGGCCGCGATCGCGCGGATCAACCTGACCTCCGGGATCGGACAGATTCTCGGTCCGCTGCTTGCGGGGCCCGCGATTCAGCACCTTTCAGTCGCGTGGACCCTGTCGTGCGCGGGAATCGCCGGCGCGCTCGCGGTGCTGCCTTCGTCGCTCATGGTCTGCCTGCCGCCCCTTCGCCCGGCAAAGAAACGCCGGGCGGCGCGGAGCGCGTGGCGACGGTCGGGGGTCGGGCTCGCGAGCTGGGCCGGTGCCTCCGCGGGCGGTTGGCGCGCGATGATGAACTCCTACGTACCCGTCGTCCTCGCAGAGGCCGGGCATGCCGCTTCCGCGATCGGCGTCGTAGTGGCGGTGGCCAACAGCATGTCGATCGCGGGTGGCGCGGGTGCTGGGTGGATCAGGGCTCGCAGGCTGAGGCTCGCGCTCGTTGCCGGCATGATGACAACCGGGGTCGGCCTCGCGATGTTCGGTCTCCTCGGCGGCGATCTGGTGGCTGCTGCCACCGCGCTTGCGGTATCGGGGATTGGTGCTGGTCTCCTGCAAACCGTCGGTCCTGCCCTCGCGAGTGAGACGGTGAACCCCGAGGAGCGCGGCGAGGCGATCGCGACGGCAGGTACCTACCGTGCTGCCGCGCTGTTGATCACACCCCTGGGCGTCGCCGCGCTGCTCACCATGATGGCGACCTCCGCCGCGGTCGCGCTCACAGGGCTCGTCATGGTGAGCGCGACGGTCCTCAATCGCAGGGGCAACGAGACATCCGATTAGAATCGACCGAGACTGAAGGAGTGGCGTGCCAGTAGAGTTCGACGTCACCGACGAGGGTGGTTCGATCGTGTTCGAGCCGGTGGCTAACGTGCGCATGTCCGCGACCATCGTGGAGCAGATTCGCAGCCGGATCCGATCTGGGGACCTACCTGTCGGTGCTCGTCTTCCATCGGAGCGCGCCCTGTGTGATCAGTTCGAAGTGAGCCGGAGAACCATCCGCGAGGCGCTCCGAATGCTCGAGGCCACCGGCCACATCACGATCAAGCTCGGCAAGGACGGCGGCGCCTTCGTCAAGGCGCCGTCGACCTCGTTGATTGGCGAAGGGCTCACCGACCTGATCAACAGGGCGGCGATCACCTCCTCGGAAGTCACCGAGGTCCGTACCATCATGGAACTGGCCTTCCTGCCCGTGATCTGCGAGCGCGCGTCGGACGCCGACATTGCGGAGCTCCGTGCCATGTGCGACGAGCACGAGGCCGCACGCAAGGACGGGTCCTACACGGTGGAGATGTCGCTCCAGTTCCACCGCGCCCTGGCCGGATGCGCCCACAACTCGGCCACCACCCTGCTGCTCGACGCGCTGCGCGACCCGATCCTGCAGTCCCTGCAGGAGGCCCATCACGTGGGCACCTCGGGTGTCGAGGAGCACCGGCGCATCGTCGACGCCATCGCGGCCCGCGATCTCGACCGTGCGGTCGCTGAGTTGCGCCAGCATCTGGACCGCACGGTCCGGGCCACAGCACCGTCCGAACGGTAAGAGATCGATCAGGTGTGCCTTGCTACCTGCATGGCCCACGTGTACCTTCCGAGGTAGAAAATTTTTCTGCAGAGCAGGACGGTGCTGTGGAGTTTACGATCGTCGGTCTTGGCCGGATGGGGTCGTCGCTGGCACGCGCCCTTGTACAGGCCGGTGTGAGTGTCAACGGCTTCGACACGCTGCCCAGCGTTCGTGAGCACGCTCATCGGCTCGGCGTCAAGGTCTTCGATCAGCTCGCCGAAGCGGCCGCGCGGAGCGATGTCGTCGTCACCTCGCTTCCCACCGTGGCGGCCGTCCGCGAGGTGGTTCTCGAGCTCGGACGGCTGTTGCCTGCCGGAGCGTGTGTCATAGAGACATCCACGTGTGCGCCGGCCTTCGCCCAGGAGGCGACCGCCAGCTTGGGGCAGCGGGGAGTCCGTTTCGTCGACTGCCCGGTCAGCGGCAAACCTCCGGCCATGACGATGCTCGTAGGCGGTGCGCCCGGTGCCCTTGGGGACGCGGAGAACGTGCTCTCGGCCGCCGCCGGCACGATCGTCCACCTCGGCACGTCAGGCGCTGGCTATGGTGCCAAACTCCTGCAGCAGTACATCAAGTACGCACGGTTCCTCGTTGCGGCCGAGGCACTGACCTTTGCCGCGCACCAAGGTCTCGATGTTCCCGAGACGATTCGAGCTCTCGCCGCAAGTACCGGCGCCCGTTCCGGTCTCGCCACTGCCGAGGAGTACTTCCTTGACGACGCGGAAGCCATCGCATCCCACGCTCCTGTGGCGACCATCGCCAAGGACATGGAACTGACCCGAGGCATGTTCCGTGATGCGGGCTTTGACAGTCCCTCCTTCGCCGCGCTCGCGGAGTTCTTCCTTGCGGCCAACACCAGTGCCGTGAGCGATCGTCCGTATCCCGAGGTGATCGAGCTTCTGTCCGGATTCCGTTTCGTAGAGGGGGATTGATGCCGAGCAAGGCTGAACTGACGGTCGACCGGAGCGCGCAGCTCCGTTCAAAGCAGCATGAGATTGCGACCGCCTGCCGGATCGCGGCGTACCGAGGCCTGTGTGAAGACGTGCTCGGTCACATCAGTAGTCGTCACGACGGTGGGCTCTTGGTGCGATGCCGCGGCCGGGAGGAAAGCGGGCTGCTCTTCACGCGGCCTGACGACGTCCTCATGACTGACGGCGACGGCCGCCTCGCTGAGGCCGACGACGGCTACTCCGTGCCTAACGAGATCCACATTCACACCGAGATCCTGAATGCACGCCCTGATGTCGATGTCGTCCTGCATGCCCACCCCCCAGCAGTTGTCGCGCTGGACCTGGCAGGCCTCGAGCTCGCTCCCGTGGTAGGGGCATACAACATCCCGGCGAGCCGAATGGCACGGGACGGGATTCCCGTCTATCCGCGCAGCGTCTTGGTCAACACACCTGAACTCGGCCGCGAACTCGTGGCCGCACTGGGACAGAAGAGCGTCTGTGTGCTCCGCGGGCACGGCCTGGTCACGACCGGTGGGACCGTTGCGGAAGCCCTGAGTCGTGCGCTCAACGTCGATGCACTGGCACGGATGATCTTGAAGGCGGCGAGCACTGGCGATGCCCCGGTGAGCTTGCCCGAAGCCGACCTCACACAGCTGCCGAACCTGGGCTCCGGGTTCAACGACGAGCAGATCTGGCGGTTCCAGGCCGCCTGTCTCGCCGCAGCTGGATTGGCCATCCCAGATCCGGACTAGCCTCAGTCCGAGTTCGGGAGTGTCAACGACAGCACGATCTCATCGATCCCAGACAGCCGCCGCTGCCGCTTATCGTATTAGCGAGATGAAATCGAGACCCTGCCGCTGGCCGCGCGCGCCCAACGTCCAAGGCGTCGTCGACGTTCACTATCGCGATCACGGGAGCCACCGGGGGCATAACCTCCGGACTGGTCACCGCGGCCACCAGTTGCCCCGTGTGTGCCCTGCCCGTACTGCCGTTGATCGCCACGGAACGCTGACGCGCAACGGGAGGTTCGCCGCGTCCTCGCTCCCGGTGGCTGATTGCGGCTCTTCCAACACGTCCGCGCCGACACCTCCGGAATCGCCCGTATCCAGCGGCTCCTTGGACGGGACCGTCTGGCCACGCCCGGCCGGCGGCTGCCGCACCGGCCGGTGCCCGCGGATTGAGCTGGTGTGGCTGTCTGCCCGGATTACGCGCCCGAAGCCAGCTCGGTGAACCGCTGCAGGTAGAGCGGCCAGCCACCCTCGGAGGCCACGCCGTCGCGCCCGCGCTCCCAGCCCGGGCCGTGGCGGTCCAGGTGGCGGTGCTCGAGTTCGACCCGGGTCCGGTCCGGTCCTGTGGCGATGAAGCGCACCTCGACCTCGCTGCACCGGTCAGGGTCGGTCTCGATCTGCCAGTGGGGATCGATGTCCCAGCTGATCACAAACCGGTGCGGCGGCTCGAACTCGAGGACCCGCGCCCAGCGGCACACCGACCCGTCTTCGCCGCGGTCGTAGACCGAGCCGCCCACGCGGGTCTCGAACACGGTTTCGGCGATCGGCACCGCCAGCAGGTTGTGCTCACGGGGCTTGATCCCGTCGAACTTCTCGGTGAACACCGCGAAGGCGCGCTCGACCGGGACGGCGACCTCGGTCTCGCGCCGTACGGAGGTTTCAGTGGACGTGCTGGTCATGGTTGCTCCGTTTCCTCTTCCACTAAGCGCTTGAAGTTCTCCAGGGCCTTGCCCCAGAACTGGTCCAGTTCCTCGCGCAGTGTGGCGAGGCCCTGGAGATCGACCTCGTAGATCCGCCGCGTGCCCTGCGGGCGGACCAGCACCAGGCGCGCCTCCTTGAGCACCCGCAGGTGCTGCGACACCGCCGGCCGGCTGATGGGCAGCTCCTCGGCGATCTCGGTGACCGAACAGGGCCGCTCGGCGAGGCGCCGCAGGATCTGCCGCCGACTCGGGTCGCCGAGGGCCGTCCACGCGTCATCTACGTAAGTGGCCACTAACGTAAGTTACGCCTTACGGAATCTGAGAGTCAAGGACACTCTCCAAATCTGCGGGTGCAGCCTTCTCCGAGGTGCAACGCATAGATCAGCGTGTTGTCGATCGCGTGGAGCCCGTCGAACGATCGGGTCAGCTCAACCGGATGCGGCAGAGCGAACATGATCACCATCGTGGTGAGCGAGGCACCCAGCAGAGCGGCTCGCCGGATGGCCTTCGCTCGCGCGATCGGCAGATTCGCCCGCCGTCGCCGCAGGCCTGGGTTAGCGCCCTGCGGCCCGGCTCCCGGCGAGCCGGGCCGCGGAGGACGGTGCTCAGTCCACCGGGACGACGACGTCCAGTAGCGGCGGATACTGCTGGCACCCGAAGACGTCTCCTTCCCCGGGGCTGCCGCTGGGTTGCGGGCGGGCGAAGGTGAACTTGATCGCGTAGGCGGGGTCGAAGTTGACGAAGTCGACGATCCGCTCATCGTCCACGTTGAACAGGGCGCGCACCGTCTCCCTGGTCAGCACGCCGCTGTTCTTCACGTGCTCGTAGTCCTCGCGGGTGTGGAAGATGACGTCGAAGGTGATGCGGTCCGTGCCCGCGTTCTTGCTGCGGATCGTCTTGGCCAGTTCGGCCAGCGTCTTGGTCGGCATGGTCGCTCCTATCGGTGGAGGGCAGGGGCCGGGGCGCCGACCTCGCACAGGTTGAGCTCGAACAGTTCCATCGGGTCCTTCACGGGCACCGTGTGGTTCATCGACCAGATGTACGCGGTGCCGGCCGGAAGCACGTCGTCGACCACGAAGGACGCGGTGCCCGCCGTGCCCGTCACCTCCGGCAGCCGCGCGTAGAAGATCTGCCGGGTCCCCATCAGCGTCACGCTCTCGGCGAGTTCGCTGGTCTCGGCGACGCCCTCGACGACGACGCACAGCTCGTGGGAACGGATCTCGGTGACCGGCTCCAGTTCACCCATCACGCCGTCCTTGCCGAAGACGCGGAAGTTCAGGTGGTAGCTGATGTCCTTGAACTGTGCGGCCACCTCGGCGCGCACGAGGTCGAGAACCGTGTCGATGTTGGCGATGGTGTACGGGTCGCGGATTCCCGCGATGCCGAGGTACTTCTCGCCGAGGCGGCGCGAGCCCTCGATCTTGACCTTCACGTCGCCCTCGATGGGCACGTACCTCTGCCCGGTGATCCGCGTGGTCCTCTCGTCGTACTGCTCGTACACGCAGTTCGACATGTCGAGCAGGCCGCCGGCGAAGTACTCGAAGTACGGGTTCGAGCGCTCGTACATCGCATGCCCGGCGACGCTGGCGACGGTGCAACGCTGATGTGGCGCCATCGCCGTGACCTTGACGTCGTCGTGGGTGATCGTGCCGATGACGCTCTCCTTCGCGCCGTATGGCTCGGCGCAGAACGAGGCGCACTCGAGGACCTTGCCCGCGTAGTAGGCGTGCTCGGGCGGGAATCCCTCGTGGATCGCCGGTGCGGCGAACACGGCGACATCACTGGAACGGCCGCCGATGATGACGTCGGCTCCGGCGGCGAGAGCTTCGAGGAACGGGTGCACACCGGCGACGGCGACCGCGCGCGTGGTGTTCGCCAGTTCCTCGGCCGTGAGGTTCTCCCGGCTGTCCAGACCCTCGAAAACGTCACCGTTGTCCATTCTGGACTTCAGGTCGGCCTTGTCGAGCTCGGAGTAGAAGTAGGCGAGCTTGAACGGTGGGAGCTCGTGTTCGGCCGCGAGATCCTTGATGATTCGCACGAACATGTCCACCCGGCTGTTCGTTCCGCAGTCGCCGGAGGAACCGATGAGCATGGGCACGTTCTGCTCACGCGCGGCGAGCAGCATCAGTTCGAGGTCGTGCTTCTGCCATTCGTACATGCTCACCGAACGGTCCGAGCCGAGCGCCGCGGGGCCGATGTCGTCGCTGCCGGAGTCGCAGCAGTAGTAGTCGGGTCGGGTCGCGGCCGCGAGGCGGAAGCTCTCCTCCTTGGTCGGTGCGAAACCGAGGTGACCGTTGGGGCTGACGATGCGAAGTTCGGACTTCATATGACCTCACTGGATACTGGTTATAACCACTTCGGCCAGCCTGGCACCTGCCTGTGGCGGCTGTCAACCGCGGCGGGTCAGTGGAGGCCGCTCAGGCTGCGATCGACGGCGAACTTGTACCGGTCGCCACGGTAGGAGGCGGTGCGGTACTCGACCGGGCGCTGTTCCTGGGACAGCACGGAGGTCACCCGGAGGATCGGCCAACCCTCGTCGACGCCGAGCAGCTCGCCGAGCTCCCGGTCGGCGACGATCGCCTCGAACGTCTGCGCCAGGCGGTCCGGTTTGGTCCGCTCGGTGTTCCGGTAGAGGTCGAGTGTGGAGAACGGCAACCCGGCCTGCTCGGCCCGCTTCGCCGCCGTGGTCATCTCCTCGCCGACATCGGGCGGGAAGTAGCTGTCGTAGACAACGATCGGCTGGTCGTTGCCCCGGCCGACGAGGCGCAGATGTGCCACGGGCGCGGTCGCGTCGAGCCGCAGGATGCTCGAGAGGGCGAGGTCGCTGACCGTCAGCTCAGCGGTGTGCACGACCGTCGACGCGACCAGGCCGCGCTGGGCGAGCGTCTGCTCGAAGCTGTTCAGGCGATCCAGCGGCTGTTCCATGGTCGGTTGCGCGACGAACGTACCCACGCCGTGGACCCGGTCGAGCAGCCCGGCCTGCTCGGCGATGCCGATCGCGTGCCGGACGGTGATCCGGCTCACGCCGAAGAGCTCGCACAGCTCCCGCTCGGAGGGAAGCTGGCTGCCCGCCGGCCACTCCCGCGAGTCGATCCGCTCGCGGAACATCGCCGCGAGCTGCTCGTACAGGGGCAGGGCACCTCGGCGATCGAGCACGGCGCATCACCAATCCGATGACCAGTAGAGACAATAGGCTCGGCTCAGTCTACCGGCGGGGATGCCGCAACCGCTGGAAATCAGGGCTTCTCAGGACTGGATCCGGCTGCTAGCGTATCCGGCCATCGACATAACCAGTTAATACCACTGGTCACTTTACCCTGTCTCCTCGGAGGCGCTATGCCGGGAGTGTCATGTTCGGACTACCTGTAGCGCTCGTGGTGCTGGTCGCCCTCGTCGCGTTCATCGCCGTGATGTTCCTCGTGTTCAAACGCCCGATGTACGAGAACATGGCCCTAGGGCTGATCCTGCTCGTCGCGCTGACCGGGCAGTGGGCAGAACTGGGCGAGTACCTGATCTTTCCCACCGAGAACAGCCTGTTCTACGTCATCTTCACGTTCATGCTGATCGCCGTGATCTTCGATGCCACCGACGCCGTCGGCCGGATCGTCTACATCATGCTCGCGCTCATCGGCCGGTTCCGGGGCGGTTCCGGCTACGTCGCGACCTTGGCGAGCGCGTTCATGGCCTCACTGTCCGGCAGTGGCCCTGGTAACGCGGCCGCGGTCGGGTCGTTCACGATCCCGATGATGAAGCGGTCGGGGTTCAAGCCGCACACCGCCGCGTCCATCGAGATGTCCGCGAGCATGCTGGGCAACATCATCCCTCCCGCCGGGATCATCTTCCTGTCCTTCGGCGTCGTCGATGGGCTCTTCCCAGGGACGATCAGCCTCAGCGGCTTCCTGCTGGCCTCCTACGCCATCGGCTTCTGGTTCGTGGTGCAGAAGTTCGTCCTGCTGTTTTTCATCTGCAAGGTCACGAAGGTGGAGCCGATCCCGATCGAGGAACGGCCCAAGTTCGCCGAGGCGTGGAAACAGGGCTGGCCCGCCCTGCTCCTGCCGGTGGTGCTGTTCGTCCCGCTGATGATCGACTTCCTGGCGGAGGACTTTCTCATCGCGCGGCTCGGCGAGGACGGCGCCGAGACCTTTTCCGACTCGGTACTGATGTTCACCCCCGGCCTGGCCGCGGCCTACGCACTGATCATCGGCCGGAAGTCCTTGCCGGGCCGGAGGCTACGCCTCGCCCCGATCATGGAGATGTGCCGTGGTTCGCTGCGCACGGTCGTGCCCATCGCCGCGACGGTGTACTTCGCCTACGCGATCTCGGCCGCCTTCAACGGCCTGAAGGCGGAGAAGGAGATCGAGGCCTGGTTTACCGGGCTCGATCTCTCGCTGACCGCGGTGGTCTTGATCGTGCCGTTGGTCTTCGCGGTCCTGGGCATGGTGTTGCCGGGCACGGCGCAGGTGGCGATCCTCGGCGGCTCGCTCGTCACGGTGTTCGCCGCGCTGGGTGGAGATCCGGTCCTGCTGGCCGTGTTGCTGCCCGCGCTGACGGGGGCGCTGGAAGGGATGACACCGCCGCTCGCGCTCGGGCTGTTCGTGACGATGGGCATCGCGAACTCCGAGTTCGGCAAGACGGCCCGGGCGGCGACCGTCTGGATCGTCTGCCACCTACTGATGTCAATGGCACTGCTCGGGGGCCTGTTGCCCATCGCCGGGCTCTGAGAGGAGATCGTCGTGCGGAAGGTACTGAAGAACGGCTACGGAGTGCTCGCGATCGTCGCGCTGAGCATGGCGGTGGTGCTCGCGATCGTTTTCCTGGTGGCGCTGATTGTGGGTGGCGGCGCGGGAACCACTCTCAGCGAGTTCGGAGGCACGCTCGCCGAGTGGAGTATCTACATCGCGGCGCTGGCGATGGTGCCCGGCTTGATCTACGTCTATGTCACCCGTGAGCATTCGCTGACCAGCAGGAAGAAAGAGCCTGCGGTGGAGAGCTGAACTCGGCTCATCGGACCGTCCCGAGCACCGGGACCGGTTCCGATACAGCGCGGATGGACACGGCCCGTGCGGGTCCCTGGTGATCGAGGTGGTCGCGGGGTCGCCGCCACCGCAGCCGCTACATGCTCGTCACCACGGTGTTCGGCTTGATCCTCGCCGTGCTGGACGTTGTGGCTTTGGCGATCACGGGCATCCCTTGCCGGTGCTGTGGCGTGCTCGCGTTCCTGACGAACCACATCCCGAACGTCGGTTTCCTGCTCGGCCTCGTGCCACCCGCAGTGCCGGCGCTGCTCGAGGGAGGCTGGCAGCACGAACACGGTGGTGACGAAGCCGACGACGGGCCGCATCAGCGCGATCACCGCGTGTGCCCCATCGTCGCGAGGGCGCTCGGAACGGGGGTCGCGGTGGTCGTAGCCGGTCCATGGCAACGCCAGTTTCCGGGTAACAGGGAACGGCCACGCTCTCGGTCAATGGTCACGCACACTCCGTGACTGTGTGTAACGAATCGCGGCGTTGACTCTCGGATCGGGGTCACTGACAGCTAGACTTGTGCGCTGCGCTCCCTTCGGGGAGGAGGTCGACGATGACCAACGGATTCGGGACCCGCCGCAGCCGGCGCGAGGTACTCCGCACCGCCGCGATCGCAGCGCTCGGTGCCGCCGTTGCCGGTGCGTGCGCCGCGGAGGAGGAGGCCCCTGGCCCGGGCACCAGGTCCGGTCAGGCCCCCAGGGAGACCTTCCAGCAGCCGAGATCGAAGCTCTCCGGCGAGCTGACGATCTTGCTGTGGAGCCATTTCATCCCCAGCCACGACGTGTGGTTCGACAAGTTCGCGCGAGCCTGGGGCAATCGGGTCGGCGTCAAGGTGAGCGTCGATCACATCGACCTGGCTCAGATCCCCACCCGGATCGCCGCGGAGATGCAGGCGCGTCAGGGACACGACCTCATCCAGTACATCGCGACGCTGTCGCAGTTCGAGCCGAGCGTGCTCGACCAGCGCGACGTCGTCGAGGAGGCCAACAGCCGTTGGGGCGAGCAGCTGGCACTGTGCCGCAAGTCCAGCTACAACCCCGCGACCGACAAGTTCTACGCCTACTCGCCGGGCTGGGTCCCCGACCCCGGCAACTACCGCCGATCGCTGTGGCGGTCGGCCGGGATGGCGGACGGACCCCGGACGTGGGACGACCTGCTCACCGGCGCGGCCGAGATCAAGCGGAGCCAGCAGATCCCGCTGGGCCTCGGCATGTCGCAGGAGATCGACTCCAACATGGTGCTGCGCGCGCTCATGTGGTCCTACGGCGCGTCGGAGCAGGACGAGAACGAGCAGGTCGTGATCAACTCCCCGGAGACTGTGGCCGCCGTGGAGTACATGACCAGGCTCTACAAGCAGGCGATGACGCCCGAGATCTTCTCCTGGAACGCCGCGAGCAACAACCAGGGCCTGGTCGCGGGCAAGCTCTCCTACATCGTGAACTCGATCTCCGCCTGGCGTACCGCACAGGAGTCCAACCCGGCGGTTGCCGACGACACGTTCTTCGTGCCGGCACTGCGTGGGCCGAAGGACGCGCTGGCCGCCCAGCACGTGCTCTACAACTGGATCATCCCCCAGCATGCGAAGGGCGTTGACGCGGCGAAGGAGTTCCTGCTGCACTACACCGCGAACTTCGCCTCCGCGAGCTTCCAGTCCAAGCTCTACGACCTGCCTGCCTGGTCCAAGCTCACGCCCGAGCTGCCGAACTGGCTCGCGAGCGATCCGTTCGGCGCCCAACCCGCCGACAAGCTGAAGCTGCTGAACGAGGCCATCCCGTGGAGCACGAACATCGGCCATCCCGGGCCCGCGAGCACGGCCATCGGCGAGGTGTTCAGCACCTTCGTCATCCCGAACATGTTCGCCAAGGCCGCCCGCGGCGACGCCACGCCTGAGCAGGCGGTCGCCGAGGCGGATCGCCAGATCAAGGCGATCTTCGACAAGTGGCGGGCCGCTGGGCTCGTCGGCGGCTGAGTGCGATGGCGGTCGTCGAGGTCCGCGAGCTGGTGAAGCACTTCGACGGAGGGCGGGTGCACGCCATCGACGGGGTGAGCCTGGCCGCGGCCGGTGGCGAGTACCTCGTGCTGCTCGGTCCTTCCGGTTGCGGGAAGACCACCTTGCTGCGCACCATCGCGGGTCTCGAACAGCCGACGAGCGGCGACGTGCTGATCGGCGGAGACGTGGTGACCGGGTTGCCACCACGTGCGCGACGGATCGCGATGGTGTTCCAGAGCTACGCCCTTTACCCGCACAAAACGGTGCTCGCCAACATCGTCTTCCCGCTCAAGGCCGCGGGAATGGGCAGGCAGGACCGCGACCGTAAGGCTCTCTGGGCTGCCGAGTTGCTGGGCATCGCGCCGCTGCTGGATCGCAAGCCGCGGCAGCTCTCCGGCGGGGAACGGCAACGCGTGGCGCTGGCCAGGGCGATGGTCCGTGACCCTCAGGTTTTCCTGCTCGACGAACCCCTGTCCAATTTGGACGCCAAGCTGCGCGCGAGCGCCCGCGACGAGCTGAAGAGCTTCCAGCAGGAGGTCGGCACCACCACCATCTACGTGACCCACGACCAGGCCGAGGCGATGGGTCTCGGCGACCGGATCGCGGTGCTCACCGACGGAACGGTCCGCCAGGTGGGCCCGCCCAAGGAGATCTATGACGAACCCGCCGACAAGTTCGTCGCGACGTTCATCGGGTCGCCGCCGATGAACCTCGTCGAGCACGACGGGAGCCTGGTGGGGTTCCGGCCCGAGCATCTGCTTCCCGCGGAGAGCCTGCCCGCGACCGGTGTGGTCGAAGTGCCGCTCGCCGTCGACCGCATCGAGTACCTCTCCGGCGACCGCCACGTCTACGGAACCGTCTGGCGAATCGGCGAGCGGTCCAGGGTCGTGGCGCGGATACCGGCCACTGTGGACACGCCGATCGTCTCGGGGGAGACCTACGCGTTCGCCGTGCCGGAGCGCAGGCTTCGCTTCTTCGATGCCGAGTCCGGGCGGCGGCGCGCGCCCGTCGCGCTCGGTGGCTGACATGGCCACCACCGCTGAACAGCCGACCACGCGACCGATCGCGGCGGCGCGGCGGCGCCTCGCCGATCGCGACGGCGTGCTCTCGTGGGCGTTCGTCGTGCCGAGCGTCGTCTACATCGTCGCGCTGGTGGGTCTTCCGTTCGGTCTGGCGATCGCGTTCGCGTTCTCGGACGTGTCGGCGGGCGACCCGTCCTACGATTTCGTCGGCCTGCGCAACTTCCGCAGGGTCGTCGACGATCCGGTGTTCTGGCGGTCCGTGGGCAACACGTTCGTTTTCACCCTGATCTCCATGGCCCTGATCGTGTTGCTGGGCAAGGTGCTCGCGAACATCCTCGTCGCGGATTTCCGGGGGAAGTGGGTGGTCCGGTTCCTCGTGCTGCTGCCCTGGACCACACCGGTGGCACTGTCGTCGATCTCCTGGCTGTGGTTGCTGGACTCGATCTACTCGCCGATCGACTGGGTGCTGCGCCAGTTCGGCGCGCTCGGTCCGGTCGAGAACATGTACTGGCTCGGCCAGCCGGGGCTGTCGATGACCTCGGTGATCGCGGTGCACGTCTGGCGGCTCACGCCACTCGCCGCGGTGATCATGATGGCCGGGCTCATGTCGATCCCGAAGGAGATCGACGAGGCCGCCAGGGTCGACGGCGCCGGGTACTGGCGCAGGATGTTCGAGATCACCATCCCACTCGTCCTGCCCGTCGCGGCGATCGCGGCCCTCTTCGGCGCGATCTTCACGTTCACCGACATGGCGGTGGTCCGCGTGCTCACCCGGGGCGGCCCGAACGATTCGACCCAGGTACTCGCGAGCTGGGCGTTCTATCGCGGCATCGACGGTGGTGACGTCGCGCAGGGGGCCGTGATCGCGCTGTTCCTGTTCCCGCTCCTGCTCGCGGCAGCCGTGCTCATCCTGCGCGCCGTGCGCAAGATCGAGGTGCGCTGATGGCCGCGGCGACGTCGGGACGGCGGTATGCGAGGCGCCACCTCGCCGCCAGGACCGGCTTGTACCTGGCGGCGATCCTTGCCGCCCTGCTCTGTGCCGCGCCGTTCTTGTGGAGCCTGATCACCGCGTTCAAGCAGAACCGCGACCTGTACAACCCCCAGAACAACCCGTTCCTGTTCAACCGGCCTGCCACCTCGGACCACGTGCTGTACCTGTTCACGGACACGGCGTTCCTCACGTTCGTGTGGAACACGGTGCTGGTCGGCGGGCTGGTCGTGCTGATCACGCTCGCGTTGAGCCTGCCCGCCGCGTACTCGCTGGCGAGGCTCGACCGGCCGTGGTCAGGCCGGATGGCGATCGGCATCTTCCTGGTGTACCTGGTGCCGCCGAGCCTGCTGTTCCTGGCGTTGTCGCGCATGGTGGTCGCGGTGGGCCTGCAGGACTCGACGTGGTCGTTGGTGCTGGTCTACCCGACGATCACCATTCCGGTGTCGGTCTGGCTGCTGATGGGCTTCCTCAAGGGCATCCCGAAGGACATCGAAGAGCAGGCGATGGTCGACGGCTACAGCCGCCTGGGCGCGTTCCTGCGCGCGGTGGTCCCGCTGGCGTTCCCCGGCATCGTCGCCGTGATAGTCTTCGCGTTCACGCTCACCGCGAGTGAGTTCATCTACGCGCTCGCGTTCGTCGCGCCGACGGAGGAGATGACGGTGAGTACCGGGGTGCCCACGCAGCTGGTGCGCGGCGATGTCTTCTTCTGGCAGTCCCTGCAAGCGGCGGCCGTGCTGGTCGCCGTCCCGATCGCGCTGGTGTTCAACTGGTTCCTGGACAAGTTCGTCGCCGGTTTCACCATGGGCGCGGTCAAGGAGTGACCCGCCGACGGGAATCGCGAGGTCAGGCGGCGGCGCAGCGGGGGCAGTGCTGTTCCGAGGCCGGTGCCAAGTGGTCGCAGCTCGGGTGGTGGTAGCTCTTCGCGACCCACCGGATTGGCTCGACGGCGCCGAATGCGAGCACGACGAGGCCGACCAGCACCTACCGGCTACGAGTAGGCCCACGCCCACGACGGCGGCGGCGAGGATGCCCAGCGTCAGGAACGTCGACGTGGAGTCCTCCGGCGGGGTCACCCGGCGCAGCGACTTGTCGAGCCGAGCGTCCTCGGCGCGGAGGCTGTGTTCGAGCTCGGCCAGTGCGTGTTGTCCTGCTCACTCAGTGGCATGGCCGGCCGCGCGAGAATGGTGCGCTGAATTGATGTGCTTGAGTTCGGCCTGGTCCGCAGCGGTCGCGGAGGTCCTCAATCAGGACTGCCTTCGCGCCTGGTGCCGCGCGCGCACTTGGTCGACAGCATCTATGTCGCGCAGGCCGCCTATCGCCACATGAAAGAATCCGGCTACGGACGACTCGTCCACACGACGAGTGGCTCCGGGCTCTTCGGGAGTTTCGCCCAACTGAACTATGCCGCCGCCAAGGCCGGTATCGCCGGGATGTCGTGCACCGTCGCGATCGAGGGAGCACGCTACGGCATCCTCTCCAACTGCATCGCGCCGTTGGCCGCTCGTACCGGGACGACGGGCGGCGTCTTCGGAAAGCTGACCGACCGGCTGGCTGGCTCCGGAGAGGTCTTCAGCGCGGGCGGCGGCCGGTTCGCGCGGGTCTTCACCGCCTACACGCCCGGATGGACCGCGCCCTCCGACAACGGGCACACGACTCCCTCGGAGATGGCCGCACACCTGGAGCGCATCCGGGACGGCAGCCGGTTCACCATCCCGGTCAGCGGGGCCGAGGAGGTACACCACCTTGCCCGACTGCTGCGAACAGATTCCTGAGAGGTCAGGCGGACAGACTGGTTCGGCACCGACGGCCGTGGCCTGGCCGGCGAGTGACGCATTGCCTCTGCACGTCCGTGACCGGGCGCGCCGAGCAGCGGCCGTTCGTCGGAGATTCTCGTTCCTGATTGCGGCAGGTCAGTTTCTCCCTTCGCGGACGTCCTTCCCCTGCTCGGCGAACGCCTTGAAATCCTCCATGTGCTGTTGCGACTGCTTGTGGAAGGCGCCGGGCATGAGAAGCCCCATCAGCCGCATCAGCAGGCTGCTGAACCGGTATTCGCTTGCTTGCTCCCAGAGCGTCGTCTCCGGACTGGTTTCGGTCAGCCGATCGCGCACGACGCTCCACATGCCCGCGCCGACGATCTCGCGGTCGAAGTGAACGACGGTCTCTTTCGGGATCCCGTGCAGGTCTGCCGGATCGCGACGTGTGATCGTCTCGGTGCATTCGATCTGCCGCTTCCCCGACTGCATCACGACCCGCGACTTCGTACCGAGCTGCCCGTGCATCCCATGCACCGGCTCATGCAGCACTATGCCTCGCAGCCACTTCGGCAGGTGTGCCGGGTCGGCGAGCAGCTGGGCCACTTGCTCTCGCGGCAGGGCGATCTCGATCGAGTTGGTGTACTTCATGGCGCGCATTCCTTCTAGGGGTGGGACAACATGCTGTTGTGCTGCTTGGCGGCGCAGGCCCCAGGAATGCCGGTCAGCGCACCGCAGCGGGGATGTCAGGCCGGATCGGGTGCGTAGAACTTGGTGGTGGCCTCGACCGCGGCCGCGACGTGCTCAGGTTCGCCACCGGCGGCCAGGTGAGCCTCGCCCCAGGCCGCGGCGCTGCGCCGGATGAACTCGCGCCCTTCGGGCGACTTCTCGACCGCCTCGTGGTCGGTGGTCTCGCCACCGGCCAACAGCCGGGACAGGGCGAGGAGATGCAGGTCCCAGCCAACGCCGCCGGCACCGGGGCCGTAGGTCGGGAAGAGGGGCTCCTCGACGACCGCTGCGTGGATCAGCTCGAATTCGGTATCGCCGGTCGGGCCCGGGACCAGACGCACTTCCACCTCGCTCGTGCCGGGCCACGCGTCGGCGTCCGGCCCGTAGAGCCAGGACACCTTGAGCAGACGCGGCGGCTCGCACCGGAGGATCTCGCCGTGCTCGCCACCCTCCAATTCGAACTTCCCGCCAATCCGCAGCTCCCCGGTGACCGGTTTCAACCAGCGACGCAGCCGCTCAGGGCTGGTAACGGCGTCCCAGACGTCCTCGACCTGCGCTTCGTATCGACGCCGCACCTCGATGGTGTACGCCTCGCCGGCGGGCACCTTGCCCTTGCCCATTGCCCGGCGTGCGGTGGCCAGTTCATCCAAGATGTCTTTCATGTCATGTTCCCTTCGCTGATGGATCGGTCTTGCCCGCATCGGTGCCGGGCTCAGCCGGTCGGCTGGGCTTCCCGCCAGCCGACCTCCGAGCTGCTCGCCTGCCCCGGGCCAGCTCGGTTCCCAGAGCGTCGAGGCGTTGTTCCCACAACCGGCGAAAGCGGTCCAACCACGCGTCAACCTCGCTCAGCGGCGCGGGCTCGACGGCGTAGAACCGGCGAGCGCCCTCAGCCCGCACCGACGCGAACCCGCCGTCACGCAGCACGCGCAGATGCTGTGAGACACCCGGCTGGGAGAGTCCGAACTCGGCCCGGATCACATCCGTAATCGCGCCAGAGGTCTGCTCACCGTCCGCGAGCAGCTCCAGAATGCGCCGGCGTACCGGGTCGCCAAGGATGTCGAACGCGTGCACAAGCCTGGATCATACCAGTCTACACTTATATAAGGCAGTGCTGTAATCCTGTGCTACGTTCGGCTTGGAGTTCGGCTTCGTGCGGAGGATGTGGCGAAGGAGGAAGACTGTCCTAGCTCCGCGAGGGATCGGCACCGGGCGGATTCGGATCCCCGCGTTGTTCACTCGTCGGCGAGCGCGCGCTTCGACCGTGCGGCGACCCGGACGCCATCGCACGGCGACTCGGGTCAACGTGCTGGATGTCGGGTAGGTGGGCGTTTGGGTTCCCGCGGTTGATCCGGTGCCGTAGTTGGCTGGCAAGGGCGTGTTCGTGGAGCGAGACGAGGCGATACACCGAGCGCTGGTTCCCGAGGTGTTGGGCGGCGGCGATCCCGAGTCCGATGGACAGGTGGGTCTTGCCGGTTCCGGCCGGGCCGAGCCTCACCAGTGCTACAGACACGTAGCCGGTTACCGCACAAGGGGGACAGGGGCAGCCGGACCCTGCCACGGTCCGCGTTGGTCAGTTGTAGCTGACCCCGTAGCGGATGTGGATGATGTTCTTTCCCTCGACCACCTGTAACTGAGTGAGCTCGATACCCCGGCGCGTGATGTCGTCCAGGTAGCGGGTACCACTGTGGAGCAGCACAGGGGCGAGGTCGATGCGGATCTCATCAAGGACGCCCAGGTCGAGGCACTGGCGAACGATGTCGGCTCCGGCGACGTTGATGTCTCCCTCGCCCGCGATATCCCGCGCGGCGCGCAACGCGTCGTCGAGGTTGTCGACGAAGGTGAAGGGTGCATCGGGGATCGGCGGCCAGTCCTCGGGCGGCGGGCGGTGGGTTACGACGATCGTCGGTGAGTCGCCGGGCGGCCTCCCGCCCCATCCCTTGGCATCGTCAAAGATTCCTCGTCCGGCGATGAACGCGCCTTCGGTGTCGTTCTGCTGCCAGTAGTCGGCGCTGGCCTGCGACATGTGGAAGGTGAGGCCGTAACCGCGCAGGGGCACCTCGACCTCCCCGTTGTTGTACCAGTCGAACAAGAAACCGACTTGTCCGTTCTCATCGGCAATGAAGCCGTCGAGCGAGGTGGTGAAACTGGAGAAGATCGTGCCCATGTCGAGTCCTTCCCTCAATCATCATAACTTCATATAGTGAAGCACGCTTGATCTAGTGAAGTAAATTGCTAGTCTTGAACCATGTCGAAGCGGGAGTATGGACAGTTCTGCGGGCTGGCGCGTGCGTCCGAGATGCTCGGTCAGCGATGGACGCTGCTGATCCTGCGTGATCTGCTGGTCGGGCCGCGGACGTATTCAGAGCTGGTGGCGGGTCTTCCCGGCATCCCGTCGAATCTGCTTGCTACCCGCCTCAAAGAGCTGGAGGAGAGCGGACTGATCGTCCGTGAGGCGCGCAGCGGCATGGATCGTTCCATCGTCTACGCCGTGACAGGACGCGGCTCCGAGCTCCAACCTGCTCTCGACGCTCTCTCGCGCTGGGGAGCGGCCGACATGCATGAGCCGCGTGAGGGTGAGATCGTCACCGAGGCGTCTCTCGTGTCCGCGCTGCGCTCGGGCATCGAGAACGGCACGACGCCCGAGGGAACGACAATCCGCTACACGATCAGGGCGGGTGCCGCCGTCGCGCAGGCGTCCGTCGGCGATGGGTCGATCGCGGTCGCTCCCGGTGAGAATCCAGACGCCGATCTGGTCATCACGGCGGGACCCGGCTTTCGTGATCTGCTCGCTGGGGCTCTCGACCCGCAGGCAGCCGTCGACCAGGGTTTGGTCACGGTCGAGGGTGACCCTGGCCTGCTTGTCCCGTTCGTCAACGCCTTCGTCGTGCCGTACACGGCCGATACGGCCAGTCGGTGACGCGAGAATCCCACGCTGGCGAGCGGATCAGCGACTGGATTGAGCGTCCCGGCGTGTCCGGTGACGGCCGCCGGTGGCCGAACTCTCGTCCGACTGCGGGGCCGAGTGGATCCGACCGCGACCGAAGCCTGGCAGCTGGCCCGCAAGATACCAGGAGGCTGATCGGAAGAAGCCTCGCAGTCCCTCGCCGACGCCTGGCATGAGATTTGCGGACGGAAACTCGATCCCAGTGCCGGGTATGAGGCTGCCGTCGAGCCCGCCGCAAGCCCTCTGGCGTTCCCGGGCAGGAAGACGACGATCCACCGGGTTCGCGATGAACCCTCCGGCCCGAAGAAGAGCCATCCGCAGCGCTGGCGCTTCACTTTGGTGGAGAAGGACATTCCGACAGGATCGGGCACGTTGTCTTGCCGATGACCAGCCTGCTGCCCGCGACCCGCGACGAGGTGTTGCGGATGCCGACGTCGACGCGCCGCCCAGATGACGAGGTGCCGTGGGGACAGTACGGGATGCTCGCCCCTTCGGCGCATCTGACGCTGCTCGCGGTCGACGACGCAAGTGCAGGGTCCCCGAGGCGATCGCCGATCCGCTAGCCGATGGGCGTGCGCCGTGGGAGCCTGGCGCGCTGGTGATCGATGCTGATGTCGTGCGTGGTTGGCGAGCAAGCTTCCCCAGACATCGGGTCAGGTCGCCGCGTGCTGGGCGACGTCGCGGTTGGTGTGGTCGACCGGACAGGAACGCAGCTGAGAGACGTCCGCCCTGTCTCGCCGGGTGAGATGGCGCCTTGGGCTACACCCGCCTCAGGTGACCAGCAGAAGGTAGGGGCTGCGGCCGGCGTTTGGCGTTCTGAACGACGCCAGGCAAGGCAGCATGTACTGGCCGGGGTCGACCCAGCGGCGTCGGACCCTGAGCGGCCGCTCCACTACGGGCACGTCGCCAGAGGTCGCGGAGCTCCGCTCGGGGAAGGTCATGGCGTGATCTCACTTCTATCCACAGTCGACGGTCGCCATTGCCGGGGTGGATCACAGGCATCCGTTTGGTCATTTGCTCGGGTGTCTTCGGGGACGAGTTCGAGGCCGCCGGTCGCGGCAGCGGTTGGCGCCGGGCCGGAGGTGCCTGATCCCGAGCAGGACGGCGGCCCCGGAGCAGCTGTCACCAGGGTGTTGCGCGCAGATCGGCTATCAGGTCGTCCAATATGGCCTCCTCATGGACAGGCTCGCCGTATCGCGCGTACGCCTCGCGCAGGGACTCCGTCGGCTCTCTACCCGGATCTTGTCCGAGTGTGATGAGATAGGTCGCAGCGTCGAACCGCCAGGGCGTTGCGCTCGGTGCGACGCTGAGAACCTGGTCGGTGATCACGAAACCCGCCTGATCGATGTCCGCGCGATAGTGCAGTTCACAGCCACCGGTGGCGAGCGCTGTCATCAGGTCCAGCGCCGCGCCGGAGGGCATGCCATCCGTGCACACCATCGCGGGGCACCGCGCACCGAGCGCATCCGCGGCAGTCTCGACCACTGTGACGTTCTCGCATACGTACACGGGACCGGGCCGCACGCGCAGTCCACCGGACAGTGACCGGAGGGTGAGCCACAGCGGCTCGCCCGGGACCGCCGCGCACAGCTCGGCGGCGGGCGCCGGTCCGTGCAACGGCAGATTCAGCACGAGCACACGCGACGACACCCCGTCGCACCGAACACCGATCGCCGCCCATGCGGCACGCCACGCCGCCCCCGCGCGCCGCGGCCGGTCGAGGCCGTGGACCGCGGCCGCGAGCCGGGCGACGGCGCGGCCGAGTGGCTGGTCGGCATCGAGGGCGTGCGCGTCGCGCCTGACCGTCGCGGCCAGCTGGGCGAGACGTGTCGCACCATCCGGCCGCGGAAGCGCACGCCACACTGCGGCCACCTGCTCGGCCAGTTCCGCGACCTCGCCAGTTCCCCGAACGGAAAGATCGGCAAGCCACGAGGCGGCATGCTCCTCTCCGATTCCGCACTTTGCCAGCGTCGCGACGACCCGCTGCCGTTCCTGGCCGATCGCGGTGGCACGCGCACGCCGCCGCTCGCTGTCGGGTTCGATCGGGCCGCCGTCCAGTAACTCCACGAAGCCGAGCACGGTGAGGTCGTGCTCCGCGAGTCTGGACGCGAGGTCTTGCAGGCGTGGCGGGCGTCCGGAAACCTCCCACCGCGTACCGAGCATCCGTCCGATCTCACGTCGCTGTTCGGGCGTCAGCCGCAGCGCCGTCAGGCTGCCGGTTTCCGTGTGACGGCCACGGCGGGCCCTGATCCGAACCGCGTCGAGCAGCTTCGCGGGGCCCGGTTCCGCTGCCCAAGACGCGAGTCCTTCAGGAACGGCTGTCATGGCCGCGCGCCCGAGATTCCGAACAGGCCGTCGTCCGCGTCGAGGCCGAAGGAGGGCGCGGGCTCGGCCATCGCGATATCGGTCAGCTCGCCGCCGCACCACAGATGCGGCTGCGCGTCCACCCCTGGCAGGTGCGGCGACCTGGCGAGGTCGTATACGGCGACGGCGGGAACCGTCGGATAGGTGCACCATTCGTCGTGCGCGGTCAGCATGATGTCGAGATCGAAACCGACGGTGAGTCCCATGAAGGACGCCTTGTACTGCGCGTCGACGCCCGTCATCGCCTCATCCAGCCACACCCACCGTGGCGCCTGGGGCCCGGCAGCGTCGAACGCGACCACCGTCGCGGCAAAGAGCGGTTGGGACAGCAGCACGACCTTCTCGCCGCCCGACTTCGCGCCGTGCTGTGCGCGGTCGAACGGACGCCACTGCGCCTGCATTCCCGGCCGGTACTCGAGCGAGATGCGCAACCAGCGACGGTAGTCCAGCGCGATTGAGAGCTGCTCCTTCCAGTCCGTGGCCTGATCGGCCGCGGCTTCGGCGCGTGCCTCGTCGATCCTGCGAGCCAGGAAGTCGCGCACCAGGTCCTGGCGAGCCTGGCTGAGTTGCGCGTAGCCCTGGTTGAGAGCGGTGACCACGTCGCGAGCGTCGGGATCCGCGGGATCGGGCTCGTGGGTGAGCCGCACGGCGTGGCCGTGGCGGGTCGCGTGCGAGCGAAGCCGGTCGTTGATGCCCGCGAACGTTCGTTCGGTGTAGTCGAGGCGGTCTTTGAGGTGCTCGATGAACGTCGAGCCGAGCAGCGTGGCCAGTACCTCCCGCTGCTCGGAGTCGAAGCGATCCTCTTGTCGCCGGACCTGTTCGGCGAGCGAATCGGCCGCGGGGCCGGGTAGCTGCCATCCGGTGTCGCCGTGCGCCATCACGAGGAACCGAGGAATGGTCGCGTCTTCGTCGATGCGCGCGTCGCGGTTTGGCAGTAGCTGTTGTTTCAGCTCGAGCAGTCGTTGGGTGCATTTGCGGGCGGCACGCTCCTCGGCGTGTTCGTCATCGACGGCGGCAACTGCCTTGCGCGCGTCGACCACGGCGTTCCGGCCCGTTTCCACGTTCCGGCGATCCGGTTCGGGCAGGCCGATGGCCGGTGCGAGCCCGGCTTCGTAGACCTCCCACCACGCACCGAGGGCGGCGTCGCGGACCGCTTCCGCTTCGGCGCGGCGCTGTTCGTGCGATTCGAGGATCGACTCCGCCTTGACGGCGGCCTTCTCGGCCTCGCGGACGCTGTCGGTCAGCTTCTCGACGGTATCGGCCAGCTCGTTGCTGGTCGTGTCGAGCCGTTCCTTGCGGGCGAGTAGCTCGGCCGGTCCTTCATCGAGCGCCTCACGTGCCGTCCGGACCTGAACCTCCGCCGCCCGCACCTGGGTGCGCAGCACCTCTGCCCGCCCCTGCGCGGCAGTGACCTTCGCTGCCTGCCGTTCCACCTCTTCGGCCGCGACCTCGGCTTCGTCCCTGCAGCGGCGAGCCGTGTCGACGCGTGCCGCGAGCTCGCGAAGCACGTCCGCGTAGCGGTCCAACGCTTCGCGCAGCTCGTCGAGGCCACGAAGCGGGAACCCATATTCGCCCGCGAACGTGGACAACTCCGTCCAGGCGACGTCCCGTTTCGATTCCTCGCGCTGGTGTTCGCGTTGCGCCTCGGCCAGCCGCAGCACGGCGGCCTCGTGTGCGCGTTGCCGCTCGGTCCACGTCGTCACCGCGGTAGTCACCGGCGCGTCGCGCGGCACCGTTCTCGCTTCCCTGGCCGTCGCATCGATCTGTTCGTCGAGTGAGGCGATCCTCGCCGACAGCTGCTCGATCCGCTCGGCCAGCGCGGCCAGCTCGGCCTCCAGCGCGGCGATCTCCCTGCGCCGAGCCTCGGCGCGTGCGGTGGCGCCGAGAAATGACGCCGGCCTGCTCGGCTCTGCGCGGCCGGCGAGCACACCGATGCTCCACGAGCCGTCGTCGGCGAGCCAGTTGCCGCTGGATGCGGCGGAGCCGCGTCGCCGCCAATCGATCCCGGCCAGCAGTGTGGCGACGACGTCACCACTGATGCCGCCGGTCGGCGTCGGTTCCAGTACGGTCGCGAGTGTGTTTCCGGACGCCGGAGGACCGGCGACCAGCGTGGTGTCGGCGACGACCGTGCCGTCCTGGGTGCGCAGCGTTCCCTCCGGCGACAGCCACGCGTCGAGGAGGCCGGACGCCGCGAGCGCCGCTTCGATCCGATCGAGCTGTGCCGAGGGCAGTTCGTCGCGTGGCTGCACGCAGCGCCACAGCGGCGCACCGCTGTCCGCGTCATCGCCGGGCCGCTCCGTGCGCTGCCACAACGTCGGTTCGGGAGGTGGAAGTTCCTTGCGTGCCTTGACCTTCTCCAGTTCCGCCGTTGTCTTTTCGTGCAGAGCCACGAGTGGGTCACGGGCACGTAGAGCCTCGACCCTGCTCGCTTCGAGGGCCGCCTTGGCGGCCGCGACGTGGTCGCGGATGGCCTGCTCCGGCGAGGCAACTGACGTCGTGAGGTCGGCAACCAGGTCGCACCATTGTTCGGACAGTTCGTCCGAGACCTCCACGACGGTCGTCGTCGCCCATTCCCGAATCCGCTGTCTGAGCGAGTCGACGGCCTCCTCGACGTCCTCGTGCGCGGTTCGCTCGTCGAGACGCGCGCGTTCGGCGCCTTCCTCGCACACACTGACCTTCCGCGCGGTCAACTCCGTGGAATGTAACGCCCTTTGGTGATTGTCGTGCAACGAGCGCATCCTGCCGAAGCGTTCCATGCGGCGCTGCAGATCGGCGCGCAGTGAGGGCACGTCTCGCGCCGGCAGGAACCGTTCGGCGGAGGCGCCGAGCCCGGCGGGCTTCGCAGCCGCCTCGACTGACCCGATGTGCTGATCGATGGCTTCGGCGGCGCGGGTGGCTGCCGCCGAAGCGGCCTCGAACTTCGCCTGCCTACGTTCGAGCTCATCGCGCTCGCTGGCCTCGGTCCGGCCAGCCTCGGTGAGCCGCTCACCGAGCGAATTCAGCTCACGTTGCAACATACCGACCCGGTCGGTCAGTCTTGCGGCGTCTTGGTACGCGGTCGACTCGAGCAGTTCGCGCAGGGCTGTCTCGACGTCATTCCGCTCGGTCGAAGACCTCTTCAGCTCCGCTTCGAGCCGGGCCACGTCGTCCTTGGCGGAGCCGAGTTGCTCGACTGCGGCGTTCTTGTCCTTTGTGGTTCTCTCCAGCCGGCTCCGTGCGGTCGCGAAAGCGTCGGCACGTCTCCGCACGACGATCTTCGCCCACGGCCGCCAAGCGGTTCTGTCGAACGCCGCAACCTGCTTGGCGGCTTCTTTCGTCGCCTCGACGGCCATTCGGAGCCGCTCGAGCCGGTCCCAGCCGTCGGCAAGCTGCTCGACCTCGTTCGTGGCCAGCGGAGGCAGCGCCTCACGGAGCGTCTCGGCGAGCGTGGCCGGATTGAGCCGTTCCCCAAGCTTCGGTTTACGCAGCTGCTTGAGCAGCTCCGTGAGGTTGTCGTACGACGCGGTGTCGAGGTCGAAAAGATCGGCGGCGATGCGGGCACGGTAGGCGGCGGCGCTCTCCGCCACCGTCACGCCCGGGATCTTCTTCAGCTCCTTCTGCTCCATCGGCCGTCCCGCGCGCGTGAGCAGGAGGTCCTTGCCCGGTCGCAGCCTGGTGGTGAACTGCCAGGTGCTGACCGGGCTCGTCCCCGACCCACGCCTGGCCGAAGCGCCGAGCCCGCAGACGTAGAACTCCTGCCCGCCGGTTTCGTCGCGGCGACCGAACTCCACCCACGCGTAACCGAGGCCCGAGTCGGACGGCGGGCGGGGATCGTCGGCGTCACCGGTGGGCAGGAGGTTGAACCTCATCGTGCGGTGCTGAGATCCGAAGGGGTCGAGCACCGACGGCGTGACCTCGCCGCGAAGCAGCATCAGGGTGGTGAGTTCGAGGACCTTCGTCTTGCCCGCGCCGTTGCCGCCTCGCAGCACCAGCCGACCGTCCGCGAACCAGAACTCGGCCGTGTCGTACTCCCAGAGATTCACGATGCCCACTCGCAGGGGCTGCCACCGTTGTCTCACGGGCTCGGGCAGCCCTCCCGTCGCCGCCTGTGCGAGCCAGTCCTGGCCATCCATTGTCGAGGTCATCCCCCGTCCTCGTCGGTCAGTTTCTGCGCGACCGCCTCGATCTTCGGATCGCGGAAACGCGCGGCCGCGGGCATGATGCGCCATCCGCCCCGTCCGGTCGGGCGGATCAGGTCCAGCGCGGCGAGTAGTCGTTCCGCGCGGTCCCGCACGGCCCCCGGTTCCTTCAGCTCTTTTGTCAGCGCCTTCGGGTAGCGAGCACGAAACTCGGCCGCCGCGGCGGACACGGCATCCGCGGACACCTCAGTGCCTGCGCCGTGCTCGCGCAGAAGTATGTCCACAGTGATCAGTGTGGCGAAGTCGGTTGCCCGCAGCTGCGGGAAAGGCAGATCTGTCTGCCGTTCGTCTTGTGCCACCAAGGCGATTCCCTCGGCCCGTTGCTCGGCGACCCAGCCCGTCATCTCCGTGCACCAGGCCAGCACGCGGGAACGTTGGCCGGTCAGGTAGAGCCGCTCTGCGTCGTTGAGATCCTCGTAGAGGCACACGGGCAGCTCGAGCAGGCGCCGGAGCAGACCGAACCGTGCGGCGGCCTCGGGTAGTTCCCCCATGCCGGGCCGGGGATCGACCGCCGCGCGCAGCGCGCGAGGGTCGACCATCCGCAGCAGCAGCTCCCGCTGTACCTCGAAGGCGCCGCCGATCGAGTCCCTACGGTGCGCCCAGCCTTCTCCCTGCTCCTGGCTGGTCGACGACGTGGGCCGCAGCGTCCCGGCCTCCGCCAGCAGCTGCACGGCCTTGACGAACAGCAAGCGGTGCGCGAAGCGGTCGTTGTCGTAGGGCTCCAGTTCGACGTCGGGGTGGTTGCTCAGCGCCTGGACACGCTGTGCGAGGTCGTGGGTTGTCGTGATGTCCTCGGCGTCCTCCGCCGCGGCTGCCGCGAGGATCGCCAGCACGATGACCCGGCGTGTCATTGGCCGGTGCCGGTTGGGCGCCACGACGGTGTCGTCGAGCGGGAGCCGGTAGACGCGTGCGGTGGTGTCGGTGAGGAACAGCCGGTAGTCGAGCCGGGTGGTCAGCCATTCGGCGAGCACGACGCGGTGTCGTCGCACGAGCGGCCACAGGTCCGGGTGCCGTCGCCGGTCGAGCACGGGGTGGCGCAGCAGCCCGACGAATGCCCGTTGCCGCTCGGCTGCCGCCTGCGAGGTCATGCCGGCTCCATCGCGAACAGCCAGTCGGCGGTCACCAGCGTGCCCCCCGGACTGCGAATGGATGCCGTGTCCTCGGCCGATGCCGGAGCTGCCAGCCGGACGCGCCATCGTCCGTCGGCCGTCGTCGACTCCCAGCCCTGTGGACTCGCCGTGCCGCGGCGTGCCGTGCCGACGAGTTCCAGCAGCAGGCTCAGTTCGGCATCGGATACTTCCTGCCAGCTCGCCAGGCGGGTGCCCGACCGCTGCCGCAATGTGGCCTCGGCCTCACGTCGGATGGCCAGCGCTGCGGCCCGTTCGCGGCGGGCCGCGTCCTTGCCCGCGCCGTAGTTGGGGGTCTGGGCGCGCCTGCCGACAGCCGCGCGTGTCCCCTGTTCACGGAATCGCGCGGTCACCGGAGCGGGCGGAGCCACATGCCACGGCACCGCGTGCTCGTCGGCGGCGGCCGCGGGCAGCAGCAGATGCCGCGCGGAGAACACGCCCACTGCGGTATCCCAGATCCGCCACGCCGTCTCGTCGTCCGGAGCGCGTTCGACCGCGGTCGCGAGGCCCAGGAGCTCGGCCTTCCGGGTGATGGCGCCGCCGGTGTCCATCAGGATGCTCATGTTGCGAGCCCATGGTGCGACGAGATCGCGGAGTTGGCGGCGAAGCCGCTTGGCCTGTGCGTCCGGCCCGCGGAACCATGCGCCGAGCGCCTCCCACGTGTGCCGCGCGCGCCGTACTCCCGCCAGGACGATGTCGTTGTCGGCGTCGTCCGCCATCGACGTTCTGACGATCACTGCCCACCCGCTGTCGGTGAGTTCGTTCGCCAGTCGGTCGATCGCGTCGGCGATGGCGGGGCTGTGCACGTCGACCTGTTCGCCCCATGCGCGAACGTAGGCTTGCAGCGTGGTCCAGAGCAGTTCCTGTTTGGCGGGGTCGGGACTACCGGAGAGCGCGTGTGCGAGGGTCCGCTGCCAGGTGCGTGCGGCCTTCGCCATGGCCTGGTGCAGGGTGGAGACCACCTGGAACTCGGTCGCTGCCTTCGAGTAGTCGTCGGTGTGGAGCGCCTGCTCAAGTGCGACGAGGCGCTCGTGGATGGCCCGCGGCGCGAGCGTCAGGTCTCCCGCGTCGTCGTCGGCCTCGCCGATCGCCGCCCAGAACGTGTGCAGATTGGCCGCGAGTGGGGTCAGCTGGTAGCGGTCGCGACGGCGGAGGAAGTCCTCGCCGGTGCGGGCAGGCTGCTGCCAGCGCGTGACGATCTTCCAGCGTTCGAGCTGTTCGAGGCGGTTGTCGAAGTGGATATCGTCGAGGAGTCTGTCACAGACCGCCGGGTCCAGCCGTTCGCGCAGGTGGGCGCGCACCCCGTTCGCGACATCGTCGTAGGAGAGCCCGGTAAGACTGCTGTCCTGCTCGGCGACGAGCACGTCGACGATGACCCTGTACTGGGCGGCGAACCGGGAGGTCAGATACGCGGGCACGAGCTCCTGCCCGGGGAGGTGAGCCGCCCAGGAGTCGTTGCCGGCGCCCTCTGGCAGTTCCGATTCGTCTCCCATGTGTCGCGAGACTACGGTCTATTCCCCTACTGTGGCGATGAGCCGAAAGCGTGTCGGCGGTACCTGAAATCTGATCACGACGTGACACTGGATTTCCAGGTCTCATCGCCACACTCCGTGATCGGATGCGGGGGCGGCTGCTGGCCCCGCTGTCTGACCGGTGGCGCCGCAACCTGAAGCCGCGTCCTCGTTCGTGGTCTGAAACGGCCCTGTCTCGGTGACCAGACGCTTTCCGGTCACGCACCGGCGCCAGGCGGTCACGGTCCCCGGTACAAACGCGGGCATGGCTTCGCGGGATGTGGTGCTCGACGGCCGATCGCTGACCGGTGACCAGGTGATCCAGGTGGCGAGGGGGCGCGCGCCGGTGGTGATCGACGACGCCGGGCGGCACGCCGCCGAGGCGGCGTGGTCCACCGCCGAGCGGCTCGTCACCCGCGGGCCCGTCTACGGGCGTACCACCGGCGTCGGCGCCAACCGTGTCGAGGCCGTCGGTACCGGCGACAGGGAGGGCCACGGTGTCCGGCTGCTGCGCAGCCACGCCGGCGGGGTCGGTGACCTGCTCGCCGAGGAGGAGGTGCGCGCGATGCTCGTCGTGCGCCTCAACCAGCTGCTCGCGGGCGGAGCCGGACTGCGGCCCGGTGTCGCCGACGCGCTCGCGGATGCGCTCAACTCGGGCAGCTATCCGGCTGTGCACGAGTTCGGCGCGATCGGCACCGGCGATCTCACCGCGCTGTCCGAGACCGGGCTGGCGCTGCTTGGCGAACTGCCGTGGCTCGGGCCGCTGCCCGGACCGGAGCCCATCGGCCTCGACTCCGGCGACGCGCTAGCCCTGATCAGCAGCAACGCGCTGACGATCGGGATCGCCGCGCTCGCCTGGCACGAGGCGCGACGGCTGCTGGAGGCAACGCACGCGGTGGCGGCGCTGTCCTTTCTCGCCGTCGACGGCTCACCCGAGGCCTACGCCGAGCGTGTGCACGCGAGCAGGCCGCACGCGGGGCAGGTCGAGGCCGCGGCCCGGATGCGGGCCCTGCTCGGCGCGCCGACGCGCCCGCCCGCGCGCCTGCAGGACCCGTTCGGTTTCCGGTGCTTCCCGCAGATCCACGGACCCGCGCTCGACGCAGCGGCACAACTGTCCACAGTGGTCGGTGTCGAGATCAACGCGGCGGCGGAGAACCCGCTCATCTCCGCCGAGGACGACACCGCCTACCACCACGGTGGGTTCCACTGCGCGTACCTTCGGCACACGCTCGACGGTTTGCGCCTGGCACTGCTGGACACCGCACATCTGTCGACGGCCAGGCTCGCGGCGCTCCTTGACCCCAGGTTCACCGGGCTGCGCCCGTTCCTCGCTCACGGTGAGAGCGGCAGCTCCGGCGTGATGATCCTCGAGTACAGCGCCAACTCCGCGCTCGCGGAGGTGCGGGCGCTCGCCGCGCCCGCCGGGCTCGGCAACGCCGTGGTGTCGCGCGGGCTCGAGGAGCACTCCAGCTTCGCGTTCCAGTCCGCGAGGCAGTCGCTGCGCTCACTGACGGCACTGCGACTCGTGCTCGCGTGTGAGCTGGTCACGGCGGTGCGGGCACTGCGTCAGCGTGATGTCGTCCCGTCGGCCGCCACAACGTTGCGCACCGCCTACGACCTCGCCGCGGGGAAGCTGAGCGCCGAGATGAGCGATCGCAGGCTGAGCGCGGACGTGGAGCTCGCCGCGACGCTGCTGGAAGACCTCGCCGGGCTCTGAGAACCGCGGTTGCTCGCCCCGCCTGCGCGAGAACTCCCGGCAGCCGGTCCCTAAACGGTCAGGCCGTCGAGAATGGCGGCCACCTCCGCTGCCCGGAACACGAACCCGACGTGGGAGGTGTCCAAGGTGTGCACGTCGTAGGGATTGTCCGGCGTGAGCGCGTCGGCTTCGGCGATCAGCCGATCCTGCATGGCGATCGGCAGGGTTCGGTCTTCCGTGAGCCGGATGTAGCTGCGGGCGATCGTGCCCCACGTGTCCGCCTCGACGCGGGCATCGCCGGTCATCACCGCCAACGACTCGTCGGGCTGCAGGATGTTGAGGAAGGCCCGGAATCGCTCATCGGTGATGTCGGCGGCAATCGCCGCCTTCAGGGCGGTGAGCAGTCCAGGGTCGGCCGTGCGGTAATTGGCCCGGCCAACGCCGAGTTCCGCCGGGTCGCCGACGTTCAGCGCGGACAGCGGGCCCATCAGGTTGGTGGCGAACTCGGGTTCTCCGAAGTACTCGATGGGGTTGGCATGCTTGACGCAGGACCAGGCGGAGACGTACACGAGCCGGTCCACCAGGTGCGGGACCACGTTGCCGGCGACGCTGATGGCCGTTCCGCCGAGGCTGGCGCCCACCAGTACCACCGGTCCGTGCTCGGCGACCCGGCGGACGACGTCGACGACTAGGTCGGCGTTGTCCCGCAGGGTGACCGTGGCCAGGGTCGAGGGCTCTGCCGCCCACGCGTCGAGGTCCTGCGGCGCCTGGTAGGCGACCGGGTACTGCGCGTCCAAGCCGTGTCCGGGGAGGTCGACCGCGAGACTGCGGTGACCGAGCAGCGCGAGTTCACGCTGGATCGGGGCCCACATGAACGAACTGGAGCCGGAACCGTGCACCAGCACGAATGTTGGTGCCGAGCCGGTGCGTGAGGTGTTCGAAGACATGAGAAGTCGTCCTGTCGAATCGAACGCGCCGACCGTAGCCGGTGCTGGAAACGGGTGCCGGGAACCGCAGCCCGACCCCGGCTGGTGACACCGGCCGGGGATCGCGCGGGTCTCAGACGTTCTGCGGAAGACGAACCGGGTGCACCATGATCACGACCGTAGCCGAAGCCGGGACTCCACCGCGAGCGGATTGCGGAGCGGTCCACGGGCTTTCCGGGCCGGTCTCCCACCTTGGGCCAGGTCGGAGGGGCGCCGTGCCGGGGAGATCACGCATCACGAACGTGCTGCTCCGTCGAGAAACAGCGAGACGACCGACGCGGCGACGGGTTCGGCGCCGGCGTCCTCGCGGAGGCTGTACCGCAGACCGTTCTCCAGCAATGCGGCGAACGTCCCGAACAACAGCGCGGGATCGACGTCGGCGCGCAGCTGCCCGTCGGCCACCGCGCGGTCCAGCACGGCGCGCACCGGTTGTGCGATGCGCCGTTCGTGCTCGGCCTGTTCCTCCGCGTCCTTGGCGTAGCCGCGGACCAGCGCCGGATAGGAGCCGCCCGCGGCGAGGAAGGCCCGCGCGATTCGGGCGAGCGCCTCCCTCGCGGGAACGCCGTCCAGGCCGGCGTTCCCGAGCCGCCGGCCCAGATCGCCGATCGCGGCCCGTGCGATCGCGCGCTGGAGGTCGTCACGGGTCGGGAAGTGGCGGTAGAGCGTCGCGCGGCTGACCCCGGCTCCGGCTGCTACCTCGGCCATGCTCACGCCTTCGCCGCGGTCGGCGTACAGCCGCGCGGCGAACGCGACGATCGCGGCCGTCGTGTTGTCCGCGCCCCGTGAGGTTCCAGGTGGCATGGCGACACCGTACGGGCGGCCAGGGCGAGTTGACAACAACGTCTCATTAGCGAGACATTTATGTCTCACAGGTGACGACGGACGGAGAGACATGGAGCGTCGAGAACTTGGCCGTACCGGAATCGAGGTCAGCCCCGTGGGGCTCGGCACGCTGCAGTTCGGCTCCCGCGGCCTGACGACCGGCTTCTACCCGGCACTGCCGCCCGAGCGGATCGCCGAGATCGTCCGGGCAGCCGTGGAGGGCGGCATCGACTGGTTCGACACGGCGGAGATGTACGGGCGCGGTGAGTCGGAGCGGCTGCTCGCCTCGTCCCTCACCGAGGCGGGCGTCCGCCCCGGCGACGTGGTGATCGCGTCGAAGTGGACCCCGTGGCTGCGGACGGCGCGGTCGATCTCCCGGACGATCGACGCGCGCCTGCGGGCGCTCGCGCCGTTCCCACTCGACCTGCACCAGATCCACATGCCGCACGGCAGCTTCTCGCGCATCGAGTCCCAGGTGGAGCAGCTGGCCCAGTTGCGGGAGGCGGGGCAGATCGGCGCGGTCGGCGTCAGCAACTTCTCCGCCGCGCACATGGAGCGCGCACACGACGTGCTGCGCAGGCACGGCCTGCGGCTGGCCGCCAACCAGGTGCAGATCAACCTGCTGGCCCGTGACATCGAGACGGACGGGGTGCTCGAGACCGCCGAGCGGCTCGGCGTCACCCTGATCGCGCTCGCACCGCTGCGCACCGGGCTGCTGACGGGGAAGTTCCACAAGCGCCCGGAACTGCTCCGCAACGTGCCGAGGGTGCGACGGCTGATGGCCGCCTACACGCCGAAGACGTTCGCCGCGACGACCCCGCTGATCGACACGATGCGGGAGATCGCGTCCGCACACGGCGCGACCGTCAGCCAGGTCGCGATCGCGTGGATCCTCCAGCGCTACGGCACGCGGGTCGTCGTGATCCCCGGCGCGTCGAAGGTCCACCACGCCCAGGAGAGCGCGGCGGCGATGAGCCTCGAGCTCACCGCAAGGGAGATGACCGCGCTCGATGAACGGTCCAGCGCGGCCATCGCCCGCCTCTGACGGCTCGTCAGCACGCGGGTTCGACGAGCCAGCCCCGGTCGGCGGCCTTGGCGCCCGCCTGGAACCGGCTGCGCGCGCCGAGCCGGCTCATCAGGCCGGACACCAGGCGGCGCACCGTCCGTACCGAGACGCCGAGGCTCGCCGCGGCGGCCTCGTCGGTGTAGCCGGCCGAGAGCAGTGTCAGCATCGCCCGCTCGCGCTCGGTCAGCTCCGCCTCGTCCGGAAGGCCGCCGGGCACGAACGGGACCGCCGAGGGCCAGACCCGCTCGAACAGGGCGACGATCGTGCTCACCACGCTCGGCAGCCGGAACAGCGCGAGGTCCGAGGGCTCACCGGGCAGCACGGCCAGCTCGCCGTCGATCACCACCGCGTCGGCGGGTGCGTCGGCCACCGTGCGCACGTCGGCCCCGGCCAGCGCGAGGGACCCCAGCCGCATGGCCATCGCGGGAATCGTGCGCGCCTCGTCAGGAACGAGCACGCGGTAGCGCACCCCGGGGCGAGGGCTGCCCTTGCCCAGCAGGGGAAGCCGGCCGTGCACCGAGTCGGCGAGGCCGGAGACGACCAGCACCTCGCGCTTCGCCGAGGCCAGCGTCGCCTCGACCCTGGCGCGGGTGGACAGCGGCAGCGTGTTGCGGTGCAGCACGGCGACCCTGGTCGGCTGAGTGGCGATCATGGCGGTTCCTCCCCGTCTGTGGCTCGCCTCCGACCTTCTCGCCACCCGCATGAGGATTCGATGACAAGCCGTCTCGTGGCTCGGGCCCGACCGCAGTGAGGGCCACCTTCACTGCGTTGAGCGCAGGCATGGTGGCCTTCACTGCAGTTGCGGTGGGGCGGGTGCCCCTGTTCTGTCAGGAGGGGGTTGGGCTTGCCTCGATCGCGTTCAGCACGTCGTCGGCGCGCAGCTCTCTCAGCTCGGCGGCGTCCGGGATGCGGCCCAGCCTGCGCAGCCGTCCTGACTGGGCCTTGCGCATCACCTCGAACAGCCGCCGCGCGTCGCGGGCGTTGCCGAAGCCGGGAGCGGCCGAGATCCGCCGGAAGTGCTCGGCGAGCGCGGGGCCGGACTGCGGGTCCAGCTCGTAGTCGCCGGCAGTCACCATCCGGCCGATGATGCCCACCAGCTCGTCCGGCGTGTAGTTCTCGAACTCGATGGTCTTGGCGAACCGCGACGACAGCCCGGGGTTCGCGGCGAGGAACTGCCGCATCTCCGCGGTGTAGCCCGCGACGATCACCGCGATCTCCTCGCGATGGTCCTCCATCAGCTTCACCAGCGTGTCGATGGCTTCCTGGCCGAAGTCGCCGCCGCTGCCGGACTGCCGGGACAGCGTGTACGCCTCGTCGATGAACAGCACCCCGCCGAGGGACTCCTCGAACACCACGGCCGTCTTCTCCGCGGTGTGGCCGATGTACTGGCCGACCAGGTCCCTTCGCGACACCTCGCGGAACCCGCCCTTCGGCAGCACGCCCAGTTCGCGCAGGAGCTTGCCGTAGGTACGCGCGACGGTGGTCTTTCCGGTTCCCGGCGCGCCCGCGAAGATCAGATGGTGGCTCAGCGCGCCGGTGGACAGACCCGCGCGCGAACGCCACGAGTTGACCTGTATCTCGTCGACCAGTGAACGCACCTCGGCCTTGACGCCGGGCAACCCCACCATGCCGTCGAGGTCGGTGAGCAGAGCGTCGAGCGGACTCGATCCACTGAGGACGCTCGCAGGCTCCGTCACGACCTCAGCGGTCGCCGCGGCGTCGAGCCGGATCGCGGGCTCGGCGGTGTTGCCGACGTCGCACGCCTCGATCAGGCCGCCGCAGTTCGGTCCCACGTCGATGCCCACGCCCCGCGCGTCACGCACGGAGGTGCGGCGCAGCACGGGCTCGCTGCGGTGGGCCACCACGATGCCCGCCTGGCCCGTGCGGGAGATCCGGCAGTTCTCCACGGTCGGCCGTGCGTGCTGGTAGACGTAGAGCCCACGTTGCCCGCACCCGCTCACCGTGCACGACCGCAACACGGGGTCGGCGCCGAGGCCGACGATCAGCCCGTCGGCGGCGACGTTGTCGATGGTGACGTTCTCCACCACGCCCGACGTGCCCTCCAGCACGAGCCCGTGCTCGGCCCCGGTGATGGTGACGTCCCTGATCGTCAGCGGGCCGGGTCCCCGCACCGTGACGGCGGGCCCTCGTTCCGCCGTCACGGTGGATCCGGTGAGGGTCAGCTCGGCGTTCTCGGCCTGCACGGCCGCCGTGTCCCCCGCGCGCACGGTGAGCCCGTGCACGGCGAGCCCGCCGCCGCGCGCGAGCAGCACCGGCACGTCGGCGCCGGTGCCGTCGAGCACCACCTCGGCGTCGTCGGCCGCGCGGAGGGTGAGCTCACGGCCCACGAACTCCAGCGTCTCCGCGTAGGTGCCCTCGGCAATGGAGACACACGCGCCGTCGGGTGCGTCGAGCACGGCGTCGCCGATCGTGGCGTAGGCACCATGCCTGCCCGGAGCCACGAGAACGGTGCGCCCGGTCGTGGTCGTCATCGGCCCGCCTCCTCCCTCAGCCAGCCTCGGTCGGCGGCCTTCACACCGGCCTGGAACCGGCTGCGTGCGCCCAGGCGGTTCATCAGGCTCGACACCATGCGGCGCACCGTGCGCACGGAAACGCCGAGTGCGGCGGCCGCCGACTCGTCGGTGCAGCCGTCGGCGAGCAGCGCGAGCAGTTCGCGGTCGCGGGCCGCCGGTGCTCCCGGCTCGGGCGGGTCGCCTGGGATCACCGGCACCGCCGAGGGCCAGAGCCGCTCGATCAGCTCGGTGACCGCCTCGACCACGCTCGGCAGGCCGAGCACGGCGATGTCGCCGGGACCGCCCGGCAGGATCGCGACCGCGCGGTCCACCACCAGCGCCTCGACGGGCACCGCGGGCAGCGTGCGGACCTCCGCGCCCGCCTGGGCGAGCCTTCCGAGCCGCCGTGCGGGCTCGGCCACGGTGCGCGCGTGGTCGGGGAACAACATGCGGTAGCGCACCCCTCGCCGCAGGCCTGTGTGGTCGATCCGGCGGAACGTGGTGACCGGGTCGTCCGACAGTGAGCTGACGACCAGCACCTCCCGCTGCGCCGAGGCGAGCTTCGCCGCCACCCGTGCGTGCCGCGATACCGGCCGGCACGCCGAGTGTCCACGAAGGACGGTGAGGCGGGGCTGCGTCTCGTGACGGTCGAGCGGGGACTGGGTGATCACGGGTTTCCTCCGATCGGCAACGACGCGGCCACGGCCGGGGCGTGCTGGTTGTCCATGCGTTCGAGCCGCAGGCCGGGCAGGTGCATCCGCAGCAGCCGCTCGGCTGCGGCGTCGACCCCGGCGTCGGTGGTGGCCGCGACCCGCAGCACGGCGGCGTGCTCGGGAGCGGTGATCGCGATCGTGCACGCGGTGCCCGGCACGGCGGCCAGCAGCCGGTGCAGCACCTGGATCCTGGCCTGAACGGGGCGGTCTCCGAGCCCGGTCAGCCGGAGACCGACCTGCGTGATCGGCCCGGCCCGCCAGTGGCGGCGCTCCTCGCGGATCATGCCCCGGCCGGGACCGGTGTGGGTGAGCGCCACGAGCGTCGAGAGCAGCTCGGGCTCGGTGAGCGCGGTCGCGCCGAGCCCGGCTCTGCGGAGCTTGCGGTGGAGCCTGCGAACAGTGTTGTTGAGCGCGACGAGCAGGTCGGCGTCGTCGGCGAAGTTCGGCTCCCGCAGCGCCCGCACGGCCAGCCACGCACGGGTGTGGTCGGTCTGCTGTGGACCGCGGTGCAGCACGAGCTGCAGCCGGATCGCGGGCAGCGCGGGGGAGGGCTCGCCGTTGTCCGCGAGCAGCGCACCCGACAGCGCGAGCTGGGCGAGCACGGCCGGTCCGGTGTCGACGGGGCGCAGCACGGCGACGAGTTCCCCGGTGCGGCTCACCACGCCCGCCGACGTCCCAGCGAGCTCGACGGTGCGCGCGCCCGAGCCGGGTGCCAGCGCCCGCAGCAGCAGGTGACCCGCTTCCGTGTCGGGCAGGTCGCGTTGACGCCGCCGCAGCAGCAGCCGCGCCCGCTCGGTCAGCTCGTCGGAGAGCCAGCGCCCCCGGTACCGCAGCCCGGTCCACGCCAGCAGCGTCGCCGAGGTCAGCAGGAGTGCCGTCACCACCGGCCACGGCCTGCCGATCGCGAGGAACGCCAGCACGAGCGCCAGCTGCCAGCACACGATGCGCAGCACCGGCAGGTCGAGCGGCTCCCGTTGCCGTGGACGGTCCTGTGGTGGCTCGGCGGGCAGTCCCGTGTGGACGGGCGACGGTACCGGTGCGGCGGGCCGGGTGTGGTTCCGCTGCCCGGTCTTCGGCCGCGTGGCGGGGCGCGGATGCGCCGCGACGGCCCGTGCGGCGGCGGCGACCGTCGCGACAGGCCGCGCGGCGGCACCCGGTGCGGCCACCGGGCGGGCCTCCGGGGCGACGGACTGCCGTTGCTGCTGCGCGGTCATGGCCGGTGCCCTCACGCCACCCGCACGGCGGGGGTCCCGAGGCCGGGTGCGCAGGTGCGGCAGCGTGCGTAGTGGCGCACGAGCCGGTGACCGGCGTAGCGCTCGCCCGGCAGCGCGTCGAGCAGGCTCACGTCCACGAGTGCCTCCAGGGCGGGTCGCACGGCTTCTGGCGTGCTGCCGAGCGCGCGGGCCGCGGTGGTCAGCTCGAACTCGCCGGGCAGCTCGCCGAGTGCCGACAGCGCCCCGCGCAGGGCCGGGGGCAGTTCCGCGAAGGCGCTCGCCAGCGCGTGCCGGTGCCCGAAGGACAACACCCCGCACGGGCCCGTGCGGAGTTCGCGGGTCAACGCGTGCGGTGTCCACTCGGGACGCGTGTGCAGCTTCGCCGCCACGTCCCGCAGCGCTGCCGGTATCCCGCCGCACCGCCGCACGACGGACGCGGTCACGTCCTCGCGGGCGAACGCGTCCGGTGCCGCCGCGCGGAAGAACGCCGCCGCATCCCGGTCGGCGAGCGGGCGCAGGCCGATCCGGACCGCACCGTCGACGTGCCAGTCCCGGTGCCGGGTGGTGACGAGCGTCAGGCTGGAGTCACCCGAGGGCAGCAGCGGCTCGATCTGGTCGCCGCTTTCGACGTGGTCGAGCACCAGCAGCACGCGGCGTCCGGCCAGCTCGGAGCGCCACAGCGCGGCCAGCTCCTCCGTTGAGCTCCCGGTGCCGGGGGTGCCGATGCCGCGCAGCAGCCGGGCGAGCACGCCGGTCACGTCGCGATAGGCGCGCAGGTCCACGAAGAACTGGCCGTCCGGGAACTCCTCGGCGAGCCCGTGCGCCGCGTGCACCGCGAGCGCGGTCTTGCCGACGCCGGGCAGGCCGTCCACCAGCACCACGCCGCCGCGTGCCCGGCGGATGGTGGCCAGCTCGGCCGAGCGGGCCGTGAAGTGCGCCGGGTCGCGGGGCAGCTCCCGCCGCGGCGCGCACGGCTCGCCGCTCGCCTCCCGGTACGCGGCCGTGAGCGCCCGGCCAGGACGCACTCTCAGCTCGGCGGCGAGCACGTGCCGGGCGCGGTCGTACGCGCGCAACGCCTCCGCGCGCCTGCCCAGCGCGTGCAGCGCGCGCACCAGGCTCGCCCACGGCCCCTCGCGCAGCGGATCGTCCTCGGTGAGCGCCTTCAGGGTGTGCACCGCCTCAGCGGTGCGGCCGAGCGCGAGCTGCGCCTCGGCGAGCTCCTCGCGCAGCTGATGCCGCAGCTCGACGAGCCTGGCAGCCTCGTAGTCGGCGCCCGCCACTCCCTCGAACGGCTGCCCGCGCCACAACCCCAGCGCGGCCTCGAACGCGCCGACCGCGGTGGTCAGCTCGCCCGCTTCCACCGCTGACCGTGCGGCGGCGGCGTGCCCGGCCGCCTGGTGCGCGTCGAGCTCTCCCGGTGCGAGCCGTAGCCGGTAGCGGCCCGGCGCGCTCTCGATCCTCGGCTCGCCGTCGTCGGAGACCAGCACGGGCAGCAGGCGCCGCAGCCGCCACACGTACGTCTTCAGGTTCGCCTCTGCGGAGGCGGGCGGCGCGGCCGCTTCGTGCCATGTCGCGTCGATCAGCTCGGCACCGCTGACCCACGCGTTAGGGTGCAGCAACAGCGTCGCCAGCACGGTCGCGGCCTTGCCGTGGCCGAGCCGGTGTACCTCGCCGTCGCGGCCGTGCACCTCCAACGGCCCCAGAACACGGAAGAGCATGGCAGCAACGATCGCGGCACGAACATGAGGTTCCGATGACAGCGACAGCACGAGTGCTGGTGGTCGAGGACAACGAGGACCTGCGCGTGGCGGTGACCACCGAGCTCGCCGCACACGGGTTCCGGGTCGACGAGGCCGGGGACCTGGCGACGGCCGACGCCGTGCTGACCGGTGCCCACCACGACTGCGTGGTGTTCGACCGGATGCTGCCCGACGGCGACGCGGCGACCTACGTCTACGAGCGCAGGCAGCGGGGCTGGGCGGTGCCCGTCTTGTTCCTGACCGCCCGCGACACCGTCGCCGACCGGGTGGCCGGCTTCGAGCACGGCGGCGACGACTACCTGGTGAAACCGTTCGCGGTCGCCGAGATGACGGCCAGGGTCCTCGTGCTGTGCCGCCGCTCGCAGGACCGGCGGCCGCCGGTCCTGCACCACGCCGACCTCGAGCTCGACAGCGCGCGCAGGCAGGTCCGCAGGGCCGGCGTGCTGCTCACGTTGAGCGACAAGGAGTTCGCCGTCCTGGAGTACCTGATGGTCCGCCCGGAGCAGGCCGTCACCCGCACCGAGCTGATCGAGCACTGCTGGGACACCAGCACCGACCCGATGTCCAACGTGGTCGACGTCGTCGTGCGCAGGCTCAGGGCGAAACTGCGGGAACCGGAGCTGATCCACACGGTGCGCGGTGTCGGGTACCGCCTCGACGGTGGCCGGAGCGGTTCGTGAACGGCTCGGCCGCGGCCCGGCTGCACCGGTTGCGCTGGCTGCTCACCGTGCTGTTCACGGTGCTCAACGCCACCGGGTTGATCGTGCTGGCATGGCTGCTCGTCGACCAGGACCGGGAGCAGGGCGAGCTGCGGATGGACGCCTCGCTGAAGGAGGTCACCGCGGCGGTGTCGCGGCTGGTCCAGTCCAGCGGCGACGGCACCGTCGTCACGGCGTTCATCGGCCAGGACCAGATCGACACGAGCTGCCCCGAGTTCGCCGTGCTGCCAGCCGGGGCCGGTGAGTTCGAGCCGCACTTCAGCAGGCGGGACTGCGCCCCGGTCGACCGCGGTCGCCTCTACGGGCTCGCGGAGGACTCCACCGCGAGCGGGAGGGTGATCCAGGGCTACGTGCCCAGTACCGAGGACGGCCTCGTGCGGGTGGTCACCAAGCCGTTCCTCAACGCCGCGGGTCAGTACGCGGGCGCGATCGTCGCCGTGAGCGACCCGACGGAGGAACTGGACCGGCACAGCGCGTTCGTGTGGTGGGTGATCGGCGGCTGCGCGCTCGCGGTGGCCGCGGTCGGCCTGGCGGGCCACCTGCTGTCCGGTCGCGCGATCCGGCCCGCCGCCACGGCACTCGAACAACAGGAGGTGCTGCTCGCCGAGACCGCCCACGACCTGCGCACCCCCGTCGCGGCACTGCGGGCGCTGGCGGAGACGGCCATGCGCAACCCGGCGGACCGGCCCGACCTGCTGCCGCGCACCGTCCGGCTGGCCGCGCGGATGGGCTCGATCATCGACGACCTGCTCGTGCGCGCCCGGCTCGCCGCCGGGGTGGAGACGCTCGCGATCCAGCCCGTGTGGCTGGACCAGCTCGTCACCGGCGTCGTGCAGGAGACCCCGTCCAACGGGGCACAGGTCACGGTCACCACGGCCCCGTCCGCCGTGTACGCCGACCCGAACCTCGTGCAGCGTGCGGTGGGCAACCTCCTCGACAACGCGCTGCGCTACGGCCGCCAGCCGGGCTCTCCGGCGATCGTGCACATCACCGTCGCGGGCGGCCGGGTGACGGTGGCCGACCACGGTCCCGGGATCGACGCCTCGGTGGCCGAGGAGAGCTTCGACCGGTTCACCAGCGGCGCGGGGTCCAGCGGCCTCGGGCTGTCCATCGTGCGCTGGACGGCGCAGGCACACGGCGGTTACCTGCGGGTTTACAACGCCGAGGAGGGCGGCGCGATCTTCGAGCTGTCCTTCCCGCTCGCCCGCTAGCGGGGGCTGCGCCGTCCGGGTCCGTTGTACCTGATGTTGACCCCGCGTGTACCGGCGTGTCCTATGCTCCCCTCTGTGACTGGGAGGAAGCTGTGGCATCGCCTGCCGATGGCACTGCTGGTCGCCGCCTGCGCCGCCACCGTGACGATCGCGATCTCCGGGGCGGCCCAGTCACCGCGCGGTCTGGACTTCGCGCCCGCGGGGCACTGGGTCGTGAACCCCGAGCTGGACGTGGTGTTCCACGTCAACGGCGCGGCCAAGTCCGTGGACGCGCAGGCGAACCTGCCGATCGATCCCGGTGACCTCGTCTACCAGGGGGAAACCAGCGCGTACGTCGTCGGGCAGGCGCGCATCAGGGAGTTCGGCAAGTCCACTCTGGAGGTCGAGCGCACCATCAACGCGCCGACGGGCGAGCAGCCGGTCGGCGTCGAGGCGCCCGGCGGTCCCTACCTCGTCTACCGCGAGGCGGGCAGCGTGGTGCGCCTCGGCGAGCGGCCCGCCACGATCCGCGCGGGGGAGGGCCTCGGCGACCCGGTGGTGACGCCCGACGGCACGCTATGGCTGCACCGGCAGTCCTCCGGGGTGCTGTGCATGCTGCCCAGGGACGCCGACCAGGTGTCGTGCCCCACCGTGACGCCGCCGGGTCACAGTGGAGAGCTGACCGTCGTGGGCGAGCAGGCCGCGTTCGTCGACACCACGCAGGACACGGTGCGGGCCGTGTCGGACGGGCGGCTCGGCGACCCCGTGAACGTCGGCGTGGACCTGCCCGGCACGGCCCAGGTCGCCACGGCGGACGCGGGCGGGCGCATCCCCATCCTCGACCCCGCCGAGAACAAGCTGCACCTGCTGGACGGCCGCGGCCTCACCACGCCGGGAGCGGACCCGAGGCCCGTGACGGTCGAGCTGCCCGACGGCGAGTACGCCGCCCCTGAGTCGAGCGGTTCCTCGGTGGTGCTGCTCGACCTCGAGGGCAACACCGTGCGGACCTACGGCAACGACGGCAGGCCGCGGGAGGTCACGCCCGTCGCGCCGGAGACCGGGGAGCCGAGGCTGACCCGTGGGCAGGACGCCCGCGTCTACGTCGACGGCGACAAGGGCGGGCACGTCATGGTCGTCGACGACGGCGGCTCGGTGAGCCAGGTGCCGCTCGTCGGCGAGGAGGACCGGGGCGACCGGCCGCCGCAGGGCCCGCCGCCCGAGCGGACCCCCGAGCCCCCGCCCGCGCAGCCGGACCGGCCGAGCCCGCCGCCGTCCCCGCCCGAGGCTCCGGATCCGGGCCCCGTGCTGGCCGAGCCACAACCGCAGGGCGGGCAGGTGGAGCCGCCGCCCGCGCAGCCGCCTGCCGAGCCGCCGCCCCCACCGCCTTCGCCGCCACCATCGCCGCCTCCGGCCCCGGCGACCCCGCCGGGCATCGCGCCCAACGTGACGGCGACCCTGCAGGGCGACGCCGTGCAGGTCACCTGGGGTGCCGCGGCCGACAACGGCGCTCCCGTGACGGCGTACCACGTGTCGTGGCAGCCGGGCGCGGGCGCACAGACCGTGCCGGGCGGCGCGCGCTCGACCGTCCTCACCGGACTGCGGAAGGGCACGAGCCACACGATCACGGTCGTGGCCGAGAACAGCGCAGGGCGCGGACCCGGGGCGAGCACGACGATCGCCATCCCGGGACCGTCGATCACGATCTCGCGCGGCGAGCCCAGCGAGTACGACGGCTGCGGCCCGCCGTGCTACAAGATCCGGGTGGAGGCGACCGGGCTGGAGCCCAACACGTTCTACGACTTCGAGGTCGACTCCAACCATCCAACGTGGAACAACCCCGGCTCCGGCTGGGAAACCGACGAGAACGGCAACGCTGTGTTCGAAAACATCGACTTCGGTGAGCCCGGCTACGAGGTCTGGGTGTTCATCTCGGAGCTGAACGTCGTGTCCAACCGCCTGCTCTGGCCCGAAGGATGAGCGCAAGGGCGGGAGAGGTCGCCAGGCTGATCACCGACAACGTGCAGCAGGTGATCCGCGGCAAGCCGGAGCTGGTGCGCCTCGCCGTGGCCGCGCTGCTCGCCGAGGGGCACCTGCTGATCGAGGACGTGCCCGGCCTCGGCAAGACGACGCTGGCGCGTTGCCTCGCGCGCAGCATCGGCGGTGAGTGGAACCGCATCCAGTTCACGCCCGACCTGCTGCCGGGCGACATCACCGGCGTCACGGTGTACCACCAGAAAGAGGAACGGTTCACGTTCCACCGCGGCGCCGTGTTCGCCAACATCGTGGTGGCCGACGAGGTCAACCGCGGTACGCCGAAGACACAGTCGGCGCTGCTGGAGGTGATGTCGGAGCGGCAGGTGACCGTCGACGCCGTCACGCACGAGGTGCCGCGCCCGTTCCTGGTCGTCGCCACGCAGAACCCGATCGAGATGGAGGGCACCTACCGGCTGCCCGAGGCGCAGCTCGACCGGTTCCTGATGCGGCTGTCGGTGGGCTACCCCGACGTCGCGTCCGAGGTGCTGGTGGTGATGAGCGACTGCGCCGGGGTCAGCGCGGAGGACCTGCCCACGGTGGTCGACATGGCGACACTGCGCACGGCGATCGAGGAGGTCCGCCGTTCGCACATCGACCGCGCCGTCGTGGAATACGCGGCCCGGCTCGCCGCGGCGACGCGCGACCACGCGGCCGTGCGGTTCGGCGCGAGCCCACGGGGCAGCATCGCGCTGGTCCGCACCGGGCAGGCGCTCGCCGCGATGGCCGGGCGCGGGTTCGTCACGCCGGACGACATCAAGGACGTCGCGAAGCCGGTGCTCGCCCACCGCCTGATCCTCACCGCGGAGGCCGAGCTCAACCAGCGTGGCGCCGACGAGATCATCGACGAGGTGCTGGCAGCCACCCCGGCGCCCGCGATCAACGTGGCCGCCAGGTAGCAGCCCGTGCGTCCTACCCGGCGCGGAAGCGTGGTGTTCGTCCTCGCGGTGCTGCTGGTCGCGTTCGGACAGTGGGCGGGCCAGCCGCTGCTGCGCGCGCTGGGCGCGGTGCTGCTGGCCGCGGTGCTCGCCGCCGTCGCGGTGACCGCGCGGCCCGTGCGCGTGGTGGTGACCCGCTCGGTGTACCCGGACCGCGTCGAGCGCGGCAGGCCCGTGCTGGCGCGGCTGCGTGTGCGCAACCCGGCGACCAGACGGCAGGCGCCGTTCCTCGCCACGGACCGGGCGGGCGGTACGGCGCAGACCGTGCGGATCCGCGCGCTCCCCGCGTCGGCGGAGGCGACGTACCACTACGAGCTGACGATCTCCACGCGAGGCAAGGCGACCGTCGGGCCGCTGCTGCTGCACCGCGCCGACCCGTTCGGGCTCGCCACCAACCGGCTGCCCACCGGGGAGACGGCGACGCTGTGGGTACACCCCCGCCAGTACCCCGCGAGGGCACTCGTGGGCGCGCATCCCCGGCACCACCACGAGGGCGCCATCACCGACGACCCGCTGCGCGGCTCGATGGACCTGCGCGACGTGCGCGAGTACGTGCCCGGCGACGAGGTGCGCCACCTGCACTGGAAGGCCACCGCCCGCACGGGACGGCTCATGGTGCGCGACCTGGCCGACCCGCAGCAGCCGAGGTTCACGGTGCTGCTGGACACGCGCCCGGACTCGATGCGCCCGTCCGCGTTCGAGGAGGCCGTCGACCTCACGGCGTCCCTGCTCGGCGCGTCGACGCGGGAGGGCCAGCACAGCAGGCTCGTCACCTCCTCGGGGCTGGACGTGCCGACGCCGGGCGGGAGCCACGCGGCCCGCACGCTGCTCGACGAGCTGTGCCTGGTCCGCCAACGCGGTGACGACGAGTCACTGGTGCCGGCCGCGCTCGCCGCGAGCCGCGGGTTCGGTGGGTGCCTTGTGGTGGTGACGGCGGCGGACGCCGAGGTGACGTCGCTGGCCTGGTTGCGGCGCCGGTACTCCACGATCTTCGTGTTCGCGATCGGCGAGGGAGGCGGGGCCGGGGCGGTCGCCGGTGCGCGCGTGCTCGTCGCCGACGGTGCCGAGCACGGGGTACGGCGGTGGAACGAGGTGATCGGATGAGGCGGGAGCGGGTGCTGCCGACGGCCTGCGCGGTGCTGGCCGCCGTGGTCGCCGGGCTGCTGTTCGCGCCCGTCTTCGGCGTGCCCGCGCTGCTGTCGCCGCTGCTGGTGCCCGCCGCGGCGGTGTTCGCGGTCGCCGTGCTCGCCTCCCGCAGGGAGGCGCTGGTGCCGTGGCGGCCGGTGCTGACGCTGCTCGCGGGCCTGCTCGCGATCGTGGAGACCCTGCTCTTTCCCACCACGGCGGCAGGCATCCCGACCGGCGAGACCGTCCGCGCGCTGGCCTCCGGCGCGACGGACTCGTGGCGGCTCGCGCTGCAGTCGACGTGGCCCGCGCAGCCGGACCCCGCGCTGATGCTGTTCGTGCCGCTGCTGACGCTGCTCGCGGGCGTGCTGGGGGTCGAGCTGCTGCACCGGTGGGGCGCGCTGCCCGCGCTCGTGCCGAGTTTCGCGGTGGTGGTGCTGAGCCAGTTCTACAGCGCGCTGAGCGGGTTCGCGGCGACGGTCGCCGCGCTCGCCTACGCGGCGGCGGCCGGGGCGCTGCTCGCGGCCACGCGGGCCGATCGGGTCGCCGACGACCGGCGCAGGCCCTCCGCCGTGCTGCTCGCGGCACCGGCGGTGACGCTCGCGCTCGCCGGTGCGCTCGTCGGCGGCCTGCTGCTGCCCTCCGCGGAGCCCAGGTACACGTTCCAGGACGAGGAGTTCGCCCCGCTCGCCGAGAGCAGTCTCACCAACCCGCTGGACGAGCTGTCCGCGCGGCTGACGCACCCGGACACGCCGGTGTTCACAGTGGACGGTGACGATGGCGTCGACCGGTGGCCGGTGGTGGTGCTGTCCGAGTTCGACGGCGTCAACTGGACTCCCGGCAACCGGTACCGCAGGCTCGGCGAGACCCTGCCGCCCGGCGAGGAGATCGCCGTGGACGTCGAGCGCAGGAGCGCCGAGATCCGCGACGTGCGGCTCGACGGACCGTGGCTGCCGAGCCAGACGCTGCCAGCGGGCGTCGACGGTGCCGACCCGCTCGTCGAGGAACGACAGGGATCGCTGCTCGTGCCGAGAGCCGGGACACCGGGGGAGTACCGGCTCAGCTGGTGGGAGCCGCAGGTTCCGCGCGACGCCTTCCGGGGCGCCGCCGTCGACCGGTCGCTGGCCGCCGAGCTGGGCGGGGTCGGGCAGGTGCCGCAGGGCATCGTCGAGCTGGCCGACCGGGCCGTCCCGGCGCGGCCGACGTTCCAGACCGCGCTGGCGCTCGAGCGGTTCCTGCGCGAGGAGTACCGCCTGGCCACGGGACAGAACCTGCCGACGGGTCACTCGTGGCCGCAGCTGGAGGAGTTCCTGCTGGACACCCGGCGCGGCACCAGCGAGCAGTTCGCCGCCGCGTACGTCGCGCTGGCCCGCATCAAGGGCATCCCCGCGCGGCTCGTCGTCGGGTTCCGCACCCCCGCCGAGCGCGAGCCCGACGGGAGCTACACCGTGCGCAACGGTGACGCGCTGGCCTGGCCGGAGGTCGCCGTCGAGGGCGTCGGCTGGGTGCGGCTGGACCCGAGCGGCACGGCAGCCGCCCAGGGCGCCGGACCGGGCCGGGGCGTGGCGGCCGCCGCCGACGAGGCACGGGAGGAGCTGCCGCCGTCGGACGACCTGCGCGACGCACCGGTCGCGCCGGAGCCCGCCGCGCTGGAGACCGGCACGACGAGCGGCTGGGCGTCGTTCCCGTTCTGGACCCTGCTCGCGGTACCCGCACTCGCCGCCCTGCTGTGGGTGGTGGGCGTGCCGCTCGCGAAGGCGTTGCGCGCGCGGCGGCGCAGGCGACGGCCCGGCGCGGGAGCCGTGGTCGGCGCCTGGGAAGAGGCGCGCGACCGGCTGCGTGCCTACGGCGTTCCCGTGTCCGCGGGCATGACGGTGCGGGACCTGACGGGCGCCGTGGCGAGCACCGACGGCGCGACGGCGGAGGGTCTGCGCGCGCTCGGGACCACAGTGGACTTCGCGCTGTGGTCCGGAGCCGACCCCGGTCAGGACAGCGGGCGGCACGCGTGGGCAGCCGTCAAGACCGTGCGCAGGGGGCTCGCCCGGCGTGGCCTGCGTGCCCGCATCCGGGCCGCGCTGAACCCGCGCCCGCTCCGCGCGCCGCGCTAGCCGGTGCAGGTGGCCTTGCGGAGCGGTTTGGCCTGTGTCTCGTAGAAGCCGGCGCTGTTCGCGCCCTGGACGCGGAAGCAGTACTTGAGCACCGGGTCGATCTTCAGGCGGTACTCGGTCTGCCGCTGCACGAAGATCGTCTGGTTCTCCTGCCCCTCGGGGGCGACGATCAGCGCGTAGTCGAGCGGCTCGCTGCTGCGCCAGGACAGCTCGACGTAGTCGCCCTTGTCCACGGGGTCGTCGAGCTCGATGCGCACGGGTGGTGCGCTGGGCTCCGCGGGCGCGGTTTCCTCCGCCCGCGGCGGCGCCTCGGGGACGTCGAGCTCCTTCGGCTGGTTCAGCAGCAGGATCACCACCGCGACGGCGAGCACCGACAGCGCCCCGACCACGGCGACGATCAGGCCGGCCCGCGGTCTGCTCGCGGGCCGGTCCTGCGGGCCGTACTGCACGAGCAGCTGACCCCTCGGTAACGGTGGGGGCGGCACGGGCGGCTGCGCGGTGGCGTGGGGCCGGGGATACGGCTGCGCGGTGGGAGGTGCCGGTATCGCGGGGCCGAAGTCGTCGAACGCGGGCTGTGCCTGCGCGGGCCCGATCATGCCGCCGATGCGGGCGGCGACGGTCGCCGCGTCGAGCGGGCGCGCGTCCGGGTTCTTCGCCAGCAGCGCCGAGACGAGCTGGGCGAGCCCTGGCGGCAGGTCACCGCGCTCCAGCGGGGGCACCTCGCTGCTGAGCGCGCGCAGCAGCCGCTCGTCCACCTGCTCGCCGGGCCGCCCCTCGTGCGGCGACGAGCCCGACAGCGCGAAGTACAACACCGCGCCGAGCCCGTACAGGTCGGTCCGCTCGTCCCTCGTGCCGTCCCGCACCGTTTCGGGAGCCAGGAAGCCGACGCCGGCGGTGACGTCGCCGGGGAACGCGCGGCGCAACGTCAGGCCGAAGTCGGCCAGCACCGGCTCCCCCGAGGGCCGGAAGAGCACGTTGCCGGGCGTGACGCCGCCGTGCGCGAGCCCGGCCGCGTGTGCGGTGGCGAGCGCGTTCGCCAGCGCGCCGCCGAGGGCGAGCGCGTCGGGGATGGTGAGTGGTCCGAACGACGCGACGAGCTCAGGCAGCGACTGGGCGCACAGCTCCATCCGCAGTGCGGCGCGGCCGTCGGGCAGCTCCTCGACGCCGTCGGCGACCAGCACGCTCGCCCTGCCGCGCAGCTCCCGCAGCTTGCGCAGCTCGGTCTCCAACTCGCCACGGGTGCGCCGGTCGATGGGCCCGGGGTAGGCCTTCAACGCGAACGCGACACTGCCCTCCGGGTCGACCCCGGCCAGCACCGTGGCGACCGGACCCTCGCCGAGGGGAACCAGGTCGTCGTATCCGGAAAGTGTCGTCATCGCGGTAGTCATTCTGGCGCCATCCCGTCGTGTCCGGTAGCTGCCGGTCCCGTTCCCCTGTCTCGGTCGCGCGCCCATCGTAGGTAGCGACAGATCGAGGACGGGGCACGACGGCCGCATGCTGCCGTCCGCAGGGCAGGGCCGAAGGGACACGCGGATGACGACGACGAACCTCGTGCGGGTGACCATCGACGCACCGGCTCGCCGCATCGACCTGGCGTTGCCGGAGCGCTCGCCGGTCGCCGAGATCCTGCCGGGGTTGCTGCGGCGCGCTGGCGAGAGCCTGCCCGACGACGGCGTCACCGAGGGCGGCTGGCTGCTGCGCCGCGGCGACGGCACGGCGCTGGAGCTGGGGCGTTCGCTCGGCACGTATGGCATCAGGGACGGCGAGGTGCTGCACCTGGTGTCCCGCCGCCTGCACTGGCCCGAGCTGGAGTACGACGACCTCGCCGACACCATCGCGAAGGGCGCTGGGCGTACCGGCCGCCCGTGGGGTCCCGCGCACACGCGGGCCGCGGGGCTGCTGACCGGTGCGTTCGCCGCCCTGCTCGCGCTGCTTGCGGTGGTGCGGGCCGGGCCGCCGTGGTCGACGCCGGCGTGGGCCGCGCTGGGGTTCTGCGCCTTGCTGCTCGCGGCGGGCACGGTGCTGGCTCGTGCGCTGGGCGACGCGGGCGCGGGGGCGGTCGTCGCCGCGCTGGCGCTGCCGTTCGGTTTCTCCGGCGGTGCGCTGCTGCTCGCGGGCGGGCCGCCGCCCGCCGGGTTCGGCGCACCGCACGTGCTCGCGGGCTCCTCGGCGCTGCTCGTGGCCTCGGCCCTCGGCTACCTCGGGGTCGTGGAGCGGGCCGAGGTGTTCATCGGCGGGGTCACCGCGGGCCTGCTGGGGGCGCTCGCGTCGTGGCTCGCGACGCTGGACTCGCTCGACGGCGTGGACGGAGCCGCGGTGGCGGCGGTGGTGGTGCTGCTGTTCTCACCGCTGCTCGGCCCGCTGACGATCCGGCTCGGCCGGGTGCCGATGCCCGTGCTGCCGCGCAGCACCGCCGACCTCGTGCGGGATGACCCGCAGCCGCCGCGGCACGCGGTCTACGCCGCCGTGCTGCGCGCGGACCAACTGCTCACCGGCATGATCGGGGGCGCCACGACCGTCGCCGTGCTGTGCCTGTTCCTCGTGGCGAGCGAGGCGAGCACGTCGGTGATCGTGCTGCTGTCCGTGCTGGCTGTGGGCTTCTGCCTGCGGGCCCGGATCTACCCGGCGCTGCGGCAGCGGGCCCCGCTACTGCTCACCGGGGTGGCGAGCGCGGGCGCGCTCGCGGTGGGGCCCGTGATGGCGGACGCGGGCGGGCTGCTCGCGATCACCGCGCCCGTGCTGCTCGCCGTGGGCGCACTGGCCGTGGCGGCCGGGCTCGGCCACAGCAGGAGGCCGCCCAGCCCGTTCTTCGGCAGGGCGGCCGAGCTGCTGGAGGTGGCGATCGTGCTGGCGTGCGTGCCGGTGCTGTGCGCCCTGCTCGGCCTCTACGGGCTCGTGCGCGGACTCGGGGGCTGACACCGTGGCGTCCAAACGCGACCTGCTGCAGGCGCACCAGTTCCTCGCCCAGCGGGCGATCTCGGCGCTCGTGACGAGGGAGCCCGACCCGGAGCAGCCGCCGTTTCGCCGTCCCGGCGGCGCCGCGATCGGCAGCATCGTGGTGGCCGTGCTGGTGCTGGCCGGGTTCTGGGTGTACGGGCTGATCAACCCCGGCGGCAACACGTCGTGGCGGGACCGGCCCTCGGTGATCGTCGCGAAGGAGACCGGCACGCAGTACGTCTACCTGGACGGCGTGCTGCACCCGGTGGAGAACTACACCTCCGCGCTGCTCGCGCTCGGCGAGCACGCCCAGACCGTGTCGGTGTCGAGCGACTCGCTGGCGGGTGTCCCCCGCGGACCCCGGATCGGCATCGACGACGCGCCCGACACGCTCGTGGCCGAGGACAAGCTGCTCACCGGTGGCTGGAGCCTGTGTTCCCGGCCCGTGCCCGATGCGGCCGGATCCACTGTGGACGAATCGGTGCTGCTGGTGGGCACGGGTGCACAGGGTGGCACGCCGCTCGCCGGTTCCGCGCTGCTCGTCGAGGTGCCTGCCAGCGGTGACCAGTACCTGATCGCGGACGGCTACCGGCACCTGATCCGGCAGTCGGACACGGTCGCCGTCGGTCTCGCGCTGCAGTCGGAACCCAAGGCCAGGACCGGAATGCCGCTGGTGGACGTGCTGCCGTCGGGGGAGCCGATCGCGCCAATCCGGCTCGGCGGCATGGGCGCGCCGTCGTCCGCGGTGCCGGGGCGCGGCGACATCCGTGTGGGTCAGCTGCTCGTCATGGAGACCTCCGGTGGCAGCGAACACTACCTCGCCGAGGCCGATCGGCTCCGGCCCATTTCCCCGCTGCAGTACGACATCCAGCGCGCCGACCCGGAGAGCAGGCGGGCGTACGGTGGCGGGCAGCCGACCGGGATCGCGCTCGGCCCCGCCGAGGTCGCCGAGTCCCGCGTGGCGCCCGCCGAGGAGCCCGGCCCCGGAGCGGCACCCGGCGAGCGGCCCCGGTTCGCCGAAGGAGGCACGATCTGCGCGACGTACGAACCGGGCGCCGTCACCCCCGCGGTGCACGTGGACCCCCGCATCCCCGACCTGCCGACCGTGGCCACGCCCCTGCGCTCGGAGGCCGGGATGCCGCTCGCGGACCGCGTGCACGTCGAGCCGGGCCGGGCCGCGCTGGTGGAGGTGATGCCGAGCGCGGAGGCGTACGCGGGCACGCTCGTGCTGGTGACCGACCAGGGCAGGGCTTACCCGCTCGCGGGCGCCGCGGTGCTGGACGTGCTGGGCTACGGCGGCGCCCAACCCGTGCGGCTGCCGGCGGGGATCGTCAGCCGGGTGCCGATGGGCAGTGGCCTGGACCCCGCCACGGCGCTCGGCGGCTGACCGAAGCCTGGCACCGCGCGCGGTTGGCGGCCATCGGCTCGTCGACCTTGGCCCGGCTCGGCGGATCGGCCATGTGCGTGAGGACACCACGGAGACGCGGCCGACCGTGCCCGCCAGCGTGCTGGAGCCGGTGCTGCCGCAGCGGGCCCGCTTCGACCTGGCCTACGTCGATCTCGAGGCCAGCCCGGACGAGGACGTGCTGCTCGATCTGCGCAGGGGCCGACGCGTTCAGTCGCCGAGGTGCCGGTTGAGGACGTCGGCCTCGGCGCGGAGCCGGTGGGCGTGGTCGTCGCGGCCGAGTCGCTCGTACTCCGCGGCGGCCGTCAGGCGCTCGCTCACATCCCGCTCCAGTGCCGCGCGCACGTCGGCGTCGGTCAGCTCGCGGCGCTGCGCCTCGGCGGCGCCCAGTCCGGCGGCCGCCCCGGCGACGTGCTCGCCGCCGGTGAGCGGTCGGCACGCAAAGCCTGCACGCATGGGCGGGAGCCTGGGCCGGACAGCTGACGTGCGGCAAACGGACTTCCCGTCAGCTCTCGGCCGGTGGGGGCGGCACGAGGAACATCTCGTCGGGCAGGTCGTCGCGGACGGGCTCGGCGGGCGGCAGCACCGCCCGGCGGGGCCGCCAGCGCGTGCGGCGACCGCGGACCAGCACGATCGCGGCCAGCGCGCCCAGTACCGCCGTGGCCACGGTGAGAATCGCGACCAGCCGTGCGTCGGCGGTGCTGCCCTCCCACCAGGCCGCCAGCCGCATCTCACCGGGGTCCGGCACGGGTCGTCGCACCGGCGGCAGCGCGGCGGGCTCCTCAGTGGACAGTCCGTCGGTCAGCGCGCGGTACGGGTTGACCATCCCGGCCCCGTAGGCGGCGCTGCCCCGGCCGCCCGGTGCCGGGGTCGCGGTGGCGAGTATGCGCCGGGTGACCTCCTCGGCGGACAGCTCCGGCCATTTCGAGCGCACCAGCGCGGCGGTCGCCGACACGAACGGCGCCGCGAAGCTCGTGCCGTCGCGGTAGCCGTGCCCGCCCGCGCGCATCGTGGAGAGGACCCCGCCGCCCGGCGCCACCAGGTCCACCTGCGGTCCGATCTGCGAGCTGGGCAGGCGGTTGCCCGCCATGTCCACGGCGCCGACGCCGAGCACCCCGTCGTAGCCCGCCGGGTAGGCGGGGCCGCCGGGCACCGGGCCCTCCTGTGCGTTGCCCGCGGCGGCCACCACGACCACGTCCCTGTTCACGGCGTGCCGGATCGCGTCGCGCACGTAGTGGTTGTCGAGCCCACCCGCGACGGACAGGTTGATCACGTCGGCGCCGTGGTCGGCCGCATACCAGATGCCCCTGGCGAGCACCTCGGGGTCGATGGCCTGCGCGGCGCCGTCGGTGGTGTCGGTCTCGCTGACGCGCACCGGCAGGATCGTGGCGTCCGGCGCGAGCCCGGCGAAGCCGACGCCGGGAGTGGGTGCGGCGGCGATGATCCCGGCGACGCCCGTGCCGTGGGACACGCAGTCGAAGCTGCCCGGCAGGTCGCCGACGAGGAAGAAGTCCTGGCCACGCTGGACCTTCCCCGGCTGCCGCAGCTGCGGATGGTCGGAGTCCACCCCGGAGTCGATCACCGCCACCACCACTCCTGCGCCCGTGCCGTGCCGCCGCACCGCCTGCGCGTCGAGCGTCCGCTGCGCCCACGGCAGCTCGGTGACCACCGGGCTCGCGGGCTCGGTGCGGCCACACGCGCCGGGCGGTGGCGCGGCCGTGGCCACGCCGGGGTTCACGACGACGACGGCCGCCGTGAGCGTGACGGCCGCCAGGATCCTGGCTTTCATGGTGCTACGCGGGCGTTTCCCGGTGATCGGTGCCGGTCAGCCGGTTCACCGAGGTGGTGCCCTGGCTCTCGGCCGCGAGGTAGTCGTGCACGCACCCCATCGCGTCGTCGCACAGCCCGCCGTACGCGCCGGGGATGGCGTCGGCCCTGGCCGTCAGCTGCTCCGCGAGTGGCAGGTACCTCTCCAGGAACGCCTGCGCCAGCGAGTCACCGCCGATCCCGGCCTGCCCCGCCTGGATGGCCCGCTTGTGGTTCTCCCACGCGCTGCCGAAGTCCTCGCCCGCGGCGCGTAGCCGGTTGATGCCCCTCGTCACGGCGTCGGGATCCATGTCGTAGTCGGCCATCACAACTCTCCCTTGATCTTCCTGTCGAGCTGGTGCAAGAAGGGTCCGGTGTGGACGTCGGTCTCCTCGAACTTCGCGTTCGGCGGCAGGAACTGCCGGGTGATGTCGAAAAGCTGCTCCTGCGACCGCGTCACCGCGTCCCTGATCGTGTCCACGATGGAGGCGGCGAGCGCCTTGGAATCGGTGGTGCGGTAGATTCTCGGGTCGAGATACAGCTCGCTCAGCTCGCCGCGCCCCACCACCGTGGCGCTGACGAGACCGTCGGGCGAGTCGGCGGTCGCCTCGATGTCCGCGATGCGCTGCCTGATCTCGAGCAGGTCGTCGCGCAGCCGTTCGTAGTCCGCCTTGCGCGCGGCCGGGTCGATCATCGGCCGAACCATGTGGCCTCCTTCTTCCGCTGTGACTCAGGTGTTCTCGCCGGGCGCCGCTGCCCGGGTGTGCCTGGGGGCCGGGCGCTCGACCGGACCGGGCCGCTCCTCGTCACCGGTCGCGAGCCGGATCGTGCCGAGGAATCGCTGGAAGTCGCCCACGAGTGCCTCGACGTGGTCCTTCGGCGTGGTCAGCACGATCCGCAGCACCGCGCGTGTGTTGCCGTCGCCGATGTCGACCATCGCGAGGAATGCCTGGCAGCGCACGGTTTCCGGGCCGACGAGCAGGATCTGGGCGAGCCCCGGCGAGTCCGGCGTGCCGACCTCGGTCCGGTTCAGCACCTCGACGCTCGCGCCGGACCGGCGCAGCTCGGCGACGGCCTCGTCGGCGAGCTCGGGCAACCCGGTCTCGTCCGCACGGAGCTCACCCGCGGCCGTGATGGTCGCGGCCGACTCGGGGTGCACCGCGGAGACCACGCCGTCGGGCACCTCGGCCTCCCTCGCAGACGGGGCCCGCCAGCCGTCCGGTATCCGGAACTCGAGGGGAAAGGGCATGGTCATGGTGGTCTCCGTCAGAAGTAGTTGGCGTAGGGCGACACGGGGCCCGGGCTGCGGAAGCCCTCCGCGATGGCCGAACCGAGGTCCTTCAGGGTCTGGGTGGCCTTCTGCGGGTCGATCACGAGCTGTCCCTCCAGCTTCCCTCCGATCCCGAGTGCGGCGCCGACCTTGCCGCCGATCACCCACTTGTCGCCCTGTTTGCCCGCGGTGAAGCCGCCTTCGAGCCCGATCCCGGCTCGCGCCTCGGCCTTGCCGCCCGCCCCGAAGCCGCCGTAGTCGGCGAACCCGCCGACGTTCGCCTTGACTCCGGCGAAGGCACCGGCCTCGGCGCCGACGAACCGCCCACCGACATCGAGCGACGCCTCGGCCTCGCCTCCAGCCAGCGCCTCCGCCCTGATTCGTGCGGAGGCGTCGCCGACATCGGTGCGCGTGGCCACCGAGCCTCCTGCGCCCCAGGCCGCCTTGCCCTCGAACCTGCCTGCCTGCGGGGTCGGCGTGTCCAGCCATTCGGTGTACAGCGAACCGTCCTGCGGCAAACCCGTGCTGTGCCAGCCCGTGACCTCGGCCTCGAACTTGGCGGGCATGTCCTTGCCCGCGATCTCGAGGTTGTGCATGCCGGAGTCGACCTTGAACGAGGCGTCCCGCACGGCGTCGTAGTTGCGTTCCAGCTGTCCGTCGCTCAGCCTGCTGCGGTCGATCTGGCTGTCGGTCTTGTTGGCGCCGAAGAGCTTCTCGGGGTTTCGCCCGAACTTCTTGTCGCCCAGCTCGAGGTCGAGCCGGTGGGGCGTCTCCTGTGGCGGTCGCTCGTGCTGGACCGGGCTGACGGTCCAGCCGTCGAAGGCGCCGCGGACCTGTTCCTTCGCCTGCTCGGTCATCGCCTGACCGCGGGCGACGAGGTCGCGCACCACCCGCTCCTCGGCGAAGGCGGCCTCGCCGGGCGGCATTGTCTTGCCCAGGTCGAAGATCGGGCGGCCGTCCTCGATCTCGGCCAGCCGGCCCTCCTTGAGCGCGTCCACCGTCTCCGCGCCCTGCGCGAGGCCGTCACCGAGCTTGGTCATCTCCTCGCCGACCGCCCTGGTTCGTTCTGCCTCGGCGGTCGCCTGCTCGCCGAACTGCTGCCCTGGCTGCCCGCGCCAGTCCGGCTCGGCGGCGTGGGCGACCTTCAGCGCCTCGTCGGCGGCCTGTTGTCCCTGCGTTCCGGTCTGCTTCAGCCCGTCGGCCGCGGCGAGGAGCGCCCTCGGGTCCGTCTCGGGCAACGGCGCCTCGGCGAGCACGCGGTCCTTGAGCTCGTCCCCGCTGGGCTGGCTGCCGTCCTGCGGCGCGGGCCGGTCCTGCTCGTCGGTCGCGGGCTCCGCCGGTGCGGGGGCCTCGCCGTCCCTGGGCGCGGGCTCCCCGGGCCCGGCCTCCGCGGGTGGGGACGCGGCGGGAGGCTCCTCGGCCGGGATCTCCTCCGCCGGTGGCTGCTCGGCGGGAGGCTCCTCGGCGGCTGGTTGCTCCGCCGGGGGCTCCTCGGCCGGTGGTTGCTCGGCCGGTGGTTGCTCGGCCGGTGGCTGTTCCGCGGGAGCCGGTTCGGCCGGTGCCGGTTCCTCCGCCGGGGGCGGCGGGGCGCCACCGGCGTCTCCTGCTTCCTCGGCCATCTCGGTACTCCCTGGACAGTCGATCACCTGAGCCGAACACCAGTGTTGTGGCGGCACACGCGATGCAGCGGCCGGTGACCTGTTCCGGCCAGCGCGCGCTCAGCGCCCGGAATCATCCGGGAACGGGGAAATCCTCGGCGCCCCCGCTGGGCACGAGCCTGCTGTAGTCCCCGTTGAACACCACGAGCTTCCCCTCGCGCACCGCCCGCTCGATCGCCCCTCGGAGGACCTGGTCCGAGACATCGGGACCCAGGCTCTCGGCGAGCTGCCTGCCGATCTGGTTGTTGTACATGTCCATCGCCTCCGCGCGCGCCTCGAACATCGGGTCCTGCCCGGGTTCGTCGGGACGCCGCTCGTGCCCGGTCCCGACCCTCGCGGCCGACTGCTCGCCGAACGCGTTGGTCATCAGCGCGTTCCAGTAGGCGTGCCGGAACGCGTCGCGGTGGTTGTTGCCGGTGCCGCCGCGGCCGCCGAGCGGTCCCTCCTCGCCGTCCGGGTCGGGGAAGACCTGCAGGGGCGCCTTGGAGGCCGTGTCCTCCATCAGCAGGTGCCGCGCCGGGTCGCCGCCCTCCAGGCTCGCCAGCGCTTCGCTCCACGTGAACGTGTGGCCGCCGGCCCGGATCGGCGGGAGCCAGTCGTCCTCCACCTGGTAGTCGCGCAGCAGGTCCTCATCGGACGGTGGGGCCGGGAGGCTCGCGACGGGATCCTCCTGTCCGGCCCGTTCCAGTGCGTGCTGGGCCTCGGTCAGGTTCCCCGCCGCCTGGTGGACGGGATCGCCGATCCCTTCCCACGCCTGCCGGATGTTCGCCTGCGCGGCGGCGTGGTTGCGCCGGGTCGCCTCCGCGGTCGACGCGGTGACCTGCGTTTCGGCGACCTCCCTTTCCCCTTCGGGCAGCAACGCGCGCGCGAGCCGCCAGTCGCCCTCTCCCTGTGTGAGCAGCTCCTCGTCGGCGGCCCTGGCCTGGTCGGCGTAGCCCGCGCTCGCCCTCGCCGCGTCCGCCACCGACGTGGCGAGCTCACCCGCCGCCCTGCCGTCCTCGGCCAGCCCGGCCGCGCGGCGCCCCGCCTCGTCCGCCGGTGCGCCCCTCCAGTCCTGTCCGGTCTCCGCCCACGCCCGCGTGCCCTCCTCGGTGGTGGCGGTGACGCGCTCGCCCGCCTTGTCCAGCTCGTCGGCCACCCCTCGCATCGCCTCGCCCGGCGCGACGGGCGGCTCCTGCGCGTGAACGGCCTCGCGGAACTCGCTCGGCGCATCCTCCTCTGGCGTGGCCTTCCGCTCGGCCGGTTCGCCTTCGGTCCCGGCCTCCGCGGGCGGCGGTGCCGCGTCGCCTTCCGGCTCCGGCTCGCCCTGCGCGGCGTCGCCGGAGGGAGCCTCCTGCTCGGTGGGCGCCTCGGCTGCGGACTGCTCCGAGGGCGCCTCGGGTGCGGGCTGCTCGGCGGGCGCTTCCTGCTCGGCGGGTGCGGCCTCGGGCGCCGGTGCGGCGCCGCCGGGTGCTTCTTCGGCCATCTCGATGCTCCTCGGACACTCAGCCGGTGGTGAACGAGATCGGGGTGCCCTCGGGCAGCTCGTTCAGCTGCCGGGCGATCGGACCACGGATGCGCATGGCGGTCACCGCGTCGCGGACGACGAGGTTGCCGGGCCCGTACTCGCCGCCCAGCACGAACGGCGTGAGCGGCAGCAGCCGCTCGTCGTGACCGAGCGCGCCGTGGGTGTCCTGCCACAGCCTCGCGAGCGGTCCCGCGCCACGCGGGTCCGGATCCTCCAGCAACCACGCGGCCCAGTCGCCGAGACCGGCGCCGATCGGGGTGCGCTCGCCGGTCTCCGGGTCGAAGGACACCACCCGCCGGTCGTCCTCGATGGCGAACTGCACGCCGAGGACGTCCTGCGCGAAGCACAGCAGCCCGTCGGCGAGGTCGCCGTAGGTGTCCTTCCACGTCCCGTGGGCGTTCCACTCCGCCAGCTCAGGGCCGAGCCCGGAGGGTCCGGCGTGAAAGACCTGGACGCCGTAGTCGAACAACGCGAACCCGTTCAACGCCGACAGCAGCTCGGCGAGTTCGCGCGAGAGCCCGTCGCCGAGCTCCACGTCCACGGGTGAGCCGAGCGGGCCCCTGGCACGCTGGAGAAGCCTGGTCAGTGCAGTCCTCATCGGAACGTCCTCAGTTCGATCAGGTCGCCGTTGTCGACGCGGCCGTCGCCGAAGAACGGCAACCCGGTCCCGTCGAGCTGGCGTTGGATGGCGGCGTCACGCCCGTTGATCTGGTTGCCCATCGCCGAACCGGCTGCCCGGTTGTCGGAGAAGGGAATGTACTTCACGCTCTTCTCGCCGGTGGTCTTCGCGACGGCGGGCGGGTACTCGTCGCGGTCGTGGGTCGAGCTTCGCGGAAGCGAGTCGATGGCCTCCTTCCGGCGGCCCGCGGCGCCGTCGCGGTCGACCTCGAACACGCGTCCCATCGGCGTGTGGTTGCTCTGCGGTTGGTGCCCGTGCCAGATGGTCCCGCTCTGTGCCTCGTCGATGTGCTGCGCGGAATGCGGATAGAGCTTGTGAGGGATGTAGACCGTCCGTGCCCGGTCGGTTCCGTCCAGGCCCTGCGCGGCGTCGTACACGCTGTTCCGGAACCCCGCGCCGCTCGTCAGCGCCGCCTGGCCGACGGCATCGCCTGCCGCATCGGCGGTGCCTGCCACTGCGAGGCCCGCCTCCGCCTGTCCCAGCGCCGCGAGCCCGGCACCGACGGCGGAGCCGGCACCATCGATGACGTCGTTGCCGGCTTCGCCGAGGTGCAGAGCGGACTCCACGACGACGTCACCGGCGTCGCGCAGCTGGTCCGTCGCGCTGTCGAGCTCGCCGAACGCCTCGCCGATCTCCGCCCCGGTCTCGGCGAGGTTCTCGACGTCGGTGCCGACGCCTTCCCCGATCGCCGCGCCGATGTCGTTGCCGGTCTCCACCCAGTGGTCGACGTTCTCGGCGACACCCTCGCCGATCTCGGCCCCCACTTCGCCGGGTATCTGCCAGGGGTCGCCCTCGCGGATTCCGTCGCCGATCTCGTCGGAGACCTCGCCGAGCATCTCCGCACCGTTGCCGACCGTGCCGAGCACGCCGTCGACGTACTCGCCGAGGATGTCCCCGCCCGTCTTCAGCTCGCCGCCGAGGGCGTCGCCGACGCCCTCGCCGACCGCCCGCCCGACCGGCCCGCCGATCAGCTCACCCGCCGACTCGGCGACGTCGCTGACGAAGTTCCCCGCGTGCTCGCCGGCCTCGTCGATCAGCTCGTCCGTCTTGTTGCCGATGTCCTTGACGGCGCCGGCCGCGTCGCCGAGCACATCACCGGCGCCGTCGAAGATCCCGTCCCAGATTCCCCGCATGCCCGCCTCCGCGGCGGCGTGCCGCTCCCGGGTCTCCGCCACGGTCGACGAGACGGTCTGCGCCTCGGCGACCTGTCGTTCGCCCTCCGGCAGCAACGCGCGGGCGGTCAGCCAGTCGCCTTCGCCGGTCGCGAGCGACTGCTCGTCGGCCTGCCTGGTCTCGGTGACCAGCTGCGCGCTCTTACCGGCCGCCTCGGACACCGAGTTCGCCAGCTCGCCGGTCGCGCGGTCGCTCTCGGCCAGCTCGGCCGCCCGTTTGCCCGCCTCCGCGGCGGCCGGGTCGTTCCACCCGCTTTCGGTTTCGGCCCAGGCGCGTTCGCTCTCCTCGGCGGCCTTCGTGGCCGTCTCCCCTGTCCTTGCCGCCTCGTCGGCCACGGTGTTCATGCCCTCGGGCGAGCCGACCGGCGGTTCCTGTTCGTGAACCGCGTCCCGGAACTCGTTCGGCGGTCCGTCGCCGCCCTGTTCCTGCTTTGCGGGCTCGGTGGGTTCGGCGGGTTGCTTCGCCTCCTCGCCTCCGGGCTCCGGCTCGCCCGGTGGGGACTCCTCGGCGGGCGGCGCCTCCTCCGGCGCCGCGTCGGGTTCCGGCCCGGCTTCGGGCGCGGACTCCTCGGCGGGTGCGGACTCCCCGGCGGGTGCGGGGTCTGCTGGTGCGGGATCTGCGGCGGGCTCGGCCGCCCCAGGCTCGGCCATCACGGTCTCCTTCGCGCAGCACGCGAATCGCATGTAGACATCCACAATGGCCGAGGAAACGACCCCGGCCCGGTCGTTGTCCCTTTCCTGCCAAGAAAAATGTCCCGGCACGCTCACGCGCACCGGGACATCTCGTGACCGTGGTGGTCACATGCTCGAACCGAGCCGCCCGCAGGATCGCTGCACCGCGGCCATGTTCTCGTGGTTGCAGGTCTGCACGCCCTGGTTCATGGCCTGCATCAGTTCCTGCCCCGCGGCCATCACCTGCTGGCACGCCCTGCTGATCTCGGCGAACTGGCCGCCCGCCTGGTCGAGCCAGTCGGCCTGGGTCATGCCCGATGCCTGGCCCCAGTTGTCGATCGACTGCTGAACGCCGTTGACGCAGCCGTTCATGTTCATCGACAGGCCGTCCAGCGCGCCGAACATCGCGAGTTTACGCATGTTTCAACTCCTTTCCGTCAGCTCAGGAAGTGCGCAGCACCCCGGCGAAGGCGTACGTCGAGCCGGAGGTCGCGCCGCCACTGCCGCCGTCACCGCCGTCGTCGCAGTGCTCGCCGGCGTCGCCGCCGCCCTTGCCGGACGCACCGCCACCGCCACCGGAGTCACCGTCGCCGGAGTCGCCGGAGTCGCCGGAGTCCCCTCCGGAATCGCCGCCACCGAGGTCGCCCAGGTCGCCGAGGTCACCGGCGAGGCCGAGGTCACCCCCGAGCGCACCGCCGAATCCGCCACCGCCACCGAAGCCGCCACCGAACCCGGAGTCACCACCGAATCCGCCGCCGAACCCGAAGCCACCGCCGAAGCCGGAGGCCCCACCGCCCTGCGCGCCGTTGAAGCACGCGGCGCCCTGCTGGTCGGTGTCGATGTAGTCGTTCATGGCGAACTGGGTGTCGCCACCCAGTTTCTCCAGCTTCTGCAGGAGGTTGCGGATCGCCATGTCCCACTTCTTGTGCGCCACGAGCAGCGCCTGGGACTGATCCATGTTCCACTGCGCGGGGATGACGGTGTTGACCTCACCCTCGAGCTTGCTGCGGTGACCCTCGATCTCCTGCACCACCACAGCCGCCATCTGGACCACTCGCGCGAGTGTGTCCGTATTGGCGTCCATCAGACCGCTACCGGTCACAGGATTCTCCTTCCATCCATCCGGCTCGCGCCGGTGAGCGTCCCCGCGAGCCGCCACGACGGATCGACGCCGAACCGGCACACGGGCACGAGCGGACGCTAGCCCGGCGGCAGTGCCCGCCAGGGGTGCGCGGCACGTTCCTGCCAGGTCAGCCCACCGGCGCCGCGACGCCGCGAGAATCGCCGACAGCAGTGCCGGCCGGGAAGGGGATCGTGATGGCCACCGTCGTGGTGCGCAGGCCCGTTCGCAGGCCCGCGCCGGAACAACCGTCCGGGGAGCTGATCCTGGACCCGCCGCCCGAGATCCCGCAGCCCGGCGGTCGACAGTGGACACAGGTGCTGATGGTGATCCCGATGATCGCCATGATGGCCGCGATGATGCTGCTGTTCTCCAGCAGCTTCGGGCAGGGCTCGGGCGTGTTGCGCCTCGTGGTCTTCGGCCTGTTCGGCGTCGGGATGCTGGGGATGCTCGTGGTCTCGCTGATCAACTCCTCGGGGCCGGGCAAACGGGAGATGGGGCAGGAGCGCCGCAGCTACCTCCGCCACCTGGGCAGGTACCGGCTGCGGCTCATCCGGGCGATCCACAAGCAGCGCGACGCACTGGTGTACCTGCATCCTGAGCCCGCCGCGCTGCTGTCGCTCGTCGCGAGCCACCGGCTGTGGGAACGGCGCCCCGTCGACGCCGACTTCGGTGTCGCCCGCATCGGCACCGGGCCGCAGCGGCCCGCGATGACGCTCGTCCCGCCGGAGGCGAAGCCGCTGGAACAGCTGGAGCCGCTGTCCGCGCTCGCGCTGCGGCGGTTCCTCACCACCTACACGGCGATTCCCGGGCTGCCGCTCGCGATGGCGGTCAACGGGTTCAGCCGCGTCTACGTCCGCGGCGACCGCGACCGCTCGGCCGCGCTGGTGCGCGCTCTGCTCGTCCAGCTCGCGTCGCTGCAGTCGCCCGACGACCTGCGCATCACCGCCTGCCCCATGCGCGAAACCCAGGGCGACTGGGAATGGCTCAAGTGGCTGCCCCACGCACTGCACCCGGAGCGGACCGACGCCGTGGGGCCGCTGCGGCTCGTGGCAGGCTCGATCGTTTCGATCGAGGCGATGATCGACGACCTGCTGGGGGAGCGGCGCCGGTTCGACCCCGCCGTGGACCACCGGGACTCGCTGCCGCACGTCGTCGTGGTGCTGGACGGAGGCTCCACCGCGGGTTCGGACACGCTCATGGTGGACGGCGGGCTGGAGGGCGTCACCGTGATCGACCTGCGCACCCCGCCGCCGCGCGCGCTCGACCCGGCGGCGATCGTGCTGGACGTCGGCCCCGACGGCGCGCTCACGAGCGAGACCATCGAGGGCGCCGTGGAACTGGGCTGGGCCGACGAGCTGGACGTGACCTCGGCGGAGGGCATCGCCCGGCAGCTCGCCCCGCTGCGCGCGACAGCGGGCAGGCGCGGCGAGCAGCCGCTGAGCACCGATCTGGATCTCGCCGAGCTGCTGGAGATCGGCGACCCGCGGACGTTCGATCCCGCCGAGACCTGGGTGCGGCGGCCGACCAAGGACCGGCTGCGGATCCGGTTCGGGATGCGGACCGACGGCACGCCCGTCGAGCTGGACCTCAAGGAGTCCGCGCAGGACGGGATGGGCCCGCACGGCCTGCTGATCGGTGCCACCGGGTCCGGCAAGAGCGAGCTGCTGCGCACCATCGTGCTGGCGCTGGCCGTCTCCCACCCGCCGAGCTCGCTGAACTTCGCGCTCATCGACTTCAAGGGCGGCGCCACGTTCGCGACCCTCGACAAGCTCCCGCACACCAGCGCCGTCATCACCAACCTCGCCGACGAGCTGCCGCTGGTGGACCGGATGACCGACGCGATCAACGGCGAACTGTTGCGCAGGCAGGAACTGCTGCGCGCGGCGGGCAACTTCGCGTCGCTGCGCGAGTACGACCGGGCTCGCGCGACCGGCGCCCCGCTGCCCGAGGTGCCCACGCTGCTGGTGATCTGCGACGAGTTCAGCGAGCTACTCTCCGCCAAACCCGACTTCATCGACATGTTCGTGCAGATCGGCCGCGTGGGCCGATCGCTGGGCGTGCACCTGCTGCTGGCGAGCCAGCGCCTCGAGGAGGGCAGGCTGCGCGGACTGGAGACCCACCTGTCGTACCGCATCGGCCTGCGCACGTTCTCGGAGATGGAGAGCCGGACCGTGCTCGGCGTCGGTGACGCCTTCAAGCTCCCGCGCGCACCGGGACACGGATTCCTCAAGACCGACAACGAGTCCATGCTCCGGTTCCGCTCGGCCTACGTCTCCGGCACCTATCACCTGCCGGACGTGCGGCGAGCCGAGCAGGGCGGGGACGGCGCCGTGGAGCTGCTGGAGTACACGACGCGGTACGAGGCGCCCGCCGTCGAGGACGACGACGCGGTCGCGGAGAAGCCCGGCGACGAGGACACGGTGGGGGAGAGCCTGCTCGACATCATCGTGGACCGGATGAAGGGCCGCGGCACCCCCGCCCACCAGGTGTGGCTGCCTCCGCTGGCCGAGCCGCCCACGCTCGACGCGCTGCTGCCGGGCCTGGCCCGCGACGACGAGCGGGGATACGGCTGCGTAGACAAGCGGCTCGCCGGGGCACTGCGCGCCGTGATCGGCGTGCTCGACCGGCCGCTGGACCAGCGCCGCGACCCGCTCGTGCTGGACCTCTCCGGTGGGGCCGGCCACGTGCTCGTGATCGGCGGGCCGCGCTCGGGCAAGAGCACCGCGCTGCGGTCGATCATCACGAGCCTCGCACTGACCCACACGCCGAGAGAGGCGCAGTTCTACTGCCTCGACTTCGGCGGCGGCGCGCTCAGTTCGCTGCGGGGGCTGCCGCACGTCGGCGGTGTCGCGGGCAGGCAGAACGTCGGCGCTGTGCGAAGGACCGTCGCCGAGCTGCGCACCCTGATCGCCCAGCGGGAACGGGCGTTCGCGGAGCGGGAGGTCGACGGCATGCAGTCGTACCGGCGGCTGCGCCGCGAGCACGCGAACGACGATCCGTGGGGCGACGTGTTCCTGGTGATCGACGGCTGGAGCACGCTGCGCAACGAGTTCGAGGACCTGGAGCCGGTGGTCGCCGACATCGCCGCGCGCGGGCTCGCCTACGGCGTGCACGTGGTCGCGTCCGCGTCCCGCATGTTCGACCTGCGCATGAACATCAGGGACCTCTTCGGCAGCAAGCTCGAGCTGCGCATCGGCGACCCGATCGACAGCATGGTCGACCGCGCTTCGGCGATCAAGGTGCCCGAGAACGCACCGGGCCGGGGCGTGACGATGAGCAAGCACCAGCTGCTCATCGCGCTGCCCCGCATCGACGGCGTCGACGATCCCGGCGACCTCGGGCGCGGGGTCCGCGGACTGGTGGACACCGTGTCCACGGCGTGGGAGGGCCCGCCCGCGCCCGCCGTGCGGCTGCTGCCCGCGAAGCTGCCCTACGCACAGCTGGCGCGCGCGCACGACTCCGCGTCGCACCGGCTCGCGGTGGGCATCGCCGAACAGGACTTCGGCCCCGTGCACCTGGACTTCGCCTCCGACGCCCACGTCGTGCTGCTCGGCGACACCGAGGCGGGCAAGACGACGTTCCTCCGCGCGGTCGCACGGGGCATCACCGACAGCTACGAGCCCCGGCAGGCACGGCTGATCATCATCGACCACCGGCGCGGCCTGCTCGGCGACGTCCGCTCGGAGCACCTCATCGGCTACGGCACCGACCGCGACTCGACCACCCGCCTGATGCAGCAGGTCGCCGAGGAGATGAGGGTGCGTCTGCCAGGCCCGAACGTGACACCGGAGCAACTGCGCGAGCGCAGCTGGTGGCGCGGCCCGGAGCTGTTCATCCTCATCGACGACTACGACCTCGTGGTGAGCCAGCTGGACAACCCGTTCCTGCCGATCCTCGACTTCCTGCCGCAGGGACGCGACATCGGCATGCACGTCGTGGTGGCCCGCCGCACCGGGGGCGCGAGCCGAGCGCTGTTCGAACCGTTCATCTCCCGGCTGCGCGACATCGGCTCGCCCGGCCTGCTGATGTCCGGCGACAAGGACGAGGGCCCGCTGCTCGGCGGGCTGAAACCGGAACTCCTGCCACCGGGCAGGGCGTGGCTGGTCGGCAGGCGCAACGCCCCCCGGCTGGTTCAGCTCGCGTGGCTGCCCAAGGACGACGCGTGAACGGAGAGGGCATGTGCGAGACACGACGGGAGCTGCACGGGGACCCGGAGGCGATGCGGCGCTTCGCCGAGCGGCTGCACGCACCCGAGGTGGACGTCGAACCCGCCGGCGTGCCCGCCTGCCAGGGTGGCACGCCGGCGTGCGCGGCGTTCACCACCGCCGACGCACTGTCCACTGTGGCGCTTGCCGATTTCCTGCGTGACACCGCGGAGGCCATCGCGACACTGAAGGCGGCCGCCGCCACCGCCGCCGAGGACTACGAGGCGACCGACCTGGCGGGCGCGCAGGCCGTGCTCGGCGTCGTGATCAGGGAGGTGTGAGCGTGGAGTACGGGAACCTGCCCGGCATGGTGCAGTTCGCGGTCGCCGACGTGGAGGCACACGCGCACCTGCCGAGGGTCGAGCGGGCGAGCCGGATGTGGCGGGCGGTCGCGGACGAGCTGCGGCAGCTCTCCGACGCGCTGCACCACGAGCTCGACTGCCTGCGTCCACAGTGGAAGGACACGACGGGTGCCGGATTCCTCCGTGAGGCCACCCGGCTCAAGGCCGAGGTCGACGAGCTGCTCACGCGGATCACCGAGCACAGGCCGTGGCAGGCACTCGACGACCTCGCCAGGCAGCTGCTGCTCACCCGCGCCAGGGTCACCGACAGCGTGGAGCGGGCGACCGACGCGAGCCACGACGACGCGGCGGCGCACCTCACCGAGCTGGACCGGTACTTCCACGCCGCCGCCGAGGCCGTGCTCCTCGCGGCGAGTGGTGGCTCGTCACCGGCCGCGGACTGCTGCTCGGGGGAGGGCGCTCCAGTGCTCGCGGGCGGGCCCGCTCTGGCGTCGGCGCCCGTTCCGGGCGGCGGTGCGGCGCTGCCGCCCGGCAGCGTGTCGATCCCGGGACTCGTTGCCGTGCCGCCGGGCGCCGGGTACGGCTCGGCCCGCTTGCCTGCGCGAGGATCGCGCTCGCCGGGTGGCCGATCGCTCGACCCGAGCGACATCGCCGGTGGTTCCCTTGGCGACGGCGGAGCGCGCCCCGCCGGGTCCCTTCCGGACACCGGCGGCCCGGACACGCCGTCCCGGATCGAACAGGCCGCGAACCCGGTGCCCATGACGGAGGACCGCGGAACTCCCCAGCCTCCGCAACCGCCCGAGTCGCCCCGTGGCGCGGGTTCCGGGGCACAGGGCGCGGCCGGGCGCATGGTCCCGCCCATGATGATGATGCCGCCGATGATGCCCGGCGCGGGCCGCTCGACGACGGGCAGGCGCTCGGCGCGGTCGCTCGAGGACGGTGAACGGCGCACGCGCACCCCGCAGGCCACGCCCGGTGTCCCGCCCCGGCTGCGTGGCCGTTCGGCGCTGGGCGACCCTGCGGCGATCGGGTTCCGGCCGGTCGCGATGTCCGGGCGCACGACGGCCAAGCCGGAGCCCTCGGTGGCCGAGGCGCTGGACCACGAGGTGTGGCAGGTGGCGAACCCGGGCGCCGCATCGCCGTTGAAGCCGGAAGTGGCGGAGGAACCGAAGCGGGTACGCCGCCCCCGCTTGTGACGGCGAGCGTTTTGCGGTGTCACCGAGCGGGAACCCCGACATGGTCGTCGAAGGAGTCGACCATGAAGCACCGTCAGAACGACTACGAGAGCACCCCGGCCGGTGTGCCAGAGCCCGATCCGCCCGAGGGCGGGCCGAACGAGGACGAGAACACCATCGACCCCGCGGACGTCGCACCGGGGTTCGGAGGCACCGGCAAGACCAGGCCGCGGAGCACGGACAAGGAGGAGCCGGACCGCTGAGCCCGGCTCAGTCCCACCACCTCGCAACCGCCAGTCGCCCGCGCGCGGCACGCAACGCTTCGGCGATCCGGCCGAGCGGGTCTGCGGCGTGCGCACATTCGTCCGGCGCCTCGGCTGCCGTGCGGCAGGCGCCCGGCTGCTGCACGGCCATGCGGCGCGGTATGCCGAGGTTCAGCTGACGGGCTCGGGCTCCGGCAGTGCTTCGCCGGTCTCCAGCAGCGTCTTGAGGCTCGCCACGATCGCGGGCCAGCCCTGGCTGATGCTCTCCAGCACCGTGCTGCCCTCGTCGAAGCCGTCGTGCACGACCGTCAGCCGCACCAGCGGCCCCTGCTGTTCGAGCTCGAAGGTCACCGTGGAGCGGCGTTCGGCGGCGAGGGCCGCCACCTTGTCCTCGGGCATGTCGAAGGTCTTGCCGAACTCGGGCGTGAACGTGTGCCACGTGTAGGAAAGGCGCTCGTACGGCTTCGCCTCCAGCACCACCTGGGCGGGATCGTCGCTGCGCCAGCCGTTCTGCTCCCACGTCATGGGGGAGCCCTCCTGCCAGTCGGTCTCGAAGGTGGCTCCCCAGTAGCGGCGGGTGAAGGCCGGTTCGGTCAGCGCCTGCCACAGGCGTTCCGGCGTGGTGTTGATGTAGGTGGTGTAGACGAACTCGGGCTTGCTCATCGGCTCGGACTCCAATGCGGTCTTGAGGTCCGCGAGCGCCTGCACGCGCCCGCGGTCGAAGCGGTTGATCCAGCGGTCGGCGATGGCGTTGATGGGCTCGGCGTTGAGGTAGTGGCACTTCTCGCGGCCGCGCCACACCGTGGTGACCAGGTTGGCGGCCTCCAGCACGGCCAGGTGCTTGCTGACGGACTGGCGCGCCATCTCCAGCCCCGCGCACAGCTCGCGCAGGGTCTGCCCGTTGCGGGTGTTCAGGCTGTCCAGCAGCAGCCGGCGGCTGGGGTCGGCCAGTGCCTTGAATACCTCGTCCATCGCCGTCCTCGGATATGCAGCCGGTTGGCTGCCTGAAAATATAGGCAGCCAATCGGCTGCATGTCAACGGGGCGTCAGCCGACGAGCGCGTGCGCCGCTTCGGCGCCGGTCGCCGGTTCGGTGTGCACGACGGCGGCCGTCAGTCTCGGCACGGTGTGCACGAGCCGGTGTTCCACCTGGTGTGCGATGCGGTGTGCCTCGGTCACGGTCAGGTCCGGGTCGACGGTGACCGACAGCTCGGCCCGCAGGCTGTGGCCGATCCAGCGCATCCGCACGTCGCCGGCGCCCTGGACGCCGGGAACCTCGGCGGCGGAGTGCTCGACGAGGTCGATGGCCGCCGGGTCGACGGCGTCCAGCAGCCGCCGGAACACCTCCTTCGCCGCGTCCCGCAGGACGAACAGGATCGCGACGGTGATGCACAGGCCGATGATCGGGTCGGCCAGCGGGAAACCGAGCGCGACCCCGGCCGCGCCGAGCACCACGGCGAGTGAGGTGAACCCGTCGGTGCGGGCGTGCAGGCCGTCGGCGACCAGCGCCGCCGAGCCGATCCGCCTGCCGACCGTGATGCGCCAGCGTGCCACGAGTTCGTTGCCGGCGAAGCCGATCACGCCTGCGGCGGCCACCACCCACAGCCCGGTCACCGGCTGCGGATCGACCAGCCGCCGGACCGCTTCGTACCCGGCCAGCACCGCCGACGCGGCGATGATCACCACGACCACCACCCCGGCGAGGTCCTCCGCCCGCCCGAGCCCATAGGTGAACCGCCGGGTCGCCGCCCTGCGTCCGAGCGCGAGGGCGATCCCCACCGGCAGCGCCGTGAGCGCGTCGGCGAAGTTGTGGATCGTGTCGCCGAACAGGGCGACGGAGCCGGTGAACAGCACCACCACGAGCTGTGCGACCGCGGTGCCGAGCAGGGCGAGGAACGACCAGGCCAGGGTGCGGATGCCCTGCGTGCTGGTCTCCAGCGCGTCGTCGAACCGGTCGGCGCTGTCGTGGCTGTGGGGCGTGAGGGCGTGCCGCAACCGTGCCCAGCGTCGCCGGGGAGCGTGGTCGGGGCCATGTCCGTGGCCGGTGGGGTGGTGCGGAGTCGTCATGAGCGCCGCCTTCCTGCTCTGCTTGCCAAACGCCCTGCTGGGCACCATTATGCAAGCATGCGCGCGCATGACAACGCAGTCGACCCCGGAATCGAGGAGGCCCGGCTGCGCGTGGCGGCCGAGGTGCTCGGTCACCTCGCCGACCCGACCCGGCTGCACCTGCTGCGGCTGCTGTCCAGTGAGCAGGACGTCACGAGCCTGACCGCGCAGGTCGCGGCGTCCCGGTCGTCGGTGTCCCAGCATCTCGGCCGGCTCCGGCTCGCCGGGCTCGTGCAGGCGCGCCGGGACGGCCGCCGCATGCTCTACCGGATCACCAGCGACCACCTCGCCGACCTGGTCGCCGAAGCGCTCGGCTTCGCCGACCACGCCGTGCACGGCATCCCGCACCACCACGCCGAGCCGCCGAGTCGGAAGCCGTCGGAGGCAGGGTGACCGCCGGGGCCCCGTCCGCGAGTCGTGCGTTCCCGTTCGCGAGTCGTGCGTTCCGGACCGCGAGTCGTGCGTTCCGGACGGCGAGTCGTGCGTTCCGGACGGCGAGTCGTGCGTTCCGGACGGCGAGTCGTGCGTTCCGGACGGCGAGTCGTGCGTTCCCGACGGCGAGTTGTGCGTTCCCGACGGCGAGTTGTGCGTTCCCGGTCGCGAGTTGTGCGTTCCCGGCTCGGCTCAGCCGCAGCGTTCGCGCAGGGTGACGACGCCGTCGCCCTCCAGTTCCGCGAAGTACGCCGACCGCCCGGCCATCGCCATCGTCAGCGCGAGGGTGGAGCCCGCCACGCGGGGCCCGGTGCCCGTCGTGAACGGTCCGTCGGTCGCCACGAGGTGGAGGCCCCGCACCCGAGTCCTGCCGGGCAGCATCAGGTCGGACCCGCTGTAGAACTCGGCCACCGGCGTCACCGTCGAGACGGCGTACTCGCGCCGGATGCCCAGCGGCCGCCGGATGTCCTCGCCGTGCACGAGGGCCTCGCCGAGCATCGCGACCGCCGGCAGCGGCGGTTTCGTGGTGCTTGCGGTGACCCGCCGGAAACGGGTGAGCGTCTCGGCCGCGTTAGCGCCCAGTTGCTCAGCCAGCCGCATCGCGACCTGGCGGTCGAAGTCGAATCGGCAGCGGACCACACCGGTCAGCCAGCGAAGCGGCCCGAGGCTGGCCCCGGCGGTGAGGTGCGCCAGCACCTCCCGCACCGACAGCCCGGTGCACAGCGACGGTGTCGCCCACCGCTGTTCCGGCAACTCGGCGAGGTCGGCGGCCAAGGCCGAGCGTTCGGCGTGGATGATCGGCCAGAGTGCGGTCATGTCGTCGGATCTCCTCTCGCGGCGGGAATGCCCGGGAGTAGGACTCCACGACCGCGCCAGGATCATCGCACCGGCACGTCCCTCGTCCGCGAGTCCCCCGCTCTGGTTCGCGAGCTGCCCGTTCGCGCGCCGGAGAGTGCGCAACTCACCGTCCGGAACGCAGAACTCGCAGCCGGGAGTGCACGACTCGCGCGCGGGAACGCACGACTCGCGAACGGGAACGCACGACTCGCGGCCGGGAATGCACGACTCGCGAACGGGAGTGCACGACTCGCGCGCCGGCCTGTCCGGGTGGAGGGGGTGGGCGCCCTCCACCCGGCCGGAGAGCGGTTCCGGGCGAGGGGTTTCCGCCCGCGACCCCTTGGAGCGCCGTGATGCCGGTCATACCTTCGGCCCCAGTACGTGCCATCACGGAAAGGGTCAGCCAATGCAGGTCGACGAACTACTCAAGCCGTTTCCCCTCAAGGAGTTCCACCCGATCCCGCGCGCGCTGCTCGGCCCGGGCTCCCACGAGATGATCGGCCCGGAGGCACTGAAGATCGGCATGCGCCGTCCGCTGGTGATGACCTCGGGGCTGCGGGGCACCGAGATCGTGCACAAGATCGTCGAGTCGCTGAAGTACCACGGCCTCGAACCCACCGTGTACGACAAGGTGGAGTCCAACCCCAAGGACTACAACGTGATGGACTCCGTCGCGCTGTACCAGGAGTCGGGCTGCGACGGCTTCGTCTCGATCGGCGGCGGTTCCTCGCACGACGCGTGCAAGGGCGCCCGCATCTCCGTGGCCCACGACGGCCGCAACGTCAACGAGTTCGAGGGCTTCAACAAGTCGGAGAACCCGAAGAACCCGCCGCACATCGCGGTGTCCACCACGGCGGGCACGGGTTCGGAGACGTCGTGGGCCTACGTCATCACCGACACCACCACCGACCCCGCCAACCCGCACAAGTACGTCGCGTTCGACGACCACTCGGTGGTCACGCTCGCGATCGACGATCCCGTGCTCTACTACGACTGCCCCTCGCACTTCACGGCCCAGTGCGGGTTCGACGTGCTGGCGCACGCCTCCGAGCCGTACGTGTCCAGGTTGGACTTCACGCCCTCGCTCGGCAGCGCGCTGTACTCGGCCGAACTGGTGGGCGAGCACCTGCGCACCGCCACGTGGCATGGCGACAACCTGCGCGCCCGCGAGGGCATGATGTACGCGCAGTACACGGCCGCGCAGGCGTTCAACTCCGGCGGGCTCGGCGTGATCCACTCGATCTCCCACGCCGTGAGCGCCTTCTACGACACCCACCACGGCCTGAACAACGCGATCGCGCTGCCGCGCGTGTGGGCGTGGAACCTGCCGGTCGCCTACCAGCGCTACGCGAAGCTCGCTGAGGCGCTGGGCGTGGACACCTCCGGCATGACCGAGGTGCGCGCGGCCGACGCCGCCGTGGCCGCGGCGATCCGGCTGCTGCGCGACGTGGGCATCCCCGAGCGGTTCGTCGACGTCACCCAGGACACGCACCCGAAGAACCGCCTCGGCACGGGACCCACGGAGTTCTACGCCAAGGCCAAGACCATCAAGGGCGACAAGGCCGACGTCGATCGCGTGTCCAACCACGTCCTCGGCGACGCCTGCACACCGGGCAACCCCAAGGAGACGACGTTCGAGACCGTGCGGCCGGTGGTGGACCACTGCTTCAACGGCGACCTCGACGACCTCATCTCCTGATCTCCTCCCAGCCCGTGGGTGTTCCGCGGCGGGTCCGGCCGCCGCGGAACACCCACGTCCCACGATCGAAGGGATTGCCGCGCGTGAGCTCTCGAAACGGGCACCGTCCCCAGCCGTTCGCCTCCGTGGAGGAGGTCACGTCCCGCCTCGGCGACGTCGGCTACCTCGCCGACCGCGCGCTGGCCACCACGGTCTTCCTGCAGGCGCGGCTGGGCAAGCCGCTGCTGCTGGAGGGACCCGCAGGGGTCGGCAAGACCCAGCTCGCCAAGGCGCTGGCCGCCGCGACGGGACGCCCGTTGCTGCGCCTGCAGTGCTACGAGGGCCAGGACGAGACCAAGGCCCTCTACGAGTGGGACTACGGCAAGCAGATGCTCTACACGCAGATCCTGCGGGAGAAGATCGCCCAGATCGTGGCCGACGCCGACGACCTCGCCGGTGCGGTGGAGGCGATCGGCGCGCACGACTCGGTGTTCTTCTCCGAGCGGTTCCTCGCCGAACGGCCGCTGCTGCGCGCGATCCGCTCGCCCGAGCCCGTGGTGCTGCTCGTGGACGAGGTGGACCGGGCCGACGAGGCGCTGGAGGCGGTGCTGCTGGAGATGCTCGCCGAGTACCAGGTGTCGGTGCCCGAGCTCGGCACGTTCACCGCGGAGCACGTGCCCCTGGTGGTGCTGACGTCCAACAACACCAGGGACCTCTCGGCCGCTCTCAAACGCCGCTGCCTGCATCTGTTCCTCGGCTACCCGTCGGCGGAACGGGAGCTGGAGATCATCCGCTCGAAGAGCACGGGGCTGCCCGACGCCGTTTCCGGTCACCTCGTCGACGTGGTGCGCGGCCTGCGGGAGCAGGGGTTGCGCAAGCCGCCGGGCATCTCCGAGGCGATCGACTGGGCCCGCACGCTCGCGCTGCTCGGTGCCACCGAGCCCGATGCCGGGCTGCTGGAGGACACGATCTCGGTGGTGGCCAAGTACGACCGCGACGTGGAGCGCGCCCTGCGCGTGCTGCCCGCGCTCGCGGAGGGGGAGCGGCCCGCGCCCGCACCCGAACCCGGTGGTGCCGACAGCGCCGACGACCCCGGAACGGGTGCGGCGCTGAGGGCCGCGCGGGACACGCCGGGCAGGCACGGCGCCGGCTACTACGGCGAGCGCACCGGCAGCCCGGCGGAGCCTCGGCGGGTGAGCGGCAGCCAGGGGGAGCGCTCGTTCGTCGCCAACCACGGCCGTCGCACGCGGTAGGCGCGGCGATGCTGAGGAGCCTGCACCGGTTCGCGCGGCTGCTGCGGCACGCCGGCCTGCGGGTGTCGTCGCCCGAGATCGTCGACGCCGCCCGGTGCGTCGCCGCGAACGGGATCGTCGCCGACCGCGAACTGTTCCGCGAGGGCCTGCGCTGCTCACTGGTGAAGGACCACCGCGACGGGGAGCTCTTCGACAAGCTGTTCGCCGCCTTCTTCGCGCTGGTGCGCTTCGGTGCCGAGCAGCGGGACGGCGAGGAGCCGAGCGGCCCCGGCGGGAAGCTGCTGGAGGACTTCACGCTCGCGGAAGAGGTGGGCCAGCGCCCGCCGAGGGCCGACATGGAGAGCCCCGACGCCGAGCTCGGTGAGCTGTTCGAGAGGGACAACCTCGTCGAGCGCTACAGCCCGCACCCCGAACTGAACCCGATCGTGCTCGACAACGAGACCGAGGACGAGGTGGTGTTCTCCCAGCAGGACGTGTCCACGATGGACGGTTCCAACGAGGTGCTGCTGGAGATCGACCGCAGCCACGGCGTCGCGCCGGGGAAGCTCGGCAAGGCGCGCGGCACGCCGGTCGACGCGTCGCTGAGCCTCGCCGAGCAGGACGCGCTGCTCGGCTGGCTGGAGGGCTCGGGAGAGGACGAGGGCGACGAGCGGGAGGCAGTCGCGCTGGGCGGGGAACTCGACGAGCGCCTGCTCGAACGGCTGCCCGAGGCGCTGCGCAAGCATCTCGAGCACCTGCTGCGGCTGGAGTACGAGGTCGAGCGGGGTGAGTGGCGTGGTGACGAGACCGGGCACGAGGAGCTGGAGGAGGCACTGCACCGCATCGTGGCCACGCTGCGCGGAGCCGTGACCCACCGCAAGCGGCCCTCGCCGCGCGGGCGCATCGACTCGGCGAGGACCATGCGCCGCAACCTCCGCTACGACGGCGTGCCGTTCCGCCCGGTCACCGTCAGCCAGACCGAGGACAAGCCGAGGCTCGTGGTGCTCGCCGACGTGAGCCTCTCGGTGCGGGCGACGGCCGGGTTCACGCTGCGGCTGCTCTACGGGCTGCACGACCTCTTCGCCAAGGTCCGCTCGTACGCGTTCGTCGCCGAGATCGCCGAGATCAGTGGCCTGTTCGCGGGGCAGCGGATCGAGGACGCGCTCGGCACGCTGTTCCGGGGCGAGGTGATCGACGTCGATGCCAACTCCGACTACGGCGCGGTGTTCGGCACGTTCCTCGCCGAGCACGCGGGTGCCGTGAACCGCAGGACGACCGTGCTGGTGCTCGGCGACGGGCGCGGCAACGGCAACGACTCGAACCTCGGCGCGTTCGCCGAGATCGCGCGCCGGGCTCGGGACGTGCTGTGGCTGACACCGGAGCCGAGGCACTCGTGGGGCCTCGGCGCGTGCGACCTGCCCGCCTACGCCGAGCACTGCGGGCGCGTGCGCGTGGTCCGGGACCTGGCGGGGCTGGAGCGGGCCGCGCGGGACCTGCCGATGGCGGCGCGATGACAGGCGTGCTGCCCGTGCTCGACCCGCTGGCACCGGGCGAGCCGGGGGAGTACCGCGACGAACTGGTGCGCGTGGTGCGCCTCGGTGACGGGCAGCCGAGGACGTCGCTGGGGCCGGTGCTCGCGCGTACCCGCAATTTCCGGTTGCACGACGGGGGATCGCGCGTGGAGGTGAGCCACGTGCTGCGTCGCCCCGACCTCGGCAACGATCTCACCGAGCTGCTCGCGGGCGAGCTGTTCCGGCCGGGCGTGCTCGCGGGGTCCGCGCTGTTCGAACGGATCTTCGTCGGCGTGGTGCGCTCGACCGTGCCCGGGGCGCTGCCCGCGTGGCGGGCCTTCTACGGCAACACGCTGGCGCGCCTGCGTTCCCGTCCGCGCGGGCGCTCGTGGACGGCCGACCTCGCGCCCGTCTACGATCGCGCGGCGGCGCTCGTGCCGCCGGGACGCGTGCTCGATCTGGGTTCCTGCTTCGGGTTCTTCCCGCTGTTGCTGGCCGGTCGCGACGGCTACGAGGTGACCGCGTCGGACCTCGTTCCCGGCAGCATGCGGCTGCTGTCGGCGGTCGCCGCGAGCGAGGGCGTGCCGCTGCGCACGATCGCGTGCGACGCCGCCGCCGTGCCCCTGCCCGACGGCGCGGCCGACACGGTGACCGTGCTGCACCTGCTGGAACACCTCGCGCCCGCCGAGGGTGCGCTGGTGCTCGCCGAGGCGCTGCGGCTCGCCGCGCGGCGGGTGGTGGTGGCGGTGCCGTTCGAGGACGAGCCGAGCACGTGGTACGGCCACGTCCGCCGGTTCGGGCGCGAGGAGCTCGCCGCACTGGGCGAGGGCACCGGCCTGCCGTTCACGGTGAGCGAGCACCACGGCGGCTGGCTCACCGTCCACGTTGCCTAGATGAGCCCCATCTTGCTGGCCTCGTAGACGGCCTCGGCGCGGGTCGAGGCGCCGAGCTTGCGCATGATGTTGCGGACGTGGAACTTCACCGTGGTCTCGGAGATGAACAGCCGCTCGCCCACGACGCGGTTGCTCAGGCCCGTCGCGAGCAGTTCGAGCACACCCTGTTCCCGTTCGGTGAGCGCGGGCTCGTCGGGCGCGGTGCGGATCGAGCGCGCCATCACCGACGCCGAACGCGAGTCGAACGCGCTCTCGTCGCGCGCGACCGTCCGGATCGCCGACACGAGCGCGCTCGTGTCCACGTCCTTGATCACGTAGCCCTTCGCGCCGCGGTGCACGGCCTCCAGCACGTAGGCGTCGTCGAGGAACGTCGTCAGCACGAGCACGCCGATCCCGGGGTGGTTCGCCGTGATCTCGGAGCACAGTTCGAGGCCCTCGGTGTCGGATCCGGTGCCCAGCTTCAGGTCCAGCAACACGATGTCGGGGCGGAGCCGGTCGAGCACCACCCTCGCCTCGGCCGCCGTGGTGGCCTCGCCGACCACGCGCATGTCGTCCTCGCGGTCGAGAATGGACCGCAGGCCCTGCCGCACGATCGCGTGGTCGTCCACCAGCACGATGCTCAGCTGCCCCTGCTCCGCGCGCGGACGCGTCGCCTGCCGGTTCATGGTGCCGCCTTTCCGTTGCGCCGCAAGGGAAGCGGGATGTCGAGCAGGAGCATGATCCCACCCAGCTCGGAGCGCCGGATCGACATCGTGCCGCCCAGTTCCTTCGCCCTGGCCTGCATGTTCGCCAGCCCGCGGTGCACGCCTGCCAGGTCGGTGGCGGCGGTGAGCTTGAGCGTCTTGCGCAGCTGGGCCGGGTCGCCGTCGCCGTCGTCGGAGATCGTGAGCACGATCCGCTCTGGCCGGTAGCGCAGCCGCACGAGCGCCTGCTCGGCCGTGGTGTGCATGACCGTGTTGAACAGCGCCTCCCCGGCCAGGCGCAGCAGCGAGTGCTCCACCTCGCCCGGCAACGGCACCGGCGTGCCGACCACGCGCACCCGCACCTTGAGGTCGCTCGGCAGGTGCACCGACGACAGCCGTTCCAGCAGCACCGGCAGCGAGCCCGGCGGCTCCTCCGACCCGTTGTGCAGCGCGTAGATCGCGGCCCGCAGCCGCTCGACCGCGTGCCTGGTGAGGTCCTTCGCCGCGGTCAGCTGCTCGACCACCTGCTCGTGCCCGCCCTCCGCGGCCAGCTCGGCGCGGCACACCTCCACCGTCATGCCCGCCGAGAGCACGTCCTGCGTGACGCTGTCGTGCAGCTCGCGCGCGATGCGGTGCCGCTCGTCGTCCAGCGCCTGCCGCTGCATGGCCTCGATCAGCCGCTGCTGCGTCTCCGCCAGCTCCCGCGCCTGCCGCTGCGCGGCCTCGGAGAGCATCTCGGTCTTGCCGCGCAGCTTCGTGGCCGCGTGCAGCAGGAACGAGTTGTGCAGCGCCACCGCGGCCTGGTTGGCGAGCACCCGCAGAATCGCCAGGTCCGTGTCGGCCACGTCCACGCCGAAGCCCGGCAGCCCGGCGATGCCGCCCACCGGCTCGCAGTCCAGCGTCATCGGCACCCGCACGATCGGTCCGCCGCCCGCGTCCTCGGCCTCCCACGGCCGCGACCGCAGCACGTGCAGGTGCGGCAGCGCCTCGGCGGGCAGCAGCCGTTCGTCGTCGATCAGCTCGGCGCCGCGCAGCAGCAGGAACCTCGGCCGCGCGGCCTGCAGCGCGCCGTCGGCGACGGCGACCAGCAGCCAGTCGGCATGCAGGTGCTCGGCGGCGGCGTGCACCACGGCCTCGACGAGCCCGCGCGGGCCCTCGGCCGTGCGCACGAGCGCGCGGGAGATCCGGTCCAGCGCGCGCACGGCGTTCTCCAGTCGCTCCGCCGAGCGCACGTACTCGGGATAGAACGAGCGCTTGCCGGAGCGCACGCCGGTGAGCGCACCGAGATCGGCCTCGTTGCGGCCGAAGCCGGTGTGCGGTGAGGACGTCATGGGTTCCTCACAGTGCCTGCCGGAACAGCGTGGTCACGTCCTCGGCGTCGACCTCGCGCGGGTTGGTGGCCAGGCAGGCGTCGTCGAGCGTGGTGCGGGCGAGGGTGGGGATGTCGGCGTCGGTGACGCCCAGGTCCGACAGGCCCCGTGGCACGCCCACGTCGTCGGCGAGCGTGCGGATGAACGAGGCCAGTTCGTCGGCGACCTCGTCGGCGGGCCGGCCCGTGACATCGATGCCGACGGCCGCGGCGAGCGGCACGTAGCGGTGCGGGTCCGCGGCGGCGTTGAACCGGATCGCGTGCGGCAGCAGCACCCCGTTGAGCACGCCGTGCGGGGCGTCGAGCAGCCCGCCGACCTGGTGGCTCATGGCGTGCGTGATGCCGAGGATCGCGTTGGTGAAGGCCATGCCCGCCTCCAGTGCGCCCTGCGCCATCGCGATCCTCGGCTCGGCCCGCTTCGGCTGCACCGTGGTGCCGCGCAGGTTGCTGGTGATGAGGTGCGCGGCGTGCAGCGCGTGGTGGTCGGTGAGCCGGTTGTGCGCGCGGGAGACGTAGGCCTCGACCGCGTGGGTCAGCGCGTCGAGCCCGGTGGCCGCGTTCAGCTCCTCCGGCATCGTGGTGAGCAGGCGGGGGTCGATCACCGAGATGTCGGGCACCAGCGTGCGGCTGATGATGGTGATCTTGGTGTGCCGCGTGGTGTCGGTGACCACGGCGAACTGCGAGACGTCGGCGCCCGTTCCCGACGTCGAGGGCGCCATGACCAGCGGCGGGATGGGCTGCACGACCTTGTCGACACCCGCGAAGCCGAGGATGGTGCCGCCGTTGCCGGACAGGATCGCGACGCCCTTGGCCGCGTCGATGCACGAGCCGCCGCCGACGGCGAGGATCACGTCGCCGCCGCTCTCGGCGTAGTGCTCGTAGGCCGCCGTGATCTCGTGGTCCTTGGGGTTGGGCGTGAGGTCGGAGAACACCACGGGCCGCAGCCCGGCGAGCCGCAGGTGACCCACCGCCTCGGCGGTCCAGCCCGCCTCGACGATCCCGGGGTCGGTGACCAGGAACGGCCTGCGCGCGCCTACGCGCAGCGCGCAGTGACCCAGTTCGGCCAGCGCGTGCGGGCCGAACACGACCTCGGGGACGTGGAACTTCGCGAGCCCGCCGGCGGTGCCGGAGGGGGCGGGTGCGGCGCCGGGGCCTTCCAGTTCGGCGCCGGTGTTCGGTCCGGTGTCCGGCAGCGCCGCCGCCTGCTGTGGCAGCCGGGCCCACTGCCCGAGGTCGTCGGCCAGCCCCGGTGCGGGTCGGGTCAGATGCACGTGAACGCCTCCTCGCATCCAGCCACGCTGCTGAACGCTGACCAGGTTAGTGCCGTTCAGAGGGCGGGCACACCCTCCGACCGCGGTAGGGGTGCCCGTCCGATCGGGTAGGTGCGGGCGCGAGGGAACCTCGCCCCGGGCGAGGGGCGTCGTAACGGGCCGAGATCAACTCCAGAAAGGCTTCTCCGATGACGTACCCACCGCAACCGGGTCAGCCCTACGGTCAGCAGCCGGGTCCCTACGGGCAGGGCGGCTACCCGCGGCAACAGGGCTTCCCGCCGGGTGGAGGCTTCCCACCGCAGCAGCCGTTCCCGCCGCAGGGCCCTCGGCCGCCGAAGCGGAAGACCGGGCTGTGGGTGGGCCTTTCGGCCGCGGTGGTCGTGGTCGCCGCGTTCGTGATCACGGCGTTCGTGGCGCCGGGCTTCCTCGTCGGCGACGACGGCGAGGAGAGTGGCGGTGGCGGGGTCGACGCCGGTTCCAGCCCTGCCGCCAACCTGGTCGAGCAGATCGCGCAGGGCTTCCAGAACAAGGACGAGGACGCGCTCAACCAGCTCGTCTGCTCCGGTTCGGAGACCTCGATCGAGGGCTACACCCGTGAGGCCTCGCTGGTCACGCGGTTCGACCTCACGGGCGCCGTCCAGGAGTCGGGTGACAGCGCCACCGCGAAGGCGCACGTGGTGCTGGAGCACCGGGGCGAGCGCGTGGAGGGCGACGTGTCGCTCGAGGTCGCGCAGGTGAGCGGGTCGTGGTGCTGGCAGGGCATCGAGGAGCTCTAGCTAGGCTCGAATTCGTGACCGACACCTGGGAGCCCGAGACCGCGGGCGTGCTGCGGCTGCCCTCCGGCAGGCTGGTGCGGGGCCGGGGCCTGCGCAGGCCGTTGCCGGCCGGGCCGGAACCCGAGTACGGCGTGTACCTGCTCGGCAAACGGCCGCCCGACGTCACGTGGGAGAGCCGCTGGCTGCGCTGGCCCGACTTCCGGCTGCCCAGCGACCGGGCGCAGGCGCGCGAGGTGCTGCGGGACGCCTGGGAGCGGGCCGAGACCGAGCGTGTGGAGCTGGCGTGCGCGGGCGGCAAGGGCCGCACCGGAACCGCGCTGGCGTGCCTCGCGGTGCTCGACGGCATCCCGGCCGCCGAGGCCGTCGCCTACGTGCGCGCCCACTACGACCCGCACGCCGTCGAGACCCCGTGGCAGAAGCGCTACGTCGCCCGCTTCACCCCGTAGGCCTTCACTGCGGACGGTGGCGGTGGCGATGACTTCTCCGGGTGCCTGTGGTCTACCCGGTAACGGATCCACCACCTCGGAGGTAGGCACATGGCCAAGCTGCTGTACTCGGTGTCGATGTCGCTCGACGGGTTCATCGCCGGGCCCAAGGGCGACATGTCGTGGCTGACCGGGCACCTCGGCCCGAACCCGGAGATCGACGCGCTCATCGGCGACATCGGCGCGCTGCTCGTGGGCAACCGGACGTTCGGCGGCGACGACCCACACCGCGGCGACGCCGAGAAGGAGGGCAAGGCGTTCGGCGGCGGCTGGGACGGCCCCCAGTTCGTGCTCACCCACAACCCGCCCGCTGAGCCGGTGCCGGGCGTGACCTTCGTCAGTGACCTCGACAGCGCCGTGGCGCAGGCCAAGGCCGCCGCCGGGGAGAGGTACGTGAACGTGCTCGGCGCCGACGTCGCCAGGCAGTGCCTCGACGCGGGCGTGCTCGACGAGATCCTCACGATCATCGTCCCCGTGCTGCTCGGCGACGGTGTGCGCCTGTTCGACCGGCCCGGCGGCGACAACGTGCGGCTCGAGCGGATCCACCTCGGTGAGGTGCCGCACGCGACGAACCTGTGGCTACGCGTGGTGCGCTGAGGCTCCGTGCGCGAACGACGCCGACTCCGCGCCCCGTAACGGTTTCGCCTGCCGCGAGAGCCGCTCGACGGCCAGGCGCAGGTCGTCGAGGAACAGGTCGGCGAGGTCGTGGGTCATGCCGTTGCGCACCACCACGCGCAGCACCGCGAGGTCCGTGCGGTGGGCGGGAAACGTGTAGGCGGGCACCAGCCAGCCCGACTCCCTCAGGTGCGCCGAGACGTCGAACACCGAGTAGCCCGTGACGTCGTCGCGCAGCGCGAACACGAACACCGGCAGCTCGTCGCCCTTCGTGAGCAGCCGAAACGGTCCGAGCTCGCCGATGCGCTCCGCGAGCGACGTCGCGACGTCGCGGCAGGTCTGCTGCACCCTGCGGAAACCCTCGAACCCCAGTCGCAGGAACGTGTAGTACTGCGCCACCACCTGCGCGCCTGGCCGGGAGAAGTTCAGCGCGAACGTGGGCATGTCGCCGCCGAGGTAGTTCACGCGGAACACCAGGTCCTCCGGCAGGGCCGCCGCATCGCGCCACACCACCCAGCCGACGCCGGGATACACGAGCCCGTACTTGTGGCCGGAGGTGTTGATCGACGCGACGCGCGGCAGGCGGAAGTCCCACACCAGGCCCGGGTCGCAGAACGGGGCGACCATCGCGCCGGAGGCGCCGTCGACGTGCACGGGAACGTTCCAGCCGCGTTCGGCCTCCAGCCGGTCGAGCGCGGCGCAGATGTCGGCAACGGGCTCGTAACTGCCGTCGAACGTGGAGCCGAGCACGGCGACGACACCGATCGTGTTCTCGTCGCAGTGGGCGGCGGCCTGCTCGGCGTCGAGGTGGAACCGCTCGCCCTGCATCGGCACGAGCCTGGGCTCGACGTCGAAGTAGTTCGCGAACTTCTCCCAGCACACCTGGACGTTGATGCCCATGACGAGGTTCGGCCGGTCGGCAGGTAGCCCGGCCGCGCGCCGCGCATGCTGCCAGCGCCGCTTGAGCGCCAGCCCCGCGAGCATGCACGCCTCGCTGGAGCCCGTGGTGGAGCAGCCGGTCACGTCGTCGGCGGGCGGCGCGTGCCACAGGTCGCCGAGCATGCGCGTGCACCGGTGCTCCAGCGTCGCCGTGCGCGGGTACTCGTCCTTGTCGATCATGTTCTTGTCGAAGCACTCCGCCATCAGCTTCTCGGCGGTGGGCTCCATCCACGTGGTGACGAACGTGGCCAGGTTGAGCCTGGCGTTGCCGTCGAGCATCAGCTCGTCGTGCACGACCTGGTAGGCGACGTCGGGAGCGAGCCCGTCGCCCGGCAGCGTGTTCCTCGGGATGTGCGCGGGCTCGGCCGTGAAGACCGGGTTGACCGCCAGGTGGTTCCTCGTGGAGTCGCCGTTCGCGGAGGGCATGGTCATGTCCGGAAGCTAGGTCCGGAAAGCCCCGCACGCCATCACCCGGCCCGGGGGAACAGTGCGGTTGACCGCACCCAAGGCCACCTCTGTTGCGTTGAGCGCAACAAAGGTGGCCTTGGGGAGCGTTGACTCAGCTGGCTTGGCTGTCGATCGCCCACTGGCCGTTCTGGTCGACGAGGGTGTAGATGTGCTGCTCGGTGGTGGTGCCGCCGCTCGCGTACGTGTAGGTGATCGTGGCGGTGACGGCGTTACCACCCGCCGGGCTCAGGTTCGTGACCTGCACCGAGCTCATCTGCCCCCAGAAGGCCGCGTAGTCGTCGAAGCTCGGGGAGCGCGTGCTCTTGAACCGGTCGGAGAGCCGTGCGTACGCGGCCTCCAGGTTGCCCGGCAGCAGCGCGTAGTAGTCGCGCACGGCGGCCATCCGCTGCTCGTCGGGGTTGCCCTGCGGGGTCGGGGTGGGCGTGGGGGAGCTGGTGCCCGGCGGGGGTGACGACGTCGTCGTGGTCGTGTCCTCGGCCGACGTCGCGGGGTTCGTCGGCGCCGATGTCGCCGGGACCGACGGGCGAGGGGTGTCGCCGCCGGCCTGCTGGTCGTCGCCGCTGAGGAGGAACCACAGCCCGGCGCCGAGCACGGCGAGCACGAGCAAGGCGGCCACGACGACCGCGGCGAGGCGGCGCCGCCGCGGATCGGCGGCGGGAGCGGGCGCGGCGGGCGCGGCCGTGGTGCCCGTGGCGACGGCCGCGAGCGCCTGCCCGGCCTCGGTCATGCCGGGCCGCTCGTCGGGATCGGGGTGCAGCAGCCGCAGCAGCACCGGCGTGAGCGGGCCCGCGTGCCGGGGCGGGTCGATCTCGCCCTGGGACACCCGGTGCAGCAGCGCGATCGCGTTGTCGGGCCTGCCGAACGGCGGGTTGCCCTCCACCGCGTGGTAGAGCGTGGAGCCGAGGGAGAACACGTCGGAGCGCTCGTCGGCGTCGCTGCCCCTGGCCACCTCGGGCGCGAAGTAGGCGGGTGTGCCCGCGACGAGGCCCGTCGCCGTGAGCGTCACGTCCCCGGCCGCGCGGGAGATGCCGAAGTCGGAGATCTTGGCGACGCCGTTGTCGGCGAGCAGCACGTTCGCGGGCTTGACGTCGCGGTGGATGATGCCCGAGCGGTGCGCCGCGGCCAGCGCCTCCGCGACCTGCCTGCCGATCTCGGCGACCTCGGCGGGCGGGAGGCTGCCGCGGGTCGCGAGCAGGTCGGCGAGGCTGGTGGAGGGCAGGTACTCCATCACCAGCCAGGGGTAGCCCTCCTCCTCGACCACGTCGAAGATCGCGATCGCGTTGGGGTGCATGAGCCGCGCGGCGATGCGGCCCTCGCGCATCGCGCGGGCCCGCAGGTCCCCGGCGCCCGCCGCGTCGAGCGCGGTGCGCAGATGCAGCTGTTTGAGCGCGACCGTGCGGTTCAGGCGTTCGTCCTCGCCCTTCCACACCTCACCCATCGCTCCCGCACCGAGGCGTTCCGCCAACCGGTACCGGCCTGCGATCAGTCTTCTGTCGTCGTCACTCAAGGGGCTGCTCCACGACTTCTTCACCGGAGGGGGACGAGACCGCACATCGTATGGCGCGAGATCGTCCGTGCTCCCTTCGGCCCGTTCAGCCCAGCACGACTCCTCCGTCCACGAACAGCGTGTGCCCGGTGACCATCTTCGCGGCCGGGGAGGCGAGGAACGCGACGCCGTCGGCGACCTCCCCGGGTTCGACCATTCGGCCCAACGGGATCGACGCGAGCTTGTCCGTCAGGTACTCCGCGTCGGCGCGGACCTCGGCGTTCATCGCGGTCGGCACGATCGTCGGGCCAACGGCGTTGACGCGGATGCCCTTCGCGGCCCACTCCAGCGCGAGGACGCGTGTGAGGTGCAGGATCCCGGCCTTGCTCACCGCGTAGCCCGCGCAGCCGGGCACGGCGACCTGCCCAGCGGTGGAGGTGAGGTTCACGATGCACGGCGCAGGCGACGCCGTGAGCAGCGGGTAGGCCGCCTGGCACATCCGGAACGTGCCGGAGAGGTTGACCTCGAGCGGATCGTTCCAGTCCTGTTCGGACAGTTCCTCGGCTGGCCCGCGCCCGTTGACCCCGGCGTTGTTGACCAGCACGTCGAGCCCGCCGTGCCGCGCCTCGACCTCCCGCACGAGCGCGCGGCAGCTTTCGGCCGAGCGCACGTCCACGCGGTGCGTGCTCGGCGCGGTGCCCGACTTGCCCGACTCGCCCGCGGCGGCGACCTGGTCGCGGGTGGTGGTCCACGCCGCCGGGTCGGCGAGGTCGGCCATCGCCACGGTCATCCCCGCGGCGGCCAGCCGCTCGGCGATCGCGGCGCCGATGCCCTGCGCGGCCCCGGTGACCAGGGCGATCCGGCCGGTACTCACGCGATCTCGATCGTCACGGGCGCGCCCTCGCGCAGGGCGTTGGAGTACGGGCACAGCGTGTCGGCGGTGGCGACCACCGTGCGCAGCCCGGCGGGGTCGCAGTCGGGCGCCGAGACCTCCAGGCGCACCGCGATGGCGTACCGGCCGTCGGGCTGTTCGCCCAGCGTCACCGAACCGGTCACCGTGCACGCGCCGAGCCGTACGCGTTCGCGCCGGGCCGCGACGGTCATGGCGCTCGCGAAGCACGCCGCGTAGCCCGCGGCGAACAGCTCCTCGGGGTCGGTTCCCGCGCCGGTGCCGCGCTCGGCGGGCCGGGCGAGGGTCAGCTCCAGCGAGCCGGTGCTCGAGCGGGCGGTGCCCGCGCGGCCGCCGGTCGCCTCGACCGTCGCGGTGTAGAGGGGCTTCAGTGACATCGAGGACATGGCTCTCCTTCAGCGGGACAATGCGAGCAGGACGGGTTCCGGGTCGGGCTCGGCGGCCAGTACGGCACCGGCGACCCGGCCCTCGTAGACGGCTTCGAGCGCGGTGCGCGGCGCGTTGGCGTCGCCCGCCACGTGCACGCGGGCCACGTCGGCCAGCTCGTGCAGCAGCGCGTCGGCGGAGGTGGCCGCGCCCGCGTCGACGACGGCGCCGACGCCGGTGATCGGCTCGGTGCCACCCGAGACCGGGTCGGTGAGCACCACCGTGTCGCTGTCCTTCGCGCGCACGGTGCGCAGGAGGTGCACGCGCACGCCGTGGTCGGTGAACCGCTTCGTCAGCGCCAGCCGGGAGTAGGTGGTCACCTGCGCGCTGTACGACGCCGAGGGCGACACCAGGTGCACCCGCGCGCCCCGCGCCGCGAACGCCTCGGCGAGTGAGGCGGCGGCCCAGCTGCCGCAGTCGTCGCGGATCACCACGACGTTCGGCACCGCCTCCTCGCCGCACACGGTCTCCACCGCCTGCCACGTGTCCAGCACCGGTGGCCCGCCGGGCAGCTCGCGGCGGACGGGCACCGAGCCGGTGGCGAGCACGACGTCGTCGGCGCACTCGGCCCGCACCAGCCGGGCGTCGGCGCGCACGCCGGTGCGCACGGTGATCCCGGCCGCCAGCACGTCCCGTTCGAGCTCCCGGGTGAGCAGCCCGAACCGCTCCCGGCCCGGCACCCGGGCGGCGAGCGCGACCTGTCCGCCGAGCCGGTCGGCGGCCTCGACGAGTGTCACGCGCTTGCCCCTGCGGTGCGCCGCGAGCGCCGCCTCCAGCCCGGCGGGACCACCGCCCACGACGAGGACGCTGCCCGCTCGCCGTCTACTGTGGACTCCCGCCCACACGCGCTCGGCGCCGACCTCCGGGTTCACCACGCACGAGATCGGCAGGTTCAGCTCCACCCGCCCGATGCAGCCCTGGTTGCACGCCACGCACGAGCGCGTCTCGTGCTCGCGGCCCTCGGCGGCCTTGCGCACCAGGTGCGGGTCGGCGATGTGCGGGCGCGCGAGCCCCACGAGGTCGGCTTCGCCGGAGGCGATCAGCTCGGCCGCCTCGCCCACGCTGTCGAGGCGGCACACGGCGAGCACGGGCAGTCCCGGCAGCGCGCGGCGGAACATCCCGGCGTGGTGGCGGAACGGCGCGTGCCCGAAGCTCATGTCCGCCATCTGCGTGGCCAGCGACCAGCTGCCGTGGTAGGCGGAATGGCTCACGTGCACGTACGCGAGCGGGAACTCCTCCCGCAGCGCCGCCACGATCTCGATGACGTCGCCGGGTTCGAGGCCGCCGGGCAGGAACTCGTCGGCGCTCACCCGCAGGCCCACGGGCAGCTCCGGCGCGGTCTCGCGCACCGCCGTGAGCACCTCGCGCGTGAGCCGCAGGCGGTTGGCCGCGCTGCCGCCGTAGCCGTCGGTGCGGTGGTTGGTGACGGGGGAGAGGAACTGCTGGAGCAGGTGCCCGTGCCCGGCGTGCACCTCCAGTCCGTCGTAGCCCGCGCGCGACATCCGCGCCGCCGCCGCGCCGAACGCCCGCACCACCGTGCCGATGTCGCGGGTGCTCATGGCGTGCGGGGTGTGCGCGCCGGTCGCCCACGGCAGCGCCGACGCCGACCACGCCGCCGTGCGCGTCGCGTCCCCGTTCGCCTGCCTGCCCGCGTGCATGATCTGCGCGAAGATCGCCGCGCCCTCGGCGTGCACGGCGTCGGCGATCGCCGCGTACGCCGGGATGCTCGCGTCGTCGAAGCAGCCGAGGCTGATGTGCCTGCCCGCGCTGGTCGGGTGCACGCGGATGGCCTCGGTGATGATGAGGCCGACACCGCCGCGGGCTCGTTCGGCGTGGTAGTCGGCGTGCCTCGCGGTGGGCCGGTTCTCGTGGCCGAAGTTGGTGGTATGGCCCGGCACGAAGACCCGGTTGCGCAGCGGCACCCCGCCCAGTTCCACCGGGGAGAGTGCCGCGCGCAGCGGGCCGGTCACGAGTGCTCCGCCGCCACGGCCGGTGCCGCCGGCTCGTTCTTACGCGGATCGGTGGACACGAACAGCAACAGCAGTGCGCTCACCGCCACCAGGCAGCTCATCAGCACGAAGCCACTGGTGAACGTGCCCGTGCGGTCGACGACGAAGCCCATGATCGACGGCGCGATGATGCCGGCGAGCGCGAACGCCGCATCCACGAAACCGGCCGCGCTCGCGGGCTGGTTGGGCGCCGCGTCGATCGAGGCCACGAACCAGATGCCACCGGTGATGAACCCGCAGCCCACGCCGAGCGAGATGAAGATCAGCGCGACGGTGAGGCTCGTCGTGAGGAACACCGGCACCAGCGCGGCGCCGGCCAGCAGCAGCGCGCAGCCGATGATCGTGAGCCTGGTGCGGGCGTTGCCGGTGCGCCGGTAGAGCCGGTCCACCAGCACACCACCCACCAGCGCGCCCACCACACCGGCGGCCCACGGTGCGATGGAGAACGCGCCGACGCTCTCGATGCTCAGGCCGTGTGCGCGCTGCAGGTACTCGGGCAGCCAGTACATGAAGCCCCAGAACATGAAGCCCCACGAGAAGAAGCCGATCGCGACGAGCCACAGGTTGCGGTTGGTGAACAGCCCCCGCCAGTCGACGGCGGCCTTGCTCGCGGGTGCCTCGTCGGCGGCGGTGTGGCCCTGGGCGATGTAGGCCTTCTCGGCGTCGTTGGGGTAGGGGCTCTCGTCCGGCGTGTTGCGCAGCAACCACAGTGCGAGCACCGCCCACACCACGCCGACACCGGCCATCACCCAGAACATGCCGCGCCAGCCCGTGAGCCCGATCAGCTGCGTCAGCAGCGGGCTCGCGATCAGCAGGCTGCCCGACACCGCGACGCCGCCGATGAGCGCGAGCGCGATGCCCTGCTCCTTCTGCGGCAGCCACCGGCTCACCACCCGCGTCGCACCGGGGAACGCCGGAGACTCGCCCGCGCCGAGGATGATGCGCACGAGCAGCAGCCCGGCGAACCCGCCCGCCAGCGGGATCAGCGCCGTGGCGAGCGAGAAGATCACGATCGCCGTCAGCAGCACGCGGCGTGGACCGAACCGGTCGACCAGGAATCCCGACAGGAACGTGAACACCATGTACCCGATGGCGAACGCGCTGGAGATCGCGCCGTACTGGGTTGCCGTGATGCCGAACTCGTCCTGCAGCGGGCGTACGGCGAAGGACACCGCGCTGCGATCGATGTAGTTGATGACGATCAGCGATACGACCAGGCCGATCGTGATCCAGCGGAATCGGGTGGTTGTCATGGGCTCACCTCGTTGTGGTCAGGGTTCTTACGCGCTCACGAGCTGGTCGGTCAGCGCCGAGACGTCCGCCAGTCCGGCGACGCCGTAGGTCAGCTCGGTGATCCGCCGCGCCCGGTCCTCGCTGACCGCGCGCGTGGCGTTGAGCCGGAACTTGGTCGCCAGCTCGTCGGCGGACAGCGGGTTGCCGTTGCCGCCCCGGTTCTCGTCCACCCGCTCCTCGATCTCGGTGCCGTCGTGCAGGCGAACCCGCAGGACGGCGGGGAACTGGTGCGGGAAGATCTCGTCGCAGCGGGCGTCGGGCACGCACGTGACCTTGGCCGCGAGCGCGAGCCGCTCCGGGTCGGCCGCCGCCGCGTCGGTGAAGTCCTCGTGGAACACGCCGAGCCCGCCGCCGCCGAGCAGCGCCGCCGCCACGGTGTAGGGGCCGGAGAACGCCGCGTGGTAGCCGGACTTGGGCAGGATCTTCTCCTCGCGCGGCTCGCCGATCGTGCGCAGCACGGCGGTGGGCGCGCCCAGCTCGATGCTCTCGATCTCGCCGGGCGTCACGCCCCGTTCCCGCAGCCGCAGCGCGGCGTCGATGCCGGCGTGCGTGAAGTGGTTGCAGGGGTAGGGCTTGAAGAAGATGCCGGGCAGCTCCCAGTGCTCGCCGAGCGCGTCGGTGAGCGCGTCGAGGTCCACCTGGTCGCCGCAGAACGCCTGCAGCAGCCCGAACCGGCCCTCCAGCACGGTCGGCGGCCCGGTGATGCCGGTGCGGGCGAGGCCGGCGGCGGTGACGGCCGCGTGTGCCGCCCAGCCGCAGTGCACGCGCTTGACCGTGCCGCCGGTGCGGTTGGCCTCCAGCAGTCCGGCGCCCATGCTCGCGGCGATGCCGAGCGCGTCGGCGATGCCCTCGGAGTCCACATCGGACAGCATCGCGGCGGCGACCGCGCCGCCGAGCGCCCCGCAGATGGCCGTGGCGTGCAGGCCACGCTCGAAGAACACGGAGTTGCCCAGTTCCCGGTCGTAGCCTGCCATGCCCACGCGCACGGCGACCTCCACGCCGACGCCGATCGCGTCGAGCAGTGCTGCGCCGCTCTTGCCGCGGGACTCGGCGACCGCGAGCGCCGCGGGCACCACGGAGGCCGAGGGGTGCAGCACCGAGGGCAGGTGCGTGTCGTCGAAGTCGAGCGAGTGCGCGAGCGTTCCGTTCAGCAGCGCGGCGCTCGGTTCGGGGAGCCTGCCGCCGCCGATCGCGGTCGCGCGGCCCTGCCCGCCCCATTCGGCGACGAGCGTGCCGACCGCCTTCGCGGGCGGCTCGGCGGTGGCGGCGAGGCTGTTGCCGAGCACGTCGAGGACCCGGCGCGCGGCGTCGTCGCGCAGCTCGGCGGGAAGTCCCTTGGCGCGCACCGAGTCCGCCAGCTCGGCGAGGCGCTGGACGAGCGTCGTCATGCGCTCACCGCCGCGAGCGGGCGGATGGGCGAGCCGGTGCCGCCGGTGATGCGCAGGGGAGCGAGCAGGAACGTGAACTCGCCGAGGCCCGCCTCCGCGACGGCCTCCAGGTTGAGGTGCTCCATGATGAAGATCCCGGACTCCACGAGCAGTACCCGGTGCACGGGCAGCACGGCGTGTCCGGCGCCCGCGGGGATCTGCTCGTACGCCGTCGTGTCGGCTCCGGTCGCGACGATCTTGCGTTCGGCCAGCCACTCCGCGGCCTCCACGGTCGCGCCGGGAACGCCGGACTCCTTGCCCATGTACGTGGCCGGGTCGCCGAAGTTGCGCGCCCAGCCGGTGCGGATCAGCGCGACGTCACCCTCGCCGGGCTCGGCGTCGGCGAGCTTCGCGGCGGCCGCCAGGTCGTCGGCCGTCACGCCGTAGCCGGCGGGCAGCGTCGGCACGCCGTGCACGGCGGCGACGTCGAGCAGCACACCGCGCCGCAGCAGGCCGGGCAGGTTCTCGGCGCCGTGCGTGGTGAACACGCCGCCCCGCTGCGCCTCGGCGGCGTCGACCCCGCCGTGCAGCTCACCGCAGTGGCTCACGTGCGACAGCGCGTCGATGTGGGTGCCCACATGCCCGCCGGTGACGATGATCTCGTTGGCGGCCGAGCCGCCGTCGGGACGCTCCATGTCGCCGTGGCGGCGGATGAGCGTCATCCGGAACCCGGGGTGGTTCGGGGAGCACGGCATGCCGGTGAAGAACGGCTGGCCGAGCTCGATCAGCCGGACCCCGCCGGAGACGGCGGCGAGCAGCGGATCCTGAGTGCGTGTCATGACGGGTGGCCTTCCTTGACGTGCTGGTTCTCCCCCGCGATCGCGAGCAGCCACAGCGCCCGCTCCACGATCGCCTTGTCGACAAAGCGTCCGGACGCATCGATCCAGGCCGCCTCGTCGTTCTCGCTCACCGCGTCCACAAGGGACCGTGCCCACGCGACGTCCTCGGCGTCGGGGGCACAGGCCTCGTGGACAACGGGAATCTGTGCCGGATGAATCACGGAGCGCCCGAAGAAGCCCGCGCGCCGCCCCAGCTCGGTGTCGGTGCGCAGGCCGTCGAGGTCGCGCACCGCGGTCCACACGCTCTGCACCGGGCTCGGCAGCCCGGCCGCGCGCGCGGCGACCACGACCCGCGAGCGTGGCCACGCGAGCCCTTCGCCGCCGGTCACCCGCAGGTCCGCGGCGAGGTCGGCCTCGCCCAGCGAGATCCCGGCGACGAGCGGGTGCGCCGTGGCCAGTGCGAAGGCGTTCTCGACGCCGAGTGCCGACTCCAGCACCGGGTAGACGGGCACGCCCAGCGTGTCGGCGACGCGGCGCAGCTCGCCAGGGTCCTCACACTTGGGCAGTCGCACCCCGGCGAGCGCACCCGGCTCGGCGGCGAGCGCGGCGAGATCGGCCGTCCCGTGTGGACTGTTCGTGGCGTTGACCCGGACGTAGGCGCGCCGCCCCTCGGCGAGTGTCGCGACGACGGTGCGCCGTGCCTCGGCCTTCGCGGCAGGCGCGACGGCGTCCTCGAGGTCGAGGATCACGGCGTCGGCGTCGGACGCGAGCGCCTTGGCGATGCGCTCCGGCCGGTCGCCCGGCACGTAGAGCCAGCTCCTGGCGGGGGCCGTCACCGGATCACACCCTTCGCGCGCAGCTCGGCGAGCTGCTCGCCGGTGACGTCGTAGCGGCCGAGCACCTCTTCGGTGTGCGCGCCCACCTTGGCGCCGGTGGAGGTGATGCGGCCGGGGGTCTCGGAAAGCCGGAACAGCACGTTCTGCATCTTCACCGGGCCTAGCTCGTCGTCCATCAGCGTCGCGATCGTGCCGAGCGCGTCGAACTGCGGGTCGACCATGATGTCGGCGGCCGTGTAGATCGGCGCGACGGCGGCCTGCGCCTCCTCGAACGCCTTGATCACCTCGTCGCGGTCGCGCTCGGCGATCCACGAGCCCACGGCCTCGTCGAGCACGTCGGCGTGCCGCGCACGCTCGGCGCCGGTGGCGAACCACGGCTCCTCGATCAGCTCGGGCCGCCCGACCAGGCGCATCACGCGTTCGGCGATCGACTGCGCGCTCGTGGAGATCGCGACCCAGCCGCCGTCGCGCGTGCGGTAGGTGTTGCGCGGAGCGTTGTTGGTCGAGCGGTTCCCGGTGCGCTCCTGCAGCTCGCCGAGCTGGTCGTAGGCGATGATCTGCGGCCCGAGGAGCGTGAGGATCGGCTCGATGATGGCGAGGTCCACCACCTGACCGTGGCCGGTGTGCTCCCTGGCGCGCAGGGCTGTCATCACGGCGAACGCCGTGGTCAGCGCCGCGATGCCGTCGGCGAGGCCGAACGGCGGCAGCGTCGGCGGCCCGTCCGGCTCGCCGGTGATGGCCGCGAAACCGCTCATCGCCTCGGCGAGCGTGCCGAAGCCGGGACGCTTCGAGTACGGGCCGATCTGCCCGAAGCCGGTGACCCGCGCGAGGACGATTCCGGGGTTGATCTTCCGCAGTTCGTCGTAGCCGAGCCCCCAGCGTTCCAGCGTGCCTGGCCGGAAGTTCTCGATCACCACGTCGGCGTCGGCGACCATCCTGCGGAAGATCTCCTGGCCCTCGGGCGAGCCGAGGTAGAGCGTGATCGCCTTCTTGCCCCGGCCGAGCATCTTCCACCAGAGGCCGACGCCGTCGCGTTGCGCGCCGTGGCTGCGCACCGGATCGCCCTTCGGGTGCTCGATCTTGATCACGTCGGCGCCGTAGTCGGCGAGCAGCGTCGCGGCGAGCGGACCGGCGAACAGCGTCGCGGTGTCGAGTACCCGGATCCCGGACAGCGCGTCCGTCATGGGGCGTACCTCCCGTTCCTGGTGTTTCTTCTAGGGGAACAACATTACCGTTGTGTTTCGCCCCTTCGCGCTGGCGCTGGTGTATCAAGTTCGCACTGCTCCCTGCCTCACGTCAAGAGAACAGGGTCGTTGACTCCCGTGGGTGCCGGATGCCACGATGGCCGCAAGCGTTCCGCTCGTTCCTCTGGGAGGAACGACATTCAGAGAGGAAGTTCGCGGGGCATGAGCGAGGCGGTCGATCTGGTCGTCGCGGGTGCGGGCGGCGGGCTCGCCGGTGCGCTGCGCGCCGCCGGGCACGGGCTGAGTGTGCTCGTGGTGGAGGCCAGCGAGCACTTCCGCCGGGGCAACAACACCTCGATGTCCACGGCGATGTTCCCCGGCGCGGGCTCCCGCTGGCAGGCCGAGGCGGGGGTCGAGGACTCCCCGGAACGGTTCGTCGCCGACATCATGGCCAAGACCCGCGGGCAGGCCGACGCGCGGCTCGCACGCACGCTCGCCGACGTGAGCGCTCCGCTCGTGGAGTGGCTGGCCGACTCCGTGGAGCTGCCGCTCACGCTCGTCACCGACTTCACCTACCCCGGTCACGCCGTGCCGCGCTGCCATTCGGTACCGGGACGGCACGGCTCGCTCGTCGTCGACCACCTGGCCCGCCGCGTCACCGAGCACCCGGACATCGAGCTGCTCGCGCCCGCCCGGCTCGTCGAGGTGCCGACCGACGACGAAGGGCACGTCCGTGCCGCCGTCGTGCGCTACCCCGACGGCGCCGAGGAGGAGATCCCCACGCGCGCGGTGCTGCTCGCCACCAACGGCTTCGGGGCCAATGCGGAGCTCGTGCGAACGTACCTGCCGGAGATCGCCGACGCGCTGTACCAGGGCAGCGACCGGTCACTCGGCGACGCGCTGCGGATCGGCGAGAAGCTCGGCGCCGCAGCGGGTTTCCTCGACGCCTACCAGGGCCACGGCGCGGTCGCCGCCGGTGCGGGCACGCTCGTCGGCTGGGCCACGATCGTGCACGGCGGGATCCTCGTCGACCTCGGCGGCCGCCGGTTCGGCAACGAGACGCGCGGCTACTCCGAGTACGCCGCCGAGCTGGCCGCGCGCCCCAGCGGCACCGGCTGGATCGTGCTCGACGAGGTGATCTTCGCCCAGTGCGAGCCCTTCCAGGACTTCCGCGACACCGTCGACTCGGGTGTGGTCGTGTGGGCCGACGACGCGCCCGCGCTCGCCCGCGCGACCGGACTGCCCGAGCGGGAACTGGCCGAGGAGCTGGCGAACGCCGCCGCGATCGCGCGGGGCGAGCGGGCCGACGAGTTCGGCCGCACGAGCTGGGAGCGCCCGCTGACACCGAGATACGCGGCCGTGCGCGTGGTGCCCGCGCTGTTCCACACACAGGGCGGGCTGCTCGTCGACGAGCACGCCGCCGTGGTCGACCACACCGACCGGCCCATCCCCGGCCTCTACGCGGCCGGCGGAGCGGCGGCCGGGATCTCCGGCCACGGCGCCGCGGGTTACCTTGCGGGCAACGGCCTGCTGCCCGCCTTCGGACTGTCCTACCTGGCCGCGGACGACGTGGCCCGCCGGCTGAAGAACACGCAGTGAGGAGCACGCATGGCGACGACTGAACTACTGGTCACCGACGTCCGGGTGGTGCGCCCGGACGACCCCGACAACGCGCGGCCCGAGCTCACCGACATCGCGGTGAACGACGGCAGGATCGTGCGCATCGCACCGGGTCTGCCGCGCGACGACGCGGCCAGTGTCGTCGACGGTCGCGGGCTCCTCGCCTTCCCCGGTGTGGTGGACGCCCACCAGCACTGGGGCATCTACAACGAGCTCGCCACCGACACCGGCACCGAGAGCAGGGCGAGCGCACAGGGCGGCGTCACTACCGCGCTGACCTACATGCGCACCGGGCAGTACTACCTGAACAAGGGCGGCAGCTACCGCGAGTTCTTCCCCGAGGTGCTCTCCGCGGCCCAGGGCAACGCCTACATCGACTACGCGTTCCACCTCGCGCCCATGATGGCCCAGCACATCGAGGAGATCCCGTACCTCGTCGAGGAGCACGGGGTCACGTCGTTCAAGATCTTCATGTTCTACGGCAGCCACGGCCTGCACGGCCGCTCGGCGAGCCAGAGCGACTTCCTGATGATCCCGCCGGACGAGCGCTACGACCTCGCGCACTTCGAGTTCGTCATGCGCGGCGTGCAGAAGGCGCGCGAGGTGCTCACCGAGTACGCGCCGTACCTCTCGCTGTCGCTGCACTGCGAGACCGCGGAGATCATGACCGCGTACACGAAGCTCGTGGAGCAGGACGGTTCACTCTCCGGCCTGCGCGCCTACAGCGCGTCGCGGCCGCCGCACTCCGAGGGGCTCGCGGTGACCATCGCGTCGTACCTCGCGCACGAGACCGGGCTGCCGAACATCAACCTGCTGCACCTGTCGTCGGAGAAGGCGCTCGACGCGGCATTGCGCATGGCGAAGACGTTCCCGCACGTGGACTTCCGGCGCGAGGTCACCGTCGGCCACCTGCTGGCCGATGTGGACACCGCGAGCGGCATCGGCGGCAAGGTGAACCCGCCGCTGCGCGAGCGCGAGGACGTCGAGGCGCTGTGGCGGCACGTGCTCGCGGGCGAGGTCGACTGGATCGTCAGCGACCACGCGTGCTGCCGCGACGAGCTGAAGTTCGGCTCCGACCGCGACGACGTGTTCCTCGCCAAGTCCGGCTTCGGCGGCGCGGAGTACCTGCTGCCCGGCCTGGTCGGTGAGGGCGTGAAGCGGGGCCTGTCGCTGCAGAAGATCGCCAAGCTCACGTCGTGGAACCCGGCGCAGCGCTACGGCCTGCTGGGCAAGGGCACGATCGCGGAGGGCTACGACGCCGACTTCGCGCTCGTCGACCCGGACGCGTCGTGGACGGTGCGCGCGGCCGACTCGGAGTCCACTCAGGAGTACACGCCGTTCGAGGGCTTCGCGATGTCGGCGAAGGTCACCGACACCTTCGTGCGCGGCAACCACGTGTACGCCGACGGCAAGGTCCAGGGCGACCCGGTGGGCAAGTACCTCCACCGAGGCCGTTAGCCGGGTCCGCCCCATGCAGTGAAGGCCACCATGCCTGCGTTGGGCGCAGTGAAGGTGGCCTTCACTGCATGCGGGGGCGCGGGCCCTCAGCGGGTGGCTTCGGCGGCTTGCGGGCCTGCCCAGTTGCGGGCGATCTCCTCGGTGGCGTCGTGCACGAGGCGGCGGTACCGCTCGATCTTCTCGGGCGTGAACCGGTACTCCGGGCCGCAGATGCTGATCGCGCCGTGGACCTCGCCGTCGGGGCCGATGAGCGGGGCCGCGACCGAGCCCGCGCCCGCCTGCCGCTCGCCGAGGGACACGGCGACGCCCTCGGCGGCGATCGTGGTCAGCTCGTCGCGCAGCGCGGCCTCGTCGGTGATGGTCCGCTCGGTGAGCGCGGCCAGCTCGCCCGCGAGCACGGCGTCCCGCCGCCACGGGGGCAGGTTCGCGAGCATCGCCTTGCCCGACGACCCGGCGTGCAGCGGGAACCGCTTCCCGATGTCGACGGTCATCTTGATCTCGGCGCGGCTCTCGAACTGCTCCAGGTACACGCGCTCGTCGCCGACCAGGCCGGAGAGCGTGGTGGTCTCGCCGGTCTCGTCGCGCAGGCGCCGCAGTACGGGAGCGGCGGCGGTCCTGGCGTCGAACCGGCGCAGCGCGCTCGCGCCCAGCGCGACCGCCGCGGGACCGAGCCGGTAGCCGACCACGCCGGGGTCGGTCGCGAGCACCTCGCGTGAGACGAGCGACTGGAGGATGCGGTACACGACGGCCTTGGAGAGCCCGAGTTCACGGCTGATGGTGCTGACGCCGAGGTACTCTGGCCCGCCGGTGAAGAGCAGGAGCACGTCGGCGACCCGCGCGGCCGCCTCGGTTCCGGTGCTGGCCGGCAGTGCGGTGGTCTTGTTCGGCACGGTAGGCGTTTCTGTCAAGGGAATCGGTACCCTCAGTGTTTCAGCTCGTGAGAAAGCCGGTCAAGCTGGCTCACCGGGCTTCCCGGGCATAATGTTCCTCTGGCCGATACGAGGGTGCCGAACGGGCCTCCGCCGATGCGAGGAGAGCCAGCCATCGGATGGAGTCGGCCGGCCAGAGTGGCCAGCGCTCGTCGGGAGAATGGCGTCGAGAGGCCGATGGGGTGCGGCGGTTTCGTGATACTTGATCTTGACCCAGTCACTGTGTGCGTGCGGGCGGAACTGTTGCCGGCCGAACGGCCCGCATGGCGGCAAGGCGCCAAGCGGGTTGGCGACCCCGGTGGTCCTCTTTTGAGGGACGTGTGGACTGGGTGGGGGAGGTCGGCTGACCAGTCCTCTCCGCGGTAAGGGGCGCCCGCCGTGGTGCCTCAGCAGAGCAAGCACAACTTCTCGTGCTCGAGCGGGTTCTCAGTGTGCTGGCGCATGGGGGGAGGGCTCGCCGTGGTGCACGGTGTTGGCGCCGTGCACGATCCAGCGCGGACTTGCGGGGGAAGTGTCAGAGTCAGCCACGACGGGCGGTGCCAAACTGGTAGGCGGACCGGGCACAGCTCGGCGTCGTGCGCTCGAGGAGTGAGAGCTGCGGTCGGCCGGAAACGCGGAAGCCGTCGTCGCGCCCCACGCGGGCCCACGTTCAACCCTCGCGAGCGCCCGGACCTGCCAAGACCGGGCAACTGGTGGCCGCGCACGAGAACCCAGGACCTGCGGTGCGTCAGTAGCTACTCGACAGAACGACGTTTACTACAACTAGACGTAGCAAACGTCGTTCTAAGATGTAGTATTTGACGTATGGACCGAATAGGTGCCCTAGCGCTGCTGGGCGAGTACACCGCACAGCAGTGGGGTCTGGTGACGACGGCCCAGGCTGTCGCGGCAGGGGTGAACACGGTGACTCTGACCCGCCTCGCTGACGCCGGGCATCTCCAGCCAGTTCGGCGTGGGGTCTATGCGCTCGATGCGGCGCCCGAGTCCCGGCTGCGTGAGGAGCAGGCCGTGTGGCTCTGGCTGAACCCGACCGTACCCGCCTGGGAGCGCCCGAAGCTGGATCCGGACGGTGGCGTGCTCTCCCACACTTCCGCGACCATCGCACATGACGTGGGGGACCTGGTGGCCGATGCCGTGGAGCTGACGGTGCCGCGCCGGCGTGGCACACGCGATCCTGCGGTAAAGCTGCATCGCGACGGAGACCTTGCCGAAGACGATGTGGTTCTCGTTGACGGTCTGCCGGTCACGAGCGTGAGTAGAACCGTCATCGATCTTCTCTCGCGGCGTACCGACGCCAGTCACGTCGCGCAGGTCATTCGCGACGGCGTGGAGAAGAACCGGCTCGACCTGGATGAGCTTGCCGCCCGGATGGGTCCGTACGCCCGTCGTTACGGGCTCAAGACCCGGGACGGTGAACGACTCCTCGATCATCTCCTGGCCACGATCGCTACGACCCGTGATCAGGTCACGCAGCGACCGGCAAGACCGGCGGTGGTGTCGTCTGCGGTTCTCGATAGCGGTGTTCAGCGCGCCATCGCGGAGGCTGTGCAGCGGCCCGAGTTCCTGAAGGCGTTCGAGGATGGTCCGCTGACCAGGCAGCTACGGGAGCTCAATCGCAACCTCGTTGAGGCACTGGGACAGACGTCCGTTGCCGGACACTCGTGGGAACTGAGCGACGACGTCGACGACGATGGGTCTCGCCGGCGTTCCGAGCGCCGCGACTCCGACGAGAATGCCTAGATGCCGTACTCGAACCCGAAGGCGCTACAGAGTGCCCTGAACGCCCGTGCCCGCAGCGCGGCCCGCGAGCAGGGTATCCCGGCCAGTCAGCTGGTCAACCGCTTCCTGCTAGCGCGGTTGATGGCGCGCGTGTTCGTGCACGATCCGCAGGGCTGGGTACTCAAAGGCGGCCAGGCACTGCTGGTCCGGTGGCCTGACGCCCGATACTCGCGGGACGTCGATCTCTACCGCACGCACGACAACGGCCTCGACGACGCGGTTCGAGCTCTGCGTGAGGCAGCCAGGGTCGACCTGGACGACTTTCTCCGGTTCGAGTTTCGCGATGTCGAGCGCCAGTGGGAGGAAGCGGCGACCTGCAGGACCCGATTCGATGTCTACTCCGGCACGAAGTCCAGCGGCGCCGTCGCCGTGGACATCGTCGCGAACCTCCGGCCACAGGGGGAGCCGTACCGCAGCCAGCTCGAGCTGCCTTTCGTGATCGATCTCGGTGACCACAGTGCCCCCGAGATCCGGATGTGGCCGCTGGAGGACCACGTGGCGGACAAGATCGCGGCGATGTACGAGCGGCACCGAGGCTACCCGTCCAGCCGGGTCAAGGACCTCGTCGACCTGGTCCTGGTGGCGCTCCGCGCCGAACTCGACGGCGCCACGACACACGCGGCGCTACACGCCGAGGTAGACCGCAGACGCGCGGCTGACGTCGACATCACGCTGCCGCCACAGTTCGAGATCCCCGAGCGTGCAAGCTGGGCGAGCGGATACCAGGCCGCGGTGCGCAGTACGCCGGCGCTCACGAAGCAGTACCCGACGCTCCAGGACTGCGAACCCCTGATGGCCGAACTGGTGACGCCCCTGCTCGGCCCGCGGGCACCGGGCCGGTGGAACCCGGACGAGGGCCGCTGGACCGAGCTGGATGATCGGTGATGGCACTCTCGATGTCGGCGCGACGGTGTCCGCGGTGGAGTCCCAGTGCTCGATTAACGGGATGGTCATAGCCTTCTGTAGGTGTCCTTACGCGGACGAAATGTACGGAGGCGCTGCGCGCCGCTGTGTTGATTCAACGCAGTGAAGGTGGCCTTCACTGCGTGGGCGCGGCTGTGAGGACCCGGCCGGTCCCGGAGCGTGCCGACGCTAGGGTCGCCCCTATGACCGAGTCCTCCCACCTCGACCAGACCAGGACCTTCTACGACGCCCTCGCGGTGGACTACGCCGCGATGTTCAAGGAGGAGCTGGCGGCGAAGCCCTTCCTCAGGGCGATGCTCAACGCGTTCGCCGAACTGGTGCTCGCCGGTGGTGGGGGACGGGTCGCCGACGTCGGCTGCGGGCCCGGTCGCAGCACCGCACACCTGCATGGGCTCGGGCTCGACGTGTTCGGCCTTGACCTCTCCCCGGAGATGATCGCCGTGGCCCGTGCGGAGAACCCGGGGCTGCGCTACGAGGTCGGCTCGATGACCGAACTGGACCTCGCCGACGGCTCGCTCGCCGGTGTCGTCGCCATGTACTCGCTCATCCACACGCCGCTGGAGCGGCTGCCCTCGGTCTTCGCCGAGTTCCACCGCGTGCTCGCGCCGGGAGGGCAGCTGCTGCTGGCGTTCCAGGTCGGCGACGACGTCCGGCTGCTGGAGCGCCCGTTCGGCCGGCCCGTGTCGCTGGGCTTCCAGCGCCTGCGCCCCGAACAGATCGCCGAGCTGCTCGGCGAGGCCGGGTTCGAGGTGCGCGCGCGTTTCCTGCGGGAGCCGGACGAGGACGAGAAGAGCCCGCACGCTCACCTCCTCGCCCGTCGCGCCTGAGGCTGAGGCCGGGCGGTCTCGGCACGCGCCGGGGCACCGGCTCGCGGCCAGGCTCACCGAGCTGCTCACCGAGCTGCTCGCCGCGCCCAAGCTCGTCCGTCGCGGGTGAGGCGGCTCGGCCCCTGACCGGGCAGGGTTCGGTCACGGGCGGTGGCGAGGAGGCGAGCGGCGATGCGCGATGCTCGGCGGCCGTCCTGGAGGAGGCGGATCGCGGCGGCGGTCGCCCTGCTCGCCCTCGTCGCCGTCGTGGTGCTCCCGGTCGTCGCGCTGCTGGACCACCCGTGGCAGCTCGTGGCCGCGGTCGCCCTGTTCGCGCTCACCGTCATGGCCGCCTGGGCCGCGCTCGTGCGCAGGGGAGCGGGCCGGGTGCTGGCCGCGTGCGTCGCCGTGCTCGCGCTGGTCGCCGCGGTGCTGTTGCCGGACGCGTGGTCGTTCGCGCTGCTGGTGGTGGTCGCCGGGCTCGCGGTGCTCTCGACGGCCGCCGCGCGGGTCGCGATCGAGCCTGCCGGTGTCCGGGGCCTGCTCGTGCCCCCGGCCCGGCACGGGGTGCTGCTGATGAACCCGTGGTCCGGGGGCGGCAAGGTCGCGCGGTTCGCCCTCGAAGCCGAGGCGCGGCGACGCGGGATCGTGCCCGTGCTCCTGCGGCGCAGCGACGACCTGAGGGAGCTCGCCGAGCAGGCGGTTCGTGACGGCGCGGACGTGCTCGGCATGGCGGGCGGCGACGGGTCGCAGGCGCTCGTCGCCGACGTCGCGCGGCGGCACGGCCTGCCGTTCGTGTGCGTCCCCGCGGGCACCCGCAACCATTTCGCGCTCGACCTCGGGCTCGACCGCGACGACGTGGCGGGTGCGCTCGACGCCTTCGGCGCCGCCGTCGAGCGGCGGATCGATCTGGCGCTGATCGGCGACCGCGTGTTCGTCAACAACGCCTCGCTCGGCGTGTACGCGGCCGTGGTGCGCTCCGGTGAGTACCGCTCCGCCAAGCTCGGCACCGCGGCGCGGCTGTTGCCCGACCTGATGGGGCCCGGCAAGGAGCCGCCCGACCTGCGGTTCACGATGCCGGACGGGCGGCGGGCCCCGGCCGCGGACGTCGTGCTGGTGTCCAACGGTGCCTACCGCCTCGACCGGCTGGACGGCTTCGGCACCCGAGCCGGGCTCGACGGGGGCGTGCTCGGCGTCGTGACGCTGTCCGTCGACCGCGCGCGTGACCTTCCGGCGCTGCTCGCGGCCGAGGCCGCGGGGCGCCTCGGCGGCTTCCGCGGCTACCGGGCGTGGACGGTGCCCCGGTTCGAGGTCGGCTCCGCCGATCCGCTCGTCGACGTCGGCATCGACGGCGAGGCGGTGCGCCTGGCCCCGCCGCTGGTGTTCCGTTCGCTGCCGGGGGCACTGCGCGTCCGGGTTCCGCGCACCGCACACGGGACCGCCTCCGCGTCGTTGCCGGAGGGCTGGGGCTTCGTCACCGTGCTGGCGCGGATCCTGCTGGCCCGCTGAGCGGGTCTCACGTGCTCGCCGGTGCGGCCTTCTTGGCCCTGCCGCGAGCCGGTTTGTGCTCGGGCTCGGGGGCGGTGGACCACTTGAGCTCCACCTCCAGCTCCACCTCGTCGCCGTCGACCTCCACCTCCATCTCGCAGCGGATCTCGTCGGGGATGTGGATCTTGAGCTTGCTCACGCCGAGCGCGAGCTCGACGTGGCCGCCGCCGTTCTCCATCGCCTCGGCCAGCGCGGCGAGCCTGCGCGCGGCTTCCTGGCGCGTGAGCGATTCGGTGCGCTTGACTTCGACGTCCGACACTGGAGGCTCCGTTCGCCGGTGACTTGATCCGCCCAGTCTCGGCGTGCCCGCGCCGCGGGGCACCGCCCGCGAAGGGTGAGGCGTGCGCGCTCGCCAGGGGCGACGATGCCGGGATGACGACCACGACCACTCCCACGCCGCAGGCGCCCACCCGCGCCGACCGGGCCGCCGAGGGCAAGGCCGCCCGCGCCGCGGCGCCGAGGTCGAGCCACGCCGAGTTCACCCGCGACCCGGTGCGCGTTGACCCGCTCGCCCTGCTGGCGCGCCAGGACGCCACGCGGGTGCCCGAGCTGGTGCCGATCCGGTACGGGCGCATGGCAGTGTCGCCGTTCACTTACTTCCGGGGGGCGGCGCTGCCGATGGCCGCCGACCTCGCCACAACCCCGCGCACCGGGCTGACCGTGCAGGCGTGCGGTGACGCGCACCTGCTCAACTTCGGCATGTTCGCCTCGCCGGAGCGGCGCCTGGTGTTCGACATCAACGACTTCGACGAGACGCTGCCGGGGCCGTGGGAGTGGGACGTCAAACGCCTCGCCACGAGCCTGGAGATCGCCGCGCGCGACAACGGTCACCCGCCGCGCGACCGCCGCGCCGTCGTGCTCGCCTGCGTCGCCGAGTACCGGCGGGCGATGCGCGAGTTCGCCGCGTCGACCGCCCTCGACGTCTGGTACGCCCACGCCGACGTCGAGTCCGTGCGCGCGGCGTACGCGGGCCGGCTCGGTGCCGCGCGTCGCCGCAAGCTCGCCCACAACGTCGCCAAGGCGCGCACCAGGACCAACCTCGGTGCGCTGCGGCGATTCGCCGAAGCGCGGGACGGCGGACTGCGCATCCTCCCGGACCCGCCGCTCATCGTCCCGATCGACGACGTGGCGGGCGAAGGGCAGGACCGCGAGGAGGTGCACAGGCAGCTCACCGGCGTGGTCAAGGCGTACCGGGCCACGCTCGAGCCGGAACGGCGCGCCCTGCTCGACCGCTATCGCATGGTCGACATCGCCCGCAAGGTCGTCGGTGTCGGCAGCGTCGGCACCCGGTGCTGGATGGTGCTGCTGCTCGGCAACGACGAGCACGACCCGCTGTTCCTGCAGGCGAAGGAGTCGGGTGCGTCGGTGCTCGCGGAGTTCACCGCGCCGAGCAGGTTCGGCAACGAGGGACGCAGGGTCGTGGTCGGGCAACGCCTGATGCAGACCGTGAGCGACATCTTCCTCGGCTGGGTCAGGGTCGAGGGTTTCGACGGCAGGACGCGGGATTTCTACCTCCGGCAGCTGCGGGACTGGAAGGGCTCGGCCGAGACGGAGTCGATGAATCCCGCCGTGCTGCGGGTCTACGGCAGGTTGTGCGCGTGGACGCTGGCGAGGGCGCACGCGCGCACCGGCGACGCCGTCGCCATCGGCGCCTACCTCGGGTCGGGTGCCACGTTCGACGAGGCCGTCGCCGACTTCGCCGCCGCCTACGCCGACCAGAACGAGCGGGATCACGCGGCGCTCGTGGCCGCGATCGCCGAAGGGAGGGTGGACGCCGTCGCCGGGCAGTGACCTCACCCGGCGCGGGTGGTGCGCCGCCCGCGCTCGGCGCTCATGCTGGAGGGCGTGACCACGCGCGACACCGGCAGGGCCCACGAGCCGGGCCGCGTCGTGCCGCGACAGCGCAGGCGCCGCCGCCCGTTGCATGCCGCCGACCTGCGTATCGAGGCGTGGGCCCCGACGATGCACGCGTGCTTCGCGGGGGCCGTCGGCGCGCTGGCGGAGAGCATCCTCGGCCCCGGCCGTCCCCCGGTGTCGGCCACGGTGCGTTTCGACGTGCGCGGCGACAATCCGAGCGCGCTGCTCGATGCCGTGCTGCGGCGCGTGATCTCGTTCCTGCCCAGGCACAACGCGATCGCCACGACGGCCGAGGTGGTGCGCACCGAGACCGGGCTGCGCGTGCGCTGCGAGCTGGTCGACGCCGGGGCCGTGGTACTGCCCGGCCCGATTCCCAAGGGTGTGTCACGGGGCAGCGTGCTGTGCGAGCGGACGGACCTCGGCTGGTGGTGTGCGGCGGGGATCGACGTCTGAGGCCGGCGGGGAGAAAATCGGTTGCCGCCGGTGTTTGGATGGTCGGATGGACGTCTCGTTGTTGCTGGCCTTCGTCGCGGCCGCCGCGGTGATCAGCCTCGTCCCCGGCCCGGACATGATGTTCATCATCGCCCACGGGGTCGCGCGCGGGCCGCGTGCGGGCGTGGTCGCGGCACTGGGGATGTCCACGGGACTCGCCGTGCACACCGTGGCAGCGGCGGCGGGGCTGGGCGCGCTGCTGCAGGCGGCGCCCGCCGTGCTCGACGCCGTGCGCCTCGTCGGCGCGGCGTTCCTGTTGTACCTGGCGTGGTCGGCGATCCGCTCGTCCCGGCAGCCGCTGACCGAGTCCGCCGACGCGGTGGCCAAGGGCCGCCCACTGCGCAAGACGTACGCGATGGCCGTGCTGACCAACCTGGCCAACCCCAAGGTGATCCTGTTCTACCTCGCGTTCTTCCCGCAGTTCGTGGTGGCCGACGGCGGGTGGCCGGTGTGGGCGCAGTTCCTCGTACTCGGTGCGGTGTTCATCGTCGTCGGGTTCACGGTCGACGGGTCCGTGGGGCTCGCGACGGGCGCGCTCTCCGCGCTGCTGCTGCGCCGCCCCGCCGTGCGCCGGTGGCTGGACCGGCTCTCGGCCGCCATCTTCGGTGGCCTCGCGGTGCGGCTGGTCACCGACCAGAGTCGTTAGCCGAGCAGGACCCGCAACCCGACCGCCACCATCACCACGGCGATGAACGCGTCGAGGAAACGCCACGCCGTCGGCCGCGAGAACACCGGTGCGAGCAGGCGGGCGCCGAAGCCGAGCGCGAGGAACCACACAACGCTGCCCAGCGCCGCGCCCACGCCGAACCACCACGGGTACGCGGACTGCGTGTTGGCGACCGAACCGAGCAGGATCACGGTGTCCAGGTAGACGCCGGGGTTGAGCCACGTGAACGCGAGGCACGTGCCGACCACGGCGGTACGCGACGAGGCCGGGGCGTCGGGCCCGGTGCGCAGGGCGTTCGGCCGCATCGCGCGTCGCGCGGCGAGCAGGCCGTAGCCGAAGAGGAACGCGGCGCCGCCGATACGGACGAGCTGGATGAGCCACGCCCTGTCCTCCAGCAGCAACCCCGCCCCCGCCACCCCGGCGCCGATCAGCACGACGTCGGACACAGCACAGATCACCACGACCGTGAGCACGTGTTCGCGGCGAAGGCCCTGCTGGAGAACGAAGGTGTTCTGGGCCCCGATCACGACGATCAGGGAGAGACTGAAGACGAGACCCGTGACGGCGGTGGTCACGGCGGCGGAGACGAGCACACCTCGAAGCTAGGTCGCCCCCGTCGTGGCTTCCAGCTAATGATTCTTCAGCACCATTAGAGTTGCTGATGATGCATCTGGATCCCGCCCAGCTGAGGGCGCTTTCGGCGGCCGTGTCGGAGGGCACGTTCGACGCGGCGGCCCGCACGCTGCACGTCACGCCGTCCGCGGTGAGCCAGCGCGTGAAGGCGCTGGAGACCGCGGTGGGCCGCGTGTTGCTGACCCGGACGAAACCGGTGCGTCCCACGCCGTCGGGGGAGACGTTGCTGCGGCTGGCCCGGCAGATCCAGGCGGTGACCGACGACGTCGCGCGTGAGCTCGGTGACGAGGACGTGCCGTCCGGACCGCAGGTGATCCCGCTCGCCGTGAACGCCGACAGCATGGCGACGTGGTTCCTGCCCGCGCTCGCCACGCTCGGCGGTTCGCTCGTGTTCGACCTGCACCGCAGCGACCAGGACCGCACGGCCGACCTGCTGCGGCAGGGCGCGGTGATGGCGGCCGTCACGGCGTCGGCGGAACCGGTGCCGGGATGCGTGATCGAGCGGCTGGGCAGCATGCGCTACCGGCCGATGGCCTCGCCCGCGTTCGCGCGGCGTTGGTTCCCCGACGGGGCGACACCGGCCGAGCTGGCGCACGCACCCGTGGTGGTGTTCGACCGCGACGACGACCTGCAGCACAAGTACCTGCGCCGCCGCACGCGCAGGCGGCTGGATCCGCCGAGGCACTTCGTGCCCGGCTCCACCGACTTCTACGAGGCGGTGCGGCTCGGTCTGGGCTGGGGCATGCTGCCGGACCTGCAGACCGCGCAGGCGGCCGGGGGCGAGTTCACCGACCTCGACCCGCGCGGTCACATCGACGTTCGTCTCCACTGGCAGCAGTGGCGGCTCCGTTCGGTGAGCCTCGACGCGGTGACCGCCGCCGTGCGCGCCGCCGCGGCGACCGCGTTGCGCTGAGGAAACGGTCTCCAATGGCACTTTGGTCGCATTGAACGCAACTTAAGTGCCCTCGGGGGCACGTTGGTCAGGGGCCGTCCGCAGTGGATGGTCGCCAGGCCGGGTGGCCGGCGCCGCAAGGCGCACCGGCGACCCGGCTGACAACGCCCGTCGTCGGATCGCGAACGTCATCGGCGGTCCCCCTGTGGGGAAGCCCGAGCCCTGGCCGCTGTGAGCGGAACTCAGCTGAGGCTGCCTCGGTGGCCGGAAAGGCCGTTGGGGTGGCGATGGCTGTACGTGGACCCGGCGTCGTGGTAGGCGCCGTCCCGGCCGAATGACGGCCGACTGGTTACCTCGGGAACGGGGTGGCTTCGCACGCTGGGCGAGAAACGTTCCCGATACCGGACACACTACGCGCTCCCGTTCGGAAGCGCTGCCGGTTCCGGCAAGTATTTCCCGTGCGATCAGGAACGCTGTCGCTGCGTTCGCCTGCGGCCGTTGTCCCGATGGTGGTCGGGCCGCCGTGCGGGCTCGTCGTCCTGTTCGCTGCGCGCGCTGGCCGGCGGGGCGCGGAAGAGCGAGCGCCGGTCACCGTTCACCTCCGGCCGTTCCGGGGCGAGCTGGTGATAGTCGACGGGCCGCTCCTGCGGCGTGTGGCTGAACACCACCGGTTCGATGTGGGGCAACGATGCTGAGCTCACTGAAGCCTCCTCAGTGTCTGGTCGTGGCACGCAGTGGCGCCCTGACGGTGTGGCGAAGATGCCCGTTCGCCGGAGAAAGCCGCGCGATCCGGGAAAGACGTGGTAGCCGGCCAAGCCGGTGCCTGCGGGGGTCGGGTGGCTCGCGAGGAGCACCGTCCGCGCTCGACAGGTGCGCACGACGGGAAGGCGTGGCAGGTGGTCCAGCGCGGGAAACCGGCCCGTGCGCCGGAGAAGAAATGTGACGACACCGCGGTCGGCAGCGGCCACCGGGAGGAACCCGGCGGGGCGGACGCGGTTCGGCGTCCGGTCGGGAGTGGTGCGTCGGCCACGGAACTCGCCGCGGGAAAGATCAGCCGCACCAGGAACTCTGACCGGGGGTGGAGCTCGCCGCCGGGTAGGCCCGGCGGCGAGCCCTCGGGTGATGTGCTCAGAGAGCGCGAACCCCGGTGGCCTGCGGGCCCTTGGCGCCCTGGCCGACCTCGAAGGCCACGCGCTGGCCTTCCTGCAGCTCACGGAAGCCGCGGCCGTCGATCTCGGAGTAGTGCACGAAGACGTCAGCGCCTCCGCCGTCGACCGCGATGAAGCCGAAGCCCTTCTCGCCGTTGAACCACTTCACGGTTCCCTCTGCCATGATGTCCCCTTCCAGGAGCTGGTGTACCGGCGCTCGCACCGTGCGAGGCCGGGGAGTCGCAGGTGGTGGCCGGCCACCGCTCCAGCTCATGGCAAGACACGCGACACGCCCGCACCGAAATTCCGCGGAGCGTGGAGGAACACGAACAACGCAAAACTTGCGACTAGTGAGTCAACACCGAACCCGGCCGAAATGTTCCGGACCGGCATCGACGTCGCTGGCAACAGTACGCTATCCGGGATCGCTCCGGTAGCCGCCCCGCATCGGGACGGAGACGGGCGCGCTCCCAGGCCGTAGGCTGGGGTGAACCGCGGTCCGGTATCGCCGTCCGGCGCGCACGACGACCGAGGGGAGACGAGTTCGGATGAACCAGCCGAGGTCGGGTCGGCCACAGGCACACGGTGAGTTCGAGCGGGCCAGGGCCGCGGCGGTCCATGCGGACACCGCGTCGCAGGTCCAGGCGGCGCTCACCGTGGCGGGGCACGCCGTGGACGCCGAGGACTGCCGGGAGCTGCTCGCCATGCTGGGCCTGAGCGGCACCGACGGGGCCCGCACGCGCAGAGCGTCCGATACCCAGTCCGTCGCCGACGGCGTGAGCGCGTTCGCGGACGAGCTCTCCGGTTACCTTTCGGCGGTGGCGGGTGCGCTCGGTGTTCCGGCGGACGGTGTCATCTTCGAGGTCAGCGACACGGCGACCGCCTACGTCGCGCTCACGCGGCGGAGCGCGCGGTGGCCGGGCCAGGACCTGATGCTGCTCTGGAGCGAGCTGCGCGGGTGGAGCCTCTCCGTCGAGACCCGGCCTGCCGAGCCCAGTGTCGTGCTGGCCGGGCTCGGTGGGGACCTGGTTCCGGCCCCGCGCGTGGTGGCGGCCTTCGTCGGCGACGTGCTGGCCGGGCGGCGCGCTGAGCCTGTGCGGCCCGTCGTGCCGATGCCGAGGAACCGGGCCGAGCTGGCCGCCCGCATGCGCGAGTACGTCGCTTCCTAGCCGTGGCGCCGCATCAGCTTCGCCAGTGCCGGGCCGCTCGCGGCCGTTCGTGTGACGTCTGCGCGAACGCGTTCCCGCACGGCGGCGGGCATGTCCTGGCTCAGCTTGAACACGCTGCGCGCCGTCCTCACCCGTACCCTGAACGCCACGACGTGTTCGACGAGCGAGGCGAACTTCTCGCGTGACGAAGCCATGTCCCAGGCCGGGTCCCGCTGCGACTCCAGTGCCAGCACCGTCTGCTCCACCACGTCGAGCGTCCCGGCGGTGTCCTGGACGAGCTCCGCGGTGCCGGTGAGGTGCACGGCCGCGTAGTTCCACGTCGGTACCGCCGGGGTGTAGCCGTAGGCGCTCGGGGAGACGTAGCCGTCCGGGCCCGAGAACACGAGGAGCACCTCCCGCCCCGCCAGGTCGCGCCACTGCGGGTTGGCCCTCGCCAGGTGGCCGAGCAGTGTCACGCCCTCCCACGCCGCGGGCGGTTCCTGTCGCTGCGGAAAGATCACCGGCAGGTGGGTGGCGGCCGGTGCGCCCGCACCGGCCGCGCTCACCACCAGCGCGAAGGGGTTGTGCCGCACCAGCTCGATCTCGTCCGCTGTGGACGGTGCGGAGTACCGCGCGAACTCGTGCATCTCACGCTCCGTCGCCGTGGCAGTGACTCCCGCAATGGGAGCCACCCGGTGCGGGCACGTCGAGCGTGGGGTTGCGGTCGAAGAACCCCGCGGGCTTGAGTGTGAAGCCGCAGCGGTCCACCGGCATCACCGGCCAGTCCTCCAGCCGCGGGAAGTGGGTGAGGCCGAAGGTGTGCCACACCACCAGGTCGGCGCCGTCGAGGTCGCGGTCGGCCTTCGTGTACTCGGGCAGGCCGAGGCCGGCCGGGCTCTGGTTCACCAGGTCGCCTGCGGGGAAGCGCTCGTCCTCGTCGTAGCGGGTGACCCACAGGTGCTTGGTCGCGAACGTCGCGCGCCCGTGGATCGCCGACTCCTCGTCGGCCAGCAGCGTCGGCAGGCCCTGAGGGGTGAGCACGTAGCCGGTCTCCTCGCCGAGGCGGTTGCGGCGCCTCGGGTTCACGATGTGCCACACGCGCCCGCGTTCCGGCGCCGCCACCCGCTGCGCCTCGCGTTCGCTGGTGAGCCTGCGCGCGGAGCGCGTGAACGCGTTGCCGAACGGGTTGCCCTCGCCCATCGGCACCCGCGCGACCTCCACCTCCTCGACGGCGTTGACGTCGCCGTCGACGGACATGTCGAGCCGCACGTTGAACAGGTGCTGGTGGTACGGCGCCGCGAGGCCGGGCGCGACCTGCGAGGCGTACGGCGCGATCCGCTCGTCGTAGTGGGCGGTGAACACGATGCCGGTGGCCTTGCACTCCAGCTCGATCGTGCCGTCGACGTAGAGGTACCAGTAGAAGCCGTAGTCGTAGTTGCCGACGGTGACGAAGAACGACACCACGAGCCTGCGCTGCCGGCGGGTCTGCCTGCTGCCGTTGGCCGGGTCGGTGTGCTTCCACAGCACGCCGGCGTCCTCCTCGTGGATGCAGATCGCGTTGGTGATCGTCGTGGGCTCGCCGCTGCCGTCGGCCACGACGGCGTCGACGTAGGTGATGTCGCCGAGGCAGTCGCAGCCGAGCTCCAGCGAGTTGGCGAGCCTGCCGAGCTGGTACTCGCCGGTGTCGAAGTAGTTCTGCCAGAAGCGGATCGGGCCGGGATCGGCGTAGGGCACCACCATCTCGGCCACCGAGGCGCGGTAGACGATGGGCCGCAGCTCGCCGCCGTCGGTGAAGCCGAGCTGGTGCAGCACGAGGCCCTCTCGCATGTCGTAGCCGAGCCGGACCTGCCAGTTCTCCCAGCGCAGCACGCCGTCCTCCAGCGTGAAGCTCGGGCCTTCCGGCTGGGTGATCTCGATGGGCCGCTGGGTGGTCCTCGGCGGTCCGGACACGGCGGGGTCGTCGTAGTCGCCGGACTCCTGCGGGATCGGCACCGCCCCGGTGTCGACGATCTCCATCACCTCGCGCGCGATGAGGTCGACGTAGGCGACGAGCCCGTCCACGGGGTGTGCCCAGACCATTGTGGATGGATCGGGCCGCCAGTGGGCGAGCACCCGCACGAGCCGTCGCCCGCCGTCCGCAATGGACTCGAAGCGGCCGGCCGAGAGCGCGGCGAGGTACACGTGCGCGGGATCCTCGATGCCGCGCTTGCGCAGCGCGGCGCGCCAGCCCTCGTCGGCGGCCATGATCTCGCGGACCACGTCGTGTTCCTCGGCGAGCACCGGAAGCTGGCCGTGTTCACCGCTGACGGGTGTGCGGATGCGCACGGTGCGGTCGGTCAGGCACACCCGTACGTCCTCGGCCGCACCGTCGGCGACATCCAGCAGTAACACCCTGGCAACACGCTCGGCTCCGGTGCCGTCCTTTTCGTACCGGGCGACGGCGGACTTCGCGGGCTCGGCGAGGCCGACATAGGAGAACCGCGTCGTCTCCCGCAGCACGTCGCCTGCTTCGAGGATCTTGCGCACGTCCGTGATCTCGTCCGCGGTCAGCGGCGCGAGCGGGTGTGGTTCCGTCACGTGACTCTCCTGGGATCTCAATCGAATGCCGGAACGTTCCGGCATCGGATCGGAAGGCTAGCCGCCACAGCCTCGCCGGTCAATGATCGGTAAACAGGGGTTGACGGGGAAGGGGCTGCCACCGTTTAATCTCTGCCCATGTCGGAACGTTCCGGCATCACCAGGGCGGCACTGTACCGCGATCACGCCACGTCACCGCCGGAAAGCAGAGGTCCAATGCGGATCCCCAGAATCTTGTGCGCCGTCGCGGCGACCGCCGTGCTCTCGAGCTGTTCCGCGGCGCCCGTCAGCGACAACGCCCCGACGTCCGAGGTGCCCGGTTACCTCGCGGTCGCCGACGAGGCCGTCACCTCGGGCGGCACGCTCGACCTGCAGATGACCGTCGACAACGGCGCCGCGACCGGGCTGGACCCGCAGCTCGCCGACGTCGCGACGTCGTGGCAGCTGATGTCGCTCGTCTACGAGACGCTCGTGACGGTCGGCCCCGACTTCTCCATCGAGCCCGGGCTCGCGGAGAGCTGGGACAACCCGAGCCCCACCGAGTACGTCTTCCACCTGCGGAAGGGCGTCACGTTCTCGAACGGCAGGGCGATGACCGCCGACGACGTCGTGGGCAGCTTCGAGCGCCTGCTCGCGGGCCAGGGCGTGTGGAAGACCCAGATCGGCCCCGTCGAGAAGGTGTCCAAAGTCGACGACCGCACCGTCTCGGTGACACTGTCCAGCCCGTACCAGCCGTTCCTCGCCTCGCTCGCGAACGTCCCCGCCGCCGTGCTGCCGATCAAGGAGATCGAGGACGGCTCCGTGGACATCACCAGGGAGATGCTCGGCACCGGGCCGTTCGTGGTGAAGTCCCACCGGCAGGACGTCTCGTGGCAGTTCACGCGCCGCGACGGCTACTGGGCGCAGGGCAAGCCGTCGGCCGACACCGTCAACATCGCCATCGCGGGGCAGGAGCAGGCCAGGATGGCCGCGCTCCAGAACGGCAGCGCCGACCTGGTGATGCTCGGCAACGTCGACGCGCCGGAACTGCTGAACGGCGTCCGAGGCACGGCCGTGGGCACCCAGGCCACCACCGACTTCTACTACCTGATGCTCAACAGCAACGCGCCGGGCGGGAAGTTCGACGACCCGCGCGTGCGGCAGGCGATCAACATCGCGATGGACCGCAGGGCGATCGCCGACTCCGCGCTCGGCGGCCTCGGCAAGCCCACGGGCGTCACCCCGGCCGGGCTGCCCGGCTCGTGCGACCCCGCGCAGGTGCCCTCCGCGAAGGCCGGCCTCGACCGCGCGCGGCAGTTGCTCAGGGAGGCCGGGGCCGAGAACCTGACCTTCGAGCTCGCGGCCTACTCCACCGCACCCGCGCCGGCGGTCGCGCAGGTGATCCAGCAGAACCTGCAGCGCATCGGCATCACGGTGAACATCGAGCAGCTCGACGAGGGCAGCTGGTCGGGCAAGGTCTACGGCGAGGTGCCCGCGACGTTCGACGCCGCGCTCTCGTGGTTCGCCGGGTACGCCGACGCCGCGATGGTCGGCAAGTGGTGGAACCCCGAGCAGGCCGGGTTCAACGTCGGCTTCATGGAGCCGAACGCGGAGCTGAACACCGCGATCGACAAGGCCATCGCCACACCGGCCGGGCCGGAACGCGACACCGCGCTGCAGCAGCTGTGCGACGCCGTCGACACGGACGCGCAGATGATCCCGCTGGTGACCAGGCCCGCGCTCATCGGCTACCGGTCCGACGCGCTGAGCCCCACGCTGTACGCCACCGAGGGCTACGGCAACGTCTTGCGTGGCATCGCCGACTTCCGGCTGCTCACCAAGTAGCGGGGGAGGGCAAGGGCTGTGCGACTGTTCACGTGGTGGCTGCGCCGGGCGCTGAGTGCGGTCGTCACTCTGTTCCTCGTCTCGATCCTGATCTTCGCCGCCTCCCGGCTCATGCCGGGCGGGTTCGCCGAGGTGGTGCTCGGCCCGTTCGCCACGCCGGAGCAGAAGGCCGAGGTGGCGGCGAAGTACGGGCTCGACGAGAGCATCGTCGTCCAGTACTGGCTGTGGCTCACCACGGCGCTGACCGGTGACTTCGGGATCTCGATGATCAGCGGGGAGCCCGTCACGACCGAGTTCGGGCTGCGGCTGCCGGTGACCGCGCAGCTGACCCTCTTCGGTGTCGTCGCGGCGATCCTGATCGGCGTTCCGCTCGGCGTCTTGACCGCGGTGCGCGCGGGCGGGCGCCGCGGCGGGGCCGCGCTGGGCAGGCTGGCGAGCGGGCTCGGGGTGAGCGTGCCCGAGTTCGTGCTCGGCAGCATCGTGGTGTTCCTGTTCTCGCGTTACGCGCTGGGGCTCACCGTCGGCGGCTACGTGCCGTTCGGCGAGGACCCCGGCGGAAACCTCCGGTCGATGCTGCTGCCCGCCGCGGTGCTGTCGGTGTTCGTGGTCGCCGTGACCGCGCGGACCACGCGGGACGCGGTGCTGAACGTGCTGGTGGAGCCCTACATCACGGCGGCGATCGCGCGCGGCGAGAGTCCCGGGTCCATCGTCGTGCGGCACGTGCTGCGCAACGCGTCGATCCCCGTCGTCACGGTGCTCACCACGGTCACCGCCTACCTGCTCGGCGGTGCGGTGATCATCGAGTACCTGTTCAACCTGCCCGGCGTCGGCACCTACATCGTGCAGGCGGTCGGCAGGCGCGACTACGCGGTGGTGCAGGCGGGCGTGCTGCTGGCGGCCGTGGTGTTCATCGTGATGAACATGCTGACCGACGCCGCGGCAGGCGTGCTCGACCCTCGGTTCGGCTCGGCGGCGAAGGGGCGGAAGCGATGACCGGGTGGCGCAAGGCCGACTGGCTGACCCGCTCGGGCCTGGTGTGCCTGGCCGTGCTGGTGCTCGTCACGGTCGTGGGCACGGTGTTCGGCATCGGCGGGGACCCCGACGCGATGGTGGGGCCGCGCCTCGCCCCGCCGGGCGGTGAGTTCCTGCTCGGGACGGACGAGCTCGGCCGCTCGATGCTGCCGAGGCTGTTCGAGGGCATCGGCACCACGCTGCTGCTGTCGACCGTCGCCGTACTCGTGACGGCCGTGCTGGCGACGCTGCTCGGCGTGGCGGCCGGGTACTACGGCGGATGGCTCGGCGAGGTGGTGCTGCGCCTGGTGGAGGTGCTGTACTCGTTCCCGACGATCGTGCTGGCGATCCTCGTCGCCGCCGTGGTCGGGCCGGGGCAGACCGCCACGATGTGCAGCATCGTCCTCATCACCATCCCGCTGATGACACGGGTCGTGCGCGCGGCGGCGGTGACGGTGTCGGAGCGCGACTACGTGACCTCCGCCGTGATCAGCGGCGCGGGCTGGCCGCGCATCCTCGTGCGGCACCTGCTGCCCAACCTCTCCGGCACCATCGCCGTGCAGGGCACCTACGCGCTCTCGGTGGGCATCCTCGTCGAGGGCGGGCTCAGCTTCCTCGGCTTCGGCGTGCAGCCCCCGCAGTCGTCGCTGGGCGCGCTGATCCAGCAGGGCAGCACGTACCTGCTCACGGCGCCGTGGCTGGTCATCGTTCCCGGGATCGTGCTCATCGTGGCGGTCCTGGCCATCAACGTGTTCGGCGACGGTCTGCGCGACGGTCTCGAACCGAGGGAGGCTCGGTCGCTGGTATGACACCCCTTCTGCAGATCGACGACCTCGTCGTCGACTACGCCTCCGGCGGGCGCACGGTGCGCGCGCTCGACGGCGCCGCCCTCACCGTCGAGGCGGGTGAGACCGTCGGCGTCGTCGGCGAGTCCGGCTCGGGCAAGTCCACGCTCGGCTCGGCGATCGGCGGCCTGCTGCCCGGTGCGGCGAAAGTCGTGAGCGGTGCCGTGCGCGTGGACGGCGACGATGTGAACTCCCTGCGCCCCACACAGTTGCGGGCGCTGCGGCGGGAACGGCTCGGGTACGTCTTCCAGGAGCCCATCGGCTCGCTCGACCCCACCATGCGTGTCGGCAAGCAGGTGGAGCTCGCGCTGCGGGGGCGGGGCACCAAGGCCGACGTGCTGCCCCACCTCGAACGTGTGCGGCTCAGGGACCCCGAGCGCGTGGCGAGGTCCTACCCGCACCAGCTCTCCGGCGGCATGGCGCAGCGCGTCGCCATCGCGCTGGCGATGGCGGGCAAGCCGGAGATCCTGATCGCCGACGAGCCCACGGCCGCGCTGGACAGCCAGATCCGCGAGGAGGTGCTGGGGGTCATCTTCTCGCTCGCGGCCGAGTCCGGGACCACGATCCTGTGGCTCAGCCACGACCTGCCCGCAGTGGCGAAGCGCTGCTCCAGGGTCGTGGTGATGTACGGCGGCCGGGTGGTGGAGTCGGGGTCGGCGGGCGAGGTGCTCGCCGCACCCCGGCACCCCTATACCGCCGCGCTGGTGCGGGCGGTGCCCGGCGAGCTCGCCGAGGGCGAGCGGCTCGTGCCGATCCCCGGCCAGCCGCCCGTGCTCGACGGCCCCTCGGAGGGCTGCGCGTTCGCGCCGCGCTGCCCGGACGCCGACGACGCCTGCGCCGCGAGCAGGCCACCGCTGGTGTCGGTGGAGCAGCGCGACGTACTGTGCCATCTGGCGGAGGAAACGGTGGGTGCGGGCCGATGATCCTGGAACTCGACGACGTGGGCGTCACGTTCACCGGCGGCCCGCCGTGGGCGCGCACGAAGGTGTACGCGATGAAGGGCGTGTCGCTGACCCTCGCCGAGGGCGAGATCCTCGGCCTCGTGGGCGAATCGGGCTCCGGCAAGACCACCACGAGCACGGTGGCGCTCGGGCTGCGCAGACCCACCTCGGGTTCGGCGCTGTTCGAGGGCAAGCCGTTTCCCAAACGGCGCAAGGCACTCGCGGGCCGGATGCAGGCGGTGCTGCAACATCCACAGTGGTCACTCAACCCGCGCATGCGCGTCGGGCACTGCGTGGCCGAGCCGCTGGTGGTGCTCGGCGGCACCACGAAGGACGAGGTCACCGAGCGCGTGCTGGCGACCCTGGGCCAGGTGGGCCTCGACGCGTCGTTCGCGCAGCGCTACCCGCACCAGCTCTCCGGAGGACAGCGCCAGCGCGTGTCGATCGCGCGGGCACTGGTGACCCGGCCGCCGTTCGTCGTCTTCGACGAGGCGGTGAGCGCGCTGGACGTGTCGGTGCAGGCCCAGATCCTCAACCTCGTCAAGGACCTGCGCGCGGAGTTCTCCTTCGCCGCGTTGTTCATCAGCCACGACATCGGCGCCGTCCGCTATGTCGCCGACCGGGTCGCGGTGATGCGCCACGGCGAGGTGGTGGAGACCGCGCCGTCGGCGGTCTTCTTCGGCACCCCGGAACACGAATACTCGAGACAGCTAGTGGAGGCTCTGTGACCACGACCAACGGTGTCGCGAACCGGCTGGCGAAGCCGTCGGCGTACGCGGCGGGCGCGGTGACCAACGACGACGTGCCGCTGACGCCGCGGCCGAGCCCGGGCAGCTCGGTGGTGAGCTTCGATCTGCCCGGCGTGTTCGTCGGCACCGCCGAGTACGCCGAGGGGCCCACGGGCTGCACGGTGATCCACGTGCCCCAGGGCGCGCGCACCGCGGTCGACGCGCGCGGCGGCGCCGTGGGCATGTCCGGCGGGTACGACTTCCACCACGCGATCGTGCTCGCGGGCGGCTCGGTGTACGGGCTGGAGGCCGCGGCGGGCGTGAGCACGGAGCTGTTGCACCGCGCGGAGAACCGCACGCACTGGGCGGCACTCCAGCACGTCTCCGGTGCCGTGATCTATGACTTCTCCACGCGCGACACGGCGATCGCGCCCGACACCGCACTGGGCAGGGCGGCACTGAACAACGCCGTCGAGGGCGAGTTCCCGGTCGGCCGCTGCGGCGCGGGGCGCTCCGCCTCCGTCGGCAAGATCGATTTCTCCCGTGCCGAGTTCGCGGGCCAGGGCGCGGCGTTCGGGCGGTACGGCGAGGCGAAGGTGCTCGTCGCGACCGTGGTCAACGCGGTCGGCGTGGTCGTCGACCGCGACGGCACCGTGGTGCGCGGCAACTACCACGCCGAGACCGGCGAACGCCACGTGCCCGCGTTCGACTACGCCGCCGCGGCGGAGGGCACCGGCGAGGCCCGCACCGCGTCGGGCAACACCACACTGACCGTGGTGGTGACCAACGCCAAGCTCACCGACGTCGCGCTCAAGCAGTTCGCCACCCAGGTGCACAGCTCGATGCACCGGGCCATCCACCCGTTCCACACCGAGCTCGACGGCGACACGCTCTTCGCGCTGACCACCGACGAGGTGGAGCTGAAGGGCGTCAACGCCACCGGATTCGGCGCGCTGGCCTCCGAGGTCGCGTGGGACGCCGTCCTGTCGAGCGTCCGATGAGCACGCCGCTGGTTCCCCACCACGTCAGCAGCGAGACCGGCGCCCGCGCACGCGGCCGGGCACTCGGCGAGGCGTGCCGAGACGGGATCCACGAGACCTTCGCCGGGTACGCGAGCCTGTTCGCCGCGCACGGCCTGCACCCGCACCACGTCCGTGACCACGGCCGCGCGGCGCTCGCCGAGATCGGCGGCTGGGCGCCGTACCTGGCCGAGGAGATCGCGGGCATCGCCGAGGGCAGCGGTCTTTCGGCGTGGAAGATCGGCGCGCTCAACGCCCGCACCGAGATCCTCGCCGCCGCGGCCGTCACCGGTGAGGGCGAGTGCTCCACGTCGGTGGTGCTGCCCGGCGACGGCACCCCGCCGCGCACGGTGCAGACGTGGGACTGGCACGACGTGCTGCGCGACGCGATGCTCGCGTGGACGCTCGAACCCTCGCCGGGGCGCCGGGTCGCGACGTTCACCGAGTACGGCGTGGTCGGCAAGATCGGCGTCAACGACGCGGGGCTCGGGGTGCACTTCAACGTGCTGCGGCACCGGTCCGACAGCGCCGACATCGGCGTGCCGGTGCACGTGGTGGCCCGGCGGGTACTCGACGAGGCGACGACCGTGGAGGACGCCGTGCGCCTCGCGCGCTCGGCCCGGCTCTCGGCATCGACGGTGCTCACCGTCGTCACGCACGATGACGCGCGCTGCCTCGAACTGTCACCGGCAGGCGTCGCGGAAGTCCACCCCGAGGACGGCTTCCTCACGCACGCCAACCACTTCCTCGACCCGGAACTGGCGAAGGGCGAGCGCACGACGGCGGACGTGTCGAGCACGTTCGAACGCGGCACGTGGCTGCGCGAGCGCGCCGCCGCACTGGGGGCGGGCGACGTCACCGAACGCGCGCACGCCCTGTGCTCTCACCGCGAGGACGGCGCGCCGGTGTGCGCGCACGCCGAACAGACGCTGCCCCCGCACCAGCGCTGGGAGAGCCTGGCGACCATCAGCATCGACGTCGCCGACCGGCGGCTGCATGTCCACCGTGGTGGTCCGTGCCGGGTGAGTGAGGGGGCGTGGCTCACCTGCTCCGCCGGGTTGACCGTCGTTCGTTGAGGCCGATGGGCTGGGCGCGTACCGTGCCGCGCGGCGCCTCGCCGGAGAGGATGTCGAACAGCAGCCGCGCGCACGCCGCCCCCGCCTCGCGCGGGCGCAGGTCGATCGCCGTGATCGGTGGGTCGGTGTGGTTGAGCGCCGCACTGTCCACACAGGACGCCAGCAGCAGGTCGTCACCGATGCTCCTGCCCGCCGCGCGGAGCACGGGCAACACCGCCGACGCCGCGCCGTCGGGCGCGCACACCAGCGCGTCCACGGCCTCCTCGGCGTTGAGCAGCGCGCGCACGTTCTCCTGCATCACGGCGGTGGGCGAGCCGAACGCCATCTCGCGCAGCCGCGCGCGCAGGCGGTGCCGCTCGCACCACGCCAGGTAGGCCCGTTGCAGGGTGCGACCCCAGTCGGTGACCGTGCTCGACGCGAGCAACGCGATGTCGCGCGCACCCTGCGCGTGGAGGTGGTCGAGCAGCTCGTCGAGCATCGCGGCGTGGTCGGAGAGCACCACCCCGGCGGGCTCTGCGTCGCCGGTGAACCGCTCACACGTGACCACGGGCACCGACGAGTCGAGCAGCCCGCGCACCACGGTGTCGGTCTCCAGGGGGTCGCCGAGCACGACGCCGTCGACGCGGTGGAACCGGCGGGAGGGCACGTGCTGCGCGGTGAGCAGCGTGACGTCGTAGTCCATCCGCGCGGCCTGGTCGACCACGCCGAAGACGAACGACATGTAGTACTCGGAGCGGGTCAGCACCTCCGGCAGGTGCAGACCGATCGTGCCCGTGCTCGCCATGCGCAGCGAGCGGGCGACGGGGTTCGGCGAGTAGCCGAGCCGGTTGGCGACGGCGACCACGTGCTCGCGGGTCTTCTCCGACACCCGGCCGGAGTTGCGCAGCGCGTCCGATGCCGTCGTCTTCGACACGCCTGCGGCCTTCGCCACCGCGATGAGGTTCACCGGCTCTTGCTCGCGCACACTGGGAACGATAGCCGCTGAACCGCCTTCCGGGCTGGTCGGGGCGCGGATTCCGGTGGCCGCGTCCACAGTGGAAGCTCCACTCACGCCACCCCGCTTGGGTGCGTTACCTTGGCGGGCATGGGCAGGGTGGACGAGGGCGAGGCGGGGGCGCGGGAACCGGGCTGGAACCGGTGGCGACGGCCCCGGCCGGAGCCCGCCATACAGCGTTCCGATGTCCTCGTCACGCTCGCCGTGCTGGCCGGGTCGTGCCTCATGACCGTGCTCGTCAACAGCATGGGCATGCTGGTGTTCGGCGCCCCGCCGTCGCTGGGCGAGCAGCTGGTCTGGGGCGCGGCGCTGTCGCTGCCGCTCGTCGCCCGGCGCCGGTACCCGTCGGCCGTGCTGATCGTGGTGGGCACGCTGTTCATCGCCGCGCAGGTGCGCCAGACCGGCGACAGCCTCATGGCCTCGGTCGCGCTGTTCCTCGCGATCTACAGCACGGGCGCGTGGGAACCCAACCGCACGGCGGCACGCTGGTCGCGCATCGGCGTGATCGTCGCGATGTTCGGGTGGCTCGGCATCGGGCTCGTGGAGTCGATCGCGCAGCCCGACTACGACTTCTCCGCCGCCGCCGGCCCCCTTGACCCGATGCTCGCCTCGGTGCTCTACAACATCGGCTTCAACCTGATGTTCTTCCTCTCCGCCTACTTCTTCGGCAACCTCGCCTGGCTGTCCGCGCGCAGGCGGGACGAGCTGGAGGAACGGGCCGAGCAGCTGCGGCTGTCGCAGCAGCAGAACACCCGTAACGCGATCGTCGCCGAGCGCGTGCGGATCGCCAGGGACCTGCATGACGTGGTCGCCCACCACGTTTCCGTGATGGGCATCCAGGCCGGAGCCGCGCGGCGCGTGCTCGACAAGGACCCCGCGCTGGCCCGCGAGGCGCTGCGGACCGTGGAGGAGACCGCCCGCACCGCCATCGGTGAGCTGCGCGGGCTGCTGGGCGTGCTGCGCTCCGAGCCGGAGAACGGCCAGGAGAGCGCCGAGCCCGACGCACACGCCGCGTCGCCCGGTCTCGACCAGCTGGCCGAGCTGGTGTCGACCGCGGAGTCGGCCGGGCTCCAGGTCACCCACGGCGTCTACGGCGAGGCGAGGCCGGTGCCCGACGGGGTCGCGCTGTCGGCGTACCGGGTGGTGCAGGAGGCGCTCACCAACGTCGTCAAGCACGCGAGCGCCCGCAAGGCCGACGTCCGCGTGCGGTACCTGGAGAGCACGCTGGAGGTGGAGGTGTCCGACGACGGCGTCGGCCGCGCGGGGCAGGGCGCGGTGTCCGGTGGGTTCGGGCTGCTGGGTATGCGGGAGCGGGTGGCCGTGCACGGCGGGCACCTGGAGGCGGGTCGCCGCGAAGGCGGAGGCTACCGGGTGCGGGCCACCCTGCCGACGGGGCCGGTGCAGTCTACTGAGGACAGTGAGGAGCGATCGGCATCGTGACCGAGGGCAACAGGGACGGCGCCGACCGTCCGCTGCGGGTGGTGCTCGCCGACGACCAGGACCTCGTGCGGGCCGGCTTCCGGGTCATCCTCGGGGCGGAGGACGGCATCGAGGTGGTCGGCGAGGCGGGTGACGGGCTCAAGGCCGTGACGCTGGCCGAGGAGCTTCGCCCCGACGTGGTGCTCATGGACGTGCAGATGCCCGGTGTCGACGGCCTGGAGGCCACACGCCGCATCCTCGGCTCGGGGGCCGGGGAGTCGCCGGTGAAGGTCGTGATCCTCACGACGTTCGACCGCGAGGACTACCTCTTCGAGGCGCTGCGGGCGGGTGCGAGCGGGTTCCTGCTGAAGAATGCGTCGCCGGAGGACCTCGTGGAGTCGGTGCGCATCGTCGCCAGGGGCGACGCGCTCCTCTCGCCCGAGGTCACGCGCCGCGTGATCGCCCGGTTCTCCGCCCCGGCGGCACCCGCGCCCGCGCACCGCCCCGCCGAGCTGACCGATCGGGAGTACGAGGTGCTGGTGCTGCTCGCCCGAGGCGCCAGCAACGCCGAGATCGCCGCCGAGCTGTACCTGGGCGAGGCGACCGTGAAGACGCACGTGTCACGTGTGCTCGCCAAGCTCGAGCTGCGCGACCGCACCCACGCCGTCGTCTACGCCTACGAGAACGGGATCGTGGCCCCCGGCGGTGCATAGGCCACCCGCTGGGCACGTCCGCAGTGAAGGCCACCTTGCCTGCGCCCACCCGTCTCCCGCCACCACCCCAACGGAGGTCACCCGCCGGGCGGATGACGGGGTCGGCCTCGCGCCGGACGCGAAAGGCCTACACCTCTCCGTAGGCTCCTCGGCATGTTGACGGTGACGACGATCAGCAGGAGCTTCGGCGACCACCGCGTGCTCGACGACGTGTCGTTCGACGTGCGCCCTGGGCGGATGACCGGGTTCCTCGGCGCCAACGGCTCCGGCAAGACCACCACGATGCGGATCATCCTCGGCGTGCTCGCCGCGCAGGGCGGCACCGTGACGTGGCACGGCAAGCCGGTGACCCAGCCGCTGCGGCAGCGCTTCGGCTACATGCCGGAGGAGCGCGGGCTGTACCCGAAGATGAAGGTCGGGGAGCAGATCTCCTGGTTCGGCAGGCTGCACGGGCTCAGCCAGGCCAAGGCCAACCGCAATACGGAGCGCCTGCTGGAACAGCTCGACCTCGCGCAGCGCGCCAACGACAACCTCGAGGAGCTCTCGCTGGGCAACCAGCAGCGCGCCCAGGTCGCCGCCGCGCTCGTGCACGACCCGGCGTTGCTGATCCTCGACGAGCCGTTCTCCGGGCTCGACCCGATCGCCGTCGACACCGTGCTGCGGGTGCTGCGCGAGCGCGCCGCCGACGGCGTGCCGGTGCTGTTCTCCAGCCACCAGCTCGCGCTCGTCGAGCGGCTGTGCGACGACCTCGTGATCATCTCCGGCGGCCGGATCGCCGCGAGCGGCGGCCGGGAGGAACTGCGCGAGCGGTACGGGACCAAGCGCTGGGAGCTGGTGGTCGACTCCGACGCGGGCTGGCTGCGCGACGTCCCCGGCATCCGCCTCATCAGCCTGGACGGCCCGAAGGCCGTCTTCGAACTGGCCGAGCACACCGCCGACGGCGAACGGGTCGACCAGCGTGTCCTGCGCGCCGCACTGGAACGCGGCGAGGTCCGTGGCTTCACCCCCGTCGTCCCGTCGCTGGACGAGATCTTCAAGGAGGCGATCTGATGACCGCGACCATCGAGCCGCGTTCGGCGGAGGTCGACGACACCGAGGCCCAGGGCACGTCGTTCCTGGCGGCGACGCGGCTCGTCGCCGAGCGGGAGGTCAAGACCTTCCTGCGGTCGAAGGGTTTCTGGATCGGCCTCGCGGTGATCGTGGTCGGCCTGTTCGCGAGCGCCATTCTGCCCTCGGTGTTCGGGGGAGGGCAGCCCAGCGTCGCGGCGGTCGGTCCCGAGGTGACCCGCGCGCTCGCGAACGCGGAGCTGGACGTGCGGGAGGTCGCCGACCGCGCGGCCGCCGAGGACCTCCTCCGCGAGGAGGAGGTGGATGCCGCGGTCATGGCCGACACCACCGGCGAGTCGCCCACCGGGGTGCGGGTGCTCGCGCTGTCCGACCCGCCGACCGACGTCATGGCCCAGCTGGGCACGTCACCGCCGGTGGACCTCCTCGACGCCGCCGACGTCAGCCAGGGCGAGCGGCAGCTCGTGATCATGGTGTTCTCGCTGATGTTCCTCATCTTCGCGATGGGCGGCGCGGCGATCGCCCAGAGTACGGTGACGGAGAAGCAGACGCGGATCGTGGAGATCCTCGTCTCGACGGTGCCGGTGCGGGCGCTGCTGACGGGCAAGATCGTCGGGCACACGCTCCTGACGCTCGGGCAGGTCGTCGTGCTGGCGGTGGCGGCGCCGATCGCGCTGTCGGCCGGCGGGCAGACCGAGCTGCTGCGCGTCGTCGCGCCCGCGCTCGGCTGGTTCGTGCCGTTCCTGGTGCTCGGGTTCGTGTTGCTGGCCGCGATGTGGGCGGTCGCGGGCTCGCTGGTGAGCAGGCAGGAGGACCTCGGTTCGAGCATGAGCCTGGTGATGATCCTGGCGCTCGGCCCGTACTTCGCGGTGATGTTCTTCTCCGACAACGCCACCGTGATGAACGTGCTGTCCTACGTGCCGTTCTCGTCGGCGATCGCGATGCCGGTGCGGATGTTCTCCCAGGACGCCGAGGTCTGGGAGGCCCTGCTGTCGATGGGGTTGCTCGCGGGCTCCGTGACGCTGATCGTGCTGCTCGCCAGCAGGCTCTACGCGGGTTCCCTGCTGCAGACCGGCGGCAAGGTGGCCCTTTCGAAGGCGTGGCGCCAGGCCGACTGACGCCGCCGACGCGCGAGTCGTGCGTTCCCGACCGCGAGTCGCCCGCTCCAGCCCGCGAGTTGTGCGTTCCCGACCGCGAGTTGTGCGTTCCCGTCACGGCGAACGCACAACTCGCGGTCCTGTGTGCACGACTCGCGGTCCTGAACGGGCGACTCGCGGGTCTGGTGGATCAGATCGGCAGGGCGCCGAGGCCGAGGCCCTGGACGATGCCGAGCAGGGCGTCGGGGGTGATCGGCAGGCCGTTGGTGAGGCCGCCGAGCTGACCGGCACCGTTTGCGCCACCGAGGAGGCCGCCGATCTGGTCGGTCCTGGCCTCGGCCACGGCGGGCTGGTCGGCCGCCGGTGCGTCGGCGGCCAGTGCCGGGCCCGCGGTGCCCGCGAGGCTCAGTCCGGCGAAGGCGCCGACGACGAGAGCCCTGCGCAGCGAACGGGAGTTGGTCATGATCTTCCTCCTGTGGGTTCGGAAAAGGGGACGGCCGGACGCTAGGGGCGCCGCCGGTGACGAGCCGGGTGAGTTCATCCGCGCGCGGGACCCACGACCGGGTCCCGTTCGACTTTCTTCACATCCCTGAACTATGTTCGATGGTGCGAAGACCGACGGGAGACGACCGATTTCGATGTCCGACGCGATCTCCGGGGCCGCCACCGACAAGGCGGGCGCGGGCCAGTCCGTGGTGAAGTCGGCCGACCGCGCGCTCGCGATCCTCGAGCTGCTGGCCACGGGCCGCAGGCGGCTGACCGACGTCGCCGAGCTGCTGCGGTTCCCGCTCTCTAGCGTGCACGGGCTCATGGCGACGCTCGTGCACCGCGGCTTCGCCGAGTACGACCCGGCCTCGCGCACGTACGGGCTCGGGCTGAAGGCGTGGACCGTCGGCCAGGGCTACCACGGGCATCGCGACATCGCGGGCCTCGCACTGCCGCTCATGGAACAGCTCGCGCAGGACACCGGCGAGACCGTGCAGCTGGCCCAGCTCGACGGGCTGGAGAACGTCTACATCGCGATCGCCGAGTCGCCGCAGCCCATGAAGCTCGTGTCCGCCGTGGGCGTGCGCCTGCCCGCCTACGCCACGGGGATCGGCAAGGCGCTGCTCGCCGGTCTCGCCGACGACGAGCTGGGCGACCGGCTCGCGGGCGTCACGCTGCGGCGGTTCACCGACCACACGGTCGCGGGCATTCCCGAACTGCTCGCCGAGGTCGAGCAGATCCGCAGGGTCGGCTACGCCACCGACGACCAGGAGTACGTCATCGGCTGCCGCTGCGTCGCCACCACCATCCGGAATCACGCCGGTCAGATCGTGGCCGCGATGTCGGTCTCCGCGCCGACGCCCCGCTGCGGTCCCGACTGGACCGAGACGACGTTCGCCCAGCTCTCGGCTGTGATCGAGAAGCTGGAAGCCCAGCTGCGCCGCTAGCCCGCCGAAACCGGTGTCTTGACACGGGGAGCCCTGTCCACTGAAACTTCACGTCGTTGAAGCTACTTCTTGTATGTGAAGTTGGGAGCACATCGTGGTGCCATCCACCGGCCTCGCGGACCTGGCCGTCCGGCGCGTCACCCGCCGGCTCGTGCCGTTCCTGCTGCTCATGTACGTGCTGTCGTTCCTCGACCGGGTCAACATCGGTTTCGCGAAGGAGGCTTTCCAGGCCGACACCGGGCTCTCCGACGCCGCCTACGCCTTCGGCGCCGGGGTCTTCTTCATCGGCTACGCGCTCGTGGAAGTGCCGAGCAACCTGGCGCTGCACCGCTTCGGCGCCCGCCGCTGGCTCGCCCGGATCATGATCACGTGGGGGCTCATCTCCGCGGCGATGGCCTTCGCCCACACCGAGACCGTCTTCTACCTGCTGCGGTTCCTGCTCGGCGTCGCCGAGGCCGGGTTCTTCCCCGGCGTGATCCTGTACCTGACCTACTGGGTGCCCGAGCGGCACCGGGCACGGGTCAACGGTCTGTTCTACTTCGGCGCGCCCCTCGCGTTCATCTTCGGCGGACCCGTCTCCGGGGCTCTGCTCGAACTCGACGGCCTCGCCGGGATCATCGGCTGGCAGTGGATGTTCCTGGTCGAGGGGCTCGCGGCGTCGATCGTCGGCGTGTGGGCGCTGCGCTACCTCGACGACCGGCCGCGTGACGCGCGCTGGCTGTCCGCCGAGCAGCGGGACGCGCTGGAGACCGAGCTCGCCGCCGAGGAACGCGGGTCCAGGGCACACGGGCCGTCCGGCGTGCTCGCGACGTTGCGCAGCCCGAGGGTGCTGTACCTCGCGCTGATCTACCTACTGATCCAGATGAGCGTCTACGGCGTGTCGTTCTACCTCCCGACCCAGGTCGCGGAGCTGCTCGGCACCGAGGTCGGCGTGACCGTGGGCGTGGTGACCGCGATCCCGTGGCTGTGCGCGATCGCGGCGTCGTTCGGCATCGGCAGGCTCTCCGACCGCACCGGCGACCGGCGCCGCATCGCCGCGGTGACACTCGCCGTGGCCGGCCTCGGCATCGCGGGCTCGGTCGTCGCGGGTACGCCCGCGCTCGCGATGGTGGGGCTGTGTTTCGCCGCGGCCGGGTTCATCGCGGTGCAGCCGGTGTTCTGGACCCTGCCCGCGGGCATCCTCGTCGGCACCGCGGCCGCCACGGGCATCGGGCTGGTCAACGCGCTGGGCTCGCTCGGCGGCTTCCTCGCGCCGAACATCAAGCAGGCGGCGGACACCGGGTTCGACTCGGCACACGCCGGGCTCTACGTCCTCGCGGCGACCACTCTCGTCGGCGCCGTGCTGATCTGGACGACGAAATGGCTGCGACCGGTCACCCCCGCCGCGGGTGCGCCGGTGGCGCGCACGAACAGGGAGAACGCATGAGAGCACTGGTGTTCCACGGTCCCGGGTCCATCGCGGTGGAGGAGCGCCCCGACCCGGTTCCCTCGCAGGGGGAGGTGCTGCTGCGCGTGCTCGCGACCGGCATCTGCGGCTCGGACGTCCACGGCTACACCGGCGAGAACGGCCGCCGTCATCCCGGGCAGGTCATGGGGCACGAGACGGTGGGCACGGTCGAGGCGGGCGACGGCGCGACGCTCGCCGGTGCGGGTCTCGCGATCGGCGAGACCGTGACCGTCAACCCCGTGCTGGGCTGCGGCGACTGCGTGGCGTGCGCCGAGGGCGAGGAGCAGGCGTGCCCGCGGCGCAGGGTCATCGGCGTCGATCCGGGGATCGTCTCCGCGTTCGCCGACCTGCTCGTGGCGCCCGCACGCAACGTCGTGCCGTTGCCGCAGGGCATGCCGAGCGAGCACGGCGCGCTCGTGGAGCCCCTCTCCGTCGGCTACCACGCCGCCAGGCGGGGGCGCTGCACCGAGCGTGACCGGGTGCTCGTGCTCGGCGGCGGGCCCATCGGGCAGGCGTGCGTCCTCGCCGCGACGCGGCTCGGCGCCCGCGGCGTGGTGGTGAGCGAACCCAATCCCGCCAGGGCGAAGCTCGTGCGCGGGCTCGGCGCGACCGTGCTCGACCCGCGCGACGGCGACCTCGCGAGCGCGGCGGCCGACGCACTGGGCGGGCCGGCGACGCTCGTGCTCGACGCCGTGGGTTCCACCCCGTCGCTCGCCGACGCCTTCGCCGCCTCGGCCCGCGGCGCGCGCGTGGTGCTGGTGGGGATGAACCAACCGGAGGTGACGTTGCCCGCGTATGCGATCAGCACCGCGGAGCGCGAGCTGATCGGCGCGTTCTGCTACAACCGCGAGGACTTCGCGTCCACCGCGCGGTGGGCCGCGACCGTACCGGACGCGCTGGAGTCGCTTGTGGACGGATCGGTCGGCTGGCGCGGCGCGCCCGGCGCGTTCGCCGACCTCGCGTCGGGAACCTCGTCCGCCAGCAAGATCCTCGTCCGTCCCGATCAGGAGGAGCAGCAGTGACCACGGCCCGCACGATCCGTTCCGTCCGCGCGTTCACGGTGCGCGGCGGGGGCGCCGACTACCACGACCAGCGCGACGACCACTGGATCGACGACCACATCGCGACCCCCATGTCGAAGTACCCGGAGTACCGGCAGAGCCGCCAGTCGTTCGGCATCAACGTGCTCGGCACCCTCGTGGTGGAGGTCGAGGCCGACGACGGCACGACCGGCTTCGCCGTCACCACCGCGGGCGAGCCCGGCGCGTACATCGTGGAGCGGCACCTCGCGCGGTTCGTGGAGGGCGCACCGGTCACCGCGATCGAGCGCATCTGGGACCAGCTGTACTCGGCGAGCCTCTTCTACGGCCGCAAGGGCCTGGTGCTCAACGTGATCAGCGCCATCGACCTGGCGTTGTGGGATCTGCTCGGCAAGCTGCGCCGGGAGCCCGTGTACGCGCTGATCGGGGGCGCGGTGCGCGACGAGCAGGTGTTCTACGCGACGGGCTCCAGGCCCGACCTGGCGCGCAAGATGGGTTTCATCGGCGGCAAGATGCCGGTGCGGCACGGCCCGGCCGAGGGTGCCGAGGGACTCGCCGCGACCGTCGAGCGGTTCGCCGCCATGCGCGAGGAGGTCGGGCCCGACTTCTGGCTCATGGCCGACTGCTGGATGTCGCTCGACCTCGACTACGCCACGCGGCTCGGGCTCGGCCTGCGTGAGCACGGGCTGCGCTGGATCGAGGAGGCACTGCCGCCCGACGACTACTGGGGCTATGCCGAGCTGCGCAAGCGCCTGCCGCCCGACGTGCTCGTGACCACGGGCGAGCACGAAGCCACGCGCTGGGGCTTCCGGCTGCTGCTGGAAATGGGCTGCTGCGACCTCATCCAGCCCGACGTCAACTGGTGTGGCGGGCTCACCGAGCTACTGAAGATCTCCGCGCTCGCCGACAGCAGGGGTGTGCTCGTGGTGCCGCACGGATCGAGCGTGTACTCGTACCACTTCGCGATCACCAGGCACAACAGCCCGTTCAGCGAGTTCCTGATGATGCATCCGCAGGCCAGCGAGGTGGTGCCGATGTTCAGCCCGCTGCTGCTCGACGAGCCGGTGCCGGTGAACGGGCGGCTGCGCGTGCCGGACACCCCCGGCTTCGGCGTGCGGCTCAACCCGGAGTGCGCACTGGCCCGTCCCTACGAACACTGAGGAGAACGATGAGACTGCTGAGGCTGGGCCCGGCCGGCGCGGAGCGCCCGTGTGTCGCCGCCGACGACGGCACGGTGTACGACCTGAGCCCCGTCACCGCCGACATCGACGGCGCCTTCCTGGCAGGGGACGGCATCGCGCGGGCACGGGCGGCGCTGGCCGAAGGTGCACTGTCTGTTGTGGACGATCCCGGCGACGGGACCGGGCTGCGCGTCGGCTCGCCCATCGCCCGGCCGGGCGCGGTGATCTGCATCGGGCAGAACTACGCCGCGCACGCCGCCGAGTCGGGTTCCGCGCCGCCCGAGGTGCCGATCATCTTCTTCAAGCACCCCAACACGGTGGTCGGCCCCTACGACGACGTGCTCGTGCCGAGGGGAAGTGGGAAGACCGACTGGGAGGTGGAGCTCGGCGTGGTGCTCGGCAGGCCGGCCCGCTATCTCGACACCGTCGAGGAGGCGCTGGCGTGCGTCGCCGGGTACGTGGTGTCCAACGACGTGTCCGAGCGGGCGTTCCAGCTGGAGGACTCGGGCGGGCAATGGTCGAAGGGCAAGTGCTGCGAGACGTTCAACCCGCTGGGGCCGTGGCTGGTGCCCGCCGCAGACGTGGACGATCCGCAGGCGCTGCGGCTGCGTTCGTGGGTCAACGGTGAGCCGAGGCAGAACTCGTCGACGGCGGACATGGTGTTCGGGGTGGGCGAGCTGATCCTGCACCTGTCGCGATACCTCACGCTCGACCCCGGTGACCTGGTGAACACCGGCACCCCTGAGGGTGTCGCCCTGTCGGGGCGGTTTCCGTACCTGCGGGCAGGTGACGAGATGGAACTGGAGATCGAGCGGCTCGGCAGGCAGCGCCAGCGGTTGGGGCAGGGGTAGCGTCGGAGAACGACCCGGATAGGGACTAAGTGCCGTAGCCGGGGGCCGCCGATATTGCGACGATGGCCCCTTTCACAGGATCAAGGAGGATCCCATGGCGTCTCGGCTCAATCCGTACCTCAGCTTCGACGGCACCGCGAAGCAGGCGATGGAGTTCTACCGCGGCGTGTTCGGCGGCGAGCTGGCGTTGAACACGTTCGGCGAGTACGGAGACTCCAGCGCGCCGGAGGCCGACAAGATCATGCACAGCTCGCTCGAGACCCCGAGCGGCTTCACCCTCATGGGTGCCGACACCCCGCCTGGCATGGAGTTCAACCCCGGCAACAACATGACCGTGAGCCTCAGCGGCGACGACGCCGGCGAGCTGCGCGGCTACTGGGAGAAGCTCGCCGACGGCGGCAACGTCACGGTCCCGCTGGAGAAGCAGATGTGGGGCGACGAGTTCGGCATGTGCATCGACAAGTACGGCGTCCCCTGGATGGTCAACATCGGCTCACCCCAGGGCTAGGCGCGCCCCAGCCCCAACTCCGCCCGCAGTGAAGGCCACCTTCACTGCGTTCAACGCAGGCAAGGTGGCCTTCACTGCAGTGGGCAACCCGGTTGACAGCGTCAACTTCGCTCGCTAGGTTGACGCTGTCAACTAGGAGGTGGCCGGATGGCGCGGGCGGTGGTGACCGGGGCGAGCTCCGGAATCGGGGAGATGATCGCGCGCGGGCTCGCGGAACGGGGCCACACCGTCGTGCTCGTGGGCCGCAGCGAGCGGCGCCTCGCCCACGCGCGGGACCGGATCCGGGCCGCCGCGCCCGGCGCCGACCTGCTACTCGAACGCGCCGACCTCTCCCTGCTCGCCGAGGTCCGGGAGCTGGCGAAACGCCTCGCCGACGCACCGGCGCCGGACGTCGTGGTGAGCAACGCCGCGGTGATCGCGCCGCCCGGCGACGTCACCGCCGAGGGGCTGCACCGCGGCCTCGTCACCAACCACCTCGCGCCCTACCTGCTCCTGCGCTCACTGGTCCGCTCGATCGGCGACCGGGCCGCGCGGTTCGTCGTCGTGGGCGCCTCGCCGCGTGGGCTCGCCCGCACGCCTGTGGACCTCGACGACCTCAATGCGCGCGACCCCGCCGCGCTCGGCAGGCCGGCGAGCTTCCGCCCGTTCATCGCCTACGCCCGCACCAAGAACATGAACACGATGTTCGTCTACGCGCTCGCCCGCAGGCTCGCGGGCTCGCGCATCACCGTGAACGGCGCCCACCCCGGGATCATCAGGGACACCGGGCTCGGCCGGGACGCGCGCGGTGCGCTGAAGGTCTTCGGCGCCGTGCTCGGCCCGTTCAGCCCGAGACCGGCGGCGGGCGCGGACACCCCGTGTGGCTCGCGACCTCCGCCGAGGCCGAGGGCGTGAGCGGCCGGTTCTTCGTGCGCCGCAAGGAGGTTCCCACCGCGCCGCACACGACTGACCCCGGCCGGTGCGAGCGGCTCTGGGCGGAGAGCGCGCGGCTCACGTCGCTTCCGGTGTGACGCGGCTCAGCCCAGCAGCGCGGGGCGGGCCCCCACCGGCACGAGCCGCGCCGGACGAAGCCGAGGCCGTAGCCGGTCGACAGCGCGGGTCGGGCATCAGCACGGCGTAGCCCCTCGGGGCTGGTGGCGGTCACTCGGCCTTTCCTGCACCGGTGAAAGCGGGCGGAAAGGCGTTTTCACCAAAGACCGCCGGGAGGTCACCGCCGGTCCACAAGGGACCTCAGGGGAGGTCGAGCTCGCCCGACCTGGCCGACGTGAGCAGGGCGGTCCAGTCCTGCGCCGGCACCGTCAGCATGCCCGCCGCCCGGTTCTTCGTGTCTCTCAGCGCCGTGCCGCACGGGGTGAAGGCGACCTCGACGCAGTCGTTGCCGCCACCGCTGTACGTGCTCGTGCGCCACTCCAACCGGGCGTCGTCGACCTCGGCCATCCGCATCTCCGTGTTCTCGACAGCGTGCTCGCGGATGCAGCAGACATGCAGCGGCCGCAACAACTTTCGAGCGCACGCGTTCCTGGAACCGATCCGCAGGAGTATAGGTCGGCCGGGTCCGGAGTCAACCGTCGCGGCGCACCCTCGCGAGCCACGCGGCCATGTCCGCCGGCTCGCCCGCGGCCAGGCCCAGCCGCTCGGCGTCCTCGGCGCCGACGACGACGCGGTAGCGGTCGGGTCGCAGGTCCTCCAGTACCCAGCCGTCGGTGAAGGCGTCGCGGATCAGCGAGTCGGGGATGCGGGGGCCGAGGCCGGGCTCGGCGTCGGAGAGGGCGAGCACGTGCACGCGGGCGCCCTGCTTGCAGGCGGCGTGCAAACTGCGCACGTAGGTGGCCCGGTCAGCGTCGCCGAACACGTGGAACAGCGCGCTGTCCACCACGGTGTCGTAGCGCCGCTCGGTGCCGAGGTCGAGCACGTCGGCGACGGCGAACCGCGCGGCCACGCCCTTCGCCCCGGCGTTCGCGCGCGCCTGCTCCACCGCGGGTTCCGAGAAGTCCACGCCGAGCACGTCATAACCCAGCCGGGTGAGGTGGATGGTGTGCTCGCCGGCGCCGCAACCGGGGTCGAGCACCCTGCCGGTGATCCAGCCTTCGCGTTCGAGCGCGACGATCGCGGGCTGCGGTTCGCCGATGATCCACGGCGCCCACTTGTCCACGTAGGCGGAGTCGAAGTCGGTACGGGGTACCGATCGCCGCGGTTCTTCCATGCCGGTGGTCATACCCACAAGCTAGTGCTGTCGGCCACTCGCTCACAGGTCCACAACAGACCCGCCGTTCACCACCAACGGAGGTCGCGCGCCTCGTGGCCGTGGGCGACGATCGCCCAGATGATCACCACGTCGAGGGCGATGACGAGCACGCCCCACAGCGGCGCGACGGGCAGGAACGCGAGCTGCGCCACCGCGTTGAGCCCGAGCAGCACGACGGCGACGACCCCGGCCCACGCCTTGCCGGTGAACAGCGCGAGCCCGGTCAGCAGCACCAGCGCGCCGACGGCGAGGTGGATCCAGCCCCATGCGGTCAGGTCGAAGACCAGCAGGCCCTGAGGGCCGACCGCGTAGTAGTCCTCGTTGAGCAGGGCGACCAGCCCGGCGATGACGTTGAACGCGCCGGTCACGATCATCAGCACGGCTGCGAAACCGATCCAGTTCGTCCACACCGTTCGCACCGCGGTCCCGGTCCCGCCGGGGGTCTCGCGGGGCCGCTCGGCAGGCCGGGGCTCCGTCGCGGTGCCGGTGCCCGGGTGCACGTGCTCGGTCATGATCCACTCCAGGTCTCGGGTGCCCTGCACGGCACGGTCGAACGCGGGAGCCCTCCGGCGCTTCGCCCTTCTCGGGTGAGATGTCCCGGCCGGTTCCTGGCTTACCGTGGTGACAGGCGTTCCCTGGAGGTGCGGATGCCGCAGGCGCGGGACGGCGAGGGCCGGCGGCGGGTGCCGCGGGTGAAGGTCAGCGTGCCCGGCCCTCCTCCCGGCCTCGTGTCCCGGCCCCGGTTGCTCGCGCTGCTCGACCACGCCCGTGACACGGCGGCGACGCTCGTGTGCGCACCGGCGGGCTTCGGCAAGACGTGCCTGCTCGCCGACTGGGCGCGCCGGACCGGTTCCGCCGCCACGGCCTGGGTCTCGCTCGACGTCGACGACAACGACGACCGGCGGTTCTGGACCGCCGTGCTGGAGGCGTTCGGCCGGTGTCCCGCCGTGCCGGGGCACAGCGTGCTCCGCTCAGCGGTCGTGCCCGAGCGGTCCGGCGCCGCCCCCGGTTTCCTCGCCGACGTGGGCAACGCGCTCGACGAGCTGCCCGTGCCCGTGTGGCTCGTCCTCGACGACGTGCAGGAGCTCACCGACCCGCGACCGCTGCGCGAGCTCGCGACCCTGCTGCGGCAGCAGCCGTCCGGGCTGCGGCTGGTGCTGTCGAGCCGGTACGACCCGCCGTTGCCGCTGGCCAGGCTGCGCCTGCAGGACCAGCTCACCGAGGTGAGGGCACACGACCTGCGGTTCTCGCCCGAGGAGACGGGGGCGTTGCTGGCGGCCGAGGACGTGCACCTCGACAGCGGGCAGCGGCGGCGCCTCGCCGAGCAGACCGAGGGCTGGCCCGCCGGGTTGCGGTTGGCCGTGATGTCGCTGCGGGACGCCGAGGATCCCGACCGGTTCCTCGCCGGTTTCGCCGAGAACGACCGGGCGATGGCCGAGTATCTCGTGACCGAGGTGCTGTCCCGGTTGCCGGGGTCGCTACGCGACTTCGCGCGCACGATCAGCGTCTGCGAGGAGGTCTCTGCCGGGCTGGCGAACGCGCTGTCGGGCGGAACCGAGGCCGGGCTGCGGCTCGACCTGTTCGAGCGGCGCTACTCGCTCGCCGTCAGGGCCGGGCCGGGCAGGCGCTGGTACCGCCTGCACCCGCTCCTGCGCGCGCACCTGCTGGCCGACCTGCGCAGGCGTACCCCGGACGAGGCGAGACGCCTGCACGGTGCGGCGTCGGACTGGTTCGCGGAGAACGGCAAACCGGTGCCCGCGCTCGTGCACGCCACCAGGGCGTACAGCGCCGGACGCCTGACCACGCTGCTGGGACACCACGCGGTCGAGCTGGTGCTGACCGGCGAGCACGAGCCGCTGCGCCGGGCGCTGGCGGTGCTCGGGGACGAGCGGATCGAACGCAGCGACCTGCTGGCACTCGTCACGGCACTGCTGTGGCTGGAACACGGCGACCTCGGCTCGGCGCAGCGCTATCTCGACTACGTCGACGGATCGCGGGGGCTGGAGCCGCTGCGTGGGCTCGTCCGGTCGCGGCAGGCGCAGCTGCGGGGCGACCCTGGCGGCATCCTGCGCGCGAGCGAGCAGCTCGCCCGTCCGCGTGGTCCGGGGCTCGACGCCCTCGCGCTGCTGCACCGGGGCACCGCGCTGCTCGTCGCCGGGCAGGCGAAGACGGCGGAGGCGCAGGTGCGGGCCGCGCTCGGCGCGGCGAGGGCCAACGGCCAGCTCTACGTCGTGACGCAGTGCCTGACCGTGCTCGCGTCGGTCGCCGCCGCGAAGGGCGACCACCGCGCGCTGGGCAGGCTCGCCGAGGACGCGGACGAGCGCAACGTGGCCCACGGCTGGGAGGACACCGTGCCCGGCGTGACCGCGTGCGTGCTCAGGGCCTACGACGCGCTGCTGCGGGCCGAACCGCGCGAGTGCCTGTATCACGCGGGCCGCGCGGAACGACTCGTGCCGGCCCGCGCCGCGAGCGGGGAGCCGGGCCTGTGCGTGCTCACGCAGACACTGGCGGGTGCCGGTGCGTTCGAGCTGGGCGAGCGTGCGGAAGGGCTTCGCCGGATGGGGGAGGCCCGCGTGGCGTCGGCGGACGAGGGGCTGCCCGCCGCGCAGGTCGCCCTGTGCGCGGTGCTGGAGCAGCGGGCCGCGCTGCAGCTCGGCTGGACCGAGGCCGCGAGGGACGTGCTGCTGTGGTGTGAGGACGCGCTCTCCGGGCACGGGGAGCTGGCGCTGCTACGGGCCCGTGCGCAGCTCGCGCTCGGCCGGTGCGACGCCGCGCGCCAGGCCTTGCGGCCGCTGCTCGACGGCGAGGTGGCACCGGCCGTCCCGTGGTCGGCCGTCGAGGCACGCTTGGTGGAGACCTCTCTCGGACTCCACGAGGGCGACCGGGGCCGCGCGCGCAGGGCATTGGCCGGGGCGCTGACGCTCGCCGAGTCGATGGCCGTGCCGTTCCCGCTCGTGTCGGCGGATCCCGCGGTGATAGAGCTGCTCACCGCGCAGCTGGGCAGACTCGGTGCGGCGGAACGGTTCGCCGCACGAGTGCTCGCCACCCGGGCCGCGCTGCTGAGCCCCGTCCCGGCGTCGGCGCTGCTCACCGAACGCGAGCGGGGCGTGCTGCGGCTGCTGCCGACCCTGCGCTCGTTCGAGGAGATCGCCGAGGACCTCACCGTCTCGCCCAACACCGTGAAGACACACGTGCGGGCCATCTACGCGAAGCTCGGGGTGCGCAGGCGGCGCGACGCCGTCGAGGCCGCCGCCGAGCGCGGGCTGCTGGATCCACAGTGGAGGGTCCACGCGGACGGCGGCTAGCGGGTTGGCCTTTTGCTTGCCGTGGAGGCATTCGGCCCTACTCGATAGGGTCCGATGCCACTGGAAAACGGGCGCCCGCCGAATATTCTGGTCGCGTGGGACCGGACGGTCACAACGGGCGGCCGCGGCCCCGGTACCTTTCCCGGGCGAAAACCGCTGTGCCGCAACTACCCGCCGGCTTCGTCGCCAGGCCCGCGTTGCGTGAACTGCTCGGCCGCGCAGCGGTCACCAGCGTGTGCGCACCGGCGGGTTACGGCAAGACACTGCTGCTCGCCGACTGGGTGCGGGCGGGCAACGAGCGCAGGACGGCGTGGGTCCGGCTCGACGCCGGCGACAACGACCCGGAACGGTTCTGGTCCTCGGTGCTGACCGCGCTCGCGCGATGCGCTGCCGTGCCCGCGAACAGCGCCCTGCGCCGGCCCGTCCCTCCTGGCGGCGATCCCGCGAGCTTCGTCGCCGAGGTGGTGAACGCACTGGACGAGCTGGCCGAACCCGTGTGGCTCGTGCTCGACGACGTGCAGGAGCTCACGGCCGTGTCGACCCTGCACGCGCTCGCGACACTCGTGCGGCACCAGCCGCCCGCGCTGAACCTGGTGTTCGCGGGCCGGTCGGAGCTCCCGTTGCCGCTGCCACGGCTGCGCGTCGAGGGCAGACTCACCGATCTCACGGCGGCCGAGCTGCGGTTCTCCGCGGAGGAGGCCGACACGCTCCTCCGCTCGGCCGGGGTCGCGCTCGACGCCGGGGAACTGGCCGGGCTCGTCGAGCAGACGGGCGGCTGGGTGGCCGGGCTGCGGCTCGCCGCGCGGTCGCTGCCGGCCGCGCCGGACCGCGAGGCGTTCCTGGCCTGCTTCGCGGGCGAGGACACCGCCGTCGCCGACTACCTCGGCGACGAGGTGCTGGGCACGCTCACCGACGACGTGCGGGAGTTCCTGAGCGCCATCAGCGTGTGCGACACGGTGACACCGCCACTCGCCGGGGTCCTGTCCGGGCGGGCCGACGCCGGGCTGCTGCTGGACGAGCTCTCGGGCAGGCGCGCGCTCGTCACGGCGGCGCGGGCACGACAGCAGTCCTACCGCGTGCATCCGTTGCTGCGGGAGCACCTGCGTGCCGGGTTGCGGCGGCAGCGCCCGCAGCGGGCCGTGGCGCTGCACACGGCCGCGGCGCACTGGTACGCCTCGCACGCGCGCCCGCGCGAGGCGATCGACCACGCCGGGCGCGCCGAGGACACCGGGGTGGTGTCGGAACTCCTGCGGGAGGAGGCCGTCGGGCTGCTGCTGCGCGGCGACCGGCGGGCCGTGCTCGACGGGCTCGCCGCGGCCGGCCAGGGCCGCGTGCGTGCCGACGCCTGGCTGAGCCTGGTCGCGGCGCTCGCCGACGTCGAGGCGGGAGACCCGGCCTCGGCGGAGCCGGCGCTCGCCGACAGCGAGGCGGCGTGGCCAGAGCACGCCGGCGCGGAGCTGGAGTCGCTGCGGAGCCTCGTGCTCGCCACCTACGCGCTCGTGTGCGGCCGCGCGCCGGGCGAGGCGGAACCGGGCGGATCACCGGCCACGCGGCCGTGGGCGGCGCTGCTGTCCGGCTGCGGCCTGCTCCACGACGGGGACCTCGCGGGCGCGCGGCGTGGGCTGACGGAGGCCCTGCGGACCGCGCGGGAGCGGGACCTCGGCTACCTCGCGATGCACTGCCACACGGCACTCGGCGCCGTGTCGGCGCTGGAGGGCGACTACGCCGACATGGCGGGCTCGTGTGCGGCGGCCGTGGCGATCGCGGCCGAGCACGGCCGGGACGACTCCCCGCTGCTCGCGCCCGCGCGGTTGCTGCTCGGGTTCGCCGCACTGCTCGGCGCCGACGCCCGTGCCGCCCTGCGGCATGCCGCCGAGGCCGCCGGGGCCGCGGGCGAGCTGCCGCAGGCGAGGCTGCGGTTCCTCATCGACGTGCTCACCGGTGCCGCGCTCACCGACCGGGGCCGCCACGCCGACGGGCTGCGGCTGCTGCACGACGCCCGCGCCGAGCTGGGCGAGGTGACCCTGCTCCCGCAGCCGGCGGTGCTGGCCGCGCTGATGGAGTACCGCGCCGCGCTGCGGCTCGGGCGCGAGGCACACGCCCGCGACGTGCGCACCTGGCTGCTCGCGCGTGTCACCGCGCCCGCCGAACGCGCGCTGCTCGGCGCGTGGTGGCAGGCCACGCACGGGGAGCCCGCCGCCGCGCGCCGCATGGCGGAGGCCGTGGCCGAGGGCGACCGTGGCGTGCTCGGCGACCTCACCAGGGTTGAGGCGCGGCTGCTGGAAACCGCGCTGGCGCTGCGGGCCCGGGAGCGTACGCGCGCGCGGCGGTGCCTCGCCTCGGCGCTCACCCTCGCGGAACCCTCGGGGCTGATCCTGCCCTTCGCGCACGCGGAGCCGACGGTGCGACAGCTGCTCGCCGACCAGCTCGGCGGGTTCGGCTCGGCCGGACCGTTCGCGGAACGGGTGCATCGCGCGCTGGCCGAACGGGAGGGCGTGCACGCAGAGGGGCTGCTGACGGGGCGGGAGCACGTCGTGCTGGCCCGGCTCGGCTCGCACCAGTCGCTGTCGGAGGTCGCGAGCGGGTTGTCGGTGTCGGTGAACACGGTCAAGACCCACGTCCGCGCGATCTACGGCAAGCTCGGTGTCAACAACCGGCGGGCCGCGGTGGTCGCCGCCCGCGAGCTCGGCCTCACGTGACCCCGGCGGCGAGGCGGAAGCCGATGTTGCCCGCACTGGTGCCGGGGGAGCAGGAGCCGCGTGCCGCGCAGCGGGAGCGCCAGCAGTAGGAGCCGTGGCACAGGTAGGAGCCGCCGCGTATCGCGCGGTGCCCTGGCCGGGTGGAGCCGAAGCGATTGACGCACCACTCCCAGACGTTGCCCGTCATGTTGTGCAGGCCGAGGCCGTTGGGCGGGTACGCCGTGACCGGCGCGGTACCGACGAAGCCGTCCTCGCCCGTATCGTGGCGGGGAAACCGGCCCTGGAAGACGTTCATCCGGTGCTCGCCGCGCGGGGTGAGCTCGTCGCCCCACGGGTAACGCGCGCCGTCGAGCCCGCCGCGCGCGGCGTACTCCCACTCCAGCTCGGTGGGCAGCCTGCCGCCCGCCCACCGGCAGTACGCGCGGGCGTCGGCCCACGACACGTGCACGACCGGGTGCGTGCCCCTCCCGGCGAGGCCGGAACCGGGACCTTCCGGCCTTCGCCACGACGCGCCGGGCACCCGCCGCCACCACGGTGCAGGAGGGAACGGCAACGTCGGCGGGTGATACGGGGGCAGCAGGCCGGCGAACACGAACGACCAGCCCTCCCGCTCGGCGGTGGTCAGGTGGCCGGTCTCGGCGACGAACGCGGCGAAGTCGTCGTTGCTGACGGCGTGGGCGGCGATCCGGAACGCCGGGACCCGGCGCGCGCGTCGCGGGCCCTCCCGGTCGGCGGGGTAGCGGTGCTCGTTCGACCCCATCGTGTAGGTGCCCGCCGGCACGGAAACGAGCCCGCCCGCGCGGCGGGTCGGGACTGGCTCGGCCATGCCGCGATCGTCGGCCGCCACGCGCCCGGACACCTTCACCCACCACGGATGGGCTCGTCGTGCCCTTGGGGCCCATCGTGCTCGGGGGTCCTGCGTTGCACGGCGATGCGCACCGCGTTCACCACGAGCTTGGCGACCACACCGACCGCGACGAGCCCCACTACCATCTGCGCCGTGGTGAGCAGCCGCGCGAGCTCGCTGACCGGGGCGATGTCGCCGAAGCCGACGGTGGCGAAGACGGTGACCGTGAAGTACAGCGCGTCGCTGTGGTCGAGCGGTTCGGTGAAGCTGGCGGGCCACTCGGTGGAGATCACCACATAGACCGACGCGAACACCAGCAGCAGCAACGGCAGGCTGACCGCGATCGTCTGCACGCCGCGCACCACCGGCATCGGTGCGGAGAGGATGCCGCGGATCTGCCACGTGACCAGCGCGGCGAAAGCCCCGAGCCCGAGCGCGAATCGCAGCCAGGTGCCCGCATCCGGCGTGGCGTTGAGCGGGGCGAGGTAGTAGACCGTGACGAGCGCGGCCACGGCGCACGTCGAGCGCAGCAGCGCCAGCGTGGCCTGGCGCCCGCGTTCCGACCGCGCTCGGCTCATGGCGGCTCCGTGGCTTCCGGGCATGGGCACGTACCGGGTGCGGCGCCCGACCGCTCGCACCCGGTACCCCTCCCCGCTGTGCCACCCGGCTCTCCACCTGCGCCGGGAGACGTTGCCACGGAACCATTCCCGCCCCGCCGCTGTCGTCACCCGCTTCGGGTGAACCGGTGTCAGCCCGGTACGTTGTCGCGTTCCAGCTCCCGGCCGTGCACGACGATCGCGTAGATCACGAGCACGTTGACGGCGATGACGATGAGCGACCAGACCGGGTAGGCGGCGATGAAGGCGAGGTTGAGGATCGCGCTGAGCCCGGCGAGGATCACGCCGACGACGCGGGCGATCTTGTTGCCGGTCATCAGCCCGAGCGCGGTGAGCACGGCGACGACGCCGAAGCCCAGGTGCACCCAGCCCCACGCGTCGTAGTCGACGTTCACGACGAGCCCGTCGGCTCCGACGAGGTAGTAGCCGTCGTCGAAGATCGCGACGAGACCCTCGATCGCCTGGAAGAACCCCACCAGCAACAGCATCACGCCGGCGAAGATGATCCAGCCGGTCCAGCCGCTCCAGCCGCCGCGAGTGACTCCCCTAGTGGTGTGCGTGTATTCGGCCATGACCTTCTCCCGTCTGCGAGCGGCCGTCTTGCCTCTCATCGTCACGCGGGGGACCGCTCGTGCCTCATCCGCGAAGGATGAACATGCTCGCCCGCCGCGGGTGATGCCGCGCGCGCCCGGATGGGCGGACAGTGCGGGTTCCGGCCCGGCTCGTGGCCGGTGGACCTCGAGGAGGCAGGGAGATGGGCACCTTCACGGTGTGGAAGTTCGACTCGGCCGACGGCGCCGCCGACGCGCTCGCGCTCCTGGAGCGGATGCAGAAGGAGCAGCTGATCCAGATCAACGACGCGGCCTACGTCTACTGGCCCGAGGACGCGAAGAAGCCGAAGACGAAGCAGCTGCACCATCTCGCGGGCATGGGCGCGCTCGGAGGGAGCTTCTGGGGCCTGCTGTTCGGCCTGATCTTCTTCGTGCCGTTGCTGGGCCTCGCGGTCGGTGCCGCCGTGGGCGCGCTCACCGCGGCGATGACCGACGTCGGCATCGACGACGACTTCATCCGCAAGGTGCGCGAGGACGTCACACCGGGTACGTCGGCGTTGTTCGTGATGTCGTCGCACGCGGTGGTGGACAAGGTGCTGGAGGAGTTCCGCAACACCGGTGCCACGCTGATCTCCACGAACCTGTCCACCGACCAGGAGACCCGCCTGCGCGCGGCGTTCGCCGAGACCGAGCTCGTCTAGCTGTCGTGACCCGGGAGGTTGTTGACGGCGCGCCTGCTTGAACGTGGGAGGACCTCCTGGCGGAGTGGATGTGTCTGGCATTCACCCGCAGGAGGTCCTCGATGGCTCACGCTAATGCCCGTACCAATGTGTTCGCTCGTCGCCTGATCGTTGAGCGTGTCGCTGCCGGGTGGCCGGCCGCGCACGTGGCCGAGCAGCTGGGGGTGTCGCGCGCGACGGTGTACAAGTGGGTGCGCCGTTACGCCGAGGGTGGCGACGCCGCGTTGGGTGATCGTTCGTCGCGGCCGCGGCGGATGCCCACTCGCACCCCGAAATGGGTCGAGCAGCGGGTGTTGGCCGCGCGGCGACGCCGCCGTCGCGGCGCGGTCGCGCTCGCCTCCGAGCTCGGTCTCAACCCGTCGACGGTCGGACGGATCCTGGCCCGCCACGCCGTGCCGCACCTGGCCGCGATCGACCCGATTACCGGCGAGCCGGTACGCGGTTCGCGGTGCAGCCCCCACCGCTATGAACACCGCACACCCGGGTCAATGATCCACGTGGACGTGAAGAAACTGGGCCGGATCCCGGCCGGTGGCGGGTGGCGACTGCACGGGCGCGAGGCGAAGGTATCGGTCGCGAACCGCCACAAGAAGACCAAGATCGGCTACGACTACGTCCACACCGCGATCGATGACCACACCCGCCTGGCCTACAGCGAGGTCCTCGCCGACGAGAAAGACCACACCTGTGCGGCCTTCCTGCACCGCGCGCTGGCCTGGTTCGCCGCCCACAACATCCGCGTGCGCCGCGTCCTGACCGACAACGCCCTGGTCTACCGGCGCGGCACCGACTGGGGCTGGGTCTGCACGGCCTGGAGCATCAAACGCCGCTTCACCAAACCCGGCTGCCCCTGGACCAACGGCAAAGCCGAACGCTTCAACCGCACCCTGCTCAACGAATGGGCCTACGCCCGACCCTGGACCAGCAACACGTCCCGCCGTCGCGGCCTTGACCGATTCCTCCACCACTACAACACTCAACGCGGCCACTCCGCCCTCGGCGGCCGACCACCCATCAGCAGGCTCGCCGCCTGACAACAACGTGTCAGGTCACGACATCTAGCCGGGCGCCGCATGCCGCACAGGGCCGAGAAGTCCTGTGCGGCAACGATCCGTCCGTCCTCGTGGCGGTGCGGTCCACTCCGGGTGACCCGTGCCTCTCCGGTTGTCCGCCTGATCGTGTGATCGCGGAGGGTTCTGATTTCGATACCCTCGGTGAGGTTCTCGCTCGATCCGTGTGGAGGTTCTTCCGGTGAGGTTTTCCCTTCGTTCCGCCGTTCTCGTCGCCTGCGCCCTGCTGGCCGGCCTGTTCCTGTCGGCTCCGGCCGCGAGTGCGGACACGCCGGAGCCGGCCCCCGCGCTCGTGCACGCCTCGACACAGAACGCCTGCAAGCTCAACGTCAGAGCCGGGACCGACGTCGGTTCCCCGGCGCTGACGACGCTGACGTGCGCCAACTACACGACGTGCGTCAACGCGTCCTCCTCGGACCAGCCGTGTGGGCCGTACCTCCAGGGCGGGGTCTACACCTGTGTAGGCGCCAACGGCTCGCAGGTCACGGACAACCGCTGGGCCGAGGTCGCCTGGCGTGCGCCGGAGCGCTCGTACGTGGCGGTGGCGTGCGCCGCTTTCCGGTTGTAGCGCCGGATCCGCGTGCTAGCGTGGATGGCGGTCGTGTTCTTCACGGCCCCGGACGAGCGCGTCGTACCCGGTCATGCCAAGACGGCGCAGTGATGTAGTCGGTATCGCATTACTGCGGAGGGATCGTCATGGCGTGGCTCGCGCTCATCGTGTCCGGTCTGTTCGAGACGGTGTGGGCCGCGGCGCTCAGTGCGTCGCGCGGCCTGTCCAAACCCGTGCCCAGCATCGTGTTCGCCGTCGCGCTCGTGATCAGCATGGCCGGCCTCGGCTACGCGCTGCGGACGTTGCCGGTGGGCACCGGGTACGCGGTGTGGGTCGGCGTCGGCGCGGTCGGCACGGCCGTGTACGGCATGGTCGCGATGGGTGACCCCGTTTCGGCGGGCCGGATCACGTGCCTGGTGCTGATCGTCGCCGGGGTCGCCGGGTTGAAGATCCTCCACTGAGGACGGTCTCAGATCCCCAGGTGCAGCCGGAGTGCGTCGTCGACGGCCCGCACGAGCTGCGGGCTGAGGCGGCCGAGTTTCGCGCCCAGCCGTTGCACGGCGATCGAGCGCACCTGCTCGGCCTGTGCCTTGGAGTCGCGTTCGAGCCCGGCCTCGCCCGCGCGCAGCAGCACCTGGAACGGGTAGACACGAGTGGTGTTGGAGGTGACCGGCACGACGGTGACCACGCCGCGCCGCAGCCGCTCCGCGGTCGAGTTGGCGCCGTCGTTGCTGACGATCACCACGGGCCTGCGCTTGTTGGTCTCCGCGCCGAGGGCCGGGTCGAGGTCGGCGAGGTAGAGGTCGCCCCTGCGCATCAGCGGGGCAGACCGTCGGCGGTCGTGGGCTCCCAGGCGGCCGCCTCGCCCGCCTCCTCCCACTCGGCCCACGCGTCGGCGTAGGCGTCGCCGAGCTGAGCGGCGCGCAGCAGGTCGACGGCCCGGTGCAGCGCCGCGGAGCGCGAGCCGATGTCGTGCTCGCGGGCGTAGCTGTCGAGGAACTCGACGTCCTCGGCAGGCAGGCTGACACTCATTTTCATACCTCGATGCTACCCCCGGTAGGAAAAGGGTGGCAAGAACGGCCGGTTAGTCTCGCGAAGGGGCGGGGTAACCGCGATCATGTCCCGCGACGACCAACCACTCGATCTCGGCGAGACGGAGCTGTCGGCTCAGGACGAGCGGCGCGTCCGCCGTGAGCACGACCTCGACCGCCCCGACGTCTTCGACGAGCGCAACGCCGTCGAGGAACGAGCCGCCGAGCGCGCCGAACTGTGGCCTGAGGAGGCCGCGGCGGGCAGCGCCGACCCCGAGGCACAGGCGCGTGAGGTGCTGCGCGACTCGGACCTGCGCACCGAGGTCCCCGAATCGGCCCCGGACACCTTCATCGAGCGCCGCAAACCCGACGAGACGACGTAGCCCCGCGCCGTCGACTGCAGTGAAGGTGGCCTTCACTGCAGCCCGCTCGGTTCACTGCGGAGGGGTGACCAGGTAGCTACGCGGCCGCGTTGGCGTCGTAGTCGTCGTTCACCGACACGACCCTGCGGCCGGCCGCGTCGAGCAGGGACGCCGCGATCGCCGCGCGGTAGCCGGACTTGCAGTGCACCCAGACCTCGCCCTCGGGCACCTCGTCGATGCGCTCCAGCAGCTCGTGCAGCGGGATGTGGACGGCGCCCTCCAGGTGCCCCTCGTCCCATTCCTGGCGGCGCCGTACGTCGAGAACCACCACCGGGCGATGGTGGCGCACCTGGGCGAGGTCGGCGAAGCAGCCGGTGGGGAACGAACGCAGCTCGTCGTCACCCGCCCACTCTCGGACGCCGCCCGTGGCCGCGGCCTCCAAACGATCGATGCCGATGCGCGCCAGCTCGCGCTGCGCCTCGGCCACCTGCTCGCGCGTCTCCCCGAGCAGCGTCACCGCGCTGCCCCACGGCAGCAGCCAGCCGAGGTAGGTCGCGAAGCTGCCGTCGATGCCGAAGTTGAGCGTGCCCGCGACGTGCCCGGCCGCGAAGGCCGTCCGGTGCCGCAGGTCCACCACCCACTCGCCCGCGTCGATGCGCGAGCGCAGTTCGGCGGCGTCGGCCCGCTGCGGCGGGGTCAGGTCGGCCGCGTCAGGGCCCGCGATGTTGACCGGCCCCATGTGCGCGTAGTACGCGGGGTAGACGTCCAGCCCCGCGAGCAGCGTGCGCACATAGGACTCCTGGTCGTCGGTCAGCGCGGGGTTGACGCGTTTCTCCCTGCCGATCGTGGACGCCTCGCCCGACGTGGGCGTGGACGAGCAGAAGCTGCCGAAGCCGTGCGTGGGGTACACGCGCGTCTCGTCGGGCAGCTCTGCCGCGAGCCGCCGCACGGACGTGTACTGCGCGTGCACCAGCGTGCCGGTGTGGGCGGGGCCGAGCAGGTCGGGCCTTCCGGTGGAGCCGAACAGCAGCGAACCGCCGGTGAACACGGAAGGCGTCTCGCCGGGGGAGGTGAGCGCGTACGCGAGGTGCGTGAACGTGTGCCCTGGCGTCGCCAGCGCCCGCACGTGCAGCGCCGGGCTCACCTCCACCACGTCGCCGTCGCTGATCGGCTCGCGTTCGAACGACACCGGGTCGTCGGCGTTGACGTGGTAGGCGGCGCCCGTGACGCGGGCGAGCGCGAAGCCACCCGTCACGTAGTCGTTGTGGATGTGGGTCTCGAAGACGTGGGTCAGACGGACCCCGCGGTCCTCGAGCAGCGTGAGCATCCGGTCGATGTCGCGCTGCGGGTCGACGGCGAACGCCACCTCGCCGTCGTGCACCAGGTAGCTGCGGTCACCCAGCGTGGGGGTGTCGACAGCGATGATCTCCATCTCGTGCTCCCTCCTCATCCGCCTTTCTAGCCCGAGCGGCGCCGCTGTGCCAGGGCCGGAGGTCTCCGGTTTCCCGCTGAACGAAAGCGGGTATGAGGACGAGATGTCTCTCGGCCCGGTCCCCTCCGAGGGGCGGTCGCCTTGGCCCTGACCGTCGTGCTGGCGGTGCTCGCCGCGCTCGCCAACGCCACCGCCTCCGTCCTGCAGCGCAAGGGCGCGCGGCGGCAGTCGCGAGGGCACTCGATGTCGGTGGGCATGCTGTGGAACCTCGCGCACGACCCGGCCTGGCTGGCGGGCGTCGCCACGATCCTCACCGGTTTCGTGCTGCAGGCCGCCGCGCTGGCGACCGGCCCGATCACCCTCATCCAGCCCCTGCTGGTCACGGAGCTGGGACTCACGCTCGTGCTGTCGAGCCTCCTGCTGCACACGCGCCTGCGCGCGAGGGAGTGGTCCGCGGTGGCCGGCATGAGCGCGGGCATCGCATTGCTGCTGGTCTGCCTGCGGCCGAGCAGCGGGAAGGTCAACGACGTTCCTGTCACCTCGTGGCTGCTGGGAGCCGGGGTGACGCTCGCCGTCATCGCGACGCTCGTCGCGATCGGCTACCGGCACCGGGGCACCCGCAGGGCCGCCTACCTCGGCGTCGCGAGCGGCATGTACTTCGGCTTCCTCGCGGCACTGGTCTCCGGGATGGCGGCCGCCTTCGCCGACGGCATCGACGGGGTGTTCGGCGCGTGGCAGACCTACGCCGTCCTCGTCGCGGGGCCGAGCGGGTTCCTGCTGTTGCAGAACACGTTGCGCGCGGGCAGCCTCGTGGCTTCGCAGCCGGGGCTGACGCTGGCGAACCCGCTCGTGTCCATCGGCTGGGGCGTGGCCGTGTTCGGCGAGCACGTGCAGGGCGGTGGCTGGATCGCGGGCCAGGTGTTCGGAGCCGCGTTCATCGCGGCGTGCACGCTGCTGCTGGTGCGCTCGCCGCTGCTGCAGGGCGAGTCAGGGGAGCCGGGTGAGTCCGAAGTAGACGAAAAGGCGGAGTCGCCCGGCCTGCCCGCGCAGCCGACCTAACCGGCCCGGCTCGCGACGCACAGCACCGACTGTCCGAACGGCACCCGCACGCGCTTCTCGATGGCCCTGGTGACGGGTACCACGAACCGGTCGTACGCGGCCACGAGCCTGCGGTCGGGGGCACCGGCGCCGCCCTTGCGCACCGCCGCCCACCACGCGAACGCGCCGAGGAAGTTCACCGGGCGCGCCACCCGCACGGTGAGGCCCGCGTCGTGTGCCGCGGCCGAGACGGTGTCGGGCGTGTAACGGCGGAAGTGGCCGACCTTGCGGTCGAAGTCGCCGTACAGCTGCTGGTAGCCGGGTACGAAGAGGATGATGTTGCCGTTGTCGGTCACCGACTTCGCCAGGCACCGCAAGGCATCCACGTCGGCCTCGATGTGCTCCAGCACGTTGATCGCCACCAGTGACTCCACCGGTTCCGGCAACACCGACGCGCCGTCGATGTCGAACTGCTGCACCTCGACCTCACCCCGATGGGCGAACCGCTGCTTCATCTGCTGCACGGCTTCGGGGTCGACGTCGGTCACGACGTAGCGGTCCAGACCGGTGAAGCCGTCGGCGAACTCACCGATCCCGGCGCCGACCTCCAGCACCGAGCGGCCACAGTGTGGCCGGATGAGTTCTCGCTGGTAGGCGAGGTACCGCGGCTTACCGTTGTCGCTTTCGAGGCTGCGGCCGGTCGCCGCGTTGAAAGCGCCCTGTCCCTGCTCGTCGTTTGTCACGCGACCTCCCTCTCGTGCGAGCCCTCGCAAGAGGCGGGAAGCGGGTGACTGAGACGCAACCGTTCCGGCAACGACGACAACCTGCCCCGCAAGCAGGGCGATTTGTGGGTTTTATTCGGATTTCTCGCCAGCGTAGACGACGTTGTAGACCGACGAAAGGTGCCAATGGTACCCGGCGTGTCGCCAGAGTGATCGACCCGGTGCACACTGTACTCGTGACGCGGCCGACGATCGTTCTCGTACACAGCCCGCTGGTCGGACCGTCCACGTGGACGGAGGCCGCGAGACCCTTGCGGGACAAGGGGTTCGACGTCGTGGTCCCTTCCCTCGCCACCGTTGTGGACGGTGAGCCGCCGTTCTACCCCCGGCTCGCCGAGGCGGTCGCCGAGCAGACAGGGGACCGGCCGGTGGTGCTCGTCGGGCACAGCGGAGCGGGCGCGCTGCTGCCCGCGATCGCCGACGCGTTGCCGGGCGAGGTGCGGGCGGCCGTGTTCGTCGACGCGGTCCTGCCGCACCCAGGGCGGGACTGGTTCGCCGCCGCGCCGCCGGAGCTGGGCACGCGGCTCGAAAGCCTCGCCGTGGCAGGGCGGCTCCCGCCGTGGCACGAATGGTTCCCACCCGGCGCGCTGACGGCCCTGTTCCCCGACGCCGAGACGTACCGGCGCTTCGTCGCGGAACTACCGACGGTGCCGCTGGCCTACTTCGCCGAGCGCGCCCCCGAGGCGGAGCGCTGGCCGCCACCCGCGTGCGGGTACGTGCGGCTCAGCGAGCCCTACGATGCCGTGGCCGACGAGTGCGAGCGCCTCGGCTGGCCGGTGCACCGCGTGGCCGCCGACCACCTGGCGATGCTCACGCGGCCCGGGCTCGTGGCAGGGCTGGTCGCGAGGCTCGTCGCCGAGCTCACCGGCGAATGACGGCACGACGACGGCTCCCCGCGCGAAAATGCGAGGGGAGCCGTTGTCGAAGAATGCGGCCGACGCGCACGGTCGCCTCTCGGCGAAAGGCACGACGCGGCTCCAGCCGAACGGTATTCCGCGAAGGCAACAGGGGTGAGGCCCGGGGGACACTGTGCGCATCGACCAGCTTTTCCAACGTCGGCGACATCGCCGATGTTCCCGTTTTCCGGTGAGCAGGCTCACCGGAGAATCACGCCGCGCGTGGCTGGCCTGCCGCGCGGTTCCGGCGCACGAGAGCGCGACGCTCGCGCTCGGTCGTGCCACCGAAGATCCCGTAGTCCAGACCACTCTCCAGTGCGTACGTCAGGCACTCCGCACGCACGGGACAGCGCGCGCAGATCGCCTTCGCCTGCTCGGTCTGCTGGGCACCCGGACCCATATCGGAAACCGGGAAGAACAGCTCGGGATCCTCGTCACGGCAGGCGGCACGCTCCGACCACTCGAAAATGTCCACGGTTGTGCCGCCCTCCTTTCCAGCGGGGATTCGCCTGCCCCCCAAATCGGGCAAGCATGTGTTCAACGCCGGCCTGCCGGAAGCTATTCCGGGCTCAGCGGCGTTTCGGCACGGCGACCCGGGTGAGGTCCTCCGCCACCACGATCTTGCCGTCGAATACCTCGGCGGCTTCGTCGTGAAACCTGCTCGGATCGGTGTAGCGCTGCGAGAAATGGGTGAGTACGAGGGTCCGCACCCCGCATTCGGCGGCCACGCGCCCGGCCTGCCCCGCCGTGAGGTGCCCGTACGTGCTCGCCAGCGCGGCGTCCTCGCCGAGAAACGTCGACTCGATCACCAGCAGGTCGGCGCCCTCGGCGAGCGCGAACACACCGTCACAGAGCCGGGTGTCCATCACGAACGCGAACCGCTGACCCGGCCGGTGGACACTCACCTCCGCCAGCGAGACACCACGCAGGCTCCCGGTGCGCTGCAGCTCACCGACCTCCGGCCCGCCGATGCCGTGCCGAGCCAGCAACTCCGGCACCATGCGCCTGCCGTCGGGTTCCACGAGCTGGTAGCCGAACGCCTCGACGGGGTGGTCGAGCCTGCGAACCCGGAGCCTGCCGAACGGCCCGGTCGCGAGTGTGCCCTCGGCCTCGATGGGCTCCTCCAGCAACTCCGCCACCTCGTGGAACACGCTCGCGTAGCGCAGCCTCGCGAAGAAGTCCCGCCCCGACGCGGGGTAGTGGGCGCGCACGGGCCCGCGGACGCCGTCGAGCGAGAGCCGCTGCACGATGCCGGGCACGCCGAGGCAGTGGTCACCGTGGAAGTGGGTGAGGCAGATCCGGGTGATCGCGCTCGCGGGAACGCCCGCGAACAGCAGCTGGCGCTGGGTCCCCTCGCCGGGGTCGAACAGCAAACCCTCGGAGTCCCAGCGCAGCAGGTAACCGTTGTGGTTACGGGTACGGGACGGCGCCTGGCTGCCCGTACCCAGCACCACGAGTTCGCGGACCGACACGAGCCGACCCTATGCCGGTCCCGCGCCGGTCAGGTGTTGGCCGGTGCGGCGCTGATCGTGCCGAGCGCGGAGTTCGGGTCCCGCTCCATCGCGGCGTCGCCGATCGACAGCATGCCGACGGGCCTGCCGTCCTCCAGCACCGCGATGCGGCGCACGGCGTGCTCGCGCATCCTGGCGATGGCGTTGCCCGCCTCCTCGTTCGGCGAGGCCGTCACCAGCCGTTCACTGCACACCTCGCGCAGGCTGCAACCGGACAGGTCCGCACGATCGGCAAGCCCGCGCACCACGATGTCGCGGTCGGTCACGATCCCGCACACCTCGGCGCCGTCGAGTACGAGCACGCTGCCGATCTCCTGGTTCCGCATCATCCTGGCGGCCTCGTGCACCGGCGTGTCACCGGAGAGCGTCACGGGATGGTCGGTCATGAGCTCGCGTACCAGCTGAGCCACGGTTCCTCCTCACTCGTGTTCTCTCGTCCTGCACCCATCGCCTACCCGCCGCCTCCCGCGTCCTATGCATCTCACTGGCCAGGAATTCGCGGAGGGCACATACTGGAAACCGTGACCACGCCGCCTACGGCGTCCTTTTCGGACTGGGTACTGCACGTCGACCTCGACCAGTTCATCGCGGCGGTCGAGATCGCCCGGCATCCCGAGTTGAAGGGCAAACCCGTGGTCGTCGGGGGTCAGGGTGACCCCACGCAGCGCGCCGTGGTGGCCACCGCCTCCTACGAGGCCCGCGAGTTCGGCGTGCACTCCGGGATGCCCCTGCGCACGGCGGCCAAGCGCTGCCCCGAAGCGGTGTTCCTGCCTTCGGACCCGCCCGCGTACGAGGCCGTCTCCGAGCGCGTCATGGCCGCGCTGCGCGAGCTCCCGGTGGTGGTCGAGGTGATGGGCTGGGATGAGGCGTTCCTCGGCGTCTCGGCGGACGACCCCGAGTCGTTCGCCGCCGAGGTCCAGCGCGCCGTCCGCGACGAGACCGGGCTGTCGTGCTCGGTGGGCATCGGTGACAACAAGGCCCGCGCCAAGATCGCCACCGGGTTCGCCAAGCCGGCGGGAATCTACCGGCTCACCAGCGAGAACTGGGTGCCGGTGATGGCGCACCGGCCCCCGGACGCACTGTGGGGCATCGGCGGGCGGACCACGAAGAAGCTCGCCGAGCTGGGCATCACCACGGTCGGAGAGCTGGCCGCCGCCGACCCGGAGCAGCTGGCCGCCCGCTTCGGCCCCACGATGGGCCCCTACTTCCGGATCCTCGCGCACGGCGCCGGCGACCGGGAGGTCACGGCGACGCCGTACGTCGCCCGCTCGCGCAGCAGGGAGACGACGTTCCAGGAGAACCTCACCGACCTCGCCGAGATCGAGCGGAAGGTGCGTGAGCTGGCTCGCAGGGTCGCCGAGGACGTGCTGGCCGAGGGCAGGCCCGCGGCCCGCGTGGGCGTCAAGGTGCGGTTCGCGCCGTTCATCACCCAGACGAGAAGCGTTACCCTGGAGCACCGGACCAGCGATGCCGCCGAACTCGAACGTGCCGCGCTGACCGTGCTGAACCGGTTCGAGCTGGGCAGGCCCGTCCGGCTGCTCGGCGTCCGTGCCGACTTCGACCGCGCGTGAACCTGATCACACCGGATGTCGTCCCGTGGCGGGCCGACGGCGAGGCTCGTGCGGAAATGTCGGGTGGTACGGATACCGTGCACTACGGTGGTTCGCTGGTCGGGCCGCACTTCCGGCACGATCCGGCGTTTCGAGATCTGGGAGAGAGCACCCTGTGACTGCTTCTGCTGAGACCCTCTACGGGGCCGACGACCTGACCCACCTCGAGGGGCTGGAAGCGGTTCGGAAGCGGCCCGGCATGTACATCGGGTCCACCGACAGCCGCGGCGTCAACCACCTCTTCACCGAGATCGTCGACAACTCCACCGACGAGGGTGTGGCGGGGCACGCCACCAGAGTCGTGGTCACGCTGCACGCCGACGGCAGCGTCGAGGTGGAGGACGACGGTCGCGGCATCCCCACGGGCGTGCACGCCAAGTCGGGGCTCTCCGGTGTCGAGCTCGTGCTCACGCGCCTGCACGCGGGCGGCAAGTTCGGCGGGTCCGGCTACAAGACCTCGGGCGGCCTGCACGGCGTCGGCGCCTCCGCCGTCAACGCGCTGTCGCTGCGGCTCGACGTCACCGTCAAACGCGCGGGCAAGGTCCACGAGGTGTCCTTCGCCCGCGGCGTCGCCGGCATTTTCGACGGCAACGGCCCGAAGGCGAAGTTCACGCCGCAGTCCGGGCTGCGCCTGGCGCGGAAGATGAAGCGCGGCGAGTCCACCGGCACCACCATCCGGTACTGGCACGACGCCCGCTACTTCGAGACCGGCGCCGCTCTCGACGTCGAGGCCGTGCGCATGAAGCTGCGCAACACCGCGTTCCTCGTGCCCGGCGTCACCTACGTCCTGCGTACCGCCACCGACGGTGCCATCAACGAGGAGACGTTCCACTACCCCAACGGTCTCACCGACATGGTCGAGTTCCTCGCTCCCGCCGGTGACAAGGCGGTGTGCGGCACGCTCGTCATCACCGGCGACGGCACGTACAAGGAGAACGCCGCGGACGAGAACGGCGTGATGAAGTCCAATGTGGAACGCCACGCCGAGGTGGAGATCGCGCTGCGCTGGGGAACCGGCTACGAGCGCACCGTCGAGTGCTTCACCAACACGATCCGCAACGTCCACGGCGGAACCCACCGCAAGGGCTTCGACCGCGCGATGGTGAAGGCACTGCAGGAGGCCATCTCCAAGACGCGCGGGCTGCTCAAGCCCAAGGAGGACATGCCGACGCTCGACGACGTCAGCGAGGGCATGACCGCCGTGATCCACGTGCGCATCCCCGAGCCGCAGTTCACGTCGCAGACCAAGGACGAGCTGTCCACCGCCGGCATCACCAGGGTGCTGCAGGGCATCGTGGAGAAGCACGTCAAGGCGTGGACCGAGAACCGCAAGACCAAGGCCGAGGCCAAGGTCGTGCTCCAGAAGATCGTCGACGCCTCGCGCGTGCGGCTCGCGCAGAAGCAGCAGAAGGACGCGGCCAGGCGCAAGACCGCGCTCGAAGGCGCCGCCATGCCTCCGAAGCTCGTCGACTGCCGCACCACCGGCGTCGCCCGCAGCGAGCTGTTCCTCGTCGAGGGCGACAGCGCGCTCGGCTCCGCCCGGCAGGCCCGCGTCTCCGAGTACCAGGCGCTGCTACCGCTGCGCGGCAAGATCCTCAACGTGCAGAAGGCCGGCCTCGGCGACGCACTCAAGAACGCCGAGATCTCCTCCATCGTGCAGGTGCTCGGCGCGGGCACCGGCCGCACGTTCGACATCTCCACCATGCGCTACGGCCGCGTGATCCTGATGGCCGACGCCGACGTGGACGGCTCCCACATCCGGACGCTGCTGATCACGCTCTTCGCGCGGTACATGCGCCCGGTGATCGAGGACGGCAGGCTCTACGCCGCGATGCCGCCGCTGCACAAGGTGGTCACCAAGGGGCGCAAGGAAGAGACGCACTACACGTTCACCGAGCGGGAGATGCAGGCCAAGGTCGCCGAACTGGAGAAGGCCGGCCGGACCGTCAAGAAGCCCGTGCCCCGCTTCAAGGGCCTCGGCGAGATGGACGCCGACGAGCTCTGGGAGACCACGATGAACCCCGCGACGCGCTCCGTGCGCCGCATCACGCTCGACGACGCCGAGGCCGCGGAGGCCGCGCTCGAGCTCCTGATGGGCGAGAAGGTGGAGCCCCGGCGCAACTGGCTCATCTCGTCGGCCGCCCGCGTGGACCAGGCCGCGATCGACATCTGAGGATAGGTAGAAACCGATGGCACGCCGCAAAGGCACGATCACCCGGGTCGATCCGGCCGCGTTCGACCAGGCCGGTGCGAACGTCTACGACAACTCCGTGAAGACCGAGATCGAGGACTCCTACCTGGAGTACGCGTACTCGGTCATCCACTCGCGCGCGCTGCCCGACGCGCGCGACGGCCTCAAGCCCGTGCACCGCCGGATCCTGTTCTCCATGAACGAGAACGGCTACCGGCCCACCCACGCGTACGTGAAGAGCTCGCGCGTGGTCGGCGACGTGATGGGCCGCTACCACCCGCACGGCGACACCGCGATCTACGACGCGATGGTGCGGCTGGCACAGGACTTCTCGATGAACGTGCCCCTCATCGACGGGCACGGAAACTTCGGCTCCCCCGACGACGGGCCCGCGGCCTCGCGGTACACCGAGGCGCGCATGTCGCCGGAGGCGATGCTGCTCACCGGCGAGCTCGGCGAGGAGACCGTCGACTTCCGGCTCAACTACGACGGTTCGCTCGAGGAGCCGTCCGTGCTGCCGGCGGCGTTCCCGAACCTGCTGGTCAACGGCACGTCGGGCATCGCGGTCGGCATGGCGACCAACATGATCCCGCACAACCTGAGCGAGGTCATCGCCGCGGCGCGCTGGCTGATCACGCACCCGAACGCGTCGCTCGACAAGCTCATGGAGTTCGTCCCCGGCCCCGACCTGCCGACCGGCGGGATGCTGCTGGGCCTCGACGAGGTGCGCAAGGCCTACGAGACCGGCCGCGGCGTGGTCCGCATGCGCGCGAAGGTCGAGACGGGCCCGATCCAGGGCAGCAGGCGCCAGGGCATCACGGTCACCGAGCTGCCCTACGGCGTCGGACCGGAGAAGGTGATCGAGAAGATCACCGAGGAGATCAACAAGTCCAAGCGCCTCACCGGCATCGCCGACGTCAAGGACCTCACCGACCGCGAGAACGGCACGCGGCTCGTGATCGAGTGCAAGGTGGGCGTCAACCCGCAGGCGCTGCTGGCCGACCTGTACCGGCTGACACCGCTGGAGCAGTCGTTCGGCATCAACAACCTCGTGCTCGTGGACGGCCAGCCGCGGACGCTGGGGCTCAAGCAGCTGCTGGAGGTCTTCCTCTCGCACCGGTACGAGGTCGTCACGCGGCGGACGCGGTACCGCAAGCGCAAGCGCGAGGAGCGGCTGCACCTGGTCGAAGGCCTGCTCAAGGCCCTGCTCGACATCGACAAGGTCATCCGCCTGATCCGGCAGAGCGACAACGCGCAGGCCGCCAAGGAAGGCCTGATGAAGCGGTTCAAGCTCTCCGAGATCCAGGCCACCTACATCCTCGATACGCCACTGCGCAGGCTCACCAAGTACGACAAGATCGAGCTGGAGGAGGAGCAGGACAAGCTGCGCGAGGAGATCGCGGAGCTGTCCCGCATCCTCGACGACGAGTCGGTGCTCAGGAAGGTCGTCTCGCAGGAGCTCGCCAAGATCGCCAAGGACTTCCCGACGGAGCGGCGCACGGCATTGATCGACGGTGACCTCAAGGAGGTGCTCGCCGCGTCGAAGCCGGCCGGTCCGCTGGAGGTCGCCGACGACCCGTGCCAGGTGATCCTCTCGGCGACGGGGCTCGTGGCCAGGACCGCCGCCGAGTCCGAGGAGGCGATCGAGAGCAGGCGGCGCAGCGGGCGGGTGAAGCACGACGCCGTGTCGGCGGTCGTGCACACCACCGCGCGCGGCCAGGTGCTGCTGGTGACCAGCGCGGGGCGCGCGTTCAAGGTCGACGTGCTGCCGTTGCCGGTGCTGCCCGAGCAGGTCGGCACCGTGTCGCTGCGGGGCGGGATGGCCGCGCGCGAGCTGGTGCCGCTGGAGAAGGGCGAGCGCGTGGTGGGCATCGCGCCGCTGGGGGAGAAGGCGGCCGGTTCGCCGGGGCTCGCGCTCGGTACCCGGCGTGGCGTGGTGAAGGTGTGCGCGCCGGAGTGGCCGGTGCGCTCCGACGAGTTCGACGTGATCGGGCTCAAGGACGGCGACGAGGTGGTCGGCGCCGTGTGGCTCACCGACGGCGAGGAGACGCTGGCGTTCCTGTCGTCGGCGGCGTCGCTGCTGCGGTTCTCGGCGTCGCTCGTGCGGCCGCAGGGCCTCAAGGGCGGCGGCATGGCGGGCATCAACCTCGGTGCCGATGCCGAGGTTGTGTTCTTCGGCGCGATCCGGACCGACGACGAGGAGCACGGCGAGCCGATGGTCGTGACGGCGACCGGGCAGAGCGTGAAGATGACCCCGTTCTCGGAGTACCCCTCGAAGGGCAGGGCGACCGCGGGCGTCCGGGCGCACCGGTTCCTGAAGGGCGAGCAGGGGCTCACGGTCGCGTGGATCGGACCGCGCCCGGCGGGAGCCATGAAGAACGGCGACCCGGTGGAGCTGCCGGAGGTCGACGTGCGCCGAGACGGCTCCGGGGCGTCGCACCCCGGCCCCGACGTGGTGGGCCACCTGGTGGAACGCGGCTGACGCCGCGCGAGTCCCCGCCCAGACCCGCGAGTCGTGCGCTCCTGCACGCGAGTCGTGCGCCCAGGACCGCGAGTCGTGCGCTCCTGCACGCGAGTTGTGCACCCCTGCACGCGAGTTGTGCACTCAGGCTCGCGAGTTGCCCGTTCGGACTCGTGAGTTGCCCGCTCGGTACGCCGGTCGTGGGCCCGGAGTGCACGACTCGCGGTCGGGAGTGCACGACTCGCGGCCCGGAGTGCACGACTCGCGGGCTGGCGCGTCAGGCGAGGACGTCGGCTTGCCAGGCGGCGTGGTCCGTCCACGCCTGGAGGGTCGCCCCGCTCTCGAAACGGCGCCGTTCGCCGGTGAGCGGGTCCGTGAACTCCAGCACCTTGGCCAGCAGCTGGAGTGGGCGGCTGAAATCGTTCAGCGGCGTCTCGCGGTGTACCGGGTAGAAGGTGTCGCCGAGGATGGGTGTCCCGAGCGAGGACATGTGCACCCGCAGCTGGTGGGTTCGCCCGGTCCGGGGCCGCAGCCGGTACCTGCCGAGCCCGTCCCGGCGCTCCAGCAGCTCCACCCACGTCTCCGCGTTCGGCTCGCCGGGCACCTCCCGCGCCGTCATGACGCCGCGTTCCTTGACGATCCGGCTACGCACCGTGCGCGGCAGCTCCAGCGCGGGATCGTACGGCGCGATCGCCTCGTACTCCTTGCCCACCAGCCGGTCGCGGAACAGCGTCTGGTACGGACCGCGCAGCTCCCGCCGGGCCACGAACATCACCAGACCCGCCGTGACGCGGTCGAGCCGGTGCGCCGGGCTCAGCTCCGGCAGCCCGAGATCACGCCGCAGCCGCACGAGCGCGGTCTCCAGCACGTGCTTGCCGCGCGGAATGGTGGCCATGAAGTGCGGCTTGTCCACCACCACGAGGTGGTCGTCCCGGTGCACGACGCCGATCTCGAAGGGCACCGGCACCTCGTCGGGCAGGTCGCGGTGAAACCAGATGAAGGAACCGGGGACGTACGGCGTCTCCAGCGTGATCGGCCCGTCGAGCCCGACGATCCGCCGTTCCCGCAGCATCTCGTCGATCCGCCGCGGGTCCAGCCGGTGCAGGCGCTCGACGAGGTGGTCACGCACGGTGGCCCAGGTGCCCTCGGTGGGCAGCCTGAGCCGTGCGGCATCGAGTCCGTGCCGGGGCGGCAGCGGCGAAGCGGGGCGTTTCATCGGCCTCCACTGTAGCCGCCGCCGCGATCGTCACCCCCGGCCGCGGACCATCCACTGGTACTGCAGCCACACCTCGGCGGGCGAGACCGACCGGTCGAGGAACATCAGGCTGTCGAAGCGGCAGTTGCAGGGATTGCGTTCCAGCGTGTTCTGCGGGAAGCTGCCGCCGATTTTGATGCCCCCCGGGTCGGTCGCGGACGCGCGGTCGGGCTCGGGCTCGCCCTCGACGCCCCACGGGTCGCCGGACACGGTGTAGAAGCCGTCCACGGGCTTTCCGTTGCGGTACAACGCCATCGTGCCGTTGTCGAAGTCGAACGTCGCGGCGAGGTGCACCCATTCGCCCTTCGGCAACAGCTTCTGCCAGTCCTCGCTGGCCGCGAACGTCTGCGAGCTGCCGGAGTCGGCACGCCTGCCCAATGCGACGAGCCGCAGCTCACCGTCCACATTGATCAGCTCGAGCAGTGCGCGGACGCCGTGCCCGTCGGAGTTGCCGGACAGGATCCCGGCCAGGCCGACGGCGTTGTAGTAGTCGTCGGGATCGGGCGTGGTGGAGTTGAGGTTCGGGTTCGTGCCGGTCACCTTGAACCAGCCCATCACGGTGGTGCCGGTGACGCCGCTGAACGCGCTCAGCGTCGGAACGCCGTCGGCCGAGTACACCCCGGCCTTCCAGTCGTCGTTGCCGTCGACCTCGGGGTTCACCTGCTGTGTCTGGAGTGCGCGCCCGCTGCCGGGAAACGCGCTGTCGCGCACGCGCATGTCGGCGCCGCCGTTGACGAGGTCGAGCGGGGTGTCCGAGAAGCCGCGGTCCCGTTCCTGCGTGGCGTTTCCGGCCACGGGGTGGTCGAAGTCGTAGTAGGCGGCCAGGTTCGGTGCCAGCGTGGGGAAGACCGCCCCGTGGCCGGGTGGGGACGCCTGCACGCCGGGAGCCGCGATCGACGTGCACACGAGCGCGGTCGCGAGCACACCCAGCGTCCGGATCGCCGGTTTCCGCGCACGCCAGCGGTTTCCCCTTGACATCGCCATCTGCTCACCTCGTCGTGATCCATGAACTGAAAGCGCTTTCAGCGCTCACAGATCCAGAAGCTTACAAGCTGCGCTTCGGCGAAACCAGCCCCGACTCGTAGGCGAACACCACGAGCTGCGCCCGATCCCGGGCGTGCAGCTTGGTCATCGCCCTGCTGACGTGGGTCTTCGCGGTGGTCGGGCTGATCACCATGTGCTGGGCGATCTCGTCGTTAGACAGGCCGCGCGCGACGAGCGCGACCACCTCGCGCTCGCGGTTGGTGAGCCGCTCCATGCTCTTGCCGATGTCCGGTTCCGGCAACCGCGACACGAACTCGGCGATGAGCCTGCGCGTGATCGACGGCGCGAGCAGCGCGTCGCCGCGCGCCGCGACGCGCACGGAGTGCAGCAAGTCCGCCGGGTCGATGTCCTTCACGAGAAACCCGCTCGCACCGGCCCGCAGGGCGTTGAACACGTACTCGTCGAAGCCGTAGTTGGTCAGCATCACCACGTGCACGCCGTCGAGCCGGGGGTCGGCGACGATCCGCCGCGTGGCCTCGATGCCGTCGAGCACGGGCATCTGGATGTCGATGAGCGCGACGTCGGGCACGGTCTCCGCGGCGAGCTCGGCGCCGTGTGCGCCGTCCGCGGCCTCGCCCACCACCTCGATGTCGTCCTCGGCCTCCAGCAGCGCGCGGAAGCCACCGCGGATGAGCGCCTGGTCGTCGACGAGCAGTACCCGGATCACACGCGCTCCCGTACCGGGAAGACGGCCTCCACCGTGAACCCGCCCTCCGGCCCCGGCTCCGCGCGAAGGCGCCCGCCGAGCGCGGTGACCCGTTCCCGCATGCCGATCAGCCCGACGCCGGGGATCGCCGCTCCCCGACCGCCCGCGCCGTCGTCGTCGACCCGCACGGTCAACTCGTCCGCGCCGTAGCCGATCGTGACCGTCGCCGTGGCCTCGCCGGCGTGCCGCGCGACGTTGGTGAGCGCCTCCTGCACGATCCGGTACGCGGCCCGGTCGACGTCGCGGGGCAGTGGGTGCGGCTCGCCCTCGACGGTCACCGTGGCCGGCACCGCGGCGCGGCGTACCAGGTGGTCGAGCCGGGCGAGACCGGTTCCGGTGTTCTCGTCGTCGGCGCGCAGCACCTCCAGCGTCGCGCGCAGCTCCCTGGTCGCCTCGCGGCTCGCGTCCTGCACGGCCACCAGCGCGTCGGGTACGTCCTCGCCGCGCTTCCTCGCCAGGTGCACGGCGACGTCGGCCTGCACCTTGATGATCGAGATCTGGTGGGTGAGCGAGTCGTGCAGCTCACGGGCGATGCGGAGCCGTTCCTCCCCGGCCCTGCGCAGCGCCGTCTCCTCGCGGGTGCGCTCGGCCTCGGCCGCCCGCTCACGGGCCTGCTCCAGGTACGCGCGCCGATGCCGCGTCACCTCGCCGAGCACGAGTGCCGCGACGAACCAGCCGACGGGCAGGATCGCCTCCTGGATCGCCTGCCCGGCCGCCGTCCCGTCGTCGGTGCCGGCGAGGTTGGTCGCCACCGCGAACACCGTCAGCGGCGCGGTGACGGCCAGCGCCAGCACGCGGTGTCCCACGGCGGTGACGGTGTAGACGGCGACGAGCACGGGCACCGTCGCGATCGGCCCCGGTTCGACGCCCGCCGTGTAGGCCAGCCCGCACCCGAGACTGATCGCGAGCACCACGCGCGGAGCCCGGTTGCGGAACGCGATCACGAGCGAACCCACCAGCAGCACGGCGTAGTCGAGTGCGGCCGGCTCCGCGGGGCCGGCGACGGCGTCGAGCACCGCGAGCGCGGTGATCCCGGCCGCCAGCGCGGTGTCGAAGGGATCGAGCAGGTCCCAGACGTGTGCCATGTCCGAACACTAGCCGCAGAACACGCCGATTCCGTTCTCCAGCGGGAGTACTTCCCGGGGAGTAGGCGCGCTGCGGAAACGCTTCGCACGACCGACGCGGGCAGGGCGCGACGGCGGAAGCATCGTCGGCATGCAGACCATCGTGAACCTCGAACAAGCCAGGGCGTGGAACGGCGCCGAGGGCAGGCACTGGGCCGACCATGCCGACCGCTACAACGCCGTCAACGCCGGAATCAACGATCCGCTCTTCGCCGCGGCGGCGATCGGCGCGGAGGACCGGGTGCTCGACCTCGGATGCGGCACCGGGCAGACCACCAGGATCGCCGCGGGCCTCGCGAACGCCGGCAGCGCGTTCGGCATCGACCTCTCCTCACCGATGCTCGAACGGGCGCGGGAGGCGGCCCGCGCCGAGGGCATCGAGAACGTGACCTTCGAGCAGGGTGATGCCCAGGTGTACCCGTTTCCCGAGTGCGGGTTCGACGTGGCCATCAGCCGGGCGGCGGTGATGTTCTTCGCCGACCCGGTGGCGGCGTTCACCAACATCGGCAGCGCGTTGCGACCGGGCGGGCGGCTCGCCTTCGCGGCGCTGGGCGACCTGACCGGGAGCGACCTCGGGGACCTTTACGCCACGGTGTTCGGGCGGTATCTCCCGGAGCGCTACGGCGAGCCGGGTGAGGCGGGTCCCGCGTCGCTGGCAGATCCCGGGCGGGTCACCGGCGTGCTCACGGCCGCGGGGTTCACCCGCGTGACGGCGACCCCGCTGAGCGTGCCGATGCGCTTCGGCGCCGACGCCGTCGACGCGGCGGAGTTCCTGCTCTCCTTCGGCCCGATGCCGCACTTCCTGCGGGCGGTCGGCGAGGCGGAGCGGGTGGGCGTGCGCGCGGCCCTGCTCATCGAGCTCGGGAGGCACGAGCGCGCCGACGGGGTGTCGCTGTCCTGCTCGACACTGCTGGTGAAGGCGGTGCGGCCATGATGTTCGTGGAGGTGTTCGCACCCGAGGGCTTGCTGACCGGCGAGCAACGCGACCGGCTCGCCGACGACCTCGTGAACGAGGTGGTGAAGGCCGACTCCGCGCCGCCCGAGGTGCTGGAGGCGCAGCGCGCGATCTCGCACGTCGTCTTCCACGAGGTCGGCGCCTGGTACACCGGGGGCCGCCGCGCGGAGCACCGGTTGCTCGTGCGCGTGAGCGTCCCGGAGGGCTGGCGCGAGGACATGAGCCCGTACCTCGTCGAGACCTACGGCAGGCTGCTGGCCGATCCCGGGGCGATGGTGCACGTCGTCGGCGTGCCCGAGGGTGGCATCGGTCTCGGCGGCCAGGTGCTGCGTGCCAATGACATCGTGCGGCTGATCACCAGGCCGTTTCGCGAGTCGGGCGCGCCGAGGGCCGAGCCGCCGCCGGGCTCCGGGCTCGACCCGGTGTGCGGCATGTTCGTCCCGTTCGAGCACGCGGCCGGGGTCGCCGAGGGCGACGGCACCAGGTACGCCTTCTGCAGCAAGGGCTGCCACGAGGTATTCGCTGAGGAGCAGACCCGATCGCGGTGAAGGCCACCCCGACCGCAGTGAAGGCCACCTTCACTGCGTTCAACGCAGTGAAGGTGGCCTTCACTGCGGATGGGTGAGGCGCGTGCTAACTTGGCCGAGTGACAAAGTTAGGCGATCGACCAAGTTCGCCGCGCGGGCGGCGCCGGAGGCAGCAGCTGGTCGAGGCCGGCGTCGAGCTGCTCGGCGAGGGCGGCTGGTCCGCGGTCACGACGCGCGCGGTCGCCGAGCGCGGTGGTACCAACCAAGGGCTGATCCACTACCACTTCGGCGGCCTGCCGGGGTTGCGCGCGGAGATCGCGCGGCGGGCGGGCGAGCTGGTGATCGCGCCCGTCGTCGACGGCGTGCTCGCCGCACGCGACACGCGCGAGATGCTCGACGTGCTGCGCGAGGCCGTGCCCGCGATCACCGCAGACGAGCGCATCGTCTGCCTCAGTGTCCAGCTGATCGCGGGCGCGGTCAGCGAACCCGCACTGGGCGAGCTCTTCCGCGATGGGATGCGCGAGGCACGCGCCCGCGTCGACGAGCACCTGCGTGAGCTGCACCCGCGGCTGTCCGAACAGGACCGCGAGGGCGCCGCGGTGTTGCTGGCCGCGCTCGTCGACGGCCTCGTCCTGCACGTGCTGCTCGACCGGGAGCTGCCGGTCGAGTCCGCGCTGACAACGCTGGGGCGGCTCGCCGCCGCCGTGGAAGGGGAGGACTGACCGCATGGAGATCATCGCCCAGCCAGCGCCGCCCAGGGGGCTGACCAGGCTGCTGTATCGCTTGCCGAACAAGCTGTACCGGGCGGGGTTCGGCAGGCTGGTGCCCGCCCGCCTGCTCTACCTGGTCCACATCGGACGGAAGTCGGGCAGGCGGAGGACCGTGGTACTCGAGGTGGTCGGGCGCAGGGGCGGCTCCTATGTCGTGTGTTCCGGGTTCGGGCCCTCGGCCGACTGGTACCGCAATGTGCTGGCGACGCCGGAGGTGGACATCCAGGTGCGAGGCACTCGGTCGCGGGCGAAGGCCGTGGTGCTCGACGCGGAGGAGGGCGCCGAGATCATGGCGGAGTACGGCGCGCGGCACCCCCGGCTCGGCCGGAACCTGGCGCGGTACATGGGTTTCGCGGTGGACGGTAGCGAGGCCGACTTCCGCGAGGTGGGTCGTCGCCGCCCGTTCGTGCGCCTCGACCCCCGGTAACCCGTTCATGCGGAGGAGGCCACACCCCGGCCGCAGTGAAGGTCACCCACTCGGGTGGGTCTGGGCTCAGGGGCGCTTGGCGGCGAGGGCCAGGGCGTCGCGGGCGGCGTCGGCGTCGGTGATGAGGGTCGACACCATGCCCGAGCGCAGTACCGCGTCGATCGCCTCGGCCTTCGGCCTCGTGTAGCCCAGCGCGATCACCTCGGGCACCTGGCGCAGCTCCTCGTGGCTGATCGCCAGCACGTGGTGGGCGAGCCCGGTGGAAAGCGCGTTGCCGTCGGCGTCGAACAGCCTCGCCGCGACCTCGGCCTTGGCGCCCCGCTTGCTGATCGCATCGCGCTCGGCGGGGGAGAGCGAGTCGTACACGGTCGACTCGTTCTCCTGCCACGCGCCGATGCTGACCACGGCCTTGGTGAGGTTGCGGAACTGCCCGAACGTCTCCGCGATGCCCGGCTGCCTGCGCAGCGTCTCCGTGGTCCGCCGGTCGGGCAGCACGAGCGGCGCGAAGATCGGGTAGGCCTCGCCGCCGGACACCCGCGCGAGCCTGCTCACGGTCTCCACCGACCGGTCCCGCATGTCCATGCCGGCCTGCACTCCGCACAGCTGCACGATCGGGCAGCGCGGCAGCGTGTCGATCTGCTCGGTCATCACGTTCACCGAGCGCGCCCACGACAGCCCGATCACGTCGTCCCTGGTCGCAGTCTCCGCCAGCAAGCGGGCCGCGAGCGCACCGATTCGCCTGCGCAGCTCCGGCCGCGTCTCGCGGTGTTTCGCTCGTTCGAGCACCAGAGCCTGTTCGAGGCCGTAGGCGGAGCGCAGCTCGTCGCACAGCCCGGGGTCGAGTGGCGCCGGGAGGTCGAACTCCACCCTTACCAGGCCCGTCTCCCTTGCGGTGTCGAGTATGCGGGCGACCTTGAACCTGCTGAGCCCGAAGGCTTCCGCGATCTCCAGCTTCGACTCGCCCCGGACGTAGAAGCGGTGGGCGATCGAGGCCGCCTGAACCGAGTCAGAGAGGCCGAGAGGCCGACGTCGTGCGCTCATCTGAGCACTATAGCGCGAAATTGAGCCGAAAGGTTGACGTAACACCAGGGGGAGTCTTTCAATGCCAGGCACATGCACTGTGGTTAATAGTTCGTAAAGTGCTCAGATGAGCAAGGAAAGTGGGTGGCATGCGCGCCGCGATCGTCGACCAGCCGGGGTCCATCAGAGTCGGGGACGTGCCGGATCCGAAACCGGGTGAGCGGCAGGTCGTGGTGAAGGTGGGCGCGTGCGGGATCTGCGGGACCGACCTGCACATCGCCGACGGGCACTTCCCGCCGACGCCCTACCCGATCGTGCCCGGCCACGAGTTCGCGGGCGAGATCGTGGAACTCGGCGCCGACGTGCCAGGGGGCTGGCGGGTAGGCGACCGCGTCGCCGTCGACCCCTCGCTGTTCTGCGGCTACTGCACCCCGTGCCGCTCGGGGCACGGCAACCTGTGCGCCAACTGGGGAGCGACGGGTGACACCGTCGACGGCGCCTTCGCCGAGTACGTCGCCGTGCCGTCCGCCAACTGCTACCGGCTGCCCGACGCGCTGACCTACCAGCAGGGCGCGCTCGTGGAGCCCGTCTCGTGCGCGGTGCACGGCGTGCGCAGGGTCGGCGTCGAGGCCGGGGAGCGCTTCCTCGTGATGGGCGCCGGCACGATGGGCCTGATCATGCAGCAGCTGCTCCAGCGTGCGGGCGCGCGCGTCACCGTCGTCGACCGCAACGCCGCCCGCCTGCCCAGGGCCACCCAGCTCGGCGCCGAGGCCGTGGTCACCGATGTCGCCGAGCTGAACGGCGAGAAGTTCGACGCCGCCGCCGACTGCACCGGTGTGGTGCTCGCCATCGAGGCCGCTTTCGACTCGCTGCGCAGGGGAGGCCGCCTGCTCGTCTTCGGCGTCGCGCCCGAGGAGGCGCGCGTGGCACTGTCGCCGTTTCGCATCTACAACGACGAGATCACCGTCGTCGGCTCGATGGCCGTGCTCAACAGCTTCGGTGCCGCACTCGACCTCGTCGCCGCCGGTGCGATCGACACCGCCGCGCTGCTCACCGACACGCTGCCGCTCGAGCGGTACCCGGACGCGCTCGCGCTCATGCGCAGCGGTTCCGGACTGAAGGTGCAGGTTGTTCCAGGAGGTATCCCAGGAGGCAGCAACGATGCGTAACGCCTTCGGCAGGCGGCGGCGTGGCCGGCTGTCAGCGGTCCTGTTGTCCGCACTACTGCTGGTCACCGGTTGCGCCGGGGCGGGAGCCATCGGCGCGGGCACGCAGACACTGGTGATCGCGATCGTCGCCAACCCGCAGATGAACGACGCCATCGCGCTCTCCGACCGGTTCGAGCGCGAGCACCCCGGCATCGAGCTGAAGTTCGTGTCCCTGCCGGAGAACCAGGCCCGCGCGAAGATCACAGCCTCCACGGCGACGCAGGGCGGCGAGTTCGACGTGGTGATGATCAGCAACTACGAGACGCCGCAGTGGGCTGCCAACGGCTGGCTGGAGAACCTGCAGCCCTACATCGACGCCAGCGAGGGCTACGACGCCGGCGACTTCATCCCGAGCATCCGCCAGTCGCTGTCCCACGAGGGCTCGATGTACGCGGTGCCGTTCTACGGCGAGTCGTCGTTCCTGGCCTACCGCAAGGACCTCTTCGAGCAGGCGGGCATCACGATGCCGAAGAACCCCACGTGGCAGCAGATCGCCGACTTCGCGGCGAGGCTGCACGACCCGGCGAACGGCGTCGCCGGGATCTGCCTGCGCGGCAAGCCGGGCTGGGGCGAGAGCCTCGCGCCGTTCACCACCGTGGTGAACACGTTCGGCGGCCGCTGGTTCGACCGCGACTGGAACGCCCAGCTCACGTCGCCGGAGTTCAAGGCGGCGGCGAACTTCTACGTGAACCTCGTGCGCGAGCACGGCGAGACGGGTGCCTCCAGCGCCGGGTTCTCCGAATGCGGCACGCGCTACGGCCAGGGCCAGGCCGCGATGTGGTACGACGCGACGGTGATGGCCGGTACCAACGAGGACCCGGCCAGCAGCACGGTCGCGGGCAAGTCCGGCTACGTCGCCGCACCGGTGGAGAAGACCGACGCGAGCGGCTGGCTCTACACGTGGTCGCTGGCGATGCCGAAGGTCACCGAGAACAAGCAGGCCGCATGGGACTTCATGCGGTGGATGACCGACAAGCGGTTCGTGCAGACGGTGGGCGAGGAGTTCGGCTGGAACCGCGTGCCGCCGGGCTGCCGCCAGTCCACCTACGACATTCCCGAGTACCGGGAGGCCGCGAAGGCCTACGCACAGCCGACCCTGGACGGCATCCGTGATGCCAGCCAGGACAAGACGATGACCGAACCGGTGCCCTACCCGGGAATCCAGTTCGTCGGCATCCCCGAGTTCCAGGACCTGGGCACCCGGGTGAGCCAGCAGCTCTCCGCGGCGATCGCGGGACAGAAGTCGGTCGACGAGGCGCTGGAGCAGGCACAGGAGTACGCCGAGACGGTCGGCCAGGCCTACCGGGAGACCCAATGACGACGACCGAGGTCGCTCCTGCCCGGGCCGGTGAGAGCACCGGGCAGCCGAAACCACGCAGGCACGCAAACCCGTGGAAGCGCAGGGCCCCGCTGCTGCCCGCCCTGCTCTTCACGATCGCGGTGACGCAGATTCCCTTCCTGGTCACGGTGTTCTACTCGTTCCAGTCGTGGAACCTCGTGCGCCCCGGCTCGCAGCACTTCGTCGGCTTCCAGAACTACGTCGACGTGTTCGCCGACAGCACGTTCCGCGGCGCGATGCTCAACACCGTCGTGCTCACGGTGGTGTGCGTGTTCGTCTCGATGGCGTTAGGGCTGGGGCTCGCGCTGCTGCTCGACCGCAAGTTCACGGGACGGGGTGTGGTGCGCACGCTCATCATCACGCCGTTCCTCATCCTTCCGGCGGCCGGTGCGCTGCTGTGGAAGACGACGATGTTCGACCCGGTGTACGGGCTGCTCAACTTCGTGCTCGGCACCGACATCGACTGGCTCTCGGAGTTCCCGCTCGGGTCGGTGATGGCCCAGGTGGTGTGGCAGTGGACGCCGTTCATGACGCTGCTGATCCTCGCCGGGCTGCAGGCGCAGTCGAAGGAGGTGCTGGAGGCCGCGCAGGTCGACGGCGCCGGGCGGTGGCGCACGTTCGCCTCGATCACGTTGCCGCAGCTGAGCCGCTACCTCCAGCTGGCGGCGCTGCTGGGCGCGATCTACATCGTCAACTCGTTCGACGCGATCTACCTGATGACACAGGGCGGTCCCGGCACGGCGAGCACCAACCTGCCCTTCTACATCTACCAGCGGGCGTTCGAGGGCTTCGACGTCGGCCAGTCCTCGGCGATGGGCGTGATCGTGGTGATCCTGACGCTGATCGTGGCCACGTTCACCCTGCGCCTGATGTTCCGGACCTTCGACGTGAGCGGGGGTGTGAAATGAGGCTCGGCCGCATCTCGCTGACCGCGTTCACCTGGCTGATCGCGATCCTGTTCGTCTTTCCCGTCATCTGGATGGTGCTGACGTCGTTCAAGACGGAGGCCGACGCCTACACCGATCCGCCGAGGCTGTTCTTCTCTCCGACGCTGGAGCAGTTCGCGGGCGTGTTCGAGCGCGGGTTCCTGCCCTATCTCGCCAACTCGGCGTTCGTGACGGTGGTGTCGACGCTCGCCGTGCTGGTGCTGGCGATCCCGGCGGCCTACGCGTTGTCGATCGCGCCGGTGAAGGGCACGAGCAACGTGCTCGGCTTCTTCCTGTCCACGAAGATGCTGCCGATCGTGGCGGCGATCATCCCGCTCTACGTGATCTCGCAGAACGTGCAGCTGCTGGACAACGTGTGGGCGCTGAACATCCTCTACACGGCGATGAACCTGCCGCTGGCGGTGTGGATGATGCGCTCGTTCTTCCTCGAGGTGCCGAAGGAGATGATCGAGGCCGCGCGCGTCGACGGCGCGAAGCTGCCCATGCTGCTCTACAAGGTGGTGCTGCCCGTCGTGGCGCCCGGCATCGCGGCGACCGCGCTGATCTGCGTGATCTTCTCGTGGACGGAGTTCTTCTACGCCGTCAACCTCACCGCCGCGCGGGCGGGCACCGTGCCGGTGTTCCTGTCCGGCTTCATCACCAGCGAGGGCCTGTACTGGGCGCAGCTGTCGGCCGCGGCGCTGCTCGCCTCGCTGCCCGTGATGATCATCGGCTGGATCGCGCAGAACCACCTCGTCCGCGGCCTCTCGATGGGCGCGGTCAAGTAAAGGATTCTTGTGTTGCTCACAGCCACCACCCGGAGTGATAAGGGTGTCACTCTGGGTGTGCTGGCCCTGTCGCGACTCGGCGCCAAGGTGCGTGAGCGGGGTGAGATCCACGTCGTCGATCCCGAGACGACGTTGTCGATCACCCGAAGCTCGCAACCGCAGTGACGCCGTGTGGCGGAACGGCTACGATGTCCAGCGTCCCGCACATGGTGAGGAGAGCGAGTCTTCAATGTCCTCCGACAGCGCAGCAGTCGACTCCGAGATCGTCGTTCTGGACAACGGGGTGCCGACAGCCGCCCGTGTCTACGACGTCATGCTCAACGGCAAGGACAACTACGCCATCGACCGGCAGGTCGCCGAGGCGAGTCTGTCGGTGATGCCGGAGCTCAAGGAGATCGCACTGCACAACAGGGCGATCCTGCACCGCGTGGTGCGCCACCTTGCCGCCGAGCAGGGCATCACGCAGTTCCTGGACCTCGGTTCCGGGCTGCCCACGGTGCGCAACACGCACGAGGTCGCCCAGGAGGCGAACCCCGACGCGAAGGTCGTCTACGTCGACATCGACCCGATCGTGCTCGCGCACGGCAGGGCGTTGCTGCAGGACAACGAGAACACACGCGTCGTCACCGCCGACCTCCGCAAGCCGAAGGAGGTGCTCGCGCATCCCGACGTGCAGGAGCTGATCGACTTCAGCAAGCCGGTGTGCGTGATGCTCGTGGGCATCCTGCACCACCTCGCCGACGACGAGGACCCGAAGGGCATCGTGCAGGCCCTGCGGGACGCCGTGGTGCCCGGTTCGTACTTCTTCATCACGAACTTCACGCGCCTGTCCGACTCGCCGGAGAGCGAGGAGCTGGAGAAGGTCCTGCTCTCGCAGCTGGGCACCGGCCGCGTCCGGACCCCGGCCGAGCTGGAGGAGTTCTTCGAGGGCCTGGAGATCCTGCCGCCCGGCATCGTGCCGCTGCCGCTGTGGCGCCCGGACGAGATCGTCACCGACGCGACGACGATCGGCGTCCGCTTCATGACCGGCGGGGTCGCGAAGAAGAACTGACCCGATGCCTGCGGGGTCAACCGTGGTGGGGCCAACGCAGTGAAGGCCACCATGACTGCGCTCAACGCAGTGAAGGTGGCCTTCACTGCGTTCAACGCAGGCAAGGTGGCCTTCACTGCCTGACGGCGGGCTCACGGGATCCGCACGGCCGGGGCGGGTCCGAGGTGGCGGCGCAGGAGCGTCGAGGCGGCCCGCAGCTCGCCCGCCAGCACCAGCTCGGCGATCTCGATGTGCTCGGTGACGGCGTGCTCCACCCGGTGGTCGAGCAGGCCGTAGTGCAGCCGCGCGTGCCGCGCCCTGCCCTGCACGGTGACCAGCGTGGCCACCAGCTCGGCGTTGCCGGCCGAGCCGAGCAGGGTGGCGTGGAAGCGGTCGTCGTGCACCACGAACTCCGCGGGCGTGGGCGCAGGCCCCGCCCGCAGCGCGTACCAGCGTTCCAGCTCTGCGGTCAGCACGGCCGGATCGTGGCGCAGCGACGGCTCCTCCAGGCAGCGCTCGAGCCCGCGCAGCTCCACCGCGACGGTCACCTCGTGCAGCTCCCTCACCGTCGCGAGGCTGGGCACGACCAGGCTGTAGCCGTACTCGTCGCGCCGCACGAGCCCGTCGGCGACGAGCCGGGTCAGCGCTTCGCGCACCGGGGTCCGGGACACCCCGAGGCGCTTGGCGAGCCTCGCCTCGCTGAGCCTGCCCGCGTCGCCACCGAGCACCTCCTCGCGCAGCCGCACGTACACCTGTTCCCCCAGCGGGGTTCCCCTGGACATCGTCAGATGGCCATCGCGGCCCGGACCTTCTCGCGGGCACCGGTGCCGCCGTCGCCGGACGACGTGACCCGCCCCGCCTCCAGCACGTAGTACCGGCCGGCCGCGGCGAGCGCGAAGCCCACGTGCTGCTCCACCAGCAGCACCGACAGCCCGCCCTTCGAGGTCAGGGTCAGGATCGTCTCCTCGATCTCGGCCACCACCGACGGCTGGATGCCCTCGGTGGGCTCGTCCAGGATCAGCACCCTCGGCTCGGTGATCAGGGCCCGCGCGATCGCGAGCTGCTGGCGCTGCCCGCCCGAGAGCAGGCCAGCCCTCCGCGACAGCAGCCCCGACAACGCGGGGAACAGGTCGAGCGCCTCGGCGACGAGCCGCTTGCCCTCCCGCCGCGTGTCGGCCACGAGCTGCAGGTTCTCGGCCGTGGTCAGCTGCGGGAAGCACTGCTGGCCCTGCGGCACGTAGCCGAGGCCGCGCCTGACCCGCTCGCTGGGGCGCAGCCGGGTGACGTCCTCGCCGTCGAGCAGGATCCGCCCCGACCGCACCCTGAGCAGCCCGGCGGCCGCGCGCAGCAGGGTCGTCTTCCCGGCCCCGTTGTGGCCCAGCACGGCGGCTACCCCGTCGCGGGGCACCTCGACGGTCGCCCCGTGCACGACCGTGGCCCGGCCGTAGCCGACGTGGACGTCGATCAGTTCCAGCATCACTCGCCCTCCTGCTCGGCCACCGCGGCCAGCGCCTTCCTGGTGGCCGCCTCGCCGAGGTAGACCTCCTGCACCCCCTCGTCGGCCTGCACCTGCGCGACGGTGCCCTCGGACAGCACCTTGCCCGCGTGCAGCACCGTCACGGAGTCGGCGAACGTGCGCATGAAGTCCATGTCGTGCTCGACGACCACCACGGTGCGCTCGGCACCCACCCGGCGCAGCAGCTCGCCGGTCTGCTCCCGTTCCTCGCCGCTCATCCCGGCCACCGGCTCGTCGAGCAGCAGCACCCGCGAGTTCTGCACCAGCAGCATGCCGATCTCCAGCCACTGCTTCTGGCCGTGCGCGAGCACGCCCGCCTTCTCGTCGCGCCGCGCGCTGAGCCCGACGGTCTCCAGCGCCTCGGCGACCGCGTCCGGTACCGCCGAGCGCGCCCGCAGGAGCGTGAGCGGGCCGCGCCCGGCGCCGGCGGCGATGTCGAGGTTCTGCAGCACGGTCAGCTCCTCGAACACGCTCGCCGTCTGGAACGTGCGGCCGATGCCGAGCCGGGCGATCCGGTGCACCTTCCTGCCCAGCAGCTCCGTGCGGCCGAAGCGGACCGACCCGGTCGCGGGCGCCAGACCCGTGATCGCGTCGACGAGCGTGGTCTTGCCCGCGCCGTTGGGTCCGATGAGGAACCGCAGGTCGCCCTGCAGCACCGTCATGGACACCCCGTCGACGGCGAGGAAGCCGTCGAAGCTCACGCGGACGTCGGACAGTTCGAGGTAGTCGGCGTTCATGCCGGTGCCCCTTCCTTGGCCACCACGGGAGCGGGTTCGATGGCTTTCCGCCTGCGCAGCAGCCCGCCCACCGAGGCGAGGCCGCCGGGCAGGAACGCCACCACGAACACGAACAGCGCGCCCTGGAAGTAGGTCCAGAACGACGGGAAACTCTCCGAGAACGTCGTCTGCGCCCACGCCACGGCGATCGCCCCGAGCGCGGGCCCGAACAGCGTGGTGCGGCCACCGATCGCCACCCCGATGAGGAACGCGATCGAGGGCACCACGCCGACGTTCGCGGGCGAGATGATGCCGACGATCGGCACGAACAGCGCACCCGCGACCCCGGCCATCGCGGCCGCGAGCACATAGGCGACGGTCTTGACGGTCGCCGGGTCGTAGCCGAGGAAGCGCACGCGTTCCTCCTGGTCGCGCACGGCCACCAGCAGCTCGCCGTAGCGGGACCGGTAGAGCTGCCACACGATGAGCAGCACCACGAGCAGGGTCACCGCGGCGAGGTAGAACAGCATCCGCTTGTTCACCGGGTCGAACAGGTTGAAGCCGAAGAACGAGCGGAACCCGTTGAGCCCGTTGGTGCCGCCGATCGTGGCCTGCTGGCCGATGAGCAGGATCGCGAACGCCGCCGCGAGCGCCTGCGACAGGATCGCGAAGTACGCGCCGCGCACGCGGCGCCGGAAGATCGCGGTGCCCAGCACCAACGCCACCAGAGCGGGGATCGCGATGACTGACACCAGCGTCACGACCGGCGAGCGGAACGGCTCCCACCAGCCCGGCACCTCGCCGGAGCCGTACAGCTGCATGAAGTCGGGGACACCGCCGGGCCCGGCGTCGTCGAGCTTCATGTGCATCGCCATCACGTAGGCGCCGAGTCCGAAGAACACGCCCTGGCCGAGCGTGAGCATGCCGCCGCGGCCCCACGCGAGCCCGATGCCGACGGCGACGATCGCGTAGCACACGAACCGGCCGAGCAGCGAGAGCCGGAAGTCCGACAGCACGGCGGGCGCGAGCACGAGCAGGGCGAGCGCACCGACGACGAAGCCGAGCAGCACGCCGGTGTTGCCCTTGAGACGGGCAGGTATCGCGCTCATACGAGGCTCCTCGTCCGGACACTGAAGATGCCCTGGGGCCGGATCTGCAGGAAGACGACGATCACCACGAACACGAGCACCTTCGCGATGCTCGCCGTGGTGGAGTACTCGAACGCGGCCTGCAGCACGCCGAGGGCGAACGCGGCGATCACGCTGCCCTTGATCTGCCCGATGCCGCCCGCGACCACCACGAGGAACGCGTCGACGATGTAGTTGGTGCCGAGCGTCGGGCCGGTGGAGCCGAGCAGGGTCAGCGCGACGCCCGCGACGCCGGCGAGGCCGGAGCCGATGAAGAACGTGAGCCGGTCGGTGGACCTGGTGGAGATGCCGACCGTTTCGGCGAGGTCCCGGTTCTGCACGACGCCCCGGATGCGCCTGCCGAGCGGGGTCGTCCTGAGCACCACGCCGAGCCCGACCACGGCCGCGATCGATAGGGCGAGGATGAACAGGCGCGCCGAGGGCACCTGCGTCACGCCGAGGTCGACGCTGCCCGACAGCCAGCCGGGTGCGCGGACCTCGACGTTCGGGGCGCCGAAGATGTCGCGCGCTAGCTGTTGCAGGATCAGCGCGACGCCCCACGTCACGAGCAGTGTGTCGAGTGGACGGTGGTACATGCGGCGCAGCAGCGTGGCCTCGAGCGCCACACCCATCAGCCCGCCGACGAGGAAACCGAGCGGGATGGAGACGAACAGCGAGACACCGGCGTCGGAGATGGCGCCCTGCACGACGTAGGCGGTGTAGGCGCCGGCCATGATGAACTCACCGTGCGCCATGTTGATCACGCCCATCTGCCCGAACGTGAGCGCGAGCCCGAGCGCGGCCAGCAGCAGCACGGAACCGAGTGAGAGGCCGGCGAAGAGCTGGTTGACCAAAGCTTCCACGACAAGGGATCCCTTCGACGGTGGGGCGTGGGCGACACGAGCGCCCACGCCCCGGCCGGAACACCGGTCAGCTCGCGGAAAGGCCCTCGGCCCAGGCGTAGCCCTCCAGGTAGGGGTCCGGCTCGATCGGCTTGCCCGAGCTCCACACGGTGTGGATCAGCCCGTCCCGCTCGATGCGGCCGATCAGCGCAGTCTTGGCGATGTGGTGGTTCTCGCCGTTGACGGTGACCGTGCCCTCGGGAGCGTCGAAGGTGATGCCGCCCGCCGCCTTCGTGACGTCGTCGGTGGCGAAGGACTCGGCCTTCTCCACCATCGCCTTCCACAGGAACAGCGACGTGTACGCGGCCTCCATCGGGTCGGACGTCACGCGGTTGTCGCCGTACTTCGCCTTGAACGCGTCGACGAACGCGGCGTTCGCCGGGGTGTCCACGGTCTGGTAGTAGTTCCACGACGTCAGCTGGCCCGCGAGGTTGTCGAGCCCGATGCCGCTGATCTCCTCCTCGGCGATCGACACCGACACCACCGGCATCGCCTCCGCGGTGAGCCCCGCGTTGCGGTACTCCTTGAAGAACGCGACGTTCGAGTCGCCGTTGAGGGTGTTGAACACGGCGTCGGCGCCCGCGGCCTTGACCTTGTTGGTGATCGTGGAGAAGTCGGTGTGGCCGAGCGGGGCGTACTCCTCGCCCTTGATCTCGATGCCGTTCGCCTTCGCGTAGGCCTTGATGATCTTGTTGGCGGTGCGCGGGAAGACGTAGTCGGAGCCGACCAGGAACACTGACTTCGTGCCCTGCTCCTTGAGGTAGTCGAGCGCGGGCACGATCTGCTGGTTGGTGGTGGCGCCGGTGTAGAAGATGTTCGGCGACGACTCGAGGCCCTCGTACTGCACGGGGTAGAACAGCAGCGAGTTCGCGCCCTCGAAGACCGGCAGCATCGCCTTGCGCGACGACGACGTCCAGCCGCCGAACACGGCCGCCACGCAGTCGGAGCTGATGAGCTTGCCCGCCTTCTCGGCGAAGACGGTGGGCTCGGACGCGCCGTCCTCGCTCACCACGTCGAGCTGCTTGCCGAGCACGCCGCCGTCGGCGTTGATCTGCTCGGCGGCCAGTTGCAGCGCGTCGTGGACGGTCTTCTCGCTGATCGCCATCGTGCCGGACAGCGAGTTGAGGAAGCCGACCTTGACCGAGTCGCCCGACGTGTCGACGCACGACGCGGCGGCCTGGCCGCCCGACTCGTCGTCGACGCGGCTGCCGCAGGCCGTCAGCACCATCGCCGCCGTCACCGCGAGGGAGGCCGCCCGCAGCAGGCGGCCCCTCGTCCGTTGTGTGCTCAAAGCGTTGCCTTTCCGGGTGGGGGACCGGGCCGGACCCGGGATACGACCGGGATCCCGCCCGGTATCCACGCGTCCGGCGGCACACGCTAGGGAGCGACTGTTTCGCGAAAACGCGGGCGACGTAACCGGTTGATCACCGGACGCCGCCCGCGTGTCGCGATTGCTTGACGCGCCTTTTACCTCGCGCGGCCGCTGAGCTTGTCGCGGATCCGGTCGATCAGGCCCGCGCCCGGGTCGAGGATGCGGTTGGCAGGCGGCTTCTGGGGCGACTGCGGGTGCGGCCTCGTCGGCGCCTTCGCCTTGGCCCGCAACACCTTCTCGCCCAGTTCCCGCAGTTCTTCCTCACTGCACGCGGCGCGCAGCCTGGGCAGCAGGTCGTTCTCCTCGTCCTCGACGTGGTGGCGGATCGAGTCCATGAGGTTGCTGAGCAACCGGTCGAACTTCGGGTCGGTGGCGTCCATGTCCTCCAGCTGCTTCATCAGCAGCTCGGCCTCGGAGTGCTCCTCGATCTCGTGGTCGGCCAGCTCGTCGCCGTTCTCCAGGTGCTTGCGCGCGGCCGGGTACATGTACTGCTCCTCCGCGACCGAGTGCCGGACCAGCTCGGCGATGACGTGGTCGGTGAGCTCCCTGCGCCGCTTCGGATCGGCCGTCCCGTCCTCCAGCTCGGCGAACACCTGCTCGACCTCGCGGTGGTCGTTGGTGATCACGCTGATCAGGTCGTCGGTCATGGCTGGCTCCTCTTCGCTGTGTGTCCGGCAGGCGGCGGAATACCCTCGCCGGCGCAGGGGAAACGGCTCACGTGCGGTGCTCGGCGATCGTGACCAGCACGGCCCGCACGGCGGCCACCACCGGCACGGCGAACAGCACGCCCGCGATACCGCCCTCGGTGCCGCCGATCACCAGCGCCACGAGCACCACGGCCGGGTGCAGCTTCGAGAGGTTGCCCTGCAGCACGGGCTGGAGGACGTGCCCCTCCAGCTGCTGCACCGCGAGCACGACGCCGAGGATGATGAGCGCGGCCACGCCACCGTTGCTGACCAGCGTCACGGCGACCGCGAGGATCCCGGACACGACGGCACCCACGTAGGGGATGAACCCGCCGAGGAACACCAGTGCCGCCAGCGGCACCGTGAGCGGGACGCCCACCACGGCGAGACCGATCCCGATGCCGATCGCGTCGATGAGCGCGACGAGCGCCGTCACCCACACGTAGGTCACGACACTGCGGTAGGCCTTGCGCCCCGCGTCGTCGATGATCGCGCGCGTCGGGGTGCGGAACGGCCGCAGCAGGAACTCCCACATCCTGGGGCCGTCGTACAGGAACATCACGAGCAGCACGGTGGACAGCAGCAGGCCGATGGCGATCGCGCTGACCGTGTTGAACGCGCCCAGCGCCTGCGCGATCACGGCCTGCTCGTTGCCCCCGAGCCACTCCTGCACCCGATCGGTCAGCCCACCCTCGAACTTGAGCGGCCCCCGGCGCAGCCAGTCCTCGACCTGGGAGACGCTCTCGGTGACCTGCCGGCGCAGCTCGTCGAGGTTGTTGAGGATGGAGATGACGACGAAGGCCACGATGCCGCCCGCCACGGCCAGCCCGGCGATCAGCGAGGTCACCACGGCGAGGCCCCGCGGCCAGCCGTGCCTGCTCAGGAACGCGACGAGCGGCTGGAGGAACGCCGACAGCAGCAATGCGACCGAGACGGGGATGAGCACGTAGCTGAGGTGCAGGACGACGTTGCGCAGCGCCCACAGCGCGAGGAAGAGCAGCAGCAGTTCGGCCGACACGATGGCCGCGCGGCGCAGCATGCCCGCGTTCAGCCGGACGCGGGGGTTCGACATGCGCTGCGGGTATCCATTCGCGTGCACCCGGAAACGGAGGTCGTTTTGCGGCCCGTGCCGTGGGGTAGCCAATGAGCCCGAACGCGCTGAGCGACGGCCCGTGTCCGTGAGTGAGCCCAGGAGCCGACCATGTTGAGCCATTACGAACGGCAGGAGCTGGAACGGATCGAGCAGAGGTTCGAGCACGACGATCCCGAGCTGGCGAGCGCGCTCGGTTCCTGTGCGCGGCCCCACGGCATGCTCAGCCTGCCGAAGCTCGCCCGCCTGGGTCTGGACCTGTTCGCCGGCTTCCTCGTGCTGCTGGGCGCGTTGACGCTGAACTTCGGGCTCGTGTTCGTGGGCGCGCTGCTGCTGGTGTGCGCCGCGTGCGCCCACCTCAAGGGCTGGAACCCGGCAGACCCGCCTGCCTCTTATCGCCGCGTGGAGTGATGCTCAGCCGCAGTGAAGGCGGTCGCCCTGGGGCTAGTCCGTCCAGGTGTTGCCGGTGATGCGCTCGTAGGCCTCGGTGTAGCGCGCGCGGGTGGCCTCGACGATCTCGGGCGGCACCTCGGGCCCCGGTGGCGTGCGGTCCCAGCCGGAGCTGGTGGCCCAGTCGCGCACGAACTGCTTGTCGAACGCGTGCTGCGGCCTGCCCGGCTCCCACTCGTCCGCCGGCCAGAACCGGGACGAGTCGGACGTGAGCACCTCGTCGGCCAGGGTCAGCATGCCGTCGGCGTCCCGGCCGAACTCCAGCTTCGTGTCGGCCACCAGGATGCCCCGCGTCTCGGCGTGCTCGGCGCCCCTGCGGTAGATCTCCAGCGTCAGCTCACGCAGCCGCTCGGCGGTCTCCCTGCCCTCCTGGTTCACCACGTCGTCGAAGGTGATGAACTCGTCGTGGCCGACGTCGGCCTTCGTGGTGGGCGTGAAGATCGGTTCCGGGAGCTTGCTGCCCTCCTCGAGGCCCGGCGGCAGCTCGACACCGGAGACCGTGCCGTACTTCTGGTACTCCTTGAGCCCCAGCCCGGCGAGGTAGCCGCGCGCGATGCACTCGACCTTCACCATCTGCAGCGGCTTGCACCGGATGGCCCTGCGGGCGAACTCGGGCGGCACGTCGGTGCCCGAGAGCACGTGGTTGGGCACGACGTCGCCGAAGCGCTCGAACCACCACAGCGACAGCTGGGTGAGCAGCGCGCCCTTGCCGGGGATCGGCGTGGGAAGCGTCACGTCGTACACCGAGACCCGGTCGGAGGCGACCAGGAGGATGTCCCCGCCGTCCTCGTAGAGATCCCTGACCTTGCCCGCATGGATGTGCTTCACGCGGCTCAGCATACGTACGGGTTGGACCGGCCCTGTTCGGGTAGCCACTGGCGGACGGTGACGCGGAGCGAGGAGGCGACATGCCCGAGACGGTCGGTGACCAGGTGGTGCGGCGCTTGCGGGAGTGGGGTGTCGAGCATGTGTTCGGCTACCCGGGCGACGGCATCAACGGGATCGTCACCGCCTTCGGCAAGGCGGACAACCAGCCCCGGTTCGTGCAGTCGAGGCACGAGGAGATGTCGGCGTTCCAGGCCGTCGGCTACGCCAAGTTCAGCGGCGAGGTCGGCGTGTGCCTCGCGACCTCGGGGCCGGGCGCGATCCACCTGCTCAACGGGCTCTACGACGCCAAGTGCGACCACGTGCCCGTGGTCGCGCTCGTCGGGCAGACGGCGCGCACCGCGATGGGCGGCAGCTACCAGCAGGAGGTGGACCTGCAGGCGCTGTACAAGGACGTCGCCGCGGCCTACCTCGTGGAGGTCAACGTCGCCGAGCAGCTGCCGAACGCGCTCGACCGGGCCTTCCGCACCGCGCGGGCGCGGCAGGCACCCACCGCCGTGATCATCCCGGCCGACCTGCAGGAGCAGGACTACAGCCCGCCGCAGCACGCGTTCAAGCAGGTGCCCTCCAGCCCGCCCAGTTCGCCGCACGCGGTGCTCGTGCCGCCCGAGGACGAGCTGGCGAGCGCCGCCGAGGTACTCAACGCGGGGGAGAAGGTGGCGATCCTCGTCGGCCAGGGCGCGCGCAACGCCGCCGACGAGGTCAAGCACGTCGCGGAGCTGACCGGTGCGGGCGTGGCGAAGGCGTTGCTGGGCAAGGACGTCCTGCCCGACGACCTCCCGTACGTCACCGGCTCGATCGGCCTGCTCGGCACGCGGCCGACGTACGAGCTGATGCAGGAGTGCGACACGCTGCTGATCGTCGGTTCGAACATGCCGTACAGCCAGTTCCTGCCCGAGTTCGGCCAGGCGAGGGCGGTGCAGATCGACGTCGACGCCAGCGTGATCGGCATGCGCTACCCGACCGAGGCGAACCTCCTCGGCGAGGCGAAGGGCACGCTGCGCGCGCTGATTCCGTTGCTGCGGGCCAAGGAGGACCGGTCGTGGCGGCGGGACATCGAGCGGAACGTGGCCGCGTGGTGGGACACGATGGAGCAGCAGGCGATGCTCGAGGCCAAGCCCGTGAACCCGCAGCGCGTCGTGCACGAGCTGTCGGCGCGGATCCCGGAGGACGCGATCGTGACGGCCGACTCCGGCTCTTCGACCAACTGGTATGCCCGCAACCTGCGCATCCGCGGCCGCATGCGCGCCTCGCTCTCCGGAACGCTCGCCACGATGGGGCCCGGTGTGCCGTACGCGATCGGCGCGAAGTTCGCCTGCCCGGAGCGTCCCGTGGTCGCGCTCGTCGGTGACGGCGCGATGCAGATGAACGGCATGGCGGAGCTCATCACCATCGCCAGGTACCGGAACCTGTGGGCGGACCCGAGGCTCGTGGTGTGCGTGTTCCACAACGACGACCTCAACCAGGTCACGTGGGAGCTGCGGGCGATGGGCGGCGCGCCGAAGTTCGAGGAGTCCCAGTCGCTGCCCGACGTGTCGTACGCGGGTTTCGCCCGCAGCCTCGGTTTCGAGGGCATCGCGGTGGACGATCCGGGCGAGCTGGGCCCTGCCTGGGACCGGGCGCTCGCGGCGGACGGCCCGGTGGTGCTGGATGTACGTTGCGACCCCGAGGTGCCGCCGATCCCGCCGCACGCGACGTTCGAGCAGATGAAGTCGACGGCGGAGGCGCTGCTGAAGGGCGACCCCAACGCCTGGCACGTACTGGTGCAGGGAGCCAAGACGAAGATGCAGGAGTTCGTCCCGGGCAAGCGCTGACCGACGCACGGTGCCGCGCTGTAGCGCGCTACCAGTTTCCCTTGTCCAGCAAGCGAAAAGTGACGCCTTGGGGCAGAATGTCGCCGCCAGCCCGGCCACCATCGAGCGGCCGTTCGCAGTAGAATCTGGTGCCCTGTGCGGCGGAAGATCACGAGGTTCGGACCGTGCCTTGCCCCGAGGAGGCGTACTGAGAGTGGTTACTCCTGTCGAAACCACAGGCCAGAACGGGTCGGTGCGGCCGAACATCGCGCGCATCAGGGATTTCTGGCTGGAGGGCTCGCACAACACCCCGGACGACCGCAAGCTCGCGCAGGCCATCGAACTGTGCGCGCCGCACATCCCGTACCTCGTGCGTGCCCAGCGTTCGCTGATCCGCCGTCTCGTCGCCTACCTGGTGGAGCAGGGCATCACGCAGTTCCTCGACCTCGGCTCCGGTCTGCCAACGAACGGTCATGTGCACCACGTGGCGCAGGCCCTGAACTCTGCCACTCGGGTGTTGTACGTCGACGCAGACCCCACCCTGGCGGACGACAGCCGAATGTTGATCGACGGCAACGACAACGCGGCCTTCCTCGTCGCCGATGTGCGCGAGCCGCGGCAGATCTTCGATGCACCGGAGTTCACCCGACTCATCGACCTCCGTGAGCCGGTCGCCGTCCTCATGATCGAACTGCTTCTCCACCTGCCCGATGAGGACGACCCGGCCGGCGTCGTCGCCCACTACGCCGACGTCATGGCTCCCGGAAGCCACCTCGCGCTGTCTCACTTCTGCGAGGACGAGCAGTTGCTGGAAGGCTTCCAGATGTTCGATCGCATGATGCTCGGCGACCGGCCGGTGGTGAACCTTCGTTCGCCCCAGGCGCTCACCGGCTTCTTCGGCGACCTCGAACTCGTCGACCCGGGGGTCGTGCCGGTGCCGATGTGGCGTCCGGAATCCGAGGAGGACGCGGACCGCAATCCCGAGCAGGTCCAGATGTACGTTGGCGTCGCCCGCAAGCGCTGACCGGTCACGCCAGTAGCGGGAGAGCCGCGACCACCAGATCGCCGACCATGACCAGCGGCATCGAGCGCTTGCGCATCCGTACCGAACTCGCTGTAAGACCGCGGTGAACGCGGCGTAGCAGTCCTAATGCGGCCACGAGAAAGACGACGTGTGCCGCGGCGGCGAGCATGCTCGCCGCCGCACCGTAGCCGAGGAACATTCCCCAGGCCAGGAGGATCGCCCCCGCGGCCATGATCGCGCAGGCGAACGCGAGCGCGCGGACGGCCCCGTACCGCACGCCCGGAGTCGCCATGCCGGTTGCCGCATCCGCGCCGATGTCGGGGACCGACCACCAGGTCATCCGTCCGATCGCGAGCACGGTGAGCCCTGCGAAGACCAGAGCCACCGGGGCGCTCATCTCCGCGCCCACGGCGCCGTAGGACAGTACGCAGGGCAGGCCGACGACGGCAGTACAGAAGGCAATCACCCCGAGAAAACCGCGGCGCTTCCAGCGAAGCGGTTCCACGTTGTAGGCGACCTGCAATCCGATCATCGCGACCGCCATCGCGGTGGGGATACATCGGCCGGTCCACACCGACACCACGGCGCAGAGCGCGAGCGCCACGGCGAACTCGAAGCTCACCCACCGGGTTCCCCGTACCTTGCCGAGCCGGCGTGCGGCGTGCGCCAGACTGCCTCGCTCGGGATGTCGTTCGTCGGTGCTGATGTCGGCTGTCGAGTTCAGTGCGAGGCCACCGGCGATGAGCAGGAAGTTCGCGGCGATCGCGAGCAGTACCGGCGCCTGGAACAGCTGGCTCGCCGCGGTCACCGCGAAGCAGGCGCCCCAGCTCGACTGGCAGACATCATTGACCCAGAACGGAAACTCCAGCCGGTGTACGGCCACGACGTCCCGCGCGGTCAGTTCCGACATGCGGTCACCTTCATGCGCAGCTTCGTCGCTGGCGCCATAGCGTGTCCGCGGAGCTGGAGGACCGCGGCCTCCGGGTTGACACAGTGCCACTCGCGCCTGCGAAGCAGCGCCGCGGTGATCATCCTGGTCTCGAGCTGCCCGAGCTGGTTGCCGAGACAGTGCCTGCTGCCCCCACCGAACGGAAGGTAGTGCTGTGGCGGGACACGTCTGCTGAGGAACCGGCCCGGGTCGAAGCGCAGCGGATCGGGGAAGTAGTCCGGTCGTCGGTGAGCCAGGTAGATGCTCGTGGTGACGACGCTTCCCGGTGGGAGCGACCGCCCGAGTATCTCGCCACCTTCGGGTAGCTTCCGGTTCTCGGCCACCGTCACGGGAGGAGCCAGTCGCAACGCTTCTTGAATCACCGCCTGCAGCAGCGGAACCTGGGCCGGCTCGGGTGCGTCGTCGGAAACCGCGGCCAGTTCGGTGCGGAGATCGTGGCGCAGGTTCTCGTCGCGATCGATCCAGTAGAGCGTCCAGGCGGTCGCCGCCGCGGTGGTCTCGTGCCCGGCGAAGAGAAGCGAGACGATCTGGTCCCGCAGCTCGTGATCGTCGACCTGACCGAGGAGCCCTTCCTGTGAGAGCAGCAAGGCCGCAAGCGTTCGCGGCTCCGTTTCAGCGTTGGCCTTCGCCTTGTCGACGAGCTGCCGGTCCAGTTCGGCGCTCGACCGCGGTAGTCCACCGAGAAGAAAGCGGTAGGCGAGGGTACGTCCGCGCGCTCCGAGCGCGCGCTCGATCCAGTCGGCGAACTGCTTCAGCAGGCCCTCGGCTCCGTCGCCGAGGACGAGCCTTCCCATGACACGCAGTGCGACCTGCCGGGTCCACTCCGGAATGGATACCACCTGGCCGGGTCTCAAAGCGTCGACGGCCTCGTGCACGGTGTGTGCGATCAGGTCTCGATAGGAGTGAAGGCGGCGTCCGCGCAACGGCGGGCCGAGCAGGCGCCGGTAGGAGGAGTGCCGGGGTCCGTCGACCCACAGCAGGGAGTCCTTTCCGAACAACGGCATGAGACTACGGCTGCCGGGGTGCTCGAGCCCGGGGTCCGAGTGGAAGATCCAGTCGATCGCCTCGGGGTGCCACACCAGGAGCTTCGGGCGCGGTTCGCCGGCCAGTTCGAGGAAGCCTTCCTCGCGGTGTGCCTGGGAGTCGAGAAAGGACAGCGTGCGCAGTGCCATGCGCAGCTCGGTACGGTTCATCACACGCCGACTCGGTCCTCGGCGAGCTGCGCCGCGACGGCCGGGACGGTGTGTGCCAGGTGCAGCGCCGCGATGATCTCCACCTCCACGATCCGCAGCGGCGTGTAGAGGTCCTTGTCGTGCCACAGTGGGAGATGGGCGGTGTCGCCGTCGGTGGTGAGCAGGTGCGCCGCGCCCCTCGCCGCGGCGCGGGCCGTGGCCTCGGTGGTGGGAACTCCTTGGTGCAGCAGGGTTTTCACCGCGTAGGCGGTCTCCTCACGAGTACCCCTCCAGCGGCCCCACGAGCCGTCCTTTCGCTGCGTCGCCAGCAGCCAGTCGACGGCGCGGCGCACGGCCTTGCTCCCGTCCGCACCCCCGTACTCGGCGAGCGCCGTCGCGCAGCACGCCGTGGCGTAGAACGGCGACGCGTGCCATTTGTCGTGCCAGCTGCCGTCGGTGTTCTGCTGCTCGCTCAGCCAGCGCGTGAGCGTCCTCGCCGCCGCGACGTAGCGTTCGCGGCCGGGCAGGTCCGGGGTGAGCGAGGCACCGATCGCCTGCAGCGCATGGGCGTTCGCGCTCGTCGACGGCGTGCGCTCCTCGGGGAAGCACCGGAAGTGGTCGTCGGCTTCGTAGTGCCACAGGCATTCCGGCGACCGGGGGCTGCCCAGCAGGGCCAGCGCGTAGAGCGCGGTGGCGGTGTCGTCGACGTCGGGAGGGAGCCCGGCACCGCCGGCCGCTCCCTCGGGCGAGAAGGCGGCGTGCAGGTCGTCCACGAGTTCACGGGGAACCCGGACGTCGAGGCCCGCGGAGACGAGTGTGGACAGCACCCAGGAGCGTTCGAACAGGGCGAGCGGCGCGGCCACGGGAACACCGCCGCCCGCGTCCTGCACCGCGCGCAGGTACCGCACGCCCGGATGGGCACCGGCGCCCGCGGCCTCGTCGCCGAGCCAGGTCGCGGTGGCCGAGGGGGAGCAGCCCACGATGGCGCCCCTCACGAGTTCCACCGAGTCTGCCCCGCGCGCGACCGGTCCGATGATCTCCAGCGAGTGCAGCAGCTTCTCCGGCAGCGCGTGTCCCTGTGCGACAGCGGCGCGTAGCTGTTCCAGCAGCTGGGGACGGGTGCCCTCCGGCAGCGGCAGCGGTGCGTCACCCCGCCGCGTGAGGTGAGCGTTCACCTCGGCCACGAGGCCGGGCACCATCAGCTCGACCGCGACCGTGTCGGGCAGAACGGTGTTGGGGCGCAACCGATCGGCGAGCGCGCGCACCCCGCGGTCGGCGGCCCGCGCGACCTCGGGGTGCGCGCCGGGCCTGTGCGCCTCCGTCAGCAACGCGTGGGTCGCGCTCAGCGTGGGCACGATGTCGTAGTCACCCGGCCCGCCCCAGCGGCCGTCGCCGTGCTGTTCCCGCAGCAGGAACCGGACCCGTTCCGGGTGCCCGGGAAGGGAAGGGGTGAGCGCCACGAGTCTGCCTGTCTCGTAGACCGACGGTGAGAACCGGCCCCACGGGTCGGCGGCCATGTCGGCCACCAGCGCTGTCACCGTCTCGTTCGCGTTCGCCAGCCAGGAACCGCGTGAGCTCATGGGCACTCCTCGACGGTCAGCGCGGTTGAGTTGTCGGGCCACTCGGTAACCGGTTGAAAACTCAAAGTAGCACTTTGAAACGAGGTGTCACACCGCTGTGCTCCGAACGGAGCAGTGTGGTGCTGGTCAACCGGGCACACTGAACTGCTTGGACGCACCGGTGAAACTCCGGATGCCGCCGATCAGGTTCCTGGCCTCCCCGTGATAGCTAATGCGGTAGGTGCCCTCGCTGCCAGGGGGCACTTCCCAGCCGATGGTGACGTGCGAGGCCGCGATGCCGTGCCTGGTCCAGCGCAGCGTCGTGCTCCAGTCGCCGTCGTCGGCCACCCGCACCCAGCGGTTTCCGTTCCACCGCTGCACTTCCAGGTACGTGCCGCCGCGACGCAGGTCGTTGCCGGGGTGCGCACCGGCGAACACCACCTCGACGCGCTCGCCGGGGCCGTACGACGCCAGGGGCTGGGTGAGCACGTCCCCGAACCGCCTGCCCAGCGGCGGCGCGTCGGCGACGATGGGCGGTTGCAGGGAGAGCTGCCGTCCCGAAAGGTCGGCGGGCGCGGGATCGGACGGCGCGGGCCTGCCGTCGCGCATCGCCTCCGCGAGCCCCGAGGCGGTCTGCTGCAACGCGGGCAGCTGCCAGCGGCCGAACAGCGTGCTGCCGCCCTCGTAGTGCTGCGCGTCGTACTCCTCCGGTGTGGTGACGTAGTGGAAGTAGGCGTTGCTGTACCCCGCGACGAGCACGTCGCGCACGTCGGCGCCCACGATGTCGGCGACGGTCCTGCGCAGCCGCAGCCCGGCCGCGATGGTGACCTCGCCGGGCACGCCGATCAGGTACAGCCCGCCGACGCGCACCAGCTGCACCGGAACCGTCTCCTGCACCCACGGGTACACCGCGTTCATCGCGCCGATCGGCACCGCGATGCCCTTGGGTGCCTGGCACTGCTTCAGCTCGGGGGAGGCGGTGTAGAGCACGGAGTGCGACACCGTGTCCCACAGGGGGTTCTCGCCTTCGGCGAAGAGCGGGAACGCGGGGCCGTCCTCGGTGCTGCCCGCGGCCATCGCCGCGCCGACCGCGGGGTCACACGTGCGATGGTGCTCGCCGTCGCCGGTGAACTCAGGACGCACGTCCACATCGGACATGTCGACGTAGGTGAGCCGGGAGTCGACGCCCCCGCTCAACGCGGCGCCGTCGCGGGCGAGCTGTCCTGCCGCGGCCTCGTACTGCCGCTGCCCGATCTCCTTGGTGCGGGCGAAGTCCTCCGGCGTCGTCGGCGGCGTGAGGTCCAGGTTGGGCGACATGTCACCGGCGTTGGTCTGCGCGAACGCCGACACGAAGTCCGGTGTGGTGTCCGCGAGGTAGTCGACGTGCTCGACCTCGCGTTCCCAGTGGTAGGCCGCGTATCCCTTGTTGTCGGCGCTGATCAGCCGGTTGTCGCCGGACATGCTGGTGTTGTGCGTGGCGAACCAGTTGACGGCGCCGACGGCACGCCCGTCGCGTTCGATGCGCAGCAGTGAGGTCTGCGGGTCGATCGCGGCGGGGAAGAACTCCCTGTCCTCGGCGGGGTTGCGGTCGAACGCGGCGCGGGACCGGTTCACGCTCGCGTCGGTGAGCTCGGAGTGGGTGAGCGTGAGGGACGCGGGCGCGAGGTCGCCGTGTGCGCGCTCGATCGACTCCACGATGCCGTCGGTGATCGCGTCGAACGTCTTCTCGTGGAAGCCGAGCGTGGTGAGGTTGTAGAGCAGGTGGTGGGAGTAGCCGCCGGGGCCCGCGTGGGTGTGCGTGCCGGTGAGCAGAACGTTCTGTTCGGTGTAGAGGTCGCCATAGCGCTCGGCGAGCCTGCGCAGCACGGCCTGGTGCACGCTGCCGAAGATCATCGGCGAGTCCACCACCACGAGCACCACGCGTTCGCCGCTCGCCGGGTCGGCGATCACGAACGCCCGCGAGCGCAGCCGGTTGTGCAGGCCCTGCGCCTGCTGGTCGGTGCGGCCGTAGCCCATCATGCCGACCTCGGCGATCTCGCCGGTCGCGTCGGCGATGCCGCGCCCGACCAGGTACGGCTCGGCGGACGCGGGCGCGGCCGGTGCGGGCGTGGGCGCGGCGATCAGGCACGCGCCGGTGAGCAGGGCGGCCGCGAGCGCGGGGGCCCTCATGAGGCGAGCACGTCGGCGGGGACGGAGTAGCCGCGCACCCGTTGCGGGTGGTCGCCCACCGGGATGCGGGCGAGTTCGCGCGGGTTGTCGAACGACACCACGGAGATGTCGTCACTGTCGCTGTTGGACAGGAAGCAGTACCGCCCGTCGGGCGAGGTCGCCGCCCAGTACGGCTTCCTGCCGGTCGGCACGATCGCGTCCACGGTCAGCGCGGGCACCGAGAGGATCGCCGCGTAGTCGGAGATGGTGCCGGCGTCGCAGATCTTGGTGTGGTCGTCGTTGGTCGCGAGTCCGTGGTGCGCGGAGTCCAGCGGGTACTCGTCACGGCGCAGCTGCTTCGCCTCCTCCGACAGCGGAAGGTGCACGGTGCGCGTGGTGCGCTCCTCTTCGAGGTCGTACTCGATGAACCCGTTGTGGAAGGACAGTTGCGCGTACATCGTGCGATTGTCCGGCAGCACGACGAACGGGCGGATGCCGACACCGAAGTCGATGACCTTGCGGACCTCGAGCGTCCGCGCGTCGGCGATCGTGAGCCAGCGCCTGCCCTTGGCGGCGTCGAGCAGCGGGGCGTCGGGCGCGACGACGTTGCCGATCGTCGCGTTGTAGATCGTGGAACCGTCCTCGGAGAACCGGTTCTCGTGCGGGAAGTCGCCGCTCGCGATGCGGCCCGTGATCGCGCCCGTCGCGGTGTCGACGGCGTTGACGACGTTGGCCGTGGTGGCCGAGACCAGCAGGGTGCGCCCGTCGGGCGAGAGTGCCATGTGGTCGGAGCGGTAGCCGTCGACCCTGGTGAACCACAGCTGTTCGCCAGTGGCGACGTCGAACGCCGACACGTCACCGAGGCTGGGCCGCGACACGTACATCGTCCTGCCGTCGGGAGAGACCATGATGTCGTCGACAAGCTGGTCGTGCCCCTCGCCCGCGGTCTGCCTGATCACGAGCATCGCGACGAGCCGGTCGGGTGTCATCTCCCGTTTGCGCTGCTCGAAGTCGGGCACGACGTCGATGCGCTGGTACTTCTCGAAGGTCCGCGCGTCCACCAGGTCGACGGTGCCGTCCCAGTTGTTGCCGACGAACATCACGTCCCGTGGCGGCGCGGCGTGTGCCGCCGGAGTGAACGTCACGGTCAGCAGAGCCGCCGCCACGAGTGAACCGAGCCGTACCCACCGCTTGGCCATAACCTACCTACCCCGTAGTAGATATGAAGGTGATTCACGATTGTGGAGGCTCCGGACATCGAGCGCAACCCGGACGTAGGGTCGCGGCGTGGGTAGCGATGACGTCGCTCGGTACTGGCGACACCCTGGAGTGGCCGGAGTGGACCTGCTCCGCGCGCGGTTCGTCCGGCACGCCTTCGCCAGGCACAGCCACGAGACGTTCGCGATCGGCGTGATCGAGTCGGGAGCCGAGGAGCTGCGCATCGGCTCGACCGTCGAGCGGGTCACCGCGGGCGGCACCGTGCTGCTCAACCCCGAGGTCGTGCACACCGGCGCACCCGCTGACGCCGACGGCTGGACCTACCGCGTGCTGTACCTGCCGGTGGCCGAGCTCGCCTCGCTGACCGGTACCCGCGGCACTCCGGTGTTCGCCGAGCAGCTCACCTACGACCGCGATACGGCGGCAGCCGTGCTCACCGCGCACCGGGCCGCCGAATCACCCGACCGGCTCACCGCCGGCACCCTCCTGGACCAGCTGCTCGCCCGGCTGTGGCACGCCCACGGCAGCCGCACCCCGGCCGCCGCCCCACGGCCCGCGGGCCGGAGAGACGCCGAACGTGCCAGGCAGGCGCTGCTGGAGCGGATGGCCGAACCGCCGCCGCTCGCGGAGCTGGCGGCCGAATTCGGCACCAGCCGGTTCGCGTTGCTGCGCGCGTTCAGGGCCCGGTTCGGGCTGCCCCCGCACACCTACCTGAACCAGCACCGCGTCCGCACCGCGCGGAGCCTGCTCGCGCGCGGCGTTCCGCCCGCCGAGGCGGCCGTGACGGTCGGCTTCGTGGACCAAGCCCACCTGTCCCGGCACTTCACGCGGATCGTCGGCGTCCCGCCCGGCGCCTACGCGCGGGCGCACGAACGTACAAGCCCGGATCGCCCGCCCCGCCTAGCGTGACGGTCATGGAACCCTCCCGCGAGGACGTCGCCGCGATGATGGCGGCGGCCACGTCGTTCGTCACCGAGTTCTACGAAGGACTCCCGCACGCACCCGCGTCCCACGTGAGCGACGGGGACGTGCCCGCGCTGCTGGAACCACCCGGGGAGGGGCCGGGCGAGCTGGGCGGGCTCCTTGCGACGTTCCGCGACGCCGCCGCCCACGCCGTCGAGACCGCGGGCCCCGGCTACCTCGCCTACTTTCCCGCGGGCGGGCTGTTCAGCTCCGCGCTCGCCGAGCTGCTCGCGAACACCGTCAACCGCTACACCGGCGTCAGCTCCACCGCGCCCGCACTCGTGGCGATGGAGCAGGGGGTGCTGCGCTGGCTGTGCGCGGAGTTCGGTTTCCCCGAGGGCTCCGGCGGCATCGTCACCACCGGGGCGTCGATGGCGACGCTGTCGGCACTCGTCGCCGCGCGCGAACGGCTACTCGGCGGACCCTCGCCCGCTGGGCGGATCTACGTCACCGAGCACACCCACCACTGCGTCGCGAAGGCCGCACACCTCGCCGGGTTCACGCCGGACCAGGTACGCACGGTGCCCACCTCGGACGGACTGCGCATGGACCCCGCCGCCGCGGCGGAGGCGATCGCGGGCGACCGCGCGGACGGCCACACGCCGTTCCTGCTCGTCGGCACGGCGGGGTCCACGAGCACCGGCACGGTCGACCCGCTCGCCGCACTGGCCGAGGTCGCCGGGCGGGATGGGCTGTGGTTCCACGTCGACGCTGCGTACGGCGGGGGCTTCCAGCTCACCGAGCGGGGCCGCGCGAAGCTCGCGGGGATCGAGCTGGCCGACTCGGTGACGCTCGATCCGCACAAGACGATGTTCCTGCCCTACGGCACTGGGGTGCTGCTCGTGCGTGCCGTGCGCGACCTGCGGACGGCGCATTCCGCCGACGCCGACTACCTGCAGGACCTGCGCCGCGACCCGCTGCTGCCCGACTACGCCGACCTGGGCCCCGAGCTGACACGTGAGTTCCGCGGTCTGCGGCTGTGGCTGCCGCTGCACCTGCACGGCGTCGCCGCGTTCCGCTCCGCGCTCGACGAGAAGCTCGACCTCGCGGAGTGGGCGCACCGCGAGCTGCTCGAGTTCGCCGAGGTGCCGACGGAGCCGGACCTCACCGTGCTCACCTTCCGCGTGCCCGGCGGCGACGACGACGCCAACCGCCGGGCACTGGAGCGCATCAACGTCGGCAGGCGGATCTTCCTGTCCAGCACCAGAATCGGCGGCCGGTTCACGCCGAGGCTATGCGTGCTGAGCCTGCGCACGCACCGCCCGCACGTCGAGGAGGCGGTGCGCATCGTCCGCGACGCCGTGCTCAGTGCCGCCCGAGGAACTCCAGCAGCAGCGCCGTGAACGCCTCGGGAACCTCCTCCGGCACCCAGTGCGTGACGTCCTCCAGCATCTGGAACTCGTACGGCCCCGTGACCCACTTCTCGGTGTCGAGCGCGGCCGTCGACCCGAACGCGACGTCCTCGGTGCCCCACACGTACAGCGCGGGAACGCCGACCTTGCCGATCCGCTCCGCCGGCCTGCCCGCGCGGTACCAGTTCAGCGCGGCCGTGAGCGCGCCCGGTTCGGAGAGCCTGCGGAGGTAGTCCTCGACCCGGTCCCTCGGCACCTTCCACTCGTACATGCGCCGCAGCGCCTCGGCGTTGCCCGCGAGCATGCGCTTCTCGGTGTCGCGGCTGCGCCAGTCGCGCATGTACTGCGAGCGCGTGGCCTGGTCCTCGTCATTGCGCAGCGCGTCGGCGAGCGCGCCGGGGTGCGGCGTGGCCACCGACGTGAGGCTGCGCAGCCGTTCGGGGTGCTTGTCGGCCGTCCACCACGCCACGGCGCCGCCCCAGTCGTGCCCCACGAGGTCGAATCGGCCCCAGCCGAGCGCGTCGGCCATCGCGACGACGTCGTCGACGAGGTGCTCGATCGCGTAGTCGGCGACGTCCTCGGGCCGCACGCCGGGGGAGTAGCCGCGCTGGTCGGGCGCCACCGCGCGGTAGCCCTCACGGCCGAGCACGGCCACCTGGTGCTCCCACTGCACCGCCGCCTCGGGGAAGCCGTGCAGCAGCAGGACCGGGCGCCCGTCCTCGGGCCCCGCGGCGAGCGCGTCGAACGAACCGGCGGGCGTGGGGATGCTCAGGTACTCGCTCACCGGGGCGAGACTAGTCACCCGCAACACGTGAGGCGCGCGGGACGCGCGGCCGGGATCCTGGCGGGATGACGGTACGACGCTGGGTTCCCGGCTCGCTGCTCGCCGCGGTGCTGGTACTCGGTGCCTGCGGCGGCGACGGCGGCTCGGACACCGGCCCGCCCGCGACCACGCAGACACCGGCCACGACGCAACCGACGCGCCCGGCGGACGCGTGTGAGGGCGTGGTCTCCGCCGGGCAGGACGTCGTGTCCACCGCGGGCCGGTTCCTCTCCGGCTCGGCGACGGCCAACGACGTGAGGGCGTCGGTGTCGGCGCTGTCCGGCGAGATCGACTCAGTGAGGAACACCGTGGGCCCCGAGGCACGCGCCCACCTCGACGAGGCCAAGAGCGCCCTCGACCGGCTGGGCACGGCGCTCACGGCCCAGCCTCCCGACGTTTCCGGCGTCCGCTCGGCCGCGAACGACGCGCTCACCGCGCTGAAGCAGGCGGCCACGGTGTGCCGGAGCGGCTCGGCGACGCCCAGCTCGTGAGGCTCAGCCCTGCTTCGCCGCGGGCTGGTCGAGGAACTGGATCACGCCGAGGCAGAACACCAGCACGAGCGCGATGACCAGCACCGTCAGCCCGCTCGGGCGGTTGAGCAGCACGAAGACCAGCACCGCGATCCCCACGGCGGCGCCGCGCAAAGCCGCCCGGTAGGTGTGCACCCACGGGCCTACCCGGCCGGTGCGCAGACCCGCTCGCGCGCCACCCCGGCGCAGCCATCCGATGAGCCCGCTGAGTCCCTGGCGCAGCTTCACGGCGATGGGCGAAGGGCCGGTGAGGAACGCGCCGAGCGCGAACACGACGCCCACGGCGAAGAGCGTGCGCAGTCCGCCCCGCAGGAACCGGACCACCGTGTCATAGGAGTCCCCGGCCGCGGCGACCGACCGCTCCGGCACGCTGCCGACGAGGACGCCACGGATCACGAGCAGCGCTCCGGCGAGCACCAGCATCGCCACGGCGATCCCGATCCCCGTCTGGACGAGCGCTCTTCGCCGGTCGCGCGCGAGGTACACCGCCGCCGCGAGCACGAGCACGGTGATCCACGGCAGCCACGTGGCGAGCCGGTCGAGCAGGGTGTACGTGGTCTGGGCCCGTTCGAGCGTGCTTGCTTCCGTCACGGCGATGGTGGGGTGGACGTCCGGGATGCGGCCGGCGACGGTGAAGCCGCTCGCCACCAGCTGCCGCTTCACCTCGGTGACGAGCGGAGCGAGGTCGAGCCGCACCTCGCCGCCGCTCACCACGACGTTGGAAGCCTCCCCCGACAGGACGGCGTGCATGCGTGCGTGGCCGGCCCGGATCACGCGGTCCCACAGCTCGGCGGCACCCGGGCTCGCCACCACGTCACCGATGCGGTCGTGCACGAAGCCGCGCACGCTCGACTCCAGCGGCCCGGTGAGGGCCCGCAACGGTGCCACGGCCTGGTCCGGAACTCCCTGCTGCGCAAGGGCATCCACCGCGCGCGTGGCGAGTGCCTCGACGTCGACGTGCGTGAAGACGGTGTCGGTGAGGCGGTCGGTGATCGCCGTCCGCACCGACTGCTCGCGGATGAGTGGACTCATCGTCGCCACGAACCGGTCGGTGTTCGCGACCTGGTTGTGCACCCACACGGTCACCAGCGACACCAGCACCAGCAGGCAGCCGAGCACACCCAGCAGCCCGGCGCCGATCCCGCGCCACGGCACGGGGCCTCGCGGCTTTCGCGCGCGCAGCGCATCGACCTCAGAACGGAGGCGCTCCAGTTCCGCACGCTCGTCGGTGGTCAACGGCGCGGTGGTGCTCTCGGCAGGCCCGGACATGTGGCGGTCTCCCTCCAGGAGACTCCGTCCAGCTTCGAGCGGTCGGCGGCTGCCCGGCTCACCCGCGGCGGGTGGTCTGAGGACATCTCACCCGCTGCGGGTGAGTCGCACGGCGAGGTCATGGCGATAGATCGGTCACGCTCGGCGATGCCGGCCAGGAGGAGGCGCCATGTTGCTGGCACAGGATGGTTCGGACTACCCGTTCCTCGACTTGATGTGGACCATGATCGTCTTTTTCGCGTGGGTGATCTGGTTCTGGCTGCTCATCACGATTCTCGGAGACCTGTTCCGCAGGGCCGACATCTCCGGCTGGGGCAAGGCGGGCTGGACGCTGCTCGTCGTGTTCCTGCCGTTCCTCGGTGTGCTGCTGTACCTGGTGGTGCACGGCAAGCAGATGGGCGAGCGCAGGCGGGCCGAGGCCCAGGAGGCGCAGCAACACTTCGACGACTACGTCCGCTCCGTCGCGACGCCGCAACCGCGCGCGACCGAGCAGATCGCCAAGGCGAAGGAACTGCTCGACCGCGGCGCCATCGACGACACCGAGTACGAGGCCCTGAAACGCAAGGCCCTCGCCACGTAGGCCCAACCGCAGTGAAGGCCACCTTCACTGCGTTGAACGCAGGCAAGGTGGCCTTCACTGCGGTCGGGCAGCCCCGGATCACACGCCCCAGTCTGGGCGCAGGGGCATCGCGGCGTCACCGTTCACGGCCACCTTCACGCCCAGCACCTGCTGCAGCTCGATCTTGTGCCGCTCGAAGCCCAGCCGCGACGCGGCCATGTACAGGGCCCACACGCGCGCCCTGCGTACGCCCGCCTCCTGCACCGCCTCCGACCAGTTCGCGTCGAGGTTGGCGCACCAGGCCGCGAGCGTGCGCGCGTAGTGCTCGCGCAGGTTCTCCGAGTGCCGCACCTCGAACCCGTGGTCCTGCATGGCCGAGATGATCGTGCCGACGCCCTCCAGCTCGCCGTCGGGGAACACGTAGCGGTCGATGAACGGCCCCGTGTGCGTGGGTTCCCTCGTGGTCGGCCGCGTGATGCAGTGGTTCAGCAGTCGCCCGCCGTCGCGCAGTTTCGAGTGCAGGAACCGGAAGTACGACGGCAGGTTGCGGGCCCCGATGTGCTCGGTGAGCCCGATCGACGACACCGCGTCGAATCCACCCTCGGCCACGTCGCGGTAGTCGAGGTGCCGTACCTCGGCCCGGTCGGCGAGCCCGCGCGCCACGATGTGCTTCTGCCCCCACTGCGCCTGCTCCCGCGAGAGCGTGACCCCGATCGCCCGCACGCCGTAGTGCTCCGCCGCGTGCGCCACCATGCCGCCCCAGCCGCAGCCGACGTCGAGCAGGCGCATTCCCGGTTCGAGGGCGAGCTTGCGGCACACCAGGTCGAACTTGTGGAACTGCGCCTCCTCCAGCGTCGCGCCCTCCTCGGGGTAACACGCGCAGGTGTAGGCCATCGAAGGACCGAGCACCAGCTCGTAGAAGTGGTTGGACACGTCGTAGTGCTGCGAGATCGCCGCGCTGTCGCGGGACTTCGAGTGCCGCAGCCCGCGTAGCCCGCGCTTGACCCTGCTGGGCGCCTCCTCGGCGGGCACCGGCACCGAACGCAGGTAGCGGGTCCCGAGCCTGCGCATGATCCACAGCTTGTCGCGGACGCTGAGCCCGTCGATCACGGCGGTCAGCGCGCGCAGCACGGTGTAGAGGTCCCCGTGCACGTCGAGGTGCCCGGTGACGTAGGCGCGGGCGAGGCCGAGCTCGCCGGGTGCGGAGAAGACGTAGCTCAGCGCCGTCGGCGAGCGCACGTCGATCCGGTGGGGCGAGTCCGGGTCGCCGACCACGCTGCCGTCGTAGAGCGTGATCGCCACGTGCTCGCCCGCGGTGAGGAGCCGTCCGAACACCTCACCGAGTTCTCCCTGTGCCATTGCTGCTTTCACCTCGCTCTAACGCACTTGTCGTACAGGTCGAGCAACCTCCGTGCGGGGTCGTACCGTTCCTTCAGCGCGTGGTAGGCCTTGCCGTTGTAGAGCCGCCAGAACGTGTCCTCGTCGTAGAAGCTCTCGGAGTACAGGGACTTCCGCCCGCCGAGCTCGGTCACGGTCCGCTCGATGAGCCGGTTGTGGGTGCCGTCCGGCTCGCCCGGCTCCAGCGGAACCGTTGCCCAGAAACCGAAGTTGACGTAAAGCGTGTTCGGGTCCAGTTCGTACAGTGGCCAGGTGCGGTCCGCGTCCCGTTGCCGCAGCGGGCACACCCACACCGGGCTGATCGGGATCTCGCGGTGGAAGAAGCCGAGGAACTCCGCGGCCCGGTCCACGGGCACCTCGATGTCCTGGACCACCGACTCGCGTTCCGGCTTGCCCAGCGCCCGCTCGAACCGGGAGAGCAGGCCGTGCCGCCGTTCGAACGACACCACCTTCCAGTACACGTCGGACCGCAGGAGCTTCGGTCCCGCCAGGAGGCGGACGAGCCGGTTCTGCGCCCCCAGCGCGCGTGAGCACCAGAACCAGTCGGTGTCCCAGCGCCACAGGTAGTCGCGCACGGGAAGGTGGTCGACGGTGCGTTCCCTGATGGACTTGTAGTAGATGTCGAGCCACGTGTAGTCGCTGGTCCCGGGCGCCTCGCCGGTGAACGTCGCGAGCGTCAGGTACAGCTCGTCCTTGCCGAAGATCGTGCCGTCGACGAAGTCGGCCTCCCGCTCGCGGCACGCGCGTTCCAGCGCGGCGAAGTACCGCGCCGGATCGGTGTAGCGGACATGTTCGAGCCGGACGTAGGGCCGCACCGGTTCCAGCTCGATGCGCAGGCGCAGCGCGTAGCCGAGCGTGCCGTAGGAGTTGGGGAAGCCGAAGAACAGGTCCCGGTGCTCGTTGTCGGGCCTGACGAGCACGATCTCGCCGTCGCCGGTGAGCAGGTCCATCTCCAGCACCGACTCGTGCGGCATGCCGTTGCGGAACGACGACGACTCGATGCCCAGCCCGGTGACGGCGCCGCCGAGCGTGATGGTCTTGAGCTGCGGTACGACCAGTGGCATCAGCCCGTGCGGCAGCGTCGCGTCCACGAGCTGCTCGTAGGTGACCATGCCCTCGACGTCGGCCGTGCGCGCCACCGGATCCACCGACAGCACGTGTGTGAAGCCGGAGACATCCAGGCCGGACGAGGTGTCCGAGCGCGGCCGGAACAGGTTCGACGTGCGTTTCGCCAGCCGTACCGGGGCGCCCTCGGGCATTGCGGCGAGCTGCTCCCGCAGCCGCGCCACCCTCGCCTCGTACCCCGCAGTGGTGACCGTGCTCCCGCTTCCCCCGCTGCTGCGCACCATGAACCCCATGATCGCGCTGTACCGGGCGCCCTGCCAGGGTCCGGCACCGGTTTCACTACGGTCAGGGGAAAACGCAGGTCAAGTGGGTTGACCCAAATGGCCTATTCGCGGTAAAGGGACGGTCAAGCCCCCGGCTTGCGGGCGACTCCGCCGAGCACCCGCGACTCCGACGGCACGGCGGCGAACAGGGTCGCCTCGTCGGGATGCCACGCCGGCGCGTACACCAGCCCCGGCTCGATGAGCTCCCAGCCGCCGAAGAACCGGGCGAACTCGGCGGTCGTGCGCAGCTGACCGGGGTTGGTCGTGTTCTCGTAGTAGTCCACGAGGTCGGCCAGCGCCTGCCGCTCCTGCTCGCTCACCGGGTTCTCGTTGGTCATCTGCGACAGCACGAGCAGCGAGCCCGGTGGCAGCAGGTCGCGGTAGAACGCCAGCAGCGAGTCCGGACCCTGCTCGTCCTTGATGAAGTGCAGCACGGCGTTGACCAGCAGCGCGACGGGTTCGGAGTGGTCGATCAGCCCGGTGTCGCGCACCCGCTCCCACAGTTGCGCCGGCTGCAGCAGGTCACCGGCGATCGCCTGGTGCCGGTCCGGGTCGGCGGTGTCGGCGAGCAGCAGCGTCGAGTGCGCGAGCGCGATGGGCTCGTTGTCGACGTAGACCACGCGGGTGTCGTGCTCCGGCCGCGCCTCGTCGGCCACGTCGTGCACGTTGCCCTCGGTGGGCAGTCCGGAGCCGATGTCCACGAACTGCCGGATGCCCAGCTCGGTGCAGCGACGCACGGCGCGGCCGAGGAACTGCCTGCTCGTTTTGCAGTACTCGCCGATGAGCGGCACCCGCTCGCGGACCTGCTCGGCGAACGCACGGTCGATCGCGTAGTTCGTGGACCCGCCGAGGAAGTAGTCGTAGACCCTGGCCGCGGACGGCCGGTCCAGACTGCCCTCGACGGCCTTGAGCGCGTCGTCGTGCCCCGTGCTCATGTGTGCGAACCCCCGAAAACTCCCTGGCCGACCGTCAGCACGCCCTTCGGGTCGTACCGTTTCTTGGCGGCCTCCAGCTTCTCCCACTCGTCCCCGAAGTGGTCCTTCCAGTCCTTCTCCGTCATCGGCAGTGTGTTGGCCGGGTAGACCGTGCCGCCGAGCGCCTTGACCCGCTCGTACAGGCCGGCGTTGAGCTGGATCATCCTCGCCACGCCCGCCGGGTCGTACGGCTTGCCCGTGCGCAGCAGCGCGAACAGCCACACGAGGTCGCTCGACGGGACCCGGACCAGCGGTGTCGCCAGCTTCTCCCGGCACACCGGGTAGAGCATCACGAGGCCGGAGTCGCCGAGGTCCTCGCCGCCCGTCTCGGCGAGCGTGTCGGCCACGATGGTCTCCACCTCGTCGTCGGGCACGAACACGTTGAGCCACGGGTGCGGGTGAAACCAGCTGCCCTCCTCGCGCAGGATCGCCTCGCCCTCGGCCATCCGGTCGAGGAACTCCAGGTAGGTCGACTCCTCCACCTCGGCGGTCTCGCGCGAGAACGACAGGTCGCCGAGCAGCGCCTCCTCGTCGGGCTGGTCGGGCAGCGAGAAGTACGACGTGGCCTCCAGCAGGTACCGCCACTCGCGGGTCTCGTCGTCGAGCAGCAGCTGGCCCTCGACGTAGTCGAAACGGCCGTCGGTGACCGTGGTGCGCTGGTCGGCGAGGAAGTCGCCGAGCGTGTCGTAGTACAGCTTCCAGCGGCGGGCGCGCTGCTTCGCGGGCTGCAGCCGGAGCGTGGCACGCGTGACGATCCCGCACTGGCCGAGCCCGGCGCGCACGGCGTCGAACAGCTCGCCGTTCTCCTCGGCCGAGCAGTGCACGAGCTCGCCCTCGCCGGTGACGACCTCGAGTTCGGTGACCGTGTCGGTCTGCATGCCGTGGTGGTGGGTCGCGCCGCCGATGCCGCCGACGGCGAGCGTGCCGCCGACCGTGAGCTCCAGGTAGTCGGTGAGCACCGGCGGGGTCAGCCCGCGCGGCAGGCTCGCGCCGAGCACCTGCTGCCAGCGGGCTCCCGCGTCGACCACCAGCCGGTTGCCGGTGCCGGCGTGCACGGTGGCGAGGCTCGTCATGTCGAGCACGATGCCGCCCGCGGCCTGGCCCTGCCCGAACGGCGAATGACCGGCCCCTCTCGCCGCGACCGGAACGCCTCTGTCCGCGGCGAACGCGACGACCGCCGCGACGTCCGCCTGGCTCGCCGGGCGGACCACGACGCGGGGCCGCGCCTGGACGATGTGCCCCCAGTCCTGTGCCGCCGCGGCCAGGCTCGCGTCGTCGTCGAGGACGTCCCCGTCGAGGGCGGGCAGGTCGGCGAGATCGAACGGTTCCGGCATCTGCCGGACTCTAGCGGCTACCTTGGCGGGTATGGCAGGAGACGTGCTCCCGGCCGAAGGCAGCCCGTTCGGGGAGCGGGTCCGCCGCAGGTTACGGGAGGAACGGGTCGTCTGGCTCACCACGGTCGGCGCCGACGGCACGCCGCAGCCCAACCCCGTGTGGTTCCTGTGGGACGGCGACGACGTGCTGGTCTACAACCGCGTCGACGCCCACCGGCTCGCCCACATCCGCCGGAATCCGAGGGTCGGCCTGCACTTCGACAGCGACGGCTCCGGTGGCGACATCGTCGTGCTGAAAGGCACCGCGCGGATCGACGAGAACGCCCCCTCGGCCGCCGAAACGCCCGCCTACAGCGAGAAGTACGCCAAGGGCATGGTGACCGTCAGCGGCGGGGCCGAGCCCTTCAGCGCCGAGTACCCGGTGCCGCTGCTGATCCGCCTCGAACGCGTGCGCGGCTACTGAGCGCAACCGCAGTGAAGGCCACCTTCACTGCGTTCAACGCAGTGAAGGTGGCCTTCACTGCGAATGGGGAGCGCCCCAGGTCTCGCGCAGGCCGTGGAGCAGGGCGCGGATGGCCGACGCCGGGTCGAAGTCGGGGTCCGGGTTGACGCACTGGTGTGCGAGCAGGCCGTCGAGCAGGGACATGACCGTCCACAGGTCCCGTTCGGGCCGCGGTGACCCGAGCGCGCGCAACCACTCCGCGGCCCACGACTCGATCCGTCCCTGCTGCACCGCGACCTCCTCGCGCAGACCGTCGTGGAACGCCGCCTCGGCGAGCAGGGCGTGCCGCGCGAGCGTGACCACCCGCGCCGGTCCGGCGAGCTCCAGTGCGAGCCCGCCCACCACGTCGGCGAAGACGTCGATCTCCACCGCGCCGCTCAGTTCCGCCGCGACGCGTTCCCAGCTGCGGGTCTCCAGCTCCCGCAGGCGTTCCAGCACCCCGGCCAGCAGCGCGTCCCGCGTGCGGAAGTGGTTGGACGCCGTGCCGGAGGGCACCCCGGCCTCCGCGTCGACGGCGCGATGGGTCAGCTGCCGCGTGCCCTGCGTGCCGAGCACCCGGATCGCCGCGTCCAGGACCTGTTCCCGCCTGCCTGTCATCACGAGGACAGTAACGGGGCGTCGCTCACGACCGCGTCGAGGAACGCCTCCGCGGCGGGGGAGAGCGGCCGGTGCGGCACCCTGACCACCGCGATCCGCCTTTCCACGGCCGGTTCGGCGAGCGGCCGGTGCGCCACGCCCGCGAAGGCCATCAGCGGCAGCACGAGCCCCGGCACCGCCGACACCCCCAGTCCTGCCGCCACGAGACCGGCGACCGCGCTGATGTTGCGAGCCTCGATCGCGATGCGCGGCCGTTCGGTGGCGCCCGCGAGTGCGTGGTCGAGGTGCTGGCGGATGCTCGTGGTGCGGTCGAACGCGATGAACGGCTCACCGGCGAGCGCGGGCCACGGCACCTCTCCTCCTGCCTCGAACCGGTGCCCGCGCGGGAAGACGCACGAGAACCGGTCGGTGGTCACCGGCCGCACGTCGAGGTCGCCGAGCGGTTCGGTCAGCGCCGACACCACGGTCACCGCGAAGTCAACGGCGCCGGAGCGCACGCGGTCCAGCACCTCCGCCGACAGCGCGTCCTCGATGGACAGCTCCACCTCGGGGCGCTCGCGCTGGTAGGCCGACACCACCGGTGGCAGCAGGATCGCCGCGAGCGAGGGCAGCGTCGCGACCGACACGCGCCCGCGGTTGCCGTCGAGGAAACCGGTGAAATGCCGCAGGTTCGCGTCGAAGGTGTCCACAGTGGAGCGGGCGAGCGCCACGAACTCGCGGCCCTCCTCGGTGGGTACGAGCATCCGCGTGGTGCGTTCGAACAGCGGCACTCCGAGCTTGCGCTCGACGTCGAGCACCGTGCGGCTCAGTGACGACTGCGCGTGCAGCAGGGCCGCCGCCGCGGCCGTGAAGCTGCCCGCGTCGTGCACCGCCACCACCACGCGAAGCTGCTGCACCGTCAGGTCCATGCGCATAGTGCATCAATCTATCGGAAACCGATGTTTGACCGCGATAGGTGTGCCCCAGCAAGGTGAGCGCACCACACCACCGCAGTGAAGGCCACCTTCACTGCGGTCAACGCAGTGAAGGTGGCCTTCACTGCCATCCGGAGGTCAACGATGCTCGCCGCGAGTGGCTTCGTCATGATTGCCCTGTTCCTGCTCGCCGTCCTGTCCCGGCGGGTCTCCGTGCTCATCGCGCTCACCGCGCTGCCCGTGCTCGCCGCACTGGTCACCGGCCACGGCGGTGAGCTCGGCGGGCTGATCGCCGAGGGACTCACCACGGTCGCGCCGGTCGCGATCATGATCACCTTCGCCGTGCTGTACTTCAGCCTCATGGTCGACGCGGGCCTGTTCGACCCCGCGGTCGCGAGGGTGCTGCGCTGGGCCAAGGGCGACCCGCTCAAGATCACCGTCGGCACCGCGGTGCTCACCGTGCTCGTCGCGCTCGACGGCGACGGGGCCTCGACGTTCCTGATCATGGTCTCGGCCATGTTGCCGATCTACCGCAAACTCGGCATGCGGCCGCTGGTGCTCGCCGGCGTGGTGTGCCTCGGCGCGGGCGTCATGAACATGGTGCCGTGGGGCGGTCCGACCGCGCGGGCGATGGCCGCGCTCGACCTCGACAGCGGCGACCTCTTCGTGCCCGCGATCCCCGCCATGATCGCCGGGATCCTGTGGGTGATCTTCGCGGCGTTTCTCATCGGCCGCGCCGAGCGCAGGCGGCTCGGGCCCATCGAGCTGGACGAGACCATCGGCCCCGACCTGCCGCGGCGGACGCGCGCGGAGAGCGTACGCTTCTGGTTCAACGTCGTGCTCACGCTCGCGCTCGTGGTGGTGCTGCTGCTCCAGCTCGCCGACCTCGAGGTGGTGTTCGTCCTCGCGTTCGTGGCGGCGCTGCTGGTGAACCGGCCGAGCTGGCCGCGGCAGCAGGAGCTGTTCGAAAAGCACGGGCACAACGTCGTCCTCGTGACCACGATGATCTTCGCGGCGGGCGTGTTCACCGGAATCCTCGGCGGCACCGGCATGATCGAGGCGATGGCCCGCGCGCTCGTCGGCGTGATCCCCGAGGGCGCGAGCGGGATCCTGCCGGTCGCCGTGGCGATCACGAGCATGCCGCTGAGCCTCGTGTTCACCCCGGACGCCTACTACTTCGGCGTGCTGCCCGTGCTCGCCGAGACGGCGGCGGCCTTCGGTGTCGACCCCGCCGAGATCGGCACCGCCGCGATCCTCGGGCAGATGACCACCGGCTTCCCGTTGAGCCCGCTCACGGCGTCGACGTTCATCCTCATCGGCATGACCGGGGTGAGCCTCGGCGCGCACCAGCGGTTCATCTTCAAGTGGGCGTTCGGGACCACGCTGGCGATGACCGCGGTCGCGCTGCTCACCGGCGCGATCTCGTTCTGACGAAAGGACACGTGTGACCACCAGGATCGGCAGCGGAGCGGGCTTCGCGGGCGACCGGATCGAGCCCGCCGAGGACCTGCTGCGCCGGGGCGGGCTCGACGACCTCGTGCTGGAGTGCCTCGCGGAGCGCACGATCGCGCTCGGCCAGCAGCGCCGCCTCGCCGACCCGCGCGCCGGCTACGACCGGCGCCTGCCCGCCCGTTTCACGCGGCTGCTGCCGCTCGCCGTCGAGCACGGTGTGCGCGTGGTGACCAACATGGGGGCCGCCAACCCGCTGGAGGCCGGCCGCGTCACGCGGGAGCTGCTCGACGGCCTCGGCGCGACGGCGACGGTCGCCGTGATCACCGGCGACGACGTGCTCGCCGAACTGGACCTCGACGCGCCCGCGTGGGAGACGGGCCGCCCGCTGCGCGAGCACGGCGAGCTGGTCTCGGCCAACGCCTACCTCGGCGCCGACGCGATCCTGCCCGCGCTCGAGGCGGGAGCACAGGTGGTGCTCACCGGCCGGGTCGCCGACCCGTCGCTGTTCCTGGCGCCGCTCGCGGACCGCCTCGGCTGGGACCTCGCGGACCCCTCGGCCGCGGCAGCGGGCACGCTCGTCGGGCACCTGCTCGAATGCGCTGGTCAGCTCACCGGCGGCTACTTCGCCGACCCCGGCCACAAGGACGTGCCCGGCCTGGCCGAACTGGGCTTCCCGTTCGCCGACGTCGCCGCCGACGGCACGGCCGTCCTTGGCAAGCTGCCCGGCACCGGCGGTGTGCTCAACCGGGCGACGGTGTGTGAGCAGCTGCTGTACGAGATCACCGATCCCGGCGGCTACCTCACCCCGGACGTGACGCTCGACCTGTACGGCGTGCGCGTCGACGAGCAGGGCGCCGACCGGGTGCGGGTGCGCGGTGCGGCGGGCGGGCCGAGGCCAGGGGAGCTGAAGGTGAGCGTCGGCTACCGCGCGGGCTCCAAGGTCGAGGCGGAGATCTCCTACGCCGGGCCAGGGGCCGGCGCGCGGGCGGCGCTGGCGGGGGAGATCGTGACCGCCCGGCTCGCCGGCACGGCGTTGCGGCCCCGCGTCGAGGTGCGCGGCGCCGACGACGACTGCCGCCTTCGCGTCGCCGCCGCGAGCCACGACATCGCGTTGCTGGAGGCCGTCGGCGACGAGGTGGAAGCCTTGTACACCAACGGTCCCGCGGGCGGAGGCGGAGTCCGCGTGCACCTGTCCGAGGTGATCGGCATCGTCTCGACCCTCATCCCACGGGCCCGCGTGCGCGCGGGCGTGACCCTTCTGGAGGCAGGCCGTGCCGGTACCGCTTCGTGAGCTCGCCCATTGCCGTGCCGGGGACAAGGGCAACCTGGCCACGCTCTCGGTGTTCCCTTACGACGACGCGCTGTTCGGCGTGCTGCTGCGGGAGGTGACGGCGGAGCGCGTGCGCGGGCACCTCGCGGAGTGGCTCGACGGCGAGGTGCGACGCTACGAACTGCCGCACCTGCCCGCGTTGCAGTTCGTGTACGAACGGACGTCGGGAGCGGGAGTCACCACCTCGCTGGAGCTGGACACGCACGGTAAGACGCTGGGCACCCTGCTGCTGTCGTTTCCTGTCCACCTTGGACACGGGTGACGTTTTTCAGCCTTTCAGGTTGGGATCGCCCTGTGGTTTTTCCGCCGTCTCGTCGGGTATATCAAGATCATCGGTTTTTCTGGTGTGAAAGGAGCCCGTGATGCGGAGCCCCGATACCGAGCGACAGGCCGAGAGCGTCGAGACCGTCACGGCCGGCGCTCACGGCGGGGCGGGAGATTCCTCGGGCAACCTGCGTGTTCCCCTGCCCCGTGAGGACGAAGACGAACTGGAGCCCACCATCGTCCTCGGTCGCGAATAGTCCGGTTTCCCCTTCGCGCCCGATTGGTGTAGCGTGCTACGCAGTCACTGTGGGGTTCGAAGGGGTACCGACATGATCCGCCGAGACCGCGAGCTGCTCGCCCGGCTCTCCGCTGTGAACACCCATCTCGGCGAGGCCGTGGTGGAGCTGCTGCACCGCCAGGACGGCGGCCAGTTGCCCGCGGACGGCCTTCGCCTGCTCGGCAAGCATCTGCAGGAGCTGACCACGGACCTGATCGCCCGCGCCGACGAACTCGACGCGATCGAGAGCGAACCGCGCGTCCCCAGGCTCCACTGAGCCGGCCCACCCATCCGCGCCGGCGCCACCCATCCGCAGTGAAGGCCACCATGCCTGCGCCCACCCGTCTCCCGCCACCACCCAAACGGAGGCGCTCCGCGCCGCTGTGCCCGATTCCACGTAGTGAAGGTGGCCTTCACTGCAGTTGGCGCACGGGTTTGCCTCGGCGGGCGTGGGTACCCGGAGGCCATGACCACGCCACCACCTGATCCGGACCCGGCCTGGACGCCCGGACTCGAGGAGGGCGGCGGCGTCCGGCCTGGCGACACCCCGCCCGAATCCGGCCAGACGTCCGGCCTTTCCCATCGCGAGCCCCGGCAGTCGAAGGGGATGTCGATCGGATGGCTCGTGGTCGTCTTGGCGAGCATCGTGCTCGTCGCCGGATTCTTCATCGCCTACTTGGTGATTTACGTCAACGGTGGGTAGGAGGCTTCTCGCGTGTCGAAACGGATCGTGATCGTCGGCGGCGGCTACGTCGGGCTCTACGCCGCGTTGCGCCTGCAGCAGCGGCTGCGCAGCGGCGAGGCGCAGGTGACCGTGGTCAACCCGGAGAACTTCATGGTCTACCGGCCGCTCCTGCCCGAGGTCGCCTCAGGCACGCTCGAACCCCGGCACGCCGTCGTCCCGCTGCGTGCGGTGCTGAGCGGGACGCGCTTCGTCGCGGGCAGGCTCACGGGCGTGGACACCCAGCGCAGGGTCGCGTCGGTGGCGCCTGAGGCGGGCCCCGAACTGGAGCTGGAGTACGACGAGCTGGTGCTCGGCGTGGGGGCCATGTCGAAGCTGCTGCCCATTCCGGGGCTCGCCGACTGCGGGATCGGGTTCAACTCGCTGGCCGAGGCGGTGCACCTGCGTGACCACGTGCTGCGCCAGCTGGAGATCGCCTCCGCCACCAACGATCCCGAGCTGCGCCGCTGCGCGCTGACGTTCGTGTTCGTCGGCGGCGGCTACACCGGCGTCGAGGCGCTCGCCGAGCTGCAGGACATGGCCGTCGACGTGCTGGAGGGCTACCCCGAGCTCGACGTGTCGGAGATGCGCTGGGTGCTCGTGGAGGCGATGGACCGCATCCTGACCACCGTGAGCGAGGATCTCGCCGAGCGTGCGGTGTCCGAGCTGCGTGCCCGGGGTATCGACGTGCGCCTGAGCACGCAGCTGGAGTCGGCCGAGGGCGGACTGGTGCGCCTCAACGATGGAGACAGCTTCCGCGCGAGCACCCTCGTGTGGGTCGCCGGAACCAAGCCGCCGCCACTGGTCAAGGAGCTGGGGCTGCCCACCGACCAGCGTGGCCGGATCATCGTCGACGAGACGATGCGGGTCGAGGGACACCCCGACATCTGGGCGGCGGGCGACTGCGCCGCGGTACCCGACCTGGAAAACGGCGGCGTGTGCCCGCCGACCGCGCAGTACGCGGTGCGGCAGGCGCGCAGGCTCGGTGACAACCTCGCGGAGCGGCTGCGGGGTGGAGAACTGAGGCCGTTCCACTACAAGAGCAAGGGCGAGTTCGTGACGCTCGGCATGAACAAGGCCGTCGGTGAGATGCTGGGCCGGAAGGTGCACGGCAGGCTGGCGTGGGCCGCTCGCCGCGCGTACTACGCCACGCAGATTCCCACGTGGAACCGCACGATCCGGGTGCTCGGCGACTGGCTCGTCGGCATGCCGTTCGGGCACGATGTGGTCAATCTGGATTCCCGCGAGGAGCCGCGTGGCGCCTTCCAGGAGGCGGCAGGGCGGCGTGGGTAGCCCATGCTTGGTTCTACACAACCTTGACGCGGATGCGGTCAGGCGTAGAAACTTGGCAGGGTGACCGCCAACGATGTCGAGGACACCGCAGAGCCCACCACCGTGTCGTTCGACCGGCACCCGGACTCCTACCGCCATTGGAGACTCCGGGTGGACGGCCCGCTCGCGTGGCTGATGCTCGACGTCGACGAGCAGGGCGGGCTCGTCCCCGGTTACGAGCTGAAGCTCAACTCCTACGACCTCGGCGTGGACATCGAGCTGTACGACGCCGTGCAGCGGCTGCGCTTCGAGCACCCCGGTGTGCGGACGGTCGTGGTCACCAGCGGCAAGGACAACGTCTTCTGCGCGGGCGCCAACATCCGGATGCTCGCGGGCTCACCGCACGAGTGGAAGGTGAACTTCTGCAAGTTCACCAACGAGACCCGCAACGGCATGGAGGATGCCACCGAGTTCTCCGGGCAGACCTACCTTGCCGCCGTGAACGGAGCCTGCGCGGGCGGCGGTTACGAGCTGGCGCTCGCGTGTGAGCACATCGTGCTGGTGGACGACAATTCCTCCACCGTCGCGCTGCCGGAGGTACCACTGCTGGGCGTGCTGCCCGGCACGGGCGGGCTCACGCGCGTCGTCGACAAACGGCGCGTGCGCAAGGACAGGGCCGACGTGTTCGCCACGCGCAGCGACGGCGTCAAGGGCAGGACCGCCGTCGACTGGGGCCTTGTCGACGAGCTGGCGCCGCGCCGGGAGTTCACCGAGACGGTCACCCGCCGTGCCGGGGAACTGGCCGAGCGCAGCACCCGGCCCTCGGACGCCACCGGCGTCGAGCTGACCCCGTTGCGTCGCGAGGAGACCCCGGAAGGGCTGGAGTACGATCACGTCTCGGCCCGCTACGACCGCGGCGCCGGCACGGTGGAGCTGACCGTGCGCGGACCGTCGGCGGAACCGGGCGACCCGCACGAGCAGGGCGCCGGGTTCTGGCTGCTGGCCCTCACGCGGGAGCTGGACGACGCGATCCTGCGGCTGCGCACCAACGAGCCCGAGCTGGGCACGTGGGTGCTGCGTACCCAGGGTGACCAGGAGCTCGTGCTGAGGCACGAGGCCGTGGTGCTCGCGGGCGCCGGCGACGACTGGCTGTGCAACGAGATCCTCCACTACTACAAGCGGACCCTGAAGCGGCTCGACGTCACCAGCCGGAGCCTGATCGCCCTGATCGAACCGGGCTCGTGCTTCGCGGGTGTGCTCATGGAGCTGGCGCTCGCGTGCGACCGGCAGTACATGTTGGACGGTCCTCCCCCGCCGGCTACGCCCTCATTGGCGGGGGCACCCCCACAGATCGAGGACGAGGACAGCGGCGAACGCGCCTCGATCACGCTGTCCGACGCGAACTTCGGGCCGCTGCCGATGGGCAACGGGCTGACCCGGCTCGAGTCCCGGTTCTACCGCGAGGACGACCACCTCGCCTGGCTCGCCAAGGAACGCGGCCGCGCGCTGGCCCCCTCCGACGCCGTGGAGCTCGGGCTCGTCACCGACGCACCCGACGACATCGACTGGGAGGACGAGATCCGCCTGGTGATCGAGGGGCGCAGGAGCCTCTCGCCGGACGCGCTGACCGGCATGGAGGCCAATCACCGCTTCGTGGGGCCCGAGACCATCGAGACCAAGGTGTTCGGACGTCTCTCGGCCTGGCAGAACTGGATCTTCAACCGTCCCAACGCGGCGGGGGAGCAGGGCGCGTTGCGCCGCTACGGCACGGGACAGAAAGCCGTCTTCGACCGGAAACGGGTGTAGAGCATGCCGGAAAAGATCGACTACGACGCCAAGATCCCGAACAACGTCGACCTCTCGTCCAACCGGCGCCTGCAGCGGGCGCTGGAGGGCTGGCAGCCGAGGTTCATGAACTGGTGGGCCGAGATGGGACCCACCCTGGAGACCCACGGCGTGTACCTGCGCACGGCGGTCAGCGTCGGCCGCGAAGGCTGGGCGCACTTCGACCACGTGGTGCCCGAGGAGTACCGGTGGGGCATCTTCCTCGCCGAGCGCGACGCCGACCGCACCATCGGCTTCGGCGAGCACAAGGGCGAGCCGGTGTGGCAGCAGGTGCCCGGCGAGTACCGCGCCGACCTGCAACGGCTGATCGTGATCCAGGGCGACACCGAACCCGCGAGCGTCGAACAGCAGCGGCTGCTCGGCCTCACCGCGCCGTCACTGTACGACCTGCGCAACCTCTTCCAGGTCAACGTGGAGGAGGGCAGGCACCTGTGGGCGATGGTGTACCTGCTGCACGCCTACTTCGGCCGCGAGGGCCGCGAGGAGGCCGAGGCGCTGCTGTACCGCAACTCCGGCAGCCCCGACTCCCCGCGCATCCTCGGCGCGTTCAACGAGGAGACCGCCGACTGGCTGGCCTTCTACATGTTCACGTACTTCACCGACCGCGACGGCAAGTACCAGCTCGGCACGCTCAAGGAGTCGGCGTTCGACCCGCTGTCGCGCACGTGCGAGTTCATGCTCAAGGAAGAGGCCCACCACATGTTCGTGGGCACCACCGGAGTCGACCGAGTGGTCACCCGCAGCGCCGAGCTGATCCGTGAGCACGACACCCTCGACATCGCCTCGCACGGCGGCATCCCGCTCGACATCATCCAGAAGTACATCAACTTCCACTACAGCGTCTCGCTGGACCTGTTCGGCAGCGAGACGTCCACCAACGCCGCCAACTACTACACGTCCGGGCTCAAGGGCCGCTGGCTGGAGAACCGCCGCAAGGACGACCACAAGCTCACCGACGACAGCGCGCTGCTGGAGAAACCGCGCGACGACGGCACGTGGACCCAGGAGGAGCTGCAGGCGATCCTGCTGCTCAACCTCGACCTGCGCACCGAGTACATCTCCGACTGCCGCAGCGGGCTCAAGCGCTGGAACAAGATCCTCGCCGACAACGACATCGACCACCGCCTGTACCTGCCGCACCCCGGGTTCAACCGGCAGGTGGGCATCAACGCGGGCTACCACGTGACCCCCGACGGCACTATCGTCGACGAGCAGACGTGGCAGGCAGGCAGGGACAAGTGGTTGCCCACCAGCGAGGACCTCACCTTCGTCCGTTCGTTGATGAAACCGGTCTACGAACGTGGCAAGATCGCGAGCTGGGTAGCACCTCCGACCAACGGCATCAACGGCAAGCCCTTCGACTACGAATACGTCTACCTGACCTAAGGCGGGGCCCATGTCAGCGCTGACCGCTCCTCCCACCACCTTCAACGCCACCGAGTACCTCGTCGGCAGGCATGTCGCCGCCGGTGACGGGGCACGCACCGCCGTCGTGTCCAACACGCGCACGCTCAGCTACGCCGAGCTGGACGAGGAGGTCCGCAGGGTCGCGGGCGGGCTGCACGCGCTGGGCGTGCGGCCGGAGGAACGTGTGCTGATGTGCATGGCCGACGAGGTCGAGCTGTTCACCGCCATCCTCGCGGCGATGTACCTCGGCGCCGTCGCCGTCCCGTGCTCGACCATGCTCACCGCCGGCGAGCTGGGCAAGCTCGTCGCCGACTCGCGCACCCGGATCGTGCTCGGCTCCAGCGCGTTCGGCGACGTCGTGCTGGCCGCGGTCGAGAAGGCGGGAGAAGTGCAGACCGTCGTCCTCACCGACGACTGGCACCGCATGCGCGACGCGGGGGAGCGGGAGCGGCCGTACGCGACGTGGGCCGACTCGCCCGCGCTGTGGCTCTACACCTCGGGCACCACGGGCACGCCGAAGGCGGCGATGCACCGGCACGACGACATCCGGTTCGTGGCCGAGACCTACGGCCGTCAGGTACTCGGCATCACCCGTGACGACCGGTGCCTCTCGGTCGCGAAGCTGTTCTTCGCCTACGGCATCGGCAACTCGATGTTCTTCCCGCTGTCGGTCGGGGCGACGGCGCTGCTGGAGTCGGCGCGGCCGACGCCGCAGCTCGTCGCCGCGCGCGCGATGACCGACCGGGCGTCGCTGCTGTTCGGCACCCCGAGCTTCTGGGGACCGCTGCTGGCGAGCGACGTGCCGCGCGACGCGTTCTCCTCGGTGCGCCAAGGGGTTTCGGCCGGGGAAGCGCTGCCGGCGCGGATGTTCCACGGCATGCGCGACGAGTTCGGCGTCGAGGTGCTCGACGGCATCGGCTCCACCGAGATGCTGCACATCTTCATGTCCAACCGGCCAGGCGAAGTCCACCCGGCGTCGTCGGGTGTTCCGGTTCCCGGCTACGACGTGGAGATCCGCGACGAGCACGGTGCCGTGATCTCGGAGGCAGGCAAGCCGGGCGAGCTGTACGTGCGCGGTGCCAGCGCGGCCATCGGTTACTGGTGCCGGGCGGAGACGACGCGCAAGGTGTTCCTCGGCGAGTGGATGCGCACCGGCGACACGTACGTGCGCAACGAGGACGGGACGTACTCGTGCCTCGGCCGGTTCAACGACATGATCAAGGCGGGCGGAATCTGGGTCACGCCCAGCGAGGTGGAGGAGCGACTGCTGGAGCACCCGGACGTCGCCGAGGCCGCGGTGGTCGCGGTGCCCGACTCCGACGAGCTCGACAAGCCCGTCGCCTGCGTGGTGCCGAAGCCGGGCAGGCACGTGGACGGCGACGCGCTGATCGCGTGGTGCCGGGCGGGGCTCGCGTCGTTCAAGCGCCCGCGCGCGGTCGTGGAACTCACCGAGCTGCCCAAGACGGCGACCGGCAAGATCCGGCGCAACGTGCTGCGTGACCTCGTGCGGACCGACGCCGTGCCGGTCGCGGAGGCTCCGCCGGTCGAGGCGGTCACGTGATCGACGGCTACCCCGTGGTCGACGCGCACGTGCACGTGCCGCGGCTGTCGACCCTCAAACCGGCGTGGCTGGAGTGGGCGCGGCGGTTCTCGGGGCCGCACCCGTGGCGTTCCGTCTACGACTCCGACGGCGATCCCGTGCCCGAGCGGCTCGACGCGCTGTTCGAGGAGGAGGGCGTCGACCGGGCGCTGCTGTTCTGCGAGTACAGCCCGAGGGCCACTGGGATCCAGCCGATCGAGGACAACCTGCCGTTCGTGGAGTGCAACCCGCAGCGGTTCCGGCTCGTCGCCAACGTGAACCCGCACCTGCACCATCCGCTGGGGTCCGAAGTGGAGCGGCAACTGGACCTGGGCGCGGTGGCGCTCAAGCTGCATCCGGTGCACGGTGGGTTCTCCCCGGCCGACAAGGAGCTGTACCGCGCGTACCACGTGTGCGAGGAACGCGGCATCCCGGTGATCCTCCACTCGGGCACGAGCAGCTTCCCCGGCGCGAGAACGATCTTCGGCGATCCCCAGCTGCTCACCGACGTGGTGGAGGACTTCCCGGACGTGCGGTTCGTTTTCGCGCACGGTGGCCGTGGGTGGTGGTATGACGCGGCGGCGTTTCTGGCGCTGGCCAAGGACAACGTGTGGCTCGATCTGGCGGGCTTGCCGCCGAAGAAGCTCCCCGAGTACTACGCGCGGTTCGATTTCGAAAGGCTGGCGACCCGTTTCGTCTTCGGTACCGATTGGCCTGGGGTGCCGGGCACGGCCCGCAACGTCCGCGCCCTCGCGGCACTCGGGCTCCCCGAGGAGGTACTGCGTGACGTCCTGGCCGGTAACGCGGCGAAGCTGTACCCGGGGCTGGCGATCTGACGCAGGCTGACGCGCGAGTCGTGCGTTCCGGTTCGCGAGTCGTGCGTTCGGGTTCGCGAGTTGTGCGTTCCGGTTCGCGAGTCGCTCGCTCAGGCACGGCGTTTTCTGTTCGGGCACGCGAGGGCCCCGTACCGGCGCTCGAGTCGCGGCGAGGCTCGGGCCGAACGCACAACTCGCGATCGGGAGCGCACGACTCGCGGTCGGGAGTGCACGACTCGCGGTCGGGAGTGCACGACTCGCGAGTGAGGGGTCAGGCGGCTTCTCCGGCGGCCAGGCGTTCGTCCCAGCGGAGCTGGGCGGAGGGGCGCCATTCGGCATGCCTGCGATGGAAGAGCTCGGCCGCCTTGGCTCCGCTCCAGCCCGTCGGCAGGAGGGCAGTCGGAAGCTGGGGGTCCAGGAAGGGGAATCGGCGCCATTCGTGCACGAGACGGGTCTGCGCGTCGAGCACGGCATCCCCGTCGGCAGGCTCCAGCGCCGCGAAGGCGCCCACGAACTCCTCGTACCGCGTCTCCAGGTTCCGCAGGTCCCACGCACGGGAGACCATCGTGGCCTCCTCGCCGATGCGGCCGTACGGACCGGTGAACGACAGCGCGTCGCCGAGGCCCAGACCGGTGAGGATGTCGAGCGCCTCCGCCTCGCGCGAGGTATGGGGCGTGACCCACACGCCCGGGTCGGGCGAGCCGAAGCCCGCCCACGTCAGCTTGGTGCGCAGCTGGTGCCGAAGGTCCCGTTTGGCCTCGGGCACGGACACGAGCACCACGAGCCATTCGCCGTCCCACGTGCGCTCGGTGCTGCCGAAGTCGTAGATCCGCCGCGCGCCCTCGGTGAGTAGCTTGCGCCCCGGCTGCGTCAGCGACCACCGCACGCGCCTGCCGACGCGCTCCGACTCCAGCCAGCCCTCGGCGGCGGTGCGGGCCAGCGCCTGGCGCGCCGACTTCTCCTCCACGTCGAACATCGCCAGCGCGTCCACCAGCATGGACGTCCACACCGGACGATCACGGGGAAGCACGAACTCGCCGAGCAACGTCATGAGCAACGACCGCGCGCTCATGTGGCTGACCTCGCGCCGTCTGCTCAGCACCGGTCTGCCGCGCCGCCCCTCCGCCGCCGGCATCGCGTCACCACCCTCATCGCTGATCCTGCGTGCCACTGGGCAGGGTAGCGTTACCCGCCCTGCCAGTCGCGCACGGCGGTGACCAGCGCGTCCGTCCACGCCCCGAGCCGTGCCTCGCCCTCGGCCGCGGACGCTCCCGTGGGGTCGCCGAGAACGCCGTTTTCGCTGACGCTGCGCACACCACCGCTGACCAGCCGGTCCATCAGCGCGGGCAACGGTGACGTGTTGCCGGGGACGCCGGGCAGCACGTCGCCGGGCCGCAGGTGGAGCAGCACCGACGTTTCCGTTCGCCCGGCGTGCGTGTCGTCGGGCGGCCCGCCGGGTGCCCACGCGAGCACGCGCCTGCCCTCCGAGCGCAGCAGGCGCACGGCCCTGCGCAGGGGTTCGAGGTTGCCGCCGTGCCCGTTGACGAACACGACACCGGCGAAGTGGTCGGCGGAGCGCGCCAGCTCGACGAGCACCAGCTCCAGCGCCTCCTGCCCGATCGACAGCGTCCCCGGGAAGCCCGCGTGTTCACCACTCGACCCGTACGGCAGCGCGGGCGCCACGACCACGCCAGGAACCTGGGAGGCGAGCCTGCGCGCCAACTCCTCGGCGACGGTGGTGTCGGTGTCGAGCGGCAGGTGCGGACCGTGCTGCTCGGTCGCTCCCAGCGGCACGGCCAGCAGCGCGCGCGGCACCTCGGGCCAGCGCAGGCCCGACAGGGCCGTCACCGCAGTGCACCCTCGGTGAACGCGGGCAGCAGCGGTGCGGGCGTGCGCTCGCGGAGGCTGCCCGTCCACACGCCGGCGCCGTAGGCGAGGTCGTCGGCGATCCGCAGTGCGAGCCAGGCCGGTGAGTGCCCGAGCGCTTCGGCGGCACACGGGACCAGCGCCGCGAGCAGCACGCGACGGCCCCGGCGGGTGAGCAGCGCGGCGGGCCACCACGCGCGGCGGGTGGCCTCCGCGAGCAGCCTGCCCGCGCCGAGATGCCCGAGCGCGGCGAGCCGCAGCGACTCCGGCACCGGCACGCCCCGGCCCCGCAGCTTGCGCGGCAGCAGCGCCGTCGACCCTGCGGCGAGCGCGAGGGCGAGCCACGGCCTGCCGAGCGCCAGCAGCGCCCACGCCGCCGCGCTCCACGCCGACAGCCGCGCGGGGCTCAGCTTGCCGGGATGCCGCCGCGACAGCGGCGCCGCCGACGTGCCGTACTCGAACCGCTGCCGTAGCCACGGGCGCAGCGCGGCCCTCGGCTCGTGCGTCACCACGGCGGCGGGCTCGTAGCGCACGGCGCCGAATTCGAGCAGCCGCCACACCAGGTCGACGTCCTCGCCGAAGCGCAGGCCCGTGTCGAAACCGTCCACAGCGGACAGCGCGGAGCGGCGGACGACGAGCGCCGCGCTCGGCACGTAGCTCACGCGGCTCATCGGGCGCACCGGTGCGGGGCGGGAGCCGAGGTCGAGGCTCGACCGGTCCGCCTCGTACTGTGCGAGTGCGCCGTCGCCAGGAATGCTGCGGATCCGGGGCGCCACCGCAAGCACGGTCGGGTCGGAGAACTGCGGCAGCAGCGCGTCCAGCCAGCCCGGCTCGGGTTCGGTGTCGGAGTCGAGGAACGCCACCAGCTCGGTGCCCGCGAGCCGCCATCCCGCGTTGCGGGCGGCGGCGGGTCCGCCGGGCCGTTCGTGCCGGACGCGGGCGCCGGGCAGCGGCTCGCGGGAGCCGTCGTCGACCACGATCCGCTCGGCCACCCCGTCCGTCGCGTCGAGCACCCGCTTGACACCGCCGGGGTTGTCCCTGACGGGCACCACCACGGTCACGTCCGCCGTGGTCAGCAGCGGCGGCGGACTCGGGTGCACGAGCCCGGCGTCGAGCAGCCTGCGCGCGAGCCGTTCCTCCGACGGACCGTCACCCAGCGGCTCGCCCGCGAGCCACCGGTCGAGCAGCCCGGTGCCCGCCTTGCCGAGCCGCACCAGGCGCAGCGGCGAGCCGCCGATGAGCAGGGGGCCGCGCCGGCGCACGGAGTCGTCGAGCGTGAGCCGCGTACCGGGCTTCACGACGTGGGACCTCCCTCCGGACGTACGACTCGCGGCCGGGAGCGCACGACTCGCGGTCGGGAGTGCACGACTCGCGGTCGGGAGTGCACGACTCGCGGTCGGGAGTGCACGACTCGCGGGGCGGGCTTCATGGTGCGAAGCCTCCGTCCGCGTGCACGACGGTGCCCGTGATGGCTGAGGACTCCGGCGAGCACAGGAAGCACACCGCCGCCGCGATCTCGTCGGGTTCCAGCAGCCGCTCCACCAGCTGGTGTGAGGCGAACTCCTCGACGTCACCGAGGTCGTAGAGGCGTGCCGTGGCCGTGAGCATCTCGGTGCGGGTCGACCCCGGCGACACCGCGGTCGCGCAGATGCCGGTGCCGCGCAGGTCGGTGGCGAGCCCTTTGACCAGGCCCACCACCGCGTGCTTGGCCGCGTTGTATCCGGCGAGGTGCCACAGGCCGTGGTGCGCGGCGGCCGACGCGAGCGCCACGAACCGGCCCTGCCGCGGCTCGGGGCGGCGCAGCAGGGCGGGGATCGCGGCGCGCGCGAGGTTGGCGACCCCCGTGACGCCGACGGAGAACAGCGCGTCCCATTCGGTGTCGTCGCTCTCCCACAGCGGCCGCCCGCCCGCGATGAGCGCGGCGGCGGCCACCGCGGCGTCGAGCCCGCCGAAGCGGTCCTCGGCGAGCGCGACCGCCGAGCGCAGCGCGGCCGGGTCCTGCACGTCGGCTACGACGTCGAGCACGGCGTCCGGGTACGAGGCGGCCAGCGCGGCCAGCTCCTCCCTGGTGCCGAGCGGGTACGGCACGCGGGGGTCGTCGGCGCAGCGGTCGACGGCCACCACCTGCCAGCCCGTGGTGGCCAGGCGCCGGACCACCGCCGCGCCGATTCCGCGGGCGGCACCGGTGACCAGCGCGACGCTCACAGGTAGCCCTTGCCCCGCAGGTACTCCAGCAGCTCGTCGGCCGCCTCGGCCGGGTCGTCGGTGACGACGACGCGGGGCGGTTCGCGATGCTCATGCGCACCGGTGAGGCGCAGCAGCCGCAGCCGGGGGTCGGCCTCGGGTGGCGGGGGAAGCTCCTTGGCCCTCGGCCGGAACGGGCGCGCGGCGTGCGCGGTCACCGGTTCGGCGGCCACGGCGCCCGCGACCACCGGGATCTCGGCCCTGCGGGCGGCGAGCGTGGACGGCAGCGCGGCCCTGCGCAGTCGCACCCCGGCGGGTTCGACCGAGCACACGGCCGGCAGCGGCACGGCGAGCCGTTCCCTGCGGCCCCGGTCGAGCCTGCGCAGAGCCAGCAGCTCACCGTCGGCATAGGACAGTTCCACGAGACCGAGTGCCTGCGCGCAGCCCAGCTCGGCGGCGAGGAACGCGGGGGTGCTGCCGGTGCCCCGGTCGGCCGAGTGGTCGCCGGTGAGCACGAGCGACGGCTCGCCGAGTTCCGTCCTGATCGCGTGTGCGAGCGCCCGCGCCGTGGTGGCACCGGAGTCGGGGACGCGGGAGTCCCACGACGGCACGTCCACGCGCAGCACGGCGTCCGCACCGCAGGCGAGCGCGTCGCGCAGCATCTCCTCGGCCGGTTCCGGGGCGAGCGTCACGGCGGCACAGCGGCCACCCGCGGCCTCGGCGATGCGCAGCGCGTGCTCCAGCGCGCACCGGTCCGCCTCGCTCGGGCCCGCCCCGCGCGGGTCGGTCTCGACCTCGCCCGAGAGCGGGTCGATCCTGGCGCGCGCGTCGGTCCAGCGCAGGAGGGCGACGATCAGCGGCATGAGCGATTCAGCCATGACGGAACACCACGCCCTGGCCGCCGTCGGGGTAGCTCCAGCTGATCGCGTCGCCGCCGTCGCACATCAGGTAGCACGTGCCGCACTCGAAGCACTGCTCGTAGTTGAACAGGATCCCGCCCTCGGCGGTGGGCACGAACAGGTTCGCCGGGCACGCGTGCACGCACGTCTTGGTGGTGCACGACCGGCACACGTCGGTGTCGACGACGATGTGCGGCTGCTCGGCCACCCGGAAGTCCACATGCGACATCCGGTCCTCGAACGAGACGTCGCTGTAACGCTGGTTCACGGGCACCTCCTAGCTGCAGTGAAGGCCACCATGCCTGCGCCCATCCGTCTCCCGCCACCACCCAAACGGAGACGCTGCGCGCCACTGTGCTTGATCCATGCAGTGATGGTGGCCTTCACTGCGGATGGTTGGCTCATGGGGACACTCCTCACCCGAACGACCGCAGGCCGGTGAGCGCGTCCCTGGCCAGCTCGCGCATCTTCACGCCGTTGCGCTTCGCCGACGCGCGCAGCAGCTTCCGCACCCCGGGCTTGGGCCGGGGGTTCTCGACGGTGAACATCCCCTCGACCAGGTCGCACACCAGGCCCGGGTAGCGCTGCTGGACGCGTTCGGAGAGCACCAGCTCCGGCGCCTTGCGCAGCTTCTTGTGGTCGGCGAGCACGAACGACGACTCCAGCAGGGTCCGGTACGCGCGCAGGTCACCGAGGTCGCCTGAGGTCAGCGCCTTCGACGCCGCCCTGCCCGCGTACATCCCGGAGCCCATCGCGAAGTTCACGCCCTCCAGCCAGATCCCGGCCGCGAGGCACATCGCCGCCGCGTCGCCCGCGACGAGCAGGCCGTCGCCGACGAGCTGCGGCATGGTGTCGTAGCCGCCCTCGGGGATGAGGTGCGCCGAGTACTCCACCAGCTCGGCGCCGCGCACGAGCGGCTGGATCGACGGGTGCCGCTTCAGCTCGGCGAGCACCTCCTCGGGCCGCTTTCCGGCCTTCGCCAGCCCCTTCAGCCCCAGCACGAGCCCGACGCTGAGGGTGTCGTAGTTCGTGTAGAGGAACCCGCCACCGGGGATGCCCTGCGTGCAGCCGAGCATCTCGATGTCGACGCCCTCGTGCCCGCTGACGCCGAACCGCTCGTCGATGGTCCGCGCGGGCAGCGCGAGCGTCTCCTTGACGCCGAGCGTGGTGTGCTCGGCCTGGTCTCCGGGGAAGAGCCCGGCCTGCTTGGCGAGGAACGAGTTCACACCGTCGCACGCGATCACGACCTTCGCGGTGAGGTCGCCGTCGGGGCGGTCGGTGCGCACGCCCACGACCCGGCCCCGTTCCGTGCACAGCAGCCGCGTGGCCACGGTGGACGGGACGAGCACCGCGCCCGCCTTCTGCGCGTGCCCCGCGAGCCAGTCGTCGAACTCGGCGCGGTAGGTCGTGGCGCCGTTGTACGGCGCGCGACCCCAGTTCTGGCTGCGGAAGTCCACGGTCATCGAGCGCTCGCCGTCGAGCAGCATGGTCTGCCGCCGTGTGATCCAGCGCTGCACCGGCATCTCGTCGTACCAGCCGGGGATCAGCTCGTCGAGGATCCGGCCGTACACCACACCGCCGTAGACGTTCTTCGCGCCGGGGAACGGTCCGCGTTCCAGCAGCGCCACCGAATTCCCCGCGCGGGCCAGCTCCAGTGCCGCAGCCGAGCCCGCGGGGCCCGCGCCGACCACGATCGCGTCGAACTGCGGGCGCTCCGGTTCCGCCACGGTCACCGCGGAGCTCGCGGGTCCTGCCCTGTCACGCATCCTTGCTCCCGGGAGTGTCCAAGCGGCGAGCCAGTTCCCGCAGCAGCTCCTGCGCGTCGGTGACCAGCCCGAGGTCGGCCATCGCCGTCATGGGCGAGCTGCCGTCGGTGTTCACGGACACGACGTGGCGCGGGTTGCCGAGACCGCCGGTGTGCTGGGTGGCGCCGGAGACCCCGAACGCCACGTACAGATCCGGATCGACGACCACGCCGGTGGTGCCGATCTGCCGTTCGTAGGGCGCCCAGCCCGCGTCGGTGACCACGCGCGTCGCGCCGACGGACGCGCCCAGCGCCGAGGCGACCTCGCCGAGCAGCGCGAGCGACTCCGGCCCGGTGAGGGCACCCCTCGCCAGGCCGGCGCCCGCACCGAGGATGCGCGGGGCCTCCGCGAGGTCCGCGGTCGCCGGGTCGGGGTCGAGCACCTCGAGCACACGCGCGTCGGGAGAGTCCGGGACGTCCAGGTCGACGTGGGTGACCTCGGGCGTTCCCTCCGCGGGGGCGCTGCCGCGCACGCCGGGCACGAGCGTCGCGACGAACGGCCCCGACGTCTCCACGGTCACCGAGAGCCTGCCGTCCCAGCGGGCGAGGTCCGCGCAGCTTTCGCCGATCCGCACCGCACCGGCCAGCAGCGGCCGGTCGAGCTCGGCGGCGAGGCGGGGCGCGAAATCCCTGCCGTCGGCGGAAGCGGGCAGTACGACACGGCGCACGTCCCGCAGCAGCGGCGCGAGCGCGCTCGCCCACGCCCCCGCGGCGAAGTCACCGGCCTCGACGCACCACGCGCGCCGCAGCGGCAGTTGGCCGACAGCCTCGGCACATCCGGAGCCGACGAGCAGCGCGTGCCCGTCCGCCTCGGCCACGGCCTCGTCCCCGCCGAGCGGGGGCACACCACGGCGGATCACCAGCAGCGCAAGGGAGTTCACGTTCACAATGCCACCGCCACCCGGTGTCCCTCGACCACGGCGGCGTGGGCGCGGCGCGGGGCCACGCAGTCACCGGCGCGGTACACCTCGAACTCGGCCGAGCCCGAGAGCTCGTGCCACAGCCCGTCCTCCGGCGCCTGGTGCGTCGCGCACACCACCCAGTCACAGCGCACGTCGGTGGTTGATCCGGTGGTGTGCGTCAGCACCTGCAGCCGCACACCACCGGCGTCCTCCTCGGCACCCAGCACGACCTCGTCGGTGGTCTGGGTGATCCCTTTCGCGGCGGCCCGCACGTTGAAGGTCTCCATGTCCAGCGTCACGCCGAGGTCCTGGCCCACGACCATGCCCGACGTCGAGATCCGCACGGTGCAGCCACGGTCGGCGAGCAGCTCGGCCACCGACGTCGCCTGGTGGAAGCCGAGGTCGTCGATCACCACGACCTCGCCCTCGGGGGTGACCCGGCCCTCCAGCACGTCCCGCACGTCGACGATCCGCTCGATGCCGCCCGCCCACCACGGCGCCTGCGGTTTCGCGCCGGTCGCCAGCACCACGACCTCCGGCTTCAGCGCGCGGATCTCGTCGGCGGTCGCCGTGACACCCGTGCGCACGTCCACGCCGTAGCGGTGGCACTCCGAGAGCGAGTTGCGCACCACGTCGAGGAACTCGGCTCGGCTCGGCACGCTCGCGGCCTCACTCACCTGCCCGCCCGTGGTCTGGTTGCGCTCCAGCAACGTCACCTCGTGCCCGCGTTCCGCGGCCGTCGCCGCGGCCTGCAGCCCGGCGGGCCCACCGCCCACCACCACGACCCGGCGGCCCCGCCGCGTCGGCATCGGCAGCGCGACGCTCTCCTTGCCCGTGCGCGGGTTCTCGATGCAGCCCAGCCAGCGGTTGAGACCCATGCGGCCAACGCATTCCTGGTTGCACGACAGGCACGTGCGGATCTCCGTGGCGTGGCCCGCGCGGGCCTTGGCGACGAAGTCGGCGTCGGCGATCTGCCCGCGCACCACGCCGATCAGGTCCGCGTGGCCCTCGGCGAGCGCGCGGTCGGCCTGCAACGGGTCCTTGAACCGGCCGACGCCCACCACCGGCAGGTCCACCGCCTTGCGCAGCGCGCTCGGGATGAACATCGCGTAGCCGGGCGGGATGCTCATCGACGCCTCGATCATGTACAGCGTCGACGTGGCGACCCCGATCGAGGTGTTGATGTAGTCGACGTGCCCGCTCGCCTCGACCCACCTGGCGACCTCGACGGCCTCGTCGATCGTGGTGCCGCCCTCGATCAGCTCGTCGCCGCAGAGCCGCACGCCCAGCGCGAGGCCGGGCCCGATCGCCTCACGCACCGCGGCCACGAGCCGCAGCAGGATCCGCGCGCGGTTCTCCAGCGAACCGCCGTAGTCGTCGGTGCGGACGTTGGTGGCGGGGGAGAGGAAGCCGCGCACGATCGAGGAGTGCGAGCACTGCAGCTCCACGCCGTTGAACCCGCCCGCCCGGCAGTGCTCGGCGACCTTCGCGTACCCGGCCACGATCTCGTCGATCTCGGCGACCGTGACGGCCTTCGGCACCTCGCGGAACAGCGGGTCGGGCACGGGCGAGGGTGCCCACACCGGCAGCCGCGAGTACATGCTCGACGCCTGCCCGCCGTTGTGGTTGAGCTGGGCGAAGATCGGCACGCCGTGCGCGTGCACCGCCTCGGTGATCCGCCGGTAGCCCGGAATCACCTCGGGGTGGAAGCCGTGGATGAGCTTCTCGTACGGCCAGTCCGTCGGATGGGTCGAGTGCTCCTCGGTGATGATGAGCCCCGCGCCGCCCTTGGCGCGCGCCGCGTAGTAGGCCGCGTGCTGCTCGCTCGGCAGCCCTTCCTTCGCGTAGTTCGTCAGGTGTGCGGAGAACACCACGCGGTTGGCCAGCGTCACCGGGCCCAGCCGCAGCGGCGAGAACAGGTAACGGTAACGGCTCGTTGCGCTCATCGGTGCACCGCCAGTGGTTTCGCGGCGAACGCCAGCGCGGCCCTGCGGCCCTCCAGTACGGCCTCGTGCACCGATCGCGGGGCCACGCGGTCGCCCGCCTCCACCATCCCGGCCGGAACCGGGGTGGGATCGGGCAGCCGGTGTCCACAGTGGATCAGGGTGGCGCACTCGAGCTCGGTGGCCGTGCCGGTGTAGGCGTCGGTGACCACCACGTGACCCGCGTGCACCTCGCGCAGCAGGCTCCGCTTCGCGAGCCGCACCCCCGCGCGCTGCAGGCGCGCGTTGGCGTCGGCGAGGTCGCCGGTGAGCGCGAGCTGCGTGCCCACCACCTGGTCCTGCGTGATGATCGTGGTCGGCCTGCCCGCGGCAGCGGCCAGCTCGGCGATGCCGACGCCCACGGCGTCGCCCACCGGGTCGTAGACCGCGACCGGCCCCTCCGGCAGGCGGTCGGGCGCGGTGAGCAGGTCGACGACGTCGAGCACGAACCCGCCGTCGCGCACGGTGTACCTGCGCGGTCCGGCGACCGATCCGGTCGCGACCACGACGTCGCCGGACAGCTCCGCCAGGTCGGCCTCGGTGTTCACCGCGACCTCCACGCCGAGCCGGTGCACCTCGGCCACGAGCCAGCGCGCGAGGTTGCCAAGACGGTCGCGGCCCGGCACGCGGGCGGCCAGGGTAAGCATCCCGCCCAGCGCGGCCTCCCGCTCGACCAGGCGCACCCGGTGCCCGCGCAGGGCGAGCACGCGCGCGGCCTCCAGCCCGGCAGGGCCGCCGCCGACGACGAGCACCGACCGCGCGGGATCGGTGCCGGCAGTGCCGTCGACGGGCGCGTCGCCGGTCTCGTGCCCGCTGCGGGGGTCGCCGATGCAGCTGACGATCGGGTTACGGTTGTCGCGGACCCTGCACTTCTGGTTGGTGAGCGTGCACGGCCGCACGGGCTCCGCCGTGCCGAGCTTGCGCACCAGCTCCGCGTCCGCGATCTGCGCGCGCGTCATCTCCACCAGGTCGGCCACGCCGTCGGCGAGCGCCTGCTCGGCCTGCCCGGGCTCCACCACCGAGCCCTGGAGGATCACCGGCGCCGCACCGGCCACCGCCTCGCGGATGCCGCGGCACAGCTCGGTGTTGAAGCCCGGCTCGGTGTGCGAGTCGGGGCGCGTGGCCGAGGTGCCCATCGCGGAACCGCGCACCACGACGAGGTAGTCGACCCCGCGGGCGAGGTCCTTCGCGACCTCCCGCGCCTGTTCGGGCGTGATCCCCGCCCACGGCGCCAGCTCGTCACAGGAGAGGCGCAGGCCGAGCACCCGGCCGTCGCCGATGCGGGCCCGCACCGCGGCGAGCACCTCACGCAGCAGCAGGGCCTTGTCGGTGCCGTAGGCGTCGCCGCGCTGGTTGGTCAGCCCCGAGAGGAACTGCCGCAGCAGCGCGTGCTGGCCCGCGTCCACCTCCACCCCGTCGAGGTCCGCTTCCACGGCCAGCTCGGCGGCGCGCGTGAACCCGGCCACCACCGCGCGGATCTCGGCGGCCTCCATCTCCATCGGCATCTCGCGGCTCGCCACGTCCGGCACCCGCGAGGGCGCCCACAGCGCCTGCTGCGAGAACGCCGACGAGCCCTGCGAGCCCGCGTGGCCGAGTCCCGCGAGCACGAGCGTCCCGTGTGGACGGCAGGCCTGCACGACGGACGCCCAGCCTTCACCGCAGTCGGCGGCGAGCGGGGCCCGCTCGTAGGGCCAGTCCGAGTCGTGGACGCTGGCCGTCTCGGTGACGATCAGCCCCGCACCGCCGGCGGCGCGGCGTTCGTAGTAGGCCACGTGGGCCGCCGAGATCGCCCTGCCGCGGGCGAGGTTCGTCTCGTGTGGTCCGAAGAGCACGCGCGACGGTGCGCGGCGACCGGCCAGCGTGACCGGTTCGGTGAGTTTCACGGCCGGAAACCTGCCAGCGGGCTCGTGTCGCACGCGCGGTCAGGCAGGCGGTCGGGCTCCGGTGGGCCCCAGCCGATGCTGACGCCGACGCGCTTGGTCCGGTTGGGCTTGGAGTGGTCCTTGTCCGGCTTCGGCTTCTCCGAGCCGCCGCCGACGAGGGCGAGCGCGCGCTCCCCGTTGCCCTTGACGCATTCGGGATCGGGGCCGTCGAGCGGAAGGCCCGTGAAGAACTTGGCGGCCATGCAGCCGCCCTGGCACGAGTCGTAGGCGGAGCAAGACGTGCACGCGCCACCGGTCTGCGGGGCGCGCAGCCGCTCGAACAGCTCGGATGTGCGCCAGACGGACGTGAACCCGCCCTCGTCACGCACGTTGCCCGCGAGGAACTCGTCGTGGATCGCGAACGGGCACGCGTACACGTCGCCGATCGGGTCGATGAGGCACACCACGCGCCCCGCACCACACAGGTTCAGGCCCGGCAGCGGGGTGGAGCCGAGCGCGTTGAGGTGGAAGAACGAGTCGCCGGTGAGCACGTTCTCGCCGTGGTCGATCAGCCACTCGTACAGCTTGAGCTGCTGGTCGGCCGTGGGGTGCAGCTCGTCCCACGTGTCGGCGCCCCGGCCCGACGGCCGCAGTCGCGTGATGCGCAGCTGCGCCCCGTATTCGTCGGCGATGCGCTTGAACTCGTCGAGCTGGCCGACGTTGTGGCGCGTCATCACGACGCTGATCTTGAAGTCCTTGAAGCCCGCGTCGCGCAGGTTCTCCATCGCCCGCATGGTGGTGTTGAACGAGCCCGGCCCGCGCACGTAGTCGTTGACCTCGGCGGTGGCGCCGTCGAGCGACAGCTGCACGTCGACGTAGTCGGTGCCGGCGAGCCAGCGGGCCCGCTCCGGGGTGATGCGCACGCCGTTGGTGGAGAACTTCACGCCCACGTTGTGCGCGACGGCGTAGTCGACCAGCTCCCAGAAGTCGGGCCGGATCGTGGGCTCGCCGCCGCCGATGTTGACGTAGAACACCTGCAGGCGCTGCAGTTCGTCGATGACGGCCTTGCATTCCTCAGTGGACAGTTCGCGCGGGTCGCGGCGGCCCGACGAGGAAAGGCAGTGCACGCAGGAGAGGTTGCAGGCGTAGGTCAGTTCCCACGTGAGGCAGATGGGGGCGTCCAGCCCGTGCTGGAAGTGCTCGACGAGTTTCATGAGGTCCCTCTTGCTTCGATCGTGCCCGCGGACAGCAGCCCGGCGAGCGCGTCGAGATAGCGCTGCTGCTCCGCCTCGGGTACCTCGGCGGAGAGGAGCGCGGAACGAGCGTCGGGCTGGTTCTCGAGTTCCCGGACGACGTTCACCAGCAGCTGCGTCTTGAGAAACGAGAGCTTGCGCGTGGTGAAGTCGTAGACGAGAGCGCCGAACGGTTCCGGCCGTAACGCGACTGAGGAGCTCAGCCGGTACGGCCGGTCCGGGGCGAACTGATCAGTAGACACCGCACATGCCGTCGATCGACACCTCTTCGACGAGCAGGTCTTCCTCGACGGTGACCTCGGTGGCGGCGGATTCGTTCATGGCAAGCTACTCCTCACTGAGCAGGTTGTTGTGACCGACGGCACGAGCATAATGGCACCGGGTGCCAAATGGAAGGGATCGGGGCGAAAGCGGTGGCGGAACCATCCGTTCGGCCAGGTAGACGCCGGTCGACGAGTCAGCACGAGCTGGAGGCCGTGGCCTTCGAGCTGTTCGAGCGCGAGGGCTTCGACGCCACCACCGTCGACGCGATCGCGAAGAGCGCGGGTATCGGCAGACGCACGTTCTTCCGGTATTTCGAGTCCAAGAACGACGTGGTCTGGGGGTCGTTCACCGAGCAGCTCGACCACATGCGGGAACGGTTCGCGCAGCGGCCGGCCGACGAGCCGCTCATGGAGTCCGTGCGCGCCGTGGTGGTGGAGTTCAACCGCGTCGACCCCGCCGAGGTGCCCAAGCACCGCAGGCGCATGGAGCTGATCCTGCGTGTCCCGGCGCTGCAGGCCCATTCGACGCTGCGGTACGGCGACTGGCGCGCCGTGGTGGCCGAGTACGCCGCGCACCGCCTGGGCGAACAGCCGAGCGCACTGCGACCGCAGGCGATCGCGTACGCCGCGCTGGGGGTCTCGCTCGCGGCGTACGAACACTGGCTCGCCGAGTCCGGACTGCAGCTGTGTGACGTGCTCGACGAGGCGTTGTCCGAGCTGGCCAGAGGCTTCGTGCTGGGCTGAGCACGTTTAGCGACGGCCCAGACGGGGACCCTCTGCGGCGTGAAGAACATCTTCGTACTCGCCCTCGACGAGGAGAACACGCGCACCCTGCATGGCATCCGGAACGCGGACCAATACGCGTTCCACGGCCTGCTCACGGTCGACGAGACGCAGGTAGGGGAGATCGACTTCGAGCAGCTGCTGGACAAGGCACAGTCGCAGCTGGACGCGTTCGACGGGTCGATCGACGCCATCGTGGGCTACTGGGACTTCCCGGTGTCCACGCTGCGCGCGATCCTCTGCGATCGCTACGGCCTCCCCGGACCGTCGCTCGCGTCGATCGTCAAATGCGAGCACAAGTACTGGAGCAGGCTCGAACAGCAGAAGGCCATCGACGAGTACCCGCGCTTCGGCATCGTCGACCTCGACGACGAGCAGCCGCGGCCGCCGGACGGCGTGAACTACCCGATGTGGCTCAAGCCCGTGAAGTCGTACTCCTCCGAGCTGGCCTTCCTCGTCCGCGACGAGGCCGAGTTCGACAAGGCCGTCACGGAGATCCGCGAGGGCATCAGCCGGGTCGGCAAGCCCTTCGAGCACGTGCTCGGCATGCTGGAGCTGCCGCGCGAGATCGCCGAGGTGGGTGGGCAGGCGTGCCTCGCGGAGGAAGCGCTCTCCGGCGTGCAGTGCGCCACCGAGGGGTACGTGTACGACGGCGAGGTCGTGGTCTACGGTGTGCTGGACTCCATCGACTACGAGGGCCGGTCGTCGTTCCTGCGCCACCAGTACCCCTCCCAGCTGCCGAAGGTCGCCGTGGATCGCATGGTCGACGTCTCCCAGCGCATCATCAGCCAGATCGGGATGGACAACTCGACGTTCTCCATCGAGTTCTTCTGTGAACCGGAGAGCGGAGACGTGGCCCTGCTGGAGATCAACCCGAGGCACTCGCAGTCGCACGCCGAGATGTTCGAGTGCGTCGACGGCATGCCCAACCACCACGCGATGGTGATGCTCGGTCTGGGACAGGACCCCGCGCTGCCCGACGACAAGGGCGAGTACGGCATCGCCGCGAAGTGGTATCACCGGCGCTTCTCCGACGCGCTCGTGCGGAAGGTGCCTTCGGCGGCGGAGATCGAGCGCGTGCAGCGGGAGATCCCCGGCGTGCTCATCGACATCGTGCCCGAGGAGGGCCAGCGGCTGTCCGACCTGCCTGGCCAGGACAGCTACAGCTTCGAGCTCGCCCACATCTTCGTCGGTGCCCGCGACGAGGCCGAGCTGGAGGACAAGTACGAGCGTACGGTGGAGGCGCTGAACTTCGAGTTCGCCGAGGAAGGGCCCGAGAAGGAGGGATAGCTTGCTCCGCGCGGTCGGATCGCTGCCGTGTCAGACCACAGAGGACGAACACGTCTGGATCCCCGTCTCGGACGGCACCAGGCTCGCCGCCAAGATCTGGCGTCCCGTGTCGTCGGACGACCAGCCCGTGCCGGGGATCCTGGAGTACATCCCCTACCGCAAGAGGGACCTGACCGCCGTTCGTGACTCGATCCACCACCCGTACCTGGCCGGGCACGGCTACGCGTGCGTGCGCGTGGACATCCGGGGCACCGGCGAGTCCGAGGGCGCGCTGACCGACGAGTACCTGGAGCGGGAGCAGCGCGACGCCGAGGACGTGCTGGAGTGGATCGCGAACCAGCCGTGGTGTGACGGCCGCACCGGCATGATGGGCATCTCCTGGGGCGGCTTCGCCGCGCTGCAGGTCGCCGCCCGCAAACCGGAGTCGCTGCGGGCGATCGCGATCGCGTCGTTCACCGACGACCGCTACTCCGACGACTTCCACTACATGGGCGGCTGCCTGCTGTCGGACAACCTGGCCGAGGCCGGCACCATGTTCGCGCACGCGACGCTGCCGCCCGATCCGGCGCTCGTCGGCGACCGCTGGCGCGACATGTGGCGTGAGCGCATCGAGGCGAGCGGGCCGTGGGTCGACACGTGGCTGGCACACCAGCGCCGCGACGACTACTGGCGGCACGCGTCGGTGTGCGAGAACTATTCCGGCGTGCGCTGTCCCGTGCTCGCCTCCAGCGGCTGGGCCGACGGCTACTCGAACGCCGTCGCCCGGCTGCTCGCGAACCTGGACGTGCCCCGCAAGGGACTCGTCGGCCCGTGGTCGCACAAGTACCCGCATCTCGGCGAGCCCGGTCCGGCGATCGGCTACCTGCAGGAGCTCGTGCGCTGGTGGGACCACTGGCTCAAGGACGCCGACAACGACGTCATGGACGGGCCCATGCTGCTCACGTGGATGCAGGACAGCGTGCCGCCGTCCACGTCCTACGAGGACCGGCCGGGCCGCTGGGTGGGGGAGCCGAGCTGGCCGTCGCCGAACGTGCGCGACGTCGAGCTGCCGCTGTCCCGGCATCGCATCGGCAGCCCCGGCGAGGAGGTGGCCGACGAGCCGCTGACCGTGCAGTCACCGCTGTCGGTGGGGCAGTTCGCCGGCAAGTGGGCGTCGTACAACGCGCCCCCGGACATGCCCTACGACCAGCGTGAGGAGGACGGCGGGTCGCTCGTCTTCGAGACCGACCCGCTGCCGGAGACCTGCGAGATCCACGGCGCGCCGAGGGTGCGGCTGGAGATCTCGGCCGACAAGCCCGTGGCGATGGTGGCCGTGCGCCTTTCCGACGTCCTCCCCGACGGCAGGGCCACACGGGTGACCTACGGCGTGCTGAACCTGACCCACCGCGGCGGGCACGACACCCCGAGGCCGCTGGAGCCCGGCAGGCGCTACCAGGTGAGCTTCGATCTCAACGTGGTCGCGCAGGCGTTTCCCGCTGGGCACAAGATCCGGCTGTCGCTGTCGTCGTCGTACTGGCCGCTCGTGTGGCCGTCGCCGGAGCAGACGTGCCTGACCGTCCACACCGGCGGCAGCGGCCTGCGGCTGCCGCTGCGCACGGCCGGCGAGGAGCAGGTGTCCCGTCCGTTCGGTGAGCCGGAGGGGGCGGAGCCGATCACGGTGACGCAGGTGGAGCCAGGTGAGCACCGCTGGACCGTCACGCGCGACCTCGTGGACTACGAGTCGGCGCTGGAGATCGTCAAGGACAACGGCACCGTCCACTACGAGGACATCGACCTCGACGTCGGCAGGAGGGCGTACGAGCGGTACAGCTCGGTGGCCGACGACTTCTCGTCCCCGCGCGCCGAGACCGAGTGGACGATGAGGTTCGCCAGGGGCGAATGGTCGGCCACCACCGTGACGCGAACGGTACTCACGTGCACCAGCACGGAGTTCCGCCTGCACGCGACGCTCGACGGCTACGAGGGCGAGAAGCGCCTGTTCTCCCGCAACTGGCAGCGCACCATCCCGCGAGACTGCGTCTAGGTCCCCTTCCGACCGCAGTGAAGGCCACCTTCACTGCGTTGAACGCAGTGAAGGTGGCCTTCACTGCGGCTGGCGCGTGGTTTACCGCGCTACTGGCCGCATTCGCCGTTGAGTTTGTGCTCGGAGAACGCGTTGGGGTTGGCAGACTGGAGCGCGCGCAGCGAGCTCTGGTCGGAGTGGGAACCGAAGCCGGGCGTCTGGCCGATCGGATCCGCGACGTCGCCGAGCGGGTGGTGTTCGAACGCGTTCTCGTTGGCGCAGTCGAACGATTCGACAATGGGATGAATTGTCGCCGACGCGATGCCGGACATCAGTCCGAATGACAACGCGAGCGCTGCGAAAAACGCGAAAATCTTACGCTTCATCGGGGGCCTCCCGGGCTTTCTCGGTGGTGAGGCTCGTCACTATCCGCCCGGAAGCCGTTGTTTTCAAGCACAGAATATTCACCCGGCAATTCTCGGGATCTCACGAATTGCCGGGTGTGGCGGTTATTCATGAATTGCGGGGGCCTGTTGAAACCCCCGTTCCGGCTCAGGCGGGGGGCTTCAGCTTCACGATCTCCGCGGAGACCTCGCCGGCGGGGGTGCGGTAGGTGATCGTGTCGCCCTTCTTGTGCCCCGCGATCGCCTTGCCCAGCGGGCTGTCGGCCGTGAGCGTGGACGCGTCGTCCTCGTCGGCCTCCTCGGTGAAGCCGACCACCACCATGTCCTCCACGCTGCCGTCGCTGAACTTGAGCGACACCTTCGTGCCCGAGCGCAGCGCGGACTCGGAGTCGGCGGCAGGGCCGCCGTGGAGCAGGTCGTACACCTCGGCGATGCGGCGGTCCAGCCGCGACACGACCTCGGCACGCTCGAGCAGATCGGCCTGGTCGGCACTGTCGCCCAGGGGGTCCTCGCCGAGCCGTGGCGCCAGGGACTCGCGCTGTTCGCGTAGGTTTTCGAGCTCCTTCTCGAGCCGCGCGCGGGTGGCCGGGCTCAAGCCTCCGGTGGACGTCATTGACCCATTGTCGGGCTTGACCGCCCGGCCCGCCACGTCATTCGCCGAGGTCACCCCCCGGCGGCGACCCCGTCAGCGACCGTAACCGGCCTTGCGCAGGGCGTCCGCCATCGCACCGCCCGCGGGCGCCTGGCGCTGCCTGCCCTGGCCCTGCCGCTGCTGCGGCTTGCCGCCACGACCGCGCTGGCCTCCACGTCCGCCGCCCTGGCCGGACTGGCGCTGTTCCCCGCCACCGGGCTTGGCCTCGTCGTCGAGCCGCAGCGTCAGCGAGATCCGCTTGCGCGCCACGTCGACGTCAAGCACCTTCACCCGCACGACGTCACCCGGCTTGACCACCTCGCGCGGGTCCTTCACGAAGTTGCGCGACATCGCCGACACGTGGACGAGGCCGTCCTGGTGCACGCCGATGTCGACGAACGCGCCGAACGCCGCGACGTTGGTGACCACGCCCTCCAGCCGCATGCCCGGCGTCAGGTCGGTCATCTTCTCCACGCCCTCGGCGAAGGTGGCCGTCTTGAACTCGGGCCGGGGGTCGCGGCCGGGCTTCTCCAGCTCGGCGAGGATGTCGGTGACGGTCGGCAGGCCGAAGGTGTCGTCGACGAACTTCTCCGGCTTCAGCGCCCGCAGCGTGCGCGCGTCGCCGATCAGCTCCCGGATGCCGACGCTCGTCTCGTCAAGGATCCGGCGCACCACGGGGTACGCCTCGGGGTGCACGCTGGAGGCGTCGAGCGGGTCGTCGCCGTCCGGGATCCGCAGGAAGCCCGCGCACTGCTCGAACGCCTTAGGGCCGAGCCGGGCGACCTCCTTGAGCGCGGTCCTGCTGCGGAACGGTCCGTTGTCGTCCCGGTGCGCCACGATGTTCTCGGCGAGCGTCGTACCGATGCCCGACACGCGGCTGAGCAGGGGAACCGAGGCGGTGTTGAGGTCCACCCCCACGGCGTTCACGCAGTCCTCCACCACCGCGTCGAGCGAGCGCGAGAGCTTCGACTCGGCGAGGTCGTGCTGGTACTGGCCGACGCCGATCGACTTCGGGTCGATCTTCACCAGCTCGGCCAGCGGGTCCTGGAGCCTGCGCGCGATCGACACCGCGCCGCGCAGCGAGACGTCCAGCCCCGGCAGCTCCTGCGCCGCGTACGCCGACGCCGAGTACACCGACGCGCCCGCCTCCGAGACCACGATCTTGGTGAGCTTCAGCTCCGGCCTCAGCTTCACGAGCTCGCCCGCGAGCTTGTCCGTCTCCCGCGAGGCGGTGCCGTTGCCGATGGCGATGAGCTGCACGTTGTGCTCGCGCGCGAGCTGCTCCAGCTTCGCCAGCGACTGGTCCCACTGCGACTGCGGCTTGTGCGGGTAGATCGTGTCGGTGGCCACGACCTTGCCGGTGCCGTCGACGATCGCGACCTTCACGCCCGTGCGGTAGCCGGGGTCGAGACCCATCGTCGCGCGCGTGCCGGCCGGCGCGGCGAGCAGCAGGTCACGCAGGTTCGCTGCGAACACGCGCACGGCCTCGTCCTCGGCGGCCTGGCGCAGGCGCATCCGCAGGTCGATGCCCAGGTGCAGGAGGATCTTCGTGCGCCACGCCCAGCGCACCGTGTCGTTCAGCCACTTGTCCGCGGGCCTGCCCTGGTCGGAGATGCCGAACCGCTCGGCGATGCGGATCTCGTAGTCGCTCGGGCCGCGCTTCGGCTCGGCGTCGGGAGCCGGGGGCTCCTCCGGCTCGGTGCTCAGGTCGAGGATCTCCTCCTTCTCGCCACGGAAGAGTGCGAGGATGCGGTGGGAGGGCAGCTTCGTGAACGGCTCGGCGAAGTCGAAGTAGTCGGAGAACTTCGCGCCGTCGGTCTCCTTGCCCTGGCGGACCTTCGACGTCACCCAGCCGCGGGTCCACATGCGCTCGCGCAGCTCGCCGATCAGGTCGGCGTCCTCGGCGAAGCGCTCCACGAGAATGGCCTTGGCGCCGTCCAGCGCGGCGGCGGCGTCGGCGACGCCCTTCTCCGGGTCGACGAACACGGCGGCCGCCGCCTGCGGCTCGGTGGCCGGGTCCGACAGCAGGCCGTCGGCCAGCGGCTCCAGCCCGGCCTCCTTGGCGATCTGCGCCTTGGTGCGCCGCTTCGGCTTGTACGGCAGGTAGATGTCCTCGAGGCGGGCCTTCTCCTCGGCCGCCATGATGCGGGCCTCGAGCTCGGCGTCGAGCTTGCCCTGCGAGCGGATCGACTCGAGGATCGTCGTGCGCCGCTCCTCCAGTTCCCGCAGGTAGCGCAGCCGGTCCTCCAGCGTGCGCAGCTGCGTGTCGTCGAGAGCCCCGGTCACCTCCTTGCGGTACCGGGCGATGAACGGCACGGTCGAGCCCTCGTCGAGCAGGGTGACGGCCGCCCGCACCTGTGCCTCGCGGACACCCAGCTCGTCGGCGATCTTCTGATGAATCGACACCTTCTCAGCCACGAAGGGCATTGTGCCCTGTCTGAATTGAGGCATCATCGGCCCATGGCCGACTACGACATCAAGCCGCGCAGCAGGGCGGTGACCGACGGGATCGAACGGGCCGCCGCACGGGGCATGCTGCGGGCCGTCGGCATGGGCGACGACGACTTCGCCAAGCCCCAGATCGGCATCGCGTCCTCCTGGAACGAGATCACCCCGTGCAACCTCTCGCTCCAGCGGCTCGCCGAGGCCAGCAAGAAGGGCGTGCACGCCGGCGGTGGGTTCGCGATGGAGTTCGGCACGATCTCCGTCTCGGACGGCATCTCGATGGGACACGAGGGCATGCACTTCTCCCTCGTGTCCCGCGAGGTCATCGCCGACTCCGTGGAGACCGTCATGGAGGCGGAGCGGCTCGACGGCGCCGTGCTGCTCGCCGGGTGCGACAAGAGCCTTCCCGGCATGCTCATGGCCGCCGCCAGGCTCGACGTCGCCGCCGTATTCCTCTACGCGGGCTCGACCCTGCCCGGCACGGTCGACGGCCGCGAGGTGACGATCATCGACGCGTTCGAGGCCGTGGGCGCGTGCGCGCGCGGGCTCATCACCCGCGAGGACGTCGACAAGATCGAGCGGGCGATCTGTCCCGGCGAGGGTGCGTGCGGCGGCATGTACACGGCCAACACGATGGCCTGCGTGTCGGAGGCGCTCGGCATGTCGCTGCCCGGCTCGGCCAGCCCGCCCTCGGTCGACCGCCGCCGCGACGGGTTCGCGCGCGCCAGCGGTGAGGCGGTGGTGGAGCTGCTGCGCAAGGGCATCACCGCGCGCGACATCCTCACCCGCGAGGCGTTCGAGAACGCGATCGCCGTGGTCATGGCGCTCGGCGGATCCACCAACGCCGTGCTGCACCTGCTCGCGATCGCCAACGAGGCGCACGTGGAGCTCACCCTCGACGACTTCTCCCGCATCGGCGACCGCGTGCCCCACCTCGCCGACGTCAAGCCGTTCGGCAGGCACGTGATGACGGCCGTCGACCGCGTGGGCGGTGTGCCAGTGGTGCTGAAGGCCCTGCTCGACGCGGGCCTGGTGCACGGCGACTGTCTCACGGTCACGGGCCGGACCCTGGCGGAGAACCTCGCCGAGCTGGGCCCGCCCGAGCTCGACGGCGACGTGCTGCGCAAGCTCAGCGACCCGATTCACCCCACGGGCGGCCTGACGATCCTGCACGGCAGCCTCGCGCCCGAGGGCGCGGTGGTGAAGAGCGCGGGCTTCGACGCCAGCCGCTTCGAGGGCACGGCGCGCGTCTTCGACGGAGAACAGGCCGCGATGGACGCGCTCGGCGAGCTGAAGGCAGGCGACGTGGTCGTGATCCGCAACGAGGGTCCGCGCGGCGGGCCCGGCATGCGCGAGATGCTCGCCGTCACCGGCGCGATCAAGGGCGCCGGGCTCGGCAAGGACGTCCTGCTGCTCACCGACGGCCGCTTCTCCGGCGGCACGACGGGCCTGTGCATCGGGCACGTCGCGCCGGAGGCAGCGCACGGCGGGCCGATCGCGTTCGTGCGTGACGGCGACCCGATCGTGCTCGACCTGGCCGCCCGCACGCTCGACGTCGGCATCGACGAGGCCGAGCTGGCGCGGCGCAGGGAGGGCTGGGAGCAGCCCCCGCCGCCGCGGCGGACGGGCGTGCTCGCCAAGTACGCCAAGCTGGTCGGCTCGGCGGCGCAGGGCGCGGTGTGCTCGTGAACGGCACGGCGCTCGTCACCGGGGGCACCGGTGGACTCGGCGTCGCGGTGACGAGGCGGCTGCTGGGTGACGGCTGGCGTGTCGTGGTGCCGTGGATCGCCGAGGCGGAGCTGGAGCGCCTGGAACCCGCCGAGGGGCTCGAGCTCGTGCGCGCCGACCTCTTCGAGGCCGCGGACGCGCGCCGCTGTGCCGAGCAGGCGGCCGGCGCGACGTGGGCGCCGCTGCGGGCGGTGGTGAACCTCGTCGGCGGGTTCGCCGTGGGGGAGCGAGTGGCCGAGACGCCCGTGGAGGACTTCGAGCAGCAGCTGCGGCTCAACCTCCGCCCCACCTACCTCGTGTCGCAGGCGGCGGTGCCGCACCTGATCGAGGCGGGCGGCGGCGCGATCGTGTGCATGTCCAGCAGGGCCGCGCTGCACCCGTTCCCCGGCGCGGCGGGGTACGTGACGTCCAAGGCCGCCGTGCTGGGCCTGGTGGGCGCGCTGGACGCGGAGTACTCGCGCCGCGGCGTCCGCGTCAACGCGGTACTGCCGAGCATGATCGATACTCCCGCGAACAGGGCGAGCCAGCCCGAGGCCGACCGTTCCCGCTGGGTCTCGCCGGAACGCATCGCGAAGGTGATCGCCTTCCTGTGCGGCGACGACTCGGGTGTCGTGAGCGGAGCCCACGTCCCGGTCTACGGCTGACGCCGACCGCGAGTCGTGCGCTCCCGACCGCGAGTCGTGCGCTCAGGACCGCGAGTCGTGCGCTCAGGACGCCGAGTTGTGCGTTCCAGACGGTTTACGCCACCCGCGCGCCGTCGCTAGATTGCGGCATGCGATTCGAGGTGGTCCGGCACATCGACGCGACACCGGACGTGGTGTGGGCCGCGCTCGCCGATGTGGAGCGCTGGCCGGAGTGGACGGACTCGGTGACGTCGGTGCGCAGGCTCGGCACCGGTCCGTTCCAGGTCGGCAGCGAGGCGCGCGTGAAGCAGCCGAGGCTCGCCCCGCAGGTCTGGCGGGTCACCGAGCTGACCGAGGGCCGGAGTTTCACGTGGGAGGCGCGAGGTCCCGGGCTCACCACGGTGGGCGGGCACGTTCTGACCGAGAACGCCGACGGAGCGGTGACGGCGACCCTGTCGCTCGAACAGCGCGGCCCGCTCGCACCCGTGCTCGGTCTCGTGCTCGGCGGCATGGTGCGTCGCTACGTGACGATGGAGGCCGACGGCCTCAAGCGCGTCTCCGAACGCGCCTGACCCGCGCGCGAGTCGTGCACTCCCGACCGCGAGTCGTGCACTCAGGACGCCGAGTCGTGCGCTCCCGACCGCGAGTCGTGCGCTCCGGGCATCAGCGGACCGGGAGGATGGCGCACGTCGTGGTGGCGTGCGCGTACAGCTTCCCGTCGTCCACGCCCTCCAGCCGCGCCTCCGCGGTGCCGATCGTGCGACCGACGTGCACGGCGTTCGCCGTGGCGCGCAGCGTGCCGGTCGCGGCCGTCGCCGGGCGCAGGAGGCTGACGTTCAGCTGCACCGTCGTGTACGTCCTGCCCTCCGGCAGCTTCGACATCACGGCGCACGCCAGCGCGGAGTCGAGCAGCGTCGCGAAGTAGCCGCCGTGCACGGTCTGGGCCGGGTTGTAGAGGTGCTCGCCCGTGCCACCCTCGAACACCGCCCAGCCGTCGCCGACGTCGACGAGCCGGAAGTCGAGCGTCTTGCCGATGCCCGCTGGCGGGAGGTCGCCGCGCAGTAGCGCGCGCAGTGTTTCCAGGCCGGTCATACGAGTCACCGTATTCCGCCCGTTCGGCGGGACAAGTACGAAATCCGTACCTCTAGGGTCGGTCGCATGGGCGGTTACGGGCAGTTCTGCGCGGTCGCGAGGGCACTCGAGATCCTCGGTGAGCGCTGGACGTTGCTGGTCGTACGAGAGCTCCTGCTCGGCGAACGGCAGTTCAACGACATCCGGCGGGGGATTCCCCGCATCTCCAAGACGATGCTCTCGGCGAGGCTGAAAACGCTAGAGAAGCACGACATCGTGTCCCGCCAGGACGGCGGCTACCGGCTCACCGACGCGGGCAACGACCTCGCGGGCGTCGTGCGGGAGCTCGGCGGGTGGGCCATGCGCTGGAACCGCAGGGAGCTCGGCCCCGACGACCTCGACGCGAGCGCGCTCGTCTGGGACATCCGCCGCCGCATCGTGCCGGAAGCCCTTCCTGCGCGACGAACCGTGGTGCAGCTGCGGTTCCGCGAGCCGGACACCGCCGTGTTCTACCTGTACGTGCGCCGCCCCACGGTGACGCTGTGTCCCGAGGACATCGGCCTTCCCGTCGCGCTCACGGTGGACGCCGATCTCGGCGCGCTGACCCGTTACTGGATCGGCGACCTCGGCTGGGCGCAGCTGGTGCGCTCGGGCGCGGTGGAGCTGACCGGGCCGAGCGCATTGCGCCGGGCGTTCCCGACGTGGTTCTCCGGCTACGTCCTGCGCGACGCGTCCTGAATTGTCGGTGGCTCCTGTTAGACAGATCCGGACGGAGAAGCCAGGGGGGAAGGAGCCCGTGATGGTCAAGGTTCTGGTCGCGACGTCGCAGACCCAGGGTGTGCGTGCCAGCGACTACCACTGGTGTGTCGACGGCGAGCTGGTGTGGATCGCGCCGATCTGCGGTAAGGACTGGGAAGATCCGGACGGCGGTTGCGGGTGCGCGCGCGGTTTCGCCGGGCTCAACTCGCATCGCGCCACCACCACGGCGATGGTGCGCACGCTGGCGCTGGACCGCGACGACTACGTGGAGGCGATCCGGTCCAGTTTGGACTCCCAGGGCTACGACACGATGCTGTCGCCGGAGATCGCCGACGCGCTGCTGGAGCTGATCAGCGATCTGCCCGACGGCGCGGTGGTGGAGCATCGCGCCGAGTACGTGCAGGTCAGGGAGAGGGCGCCCTGACCTCGTCGGTGCTGTCGAGCGCCGGAAGACCGTCGATGCTCTGCGCGTTCTTCTCGGCCCAGTAGGCGGTGAGGTCGTCGTCGGTGCGCCGGGAATGCCTGCGCAGCAACAGATCCCGGTCGCCGGTGTGCTCCATAAGCGGGACGGAGAAGCCGCACGAATCGCTCACGCGCTCCACGGCCACGTCGATGATCGAGCGCGCGCCGTGTTCCTGCTCGGGCCGGAAATGCGAGAGCAGTCCCGGGTACTCCGGGCTGCCCTGCGGCACGACGCGGCCGTGGCCGTGCAGCCGCACGATGTTCGGCGGGCCGCTGAACGCGCAGAACATCAGCACGATGCGGCCGTTGTCGCGGAGGTGGGCGATGGTCTCGGCGCCGCTGCCGGTGTAGTCGAGGTAGGCCACCCGGTGCTCGCCGAGCACCGCGAACGTGCCTGCCATGCCCTTGGGTGACACGTTCACGTGGCCATCGACCGACGTCGGCGCCGTGCCCACGAAGAACACGGGCTGGGCGAGGATGAACTCGCGGAGCCTGCCGTCGATGGCCTCGTGCAGCTTCATCCGTCAGCTTCCTTCCAGATCCCCCTCGACACGGAGGTACACCTCACGCATCTTGTCCAGCAGCTCCGGATCGGGCTGCTCCCACAGTCCGCGGTCCGCGGCCTCGTTCAGGCGCTCGATGATCCCGCGCAGTGCCCACGGGTTCGCCTGCGCCAGGAACTCCTGGTTCTCCTTGTCGAGGACGTAGGACTCGGAGAGCTTCTCGTACATCCAGTCGTCGACCACGCCCGCGGTGGCGTCGAAGCCGAACAGGTAGTCGACGGTGGCGGCGAGCTCGAACGCGCCCTTGTAGCCGTGCCTGCGCATGGCCGCGAGCCAGCGCGGGTTCACCACGCGGGCGCGGAACACGCGCGCGGTCTCCTCGCCGAGCGAGCGTGTGCGCACGGCGTCCGGCGTGGTGCTGTCGCCGACGTACGACGCCGGCGCGGTGCCCGTGAGTGCGCGGACGGTGGCGATCATGCCGCCGTGGTACTGGAAGTAGTCGTCGGAGTCGGCGATGTCGTGCTCGCGGGTGTCGGTGTTCTTGGCCGCCACCACGATGCGCTTGTACGAGCTCTCCATGTCCTCACGGGCGGGTGCGCCGTCGAGGTCGCGGCCGTAGGCGTAGCCGCCCCAGACGGCGTAGACCTCGGCGAGGTCGGAGTCGTCGCGCCAGTTGCCGGAGTCCATCAGCGGCAGCAGGCCCGCGCCGTAGGTGCCGGGCTTGGAGCCGAAGATGCGCGTCGTGGCGCGGCGTTCGTCGCCGTGCGCGGCGAGGTCGGCCCGCACGTGCGCGCGCACGAAGTTCTGGTCCTCGGGTTCGTCGAGCCCGGCGACGAGCCGGACCGCGTCGTCGAGCAGGTCGATCACGTGCGGGAAGGCGTCGCGGAAGAAGCCGCTGATGCGCACGGTGACGTCGACGCGTGGCCTGCCCAGTTCGGCGAGCGGGATCGGCTCGATGCCGGTGACGCGGCGCGACGCCTCGTCCCACACCGGCTGCACGCCGAGCAGCGCGAGCACCTCGGCGGCGTCGTCGCCGGACGTGCGCATCGCCGACGTGCCCCACACCGACAGGCCCACCGAGCGTGGCCAGTCGCCGGTGTCCTCGCGGTAGCGGCGCAGCAGCGAGTCCGCGAGCGCCTGCCCGGTCTCCCACGCGAGCCTGCTGGGGATGGCCTTCGGGTCCACGGTGTAGAAGTTGCGCCCGGTCGGCAGCACGTTGACGAGCCCGCGCAGCGGCGACCCGCTGGGCCCGGCCGGGATGTAGCCGCCGTCGAGGGCGTGCAGCACCGCGTCGATCTCGCCGTCGGTGCCCGCGAGCCTCGGCACGATCTCGGTCGCGGCGAAGCGCAGCACCTCCGCGGCGGCCGGGGTCTCGGCGCACACGCCGTCCACGGCGTCGACCGCCCACGCGCGCTCCTCCATCGCCTCGACGAGCGCGCGGGCGGTCTGCTCCACGGCGTCCACTTCGGACATCGGCGCGTCCTCGGCGAGCCCGAGCGCGCTGCGCAGGCCGGGCACGGCGCCCTGCTTGCCGCCCCACATCTGCTGGGCCCGCAGCATCGCCAGCACGAGGTTCACGCGCGCCTCGCCCGTCGGCGCCTCGCCGAGGATGTGCAGGCCGTCGCGGATCTGCGCGTCCTTGACCTCGCACAGCCAGCCGTCGATGTGCAGCAGGAAGTCGTCGAACTCCGCGTCGTGCGGCCGTTCCTCGACGCCGAGGTCGTGGTCGAGCTTCGCGGCCTGGATGAGCGTCCAGATCTGCTGGCGGATTGCGGGCAGCTTCGCCGGGTCCATCGCCGCGATGTTGGCGTGCTCGTCGAGCAGCTGCTCCAGCCGCGCCATGTCGCCGTAGCTCTCGGCGCGCGCCATCGGCGGGATCAGGTGGTCGACGATCGTCGCGTGAGCGCGGCGCTTGGCCTGCGCGCCCTCGCCGGGGTCGTTGATGAGGAACGGGTAGATCAGCGGCAGGTTGCCCAGCACCGCGTCGGGAGCGCAGGACGCCGAGAGCCCCGCCGTCTTGCCCGGCAGCCATTCGAGCGAGCCGTGCTTGCCGAGATGCACCACCGCGTGTGCGCCGAACTCCTCCTCCAGCCAGCGGTAGGCGGCGAGGTAGTGGTGGCTCGGCGGCAGGTCCGGGTTGTGGTAGATCGCCACCGGGTTCTCGCCGAACCCGCGCGGCGGCTGGATCATCAGCAGCACGTTGCCCGCCTGCAGCGACGCGAGCACGATATCGCCGTCGTCGACGTACAGCTCGCCAGGCGGCGGGCCCCAGTGCTCGGTCATGTCCGCGCGCAGCTCCTTGGGCAGCGCGTCGAACCACTCGCGGTAGCGCGCGGCCGGCACGCGGATGGGGTTGCCCGAGAGCTGCTCCTCGGTGAGCCATTCGGGATCCTGGCCGCCCGCGGCGATCAGCGCGTGGATGAGCGCGTCGCCGTCGGGCTGGTCGGTGCCGGTGGGCACCACACCGGGGAACGCGTCCTCGCCGAGGTCGTAGCCCTGCTCCCGCATGCGGCGCAGTAGCTTCACCGCCGAGGCCGGGGTGTCCAGTCCCACGGCGTTGCCGACGCGCGAGTGCTTGGTCGGGTACGCCGAGAGCACCACGGCGATCCGGCGCCGCTCCGGCGGGGTGTGCCGCAGGCGCGCGTGGGCGAGCGCGATGCGGGCGACCCGCGACGCGCGCTCGGCGTCCGGCACGTAGCGCGGCAGGCCGTCGGCGTCGAGCTCCTTGAACGAGAACGGCACCGTGATGAGCCTGCCGTCGAACTCCGGCACGGCCATCTGGTTGCCAGCGTCCAGCGGGGACAGGCCCTCGTCGTTGGCCTCCCACGCCTCGCGGTCGCTGGTGAGGCACAGCGCCTGCAACGTCGGCACGTCGAGCGCGGCCAGCTCGGCCACGTCCCACGACTCGTCGTCGCCGCCCGCCCCGGCCTCCGCGGGGCGCGTCCCGCCCGCGGCGAGCACGGTCACCAGCAGCGCGTCCGCCTTGCGCAGCTCGGCCATCATCTCCGGCTCGCGCGAGCGCAGCGACGCGCAGTAGATCGGCAGCGCCCGGCCGCCCGCGGCCTCCACCTGTTCGGCGAGGGTCTCGACGAACGCCGTGTTCCCGGAGAGGTGGTGGGCCCGGTAGTACAGGATCGCCACGACCGGACCGTCCCCGCCGGGACGTTCCAGCACGCCCCAGGACGGCTGCTCGGCCGGCGGCTCGAAGCCCTCGCCCGAGAGCAGCAGCGTGTCGGAGAGAAAGCGGTGCAACTGCGTGAGGTTCGCGGGTCCGCCGTGGGCGAGGTAGGCGTGTGCCTCGGTCGCGATACCCGCGGGCGTCGTGGACAGCGACATCAGCTCGGCGTCGGGCGTCTGCTCACCGCCGAGCACCACCACGTGGGCGCCGCTCTCGCGCACGATGCGCAGCCCTTCGGCCCAGGTGCGCTCGGTCCCGAGGATGCGGACCACGACGATCGGCGCGCCCTCCATCAGCGCGGGCAGGTCGGCGAGGTCGAGCCGCGCGGGGTTGGCGAGCCGGTAGTCGGCGCCGCTCGCCCGGGCGCTCAGCAGGTCGGTGTCCGACGTGGACAGCAGCAAGATCACAGGTGGCCTCCTCGAATTCTCACCCTGGAGGGCGCGAGGTGGCGGCGTCAAGGTGATCTCGGGCGAGACACAGTGCACACCGATCACGCCTCGGCACCTTTTACAGTGGGTCGGTGCCCGCCCCGACGAGACTCCGCGCCGACGCCTGTCCCGGTGTCTTCGCGACGCACGACGCCGCCGACGGCACGCTCGCGCGGATCCGCCTCCCCGGCGGCGCGCTGAGCAGCGCGCAAGCGTTTGTTCTCGCCGCGGCCGCCGGGGAACTGGGCGACGGAACGGTGCACCTCACGTCGAGGGCGAACCTCCAGCTGCGGGCGGTGCGAGACGCGGACGAGCTGGTCAGGCGGCTGTCGGCGGCCGGGCTCCTGCCCGCGCCGAGCCACGAGCGCGTGCGCAACATCCTCGGCTCGCCGTTGTCCGGTTTGTCCGGCGGGCTCACCGATGTCCGGCCGCTCGTCACCGCGCTGGACCACGCGCTGTGCGCCGTTCCCGGGCTCGCTCACCTGCCCGGCCGGTTCCTGTTCGCGCTCGACGACGGCCGCGGCGACGTCGCGGGCGAGGGCGCCGACGTGTGCTGGCAGGCGCTGCCCGGCGGCGAGGGCGCGCTGCTGCTCGACGGTGCCGACACCGGCGTGCGGGTCCCCGTGGAGAAGGCGGTGCCGGTGCTGGTGGAGCTGGCGGAGATGTTCGCCCGCGTGCGCGGCTCCGCGTGGCGGGTGAAGGAGATCGATCCCGCTCCGCTGGTGGACGCCGCGCTGCGCCGCGGCAACCGGGAGCGTCCCGCCGCGCTGCCGCGCACCGGCCCTGCCCCGGTCGGCAGGCTCGCCGAGGACGTCGTCGTGGCCGCGCCGAGGTTCGGCGAACTGCCCGCCGGCATCCTCCGCTCGCTCGGTGACGTCGTGGTCACGCCGTGGCGCACGCTCGTGCTGTCGCGCACGCCCCAGGGCCTGGTCACCGACCCCGCGGATCCCGGCCTCGGCATCAGCGCGTGCGTCGGGCGGCCCGGCTGCGCCAAGTCCCGCGCCGACGTGCGGGCCGACGCCCTCGCGGTGCTGGAAACGGGCGTGCGCGCACACCTCGCCGGGTGTGAACGCCGCTGCGGCAAACCGCGCGGCGCCCACCTCGACGTCGTCGCCACCGGCGAGGGCTACCTCGTCGACGGAACACCGGTCTCCACTGCCCGGCTCGCGGAGGAACTGAAAGGACGCCAGTGATCGACTACATCCGGGACGGGGCGGAGATCTACCGCCACTCGTTCGCCACGATCCGCGACGAGGCGGATCTCGCGATCCTGCCCGACGACATCGCCGGCGTCGCCGTGCGGATGATCCACTCGTGCGGGATGGTCGATCTCGTCGACGACCTCGCCTACACGCTCGAGGTCGTCGAGGCGGGACGGGCCGCGCTGGAGGCTGGCGCGCCGATCCTGTGCGACGCGAACATGATCGCCAGCGGGGTCACGCGCAAACGGTTGCCCGCGAACAACGAGGTGCTGTGCACGCTCTCCGACGAGCGCGTGCCCGGCCTCGCCGAGCGCCTCGGCACCACTCGCTCGGCCGCCGCGCTGGAGCTGTGGCGCGACCGGCTGCCCGGTTCCGTCGTGGCGATCGGCAACGCCCCCACGGCGTTGTTCCGCCTGCTGGAGCTGCTGGAGGAGGGCGTCGGGGCCCCGGCCGCGATCATCGGCGTGCCCGTGGGCTTCGTCGGCGCCGTCGAGTCGAAGGAGCTGCTGATCGAACGCGCGCCCGCGCCGTACCTGGTGGTGCGCGGCCGTCGCGGCGGCAGCGCGCTCGCCGTCGGCGCCGTCAACGCGATCGCCTCGAAGGAGGAGGTGTGAGCACCGGCGTGCTGTACGGCGTCGGGCTCGGCCCCGGCGACCCCGAGCTGCTGACCGTCCGCGCCGCGCGGCTCATCGGTGAGGCCGACGTGATCGCCTACCACTGCGCCCGCCACGGCCGCAGCATCGCGCGTTCGGTGGCCGAGCCGTACCTGCGCGAGGGTCAGGTCGAAGAGAAGCTCATGTACCCGGTGACCACGGAGACCACCAGCCACCCCGGCGGCTACGAGGGCGCGATCGCCGAGTTCTACGAGCTGTCCGCGAAGCGGCTCGCCGAGCACCTCGACGCCGGGCGCAGCGTGGTGGTGCTGTGCGAGGGGGACCCGTTCTTCTACGGCTCCTACATGTACATGCACGAGCGGCTCGCCGACCGCTACGAGGCACAAGTGGTGCCCGGGGTGACGTCGGTGAGCGCGGCCTCGGCCGTGCTGGGCAGGCCGCTCGTGCAGCGCGACGAGGTGCTCACGCTGCTGCCGGGCACGCTGCCGGCGCCGGAGCTGGCGCGCAGGCTTGCCGACACCGAATCGGCGGCGGTGCTCAAGCTCGGCCGCACCTTCGGCTCCGTGCGCGACGCGCTGGCCGAGTCGGGCAGGCTCGACGACGCGTTCTACGTCGAGCGCGCGACGTGGCAGGCGCAGCGCGTGGAGCCGTTCGCCGAGGTCGACCCGGAGACGGTGCCGTACTTCTCGCTCGCCGTGGTGCCGAGCCCGGCGTACGCCTCCCGCAAGTCGGGCGAGCCCGAGCCGGAGGCCCCCGCCCGCACGGGCAAGGGCGGGGGAGAGGTCGTGGTGGTGGGCCTCGGGCCCGCGGGCCCGGAGTGGCTCACGCCGGAGGCCGAGCAGGCGCTGGCCGAGGTCGAACACCTCGTCGGCTACGGCCCGTACCTGGCGAAGGTGCCACAGCACGAGGGCCAGCGCCGGCACGCGTCCGGCAACCGCGTGGAGGCCGAGCGGGCCGTCGAGGCGCTGGAGCTGGCCTCCGGTGGCGCGCGGGTCGCCGTCGTCTCCTCCGGTGATCCCGGGGTGTTCGCGATGGCCTCCGCGGTGCTGGAACAAGCCGAGCGGCCGGAGTGGGCGGGTGTGTCGGTGCGGGTGCTGCCCGGGCTGACGGCGGCGCAGGCCGCCGCGTCCCGCGTGGGCGCCCCGCTCGGGCACGACTATTGCGTGCTGTCGCTGTCCGACCGGCTCAAGCCGTGGGAGGTCATCGAGCGCAGGCTCGACGCGGCCGGTTCGGCTGACCTCGTCGTGGCGATCTACAACCCAGCCTCCCGCAGCCGCACGACCCAGCTCGGGGCGGCGAGGGACGTGCTGCTGCGGCACCGCGCGCCCGAGACGCCCGTGGTGATCGCGCGCGACGTCGGCGGCCCCGAGGAGTCCGTGCGCGTTGACACCCTCGGCGGGTTCGACCCGGCGACCGTGGACATGCGCTGCCTGCTCATCGTCGGCTCGTCCCGCACGAGGGTCCGTGAACAACCCGGCGGAGCCCCCATCGTCTGGACGCCCCGCAGCTACGCCTGAACGTCCCCCAAGGCCACCTTTGTTGCGTTGAACGCAACAAAGGTGGCCTTGGGGGCCGGTAGCACAGCCGGGTCAGCGGGTCGGCTGGTTGCCGTCGGGCTGTTGCGGGCCGGGGCCGGGGGACCACCAGCCGGGGCGGACCTCCTCACCGCGGATGATCGTCGGCGCCCTGCCCTGCGAGTACGGCTCCACCTGCTCCAGCGTGCCCCACTCCTGGCCCTCTGCGCCGAGCAGGAAGCTGGGTACCTCGGGCTGCTCCGCCAGCTCGTCGAGGATGCCGTTGGGGCCGCCGGCCTTGCTCTCCGCCCATTCGCCCTCGGTGGCCAGCGAGGCCGCGGTCAGGTGGTAGGCGGGCACGTCCATGATGCCGTCGCGCACCTTCACCGGGTTCAGGCACGGGAACACGAACGACGTCGGCCAGTCCATGTACACGGGCTGGTTGCCGACGCGGTCGGTGAGCGTCGTGAACGTCGGCACGCGGGGTGCGGTGACGGCGACCCAACCGTCCTCGGTGAGGTCGTCGTCGGTGGCCGCGACGCGCACCGTCCTGGCGTTCTCGGGCACCTGGTCGAGGTCGATGCGCACGTCGATCCAGTCGCCGGTCCCGGCGCCCGGCTCCAGCGCCGCCTTGCGGTCCACCACCTTGATGCCGTCGGGCGACTGTTCGCCGAACTGCACCTCGACGCCGGTGGCCTTGCCCGGCGGCGAGAACACCGCCAGCACGACCTGGCCGCCCTCCGGCCGGTTGCGCAGGTCGTACCAGTCGGTGCGCAGCCGTCCGGTGGGGTTCGCGGTCTCGTTGTAGCTGCTCCACATCGCCACGGTGCTCGGCGTGAAGCCGTGCGGCGGCTCGGCGAGCGGGTCGCCGGTGAGCAACGGCTGCGCGTGGAATCCGGCCTGCGTCGGCCCGTTGCCCTCGTCGGCCTGTGGCAGCCCGCCCGGCGTGGTGGTCTTCTCGTCCTCGGCGGTGCGCTGCATTCCGGCGGGCAACGGGGTGAGCATGCTCGACACCGGGTCCCGCTCCACCATCACGTGGTCGCCGAGGCCGCAGTTCGGCCCGAAGAGCTGCTCGATGTTGGCGGCGCCGAGGCTGTAGGTGTCGCGCTGTTTGTGGATGGCCTTGGCCATGCTGCCGAACTCGGCGACGGCGACGAGGCCGCACACCACCACGAACGCGAGCGAACCCCGCCACAGCGCGAGGCCCCTGCGTTCCGGCTGCGGCGGAGGCAGGCCGGGGCGTTGTGCACGGATGTTCTCGATGAACGCGATCACCGCGAACACGGCGGCGGCCAGCAGGAGCACAGTGGACAGTCGTATGCCGAACAGCTGTGGCGGCATGTTCCACCACGGCACGCCCATGCGCGACACGTACCAGTACGCGTTGGGGCCGGTGATGGCGAGCGCGGCGACCACGAGCAGTCCCGAGACGAACGCGGCGCGGTTGCGTTTGGACCGCAGCACCGACGAGCTCGTCGCGAGCGCCGTCAACGCCGCCATGGCCGCACCGACGGCGGCGAACGCGCCGAAGTGGTGGGTCCACTTCGTCGGCGTCAGCGCCATCATCAGGAAGAACAGGGCGACCGTGCCGATGAGCCTCCGGCTCGGCCCGAGCGCCGCACCCGGGATGCGGCCGCGGCGCAGCAGCACCACGAGACACGTCCCGACGCACAGCAGGAGCAGCAGCACGGGGAACCGCCGCGACGCCGAGCCGTCGACGGTGGAGCTGAACAGCTGCTGATAGCGGATCAGCTCCTGGAACCACGACAGGCTCGGGCCGACCTCGTTGCGGATGCGCGTCGCCTCGGCGACCGTCGCGTACGTCTGGTCGGCGAACACCACCAGCAGCACCAGCACGCCCGAGGCGACGATCGGCGCCAGCACGTGGGTCCAGCCCGCCTCGCGCGCACGCTGGCGCAGCAGCTGGAACAGCGGCCGGGCGGCCACGAGGAACGGGGCGACGGCGATGAGTCCGGTCGGCGTCGCGGCGAGCGTGAACGCGGCGGCCAGCAGGCCGAGGCACACCGGCAGGAGCCTGCGCGTCACGAGCGCGCGCTCCACCGCGCACAGCGCGAGCAGCGAACCGACGGCGGCGACCGGCTCGGGGCGGGTGCCGTTGTTGTAGGGCATCCACCAGACGAGGAACACCACGGCGGCGGCCCAGCCCGCGGCACGGCTGGAGCGGACGGCCTTGCCGAGGCGCGGCATGACCTCCCTGCTGATCAGCATCCAGCTCAGCACGCCGAGCAGGAACGACGGCAGGCGGATCCACGGCGCGACCACGCTGACGTGCGCCATCGCCTGGTAGACGTGGTAGAACCAGCCGAACGGGGCCTCGGCGACGCCGAACCAGCGGTGATAGTTGGCGAGGAATCCCGCGTCCTCGGTGACCCTCGCCATCGACAGGATGTAGCCGTCGTCCGACGTCACGGGTCCGATGAAGACCCACGCGCCGAGCGCGCCGATCACCGTGAGGTCGCGCCCGGTCAGCCGCCACCAGCCCACGGGCGCCCAGCGCGGGGCGCGTCTGGCGTAGCCGCGGTCGAGGCGGTTCACCGCGAACAGGCAGCCGATCATGGCGAGCACGCCGAGCACACACACGAAGAGCTTCAGCGTGGTCGGCGACGACTGGTAGCGCGTGTCCGGGGTGATCGTGACGCCGAGGCCGTCGATCGGATCCTGACCGTTCTCGATCGTCGTGTAGATGCCGATGACGCGGGGGCGGACGTCGCCGTCCTGCTGGTAGACCGGCGTGCCGCCCACCGACAGCGACGTGCCGTGGGCGTTGGAATGGAACAGGACGTCACAGCCGGAGGGCGGCAGGGGCTGGCGCACCACCTGCTCGCCGCGGTTGTAGGCGACCAGCAGCCCGTCGTCGACCCGCAGCTGCATGCCGGCGCCGTTGCCGAGGCGCGCGGCGGGCACGGTCGACATCAGCAGCGCGTCACCGGCGGTGCGCCCGTCGACGGACTGCACCGTGGGGCACGGGATCTCCATCCGCAGGTCCTGCGCCCAGTACCCCGCGAGCGGAGCGTTCACCTGCGTGGTGTCGCCGTCGGTGGGCCATTCGATGCGCGCGGTGTCCTGCACGACGGGCAGGAACGGGAACGCGAACGCGCACGCGGCGGCCACGAGACCCAGGAACAGCGCGAGTCTGCGCCACATCCGCGTCCGGTCCCGCGCGCTCGCGGCGGTGTCGGCAGGGGCTTCCGGCTCCCTGTCGGGATCTTGGGTGCGAACATCGGTGGCGGGCCGCATTGCACGTCACGCTAGCGGGAAGCGGAGAGTCGGCGCCCCCGGGGCTGGCCGAGTGTTGCCTCCCGAGCCGGATCGCCGCGCAGTGAAGGTGGCCTTCACTGCGTGAGCCCGCCGATCACCCGTCCGAGTGTCCACTCCAGAGCGGTGCCGACGTCGGCGACGGTCGGTACCGGTGGCCGGGGCGGTCTGCGCACCACCACGACGGGTACGCGCAGTCGCCGCGCGGCCACGAGTTTCGCCTCGGTCATGGAGCCTCCGCTGTCCTTCGTGACGAGTACGTCGATCCGGTGGGTGCGCATCAGCTCGGTCTCCTCCTCGACGCGGTAGGGCCCTCGGCTGAGCAGCACCTCCAGCCTGGGCGGAAGCGGCGGTTCGGGCGGATCGACGCAGCGGGCGAGGAACCACAGGCCGGTCAGGTCCGCGAACGCGGTGAGCCCCTGCCGCCCGCTCGTGAGGAACACGCGCGTGCCGAGGCGGGGCAGCAACTCCGCCGCGTCGCCGAGCGTGTCCGCCCAGTGCCAGTCGTCCCCAGGCGAGGGTTCCCAGCCCGGGCGTTGCAGCCGCAGCAGCGGAACGCCCGCTCGCGCCGCACCGGTGGCCGCGGAGGTGCCGATCCGCTCCGCGAACGGGTGCGTCGCGTCGACGACGGCCTCGATGCCGTGCTCGGTGAGCCACGCCGCGAGCCCGTCCGGACCGCCGAACCCGCCGATGCGCACCTCGCCTTCTGGCAGCCGGGGCCGCGCGACCCGGCCCGCGAGCGACGAGACGACGGGCACGTCACGCGCCACGAGACCGGCCGCGAGCGCCCGCGCCTCGGAGGTGCCGCCGAGGACCAACACGCGCGGGGCGATACTGCCCTTGTTTCCCATGGAGTAGATGGTGACTGAACTTCGTTACGGCTGGACCACGGGCGCCTGCGCCACCGCCGCCACCACGGCAGCGTGCACGGCGCTGCTGACCGGTGAGTTCCCCGACCCGGTCGAGGTGCTGCTGCCCAAGGGAAAACGACCGAGCTTCGCGCTCGCCACCGAGGAACTGGGCGACGGGTTCGCCAGCGCGGGCGTCATCAAGGACGCCGGGGACGATCCGGACGTCACGCACGGTGCCTTGATCGTCTCCACCGTGCGGGCGGGCGAGCCGGGCACCGGCGTGACCTTCCGGGCCGGTCCCGGGGTCGGCACGGTGACCCTGCCCGGGTTGCCGCTGCCCGTCGGCGAGCCCGCGATCAACCCGGTGCCCAGAAGGCTGATGACCGAGGCGGTCGAGCGCGTGTGTTCCGCACACGGCGGCACCGGCGACGTCGTCGTGGAGATCTCCATCCCGCACGGCGAGGAACTGGCCCGCCACACGTGGAACCCGCGCCTCGGCATCCTCGGCGGGCTCTCGGTCCTGGGCACCACGGGCGTCGTGGTGCCGTACTCGTGCTCGGCGTGGATCGACAGCATCCGGCGCGGCGTCGACGTCGCGAGGGCACTAGGGCACCGGCACGTCGCCGGTGCGGTCGGCAGCACGTCCGAGCGCGTGGTCATGCAGCTGTACGGCCTGCCGGAGACGGCGCTGCTCGACATGGGCGACTTCGCCGGGGCGGTGCTGAAGTATCTGCGCGCGCACCCGGTGCCCCGGCTGACGATCGCGGGCGGGTTCGCGAAGCTCTCCAAGCTCGCCGCCGGCTACCTCGACCTGCACTCCAAGCGGTCACAGGTCGACCTCGGGCTGCTCGCCGAACTGGCCGAGGGCGCGGGGCACCCGGCGCTGCGCGGACCGATCGAGGAGGCCAACACCGCGCTGCACGCGCTGGAGCTGGCGCAGGCCGAGGGGCTCGCACTCGGTGAGCTGGTCGCGGAGCGAGCCCGCGCGGTCGCGGCGGACGTCCTCGGCGCCGCGCCCGTCGACGTCGACATCGTGGCGATCGACCGGGCCGGGACGATCGTCGGCAGGGCCTACCCCCGCGGTCGCCCCGCCGAGTAGAGGAAGCTGTCCGGGAAGCTCTCCGCGGCGAGCACCTTGCCGACGAAGATCATGGCCGCGCGGGTGATCCCGGCGTCGCGCACCTGCTGCGCGATGTCGCCGAGCGTGCCGCGCAGCACCCGCTCGCCGTCCTGGCTCGCCTGTGCGACCACGGCGGCTGGGCAGTCCTCGCCGTAGTTCGGCAGCAGTTCCTCCACCACCTGCTCGATGCGGTTGACCGCGAGGTGCAGGGCCAGCGTCGCACCGCTCGCACCGAGCGTGGCGAGGTCCTCGCCGTCGGGCATCGACGTCGAGCGCGCCTGCGCGCGCGTGATGATCAGGCTCTGCCCGACCGTCGGCACCGTCAGCTCCCGGCCCAGCACCGCCGCCGCGGCGGCGAACGCGGGCACCCCAGGCGTCACGTCGTAGGGCACCCCGGCGACGTCGAGCCGCCGCATCTGCTCGGCGACCGCGCTGTAGACGGCGGGATCGCCGGAGCACAGGCGCGCGATGTCGTGACCCTGCTCGTGGGCGGCCACCAGCTCGGCGACGATCTCGTCGAGCGTCAGGTTCGCGGTGTCCACCAGGCGCGCGCCGGGCCGGCAATGCGCGAGCAGGTCGGTCGGCGTGAGGCTGCCGGGGTAGAGGCACAGGCCGCAGCGCCCGAGCAGCTGCTGCCCGCGCACGGTGATGAGGTCGGCGGCACCCGGCCCGGCGCCGATGAAGTGCACTGTCACTGCTTGGTCACGCTCCACTGGGTCACGGTCCTTGCCGGCGTCCAGCCGGTGAAGCCGCCGAGCGGTGCCGCGTGCTCGACGGACAGTCTGGTCAGCTCCCCGCCGTGCGCGGCGTAGGCGCGCGCGAGGGCCTGCTCGGCGTCGAGGGTCACGCCGTTGGCGACAAGCCTGCCGCCCGCCCGCAGCGCCGCCCAGCACGTCTCCAGCACGCCCGGCGCGCTGACGCCGCCGCCGACGAACACGGCGTCGGGCGGCTCGAGTCCGTGCAGCGCCTCGGGTGCCCGGCCGGGCACCACCCGCACGTCGGGCACCCCGAGCCTGCGGGCGTTGCGCCCGATCCGCTCGGCCCGCTCGGCGTGGGATTCGACCGCGAGTACCCGGTTCGCCGGGTGCGCCCGCGCCCATTCGATCGCGATGCTGCCCGCGCCCGCGCCGACGTCCCACAGCAGCTCACCGGGCGCGGGAGCCAGGCGGGCGAGGCTGCTCGCGCGCACGTCGCGCTTGGTGAGCTGGCCGTCGTGCTCGAACGCGTCGTCGGGCAGGCCCGCCAGCAGAGGAAGCGCCCTGGGTCCGGAACCCTCGATCGCGAGCACGTTCAGCGGCGCGACCTCGGGATAGGGCCAATCACGAGCCGTGCCGCCGAGGCGTCGCTCCGCGGGCCCGCCCAGCTCCTCCAGCACCGTGAGCGTGCTCGCGCCGAATCCGGCATCGGTGAGCAGCGCCGCGACCACGCCGGGGGTCGAGCCGTCCGAGCTGAGCACGAGCACCCGCCGTCCCGGTCCGACGGCGCGCAGCACGCGGTGTGCGTCGCGGCCCACCGCGCTCACGACCTCGGTCTCCTCCGCGGACCAGCCGAGCCGCGCGCGGGCGAGCGTGACCGACGACACGGAGGGCACCACGCGCACGCGGTCGGCGCCGAGCCTGCGCACGAGGGTGGTGCCGATGCCCGACAGCAGGGGATCGCCGCTGGCCAGCACGCATATGCGGCGGCCTGCGTGCTCGGCGAGCAGCCCGTCCAGCGCGGGCAGCAGCGGGCTCGGCCACGCCACCTTCGCGGCGGGCCCGTCGGGCACCAGCTCGAGGTGGCGCCGGCCGCCGAAGAGCACGTCACAGAGCTCGATCTCGGCCCTGGCCGGGTCGGTGAGCCCGGCCCAGCCGTCCGCCCCGATCCCGACGACGACGATTGTCACAAAAGGGCACCGTAGCCGAGAGGTGTGCGATGATCGGGCCCGCGGTCGTTCGTGGAACCCGGTGCGAATCCGGGACGGTCCCGCCACTGTGACTGGTCGAGCTGGCCAGGAGTCAGAGCTTCGGCGGCCGCCTTCGGTTGCTGACGAGACGTGGGCGAGGACACCCACCCGTAGCGAAGGAGCTTCGATGCGGCCCTATCCCTTCACGGCGATCGTCGGCATGGCGGAGCTCCGGCTCGCGCTCGTGCTGTCGGCGATCTCACCCGCGATCGGCGGCGTGCTGGTGCGCGGGGAGAAGGGCACCGCGAAGTCGACGATGGTGCGTGCGCTCGCGGGCCTGTTGCCCGGCGTGGACGTGGTGGAGGGCTGCCGGTTCTCCTGCGACCCCGCCGCCCCGGATCCGGCGTGCCCCGACGGGCCGCACGCCGCCGACGTGGCCGCCCATCGCCGTCCCGCACGGCTCGTGGAGCTGCCGGTCGGCGCGGCGGAGGACCGCGTGGTGGGCTCGCTCGACCTGGAGCGCGCGCTGAGCGAGGGCGTCACCGACTACCAGCCCGGCCTGCTCGCCGGGGCGCACCGGGGCCTGCTCTACGTCGACGAGGTCAACCTCCTGCACGACCATCTCGTGGACACCCTGCTCGACGCCGCCGCGATGGGCCGCGTGACCGTGGAGCGCGAGGGCGTGTCGGTGTCGCACGCGGCCCGGTTCGTGCTGATCGGCACCATGAACCCCGAGGAGGGCGAGCTGCGGCCGCAGCTGCTCGACCGGTTCGGCCTGACCGTGGAGGTCGCCTCCAGCCGCGACGCCGCCCAGCGGGTCGAGGTGGTGCGACGGCGGCTGGCCTACGAGGCGGCTCCCGACGACTTCGCGGAGGGCTACGCCGACGCCGAGGCGGCGCTGGCCGCCGACATCGCGGCGGCGCAGCGGCTCGTGCCCTCGGTGACCCTGTCGGACGACGCGCTGTTGCAGATCGCCGAGGTGTGCGCCGCGTTCGAGGTCGACGGCATGCGCGCCGACATCGTCACCGCGCGCACGGCCGCCGCGCACGCCGCGTGGTGCGGCCGCGACACGGTGACCACGGAGGACATTCGCGTCGCCGCCCGGCTCGCGTTGCCGCACCGGCGCAGGCGCAACCCGTTCGACGCGCCCGGCATCGACGAGGAGCAGCTGGAGCAGGCGTTGCGCGACGCGGAGCCGCCCGAGCAGGGTCCGCCGGACGACGAGGGTCCCGACGACGACGGTCCTGGACCCGGTTCGGGCGGTGAGCCGGAGCCTTCCGACGCGGACGGGCAGCCCGCCAATGGGCAGGGCGGCTCGGCGGGGGAGCGTCAGGTGGGCGCCGGAAGCCCTTACCGCGCAAGGCTGTTCACCGTCGACGGCACCGGATCCGGCGCGCACGGCCGCCGGTCGCGGGCCGTCACCGACAGCGGTCGCACGGTCGGCGTGCGGCCCGCGGGGGTGCGGGACGGCGGTGCGCACCTGCTCGCCACGGTCCGCGCCGCGGCGCCGCACCAGCGTTCCCGGGGCCGTTCGGGTCCTGGGCTGGTGGTGCGCCCGCACGACGTGCGCTACGCCCTGCGCGAGGGCAAGGAGGGCAACCTCGTGCTGTTCTGCGTCGACGCGTCCGGGTCGATGGGCGCGCGTTCGCGCATGCGTGAGGTGAAGTCGGCGGTGCTGTCGCTGCTGCTCGACGCCTACCAGCGGCGCGACAAGGTGGGGCTCGTGACCTTCCGCGCCGCGCAGGCCGAGGTCGCGTTGCCGCCCACGATCAGCGTGGACGCCGCGGCGTCCCGGCTCCAGGCGCTGCCCACCGGGGGCCGGACCCCGCTCGCGGAGGGCCTGCTGCGTGCGGCGGAGGTGCTGCGCGTCGAGTCGCTGCGGGACCCCCGTAGGCGACCGCTGCTGGTCGTCGTCACCGACGGCAGGGCGACGAGCGGACCCGACGCGGTCGCCCGCGCGCACACGGCCGCGGGCCTGCTCGCGGGCACGGGCGTGACGAGCGTGGTGCTCGACTGCGAGACCGGCCGCATGCGGCTCGGCCTCGGCGCCGAGCTGGCGGCCCATCTCGGCGGTGAGCACGTCGCACTGGGCGACGTGGCGGCCGAGACGTTGACGCGCGAGGTGAAACGGAGGGCGGCCTGAATGACCGTTGCGAAGCCCTCGTCAGGACGCCCGACCGGGTGCGGGTGTCCCGCAGAGCACAGGAGGGCGGCCTGATGCCGAAGGGTCAACCGGAGGTCGTGCCCAACGACGGGCTCACCACGCGACAGCGCCGCAACCGTCCCATCCTCGCCGTCCACACGGGACCGATGAAGGGCAAGTCCACGGCCGCGTTCGGTATGGCGCTGCGGGCGTGGAACCAGGGCTGGTCGATCGGGGTGTTCCAGTTCGTCAAGTCGGCGAAGTGGCGCGTCGGCGAGGAGGCCGCGTTCCGCGCGCTCGGCGAGAGCGGCCAGGGCGGCCCCGTCGAGTGGCACAAGATGGGTGAGGGCTGGAGCTGGTCGCGCAAGCAGGGCTCCGAGGAGGACCACGCCGAGAACGCGCGCGAGGGCTGGGCGGAGATCAAGCGCAGGCTCGCCGACGAGCGGCACGACTTCTACGTGCTCGACGAGTTCACGTACCCGCTGCACTGGGGCTGGCTCGACGTTGACGACGTGGTGACGACCCTGCGTGAGCGGCCGGGCCGCCAGCACGTGGTGATCACCGGCCGCAACGCACCCGCGGCGCTGCTGGACGCCGCCGACCTCGTCGCCGAGATGACGAAGGTCAAGCACCCGATGGACGCGGGTCAAAAGGGTCAGCGGGGCATCGAGTGGTAGCCCGCGTCGTCATCGCGGCGCCGGGTTCGGGACACGGGAAGACCACTGTCGCGACCGGGCTCATGGCCGCGCTGCGTGCGCGGGGAACGGCCGTGTCGGGGCACAAGGTGGGTCCCGACTTCATCGACCCGAGCTACCACGCGCTCGCGACGGGCTGCCCTCCGCGCAACCTGGATCCGTTCCTGCATGGCGAGGACCGGGTGGTTCCGCTGCTGCTGCACGGTTCCCGTGCCGCGGAGATCGCCGTGATCGAGGGCGTGATGGGTCTGTTCGACGGTGCACTGGGCACGGAGGGCTACGCCTCCACCGCCCACGTCGCGCGGCTCGTGCAGGCTCCGGTGGTGCTGGTGGTCGACGCGAGCGCGGCCAGCCGCAGCGTCGCCGCGACCGTGCTGGGGTTCGCGCGCTACGACCCGGAGATCGAGCTCGCCGGGGTGATCCTCAACAAGCTCGGCTCACAGCGGCACGAGGACGAGATCGTCTCCGCGCTGGCGCCGACGGGCATCCCGGTGCTCGGCGCGCTGCGCCGCACGGACGACATCCACGCCCCGAGCAGGCACCTCGGTCTCGTTCCCGCGGCGGAGCGGGCGACGGAGTCGCAGGCGCTGTTGCCGAAGCTCGCCGCGTGGATCGCCGAGGGTGTCGACCTCGACGCCGTGGTGCGCGTGGCCAGGGCGGCGCCCGCGCTGAGTGGTTCGCCGTGGTCGCCGGACGCGGCCTACTCGGGTCCGCGTGCGGTGGTGGCCGCGGCGGCGGGGGAGGCGTTCACGTTCCGCTACACCGAGACGACGGAGCTGCTCGCCGCGCACGGTGTCGACGTGGTGGACGTGGATCCGTTGCGGGACAAGACGTTGCCGCCGGGGTGCGCGGGCCTGTACTTCGGTGGTGGGTTCCCCGAGGTGCACGCTGAGGAGCTGTCGGCCAACGTCCCGTTGCGGGAGGAGCTGGCCGCCGCCCTGCGGGCGGGGATGCCGGTGGTCGCCGAGTGCGCGGGTCTGCTGTATTTGTGCCGGGAGCTCGACGGGTTGCCGATGGTGGGCGCGCTCGCGGCGTCGGCTCGCATGACGCGGCGTGGTGCGCTGGGCTATCGCACCGCGACGGCTCCGTCGGCGAACCTGCTGGCTGAGGCGGGTGCGCGGGTCACGGGCCACGAGTTCCACCGCACCGTGGTGGAGCCGCGTGGCGGGGCCCGGGCGGCGTGGGAGTGGAACGGCGAGCCCGAGGGCTTCGCCACGGCCACACTGCACGCGTCCTACCTGCACGTTCACTGGGCGGGTCATCCGGAAGCGGCCCGGCGGTTCGCTCAGGCGGTCCATCGTGGACGGTGAGTACGACCTGCTGCACCACGGCGACCGCGAGGTGGGCGACGGCCTCGTCGATCTCGCGGTGAACGTGCGGCTGCCGGAGCCGCCGGAGTGGTTGCGCCGTGAGCTGGCGGCCTGTCTCGCCGATCTCGCGGCGTACCCGGATGCCGGCCGGGCCATCGAGGCGATCGCGGCGCGGCACGGGCGCGACCCGGCCGACGTGCTGCCCACGGCGGGGGCCGCGGAGGCGTTCACGCTGCTGGCGACGGCGTTCGGCGCGCGGAACGCGGCCGTGGTGCATCCGCAGTTCACGGAGCCGGAGGCGGCATTGCGCGCGGCGGGTCACCGGGTGCGCAGGGCCCAGTTGTCGGCCGCCGACGGGTTCGTGCTGAAGCCGGACGCGGTGCCGGCGGACGCAGGGCTGGTGTTCGTCGGCAATCCCACCAACCCCACGTCGGTGCTGCACCCGGCCGCGACGCTGCGGCAGCTGTGCGCACCCGGCAGGCTGCTCGTGGTCGACGAGGCGTTCCTCGACGCCGTTCCCGGCGAGCCGGAAAGCCTTGCGCCGCAACGGCTTCCGGGCGTCGTGGTGGTTCGCAGCCTCACCAAGACGTGGGGTATCGCCGGCCTGCGCGCGGGGTACGTGCTCGCGGAACCCGAGGTGATCGCCCGGCTGCGTGCGGTGCAGCCGCCGTGGTCGGTGTCCACGCCCGCGGCGGTGGCGATGGTGGCGTGCAGTTCTCCTCGCGCCGTGGAGGAGTCCTCGCGGCTGGCCGGCGCCGGTGAGCGGGATCTTGCGGCGCTGGTGAGCGGGTTGCGGGAGCTCGGGGTCGAGGTGGCTGGTGCGCCGAGGGCTCCGTTCGTGCTGGTGCGGGTTCCCGATGGTGCCCGGGTGCGCCTCGCCCTGAGGGAGGCCGGTTACGCGGTCCGGCGCGGCGACACCTTTCCCGGGCTGGATGGTGACTGGTTCCGGATCGCCGTGCGTCATGACATGTCGGGGTTTCTCGCCGCACTGTGTGACCTGTTGTAGCCGGCTACTTCACTCGAACGTGTCTCGAACATGTGTTCGAACATGGCTACGGTGGAGGCATGACCACAACACTTCCGCTTCAGTCAGCCGCTCAGTACCAGCAACGTCGCCGTCGCCGAGGCTTCCACGCACGCGCCGAGCACGTCGCCCGTGATGCCGCCCAGGCGTCGCACGCACCGGGCCAGCAGCGCGCCCGCCACCACGAACCCCGCGAGCACCGACGCTGGCCCCTGCCACCACGGCAGCCCGAGCGCCAGCGCGGAGACCCCGGCGACTACGAGAAAACACAGGCACGTCAACGAGATCGGGGTCGTACCGGCGACGGCGTCGCCCAGCCCGCCGGGGCGCGCGGACGGCACCCCCCGCGCACAGCACAGGGAAAGCGCGGCCCTGCTCGCGAACACGGCGACGACCGCCGCGGCGGGCCCGTGGCCTTCGGCGACGGCACCGCCCAGCGCCGCGCACTGGACGACAAGCACCAGCACGAGGGTCGCGATACCGGCGGGCCCCGAGTCGCCCCCGCGCATGACCTCCAGCGCCCGTTCACGCCCGTCGGAGCCGGGGGAGAGCCGGGTCTTCGCGGCGACGCCGAGGCCGTCGGCGGTGTCGGCGAGGCCGTCCAGGTGCAGGCCCCTGGTGCCGAGCGCGACGGCGCCCACCGCGAGCCCCGCCGTGACGAGCGGCGGCAGCCCGGCGAGGTCGCCGAGCAGCACCATGCCGAGAGCGAGCGCGGCGAGCGGCACGGCGGCGACCGGTGCCAGGAGCATCGCGGTGCCCGCCACCCGGCGGTCGATCCGGCGGGGTGCGGGCACGGGCAGCGCCGTCAGCGTGCCCAGCGCCATCCGGAGGGCGTCAGGCAAGGTCGGCGAGCCGCCCCATCTCGGCGAGCACCGCGCGTGCCCCGCGCAGCACCGGCACGGCCTGCACGGCACCGCTGCCTTCGCCGAGGCGCAGTCCCAGGTCCAGGATCGGTTCCAGCCCGAGCGCCTTGAGGGCGAACGCCTGCGAGGGCTCGGTCGAGCGGTGACCAGCGAGCCACCACTGTGCGGCCTCCGGAGCGATCTCCCTGGCGACGAGTGCTGCGGCGCCGGAGAACACGCCGTCCAGCAGCACCGGAACCCCGCGGACGGCCGCCTGCACGAGGAACCCGGCGGTCGCGGCGGCACACGCGCTGCCGAGCGCGGTGAGCAGTTCGAACGGGTCCCGCACGCGCTCGCCCGCGCGGGCGAGGGCCGCCTCGATCACCGCGATCTTGCGGGCCCGGCCGTCGTCGTCGACGCCCGTTCCGGTGCCGACCACGTCGGGGACGGGCACGCCCAGGGTTGCGGCGACGAGCGCGGACGCGATCGTGGTGTTGCCGATGCCCATGTCGCCGGGGATGAGCAGGTCGGCGCCCGCGTCGATCTCCTCGTCGGCGACGGCGCGGCCGACGGCGAACCCGCGTACCGCCTCGCCGGGGGCGAGGGCGTCGGTGGTGTCGATGGGCTCCGAGCCGCGGCGGACCTTGAACGCGCGGACCTCGGAGGGAACGTCGTCGAGGTCGCCGTCCACGGCGATGTCGAGCACGCGAACGTGCGCGCCCACCTGCCGGGCGAGCACGCTCACGCCGCTGGTTCCGGACAGGAACACCCGCACCATCGCGGCGGTGATCTCGCGCGGGTAGGCGGACACGGCGGCCGATGCCGACACCCCGTGGTCGCCCGCGAAGACGACCACGCGCACGTCGTCGAGCGGGCGGGGTGGGACGGTGTTGTGCGCGGCGCACAGCCAGGCCGCGAGGTCCTCGAGCCTGCCGAGCGCGCCGAGCGGCTTCACGAGGCCGTCGATGCGCTCACGGGCGAGCTGCCGCGCGCTTTCGTCGAGCGCGGGAATGCGTTGGATCTCGGGGGAATCGGCTGTTGCCACGGTGGTGTCTCCTATCTCAGGTCCAGTGCCCGGCCGGCCACCACGAGACGCACGGTGTCCGAATGCGCCGCGACAGCGGTATTGAGGGCGCCGAGCACGTCTCGGAAGATCCGGCCGGACACGGTCGGCGGGACGACTCCGCTACCGACCTCGTTGCTCACGGCGACGACGGGGACCGTCGTGCCCTGCCACACGTCGACGAAGGTCTGCAGGCGTTCGTCGAGGCGTGCCTCCCAGCCGTCCTCCTGCTGCCAGGCGCCGACCTCGTCCAGCACGCGGCTCACCCACGTGCCGAGGCAGTCGATGAGCACCGGCGACCTCGCGTCCCGGAGAGCGCCTGCGAGGTCGGCGGTCTCCACGGTTCGCCACGACACCGGTCGGCGCGCGCGATGCGCCGCGACCCGCGCGGCCCATTCGGGGTCGTCATCGCTAGGAGGGAGGCCTGCCGCGACATAAACGACGTAGGGGTGTCGAGCCATGAGCTGCTCGGCGTGCCGGGACTTGCCCGAGCGGACCCCGCCCAGGATCAACGTCCTGCCGTTGCCCTGGACGCGGCGCCCGTAGCGGCGCAGCAGTGCGGCTCCGGCCTCGAGCCGCGCTGCCGCGGCCTCGGTGAGCCGCCGCCTCGGATCGTTCATCATGGTCGGCATTCTTGCCGACGGGCTAGGGTTCGCGCTGTGCTCCGTTCCCAACATGTCACCGCAGCCGGGATCGTCGCAGGTTACGCGGCTGACGCGATCTTCGGCGATCCGCGGCGAGGTCATCCCGTGGCCGTTTTCGGCCGGGCCGCCGATGCGCTCGAACGGCGCATGTGGGCGGATTCCCGGCAAAAGGGACTCGTGTACGCGGGGGTGTGTGTGGGTGCCGCGGCCGGTGCCGGGGCGGTCGCACAGGCCCTGACCGCCCGCAGGCCGCTGGCCCGCTTCGCCGTCACGGCCGCCGCCACGTGGGCCGTGCTGGGCGGGCGAGGGCTGGCCGCCGAGGGCGAGGCGATGGCGGGCCTGCTCGACTCCGGCGACGTTCCGGCGGCCCGTGTGCGCCTGTCGCACCTGTGCGGGCGCGACGCGACGGAGCTGGACGCCGGCGGGCTGGCGAGGGCGGCGACCGAGTCGATCGCGGAGAACACGTCCGACGCGGTGGTCGCGCCACTGGTGTGGGGCGGCCTCGCCGGGGTGCCGGGCCTGCTCGGCTACCGGGCGCTGAACACGCTCGACGCGATGGTGGGGCACCGCTCGTCCCGGCACGTCCGCTTCGGGTGGGCGGCGGCGCGGGCCGACGACGTCGCCAACCTCGTGCCCGCGCGGCTGAGCGCGGTGGCCGCCGCGGCCGCAGCGCCGCTCGTCGGCGGGCGCCCCGCGCGGGCGCTGCGAGCGTGGCGCCGTGACGCGGCGCGGCACCCGAGCCCCAACGCGGGACCGGTCGAGGCCGCGTTCGCCGGGGCGCTCGGCGTGCGCCTCGGTGGCACCAACAGCTACGGCGGGAGGAGCGAGAACAGGGGCACGCTCGGCGACGGACCCGCGCCGGGGCCCGCGGACCTGCGGCGGTCCGTGCGCCTGTCGCGGCTGGTCGGCTTCGCCGCGCTGGGGTTCGCCGCCGCGGTGGCTGCTCGTCACTGACCTGCCCGCGCGGCGGCCGCCTCGGCGGGCGCGGGGGCGGCCCCGGGCCGCAGCACCCGCTCGGCCAGTGCGCCGAAGGTCAGGCCCAGTGCGGTCCACAGCACGAGCTGCGTCGCCAGCGACGCGGTGCGGAACGTCCACAGCGTCGAGCCGGGGAAGCCGTCCGGCACCTCGTCGATCACCGGCATGAGCCCGGCGGCGACGGCCATCACCACCACGTAGCCGCCCATCGCCAGCAGACCGCCTCGCCACGCGCCGAGCCGGCCCGCGAGCGCGTTGCCGACGCCCACGGAGATGAGCGCGACGGCCAGCGACAGTGCCACGAACGCGAAGTACAGGTTCGTGCGGTCGCCGATCGTTCCGCTCTGGCCGACCGCGGGCGGATTCGCCGGGTACTTCAGGAACGGCACCAGCACCACGACCACGAACCCGCTCGCGGCGAGTAGCGCCGACGTCAGACGTGGCCGGAGCGCGCCGACGCGGCCGTGGAGCACGGCGAACGCGATCGCGAACAGCCCGCCCACCGCGAGAGCGTACGCGCCGACACCGGTGAGCAGGCCGATCGTGCTCTGCGTGCCCCGGCTGACGACTGCCTCCTCGTCGCCGTGGCTGTGCCCGGCGTCGGCGGGTTCACTGTGCTCGTGGCTGTGGGCCGACGTCCCGGCTTCCTCGATGGCGATCGCGGCGTCCACCGAGGGCTCGCCGAAGAAGTAGGCGAAGCCCGTCGCGAGCACACCGGCGACCAGGCCCGCGAGCAACCCGCGGACCAGCAGGGTCCTCATCATGGCCGGCTGCCGTCAGTGGCAGGGGAAGGCCAGCAGGTGCCTGCCGTCGTGCACGAACTCATGGATCAACCCGTTGGTGCCGAACAACTCCACGGCACCGGCCTCCGTGCTCACGAAGAACAACACGAGGAGGGCGAGCACGCCGGCGAAGATCGCCCACGGAGCGATCTCCCGCAACGGGATCCTGGGCTGAACGGGACGCGGGGTGGCGACACTCGCCTGCGACATCGGAAACCTCCTCGGGCTACATGCGGCCCTTCGTGGAACGGTTGCGACGGCGGTGGGTCTGACTCCCGGGCGTACCCGGTCACAGTGGCGCGACCGTGCCGGAATCTCACCGGCTTCCATCCGCCATCGCGCAGCCCACCGAGGTTAAGTTCGGGGGCTCTCCCGTGTCAACGTGATGTGAAAGGCCGCCATCGCCTCACAGATTTCGCAAGAATGCCAAGGAGGGCATGAAGAAGTACTCGCCGCCCTTCATCGTCACCGCCTGTGCCGCCGGGTCCGCGGGCGTTGCTCCGTTCCGGCCCCACGATGGTGCGTACGTGGTCTCCGCGCGTGGTCCCTGTCCGATCACGAGGTCGAGTCCGGGCGGTTTGGTGCCTTCCGGCACGCGCGGGAACTCTGTGTTGTTCGCCCAGATCTGCTGCGTGAACTCGAACTGGTCGCCGAGGTCGGAGTTGAACGCCATGAACAGCAATCCGACGCCGCCCGTCGGCCTCGCCGAGATCGGCTCGTCGCCGTTCGGGTCGTCGGAGCGCTCGCCGTAGGTCTGGCCCCGCCGCGCCATGAGGTGCCCGCGCTCCTCGGCGGGATCCTCGAACCCGCCCGAGCCGCGCGGGTTCGTCTTGCGGATATGCGCGTGGAACGGGCACTTCTGACCCAGATCGTCGCTGTCGTAGCTGAAGTCGTTGCCGACGGGGCTGTGCGAGCCCGGCCCGCTGTTGGACGTGACCGGCGTGCCGTCCTCGAAGCGGCCGACGAGCATGGCACCGGCGCGCTCACGGTCGTCGCCGGTCAGGCCGAGAGCGTCGGCGAGATCGGACTCGGCCTGCTTGAACCTGCGGACGTTCTGCTCCAGCTTGCGGAACACGAAATAGCTTCCGAAGTGGACAGATGGGTCCGGTGCCGCCGGGTCGGAGACGAGCACCTGCCCGAGCGGCGCCGCGGGATCCCACTCGTTGATGCCGTCCGTCGTGTGCTTCTCGGCGTCGATGTCCTCGGTGAGGAACAGCGGCTGGCTGCGGCCGTCGACGTAGCCGAAGTGCTCGATGCCCTCGCCGCGTTCGTTCACTCTGGACAGCCCGGTCTCCTCGCCCAGCACGGTGACCGAGTCGGGCACCAGCCGCAGCACCTCGTTGCGCCGCGCCGTCAGCGCCGCGTCGGTGTCCGCGCCGACGAGCACCACCGCGTCGACCCGGTCCCGGTAGGCGACGTCCCAGCTCGACCGTGGTGGATCGGCGAGTTTCTCGCGGGTCAGCGCGTCGCGCATGCCGCGGCGGAACGACGGGTCGGCCGGTGCGGTGGCGATGCCCAGCGCGTCGTAGCCGGTGCGTGACAACCCCACGCCGACGTAGGGCGTGCCGCGGGCGTGCGCGACCTTGAAGGTCTCCACCTCCACCAGATGTTCTTTCGCCGACTTCATCAATCCGGCGAGGGCGCACAGGAAGCCGCGCGCCTCGCGGGCGTCGTCGAACCGGACAAAGAGGACGGACAGGTGGTCGCGGACGTGTGGCTTGACGATGTTCGGCTGCAGCTCCGCCAGCACGGTCGCCTCGTCGCCCTGGGCGGTCTTCCACGACAGCGGCTTGGTCAGCTCCACGGGCACGGTGAAACTCCCCCTCCCCAGTAACGCGGCGTGCCTGGACTCCCCCCAGAGCGGAAACACCGCGCCTCTGCCGGAAGTCGCACCGGTGCCCGTGGTCGTGTGCCTCAGCGCACGTTTTCACCCGGATGTCGTACTAGCGGGCCGTGAGGAACTGATTCGGCCGCAGCGCTCTCGCCACGATGCGGGTGTCGCCGATCCAGCCGTAGAAACCCTGGCCGTAGCGCTCGGCGAACTGCGTGCCGCCGATCGCGAACGGCTTGCCCAGCGTGGTGATGCCCCTCGACCGCTCCGCCGCGTTGCGGGCGATGCGCGAGCCGTCCACGTAGAGCACCGTGTGCCTGCCATCGTTCACCACCGCCACGTGCATCCACCGCCCGACGGGCACGGCGTGGCTCCACGACGTCGGGTCCGCGTCGACGTCGGTGGGGTAGACCACGAACTGCAGGAACCGCTCGCCGGAGAGGTTGAGGCTGCACGTCGGCTCGTCGTCCGACCAGCCGCTGGTCTTGCCCGCGTCGCCCGCGCGGCCCTCCCAGCTGAGGATGCCCATCCACGCATGGTCGCCCTCGAACGGCTCGGGCAGCTTGAGGAACGTCTCTATCGTGTAGCCGGACTCGAACGTCATCGAGTTGATCGGCGCGTTCGGCGCCGCCCGCAGCACCGCGCCGCGGTCGGGACTCTTCCCGCCGTCGAAGCGCAGGCTCGCGTGCGCGGGCTGGTCGTGATGGTGCTCGGCCGACCACGTGAGCACGTCCGCCGGGCTCGCGTGCAGGCGCTCGGCGGTCAGGTCGTTGCCGTTGCCGGTGAGGTCGCGGGCGACCGTGCCCGGCGCGACCGGCCCGCCGTCGGAGCCCGCCGAGGGCAGGCCCGAGGTGTCGAAGCGCCAGTACGCCACGGTTCCCTTCACGAGCACGTCCCGCGCGGGCCGCGACGGCGGCGGCACCACGGGCGCGAACGACGCGAACCGCTGCTCGAAGTCGATCTCGACGCTGAACCGCTCGCGTTCGTCGGTCAGCTCCACGGTCTCGGCCTCGAGCGGCGTGCGCCCGCGCGCGTCCTTGCCGAGCAGCCACGGCGAGTACGTCGTCACGTCGAGCATGCCGCGTGCCAGGTCGAACGAGTACAGCCGGATCATGCCGGCACCGCCGTAGTAGCGGTCCTGGTAGTTCGTGAGGTGCAGGTGCACGGGGTTGCCGTGGTCGTTGGTGAGCGTGGTCCGCCCGGTCGGCCAGTAGTGCCCGCCGAGTGCGAGGAAGATCTGGTCGTTGCCCCTGATCAGCCCGTCCCACAGCCGCTGCCCGTGCCCGGAGAGCCGGGCCCCGCCGTCTTCCTCGCCCCACACGAGATCGTGGGTGGTGAGGATGGCGGGCAGCTCCGGGTGCCTGCCGAGAACCCCGTGCGCCCAGCGCATCGTCGTGTCGGAGACGCGCCAGTCGAGGGCGAGCAGCAGCCAGCGGCGGCCGCCGCCGGAGAACACGTGGAAGCTGTTGTAGCCGTCAGGCGAGGAGCCGCCGTAGGTGCTCATGCGCGCGAACCGGCGCGGGCCGAACGTCCGCAGGTACGGGGTGTCCCCGCGCTCGTCGTCGGTCCCGCTCACATCGTGGTTGCCTCCGAGCACGCTGTAGGGCAGCTTGCCGTGGATCGCGTCGAAGACGTGGTCGGCCGTGCGCAGCTCGGCCTCGGTGCCGTGCTCGGTGACGTCGCCGAGGTGGGCGAGGAACACGATGCCCGCGTCCTGACGGGTACGCACCACGTGCCGCAGCGCCTCCCGCACGGGCTCGGGGTCCGAGCCGCCCTCGTCGATCAGGTACTGCGTGTCGGGAAGGACGGCGATCGCGAAGCGGGGCACGGTCGCGTCGGCGGGCGCGCCGCCCGCGGCCTCGGCGGGTGTCGCGCCCAGCGACGCGGTGGCGGCGAGGGCGACCGGGGTACCGACGGCGGCCTGCAGCAGCAGGCGGCGGGAGACGTCGGGCGTTCCAGAAGTGGGGTTCACGTCGCCAGCTTCATCACGTGCGCTGGCGCCGCGGTGACGCGCCGCGGAACGAACGGCCACGAACGGGTGATCATCGGGCGCGCCGGAACCCGAGCGTGCTGCCGCACGACTTGCTCGGGCGTCGGACCACACCGGGCCGGTCCGCCCCGCATCGCCACCGGCCCGGTGTCCGCCGACATCCCGGAACCCGCTCTTCGAGGAGGCTTACATGGCCCAGCACATCGCCACGTTCTGCGGCAACTGCAACTGCGGCTGCCCCGAGCTGTTCGTCGACCATGAGGCACCGGAGGACAAGCGCGTCGTGATCACCGACGACTTCGGCCAGCGCATCCAGATGAGCCTCGACCAGTGGCAGGACCTGGTGGCCTCGGCCAAGGCGGGCACGCTCGACCTCCAGCCCCTCCCGGCGTAGCCCCGACCGCAGTGAAGGCCACCTTCACTGCGTTGAACGCAGGCATGGTGGCCTTCACTGCGATTGGGGAAGGGGTTACGCGATCGGGCGGTCCGTGGGGGCGATCGGCCTCGGGAGCACATCGCGGCCCGTGAGCTGGGCGTCCACGCCCGCGGCCGCGGAGCGGCCCTCCGCGATGGCCCACACGATCAGCGACTGCCCTCGGCCCATGTCGCCCGCCACGAACACGTTGTCCACGCTCGTCCGGTACGACGCGTCGCGCTTGACGTTGCCGCGCTCGTCCAGCTCCACGCCGAGCTGTTCGAGCAGGCCCTCGCGCTGCGGGCCGACGAAGCCCATCGCCAGCAGCACCAGCTGCGCGGGCAGCTCCCGCTCGGTGCCCTCGACGGGCACGAACTTCCCGCCCTCGTTGCGCACCTCCACGAGCTTCAGCGCCCGCAGGTTGCCCTCGTCGTCGGCGAGGAACTCCTGCGTGTTCACCGAGTACAGCCGCTCGCCGCCCTCCTCGTGCGCCGACGACACCCGGTAGATCATCGGGTACATCGGCCACGGGTGAGCGTCCGAACGCGACTGCGGCGGCTTCGGCATGATCTCCAGCTGCGTCACCGACCTCGCGCCCTGCCGGTGCGCGGTGCCGACGCAGTCGGCGCCGGTGTCACCGCCACCGATCACCACGACGTCCTTGCCCTCGGCGGTGATCGGCGGGGCGTCGAGCGTGCCCGCCGCGACGCGGTTGGCGAACGGCAGGTACTCCATCGCCTGGTACACCCCGGCCGACTCGCGGCCCGGGATCGGCAGGTCGCGCCACGCCGTCGCGCCGCCGGCCAGCACCACGGCGTCGTACTCGGACCGCAGCTGCTCGACCGTGACGTCCTCGCCGACGTTCACGCCCGCGCGGAACTCCGTGCCCTCGGCCCGCATCTGGTCCAGCCTGCGGTCGAGGCGGTGCTTCTCCATCTTGAACTCGGGGATGCCGTAGCGCAGCAGGCCGCCGATCGCGTCGGCCCGCTCGAACACCACCACGTCGTGTCCCGCCCGGGTCAGCTGCTGCGCCGCCGCCAGCCCCGACGGGCCGGAGCCCACCACGGCGACCTTCTTGCCGGTGCGGGTCTCGGGCACCTGCGGGGTCACCCAGCCCTCTTCCCACGCGCGGTCGATGATCGAGATCTCGACGCGCTTGATGGTCACCGGGTCGTCGTTGATGCCCAGCACGCACGCGGTCTCGCACGGCGCGGGGCACAGGGTGCCGGTGAACTCCGGGAAGTTGTTCGTGGCGTGCAGCCGCTCGATCGCGTCGCGCCAGTCGTCGCGCCACGTGAGCGTGTTCCACTCCGGGATCAGGTTGCCCAGCGGGCAGCCCTGGTGGCAGAACGGGATGCCGCAGTCCATGCAGCGGCCGGCCTGGTCCTTGAGCTTGGTCCGCTCGAAGTCCTCGTAGACCTCACGCCAGTCCTTGATCCGGATGTCGACCGGGCGCGACTTCGGCGTCTCCCGCTTCGTGGTCAGAAAACCCTTGGGGTCAGCCATGTGCCGCCTCCATGATCGCTTCGTTCACGTCCCTGCCGTCGCGCTCGGCCGCGGCCTGCGCCTGGAGGACCCGCTTGTAGTCCTTGGGCATCACCTTCCCGAACCGCGACAGTGCGGACTCCCAGTCGGTGAGCAGCTCGCGCGCGACGGCCGACTCGGTCTCGGCGTAGTGCCGCTCCACGGCCTCCCGCAGGAAGTCCGCGTCGGCCTGGTCGAGCTCGTCGAGGTCCACCATCTCGCGGTTGACCCGGCCCAGCTTCAGGTCCAGCACGTAGGCGACGCCGCCCGACATGCCGGCCGCGAAGTTGCGGCCCGTCGCGCCGAGCACCACGACCTTGCCGCCGGTCATGTACTCGCAGCCGTGGTCGCCGACACCTTCGACGACGGCCAGCGCGCCCGAGTTGCGCACGCAGAACCGCTCACCGACCTTGCCGCGCAGGAACAGCTCACCGCTCGTGGCGCCGTAGCCGATCACGTTGCCCGCGATGATGTGCTCCTCGGCGGTGATCGGCGACTCCTTCGGCGGGCGCACGATGATGCGGCCACCGGAGAGGCCCTTGCCGACGTAGTCGTTGCCGTCGCCGAACAGCCGCAGCGTGATGCCCTTTGGCACGAACGCACCGAACGACTGCCCGGCCGTGCCGGTGAAGGTGATGTCGATCGTGTCGTCCGGCAGGCCCTCGCCGCCCCAGCGCTTGGTCAGCTCGGAGCCGAGCATCGTGCCGACGGTGCGGTTGACGTTGCGCACCGGCAGTTCGAGCCGGACCTTGTCGCCGGAGGACAGTGCGCCCTCGGCGAGCTGGATCAACGTGTTGTCCAGTGCCTTGTCCAGGCCGTGGTCCTGGCCGACCACCTGGTGCCGCGCGGCCCTCGGCTCGAGCTCGGGCACGTGGAAGATCGGCGAGAGGTCGAGCCCGGACGCCTTCCAGTGCTCCACGGCCTTGCGGGTGTCGAGCAGCTCGGCGTGGCCGACGGCCTCGGCGACGGACCGGAAGCCCAGCGCCGCCAGGTACTCCCGAACCTCCTGCGCGATGAACTCGAAGAAGTTCACCACGTATTCGGCCTTGCCGGAGAACTTCTCCCGCAGCTTGGGGTTCTGCGTCGCGACGCCCACCGGGCACGTGTCGAGGTGACACACGCGCATCATGATGCAGCCCGAGACCACGAGCGGCGCGGTGGCGAAACCGAACTCCTCGGCGCCGAGGAGCGCGGCGATCACCACGTCGCGGCCGGTCTTGAGCTGGCCGTCGGTCTGCACGACGATGCGGTCGCGCAGGCGGTTGGCCAGCAGCGTCTGCTGCGTCTCGGCCAGTCCCAGCTCCCACGGGCCGCCCGCGTGCTTGATTGACGACAGCGGCGAGGCGCCGGTGCCGCCGTCGTGCCCGGAGATCAGCACCACGTCCGCGTGGGCCTTCGAGACACCGGCGGCGACCGTGCCGACGCCGACCTCCGACACCAGCTTCACGTGGATGCGGGCGCGCGGGTTGGCGTTCTTCAGGTCGTGGATCAGCTGCGCCAGGTCCTCGATCGAGTAGATGTCGTGGTGCGGCGGCGGGGAGATCAGCCCCACGCCCGGCGTCGAGTGCCGCGTCTTCGCGATCCACGGGTACACCTTGCCGCCGGGCAGCTGCCCGCCCTCGCCGGGCTTGGCGCCCTGCGCCATCTTGATCTGGATGTCGTCGGCGTTGACGAGGTACTCGCTCGTAACCCCGAACCGTCCACTCGCGACCTGCTTGACGGCGCTGCGGCGCTCGGGGTCGTAGAGCCGCTCCGCGTCCTCGCCGCCCTCACCGGTGTTGGACTTGCCGCCCAGCCGGTTCATGGCGATCGCCAGCGTCTGGTGCATCTCCTGCGAGATCGAGCCGTAGGAGATGGCGCCCGTCGCGAACCGCTTGACGATCTCGGAGACCGGCTCGACCTCCTCGATCGGCACCGGCGGCCGCACGCCCTCCTTGAAACCGAACAGGCCCCGCAGGGTCATCAGCCGCTCGGACTGGTCGTCGACGGCCTTCGTGTACTCCTTGAAGATCTCGTACTTCCCGCTGCGCGTGGAGTGCTGCAGCTTGAAGACGGTCTGCGGGTTGAACACGTGCGGCTCGCCCTCGCGGCGCCACTGGTAGTCGCCGCCGGTCTCCAGCTCCCGGTGCGACGCGCGGACGCCGTCGCTGGGGAACGCGCGGCGGTGCCGCTCGGCGACCTCGCGGGCCAGCAGGTCGAAGCCCACCCCGCCGAGGCGGGAGGTGGTGCCGGTGAAGCAGGTCTCGATGACCTCCTCGCCGAGCCCGATGGCCTCGAAGATCTGCGCGCCGGTGTAGGAGGCGACGGTGGAGACGCCCATCTTGGACATCGTCTTGCGCACGCCCTTGCCGAGCGCCTTGATCAGGTTGCGCGTGGCCTCCTTGGCGCTGATGCCGGGGATGCGGCCCTGCTCGGCCATCTCCTCGACCGTCGCCATCGCCAGGTACGGGTTCACCGCGGCCGCGCCGTAGCCGATCAGCAGCGCGATGTGGTGCACCTCCCGGGCGTCGCCCGCCTCGACCACGAGCCCGACCTGCGTGCGGCTCTTCTCCCGCACCAGGTGGTGGTGCACGGCGCCGGTGAGCAGCAGCGACGGGATCGCCGCGTGCTCGGCGTCGGTGCCCCGGTCGGACAGCACGATCAGCCGGGCACCGCCCGCGATCGCCTCCGACACCTCGGCGCGGATCTCGTCGAGCCTGCGCACCAGCGCCTCGCCGCCGCCCGCGACCTCGTAGGTGCCGTGCACGGTGTGGGCCTGGAACTCCGGCAGGTTGCCGTCGTCGTTGACGTGCACGAGCTTGGCCAGCTCGTCGTTGTCCAGCACCGGGAAGGGCAGCACGATCTTGCGGCAGTGCTCGGGCCCGGCCTCCAGCAGGTTCGGCTCCGAGCCGAGCTGCGTGCCGAGCGCGGTGACGAGCTCCTCGCGGATCGCGTCCAGCGGCGGGTTGGTGACCTGTGCGAACAGCTGGATGAAGTAGTCGAACAGCTGCCTCGACCTGCTGGAGAACGGCGCCAGCGGCGAGTCGTTGCCCATCGAGCCGATCGGCTCCGCACCGGAGCGGGCCATCGGCTCCAGCAGGACGTCCAGCTCCTCCTCGGTGTAGCCGAACGCCTGCTGCCTGCGGACCAGCGAGGAGTGCGTCGGCACCTCGCGCTCGCGCTCGGGCAGGTCCTCCAGGCGCAGCACGCCCGCTTCGATCCACTCGTCGTACGGGTGCTGCGAGGCCAGCTCGCTCTTGATCTCCTCGTCCTCGACGATCCGGCCCTCCGCCGTGTCGACGAGGAACATGCGGCCCGGCTCGAGCCTCCCCTTCCGGACGATCGCGGACTGGTCGAGCTCCAGTACACCGACCTCACTGGCCAGCACCACGAGCCCGTCCTCGGTGACCCAGTAGCGCGCGGGGCGAAGGCCGTTGCGGTCGAGCACGGCGCCGATCTGCGTGCCGTCGGTGAACGACACGAGCGCGGGGCCGTCCCACGGCTCCATGAGCGTGGCGTGGAACTCGTAGAACGCCCGGCGGGCGGGGTCCATCTCCTCGTGGTTCTCCCACGCCTCCGGGATCATCATCAGCACCGCGTGGGGCAGCGACCGGCCGCCGAGGTGCAGCAGCTCCAGCACCTCGTCGAACGAGGCGGAGTCGCTCGCGCCGCGAGTGATCACCGGGTAGATCCGCTGCAGGTCGCCCGGAATGAGGTCGGTCGCGAGCTGCGACTCGCGGGCGTCCATCCAGTTGCGGTTGCCGCGCAGGGTGTTGATCTCGCCGTTGTGGGCGACGTAGCGGTACGGGTGCGCGAGCGGCCAGGACGGGAACGTGTTGGTGGAGAAGCGCGAGTGGACCAGGCCGATCGCGCTGGTCACGCGCGGGTCGGTGAGGTCGGTGAAGAACCGCTCGACCTGCGGCTCGGTGAGCATTCCCTTGTAGACGATGGTGCGCGCCGACAGGCTCGGGAAGTAGACCTCCTGCTCGGCCAGCGCGTGCTCGGCACGCTTGCGCACGCAGAACGCGGCGCGCTCCAGCGCCAGGCCGGTCACCTCCTCGCGCTGCGGGGCGAGGAAGACCTGGGCGAAGTGCGGCATGGTCGTCGCGGCGGTGGGGCCGACGTGGTCGGTGTCCACGGGCAGGTCGCGCCAGCCGAGGACGCGCATGTGCTCTTCGGCGGCGATGCGCTCGATGGTCGACATGGCCTTGCCACGCGCCTCGTTGTCGACGGGCAGGAACGCCGTGCCGACGGCGTAGGCACCCGCCTCGGGCAGCTCGAAGTCGACGACCTCGCGGAAGAAGGCGTCCGGGACCTGGATCAGGATTCCGGCGCCGTCCCCCGTCTCGGGCTCGGCTCCACGGGCACCGCGGTGCTCGAGATTGCGCAGGGCGACGAGGGCCTTGCGCACGATCTCGTGGTCTCTGCGGCCGGAGAGATCGGCGACGAAGGCTACGCCGCAGGCGTCGTGCTCGTACTGCTTGTCGTACAAGCCCTCGCTCGGCTTGTGCGGTGCGTGGCGGGTCACGGCTTGCCGCCCTCCTTGGCTCGGCACGACCGGGCCGGGCTGTCAGCCGGATGGGTGAGTCCCATCCGGCTAACGGTCCGGCCCGGAATCGCGATGGTCAGTCAGGGGAGTGGCGATGGCGTTCAGCCCGTAGTGGGCGCGCATATCGCCGGTTTTCGACCACACTCCTTTGTGCGGCTCGCGTCGAGCAGCGCGGCGCGGAGGCAGGGGTTTCTCCCGCCAGTTCCGGCGCGCGCCAAATGCTCCCGGGTTCGCCGGTCTTATGACAGTAGTGTGAAATCGCCGTTATCGGGATAGGGCGAGCGTTGCACGTGGGAAACAACACTGGAGGATTGACGAGGGCCCTCCCAGGTGTCCTTCCCTGCGGTGCGGTCGTGACCAGCGACGACGTCGCGGTCTTGACCTTCCGTTTACCGTCTCCCCGGCGCTCGCCGGATCAGGCGGCGACGGTGGGTGTGCGCGCGAGATCCAGTGCCTCGCGGCCCGCCTCGGTGAGCACGGCGGGCACACGCTGGCCCGGGCGTCCCGTGATCGCGGGGGCGACGAGACCGCGCTTGGCGAGGCTGTGCGCGGTGGCCTGATCGCAGCAGGCGAGGCCGTCGATGAAGAGATCCGGCTCGCAGCTGCTGGTCATCTCCGCGCCGCCCTGGGCCACTGCCTGCAGGGTGGCGCGCTCGCGATGATTCAGGTCTGAGTCACTGCTGTCGTGAGGCATCCTGCCTCCTCGGTCGAACTGGCCCGGCCCCTATACCGGGTGGTTGCCCGTAATTCAACCCCACGACACGTCGAAGTCAGCGGAAGTTGTGGAGAAGGTCTCATTCGGGCGTGTCGAAGACAGCGGTGACGCTGCCCAGCCCGGACATGGTGGCGACCACCGTGTCGCCGGCGGCGACCGGGAAGGCCCTGGTCATCGACCCTGGCAGCACGACGTGGCCGGCTTCGAGGGTGACGCCGTGGGGGCCGAGCGTGTTGGCGAGCCACACCAGGGAGTTGAGCGGCGAGCCCAGCACCGCGCCGCCCGCGCCCGTGGCGACGAGCTCGCCGCGCTGGTGCAGCGTGCACCCGACCAGCCGCAGGTCCACGGCGGACAGCGGGGTCGGCTTGCTGCCCAGTACGACGCCGCCCGAGGAGGCGTTGTCGGCGATCGTGTCGACGATCGAGATCTTCCAGTCCTGGATGCGCGAGTCGACGATCTCCAGCGCGGGCAGCACGAACTCCACCGCCCGTGCCGCGTCGGCCACGGTCACCCCAGGACCGGACAGCGGCTTGCCGAGCACGAACGCGATCTCCGGCTCGATGCGCGGCTGCAGGAAGCCGGCCGTCCGGATCGGCTGCTGCTCCAGGTGGAACATGCCACTGAGCAGGTGCCCGTAGTCCGGCTGGTCCACGCCCATCTGTTCCTGCATGGCCGCCGACGACAGGCCCACCTTGTGGCCCTTGACGACCTCGCCGCCCGCGAGCCACGTGCGGACCTGTTCCTGCTGGATGCGGTAAGCGTCACCGACCGTGGCGCCGGGGTGGCTCTCGATGATCGGCGGCATGGGCTTACCGGTCTCGTAGGCCTGCAGCAGCTGGGCAGCGACGTCGCTCACCGCGTTCGTTTCCATGTCGTGCACCTTCGCGGGGTCAGGGGGAGCGGGCAAGGGAGGTGTTCCGGTCAGCGGGACGAGTCGGTGATCGCGCGGTCGAGCACCTGCGCCAGGTGCAGCGCCTCGCGTTCGGTCAGCTCGCCGATCTGTGTGCGGCAGCTGAACCCGTCGGCGAGCACGAGTGTGTCCTCACTGGCGGCATTGACCTCCGGCACCAGCACCCGATTGGCCGCGGCCACCGACACCTCGTGGTGCCCGCGCTCGACGCCGAAGTTGCCGGCAAGCCCGCAGCAGCCGGAGTCGAGCGTGCGGTTGCCGACACCCACCTTGGCGAGCAGCCGCTCCTCGGCCGCGTTGCCGAACACCGCGTGCTGGTGGCAGTGCTGCTGTGTGATCGCCTTCGCATCGACGGCGGGGAACTCGACCTCCGGTGCGCGGGTCTCCAGGAAGCCGGCGAGCGTCGTCGCGTCGAGCTTCGGGGCGTCGTCGAGCAGGTCGTGCACGTCGTGGCGCAGCACGGCGAGGCAGCTCGGCTCCAGCCCCACGATCGGCGTGCCCGCCGCGATCTCCGGCTCCAGCGCCTTCAGCGTCCGGCGCAGGAGCCTGCGCGCGATGCCCAGCTGACCCGTGGAGATCCACGTGAGGCCACAGCACACCGGGCCCTTCGGCAGCACCACCTCGAACCCGGCGTACGCCAGCACCCGCACCGCGGCCGTGCCGACCTCGGGGGAGAGGAAGTTCGTGAACGTGTCCGGCCACAGCACCACCCTCGGCCGGTCCCCGGCGGGCTTCGGCCGCTTCCTCAGTTCCTTGCGCAGCGACGTCGGGGCGAACTCGGGCAGGGAGCGCTCCGGCGTGATCCCGCCGAGCCGCTTCACCAGCGGCGCCAGGCGCGAGCCGAGCACGCCGTTGGCCACGCGCGGCATCGCCGAGGCGAGCCGTGCCCACAGCGGCAGGAACCCGAGCGAGTAGTGGCTCGGCGGGCGCACGCGCCGTGCGTAGTGCTGGTGCAGGAACTCGGCCTTGTACGAGGCCATGTCCACATTGACCGGACAGTCGGAGAGGCAGCCCTTGCACGCCAGGCACAGGTCCAGCGCGTCGCGCACCTCGGTGGAGCGCCAGCCGTCGGTGATCGTCTCCCCGCGCATCATCTCGAACAACAGATGCGCGCGCCCGCGCGTGGAGTGCTCCTCCCGCCGGGTGGCCATGTAGCTCGGGCACATCACGCCCGTGGAGGTGTCGACGCACTTGCCGACACCGACGCAGCGCCGCGTCGCCGTGGCGAGGCTGCCGCCGTCGTGCGGGTACTTCAGCGTCACCGGCAGCTGCCGCAGCGGGCCGTCGAACCGCAGGTCCGCGTCGAGCCTGCGCGGGTGCACGAGATTGCCGGGGTTGAGCAGGTTCTCCGGATCCCAGATCTCCTTGAACGCCTCGAACAGGCGCAGGATCTCGGGGCGGTACATGCGCGGCAGCAGCTCGGCCCTCGCCTGCCCGTCACCGTGCTCGCCCGACAGCGAGCCGCCGTGGGACACCACGAGATCGGCGGCGTCCTCCATGAACGACCGGAACCGCCGGATGCCCTCGGCCGTGGTGAGCGGGAAGTCGATGCGGACGTGGACGCAGCCCTCGCCGAAGTGGCCGTAGGGGATGCCGCGCAGCCCGTGTTTCTCCAGCAGGGCACGGAAACCGCGCAGGTACGAGCCGAGCTGCTCGGGCGGCACGGCGGCGTCCTCCCAGCCGGGCCACGCCTCCGAGCCTCCCCCAGCCCCGGGGGGCTGGGAGGTGCCCCCAGCCATCCGTGTCGCGATGCCGGCCGACGCCTCGCGGATAGACCACAGTCCCCGCATGTCGGCGGGGTCGCTCGCGATGACCGTGGTAGCGCCGGTTTCGACGCCCAGCGTCTCCGCGACCTCCTCGGCCCGCGCGAGCGTGCTGTCCGCGTCGTCGCCACCGATCTCGATGAACAGCCAGCCGCCGCCCTCGGGCAATCGGTCGAGCGCGGGCGTGCGCCTGCTCCGCACCAGGAGCGTGTCGATGAGGTCGGCGCCCATGCCCTCGATCGTCAACGGCCGCAACGGAAGCACGTGCGGCACGGCATCGGCCGCGGCGACGTCGTCGGCGTACCCGGCGACCACGAGCACCCGGGACGCGGGCGACGGGACGAGCCGCACGGTCGCCTCGGTGAGCAGCACGCACGTGCCCTCGGTGCCTACGAGCGAGCGCACCACGTCGAACCCGTTCTCGGGCAGCAGCGCGTCGAGGGCGTAACCGGACACCCTGCGGGGCAGCGCAGGAAAGCCCGTCCGCAGCAGTGCCAGGTTGCCGTCGACGAGCTCCCGCAGCCGCTCGCGCAGCCCGGCGTCGTCGAGCGAGGGGCCGATCGTGAGCCGCTTGCCGTCCGCGGTCAGCACCCCGAGCGAGACGACGTTGTCGGCGGTGCGGCCCCACGCCACGGAATGCGAGCCGCACGCGTCGTTGCCGATCATGCCGCCGAGGGTGCAGCGGCTGTGCGTGGACGGGTCGGGGCCGAACGTGAGCCCGTGCCGCGCCACCTCCGTGCGCAGCGTGTCGAGCACGACCCCGGGCTGCACCCTGGCGGTGCGGTTCACCGGGTCGATCTCCAGCACGCGGTTGAGGTGGCGGCTGTAGTCGAGCACCACGCCCTCGCCGAGCGCCTGCCCGCCGATGCTCGTGCCCGCGCCCCTCGCCGTGATCGGGACCCCGTGCGCTCGGCACACCCGCAGCGTGGCCTCGATGTCCTCGGCCGAGCGCGGGAACACCACCGCGCGCGGGACGTGCCGGTAGTTCGAGGCGTCCATGCTGAACACCGCACGCGCGGTGCGGTCGCTCTCCACCTCGCCGGTGACGGCCTCCGCGAGTTCCGCGGCGAACGTGCTCACCAGTTCTCGATCGAGTCGGCGAAGATCGCGGCGATCTCCTCTTCCCGCACTGCCCTCGGTGCCACGGCCAGTAGCCGTTGCTGCTGCATGGTGCCCTCCACGAGTGCGTCGATGTCACCCTCGCCGTAGCCGACGCCGCCGATGCCGTTCGGGATGCCGATGTCGCGCATGAGCGATGACAGCACGTACGGCAGCTGCTCGCGCTCACTGGACTGCCTCGGTGCGTGCGGGTCGAGGATGCGCGCGGCGTGGACGTGCTTGGCGGGGTCGGTGGGGTAGGTGAACCGGAACGCGGCGGGTGCGGTGAGGGACACCGATTCGCCGTGCGGCACCAGCGCCTCCTCCTGTGGGTAGTTGTTCGGCCGGTACTCCCGCACCCGTCCGGCGATGGGGTAGGCGCACGCGTGTGGAATGTGCACGCCGGCGTTGCCGAAGCCCATGCCGGCGAACGTCGCCGCGAGCATCATGTCGGTGCGCGCTTCGAGGTCGCCGCCGTTCAGCACCGCCTTGCGGAACGAGCGCGCGAGCAGGTGCAGTGCCTGCTCGGTCCAGGCGTCGGAGATGGGGTTGGAGCCGTTGTAGGCCACCCGGTTCTCCGGCTTGTGCCGGGCGAACGACGTGTAGGGCTTCGCGGTGTAGGACTCCAGCGCATGACAGAGCACGTCCATGCCGCTCGCGGCGGTCACCTCGGGCGGCATCGACAGCGTCAGCAGCGGGTCGACCACGGCCATGCTCGGGCGCAGCCGCGGATGGCTGATGCCCGACTTCACCTTGAGCCCGAGGAAGTCCATGATGCACACGGGCGTGGTCTCCGAGCCCGTGCCCGCCGTGGTGGGGACCGCGACGAGCGGCTTGAGCGGACCGGCGGGTGCCTTGCCCTGGCCGATGGGCTTGTTGACGTAGTCGAAGAGGTCCGCGGGGTAGGTCGTCATCAGGTTGATGGCCTTGGCGGTGTCGATCGACGAGCCGCCACCGACCCCGATGAAACCGTCCCAGCTGGACTGGCGCGCGAACTCCACCGCCTCGGTGATGCTCACGTCGGTGGGCTCGACATGCACCTGGTCGTAGACCTCGACGGTGAGCCCGCCCGCCTTGGCGGCGTCGGCGACCCGCTGTGGCACGCCGGTCGCGGCGACGCCGGGGTCGGTGACGATCAGCACGCGCTCGGCGCCGAGCTGGGCCAGGTCCCAGCCGATCTCGTCGACGGCTCCCGCGCCGAACTTGAGCGGCGTCGCTCCCCAGGTGAAGACGGTCTCGTTCAGGTACTCGGTCATGTGCGCCTCCTCGCGCAGCGCGGGAACCCCGACGCCCAGACAGTGGCATGTAGCATGCCACTGGTCAAGTCCCCCATCCGCAGTGAAGGCCACCTTCACTGCGGACGGGGTTGTGCCGGTCAGCCCGGGAAGTTCGTCCAGTCGAGGTTGAGCTCGGGCAACGGCGTGTCGCCGGTCCCGCCCGCGGCCGCCTCCTGGCCGAGCAGGAGCTGGGCGGTGTGCAGCAGGTGCGCGCGCATCGACTCCGCGGCCTCGCGGGCCTTGCCGTCCTCGATGAGATCGAAGATCACCTCGTGCTCGCCGAGGATGTCGTGCATCGTTCGGGAGCGGTCGACGGTCGAGTTGCCGCGCACGAGCACCATGTCGCGCAGCGAGTCGATGTAGTGGGCCAGCCGCAGGTTGCCCGACGCGGCGTTGATGGTCTGGTGGAAACGCCGGTCGGCGGCCATGAACGCGGCCTCGTCGTGCTGCCCGGCCGCGGTCCGCATGGCGGCGAGGTGCCCGCTCAGCTCCTCGATCCAGCCCGGCGGGCGCTGGCCCGTCGCCCGGAAGGTCGCGGGAACCTCCAGCAGCAGCCGGATCGCGAAGACCTCCTCCAGGTCGTGCAGCGACGTCTGCAGGATCCGGATGCCGCGGTTGCGCTCGAACCGCACCATGCCGCGCTCGGAGAGCTGGATCAGGGCCTCCCGGACGGGGGTGCGCGAGACGCCGAGCCTGGCTGCGAGGTCGTGAACCGAGTACAGGGCGCCGGGGGTCAGCTCCCCGCTCACGATCGCGCCCCTCAGCTCGTCGAAGATCTCCTTCGCGAGGTTGCGGTCGGTGTCGATCTGGCGCATCGGGTCATTTTCGCACGCGTGCAACCCGCCCGGGGCGCGCTTCCGTCCAGTGCGGCATGAGACCACGGGCTGTGGGTGTGCTGGCCGTCGTGTGCGCGTTCGCGCTCGGATCGTGTGGTGTTCCCGATGCCGGGACGACGACACCGCCGAGGGCCGCGCCGGCGGAGCTGGTGGCGTTCGACTCGTGCGACGCCGCGCTGGAGCAGTTCAGGGCCGCGGCGCTGGCCGAACCGGCGGAGCAGGCCGAAGCCCTGCCGGACGTGCGCGTCAACGAGGCCGCGCCCGCCGGGGCGCCCGCCGCCGCTCCGGACGTGGCGGCCAAGGAACAGCACTCCGGTACCAACAACCACGAGGCCGGGGTGGAGGAGCCCGACCTCGTGCAGACCGACGGCCGCCGCGTGGTCACCGTCGCCGACGGGCGCCTGCGGGTGATCGACGTGGCGAGCAGGCGCGTCACGTCCACAATGGATCTCCCGGGCGGCTGGGCGGGCGAGCTGCTGCTCGACGGCGACCGCGCGCTCGTGGTGGGGCAGCGCGCGCTGACGCTCGTCGACCTCACCGGCGCGGCACGCCTCGTCGGTACGCTCGCGGTGGACGGCGAGTACGTCGACGCGCGGCTCGTCGGCGGCAGGGCCCGCGTGGTCCTGCGCTCGCAGCCGAAGCTGCCGCCCGTGACGCCGCAGGCGGTGCGGGTCACGACCATCGACGACTGGCTTCCCGCCTACGACCTCACCACCGCGCAGGGCGCCCGCTCGCAGGGCAGGCTCGTCGACTGCGACAACGTGTACCACCCGCCCGAGCCCGGCACGTCGCTGCTCACCGTGCTGACGTTCGAGCTCGGTGGACCGCTCGGCACCGGCGATCCCGTGGCGATCGCCGCCGACGGCACCACCGTCTACGGCTCGGCCGCGAACCTCTACGTCGCGCACAACGCGCCGCAGGGCACCGCGATCCACCAGTTCGACATCGCCTCGGCAGGCCCCGCCCGGCACGTCGCCTCCGGGTCCGTTCCCGGTGCGCTGCTGAACCAGTACTCGATGTCCGAACACGACGGTCACCTGCGCGTGGCGACCATGACCGGCGCCGACAACACGGTGACCGTGCTGGCGCGCAAGGGAAGCACGCTCACCGACGTGGGCACGCTCGGCGGTCTCGGCAGGGGCGAACGAATCTACGCCGTGCGCTTCCTCGGCGCCGTCGGCTACGTGGTGACCTTCCGGCAGACCGATCCGCTGTACACCCTCGACCTGGCCGATCCCGCGCGACCGCGCGCCGTGGGGGAGCTGAAGATCACGGGCTACTCGGCGTACCTGCATCCCGCAGGCGAGGGGCGGCTGATCGGCGTCGGGCAGGAGGCCGACCTCCAGGGCCGGGCGCTCGGACTGCAGGTGTCGCTGTTCGACGTCGGCGACGCGGCGAAACCGGTGCGGCTGGCCCAGCACCGGCTGTCCGGCGGCATGGCGCAGGTCGAGGCCGACACGCACGCCTTCCTCTACTGGCCGCCCACGGGCCTGCTGGTGCTGCCCACCGACGCCGACGCGCTCGTGCTGCGGGTCGGCGACGGCTCCATCACGGCGCTCGGGCGGATCGGCGGCGGCTCGCCGGTGCTGCGCTCGCTGGTACTCGGCGACGAGCTGTGGACGGTGTCGCAGTCGGGAGTGCTCGTCCACGACGCGGCGACGCTCAACCCGATCGGTTCGGTGCCGTTCGCCTGACCTTGTTGAGCTCCGCCTCGTGACGCACGGCCCAGTCGGCGAGCGCCGACAGCGGTTCGAGCAGGCTGCGGCCCAGCGGCGTGAGGCCGTACTCGACGCCGGGCGGCACCGTCGGGTGCACCTCGCGCCACACCAGCCCGTCGGCCTCCAGGCCGCGCAGCGTACGGGTCAGCATGCGCTGGCTGATGCCTTCGACGGCCCGGTGCAGCTCGTTGTACCGGTGCGGGCGCGTGCCGAGGAGGATCACCAGCAGCATGCTCCATTTGTCGCCCACTCGGCGGAACACGTCGCCCACCGGGCATGCGGCGAGCTCGTCGGGCGGCACCGGGCGAGGCAGGTCGTGGGCGAGTACCGAGGGAACACCGGTGTTCGTTCCGGACATCAAACTGCCTTCTTTCGGTCCGCGGCGGGACGGCCGACGATGAGTCGGTCGATGTCGAGCCTAGGGAGGAAGATCGTGCCGAGCCAACCACCGAGGACCGTGGTCATCAGCGGTGGAACCGACGGCATGGGGCGCGCGACCGCGCTGGAACGGCTCTCGCGGGGCGACCACGTCACCGTGATCGGCAGCAGCGACGCCAAGGGCCGCGCGCTGCTGGACCACGCCGCGAACCCGAATCTCCGGTTTCTGCGGGCGGATCTGTCGTCGATCGCGGAGACGGAACGGGTGATCGCGCGGATCGGCGAGGAACACGAGAGCGTCGACGCGCTGGCGTTGTTCGCCAACCGCGTCAACCCGAAGCGGCGGGAGACCGAGGACGGCCTGGAGGCCACGTTCGCCCTGTACTACCTGAGCCGCTACCTGCTCAGCCACGGGCTGCGCCCGCTGCTCGACGCAGGCACCGACCCGGTGATCGTCAACGTCGCCGGGGTGGGCAACACCGCGGGGCGGATCCACTGGGAGGATCCCCAGCTCACTCGCGGCTACGGCCAGGTGCGTGCTCAGCTGCAGGCGGGTAGGGCGAACGACCTGCTGGGTGTCTGGTTCGCCGAGCAGGCGGCGAGCAAGGCGCGCTACGTGCTCTACCACCCCGGGTTCACGCGCAGCGGGGTCGACGGTCACCCGAACCCGGTGGTCCGGCGAGCGCTCGGGCTGCTCGCGAAGGCCTTCGCCCGTCCGGTGGCGGACTCGGTGCGGCCGATCGTGGAGTGGATCGACCGGCCGCCGGCGGAACCGCTGTCCGCGATCGACCGGGGCACACCCGTCGGCAGTTCGCTGAAAACCCTCGATCCCGGCGCCGCGGCCCGGCTGGCCGCCTACACCGAGAAGGTGCTCAGCGGCCGAACCACGTGAGCGCGTCGAGCGTCGGTGCCGTGGGCAGCCCGCGCCGGCAGCCGTTCAGGTTGGAGTCTCGGCCGCACCCCGCATCGCGGGGTGCGGCGTCGATGAGCCCCGGACGATGTCCGGTCCGAGGTGGACAGTGGCGGCCAGGCCGTGTCCAGGCTTTCTCCTGGCACACGGCGGGCGAGCCTGCCGTCGGTGAGCCCCGGAGAAGCGGCGGAGCTCACCGCTGAGCCCCAGCTTCGCGCACAGTCCGGCCACGGGGAAGGTCTGCACCCGGCCAGACCGTAGGGACTCCGGGGCGGGGCGGTCGAGCGATTACCGCGCCGTACCCGCGACCACGCCGTGCTCGGTGACGACCGCGGTGATCAGGTCGACGGGGGTGACGTCGAAGGCCGGGTTGAACACGGCGGCGTCCTTCGGCGCGACCGGGTTACCGGCGACGTGGGTGACCTCCTCGGGGGCGCGTTCCTCGATCACGATCGCGCCGCCGTCGGGCAGGCTCGCGTCCACTGTCGACGACGGGGCCACGACCACGAACGGCAGGCCGTGGCGGGCGGCGGCGAGCGCGAGGCCGTAGGTGCCGATCTTGTTGGCGGTGTCGCCGTTAGCGGCGATGCGGTCGGCTCCCACCACGACGCCGTCGACGAGCCCGCGGGCCATCGCGGCGGCAGCGGCGGCGTCGGGCAGCAGCCGGTAGGGGATCGCCTCCTCGGCCAGCTCCCACGCGGTGAGGCGGGCGCCCTGGAGCAGGGGGCGGGTCTCGTCGGCGAGCACGTACTCCAGCTCTCCCTCGGCGTGCAGGTGGCGGACGACGCCGAGCGCGGTGCCCCAGTCGACGGTGGCGAGGCGGCCGGTGTTGCAGTGGGTCAGCAGGCGCAGCGGGCGGCGGGCGCAGGTGCCCAGCAGCAGCCGCGCGGCGTGTGCGGACGCCTCGCGGTTGACGCGCTCGTCCTCGTCGAGCATGGCCAGCGCCTCGGCGAGCACGGCCTCGGCGCCGCCGGGCAGCTTCGTGAGCGCACGCTCGACGCCCCAGCGCAGGTTGACGGCGGTGGGCCTCGCGGTGGCGAGGCGCCCGGCGTCGGCGTGCACGGCGGCGGTGTCGGCGCCGTGCCGGTGAGCGGCGAGTGCGACCCCCAGCGCGCCGGCGGCGCCGAGCGCGGGCGCGCCGCGCACGGCGAGGCGCTGGATGGCGCCGATCAGCTCGTCGACCGTGGCCAGGCGCAGCAGCCGGTGCTCGGCGGGCAACGCGCACTGGTCCACGATCACCACGGTTCCGTCGGCCCAGTCGATCGTTCGTCCCACGTGACCCATTCTCCCGGTCCGCTCTCCGCAGTGAAGGCCACCTTCACTGCGTTCAACGCAGTGAAGGTGGCCTTCACTGCGGCTGTCACCCACAAGAACCTCATGGCTCACTCTGTTGCGAAGCAAGGGAGCTTTACTACCGTTTTCCGGGAGCAAAGGTCCCTTGCTCCCTTCTCGCTCAGCCCTTGCCTTGGGAGGCGCATCATGGCCGGCCGCACGAAGTACCTTCTCGACGAAGACGACCTGCCGACCCAGTGGTACAACGTCGTGCCGGACCTCCCCGAGCCGCCTCCACCACCGCTGCACCCCGGCACCCGCGAGCCGGTCGGCCCCGACGACCTCGCCCCGCTGTTCCCGCAGGCGCTCATCGCGCAGGAGGTCACGACAGATCGCTATGTCGACATTCCTGGCGAGGTGCTCGACGTCTACCGCCTCTGGCGGCCCTCGCCGCTCTACCGCGCCCGCCGCCTGGAGAAGCTGCTCGACACCCCCGCCCGCATCTACTACAAGTACGAGGGCGTCAGCCCCGTCGGCTCCCACAAGCCCAACACGGCCGTCCCGCAGGCGTTCTACAACGCCGCCGAGGGCGTCACCCGGCTCACCACCGAGACCGGCGCCGGGCAATGGGGCAGCGCGCTCGCCTTCGCATGCGCCACCTACGGCCTCGACTGCGAGGTGTGGCAGGTCCGCGCCTCCTACGACCAGAAGCCCTACCGCAAGATCATGATGGAGACGTTCGGGGCGACCGTGCACCCGAGCCCCTCCGACCTCACGCAGGCCGGCCGCAAGGTGCTCGCCGACCACCCCGACTCCACCGGCAGCCTCGGCATCGCCATCAGCGAGGCCGTCGAGCAGGCCGCGGGCGACCCGAACGCGCGGTACGCACTCGGCAGCGTCCTCAACCACGTCCTGCTGCACCAGACCGTCATCGGCGAGGAGGCGATCAAGCAGTTCGAGCTCGCCGAGGACACTCCGGACGTGATCGTCGGCTGCACCGGCGGTGGATCCAACTTCGGCGGGCTCGTCTTCCCGTTCCTGCGCGAGAAGCTCGCCGGGCGCATCTCGCCGGAGATCCGCGCCGTCGAGCCCGCCGCGTGCCCCTCGCTCACTCGCGGCCGCTACGCCTACGACTTCGGCGACACCGCGGGCCTCACCCCGCTGCTGAAGATGCACACGCTCGGCCACGAGTTCATCCCGGACCCCATCCACGCCGGCGGCCTGCGCTACCACGGCATGTCCCCGCTGCTGTCGCACATCTACGAGCTGGGACTGCTGGAGGCCATCGCCGTGCCGCAGCAGGAGTGCTTCTCCGCGGGCGTCCGCTTCGCCCGCACCGAGGGCATCATCCCCGCGCCGGAGCCCACCCACGCGCTCGCCGCGTGCGTGCGGGAGGCGCTGCGCTGCAAGGAGACGGGCGAGGAGAAGGTGATCCTGACGGCGCTGTGCGGGCACGCGCACCTCGACCTGCCCGCCTACAACGCCTACCTCACCGGCCAGATGGTGGACAACGACCTCGCGCAGGACACGCTGGAGACCTCGCTCGCCGGAATCCCGTGACGAGGGTGTGCCTCTACCGCGCCGGAGGCCGGACCGCGGAGCCGTGAGCCAGGCGCGGGAGCCGCCCCGCCGCCCGGTGCCGTGGACACCCGGCACCGCACCACCGCGGCGGGACTGTCCTCACCCGGGCCGTCACGGCACCCGTCCCTGCCCGGCGGCCCCGGTCGCCGGGCAGGGCGCCCTGCTCAGGCGGTTCCCGCCGCGCGTGAGCAGTACCGCAGCCACGGCCGCGGGGGCACGACTACCCTGGACAGGCGATGACCTATCTCGACCACGCGGCGACCACCCCGATGTTGCCCGACGCCGTCACGGCGATGAGCGAAGCGCTGTCCACCGTGGGCAACGCTTCCTCCCTGCATTCCTCGGGGCGCAGGGCGCGACGCGTGGTGGAGGAGGCCCGAGAGGCCGTCGCCGAGGCGCTGGGCGCCCGCCCCTCCGAGGTGATCTTCACCGCCGGGGGCACCGAGAGCGACAACCTCGCGGTCAAGGGCATCTACTGGGCCCGCACCAAGGCCGACCCGGCCCGCCGCCGCGTGCTGGCAGGCGCCGTCGAACACCACGCCGTGCTCGACGCCGTGAGCTGGCTGGCGAGCCACGCCGATGCCGAGGTCACGTGGCTGGAGGTCGACGCCACCGGCCGCGTGCTGCCGGAGACGCTGCGTGCCGCGATCGAGTCCGGCCCCGGCGACGTCGCGCTGGCCACCGTGATGTGGGCCAACAACGAGGTCGGCACGATCAACCCGCTGCCGGAGCTCGCCGCCATCTGCGCCGAGTACGACATCCCGCTGCACACCGACGCCGTGCAGGCCGTCGGCGCGGTCGAGGTCGACTTCGGCGCCAGTGGTGCGAGCGCGCTGACCCTCACCGGGCACAAGCTCGGCGGGCCGTACGGCGTCGGGGCGCTGCTGCTCGACCGCGACACCCCGTGCGAGCCGCTGCTGCACGGGGGCGGCCAGGAGCGCGAGGTCCGCTCCGGCACGCTCGACGTCCCCGCGATCCACGCCTTCGCCACCGCCGTGCGCTCCAGCGTGCGCAACCGGCAGGCCACGTTCGACGACATCGGCAAGCTGCGTGACGACCTCGTCGCCGCCGTGCTGCACGAGGTGCCGGACGCGATCCTCAACGGCGTGCCCGCCGACGACCCTGCGGGCCGCCTGCCGGGCATCGCCCACTTCACGTTCCCCGGCTGCGCCGGCGACAGCCTGCTGATGCTGCTCGACGCCAAGGGCATCGAGTGCTCCACGGGCTCCGCGTGTACCGCGGGCGTCGCCGAGCCGAGCCACGTGCTGCTGGCGATGGGCGCCGACGCCGCGTCGGCACGCGGCTCGCTGCGGTTCTCCCTCGGGCACACCTCGACGCGCGACGACGTCGACGCGCTCGCCCGCGAGCTGCGCGGGGTGGTCGACCGGGCGAGGCAGGCGGGGCTCGCCGGCATGCGCAAGCACAAGCAGGAGGTGTGAACGGTGCGGGTACTGGCCGCGATGAGCGGGGGAGTCGATTCGGCGGTGGCCGCCGCACGGGCCGTCGAGGCGGGACACGACGTGGTGGGCGTGCACCTCGCCCTGTCGGCGAAGCCCGGAACGCTGCGCACCGGATCGCGGGGCTGCTGCACGATCGAGGACGCGCACGACGCGCGCCGCGCCGCCGACATCCTCGGGATCCCGTTCTACGTCTGGGACTTCGCAGAGCGGTTCACCGAGGAGGTCGTGGAGACCTTCGTCGGTGAGTACGCGGCCGGGCGCACGCCCAACCCGTGCGTCACGTGCAACGAGAAGATCAAGTTCGAGGCGCTGCTCGACAAGGCGATGGCGCTCGGCTTCGACGCCGTGTGCACCGGTCACTACGCGCGCCTGTCCGTTGTGGACGACGTGCCGCAGCTGCGGCGCAGCGCCGACGAGGGCAAGGACCAGTCGTACGTGCTCGCGTCGCTCACACCCGAGCAGCTGCGGCACGCGATGTTCCCGCTGGGCGGCTCCCGCAAGCCCGACGTGCGCGCCGAGGCGGCCGAGCGGGGCCTGTCCGTGGCGCAGAAGCCCGACAGCCACGACATCTGCTTCATCCCCGACGGCGACACCAGGAAGTTCCTCGAGTCCCGGCTCGGCGAGCGGCCCGGCGACCTGGTGGACGCCGAGACCGGGGCCGTGCTGGGCAGGCACACGGGTGTGCACGGGTTCACCATCGGCCAGCGCAAGGGGCTCGGCATCGACGCACCCGCCCCTGACGGCAGGCCCCGCTACGTGCTCGCGCTGGAACCCGTCTCGGGCACCGTGAAGGTCGGCTCGTCGCGCGACCTCGGCGTCGAGCGGATCGAGGCCGACCGCCCCGTCTGGCCGGGCGCGCCGCTCGAAGGCCCCACCGAATGCGTGGTGCAGGTACGCGCGCACGGCGGCACGGCGCCCGCGGTCGCCGAGGCCGTCGAGGGTGGCGTGAGCATCAGGCTGCGCGAGCCGCTGCACGGTGTCGCGCCGGGACAGGTCGCCGTGCTCTACCGGACCGATGCCGCCGCTGGCGACCTCGTGCTCGGGAGTGCGAAGATCGCGTCCACGGCGTAACGACCCTCGGACGCCGCGGGAGGTTCTCCATGACGAGCACGGTCAGGTCCAGCACGGTCTCCGACGTCCTTCGCCGCAGCGCCGCGCGCGTGCCGGGCCGGGTCGCGCTGCGGTTCGCCGACCGGCAGTGGACCTACGCCGAACTGGACGCGGCGGTCACGCGCGCGGCCGCGCACCTGCTGTCGCTGGGCCTGGGCAAGGGTGACCGGGTGGCCGCCTACGGCAAGAACTCCGACGCCTACCTGATCGGCTTCCTCGCGTGCGCCAGGGCCGGGCTCGTGCACGTCCCGGTGAACTACAACCTCGCCGGAGCCGAGCTGGCGTACCTGCTGGAGCAGTCGGGCAGCACCGTCGTGCTCACCGACCCCGCGCTGCGGGAGGACCTCGACGCGCTCGCGGCGCCCCTCAAGCACGTGCTGCCGCTGCGCGACGCCGAGGGCTCGCTGCTCGCCGCCGCCCGCACGGGCGAGGTCCCCGAACTCGACGCCGAGGTGGACGAGGGTGACCTCGTGCAGCTGCTCTACACCTCCGGCACCACGTCACGGCCCAAGGGCGCGATGATGACCCACCGCGCGCTGCTGCACGAGTACCTGTCGTGCGTGGTCAACCTCGACCTCACCGAGAACGACCACCCGCTGCACGTGATGCCGCTGTACCACTCGGCGCAGATGCACGTGTTCCTCGTGCCGTGGCTGATGGTCGGCGCCACCAACACGCTGCTGGAGGTGCCCGACCCCGCCGAGATCCTGCGCAGGCTGGCCGCCGACCGGCACCGCGCGTTCTTCGCCGCGCCGACGCTGTGGGTGGCGCTCGCGAACAACCCCGAGTTCGGCGACTTCGACCTCTCGGCGCTGCGCAAGGCCTACTACGGCGCGTCGATCATGCCGGGCCCGGTGCTGGAGCGGCTGCGGCAGGCGATGCCCGAGCTGGGCTTCTACAACTGCTTCGGCCAGTCGGAGATCGGCCCGCTCGCCACGGTGCTGCGGCCGGAGGAGCACGCGGCCCGGCCCGACTCCGCGGGCCGCGCGGTGCTGTTCGTGGAGCTGCGCGTGGTGGACTCCGAGGGCAACGACGTCGCGCCGGGGGAGCTGGGTGAGGTCGTCTACCGCTCGCCGCAGCTGTGTCTCGGCTACTGGGACAAGCCCGAGGAGACCGAGGAGGCGTTCCAGGGCGGCTGGTTCCACTCCGGCGACCTCGTGCGCATCGACGAGGAGGGTTACATCTTCGTCGTCGACCGCCTCAAGGACGTGATCAACACCGGCGGCGTGATGGTCGCCTCGCGCGAGGTCGAGGACGCGCTGTACACGCACCCGGCCGTCGCCGAGGTCGCCGTGGTGGGTCTGCCCGACGAGAAGTGGATCGAGGCCATCACCGCGGTCGTGGTGCGCAGGGAGGACGTCGGCGCCGACGAGCTGCTGACCCACGTGAAGGGCACGCTCTCGGCGTTCAAGGTCCCCAAGGCCGTGCACTTCGTCGACGACCTGCCGCGCAACGCCTCCGGCAAGATCCTCAAGCGGGAACTGCGCGACCGCTTCGCAGACTGACCCTGCCCGCCCACCCGACTGCAGTGAAGGCCACCTTCACTGCGTTCAACGCAGTGAAGGTGGCCTTCACTGCGGCTGGGGTGGCGGTGCTCAGGGAAGGGTGTAGTGGCGGACGCCGTCGAGGTCGGTTGCCGCGAGCTTTCCCTGGTACACCAGCAGGTCCAGGTGCGCGCCGGTCTCCAGCACCGCGAGCATCTGGTTGAACGGGTCCAGCTCGGTCAGCACCCGCTCGCGCCGGGTCCACGTCAGCTTGAGCGCCGACTCGTACGCCGTCTGGGCTCCGCTCGCGACGGTCTCACCGGTCTCGGCGAGCCGATGGTCGTGGTGGGCGAGCAGCTCGTCCACCCGCGCGTGCACGCTCGGCGACACGGGGCCGTGCGCGGGGAGCATGCGCATGTCCGGAAGCTCCCTCACCACGCGCAGGGAACCGAGGTAGTCGCGCAGCGGGAGCTCGGCCGGCGCGGGCTGGAAGCCGATCGACGGCGTGATGTGCGGCAGCACGTGGTCGCCCGAGAACATCAGCCCGGCCGCGCCGTCGGTGAACACGACGTGTCCCGCCGTGTGGCCGGGGGTGTGCACGATGTCGAGCTCGCGGCCGGGCAGCACGGTGCGCCTGCCCGGCGTGAGCCACTCGTCCGGCGCCTCCCAGAACGTGCTCTCGGTGCGCTGTCGTTCCTTGAACGCCTTGGCCAGTTCGTCGACCACCGAATCGGCGCCCGCCCGCCGCAGCAGCCGCACCTGCGCCTTGATCGGCTGGGCCTCCGGATCCGAGGTGATCCGCAGCGACGGCTCCTCCAGCAGGCCCAGCGCGATCTTGCTGCCGAACTTGCGGCGCAGCGCCACGGCGAGCGTGTAGTGGTCGCGGTGGACGTGCGTCACCAGGAACTGGCCGACGTCACCGAGCCCGGCGCCCAGCCCCTTGAGTCCCGCCTCCAGCTGCTCGTGTGCCGCGTCGAGCGCCCAGCCGGAGTCGATGAGCACGAGCGAGTCGCCGTGGACGAGCACGTAGACGTTCACCGCCCGCAGCGCGTCGTTCGGCAGTGGCAGCGGAATCCGGTAGACGCCTGGCGAGACCGTGTAGACCCCCGGCTCGGTCCAGTGCCTGCTGTTGTCGTCCTCGAGCGGTTCCACGTGCGACCTCACTGTCCTGAAGAGTCCGAACCTCGATCAGAACAGCAGCGTCGCACGGGAGCCAGCCACCTGAGACACACCTCACCAAGCGGCCGCTTACTTCAGCGTGGCGAGCTGGATCAGGTTGCCGCAGGTGTCGTCGAGGACGGCGGTGACCACGGGCCCCAGGTCGGTCGCCTCCTGGGTGAACTGGACGCCGAGCCCCTTGAGCCGCTCCACCTCGGCGTACACGTCGTCGACGGCGAACTGGGTGAACGGGATGCCGTCGGCGACGAGTGCCTTCTTGAACGGGCCCGCCGCCGGGTGGCCGTCCGGCTCCAGCAGCAGTTCGACGCCGTCCGGGTCGGCGGGGGAGACCACGGTGAGCCAGCGGTACTCGCCCGCCGGCACGTCCGTCTTCTTGGTGAATCCCAGCTTCTCGGTGTAGAAGGCCAGCGCCTTGGCCTGGTCGTCCACGAGCACGCTGGTGATGTTGATGCGGATCACGGGTCGGATTCCTCTCGGTCGATGGGCCACCGCTCGACGATCGACCGCAGCGGGCTCGTGTCGATGTGGTGGAACTTGTACCGGCCCTGGCGCCGGGTGTGCACCAGCCCGGCTTGTTCGAGCACCGCGAGGTGTTGCGAGACGGCCTGCCGTGAGGAGGCCAGCCCGTGCTTCATCGTCAGCCTGCCGCAGATCTCGAACAGCGTCTGACCGTCCTTCTCGGTCAGCTCGTCCAGGATGGTGCGTCGCGTCGCGTCGCCGAGGGCCTTGAACAGGTCGGGCGCTGCGTCCACACCCACGGTTATAGGCAAGTCGCCGCTTGCCTGTCAAGGATGACCAGGCTTTTTCAGTCGCTGCCACTCTCGTTGATGAGGCGCTCCAGCTCGCGGCGCAACAGCCCGAGGCGCGCGTCGGCCAGCAGCGGGATCTCCCGGCGGCGCCTGCGCACCGCCGAGGTGTCGATGTCCACCACCAGGAGCGACTCCTCCCAGTTCGGCGCCGTCGCCACCGCCGAGCCCCACGGGTCGAGCACCCGCGAGCCACCCCAGAACCGCACCCCGGCCTCGTCGCCGACGCGGTTGACGAACACCACCCAGCACTGCTGCATGCGCGCGGTGAACGTGAGCAGGTCGTGCCAGTACTCGGCCGGGTCGAACGAGCCGCCCGTGAGCTTCGCGGCGCTGTTGGTGGGCACGATCAGCAGCTCCGCGCCGTCCTGCGCGGCGAGCCACGGCAGCATCGGCTGCCACGCGTCGTTGCAGATGAGCGTCGCGAACCGGCCGTGCCGCGTCTCGAACGCGCGCATGTGCTGGCCTGGGCTGGCGTGCTTGCGTTCCTCCCAGATGAGGTAGTTCGGCAGGTACAGCTTGCGGTGGTTGTGCACCAGCTGACCGTTCGACAGGTACAGCGCGGAGTTGTGCCTGCGGATCCGGCCGTCCTCCAGCAAGCCGATCACCACGTCGGGCCCGTGTCGTGACAAATCGGCGAGACGCGAGTCGTCGGGCCACAGCGAGATGTCGTCGGCGAGCTGGCCGAGTGCGTAGCCCGTGAGGCTGAGCTCGGGAAAGACCACCAGGTCGGCGTGCTGCGCTGCCGCGTCCTTGATGATCCGTTCGGTATCGGCGAGGTTCCCGTCAACGTCGCCGAGCCGGCAGTCGGTCTGCGCGAGTGCCACTCTCATGCGTCTCACCTCCTTTGTTCGCAGGGGTTTCGATACGAAGAAGGTACCTGGAGAACAATGTCGGGCGTGACCGAGCAAGCATGGCCCCACGGCGTCGGAACGGGCATCGGCTCCATGCCGGGAACCGACGCGGCCGAAGCCGCCACGATCGTCTTCGGCGAGTTGCCCGAGTTCCCTCACCTGCCCGAACTTCCGGACCGGGGGCTCGGCGCGGATCTCGTCGGCCGCACCGCGGGACTGCTCGTCGACCTCGCCGTCGAGGTGGTGCCGAGCGGCTACCGCGTCACCGCCAGGCCGGGTGCGCACCACCGGCGCGCCGTGGACCTGCTCCGGTGGGACGTCGACGCGTTCTCCGACGCCGCCGACCGCGCGGGCGCGCGCCCCGCCGTGGTGAAAACGCAGGTCGCGGGACCGTGGAGCCTCTCGGCGGGGGTCGAGCTGGCGCGCGGGCACCGGGTGCTGACCGACCGCGGCGCCACGCGCGACTTCGCCGAATCGCTGCTGGAGGGCCTCTCCGGGCACGTCGCCGAGCTGACGCAGCGGACGGGCGCGGGCGTGGTGGTGCAGCTCGACGAGCCGTCGCTGCCGACGGTGCTCGCCGGCGCGCTGCCCACCCCATCGGGTTACGGCACCGTGGACGCGGTGCCCGAGCCGGAGGCACGCGAGCTGCTCGCGACCGTGGTGGCCGGCGTCGAGAAGCTCACCGGCAACCCCGTGATCGTGCACTGCTGCGCGTCGCGCCCGCCCGTGGCGCTGCTGCGCGCGGCGGGGGCCGGTGCGCTCGCGATCGACGCGACGCTGCTCGACGGTGCGCCCGGTTCGCTGCTCGACGAGCTCGGGGAGGCGTGGGACGCGGGCACCGAGCTGCTGCTCGGCCTCGTGCCGGCGGAGGCACCCGCCGTGCCGCCGGGCCTGCGCGACGTGGCGGGTCCCGCGCTGCGGCTGGTCGACCGGCTCGGGTTCAACCGATCGATACTCGCCGAGCGCGCCGTGCCGACGCCGACGTGCGGGCTGGCCGGAGCCCGGGGCGAGTGGGTGCGCCGCGCCCTGTCGCTCACCCGCGATCTGGGCAAAGCGTTCATCGAGCCGCCCGAGGGCTGGTAGGACTGCACAGGTGAGTTGGTTCCGGCGCAAGCGCCGCGATGAGGACGAACCGCCAGACCCGCGCACGCCGTGGCCCGACGAGCCCGTGCCCGCCGATCCGGCTGCCGCGGCCGAGGAGTTCTGGCGGCGCTGGGACGAGCTGCTGCCCGAGATCAGCGCGGCACTCGGCGAGGGCGAGCCGCACCGGGTGGAGACGCTGCTGCTCGACGCCGTCGCGCGCGTGCACCCCGCACTGCAGTTCTCGCTGGAGCGTGGGCACCGTTCGATCTACGCGCTCGTCGTGAGCGGGCAGGAGGACCCCGCCCTGCGGCCCTACACCGACGCGTGGAAGGCCGCCGCGCCGCCGGACGACGCGCTGTGGGAGTACCACGACTCGGTGCCGCCGGTGCCCGATCCCGAGAAGGTCACCGTGAACCTCGGCGAGCACCGCATCGCCCTTGCCGACGTGCGGGTGGTCGCGCAGGTGGACGAGGCCGAGCACGTGGTCGACGTCGCCGTGCACCACCCCGCGATGGCCGAGCTGGCCGAGGCGGCGCGCAGGGCGATGACGTTCCTGCCGCTCGACGCCGCGCTGGGCGAGCGGCTCGCCGCCGAGCGGTTGCGCAGGGTGGAGACCGCGGTCGCGGAGCCCACGGGCACCATCAGTCTCGTCGAGCTGCGCGAGCTCGTGCGCGGCCTGGGCGGCGCGGACGGCTGGCACGACACTGTCGGTGGTAGCGCATAGGCTTTGCGGCTGTGAGCAGTGAGGACCTTGCAGCGGATCAGGTAGCGGAGGCGCCCGAGGGCACGCAGGCGGCCGAGGACATCGCCGACGTCCCCGCCGACGCGCGCGAGCGGCACACGGCGCTGGCCGAGGAGGTGCGCGGGCACCAGTTCCGCTACTACGTACTCGACTCGCCGACGATCAGCGACGGTGAGTTCGACCGGCTGCTGCGGGAGCTGGAGGAGCTGGAGGAGCGCTTCCCCGGCCTCGCCACGCCCGACTCGCCGACGCAGCGGGTCGGCGGCATGTTCTCCACCGAGTTCACCGCGCACGACCACCTCGAGCGCATGCTGAGCCTCGACAACGCCTTCGACCTCGAGGAACTGCGCGCGTGGGTCGACCGTGTCGAGCGCGAGGTCGGCGGGCAGACGCGGTACCTGTGCGAGCTGAAGATCGACGGTCTCGCGGTGAACCTGCTCTACGAGAGGGGCAGGCTCACGCGGGCGCTCACGCGCGGCGACGGCCGCACCGGCGAGGACGTGACGCTCAACGTCCGCACCCTCCAGGACGTGCCCGACCGGCTGACCGCGAGCGACGGCTTCGCCGTGCCCGACCTGGTGGAGGTGCGCGGCGAGGTCTACTACCGCGTCGAGGAGTTCGCCGAGCTCAACGCGCGGCTGGTGGAGGCGGGCAAGCCGCCGTTCGCCAACCCCCGCAACGCCGCGGCGGGCTCGCTGCGGCAGAAGGACCCGAAGGTCACGCGCTCGCGCCCGCTGCGGCTGATCTGCCACGGCCTCGGCAAACGGAACGGGTTCGACCCCGAGCGGCAGTCGGAGGCGTACGACGCGCTCGCGGCGTGGGGCCTCCCGGTCTCGAGCTACAGCAAGGTGATCGAGACGGCCGAGGGGCTCGTCGAGCACATCGAGTACTGGGGCGAGCACCGCCACGACGCCGAGTACGAGATCGACGGCGTGGTGATCAAGGTCGACCAGGTGTCCCTGCAGCGCAGGCTCGGTGCCACCTCGCGGGCCCCGCGCTGGGCCATCGCGTTCAAGTACCCGCCCGAGGAGGCCACCACCACGCTGCTCGACATCCGCGTCAACGTCGGGCGCACCGGCCGCGTCACGCCGTACGCGGTGATGGAGCCGGTGAAGGTCGCGGGCTCCACGGTGGCGATGGCGACGCTGCACAACGCCGAGGAGGTCAAGCGCAAGGGCGTGCTCATCGGCGACCGTGTGGTGATCCGCAAGGCGGGCGACGTGATCCCCGAGGTGCTCGGCCCGGTCGTGGACGTGCGCACCGGCTCCGAGCGTGAGTTCGTGATGCCCGCCCACTGCCCCGAGTGCGGCACCCGGCTGGCGTACCAGAAGGAGGGCGACGTCGACATCCGTTGCCCCAACTCGCGCTCGTGCCCCGCGCAGCTGCGTGAGCGCCTGTTCCACCTCGCCGGGCGCGGCGCGTTCGACATCGAGGTGCTCGGCTGGGAGGCGGCGGGCGCGCTGCTGCAGGCCGGGGTGGTGGCCGACGAGGGCGACGTCTTCGAGCTGAACGAGGAGAAACTGCTTCAGGTCGAGTTGTTCGTCACCAAGGCGGGTGAGCTGTCCGCCAACGGCGCCCGGCTGCTCGCCAACCTCGACTCCGCCAAGGATCGTCCACTGTGGAAGGTGATCGTCGGCCTTTCGATCAGGCACGTCGGCCCCACCGCCGCCCAGGCGTTGGCGAGGGAGTTCGGCTCGATCCAGCGCATCGACGACGCGAGCGAGGAGGAGCTGGCCGAGGTCGACGGCGTCGGTCCCACCATCGCCACGGCGGTCCGCGAGTGGTTCGCCGTGGACTGGCATCGCGAGATCGTCGAGAAGTGGCGCCGCGCGGGTGTGCGGATGGAGGAGGAGCGCGACACCTCGATCCCGCGCAACCTGGAGGGTCTGTCGATCGTCGTCACCGGCTCGCTGGAGACGTTCTCCCGCGACGAGGCCAAGGAGGCGATCATGGCCAGGGGCGGCAAGGCGGCGGGCTCGGTGTCGAAGAAGACCGCCTTCGTGGTGGTCGGCGACGCGCCGGGGTCGAAGTACGACAAGGCCGTGCAGCTCAAGGTGCCGGTGCTGAACGAGAACGGCTTCCGCGTGCTGCTCGCCGAGGGCCCCGACGCCGCGCGCGAGGTCGCCGAGGTGACGGGTGACGCCGATGAGTGAGATCACGGTCCGGCGTGCGCTGCCCGGCGAGCTGGCCGAGCTGGGGGAGCTGACGGTCGCGGCGTACCAGGCGGACGGCCTGCTCGGCCACGACGCGGGCGAGTCCTACGCCGGTGAGCTGCGCGACGCCGCCCACCGGGCCGAGCACGCCGAGCTGCTGGCCGCGGTCGACGCCTCGGGATCGCTGCTGGGCACGGTCACCGTGGCGGCCCACGGCTCCCACTACGCGGAGATCTCCCGCGAGGGCGAGCTGGAGTTCCGGATGCTCGCGGTGGCCGAGCGGGCGAGGGGCCGAGGCGTCGGCGAGGCGCTGACCAGGGCCGTGCTCGACCAGGCCCGCGAGCTGGGCGCGTCGCGGGTGGTGCTGTGCAGCCTGGCGGCGATGAAGACGGCACACCGGCTGTACGAGCGGCTCGGCTTCCGCCGCCTGCCGGAACGCGACTGGACCCCGGTTCCGGGCGTGACCTTGCTGGCCTACGCCCTCGAACTCTGAGCCGCATACACCACGCGTGTGTATCCTACGTGTATGAGCCGGACGAACATAGACATCGACGATGAGCTGGTCGCCGAGGTGATGCGCCGGTACGGCTTGGACACCAAACGGGAAGCCGTGGACTTCGCTCTGCGCAAGGTGAGTCCGACGATCACGCCTGAGGACATCGAGTCGTTGCGGGGCATCGGCTGGGAAGGTGACCTCGAGGAGATGCGCCGCGGCACCGATCCGGAGCACAAGTGGCAGTCCACCTGATCGACGCAGGTGTGTGGATCGACTGGATGCGCGACCGGGACAGCAAGGCGACGGCACGCTTGGCCGAGCTCAAGGAATCGCCTGCCTACCTCGCGACCACGCAGCCGGTGGTCATGGAGGTCCTGCAGGGTGTTCATTCCGCGGCTGTCGGCCGAGTCGAGCGGGTCTTCGACGGGCTCGTGCGGCTCGACGTCGACCCGCAGCTCGACTTCCATCAGGCGGCTCACCTGTACCGAGCCGTCCGCGAGTCGGGCCACACCGTGCGGTCGTCGATCGACACGCTGATCGCCGCCGTCGCCCTGCGGCGCGGCGCGGTCCTTGTTCATCGCGATCGCGACTACGACCGCATTGCCACCGTCGCTCCCAAGCTGCGCACGGAACCGCTGCTCGACAGCTGAACCCGTTGGCTCAGCTGTCGAGCACTACCGCGACGATCCCGGCGAGGTGGGCGAGCCGGGCGACCTCGGCGGCGCGGAACATCGGCCCGCCGGGGCGGCCCACCAGCAGCGCCCGGTCCGGCTTGCCCAGCGGTGTCGCGGCCAGCTCCGTGCCCAGCTCCTGCCAGGTCGCGGGCACCCACGACTCCTCGCCGTCCAGCACGGTCGCGCGCTCCAGGGGCAGCCACGGCATGTCCTTGATCGCCGTCTCGGGGGCCGCGCTGGACGAGGCGAGCGGCTCGACGCCGTCGTCGCTGTGCTGCACGACCACGGACCAGCCCGCCCGGATGATCTTCGGCACGCCTTCGGCGAGCAGGTCCAGGCCCGTGGCGGGCTGCGCGGCGATCTCCTCGACGAGCTCGAGCTCGCGGTGGGTGTCCAGCACCCCGGCGTAGGGGCGCACGGCGTCGACCTCGACGCCCTCGACGCTCTCGGCCGCGGTGATCAGCGCGTCGGGCAGCCTGCCCGAGGGCAGCTCCACCACCAGGTCGTCGATGGCGATGCCGTTGCCGCGTTCGACCACGTCGACGCTGAGGATGTCGGCTCCGGCGAGGCCCAGCGCGGTGGCCACGGCCCCCAGCGTGCCCGGGCTGTCGGGGAGCTGAACCCTGATCAGGAACGACACCCTGGGCCCCTCTCGGTCCTCGTCCGGCCACAGGTAGTGCCGGTGCGGGTCCCGGACAGCTTCCTCACCTCATTCAAGCAGCTCACCGCAGCTTTCAGACCTGTCGTCTCCTCGGGCACTCCCTCCTTGCCGTGGAGCGCGTATGCCGGCCGATGATTGTGACAGAACGCGGACGGCGCGTGCAGCCACCGCCGGCGTGGCCACGTGCACAGTGTGCCCCGGCCGGGCGAACAACCCGGTCGAGCCCGGTCCGCCGCACGCCATAGACTGCCCGGAAGGAACACCCGAATCCCCTTCCGGAGTCACCCGCGTGTCGAATATCTCCCGCGACGAGGTCGCGCACCTCGCCAAATTGGCCAGGCTGGCCGTCACCGAGAAGGAGCTGGACGTCTTCGCAGGCCAGCTCGACCAGATCCTTGACGCGGTGGCCAAGGTCGGTGAGGTCGCGGCGGACGACATCCCGCCGACCTCGCACGCCGTGCCGTTGACCAACGTGTTCCGCGCCGACGAGATCCGGCCGAGCCTGAGCCAGGAGCAGGCGCTCTCCGGCGCGCCCGCGGCGGAAGAGGGCAGGTTCCGGGTACCGCGCATTCTGGGGGAGGAACAGTGACCGACCTGACCAGGCTCACCGCGAGCGAGCTCGCCGCGAAGATCCACAAGCGGGAGATCACCTCCGTCGAGGCGACCCAGGCGCATCTCGACCGCATCGCCGAGGTGGACGGCGCCGTCAACGCGTTCCTGCACGTCGACACCGAGGGCGCGCTCGCCGCCGCCCGCAAGGTCGACGGCGACCTCGCCGAGGGCCGCGAGCCCGTGTCGCCGATCGCGGGCGTGCCGCTCGCGCTCAAGGACGTGCTGACCACCAAGGGCGTGCCCACCACGTGCGGGTCGAAGACGCTCGAGAACTGGCTGCCGCCCTACGACGCCACGGTGACGCGCAGGCTGCGCGAGGCCGGTGTCGTGATACTCGGCAAGACGAACATGGACGAGTTCGCGATGGGCTCCTCCACCGAGAACTCGGCGTACGGGCCCACCCGCAACCCGTGGGACCGCGAGCGCATCCCCGGCGGCTCCGGCGGTGGCTCCTCGGCCTCACTGGCCGCGTTCGAGGCGCCGCTGGCCATCGGCACCGACACCGGCGGCTCGATCCGCCAGCCCGCCGCCGTCACCGGCACGGTCGGCGTGAAGCCCACCTACGGCGGCGTCTCCCGCTACGGGCTCGTCGCGTTCTCGTCCTCGCTCGACCAGGCCGGTCCGTGTGCGCGCTCGGTGCTCGACGCGGCGCTGCTGCACGAGGTGATCGCCGGGCACGACCCGATGGACTCGACGTCGATCGACGCGCCCGTGCCGCCCGTCGTCACGGCCGCGAGGGCCGGACTCAAGGGCGACCTCACGGGCGTGAAGGTCGGTGTGGTCGCGGAGTTCTCCGGCGAGGGCTACCAGCCGGGCGTGCAGCGCTCCTTCGAAGCCGCGGTCGCGCAGCTCAAGGACCTTGGCGCCGAGGTGGTCGAGGTGTCGTGCCCGAACTTCACCTACGCGCTGCCCGCGTACTACCTCATCGCGCCGAGCGAGTGCTCCTCCAACCTGGCGCGGTTCGACGCCATGCGCTACGGACTGCGGGTCGCCGACGACGGCACGCACAGTGCCGAGGAGGTCATGTCGCTGACCCGCGAGGCCGGGTTCGGCGCCGAGGTCAAGCGCCGCATCATGCTCGGCACCTACGCGCTCTCGTCGGGCTACTACGACGCCTACTACGGCTCTGCGCAGAAGGTGCGCACGCTGATCACGCGTGACTTCACCGCCGCGTTCGAGAAGGTCGACGTTCTCGTGTCGCCCACCACGCCCACCACGGCGTTCAAGATCGGCGAGCGCGTGGACGACCCGCTGGCGATGTACCTCGCCGACCTGTGCACCATCCCGGCCAACCTGGCGGGCAACGCCGCGATGAGCGTCCCCAGTGGACTGTCCGACGAGGACGGCCTTCCCGTGGGCCTGCAGATCATGGCGCCCGCGCTCGCCGACGACCGGCTCTACCGCGTCGGCGCGGCCTACGAGGTGGCGCGTGGACCGTTGCTGGACCGGATTCCTGAACTGAAGGGGGTCTCGGCGTGACCGCCGTTGTCGACCTGATGGACTACGCCGAGGTCGTCGAACGCTACGACCCGGTGCTGGGGCTCGAGGTGCACGTCGAGCTGTCCACGAAGACCAAGATGTTCTGCGGCTGCCCCAACCTGTTCGGTGGCGAGCCCAACACCCACGTCTGCCCGACGTGTCTCGGCCTGCCCGGCGCGCTGCCCGTGGTCAACGGCAAGGCGGTGGAGTCGGCGATCCGGATCGGGCTGGCGCTGAACTGCGAGATCGCGGAGTGGTGCCGGTTCGCCAGGAAGAACTACTTCTACCCAGACATGCCGAAGAACTTCCAGACCTCGCAGTACGACGAGCCGATCGCCTTCAACGGCCACCTCGACGTCGTGCTCGACGACGGCGAGGTGGTGCGCGTCGACATCGAGCGCGCGCACATGGAGGAGGACACCGGCAAGTCGCTGCACGTCGGCGGCGCCACCGGCCGCATCCACGGAGCAGAGCACTCGCTGCTCGACTACAACCGCGCGGGCGTGCCGCTGATCGAGATCGTCACCAAGCCGATCGCGGGCATGGGCGAGCGCGCTCCCGAGGTGGCCCGCGCGTACGTGACCGCGCTGCGGGACCTGCTGCGGGCGATGGACGTCTCCGACGTCCGCATGGACCAGGGTTCGCTGCGCTGCGACGCGAACGTGTCGCTCATGCCGAAGGGCGCGAGCGAGTTCGGCACCCGCACCGAGACGAAGAACGTCAACTCGCTGCGCAGCGTCGAGCGCGCCGTGCGCTACGAGATGACGAGGCAGGCGGCGGTGCTGGCCTCCGGCGGCACGGTGACCCAGGAGACCCGGCACTTCCAGGAGGCAGACGGCAGCACCTCGTCGGGCCGCACCAAGGAGACCGCCGAGGACTACCGGTACTTCCCCGAGCCCGACCTCGTGCCGATCGCGCCGACCCGGGAGTGGGTCGACGAGCTGCGCACGACGATCCCGGAACTGCCGTGGGAGCGCCGCAAGCGCATCCAGGCCGAGTGGAACCTCACCGACGAGGAACTGCGCGACCTCGTCAACACGGGTGCCGCCGACCTCGTCGCCGCGACGGTCGACGCCGGCGCCGAGCCGGGCGAGGCCCGCAGCTGGTGGGTGCAGTATCTGACCCAGCAGGCCAACGCCCGCGAGGTGGAACTGGCCGACCTGCCGATCACCCCGGCCCAGGTGGCCCGCGTGATCGAGCTGGTGAAGTCCGGCGAGCTGACCAACAAGCTCGCCCGCGAGGTCGTGCAGGGCGTGCTGGCCGGTGAGGGAGAGCCGGACGAGGTGGTGGACAAGCGCGGCCTCAAGGTCGTCTCCGACGACTCGGCCCTGCTCACGGCGGTCGACGAGGCCCTGGCGGCGCAGCCGGACGTCGCGGAGAAGATCCGCGGCGGCAAGGTGCAGGCGGCCGGCGCGATCGTCGGCGCCGTCATGAAGGCGACCAAGGGACAGGCGGACGCCAAGCGCGTGCGCGAGCTGATCCTCGAGCGCGTGGGCTCCTGATCGCGTTGTCCCGCGTCACCTGGCGCGAGTGGCTCGGCCTCGGTGCCGGGCTGCTCGCGCTCGTCACGTTGTTCCTGCCGTGGACCGTGCTCAGCGCGGACAACCCCGAGGTGCAGGCGGCGCTGTCGTCGCTGCCGGGCGGCGACGTGTCCCGCTCGGCGTGGAACTCGACCTTCTTCGCGTGGTTCCCGCCGCTGCTGCTCCTGCTCACGGGGCTCGCGGTCGCCGCGTTCGGCCGGGTGCCCTCGGCTCGGACGGGCGGGCTGCCGCACTTGTGGCTGGTGGCCTCGGCGGTGGCGCTCGTGTCGTTCGTGCTCGGCTGGGTGCTCATCGACTGGCAGTTCGGCGGCGAGGAGCGTGCCCTGCTGGCCGAGAGCGGGGTGTCGGTGGCCGCCGGACTCGGCCGCTGGCTCGCCGCACTGGCGGTAGCGGCCTCACTGGTGGCGGCGATCCTGGACCTCCGAGCCGCCCGAACCGAGTTGCGCAAGCCCCACAAGCCCCAGCGACCCCGTTAGCCCCACATGCGGTGAAGGTGGCCTTCACTGCAACCGGGTGTGGGGGTCGTCAGTCGCGGCCGGAGCCGGACGCGGGCTGGCGGACCACGAGTACCACACGGTCGTCGCTGGACACCGGCGTGCCGCCGTCCTTGTTGATCGTGCCCGCCACCGCGACGTCGGGCGTCACAGGGTCGAGCGCGCCGAGCTTGCCGTAGCTGGTCCCGTTGTTGCCGTCCATCGTGACCTGCGGCTTTCCTCCCACCGAGCCGTCCTCGGTGAGCGGCAGGTTCTGCACGTTCGCACCCGTCGAGGTGGCCACGGCGAGCACGTCTGTCCAGTCCGTGCAGCCCGTGACGCCGGGCTGGTCGGGCCACGTCCACGCGGGCACGCTCAGGTCGCTGCCCGGCTGGATGCGGTACAGCGCGTCCTTCTCGGGGCCCTGGTCGGTCACCCACAGCCGGGAGCCGTCGGTGGTCTTGCACATCCCGCCGGGGTTGTGCAGCCCGCTCGCCAGTACGGGGGAATCCGGCCTCGGGTTGCCCTCGGCGGGCAGGCCGGCCGGGGTGATCCGCAGGACCTTGCCCGCGAGCGAGCCCGGGTCGGCCGCCGCGGCGGCGTTGCCGGCGTCGCCCGTGGCGACGAGCAGCGAGCCGTTGCCGTCGGTGAGCAGGGCGCCGCGGTTGCCGGTCTGGCCCTTCGGGATGCCCGTGAGCACCGGTTTCGGCGGCTGGCCTTGCGCGAAGCGGACGACGCGGTTGTCGGTCGGCGTGGTGACGTAGGCGAACACGAGCCCGTCCTCGCCGTAGGTCGGTGACAATGCGAGGCCGGTGAGCCCGCCGTCGCCCTGTGCCACCACGTCGAGTGTCGCGAACTCCGACTTCTCCGCCTCGGCGCCGACGAGGAACACGCGGCCGCTCTTGCGCTCGGCGGCCAGCGCGCCGATGGTGGAGCCGTCCGTGGGCAGTGCGGCGACCGCCGACACCGTGTCGAGGCACGTCGCGATCACGGCCTTGTCGAAGTCCTTGCAGCCGTCCGGGGGCGGAATGGGCGTCTGCGACGTCGGGGGACCGCTGGGCACGGCGGGGGTGCCCGCCTCGGGCAGCTCGGGCTGAGGGCCCGCCTCAGGGGTCAGCTCGGGCGCGGGCTGCCAGTTCTGGCCCGCGGCGCTGTCGTCGAACTCGGCGCAGCCGGACAGCAGTAATGCGCCGCTGGCCAGCAGGGCCAGCGGCCACGACCTTCTCCGGGGCCGGATCAGCACAGTCTCCGAGACTAGGCGGCACACCGTGAACCGCGGGTAAGCGGGTCGGCGGCGATGCGCCACGATGGGTCCTGTGACGATCACGGTGCTGGTTCCCGACGACGACGGTATGCGCGCTCTCGCGGAGGTCGCCGGTGTGCGGCCGGTCCGCTACGACGCCGGAAAGCCGCTGCCACCCGAGGCGGCCGAGGCCGAGGTGCTCATCCCAGGACCCGGCGCGGCTCAGCGCGCGGAGTCGCTGCTCGCCGGGCTGCCGAGGCTGCGGTTGATCCAGCTGCTCACCGCGGGCGCCGAGACCTGGGTGAACGTGCTGCCCGACGGCGTGCTGCTCGCGACCTGCCGCGGCGCCCACAGCGGCGCGACGGCCGAATGGGCGGTGGCGGCCCTGCTGTCGATGTACCGCGAGCTGGACGCGTTCGCCCAGGCCCGTGGCGAACGGGCGTGGGCGCCGAGGAGCACCGACAGCCTGCAGGGCAAGCGGGTGCTCGTGGTCGGCGCGGGCGACGTGGGCCGCGCGCTGCGCCGCAGGCTGGAGCCGTTCGACGCGCGGGTTACGATGGTCGGCCTTTCCGCGAGGGAGGGTGTGCACGGTGTCGACGAGCTGCCGGGGCTGTTGCCCGACGCCGATGTGGTGGTGCTGCTGGTGCCGCTGACCTCGCGTACCCGGGGCATGGTCGACGCGGCGTTCCTCGCGGCGATGCCCGACGGCTCGATACTGGTGAACGCCGCGCGAGGCCAGGTGGTGGACACCGAGGCGCTGCTCACCGAACTGAAAACGGGCCGCCTGCGCGCGGCGCTCGACGTCACCGACCCGGAACCGCTGCCCGAGGATCATCCGCTGTGGACGGTGCCGGGGGCACTGATCACGCCGCACGTGGCGGGCTCGGTGAGCGGTGCGCGCCGCAGGTCCTACGCGGTGGCGGTGGCGGAGATCGAGCGCTACGTCCAGGGAGGGCTGCCGGACAACCTGGTGCACGGCGAGTACTGAGCCTCAGCGTCGACCCGTCTGCAGTGAAGGCCACCTTCACTGCGTTCAACGCAGGCAAGGTGGCCTTCACTGCAGAGAGGCGGGCAGTCCTCGAGAACCGGTCGCGCGGTCGGTCGCGCTTCATGATCGAGCCGCCGAAGTGGTCGTCGTCCTCCGGATCGCCGCCGGGCCGCGACGGGTGTGGCTCGCGCGGCGGTGGCGATCGGCGGGCCGCCCGGCTCGATGATGTCGTCGAGCTCGTACCCTTCCTGGATCATCGTGTACGCCTGGCTCATGCCCTCGACACCGCCCTCCAGCGCGTTGCGCACCTGAGGGTCGTCGAGGAACCGGCCGGCCGCGATGTCGTTCCAGGACAGGTCACCGCGGTCGATGCGCTCCGCAGCTCGCGCAGCTCCCTCGGCGCGATCGGGCCGCGGGCGTGCTCCTCGATCTGCTCGATGTCCTGTTGCGACAGTCCCGTCCCGCGGAACCTGCCGCTCCAGCTGTTTGGCGTTGGCGATGGTCTGGTCGAGGCCGACCTCGGCCTCCTCCAGCTTGGCCGGGGCCTCGCGGAGCCGCGGCGTCTGCCACCAGTCCGGGGACAGGAATCCCCGCCGCGAGGGCCGCCGGACCAGCGCCCACGGCAGTGCGATGGCCCCTGGTCCCGTGATGCACACGTAGCACGACCCGTCCTCGCCGAGCCGGCCGACCGCCTCGGCCTTGTCGCGCGACGCCCGTTCCGTCCTGTCGAGACTCTCGTCCGCCTTCGCGTCGACGCGGATCTGCGGCCGGACGGCCAGGTTGGCGACCGACCGGGTGGCCGTCTCGGGCGTCGTGCCGTGCACGTCCGCTGCCTCGCCGAGCACCGCGAAGCAGGGTGGAAGTGGCCACTTGGCGGGTTGTTCCGTGAAATTCGCGAACGCTTCACGCGGAATCGGGGACAATGCTCTACTCTGCCCGCGCATGAGTACTCACGACGATGAGCTCGACCCCCCGACGACGCGGATCAGCGCCGACCAGTACGACAACAGCGGGTTCTCCGCTGACGGCGGGTACGGGCAGACCACGACCCTGGCGCCGGAGCTCGACGACACCGACGACGTGAGCGAGGACCGCAACCGCTGGCACGGCGGGCTGGACTTCGGCCTGCTGATCGTGCGCCTGCTGCTCGGCGGTACGATGATCGCCCACGGTCTGCAGAAGTTCGGCCTTTTCGACGGTCCGGGACTCGGGGGCTTCGCGGACGCCCTGTCGAACTTCGGGTACACGAGCCAGACGACGCTGCTGTCGTGGATCACGGCGATCGCCGAGGTCGGTGGCGGTGCACTGCTGGTGCTCGGCCTGTTCACGCCGCTCGGAGCCGCGGCGATCCTTGGCGTCACCGCGAACATCATCTACGCCAAGTATGACGCGGGCGGCCGGTTCTTCACCAACGACGGCAGCGGCTTCGAGTACGAGCTGCTGCTGGCAGGCACGGCGTTCGCGCTGCTCTTCACCGGTTCCGGGAGGGCGGCGATCGACGTGCACACCCCGTGGCGGCGCAAGCCGCTGCCGTACGCGCTGCTCGGCCTCCTGCTCGCCGCGGCCGCGTCCGTCGTGGTGATCCTGCTCTTCCGTTAACCCGTTCAGCCCCGTCCCCACCGGCCCCGAACAGAGAGCAAGGGAGCTTTACTACCGTTTTCCGGTAGTAAAGCTCCCTTGCTCGTTTTCTGGGCGCTACGGTGTGTTACTTGTTCGGGTCGCGGACGGCGCCGGTGTCGGCCGAGGTGGCCATGCGGGCGTAGGCGCGCAGCGCCGCGGTGACCTGGCGCTGCCGCTCGGCGGGCTGCCACGGCCGCTCGCTGGCCTCCATTTTCGCCCTGCGTTCGGCGAGCACCGCCTCGTCCACCAGCAGCTCCAGTTTGCGCTCGTGGACGTCGATCAGGATGCGGTCACCGTCCTGCACGAGCCCGATCACGCCGCCCGCCGCGGCTTCCGGCGAGATGTGCCCCACCGAGATGCCTGACGAGCCGCCCGAGAACCGGCCGTCCGTGATCAGCGCGCACACCTTGCCGAGGCCGGCGCCCTTGAGGAACGCCGTGGGATGCAGCATCTCCTGCATGCCGGGACCGCCCGCGGGCCCTTCGTAGCGCACCACGAGCACGTCGCCGGGCTGCACCTGCTTGCCGAGGATGGCCGACACCGCCTCCTCCTGGCTCTCCACCACGCGCGCGGGACCCTCGAAGTGCCACAGCTCCTCGTCGATGCCCGCGGACTTGATCACCGCGCCGTTCTCGGCGAGGTTGCCGCGCAGCACCGCGAGACCGCCGTCGGCGGTGTAGGCGTGGGCGATGTCGCGCACACAGCCCTGCTCCGCGTCGGTGTCCAACGAGGACCAGCGGTTCGACGTCGAGAACGCCTCCGTGGTCCGCACACCGCCCGGGGCGGCGTGGAACAGCTCGACGGCCTCCTCCGACGGCGACTCCGACCGGATGTCCCAGGTGGACAGCCACTGTTCCAGCGAGGGGGAGTGCACGGCGTGCACGTCGGTGTTCAACAGTCCCGCGCGGTACAGCTCGCCGAGGATGGCCGGGATTCCACCGGCCCGGTGCACGTCCTCCATGTGGTAGTCGGAGTTCGGCGCCACCTTGGACAGGCACGGCACGCGCCTGCCGATCGCGTCGATGTCGGCGATCGTGAAGTCGATCTCGCCCTCCTGCGCGGCGGCGAGGATGTGCAGCACCGTGTTGGTGGAGCCACCCATCGCCATGTCCAGCGCCATCGCGTTCTCGAACGCCTTCCGGTTGGCGATCGAGCGCGGCAGCACGCTCTCGTCGTCCTCGCCGTACCAGCGCTTCGCGATCTCCACCACGGTGCGGCCCGCGTTGGAGAAGAGCTCGCGTCGTGCCGCGTGCGTGGCGAGCGTCGAGCCGTTGCCGGGCAGCGAGAGGCCGAGCGCCTCGGTGAGGCAGTTCATCGAGTTGGCCGTGAACATGCCGGAGCAGGAGCCGCACGTCGGGCACGCGGACCGCTCGACCTCGGCGAGGCCCTCCTCGTCGACGGATGCGTTGGCCGAGGCCGAGATCGTGGTGATGAGGTCGCTCGACGGATGCGCGACACCGTCGAGCACCACCGCCTTGCCGGCCTCCATCGGCCCACCCGACACGAACACGGTGGGGATGTTGAGGCGCATCGCGGCGTTCAGCATGCCCGGGGTGATCTTGTCGCAGTTGGAGATGCACACGAGCGCGTCGGCCTGGTGCGCGTTCACCATGTACTCGACCGAGTCGGCGATGATCTCGCGCGAGGGCAGCGAGTAGAGCATGCCGCTGTGGCCCATCGCGATGCCGTCGTCGACGGCGATGGTGTGGAACTCGCGCGCGACGCCGCCGGCCTCCTTCACGGCCTCGGCCACGATGTCGCCGAGGTCCTTGAGGTGTACGTGCCCTGGCACGAACTGGGTGTAGGAGTTGGCGATCGCGACGATCGGCTTGCCGAAGTCGCTGTCGGTCATGCCGGTCGCCCGCCAGAGGGAACGGGCCCCCGCGGCGTTGCGGCCATGAGTCGTGGTACGGGAACGCAGAGCAGGCATGACGCTCAGGTTACGCCCGGTCGATCACCGTCCCACGTGGTGGCGGGGAACTACTGCTTCTCGGCCGCGGCGGGTGCCTCGTCGGCCTTCTCCGCCGGCCCGGTCTCGGGCTCGTCGGCCTGCTCGTCCTCGCCCGGCTGGTCCAGCACCCCGGACGGGTCGGCGATCACGCCGTCGCTGACGAGGGACAGCACCGGGATGTGGCGGGTCCGCACGCTCGGCAGCGCGACCTTGGTGCCGTCGTTCAGCACGGCCTGCACCTTCGACTTCGGTGTGATGGCGAGGCCCTTGAGGTCGCTCCAGGCCAGCTCGCGCGTCTGGAAGAGGGACCGGACGGCGAGCCCCTGCCGGGTCGCGGTGGTGCGGTAGCCGACGACCAGCACGATGACGGCGATCGGCAGGATGTACAGCGCCTGCAGGCCCGGGGCCGCGAACGCGGCCGGGGTCACGCAGAACAACAGGATCGGGATGCTGAGCAGTGCCGTCGGCGGCACCCGGAAGACCGCGCGCCTGCCCTCGGCCTGCGGTGTCTGCTGCTCACGCGGTTCGTCTGCCACCCTTCGATGGTGCACCCAGCGGCCTCGCGCGCGGAAAGCGGGGGAGTCCAACTGTAGGAGTGTCCAGTATCCGGAATCACGATCCCGCAGAGTTGACACTGTTGACGCGCAGCGATTAACGTCCTCGGCGTGACACCGCAGATCGGTCTCGTACTTCCCAAGCGCGTCGACGCTTAGGAAGCAATTCTGCGTCGACGCGCGACCCTCGTACGGCCCTATGGTCGGCGAGGGTTTTTTAGTGCCCGGAACAATAGAAGAGCCCACCACCAGCAGCACCGACAACCCACGAGGCAGAACCGATGACAAGCGCGACCTCGCGATCGGAAACGAACGCCGGGCCCACGGCCCCGGCGTCGTCGAGTCAATCAGGAGCACGGCCGAAGCCGGCGCCGCCCGCAGGGACACCCGTCAGGGTGACCGGGGCGCAGTCGCTCGTCAGGTCGCTCGAGGCGGTCGGCGTCGAGGTGGTGTTCGGTATTCCGGGCGGCACCATCCTGCCTGCGTACGACCCACTTCTCGACTCCACGAAGGTGCGGCACGTCCTCGTCCGCCACGAGCAGGGCGCCGGCCACGCGGCCACCGGCTACGCGCAGGCCACCGGCAAGGTCGGCGTGTGCATGGCGACGTCCGGCCCCGGCGCGACGAACCTCGTGACGCCGCTGGCCGACGCGAACATGGACTCCGTGCCGGTGGTGGCCATCACGGGCCAGCAGACCCGTGCGCTGATCGGCACCGACGCCTTCCAGGAAGCCGACATCTGCGGCATCACGATGCCGATCACCAAGCACAACTTCCTCGTCACCGACCCCGTGGACATCCCGAGGGTCATCGCCGAGGCGTTCCACCTGGCGAGCACCGGCCGTCCCGGCCCGGTCCTGGTGGACATCCCGAAGGACGTGCTCCAGGAGGCCACCTCGTTCTCGTGGCCGCCGGAGCTGCACCTGCCCGGCTACCGGCCCACGCTGCGCCCGCACGGCAAGCAGGTGCGCGAGGCGGCGAGGCTCATCACGCAGGCCCGCAGGCCGGTGCTCTACGTCGGTGGCGGCGTGCTCAAGGCGCAGGCGTCCGAGCAGCTGCGTGAGCTGGCCGAGCTGACCGGCATCCCCGTGGTGACCACGCTCATGGCGCGGGGTGCCTTCCCCGACTCGCACCGGCAGCACCTCGGCATGCCGGGCATGCACGGCTCCGTGGCCGCGGTCGCGGCGATGCAGCGGGCCGACCTGCTGGTAGCGCTGGGTGCCCGCTTCGACGACCGCGTGACGGGCCAGCTGTCCTCCTTCGCGCCCGACGCGGCCGTGGTGCACGCCGACATCGACCCGGCGGAGATCTCGAAGAACCGCAAGGCCGACGTGCCGATCGTCGGTGACTGCGCCGAGATCATCGGCGAGCTGATCGCGGCCGTGAAGGCCGAGACCGAGCGCGACGGCAAGGCCGACCTCACGCCGTGGTGGACGCAGGTGGACTCCTGGCGCGAGACGTTCCCCGCCGGCTACGAGTGGCCCGCCGACGGCACGCTCTCGCCGCAGTACGTCATCGAGCGCATCGGCGAGATCGTCGGCCCTGACGCGATCTACGCGGCGGGCGTCGGCCAGCACCAGATGTGGGCGGCGCAGTTCATCAAGTACGAGAACCCGAGGACGTGGATCAACTCGGGCGGGCTCGGCACGATGGGCTTCGCGGTGCCCGCCGCGATGGGCGCGCAGTTCGGTGCCCCCGGCAAGCAGGTGTGGGCGATCGACGGCGACGGCTGCTTCCAGATGACCAACCAGGAGCTGGCCACGTGCGCCATCGAGGGCGCGCCGATCAAGGTCGCCGTGATCAACAACGGCAACCTCGGCATGGTCCGCCAGTGGCAGAACCTCTTCTACGCCGAGCGCTACTCGAACACCGACCTCGGCACCCACAAGCACCGCATCCCCGACTTCACCCTGCTCGCCGAGGCGCTGGGCTGCGCGGGCCTCCGCTGCGAGACGAAGGAGGAGGTCGACGACGTGATCCGCAGGGCGATGGAGATCAACGACCGGCCCGTGGTGATCGACTTCGTCGTCGGCAAGGATGCCCAGGTGTGGCCGATGGTCGCCGCGGGCACCGGGAACGACGAGATCATGGCCGCACGCGGCATCCGGCCCCTTTTCGACGACGACGAGGTGTCCCAGTGAGCGCTGGCGACCGGAGGGAGCAAAACGCTCATGAGTAACCACACGCTCAGCGTTCTGGTCGAGAACGTCCCCGGCGTGCTCGCCCGCGTGTCCGGCCTGTTCTCCCGCAGGGGCTTCAACATCGAGTCCCTCGCCGTGGGACCTACGGAGAATCCCGAGGTGTCCCGCATGACGATCGTGGTCGCCGTCGAAGAGCTACCGCTCGAACAGGTGACCAAGCAGCTCAACAAGCTCGTCAACGTCATCAAGATCGTGGAGCTCGACCCGGCCAGCTCGGTGCAGCGCGAACTGCTGCTCGTGAAGGTCAGGGCCGACGCCACGGTGCGCAGTCAGGTCCTGGAGACCGTGCAGCTGTTCCGTGCCAAGGTCGTTGACGTCTCACCGGAGGCGCTCACCATCGAGGCCACCGGGACCAGCGACAAGATCGGTGCGCTCCTGCGCATGCTGGAGCCGTACGGTGTGCGTGAGCTGGTGCAGTCGGGCATGGTCGCGGTCGGTCGCGGCGCCCGGTCCATCACCGCGACCTCCACTCGCTAAGCAGCAGAGAAAATCCGAAAGGAAGTACCACCCCTCATGTCAGTCGAAATCTTCTACGACGACGACGCCGACCTCAGCATCATCCAGGGCCGCAAGGTCGCCGTCATCGGTTACGGCAGCCAGGGTCACGCGCACGCCCTGAGCCTGCGTGACTCGGGCGTCGACGTCCGCATCGGTCTGCCCGAGGGGTCGAAGTCGCGCTCCAAGGCCGAGGAGGAGGGCCTGCGCGTCCTCACGCCCGCCGAGGCTTCGAAGGAAGCCGACGTGATCATGATCCTCGCGCCGGACACCAAGCAGCGCACGATCTACACCGAGGACATCGAGCCGAACCTGAAGGACGGCGACGCGCTGTTCTTCGGCCACGGCTTCAACATCCGCTATGAGCTGATCAAGCCCCCGGCCAATGTGGACGTCGCGATGGTGGCCCCCAAGGGCCCCGGTCACCTCGTGCGCAGGCAGTTCGTCGACGGCAAGGGTGTGCCCTGCCTGATCGCGGTGGAGCAGGACCCGAGCGGCAACGGGCAGGCGCTCGCGCTCTCCTACGCGGCCGCCATCGGTGGCGCGCGTGCGGGCGTCATCAAGACGACGTTCAAGGAGGAGACCGAGACCGACCTGTTCGGTGAGCAGTCGGTGCTCTGCGGTGGCGCCTCGGCGCTCGTGCAGACCGGTTTCGAGGTGCTCACCGAGGCGGGCTACGCGCCGGAGATCGCCTACTTCGAGGTGCTGCACGAGCTGAAGCTCATCGTCGACCTCATGTACGAGGGCGGTATCGCCCGGATGAGGTATTCCATCTCCGACACCGCGGAGTACGGCGACCTGACCCGCGGCCCCCGGGTGATCACCCCGGACGTCAAGGAGAACATGAAGGCGATCCTGGCGGAGATCCAGGACGGCACCTTCGCCCGCGAGTGGGTCGGCGAGGACGAGGCGGGCCGCCCGAACTTCCGCAAGCTGCAGGAAGCCGGCGAGCAGCACCCGATCGAGGAGACCGGCAAGAAGCTGCGCGGCCTCATGTCCTGGGTGGACCGGCCGATCACCGAGACCGCCTGACGCGAGGATTTTTCAGAAAGCCCCCAAGGGCACCGAGGTGCCCTTGGGGGCTTTCTCGTCGTGGCTTACCGTGGCGGTCCATGAGCAAGGATTCCTCGGCCATCGTCGACGACAAGGCCGGTCTGCGGGGGGCGCTGGATCTGAGCGACGCCGAATGGCGCCGCGTGCAGCCGGAGGGCGACACGGTCGAGTACACGTTCGTGCCGCACACGGACGGTGTCACCTATGTCGCCTTGCGTCAGTCGTCCGATCCCGGCGGCGTCGTTCTCGTCTTCACACCGTCCGAATGGGACGCGTTCCTCGCCGGCGTGCGCGACGGGGAGTTCGACCGGCCCGAGTGAGGGCGGTGAGTGAACGGCGTTGACCCTCGACCGTCCGGCACCGGACGGTCGCGCTCGGCACGCCCCGAGGGGTTCGGGACATCGCGGAAAGCGCCGTGAACGCTCCGTTCGCGCCCGCATCTTGCGTTGTGGACGGATGTCCGCCACGTTAACGCCTGGAGCTAGACTGCGGGCGCCCCGGCACAGCGCCGTGCCCCCGAGCGCGTCTGCGACACCGAACCGAGCTACGAAAGGCGCATCGTGACCAATTCCAGCCAGCCCGTCGTTCTCCTCGCCGAGAAGCTCGCGCCGTCCGCGGTGAGCGTCTTCGGGGACGAGGTCGAGGTCCGGCACGTGGACGGCACCGACCGCCCCGCGCTGCTGGACGCGGTGAAGAACGCCGACGCGCTGCTCGTCCGTTCCGCGACCAAGGTCGACGCCGAGGTGCTGGGAGCCTCCAGCAGGCTCAAGGTCGTCGCGCGCGCCGGGGTGGGCCTGGACAACGTCGACGTGCCCGCCGCCACCGAGCGCGGCGTGCTCGTGGTCAACGCGCCCACCTCCAACATCGTCTCTGCCGCCGAGCACGCCGTCGCCCTGCTGCTCGCCGTCGCCCGCCGCGTGCCCGCCGCCGACCAGAGCCTGCGGGGCGGCGAGTGGAAGCGCAGCTCGTACACCGGCATCGAGCTCAACGGCAAGACCATCGGCGTGGTGGGCTTCGGCAAGATCGGCCAGCTGTTCGCGCAGCGGCTCGCCGCGTTCGACACGCAGCTGATCGCCTACGACCCGTACACCTCGCCCGCCCGCGCCGCGCAGCTCGGTGTCGAGCTCGTCTCGCTCGACGAGCTGCTCGCTCGCGCCGACGCGATCTCCATCCACCTGCCCAAGACGCCGGAGACCAAGGGCCTCATCGACGCCGCGGCGCTCGCCAAGACCAAGAAGGGCGTGCTGATCGTCAACGCCGCCCGCGGTGGCCTCATCGACGAGGAGGCGCTCGCGAACGCGGTCCGCGACGGTCACGTCGGCGGCGCCGGCATCGACGTGTTCGCCGCCGAGCCCACCACCTCCAGCCCGCTGTTCGGCCTGCCCAACGTCGTGGTGACCCCGCATCTCGGCGCCTCGACCGCAGAGGCGCAGGACCGCGCGGGCACCGACGTCGCGCGCTCGACGCTGCTGGCCCTGCGCGGCGACTTCGTGCCTGACGCGGTGAACGTCGCCGGTGGCAAGGTCACCGACGACGTCCGGCCGTACCTGTCGCTCGCACAGAAGCTCGGCACGGTGCTCTCCGCGTTCAGCACCAATGCCCCGTCGTCGGTCGCCATCGTCGCCAAGGGCGAGCTGTCGGGCGAGGACGTCAGCGTGCTGCAGCTCGCCGCACTTCGCGGCGTGTTCTCGGGCGTGGTGGAGAACCAGGTCACCTTCGTCAACGCGCCCCGCCTCGCCGAGGAGCTCGGCGTGCAGGTGAGCGTGAGCACCGAGCCGGAGAGCACCAACTACCGCAGCCAGCTCACGGTGCGTGCCGTGCACGCGGACGGCACCGTGCACACGGTGTCGGGCGCGGTCACCGGCAAGGACGAGGTCGAGAAGCTCATCGAGGTCAACGGCAGGCACTTCGACATCCGCGCCGAGGGCAACATGCTGCTGCTCGAGTACCCGGACCGTCCCGGGATCATGGGCCGCGTCGGCACCCTGCTCGGCGAGGCCGGCATCAACATCGAGGCCGCGCAGATCAGCCAGACCACGGACCGCTCCGATGCCGTGATGCTGCTGCGGGTCGACCGTGCCGTGGACGCCCACCTGCTCGACCCGATCGGCGCGACCGTCGACGCGCGCATGATCCGCGCGATCACCTTCGCCTGACACCTCCCGCCCTCCACAGTGGACGCCGCGCGCGGTCACATGGAGTGACGGACATGGCGGTGCTCGCCGACCGCGAGGTCGGTCGGCACCGTCATACCCGTTTGAAGATCATCTTGGGTAGCATCGTGCCACCATCGGGTGGCACGATGTGCTGCGCACTGCGGCGTAAGGGTGGTACTGCTTCGGGCTTTTGTCGACGGCGGGTAACCTGCCGACGCTGGAGTTCGATGCGAATGGGGCAATCGGGACGCCGGTCGCCCGACTGACGGAGGTGTGTGGATGCGGCTCGCTGTGATCCCCGGTGACGGGATCGGGCCCGAGGTGGTGACCGAGGCTCTCAAGGTGCTGGCCGAGGTCGTCCCGAACGCCGAGACGACCAACTACGACCTCGGCGCCACCCGCTGGCACGCGACCGGCGAACTGCTTCCCGAGTCCGTTCTCGGCGAGCTCCGCCAGCACGACGCGATCCTGCTCGGCGCGGTCGGCGACCCGACCGTTCCCAGCGGCATCCTGGAGCGTGGCCTGCTGCTGCGCCTGCGTTTCGAGATGGACCACCACGTGAACCTCCGCCCCGCTCGGCTGTACCCGGGGGTGCGCGGACCGCTCGCCGACCCTGGCGACATCGACATGGTCGTGGTCCGTGAGGGCACCGAGGGCCCCTACGCCGGCAACGGTGGCCTGCTGCGCAAGGACACCGAGCACGAGATCGCCACCGAGGTCAGCGTCAACACCGCGTTCGGCATCCGCCGCGTGGTGGCCGACGCGTTCAAGCGCGCCGAGGAGCGGCCCCGCAAGCATCTGACGCTGGTGCACAAGACCAACGTGCTGGAGCACGCCGGTTCGCTGTGGTCGCGCATCGTCGAGGAGGTCTCGCTGGAGCACCCCGACGTGACGGTGGCCTACTCGCACGTCGACGCGGCGACGATCCACCTGGTCACCGACCCGAGCCGGTTCGACGTGCTGGTGACCGACAATCTCTTCGGCGACATCATCACCGACCTCGCCGCCGCCGTCACCGGTGGCATCGGCCTCGCCGCGAGCGGCAACCTCGACATCACCAGGCGCAACCCGAGCATGTTCGAGCCGGTGCACGGCAGCGCCCCGGACATCGCGGGGCAGAACCTCGCCGACCCGACCGCGGCCGTGCTGTCGGTGTCGCTGCTGCTCGACCACCTCGGTGAGAAGGAGGCCGCGCGCCGCATCGAGGCGTCGGTGGCCTTCGACCTCGCCACCCGCGACCAGGCGTCCCCTGGCGCCACGCAGGCGATCGGCGACCGCCTCGCCGCGCTCGTCTCCTCCAACACCAGGCAGGCGGGCTGACCGGCGCCGCACGTGTGTGAAGCACCTCCCGGGGGAACCCTCCCCAGGGAGGTGTTTTCACATGTGGACATGGCTGCGCACGTTGCTGGCCCGCAGGGAGCCCGCCGAGTCGACCGCGCCCGAGGCGGACGCGGCGACCGATCCCGCCGTGGCCAAGGCCAGGCCCAAACGTTCCACCGGGACGTTCGTCGGGAGGACCGCGCGCGACGACGAGGGCTACGCGGGGGAGACAGGAGCCGAACGCAGGCAGGAGGAGACGTGAGCGCCCGGTAGGTGAAACCGGTCGCTCACGGGTTGGACATCGCCCGCCGCTGTGGCATGATGCCCGGCATGAACACGTCTCGCGTGATCATTATCGCCAAGCGCGCCGGATAGGGCTTTCGACGAAAGCAGCCGGCGCGCAGACCTCTCGCATCCGCGGGGGGTCTTTTTGTTTGTCAGGAAACGGCTTCGAGGAGAACCCCGTGACTCGCACGGAACCAGCCGGAACCCCGCTCGGCGACCAGTTCCACCTGTACGACACCACCCTGCGTGACGGTGCGCAGCGGGAGGGGATCACGTACTCGGTGGCGGACAAGATCGCCGTCGCGGGGCTGCTGGACGAGCTGGGCGTGGGGTTCATCGAGGGCGGCTGGCCGGGCGCGATGCCCAAGGACACCGAGTTCTTCGCGCGCGCCGCCGCAGGGGACCTGGTGCTCAAGCACGCCGTGCTCGTGGCGTTCGGCTCCACACGCAAAGCCGGTGTGCGGGCCGCCGAGGACCCGCAGGTGCGGGCGCTGCTCGACTCGCGGGCGCCGGTGGTGACCCTCGTCGCCAAGTCCGACGTGCGGCACATCGAGCGCGCGCTGCGCGTGGACGTCGCCGAGGCGTGCGCGATGGTCGAGGACACCGTGTCCTTCCTCGTGGGGGAGGGCAGGCGCGTCTTCCTCGACGCCGAGCACTTCTTCGACGGCTACGCACACGATCCGGACACCGCGCTGCGCGTGCTCGACGCGGCGGGGCGCGGCGGCGCCGACGTGGTGGTGCTGTGCGACACCAACGGCGGCCAGCTGCCGCTCGGGCTCGCGGAGACCGTGCGCGAGGTCGCCGGGCGGACCGGGTTGCGGCTCGGCATCCATTGCCAGGACGACACCTCGTGCGCCGTCGCCAACAGCATCGCCGCCGTGCAGGCGGGCGCCACCCACGTGCAGTGCACCGCGAACGGTTACGGGGAGCGGGCCGGCAACGCCGACCTGTTCGCCGTGACGGGAAACCTGGTGACCAAGCTCGGCATGGACGTGCTCCCTACCGGGGGCGCCGCCGAGTTGACCCGCGTCTCCCATGCCCTTGCCGAGATCGCGAACATCGCCCCCGACACCCACCAGGCCTATGTCGGGGCGTCGGCCTTCGCCCACAAGGCGGGGCTGCACGCGAGCGCGATCAAAGTGGATCCGTTGCTGTACAACCACATCGATCCCGCTTTGGTCGGCAATGACATGAGGGTCCTGGTCACCGAGATGGCCGGCAAGGCGAGTCTCGAGCTCAAGGGACGTGAGCTCGGGGTGGACCTTGCCGGCCGGCCCGAAGCGCTCGGCAGCGCCGTCGCGAAGGTCAAGACGCTGGAGGCGAGCGGCTGGTCCTTCGAGGCCGCGGACGCCTCGCTGGAACTGTTGCTGCGCAGGGAGGTCGCCGGAGCCGAGGGGACGTCGCCGGACGAGCCGCCGTTCACCCTCGAGTCCTACCGCGTCGTGCTCGACCACCGCGCCGACGGTGAGGTGATCGCCGAGGCTACGGTCAAGGTGCACGTCGACGGCGAGCGCGTGATCGCGACGGCCGAGGGCAACGGGCCCGTCAACGCGCTGGACGCCGCACTGCGCAAGGCACTGCTGCCGCACCTGTCCTGGTTGGACAGCGTGGAGCTCGCCGACTACAAGGTCCGCATCCTCTCCAACCACGCGGGCACCGACGCCGTCACGCGTGTGCTCATCGAGTCCTCCGACGGCGAGCGCGAGTGGACCACGGTGGGCGTGCACGAGAACATCGTGGAGGCCAGCTGGCTGGCGTTGTGCGACGCGCTGCTGCACAAGAGCCTGCGAGTTTGACTAGGGCCCGCCCGTCTCCCACCACCGCCCAAACGGACACGCTTCGCGTGACAGCCTAGGATTCGAGTGTGCGTCTAGCTCGAGTTGCTCATCCCGAAGGCGTCGCGTTCGTGTCCGTCGAGGGCACCGACACCGACGCCGTGGTCAAGGAGATCGCCGACCACCCGTTCGGCACGCCCAGCTTCACCGGCAGGCAGTGGCCGCTGGCCGACGTGCGGCTGCTGGCCCCCATCCTGCCGTCGAAGGTCATCGCCGTCGGCCGGAACTACGCCGCGCACGCCCAGGAGTTCGGCAACGAGGTCCCCGGCGAGCCGATGATCTTCCTGAAGCCGTCGACGAGCGTGATCGGCCCGAACGCGGCCATCAAGCTGCCGCCCGCGTCGTCTCGTGTGGACTTCGAGGGCGAGCTGGCCGTGGTGATCGGCCAGCCGGTGCGCAACGTGCCCGCCGCGCGGGCCGCGCAGGCCATCCTCGGCTACACGATCGCCAACGACGTGAGCGCGCGGGACCTGCAGAAGTCCGACGGGCAGTGGGGCAGGGCCAAGGGGTTCGACACGTTCTGCCCGCTCGGGCCGTGGATCGAGACCTCGCTGGACCCGGCCGACCTCGCGCTCAGGTCCGAGGTGGACGGCGAGGTCAAGCAGGACGCCCGCACCTCCGCACTGGTGCACAAGATCCCGCAGCTCGTGGAGTTCGTCTCCTCGGTGATGACGTTGCTGCCGGGGGACACGATCCTCACCGGCACTCCCGAGGGCGTCGGCCCGATCACCGCCGGGCAGCAGGTCTCGATCACCGTCGAGGGCATCGGCACCCTCACGAACCCGGTGCAGAGCGCTTAGCGAACTCCGGCGCGTGCTCGGGGCGGAAACCGATCCCGATCAGGTAGGCGGGCACGACCGACGCCTGCGGCACGCGCCGGAGCAGCCCGACCATCGGCTTCGGCGGGCCCAGGCGCTTTCCGTCGACCAGCGGCTGGGCCACCGTCCGGTGCAGCAGCCGCTGCAACGCCTGCACGAGCACCGTCGGGACGAGCCTGCGCGCGCGGACCTTCGCCAGCACCGAGGGTGACACGGTGCCCCGGCGCAGCGGCCCGGCGAGCAGCGTCGCCGCCGCGACGGCATCCTGCACCGCGAGGTTGATGCCGACGCCGCCGATCGGTGACATCGCGTGCGCGGCGTCGCCGATGCACAGCAGCCCGTCGACGTGCCAGCGTCGCAGCCGGTTGAGCCGCACGTCCAGGTGCTTGACCTCCTCCATCGACTCGAGCTCGCCGAGCCGGCCGGCCAGCTGGGGCACCACCTCGGCCACCTCGGCGCGGAAGCTCTCGATACCGGCCGCGCGGAGCTGGGCGTCGATCCCCTTCCTGCCGATGTAGGCGATCTGGAAGAAGGAATCGCGCGGGATCACGATCGCCATGCGGCCGTTGCGCATCCTCGGCGTCAGCGTGCCCGCGGACTCACCCGGCTCGCGGCCGAGCCGGAACCACCACGCGTCGATCGGCACCGGGTACTCCCGTGGCCTCAGCCCGGCGTCCCTGCGCGCGACCGACCAGCGCCCGTCGGCGGCGACGGTGAGGTCGGCGCGGAGTTCGCCGGTCTCGCCGTCCCGGGTCCGGTACCGCACCCCTCGCACCCGGCCGCCCTCGCGGATCAGCGACGTGACCTCGGTGCGCATCCGCAGCCGGAACGTCGGTTCCTCCTCGGCGGCCTCGGCGAGCAGGTTGAGCACGTCCCACTGCGGCGCGATGGCGATGTAGGGGTGGGCGGTTCTGAGCCTGCGCAGGTCGCCGATGGTGACCTCGTCGTGCTCACCGACGGGGAACGCGATCCTCTCCATCCGGTCGTGCGGCAGCTTCGCGAAGCGTTCCCCCAGGCCCAGCTCGTCGAGCAGCCGCAGCGTCGAGGGGTGCACCGTGTCGCCGCGGAAGTCGCGCAGGAAGTCGGCGTGCTTCTCCAGCACGGTGACCTCCACTCCGGCCCGCGCCAGCAGCAGCCCCAGCACCATCCCGGCCGGCCCGCCGCCGGCCACCACGCACCTCGTCCGCTCGCTCATCGCCGCAACCCCCTTATTCATCAATCGTTGAATAAACTCACCATGCACCGGGAAGCCGCGCACGTCAAGGGCGATACGCTGGATGGGCTATGACTGAGAACATCGCCGTCCGCGCCCGCTTCTGCCCGTCGCCGACCGGGACCCCGCACGTCGGGCTGATCCGCACGGCGCTGTTCAACTGGGCCTTCGCCCGTCATCACGGTGGCAAGCTGGTGTTCCGCATCGAGGACACCGACGCCGCACGCGACTCCGAGGAGTCCTACGAGGCACTCCTCGACGCGCTGCGCTGGCTCGGCCTCGACTGGGACGAGGGCCCCGAGGTGGGCGGCGAGCACGGCCCCTACCGGCAGAGCGAACGCGGCGAGATCTACGCCGACGTCGCCAAGCGCCTGCTGGAGGCGGGGGAGCTGTACGAGGCGTTCTCGACCAACGAGGAGGTCGAGGAGCGGCGCAGGGCGGCCGGTCAGGACCCCAAGCTCGGCTACGACAACTTCGACCGCGACCTCACCGAGGAGCAGAAGGCCGCCTTCCGCGCCGAGGGCCGCGCGCCGGTGCTGCGCCTGCGGATGCCCGACGAGGACCTGTCGTGGAACGACCTCGTGCGCGGCGAGATCTCGTTCAAGGCGGGCACCGTGCCCGACCCGGTGCTGGTGCGGGCCAACGGCCAGCCGCTCTACACGCTGACCAATCCGGTCGACGACGCGCTCATGCGCATCACGCACGTTCTGCGCGGCGAGGACCTGCTGCCGTCGACGCCCCGCCAGATCGCCCTGTACCGGGCGCTGACGCGGATCGGGCTCGCCGAGTTCACGCCCGAGTTCGGGCACCTGCCCTACGTGATGGGCGAGGGCAACAAGAAACTGTCCAAACGGGACCCCTCCTCCAATCTCTTCAACTACCGGGACCGCGGGTTCATTCGCGAGGGCCTCCTCAACTACCTCGCCCTGCTCGGCTGGTCGATCGCCGACGACCGCGACGTCTTCAGCGTCGAGGAACTGGTGCAGGCGTTCGAGATCACGAAGGTCAGCGCCAACCCGGCCCGCTTCGACGTGAAGAAGGCGGAGGCGATCAACGGCACGCACGTCCGGGCGCTCGCGCACGAGGACTTCGTGCAGCGCACGCTGCCCTACCTCGTCGCGGCAGGAGTACTGCCGGCCGCGCCGAGCGAGGAGCAGCTCGGCGCGCTGCGGGCGATCGCCCCGCTGGTGCAGGAACGCGTGGTCGTGCTGTCCGAGGCGACCGGCCTGCTGCGGTTCCTGTTCATCTCGGAGGAGGACTTCGCGCCGGAGGAGGCCGCGGCCACCAAGGCGCTCGGCCCCGACTCGGAGCCGGTGCTGCGCGCCTCCATCGAGGCGCTCGAAGCGCTGCCGTCCTGGGAGACCGCGGCCATCGAGGAGGCGCTCAAGGACGCGCTCGTGGAGGGCCTCGGACTCAAGCCGCGCAAGGCGTTCGCGCCCGTGCGCGTGGCGGTGACCGGACGTACCGTTTCCCCGCCGCTGTACGAGTCGATGGAACTGCTCGGGCGGGAGCGTTCACTCGGCCGGTTGCGTCGCGCGCTGCCGGGCAACTGAGCGTAGACGACCTGGACCGAAACAGACCCGGCTTTATCACCTCGTCAGCCGAGTCGATAAAGCGGAAAGTGCCCTAGCCTCGGCGGGTGGCTTTTGCGCTTGGCTCCCCGACAGCACCGCAAACCGTTTCCGATCGCGACGACGACGCGCCTCCCTGGGACCCGCCCGAGCTCCGGCTCGTGTGCCTTGACATCGATGACACGTTGATCGATTTCACGGCCGCCAGCCGAAGATCGCTCGAGGCGCTCATCGGCAGGACCGACGCATGGGAGCTGTGGGAGCGGGTCACCGACGAGCACGTCGCGAGGGTCGTGTCAGGCGAGCTGGACTACGCCGAGATGCACGCCAGGCGCACGCAGGCCTTCCTGGCCGAGCTGGGCACGTGCGTCGGCCTCGCCGAGGCGGCCGAACTGGAGGTCGGCCGCAAGGAGCTGCTGCGGACGTCGTGGCGGCTGTTCGACGACGTCCTGCCGTGCCTGGAGTGGCTGACCGCCGCGGGCGTGCGCGTCGCCGCTGTGACCAACGCCTCGGGAGCCCACCAGCGCGAGAAGCTGGCCGGACTGGGGCTCGCCCGCTTCTTCGACTACGTGGCCATCGCGGGCGAGGTGGGGGTCGCCAAGCCCGATCCGGTGATGTTCCACTCGGTCTGCTTCAAGCTGGGCTGCGACATGTCCGAGACGGTGCACGTCGGCGACAAGCTCCGCACCGATGCCGTGGGCGCCCGTGACGCCGGTCTCGGCGGAGTGTGGCTCAACCGGGGCGAGGCCGACGTGGACGTGCCCGCAGGCGTGCACGTCATCTCGAGCCTCGCCGAGCTCCCTGAGCTGCTCGTCTCCGAGTTCGTGCGGATCGGCGTGCCCGCGCAGCGCTGACAGCCGGGGCCGGTTGAGACGCCGTTTCCGGCGTGGTCTAGTATTTCTTTCCAGTGGTGCTGAGCCGGAGCGCGCTCGGGCGAGGCACCTCTTTGGGGTATGGTGTAATTGGCAGCACGACTGATTCTGGTTCAGTTAGTCTAGGTTCGAGTCCTGGTACCCCAGCTGCAGAGGGAAAAAACCGGTCTGGTAAGTTTCTCTCCAGCAACAAGGAAGCAACACCTCCTAGCCCCCGTCGTCTAGCGGCCTAGGACGCCGGCCTCTCACGCCGGTAGCGTGGGTTCGAATCCCATCGGGGGTACTCGAAAGGGCGGAGGCCCCTGTCTGCGGAAAGCGCGGACAGGGGCCTTTCTCGTTGTGTCTTGTGGGGGTGCAACCCCCACGCCCCGCCCGGAGGGGCTTCGCCCCCGGACCCCCACGTAGGTAGGCGGAAAGCGCGGACAGGGGCCTTTCTCGTTGTGTCTTGTGGGGGTGCAACCCCCACGCCCCGCCCGGAGGGGCTTCGCCCCCCGGGACCCCCCACGTAGGTAGGCGGAAAGCGCGGACAGGGGCCTTTCTCGTTGTGTCTTGTGGGGGTGCAACCCCCACGCCCCGCCCGGAGGGGCTTCGCCCCCCGGACCCCCACGTAGGTAGGCGCTCGAGATCACGTTGCCTTGATGCTTGGGTTGGAGACTCGGTGGGGGGCGCCTCGACGCGCTTCACGAGGCGGGGCACATGCTCGCCGCCAAGGCGTTCGGGATGAAGGTACGGCGGTTCTTCGTGGGCTTCGGTCCGAAGCAGTTCTCCTTCCGTCGTGGCGAGACCGAATACGGCCTGAAGTGGATCCCCTTCGGGGGGTTCTGCGAGATCGCCGGGATGACGACGCTCGACGAGCTCACGCCCGACGAGAAGCCCAGGGCGATGTGGCGGCACAAGGCGTGGAAGCGCACCGTCGTGACGGGCAGCGGCATCGCGGTCAACGTGCTCGTCGGCTTCGTGGTGCTCTACGCGCTGGCCGTCACGATGGGCCTGCCCAACCTCACCGGCACCCCGCAGGTGCCCGCCGTCAGCGCGTGCGTGCGCGACGCGCGAACCGCCGCCGAGGTGACCACGCCCGCGTGCGCGCAGGGCGACCCCGCGCCCGCGCGGGACGCCGGCATCCGGCCCGGAGACGAGATCGTGTCCGTCGCGGGTACGCCGACGCCCACCTACGTCGACGTCATCTCCTCGATCGAGCGGTCCTCCGCGCCCACCGCGATCGAGGTCGAGCGTGACAGGCAGGTGCTGCCGCTGACCGTGGACGTCCCGCGCGTCGACCGTCCACAAGCGCAGGAGGATGGTCCGGTCGAGATCGTCAGCACCGGGTCGATCGGGGTCACCTTCCCCCGCGAGTTCCACTACGGCGCGCTCGGGGCCATCCCCGGTGCCGCGGGCTTCGCAGGCGACATGTTCGCGCAGACCTGGCAGCGGCTGCTGGAGTTCCCCGAGAAGATCCCCGCGGTGGTGGGCGCGATCTTCGGCGGGGAACGGGATCCCGAGGGGCCGTGAGCGTCGTCGGGATGAGCCGCATCGGCGGGGAGGCCGTCGAGCAGGGCCTGTGGCAGCTGTTCCTGCTCCTGCTGGCGGGGCTGAACTTCTTCCTCGCCGTGTTCAACACGTTGCCGCTGCTGCCATTGGACGGCGGGCACATCGCGGTGGTCTGGTACGAACGGCTCCGCAACCGGCTCCGTGCGTTGCGGGGCAAGGCCGAGGGTCCGCCCGTGGACTACACCAGACTGTCCACGGTGACACTGACCCTCGTGCTCATCGGCGGCGCCATCATGTTGCTCACCATCACCGCCGACATCGTGAACCCCGTGCGCCTCACCTGACCCGGCAACCCCTGGCGCTACAGGCGTTCCTGGAGGGCGTCCGCGGCCGCGAGGAGGTCCGCCGCCCAGCGGGCACCCGGCTTGCGGCCGATCCGCTCGACCGGTCCCGACACCGACACCGCGGCGATGACCGTGCCGGAGGAATCCCGTACCGGAGCCGAGACGCTGGCCACACCGGGCTCCCGCTCGGCGACGCTCTGCGCCCAGCCCCGGCGCCGGACCTCCAGCAGGGTCCGTTCCCCGTAGACGGCCTCGGCCAGGATCGTGCGCTGCGTGTGGGAATCCGCCCACGCGGCCAGCACCTTGGCACCGGAGCCCGCCGTCATCGGCAGCCGTGCGCCGATCGGCACCGTGTCACGAAGGCCGCTCGGCGGTTCGGCGGTGGAGACGCAGATGCGCTGGACGCCGTCGCGGCGGTACAGCTGCACGCTCTCGCCCGTGATGTCCCGCAGCTTCGGCAGGATCACGCTCGCCGCGTCCAGCAAGGGATCCGTGGTGCCGCCGGAGAGCTCGGCGAGCGCGGCACCGGGGCGCCAGCGGCCGTCGGGGCCACGGCGCAGCAGCCGGTGTACCTCCAGCCCGACGGCGAGCCGGTGCGCGGTGGCGCGCGGCAACCCCGTGCGGGTGCACAATTCCGCCAGGCCGCACGGTTCCTCGGCCACGGCGTGCAGAACGGCGACGGCCTTGTCCAGCACGCCGATACCGCTCTGCTGGTTCTCAGGGTTATGCTGTCCCACAAGGCGATACTATAATCCCGGAGTTTGGGAAGTCCAGAATCCGGGACGGAGCCGACTCCTCAAGCTCGCACACACGCTCATTCAATGGAGGAGCCCTGATGGCAGAGAAGCGGGGCCGCACGCTGGCAGAGAAGGTCTGGGACTCGCACACGGTGCGCCGCGGCGAAGGCGCCGAGCCGGACCTGCTCTACATCGACCTGCACCTCGTGCACGAGGTCACGAGCCCGCAGGCGTTCGACGGACTGCGGCTGGCCGGCCGCCCGGTACGCAGGCCCGACCTCACGATCGCGACCGAGGACCACAACGTCCCGACGGTGGACATCGAGCTCCCCATCGCCGATCCGGTCTCGCGGACCCAGGTTGACACGCTTCGCCGCAACTGCAAGGAGTTCGGCGTGCGGCTCCACCCCATGGGAGACGCGGAGCAGGGCATCGTGCACGTCATCGGCCCGCAGCTCGGCCTGACCCAGCCCGGGATGACCGTGGTGTGCGGCGACAGCCACACCTCCACGCACGGTGCGTTCGGCGCGATGGCCTTCGGCATCGGCACCTCCGAGGTCGAGCACGTGCTCGCCACGCAGACCCTCCCGCTGCGCCCGTTCAAGACGATGGCGATCAACGTCGATGGGGAACTGCGCCCCGGCGTCACCGCGAAGGACATCATCCTCGCCGTCATCGCCAAGATCGGCACCGGCGGCGGTCAGGGCTACGTCCTGGAGTACCGAGGCAGCGCGATCGAGTCGCTGTCGATGGAAGCCAGGATGACCATCTGCAACATGTCGATCGAGGCGGGCGCCCGCGCCGGCATGATCGCTCCCGACGAGACGACGTTCGCCTACCTCGAGGGCCGTCCGCACGCCCCGAAGGGCGCCGACTGGGACGCCGCGGTGGCGAACTGGCGGGAGTTGCGCACCGACGACGACGCCGTGTTCGACGCCGAGGTTCACCTGAATGCGAACGAGCTGACACCGTTCGTCACCTGGGGCACCAACCCCGGCCAGGGCCTCCCGCTCGGGGAGTCGGTGCCGGACCCGGCCGCCATCGCGGACGAGACCGAGCGGTTCGCCGCCGAGAAGGCCCTGTCCTATATGGATCTTCAACCGGGCACCCCGCTGAGGGAGATCGCGGTGAACACCGTCTTCCTCGGCTCGTGCACGAACGGCCGGATCGAGGACCTGAGGGCCGCCGCGGGCGTGCTGAAGGGCCGCAAGGTGGCCGACAACGTGCGCATGCTCGTGGTCCCCGGCTCGATGCGGGTGCGCAAGGCGGCCGAGGAGGAGGGGCTCGACGAGGTCTTCACGGCCGCCGGCGCCGAGTGGCGGCAGGCCGGCTGCTCGATGTGCCTCGGCATGAACCCGGACCAGCTGAAGCCCGGGGAGCGCAGCGCCTCGACCTCGAACCGCAACTTCGAGGGGCGGCAGGGCAAGGGCGGCCGGACCCATCTGGTGTCCCCGCTCGTGGCCGCCGCGACCGCCGTCAGGGGCACCCTGTCCTCGCCCGAAGACCTCAACTAGACCTCAGCCAGGGAGTCACGAAACCATGGAGCCCTTCACCAAGCACACCGGCGTCGGAGTGCCTTTGCGCAGGTCCAACGTGGACACTGACCAGATCATCCCGGCCGTCTACCTCAAGCGCGTGACCCGCTCCGGCTTCGAGGACGGCCTGTTCGCCGCCTGGCGCGGCGACGAGCAGTTCATCCTCAACCAGGAGCCGTTCCGGCAGGGCAGCGTCCTCGTCGCCGGCCCCGACTTCGGCACCGGGTCCTCTCGTGAGCACGCCGTCTGGGCGCTCATGGACTACGGCTTCCGGGTGGTCATCTCCTCCCGGTTCGCCGACATCTTCCGGGGCAACTCCGGCAAGGGGGGTCTGGTGGCCGCCCAGTGCGAGCAGGCGGACGTCGAGCTGCTGTGGAAGCTGCTCGAGAACGAGCCCGGCACGGAGGTCACGGTGGACCTCGAGGCGAAGACAGTACGGGCCAAGGACTTCACCGCGCCCTTCCAGATCGACGACTACACCCGCTGGCGGCTGCTCGAGGGGCTCGATGACATCGCTCTCACCCTCCGACACGCCGACGAGATCGTCTCGTTCGAGGCCCAGCGGCCCTCCTGGAAGCCCCTGACCACCCCTCAAGCGGCTTCCTGAGACACGGATTCCCTGCTCAGAAAGGGAATCCGCGCTCGGCCGGCGGCCGGCGAAACCACGCCGAACGGCTGCGGAAGGGCCCCGAACGGGGCCCGCCGGGGGCGTAACAGCGCACCCGATAAGGAAAAAATCCGCGTGCCGTTTGGAATTTGTGCTGCGTTGGTAATACCGTGTGCGCATGTCGGCCGGTGTGGCCGGGTAACAAGTAGTTCTTCTTGGAGGACTGGAATGGCCAACAAGGCCCAACTGATCGAGGCGCTCTCCGAGCGCCTGGGCGACAAGAAGGTCGCTTCGCAGGCTGTCGACAACCTCGTCGACATCATCATCCGTACGGTCAACAAGGGCGAGAAGGTGAACATCACCGGCTTCGGTGTGTTCGAGAAGCGCGCCAGGGCTGCCCGTACCGCCAGGAACCCGCGCACCGGCGAGACCGTGCGCGTCAAGAAGACCAACGTCCCGGCCTTCCGCGCCGGTACGACCTTCAAGGACGTGGTGAGCGGCGCCAAGAAGCTGCCGAAGGCCACCACGACCAAGCGTTCGACGGCTTCCACGTCGACGCGGAGCACTGGCACCACGACGAGGGCGGCAGCCAGCAGGCCGACCGCGACGCGTAGCACCACCACGCGTTCCCGTGCCACGACGGCTCGCAGCACGACGAGCCGCACGGCGACCAAGGCCGCTTCGTCGAGGACGGCCGCGAAGAGCACTGCCACCAAGGCGGCTCCGAAGACCACCGCCAAGACCGCGGCGAAGACCACGGCAAAGGCCACCACCGCGAAGAAGGCCCCCGCCAAGACCACGGCGAAGGCCAGCACCGCCAAGGCGGCCCCGAAGACCGCGGCCAAGCGGACCACCGCTGCCGCCAAGAAGAAGAAGTAAGCCCGCTACCGGGCTGCCGGTTCGTTCCGGCTCACTTCTCGGCAGGGCCCCGCGCCACCCGGCGCGGGGCCCTGCCGCGTTTCGTGGGCCATTTCCCGGGGGCGCCCATCCGCTCCCGGCACCGGCCAAGCTGAGACGCCGCACGGCACGGTGTTCGCCCAACCGCAGTGAAGGCCACCTTCACTGCGTTCAGCGCAGGCATGGTGGCCTTCACTGCGTTGGACAGGCATGGCGGGGCGTCTGTTTGGGTGGCGGGGGGAGAAGGGCGGGCGCAGTGAAGGCCACCTTCACTGCGTTGAGCGCAGGCATGGTGGCCTTCACTGCGGGTGGAGGGGGCTACGAGTTCGCCGGGGCCGGTGCCGGGAGAGGGGTTGGTAGGTAGTGTGCGGCCGCGAGTCGCGGGCCCGCGTCGCCCTCGGCGAACGACAGCAGCCACACCGAGCCCTTCTTGCTCGCCACGCCGTCCGCCTTCGTCTCGGGAAGCTCGACGCCGCCGTGCTCGGCGAGCGCGCTCACGATGTCCGGGATGACCCCGCCCTGGCTGCACGCGACCGGAGTGCCGCCGTCGGCGACGATCGCGAGCAGCCGCGACCACGCCACCACGGGGTCGGTCCAGTAGTCGTCCTCCGACAGCAGCGGCTCGTGGACGATCTCGGCACCGATGTCCTCGGCGAGGCCCTGCACGGTCTGGACACACCGCAGGCGCGGCGCGGAGAACACGCGGTCGGGGCCGAACGCCCTCAGCAGCACCCGCAGCGCCTCCGCCTGCCGCATTCCCGCGTCCGAGAGCGGCCTCAGATCGTCGTCACCGGTCCACTCCTCCCGTTTGCCCGCCTTGCCGTGCCGGACCAGCAGGAGCGTCGTCAGGGCCGGGGGCAGCGCCGTGAACTCCCGCAACACCTCCTTGTCGGTGCCGTAGCTGAGCAACGATTCGGCCTCGGCCGGCGGAAGCCAGCGCAGTTCGTCGACTTCCTCGTTCGGGATGAATCGGCCCTCGCCGGCCCTCGCGGCGAAGTAGTCGACCGTTTTCGGGCCCTTGGCCACCTCGTATTCCGCGGTATTCAGGAAACGGCCGAGAACGGCGGTGAACCCCGTTTCCTCGGCGAGTTCCCTCACCGCGGCGACCGGGGCGGTCTCGCCGGGGTCGACTTTTCCCTTGGGCAGTGACCAGTCGTCATAGTGCGGCCGGTGCACGACCGCGATCTCGATTTCCGGGGAGGTGCCCTGTCGCCACAACACGGCTCCCGCGGCCCGGATGGCCCGCCCGTGGTCCATGCCGCTCACCCGGCGGCCCCGTGCCTGCGCAGCAGCTCGACCTGGTGGTCACGCACCTGTGTGGAGTCGGCGGGAGAGGGAATCCATTCGCCGGTGGAGCTGAGCACCCAGCAGCGGGTCAGCGGATCCAGCGCCGAGCTGAGCACGTCGTCGAGCTGTGCGGTCAGCTTCGGATCCTTGACCTGCACCAGCGCCTCGATGCGGCGGTCGAGGTTGCGGTGCATCATGTCGGCGCTGCCGATCCAGTACGCGTCCGCCCCGCGGAAGTGGAAGATCCGCGAGTGCTCCAGGAAGCGGCCGAGGATCGAGCGCACGGCGATGTTGTCGCTCAGGCCGGGTACGCCCGGCTTCAGCGCGCAGATGCCGCGCACGACGACGTCCACCGGCACCCCGGCCTGCGAGGCGCGGTACAGGCCGTCGATGATCTGCTCGTCGACGAGCGAGTTGCACTTGAGGCGCACGCCGGCCGGCCCACCGGAACGGGCCACGTCGATCTCGTGCTGGATGCAGTCGAGGATGCCGCGCCGGATGCCGTTGGGCGCCGTCAGGATGTTGCGGTAGGTCGCCTGCCGGGAGTATCCGGTGAGGACGTTGAACAGGTCCGTGAGGTCCGCGCCGATCGCCGGGTCGGCCGTCAGCAGCCCCAGGTCCTCGTACAGCCGCGCCGTCTTCGGGTTGTAGTTGCCGGTGCCGATGTGGCAGTAGCGGCGGATCGTGGAGCCCTCCTGGCGCACCACGAGCGCCACCTTGCAGTGGGTCTTGAGCCCCACGAGGCCGTACACGACGTGCACGCCGGAACGTTCGAGCGTGCGCGCCCACGTGATGTTGGCCTGCTCGTCGAAGCGGGCCTTGATCTCCACGAGCGCCACGACCTGCTTGCCCGCCTCGGCCGCGTCGACGAGCGCGTCGACGATCGGGGAGTCGCCGGAGGTGCGGTACAGCGTCTGCTTGATCGCCAGCACCTTGTCGTCGGCCGCGGCCTGCTCGATGAACCGCTGCACGCTCGTGGAGAACGAGTCGTAGGGGTGATGCACGAGCACGTCGCCCTCGCGCAGCGTCGCGAACACGCTCTTCGGGGTCTCCCGCTCGCCGAACGCGGGGTGCGTGGCGGGCACGAACGGCCGGTCCTTGAGCTCCTTGCGGTCGATCGCCGAGAGCTGGTGCAGACAGCTGAGGTCGAGCAGCCCCGGCACCTCCACGACGTCGCGCGGGTCCACCTCCAGCTCGCGCAACAGGAGTTCGAGCATGTGCTCGCTCATGTCCTGCGCCACCTCGAGCCGCACCGGCGGGCCGAAGCGGCGCTGAGCCAGCTCGCGTTCCAGCGCCTGCAACAGGTCCTCGTCGCGGTCCTCCTCGACCTCGAAGTCGGCGTTGCGGGTGACCCGGAACACGTGGTGCTCGGTCACCTCCATGCCGCTGAAGAGCTCCCCGAGGTGCGCGGAGATCAGTTCCTCCAGCGGCAGGAAGGTCGCGGTGTGGCTGTCCCGCTGCCGCTCGATGCGCACCAGCCGGGGCACGTTGTTGGGCACCTTCACGCGCGCGAAACGTTCCGTGCCGCCCTCCGGGTCGCGGACGGTCACGGCGAGGTTCAGCGACAGGCCCGAGATGTACGGGAAGGGGTGGGCCGGGTCGACGGCCAGCGGCGTGAGCACCGGGAAGATCTGGTCGGTGAAGTAGTGGGAGAGCCGCTCCCGGTCCTCCTCCTCCAAATCGGACCACCGGACGATGCGGATGCCCTTCTCCTCCAGCGCCGGTCGCACGTGCTGCTCGAAGGCCTCGGTGTGCCGTTCGACGAGGTCCTGGTTGCGCTTGGCGATGTAGGACAGCTGCTCGCGGGGCGTGAGGCCGTCGGCGCTGCGTACGGACAGGCCGGTCTCGTCCCTTCGCTTGAGACCGGCCACCCTGACCATGTAGAACTCATCCAAATTGGACGCGAAGATCGCCAGGAACTTGGCGCGCTCGAGCAGCGGCTGCGACTCGTCCTCCGACAGCGCGAGCACCCTGGCATTGAAGTCCTGCCACGAGAGCTCCCGGTTGAAGTACCGGTCGTCGGGCAGTGCGTCGGCCAGCTCCTGTGCTCCCGTCGCCGCCGGCGGGGCCGAGGGGACGGCCTGGGTGGACTTGGGCCTGCCGTTCTCGGGGGCGACGGGCGGTGGCGGAGGCGTGGTGACGCGCCGCCCGTCCGGCGACCCACCGGGCGGGGAGATGCTCTCGTCGTTGCTCACCCCTGCATTGTTCCCCACGGAGGCGACTGTTGCGCATACCCGAGCGAACGCGCAGGCGACGGCTTTCAGTGCGGAACGCACGCCGTGCCGAGCAGCGCCGTGGTGCTCGGGCCGAGACCGAGCAGCCTGGCGTGCTCCAGGTCCTCGGGAGTGTCGACGTCACCGCGCAGCGACGGCGCCTTCAGCGCGAGCGGCACGGCGCCCGACGCGGTGTGGGCGCTCGCGGAGCCCTCGCCGAAACGAGGCGCAAGCGGTTGCCCCGCGCCGGACAGCAGCAGGGTGGTGCCGGTGCCGTGCCGGTCGGCCGTGAACGCCCTGCGCCCGCCTGCCTCCGCGAGCGCGGCCGCGAGCTCGCCGGGCCGCAGCGCGGGCAGGTCGGCCTGCAGCGCGCCGACGGCCGCCAGCGGGTCGGCGGCACGCAGCAGCCGTTCGCCCACCAGCAGCGCGCCGTTGAGCCCGCCCAGTACCTCCCCGTTGCCCTGTTCGTCCACCACCTCGGCGCCGAGCTCGCGCAGCGCGGCGAGCGCCTCGGGGTCGGAACCGACGACGAGCACCCGCCGCACGCCGGGGGCCGCGGTCGCGGCGCGCAGCGTGTCGGAGGCCAGCGCGAGCACGAGTGCCGCGTGGCACTCGGCGTCGGCCGGGTAGCCGAGCGCGCCCCGCAGCCGCGACTTGCCGGCGTGGGGTGGCTTCAGGGGCACGATGAGGTCTGTGGCCACGCCACCATCTTTACCTATCCGGGCCGCCGCGTGCCTGTGGGAGGATCGCGTCAGCTTCCGCACGCGATGAGGAGGAGTCTTGGCTGATCGGGAGAAGGGCGGCTTCTGGGTCGGGGCGGCCGCGGTGCTGTTCTACCCGCTGACCTGGATGGGCAAGAGCGTCTACCGGGGCACCGAGCGGATCCCGAAGAACGGGCCCGTGCTGCTCGTGATGAACCACGTCTCGCACCTCGACCCCGCCGTGGACGCGGTGTTCGTGCACCGCAACAAGCGCGTGCCCCGGTTCATGGCCAAGGACAGCCTCTTCCGGGTGCCGATCTTCGGCAAGATCCTCGCCGGCTCCGGCGGCATCCCCGTCACCAGGGGAAGCGCCACCGCGGGCGACAGCCTCAAGGCCGCGCACGAGACGCTGGCGAACGGCAAGCTCGTGCTCATCTATCCAGAGGGGACGATCACCAAGGACCCCGAGGGCTGGCCGAAGCGGTCCTACACCGGCGTCGCCAGGCTCGCGCTCGACAACGACGTGCCCGTGGTCCCGGTCGCGCGGTGGGGCACCCAGAACATCTGGAACGGTTACACGAAGAAGTTCCGGCCGTTCCCGCGCAAGACGGTGGTCCACTCCGTCGGCCAGCCGGTGGACCTGGCGAAGTACCGCGAGCAGGAACGCACCCCCGCCGTGCTGCGCGAGGTCACCGACCTGCTGATGGGCGAGGTGCTCTCGCTGCTCGTGGAGATCCGCGGCGAGCAGCCGCCCGCGAAGCGGGAGGATGGCGCCTGACATGACCGGCATCACTGTGCAGTCGGTCACGGTGCTCGGTGCGGGTTCGTGGGGCACGACGTTCGCCAAGGTGCTCGCCGACGCGGGCCGCGACGTCACGATGTGGGCGCGCCGCGCCGAGGTCGCCGCCGAGATCCGCGACGAGCACACCAACAGCGGCTACCTGCCCGGCGTGACGCTGCCTGGGCGGCTCACGGCCACGGCCGATCCGGAAGAGGCGCTGTCGGGCGCCGACGCCGTGGTGCTCGCGGTGCCGAGCCAGAGCCTGCGCGCGAACCTCACCGGCTGGCGTGGCCTCCTGCCACGCGACGCGATCCTCGTGAGCCTCGCCAAAGGTGTCGAACTCGGCACCCTGAAACGGATGAGCGAGGTGATCAGCGAGATCGCCGAGGTGCCCGCGAACGAGGTCGTGGTGGTGTCCGGTCCGAACCTCGCGCGCGAGATCGCGCAGCAGCAGCCCGCGGGCGCCGTGCTCGCGTGCGCCGACCACGACCGTGCCGTCGCGATCCAGCAGGCCAGCTTCAACGGCTACTTCCGTCCGTACACCAACACCGACGTGGTGGGCTGCGAGCTCGGCGGCGCCTGCAAGAACGTGATCGCGCTGAGCTGCGGCATGGCGGCCGGACTCGGGTTCGGCGCCAACACGATGGCGACGCTCATCACCCGCGGTCTCGCCGAGACGGCGCGGCTCGGGGCGAAGCTCGGCGCCGACCCGCTGACGTTCGCGGGCCTGGCCGGGGTGGGCGACCTCGTGGCGACGTGCGCGTCGCCGTTGTCGCGCAACCGCACCTTCGGCGAGCGCATCGGCAGGGGCGAGACGCCGCAGCAGGCGCAGGCCGCGGTGGGCGGTCAGGTGGCCGAGGGCGTGATGTCGTGCCAGTCGATCCGCGAGCTCGCGCGCGGCGTGGGCGTGGACATGCCCATCACCGACGCGATGTTCCGCGTGTGCCACGAGGGTATGGACCCTGCTCGCGTCGGTGCCGAGCTGCTCGGCCGCCAGCAGAAGCACGAGTGGTCCTAGGAGCGCACTGAACAACCGCTGCCCTACTGCGCGACGCCCAGACGGCGCCTCGCTGCGTTGTCGGAAAGCCCGAGTACGACCCCGGTACGAGGGCTTCCCTCCGCCTAATGAGAGTTGCGGGTTGGTCATTGGGCAGGACTCGTGGTCGGTGACCATCGGTGGGTGAGCACTCTCTCCGCCTGAACCCCTTGTGTGGGGAGTTCTGTCGCAAGATCGTGCCCCTGCCGGTAGCCCGGGAGAACGGATCGCTGATGGGATGTCGTGCCCACCGAGTGTGGTGTGAGCACTGGTTCATTAGGCCGCTGAGTGTTCTCCCGCGCGTGACCGGGGTATGACGAGCGTTGTGGAGGGAGACGGACACGGTGCTGTTCGTGGGAGATGACTGGGCCGAAGACCATCACGATGTCGAGTTGATGGACACGGCGGGCCGGCGGCTGGCGAGAGCCCGGCTGCCGGAGGGGGTGGCTGGGATCGCCCGGTTGCACGCGATGATCGCCGAGCACCTGGGCCCGGACACCGATCCCGATCAGGCGCGGGTGGTGATCGGGATCGAGACCGATCGCGGGCCCTGGGTGGCTGCCCTGGTCGCCGCGGGGTACGCCGTGTTCGCGGTCAACCCGTTGCAGGCGGTCGGATACCGGCGGCGGCATGGTGTGTCCGGGGCGAAAAGCGACGCTGCGGACGCGCACATGCTGGCCAACATGGTACGTACCGACGCCCACGAGTTGCGCCCGATCGCCGGTGACAGCCCCGAGGCCGAGGCGGTCAAGGTCATCACCCGGGCGCACAAGACGTTGATTTGGGAACGCACCCGCCACACCCAGCGGCTGCGCCACAGCCTGCGCGAGTACTTCCCCGCCGCACTGGAGGCATTCGAGGACCTGGATGCACCCGAGGCGCTGGAACTGCTGGGGAAGGCACCCGACCCGGACAGCGCAGCGCGGCTGTCGCTGAGCCAGATCCGGGCCGCGCTGCGACGTGCTCGCCGCCGCGACATCGAGGGCAAAGCCACCCGGATCCAGTCGCTGCTGCGCGCCCAGCAGCTGGGGCAGCCCGCGGTGGTCACCGCGGCCTATGCAGCCACCACCCGCGCCGCGGTCACGGTGCTGGCCACCCTGCGCGCGCAGGTCAGCACCCTGCAGGGCCAGGTCGAGACGTTTTTTGGCCAGCACCCGGACGCTGAGATCGTGCTGTCCCAGCCTGGGCTGGGACCGATCCTGGGCGCCCGGGTGCTGGCCGAGTTCGGCGACGACCCCAACCGTTACGCCAGCGCGAAAGCACGCAAGAACTACGCGGCGACCAGTCCGATCACCCGCGCCTCGGGCAAGAAGAAGGTCGTACTGGCCCGCTTCGTGCACAACGACCGGCTGATCGACGCGTTGATGACCCAGGCCTTCGCCGCGCTCAACACCTCACCCGGTGCGCGAACCTACTACGACCAGCAACGAGCCCGCGGTGTCGGGCACAACCCCGCGCTGCGCCAACTGGCCAACCGGCTCGTCGGCATCCTGCACGGCTGCCTGAAAACCCGCACCCTCTACAACGAGACCACCGCCTGGTCGCACCACGCCAACAACATCGCCGCTTGACATTCAAGCTCCTGGGATGTCTTGCGAGGCCGCCGCCTGGATCGCCGCTCGCTACGGGCGGGGTTGTTCAGCACGCTCCTAGCGGGTGGAACCCGTTTGACGCTTCGGGGCCGTGCTGGTTTGCTGTGCGGCATGTCGACGTGGAGCGCACTCATGGCGGGGGACCACACCGGTCTCCGCCATGCCCGCTGCGCGTCGTGTCCTTGCTGTTGTCGCCGGTGACGGATTCAGCACGCATTCCCGACGTCAGCAACCACCTTTCAGCAAGGACCTCATTCCCTCATGTTCGCCGTTCCAGAGAACACGGTCGCTTCCATGCCTGCCGCGAACCCGCTGCTTCGCCACCCCGTCCGCACCGCGCTCGAGTACGCGGCCGACCGGGACCGCTGGCGCAACGTCCTGCGCTACGACCCTGACGAGCGGTTCGCCGCACTCCTCGAGCGCACCGCCGACGAGGAGATCTGGCTGCTGAGCTGGCTTCCCGGCCAGCAGACCGGCCTGCACGACCACGGTGAGTCGACCGGCGCGTTCACGGTCGTGAGCGGCACGCTCACCGAGACCGTCACGCGCAGGGCCCCCGGCGGCCGGGTGCTGACCGAGGTGCACACTCCGTCGGCGGGCCAGTCGCGCGTGTTCGGTCCCGGTTACGTGCACGAGGTGCGCAACGATGGCCCCGATCCCGCCGTGAGCGTGCACGTCTACCGCGCGGGCGGGCGCACGCTGCGCCCGCACCGCCTCGACCCGCTCACCGGACCGGTTCGGGACTGACGCCGTTGCCGCGTTCCGTGACGTGCGCGGGGAGCGGCATGTCCGCGGGGACGTAGGTCGCCGGCGCCGGTGCGCCGAACGTCGTGTGCACCGGAAGGACACCGGCCCACGCGGTGCCGTGTTCCAGGTCCTCCGGCTCGTCGATGGGCTCGCCGGAGCGGACTTTCACCGACGCCTCGGCCAGGTCGAGCGCGAGCACGCTGACGGCGGCCAACTCCTTCGCGCTGACCTCGCGCGCGTGCTCCCACGACCCTGGCGCCAGGTGGTCGGTGACGACGCGCAGGCCGTGCAGCTTCTCGGCGGCCTCGGTGACGGGGCGCGCGCGGCCGTGGATCACGGCGCAGCGGTAGTTCATCGAGTGATTGTTCAGCGAGCGGGCGTACACGATCCCGTCCAGAATCGTCACCGTCACGCAGACGTCGACGCGGCTTGCCGCCGCTCGGAGGTTCCCCGAGCCCGTCGAGCCGTGAAAATAGAGCGTGTCGCCGTCCCGGCCGTAGCCAGTGGGGAGGACCACGGGAGAACCGTGCAGGACGAGCCCGACGTGGCAGACGAGCGCCTCGTCGAGCACGCCGTAGAGGTCCGCGCGATCACGCGCGGCGCGGTCCTTCTTGCGGGTGAGCGTGCTGCGTGTGGTGGGTGACAGGGGTACGGACATGTGCTGAGCCTGGCAGACCCAGTGGCATCATTGAATGGCCACAAGTGCGGAAAAATGGGAGGCCACTTTGACTCGGGGAGACACCGCGTTGCCGGTCAGACTCGACCGAGACTCCACGGTACCGCTCGCCGTGCAGCTGGCCGACGCGCTGCGCGAGTCGGCGGCGACGGGACACCTGCGCGGCGGCGATCGGCTGCCCTCCACCCGCGCGCTGGCCGACCGGCTCGGCGTGAGCAGGACCGTCACGTCCGCCGCCTACGAGCAACTGCACGCCGAGGGCTGGATCCTCGGCAGGCACGGCTCCGGCACCTACGTCACCACCTCGCCGCCCGCCGCGCGGCCTGAGCGCAGGGGCTTCGTCACCAACGACGAGGCGCCGAGCGACCTGCTCGTGCTCACCCCCGGGGTGCCGTGGGCGGACGGGCTCGACCGGGCCGCGTGGCGCAGAGCCTGGCGGGCGGCGGCCGACACGCCGCCCGCGACCTACCTCTACCGCTCCGGCCTCGCCGACTACCGCGCCGCCGTCGCCGAGCACCTGCTGCGGCACCGGGGACTCGACGCGGGAACCGACTCCGTGCTCGCGACCGGCGGAACCACGTCCGCCGTGGTGGAGCTGGCGAGCGCCGTGCTGCGACCCGGCGACCTCGTCGCCGTGGAGGAACCCGGCTACCAGCGCGCCGTCCAGGCGTTCCGGCGCGCGGGCATGCGCGTGGTGCCCGTGCCGATCGACGCCGAGGGCCTGCGCCCGGACGCCCTGCCCGGCGGGGTTCGCGCCGTCTACTGCTCGCCCGCGCACCAGTACCCGATGGGCTGCCGCATGAGCGCGGCCCGGCGCGTCGAGCTGGTGGAGCGCGCGAGGGCCGAGAACTTCCTCGTCGTCGAGGACGACTACGACGGTGAGCTTCGTTACGACGTGGCGCCGCTGCCGCTGCTCGCGTCGCTGGCCCCCGACGTCGTGGTGCACCTCGGCACCACGAGCAAGATCCTCACGCCCACGCTCGGCGCGGGCTGGATGGTGGCTCCGCCCTCGGTGACCACCACGATCCTCGACTACCGCGAGCTGACCGGCACGAGGCCCTCGCCCGCGGGCCAGCGCGTGGTGGTGGAGCTGGCCAGGCACGGCGACCTCGGCAGGCACCTGCGCAGGCTCCGCCGCGAACTGTCGGAACGCAGGTCCATGCTGGTCGGCGCGTTGAAAAAGGCGGGCGTCCCTGTGCTCGGCGACGACGCGGGCGCCCACCTCGTGGTGCCGCTCGCCTCACCCGAGGACGAACGAGAGCGGCTCGCGTCCGGGAAGCGGCGCGGACTGCTGCTCGACGGCCTCGGCAGGCACTTCGCCCGCACCCCGACGGCGTTCGGTGTCGCGGTCGGCTACGCGGGCTGCTCCAGGGAGGCGCTGCGCGAGTCGCTGTGGGTGCTCGTCGACCTGCTACGACCGAGGCCCCGGTAGGGTGACCGGCCATGAGTAGCCGCAAGACGCGCGTGGCCGTCGTGTTCGGGGGCCGCAGCACCGAGCACACCATCTCCTGTGTGTCGGCAGGCAGCGTGCTGGCGAATCTCGATCCCGACCGGTTCGAGATCGTCCCCATCGGCATCACCAAGGCCGGTGGCTGGGTGCTGGGCACGAACGACCCGGAGGCGCTCGCGATCCGGGGGCACGAGCTTCCCACCGTCGACGACGGCAGGGCACTCGTGCTGGCGGGCGACCCGACCAGCAAGAGCGTGGTGAGCCTCGAACCCGGCCAGGAGAGCGAGGTGCTGAGCGGGGTCGACGTCGTGTTCCCCGTGCTGCACGGCGCCTTCGGCGAGGACGGGACCATCCAGGGGCTGCTCGAGCTCGCCGACATCCCGTACGTGGGGGCCGGCGTGTTCGCGAGCGCGGCCGCGATGGACAAGGAGTACGCCAAGAAGCTGCTCGCCGCGGAGGGGCTGCCCGTCGGGCGCTACGCGACTGTCCGCCGTGGACAGTCGACTCTGGACGAAGCCGACCGGGAACGGCTGGGGCTGCCGGTGTTCGTCAAGCCGGCGAGGGCAGGGTCGTCGATCGGTATCAGCAAGGTCACCGACTGGGCCGATCTTGACGACGCCATCGCGCTCGCGAGGCAGACCGACCCGAAGGTGCTCGTGGAGGCCGCCGTGGTTGGCCGCGAGGTCGAGTGCGGCGTGCTGGAGTTCCCCGACGGGCGCGTCGAAGCGTCGCTTCCCGCCGAGATCCGGGTGCTCGCCGACGGCGACGACGCCTGGTACGACTTCGAGACCAAGTACCTCGGCGAGGCCGCGGAACTGGACATCCCGGCCAAGCTGGACGACTCGGTGACCGAGCGGCTGCGCGCGTGCGCGGTGCGTGCCTTCGGCGCGCTGGACTGCCAGGGCCTGGCCCGCGTCGACTTCTTCGTCGGGGAGAACGGCGAGCTGACCATCAACGAGGTCAACACGATGCCGGGGTTCACCTCGACGTCGGCCTACCCGAAGATGTGGGCCGTCACCGGCGTGGACTACCCGACCCTGCTGGCGACGCTGGTCGAGACCGCCCTGTCACGAGGCACCGGCCTGCGCTGACCCCTTGCTGGGGTGACCCGTCCGCAGGGCTGACCCATTCGCAAGGCCGCCTGGGGTCAGTTGTTGGTGGGCAGGGTGTTGCGGATGGTGTCCGAGATCTGTTGCAGCGGGCCGGTTCCCGAGCCCGCCGGGACGGTGAGCGCCAGGTAGACAGGGCGGTCGACCACGTACCACGTCGCCGAGCCCTCACCGGGTACCTCCAGCCACCCCACGCCGTTGATCTGGCGCAGCGACGACGTCGGCGTCAGCTCCGGCGGGCGTTCGAGCCCGCACCGCAGCACCACGGGGTTGTCGGCTCCCCACGCGACCGTGGCCGGGGGAGCGGGCTCCGCCAGCTCCCGCCGCTCCAGCGGCTCGCCGGAGGACTCCAGTTCGCCGGGTGCCGCCTCCATCACCTTCGCGCACTCGGGGCTGCCCGACTTCGGCGCGGGAATCGACACAAGCGGCAGGGGGCCCGTCTCGGTGCCCTCGTCGTCGCCGGAGGACAGCACGCCCAGCACCGCCACCACGACGGCGAGCGCGGCCGCCAGCACCGCCGCGACAACGATCAGCACCCGGGGAGGCGCACCAGTGTCCGTCACGCCCCCACTACAGCACAGCCCTACAGGTGCACCACGGGACAGGTCAGCGTGCGCGTGATGCCCTCCACGTTCTGCACCTTCGCGACCACGAGCTGGCCCAGCTGGTCGACGTTCTCGGCCTCGGCGCGCACGATGACGTCGTAGGGGCCGGTGACATCCTCCGAGCTGGTGACGCCGGGGATGCCGGCGATCTCGGCCGCGACGGAGGCTGCCTTGCCGACCTCGGTCTGGATGAGGATGTATGCGTGGACCACGGCGCGCCCCTTCGTCTGGATGGGTTCGTCAAGCTCAAGATAGGAACGTTGAAGCAACGTACCGCAGCGGGGCAACGATCGGACATCCGATGAGTCTCGGGCTACACCGGAGGTGTCAGTGGAGGACAGACCCATGCCGGACAGTGCCGCGGAGGGCACTGCCGACACGGTGGCGGCGGTCGGCGAGTTCGGCCTGATCCGTGCCGTCACCGCGAACCGCACGCAGCCGTCGACCACGCTGCTCGGGCCCGGAGACGACGCCGCCGTCGTCGCCGCGCCCGACGGCAGGGTGGTGGTGTCGACGGATGTGCTGGTGCACGGCGTGCATTTCCGGCTGGACTGGTCCACTCCGGAGCAGGTCGGGCACAAGGCGATCGCGGTGAACCTGGCCGACATCGCGGCGATGGGCGCGGTGCCCACCTCCGTCGTGGTCGGGATCGCGTGCCCCGCCGACGAGAAGACCGCGACCGTCACGCAGCTCGTCGACGGAATGGCCGCGGAGGCGGACCGCGCGCGGGTGGGTCTCGTCGGCGGCGACATGGTGCGCTCCGACCAGCTCGTGATCAGTGTCACCGCGCTCGGCGACCTCGGCGGGCGCCCGCCCGTGACGCGCTCCGGCGCCCGGCCCGGCGACATCGTCGCGGTGTGCGGACGGCTGGGCTGGGCCGCCGCCGGGCTCGCCGTGCTGGGCCGGGGTTTCCGCTCCCCGGTCGGGGTGGTCAACGCCCAGCGCTTCCCCGAGCCGCCCTACGCAGCCGGGCCTGCCGCCGCGATCGCCGGGGCCACCGCCATGATCGACGTCTCCGACGGTCTGCTCGCCGACCTCGGCCACCTCGCCGAGGAGTCCAACGTCGGCATCGACGTCCACACCGACCTGCTCGACGTCGATCGCAAGCTCACCGATGTGGGCACCGCGCTCGGCGCCGACCCGCTGCACTGGGTGCTCACGGGCGGCGAGGACCACGCGCTCGCCGCGACGTTCCCCTCCTACACCGATCTGCCCGAGGGCTGGGTCCGTATCGGCACCGTGCTGCTGCCCGACACCGGCATCACGGTGGACGGCAAGCCCTACGAGCACGAAAGCGGTTGGGAGCACTGGCGCTGATCCGGTTTCATGGGCGGGGTGCAGATACGAGTCGTCCCGTTCGACCACCCGGACGCGGTGAAGCTGATCGACCTGGTGCAGCAGGAGTACGTGACACGGTATGGCGATCCCGACGTGACGCCCGTGGACCCGGCGCAGTTCTCGCCGCCGCACGGGATCTTCCTGGTCGCCTACCGCGACGGCGTGCCCGTCGCGTGCGGTGGCTGGCGTGCGCACGACGGTCCCGTGCCCACGTTCCGGCCCGGTGACGCCGAGCTCAAGCGGATGTTCGTCGTCGAGACCGAGCGCGGCAACGGCTTCGCGCGGGCGCTGCTCGCGCAGCTGGAGCGCACCGCGCTCGCGGCCGGCCGAAGGCGGGCGGTGCTGGAGACCGGCACCGAACAGCCGGAGGCGATCGCGTTGTACCGTTCGTCGGGCTACACCGACATCCCCGGTTTCGGCGTCTACAAGGACGAGCCGGAGAGCGTGTACCTGGCGAAGGAACTGAAGGAGAGCTAGCGCATCTCATGGCGATCTACGCACTCGGCGAGCTCGAGCCCACCATCCACCCCGACGCGTACGTGCATCCCGACGCGACCGTGATCGGCGACGTCCGCATCGGCGCGCACGCCTCGGTGTGGCCGCAGACCGTGCTGCGTGGCGACAACGGCTACATCGAGCTCGGCGAGCGCTCGAACATCCAGGACGGCTGCGTGGTGCACTGCACGCGCAAGGACCCCACGATCCTCGGCGCCGACTCGGCGATCGGGCACTCGGTGCACGTCGAGGGCGCGCGGATCGGCACCGGCTGCCTCATCGCTTCGGGCTCGGTCGTGCTCAACGGCACGGTGCTCGAGGACGGCGCGATGGTCGGCGCCGGAGCGGTGCTCTCCTACAACTCGCACGTCCCGTCCGGGCACATCGCGCTCGGCGTCCCGGCGAAGACGCGGCCCAACACGTCGTTCGGCCCGGAGAAGATCGCGGGCGTGGTCGACAGCTACGTGGAGCGGGCCAAGCGTTTCCGTGCCGAGCTACGCCGCCTGGACTGACACACCGGCCCGGAGCGCCTCCGTGAGCGGGTGGGGCGGGCGACGGGTGGGCCGGCCCCGCTAGGGTTGCTTGCCGTGACCGCACGACCGCTGCACGAGATCATCGACCCGGGCTGGGCGAAGGCGCTCGCCCCGGTCGAGGCCAAGATCACCGCGATGGGGGAGTTCCTGCGCGGCGAGGTCGCCGAGGGCCGCAAATACCTGCCCTCCGGTGACAACATCCTGCGCGCGTTCAAGCAGCCGTTCGAGGACGTGCGCGTGCTGATCGTGGGTCAGGACCCCTACCCGACGCCGGGGCACCCGATCGGCCTGTGCTTCGCCGTCGCACCCGACGTCCGGCCGCTGCCGAAGAGCCTCATCAACATCTACCGCGAGTACTGCGAGGACCTCGGCCACCCCACTCCGTCCAACGGCGACCTCACGCCGTGGACCCAGCAGGGCGTGCTGCTGCTCAACAGGGCGCTGACGGTGCAGCCCGGCAAGCCCAACTCCCACCAGGGCAAGGGCTGGGAGGAGATCACCGAGCAGGCCATCACGGCGCTCGCGGCGCGCGAGGCGCCGATGGTGGCGATCCTGTGGGGCAGCAACGCGCGCAGGCTCAAGCCGCTGCTCGGCGACGTCCCGTGCATCGAGTCGGTGCACCCGAGTCCGCTCTCGGCACACAACGGCTTCTTCGGCTCCCGCCCGTTCAGCCGCGCCAACGAGCTGCTGGAGAAGCAGGGCGCCGCGCCGATCGACTGGAAGCTGCCGTAAGCCGCCGGACATGACAACGGCCCGGTGACCGAACGGTCACCGGGCCGTGTGGCAAAGACTCTGGGGTCAGCCCCGAACGACCTTGCCCGCCTTGAGGCAGGAGGTGCACACGTTCAGGCGCTTCTTCTGGGAAAGCCCGATCTTGGCGTGCACGGTCTGGATGTTCGGGTTCCACCGGCGGTTGGTACGCCGGTGAGAGTGCGAGACCGACTTGCCGAAGCCCGGCCCCTTGCCACAGACGTCGCACACGGCAGCCACGTCGAACACTCCTCGAAGAAATAGGTCAACAAGAACCCGCCCAGCGAATGCCGGGCAACTCGAACAGGGTAACCGGTGCTCTCCCGGCGGCCGTAGCCGGGTCGATACGCTCGCCGGGACCCCTTCGAGACCAGTGCGGAGGATACGTGGTGCGGGCCTTGGACGCGGATGCTGTACGCGCGTGGGCCGCGGCCTGCGTACACAGCCTGTCGGCGCTGCGTTCCGACATCGACGGCATCAACGTCTACCCGGTCGCCGACTCCGACACCGGCTCCAACCTGCTGCACACGCTCTCGGCCGCGCAGGCCGAGCTGGCCGCTGCCGAGCGGGTCAGCGGGGCGGGTGAGGCGCTCGGCCTGCTCGCCCGCGGCGCCGTCGCCGCGGCCAGGGGCAACTCCGGCGTGATCATCTCGCAGGTGCTGCGCGGGCTCGCCGAGTCGGCGGGGGAGGCGACCGGGCTGGACGGTCCCGCGCTCGCCTCGGCCCTCAAGCGCGCCGACGGGCTCGCCACCGACGCCGTCGCGCGCCCGGTCGCGGGCACGATGCTGAGCGTGTTGCACGCCGTCGCCACCGCGGTCGGCGAGGGCACGCCCGCCGAGGTGGCGACCGAGGCGGCGAAGGCCGCGGCCGACGCGCTCGAGGAGACCCCGCACCAGCTCGCGGCGCTGGCCGTCGCCGGGGTCGTCGACGCGGGTGGCCGGGGCCTGGTCGCCGTGCTCGACGCGCTCGCGGGCGTGGTCACGGGCGAACGGGAGCCCGAGCACGCGCTCGCCGTCTCGCCGCCTGGGCCGCCCGCGCCGCGCGCCTGGGAGGTCATGTACCTGCTCTCCGGGGCCGAGGACGCCGCGCTGCCCGCGCTGCGCAGGGCGCTGTCCGCGCTCGGCGACAGCGTGACCGTGGCCGGGGACGGCGCCGGCAACCACGCCGTGCACGTCCACTGCGCCGACATCGGCGCCGCCATCGAGGCCGGGCTGGCGCACGGCAGGCCGCACCGGGTGCGCGTCGAACCGCTCATGACCCCGCCGCCGGTGGAGACCGCCGCGGCGAGGGGGGACCGCGCCGTGGTCGCCGTCGTCCACGGCGACGGGCTCGCCGGGCTCATCGGCGAGGAAGGCGTGCCGGTGCTGGCCGTCGCCGCGGACGCGGAGCCGAGCGCGGAGGAGCTGCTCGGGCTGGTCACGGAGACCGCGGCGAGCCACGTGACCGTGCTGCCCGGCGGGGTGGACCTCACGGCCGCGGCGGAGCGGGTCGCGGGGCACGTGATGCTGGAGGACCGCGACGTCGTGGTGGTGCCGTGCGCCTCGCCGGTGCAGGTGCTCGCGGCGCTCGCCGTGCACGACGCGGACCGCCGCGCGGGCTCGGACGTGGTGGCGATGGCCGAGGCCGCGGCGGCGACGCGGCGTGGCGACATCGTGGTGGCGAGCCAGGACTCGATCACGTGGGTCGGCCGCGCGCGGGCCGGGGACGTCGTGGGATTCGTCGACGGCGAGGTGGTGCTGATCGAGCCCGCTCGCGACGTCGAGCGGGCGGCCACGGCGGTGCTGGAGCGGATGCTGGCGGTGGGCGGCGAGCTCGTCACGGTGCTCACCGGGGCCGGGGCGCCGGACGGGATCGAGGACGCCATCGCGGCACACCTGCGTGCCGCCCACCCCGAAGTCGAACTGGTGTGCTATTCCGGTGGGCAGACGGATGCGCTGCTGCTGATGGGTGTTGAGTGAATCGATGACTGAGCTGAGCGACGCGCTGACCAGGGTGCTCGGGGCCAAGACCGCCAAGGCGCTCGACACCTCGCTGGGCATCGGGACGGTCGCGGAGCTGCTGCGGCACTACCCGCGCCGCTACGCCCGCCGCGGCGAACTCACCGACATCGCCGGGCTGGAGATCGGCGAGCACGCCACGGTGCTGGCGAGGGTCGAGCGCGCCACCAAGAAGCCGATGCGCCAGCGCAGGGGCTCCATTCTCGAGGTCACCATCACCGACGGGCAGCGCAGGCTCTCGTGCGCGTTCTTCGGCAACCAGGCGTGGCGCGAGCGCGAGCTGCGGCCCGGCAGGACCGGGCTGTTCGCGGGCAAGGTCAACGCGTTTCGCAACACGCTGCAGCTGGCCAACCCCGAGTACGAGCTGATCGATCCGGAGAGCGACGAGATCTCCACGATGGACAGCTTCCTCGCCGAGATCATCCCCGTGTACCCGGCCGCGGCCGGGATCCAGTCGTGGACGATCGGGCGTGCGGTGCGGCAGGTGCTCGACACCCTCGACCCGGTGGAGGACCCGCTGCCGGAGCGGCTGCGCGAGCGGAACGGTCTCGGCGACCTGCACGAGGCGCTGCGCCAGATCCACCGGCCGGAGAGCTGGGAGCAGCTCGACGAGGCCCGCGAGCGGCTCAAGTGGGACGAGGCGATGGCGGTTCAGCTGATCTTCGCGCAGCGGCGCCATTCCGCCGTCTCCCGGCCAGCGCCCGCGTGCCCGCCGAAGCCGGGCGGCGTCGCGGCGGCGTTCGACGAGAAGCTGCCGTTCGAGCTCACCGAGGGGCAGCGGGAGGTCGGCGAGGCCATCGCCGCCGACCTCGCGAGCGAGCACCCGATGAACCGGCTGCTCCAGGGTGAGGTCGGTAGCGGCAAGACGATCGTGGCGCTGCGGGCGATGCTGCAGGCCGTGGACGCGGGCAGGCAGGCCGCCATGCTCGCGCCCACGGAGGTGCTGGCGGCGCAGCACGCGCGGTCGCTGCGGGAGATGCTCGGCGACCTCGGCCAGGCCGGGGAGCTGGGCTCGGCGGACAACGCGACGAGGATCACGCTGCTGACGGGCTCGATGTCGGCGAAGGAACGCAAGCAGGCGCTGCTGGACACCGCGAGCGGCGCCGCCGGGATCGTGGTGGGCACGCACGCGCTGATCCAGGAGCACGTGACGTTCGCCGACCTCGGCTTCGTGGTGGTGGACGAGCAGCACCGGTTCGGCGTCGAGCAGCGGGACGCGCTGCGCTCGCGGGGCGCCGACTCGACGAGCCCGCACGTGCTGGTGATGACGGCGACGCCGATCCCGAGGACGGTCGCGATGACCGTCTACGGCGACCTGGAGACGTCCTCGCTGCGGGAGCTGCCCGCGGGGCGCTCGCCGATCTCGACGAGCGTGGTGCCCGTCGCCGAGAAGCCCGCGTGGCTGGAGCGGGCGTGGCAGCGGCTCGTCGAGGAGGTCGGCAAGGGCCACCAGGCCTACATCGTGTGCCCCCGCATCGGCGACGAGCCGCCGTCGGACAAGAGCGACAAACGGCCTCCCATCGCCGTGCTGGACCTCGCGCCGCAACTGGCCGAGGGGCCGCTCAACGGCCTGCGGATCGGCGTGCTGCACGGCCGGCTGCCCAGCGACGACAAGGACGCCGTGATGCGGGCGTTCTCCACGGGCAAGCTCGACGTGCTCGTGGCGACGACCGTGATCGAGGTCGGCGTGAACGTGCCGAACGCGACCGTGATGATGATCATGGACGCCGACCGGTTCGGGGTGAGCCAGCTGCACCAGCTGCGCGGCCGCGTCGGACGAGGGAACGTACCCGGACTGTGCCTGCTCGTCACCGACGCGCTCGACGGCACCAGCACCAGGGCCCGACTCGCGGCGGTGGAGTCGACACTCGACGGCTTCGAGCTCTCCAAACTGGACCTGGAGCTGCGCAGGGAGGGCGACATCCTCGGCGCCGCGCAGTCCGGCAAGCGCTCGGGTCTCAAGCTGCTGTCGCTGCTGGAGGACGAGGACGTGATCGCGAGGACCCGCGCGGTGGCGCAGCAGATCGTCGCCTCGGACCCCAAGCTGGCGGGGCACCCCGGCCTCGCACGGCTCGTGTCCGACGTGGTCGACGAGGAACGCGCGGAGTTCCTGGAAAAGTCCTAACCCCACCCGCCTGACCCGCCCCACCCGCCCCACCCGCGTCACGCCGCCCCGACCGCAGTGAAGGCCACCTTCACTGCGTTGAACGCAGGCATGGTGGCCTTCACTGCAGTTCGCCGTGGCACCGCACGATGGTGGTACTCCGCCTGCGCGCCGGGTGTGCAGGCGGTAGACGGGTGCCCATGCGTATTCGACTGGCCCGCTCCCTGTTCGCCGCCTGCACGGCCGCACTGCTCACGGCCACCGCCGCCCCGGCACTCGCCGCCGCCGGTGTGCAGCAGGCCCCGCCCAACTGGGGGCTGGACCGGATCGACCAGCGGGCCGGGGGCGCCCAGCTGGACCAGCGCTACCAGTACCAGGGCGACGGCGCGGGCGTCACCGTGTACGTGATCGACTCCGGCGTCGACGGCACTCACCCCGAATTCGGGGGCCGCGTTGCCGGCGGCAAGGACTTCGTGGACGGCGACGAGCACCCCGTCGACCTCAACGGCCACGGCACCAGCCTCGCCGGGGTGATCGGCGGCCAGGCACACGGCGTCGCCAAGGCGGTGCGGATCGTGCCGGTGCGGGTGCTGGACCAGAACGGCGGCGGCAACGGGCTCAGCGTCGTCGCCGGCATCGACTGGGTCGTCAACAACGCGCAGCAGCCCGCCGTCGCCGTGATCGGCATCGGCGGGCCCGCGAGCGACGCCGTCGACACGGCCGTACGCGGCCTGGCGAAGATCATGCCGGTGGCCGTGCCCGCGGGTGGCGCCACGGCAGACGCGGGGCAGAGCTCGCCCGGCCGGATCCCCGAGGTGCTCACCGTCGCCGCGAGCGACAAGGCCGACAAACCCGTGCCGACCTCGAACTTCGGCGCCGCCGTGGACCTCTACGCGCCCGGCGCGGACGTGCGGGCGCCCGCGCTCAAGGGTGGGACGGCCGAGCTGACGGGGACGTCGGTCGCCGCCGCGCACGTGGCCGGGGTCGCCGCGCTCTACCGCGCCGCCCACCCCGAGGCGACGCCGCAGCAGGTGACCGAGGCCGTGGTGGCGAACGCGAGCCCCGGGGTACTCACCGGTGTGCGCGAGGGCACCGCGAACCGCCTGCTCTACGCCGACCCTGTCCCGGCAACCGGCCGGTGAGGTCCATTACCTGGGACTGAACTCCCGGAGAGCGGGACTTTCGGGGTAACGTGCCTCGCGACCGATCCGTGTAAAGGAAAGGACCGGGGATGTTCCGCAAAGTGCTCGTCGCCAACCGCGGCGAGATCGCCATCCGTGCGTTCCGTGCCGCCTACGAACTGGGCGCGGGGACGGTGGCCGTGTTCCCGCACGAGGACCGAAACTCGCTGCACCGCCTGAAGGCCGACGAGGCGTACGAGATCGGTGAGCCGGGTCACCCGGTGCGTGCCTACCTCTCGGTGGACGAGATCGTCCGCGCCGCCGTGAAGGCGGGCGCCGACGCCGTCTACCCTGGCTACGGCTTCCTGTCCGAGAACCCGGACCTGGCGCGCGCCTGCGAGGAGGCCGGGATCACGTTCGTCGGCCCCAGCGCGGAGATCCTCGAGCTGACCGGCAACAAGGCCCGCGCCGTCGCCGCCGCGAAGGCGGCCGGCGTGCCCGTGCTCGGCTCGTCGGAGCCGTCGTCCGATGTGGACACCCTCGTCGAGGCCGCCGAGGAGCTGGGCTTCCCGGTGTTCGTCAAGGCCGTCGCCGGTGGTGGCGGGCGCGGCATGCGCAGGGTCGAGGACCCGAAGCAGCTTCGCGAGTCGATCGAGGCCGCCGCCCGCGAGGCCGAGTCGGCGTTCGGCGACCCGACCGTCTTCCTCGAGAAGGCCGTCGTGGAGCCCCGGCACATCGAGGTGCAGATCCTCAGTGACGGGCAGGGCGGCGTGATCCACCTCTACGAGCGCGACTGCTCGGTGCAGCGGCGGCACCAGAAGGTGATCGAGCTGGCGCCAGCGCCGAACCTCGACCCCGAGCTACGCGAGCGGATCTGTGCCGACGCCGTGAAGTTCGCCAAGCAGATCGGCTACCGCAACGCGGGGACCGTGGAGTTCCTGGTCGACCGCGACGGCAACCATGTCTTCATCGAGATGAACCCGCGCATCCAGGTGGAGCACACGGTGACCGAGGAGGTCACCGACGTCGACCTGGTGCAGTCGCAGCTGCGCATCGCCTCCGGCGAGACGCTGGCCGACCTCGACCTGGCGCAGGACAAGGTCTACCTGCGGGGCGCGGCGATGCAGTGCCGCATCACCACCGAGGACCCGGCGAACGGGTTCCGGCCCGACACCGGCATGATCAGCGCCTACCGCTCGCCGGGCGGCTCCGGCATCCGCCTCGACGGCGGCACCGCGTTCTCCGGCACGGAGATCAGCGCGCACTTCGACTCGATGCTCGTGAAGCTCACGTGCCGGGGGCGGACGTTCGCCACCGCCGTCGGCCGGGCCCGCAGGGCATTGGCCGAGTTCCGCATCCGCGGTGTCGCCACCAACATCCCGTTCCTGCAGGCCGTGCTCGACGACACCGACTTCCAGGAGGGACGCGTCACCACCGCGTTCATCGAGGAGCGGCCGCACCTGCTCACCGCGCGGCACTCCGCCGACCGCGGCACCCGCCTGCTGACCTACCTCGCCGACGTCACGGTCAACAAGCCCAACGGTGAGCGGCCGAGGCTCATCGACCCGCAGGCCAAGGTGCCGGTGCTGCCCGAGGGTGAGCCGCCGGCGGGGTCGAAGCAGAAGCTCACCGAGCTGGGCCCGGAAGGCTTCGCGCGGTGGCTGCGCGAGTCGCCGACGATCGGTGTTACCGACACGACCTTCCGTGACGCCCACCAGTCGCTGCTGGCCACGCGCGTGCGGACCAAGGATTTGCTGGCGATCGCGCCCGTCGTGGCGCGGACGGTGCCGCAGCTGCTGTCCGTGGAGTGCTGGGGCGGCGCGACCTATGACGTGGCGCTGCGGTTCCTCGCCGAGGACCCGTGGGAGCGGCTTGCCGCGCTGCGCGAGGCGATGCCGAACATCTGCCTGCAGATGCTGCTGCGTGGCCGCAACACCGTGGGCTACACGCCGTACCCGACCGAGGTGACCGACGCGTTCGTCGAGGAGGCGACCGCGACCGGGATCGACATCTTCCGCATCTTCGACGCGCTCAACGACGTGGAGCAGATGCGGCCCGCGATCGAGGCGGTGCGGGGTACCGGATCGGCCGTGGCCGAGGTGGCGCTCTGCTACACCTCGGACCTGTCGAATCCGGCGGAGAAGCTCTACACGCTCGACTACTACCTCAAGCTGGCCGAGCAGATCGTGGGCGCGGGCGCGCACGTGCTGGCGATCAAGGACATGGCAGGCCTGCTGCGGGCGCCCGCAGCGGTGAAGCTGGTGACCGCGCTGCGCCGGGAGTTCGACCTGCCGGTGCACATCCACACCCACGACACCGCGGGCGGGCAGCTCGGCACGTACCTGGCGGCGATCGGGGCCGGTGCGGACGCCGTGGACGGAGCCGTCGCGTCGATGGCCGGTACGACCTCGCAGCCGTCCCTGTCGGCGATCGTGGCGGCTACCGACTACTCCGACCGGCCGACCGGGCTGGACCTGCAGGCGATCGGTGACCTGGAGCCGTACTGGGAGATCGTGCGCAAGATCTACGCGCCGTTCGAGGCGGGGCTGGCCTCGCCCACCGGCCGCGTGTACCACCACGAGATCCCCGGCGGGCAGCTGTCGAACCTGCGCACGCAGGCGCGGGCCCTCGGACTCGGTGACCGCTTCGAGGACATCGAGAAGATGTACGAGGCGGCCGACAAGATGCTGGGCCACCTGGTGAAGGTCACGCCGTCGTCGAAGGTCGTCGGCGACCTCGCGCTGCACCTCGTCGGTGCGGGGGTGTCGCCGGAGGAGTTCGAGTCGGAGCCCTCGAAGTTCGACATCCCGGACTCGGTGATCGGTTTCCTTCGCGGTGAGCTGGGCGACCCGCCCGGTGGCTGGCCGGAGCCGTTCCGCACCAAGGCCCTCGAGGGCCGCGCGGAGCCGAAGCCGGTGGTCGAGCTGTCCGAAGAGGACCGCTCGGAGCTGGCGGGCAACCGTCGTGTGGCGCTGAACCGGCTGCTGTTCCCCGGGCCGACGAAGGAGTTCGAGGCGCATCGCGAGGCGCACGGCGACACCAGTGTGCTGCCGAGCAAGGACTTCTTCTACGGGCTGCGCCCGGGCGAGGAGTACCAGGTCGACCTTGAGCCGGGTGTGCGGCTGATCATCGAGCTCGAGGCCATCGGCGAGGCCGACGAACGCGGTATGCGGACCGTCATGGCGACCCTCAACGGCCAGCTCCGGCCGATCCAGGTGCGGGACCGTTCGGTGGCCTCCGACCTGCCCGCCAAGGAGAAGGCCGACAAGAACAACCCGAAGCACGTCGCGGCGCCGTTCGCCGGTGTGGTGACGGCGCAGGTGGCCGAGGGCGACACCATCGAGGCGGGCGCCACCGTGGCGACCATCGAGGCCATGAAGATGGAGGCCGCGATCACCGCCCAGGAAGGCGGCACCGTCCAGCGGCTCGCCATCGGCAAGGTGCAGCAGGTGGAAGGCGGCGACCTCCTGATCGTCCTGGAGTAGCCCCTTCACAGCCGCGAGTCGTGCGCTCCGGCTCGCGAGTCGTGCGTTCCCGCGCGCGAGTCGTGCGTTCCCGCGCGCGAGTCGTGCGTTCGGGACGCCGAGTTGTGCGTTCCCGAGCGGGGGACTCAGCGTCTGGAGCGGGGTGACTCGCGCCCCGGAGTGCACGACTCGCGGTCTGGAGCGCACGACTCGCGGTCTGGAGCGCACGACTCGCGGTCTGGAGTGCACGACTCGCGCCCCGGAACGCACGACTCGCGATAGCGTGGGTTCCGTGCTGGTTCAGGCGGTGCCGCAGTGGCAGGGGGCCACGTGGGCGGGTGCGGACGTGCGGCTGCCGACGGGGTGCCGCGTGCTCGCGGCGCTCGCGAGCGAGGTGCTGGGCGTACCGGTGCGTGAGGTACCCGTTCGCGCCGAGGGCACCTCCACTGTGGACAACATCGGCAACAGGGCCGCGCTGGTCGCCAATCGGCAGGCACAGCTCACGGCGCTGGAGGAGCCCGAGGGGCCGGTGCTCACCCTCGGCGGCGACTGCGCCGTCGAGCTGGTACCCGTCGGCGTCGCCCGGTACCGCCACGGCGCCGGCCTCGGCGCCGTCTGGTTCGACGCGCACGCCGACTCCAACACCGCCGCCTCGTCCCCGTCCGGCGCCTTCCACGGCATGGTCCTGCGCTCGCTCCTCGGCGACGGCGACCCCGAGTTCGCCGCGAGCCCTCCGCTCGCACCGGGTCACGCCGTGCTCGTCGGCACGCGCGCCTTCGACCCCGCCGAGCGGCAGGCCGTCGCCGACGGGCTCCTGCGCCACGTGCCTGTTCCCGCCGAACCGGACGCCGTAGCCGACGCGGTCACCGGCTCCGGCGCCACCAAGGTCTACCTCCACATCGACCTCGATGTGCTCGACCCGGGACAGCACGGCCCCCTCATGCGCTACCACGAGCCCGGTGGGCTGTCCGTCGAACAGCTCGTCGCCGGGATCGAGAGCCTCGCGCGGTTCGACGTCGTCGGCGCAGGCATCACCGAATGCGCGGCGTCGCAGCGGCGGGACGTCGAGGCGTTGGTCCCGGTGCTCCAGGCGGTGAGCCGACTACTGGCGGATTGACAACGCCGTTCTTGTCACCGGCGCGATAACACCGTTCAGGAATTTGTCACCGCACTTCGACGGCGCCGGTCCTTTACGCCCGGAGTGATACATTTCGAGCCCTTTTTTCGATGTGTCATCTGTCACCCCTCAATGACTGTGGGGAAGGAGCTGGTGACGATCGTGTCCGGGCGCGTGCTTGACGAACCAGTGGAATCCGTTGCCCTTCCGGGCCGGCTCGCCGACATCATGAGGCCGGAGCTGGAGAGCGTGGCCGAAGAGATCGTCGCGGAGATCCGCGCGCTGATCCCGGAGTACCGGCGCCCGATCGACGGACCGTATGGAAAGTCGATCAAAGCGGGGGTGAAGCACGCGATCACGCTGTTCGTCGAGCAGATCGCCGACCCGAGTGTGTCGAAGGAGCACGCGCACGAGGTGCATCGAAGACTCGGGCAGTACGAGATGCGCGAGGGCCGCAGCCTCGACACGCTCCAGGCCGCGTATCGCGTGGGCGCCCGTATCGCGTGGCGCCGCATCATGCGCGTCGGCCGTCGCAGCGGCTTCTCCTCGGCCGTCATGTCGCAGCTGGCCGACTCGATGCTCGCGTTCATGGACGAACTCGCCTCGGTGGCGCTCGACGGCTACCTCGAGGCCAAGGCCTGCTCGGCCGACGCACTGGAGACGTGGCGGCGCAGGCTCCTGCAGCTGATCCTGGAACGCCCGCCCGCGCCCGCCGAGGCGATCGAGGAGCTGGCCCAGCTCGTCGGCTGGGCGGTGCCGGAGGTCGCGACGCCGGTCGCCGTGCGCTCGTTGTACCGCGCGGGCACGCCCGCGCGGCCCGTGCTCGACCCCGATGTCCTCACGGAACTGGCCGGCCTCGAACCGCACCTGCTCGTGCCGGGGGAGCTGACGCGGGAGCGCATCGCCGTGCTCCAGGCGGCGCTGCCCGACTGCCGCCTCGCGGCGGGTACGTGCGTTCCGCTCGACGCCGTCGCCGACTCCCTGCGCTGGGCCCGCAAGGCACTCACGCTCGTCGACGAGGGCGTGCTGCCCGCGCGGCGGGTGACGTGGACGGACGACTGCCTGCCCACCCTGCTGCTGCACTCCGACGAGCTGCTGGTGCGGCAACTGCGCGGGCGCCTGCTCGCCGCGCTCGACGGGCACACCGCGAAGCAGCGCGAGCGGATGATCGAGACCCTGCGGGCGTGGCTCGACGCGCAGGGCAACGTGCTCGACGTCGCTGAGCGCCTCAACGTCCACCCGCAGACGGTGCGTTACCGCATGCGGCAGCTGGAGGCGACGTTCGGTGATCGTTTGCGCGAGCCGGATGCGCGGTTTGAGATGGAGCTGGCGTTGCGGACGATTCGGGTGGCTCCGGGGCGGTTGTTGCCGAGTCCGCGTGCGGGGCGTTAGCGGGGTTGGAGTTCGGTCGCGACCTAGGGTTTCGCGGTGTGCGGTCGCGGGTAGCTGGGCTGCGGCGCCGGGTTCGGTGGACCTGGGCGACGAGGGTGCGCAATGTCCCCCCGGGGGTTGGAGTTCGGTCGCGACCTAGGGTTTCGCGGTGTGCGGTCGCGGGTAGCTGGGCTGCGGCGCCGGGTTCGGCGGACTTGGGCGACGAGGGTGCGCAATGTCCCCCCCGCAGCCGGTGGTTTGCAGCTGGGGCGGTGGCTTCGGGGCGGTTGGCGCCGAGTCCGCGTGCGGGGCGTTAGCGGGGTTCGAGTTCGGTCACGACCCAGCGTTCGCCTTCGCGGCGCACGGTCACCAGCAGCTGCGCTGCGGCGGCGCCGGGTTCCGCATCGGCCCTCGTCGCCGACTGGTCGAGGAACACCAGCACCTGCGCGCTGCCGGCCGTCAGCGCGCGCACCGCCGAGTCGACCACCCGCGTGGTCACCGACAGCCGCTGGCCGGGTGCCTCCCGCCGCACCTGGGCGAAGAGCGCGTCGTAGCTGCCGCGTGCGTTGCCCCGCAACACTTCCCTCGCCGCCTCCTCGGTCGCGGCGGTGTCCTCGTGGGTGTAGGTGAAGATCCGGTTCACGGCGTTGGTGACGGCCGCGGTGACCTCCGCCGTCGCCTCGGCGTCCACCACCGCCACGTTGCTCGCCGCCTCGCCGGAGCGCACGCCGTTCGCCGCCACGGTGAACCACGCGCCCAGCCCGGCGAGCAGCACCGCGGCCACGGCCAGCGCGAGCTGCCGCCGCCTCACGGCGCCCCTCCCAGCGGCACCTGGTCGAGCGCGCTGAGCTTCCAGCCCCCGTCGGTGCGCCGCAGCTGTGCGCTGAAGCGGTTGCGCGTGGTCGCGGGCTCGGTGCCCTCGCGTGCGGTGGTGATCTCCACCGACGCCAGCATCCTCGCCGTCCCACCCTCGGCGTCCAGCTCGGCGACGGCCGCCTCCAGCACCGCCCCGGTCGCCACCGTGCGGCCCTGGCGCAGCGTCTGTCTGGTCCGCTCCCCGGCCGCCGCGAGCTCGTCGCGCAGCGGTCCGGTGGACACGGCGAGCCAGCGGTCGATGCCCGCCTCCACGTCGTGGTAGTCGAGCGTGGTCACCTGCGCGACGTGTTCGCGCCCCACCCGCAGCACCTCCTCGCGCACGGCACCGGCCGTCACCGCCTCGTCCCCGGCCGCGGAGAGCCAGGAGTACCCGCCCCAGCCCGCGAAGGCCGCCGCCGCGGCGACGGCCGCGACGAGGCCCGCCGTCACTCGGTCAGCCACAGCAGTTCCTCCAGCGTCGTCGACACCGACGGCAGCGGCACCGGAAGGCCACCGGGCACGGCGGCTTCGGGCACGCCGGCCGACGGCGCGTTCTGCGAGCCGCGCACCGAACCGGGATCACCCTTCGGCAGGGTGCACGCGGCGGAGGTGTTGAGCGGCGCCGGGCTCAGGTCGTCGGCCGGCCGCCGGTTCGTGCCCTCGTAGCCCCGCACACACGGCTGGGGGTCGAAGAACGTCAGCACCATCGACAGGTCGCCGCCGTCCGGCGTGATCGCGGTCGATGTCGCGGCCACCGCCTTCGGAGTCACCACGAAGAACTGCTCCATGCCCTCCGGTCTCGCCTCGAACAGCCGCGCCGTGGTGAGCAGGTTCGCCACGAGCACCGACAGCGCGGGGTCGGTGTCCTCCAGCAGCCCGCTCAGCTGCGTCGCCGCCTGCGGCGCCGTGCCGATCAACCGCCGCAGGTCGCCGTCGGCGGACGCGAGCTCCTCGGCCAGCAGTACGGCGTTGTCCGCGAACGACCGCCACGCCTGCGACGAGTCCGCCTGCGTGCGCAGCACCGTGGCCCCGTCGTCGATGAGCGCGGACGTCTGCGGCAGGTGCTCGGCGGCCGTGCGCGTGAACGAGCTGGACGAGTCGAGCAGCACCTGCAGGCTCGGTCCCGCACCCCGCATGGCGTCGTAGAACTCGTCCACCACCACCTGCAGCGACTCGGTGGGCACCGACTCGGTGAACGCCGACAGGTTCGCCAGCAGGTCCTCCACCGGCATCGGCAGCGTCGTCGCCTCGCGGGGGATCACGGCGCCGTCGGTGAGGAACGGCCCGTCCTCGGTGCGGGGCTGCAGGTCGACGTACTGCTCGCCGACCGCGGAGCGGTTGGCCACAACGGCCTGCGAGTTCACCGGGATCGGCGGGGCCGACGATTCGAGGACGAGGTCGGCCTCCATGCCGTCGTCGGTGAGCCGCATGTCGCCGACCCTGCCGACGGCGACGCCCCGGTACGTCACCTCCCCGTTGGTGAAGATCCCGCCGCCCTCGGACAACTGCAGGCGCACGACGTAGCCGCCGTCGCCGAAGAGCCTGGCGAGCCCCGCGTAGTTGGCGCCGACGAAGGCGACGGTGCCGAGCGCGACCACGACGAACGCGATCACCTGGATCCGGACCCTGGTGGTGAGCATCAGGGAGCACCCCCGTCGGTCGGCGGCACCGGCAGTGGCACCTTCGGCTCCGTGTAGCCCTCCCACGGCTCGACGTCCACGAACACGTTGAGGTAGTCGCCCTGGATGCCGTCGAGCACGGCGTCGGTGAACGGGAACGTCGGCAGGATCTCCAGCGCCTTCGGCAGGTCCTGGCCGGCGTCGGCGAGCCGGTCGAGCAGCGGGGCCAGTGCCTCCAGATCGGCGACGAGGTCCTCGCGACTGCGGTCGATCACGTTCACCGCGACGCCGGAGAGCTCGTCGAGCGATTGCAGCATCGTCACCAGCGCGGTGCGCTGCTCCGACAGCTCGCGCAGGCCGGGCGTGAGGTCGTTGAGCGCGCCGGTGATCTGGTCCTCCCGCCCGGCCAGCGTGGACGCGAGCCGGTTCAGCCCGTCGATCGCGCGCGTGATCTCACCGCGATGGGCGTCCAGGTTGGACACCAGCTGGTCCACCCCGGTGAGGAACGATTTGATCTCCTGTTCGTTGCCGCTCAGCACGTTGGACAGCTCGCGGTTGATGGTCTGCAACTGCCCGATGCCGCCGCCGTTGAGCAGCAGCGACAGCGCGCCGAAGACCTCCTCGATCTCCGGGTGCCGGTTGGTGCGCGACAGCGGGATCAGCGCGCCCTCGGCCAGCCGCGCCCGCCGCTCGCCCGGTTCGGCGCGAGGGGAGGCCAGCTCGACGAACTTCTCACCGAGCAGACTCGACTGCCGGATGTTGGCGATCGCGTCGGCGGGCAGATGCACGTCGCCGTTGACCACGAGCACCGCCTGCGCCGTCCAGCCGTCCTCACCGCCGAGGTCGATCGACTCGACGGTGCCCACGGGCACGTCGTTGACCTTCACCGCCGCGTGCGGCACGAGATCGAGCACGTCGCGGAACTGCGCCGTGACGCGGTAGGGGTGGTCGCCGACGTCGGCGCCGCCGGGCAGCGGCAGGTCGTACACGCCGTCGAACTCGCCCGGTGCGCACGCGCCGACGAGCACACCGGCGCAGAGCGCCGCCACGAGGGCCCGGGTCCTGGTCACCGTCACCCTCCCGTCACCGGCAGCGGCAGGTACTCGAAGAGGTTCGCGCGGCCCTGCAGCGTCTGGCTTCGCGGATCGAACGCGTTGTAGGCGTTCTCCACGGCCAGTGGGAGGCCGTCGAGCACCTCGGCCAGCTCGCCGCGGTGGTCCACCAGCAGCCGGGTCGTCGCGGCCAGCTTGTCGACATTGGACTGGATCGCCCCGCGGTTGTCGCGGATGAAGCCCTGGATCTCGCCGAGCGCGACCCCGAGCGTGTGCAGTGCGGCGGACAGCTCCTCGCGGTCGGCCGACAGCGTCTCCCACACCTGCGCGAGCTGGCCGGTCACCTGCCGCACCTGCCCGTCGTTGCCTGCCAGCACGTCGGTGAAGCGGGCCAGCTCCTCGATGGTGGCAAACAGGTCGTCCTCCGATCCGGACAATGTCCGCGTGAGGTCGGCGAAGTCGCGGATCGTCTGGTTGATCGCGGAGCCGTTGCCGCGCAGGTTGTCGGCACCGGTGTCGAGCAGGTCCGACAGCGCGCCGTCGGCGTTCGCGCCGTCGGGTCCCAGCGCGGTGACGAGGCTGTCGAGGCTCGCGTAGAGCTCGTGCAGCTCCACGGGCGTCGCCGTGCGCTCGGCGGGGATCACGGCGCCGTCGGCGAGCCGGGGACCACCGCGAGCGAGGGCGGGCAGCTGCACGTAGCGGTCGGCGACCACGCTCGGCGCCACCACCACGGCGCCGGTGCCGGCCGCGACCGGGGCGTCGGCGGCCACGGTCATCGTCACCTCCACTCGCTCGCCGCGCGGGGTGACCTGCTCGACCTGGCCGACGCGCACGCCGAGCACGCGCACGTCCGAGCCGGGGTAGACGCCCACCGCGAGGGAGAAGTACGCGGTGACGCGTTTGTCGCCGTCGTCGGCGAACACCCACCACAGCCCGGCCGCGAACACCAGACCGAGGACGAGCACCACGGTGGTGACGCGGGTGAGCCGCAACCGCATCCTGGTCGCCGTCACGAGCCACCTCCCGGGATCTCGCAGTAAGGGCGGTTCTCGACGACGAGGCCGCACAGGTAGCTGTCGAGCCAGCGCCCCGCGCCGATCGTGTTGTTCACGACGCGGAAGTACGGCGCGGCCAGCTCCAGGCTGCGGTCGAGGTCGTCGGTGTGGCGCTGGAGCACGTCGGTGACCGTGCCGAGCCGTTCCAGCGCGGGCGTGAGCTGTTCGCGGTTGTCGGCGACGAGGCCGGAGACCTGCTCGGCGAGCCGCTGCGAGCCGGTGAGCAGCTCGTGGATCGCGTCGCGGCGGTTGTGCAGCTCGGTGAGCAGCAGGTTGCCGTCCTGGATGAGCCGCTCGAACTCGTCGCCCGAGTCGGCGAGGGTGCCCGAGATCGTGCGTGCGTTCCCCAGCAGGTCAGCGAGCTCGTCGTCGCGGGAGGCGATTGTGCGCGACAGCGCGGAGAGCCCGTCGAGCGCGGTGCGCACGTGTCCCGGCGAGCCCTCGAAGGTCTCCGACAGGGTGCGGAAGCTCTCGGCGAGCTGCGTGGTGTCGATGGCGCCCGCCGTGCTGGCGAGTCCCTCGAACGCCGTCGTCACGTCGTAGGGCGTGGTGGTACGGTCCAGCGGGATCGGCACGTCCGGGTCCTGCACCGTGTCGCCGACCGGGTGCAGCGCGAGGAACTTCTGGCCCAGCAGGGTCTTGATCTTGATCTCGGCCGAGGTCTTGTCGCCGACCCACGTGTCCGAGACGCGGAAGGTGACGAGCACGCGGTCCTCGGCGAGGTCCACCTCGGTCACCTCGCCGACCTTGATGCCGGCGACACGGACCTCGTTGCTGGGTTGCAGCCCCGCGGCTTCGCTGAACTCCGCCTGGTAGGTCGTGCCCCCGCCGACGATCGGCAACGTCTCGTAGTTGATCACGGCCGCGACGACGGCGGCGATCGCGACCGTGCCTGCCACCCCGAGGGTGAACGGGTTGCGCTCGCGGAAGGACGTCATCGCGTGCACCTCTCGGGAGGAGGGTCGGGCGTGTAGCCCTGCGGCGGGTCGGTGAGCAGCAGGCCCCGGCAGAGGTAGAAGTTCATCCAGGCGCCGTAGGAGCTGATGCGGCCGAGCTCGGTGAACTTCTCCGGCAGCGTGGTGAGGAACCGGTCGAGGTCGGCCTGCCCCGTCTCGAGGTTTGCCGCGAGCGCGCGGAGCCCGGCGATGCTCTGCTTGAGCGGGGGCCGCGCCAGCTCGAAGAGGCCCGCCGTGGCGTCGGTCAGCGTGCCCATGCCCTCGATGGCCTCGCCGATCGCCCTGCGGTCGGAGGACAGCCCGCTCACGAGCCGTTGCAGCGTGGAGACCAAAGTGGACAGGGCATCGCCCTCGGTGTTGATGGTGTCGAGCACCGAGTTGAGGTTGCGGATCACCTGCCCGATCACCCGGTCGCGGTCGGCGAGCGTCGAGGTCAGCGAGCCGGTGTGGGCGAGCAGGCTCTCGATCGTGCCGCCCTCGCCCTGCAGCACCTGCACGATCTCGCCGGAGAGCCGGTTGACGTCGGCGGGGGAGAGCGCCTGGAACAGCGGCCGGAAGCCGTTGAACAGCTCGGTGAGGTCGAGTGCTGGTTTCGTGCGCTCCAGCGGGATCTCCGAGCCGGGGGCGAGCCTGCCCTCCTCGCGCTCGGCTCCGCGCTCCAGTGCGATGTAGCGCTGGCCGACCATATTGCGATAGCGGATGGTCGCCGTGACGTCGGCGGGTAGCTCGCGCGTGCGGTCGATCGAGAACGTCACGAGCGCGAGGTGCTGGTCCACCACGGTGAGCTCGTCGACCTGGCCGATGCGCACACCGGAGATGCGGACGTCGTCGCCGGGGTTGAGTGAGGTGGCGTCGACGAAGCGGGCGCGGTAGGTCGTGCGGTCGCCGACGCTGGTGCCTGCGATCGACACGGCCAGCAGGGCCGTCGCGAGCCCGGTGACGAGCACGAAGATCAGGCCCTTGACGACGGGCCCGGCGATCCTCCTCACGACGCCTCCCCGGTCGACCCGGCCGTGGCGTTCGATGCAGTGAAGGCCACCATGCCAGCGCCCGCCCGTCTCCCACCACCGCCCAAACGGAGGCGCTGCGCGCCGCTGTGTTGATCCAACGCAGTGAAGGCCACCATGCCAGCGTTCAACGCAGTGAAGGTGGCCTTCACTGCACTTGGGGTTCTCACTGGAGCTCCACCTCCGTTCCCCGGTAGAGCGGGCCGACGAGCACGCTGCTCCACTCGGGCACCTGGCCGGGCGGAAGACCCAGCTCGGGAGCGAGCACAGTGGACAGCAGCTGACGCTCTTGCGGCGAGTTCGGCAGCCCCAGATCGCCCGCGCTGCCCGGCAGCAGCGGGTGCGCGTCGGTGCCTGGCGCCGCGGCGGCGACGCCCTCCGTGGGCGCAACGCCGCTCGGATAGCAACGCGGCCCGCCGGTCTCGTCGTACACCGGGGTGTCCACGCCGGGCAGGTACTTGCCCCGCGACTGCGTGACCTGCGCCTCGAAGTGCAGCCCCGGCTCGTCGGTGCCCTTGCCGAGCACCTTGTCCATCGACGGCTTCAGCTCCGCGAGCGCCTTGAGCGTGCAGGGGAAGCTCGGCGAGTACCGCGCGGCGAGCTCCAGCGGTTCCCGGCTCGTGGCGGCGAGCTGGATGAGGTTGTGCTCGTTCTCCCGCAGGAACCGGGTCACGTCGTGGGCTGCCGTGGTCACCTGGGCGTAGAGCAGGTCGAGGTCGTCGCCGCGCTCCGAGACGGTGCCGAGTGTCACGGCGGTGTCGGTCAGCGCGTCGAGCACGTCGGGCGCGATGTCGCCGTAGAGGTCGCTCACCTCGGCGAGGTCGCGGATGTTCTCGTTGAGCCGCGGCAGGTTGGGGTTGAACTCCTCCAGGTAGTCCGCCGCCGTCACGAGCGTGTCGCCGAGCTGCGCGCCCCGGCCCTCCAGCGCCGTCGACACCGCGTTGAGCGTGCTCGCGAGCTTCTGCGGCTGCACGGCCTGCAGCACGGGCAGCAGGTTGTCGAAGACGCGTTCCAGCTCGATCGCGTTGGCCGACCGGTCCTGCGTGATCACGTCGCCTTCGCGGAGCGCCGGTTGAGTGGAGCCGTCCGGAATGGACAGCTGCACGTAGCGTTCCCCGAAGAGCGTTTTGGGGATGAGCAGCGCGGAGACGTCCTTGGGCAGCCTGCCGATGTGCTCGGGATAGAGCGCGAGGCTGATCTCGGCGCCGTCGGTGGCGCTGCGGATGCCCCGCACCTCGCCCACCACCACGCCGCGTGCCTTGACGTCGGAGGACTCGCGCAGCTGGTTGCCGACGCGGTCGGTCTGCAGCGTCACCAGCACCGCCGAGGAGAAGTCCTTGTTGTACACCTTCACCGACAGGGTCACGAGCAGTGCCATGACGAGGAGGAAGACGAGGCCCGCCGTCCGCACGCCGAGCTTGCGCAGTACCGGCCGTGGTCTCATCCGGCCACCCGCACCGTGGTCGTGGCGCCCCAGATCGCCAGGCTGAGGAAGAAGTCGAGCACGCTGATCGCGACGATCGCGGTGCGCACGGCCCTGCCGACGGCCACGCCCACCCCGGCCGGTCCACCGCTCGCGCGGAAGCCGTAGTAGCAGTGGGTGAGCACCACCACGACGCTGAACAGCAGCACCTTGCCGAACGACCACAGGACGTCCTCGGGTGGCAGGAACAGCTCGAAATAGTGGTCGTAGGTGCCCTCCGACTGGCCGAAGGACCACACCGTGATCTGGCGCGACGCGACGTAGGAGCTGAGCAGCCCGATGGCGTACAGCGGGATGATCGCCACGAACCCGGCGATGATCCGCGTGGTCACGAGATAGGGCACGCTCGGCACGCCCATCACCTCGAGCGCGTCGATCTCCTCGGAGATCCGCATGGCGCCGAGCTGAGCGGTGAAGCCGCAGCCTACCGTCGCCGACAGCGCGAGCCCGGCGACGAGTGGTGCGATCTCGCGTGTGTTGAAGTAGGCGGAGATGAAGCCCGCGAACGCGGCCGTGCCCACCTGGCTCAGCGCCGTGTAACCCTGCATGCCCACGACCACGCCGGTGAACATGGTCATGCCGATCATCACGCCGATCGTGCCGCCGATCACCGCGAGCGCCCCGCTGCCGAAGCTCACCTCGGCGAGCAGACGGACGATCTCGCGCACGTAGCGGCGCAGCGCGCGCGGGATCCACGCGAGCGCGCGCAGGAAGAACAGGATCGCCTCGCCGAGGGTGTCGAGGAAGCGGAACCGGCGGTCCACCGACTCCAGTACCCGGTTGGGGGTGCTCACCATGAGCGGATCACATTCCCTTCGGCGGCACGAGCTGCAGGTACAGCGCGGTCAGCACCACGTTGGTGAGGAACAGCAGCAGGAACGTGATCACCACCGACTGGTTCACGGCGTCGCCGACGCCCTTCGGCCCCGCCGCCGGGTTGAGCCCCCGGTAGGCGGCCACCACGCCGGCGATGAAGCCGAAGATCAGCGCCTTCACCTCGCTGATCCACAGGTCCGGCAACTGCGCCAGCGCCGAGAAGCTGGCGAGGTAGGCGCCGGGGGTGCCGTCCTGCATCACGACGTTGAAGAAGTAACCGCCCAGCACCCCGACGACGCTGACCATGCCGTTGAGGAACACCGCCACGGCCATCGCGGCGAGCACTCTCGGCACGATCAGCCGCTGGATGGGGGAGACGCCGAGCACCTCCATCGCGTCGATCTCCTCGCGGATGGTGCGCGAGCCGAGGTCGGCGCACATCGCCGAGCCGCCCGCGCCCGCGATGAGCAGTGCGGTGACGATGGGGCTGGCTTGCTGGATGATCGCGAGCACGCTGGCCGCGCCGGTGAACGACTGCGCGCCGATCTGGTTGGTCAGCGAGCCGACGTGCAGCGCGATCACGCCACCGAAGGGGATCGCGACCAGCGCCGTCGGCAGGATCGACACGCTCGCGATGAACCAGAACTGCTGCACGAACTCGCGGAACTGGAACGGACGCCGGGGCAGGTAGCGCAGGACGTCGAGGGCCAGCGCGTAGAGCCGGCCGGTCTGCCGGATCGCGGCGGCGCCGGGGAAAGACGTCATCGGCGTGCTCCAGGAATTGCGTTTTCATTCTTCTCGCGTTTATTACCGGTCGGTACGTTAATCAGCGCGTGCGTGCTCCTGCAAGGTAGATCGCGGCATCCGCCGGTCACGTCCTGGTAACCGGGGAAAAATTGTCGCTAACTGACAGATTCCGCCTCGTGCTTTGTTCATTCGTGCGTAAAACCGCGGACGCGGCGAAAGGGCCAGCGAACGCTGCTCCGAACGGCTCAGCTTGTCCTGGAATGACAGGAGAATCCCCGCCTTTGCGGCCCCCGTGACAAGAAACGGCGACCGGTCTCACCGGTCGTTGCCGAGGGTGGAGCGCGCTCGTAACATACTCGCCAGTAGCGTGCTGGATCGCAAACTCACGAAATGGAGTTCTGCCCTATGTCACGTCGTTCTTTGTCAATTTCGGGTGGTGTTCGAAGAAGAGGTTTCACCACCGTTTTCCGCGCGGTCGGGGTCGCCGCCGCCGTGCTGGCGGCCACGGTGCTCGGTGCCACGCCGGCCTCCGCGGCGACGTTCAACGTGAACTACCCCGTGACCGGCGAGTCCGTGGTCGCCAAGACGGGGAGCACGCTGGAACTCGGCCCCGGCACACTGTCCACAACGGTCACCACGCGCACCGGCGGCGCCGACCTCACGGGCACGCTCCAGCTGCCGCCGTCACAGGCGAGTTTCTCCGTGGCGGGGTTCATTCCCGTGCGCGCGACCGTGACGATCATCCCGACGGGTCCCGTCACGGGCACGCTCGTGCAGGGTGTCGTGAACGCGCACGCGGAGGCGTACATCCAGCTCAGCAACATCTGGGTCGCGGGCGTGTTCTACACGCCGGTCGGCAAGGAATGCCGCACCGAACAGCCGGTGTCGATCGACATGGTGTCCGAGAGCAACTTCACCGTTTTCAACGGCGGCACCGTTTCCGGCACCTACACGATTCCGGACTTCGACAACTGCACGATCTTCTCGTGGCTGCTCAGCTCACTGGTCTCCGGACCGGACAACACGATCAGCCTCGACCTCGGCAGGCCGGTCACGCCGACCACCTAGCCCGTACCGACGACATCGCCGCCGTCCCCGGAGTTCCAGGGCGGCGGCGATTCTCGTTCGCCGGTCAGTCGACGGGCGCGACCCGGATGAGGTTGCCGTCGGGATCGGCGACGACGAACGTCCTGCCGAAGTCCTCGTCCCGTGGCTGCGACACCACGTCGACGCCCTTCGCCTTCCAGGCCTCGAACTGGGCGTCGATCCGCGCCGGGCCGCCCTCCAGCGCGAGGCAGACCTCGCTGGTGCGGCCGGTCGCGTGCGTGAGGTCCTTGGTCCACAGCGCGAGCTGCACCCCGCCCGCGAGGTCGAAGGCGATGAAGCCGGGCGTCTCGAAGCTGGGCTTCAGCCCGAAGAGATCGCCGTAGAAGCGGGCGGCGGCCGGTGCGTCGCTCACGTACACGATGAACATGTTCGGTGCGGGCATGTGGGGTCTTCCTTCCTGGCTGTCTCGGACGCCGACGATCCTGCGCGCGAAACACGACAGGATCCGTCATGTTCTCTGAGAAGATCACCCCGTGACGCCCGGCCGGTTCTTCTCGCTCCTGCTCGCGCTGCAGTCGCGGCCTGCCACGACGGTCGCCGAGCTGGCCCGCGAGGCGGGCGTCTCGGGCCGGACGGTGGTCAGGGACCTGCACTGGTTGCAGGAGGCCGGTTTTCCGGTCGTGCTGCGGCGCGGTCGGTACGGCGGCGTCACCCTGCTGCCCGGAGGCGCTCTCGACACCGCGAGGCTCACGCCTGGGGAGCGCGAGCACCTCGCGCTCGCGGGCCTCGACCCTCGGCAGCGGCACCGCCTCGGCGTCGACGACGTCACCCGCCGCGCGCTGCGGAAGGTCGTGGCGCCACGCCGGTCCGGCGACCTGCTGCCCATCGGAGAGCTCGTCACCAGCGACAACCAGCCGTGGTTCGGAAGGGAGCCCGAGGGTGTCTCACCCGCCGAGCTGATCGGCGACCTGCGCCGCGGCGTGCGGCTGAAGCTGACCTACCAGCGCTCGGCCGAGCCGGCCCCGCGCTCGCGGACCGTCGACCCGTACGGCCTGCTGGCCAAGGCGGGCCGCTGGTACCTCGTCGCCGACGAACGTGGCGAACCCCGCCTGTTCAGCCTGCACCGCATCGGCCACTGGCAACCGCTGCGCACGCCGAGGAGGCTGCGCACCGGTACGACGCTGGCGAGCGTCGCCGCCGATCTGACGGCCGGGTGGGAATCCGCGGGAGACGACGTGCTCCGGCTGCGCGTCGACGCCGGTCAGGTCGAGCGCGCCAAGCGCATCCTCGGCGCGCGCCTCACTCTCGGACCGGCCGAGGGCGAGACGGTGCGCGCGACCCTGCGGGTGCGTGGCATCGAGGGCGTGCGGCAGCTGCTGGCCTTCGGCGCGACGGTCACCGTCCTCGACCCGCCGGAGGCTCGCGCCCGTCTGAGGGAACTCGCACTGGAATCGCCCACCACTACGACTGATGCTTGCCCGCAGTGAAGGTGGCCTTCACTGCAGCCGGGTGCGGGGTTCAGCGGACGGTGGTCAGGGTCATCGTGGCCTGGTTGCCGGGGCCCGAGACCAAGCCCGTCACCAGTGGGTCGAGGGACTCCGTGACGCCGCAGCCGGTGAACGGCGGGATGGTGAAGCCGCGGTGGCGTTCCTCGGGGGCGTTCGGGTCGGTGCGGACGGTGCCGCCGCTGGTGATGATGTAGCTGCCGAACATGTCGATGACCACCGGCGACTCGGTGCGGCAGTTCGGCCCGACGTCGAGCGGGACGCCGTTCACGAGCACCTCGCTGATCCGCAGGATCACCTCGCTGTGCGCGTCGAGCGTGCTCGCGGGGTTCGGGCCGGACACCGACAGGATGCTCCCGTTGGTGTCCTCGGCGGGCAGGAACTCCGCCTTGCCCGTGGTGGGCATGAAGCCGAACGCGTTGAACGGCGTGTTCGCGGGCGGCAGCGCGACGTTGCCCGTGACTGTCGGCGGCGGGATGAACTGTCCGCCGTTGACCATCATTCCCGGGCCGAGGTCAAACGCGGTGTTGAGCTTCGCGATCGTCGACTCGCCGAGGATGAACTGCGGCGCGATCAGCACGGCGGGCGCCGGTTCGTCGACCCCGCCCGCGATCCCGGGCAGCCCGGCCTCGGCCGCCTGCGCCTGCCGCCGCGCGTCCGGGCCCGGCGGATCGGCCGGATCGCCGCCCTCGGCAGGTTCTTCGCCGTCCGGATCCCCAGCGGAACCCGGTGGCACGACGAGGATCTCGCCCAGCAGCGGATCCTGGTCCGGCTCGGGTGAGCACGTGAGCTGCAGCGGCGCGTCGGTGCTGGGCGTGCCGTCCGCGAGCTTCGGGGCCAGGTTGGGCAGCGGCGCCTCGGCGTAGATCGCGAGCGCGACGCCCGCCGTGGTCGGCGTGACGGGCGGGACCGGCGCCGACGCCGCCAGCGTCACCGGCCCCGCGTCGGGAAACGGCGTGTCCGGCAGCGTCAGCTCCACCGGCACCGGGGTGGCCGTGGCGCCCTCGGTCACGGTCAGGGTCACCACGGCGCTGCCCCCGATCGCGGCCGGCTCGCCGAGCGGCGCGAGCGCCCGCCACGTCTCCTCCGGCAACGTGAGTGCCGCCTCGAACGGCTCCAGCGGCACCGAATCGCCCACCGTGACGCTCTCCGGCAGCGGGTTCGTGCTGATCGACATCGTCACCGGCCTGCTGCCGACGGGTTCGGGAAAGGCGCAGGTGTAGCCGAGGTCCTTCACCAGCCGGTCCGGCTGCCTCGCCGGTGCCGGCCGCGCGCCGGCGAGCCCGCCGTTGAGTCCGGCGGCCAGCAGCAGGAGCGCGGCGGCGACGGCGAGTTTGCGGCCGCCGGGGCGAAGGTTCTGGAGCACGTGGTCACCTCGATGTGGTGGGTGGGCAGAACGCGGGCAGGACCGGCCCGGTCACCATGCGGTGACCGGACCGGTCCGTGCCGGAGCCGATGGCCGTCAGGAGACGGTCATGTTCGGCGAGAAGGCGGTGTTCTGCGGGCTTGTGGTGTCGAGGAAGCACTCGAACGTCTCCGGACCCTGCCACTCCGGGGTCGCGTTGTAGTAGTGGAAGTCCAGTGACGCCGCGAAGTAGTCGCCCATGTTGGCGGTGAGTACGCCGGGCGAGCCCGCGGTGATGGTCGGGACCACCGTGCTGCCGCCCTGCTCGGCGATCACCGGGAAGTCGTTGAGCGGGTCGACGACGAACTGTTCCGCGACGGCGAGGTCCCCGATCGTGACCGTGCCCGGGCTGCCGTTGGTGAGGCTGACCGTGCCGTCGGCCGTGCCGCGGACGCCGTCGATCCCGGCGACGTAGTAGAGCAGCTCGACGACGTTTTGCGGCACCGTCGCGGTCGCGACGATGTCGTAGGGGACGAACTGGCTGTTGGCGGGGACCGCGTCGGGGGCCTTGAACTCGATCTCGACATCCAGGTAGTCGAACCCGATCACGGGGTACGAACATTCGTAGCGCAGGGTCTGGCTCCCGTACGTCACGTCCGCGGCCGCCTGTGCCGAGCCCGCTCCGACGAAGCCGGAGATGGCGGCTACTAATCCCATTGTGGCTACACTGGCCACGAGGTCCCTGATTCTTCGCCCCATTGCTGAAATCTCCTTAGTGGCAGTTCTCTCCTACGGTGAAGTGCATTTCTGGATTGCTGTGGACGCCGATCCGCTGCGGCTACCAGCGAGTAGATTAAGTGCATGTTGCAGGGTGAACAAGGCGTAGAGCCAGAACTTGTCACCGGAAAAAGAACGCCGTACCAAACCTTGTCACGAAATTATGAGAACGCGGCCGCGAATGTATTCCGGCTAGTGTTGGGGCGACTTCCGCGGTTATGGTCGCACGCGTTCGAAGATTGTGGCGCGGGCGATGCGGAGGGTTCGTGAGGGGAGTGATCGCCGGGGCGCGCAGGCGCAGGGTCGCGCAGGCGCTCGCGAGGCTGGTGCTCGCGGGCCTGCTGGCCGTCACCACGTCGGCCGCGGCGGCTCCCGGCGGCCCGGCACCCGTTCGCGCCGCGCAGCCCTCGACGGCACAGGGCGGTGTCGGCACCGCCCCCTCGGGGGCGGTGCAGGTGTGGGTGACGAGCGTGACCAACCCGATCCCGCCCGCGCTGTCCTCCGGTGTCGCCGAGGTCGCGGTCGGCGGCGTGCATTTCCTGGCGCGCAAGGAAGACGGCAGCGTCCACGCCGTCGGCACGCGGTACTACGTGCGGGACCTCTACGGCGAGAAGGTGGTGCCGGAGCAGGCGCAGGGGGCCACCGCGATCGCGGCGGGCTGGGGACACAGCCTCGCCGTGGTCGGCGGCGGTGTCGTCGCGTGGGGCAACGACTGGTTCGGCCAGACCGACGTCCCGGAGGCGGCCCGCTCAGGCGTGGTGGACGTGTCCTCGCTGGCGTTCCACAGCCTCGCGCTCAAGTCCGACGGCGGCGTGGTGAGCTGGGGCCTGCGCGACGACGTGCCGCCCGAGGCGTCCTCGGGGGTCACCGCGATCGCCGCGGGAGGCGACTTCAACCTCGCGCTGAAGGACGGCGGCGTGGTGGCGTGGGGCATCAACACCGTCGGGCAGACCGACGTGCCGCCCGAGGCCCGGTCCGGCGTCGTGGCGATCTCCGCGGGGTGGAGCACGGCGCTCGCTCTGAAGGCCGACGGCAGCGTGGTCGCCTGGGGCAGCAACAAGTTCGGCCGCGCGACCCCGCCGGCCACGACCGCGTCCGGCATCGTCGCCGTCTCGGCGGGCTGGCAGCACAACGTGGCACTGACCTCCACGGGCCGGGTGATCGGCTGGGGCTACAACCGCGAGACCGTGCTGTCCTACCCCGCCGCGACGTGGGGCTCCGGCGTGCAGGACGTCGTCGCGGGCGACCGCTACACGGTGGCGATCAGGTAGCCGCGTGCCCCGCCGCGAACAGCATCGTGGGGATCTCGGTCTCGGTGACGCCGAGCAGCGTGCCCAGCGCCGCGTCGTCGAACCCCGCGACCGCGCAGCACGCGAGCCCGAGCGCGGTGCCGACGAGGTAGAGGTTCTGCACCGCGATGCCCGTGTCGACGTGCAGGGTCCGGTAGTGCCGCAGCGGGTACTTGTCGAACGCCACGTCCAGCCGCGCGGTCAGCGCCAGCGACACCGCCGCCCTCGGGATGAACTCGGGTTGCAGGTACACGTGTTCGAGCGCGGGTACCGGGTCGGCGTCGCTCAGCTCCACCAGCTCGTGCGAAACGGCCTCGTAGCGGTAGACGCCCGGGTCGAGCTGCTCGGCCCTCCGGACGACCAGGTAGGCGCGCAGGATGTCCAGCCCGCCCGCGCTCGGCGCCATGCCCAGTGGATAGTCGGCGACGCCGAACGCGGGCACGAACCGCTGCACGCCCACGGAGAAGCGCAGCCACGCGCTCAGCGCCGTCAGCTCGAGGTCCCGGTCGGCGTAGGCGTACGACGAGCGGCGCCGGGCCAGCGTCGCCACCAGGTCGGCCTGCGGTGGGTGGACGTCAGGGAGCGGAAACCGGCGCCCGTGCGGCAGCGGCCGCGGGGGGTCCGGGCTCTGCGAGTTCAGCAGCCGGTGCACCGCCAAGGCGCGCTCGGTGGTCTCGCGGCCGCCCATCGACACCTCCGGACCCGGCTCCTGTCACCTGTATGGACCATCGCATGGTAACCCGTCGGAGTGAGCACCGGTTTCTAGTTCACGAGCTCGGCGACCAGTTCGTAGGAGCGGCGGCGGTCGGCGTGGTCGTGGACCATCGTCGTGACCATGATCTCGTCGGCCTCGGTGTCGGCGAGCAGCGACTCCAGTCCCTTTCGGACGGTCTCCGGCGAGCCGACGATGCTGCTCGCCATCCGGTCCTCGATGAACGCGCGGTCCAGATCCGTGTACGGATAGTCGGCGGCCTCCTGCGGCGTCGGCAGGGGGATCGGCCGCCCCTTGCGCAGGCTGAGGAACGTCAGCCCGTTCGGGCCGGCGATCCAGCGCGCCTGCTCGTCGGTCTCCGCGCAGGTCACGGCGGCGCCGAGCATCACGTACGGCTTCTCGAGCACGGCCGAGGGCCGGAACGAGTCGCGGTAGAGCTTCACGGCAGGCAGCGTGTTCTCGGAGCTGAAGTGGTGGGCGAACGAGAACGGCAGCCCCAGCATCCCGGCCAGCTGCGCGCTGAACCCGCTGGAACCGAGCAGCCATACCGGCGGCTGGTTGCCCTCGGCCGCGACGGCGTTGACCGGGCGCTCGTCGTCCCTCTCGAAGTAGGCGATCAGCTCGGCGAGCCGCTGCGGGAAGTCCTCCGCCGACAGCCCGGCCGCCCCGCGCAGCGCGTAGGCCGTGCGCTGGTCGGTACCGGGCGCCCTGCCGATGCCGAGGTCGATGCGGCCGGGGTGCAGCGCCTCCAGGGTGCCGAACTGCTCGGCGACCACGAGCGGGGCGTGGTTGGGCAGCATCACGCCGCCGGAGCCGACCCTGATCCGCTCGGTCGCGTCCGCGACGTGGCCGATCAGCACGGCCGTCGCCGAGCTCGCGATGCCCGGCATGTTGTGGTGCTCGGCCAGCCAGTAGCGGTGGTAGCCGAGCTGCTCGGTGTGCCGGGCGAGGTCGAGCGTGTTGCGGAACGCGGTGGCCGCGTCGCCTCCGCTCACGACGGGGGAGAGGTCCAGCACGGAGAACGGGATGTCACGCAGGGAGGTCACGTTGAAGGTCAACGCCGCGCCGCGGCGGTGGAATTCCCTACGCGAGCCAGTCCTCGTCGGAGGCCAGCACGGTCAGCTGCTGCGTGGCCCGCGTCAGCGCCACGTACAGCACCCGCCGCCCGGTGAGCGACTCGGTGATCAGCTCGGTGGGTTCCAGCAGCACCACGGCGTCGTACTCGAGGCCCTTGGCGTCGAGACTGCCGACGACCTTGAGCCGCTCCTCGGCCTGCCCCTCCAGCCAGCCGCCGACCTCGTCGACCCGGTTCATGGCGCAGATCACGCCGACCGTGCCGTCCACGGCGCCCAGCAACTCCTTGGCCGCCGTCTGCACGGCCGTCTCGGCTCCCTCGGGCTCGATCGCCTTGAGCTGCGGCACCAGACCCGTCCTGCGCACCGCGTGCGGCAGCTCGCCCTCCTCGGCGTGGCCCGCGACCACGCGTGCGGCGAGGTCGAAGATCTCCGCCGAGTTCCGGTAGTTCGTGCGCAGCGTGTAGCGCCTGCGCGCGGTCCGCGCGCCGAACGCCTGATCGCGCGCCTGCGCCGCCTCCGGCGGGTCGGGCCACGAGCTCTGCACCGGGTCGCCGACCACGGTCCAGCTCGCGTACTTGCCGCGCCTGCCGACCATCCGCCACTGCATCGGGGAGAGGTCCTGCGACTCGTCCACCACGATGTGGGAGTACTCGTCGTAGTGCTCCGGCCTGCTGCGGGTGGTCTGCTCGCGCGAGTCGCGCTGCTGCTCGGCGTCCAGCTCCAGCCGCTGCCGCCTGCGGCGCTTCGGCGGCGGGCCCATGAGCACCCGCAGCTCGTCGAGCAGCGCGATGTCGGCCATCGACCAGCCCTGCGACCGGTCGGCCATCGACGCGGCGAGCAGCGAGATCTCCTCGCGGCTGAGCACCCGCTTGGCGGCGCGGGTGAGCCTGCGCTCGTCGCCGAGCCAGCGCAGCACCTCGGCCGGGTAGAGCACGGGCCACCACACCACCAGGAAGCGGTGGAAGTCGATCCGCTCGCCGAGCGCCGTGATCAGCTCCTGCCGGTCGATCGTGCGGTCGTCGGCCTTCGCGTACTCCTCGGCCTTGTCGGCCAGCGCCTCCAGCAGTGTCTCCGCCGCGCGCACGCGGGCGCGGTTGGGCGGGCCGCCGTGGCCGTGCACCTTGCGACGCACGCGCTCCAGCTCCTTGGCGCCGAGCTTGAGCACCTCGCCCTGGTAGACGATCCGCATCTCGGTCGGTGCGTCCGGCGGAGTGTCCCGCATGGCCTTGAGCAGCACCTTGCGCATCCGCAGCGAGCCCTTGACCGCCGCGAGCGGCGCCGGGTCGTGGTGGGTCGCCTCGATGCCGTCGAGCACCTGGCCGAGCGCCCGCAGCTCGACGTTCGTCTCGCCCATCGACGGCAGCACGCGCGAGATGTAGTTCGTGAACACGCCGGACGGCCCGACCACCAGCACACCGGCGCCGCCGAGCTGGCGGCGGTAGCGGTAGAGCAGGTATGCGGCGCGGTGCAGCGCCACGGCCGTCTTCCCCGTGCCGGGACCGCCGGTGATCTCGGTCACCCCGCGCCACGGCGCGCGGATGACCTCGTCCTGCTCCTTCTGGATCGTGGCGACGATGTCGCGCATCTTCTCGCCGCGGGCGCGGCCGAGCGCGGCCATCAGCGCGCCCTCGCCGACGACGTTCATGTCGTCGGGCACGGCGTCGGGGGTGAGCACGTCATCGTCCACATCGAGCACTGCCTGCCCGGAACAGCGGATCACCCTGCGGCGCACCACATCCATCGGTTCCTCGGCCGTCGCCTGGTAGAACGCGGCGGCGGCCGGCGCGCGCCAGTCGGTGACCAGGTTCTCGAACTCCGCGTCGCGGATGCCGAGCCTGCCGACGTAGACGGTCTCGGGCCCGAGCTGGTCGAGCCTGCCGAACACGAGGCCCTCGTACTCGGCGTCGAGCGTCTGCAGCGTCTGGTTGGCGTGGTACACCATCATGTCGCGCTCGAACAGCATCGACGCCTGCTCGAACACGGCCTCCCGCTGGGCTCCGTGGCCGATCTCGTACCCCTTCGCGCGCATGGCCTCGGCCTGGGTGCGCAGCTCCGCGAGCCGCGCGTACACCCGGTCCACGTGGGACTGTTCGATGGCGATCTCGGCCCGTCTGACCCGAGGTTCCGACACTCAGCGCTCCTGCAGCAAAATCGCCGGGAAGGGGAAGAACGACAATACGCGTTCCCCGGCGGGCGTTCACCACGTCCCGGCACGAGTCACAGTCGGAAGGACCGGCTGAGAAGATGGCCCTGTGACCAGGATCGTGGCCGGGCGTGCGGGCGGCAGGAAGCTGCGGGTCCCGCCGCGCGGCACGCGCCCGACATCGGAGCGGGTGCGCGAGGCCCTGTTCAACGCGCTCGACGTCGCGGGTGAGCTCGACGGCGCCCGTGTGCTCGACCTCTACGCCGGTTCCGGAGCGCTCGGTCTGGAGGCACTCTCGCGGGGCGCCGAGCAGGTGCTGTTCGTGGAGGCCGACCGGCGTGCCGCCGACGTGCTGCGCGGCAACATCGCCCTGCTCGGTCTCGGCGGTTCCGTGCGGCACGGGAAGGTGGAGACCGTGGTCGCCGAGCCGTGCGCGGAGCCGTTCGACGTCGTGGTGGCCGACCCGCCGTACGACCTCGACGGCGAGCGTCTCGCCTCGGTGCTCGGCGACGTGGTGGCAAGGGGCTGGGTCGCCGGGGGCGGACTGGTGATCGTCGAGCGCGCGTTGCGCGACGGTGAGCCCCGCTGGCCGGAGGGACTGGAGCCGCTGCGCACGAAGCGGTACGGCGACACCGCGCTGTTCTGGGCGGAGTGCGTCACATCTCGCGCGTGAGGCGCCGCCGGTTGGTAGCGTCCGCCCCATGCGGCGAGCGGTATGTCCCGGTTCCTATGACCCAGCGACCAACGGACATCTCGACATCATCGAGAGATCAGCGCAGCTCTTCGACGAGGTCGTCGTGGCCGTGCTGATCAACAAGAAGAAGCAGGGCCTGTTCTCGATCGAGGAACGCCTCGAGATGTTGCGCGAGGCCACCGAGAAACTCCCCAACGTGCGCGTGGACGCGTGGCACGGGCTGCTCGTCGACTACTGCCGCCAGCACGACATCGCGGCGATCGCCAAGGGTCTGCGCTCGGTGAGCGACTTCGACTACGAGCTGCAGATGGCGCAGATGAACCGGGAGCTCTCCGGCGTCGAGACGCTGCTGATGTCCAACAACCCCGCCTTCAGCTTCCTGTCCAGCTCGCTGGTCAAGGAGGTCGCGACGTACGGGGGAGACGTCTCGCAGATGGTGCCCGAGGTCGTGCACGAGCGGCTCCTCGCCAAGCTGCGGGAACGTGAATAGTTCACGGAAAGGGCACCTGTTGATCACGTGATCCGGTTACGGTCCGAAAATGACCAACTACCGATCACGCGTCACCACAGTTCTGCTGGCCCTGATCGTCGCCCTTCTCGGAGGCGCGAGCACGGTCACGGCCCAACCACTGGCCGCCGCACAAGCCGAGTGCGGCGACACCTCCGGATTCGAGCAGGTGCCGCTGGGGGACCTGCCGCCTGAGGCCACCGACACCTACGAGCTGATCGAGGCCGGAGGGCCCTATCCCTATCCGCAGGACGGCACGACCTTCGAGAACCGCGAGGGCCTGCTGCCGGACTGCGAGACCGGCTACTACGCCGAATACACCGTCGAGACCCCCGGCAGTGACGACCGCGGCGCCAGGCGCATCGTCACCGGCGACGGCGGCGAGTACTTCTACACCCCCGACCACTACGAGAGCTTCGTCCTGATCCAGCTCTGATCGCGGAGCGGGCCTTGACACGCCCGCGCACGCATGGTCACGGCAATCTCCCTAGCGACCGGGCAGACTGGAGCCCTGCACACGTGGGGTCGATGGTGCGAGGGAGTTGCCGTGTACCGGGTGTTCGAGGCTCTCGACGAGCTCGTCACGATCGTGGAAGAGGCGCGGGGCGTCCCGATGACCTCCAGCTGCGTGGTCCCGCGCGGTGACGCGCTCGAACTGCTCGACGACATCAGGGACGCCCTGCCGCGCGAGGTCGACGACGCCCAGGACGTGCTCGACAAGCGCGACGAGATCGTCCAGCGCGCCCGCGAGGAGGCCGAGACCGCCGTGCGCACGGCCAACGAGGAGGCCGAGCGCACCGTCTCCGAGGCCACCGCCGAGGCCGAACGGCTCGTCGCCGAGGCCCGCGCGCGGGCCGAGCAGCTGCTCGCCGACGCGCGCGACGAGGCCGACCGCACCGTCGCCGCGGGCCAGGCCGAGTACCGCGACCTCACCGAGCGCTCCCGTGCCGAGTCCGAGCGGATGGTGCAGGCCGGCCGCGACGCCTACGACCGCGCCGTCGAGGAGGGCAGGCACGAGCAGGCCCGGCTCGTCGCGCAGACCGAGGTCGTCCAGGCCGCCCACGGCGAGGCCGCGCGCATCGTGGACGAGGCGCACGCCGAGGCCGACCGGCAGCGGGCCGAGTGCGACGCCTACGTCGACGGCAAGCTCGCCGAGTTCTCCGAGCTGCTGTCCTCGACGCTGCGCACGGTCGACTCCGGCCGCAACCATCTGCGCGGCACCCCGCACCTCGGCGGCGGCCGCGGAGCCGTCTACGACTACCAGGCTCACTAGCGGCGACAGGGCGTACCCTGGACCAGGCGCTCGCCGCGCCGCCCTGTCACTCGACTTCGAAGAATCCGATGCCTGACGAAAGCACCAGCCCCGCGCGCCCCGACGCGCGCAACCCGTGGCTGTTCGACACCCATGAGCTGGGCCGCCGCCCCGGCTCCAGCCGTACGCTGCGGCGCGACGTTCCCGTCGACACGCCGCTCGGCGTGCCCGACGTGATCCTCGTGCCCAAGGGCGCCACGGTCGCGCTCGATCTGCTGCTGGAGTCAGTGGTGGAGGGCGTGCTCGTGACGGGCACGGCGTCGGCCCCGACCACCGGCCAGTGCTCGCGCTGCCTCGACCCGATCGCCGACGAGGTCGAGGTCGACCTCACCGAGCTGTACGCCTACCCGGACTCGACCACCGACGAGACCACCGAGGAGGACGAGGTCAGCCGGGTCGTCGACGACAAGATCGACCTCGAGCCGCTGGTCCGCGACGCGATCGTCCTCGCGCTCCCGCTGGTGCCGTTGTGCAGCGAGGACTGCGCCGGACTGTGCCCCGAATGCGGCGTGAAGTGGGCCGATCTCGAGCCCGGACACGGGCATGAGACGATAGACCCTCGGTGGGCCGCGCTGGTCGAGCGCTTTGGGGACAACCAAGGCGACAACCCGGCGAACGGCTCGGACCGGTAAAGCCCGGCGAGCAGCAGCTCGACCAATTCGGCAAGCACGCTCGCACCCGCGAGCAGACCTTGATGAGGAGAACCAGTCGTGGCCGTCCCGAAGCGGAAGATGTCGCGTTCCAACACCCGCTCGCGCCGTGCCCAGTGGAAGGCCGCGCCGGTTGAGCTGGTGGCCTGCCCCAACCGCGCGTGCAGGCAGCTCAAGCCCCAGCACGTCGCCTGCCCGGCGTGCGGCCAGTACAGCGGTCGTCAGGTCGTCGAGCCCGCCTGAGGCTGTCGGCTATGGGGGGTAAGTCGCCTACCGGCCCGGCAGCGGATCCCACACCACTACTCGAGGCGCTCGGTGTCGAGTTCGACACCGAGCTGCTGACGCTTGCGCTCACCCACCGCTCGTACGCGTACGAGAACGGCGGGCTGCCGCCCAACGAGCGTCTGGAGTTCCTCGGGGATGCGGTGCTGGGCCTGGTGGTGACCGATCATCTGTACCGGCAGCACCCGGAGCTGCCGGAGGGCCAGCTCGCGAAGCTGCGGGCCAGTGTGGTGAACATGCACGCGCTGGCAGGCGTGGCCCGCGGGCTCGGTGAGGGGGGTCTCGGCGCGCACCTGCTGCTCGGCAAGGGTGAGGAGCTGACCGGCGGCCGGGACAAGGCGAGCATTCTCGCCGACGGGCTCGAGGCCGTCATCGGCGCGACCTACCTCGCGCACGGCATCGGCGCGGCGCGAGAGCTGGTGCACCGGCTCTTCGACGACCTGCTCGCCGAGGCGCCGCTGCGCGGTGCCGGACTGGACTGGAAGACCAGCCTCCAGGAGCTGACGGCGTCGGCCGGTCTCGGCGTGCCCGAGTACAAGGTCGAGGACACCGGTCCCGACCATCGCAAGGAGTTCAACGCGACCGTGTTCGTCGGTGGCCGCAATCTCGGCCAGGGCGACGGCACGACCAAGAAGGAAGCCGAGCAGAAGGCCGCCGAGTCCGCCTGGCGCGCGCTCTCCGAGGAGCTCAAGCCCGCCCAGGACGGCTGAGCCGCAGCGTCTCGTCCTGCACCCGACTGCAGTGAAGGTGGCCTTCACTGCATAAGGCTGCTGAGCGACCCGACTAAACTGGCCCGGTGCCAGAGCTTCCCGAGGTGGAGACCGTCCGCGCAGGTCTCGAACGGCACGTCGCGGGGCGGGTCATCGCCTCCGCCGAGGTGCTCCATCCCCGCGCCATCCGCCGTCACGTTCCCGGCGTCGAGGATTTCACCGGCCGCCTGTGCGGCGTCAAGATCGAGGCGGCCCGCCGCCGCGGCAAGTACCTGTGGCTCGATCTCGCCGACGGCGAGGCCATGCTCGCCCACCTGGGCATGAGCGGCCAGTTGCTCGTCCAGCCCGAGGACACTCCAGCCGAGAAGCATCTGCGTGCCCGGTTCCGCTTCGCCGACGGCGGCCCCGAACTGCGGTTCGTCGATCAGCGCACGTTCGGCGGCCTCGCGCTCGCCGAGCTCGTCGAGGTGGACGGCACGGCGGTGCCGAACACCATCGCCCACATCGCCCGCGACCCGATGGACCCGCTCTTCGACGCCGCGCTCGCCGTGCGGCTGCTGCGGGCCAAGCGCACCGAGGTCAAACGGGCGCTGCTCGACCAGACGCTCGTGTCGGGCGTCGGCAACATCTACGCCGACGAGGCCCTGTGGCGCTCCCGGCTGCACTGGGCGCGTCCCACGGAGCGGCTCACCGCGAAGCAGGCGCAGGCCGTGCTCTCCGCGGCCGCCGAGGTGATGGCCGAGGCGCTCGTGGCCGGCGGAACGTCGTTCGACGCGCTCTACGTCAACGTCAACGGCCAGTCCGGCTACTTCGACCGTTCGCTCGACGCCTACGGCAGGGTGGGCGAGCCGTGCCGTCGCTGTGGCACCCCGATCCGGCGCGATCCGTTCATGAACCGCTCGTCGTTCTCGTGCCCGCGCTGCCAGCCGAAACCGAGGACGCGCACGCGCTGATCCACCCGATACGGCCGGATGGCGGGTCGCTGTGCGCACTACTGCGCATTGCGTGGTAGTGTCGCTAGCGCATAACTGGAGGACGCGGTGGAGATCAGCCAACTACTCAAGGGCGTACTCGATCTCGCTGTGCTCGCGGTGCTGAGCGAGGAGGACGGCTACGGCTACGACGTCCTGCGCAGGCTGAGACAGGCGGGCCTCGACGAGGTGGGCGACGCCTCGGTGTACGGCACGCTGCGGCGGCTGTACAAGGCGGGACTGCTCGCCTCGTACGTCGTCGCCAGCGAGGAAGGGCCGCACCGCAAGTACTACAGCGTGAACGAGCAGGGCCGCGCACGCCTCGCCGAGTCGGCGAAGACGTGGCAGACCTTCGCGACCACGATGAACAGCCTGTTGGGAGACGCACGATGAGCACACCGAACCCGCCCGCCGTTCGCGCCTACCTGGCTCGGGTGCGGACGGCACTGGCCGATCTGCCTGCCGCCGAGGTCGACGAGATCGTGGAGGACGTCCGGCCGCATCTGCTGGAGATCGCGGAGGGACTGGGAGACCGGGCCACGATCGAGGCGATGACCGAGCAGCTCGGCTCCCCGGAGAGCTACGCGGCCGAGGTGCGGGCCGCGGGCGACTACCCGCCGCCGCCCGCCGAGGGGACCGAGGGCGCCGAGAAGCCCACGGGGTCGCGCAGGGCGGGCGCCCGGCTGGCGTTGTGGGTGCTGGTGCTGGGCGTCGGCGCGCTCGCGCTCGTGGGCTTCGCGGTCGGCCGCGAATTCGACGCCGAACTGCTCGGCATGCTCGTCCTCATCGTGCCCGCACTGGCCGCGGCCGGCTGGTACGTGTGGTCGCGGGGCACCGGCCCGGTCGCCGAGCTGCCGGAGGTCAGGCGCGTGCGGTCGGGGGCGTCCCGGCGGGCGGGCTCGCTGGCGGTCCACCTGCGGACCATGGCGCCGGCCTGGTGGGTGCTGTGCGCGGTGCTGATGGGCCTTTCGGCGCTGCTGCTGGTGATCAGGAGCAGTACCGCCATCCTCGTGCTGCCGCTGTTCGTCGGCATCGCCGCGCTCGCGCTGTGGGCGGGGCCGAGGTCCCGCACGGACCGCAGGCTCCTGTGGGCGAGCGTGCCGGTGTCCGTGTTCGTGTTCGCCGTGGGGTCGGGGATGGTGGGCTATCTCGCCGACTCGCTGGAGGACTCGACGAGCGAGTCCCCGTACCAGTACACGTCCAACACGGCCTACGACGGCGAGCCCGGGCTGTACTACGGCGACGAGGAACTGGAGAACCTCTACGTCTTCGACGCCGACGGCAAGCCGCTGCGCGACGTCTACCTCTACACCGAGGACGGCCGCCCGCTGACCGTGCCGCGCTACGGGTGTGAGGAGTCGACGCAGTCGAGGATCACGCAGGGCAGGGACAACCGGTTCCCCCGTCCGCACATCGAGCAGGGCGGCTACGACGACGAGGGCAACTACAACGGCTACAACGCCTACCGGCCCTCGTGCACCGAGAGCGACGAGGTCCCGTTCACGGCGGCGATTCCGAAGTAGCAACACCGCGGAAACGCCGTCCGTAACGTGCCCGTGCTGCATTGGGACCGTGCGGACACACGAGGGCAGGACCGGCCTCGCCGGGATCGACGCGGACACGCTGGAGCCGAGGTACCGGGTGCTGCACGGGTACCGCCGCGCTTACCGGATGGCCGGGCGCGGCCCCGCGGTGCTGTTCATCCACGGCATCGGAGACGACTCGGCGACGTGGCTGGAGGTGCTCGCGTCGCTGGCGGGGGAGTTCACCGTGATCGCGCCGGACCTGCTCGGTCACGGTGGTTCGGACAAGCCGAGAGCCGACTACTCGGTGGCCGCCTACGCCTGTGGCATGCGGGACCTGCTGGCGACGCTGGACGTCGAGCGCGTCAGCGTGGTCGGCCACTCGCTCGGCGGTGGCGTGGCGATGCAGTTCGCCTACCAGTTCCCGGAACTGTGCGAGCGGCTCGTGCTCGTCTCCTCCGGCGGGGTCGCCAGGCAGGTGCACCCGCTGCTGCGGCTGGCGGCGGCGCCCGGAGCGGGCGTGGTGATCCCACTCGCGGGGACGGCCCCGGTGCAGGCCGTGCTGCGGGGCGTGCGCGCGCTGGCCGGCGTGACCGGCGGGCTCGGGCTCGGCGACGACCTCGGCTACGTGCTCAGCCGCTACACCAGGCTCACCGAAAGCCCGAACCGGCAGGCGTTCCTGCGGACGTTGCGGTCGGTGGTCGACTGGCGAGGCCAGGTGGTGAACATGCTCGACCGCTGCTACCTCACTGAGGGGATGCCCACGATGCTCGTGTGGGGTGGGCACGACAACGTGGTCCCCACCCCGCACGCGGCGCTGGCGCGGGCGGCGATGCCGGGCAGCAGGCTCGAGGTGTTCCCGGAGGCAGGCCACTTTCCGCATCACACGTCACCGCAGCGGTTTCTGGAGGTGCTGCGGGAGTTCCTCACCGAGACCCCGCCCGCGACACACGACCCGCGCCGCTGGCGGGCCCTGCTGCGCAACGGCCGGGCCCGGGGCCTGACCCCGGACCCGGCCGTGAGCGTTCCCAGCGGCACCTGACCCCGACCGCAGTGAAGGTCACCTTCACTGCGTGGAATCAGCACAGCGGCGCGGAGCGCCTCCGTTTGGGTGGTGGGGGGAGACGGGTGGGCGCAGGCATGGTGGCCTTCACTGCGGTTAGGCGGTCAGGTGGTCACCAGGTGGTCGAGGACATCGCCAGCTTGGCCAGCAGTTCCCGTCCGCTCTCGGCGTTGCGCGGCTGGCAGAGGACGTCGTAGCGGTTGGCCACGAGCTGGCTGTGGGAGACGAAGTCGCGGCGGCCCTTGGTCGCGGCGTACCCCATCGCGGCGAAGGCCAGGCCGAACGCGACACCGGCGACGAGGCCGATCACGATCGGCAGCAGCCCGGCTCCCGGCGTGAACATGCTCAGCAGCAGGCCGACGAACAGGCCGAACCAGGCGCCGGACATCGCGCCGCTGCCGAGCACCTTGCCCCAGGTCAGCCGCGCGGCGACGCGCTCGACGAGCATCGGCTCGACGCCGACGATCGTGACGTCCTGCACGGGGAAGTTCTGGTCGGCGAGGTGGTCGACGGCACGCTGCGCCTCCTCGTACGTGCCGTAGGAGCCGATCGGCCAGCCGGTCGGCAGGGTCGGCAGCTGCGGCGCCCGCTGCGCAGTGCCGAACGCGGGCTGCGAGAACGCTGTGGTCATCGTGTGCTCACCTCGTGGGCGATACCGGCTGTTGTCCTTACACCGGTTCCAACGTCACGACGCTCTCGATCAGTGCCCGCCGCGCAAGATTCACAGGGTGCTCTCAGCCACGTTCACCGGCGATGTGCAGTCCGGGCATCCCGTTCGGTGAGCCGGAGGACAGCCACTGGCCGAAGTAGCGCACGGAGAACAGCTCGTCCAGCACCATGTAGGCGGCGCCGACGAGCCCGCCCTCCTCGCCGAGGCGGGCCCGCTCGATGCGCAGCTCCCGTGTGGACAGTGGCAGGGAACGCCGGTAGATCGTCTCCCTGATCGTGGCGAGGAACAGATCGCCCGCGCCCGCCACCTTGCCGCCGAGCAGGATGATCGAGGGGTTGTAGAAGTTCACCATCGTGGCGAGCATCGCGCCGATGCGCCTGCCCGCCTGCACGAGCAGCTGCACCGCGTGGTGGTCGCCCGCTCTGGCCGCGGCGGTGACGTCCTCACCGGTGACGGTGCCGTGCTCGTCGAGCGCGGCGGCGAGTGCGGCACTGGTGCCGGAACGCGCCAGCGTCTCGCCGTCCCTGGCCAGTGCGGCGCCGCCCGCGAGCGCCTCGAGGCAGCCCGTCTTCCCGCAGCGGCACACCACGGTGCTGTCGTCGGAGACGGCGGCGTGGCCGATGTCGCCCGCGCAGCCCTGCGCGCCCCGGTGCAGGCGCCCGGCGTTGCTGATGCCGGCGCCGATGCCCGTGCCGATCTTGATGTAGAGCAGGTCGCCCGAGGTCGGCAGGCCCGGTGTGCGCAGCTCGCCAAGGCACAGCAGGTTCACCTCGTTGTCCACCCACACCGGCGCGTCGTAGCGCTTGGAGAGGCGGTCGCGAACGGGGTAGTTGTTCCAGCCGGGCATGATCGGCGGCTCCGACGGCCGTGCCGTCGCGAACTCGACGGGACCGGGCAGGCCGAGGCCGACGCCCCACACCTCGCCGGGCTCGACGCCGAGGTCGGCGAGCAGGCCGTCGAGGGTGTCCTCCACCTCGGTGAGCACGGGTTCGGGGCCCTGGGCGATGTCGCAGTCGCGGTGACACATCGTGAGCACGGTGCCCATCAGGTCGGTCACGCCCGCGGTGAAGCTCGTGGCGCCCAGCTCGGCGGTGAGGATGCGCCCGGCGTCGCGGCGGAAGCGCAGCGTTCTCGCCTGTCTGCCGCCGGTGGAGGGGTTGAGGTCGCCCTCCTCGAGCAGTCCGGCGTCGAGCAGCGTCGTGGTGCGCTGCGTGATGGCGGTACGGCCGAGACCGGTGCGCTCGCTCAGCGCCGGTCTGGTGTCCGCCTGGCCGCTCCGGACCAGGTCGAGGAGTCGCGCGTAGCTCTCCAGCAGCTCGGTGCTCGGCTCCTCCACGGGGACCCCCTTATGTGTGGTGCCCCTCATCATATATCGAAAAGTGCAAAACTTCTGTTTGTAACATGCATTAGAGGGAAGATCGAAAGCCTAAGGGTCGTCCGCCAAGGCCACCTTGGTTGCGCTCAACGCAACAAAGGTGGCCTTGGGGGCGGTTGGGTCACGCGAGCAGTGCCGGTGTGGCCGGACTCACCGCCCGTCAAGGCCGCGTCAACAGATCACCTTGCCGCGTCAAGGAGCCGTCAGGCGCGGTCCGGTTCGCGAGGTTCCGATCGCACGCTGATCACCGGACGGGTCCACCCAGAAGGGGTGACCCGCGAGGAGAGGTGCATTCGTGGCCGATTTCCTGTTCGCCCTTCTGCTGATCGGCGGATTCGTCGTCCTCGCGCTCGCCGTACGCGGGCTGGAGAAGCTGTGAGCGCCGCGGGCACGGTCGCCAACGTGGTCGGCGGGCTGCTGGCGCTGGGGCTGATCGGTTACCTGTTCGTCGCACTGATCAGGCCGGAGAAGTTCTAGATGTCCGACTTCTGGGCCGGCCTCGTTCAGGTCGGCATCCTGCTCGCCGCGCTCGCGCTCGTGTACCGGCCGTTCGGCGACTACCTCGCGCGCGTCTACACCAGTGAGCGGCACTGGAGGGCCGAGCGCGCGCTCTACCGGCTGTTCCGCGTGAACCCCGCGTCCGAGCAGCGCTGGAGCACCTACGCGGCGTCGGTGCTCGCGTTCTCGTTCGTCTCGATCGTGGTGCTGTACTTGTTGCAGCGCCTGCAGCCGGTGCTGCCGTGGAACTTCGGCCGCAGCGCCATCGAGCCCGGCATGGCGTTCAACACCGCCATCAGTTTCGTCACCAACACCAACTGGCAGTCCTACTCCGGCGAGGTGGCGATGGGCCACTTCGTGCAGCTGGCCGGGCTGACGGTGCAGAACTTCCTGTCCGCCGCCGTCGGCATGGCCGTCGCCGTGGTGCTGGTCCGCGGGTTCGTGCGGCGCGGTACCGACCGGCTCGGCAACTTCTGGGTCGACCTCACAAGGGGCACCGTCCGCGTGCTGCTGCCGATCTCGGCCGTGGTCGCCGTCGTGCTCGTCGCGTTGGGTGTGGTGCAGAGCCTGCGCTCCGGCGTCACGGTGTCCAACCCGGACGGTTCACGGAGCACGATCGCGCTCGCGCCCGCGGCGAGCCAGGAGGCCATCAAGGAGCTCGGCACCAACGGCGGCGGCATCTTCAACGCCAACTCGGCGCACCCGTTCGAGAACCCGAACTCGTGGACGAACCTGCTGGAGATCTTCCTGCTGCTCGTGATCCCGGTGTCCATGACACGCGCGTTCGGCACGATGGTCACCAACCGGAAGCAAGGTTACACGCTGCTGTCGGTGATGGGCGTGCTGTGGGGCGCCATGCTCGCCGTCGCGTGGTGGGCCGAGACCCATCCGAACGGGCCCGCCGCGCTCCTCGCGGGCGCGAGCATGGAGGGCAAGGAGCAGCGTTTCGGCATCGGACAGTCGGTGCTGTTCGCCACGAGCACCACGGGAACGTCGACGGGCGCCGTGAACTCCATGCACGACAGTTACAGCGGGCTCGGCGGCGGTGTCCCGCTGCTGAACATGCTCCTCGGCGAGGTGACGCCGGGTGGCGTCGGCGCGGGGCTCTACGGGATCCTCGTGCTCGCGATCATCGCGATGTTCCTCGCCGGGCTGATGGTCGGCCGGACCCCGGAGTACCTGGGCAAGAAGCTCGGCCGCCGGGAGGTGACCTGCGCTGCCGTCTCGATGCTGGCCATGCCGACGGTGGTGCTGCTCGGCACCGGCGCGGCTCTGCTGATGCCCGGCGAGCTCGACGCGGCGCTCAACAACACCGGCCCGCACGGCCTGTCCGAGGTGCTCTACGCCTACGCCTCGGCGGGCAACAACAACGGCAGCGCGTTCGCCGGGCTCACGGTCACCAGCGACTGGTTCCAGTCGTCGCTGGGCGTCGCGATGCTGCTCGGCCGGTTCGTTCCCATCATCGCGGTGCTCTGCCTCGCGGGTTCCCTTGCCGCACAACGGAAGGTCCCCGAGACGTCCGGAACCCTGCCCACCACGAGCCCGCTGTTCGGCTCGCTGCTCGCGGGCACCGTCGTCCTCGTGGCCGCACTCACCTTCATCCCGGCGCTCGCGCTCGGACCGATCGCGGAGGCACTCGCATGATCATGACCACCCGGGAACGCCCGGCGCGCGCGGAGACCCACGCCGGGAACGTGGCGCGGGTGAGCGCGGGCGTGTTCAGCCCTCGGCAGCTGCTCAGGTCGCTGCCGGACGCGCTGCGCAAACTCGGCCCCCGCCACCAGCTGCGCAACCCCGTGATGTTCGTGGTGTGGGCCGGATCGGTGCTCGTGACCGTGTTCGCGGTCGCGGAGCCGAGCGTGTTCACGATCCTCATCGCCGCGTGGCTGTGGTTCACCGTCCTGTTCGCCAACCTCGCCGAGGCCGTGGCCGAGGGCAGGGGCAAGGCGCAGGCGGAGTCGTTGCGGCGCACCAAGAAGGAAACCGTCGCCAGGCGCCTGCTCGACGACGGCGGCGAGGAGGAGGTACCCGGTGCACGGCTGCGTGTGGGCGACCGCGTGGTGGTGGAGGCGGGGCAGACGATCCCCGGCGACGGTGACGTGATCGAGGGCATCGCCACCGTGGACGAGTCGGCGATCACCGGCGAGTCCGCACCCGTGGTGCGCGAGTCCGGCGGCGACCGCAGCGCCGTCACCGGCGGCACCACGGTGCTCTCCGACCGCATCGTCGTGCGGATCACCAGCAGGCCGGGGGAGTCCTTCGTGGACCGGATGATCGCGCTCGTCGAGGGCGCGTCCCGGCAGAAGACGCCGAACGAGATCGCGCTGACGATCCTGCTCTCGACGCTCACGATCATCTTCCTGCTCGCCGTGGTCGCGCTCCAGCCGATGGCGGGCTACTCCGGCAGCACGCAGTCGGTGGTGGTGCTGACGGCGCTGCTGGTGTGCCTCATCCCGACCACGATCGGTGCGCTGCTCTCCGCGATCGGCATCGCGGGCATGGACCGGTTGGTGCAGCGCAACGTGCTCGCCACGTCGGGCCGCGCTGTGGAGGCCGCCGGAGACGTGTCGACACTGCTGCTCGACAAGACCGGCACCATCACCTTCGGCAACCGCAGGGCGACCGTACTGATCCCGGCGAGTTCGTCCACACCGGATCGGCTCGCCGAGGCCGCGCGGCTGGCGAGCCTCGCCGACGCCACCCCGGAGGGCCGCAGCATCATCGAGCTGATCGAACGCGACCACCCCGAGCTGACGGGTGAGCAGGGCGGTGAGTTCGTCCCGTTCACCGCGCAGACGCGCATGAGCGGGCTCGACGCCGGCGGCAGGCAGGTCCGTAAGGGCGCCACCGACGCCGTGCGCGCGTGGGTCGCCGGGCACGGCGGGACACTGCCCGAGGAGGTCACCCGTGTGAGCAAGGAGATCGGTGAGCAGGGCGGCACGCCGCTCGTGGTCGCCGAGCTGCGCGGCGGCACACCGGTGGTGCACGGCGTGATCCGGCTGTCCGATGTGGTCAAGCCAGGCATGCGGGAACGCTTCCGGCGCCTGCGCGACATGGGTATCCGCACGGTGATGATCACCGGCGACAACCCGCTGACCGCCAGGGCCATCGCGGCCGACGCCGGTGTCGACGACTACCTCGCCGAGGCCAAGCCCGAGGACAAGCTGGCGCTGATCCGGAAGGAGCAGGAGGGCGGCAGGCTCGTCGCGATGACCGGCGACGGCACCAACGACGCGCCCGCGCTCGCCGCCTCCGACGTCGGCGTCGCCATGAACACGGGCACGTCGGCCGCCAAGGAGGCCGGCAACATGGTCGACCTCGACTCCGACCCCACCAAGCTCATCGAGATCGTCGAGATCGGCAAGCAGCTGCTGATCACCCGTGGCGCGCTGACCACGTTCAGCATCGCCAACGACCTCGCCAAGTACTTCGCGATCCTGCCCGCGATGTTCCTGGCGATCTACCCGCAGCTCGGTGCGCTCAACATCATGCGCCTGGCCACCCCGGAGTCGGCGATCCTCTCCGCGGTGATCTTCAACGCGCTCGTGATCGTGGCGCTGATTCCCTTGGCGCTGCGCGGTGTCCGCTACACCCCGTCGACCGCGTCCGGGCTGCTGCGGCGCAACCTGCTGATCTACGGCCTCGGCGGCATCTGCACGCCGTTCGCCGGGATCTGGCTCATCGACCAGCTCGTCCGTCTCATTCCGGGAATCGGGTGACCCTGATGCTCAAGTCCCTGTTCCACCAGTCCCGCGCGGCGCTGCGGGTGCTGCTGGTCTTCACCGTGCTGCTCGGCGTGGTCTACCCGCTCGGAGTCTGGGCGGTCTCCCGGCTCCCCGGGCTGGAGCACCGGGCCGAGGGCTCGCTCATCGAGCGGAACGGCACGGCGGTGGGCTCGTCGCTGATCGGCATCGACCCGGTCTTCGACGGCCCGCCTACGCGGGACCCGTGGTTCCACACTCGGCCCTCGGCGAGCGCGGAGGGCCCGCTGGACCCCGGTGACCCGTCGGCATCGGGCGGTTCGAACAAGTCCGCGTTCGACGACAGGCAGGTGGAGCTGGTGCGGCAGCGCAGGCAGCTCGTCGCCGAGCGGGAGAACGTCCCGCCGAGCGCCGTGCCCGCCGACGCGGTCACGGCCTCAGCCTCCGGTGTCGACCCCGGCATCAGCGAGGCCTACGCCGAGCTGCAGACCGCCAGGGTGGCCCGCAACACCGGGCTTTCCGGGCAGCGCGTGCGCGATCTCGTCGCCGAGCACACCAGCACGCACGGCATCGGCGTGCCGTCGGTGAACGTGCTTGAACTGAACCTCGCGGTGCGGAGCACACTGGTTCCGTGAGCGTGCAGGAAGGCAGCGGTTCGCCGCGCCGGGGAGAGCTGCGGATCTACCTCGGCGCGGCACCCGGCGTCGGCAAGACCTACGCGATGCTCGGCGAGGCGCACCGCAGGCTCGAACGCGGCACCGACGTCGTGATCGGCTTCGTGGAAACCCACGGCAGAGCCAAAACGGCTCGCCTGCTCGACGGGCTCGAGACGGTGCCGAGGCAGACGTTCGTGCACCGGGGCACGGAGCTGCCGGAGATGGACGTCGACGCGGTGCTCGCGCGCAAGCCCGAGGTCGCCGTGGTGGACGAGCTCGCTCACACCAACGCTCCGGGTGCCCGCAACGAGAAACGCTGGGAGGACGTCGAGGAACTGCTCGCCGCGGGCATCACCGTACTCACCACGGTGAACGTGCAGCACCTGGAGAGCCTGAACGACGTGGTGGAGCGCATCACCGGCGTGCGGCAGCAGGAGACGGTGCCGGACGAGGTGGTGCGTGCCGCCGAGCAGGTGGAGCTCGTGGACATCACGCCGGAGGCGCTGCGCCGCAGGCTCGCCCACGGCAACGTCTACCCGGCCGAGCGGATCGACGCGGCGCTGGGCAACTACTTCCGCGTCGGCAACCTCACGGCGCTGCGGGAGCTGGCGCTGCTGTGGGTGGCCGACCAGGTGGATGTCGCGTTGCAGCGTTACCGCGCCGAGCAGGACATCACCGACACGTGGGAGGCCAGGGAACGCGTGGTCGTCGCCATCACCGGCGGCCCGGAGAGCGAAACCCTGATCCGCAGGGCGCGCCGCATCGCCACGAGGGCGGGCGCCGAGCTGCTCGTGCTGCACGTCCTGCGCGGCGACGGGCTCACCGGGCTCGGCCCGACCGCGGTCGGCCGGTACCGCAAGGTCGCCGACGACGTCGGCGCCACCTTCCACAACGTCGTCGGCGACGACGTGCCGACGGCGCTGCTGGACTTCGCGCGCGGCGTCAACGCCACGCAGCTCGTGCTCGGCACCTCCCGGCGCTCGCGGTTCGCGCGGCTGTTCGACGAGGGCATCGGCGCCACCGTGGTGCAGCGCTCGGGCCCGATCGACGTGCACATGGTCACCCACGACGAGGCGGGCGGGCGGCTGCGTGCCCGCTTCGGGCCCAGCGTGCTCAGCGCGGCGCGGCGGCTCGGCGGCTGGGCGCTCGCGGTACTGCTGCCCGCGCTGGCGACGGGGATCGGCCTGCTGCTGCGGGAGCAGCTGGACTTCTCCACCGACGTGGTGACGTTCTTCCTCGCGATCGTGATCGTGGCACTCGTCGGCGGGCTCGGGCCCGCGCTCGTCGCGGCGTTCCTGTCGGCGGGGCTGCTGAACTTCTTCTTCACCGAGCCCTACTACTCGCTCGGGGTGTCCTCGCCGAGGATCGTCGTCACACTCCTCGTGATGCTCGTGGTGGCCGTGCTCGTGGCGCTCGTCGTCGGCTCGGCGGCGCGGCGGGCGAGCCTCGCCGCGCGCGCCCGCACGGAGGCGTCGCTGCTCGGTTCCTACGCGCGCACGGTGCTCACCAACCCGAAGCCGCTGGAGCGCCTGCTGGAGAAGGTGCGGGAGAACTTCGGCCAGGTGTCGGTGGGGCTCATGGAGAAGCGCGACGGCGTGTGGCGCCGCGTGGCCGAGTCCGGGCCGGAACGCTGCCCCGAGCCGGACAAGGCCGACGTCGACATCCCCGTGACCGCCGACGTGCACCTGACCCTGCGCGGCCGCTCCCTGCCCGCCGCCGACCGGGGCGTGCTGGAGGCCGCCGCCGGTCAGGCGCTGCTCGCGCTGCGCCAGCAGCGGATGGCGGCGGCCGCGGCCGAGGCCGAGCGCAAGGCGCACGCGACGGAGCTGCGCACGGCCCTGCTCTCCGCCGTGGGCCACGACCTGCGCACCCCGCTGACCTCCATCAAGGCGTCCATCGGCAGCCTGCGTGCCCCCGACCTCCAGCTGTCCACTGAGGACACCGCAGAGCTGCTGGAGACCATCGAGGTCTCCGCCGACCGGCTCGCGGGGCTCGTCGACAACCTCCTCGACTCCTCGCGCCTGGCGACCGGAGCGGTGCGCCCGCAGCTGCAGCCGGTCGGCTACGACGAGGTCGTGGCGCTCGCGCTGTCCAACCTGGACGACGCGAAGGCGGTGCGCGTCGACGTGCGCGAAGATCTGCCGTGGGTGCTCGCCGATCCCGGTCTGCTGGAACGCGTGGTGGCCAACGTCGTGGACAACGCGCTGCGGCACGGCGTGGGAGGTGAGCCCGTGGCGGTGCGGGCCAGCGCGCACGCCCAGCACGTCGAGCTGAGGATCGTCGACCACGGGCGTGGCCTGCCGAAGGGCGCGGCGGACTCGGCCTTCGCGCCGTTTCAGCGGTTGTCGAACACAGCCGCGCGGAGCGCGTCCGTGGCGGGTGGCGGTGGGAGACGGGTGGGCGACAGAACCCCCGGGATCGGCCTCGGGCTGTCCGTCGCGAAAGGATTCACCGAGGCGATGGGTGGCACGATCCGTGCCGAGGACACGCCAGGCGGGGGACTCACCGTGGTGGTCTCGCTGCCCGCCTACCGCGGAGTGGAGGAGCATGCCTGACAAGGAGTCGAGCAAGGTGCTGGTCGTCGACGACGACCCGCAGATCGCGCGAGCGCTGCGCATCAACCTCTCGGCACGCGGCTACGAGGTGGTGACCGCCCACGACGGGACGGCCGCGCTCAAGGCCGTCGCCGAGACGCGGCCGGACGTGGTGGTGCTCGACCTCGGCCTGCCCGACCTGGACGGCGTCGAGGTGATCGAGGGCCTGCGCGGCTGGACCCAGGTACCGATCATCGTGCTCTCGGCGAGGGACGACTCGACGGACAAGGTGCAGGCGCTCGACGCCGGTGCCGACGACTACGTGACCAAGCCCTTCGGGATGGACGAGCTGCTCGCGCGGCTGCGGGCGGCGGTGCGCCGCTCGGGCCTGTCGGTGGCCGACGCGGACGCGCAGGTGGAGACCGCGTCGTTCACGATCGACCTCGCGGCGAAGAAGGTGCGGCGCGACGGCGCCGAGGTGCACCTGACCAAGACCGAATGGCGGCTGATGGAGCTGCTGGTGCGCAACCGGGGCCGGCTGGTCACGCAGAAGCAGCTGCTGCACGAGGTGTGGGGGCCGACGTACGACACCGAGTCGCACTACCTGCGCGTCTACGTGGCGCAGCTGCGCCGCAAGCTGGAACCCGAACCCTCCCGGCCCCGGCACCTGCTGACCGAGCCGGGAATGGGCTACCGCTTCGAACCGTGAGGCTCAGGAGCTGGCGGAGCTGCTGCCCGTGCCGGACGTGCTCTCCGGGTCCGAGGGTGACGAATCGTCCGGCGGAGTGGTGGAGTCGGGCGGTGTGGTGCCGGGGTCCGAGGTCGAGGGCGGGGGCGTCGTGGTCGGTGGGGTTGTCGGGTCCGGCGCATCCGTCGTCGGCCGTGTCGTCGGGGGCAGCTCGCTGTCCGAACCGCCCGGCGGCGGGGTGCCCGGCCGGGTGTTGGAGGAGCTGCTCCTGGTCGGGGTGATGACCGTGGTCGTGGTCATCCCGTCGGGGCCGACGCTGACGACCGTGGTCGGGGAGGTGGTCGCGGGCGGGAGCGTGCCCGTCACGGCGACGCCGTCGACCATGATCTGCGTCTGACCGGGGATGGCCTGGCCGGGGACCAGCTCGGGTCCGCCGTTGCCGCCGGAGTTGCCGGTGCTCTGAGAGGCGGTCCGGTCGACGGCGTCCGGGGAGTCGGACGTGCCGCCCATGACCTGCGCGACGGCGCCGAACGCGGTGGCCAGGACGAGGCCGCTGGCCGCGAGCGCGATGTAGCCCGTGCGCTGGAGTTTTCCGGTGGATTCGCGGGGTGGAGCAACCTCGGCGCGAGGCCGTGACCCTGGGGACGGGGTCATGCATGACTCCTTCGGAGTTGCTGATTGTTCGCCCGTTTGGCGGACCCGGCGGGCACAGTACCACCGCTGGGTGATGGGCTGCGAACCACTCTGTGCTAAAGGGCTCACTCACTGCGACGACCGGGTGGTGCGGCACGATGGGGCCGTGGCTGACGAACAGGAGACGGTCCGGCTCACCGCGTGGGTCCACGGAATGGTGCAGGGGGTCGGTTTTCGCTGGTGGACGAGGAGCAGGGCGCTGGAACTGGGGCTCGTCGGCAGCGCGACCAACCTGCGGGACGGCAGGGTGGAGGTCGTCGCGGAAGGCCCCAAGAACAACTGTGAGCGGCTCTTGGCGGCGCTGCGCTCGGACACCTCACCCGGTCGAGTGGATCATGTCGCCGAGCGCTGGTCCGCTCCCCGGGGCGGCCTCCAGGGCTTCGTCGAACGCTGACCCACCACCCCGGGTTCCCAGGTAGGGGAGCAAGGGAGCTTTACTCCCGTAAAACGAGAGCAAAGCTCCCTTGCTCCCCACTGCTGAGGCAGCTGTGACGGATGGGGCTGGTGTGACGCCCTCCGGGAAGGATCACGGGCGCGCCCGGCCCCGCGTCCCACGGCCGCGACGGCGCCTTGGGTAGCATCGGCCGACTGAAGAGGGAGTCCAGCCGGCAGGGGAAGGTCGACAGCGCGTGCACCTGAAAAGCTTGACGCTCAAAGGCTTCAAGTCCTTCGCGTCGGCGACCACTTTGCGCTTCGAGCCCGGCATCACGTGCGTCGTCGGCCCCAACGGCTCCGGCAAGTCCAACGTCCTCGACGCGCTGCGCTGGGTGATGGGCACGCAGGGTGCCAAGGATCTGCGCGGCGGCAAGATGGAGGACGTCATCTTCGCGGGCACGGCGGGCCGCGCCCCGCTCGGCCGCGCCGAGGTGACCCTCACTATCGACAACACCGACGGCGCGCTGCCCATCGAGTACACCGAGGTCTCGATCACCCGGCGCATGTTCCGCGACGGCGCCAGCGAGTACGAGATCAACGGCAAGGGCTGCCGCCTGCTCGACGTGCAGGAGCTGCTCTCCGACTCCGGCATCGGCCGCGAGATGCACGTCATCGTCGGCCAGGGGCAGCTCGCCGAGATCCTCCAGGCCAAGCCCGAGGAGCGGCGCGCGTTCATCGAAGAGGCCGCGGGCGTCCTCAAGCACCGCAAGCGCAAGGAGAAGGCCCTCCGCAAGCTCACCGCGATGCAGGGCAACCTCGACCGGCTCAACGACCTCACCGCCGAGCTGCGCCGCCAGCTCAAACCGCTGGGCAAGCAGGCCGAGATCGCCCGCCGCGCACAGGTGGTCCAGTCCGAGCTGCGCGACGCGCGCCTGCGCCTCCACGCCGACGACCTCGTCACCCAGCGCGCCGACATCGCCAGGGAAGAGGCCGACGAGAACGCCGCCCGCGCCCGCCGCGCCGAGGTCGAGCAGGCGCTCGAGGCCGCAACCACCGAGGAGACCGAGCTGGAGAGCTCGCTCGCCGAGGACGCGCCGCGCCTGGCCGCGGCCCAGGACACCTGGTACAAGCTCTCCGCGCTGGCCGAGCGGCTGCGCGGCACCGTGCGGCTCGCCGTCGAACGCCAGCGGCACCTCTCCGCGGAGGTCGAGACCGGCGGCTCCGGACGCGACCCCGAGGAACTGCTCGCCGAGGCCGAGCGCGCCGCCGAGCGGGAACAGGAGCTGAACGAGGCCGTCGTCGAGGCCAGAGCCATCCTCTCCGACGCCGTGGAGCGCCGCGAGCACCTGGAACGTGCCGTGCAGGCCGCCGAACGCGCCCACATGGCCGCCGTGCGCGCCATCGCCGACCGCCGCGAGGGCATCGCCAAGCTCACCGGCCAGGTCGAGGCACTGCGCAGCAAGAGCGGCGCCACCGCCGAGGAGATCGAGCGCCTCACCACCGGCATCGAGGAGGCCGCCGCCCGCGCCGAGGCCGCCGCCGAGGACCTGGAGCAGGCCCGCGCCGAGGGCGGGGTCGAGGAGTCCGACGACGCCGGGCTCCAGGAACGCCACGACCGCGCCGTCGCCGCCAACGACGCAGCCAAGGCGCGCGTCGAGGAGCTCGTCAAGGCCGAGCGCGCCGCCGAGCGCGACATCGCCTCGGAGAAGGCCAGGGTCGACGCCCTGTCGATGGGCCTCAAGCGCAAGGACGGCGCGGGCGCCCTGCTCGGCGCCACCGACGAGCTGCCCGGCCTGCTCGGTTCCGTCGCCGCGCTGCTCACCGTCGACGCCGGCTACGAGGTCGCGCTGGCCGCGGCGCTCGGCCCCGTCGCCGACGCGGTCGCGGTCGCCGCGGGCGACGACGGGCTGGCCGCGCTGAAGTACCTGAAGGACAACGAGTCCGGGCGTGCGGGACTGCTCCTCGGCGGCGCCCAGGCCACTGTGGACACCACGGGCTGGCCCGCGCTGCCGTCAGGGGCACGCTGGGCGCGCGAGGTCGTCGCCTCGCCTGAGCCGCTGCGGCCCGCCGTCGAGCGCGCGCTGGAGCGCGTCGCCGTCGTCCCCGGCCTGGACGAGGCCCGCGACCTCGTCGCAGCCCACCCCGACGTCACCGCGGTGACCACCGACGGCGACGTCTTCGGCAGCCACTGGGCCGCGGGCGGTTCCGCCCGCGACGAGAGCGTCATCGAGGTGCAGGCCGCCGTCGACGAGGCACAGGACCGGCTCGCCGCAGCGGAAAGGACGTTGCAGCGCACCACCGCCGAGCTCGAAGGCGCCCGCGCCGAGCAGCAGGACCGGCGCGCCGAGGTCGGGCAGGCCAAGGAGGCGCTCAACGAGGCCAAGGTCCGGCGCGCCCGCTCCTCGGAGCGGCTCAGCAGCCTCGAACACGCCGCCCGCTCGGCGTCGTCGGAGGTCGACCGGCTGCGCAACCAGCGCGCCAAGGTGGAGCAGAACCGCGAGGAGGTCCTCGCCAAGCTCAGCGAGTTCGAGGAACGGCTCTCGGCGGTCGCCGACCAGCCCGTCGACGAGGACCCCGACACCACCGAACGCGACGAGGCCGCCGAGTCGCTGTCCGAGGTCCGCCAGGAGGAGGTCGACGCGCGCCTGTCGCTGCGCACCGCCGAGGAGCGGGCGCGGGGCATCGCGGGCAAGGCCGACTCGCTGCGGAGGGCAGCCGAGGCCGAGCGGCAGGCGCGGGAACGCGCCGAGAAGGCGCGCGTCGCGAGGGCCAGGGGCGCCGAGATCGCCGCGGCCGTCGTCAACGGCGGCGAGGTGGCGCTGGAGCGCATCGAGACGTCGTTGCAGCGGGCCGCCGCCGAGCGCGACGCGGCGCAAGCGCAGCGGGAGCAGCGGGAGACCGCGCTCGCGCAGGTTCGCAGCCGGGTCAGGGAGCTGACCGGCGAACTGGAGAAGCTCACCGACGCCGTGCACCGCGACGAGGTGCTGAGGGCCGAGCAGCGGCTGCGGCTCGAACAGCTCGAAACCAAGATCACCGAGGAGTTCGGGATCGGGCTCGACGACCTGATCGCCGAGTACGGCCCGGACGTGCCCGTGCCGCCCGGCGCGGGCGAGCTGGCCGAGTACGAGGCCGCGAAGGAGCAGGGCGAGACGGTGATGGCGCCGCAGCCCATTCCGTACGACCGCGACACGCAGGCCCGGCGGGCCAAGCGCGCCGAGAAGGACCTCGCGCTGCTCGGCAAGGTCAACCCGCTCGCGCTGGAGGAGTTTGCCGCGCTCGAGGAGCGTTACAAGTTCCTCTCCACGCAGCTGGAGGACCTCAAGGCGACCCGCAAGGACCTGCTCACGGTGATCAAGGAGGTGGACGACAAGATCCTCGAGGTCTTCACCTCCGCCTACCACGACGTCGCCCGCGAGTTCGAGACCGTGTTCTCCGTGCTGTTCCCCGGCGGTGACGGCCGCATGGTGCTCACGGAGCCCGACGACATGCTCACCACCGGCGTCGACGTCGAGGCGCGCCCGCCCGGCAAGAAGGTCAAGCGGCTCTCGCTGCTCTCCGGTGGGGAGAAGTCGCTGGTCGCCGTCGCGATGCTCGTGGCGATCTTCCGCGCGCGGCCCTCGCCCTTCTACGTGATGGACGAGGTCGAGGCCGCGCTGGACGACACCAACATGCGGCGCCTCATCGGCCTGCTGGAGCAGCTGCGGGCCAGCTCGCAGCTGATCATCATCACGCACCAGAAGCCGACGATGGAGATCGCCGACGCCCTCTACGGCGTGAGCATGCAGGGCGACGGCATCACCAAGGTCATCTCGCAGCGCATGCGCGCGGAACAGATCGAGCAGGACGAACCGGCGCCGACCCCGGCGTAACCCGCCGCGAGTTGTGCGTTCCCGACCGCGAGTCGTGCGTTCCGGACCGCGAGTCGTGCGCTCCGGACCGCGAGTCGTGCGTTGCAGCTCGCGAGTCGTCCGTTCCCGCGCACGCGCCCCGAACCCACACGCAACACTCACCGTCCGGAACGCAACACTCAGCGTCCTGAGTGCACGACTCGCGGTCCTGAGTGCACGACTCGCGGGCTGGAGCGGGGGACTCGCGAATTTGGGCAAGACAGTGCCTGTGGGCTCGCCGTTCTGCCAAGATGCCCGCATGACTGTGGAGGGCTGGCCCGCCGGCGACCCGCGGCGATACTTCGACGCGCCGATCGATCCCGTTCACCTGCGGGACAGCAGTCCCAACATCTACCGGCGAGCCCTCTGGATCGCGATCGGAGTCGTGGTGGGCGGCGGGCTCGTCGCGCTCGGAGTGTGGGCGGCGGTCGACGGCCGCTGGTGGTCGATCGTCCTCGGCGTGCTGGCCGCGCTGGTGGGCGTCGGCCTCCTGGTCCGCGGCGCCACCACCAGCAGCGCGGGCAAGCCCTACCGCGGCGGCCAGCTCGCACCCGGCCTCGTCGTCGAACAGGCCGACGCGACGGTGCAGGTCCTGGTGCTCGGCGACACCTCCCGCGACCCGGCCGCCTCGCCCGCGTTCGCCTACCGCCTGGTCACGTTCCTCGCCCGCGAGGGCACCACGTTCGTACCCGGCCAGTGGCTGCCCTGCGTCCTCCACGGCTACGCGGCGCCGCCGTGGAGCGGTCGCTGGTGGAGCTTCGACGCCTCCCCGGTGGCGTGGGCGACCGGCGACGCCGAGGTGCTCGACCGCGCCGGCCGCGTGATCCCGCAGGCCGAGTGGGACCAATTGCTCGCGGGCGTCGACAAGGTGGCCCACCTGCGCCGCAAGTGGAACCGCCTCGAGCGCATCGCCTACGAGCAGGTGCACGAGTCCCTGCGCAGGCCGCCGACGCGGCTCGGCGTGCCCGTCGAGTGGCAGGCCGACGGCAGGGCCCGCTTCGTCGGCTCCGTCGCCACCGGGCTCCCCGTCTGAAGCTAGACCGGCGAGCTACCGTCCCATTCGGACAGCGGCGCACAGTGCCATGTCCACTTCACGAGCCTCGGGTGATCGGGCAGCTCGGTCCTGCCGTTGGCCCACAGCAGCGTCCGCCACGGGTCCTCGCCCGAGTGCGCCCACGGGAAGAGCCGCCGCAGCGTCTCCTCGGCCAGCTCGCGCGCGGGCGTGAACGGCGCCCCGATGGCCCTGGCGACGTCGGCGGTGTGCACCAGCAGCTCGTCGCACGCCATCGCCGCGAAGCCGGAGTCGTCGGCGACGCCCCTCGGATGCCAGCCGCGCGCCTCCGGCCCGCCCTGCGTGAGCACCGCCGCGAGCAGCGACACTCCCGCCGACACCGATCGCACCAGCTGCGCGGTGGGCACGGCGGCCGACCGCACCGTGATCTCCGTCGTGGGCAGTTCGACCGCCCCTGCCGCGAAGTCGTGGGCATACCAGAACAGCGTGTTCGCCAGGTGCGCCACCACCTCGGCGCTGTTCCACGTCATGTCCGGCGCGCACGTCGTCCAGTCCGTGTCGGCGTGCGCGAGCAGGAAACCCGTGCAGTCCTCGCCGGTGCGGCGCAACGTGCTGACGTCCATGTCAGGCAGCCTCCTGTGCCCGCTCCGGCGGTGCCGAGGACTCCGCCGCCCGTGGGTCCGGCGTGGAGTGCCGCAGCGACAACAGCCCGCCGACGACCAACGTGATCAGCACGCCCAGCAAGGTGTACCACGGGAACGCGAGCGCCACGGTGGTGTCGGTCGCCTTCGAGAAGTCGATCCCCACCAGTGAGCCGGTGGCCTTGTCGAACTTGACGCCGAGGATCACGAACGCCATCACCACGACCGTGGCCACGAACGCGATGATCGCGTCGACCTGCCGCGCCTTCTTGACGATCAGCCCGAGCAGGAACGCGCCGAGCAGCGCGCCGTAGGTGTAGCCCGTGATGGAAAGTCCCTGCACGACGATCGGGTCGCTGCTGGTGGCGAACGAGGCGAAGAACCCCGCGAACACGATCAGCAGACCAGCCCAGATCACCGTCCACAGTCGACCCTGGCGGAGCCGGTCCCGCGCGGACAGCTCGCGGCCGATGATGCGTTCGTAGACGTCGGTGACGGTGGACGACGCGAGCGCCCCGAGCGACGAGCTGAGCGCCGCGGCCAGGATGCCCGCGATGACGAACCCGGAGAACCCGCTGGGCAGCTCGTTGACGATGTAGTTGGCGAACAGCTCGTCGTTGTTGTTCAGTCCGAGTTCCTCGACGGGGTCGGCGCCGCGGTAGAACGCCCACAGCAGCACGCCGATGAACAGGAACAGCGCGAACTGCAGGAACACGACGACACCGCTGGCGATGATCGCCTTCTGGCTGGCGCGCAGGTCGTTGGTCGCCTGCAGGCGCTGCACGATCAGCTGGTCGGAGCCGTGCGAGGCCATCGACAGCACGGCGCCGCCGACCACCGCGGCTACGACCGCGTACTGCCCGGTGAGCGGGTTGGCGCTGAAGTCGAGTAGCTGGAACTTGCCCGCGTCGACGGCGCCGCCGAACCAGCCGTCGGGCAGGCTGCCCGACAGCGCCCAGATGACGACGACGGCGCCGAGGACGTACCAGAGCATCTGGATCGCGTCGACCCACACGACCGCGCGGACGCCACCGAAGAAGCTGTAGAGCACCATCGCGAGCCCGAGCACCGCGACGATCGTCCAGTAGCCGACGTCGACGCCGTACGCGGCGAGCACGACCTTGACCGGGATCGCGGTGGCGAACAGCCGCAGCCCGTCGGCGAGCAGGCGGGTCAGCAGGAACGTCACCGACGCGGTGCCCTGAAGCCCGCCGCCGAAGCGTTTGCCGAGGAAGGCGTATGCGGTGACCAGGTTGCCCGCGACGTAGCGGGGGAGCAGCACGAACGCCACCACCACGCGTCCGCAGATGTAGCCGATCGCCAGCGACAGGTACGTCATCCCGCCGGCCTCGGGCGTCGCGAGGTAGGCGACGGTCGGCACCGAGAGCACCGTCAGCGTGGACGTTTCTGCCGAGACCACCGAAAGGCACGCGACCCACCACGAGATCCGGCCCTCGCCGACGAAGTAGTCGTTGCCCGACTTCTGCCTGCCGCCGATGAGGATGCCCAGCAGCGGCATTCCGACGAGGAAGATCGCGATGATCACGAGGTCCAGTGCCCGCATCTGAAATCTCCTACCGTGTCTCGGCGGTCTTCGCTACCCGCAATCGGCTGGGCACCGTTCGTAACGGCGGCGGGAGTTCGAGCGGACCGGAACCGGGGGTGATACTGCCGAGCAGCCGTGGTCCGCGCGCGCCGGTCGCGCTCGGCACGTTCGCCGGGACGCCGTGCCAGGTGAGCCAGCCGAGGAGCGCGCTGAGGTACGCCTCCTTGGCGTCCGAGGGCAGCCCGAGCTCGTCGCTGGGCACGACCGTAAGCCTCGTGGCGAGCGCGCGCAGCAGGACAGGGTTGCGGATTCCGCCGCCCGAGGCGACGACGGTGCGCACGCCGTGGCGCTCGCACTCGCACGCGATGGTGGCGGCGGTCAGCTCGGTGAGCGTCGCCAGCAGGTCCTCGCCGGTGACGGCGGGCAGACCCGCGACGGTCTCGCGCAGGTAGCCGGCGTTGAAATGCTCCTTGCCGGTCGACTTCGGCGGCTCGGCCGCGTAGTACGGGTCGGCGAGCAGGCGGTCCAGGAGGTCGGTGCGGACGTTGCCGCGCGCGGCGAGTGCTCCGTCGGTGTCGCTGTGCCGCTCGCCGCCGGTGAGCTCGCCGACGGCGGCGTCGAGCAGCGCGTTGCCGGGGCCGGTGTCGTAGGCGAGGACGTCGCCGCCGGGGTGCACGACGGTGAGGTTGGCGATGCCGCCGATGTTGAGCGCGGCGGCGGGCGCTCCGTCACTGTTCTCACCGCCCATGTCCTCGGGGAGGCCGCGCAGCCACAGCGCATCGAGGATGCCCGCGAGGGGCGCGCCATGTCCGCCCGCCGCGACGTCGCGGACCCGGAGGTCGGCGATCACCGGAAGACCCGTGCGTTCCGCGATCCAGGCCGGCTGTCCGAGCTGCAGGGTGCCGAGGGCGTGGCCGTTCTCGACCCAGTGGAAGACGGTCTGGCCGAGCGAGGCGATGAGGTCGGCGGGGCCGAAGCGGTCGAGCGCCGTGTGCGCCGCCTCGGCGAACGCCTGCCCGACGTGGGTGTCGAGCCTGGTCAGCTGCTCGGCGGTGCACGCGCCCGGAGGCAGCGCGGCGAGCAGCCCGTCCCGCAGCGCGGCGGGGTAGGGGAGTTCAAGCGCCCCGAGCGGCGTCAGCACCAGCCCGGTCCCGTCGGCACGCAGGTCGGCGATCGCCACGTCGATACCGTCGATCGACGTGCCGGAGATGAGCCCTACGACGCGCATTGGAGTGGTCTAGTCCACGGTGGGATGACGGCGCAAGCCTTTCGGTGAAATCTTGGCCGAAAATATGTTGCTCGCGTGAAGATCCAACGGTTCCTTCAGGGGTGGCCGGCTCGCCCGGTCGGCGGATGCGAGGATGACAGAGTGTCGAGCACCACCTTGATCTGGATCATCGTCGTCGCGGCCGTCGTGCTTCTGGTCGCGCTCGTCGCCGGGCTCACGATCGCGCGCAACAAGCGCAGGATCAGCCTGACCGAGGAGCGCGAGGAAACGCCCAAGGGCGGCCGCTACCAGGCCGGGGGCGGTATCGCGCTGGCCCCCGGCGGTACCGAGGCTCCCGCGCACCCCGTCGAGGAGCGCACCGAGACCGACGGTGAGCCCGGGGTCGGCGACGACGCCGCGGTCCCGAGGGACGCGCCGCGACGGGGCATCGTGGACGTCGGCCTTCCCGACGAGCGGGCCACCACCGCGCCCGCTGGGGAGGCTCCCGCCGCCGAGGCGCCCGCGCCCGAGGCGCCACCCGCCGTGCCGGAGCCCGCTCCCGCGCCGGAACCGGAGCGTGCGCCCGAGCCGGAGCCCGAGCGCGAGGAGGTGCCCCCGGCCGCGGGCCGTATCGAGCGGCTGCGCGGACGACTGTCGAAGTCCCGCTCCGCGCTCGGCCAGGGCCTGCTCGGGCTGCTCGGTGCGGGCGACCTCGACGAGGACTCCTGGCAGGACGTCGAGGACACCCTGCTGGTCGCCGACCTCGGCGCGGCGACGACCACGGAGATCGTCGAGCGGCTGCGCGCGGAGCTGTCCACGCGCGGCGTCCGCACGGCCGACGAGGCGAGGGCCCTGCTGCGTGAGGTGCTCACCGAGGCGCTGCGGCCGGACGCCGACCGCGCGGTGCGCGCACTGCCGCACACCGTCGACGGCACCAAGCAGCCCGCGGTCGTGCTGGTGACCGGCGTGAACGGAACCGGCAAGACCACCACCACCGGCAAGCTCGCGCGGGTGCTCGTCGCGCAGGGCAGGCAGGTGCTGCTGGGTGCGGCCGACACGTTCCGCGCGGCGGCGGCCGACCAGCTGCAGACGTGGTCCGAGCGCGTCGGTGCCGAGGTCGTTCGCGGCAAGGAGGGTGCCGACCCGGCGTCGGTCGCGTTCGACGCGGTCAAGCGCGGCATCGACGCCGGCGTGGACGCGGTGCTGGTGGACACCGCGGGCAGGCTGCACACCAAGACCGGCCTGATGGACGAGCTGGGCAAGGTCAAGCGCGTGGTCGAAAAGCAGGCCAAGGTCGACGAGGTGCTGCTGGTCCTCGACGCGACGACGGGCCAGAACGGGCTCGCGCAGGCGCGCGTGTTCTCCGAGGTCGTGGACGTGACGGGCATCGTGCTGACGAAGCTCGACGGCACGGCCCGCGGCGGCATCGTGTTCCAGGTGCAGCGGGAGCTGGGCGTCCCGGTGAAGCTCGTCGGCCTCGGCGAGGGCCCCGACGACCTGGCCCCGTTCGAACCGGACGCCTTCGTCGACGCCCTCCTGAGCTGAGTCACCTGCCCCCAAGGCCACCTTTGTTGCGCTCAACGCACCGAAGGTGGCCTTGGGGGCTTTTCAGGCGCTGAGGTCGCGGGTCGACAGCTGTTCCGACAGTGCCGCCGCGATGCGCTGCACCACCGGGGCGATGCGGGTGACCGCCTCCTTCGTCAGCCTGCCCTCCGGGCCCGACACCGACACCGCCGCGGGTGTCGGCGCGCCCGCCACCGGCACCGCCAGGCAGCGCACCCCCAGCTCCTGTTCGCTCTCGTCGAGCGCGTAGCCCTGCTTCGCGATCTTGGCCAGGTGCCGGAGGAACTTCTCCACGTCGGTGTGGGTGTGCTCGGTGTAGGACGGCATGCCCGTGCGCGCGAGCAGCGCCCGTACCTCGTCGGGCGGCAGCTCCGCGAGGATCGCCTTGCCCACACCCGTGCCGTGTGGCAGGAGCCTGCGGCCCACCTCGGTGAACATCCGCATCGAGTGCTTCGACGGCACCTGGGAGACGTAGACCACCTCGTCGCGCTCCAGCACCGCGAGGTTCGCCGTCTCGCCGACCTCGTCCACCAGCTCCGCGAGCAGTGGGCGCGCCCACGTGCCGAACTGCAGGCTCGCGTTCTCGCCGAGCCGGATCAGCCGCGCGCCGAGCGCGTAGCGGCGGTTGGTGTTCTGGCGGACGTAGCCCAGCGCGACGAGCGTGCGGATGAGCCGGTGGATCGTGGGCATCGGCAGCCCCGACGACGTCGCCAGCTCCGAAAGGCTCGCCTCACCTCCGGCGTCCGCCAGCCGTTCGAGCAGCTCGAACGCGCGCTGCAGCGACTGCACCCCGCCGTTACCTGACCTCTCGGGGGCCACACCGTCTCCTCTCGCGTTGAGCTTCCGCAATGTAGAAACTATAGTCCGAGATGTAAAACAAGATGATCGTTATTTTGACCAGACTCTGAGGTGTTCGCATGTCTGATGTTCGTGTGCTCGGCGACGCCGTCGAGCGCGGCGACGAGGTGCTGACCGAGGAAGCCCTGCAGTTCCTCGGCGGTCTCCACGACGCCTTCGCGACGACGCGGGACAAGCTTCTCGAGGCTCGCACGCACCGCCGCGAGGAGGCCAAGCGCACCGGAAAGCTGGACTTCCTTCCGGAGACGAAGGAGGTTCGCGAGTCGGAGTGGCGGGTCGCCGAGGCGCCGCCCGCGCTGCGTGACCGCCGGGTCGAGATCACCGGCCCCACCGACCGCAAGATGACGATCAACGCGCTGAACTCCGGCGCGAAGGTGTGGCTCGCCGACTTCGAGGACGCCAACACCCCGCACTGGGCCAACGTCGTCTCCGGCCACGTGAACCTGTCCGACGCCATCAGGGGCACGATCGAGCTCGACTCGAACGGCAAGCACTACCAGCTGCGTGACGACATCGAGCACGCCACGATCGTGGTCCGCCCGCGCGGCTGGCACCTCGACGAGCGCAACATCGAGATCAACGGCCGCGCGGCCGTCGGCGCGCTCGTGGACTTCGGCCTCTACTTCTTCCACAACGCGAAGGAGCTGCTCAACCGGGGCCGGGGCCCGTACTTCTACCTGCCGAAGATGGAGAGCCACCTCGAGGCCCGCCTGTGGAACGACGTGTTCACCCACGCCGAGAAGACGCTGGGCATCGAGCACGGCACCATCCGCGCCACCGTGCTGATCGAGACGATCCCCGCCGCGTTCGAGATGGAGGAGATCCTCTACGAGCTGCGCGAGCACGCCTCGGGCCTCAACGCGGGCCGCTGGGACTACCTCTTCAGCATCATCAAGTACTTCCGCGACGCGGGCGAGAAGTTCGTGCTGCCCGACCGCAACAGCGTCACGATGACCGCGCCGTTCATGCGGGCCTACACCGAGCTGCTCGTGCGCACGTGCCACAAGCGCGGCGCGTTCGCGATCGGCGGCATGGCCGCGTTCATCCCGAGCAAGGACCCCGAGGTCAACGAGAAGGCCATGGCGAAGGTCCACGACGACAAAGCGCGCGAGGCCGGTGACGGCTTCGACGGCTCGTGGGTGGCCCACCCCGGCATGGTCGAGCTCTGCAAGGAGGAGTTCGACAAGGTCCTCGGTGACAAGCCCAATCAGCTCGACCGCCTGCGCGAGGACGTCTCCGTGACCGCGGACCAGCTGCTCGACATCGCGGCCACCGAGGGCGCGGCGACAATGGGCGGCCTGCGGGGAGCGGTGGACGTCGGCGTGCGCTACATCGCCTCGTGGCTGTCGGGCAACGGCGCCGCGGCGATCCACAACCTCATGGAGGACGCCGCGACCGCGGAGATCTCGCGTTCGCAGGTGTGGCAGTGGGTCCGCAACGGCGTCACGCTCGACTCCGGCGAGACCGTCACCGAGGAGCTGGTGCGCTCGGTGCTGGCCGACGTGCGCGGCGAGCTGGAGGGCGTGGTCGACGCCGACACGCTCGCCCAGGCGGTGGAGCTGTTCGAGGAGGTCGCGCTCGCCGAGCAGTTCGCCGACTTCCTGACCCTGCCCGCCTACGAGCGGATCAAGTAATGGCCGCCGGCCGGCTCCCCGGGGAGGTCTACGAGCGCATCGACGCGCGCCTCGCCGAGGCAGACGCGCGCGTCGCCGCCGACTACCCCGGCGAGCCGGCCGGGCGGCAACCCGTGCACACGGTCTACGTGCCCGCGAACGCCTACCACGCGGGGCTTTCCGCCGAGTGGGGCGAGCGGGCGCTGGCGGTGCTCGCCGAGCACGGGGTCACGCTCGGCGGCTCCGCCGACGTGCTCGAACGGGTACGGGAGAAGCTGCGCGCGCAGCCGATCGAGGATCTGCGCGTGGACTTCGAGGACGGTTACGGCAACCCCGGCGACGACGCCGAGGACGCCGAGGCCGTGCGGGTGGCGCGCGAGCTGAAGGCCGACTCGCCGCCGCCGTTCGTCGGCATCCGGTTCAAAAGCTTCGAGGCGCCGACGCGCAGGCGGGCCATCCGCACGCTGGACCTCTTCCTCGGGGAGCTGGGTGAGCCGCCGCCGGGGTTCGTGCTGACGCTGCCGAAGGTGACCGCCGTCGAGCAGGTCGAGGCGTGCGCGGAGGTGCTCGGCGAGCTGGAGAAGGTGCACGGGCTCGCCGCGGGCTCGCTGCGGTTCGAGGTGCAGATCGAGACGGCGCAGTCGGTGCTCGGTGGAGACGGGACGGTCGCACTCCCGCGCATCGTGCGTGCCGCGGGCGGCCGGTGCAGCGGCCTGCACTTCGGCACCTACGACTACAGCGCGGGCCTGGGCATCAGCGGTGCCTACCAGAGCATGGACCACCCGGCCGCCGACTTCGCCAAGGAGCTGATGCAGGTCGCCGCCGCCGGTACGGGCGTGCGGCTCTCCGACGGCTCCACCAACCGCCTGCCGGTCGGCGACGCCGAGGCCGTGCACGGAGCGTGGGCCGAGCACCTTCGGCTCGTGCGGCGGTCGCTGGAGCGCGGCTTCTACCAGGGCTGGGACCTGCATCCGCATCAGCTGCCGAGCCGGTTCGCCGCGACGTACGCGTTCTTCCGCGAGACCCTGCCGTCCGCGGCGGCGCGCGTGCGGGACTACGTGCGCAAGACCGAGGGCGCGGTGCTCGACGAACCCGCCACCGCGCAGGCGCTCGCCGCCTACCTCGTGCGGGGACTCGACTGCGGGGCCGTCACGCAGGACGAGGTGACCGAGCTGACGACGCTGGACCGGGCCGCGCTCGACCGGCTGGTGAGGCGCCTACCCTGACGGCGTGACCGACATGGTGATCGACCTCAACAGCGACCTGGGCGAGGGCTTCGGCGCCTGGCCCCTCACCGACGACGAGGCCCTGCTCGACATCGTGACGAGCGCGAACGTGGCGTGTGGTTTCCACGCGGGGGACCCGTCCGTGCTGCGCAAGGTGACCGAACTGGCGGCCGAGCGCGGTGTGGTGATCGGGGCGCAGGTCGGTTACCGGGACCTCGCCGGGTTCGGGCGGCGGTTCATCGACATGGACCCGCACGAGCTGGTCAACGACGTCCTCTACCAGATCGGCGCGCTGGAGGGCTTCGCGAAGATCGCGGGCACGCGGGTGCGCTACGTCAAGCCGCACGGCGCGCTGTACAACGCCGTGGTGCACCACACCGAGCAGGCGGCGGCCGTCGTCGACGCGGTCAAGCGGTACGACCCGGGCCTGCCGATCCTCGGCCTGCCCGGCTCCGAGCTGTTGCGCCAGGCCGAGGCCGAGGGGCTGACCGCCGTGGAGGAGGCGTTCGCCGACCGCGCCTACACGCCGGAGGGCAGGCTCGTCTCGCGTCGCCTGCCCGGTGCCGTGGTGCACGAGCCCGGCGAGGTGGTGCGGCGCAGCGTGCGGATGGCCACCGACGGCACGGTCACCGCCACCGACGGCAGCTCCGTGGCCGCGCGGCCGCGTTCCCTGTGCGTGCACGGTGACACGGCGGGTGCGGTGGAGATCGCCCGCAAGGTCCGCCAGGGTCTCCTCGATGCCGGTATCGAGGTGCGCTCCTTCGCCTAGCTGGGCGCGGCCAACCGCAGTGAAGGCCACCTTCACTGCGTTGAACGCAGTGAAGGTGGCCTTCACTGCGGACGGGGTGGACCGGGGGTGGACGGGGCGCGGGTCAGTTGTCCACCGACAGGGCCAGGTAGACGTCCACCTGGGTGCGGAAGTCGGTGAGGTCGGCGCCGAGGAGCTCGCCCGCGCGGGCGAGCCGGTAGCGCAGGGTGTTGACGTGGACGTGCAGGGCCTTCGCCGTCCTGGCCGGCGAGCCCGAGCACTCCAGGTACACGCGCACGGTGCGCAGCAGTTCGGGATGTCCGGCCAGGGAACCGAGCGTGCGCTCGCGCAGGGCGCGGCGCAGCTCGTCGGGCGCGCCCGCGAGCAGCAGCCGGTGCACGCCGATCTCCTCGCCCGACACCACGGCCACGCGCTCGGCCCGCCGCGCCGCCGCGCCGAGCGCGTGCCGTGCCTCCTCGCTCGCCCCGCGCAGCCCCGGCATCGGGGCCGGACCGCCGATGCCGATGAGGACGCGGCCGCCGCCGAGCCGCTCCAGTGCCCGCGTCGCCGCGGCGGGCCAGTCGGACGGCCGGCCGTCGTCGGCGGGCACGAGCGCCACCGCCCCGCCCGCGTCGGCGAGCTCGCCGACGAACACCGGGCCGGGGTGCTCGGCCAGCAGCTCGCCGAGGATGTCGCCCGCGCCGGGTGCGTGCGCGAGCAGCACGCGCAGCGGGAGGTCGGCGGGCAGCCCGGTCGCGGCGAACGCCGTGGCCAGCTCGGCGGCGCTGCCCGCAGGGTCGGCCAGCAGCGCGAGCAGCGGCGCGGCCACGCCCATCCGGACCCGGCGTACCTCCTCCTCCCGCGCCCTGGCGAGCCCGACGAGGCTCGCCAGCTCCTCGGCGACCTCCGTGGGGCCCGGACCCAGCTCGGCGCCCACCACGAGCGACCACGGCACGGCGCTGCGCCCGCCCACCGGCAGTACCGTGCGCTCGCGCGGAGCGCCGGGTGCGCTCCCGGCGACGACCCGCCCCGTCGCCGAGCACACCCAGCAGTCGGCGCCCAGCTCGGTCGCGGCGTGGGTGAGCAGCGTGGGCAGCGACGCGTCCTCGGCGGCGGCCGACAGCAACCGTTTGCGCGCACCACCCGACTCGGCGGCGAGCGCCAGCACCACACGCTCGGTGACGACGGCGAACGACAGGTCCGCGGGCACTTCCAGCAGGGGCATCCGGTGCCGCTCGCACGCGGCCACCAGCTCGTCGGGGATGCCGCCGGTGTCGGCGCCCGACGCCGCCAGAGCGGCGCACCGGGCGTGCGCGAGCGCGGCCACGAACGGCTCCGCGTCACCCGGCTCCCGCCACCAGAGCAGCCCGCTCAACACGAGCTCGCCCTCCGAGAGGTAGCGGCTCGGATCAGGCAGCTCGGTGCCGTAGATGCGGGTGACCTCGCGATCGAGCAGGTCGCCGCCCGCCCGCAGCCGCATCCGCAGCTCGGGTATCTCCAGCAGAGTTCGCACCAGCGTCATCAGGTTTGTAGGAAAGCACGAAATCGCCGTGCTGCGCTGCCCCTTCTTTCATGCTCCCGGGCCGTTGCCGCCACCGGCACGCGGGCGGTGTACTGGGTCACACCCCGATTTCCTGGAGCGTCTCGTGGACTTCCTCCGACCGACCACCCTCGACGAGGCCCTCGCCATCAAGGCGCAGCGGCCGGACGCGGTGCCGATCGCGGGCGGCACCGACGTCATGGTCGAGCTGAACTTCGACCACCGGCGCCCCGAGGCGTTGCTGGACCTGACCCGCATCGGTGAACTCGCCGAGTGGTCCACATTGGATGGGACGGTGACCCTCGGCGCCGGCGTGCCCTACACGCGGGTGATCGACGAGCTCGGCGACGCGCTGCCGGGGCTCGCGATGGCGGCGCGCACGGTCGGCTCGCCGCAGATCCGCAACCGAGGCACCGTCGGCGGCAACCTGGGCGCCGCGTCACCGGCAGGCGACACCCATCCCGTGCTGCTCGCCACCGGCGCGAGGGTGGAGGTCGCCTCCGTGCGCGGGCGGCGGTTCATCGCGGCCGAGGACTTCTACACCGGAGTGAAGCGCAACGCGCTGGAGCCGGACGAGCTGATCACGGCCGTGCGCCTGCCCGTGGCCACGGGCGGGGAGCAGTTCGCCAAGATCGGCACCCGCAACGCGATGGTGATCGCCGTGTGCTCGTTCGCGATCGTGCTGCGCGAGGGCCACGTCGGCGCCGCGATCGGCTCGGCGGCACCCACCCCGCGGCGGGTCGGCGAGGCCGAGCGGTTCCTGCTCGGCGAGCTGCCGTGGGACGCTCCCGCGCCGCTGGCCGACTCGCTCAAACGCCGCTTCGGCGAACTGGTGGCGAGCGCGGCGACCCCGATCGACGACGTGCGCGGCAGCGCCGCCTACCGCACACACGCCCTGTCCGTCCTCGCCCGCAGGACGCTGACGTGGGCCTGGGACGGCTACCGAGGGAGTGTCCGGGAATGCGCCTGAACGTGACGGTCAACGGAGAGCGGCGGCAGGCCGACGACGTGTGGGAGGGCGAGAGCCTGCTCTACGTCCTGCGCGAGCGCCTGGGGCTGCCCGGCTCCAAGAACGCCTGCGAGCAAGGCGAGTGCGGCTCGTGCACGGTGTACCTCGACGACGTGCCCGTGTGCTCGTGTCTCGTCGCGGCCGGGCAGGCCGAGGGCCGCGAGGTGCGCACCGTCGAGGGCCTCGCCGACGGTGACGCGCTCGATCCGGTGCAACAGTCCTTCGTGGACGCCGGTGCCGTGCAGTGCGGCTTCTGCACGCCGGGCCTCGTCGTCGCGGCGCACGACCTGCTGAACCGCGTGCCCGATCCGAGCGACGAGGAGATCCGCGAGGCACTGGCCGGAAACCTCTGCCGCTGCACGGGGTACGAGAAGATCCTCGACGCGGTACGCCTGGCGGCTGATGCCCGATGATCGTCATCGACAACGCCGCGATCGCGACGGTCGACGCGGAGGGCACCGAGTACCGCAGCGGGCACGTGGTCGTGGACGGCGAGCGCATCGTGGCCGTGGGCGAGGGGCCCGCACCCGACACGGAGGGGCGCAGGATCGACGGCAGCGGCTGTCTCGTAACGCCCGGCCTCGTCAACACCCACCACCACCTCTACCAGTGGGCCACGCGCGGGCTCGCCGCCGACTCGACGCTGTTCGAATGGCTGGTGGAGCTGTACCCGGTGTGGGGCGGGCTCGACGCCGAGATCACGCACGCGGCCGCCTCGGCCGGCCTCGCGCGGCTCGCGCTCACCGGCTGCACGACCGTGGCCGACCACCACTACGTGTTCCCCCGCGAGGGCGGCGACCAGCTGGAGGCGCTCGTCTCCGCCGTCACCCGGATCGGCGTGCGCGGGCACCTCGTGCGTGGCTCGATGGACCGGGGCGAGTCCGACGGCGGGCTGCCGCCCGACCACCTCGTCGAGGACATCGAGTCGGCCCTGCGCGGCACCGAGCATGCGATCGACACCTACCACGACCGCTCGCCGAACGCGCGGATCCGCATCGCGGCGGGGCCGTGCTCGCCGTTCACGGTCACCGAGCGGCTGATGAAGGAGGCCGCGGAACTGGCGCGGCGCAAGGGCGTCCGGCTGCACACCCACCTTGCGGAGACCCTCGACGAGGAGCGGCAGTGCCTCGCCGAGGTGGGCTGCACGCCTGCCGAGTACGCCGACTCGCTCGGCTGGCTCGGCGACGACGTGTGGCTCGCCCACACCGTGCACCTCGCGCCTGGCGCGATCCGCAGGCTCGGCGAGACCGGCACCGGCTCGGCGCACTGCCCGACGTCCAACGGCAGGCTCGGCACCGGCATCGCGCCCGCGCGCGAGTTGCTCGACGCCGGAGCGCCCGTCGGCCTCGGCGTCGACGGCGCCGCGTCCAACGAGTCCGGTGGCCTCGGCGAGGAACTGCACCAGGCGCTGCTGCAGGCCCGCCAGCGCGGCGGACCACAGGCCCTGACCGTCCGGCAGGCGCTGTGGATGGGCACGATGGGCGGCGCGCGCTGCCTCGGCAGGCAGGACGAGCTGGGTTCCCTGGAGCCCGGCAAGCTCGCCGACCTCGCCGTGTGGCGGCTCGACGGCCTGCGCTACGCCGGGATCACCGACCCCGTGGCCGCGCTCGTGCTCGGCGCCGTGCCGGACATCGAACTGCTGCTGGTGGGCGGCGAGACCGTCGTCGAGCGCGGCGAGTTGCGCACCGCCGACGAGTCCGCGATCGCCACCGAACTGCGTACCGCGAGCGGGAGGCTGCGATGACCATCTCCACCGAGACCACGAGCGTCACCGAGGCGCAGGGCATCGGCGCGAGCCCCGTGCGCCCCGACGGCACGATGAAGGTGCGCGGCGAGTTCGCCTACTCCTCCGACCTGTGGCACGAGGACATGCTGTGGGGCGCGACCCTGCGCAGCCCGCACCCGTACGCGCGGATCACCGGCGTCGACATCGCCGCCGCGCTCGCGGTGCCCGGCGTGTACGCGGTGCTGACCCACGCGGACGTGCCCGGCGTGAACCGCTACGGCCTCGAACACCCCGACCAGCCCGTGCTCGCCGAGGACGTCGTGCGCTACCGGGGCGAGCCGATCGCGCTCGTCGCCGCCGACCACCCGGAGACCGCGCGCCGCGCGCTGGAACGCATCGAGGTCGGCTACGAGGTGCTCGAACCGGTCACCGACTCCGAGGCCGCCGTCGCGGGGGAGGGACCCGCGCTGCACCCCGGTGGCAACGTCGTGCGGCACGTGCCGATCCGGCGTGGCGAACAGGACGTGACCGCCGACGTGGTGGTCACCGGCACCTACGAGGTCGGCATGCAGGACCAGGCGTTCCTCGGCCCTGAGTCGGGGCTCGCCGTGCCCGCCGAGGACGGCGGCGTCGACCTCTACGTCGCGACGCAGTGGCTGCACGTCGACCAGCAGCAGATCGTCGCCGCGCTGGGCCTGCCGCCGGAGCAGGTGCGGCTGACGCTCGCCGGGGTGGGCGGCGCGTTCGGCGGCAGGGAGGACCTGTCGATGCAGGTGCACGCGTCGTTGCTGGCGCTGCACACCGGCAAGCCCGTGAAGATGGTGTACAACCGCGAGGAGTCCTTCTACGGCCACGTGCACCGGCACCCGGCGCGGATGTACTACGAGCACGGCGCCGACCGTGACGGCCGGCTGGTGTACGTGAAGGCGAGGATCTACCTCGACGGCGGCGCGTACGCCTCCTCCACCTCGGCCGTGGTGGGCAACGCCGCGACGCTCGGGGTCGGGCCCTACGACGTGCCGAACGTGACCGTCGACTGCTGGGGCACCTACAGCAACAACCCGCCGTGCGGCGCGATGCGCGGCTTCGGCGCCGTGCAGGCGGCTTTCGGCTACGAGTCGCAGATGGACAGACTCGCCGAGGCGTGCGGCCTCGACCCGGTGGAGGTGCGGCTGCGCAACGCGATGAGCGAGGGCACCGTGATGCCCACCGGCCAGGTGGTCGACTCGGCCGCTCCCGTGGAGGAACTGCTGACCCGGCTGCGTTCGATGCCGCTGCCAGAGGACCGCTCCGGGGAGCTCGACCTGCGGCGCCTGCCCGGCGGGGTCTCCAACACCACCCACGGCGAGGGCGTCGTGCGCGGCGTCGGCTACGCGGTCGGCATCAAGAACATCTGCTTCTCCGAGGGCTTCGACGACTACTCGACGGCGCGGGTCCGGCTGGAGGCCGTCGGCGGCGAGCCCGCGGCGACCGTGCAGACGGCGGCGTGCGAGGTCGGCCAGGGGCTCGTGACGATCCTGCAGCAGATCATCCGCACCGAGCTCGGTGTGGAGCAGGTGACGATCCTGCCGATGGACACCTCGATCGGCAGCGCCGGCTCGTCGTCGGCGTCGCGGCAGACCTACATGACCGGGGGTGCGGTGCGGGCGGCGGCGCTGAAGGTTCGCGCCGCGCTCGTGGCGCACGCCGCCCGCACACTCGGGCACGAGCAGGCCGAGCTGAGCGTCGCGGGCGGCAAGGTGGTCTCCCGCCACGACGGCGTCCTCGCCGACCTCGTGGACGTGCTCGACGGTGAGGCGTTCGACGAGACCGTGGAGTGGCGGCACCGGCCCACCGAGGCGCTCGATCCCGAGACCGGGCAGGGCAACGCGCACGTGCAGTACGGGTTCGCCGCCCACCGGGCCGCGGTGGACGTCGACACCGAGCTGGGCCTGGTGAAGGTGGTCGCGCTCGACTGCGTGCAGGACGTCGGCAAGGCCCTCAACCCGCAGGCGGTGCTCGGCCAGATCCAGGGCGGCTCCGCGCAGGGGCTCGGGCTCGCGGTGATGGAGGAGATCCAGACTGACGGCGGCGTCATCCGCAACCCGTCGTTCACCGACTACCTCATCCCGACGGTGCTGGACATGCCGCCGATGCGGATCGAGGTGCTGGAGCTGGCCGATCCACACGCCCCCTACGGCCTGCGAGGAGTCGGGGAACCCCCGACGATCTCGTCCACGCCCGCCATCGTGGCCGCCATCCGCGCCGCGACGGGCCTCGCGCTCGACCGGGTTCCGGTGCGCCCGGAACACCTCACCGGCACCTGAGTTCCCCTCCGTGCCCCGCGGGTGCCCTCACCGGGCACTCGCGGCGGTGCCGCGCGCCCTCGAACACGTACCCACGACGTAGTGGAGTCCGTCATGACGCAGCTGCGCACTGAACGTCCTCACGGCAAACCGGAACCGCGTCTCGACCGGTTCTTCCGCATCTCCCAGCGGGGCAGCACGATCGGCCGCGAGGTGCGCGGCGGCATCACGACGTTCGTCGCGATGTGCTACATCGTGCTGCTCAACCCGCTCATCCTCGGCGCCTCCGCCGACATCACCGGCGCGCGGCTCAGCACCGAGGAGGTCACCACGGCCACGGCGCTCGCCGCCGGGGTGACGACCGTCCTCATGGGACTGGTCGGCAACGCGCCGCTCGCGCTCGCGGCGGGACTCGGCGTTAACGGCATCGTGGCTTTCCAGCTGGCCCCGGAGATGACGTGGGCGCAGGCGTTCGGGCTCGTGGTGGTGGAGGGGTTCTGCATCGTCCTGCTGGCCGTCTCCGGCGTGCGGGAACGAATCATCAACGCGATCCCGGCCGCGCTCAAGACCGCCATCACCGTGGGCATCGGCCTCTACATCGCGCTGGTGGGCCTGGTGAGCGCGGGGTTCGTCACGAGGACTCCGGACGCCGCGAACTCCACCGTTCCGGTGCGCATGGGCACCGACGGGCACCTCGCCGGATGGCCCGTGGTGATCTTCTGCGTCGGGCTGCTGCTGATGATCGTGCTCGTGAGCAGGGCGGTACCGGGCGCGGTGCTGCTGAGCATCCTCACCGCGACGGTGTTGGCGATCGTGGTCAACAGCGTGTTCGACGTCGAGGGCTGGGGGCTCGTGGAGCCCACGGTGCCCGAGCACGTCGTCGCCAGCCCGGATTTCGGCCTGCTCGGGCGGATCGACCTCTTCGGCGGCTTCGCCTCGGCGGGCGTGGTGACGGCGAGCGTGTTCCTGTTCACCCTCGTGCTGTCCGGGTTCTTCGACGCGATGGGCACGATCACGGGGGTGTCGCAGGAGGCCGGGCTGGTGCGCGACGGCAAGGTCGAGGGAATGGGCCGCATCCTCGTCGCCGACGGCATCGGCGCGGTGGCGGGCGGGCTCACGGGCTCGTCGCCGAACACGGTGTTCCTCGAATCGGCGGCCGGGGTGGGCGAGGGTGCCCGCACGGGGCTGGCGAGTGTGGTCACGGGTGGGTTGTTCACGGCGACGCTGTTCCTCACGCCGCTGGCGGCGGTGGTGCCCGCGCAGGCGGCGGCGCCGGCGCTGGTGGTGATCGGCGGGATGATGATGAGCCAGTGCCGCCGGATCCCGTGGCAGGACACGGATGTGGTGATCCCGGTGTTCCTGATCGCGGCGCTCATCCCGTTCACGTACTCGATCACGAACGGCATCGGCGCCGGCCTGCTCGCCTACGTGGTGATCAAGCTGGGGCGCGGCAAGGCGCGTGAGGTCGGCTGGCTGGTCGGCACCCTGGCAGCCGTGTTCCTCGCCTATTTCGCCGTGGGCGCCCTCGTCGGCTGACCTGCCCCCAAGGCCACCTTTGTTGCGTTCAACGCAACAAAGGTGGCCTTGGGGGACGGTCAAGAGGGCTGCAGCTCGCGGGCGAGGGTGGCCACCGTGGTGCCCGCGACCCTGAGGGGTTCGGTGTCGCGAAGGGCTCGGCTCAGCACGAAGGCGCCCTCCAGGCTGGTCACCGCGGCGATGGTGAGGCGGCGTGCGTCCTCGGTGGACAGTCCGAACCGCTCGAACGTCTCCGTGCCCTTGTCGATCCACGCGGTGAAGACGTCGGCGGTGGCCTTGCGCAGGGTCTCGTTGGTGCTCGCCACCTCCAGCGCGACCGTGGCGATCGGGCAGGCGTCGGCGTAGCCGGTCTCGACGAGCGTCTCGGCCGCCGCCGCGAACGCCGCCTCGACGCCGCTGACCGGGTCCGGCGCGGGGGCGATGAAGATGTCGAACAGCTGCCCGTAGAGCAGCCCCGACTCGCGGATCACCTCGTCGCCGAGCTGCTCCTTGCCGCCGGGAAAGAAGTGGTACAGCGAGCCGAACGGCGCCTGCGCCTCGGCGACGATCTGCTTGAGCCCGGTGCCGGTGTAGCCGTTGCGCCGGAACAGCTCGGCGCTCGCCCGCATGATGCGTTCCCTCGTACTCGCCACGCGCTCGATCCTAGGCTACTCTCCCAGTAGAGCGATCTATCAAATCGCGGCGGGGGTGGCGACGATGCCCGAGGTGGAACTGTCGGCAGGTCCGATCGAGTACACCGACACCGGCGGCGACGGGCCGGTGCTCGTGTTCCTGCACGGCGTCACGATCGACTCCACGGTGTGGCGCACGGTGGTCGCCGAGCTCGGCGAGCACTATCGCTGCGTGCTGCCGACCTGGCCGCTCGGCAGCCACCGCAAGCCGATGCGGCCCGACGCCGACCTGAGCCTGCGCGGGCTGGGGCTCCTGGTAGGGGAGTTCCTCGAGCGGCTGGACCTGCACGACGTCACGCTCGTGCTCAACGACTGGGGCGGCGGGCAGCTCCTGCTCACCGAGGGCCGCACCGAGCGCCTCGCCCGCGTGGTGCTCACCGCGTGCGAGGCGTTCGACAACTACCCGCCGGGCCTGCCCGGCCGGTTGCTCACGCTCACCACGAAGGTGCCGGGCGGGCTCAAGGTCCTGCTCTCGCTGCTGCGGTTCCGGTTCTTCCAGCGCGCGCCGGGCGCGTGGGGCTGGATGTCGAAACGGCCCGTACCGGCCGAGGTGATGCACCGCTGGTTCGAGCCGGCGAGGACCCGGCCGGAGATTCGCCGCGACCTCGCCCGCTACGGCGCGTCGCTGCCGCCGAAGCGCACCCTGCTCGACTGGGCCGCGCGCATGCGCTCGTTCACCGGGCCCGTGCTGGTGGTGTGGGCGACCGAGGACAAGCTCATGCCGCGCGAGCACGGCCGCCGGCTCGCGGAGCTGTTCCCCGACGGCAGGCTCGTGGAGGTCGAGGACAGCTACACGCTGATCCCCGAGGACCAGCCCGGGCTGCTCGCCGACACGATCCGGAAGTTCATCGTGGACACTCCCGTCACGCGGGCTCGCGACTGAGTTCCCGGGAGGGCGTGCGTTTCACGCGGTCGCCGAACACGAGGTTCAGCACCACCGCGGCGATGCAGCCCGCGCTGATGCCCGAGTCGAGCACCGTGCGCAACGCCGAGGGGAAGTGGTCGTAGAACTCCGGCGCCGCGATGGGGATCAGGCCGATGCCGAGCGAGGCGGCGACGATCGTGATGTTGGCGGCCCGTTCGAACGACGCCTTCGCGAGCGTGCGCACCCCGGCCACCGCGACGCTGCCGAAGAGCACCAGCCCGGCGCCGCCGAGCACGGGTTGTGGCACGAGCGCGATGATCCCGCCCGTCACCGGGAACATGCCGAGCAACACCAGGATCGCGCCGCTGGCCGCCACCACGTAGCGGCTCACCATCCGCGTCAGTGCCACGAGCCCCACGTTCTGCGCGAACGCGGTGCACGCGAAACCGCCGAACACGGTGGCGAGCGCGGTGGCGAAGCCGTCGGCCCGCAGGCCGTCCGCCAGCGTCCGCTCGCTCGTCGGCCGCTCGACGATCTCGCCGAGCGCGAGCATGTCCGCGGTGCTCTCGGCCATCACCACGAGCATCACGATCGCCATCGAGATGATCGCCGCCGCCTCGAAGTGCGGCGTGCCGAAGTGGAACGGCGTCGCGATGCCGAACGCGGGCGACTCCGTCAATGTCGACGTGTCGACCTCGCCGAGCGGCCACGCGACCAACGTGCCCACCACCAGGCCCAGCAGCAACGCGATCCGGCTCCAGAAACCGGAGAGGAACCGGTTGAACGCGAGCACCGCGACGAGGGTGACCCCCGCCAGCAACAGGCCGGTGCCGTTCGCGGAGGGCTTCTGGTTCGCGATCCAGCCGACCGCCACCGGCAGCAGCGAGACGCCGATGAGCGTGATGACGGTTCCGGTCACCAGCGGCGGGAAGAACCGCGTGAGCCGGGAGAAGAACGGCGCGGCGAGCACCACGAGCAGCCCGCCCACGAGCGTCGCGCCGTAGACGACGCCGAGCGCGTCGCCCGACCCGTGCTGCTCCACGATCGCGAGCACCGGAGCCACGGTCGCGAACGTGACGCCGTTGACGAGCGGCAGCCGGGCCCCGAAACGCCACACGCCGAGCGTCTGCAACAGCGTCGCGAGCCCCGCGGTGAACAGGCTCGCGCTGATCAGGAGACTGAGCTGGCCCGGCGAGAGACCCACCGCCGCACCGATGATGAGTGGGGGAGCAACCACGCCGGCGTACATGGCGGCGACGTGCTGCAGGCCACCCGCGAGCAGCTGCGGCAAGGGCGGTTTCCGGTCGACAGGGTGCATCGGAGTCTCCCTAGAAGGCGGGCAGCGTGTACCAGGCGAGCTCGGCGTCCTTCGGGTCCTCGTCGTCGCGCAGCACGGTGCCCTCGATGAGCCCGTACGGCCGGTCGGCGGCGTAGAAGACCTCGTTGTCGTTGGTGAGCCCGAACGGGCTCAGGTCCACCAGGAAGTGATGCTTGTTCGGCAGGGACAGGCGGACCTCGGCGACCTCGTCCCGCTCCTCGAGCACGGCCTCGCCCATCGCGTACAGGGTCTGCTGCAGCGACAGGCTGTGCTTGGTCGCGAACGTCTCCAGCAGGATGCGGCGGATCTCGGTGAACGACCCGCTCCAGTCGAGGTCCGTCGAGCGGTAGCGCCAGCGCGCGGTGACGGCGGTCGCCAGGATCCGGTCGTCGGTCTCGGCCAGCGTCGTGTACCTGTCGCGCGGGAACCCGTGGAACTCCGAGCCGGTGGACTTGAGCACCACGAGGTCCGTCAGCCCGGACACCACCCATGCCCGGTCGTCCTGGATCGTCACCGCGGTGGTGCGCTGCTCGCCGCCCGCCCGCGAGAACGCGTGGTCGTGCGGCGTTCCTCCGACGTCGATGCGGTCCCAGCCGTGCTCGGAGATCAGCACCCGCGCGCCGGTGATCTGCTCGAAGGAGCCGACGAAGTGCCTGCCCAGCCGCAGCGCGAAGTCCTCGATCTCGCCGACGCGCTTCTCCTTGGCGAAGGCGTAGACGGTGTTCTTCTGCGTGTCAGTGGCGACCACGTCGGTGTTGTCGCCGGTGAGGTGGGTGCGCTCGAGCCTGCCGCGCAGCGACGTCGACACGGTGAGGTCCCTGAGGTGACGCACCGGGCCTTCGCGCTCGACGGTGACGAGCCGGACCTCTGCCTTGCCGTACTGGTTGGGGCCCAGTGTGATGGCCACGCGGATCAGCTCCCTCGGTAGGTGGAGTAGGCGAACGGGCTGAGCAGGACGGGTACGTGGTGGTGCGCGTGCGGGTCGGTGATGCGGAAACACACGGTGATCTCGGGGAAGAACGCCTCCGGGCCCAGGTAGTCCGCGGTGTCGAAGACGAGCCGGTAGACGCCCTCGGGCAACGTCTCCGGGCCGAGCTCGCGCACGCGGCCGTCGTCGTCGGTGCGATCCTGCGCGAGCGTGGTCCACTCGCCGTCGAGCGCTTCCAGCCGCACCGGAATCCCGGCCGCGGGCCGTCCCCTGGCATTGTCGAGGACGTGTGTGGTCACGAGGCTCATTCGGCCACCGCCTTCTCCAGTCGTAACCGGGCGATCTTGACCAGTTCCTCACCCGCGATCGACAGTTCGGTTTCCGGGTCGTTGCCGAGACGTTTCCGCAGAATCTCCAGCAGTTCCTCGCCGCTGCGGCCGCTCGCGCACACCAGGTACACGTGGCCGAAGCGGTCCTCGTACTCCGCGTTGGCCGCGCGGAACCGGCGCGCCGCCTCGTCGTCCACACCGGACTGCTCGGCACGGGAGGCGCCGCCCGCCGGTTTCTCGCCGATGCGCGGATGTTCCGCCATCGCGGCGTGGATCTCCTCGGGGCGCAGCACCAGGTCCGCGGCCGCGAGCAGCGCGGCCCGGTCGCGGTAAGGGCGCCCCGCGAGTACCTGCTCCACCCACCTCGGCACGGCCAGGCAACCGGTCAGGAGTGGACGGAGCCGTTCGGGATCGGCGGAGTTGAACTCGGTCAGCCGGAGTTCGCTCATCTCGCAGAAGCTAAGGCGACAGGGAGCCGCGCGTCAACAATTTGTTGAAATGATCAGGGTTCGCGGTTCAGATAGTTGTAGACCGTGAACCGGGTGACGCCGAGCGTTTCCGCCACCGCGGCCACCGATTTCCTGAGCTGGAACGCGCCCCGCTCCTCGAGCAGCCGCACCGCGCGCTGCTTGCCGGGCCGGTCGAGCTCCCGCAGCGGGGAGCCGAGTTCGGCCTCCACCTCCCGCACCATCCGGTCGAGCACGCTGCCCGGTTCGGCCGGTGCCGCGTCGTTGTCGCCGGGACGCTGAATGCGCAACGTCAGGCGTGTGGCGCCGCCGTCGAGCGCGGCTCGCACGATCGCGGGCAGCGCGTCGAGCAGCGCGTCGGCGTCGCCTCGCGCCGACGTGCCGAGCGGACCGAAGTCGGTGCTCAGGCCCGCGTGCCCGGCGGCCCGCATGGCCTCGACGGCGTGCGCCGGTGGCTCGCCCTCGCCACGGAACGGCTCACTCGTGAACTCGGCTTCCAGTTCCACGTCTGCAACGTATCTCCCGTCCGGACCGTTGACGAGGCCAGGATCACATCGCTACTGTCGTAGTACGAAATCTTACTTCCACAATACGAAAAACTAGCGTAAACGGGCAAAGCCAGAAAGCGTGGTCCCATGTCCGAACGAACCGGCGCACGGCACGACCTGCGCTACGACATCAACCTGTCCATGCTCTTCACCGAGCTGCCGCTGCTGCGACGGCCCGCCGCCGCGCGCGCCGCGGGGTTCACCGCCATCGAGTTCTGGTGGCCGTTCACCGTCGCGGTGCCGGCCGACGCCGAGGTCGACGCGTTCGTGACCGCGGTGAACGACGCCGGGGTGCAGCTCGTCGGGCTGAACTTCTTCGCGGGCGACATGCCCGCCGGCGACCGGGGGCTGGTGTCCTGGGTGGGCAGGGAGTCCGAGTTCCGCGACAGCGCCGACGTGGCGCTGGGCATCGCCGAACGGCTCGGCTGCCGCACCTTCAACGCCCTGTACGGCAACCGGCTCGACGGCGTCGAGCCCGCCGAACAGGACGAGCTAGCCCTGTCCACACTGGACCACCTGGCCACCGCGGCGGCGGGCCAGGACGCCCAGGTGGTGCTGGAGCCGCTCTCCGGCGCGCCGCGCTACCCGCTGCTCACGGCGGCCGACGCGCTCGCGGTGATCGACAAGGTCGGCAGGCCCAACGTCACGCTGCTCGCCGACTTCTACCACCTCGCCGTCAACGGCGACGACGTCGCGGCCGTGATCGCCGAGCACACCGCGCGCATCGGGCACGTGCAGATCGCCGACGCACCCGGCCGTGGCGAGCCCGGCAGCGGAGAACTGGACCTCGACGGGCACCTCGCCGCCGTCGAGGCCGCCGGGTACACCGGCTGGGTGGGTATCGAGTACAAGCCGACCAGCGACAGCGAGGCGTCACTCGCCTGGCTGCCGCGCGAGAGGAGGGCCGCGTGAGGATCGCGTTCATCGGCCTCGGCATCATGGGCATGCCGATGGCGAAGCACCTGGTGGCCGCGGGCCACACCGTCAGCGGCTACAACCGCAGCCGGGCCAAGGTGGACGAGTTCGCCGCCGAGGGCGGCACCGCCGCGGCCTCCGTCGCCGAGGCCGTCACGGGTGCCGAGGTCGTGGTCACCATGCTGCCCAACCATCCCGAGGTGGAGGGGGTCGTGCTCGGCCAGGGCGGCGTGCTGGAGTCGGCCGAGCCGGGCGCACTGCTCATCGACATGAGCACCATCCGGCCGGAGACCTCCATCGCCATCGCCGAGGCCGCCGGGGAGAAGGGCATCCGCGTGCTCGACGCGCCCGTCTCCGGTGGTGAGGCCGGGGCCAAGCAGGCCGCGCTGTCGATCATGGTCGGTGGCGAGGAGGCCGACTTCACCGCGGCGAGGCCGGTCTTCGAGGCACTGGGCAAGACGATCGTGCACGTCGGCCCCCACGGAGCGGGCCAGGTGGTGAAGGCCGCCAACCAGCTCGTCGTCGGCGGCATCTACGGGCTCGTCAGCGAGGCCATCGTGCTCATGGAGGCCTCCGGCGTCGACGCCAAGACCGGCCTCGACGTGCTCGCGGGCGGGCTGGCCGCCAACCGCATCCTCGACCTCAAGCGCGAGTCGATGGTGGCGCGGCAGTTCCAGCCGGGCTTCCGCATCGACCTGCACCACAAGGACATGGGCATCGCCACCGACGCCGCCAGGCAGGCCGACGTGTCGCTGCCCATGACGGGGCTCGTCGCCCAGCTGCTCGCCGCCGCGCGGGCGATGGGTCACGGCTCGCTCGACCACTCCGCCCTGCTCAAGGTGGTCGAGCAGCTGTCCGGCCGCGCCTGACGCGGTCCTCTTCTCACAGGTCACGGGCGGCCGTACCACGCCGGCAAGCACAGGGACGGCCGCCCGCTCCCCGAAAGGTGTGTACATCATGCCGAAGGTTCCTGTCATGCAGGCCGTCGTCGACGTGCTGATCTCCGAGGGCGTCGACACCGCGTTCGGCTGCCCCGGCGCCGCGATCCTCCCGCTGTACCAGGCGATGCAGGGCAGCGGCATCGAGCACCTCGTGGTCCGCCACGAGGAGGGCGCCACTCACATGGCCGACGGCTGGGCGCGCACCACCGGCAACGTCGGCGTCGCGATCGGCACGTCCGGGCCCGCGGGCACCAACATGATCACAGGCCTCTACACCGCGCAGGCCGACTCGATCCCGATCCTGTGCATCACCGGGCAGGCGGTGTCGACGAAGCTGCACCAGGAGGCGTTCCAGGCGGTCGACATCGTGGAGATCGCCAAGCCCGTGACGAAATGGGCGGTGCAGGTCAAGGAGGCCGCGCAGGCGCCGTGGATCTTCCGTGAGGCGTTCCGGATCGCGCGCTCGGGGCGGCCAGGTCCCGTGCTGATCGACCTGCCGCTCGACGTGCAGAAGCAGGAGATCGAATGGGACGCCTCGATCGACGCGCCGTTCCCCGTGGTGAGCCCCGCGCCCTCCCCAGTGCGCGTCGAGCGGGCACTGGACCTGCTGCTCGCCGCCGAGCGGCCGCTCATTCTCGCCGGCGGCGGGGTGCTGCTGGGCGAGGCGAGCGAGCAGCTGCGCGCGGTCGCCGAGCGGCTCGGCGTGCCCGTCGGCGTGACGCTCATGGGCAAGGGCAGCTTCCCCGAGGACCACCCGCTGTTCGCCGGGATGGCGGGGATCCAGACGTCCCAGCGGTGGGCCAACGCGGCCTTCCTGGAGTCGGACCTGGTGCTGGCGCTCGGCGCGCGCTTCGGTGACCGGCACACGGGCGCGCTCGACGTCTACCGGGGCGACCGGAAGTTCATCCACGTCGACATCGAGCCGACGCAGCTCGGCAAGGTGTTCGGCCCCGACCTGGGAGTGGTGTCCGACAGCAGGGCGTTCCTGGAGGCGCTGCTCGCGGCTGCCGACGACCGGGGCGCCCCGATCGACCCGCGCGTGCCCGTGTGGGTCAACCGGATCGCGGAGCTGAAGCGGGAGCTGCCGAGGCGCGAGGACTTCGACACGGTGCCGATCAAGGCGCCCAGGGTGTTCAAGGAGATCAACGAGTTCTACGGCGAGGACACCTACTTCGTCACCGCGATCGGGCTCTACCAGATCTGGTCGGGCCAGTTCCAGCGCGCGCACAAGCCGAGGCACTACCAGGTGTGCGGGCAGGCGGGCCCGCTCGGCTGGGAGATCCCGGCGGCGATCGGGGTCAAGAAGGCGCGCCCCGACGCCGAGGTGGTGGGCGTGGTCGGCGACTACTCGTTCCAGTTCCTGGTGGAGGAGCTGGCCGTGGCCGCCCAGTACGACGTGCCGTTCGTGCTGATCATGCTCAACAACGAGTACCTGGGGCTCATCCGGCAGGCCGAGCAGGGCTACGACATGAACTTCCAGGTGGACCTGCACTACGACGAGTACGGCACGGACAACGTGAAGATCATGGAGGCCTACGGCTGCTCGGGCACGCGCGTGGTGGAGCCCTCGGAGATCCGCGGCTCGCTGGAATGGGCGCGCAAGGAGGCGGACCGTACGGGCCGCCCGGTGCTCGTGGAGATCATGATCGAGCGCGAGGCCAACGCCGCGATGGGCACCGCTCTCGACAACGTCAAGGAGTTCGAACCCACGCCTTGACCGGAGCCCTAACCGCGGTTCCAACTTCCCCCAAGGCCACCTTTGTTGCGTTGAACGCAACAAAGGTGGCCTTGGGGGACAATCACGGCAGGTTGACCCAGACCGCCACCGCGGGGACGTCGCCGGTGTTGCGGACGCGGTGCGGGGTCGTGGAGGGGAACCGGATCGAGTCGCCTGGGCCCAGTTCGTAGCGCTCGAAGCCGAGGTCGAGGGTCAGCGTGCCGGAGAGCACGCTCCCCAGCTCGTGCCCGTTGTGCCGGAGGTACTCGCCGTCCTGGCTGGAGCTCGACCCCGGCGGATACGTCGACTCGTAGATCTCCACGCCCGGGATCGGCACCGCGGTGAGCCTGCGGTACTCCACGCCGTGGCCGAGCGAGATCGCGGGCACCTCACCCGCCCTCGTCACCACCACCTCGCCGGGTGCGACCTGCTCCTCCGGCTCGGGTGCGTCCTCCCCGAACGCCGCCGCCAGCGGCACCTCCAGGATCGACACGATCTGGAACAGCCGCGTCACCGACGGCCGCATCTTGCCGCGTTCCATCTGCGACAGTGCGCTCGGGCTGATGCCGAGCTCCCCCGCGAGCGCGCGCAGCGACATCCCGCGTTCGGTGCGGAGGGCCCTGATGCGGGCCCCGAGTTCCTCGTCGTCGGGCGGCGCGCCGGGGAGCATGCGCGGCAGTCTACGCCGGATGAAGGAACTTCTTCACGAGTGTTCAGTTATGGCTTCACACTCGCTACGCTCATGAGTCATGGACCTGGTGCTGCGAGCGCGAAGGGCGATCACCGCCGACGGCGAAACCGCCTGCACCGTAGGCGTCACCGACGGCCGGATCGCCGCGGTCGAGCCCTACGACTCCGCGCTCGTCGGCGAGCGAGTGGTGGAGCTGGGCGCCGACGAGGTGCTCCTGCCCGGCCTCGTCGACAGCCACGTGCACGTCAACGACCCCGGCCGCAGCGAGTGGGAGGGCTTCGAGTCGGCCACGCGCGCGGCGGCCGCGGGCGGCGTCACCACGATCGTCGACATGCCGCTCAACAGCCTGCCGCCCACGGTCGACGTCGCCGCGCTTGAGGTCAAGCGCAAGACCGCGCTCGGCCGCGTGCACGTCGACGTCGGCTTCTGGGGCGGCGCGATCCCCGGCAACGCCGCCGAGCTGCGCCCGCTGCACGACGCGGGTGTGTTCGGCTTCAAGAGCTTCCTGCTGCACTCCGGCGTCGACGAGTTCCCGCCGCTCGACGCCGAGGGGCTGGAGGAGGCGATGCGGATCCTGCGCGAGTTCGACGGGCTGCTGATCGTGCACGCCGAGGACGCCGACACGATCGACCGCGCGCCGCATCCGCACGGCCCGCGCTACAGCGGCTTCCTCGCCTCGCGTCCGCCCGAGGCCGAGCACGCCGCGATCGCCAGGGTCATCGAGCTGGCCAGGCGCACCGGGGCCAGTGCGCACATCCTGCACCTGGCGTCGGCGTCGGCCCTGCCGCTGATCGCCGAGGCCAAGCGCGACGGCGTGGCCGTCACCGCCGAGACGTGCCCGCACTACCTGAGCTTCACGGCCGAGGAGATCGGCGACGGCGCCACGCAGTTCAAGTGCTGCCCGCCGATTCGTGAGGCCGCCAACCGCGAGCTGCTGTGGCAGGGACTCGCGGACGGTGTGCTCGATTGCGTCGTCAGCGACCACTCGCCGTGCACGCCCGAGCTGAAACGCTTCGACAGCGGCGACTTCGGCGAGGCGTGGGGCGGGATCGCGGGCCTGCAGGTGGGGCTGCCCGCGGTGTGGACGGGGGCGCGGCAGCGCGGCTTCGCCCTCGCCGACGTGGTGCGCTGGATGGCGCACGGACCCGCCGCGCAGGCGGGGCTGCCGCACAAGGGGCACCTGGCGCCCGGCTACGACGCCGACTTCTGCGTGTTCGCCCCCGACGAGGCGTTCGTCGTGGACGCCGCGAAGCTGCGGCACCGCAACGCCGTGAGCGCCTACCACGACCGGCCGCTGGCCGGGGTGGTGCGGAGCACGTGGCTGCGCGGGATCCAGGTGACCGGGCAGTCGCCGCACGGGCGGCTGCTGACGAGGGGAGAGCGGTGAACGACCGTCCGGAGTGGACTCAGCTGACCGACCTGGCCTCCCGCCGTTTCGGGGGCACCGTGATGTGGGCGAGCGACGAGCTGTTCGCCGAAAAGGAGAACCTCGTCAACCCGTGGCGGCCCCGGCACCAGCCGGAGACCTTCGGTCCGAAAGGCCAGGTCTACGACGGCTGGGAGACCCGCAGGCACCGCGAACCCGGCGACGACCAGGCGATCCTGCGGCTCGGGCTGCCCGGCACGGTGACGGGCGTGGTGGTGGACACCGCCTTCTTCAAGGGCAACTACCCGCCCTTCGTCACGGTCGAGGCGCTCGCCGCGGAGGGCTACCCGAGCGCGGCCGAGCTGTCCGGAATGGACTGGGACGTGCTCGTCGACCACGAGCCGGTGGCGGGCGACTCCGAGAACTTCTTCACCGTCGGCTCGCGCAAGCGCTACACCCACGCCCGGCTCACCATGCATCCCGACGGCGGGGTCGCGCGGCTGCGCGTGCACGGCGACGTGATCCCGGACCCGCGCCTGCTCGACCCCGGCGCGCTCGATCTCGCCGCGCTGGAGAACGGCGCGGTGTGCACCGGGTGCAGCGACATGTTCTACTCCTCGCCCGCGAACATGCTGGCGCCAGGGCTCGCCGCCAACCAGGCCGAGGGCTGGGAGACCGCCCGCAGGCGCGACGGCGGCAACGACTGGGCGGTGATCCGCCTCGCGGGGGCCGGCACGGTGCGCTTCGCCGAGTTCGACACCAGCAACCTGCGCGGTAACGCGCCGGGCTGGGTGACGCTGAGCGGCTCGGCGGACGGGCACACGTGGTTCGAGTTGCTGCCGAGGACCCGCCTGCAGCCCGACACCCGGCACCGCTTCGCGGTCCCGGAACCGAGGGAGGCCGCCCACGTCCGGCTCGACATCCATCCCGACGGCGGGATGGCGCGCCTTCGGCTCTTCGGCAGACTGACCGAGCAGGGCCTCGCCGCCCTGGTGAAACGCTTCGAGGAGAGCTGACCCCTTCCTGCCCAGTCGACTGCAGTGAAGGCCACCATGCCTGCGTTGAACGCAGTGAAGGTGGCCTTCACTGCGGCCGCGGTACCGCCTCAGCCGAGGAGGGCCCGGATGCGTTGTTCTCGGTCGGCAGGCGTCTGGCGGGGGCAGCTCGCGCACTTCTCGCCGCCCGTCGCCTCGTAGATGAGGCAGCACGACGAGCGGCGGACCACCTCGTGTGGTCCGATGTGGACATAGCGGGGCCGCGGCATCCGGCGGCCGACCGCGGCCGCGAGCGGGGCCGCGAGGTCGGTCCGTCCCGCCCACAGCAGGCGGGTGCCGATCGAGTCGGCGGCGATCGCCCACAGCGAGCGAGTCGTCGCCCCGGACACGTGTGCGATTGCCTCCACGATCCGGTCGAGGGCGTCGCCGAGGGCGGTCCCGAACGCGGTGAGGTCGCCGTGGAGCACGCGGTCCGCGCGCGCGTCGAGATACCGGCCGTCGGGATGCATCGTGAACGTGACGGCCTCCAGCGCGGGATCCAGCGCCATGCCCGTGCGGGCGAACGACTCCAGCGAGGGGCCGACGAGCACCGACGACGCCGAGTACCACCGGATCGTGCCCAGCACCCGGTCGCTCGCCCTGCCGTAGAGGCGGGCGGCGCCCTTCAGGTCCTCGCGCAGCCACGCGGGGTCGGCGAGCACCGTCGCCGGGACCTCTACGCTCATGGCAGCCTGCGGTAGGTCGACACGGAGAACGCCGTGGTGACGCCCACGGTCTCGGTCAGCGCGGCGAGCCGGTCGCCGAGCCCGCCGCGATGCAGGTGGTGAGCGTTCGGACCCATCAGCACCACCCTCCGCACGTCGTCGGGACCGAGCCTGACCGTACCCCCGCACTGCCGTCTGCGGGTGAGCTCGAAGCCGTCCGCGAGCGCCGCGTCGAGGCGCTGCTCCTTGTCCTCGCCGATGTCGAGCAGGTCCAGTTTCCGCGCCAGCTCACCCAGATGGCCGCTGCCGGGGGAGGCGACCACCACCGTGCCGCCCGGCCGCAGCACCCGGTGGAACTCCGCGGCGTTGCGTGGCGCGAACACGTTGAGCACCGTGTCGGCGACGCCGGAGCCCACCGGCCACGGCTCCCAGAGGTTCCACACGGCCGCCCCGATCCTCGGGTGCGCCTTCGCCGCGCGCCGCAGGGCGGGCGCCGAAACGTCGAGCGCGAGCCCCTCCGCTCCGGGCAGCGCGTCGAGTACTTTCGCCAGGTAGTAGCCGGTGCCGGCGCCCGCGTCGACCACGAGGTCACCCGTTGCCTCCTCGGCCAGGACCTCCGCCAGCGGCGCGTAGAAACCCGCGGCGAGGAACTCGGCCCGCGCGGCCACCATCTCGCCCGTGTCGGCGGTGCCCGCGGCCACCTTCGCGTGCAGCAGGTTCACGTAGCCCTGCCTGGCGAGGTCGAACGCATGGCGCCGCTCGCATCGCAGCGCGTGACCGGTCAGGTCGACGCCGCCGCCACAGACGGAGCAGCGCAGCGCCGCCAGCACAGCGGACGGTAGCGGTTTCGCAGCCGTTTCACGCGAGGTCACGCACGCTATTCGACCACGACGTTTCGCAGCCGGACGAATCGGCACAGGTCACGGGAAACCCACCCGTAACATGGCGGCCCGTTTGGTTCACGACGTCGAAACCTGAGAATCCACTCCGCGCAACACGCCTTCCCGATGCTGTGCCGCAATTGCGAGTTCTGCGATCCGGCTCTCGAAGGAGGAGAAGCGTGGAAGGGAATACGGCCTGGTTGCTCACCAGCGCCGCTCTGGTGCTGCTGATGACACCGGGATTGGCGTTCTTCTACGGCGGCATGGTGCGCTCCAAGAGCGTGCTCAACATGCTGATGATGTGCTTCGGGGCCATGGGGCTCATCGGTGTGCTGTGGGTGATCTACGGCTACTCGACGGCCTTCGGCAACGACGTCGGCGCCGGCCTTCTCGGGAACCCGTTCGAAGCGCTCGGCCTCTCCGGTCTCATGGGCGGTGACGCGCTGAGCACCACCGGCTTCGTGGCGTTCCAGGGCATGTTCGCGATCATCACGGTCGCCCTCATCGCCGGTGCCGTCGCCGACCGCATGCGGTTCGGCGCGTGGCTGCTGTTCGCGGGCCTGTGGGCCACGGTCGTGTACTTCCCCGTGGCGCACTGGGTCTTCGCGTTCGACAACGAGGACTCGGGCGTGGTCGGCGGCTGGATCGCCAACGACCTCGGCGCGCTGGACTTCGCCGGTGGTACCGCGGTGCACATCAACGCCGGTGCCGCCGCGCTGGCCCTCGTGCTGGTGCTCGGCAAGCGCCGCGGCTGGCCCAGGGAGCCGATGAAGCCGCACAACCTGCCGTACGTGATGCTCGGCGCCGGCCTGCTGTGGTTCGGCTGGTTCGGGTTCAACGCGGGTTCGGCGCTGGCCGCCAACGAGATCGCCGGTGTCGCGTTCGTCAACACCCTCACCGCGACCTGCGCCGCGATGCTCGGCTGGCTGCTCACCGAGCGCCTTCGTGACGGCAAGGCGACGAGCCTCGGTGCCGCGTCCGGCGTCGTGGCCGGCCTGGTGGCCATCACCCCGGCGTGTGCGTTCGTCGACACCTGGGGCGCGCTGTCCATCGGCGCGATCGCGGGCATCCTCTGCGCGCTGGCGGTGGGCCTCAAGTACCGCTTCGGCTACGACGACTCGCTCGACGTCGTCGGCGTCCACCTCGTCGGTGGCCTCGTCGGCACGCTGCTGATCGGTTTCTTCGGCACCACCAACGTCAACGAGGGCAGCGTCGACGGCCTGTTCTACGGCGGCGGCGCGAGCCAGCTCGGCATCCAGGCGGTCGGCGCGGTCGCCGTGCTGGTGTACTCCTTCGTCGTGGCAGCCATCCTGGCGCTCATCATCAAGTACACGATGGGCCTGCGGGTCACCGCCGAGGACGAGACCACCGGCATCGACGAGGCGGAGCACGCCGAGTCGGCGTACGACTTCGCCGGTGGCCGTGGCGGCCGTCCCGCCTCGGTGGACACCGGGGCCCCGAGCGGTAACACGAAGAAGCTCGAGGAGAGCAAGTCATGAAACTGATCACGGCGATCGTCAAGCCGTTCACGCTCGACGACATCAGGTCCGCCCTCGAGCAGCTCGGGGTGCTCGGCATGACCGTCAGCGAGGTGCAGGGCTACGGCAGGCAGAAGGGCCACACCGAGGTCTACCGCGGCGCCGAGTACGCCGTCGACTTCGTGGCCAAGCTGAAGATCGAGGTGGTGACCGACGACGCCAACGTCGAGAAGGTCATCGACGCGGTCGTCAGCTCCGCGCACACCGGCAAGATCGGCGACGGGAAGGTGTGGGTGACCCCGGTCGACACCGTCATCCGCGTCCGTACCGGCGAACGCGGCGCCGATGCGCTCTAAGAGACTGCCGTGGTCGTAGGGGGACTTGTCGAGGCGGCCAACCGGCTGCTGGAGGGTCGCCACGGACGGCTCGGAGCGACCGCGCTGCGGGCCGCCCTGGTCGACCTGTACGAGTTCTGGCTGAGCAAGGCCGCCGCGGCGGCCGGTGTCGACACCGCTGAACCCGGTGTCGCGCTGGTCGCCGTCGGCGGCCTCGGCCGTCGGGAGCTCGTGCCCTTCTCCGACCTCGACCTGGTGCTGGTGCACAACGGAAATCCGGACATCGGGGAGATCGCGGACGCGCTCTGGTACCCGCTGTGGGACGCCAGAGTCGGCCTCGATCACTCGGTACGCACACCGGGGGAGGCGCTCAAGGTCGCCTCCGAGGATCTGCGGACGGCGATGGGTCTGCTCGACGCCCGGCACCTCGCCGGTGACGAGGAGCTGACCCAGCGCCTGGCTTCGGCGGCGCGCGACCACTGGCGGCGCACGGCCCGCAAACGGTTGCCCGAGCTGGCCGAGGCCACGCGCACGCGCTGGCGGCGCAGCGGGGAGATCGCGCAGTCGGCCGAACCCGATCTGAAGTACGGCCGCGGTGGCCTGCGGGACCTGGGGTTGCTGGAGGCGTTCGCCGTGGCCCAGCTCACCGACCGCCCGAACGAGGAGCTGCGCGCGGCCCGTGAGCTGCTGCTCGACGTCCGCACCGAGCTGCGCAGGGAGCTGCGCCGCGATCGCGACGTGCTGGGCGCGGGCGACGCCGAGCTGGTGGCCGGTGCCCTGGAGCTGGGCGACCGCTTCTCACTGGCCCGTAAGCTCTCCGGCGCGGGCAGGGCCGTCGGCTACGCCGTGGACGTCGCCCTGCGGGCCGCGATCGAGCCGCCGAAGACGCGGTTCGGCAGGCGGCCGAGCCGCACCCCGCTCGACGACGGCGTGGTCCTGCACGGCAACGAGGTCGCGCTCGCCCGCGACGCGGTGCCCGCCCGCGATCCCGGGCTGCTGCTGCGGGTCGCCGCGGCGTCGGCCCGCACCGGCAAGCCCATCGCGCACGGCACACTGCGGACGCTCGCCGACTCCGCGCCCGAGCTGCGTGCCCCGTGGCCGGAACCCGCGCGGCAGGCGCTGACGGAGCTGCTCGGCGCGGGCGAGGGGCTCGTCGACGCCGTCGAGGCGCTCGACCGGACGGGCCTGTGGGCGCGCCTGTTCCCGGAATGGGGCGCGGTGCGCGACCTCCCGCCGCGCGAGCCGGTGCACGCGTGGACGGTCGACCGGCACCTGGTGCAGGCGTGCGTCGAGGCGGCGCGGCTCACCACCACCGTGTCGCGGCCCGACCTGCTGCTGCTCGGTGCGCTCCTGCACGACATCGGCAAGGGGCGGGACACGGACCACTCCGAGCTGGGGGCCAAGATCGCCGCGCAGGTGGCCGTCCGCATCGGACTGTCCGATGCGGACGTCGCCATCGTCGCCGGCATGGTGCGGCACCACCTGCTCCTGCCGGACACGGCCACGCGCCGCGACATCAGCGAGCTGGAGACCGTCGAGCGGGTCGTCAAGACCGTCGATGGCCATCCGCTGCTGCTCGACCTCCTGCGGGCGCTCGCGCAGGCCGACTCGCTCGCGACGGGCCCCGGCGTGTGGACGGAGTGGAAGGCGGGGCTGATCTCCGAGCTGGTCAGCCGCTGCCGGCAGCTGTTGCACGGCAACGGTTTCCCGGCGCCCGAGCCGATCGACGACACCCAGCGCGAGCTGGTGGCCGAGGCGGTGCGGACCACGCGTGGCGAGGTGCGCGTGACCGCGGCGGGCAAGCTCGCCACCGTGGTGCTCGCCGTGCCGGCCAACGCCGAGCTGCTCACGCCCGCCGCCGGTGTGCTCGCGCTCAACTCGCTCGAGGTGCACACGGCGATGCTGCACAGTCACGGCGGGGGCCGGGTCGGCGTCTTCACGGCGTCGCCGAGGTTCGGCACGCTGCCCGACGCGGGACTGCTGCGCGAGCAGTTCGCCAGGGCCGTCGCCGGTGGCCTTCCGCTGAGCCAGAAGCTCGCCGAGAAGGAGAAGGCATACGACACGCCGCTGCCGGTCCCGGCGTCGCCGAAGGTGCTGTGGTTCGACGACGAGACGGCGGCCCCCGGCTCCGTGGTGCTCGAACTGCGCGCGGTGGACCGGATCGGGCTGCTGTACCGGGTCGCCGGTGCGCTGCGCCGGTGTGACGCCGAGGTGCGCTGGGCGAAGGTTTCCACGCTGGGGGCCAGGGTGGTCGACTCGTTCGCCGTGTCGCCGAGGCAGGGCACGCTCGATCAGGCGTGGCGGCAGCGCGTCGAGCAGGCGGTGCTCGCCGCGGCCACCTGAGGCGGCTTCCGCGTGTCGGCGACGCCGGCCGCGGGGGCCGGTGGCACCATAGCCCGCTTGACGGAGCTGGAGCCCTCGGTTCTCCCGATGACGACCTGGCCTCATTTCCGTTGCCGACGGCGCATTCCATCCAGATCTACGGATTCGTGCGAGACGCTCGGCGCGCTCAGCGTGCGCGGCCAGGTGATCATGCTCGACACCATGCACTGGCCCGGCGAGGTCCGTACGCCCGGCTTTCCCTTTCTGCGCGAGGACGTCGACCTGCGGCTCGCCGAGGTACGCGCCGCGGCCAACATGATCGAGAACCTCCGCGGCGACTGCGAGCCACACCGCTACACCGACGACCACGCCGCCGCGCTCAACGCGCTGATCGAGGCCAGGATCGAGGGCCGGGATGTGGTCCAGCCCACGGCGGCCGTCCAGGACGAGGGTGTGGCCGAGCTGCTCCGGGCGCTGGGGGCGAGCACTCGGGAGCGCGCCGACGACGACCGGGAACGGAAGTCCGTGCGCAGGGCGAGGGCGGCGGCAGGCAAAGCCGGCACCGCGAAGAAGCGCGCGAAGCGGGCATCCGGCAGGGCGCGCTCGGCGCCCAGGTCCGATCACCGAGCACCGCTGGGTAGTTCTACGCAGAACGGATGCGGTGTCTTCACGCTGCCGTGACCACCGCGTGTCCGGGCAGGCTGAGACCTGCCCGGGTGAGGTGCCGGGGTCGGCGCGGATCGCCTGGTACTGGGGGTCTGGCGAACACGCCGGCCGCAAGGGGCACCCGCTTGGGCAGCCCGCCGCCCGGCCGGACCAGGGGAGGTGACCGGCCGGGCGGTCCCTCGGGATGACCCGGCCAGTACCCTGGGATGTTGTCGGCCCGTGAGCCGGCTGAGTATCCACGACCTGCTGGAGCGTGCACCCCGTGTTCGACACACTCTCCGATCGGCTCACGTCGGTCCTGCAGAACCTCCGAGGCAAGGGCAAGCTCTCCGATGCCGACATCGACGCCACCGCGCGCGAGATCCGCATCGCGCTGCTGGAGGCCGACGTCGCGCTGCCCGTGGTCAGGGAGTTCATCGGCCACGTCAAGGAGCGCGCCAAGGGCGCCGAGGTGTCCGAGGCCCTCAACCCCGCGCAGCAGGTCATCAAGATCGTCAACGAGGAGCTCATCGGCATCCTCGGCGGCGAGACCCGGCGGATCAACCTCGCCAAGAACCCGCCGACGGTGATCATGCTCGCCGGTCTGCAGGGTTCCGGTAAGACCACGCTGGCCGGCAAGCTCGCGCTCTGGCTGAAGAAGCAGGGCCACGCGCCGCTGCTCGTGGCGTGTGACCTTCAGCGCCCCAACGCGGTCACGCAGCTGCAGGTCGTCGGCGAGCGCGCCGGGGTCGCGACGTTCGCCCCCGAACCGGGCAACGGCGTCGGCGACCCGGTGGACGTCGCGCGGCGCAGCATCGAGGAGGCCAGGCACGCGCAGCACGACGTGGTCGTGGTCGACACCGCGGGCCGCCTCGGTGTCGACGAGGAGCTGATGAAGCAGGCCGCGGACATCCGCGACGCCGTGTCGCCCGACGAGACCCTGTTCGTGGTCGACGCCATGATCGGTCAGGACGCCGTGACCACGGCCGAGGCGTTCCGCGACGGCGTCGGCTTCTCCGGCGTGGTGCTCACCAAGCTCGACGGTGACGCCCGTGGTGGTGCGGCGCTGTCGGTGCGCCAGGTCACCGGCCAGCCTATCCTCTTCGCGTCCAACGGCGAGAAGCTCGAGGACTTCGACGTCTTCCACCCGGACCGGATGGCGAGCCGGATCCTCGGCATGGGCGACATGCTCACCCTGATCGAGCAGGCCGAGCAGGCGTTCGACCAGGAGAAGGCCGAGAAGGCGGCGGCCAAGCTGGGCAGTGGTGAGCTGACCCTGGAGGACTTCCTCGAGCAGATGCTCGCCGTGCGCAAGATGGGTCCCATCGGCAACCTGCTGGGCATGCTGCCCGGCGCGGGCCAGATGAAGGACCAGCTCGCCAACGTCGACGACAAGCACCTCGACCGGCTCCAGGCGATCATCCGCGGCATGACCCCCGCCGAGCGGGCCAACCCGAAGATGATCAACGCCTCCCGCAGGCAGCGCATCGCGCGCGGTTCCGGTGTCGCCGTGCGCGACGTCAACGACCTGGTCAACCGGTTCTTCGAGGCCCGCAAGATGATGCAGCAGATGGCGGGCCGGTTCGGTTTCGGCGGTGGCGGCAGCGCCACCAAGAAGCAGCACGTGCGCAAGGGGAAGAAGGGCAAGAAGGGCAAGAAGGTCCAGCAGAAGGCGCGCGGCGGCTTCCCCGGCGGCATGCCCGGCGGGTTCCCGGCCGCCGGGGGCGGCGGGATGCCCGACCTGTCGCAGCTCGGCGGCGGCCTCAACGACCTGCCCCCCGGCTTCGACCCTTCGAAGCTGAACTTCCCGAAGAACAAGTAGGCCCATGTACCACCTGCGTGGGGTCGTGCTGCCCGACGGCGGCGAGCGCGATGTCTGGATCGGTGACGGCCGGATCTCGTTCGAGCCGGTGGACGGCGCCCGTTCGCTCGACGGCGCGTTCCTCGTGCCGGGTCTCGTGGACGCGCACTGCCATCCCGGCATCGGGGTGCACGGCCCGACGACGATCGAGGAGGCGACCGAGCAGGCGCTGACCGACCGCGACGCGGGCACCCTGCTCATCCGCGACTGCGGGGTGCCGATCGACATCCGGCCGCTGCAGGAGCGTGCGGACATGCCGAGGATCGTGCGTGGCGGGCAGCATCTCGCGCTGCCGAAGCGGTACGTGCCGAAGCTCGGCATCGACCTCGACCACCCGGACCAGTTGCCGGAGGCCGTCGCCGAGCAGGCCAGGGCGGCGGACGGCTGGGTGAAGATCGTCGGTGACTGGATCGACCGCGCGGTCGGCGACCTCGCTCCGCTCTGGCCGGACGACGTCCTGGCCGAGGCGATCAAGGCAGCCCACGAGGAGGGCGCGCGGGTCACCGCACACGTGTTCGGCGAGGCCGCGATGCCCGGGCTGATCAACGCGGGCATCGACTGCCTCGAACACGGCACCGGGCTCTCGGCCGACCTGCTCGCCGAGATGGCGCGACGGGGCACCGCACTCGTGCCCACGCTGATCAACATCGAGAACTTCCCCGGCATCGCCGACCAGGCGGCCAAGTACCCGGTCTACGCCGCGCACATGCGGGCGCTGCACGCCGGGGTCACCGACATGGTCGGCGCGGCGCTGGACGCCGGCGTCGCCGTGTACGCGGGCACCGACGCGGGCGGCATGGTGGAGCACGGCAGGCTGCCCGACGAGGTCGAGGCGCTGCACCGGGCGGGCATGTCCGCGGAGCAGGCGCTCGCGGCGGCGTCGTGGGCAGCCCGCGAGTGGCTGGGCTTCGAGTGCATCGCCGACGGCGCGCCCGCCGATCTGGTGGTGTTCGACGCCGACCCCCGCGAGGACCTCTCCGTCCTGCGCCGGCCCCGGCACATCATCCTGCGCGGCACCCTGATCAGGTGAGGCCCTTCTGCGCATCGCTGCGCTGCGCCCACGCAACTAAAGTGCCCTTGGGTGCAGGTCATCGGTGACGGGGAGGTGCGGTGGATCGCAGCCGGGAGGATCCTCTGCCGATCCGCGCCGGGCTGGTCCTCGGCGCGCACTGGGGCTTCCTCGCGTTCTTCGCGGGACTCGGGGCGTACTACCTGCTCTCGCTGCTGCTGACCGCGTTCGCGATCGGCGGCGACGGCGAGGTCGGCTCGCTGCGGCTGCCCGAGCTGGGCCCGCTGGTGCTGCTCGCCTTCGTGCCCAACCTCCTGCTCGGCCTCGCACCCGTGCTCGCCGCCCGCCGCTGGGGGCGGGGCGTGCTCGCGGAGTTCCGCCTGCTGCCCAACGCCAGGGACGTCAAGGTGGGCCTCGCGTGCGGCGGCTTCGCGTTGCTCACCGGCTACCTGCTCAACGTGGTGCTGCTGGAGGTCTACGGCACCGACCGGCTCACCGACCCGCTCACCGAGGTGTTCGGCGGCATCGCCTCCGATGCCGGCTGGCTCATCGTCGCCGCGCTCATCGTGGTGGTGGCCGCGCCGCTCACCGAGGAGCTGTTCGTCCGCGGCGCGCTGTGGAATGGCCTCGTCCACCATCGGGTACCACCGTGGGTGGTCCTGGTGCTGACGGCGCTCGTGTTCGCACAGCTGCACGGCGAGCCGACGCGCACGATCGCGCTGCTCGGCCAGGGGATCGCGATCGGTGCAGCCCGGTTGATCACCGACCGCGTGGGTGCGAGCCTCGTGGCGCACGCGACGAACAACCTGCCGCCCGCGCTGCTGCTGTTCGGCGGCTCGTAATCGGGCGTGTGCGCACAGTAGGCTCACCGGGTCGAAGGCGGCGGGGTTGATGGAGGATGGGCGTGACGTCACCGAACGCGGGAGATCCGGTGCCCGGCGTCGAGCAGTCCACCTCCGGCACACAGACGGTCACCGCGCAGCCCGCGCACCGCTGGGGCTTCGGTGCGTTCCTGTTCGTCGAGGCCGTGCTGCTGGCCTCGGCCGCGCTGGTCGGTGCGCTGCTGGTCAGGGGCGGTAACGCCGAGTCGCTGCCGGTGCGCGACGTGCTGATCGGCACGATGACGCCCACCGTGATCGCCGCGCTGACGGCGCTGGCGATCACCAAGCTCCGGGGCAACGGACCGCTGGCCGACCTGCGGCTGTCGTGGCGCTGGGACGACGTGAAGCTCGGGCTCAAGTTCGGCGTACTCGGCCTGGTGTGCACCAGCGTCGGCGTGTTCGTCTGGACGAAGGTGGTCGGCGAGGAGAACTCGAACTCCGCGATCAGCGCGCTCGTGGAGGACAAGCCGATGTCCGTCTCAGCCGCCGTCGTGATGTTCCTGTACCTGTGGCTGCTTGGGCCGATCTGCGAGGAGATCATCTACCGCGGGCTGCTGTGGGGCGCGACGGAACGGCTGGAGTGGAACAAGGAGAAGTGGGGCCGCTTCGCCGCGTTCCTGCTCTCCACGGCGGTGTTCGCGATGAGCCACCTCGAACCGCTGCGGACCACACTGCTGCTGGTGATCGCGGTGCCGATCGGGCTGGCGCGCCTGGTGACCGGGCGGCTGCTCGGCAGCATCGTGGCCCACCAGATGAACAACTTCCTGCCCGCGCTGGCGATCCTGCTCACCGCGCTCGGCGTGGTCAGCTACTGAGCTTGTTGCGCCTGGAGTAGCCGCACCCTGCTGTTGGCCAGATGCACGCGCGCCGCGGCGCGGGCGGCCTCGGCGTCCTGCCGCTCGATCGCCGCGTAGACGTTCTCGTGCTCGCCCGCCGTCCGTGCGAACCGTTCCGGGTTCGCCGGCAGCCGCTCCCGGTGCATGATGATCATGCCGGGCCCGAACGACCGGAGCAGGTCGGCGAAGTAGCGGTTGCCCGCGGCGAGCGCGATCCGCAGGTGAAACGTGAAGTCGGCGCGCACCGCGGCGCTCGGGTTGCCCGCGCTCGCGGCGAACTCGTCGAGCGACTCCCGCAGGTCGGCCAGCTGGGCGCCGGTGCGCCTGCGGGCCGCGAGTGCGGCGGCCTCGACCTCCAGCGCCGTCCGGAACTCGATGAGCTCCAGCGCGCCCTCGATCGTCAGCTCACCGGCCTCGCCCACCTCGAACGGCGTGGTGCTCGGCTGGGCCAGCACGAAGCTGCCGCGCCCGTGCCGTGTCTCGACCAGCCCGGCGGCCTGCAGCCGCGAGATCGCCTCGCGTACCACCGTGCGGCTCACGCCGTAGGTCTGCACGAGGCTGCCCTCGGTCGGCAGCCGCTCGCCGGGCTGGATGACGCCTTCCTTGATGCGCGCCGTCAGCCGCGCGACCAGCTCCTGGGTTCTGCTCAAGCGGTCACCGTAACGCTGTCGACCGTCCACGCCCTCGCCTGGTCGCTCACGGTCAGGCCGAGGCCGGGGCGGTCGGGCACGAGCATGCGGCCGTCCTTGATCTCCATCCGCTCGTTGAAGAGCGGTTCGAGCCACTCGAAGTGCTCGACCCACGGTTCCTGCGGGTAGGTCGCGGCGAGGTGCAGGTGGATCTCCATCGCGTAGTGCGGGGCGAGCTGGAGCCTGTGGTGCTCGGCCAGCGCGGCGAGCTTGAGGAACTGCGTGATGCCGCCGATGCGCGGCGCGTCGGGCTGGATGATGTCGGCGCCGCCCGCCCTGATCAGCTCGGCGTGCTCGGCGACGCTCGTGAGCATCTCGCCGGTGGCGATCGAGGTGTCGAAGGTGCGGGCGAGCGCGGCGTGGCCCTCGTGGTCGTAGGCGTCGAGCGGCTCCTCGATCCACACCAGGTCCAGCGGATCGAGCCTGCGGCACATGCGCTGCGCGGCCGGGCGGTCCCACTGCTGGTTGGCGTCGACCATCAGCGGCACGTCGTCACCGAGGTGCTCACGGACCTTGGTCACGCGCTCCAGGTCGACGCGCCAGTCGGGGTGGCCCACCTTGAGCTTCACGCCGCCGATGCCGCGTTCGCGGGAGGCGGTGGTGTTGTCGAGAACCTCCTCGATGGGAATGTGCAGGAAGCCCCCGGAGGTGTTGTAGCAGCGCACGGAGTCGCGGTGGGCGCCGATGAGCTTGGCCAGCGGTAGCCCGGCCCGCTTCGCCTTGAGGTCCCACAGCGCCACGTCGATGGCCGCGATCGCCTGCGTCGAGAGCCCGCTGCGGCCCACCGACGCGCCTGCCCACACGAGCTTGGTCCACAGGCGGTCGATGTCGCTGGGGTCCTCGCCGATCAGCTCGGGTGCGATCTCGCGGGCGTGTGCGTACTGGCCGGGGCCGCCCGCGCGCTTCGAGTAGCCGAAGCCGAAGCCCTCGTGGCCGGACTCGGTGCCGATCTCGGCGAAGAGCAGGGCGACCTCGGTCATCGGCTTCTGCCGTCCGGTGAGCACCTTCGCGTCGCTGATCGGGGTGTGCAGCGGCAGGGTGACGGACGAGATCCGGACGGAGGTGATGCGATCGGAGGTCATGGCGAGAGATCGTACAATCCGCTAAGAGGTCATACAACGGTTAGATCGCGGAGAACCACAGGTGCGCGGCGAGCCCGAACCCGGCCAGCGCGATCACGATCCGCAGCGGGCGCTCGGGCAGCCGCCGGACGATCGAAGGGCCGATCCAGCTGCCGACCAGTGCCCCCGCGCCGAGGGCCGCCGCGGCGAGCCAGTCGACGGGGGCGAGGAACGCGAACGCCACCGCGGCCGTCACGTTGGCCGCGCCCGTCGCGACGTTCTTGACCGCGTTGGTGATCGGCAGCGGCTCGGTGACCGACACCGAGAGCACGGCGAGCATCAGCACCCCCGCGCCCGCGCCGAAGTAGCCGCCGTAGACCCCGACGAGCAGCACCGCAAGCGCGACGGGGAGTGCCGAGCGCGGGCCGCGGCGGGTGCGGGACCTGCCGTCGGCGGCCTCCCGCAGCCGGTCGCGGAACAGCAGCAGCGCCGAGCCGAGCGCGATGAGCCACGGCACGATCAGCTCGAACGTCGACGCGGGCGTGGTCAGCAGCAGCACGGCGCCGAGCGAGCCGCCGAGCACCGCCATGAGGCCGAGCCGGAGCAGGCGCGCCCGCTGCCCGCGCAGCTCCCTGCGCGAGCCGCCCGCGGCGCCCACCGTGGTGGAGAACATGGCCACGGTGTTGGTGACGTTGGCCGCGATCGGCGGCAGGCCAGCGGCGAGCAGGGCGGGGTAGCTGAACAGCGAGGCGAGGCCCGCCATCGAGCCCACGAGGCCCGCGGCGACCCCCGCCAGCGCCAGCAGCGCGGCGGAGTCGAGTCCCAAACTCAGTGCCCCGCGGTGAGGTCCGCCGTCGCGGCGAGGTCGACCGGAGCCATGCGCTCGATCGCGAGCCGCGTGCGCTGCATCGCGTCGATGATCTCCGCACGGCGCGCCTCGGTGAGGCCCGAGATCGGCACCGAGCAGCTGATCGCGTCGGTCGGCGGCGTGCTGTAGCGCAGCGCGAACCCGAAACAGGTCACGCCCGCGTAGTTCTCCTCGTTGTCGATCGCGTACCCGCGCTCGCGCGTGAGCTCGAGGTCGGCGATCAGGTCGGCGCGCTCCACCAGCGTGTTGGGCGTGAGCGGCGTGACCTCCTCGGGCACGTGCTCGTCGATGCCGGTCTCGAGGCGCTCGCAGAGCAGCGACTTGCCCATCGACGTGCTGAACGCGGGCAGCCTGCGCCCGACCCTGCTGAACGGGCGGATGTACTTGCTCGACTCCTTGGTGGCGAGGTAGACGATGTCGCCCCGGTCGAGCCTGCCGTAGTGAATGGTCTCGTCCAGCTCAGCGGAGAGGTCCGTGATCAGCGGCTGGACGATGCGCAGGTACGGGTCGGTGTCCAGGTAGGTCGTGCCGGCGAGGAGCGCGCGGATGCCGATGCTGTACTGGGTGCCGCTGGCGTCGGCCCGGACCCAGCCGTGCTCGACGAGCGTGCGGATCAGGGCGTAGACGCTGCTCCGTGGTGCGCCGAGCGCGTCGCTCAGCTCGCGCAGGCGGGCGGGCCGGTTCTGTCGCGACGCCAGCAGTTCCAGCAGTTCCACGGTCCTGGCGGCGGACTTCACTCCTCGCACACCGGTCTCTCGCTCAGCTTCCACGGTTGACAGCCTACCAAGCCTCAGGTAACACTGCTCCGCACATGACAGACGTCTACATATGGAGACACCTTGACTGCCACGTATACAACGGAGGCCGTTGACCGGCTTCGGCGCGGGATGGACACGGCAGTGCTGTCGTTCCCGCTGACGCCGTTCGACGCCGAAGGTGCCGTCGACGTGGACGCCTTCCGTGCGCACGTGCGCGGACAGCTCGCCGCGCGGCCGGGTGCGGTGTTCCCCTGCTGCGGCACCGGCGAGTTCTTCTCCCTCGCGGAGGACGAGTACGAGACCCTCATCCGCGTCGCGGCCGAGGAGTCGGCGGGCGAGATCCCGGTCGTCGCCGGGGCGGGCTACGGCTGGGCGCAGGCGTCGCGCTTCGTCGCGGCAGCGCAGCGAGCGGGCGCCGACGCGGTGCTGCTCATGCCGCCGTACCTCGTGGAGACGTCGCAGGCCGGGCTCGTCGACCACGTGCGCAAGGTCGCCGAGGGCACCGAGCTGCCGCTGATCGTCTACCAGCGCGCCCAGGTCAAGATCGCGCTCTCGACCGTGGCCGAGCTGGCGACCATCCCGAACGTCATCGGGATCAAGGACGGGCACTGCGACCTCGACCAGCTGCAGCGGCTCAAGCTCGCCGCGCCGCCGGAGTGGCTCTTCTTCAACGGGGCCGCGACGGCCGAGATGCAGGCCCGCGCCTACCGCGCCATCGGCGTGCCCGCCTACTCCTCGGCCGTGCACGCGTTCGCGCCCGAGATCTCCCAGGCGTTCTTCCGCGCCTTTCACTCCGACGACAACACCACCGTCGAACGGTTGCTCAGCGAGTTCTACGTCCCGCTCGTCGAACTGCGCGACCGGGGCACCGGCTACGCCGTGGCGCTCGTCAAGGCAGCCGCCCGGCTGCGGGGGGCCGACGTCGGCCCGGTGCGCGCGCCGTTGAAGGATCTGCCCGCCGACCACCTCGAGGAACTCGACGCACTCCTGACCAAGGGTCTCGCCCTCGTGGGCGCCGGCCGTTGACCGCACTCCCAACCCCCACCCGGTAGCACTCCATCAGGAGGATCAATGAGGATTCTGTCCAGCCGCAGCACGCGGGGCGCGGCCCTGCTCGCCGCCGCGGCACTCGTCCTGTCGGCCTGCTCGGTGCAGGGAGGCTCCGGCGGCGAGGGCGGTGGTGACTACCCCACCCGCGCCGTCGAGTTCACGGTGCCCACCGAGCCCGGCGGCAGCACCGACCTGATCACCAGGGCGCTCACCAAGAGCCTGGAGGAGCCCCTCGGCCAGTCGACCGTCGTCGTCAACAAGCCCGGCGCCAACGGCAAGATCGCCGGCAAGGACGTCTTCAGCAGCAACCCGGACGGCTACCGCCTCGCCGTGATGCCGCAGTCGCTGTTCGCCGTCGGCCCGCTCGTGCTCGACGACCCCGACGCGATCCAGCTCGAGGACATGACCTTCATCAAGGGCCTCGCCGTCGAGGACTACGTGATGGTGGTGCCCGCCGACTCGCCCATCAAGTCGGTCGAGGACCTCAAGAAGGCCGGCAGCGTCAAGTACGGCACCACCGGCGCGGGCACGGGCAGCCAGCTCGCCCAGGCCCTGCTGCTCGGCCTGCAGAAGGTGCGGGGCACCGCGGTGCCGTTCGACGGCGGCGGCCCGACGCTCACCGCCGTGCTGGGCGGCAAGGTCGACGCGGCCGGTCTCCAGATCGCCGAGGCCTACGAGCAGATCAGGGCCGGTGAGCTCCGCGCGCTCGCCGTGTTCTCCGAGAAGCGGCTCGAGGCCCTTCCCGACGTGCCCACCGCCACGGAGCTCGGCTACGACGTGGTCGTCGACCAGCGCCGCTTCGTCGCCGCGCCCGCGGGCCTTCCGGACGACGTGCGCGACAAGCTCGCCTCGGCCATCGACGAGGCGACGCGGTCGGCCGAGTACACGAAGGTCCTGGAAGACAGCTACATCGGCAGGTGGGACGCCGACGGCCAGGCGGTCGGCGAGCAGCTGCGCAAGGCCCGCGACCAGTTCAAGACCATGACCACCGAGCTCGGCGTCAACCTCAAGGGCCAGTCATGACAACTGCCGATCAGGAACAGGAGACGCGGCCCAGCGCGGCCTACGCGCGCAGGCAGAACGTCATCGCCGCGGCCGTCCTGTGCGCGCTCGGCGTCGGCGCCGCGATCCTGTCCTGGCAGCTCGGGATCGGCGACCTCGCCGATCCCGGGCCGGGGCTGTGGCCGCTGGTCGTCAGCGTGGCGATGGCGGTGATCGCCGCGGTGCTCGTGGTGCGCTCGGCGCCCACCGGCGAGGAGGAGCGGTTCGGCCGCGAGTCGCTCATCGTCGTGATCGGCGTCGTCTCCCTGCTCGGCTACGTGCTGCTGTTCGAACAGGTCGGGTTCGAGATCCCGACCGTCGCGCTGCTGGTGCTGTGGCTCAAGCTGCTCGGCCGCGAGTCGTGGCGCATGACCGTCATCGTCTCGGTCGTGGCCACCGCGGCGATCTACCTGCTGTTCATCACCGGGCTCGAGGTGTCGCTGCCCCACATCGTGCACTTCTGAGGACTACTCATGGATTTCCTGTCTCCGGTGCTCGACGGTTTCGGGGTCGTCTTCCAGCCGGACAACCTGCTCTACTGTCTGCTCGGCGTCACGCTCGGCATGCTCGTCGGCGTCCTGCCGGGCCTCGGCCCGGCCGCGACGATCGCGATCCTGCTGCCGATCACCTACAACATCGAGCCCACCTCGGCGATCATCATGCTCGCCGGCATCTTCTACGGCGCGCAGTACGGCGGCACGATCACGTCGGTGCTGCTGCGCCTGCCCGGCGAGGCGTCCAGCGTCGTCACCGCCATCGACGGTCACGAGCTGGCGAGACAGGGGCGCGCGGGCGCCGCACTCGGCATCGCGGCGATCGGCTCCTTCATCGGCGGCACGATCTCGATCGTCGCGCTGACCTTCGTCGCGCCGCTCGTCTCGGGCTTCGCGATCGACTTCGGGCCCGCCGAGTACACGATGCTCGCGCTGCTCGGCATCCTGCTCGTCACCACGCTGGGCACCGGCTCGATCCTCAAGAGCCTCGTGATGGCCACGCTCGGCCTGCTGCTCGCCACGATCGGCCAGGACCCGCTGCTCGGCACCGCCCGCCTGACCTTCGGCAGCGACCAGCTGCTCGACGGCATCGACTTCGTGATCGTCGCGATGGGCCTGTTCGGCGTCGGCGAGATCCTCTACAACCTGGAGTCGCTGCGGAAGAAGACGCCGCCCGCGGCCAAGGTCGGCTCCGTCTACCCGACGCGCAAGGACCTGTCGGAGTCCAAAGGCGCCATCGCGCGCGGCTCGTTCAGCGGCTTCCTGCTCGGCATCCTGCCCGGCGGCGGGGCGACGATGTCATCGATGGTCGCCTACGCCGTGGAGAAGAAGGCCACCAAGCGCCCGGAGCGCTTCGGCAAGGGCGCCATCCAGGGCGTCGCGGGCCCGGAGAGCGCGAACAACGCGGCCGCGACGTCGTCGTTCATCCCGCTGCTGTCGCTCGGTATCCCCGCCAACGCGACGATGGCGATCATGTTCGGCGCGCTGATGCTGCAGGGCATCACGCCGGGCCCGCTCCTCGTCGACGAGGAGCCCCAGCTGTTCTGGGGCGTCGTCAACTCGATGTACGTCGGCAACCTGTTGCTGCTCGCCATGAGCCTGCCGCTGATCGGGATCTTCGTGCGCATCCTCAAGGTGCGGGCGGCGATCCTGGCCCCGCTGACGATCCTGATCACGATGATCGGCGTCTACACGGTGCGTAACAACGTGTTCGACATGTTCCTCGTGCTCGCGCTCGGCGTGCTCGGGTACCTGATGAAGAAGGTCGGATTCGAGCCGGGTCCGCTCGTGTTGGCCTTCGTGCTCGGGGGAATCCTCGAGTCGGCGTTCCGGCGTTCGATGCGGACGTTCGACGGCGAGCTGACGGGCTTCCTCGGCGAGCCGATCGCCGCGACGCTGTTCGGCGCCATCGTGCTCCTCGTCGTGCTCTCGGCGGTGCGAGCCCTCCGGACCAGGAAAAAGGCCAAGAACAACAAGGAGAACGATGTCCCACCTGCAGAGCGTCGACCCGAGGACAGGGACGAGCAGCGAGACCGGGATCCCGCCGAGCACGTCCGATGAGGTGGACGCCGCCGCGCGGCTGGCGAGGGCGGCGTTCGCGGAACTGACCAGGCGTGACCGCTCGTGGCGGGCGGAGCTGCTGCGGGCGATGGCCGGCGAGCTGGAGTCGCGGCGCGAGGAGATCGTCTCGACCGCCGACGGGGAGACCGGTCTCGGCGAGACCCGGCTGAACGGTGAGCTGACCCGCACGTGCTTCCAGCTGCGGCTCTTCGCCGACGTGGTCACCGAGGGCGGCTACCTCGAGGCGGTCGTCGACCACGCGGGCGACACCGCGATGGGCCCACGGCCCGACCTGCGCCGGATGTTGCTGCCGCTCGGCCCCGTCGCCGTGTTCGGCGCGAGCAACTTCCCGCTGGCGTTCTCGGTGCCGGGCGGTGACACCGCGTCGGCGCTCGCGGCGGGCTGCCCGGTGGTCGTGAAGGCACACGAGTCGCACCTGCTCACGTCGCGGTTGTGCGGCGAGGCGCTCGCGGCCGCCGCGGCGAGCCACGGCGCGCCGGAGGGCACGATCGCGGTCGTCTACGGGCGCGAGGCCGGCGCGCGGCTCGTGCAGCACCCCGACATCAGGGCCGTGGGCTTCACCGGCTCGCTCGGCGGCGGCAAGGCGCTGCTGGAGCTCATCAACTCCCGGCCGGACCCGATCCCGTTCTACGGCGAGCTGTCCGGCATCAACCCGCTCGTGGTCACCCCTGCGGCCGCTCAGGAGCGCGCCGACGAGATCGGCGCGGGCCTCGCGGGCTCGTTCACACTCGGCTCCGGCCAGTTCTGCACCAAGCCGGGGCTGGCGTTCGTGCCGAGGACCGACGGGGGAGAGGCCCTGCTCGGCGCGCTGGGCAAGGCGGTCGAGGGCACCGGCGCGCAGGTGCTGCTCAACGAGGGCATCCGCGACTCGTTCACGGCGGGCTCGGCCCGGCTCGCGGACCTGCCCGGCGTGTCCACACTCGCGGCCGGCGGGGAGGTCGAGGGTGCCGGGTTCACCGCGCAGCCGCGCGTGCTGACCATCGACGCGGCCGACCTCGACGACAGCGTCGTCCGCGAGTGCTTCGGCCCGCTCGTGGTCGTGGTGCGCTACTCCGAGGACAAGGAACTGCTCGACGCGCTGGCGCGGCTGGAACCCTCGCTGACGGCGACCGTGCACCTCGGCAGCGACGAGGCCGCGGACCGCACCGCCCTGCTCGACGGCCTGCGCGAGGTCGCGGGCAGGCTCGTCTTCGACGGCTACCCGACCGGCGTCGCGGTGTCGTGGGCCCAGCACCACGGCGGGCCGTGGCCGTCCACCAACACCATCCACACCTCGGTGGGCACCACGTCGATCCGCCGGTTCCTGCGGCCGTTCGCCTGGCAGGGCGCCCCGCGGGCCGTGCTGCCCGCCGAGCTGCGAGACGGCCCGGTGGACATCCCCCGGAGGGTGAACGGCGTGCTCACGCTCCCCGGGAACGGGTGAGCCGGGACCGTCTGGCAAAATAGTTGCTTGCCCGCTCCGGATCGGACCCTCTCACCGGCCGGGGCGACCACACATACCTGCGGGCACTCGGATCCGGCTCCCCACTCGGATCGTGTCCCGACCCGAGTAGCGAAACGACAGGAGTACCCACACCCGTGGCCGTCAAGATCAAGCTGCAGCGCCTGGGCAAGATCCGTGCGCCGTACTACCGCATCATCGTCGCGGACGCGCGCACCCGCCGGGATGGCAAGGCCATCGAGACGATCGGCAAGTACCACCCCAAGGAGGAGCCGAGCTTCATCGAGGTCGACTCCGACCGCGCTCAGCACTGGCTGAAGGTCGGCGCGCAGCCCACCGAGCCGGTCCAGCGCATCCTCGAGATCACCGGTGACTGGCAGAAGTTCAAGGGCCTGCCCGGCGCCGAGGGCACGCTGAAGCAGCGCGAGGCCAAGCCGTCGAAGCAGGACCTGTTCAACGCCGCGCTCGCGGCGGCGGGCGAGGAGCCCACCGGCGAGGCCACCACGCCCAAGAAGAAGAGCGGCGGCAAGAAGGCCGACGCCGCCGCCGAGGGCGAGACCGAGAAGAAGGCCGACGAGGCGTGAGCTTCCTGGCCGACTCGCTCGAGCACCTGGTGCGTGGCATCGTCGACAACCCGGACGACGTCCGGGTCGAGCTGATCACGACGCGCCGGGGACGCACCCTCGAGGTGCACGTCCACCCGGACGATCTCGGCAAGGTGATCGGCCGGGGTGGCCGCACGGCCACCGCCCTGCGCACCGTGATGGGAGCCATCGGCGGCAGGGGCGTACGCGTCGACGTCATCGACACCGACCGCTGAGAAACGCACCGTGCAGGTCGTGGTCGGCCGGGTCGCCAAGGCGCACGGCATTCGTGGCGAACTCGCCGTGGACGTGCGCACCGACTCGCCCGAGGAGCGTTTCGCCGAGGGAGCGGTGCTGACCGGTCAGGCTCGTGACGGCAGCACCACACGGCTCACCGTGGCAGCCGCCCGCTGGCACAGCGGGCGGCTGCTCATGCGTTTCGCCGAGGTTCCCGATCGCACCGTCGCGGAGGAGCTGCGCGGCGTCCTGCTGCTCGGCGACACCGACGACCTGCCTCCCATCGAGGACCCGGACGAGTTCTACGACCACGAGCTGGAGGGCCTGCGCGCGGAGCTGATCGACGGGACCGTCGTCGGCACCGTGCGCGAGGTCGTCCACTCGCCCGGCGGCGAGCTGCTCTCCCTCGACCGCGAAGGCCGCGAGGTGCTCGTGCCCTTCGTGCGGGCGATCGTCCCGCAGGTCGACGTCGCGGGCGGGCGCGTCGTGCTCGACCCGCCCGAGGGGTTGCTGGACGTCTGATGAAGATCGACGTCGTCACCATCTTTCCCGAGTACCTGCAGCCGCTGCGGGCGGCGCTGCTCGGCCGCGCCATCGAGCGCGGACTCATCGAAGTCGGCGTCCACGACCTGCGCGACTGGACCCACGACGTGCACCGTGCCGTCGACGACTCGCCGTACGGCGGCGGCCCCGGCATGGTCATGAAGCCCCAGGTCTGGGGTGACGCGCTCGACACCGTGTGCGGCGAGCGCACCCGGCTGATCGTCCCGACGCCCGCGGGCAGGCCGTTCACGCAGGAGCTCGCCCACGCCTACGCCGCCGAGGAGCACCTGGTGTTCGCATGCGGCCGCTACGAGGGCATCGACCAGCGCGTGATCGACGACGCCGCGCGCCGCATGCCGGTCGACGAGGTCTCCATCGGCGACTACGTGCTGGTCGGCGGCGAAGCAGCCGTGCTCGTGATCGTCGAGGCCGTCGTGCGCCTGCTGCCGGGCGTGCTCGGCAATCCGGTGTCGGCCGAGCAGGACTCCTTCTCCGACGGGCTGCTGGAGGGGCCGAGCTTCACCCGCCCGGAGGTCTGGCGGGAGCTGGCGGTGCCCGAGGTGCTGCGCTCCGGCAACCACGCGCTCATCGACCGCTGGCGCCGCGACCAGGCACTCGAGCGGACCTACCGGCGGCGTCCCGACCTGCTGGAACGGCTCCCCGAGGGTAGTCTCGACAAGCACGATCGGGCGTTGCTCGACCGGCTCCGCCAGGAGCCCGGTGACTAGCCCCGCCGGGCTGTCTGCAATACTTGACCGGTTGGCGCGACGTGATCACGCGCCGCCAAGCTCCTGGGCCACCCGCTGTCAGGCAGGCGTGCGCCCGGATGTACGCCGAAGCCACACCAAGACGAGGACGGACCACCGATGAACACCCTGGACGCGTTGGACGCTCAGTCGCTGCGTTCTGACATTCCGCACTTCCGCCCGGGCGACACGCTGAAGGTTCACGTCCGCGTTATCGAAGGCAACCGCGAGCGCAACCAGGTCTTCCAGGGCGTCGTCATCCGCCGTCAGGGCGGTGGCATCCGCGAGACCTTCACCGTGCGCAAGGTGTCGTTCGGCGTCGGTGTCGAGCGGACCTTCCCGGTGCACTCGCCCAACATCGCCAAGATCGAGGTCGAGAAGCGCGGTGACGTCCGCAGGGCGAAGCTGTACTACCTGCGCGAGCTGCGGGGCAAGGCCGCCAAGATCAAGGAGCGGCGCGAAGCCCCCTCTGCCTCCTGAGTAGTCAAGCGGTTACCGTAGCCTGGCGACGTGGTCGAGCCTGTGCCTTCAAACGCCGCGGAAGACGAGCCGGAGCGCTCGGAGGACGAGACCCCGAAAGGGAACCAAGCCGAGTCCTCCGAGCAGGGGCCTGACGCCTCGGCCGGCCCGAGACGCAAGCAGAAGAAGCAGCGCTCGTTCTGGAAAGAGCTGCCCATCCTCATCGTGGTGGCGCTCGTTCTGGCGTTCCTGATCCAGCAGTTCCTCGCGCGGGTCTACATGATCCCGTCGGGGTCGATGGAACAGACGCTCCACGGCTGTGCGGGCTGCACCCCGGACCGGATCCTGGTCGACAAGATCACCTACGACTTCAGTGATCCGGAGCCGGGCGACGTGGTCGTGTTCCGGGGTCCGCCCGCGTGGACCGAGGGCGACCCGCCGCCCGAGGAGTCGGACAACGCGGTCGCCAACTTCTTCCAGAGCATCGGTTCGGTGTTCGGTCTCGCGCCGCCGGACGAGCGCGACTTCGTGAAGCGGATCATCGCCACCGGTGGCCAGACCGTCGAATGCTGCGACGACCAGAACCGCGTCGTTGTGGACGGCAAGCCGCTCGACGAGCCCTACATCTACTGGCAGGGCGCCCACGAGCAGGCCGACTTCGGCCCTGTGACGGTGCCGGAGGGCACTGTCTGGGTGATGGGCGACAACCGCAACAACTCCGCCGACTCCCGCTACCAGGGTCACGGCGGGGTGCGGGGCGCCGTCCCGGTCGACAACATCATCGGCAAGGCGCGGTTCATCGTGCTGCCGCCCTCCCGCTGGGGCACGGTGAGTGATCACAATCCGCAGGCCGCCAACGTCAACGCCATGAGCGCGCCCGCGTGGCAGCAGGGCGTACCGTTGGGTATCGGTGTGCTGGCCGCATGGCCGACCTTGCTGGTGGGCCGCCGCCTCGGCGCCGCGGTCCGTGGGACGGTCAGACGAGGACGGTAACGGGCGTGAGCGCTGGACCCGTTGGTGTACCGCGCCCTCCGCGAGCCGTGATTCGCGGTGAGACGTCGTGGGCGCTGCAGACCGCGCTGGACCGGCGCGGTCTCGGTCCGGTCGCCGGTGTCGACGAGGCGGGCCGGGGCGCGTGTGCAGGCCCGCTCGTGGTGGCCGCCTGCATTCTCAAGCCCGGTGACGGTGCCCGGCTCACCGAGCTCACCGACTCGAAGCTGCTCACACCGCTCGCGCGTGAGCGCGTGTACGAGCGGGTGATCCGCCGCGCTCTCGACTACTCGATCGTGGTGATCTCACCCGCCGAGGTCGACGCGCTCGGCATTCACGTCACCAACATCGAGGGCATGCGGCGTGCGATCGCGGGACTGAACACCGCGCCCGGCTACGTGCTCATCGACGGTTTCCGCGTGCCGGGACTGCCCGCGCCGAGCGTGCCGGTGATCAAGGGTGACCGCGCGGTCGCGTGTGTCGCCGCGGCGTCCGTCCTCGCCAAGGTCACGCGCGACCGGATCATGGCGGGTCTCCACGAGGAGCACCCGGTGTACGGCTTCGACGTGCACAAGGGCTACACGACGGCCGAGCACGGCGAGGCGCTCACCGCGCACGGCCCGAGCGTGGTGCACCGCTGGTCCTACACCAACGTCGCCGTGGCGGGCAGGGCGCACGGCCGGCGCCCTCCGCACAAGGTCATGCTCACGGCGGCGGCGTTGCAGGCGGGCGCCAGGCGGCGCGCGGCCGCGGACGAGGAGCTGAACCAGTACCTGTTCGACCTGCCGGGCACCGAGGAGGCCGCCGAGTTCGCCGAGGTGTCCGGGGTCGAGGTCTGAGGTGCTCATGCACAATGGTTGTTCCGCCGGCAACGGCTTGCGAGGCTTGCGAGGAGGGGCGCGGACTAGATGAGCGCAGAGGATCTCGAGAAGTACGAGACCGAGATGGAGCTGTCGCTGTACCGCGAGTACCGCGACATCGTCGCGCAGTTCTCGTACGTCGTGGAGACCGAGCGGCGGTTCTACCTGGCCAACGCGGTGGACGTCCAGGTCCGCGACAGCGGCGGCGAGGTGTATTTCGAGGTGCGGATGTCGGACGCGTGGGTCTGGGACATGTACCGGCCCGCCCGGTTCGTGAAGAACGTCCGGGTCATCACGTTCAAGGACGTCAACGTCGAGGAGCTCGACAAGCCCGAGCTGCGGCTGCCCGAGGACGGTCCGTTCGGCGGCTGAGCACGGGCGTCGCCCGTAGCAGCATTCTCTGACGGTTTTCGCGGGCGCTGTCGCGCGCGGTGAAAACTGTCCACATCACCCTGTCTGTCCACAGGTCCGGGAATCGGCTCTGGGCACCTGCCCTGGCGCGGTGGAAGCGTCGTGGGAGGGAGCCGGGAGGTCCGGCTCGCGGATCGAGGGGGTGATGTTGTCCGTGAGCATCGCGGTGCGTGCGGGGCGCACGAGAAAGCGAAGATCCCAGCTCACGCTGGGCCGCCGGGGCGAGGAGCTGGCCGCCGAGTACCTGCGCGGGCTGGGGCTGGTCGTGCTCAGCCGCAACTGGCGCTGCCGGGAAGGCGAGCTGGACGTCGTCGCCACCGACCGCACGACACTCATCGTCTGCGAGGTGAAGACCAGGGCCGGGAACGGTTTCGGTGAGCCCGAGGAGGCGGTCACCGAGGACAAACGGGCCCGCATCCGTCGCATCACCGGCCGGTGGCTCGCCGCGTTCCGGGTCGCCTGGTGCCCCGTTCGGTTCGACGTCATCGCGATCTGTTTCCCGCCTGCCGGGCCGCCGACGTTGCGGCACTTCGTGGGGGCGTTCTGATGCCGCTCGCACGTGCGTGGTCGGTCGCGCTGATCGGCATCGAGGGCAGGCTGGTCGAGATCGAGGCCGACATCGGTGCCGGCATGCCGGGCACCAAACTCGTCGGGCTGCCCGACGCGGGCGTGCGCGAGGCCAAGGATCGCGTGAGGGCGGCGGTGCGCAACAGCGGCGAGAAGTGGCCCGACACCCACGTGACACTGGGGCTGTCCCCGGCCAACCTCCCCAAGGTCGGCTCGGGCTACGACCTGAGCATCGCGGCGGCGGTCCTCGCCGCGTCCGGCTCCGTCCCGGCCGCCAAGCTGCTGGGCACGGTCCTGCTCGGCGAGCTGGCTCTGGACGGGCGGGTCCGGCCCGTGCGCGGAGTGCTGCCCGCGCTGCTGGCGGCCCGCCGGGGCGGTTACCGGCGGGCGGTCGTGCCCGTCGAGTCGCTGTTCGAGGGCGCGCTCGTCGACGGGATCGAGGTGGCCGGTGCGGAGCGGCTGACGGAGGTCGTCGCGTGGCTGCGAGGCGACCGCGCGCTGACGGCGCCCGGTCCGGTCGTGGAGGAGGCCGCGCCCGAGGTCCCCGATCTCGCCGACGTCATCGGTCAGCCGGAGGCCCGCTGGGCGCTGGAGGTCGCGGCGGCGGGCGGGCACCACCTGCTGATGACCGGCCCGCCGGGCGTCGGCAAGACCATGCTCGCCAAGCGGCTGCCGGGGCTGCTGCCGCCGCTGTCCGACGAGGAGGCCCTGCAGGTCAGTGCCGTGCACTCGGTCGACGGTTCGCTGGAGCCGTCGACGCCGCTGCGCCGCGTGCCGCCGTTCGTCGCGCCGCACCACTCGATCTCGGTGGCGGCGCTCGTCGGCGGCGGTGCCGGGCTCGCGTTGCCGGGTGCGATCAGCAAGGCCCACCGCGGTGTGCTGTTCCTTGACGAGGCCGCCGAGTTCGGCGGCGAGCGTCTCGAGTCGTTGCGCACCGTGCTGGAGGAGGGCGAGGTCCGGATCGCCAGGGCCCGCGGGGTGGTGAGCTACCCGGCGAGGTTTCAGTTCGTGCTCGCGACCAACCCGTGCCCGTGTGCCCCGCCGCGCGAGGTCGACTGCTGCTGCACGCCGAACGCCCGGCGCCGGTACCTCAGCCGGCTGTCCGGGCCGCTGCTCGACCGCGTGGACCTACGGGTCCGGATGCGCCCGATGACGGCGATGAGCGTCCACGAGGGCGGGGTGCCCGAGCCGACGTCGACCGTCCGCGAGCGGGTGCTCCTGGCGAGGGAGCGGGCCGCCAAGCGCTGGGCCGGCCGAGGCTGGCAGACCAACGCGGAGGTGCCCGGCCCCGCGCTGCGCCGCGACTACGCGCTTCCGGCCGAGGTGACGAGGCTGCTCGATCGCGGCCTCGACAGGGGTGCCATCACCGCCAGGGGCGCCGACCGCTGCCTGCGTATCGCGTGGACCCTGGCCGATCTGGCCGAGGCCGACCGCCCGGACGCCGACCACGTCGCGGCGGCCCTGGAGTTCCGTGATCGGAGGGCGGCATGACGGCGACAGCGACGACACCCTGCCTCGGTCGCCGCCCTCGGGTTCGCCGCGACCCGGATCCAGCCGGGGGCGGCGAACCGGCAACGGCGAACCCCCCACGCCGGTCGGGCACCGCGCCGTGTTCGCCCTGCCTCCCGAGGAACCGGCCGCCCGTTTCGCCGTCCCACGCGTGCCCGTCAGCGATCTCGATCCTGCGGTGGCCGGCCATGACGGTCCGCTCCGCACTGGTCCGCCAGAGCGGATGGACCTTGGCGCCGCTCACGACGGCTTCGGGGCCGTCCCCGGTCAACCCCCGTCCGCGAACGAAGCGTTGCGCGAACCGGGTGGATGGTCGCCGAACGGGATGGGAGCGTCCTTCGGGACACCGCGATCCGCGTTCGGCCGGCGACCGCACGGAGGGCCGTTCCGCTCGCCGAGGTGCCGCGAGGCCGAGGCCACTCCCGATGAGCGTGGGGTTGTCACGCAGGGGCCCCGGTCCGGGGCAGGCACACGTCGGAGGTGCGGTGTGAGCGCGGAGCGGCTCGCGAGGGCGTACCTGCTGCGCGTGGCCGAACCTCCGGCTCCGGCGCTGGTCGCCTTCGTCGCCGAGCACGGGCCCGTGGAGGCGGCGACGCTCGTCCGTCTCGGGCACGCGCCGGACGCGGTGATCCAGGAGACGAGCGCGCGCCGGGAACTCGACCTCGCGCAACGGGATCTCGACGAGGCCGCTCGCAATGGCGCCCGGTTGGTGACTCCGGAGGACGACGAGTGGCCCGCCTGGCCCCTGCTCTCGCTCGACGTGGCGACCGGCAGGGGCGCACAGGGGGTCGCGGCGCCGCTCGCGTTGTGGGTCCGGGGCCGCGGCAGGCTGGACGAGGCCGCCCAGGACGCCGTCGCGATCGTCGGCGCACGCGCGGCGACCGACTACGGTGAGCACACCGCCGCCGACCTCGGCTACGCGCTGGCCGAACAGGGCGTGCCCGTCTTCTCGGGAGCGGCATACGGCATCGACGGCGCGGCACATCGCGGGGCGCTCACCGGTCACGGCGTCACGGTGGCCGTTCTCGGCTGCGCGCTCGACGCCGGCTATCCCGCGGGCCATGTGGGCCTGCTCAACCGGATCGCCGAGCGTGGCGCGGTCGTCAGCGAGTACCCGCCGGGCACCCCGCCCGCCCGGCACCGCTTCCTGGTCCGCAACCGGCTGATCGCCGCGCTCACGGCGGGCACGGTCGTCGTCGAGGCCGGCCGTCGCAGCGGCGCGCGCAACACCGCGAGTACCGCGGGTGTGCTGGGCAAGGTCGTGATGGCGGTGCCGGGACCCGTGGGTTCGGCGATGTCGGCAGGTTGCCACGAGCTGATCCGCGACGCCCACGCGACCCTGGTCGCCTCGGTGTCCGACGTGCTCGACACGGTCGGCCGGCTGGGGGCCGACCGCCCGGACGGAACCGCTCGACCGCGCCGCCGCACCGATGGGCTCGGCCCGCAGGCGATCCGCGTGCACGAGGCGCTCGGCGAGCGCAGGGGAAAGTCACCGGAAGGCATCGCGACCGAGTCCGGCGTACCCCTCGCGCGGGTGAGGGCACTGCTGCCGGCTCTCGAGCTCGACGGGCTCAGCGAGCGGTGCGAGACCGGCTGGCGGCGGGCCGGCGATGGACGAAAGGCGGCGCGCCCGTGAACCCCGGCAGTGGGCGTTCGCCCCGTCCACACTCCTCGCGGACCCGTGGCGCGCCATCGTCCCCGTTGTTCACCGCGCCGCGAATCGGCTGGTGGCAGGCAAGGCGGGAACGCGGCGCCGTCGGGCAGCCGGGCAGGGCGCGTTCGCCCCGCCGTCAGCCCCTGCGGGCCCGCCGGACGCGGCGCCGGGTCGACGCCCACCTGCCGCGGCGGACGTGGCCCTGACTGAACCGCGGTGAACACCACGATTGCGGGTTGATCATGCGGGCGTGGCGATGCTTGACCATCGGGCGCGCTTGCCGCAGCGTCGGTGACATGGCGTCATCAGCTGTTCGCGGTACGGGAGCCCGCGCCGCGCGGCCCGGTCCGGGGCGTGCCGAGCTGCTGCGTGTCCGCGCTGCGTTGCCGCCGGGCGCGGCCGCCCTCGTGGACGACTACGAGCGCCATCTGCGGTCCGAAAGAGGCCTCTCGGATCACACGATCAGGGCGTATGTGGGTGACGTGGTGTCGTTGCTGGGGTTCCTGCACGGCGTCGGCAGCGAGGGCGCCGACGCCGAGCCCCCCGCGACGGACGGCCTCGACGGGCTGGACGTCGGCGTACTGCGGGCCTGGCTTGCGGGGCAGCGGTCCGCGGGGCGGAGCCGGACCACGCTCGCCAGGCGTGCGGCGGCGGCCAGGGTCTTCAGCGCGTGGGCGCACCGGCGGGGGAAGCTGGCGTCCGATCCGGGCTCGCGGCTCGTCGCGCCAAGGGCCCACCGCAAGCTGCCGAGCGTCCTGCGGCCAGAGCAGGCCGGCGAGCTGATGCGGGCCGGTGGCAGCGGCGCCGCGGAGGGGGAGCCCGTCGCGTTGCGGGACCACGCGCTGCTCGAAATGCTGTACGCGACGGGAATCCGCGTGTCCGAGCTGTGCGGCCTCGACCTGGACGACACCGATTTCGAGCGCCGGGTCGTCCGGGTGCTCGGGAAGGGCAACAAGGAAAGGATGGTCCCGTTCGGGCAACCCGCGGAGCGGGCGCTGCGTGCCTGGATCGAGGGGGGCCGCCCGGGGCTGGCGACGGAGTCGTCGGGCGCGGCCTTGTTCCTCGGCGTCAGAGGAGGGCGAGTTGACCCGAGGACGGTGCGACGAGTCGTGCACGAGGCCGTAGAGTCGGTGCCGGGGGCCGCGGACATGGGCCCGCACGGCCTGCGTCATTCGGCGGCGACACACCTGCTGGAGGGTGGGGCGGATCTTCGCAGCGTTCAGGAACTGCTCGGTCACGCTACGCTAGCTACGACGCAGCTCTACACCCACGTGACCGTCGAGCGGCTGAAGGCGATTCATGACCGAACCCACCCCCGTGCCCAATGACACCGGTGGAGCTTCGGCTGATGAGCAGGCCCGCCACCGGGCTCACCCTGCCGGGAACGGTGGCCCCGTGACCACACAGGAGCTCGACGCCGGCACCACCGCCGAGACGGCCATCCAGGCACTCTGGCGGGAGTTCGCCGGTTCTCCGAGCCAGCGCGTCCGCGACCGGCTCGTCCTGCACTACGCGCCGTTGGTCAAGTACGTCGCCGGCCGGGTGGGCACCGGCCTGCCGACCCACGTCGACGTCGCCGACCTCATCCAGTCCGGCATCTTCGGCCTCGTGGACGCGATCGAGAAGTTCGACCCCGAGCGCGGCCTGCGGTTCGAGACCTACGCCATGCAGCGCATCAGGGGCGCCATCCTCGACGACCTCCGGTCGCAGGACTGGGTGCCCCGCGTGATCCGGAGCAGGGCCCGCGAGGTCGAGCGCGCGCTCGACCGGCTCGGAGCGCGCCTGCGCCGCACTCCGACCGACGCCGAGCTCGCCGCCGAGCTGGGCATCACCCTCGAGGAACTGCGCGACCTCTACGGGCAGCTGCGACTCACCAGCGTCGTCGCCCTCGAGGACCTGGTCGCCGCGGGCCGCGACAGCGGCTCCCTGGTCGACTCACTGCCGGACGAGGACGCCGTCGACCCCGCCGCCGTGCTCGTCGACCGGGACAACCGCCGTCAGCTGGCCGAGGCGATCGCCCAGCTCACCGAGCGCGACCGGATCGTGGTCAGCCTCTACTACTTCGAGAGTCTGACCCTCGCCGAGATCGGCAAGGTCCTCGGCGTCACCGAGTCGAGGGTGAGCCAGCTGCACACCCGCGCCGTGCTGCGGCTGCGCGCCAAGCTCGTCGAGCAGGCAGGCGTCTGAGCGGGCGCATCCGTCAGGCGACCACCCCCTCCCACGGCTTCAGGCGGAGCACGGTGTCCGGCACCACGAGACGCAGCGGGTTCAGGTACTCCTCGCCGCGCCGGACACCCCAGTGCAGACACGCCGCGGCAGGGCAGCCGGCGTGCCCTGCCGCGACGGTGCCGATGACCTGTCCCTGCGACACCTGGTCGCCCGACGAGACCCGCGGCTCGACCGGCTCGTAGGTGGTGCGCAGCCCGCCGTCGTGCTCGACCGACACCACCCCGCGTCCGGCGAGGCGTCCCGCGAAGACGACGTACCCGGGACCGGCCGCGAGCACGTCCTGCCCGGGACTCGCGACCAGGTCGACCCCACGGTGGCCGGGACCGTAGGCGTGCTCGGGTGCGTCGAACGGCCTGGCCACTGACGGCGCCGGGGACAGTGGCCAGGCGAATCGCGGCTCGACGACGGACTGCGCCCTCGCCGCGGGCGCGGGCACGACGGCGAGGAGCAGGGTCAGCACGGCGAGCACGAGGTACCTGGCTCGCCGTGCCGGATGGAATGCGGTCATGTGCCCAGAGTGAGGGGCGGGGGAGGGCTGTGGAGGGGTGTGGCGAAATCTGTGGATAACCGAGGGCGATGTGGACAACTCAGCTTGACGGGTGCCGCCGGTTCGAGCCGGTGCCGGGGTCGGCGTACACTATTGGGCGCGGTCTGTGTGCGCACAGGCTGACTTCGCGTGCACGTGCGCGCTCCATTCCCGACACGTCGTGAACGGAGCGGACGGCGCCCGGCGGTCTCCGCGGTCAGAACGTCGCCAACGAGTCCGGACGCCGGCACTGCACCAGGGCGGCTGATCACCCGGTCAGCCGCGACAACCGGTCCGCGTGCCGAGCATCTGCCCGGCGCGCACAACACAGAAGAGGTGCGAATCCGGCCATGGCCGTCGTCACCATGAAGCAGCTGCTCGATTCCGGTGTGCACTTCGGGCACCAGACCCGGCGCTGGAACCCGAAGATGAAGCGCTACATCCTCACCGAGCGCAACGGCATCTACATCATCGACCTGCAGCAGACGCTGTCGTACATCGACCGCGCCTTCGAGTTCGTCAAGGAGACGGTCGCCCACGGCGGCACGATCCTCTTCGTCGGCACGAAGAAGCAGGCGCAGGAGGCCATCGCCAACGAGGCGCTGCGCGTGGGCATGCCCTACGTCAACCAGCGCTGGCTCGGCGGGATGCTGACCAACTTCCAGACGGTGCACAAGCGCCTCCAGCGGCTCAAGGAGCTCGAGGCGCAGGAGCAGACCGGTGGGTTCCAGGGCCTGACCAAGCGCGAGATCCTCACGCTCACCCGCGAGAAGGACAAGCTGGAGAAGACCCTCGGCGGTATCCGCGACATGTCCAAGGTGCCCAGCGCCGTGTGGATCGTGGACACCAAGAAGGAGCACATCGCCGTCGGCGAGGCCCGCAAGCTCAACATCCCGGTCGTCGCGATCCTGGACACCAACTGCGACCCCGACGAGGTCGACTACCCGATCCCGGGCAACGACGACGCGATCCGCTCCGCCGCGCTGCTGACCAAGGTCGTCGCCGAGGCCGCCGCCGCGGGCCTGATGGCGCGTTCCGGCCGCAACGGCGCCGCCCCCGAGGGCGAGGACAAGCCCGTCGCGTCGGGTGAGCCGCTGGCCGAGTGGGAGCAGGAGCTGCTCGCGGGCTCCGAGTCCGCCGAGCAGGCCGAGCAGACCACCGCTTCCTGAACCACTGACCACCCTGCGCATACCGCGACAGAGAACGGATAACGCACGATGGCGAACTACACCGCGGCAGACGTGAAGCGCCTCCGCGAGCTCACCGGCGCCGGCATGATGAACTGCAAGAAGGCGCTGGAGGAGAGCGACGGCGACTTCGACAAGGCCGTCGAGTACCTGCGCATCAAGGGCGCGAAGGACGTCGGCAAGCGTGCCGAGCGCGCCACCGCCGAGGGCCTCGTCGCCGGTGACGGCGGCGTCCTGGTCGAGCTGAACTCCGAGACCGACTTCGTCGCCAAGAACGAGGAGTTCCAGCAGCTGGCGGACAAGGTCGTCGAGGCGGCCAAGCAGCTGCGCACGAGCGACGTCGAGAAGCTCAAGGCGGCCGAGGTCGACGGCAAGACCGTCAACGACCTCCTCCAGGAGCTCTCGGCCAAGATCGGCGAGAAGCTCGAGATCCGCAGGGTCGTCGCCTTCGACGGCCAGGTGACCACATACCTGCACCGTCGTGGTGCGGGTCTGCCCCCGGCCGTCGGCGTGCTCATCGAGTACACCGGTGACGACGCCGAGGCCGCGCGCGGCGCCGCCCTGCAGGTCGCGGCCCTCAAGCCGAAGTACCTGACCCGTGACGAGGTCCCGGCCGACCTGGTGGAGAACGAGCGCCGGATCGCCGAGCAGACCGCTCGCGAGGAGGGCAAGCCGGAGCAGGCGATCTCCAAGATCACCGAGGGCAAGGTCAACGCGTTCTTCAAGGACGTCGTGCTGCTGGAGCAGCCGTCGGTCACCGACAACAAGAAGACCGTCAAGGCCCTGCTCGACGCGGCAGGCGTGACCGTCACCCGGTTCGCTCGCTTCGAGGTCGGCCAGCAGTAGTCCCGGCCGGCACTTGTGCCCCGTCTCCCGCCAGACCTGGAGGCGGGGCACAGTTGTGAGACAACGGTAGAGCAGCACCTGAACGGGCGGAGGCGACATGAACGAGGACGACACCGACAGGGCCACCGACGGTTACCGGCGGGTGCTGCTCAAACTGGGTGGTGAGATGTTCGGCGGCGGGTCCGTCGGCGTCGATCCCGACGTCGTGCACTCCGTCGCCGTGCAGATCGCCGACGTCGTGCGTGCCGGAGTGCAGATGGCCGTCGTCATCGGCGGCGGCAACTACTTCCGCGGGGCCGAGCTGTCCCAGCGCGGCATGGACCGCGACCGAGCCGACTACATGGCGATGCTGGGCACCGTCATGAACTCACTGGCTCTGCAGGACTTCCTGGAGAAGGAAGGCGTGCCGACCCGCGTGCAGACCGCGATCACGATGGGCCAGGTCGCCGAGCCGTACATCCCGCGCCGCGCGGAGCGCCACCTGGAGAAGGGGCGGGTGGTCATCTTCGGCGCGGGCACCGGTATGCCGTACTTCTCGACCGACACCGCCGCCGCCCAGCGTGCGCTGGAGATCGGCTGCGACGTCGTCCTCATGGCGAAGGCCGTCGACGGGGTCTACACCGCCGACCCGAAGATCGATGCCAGCGCGAAGCTGTTCGACGAGATCAGCCACCGCGAGGTACTCGAACGGGGGCTCAAGGTCGCGGACGCCACCGCCTTCAGCCTGTGCATGGACAACAACATGCCGATCATCGTCTTCAACCTCCTCACCGAGGGGAACATCGCTCGCGCGGTGAGTGGTGAGAGGATCGGCACACTGGTCAGTACACCCACACACCTGGAGTAGCCGTGATCGACGAGACCCTCTTCGATGCCGAGGAGAAGATGGAAAAGGCGGTGTCCGTCGCCAAGGAGGACCTGTCGTCGGTACGGACCGGTAGGGCCAACCCGTCGATGTTCTCCCGGATCGTGGTGGAGTACTACGGTGCTCCCACCCCGCTGAACCAGCTGGCCAGCGTGAACATCCCGGAAGCGCGTATGGCCATCGTGAAGCCCTATGACAACTCGCAGCTCGGCGCGATCGAGAAGGCGATCCGGGAGTCCGACCTGGGCGTGAACCCGAGCAACGACGGTTCGATCATCCGCATCGTCATTCCTCAGCTGACCGAGGAGCGGCGCAAGGAGATGGTCAAGGTCGCCAAGGGCAAGGGCGAGGACGCCCGGATCTCGATCCGCAGCGTGCGCCGCAAGGCCAAGGAGGAGCTCGACCGCATCGCCAAGGACGGCGAGGCGGGCGAGGACGAGGTCGCCAGGGCGGAGAAGGAGCTTCAGCACCTCACCGACAAGTACGTCCACCAGGTCGACGAGCTCGTCAAGCACAAGGAAGCCGAGCTGCTCGAGGTCTGATGACGAAGGTGAGCGAACACCAGGAGGAACGCGAGGACGCGGCCGACCCTGGGCGACCACCCGAGCCGGCGAAGAAACCCTCGCGGGCCGGTCGTGACCTGCGCGCGGCGATCGCCGTGGGCGTGGCACTGGGGGCGGCGATCCTGGTGTCGCTGTTCACCGTCCGGTACCTGTTCATCGGCGTGATCGCGGCGGCGATCGCGGTCGGCACGGTCGAGCTGGCCACCGCGTTCCGCAAGGCCGCGAACATCAAGGTCGCCCTCGTTCCGGTGCTGGTCGGTGGCCAGGCGATGATCTGGCTGGCGTGGCCCTTCGGCCGCGAGGGCGCCGTGACCGCGTTCGTGCTGACGGTGCTGGTGTGCCTGCTCTGGCGGCTGCCGGGCGGCGCCGACGGTTACCTGCGTGACGTCGGTGCGTCGGTCTTCGCAGCCGCCTACCTTCCGCTGTTCGCGGCTTTCGCCGCCATGCTGGTGCCGCCCGAGGACGGCGTCGGCCGCGTGCTGTCGTTCATGATCGTCGTGGTCGCGTCCGACACCGGTGGTTACGTCGCCGGGGTGCTGCGCGGCAAGCACCCGATGGCGCCGACGATCAGCCCGAAGAAGACCTGGGAGGGCTTCGCGGGCTCGTTGACGGCCGGGATCGTGGCCGGTGCGTTGTGCCTGCAGTTCCTGCTCGACGGCATGGCCTGGCAGGGGGTGCTCTTCGGTGCCGCCATCGTGCTCACGGCGACGCTCGGCGACCTGATGGAGTCGCTGATCAAGCGGGATCTCGGCATCAAGGACATGGGCAACACTCTGCCGGGGCACGGCGGGCTGATGGACCGGCTCGACTCGCTGCTGCCGTCGGCGGTCGTGTCCTGGCTGCTGCTGAGCGCGTTCGTGGCGACGGGCTGAGCGGCTCTCCGCCGAACGACGTCAGTCGTCGTAGGGGTCGTCCACCTCGGCCCTGCCGACCCCGGTGTCGACGGGCCGCGAGTGGTCGACGATCGAGAACACCGCGCCCGCGGGGTCGGCGAGCACCGCCGTCCTGCCGAACGGGGTGTCGAACGGAGCCGTGACCACGCTGCCGCCGAGCATGAGCGCCTGCCCCGCGATGGCGTCGGTGCCGCGTGCCGGGTCGGCCTCGAAGTAGATCATCCAATGTGGTGGGACGGTCGCCTGGTACGACGGGTCCATCGCGTACCGGTAGAGCACCGGCTCATGATCGAGCCGCCATTCCACGTAGTCGATGCCGCCCTGGCCGATCTGCTGGCTGGTGAACTCGAAAAGCCTGCAGTAGAACTGATCCGCGCTGTGCCCGTCGTGCGTGTTGAGGTCCGCGCCGGTGAACGAACCGGGCATCGAGGTCGCGAACGACCAGTCGCCGGGCGGCTGCCAGAACACCACCGGCGCCCCGCTCGGGTCGACCGCGTGCAGGATGCTGCCTCGGTCGGGGATGTCGACCGGCCCCAGCGTGACCGTGCCGCCGAGGTGCTGCACCCACTCCGCCGTGTTCACGGTGTTGCCGACCGCGAGATGCACCATCCAGCCGGTCGGCTGGTCGCTCGCCGCCTGGTACAGGCCACCGGCCTGCAGGTCGTGCAGCAGCGCGATGGTGTAGCGCCGGTTGACGGTCGCGGGATCGCGTTTGATGAAGAACTCCCAGCCGAAGAGCTCGCCGTAGAAGTCTCTCGCCGCCTGCTCGTTCGCGGACGCCAGCTCGATCCAGCATGGAACCCCGGCCGGTAGCAGCGATGGGGGAATGGGCATACCGACGGACATACGCAGAACTCTCCCTGGCGATGGGCCCCCCGGCACATACCGCGCCGATGATGTTACGGGGTTTCCTCCCGGGGATACGCTGGCTGTCGTGAAAAGGTTCGTGCGCAAGGTGGAAGTCATCCCCAGCCCCAACATCTGGTACCACGCCGACGCGTACGAACTGGAGAACCACGCGCAGGACGTGGACGGGGAGATCTGGCGAGCTCTCGCGGAAGCGGTGTCGTGGCAGGGCCGCAGCGTGCTCGACATCGGGTGTGGTGACGGCTTCCACCTCGCCAGGTTCGCGGAGACCGCGGCGTCGGTCGTCGGCGTCGAGCCGCATCCGCCGCTCGTGCGCCGCGCCGAGCGCAGGGTCGCCGGGCGCGACAACGTCGTGGTGCGAAGGGGAACCGCACAACGGATGCCGTTGCGAGACGCGTCGGTGGACGTGGTGCACGCGCGGACGGCGTACTTCTTCGGACCCGGTTGCGAGCCCGGTTTGTCCGAAGCTGACCGAGTGCTGAAACCGGGCGGAACGCTCGTGATCGTCGATCTCGACGCCCGGCATTCGCCGTACGGCGACTGGATGCTGGCGGATCTGCCGCACTACGATCCGGACAAAGTGGACGAATACTTCGCCGCGGCGGGATTCTCCTGCCGTCGCGTCGAGACGCGCTGGCGATTTCCCGACCGTGCCGCCATGGAAGCGGTGTTGCGGATCGAGTTCAGTCCCAGGGTCGCCGAGCGGGCCGTCGAGGAGACGGCCCGCCGCAACACGGGCGTCGTGGGACCGCTGGAGCTTCCGGTGGGCTACCGCCTTCTGGTCCGCGGCAAGCCCACCGGGCTCGTTCACGCATCGTCGGCAGGGATTTCGCCGAGGATGCCGTAGAGGGCGCGCCGCGACTCGTTGATCACCTCGACCGCCCTGGCCTTCTGCTCGCTCGAGGCGACCAGTGAAACCTGGTGCATGGCACCCATCAGCGCGCCGGATGCCTCGCGCAACTTGACCTCGTTCGGATCCGCGCCCTCCGCGAAGTGTTCCCACGGCGGGGTGTCCAGCTTCTCCGCGGCCGCGCGGCCCTCGTCGGTGAGTTCGAAGAGGCGCTTGCCGCCGTCCTCGCTGCTGCGCACGAGACCCTCGTCGGCGAGCAGCTGCAACGTGGGGTAGACGGACCCGGGGCTCGGGCGCCAGAACCCGCCGCTGCGTTCGCCGATCTCGCCGATGATCTCGTAGCCGTGGCGAGGCTGCTCGGCCAGCAGGGCGAGGATCGCCGAACGGACGTCGCCGCGCCGTCCTCGCCTGCCGGGGCCTCCCGGCCTCGGGTGCGGGCGACCGCGCCTGCCAGGGCCGAAGCCGGGAGGGAAGTCGCCGAACGGGCCGCGGCCGCGGGGGCCGAAGGCGGGCCTGCCGTGTTCGTGGGCGAAGTGGTGCCTTTCGTGTCTCATGATGCCGATCCTTTCTTCCGAGCTATCTCGACACGTTCACGATATATCGGAAACAGTCGGACGGCAAGGATCGGGTTCATGGGACAATAGGGGCCCTATGACTGCCCTCCCCCTTGTTTTCGACGCGCCTCGCCGTGGCCTGCCCCAGCAGCACCTCGCCGACCTGACCGTCGCCGAGCGTGCCGAGGCCGTCGCCGCGCTCGGCGAGAAGCCCTTTCGCGCCAAGCAGCTGTCGAACCACTACTTCTCCCGGCTGACCGTCGACCCGGAGACGATGACAGACATCCCGGCGGCCTCGCGGCAGCGGCTGGTCGACGAGCTGATGCCGTCGCTGCTCACGGAGGTCCGCGCCCTGGGCTGCGACGACGGGACGACGCGCAAGACACTGTGGCGCGCGCACGACGGCACGCTGCTCGAGAGCGTGCTGATGCGCTACCCGGACCGGGCCACGCTGTGCATCTCCAGCCAGGCGGGGTGCGGGATGGCGTGTCCGTTCTGCGCGACCGGCCAGGGCGGGCTCGACCGCAACCTCTCGACGGCCGAGATCGTCGACCAGGTGCGCGCGGCGGCGGCGGTGATGCGGGACGGGCTGATGCCCGGCGGGCCCGGTCGGCTGTCGAACATCGTGTTCATGGGCATGGGGGAGCCGCTCGCGAACTACAACCGGGTGCTGGCGGCCGTGCGCAGGATCACGGACCCGGCTCCGGCGGGACTGGGCATCTCGCAGCGTTCGGTGACGGTGTCCACGGTGGGGCTCGCGCCGGCGATCAGGAAACTCGCGGACGAGAAGCTGCAGGTGCGGCTGGCCGTGTCGTTGCACACGCCGGACGACGAACTGCGCGACACGCTGGTGCCGGTGAACAACCGGTGGCCGGTGTCGGAGGTGCTGGAGGCGGCGCGGTACTACGCGGACTCGACGGGGCGGCGGGTGTCGATCGAGTACGCGCTGATCCGGGACGTCAACGACCAGCCGTGGCGGGCCGACCTGCTGGCGTCGCGGCTGAGGGAGCACCTCGGCCAGCTCGTACACGTCAACGTGATCCCGCTGAACCCGACGCCGGGCAGCAAGTGGGACGCCTCGCCGAAGCCGGTGGAGCGCGAGTTCGTGCGCCGGGTCAACGCCGGGGGAGTGGCGTGCACGGTGCGGGACACCCGTGGACAGGAAATCGCCGCCGCGTGCGGACAGCTCGCGGCGGAAGGCTGACCTCCACCTCGCCCGGCGCCCTCGGTTCCGGAGCGGGAAGACCTGCGCCAGGCCCGGCAGCGGGTCCGTCAGGAAGAGGTGCGCCGAGCAGGGCCCGGCGCACCGTGAGTCAGCGGCGCCAGGCGGCGCGGCGGCGGCGCATGTCCAGCACCAGCCCGAACGCGACCGCGATGGCCAGGCCGACCAGCCACACGTTCTCGGTGTTGTTCTCGTGGTTGCCGATCAGCATGATCAGCAGCGCGAACACGGTGAACCAGCCCGCGAACCGCGTGGCCTTCGGGAAGCCGCCGTGCCAGCCCCACTCCGCCGACGGCTCGTCGCGGGGGTCGACCTCGGTTCCGCTGCGCTTCTCGATCGCCTTGCCTGCCACGATCACTCCTCACCTGCCATCACATGCGCTCCGATGATCCCACATGCCTGCCGTCCGGCCGCGAGGGCCGTCCGCGAGAATGGTCACCGATGAACGATCCACGCAGCGTGCTCGTCCTCGGCTCGACGGGTTCGATCGGCACCCAGGCGCTCGACGTCGCCGCGCGCAACCCCGGCCTCTTCCGTGTCGCCGGGCTCGCGGCGGGCGGCTCCGATCCGGGGGCGCTGGCCGCGCAGGTGATCGCCCACCAGGCCGAGGCGGTGGCCGTGACCAGGCCGACCGCGATGGAGGACCTGCAGCTCGCGCTGTACGCGGAGGCCCAGCGGCGCGGCTACGCGCGGGGCGAGTTCCGGCTGCCGAGGATCTTCGCCGGGGCCGACGCGGTGCTCGAGCTGATCGCCGCCGTGCCCGTCGACGTCGTGCTCAACGGCATGCCAGGCTCGCAGGGGCTCGCGCCGACACTGAAGGCGCTCGAGACCGGCGCGTCGCTCGCGCTCGCCAACAAGGAGTCGCTCATCGCGGGCGGGCCGCTGGTGCTGCGGGCCGCGAAACCCGGGCAGATCGTGCCCGTCGACTCCGAGCACTCCGCGCTCGCGCAGGCACTGCGCGGCGGCGGCGCCGACGAGGTCGAACGGCTCGTGCTCACCGCGTCAGGGGGGCCGTTCCGGGGCAGGACCCGGGAACAGCTCGAAGGCGTCACGGTCGAGGACGCACTCAAGCACCCCACGTGGGCGATGGGCCCGCTCGTGACGATCAACTCGGCGACGCTGGTCAACAAGGGGCTCGAGCTGATCGAGGCCCACCTGCTGTTCGACATCCCCTGTGACCGGATCGACGTCGCCGTGCACCCGCAGTCGGTCGTGCACTCGATGGTCACGTTCGTGGACGGCTCCACGCTGGCGCAGGCCAGCCCTCCCGACATGCGGCTGCCCATCGCGCTGGCGCTGAACTGGCCCCGCCGCGTGCCCGGCGCCGCCGCCGCGTGCCGCTGGGACACGGCGACGGCGTGGACGTTCGAGCCGCTCGACGACGAGGCGTTCCCCGCCGTCGAGCTGGCCAGGCACGTCGGCACGGAGGGCGGCTGCCTGCCCGCGGTGTTCAACGCCGCGAACGAGCAGCTCGTCGAGGGATTCCTGGCGGGGAACACCAGCTTCACGTCCATCGTGGACACTGTCAGCATGGTGGTCGAGGCGGCCGGCGAGTGGGGTCGCGAACCCCGCGATGCCGAGGACGTCTTCGCCGCGGAACGGTGGGCGCGCGAACGCGCTCGGGCAATCAGCACTGGAGGGAAGTAGCGCGTGCTCGTCTACATCCTGGGAGTCGCGCTCTTCGCGCTCGGCATCTGCGTGTCGGTCGCCCTGCACGAGGCGGGGCACATGCTCACCGCGAAGGCCTTCGGCATGAAGGTCAGGCGGTACTTCGTGGGCTTCGGGCCCACGATCTTCTCGTTCCGCAGGGGCGAGACGGAGTACGGCCTCAAGGCCATCCCGCTCGGCGGCTTCTGCGACATCGCGGGCATGACCGCGCTCGACGAGGTCACACCCGACGAGGCGCCGCGCGCGATGTACCGCTTCAAGACCTGGAAGCGCACCGTGGTGCTGGCCGCGGGTTCGTTCACGCACTTCGTGCTGGGCTTCATCGTGCTGTACCTGATGGCGATCACGATGGGCCTGCCGAACCTCACCAACAAGCCGGTGGTCGACGAGGTCTCCCAGTGTGTGCGGGGCGGCACCACCGCGGAGGAGATCAACAACCCGGTGTGCCAGCCGGGCGACCCGGCCCCCGCGCTGGCGGCGGGCGTGCAGGCCGGCGACGAGATCGTGTCGGTCGGTGGCACGCCGACCCCGGAGTGGAGCGACCTGCTCGTCGCCGTGCAGGGTGCCTCGGGCCCCACCGAGGTCCAGGTGCTGCGCGACGGCGAGACCAGGACGCTGACCGTCGACGTCCCGAGGGTCACCAGGCCCGCCGACAACGGCGGCACCGAGCAGGTCGGGGCCATCGGCGTCGCGCCGGCGAGCCTGCTGCCGTACGGGCCGGTCGCCGCGCTCGGCGGTTCGCTGAGCTTCACCGGCGACATGCTGGTGGAGACCTGGAACCGGCTGCTGGAGTTCCCCGAGCGCATCCCCGCCGTGGTCGAGGCGATCTTCGGCGGCGAGCGCGACCCGAACACCCCGGTCAGCGTGGTGGGCGCGAGCCGCATCGGCGGCGAGGCCGTGGAGCAGGGCCTGTGGGAGGTCTTCCTGTTCCTGCTCGCGAGCCTCAACTTCTTCGTCGGCATCTTCAACCTGCTGCCGCTGCTGCCGCTCGACGGCGGGCACATCGCGGTCACCTGGTACGAGCGCGTGCGTGACTGGTTGCGCAAGCTGCGCGGCAAGGTGCCGGGTGGTCCGGTCGACTACACCAAGCTCAATGCCGTGACGGCGGTCATCGTCGTCATCGGAGGTGCTGTCGTGTTGCTCACGGTGACCGCCGACATCGTCAATCCGATCCGGCTCTCACCGTGACGGGGCAGGGGTTCGCCCGCCGGTGAACCCCTGCTGTGACCGTCCCCGCGTTCTCCGTGCTCACCGTCACGGTGGACGCTGTTCACCCCATCCCGGAGACACGCTGACGTATCGTTGATGCCGACGCGTTCGTAGACCGTTTGCAGAGGATTCGATGACCGTCGATCTGGGCCTGCCGGCCACCCCGCCCCCCGTGCTCTCCGAACGCCGCAAGACCCGCCAGCTCCAGGTAGGCACCGTCGGCGTCGGCAGCGAGCACCCCATCTCCGTGCAGTCGATGACCACCACCGTCACCGCCGACGTCAACGCGACCCTCCAGCAGATCGCCGAGCTGACCGCCGCGGGCTGCGACATCGTGCGCGTGGCCTGCCCGAGCGCCGACGACGCCGAGGCGTTGCCCGCGATCGCGCAGAAGTCGAAGATCCCCGTGATCGCCGACATCCACTTCCAGCCCAAGTACGTGTTCGCCGCGATCGAGGCCGGCTGCGCGGCGGTGCGCGTGAACCCCGGCAACATCAAGAAGTTCGACGACAAGGTCGCCGAGATCGCTCGCGCGGCGAAGGACCACGGCACCCCGATCCGTATCGGCGTCAACGCCGGTTCGCTCGACAAGCGGCTGATGGAGAAGTACGGCAAGGCCACGCCGGAGGCGCTCGCGGAGTCGGCGCTGTGGGAGGCGTCGCTGTTCGCCGAGCACGACTTCCACGACCTGAAGATCTCGGTCAAGCACAACGACCCCGTGGTCATGGTGCGGGCCTACGAGATCCTCGCCGAGCAGTGCGACTACCCGCTGCACCTCGGTGTCACCGAGGCCGGTCCCGCCTTCCAGGGCACCATCAAGTCGGCCGTCGCGTTCGGCGCGCTGCTGCGCCAGGGCATCGGCGACACCATCCGCGTGTCGCTGTCCGCGCCGCCGGTGGAGGAGGTCAAGGTCGGCACGCAGATCCTGCAGTCGCTGAACCTCCGGCCGCGCAAGCTGGAGATCGTCTCGTGCCCCTCGTGCGGGCGCGCGCAGGTGGACGTCTACAAGCTCGCCGACGAGGTCACCGCGGGCCTCGAGGGCATGGAGGTGCCGCTGCGCGTGGCCGTCATGGGCTGCGTCGTGAACGGCCCCGGCGAGGCACGCGAGGCCGACCTCGGCGTGGCGTCCGGCAACGGCAAGGGTCAGATCTTCGTCAAGGGCGAGGTGATCAAGACGGTGCCCGAGCACCAGATCGTCGAGACCCTCATCGAGGAGGCCATGCGCATCGCCGAGGAGTCGGGCGAGACCGGCGGCGAGCCGGTCGTCACGGTGAGCTGAGGCCCGTGGCCTTCGAGCTGGGGGTCTACTCCTTCGGGGAGATCACCCCGGACCCGGTGACGGGCGCCGTGCCGACGGCGCGGCAGCGCCTGCGCGACTACCTGGAGCAGGCGGCCGTCGCCGACCAGGCGGGCCTGGACGTCTTCGCGATCGGAGAGCACCACCGCGGCGACTTCGCCGTCTCCGCGACGTCCGTGGTGCTCGCGGCGATGGCCGAGCGCACGGAACGGATCCGGCTCTCCAGCGCGGTCACCGTGCTCAGCTCGGAGGACCCGGTTCGGGTGTTCCAGCAGTACGCGACGCTGGACCTGCTCTCCGGCGGACGCGCGGAGATCATCGCGGGCAGAGGCTCGTACATCGAGTCGTTCCCGCTCTTCGGCTACGACCTCGCCGACTACGACGCCCTGTTCGCCGAGAAGCTCGACCTGCTGCTGGCCCTGCGGGACCGGAACCCGGTGACGTGGTCGGGCCGGTTCCGCCCGGCGCTGCACGACGCCGATGTCGCACCTCGCCCGCTGCAGGAGAAGCTGCCCATCTGGGTCGCGGTCGGCGGCACGCCCGCGTCCGTGGTGCGCGCGGGCAGGCTCGGGCTGCCGCTAGCGCTGGCGATCATCGGCGGCCCGCTGGCCAGGTTCACGCCGTTCGCACAGCTGTACCGGCAGGCGGCGGAGGAGGCCGGGCACGACCCGGCGACGCTGCCGCTCGGCATCAACTCGCCCGGCTTCGTCGCGCCGACGAGCCAGTCCGCGCGGGACCTGTCGTACCCGTACTTCGACCGCGGCATGCTGGAGAACTTCCACGAGCGCGGGCACGGCTTCCACACCCCGCGCGACGCCTACGACGCCCAGTCGTCGCGGGCGGGCGCTCTGGTGGTGGGCAGCCCGCAGGAGATCATCGACAAGATCATGTACCAGCATGAGCTGTTCGGGCACCAGCGGCTGCTGATCCAGCTGGCCTTCGGTGGCGTGCCGCAGAAGGACACGCTGCGCGCCATCGAGCTGCTCGGCACCGAGGTCGCGCCCGTGGTCCGCCGCGAGCTCGGCGGCTAGGGTCGAAGGCATGGGCCGCGACGACTTCGCCGTCCGGGCGCCTCATCCGGCGCTGCGGCCCCTCGTCACGCGCTACATCGGCTACTCCCAGCGGCAGAACACGCTGACCGTCCACCGTGGACTGCCCAGCAGGCACGTGACGTTGATCATCAGCCTCGCCGAGCCGGTCCGCGTCGCCGGGATGCCGAGGCCCGACCAGGCCCCCGGCTCGTTCGCGGGACTCGTCGGCGGCATGCACACCGCACCCGCGCTGATCGAGCAGGACACCGTGCAGGCCGGGATACACCTGGAGCTCAACCCGCTCGGCACCGACGCCCTGCTCGGCGTGCGGGCCGGGGATCTCTCCGGCTACGTCGTCGACCTGGCCGACCTCGGCTCGCCCGCGCTCGCGGCGCTGCCAGGGCGGCTCGCGTCCGAGCCCGGGTGGGAGAGCCGCTTCGACGTGCTCGACGAGGTGTTGCTCGGCAGGCTCGGCGACGTGTCCGAACCCGCACCGGAGATCAGCTGGGCGTGGCGCCGGATGATCGGAGCCGGGGGCACGCTGCGGGTCGACGCGCTGGCGCGCGAGGTCGGCTGGAGCAGGCGGCACTTCGGCGAGCGGTTCTCCCGCGAGCTGGGCCTTTCGCCGAAACAAGCGGGGCGAGTGCTGCGGTTCGAGCGCGCGGGCAGGCTGCTGAGGACGGGCCATCGCGGAGGGCTCGCCGAGCTGGCCGTGCGCTGCGGCTACCACGACCAGGCCCACCTGACCAACGAATGGCGGGCCCTCGCGGGCTGCCCGCCGGGCGCGTGGATCGCCGAGGAGCTCCCATTTCTGCAATACGAGCCGGGGGAGCCCGGCGCAGACTCGGGGGCATGAACAACCCAGGAGTCTGGCCGGCATTGCTGTACGACGACGCCGAAGCGGCCCGGCGTTTTCTCGTCGAGGTGTTCGGGTTCACCGAGGCCCTCGTGGTCCGCGGCGACGACGGCGCGACGATCGTCCACGCCGAGCTGCGGTGGCCCGAGGGCGGCGGCGTGATGCTCGGCACCCGCGGCCACGGGCACAAGGGTGTCGAGGAGCCGACCGCGCGGACCCAGTGGCTCTACGTGGTGACCGCCGACCCCGACGCCGTGTACCGGCGGGCGCTCGACGCGGGCGCGACGATCACCGAGAAGCCCTACGACACGGACTACGGCTCGCACAACGTCGGCATCGCCGACCCCGAGGGCAACGGGTGGACCTTCGGGACATATCGGGGCGCGTGATCGTCTTTCCGGAGCCGTCCGGGGGTTCTTTTTTCCGTTCGGGCGCGGCATCTGGCAGGCTGAAGGCGTGTTGCGGCTTGCAGGTGCGCGGCTGCTCGATGACAAGGACTACCCGGCGGTCCGGGCCGCGCTCGCCGCGGACCCCGTGGGTAGCTGCATGGTCTCCGCGCGCGTCGAGGTGGCCGGGCTGGATCCTTGGCGGCTCGGTGGTGAGCTCTGGGGAGCGGACGGCCGGGCCGGCCGCTCCGGTGCGTTGCACGGTCTGTGCTTCTCCGGGCCGAACATGATCCCGCTGCGGGGCAACGCCGCGGCACTGCGGTCGTTCGCCGACCGGGCGCTGCGCAGGCAGCGCACGTGCTCCTCGCTCGTCGGCCCCTCCGAGCAGGTGCTGGGGCTGTGGGACGAACTGGCGGCCGAATGGGGTCCCGCACGTGAGATCCGGCAGGACCAGCCGCTGATGGCGCTCGACCGGCTCCCGACGGCGCCCGTCGACCGTGAGGTGCGGCCTGTGCGGCCCGATGAGCTCGACCGGTACCTGCCCGCGGCGATCGCGATGTTCATCGAGGAGGTCGGCGTCGACCCGCGCGCGGGCGACGGCGGCGCGAGCTACCGGGCGAGGGTCGCCGAACTGATCGCGGGGGGTCGCGCGTTCGCCCGGTTCGAGAACGGCGAGGTCGTGTTCAAGGCCGAGATCGGCGCGCTGTCGGAGACGGTGGGCCAGATCCAGGGCGTGTGGGTGCACCCCGACCGGCGCGGCCACGGCCTCGGCTCCGCCGGCACCGCCGCGGTCTCCGCACGGCTCGTCCGTGGCATGGGCCGGGTGGCGAGCCTGTACGTCAACTCGTTCAACTCGCCCGCGCTCGCCGCCTACCGCAAGATCGGGTTCCGGCAGGTCGGCCGGTACGCCACGGTGCTGTTCTGAGTGTCGCGGGCGGACCCCGCCCGTTCGGTCTGCATACTGATCAGTCGTGCGAGCAGGACGTCACCGGATCGGCGCGGCGCTGGCGTGCGCCGCGCTCGTGGTCAGCGGTTGCAGTGTGTTCGGCGGGCCCGACCCCGGGGACACGGTCGGCGAGTTCCTCGAGGCGTTCGCGGGCGGGGACACCGCCGCGGCCGCAGGGCTGACCGACTCGCCCGAGGTCGCCAAGGCCGTGCTCGACCAGGCGCGCGGGGCGCTGGAACCCACATCGATCGGCACGTCCGTCGGCGAGGTCGCCGAGGAGGGCGAGGCCGGAGCGACCGTGGGCTACCGCCTCGACTGGAAGCTCGCCGGGAAGCGGCGGTGGGCCTACGAGGCGCGGGCGCGGCTGCACCAGGTCGACGGCGAGTGGAGGCTGCGCTGGGAGCCTGCGCTGGTGCACCCGGAGCTGGGCGTGCAGCAGGGCCTCGCGCTGCGGACCGAGACCCCGCCGCCGGCGCCCGTGCTCGACCGCGACGGCGCGCCGCTGCTGCAGGCCGACACCGTGATCGGCGTGGTCGTGGACGGCAAGGCGGCGGGGGGTCGGCTCGACGCGGTGGCCGGCACGCTCGCGGACCAGCTGGGCAGGCTGGAGCCGAGCATCACCAGGCAGTCGATCCTCGACGGGGTCAGGGGCACCGAGCAGGGCAAGGGCTACCTCGTGGCGAGCCTGCGCTCGGCCGACTACCAGTCGGTGAAGCCGGCCATCTACGAACTGCCCGGCGTGCGGTTCACGAGCGAGGAGCGGCTGCTGAGCGCCGAGCGCGGGCTGGGCAGCCAGGTGCTGCCCGCGATCCGCGGCGAGGTCGCCGACCGCGTCGCGGGCCGCGAGGGCTGGCGCGTGGTGACCACCGACCCGACGGGTGCGGAGATCGCCGAGCTGCACGCCGAGCAGGCGCGCCCTGCCGACGCCGTGTCGGCCACGCTCAGCCGCGGCGCACAGCAGGCCGCCGAGGACGCGCTGCGGGACGTCGCCAAGCCCGCGGCCATCGTGGCGTTGCAGGCGTCGACCGGTGAGCTGCTCGCGGTCGCGCAGAACGAGACCGCCGACGAGCAGGGCGCGATCGCGCTGACCGGCCGTTACCCGCCCGGCTCGACGTTCAAGATCGCCACCGCGGCGGCGGCCCTGTCCGAGGGCAAGGCCGGGCCGGGCACGCTGGTGGACTGCCCGCCGACCACGACCATCGAGGGCAGGCGCATCCCCAACGACGACGAGTTCGGCCTCGGCAGGGTGCCCCTGCACACGGCGTTCGCGCGCTCGTGCAACACGACGTTCGCGCGCCTGGCCGTGGACCTGCCCGCGGACGCGCTCACCAAGGCGGCACGCGACCTGGGCATCGGCGCCGACTTCGTGATCCCCGGCATCACCACGATCACCGGTTCGGTGCCGCCCGCCGAGGAGACCGTGCAGCGCGCGGAGAACGGCTTCGGGCAGGGCAAGACGCTCGCGAGCCCGTTCGGGCTGGCGGTGGCCGCGGGCACGGTCGCGGCGGGCAAGACGCCGGTGCCGAGCCTGCTGAAGGGCGAGGAGACCAAGGCGACCCATCTCGGCGAACCGATCGGCGAGGACGTGCTGTCGGCGCTGCGGACGATGATGCGCGAGGTGGTGACCGACGGCACGGCGACCGTGCTCGCGGGACTGCCCGGCGTGCATGGCAAGACGGGAACGGCGCAGTTCGGCGACGGCACCCGCTCGCACGGCTGGTTCGCCGGGTACCAGGGCGACGTCGCGTTCTCGGTGCTGATGGTCGACGGAGGCAGCTCGGCGCCCGCCGTCGAGGCCGCGCAGCGGTTCCTCGGCGCACTGAGCTAGAAGTGCTGCCAGGTAGCAGATGGAGACGATCGGGGTACGCGAGCTGCGGCAGAGCGCGAGCGTGTACAGGTGCTGGACGCCGCGGGTTCCCTGCCGGGGCCGCTGCGCTCACCGGACGCCATCCATCTCGCGTCGGCGATGCGGGTCCGCGCCGAGCTCGAGTACCTGGTCGCCTACGACCAGCGGCTGCTGGAGACCGCGCGACTCGCCGGTCTCCCGATCGCGTCTCCGGGGGCGTCGTAGGCTGGGGACATGCCCGTTCGTGCCCCGCTCCAGCCTGGCGTGCAGACGCCGCTTCGCCCCGTTCCCTCCTCCATCGCGCGCCCCGAGTACGTTGGCAAGCCGGCTCCGCAGCGTGACTCCGGCAACGGCGTACGGACGCCCGAGGTCATCGAGGCCATGCGGGTGGCGAGCAGGATCGCCGCGCAGGCCCTGGAAGAGGGCGGCAAGGCCGTCAAGCCCGGCAACACCACCGACGACATCGACAAGGTCGTGCACGAGTTCCTGCTCGACCACGGCGCCTATCCGTCGACGCTGGGCTACCGCAACTTCCCCAAGTCGTGCTGCACCTCGCTCAACGAGGTCATCTGCCACGGCATCCCCGACTCGACCGTGATCGAGGACGGCGACATCTGCAACATCGACGTCACCGCCTACATCGGCGGTGTGCACGGCGACACCAACGCGACGTTCCTCGCCGGGGACGTCTCCGAGGAGGTGCGGCTGCTCGTCGAGCGCACCCGCGAGGCGACCATGCGCGCGATCAAGGCCGTGCGCCCTGGCAGGCAGCTCAACGTCATCGGCCGGGTCATCGAGTCCTACGCCAAGCGGTTCGGCTACGGCGTGGTCCGCGACTTCACCGGCCACGGCGTCGGGCCCTCCTTCCACACCGCGCCGACGGTGCTGCACTACGAGGAGCCGTCGGTCACCACGGTGATCGAGCAGAACATGACCTTCACGATCGAGCCGATGATCACGCTCGGCACCATCGACTACGACGTCTGGGACGACGACTGGACGGTCACCACCAAGGACAAGAAGTGGACCGCCCAGTTCGAGCACACGATCGTCGTCACCGAGAGCGGTGCGGAGATCCTCACCCTGCCGTGAGGTAGCTCCATCCCACACAACTCGGCACCGGGTTGTGGCTCGCGCACACATGGTTGACGGGGCGCTCTGCTCGTACCGTCAGCTGCCATGACCAGCACCGCCCTGCACGGCAGGACCGCACTCGTCACCGGCGGCGCGAGCGGCATCGGCCGCGCCTGCGTGCACGCGCTGAGCGAGGCCGGGGCGAAGGTGCACCTCGTCGACGCCGACGCGGACGGAGCCTCGGCGACGGCCGAGGAGACCGGCGCCGTGGCGCACGTCGCCGACCTCACCGACCCCGCCGCCGTGGCCGGGCTGCCCGCCGAGGTCGACGTGCTCGTCAACAACGCCGGCTTCCAGCACATCGCCGCCATCCCGGACTTCCCGTCCGAGACGTTCACCGCGATGCAGCAGCTGATGGTCACCACGCCGTTCCTGCTCATGCGGCACTGCCTGCCCGCGATGTACGAGCGAGGCTGGGGCAGGCTGATCAACATCTCCAGCGTGCACGGCGTGCGCGCGAGCCCGAACAAGGCCGCCTACGTCGCCGCCAAACACGGCCTCGAAGGGCTCAGCAAGGTCGCCGCGCTCGAGGGCGCCGCACACGGAGTGACCAGCAACTGCGTCGATCCCGGCTACGTGCGCACCGCGCTCGTCGAGGGGCAGGTCGCCGACCAGGCCCGCTCGCGCGGCATCCCCGAACGCGCCGTGGTGGACGAGGTCTTCCTCGGCCGCACGGCCCTCAAGCGCCTCATCGAGCCCGCCGAGGTCGCCGCCGTGGTGCTCTGGCTCTGCGGCGAGCAGGCCGGCTACCTCACCGGCGCGTCCATCCCGCTCGACGGCGGCTGGACCGCCAGCTAGCTCTCCCGTTTCCCGTTCGCACAACGAAGTGGTGATGCCCCATGCCCGAGGCCAGGCCCATCAAACGCATCGTCGGCGCCAGCATGATCGGCACGACGATCGAGTGATACGACTTCTTCCTGTTCGGCTCCGCCGCCGCGCTCGTGTTCAACACGCTGTTCTTCCCCGACGCCGACCCGCTCACGGGCACCCTGCTGGCGTTCGGCACCTACGCGATCGGGTTCATCGCCAGGCCGCTCGGCGGGCTCGTCTTCGGGCACTACGGCGACAAGCTCGGCCGCAAGAAGCTCCTCGTGCTGAGCCTGCTCATGATGGGCGGAGCGACCTTCGCGATGGGCCTGGTGCCCACCTACGCGAGCATCGGCATCGCCGCGCCGCTGCTGCTGATCCTGCTGCGCCTGGTGCAGGGGTTCGCGCTCGGCGGTGAGTGGGGCGGCGCGGTGCTCATCGTGTCCGAGCACGGCGACGCCAGGCGGCGCGGCTTCTGGGCGTCGTGGCCGCAGGCCGGAGCCCCCGGCGGCAACCTGCTCGCCACGGCCGTGCTGGCGATCCTCGCCGCCGTGCAGAGCGACGCGGCGTTCGAGTCGTGGGGCTGGCGTATCCCGTTCCTGCTCTCCGGGCTGCTCGTGGTGATCGGGCTGTGGATCCGGCTGTCGGTGTCGGAGTCGCCGGTGTTCCTGGAGGCCGTCAAGCAGGCCGAGGAACAGCCCGCGCCGGAGAAGGCCCCGATCGTCACCGTCGTGCGGCACAGCTGGCGGCAGGTGCTGATCGCGATGGGCGCCCGCTTCGGCGAGAACGTCTCCTACTACGTGCTCACGGCGTTCGTGCTCGTGTACCTCACCAACCAGCTCGACCTGCCGAAGTCGACAGGCCTGAACGCGGTGCTGATCGGCTCGGCCATCCACTTCGTCACGATCCCGCTGTGGGGACTGCTGTCCGACCTCGTCGGGCGCAGGGCGGTGTACGCCTTCGGCGCCGTCGGCATGGGGGTGTGGGCGTTCGTGTTCTTCGCGATGCTCGACACCCGATCCACGTTCGGGATCATCGCCGCGGTCACCATCGGGCTCGTGCTGCACGGCGCGATGTACGGCCCGCAGGCGGCGTTCTTCTCGGAGCTCTTCGGCACCAAGGTGCGCTACTCGGGTGCCTCGATCGGCTACCAGCTCGCGTCGATCGTCGCGGGCGGCCTCGCCCCGCTCATCGCCACAGCCCTGCTGGACAGCGCCGGCGCGAGCCTGCTGATCTCGTGCTACCTCGCCGCCACGTGCGTGCTCACGCTCGTCGCCGTGTACCTCGCGAAGGAAACGCGCGGCACCTCGCTTCGGGACGCCGAGCAGCCGTCCTCGGTGACAGCATGAGGACGTGACCGACAGCGAACACCGCCTGCTGGAACTGCTGGCCGCGGGCGCGAGCAGTGACGAGCTGGCTCGCGTCCCCGCGGACGGCGCGGCGGTGCGCCTCGCGATGGACATCCGCCGCACGCTGGATGCCCGCAGCCGCAGGGAGGCCGAGCTCGCCGCGCTGTTCGACACGGCGAGCGACCTCGCGCGGCTGCGGGACCTCGACGCCGTGCTGCGCTCGATCGTGCACAGGGCGCGGATGCTGCTGCGCGTGGACGTCTCGTACCTGAGTCTCAACGACGAGGCCGAGGGCGGCACGTACATGCGGGTGACCGACGGTTCCGCGTCGGCGTTGTTCCAGCAGCTGCGGCTGGGCATGGGAGAGGGACTCGGCGGGCTCGTCGCGCAGACCGCCCGCCCGTACGCGACCGCGAACTACCCCGCCGACGACCGGTTCGAGCACACCGGGCCCATCGACCGCGCGGTGGGCGACGAGGGGCTCGTGGCGATCCTTGGCGTCCCGCTCTCGCTCGGCGAGCAGGTGATCGGCGTGCTGTACGCCTCGGACCGGCGCACGCGGGAGTTCTCGCCGGACGAGGTGGCGTTGCTGTCGTCGTTCGCCGACCACGCGGCGATCGCCATCGACAACGCGCGGGCCCTGGCGGAGCTGGCCAGCGCGAACGCGACGATCAGGGCCCACCACGAGTCACTGGCCAGGGCTCAGGAGGCGCACGACCGGCTCACGGAACTCGTGCTCGGCGGCGCCGACGTGCGGCAGGTCGCCGAGGCCGTGGCCGCGGTGCTCGGCGGCGGGATCGTCGTGCACGACGCCGACGGCGCCGAACTGGGCCGCTCAGGCGGCGGTCCGGCTACTCGCTCGCCGGAGGCCATCGCAGCCTCGCGTACGGCGGGCAGGGCGGTGCCCGACGGCGACGTGTGGGTGTGCGCCGTGCTGGCGGGGCCCGAGCTGCTGGGCAGCATCACGCTGAGCGGCAGGCCCGCGCTGTCCGACGCCGACCGGCGCCTGTTCGAACGCGCGAGCGTGGTGACGGCGCTGCTGTTGCTGCTGCGCCGTTCCGCCGCGGAGGCCGAGGACAGGGTGCGCGGCGAGCTGGTGGCCGACCTGCTGACGACGCCGGGGCGCGATCCGGCGGCCCTGCTGGACCGGGGACGCAGGCTCGGCGTGGACCTCGCCGCTCCGCACGTGGTGCTCGCGCTGCACGCCGGGGACGTTTCGCGGGCCCGGCTCGCCTCGGCCGCCGCCCGGCGCGGCGTACTCGCCGGGGTGCACGCGGAGCAGGTGGTGCTGCTCGCGGTGAGCGAGTCGCCGGGTGCCTTCTCGCGCACGCTCGCGACCGATCTGACCGCCGTGCTGGGCTCGCCGGTCACCGTGGGCGCCGCCGGGCCCGCGAGCGGGCCCGCCGAGCTCGCCGCCGCGCACGCCGAGGCGGCCCGCTGCCTGCGCGCGCTGCTCGTGCTCGGCAGGCAGGGGCACGGTGCGGCACCGGCCGAGCTGGGCTTCGTGGGACTCGTGCTGGGCGATCGGGCGGACGTGCCCGAGTTCGTGCGGGCGACGCTCGGCCCCGTGCTCGACTACGACGAGGCCAAGGGCACGGAGCTGCTGCGCACGCTGCGGGCCTACTTCGGGTGCGGCGGCAACCTCTCGCGGGCCAAGGACGAGCTGCACGTCCACGTCAACACGGTGGCGCAGCGCCTGGAACGGATCTCGTCGCTGCTCGGCCCCGGCTGGCAGGACCCGGACCGTGCACTGGAGCTCCAGCTGGCCCTCCGCCTGCGGGAACTCGCTAGCTGAGCCCAACCGCAGTGAAGGCCACCATGCCTGCGCCCACCCGTCTCCCGCCACCACCCAAACGGAGGCGCTCCGCGCCGCTGTGTTCGATCAACGCAGTGAAGGTGGCCTTCACTGCATCGGCCACCACCCGCACGGGTCACCACTGCCTGTGGCGTTACTGCTCCAGGTCCTCGTCGCTGCGGGCGAGCAGCTCGGTGAGGAAGCCGCTGGCCTCGGCGACGGCGCGGTCCGGGTCCCGCGCGGCGATGGCCTCCAGCAGACCGTGGTGGCCGATGGGCTCGGCGTTGGACAGGGTGGTCTGCGAGGTCGCGGCGACGCTCGCCGTCACCACCTCCGTGAGGCCCCGGTACAGCTCGATGAGCAGCCTGTTGTGGCTCGCCTGCACGGTGAGCAGGTGAAACTCGGCGTCCGCGCGGACGAACTCCTCGAAGTGCTGCGCCTGCCACGCCGCGTCGCGCCGGCTGAGCGCGTCGGCGAGCTGCCGCAACTCCTCCTCGGTGCGTTCGGTGGCGGCCAGCCGCGCGCCCTCGACCTCCAGCGGCCTGCGGACCTGCAGCACCTCGCGCAGCTCCGATCCGGCCAGCCTGCGGATGGCGCCGGAGACCTCGCTGGTGGCCCTGACGTAGGTGCCCGCGCCCTGACGCACCTCCAGCAGCCCGCTGTGGGCGAGCGCGCGGACCGCCTCGCGCACCGTGTTGCGTCCCACACCGAGGCTCGCGACGAGCTCGGACTCGGTCGGAATGCGCTCGCCGAGCGGCCATTCGCCCTGGCGGATCGCCTCGCGGAGCTGGTGGATCACCTGGTCGACGAGTCCGGAACGTTGCGTGGCCGCGAGAGGCACCCGATCATCCCTTCAGCCGATCATCCTACCTTTGAGCTAGGGTAGCGGACATGGCAAGCGACGGCGGGATGTCCGTGCACGACGACACGCGTGCCGAGCAGCGGCCGGGCGTCCCTGCGCTTGCCGGTGGCGCGCTGCTGATGGTCGCCGTGGTGCTCGCGGCGTTGAACCTGCGGCCGTCGGTCACCTCCGCGGGCGCCGTGCTCGACGAGATGCGCGAGACGCTCGGGGCGTCCGCCACCTGGGCCGGCGCGCTCACCACCATGCCGGGACTGTGCTTCGCGCTCGCCGGGCTCGCGGCCCCCTACCTCGCGCGCCGCATCGGGCTCAACACGGCCGTCGCCGTCGCGCTCGGCGTGCTGTCGGTTGGCCTCGTGCTGCGCGTGCTCAACGGGCCGTGGGTCGTGCTCGGCGGCACGCTCGTCGCCAGCGCGGGCATCGCGCTCGCCAACGTGCTCATCCCGGTGGTGGTGAAGTCGTCGTTCGCCGCGCGCATCGGCCTGATGACGGGTATCTACACCGCCGCGCTGCAGGCGGGCGGCGCGCTCGGCTCCGCGGTGACCCCGCCGCTCGGCGACGCCTTCGGTGGCTGGCGGGCCGGGCTCGGCAGCTGGGCGGTGCTGGCGGCACTCGCGCTGGTGCTGTGGTTCGTGGCCACGCGCGGCAGGCCGGACGGCGTCGCGAACGCCCCGGAGACGGCGGGCCGCGGACGCTCGCTGCTGCGCAACCCGCTCGCGTGGACGGTCACGCTCTTCTTCGGCAGCCAGGCGTGCTTCGCCTACATCATGATGGGCTGGCTGCCGCAGGTGCTGCTCGACGCGGGCGTGAGCCGTACCGCCGCCGGGCTGATGGTGGGCCTGGTGTCGCTGCTCGGCCTGCCCACGAGCCTGCTCGTGGCCCCGCTCGCGACGCGCCGGGGCGGGCAGAGCTGGTGGGTCGTCGGCCTCGGCGTGTTCGGCATCGCGGGCGTCTCCGGGCTGATGCTGGCGCCCTCGGCGGCGCCGCTGCTGTGGTCCATCCTGATCGGCATCGGGATGAGCGTCTTCACCCTCGCCATCGCGACGATCGCCCTGCGGGCACGCACGAGCGCCGACACGGCGAAGCTGTCGGGCATGGCGCAGGGCCTTGGCTACCTGCTCGCCGCGCTGGGACCGTTCCTGTTCGGTCTGCTGCGCGACGTCACCGGCGGCTGGACGGTGCCGTGCGCGATGCTCCTGTGCGTGCTCGTCGGCCAGCTCGTCTTCGGCTTCCTCGCCGGACGGCCGCGGTACGTCTAGTCGCCGAGCGGCAGGTTCAGCAGCGCGTTCTCGATCAGCTCCGGCATCGCCGGGTGGATCCAGTACTGCCCCCGCGCCATCGAGCGCGCGTCGAGCCCGAAGCTCATCGCCTGGACGATCGGCTGGATCAGCGTGGAGGCCTGCGGGCCGATGATGTGCGCGCCGATGAGCTGCCCGGTCTCCGGATCGGCGAGCAGCTTCGCGAAGCTCGTCGTGTCCTCCATCGCCCAGCCGTAGGCGATACCGGCGTAGTCCTGGGTCGCCGTCACGTACGGCACGCCCCGCGCCGCCGCGTCCTGCTCGGTGAGCCCCACCGACGCGATCTGCGGCGAGGTGAACACCGCGTGCGGCACGAACCGGTGGTCGGCCGCGATCGGCTCGTCCGGGTGCAGCAGGTTGTGCTGCACGACGCGGGCTTCGTGGTTGGCGACGTGCTTGAGCTCGTACCAGGACGAGATGTCACCGAGCGCGTAGATGCCGTCGACCTTCGTGCGCTGGTACTCGTCCACCTCGACGTGCCCGGACGGCAGCGTGGTGACCCCGGTCTTGGCCACGTCGAGCACGTCGGAGTTCGGGTGCCGCCCGGTGGCCACCAGCAGCAGGTCGGCCTCGACGGTCTCGGCGCCGCCGGGTCCCTCCAGGTCGAGTGCTACGCCCGTCGCGGTCCGGCGCACCCGCGTGGTCCTGCGGTTCAGCCGCACGTCGTAGCGCTGCGCGGCCAGCTCGGTGAAGCGCCTGCTGACGTCGTCGTCCTCCACCCGCAGCAGGGCCCCCGAGCGCGCCACGATCGTCACCTCGACGCCGAACGAGCCGAAGACGTGCGCGAACTCCGCGCCGATGAACCCGCTGCCCAGGATCACGATGCGCGAGGGCAGCTCGTCGATCCGCATGATCGTGTCCGAGGTGTGGTAGCCGGTCTCCGCGAGCCCGGGAATGTCGGGCGCGACGGCGCGGCCGCCCGCGGCCAGCACGAACGCGTCGGCGGTGAGGGTCTCCGGTCCGCCCGGCAGCGCGACCGTCAGCTCCTTGTACCCGGTGAAGCGGGCCTCGCCCTCGTAGACGGTGACGTTGGCGTTGTCGTCGTGCTCGATCCGGTACTCCCGGCCACCCGCGGCGATGGGGTCGATGCGGCCGAAGATGCGGTCGCGGATCTCCGGCCAGCGCACGCGCTCGAGCCGTGCGTCGACGCCGAGGCGGGCGCCAGCGGCCGGGGTCGCGGCGACGTCAGCCGCGTGCACGAACATCTTGGTCGGGATGCAGCCCACGTTCAGGCACGTGCCCCCGAAGACACCCTTCTCGACGATGGCGACCTTCTTGTCGGCGAAGCGCTGGTCGAGGATCGAGTTCCCCGACCCGGTCCCGATGATCACCAGGTCGTAGTGCGGCACGGCGTTACCCTTCAGACGGTGGTGGGCCTGCGTTGAGCCCAACCCGATCAATACTGGAGTTGTTCCCCCGGAAGGTGTGTCCTTGGCCAAGCGTCGCGTCCCGGTCGTCATCGTCGCCGGGTTCCTCGGCTCCGGAAAGACCACCCTGCTCAACCACCTTCTCAGCAACACGCGCGGTGTGCGGATCGGGGTGGTCGTCAACGACTTCGGCAGCGTCAACGTCGACGCCCTGAGCGTGGCCGGGCAGGTCGACTCGATGCTCTCGCTGGACAACGGATGCCTGTGCTGCGCGGTCGACACCGCGGGCATGGACGCCATGCTCACGAAGCTGACCTCGGCCGACCTGGACCTCGTGGTGATCGAGGCCAGCGGGCTCGCCGAGCCGCGCTCGCTCGTGCGGCTCGTCCTCGCCAGCACCGACCCCCTCGTCGAGTACGGCGGGCTCATCGAGCTGGTCGACGCCGCCGAGTTCGAGACCACCCGCGCCCGGCACCCCGAGCTCGACGAACATGTGCGGCTGGCCGACCTCGTAGTGCTGAACAAACTCGACCGGGTCGGCGGTGCCGACGCCGCCGAGCGGGTCACCGCGCTCGTGCGCGAGCTGGCCGGCCCGACACCAGTGCTGCCCACCGAGCACGGCCGGATCGACCCCGAGCTGCTGTTCGACCCCGTGCGCGGTTCGGAGCCCGTGGCGCGGCAGCTGTCCTTCGACGACCTGCGTGAGGACTGTGACACCCACGACAACTGTCACGAGCACGCCCACGCCGCCTACGACACCCTGACCGTCACGGCGGGCGCGCTGCACCCGCGCCGGTTCGCCGCGTTCCTCGAAGGGCGACCGGGCGGGCTCTACCGCATGAAGGGCACCGTCTACTTCGGAGTGCCGGGGCACCGGCAGCGGTTCACGCTGCACACCGTGGGCGCCTACACCCGCCTGGTGCGGGGCGCCTGGGGTGCGGGCGACGAGCGGCGCACCGAGCTCGTGCTCATCGGCTCCGGCATTGACCCGCACGCGTTGCGCGCGCAGCTGAGGGCGTGCGAGGAACCCGAACCGGACGCGGTGGACGAGCAGAGCATGCTGCCGGTACTGCGTTACGTCGAGTCCTGACCCAGCCGGAGCCGGGGGAGGTTCCCGGGTACCCCGCCGGTGATGAGAGCACGCAGGGCTTCGGTGTCCACAGTGGTCTCGATGGCGTCGGCGATCCCGTCGAGCATGGCCTCCCTGCGGGCCGCGAAACCCGGCGCCTCGGCGGGCTCCCACGCCACGCCGGCCTGTGCGGCGGCCTCGGCGAGCCAGGCGCGGCGGAAGGCGTCGTTCTCGAACACGCCGTGCCACATCGTCGCCCACACCGCCCCGGAACGCAGGCCGTCGAGAAACGGCTCGGCCGCACCGGGCTCGTGCTTCGCGACGCCGTGGTGGATCTCGTAGCCGGTGACGTCGTGCCCACGCCACCGCCCGGAGGGGCGGGCGAGGCTCTTGTCCTCGCTGAAGCGGACCGTGAACGGCAGCAGGCCGAGCCCGTCGACCGTGCCCGCACCGGACTCGACGTCGTCGTGGATGGTCCCGGCCATCATCTGGTACCCGCCGCAGATGCCCAGCACCGGCCTGCCCGCCGCCGCGCGCGCCAGCACCGCGTCGGCGATCCCGCGCCGCCGCAGCCAGTTCAGGTCCTCCACAGTGGACCTGGTGCCGGGGAGCACGGCGAGGTCGGCGGCGGCGATCACGTCGGGATCGGCCGTGACGGTCACCGCCACGCCCGGTTCGGCCGCGAGCGGGTCGAGATCGGTGGCGTTGGAGATCCTCGGGAACCGCACGGCGGCGACCCGCAGCGTGGTGCCCGCGCCGCGCCGGTGCCCGTCCCAGCGGGCGATCGCCAGTGCGTCCTCGGAGTCGAGCCACACGTCGGACAGCCACGGCAGCACACCCAGCACGGGGCGTCCGGTCAGCTCGCTCAGCGTGACGAGGCCCGGCTCCAGCAGTGCGGCGTCGCCGCGGAACTTGTTGACCAGGAACGCGGCGAGGTGCGCCTGGTCGCCCTCGTCGAGCAGCGCGACCGTGCCCGCCATCGCGGCCAGCATGCCGCCCCTGTCGATGTCACCGACCAGCAGCACGGGCAGCCCTGCCTCGCGCGCGAGGCCCATGTTGACGTAGTCGCCCTCGCGCAGGTTGATCTCGGCGGGGCTGCCCGCGCCCTCACAGACCACGACGTCGTAGCGTTCGCGCAGCTCGGCGAGCGCGGCGTAGGCGGCCTCGGCCAGCGCGCGGCGGCCCTGAGCCCAGCCACCCGCCACGAGGTCGCCCCACGGCTTGCCGCGCAGCACGACGTGACTGCGCCGGTCGCTGCCGGGCTTGAGCAGCACCGGGTTCATCGCCGACTCGGGTTCCGCTCCGGCCGCGACGGCCTGCAGCCACTGCGCCCTGCCGATCTCCGAGCCGTCGGCGCAGACCATCGAGTTGTTCGACATGTTCTGCGCCTTGAACGGCGCCACGCGCACGCCCTGCCGGGCCAGCCAACGGCACACGCCCGCGGCGACCGTCGACTTGCCTGCGTCGGACGTCGTCCCCGCGATGAGCAGCCCACCTCGCACGCCGAAGACCGTAGTCCACCCGATCCGGTGACCCTGTGCCCGGCCGCTTCACGCCTAGGGTGGACGGGAGTTTTCGAAGGGGGAATCGCATGTCCAGGACTTTGCGCCGGGTGCTCGTCGCGGCCGCGGCCCTGCTGGCGGGCGCGGTGTTCGTCCCCGCGGCGGGGGCGCAGCAGACCAGCGGCGCCCAACCGTACATCGTCGGCGGCACGAACGCGTCGGTCGCCGACCACCCGTACGCCGTTTACCTGGTCGACGAGCGCGAGAACCAGTTCTGCGGCGGCACGCTCGTGGCGGCCGACACGGTGGTCACGGCGGCGCACTGCGCGGTCGCGGTGCACAGCTCGGAGCTGGGCGTGGTCGCGGGTCGGCAGGACAAACGCGGAACCGACGGCATGCGGCTCGGCGTCCGGCGCGTGTGGGTCGCTCCCGACTACGAGGACCCGACCACGGGCAACGACATCGCGGTGCTGACGCTCGCGGGCAGCGCGCCCTACCGCACCGCGCGGGTGGCCGGACCACAGGACGAGGCGCTGTACGCCCCGGGCACGATGGCGACCGTGCTCGGCTGGGGGAGGCTCTCCGAGGGCGGCGAGAAGTCCGACACGCTGCGCAGCGCGCAGGTGCCGGTGGTGGACGACCTGTCGTGCGGGCAGTCCTACGACACCTACGATCCGCAGACGATGCTGTGCGCCGGCTACCCGGAGGGTGGCGTGGACGCGTGCCAGGGCGACTCCGGCGGACCGCTGGTGGTGGGCGACACGCTGATCGGCGTGGTGTCGTGGGGCGACGGCTGCGCGCAGGCGGGCAAGCCCGGCGTGTACACCAGGGTGTCCTCCTACGTCGAGGACCTTCCCGGCATCTGATAGTCATGCGGGGTGGCCGACTTTCACTCCCGCAAGGGCACTGACCTGACCGCCGCCGAGCTGCACGACCTGCTCCGGCTCCGCGTCGACGTGTTCGTCGTGGAGCAGGAGTGCCCGTATCCCGAGATCGACGGCAAGGACCTGCTGCCCGGCACCCACCACATCTGGGAACAGGGTGACGGCGGAGTCACCGGCTGTCTGCGGGTGCTCGAGCAGCCCGGCGGCGTCCTGCGCATCGGGCGCGTGTGCACGGCGGCGTCGGCGCGGGGCACCGGCCTCGGCGCGCGGCTCATGGCGGCGGCGCTGGAGTATGCGGGCGACGCCGAGTGCGTGCTCGACGCGCAGACCTACGCGCAGGGCTTCTACGCCCGCTTCGGCTTCGAACCGGAGGGCGAGGAGTTCGACGAGGACGGTATCCCGCACATCCGGATGCGCAGGCGATGAGTTCTGCTCGTCATCGCGGTCTGCTTTGTCAGGACCGCGACGACGAGGAGGGACCATGACCACCGAACCGGCGACCGAGCTGGACCATCGCTTCAGTGAGCCCGGCGCCACGGCGACCACCTGGGCGCGGGCGCGCGAGCACCTGGCCGCCGCGCCGCTGTACTGGCTGTCCACCGTCCGCCCCGACGGGCGTCCGCACACGACGCCGCTCATCGGGGTGTGGCTGGAAGGCGCGCTGCACTTCTGCACGGGTGCCGACGAGCGCAAGAACCGCAACCTCGAGGGCAATCCGCACTGCACGATGACCACGGGCAGCAACGACCTCGACGCGGGCCTTGACCTCGTGGTCGAGGGCGACGCCGTGCGCGTGCGCGACGAGGCACGGCTGCGCCGGATCGCGGAGGCGTACGTGGCGAAGTACGGCGAAGACTGGCGGTTCTCGGTGCGCGACAACGCCTTCCATCACGGCGACGGGGGTACGGCATTGGTGTACGAGGTGGCGCCGAGGACGGCGTTCGGCTTCGCCAAGGGCACCTACGGGCAGACCCGCTGGCGGTTCCAGCGAGCCTGACGTGGCCTCGTCGCTCTCGAAGCCCCGGAGCCGACCGCAGTGAAGGCCACCTTGCCTGCGCTCAACGCAGCGAAGGTGGCCTTCACTGCACACCCACCGCACCCGGCTCCGCCACGGCCCAAAAGGTCTCTAGCCGCGTGCTCCGCGCGGGGCGACCTCGGTGATCACCTTCACCGCGCGCTCCACATCGGACTCCGCGAGCGCGGCATGCGCGGTGAGCCGCAGGCGCGAGACACCGTCGGGCACCGAGGGCGGCCGGAAACAGCCGACCCGGATGCCGTGCTCGGCGCACGCCGCCGCCCAGCTGACGGCCGCGTCCGCGCTCGGCGCCTGCACCGACACCACCGCGCCATAGGGCGTACTCACGCGGAAACCGGCTTCCCGCAAGCCGTTCGCGAGTCCCTGCGCGGCCGTGAGGACCTTGCCGGGCAGGTCCGGTTCCTCCTTCAGCACGCCGAGTGCCGCGAGCGCCGCTGCCGCGCTACCCGGCGCGAGGCCCGTGTCGAAGATGAAGCTGCGCGCCGTGTCCACCAGATGCTTGATCACGCGGCGCGGCCCCAGCACCGCGCCGCCCTGCGCGCCGAGCGCCTTGGAGAGCGTGATGGTGGTGACCACGTCCGGTTCGCCGGACAGGCCCGCCTCGTGCACGGCGCCTCGCCCGCCCGCGCCCAGCACGCCGAAGCCGTGGGCGTCGTCGACCAGCAGCGCGGCACCGTGGGCGCGGCACGCCTCGGACAGCTCCCGCAGCGGCGCGAGATCCCCGTCCACGGAGAACACCGAGTCGGTGACCACGATGGCCCTGCGCTTGCGCCGCGTGGCCAGCGCGTGCGCGATCGCGGCCGGGTCGCCGTGGGCCACGGCGGCGACGTCGGCGCGGCCGAGCCGGCAACCCTCGATCAGCGAGGCGTGGATGTACTTGTCGGTCACGATCGCCGACTCGGCGCCCGAGAGCGCCGTGACCGCGCCCAGGTTGGCCGTGAACCCGGACGAGAACACCAGCGCCGCCTGCGTACCGCAGAAGCGGGCCAGCTCGTGCTCCAGTTCGGCGTGCAGCTCGGTCGACCCGGTGACCAGCCGGGAGCCGGTGGAACCCGCGCCCCAGCGCAGCGAGGCCGCCGCGGCCGCGCCGGCGACCCGCTTGTCCCTGGCCAGCCCGAGGTAGTCGTTGCCGGCGAGGTCGAGCTCGTCGGAGACGGGTCCGCGCGGCCGGAGACGCCTGGTGAGGCCCGCTTCGGTGCGTTTGGTGGCCTCGGCGTCGAGCCAGTCGAAGACCTGGTCTGGCTGGGTTGCGGGGAAAGCTGGACCGGGTGCGTTCACGCCTGGCAGTCTCGCACCGGGCAGGAAAGGAGTGGGGAGCGAGGGTGACAGAGGACGCACAACTGGCACCGATGCCGGAGGACTGGGAGCGCGCACTGGCCGTGGTGGCGCACCCCGACGACCTGGAATACGGCAGCTCGGGCGCGATCGCGCGGTGGACCGACCAGGGCCGTTCGGTGGCGTACGTGCTGGCCACGCGGGGGGAGGCAGGCATCGACGGGCTCACGCCGGAGGAGGCGGGCCCGCTGCGGGAACAGGAACAGATCGCGAGCGCGCGCGTCGTGGGCGTGGAGACGGTGGAGTTCCTCGACTACGCCGACGGCGTGATCGAGTACGGCCTGCCGTTGCGCCGCGACCTCGCCGCCGCGATCCGCAGGCACCGCCCGGAGCTGGTGGTGATGACCAACCACCACGACACGTGGCCGGGCGGGCCGTGGCTCAACATGGCCGACCACCGCAACGTCGGGCTCGCGACCCTCGACGCGGTGCGTGACGCCGCCAACCGCTGGGTGTTCCGGGACCTGCTGGACGAGGGCCTGGAGCCGTGGTCAGGGGTGCGCTGGGTCGCCGTCGCGGCATCTCCGAAGGCGACGCACGCCGTGGACATCACGGCGACGATGGACCGCGCGGTGGAGTCGCTCAAGGCGCACCGTGCCTACCTCGACGGCCTGTCCGGGCCGATGGCCGACCCCGGGTTCCTGCGCGAGGCCGCCACGGAGACGGGTCAACGCTTCGGCGGCGTCCTGGCCTGCGCCTTCGAACTCATCCCCATGCAGTAACGCCAACCGCCCCCAAGGCCACCTTTGTTGCGCCCGCCCGTCTCCCCCCACCGCCCAAACGGAGACGCTGACGCGCCACTGTGTCGATTCCACGCAACAAAGGTGGCCTTGGGGGCAGATCAGCTGAAGCCCTCAGTGACTGTCCGTGACTGCAGTGAAGGTCACCTTGCCTGCGTTGATCGAACACAGCGGCGCGGAGCGCCTCCGGTTGGGTGGTGGCGCGGGCGACGGGTGGGCGCAGGCAAGGTGGCCTTCACCGCGGTTGGGTGGGTCAGGCGTGGGTGTGGCTGGGGCGGCGGTTGCCGCGCTGGGGGCGGCCGCCCTTGTTCGCGGGCTCGCGACGGCCGCCGAAGGCGGGCCTGCCGCGACCGGGGGCGCCACGACGGCCACCCTGCTGACGCGGCGCGCGGTGCTGCTCGACCACGGGAACACCGCTCGGCGTGCGGGCGCCCGTGATGCGCGCCAGCTCCTCGTCACCGGGGCGGACGGTCGCCGACGCCGGCTTCACGCCCGCGCGGTCGGTCATCCTGCGCACCGTGCGCCGCTGGTCACGGGTCACGAGCGTCACCACCGTGCCCGACGCGCCCGCGCGCGCGGTGCGGCCCGCGCGGTGCAGGTAGTCCTTGTGATCGGCGGCGGGGTCGACGTGCACCACGAGGCTCACGTCGTCGACGTGGATGCCGCGCGCGGCGACGTCGGTGGCCACCAGCACGTGGGTGCGGCCGTCCTTGAAGTCGGCCAGCACGCGGTTGCGCTGGCCCTGCGTCTTGCCGCCGTGCAGCGCGCCCGCGTGCACGCCGCTGGAGCGCAGCCGCGTGGTCAGCCGGTCGACGTGGTGCTTGGTGCGCACGAACATGATCGTGCGGCCCTCGCGGGCACCGATCTCGGTGATCACGGCCTGCTTCTCCTCGTGGGAGACCTGCAGGAGGAAGTGGTCCATCGTGGTCACGCTGGCCGTCACCGGTGCCACCGAGTGCGTCACCGGGTCGGTGAGGTAGCGCTTGACGAGCCGCTCGACGTCACCGTCGAGGGTCGCCGAGAACAGCAGGCGCTGGCCATCGGCCGGGGTCAGGTCGAGGATCTCCCGCACCTGCGGCAGGAAGCCCATGTCGGCCATCTGGTCGGCCTCGTCGAGCGCCACGAACTGGACGGCGTCGAGCCGGCAGGTGCCCTGCCGGACGTGGTCGGAGAGCCGGCCGGGCGTGGCGATCAGCAGGTCCACGCCGCGCGCGAGCGCGTCGGCCTGCCGGGTGAAGGCCATGCCGCCGACGGCCGTGCGGCACCACAGGCCGAGCGACTTGGCCAGCGGGATGAGCGCGTCGGCGACCTGCATCGCCAGCTCACGGGTGGGAACGAGCACGAGCGCGCGGGGCTGCTTCGGCTGGGCCTTGCCGCCGTGCAACCTGGACAGCAGTGCCAGGCCGAACGCGAGGGTCTTGCCGGAGCCCGTCTGGGCGCGGCCGAGCACATCCCGGCCTGCCAGCGCGTCGGGCAGGGTCGCCGCCTGGATCGGGAACGCCTCCGCCATGCCCGCCTGCTGCAGAGCACGCAGCAGCGGAGCCGGAAGGTTCAGGTCGGCGAACGAAGTCGTTGTCACGCAATGCCTCTCGGACGTGGTACGTCGCAAGGAGGCCCGGTTGCCCGCACAGGGGCAGGTCGCGATGGTGGTGCGATGGGCGTTCACAGGGACGGACCCGGCGCACGGTGCTACTGGGCACCACGCGCCAACTGATGGGTGGAGCACCGCGCTCTGGCTACTCGGGCTTGGCGGTGCTCCACCACTCTACCTCAGGGCGCCCCGGCGCTTCGGCGCAGCCTCGCTGCCAGCTCTTGTTCCGCGATTTCGCCTGCGTCCAGACCCCTTGCGGCGAACCACTTCGCCATGTTGCGCACGTCACGTTCGAGGAACGCCGCCCCGCGCGGGTTGCTCACCACGTCCACCACCTGTGGCAGATCGATGAGCAGCAGCCGTCCATCGTGGACGAGCACGTTGTACGGCGAGAGGTCGCCGTGGCACAGACCTTCCCCGGCCAGCAGCTCCAGTGCCACGACGAGCTGGTGCCACAGTCGCAGCAGTTCGTCGTGGCCCGGCCGCAGCTCGGCGAGCCGGGGAGCGGCGGTTCCGCCATCGTCGCCGAGGAACTCCAGGAGCAGCTCCGTACCCGAGAGCTGGACCGGGTACGGCACGGGCGCACCGATCGTCCACAAGCGACTCAACGCGGCGAACTCGGCCGCGGCCCACTGCTCCGCGATGAGGTTGCGGCCGAACGCGCTGCGCTTGCGCATCGCCCGCATCTCCCGGGACCGGCGCACGCGCCTGCCCTCGAGGTAACCGGCGTCGCGGTGGAACGTCTTGTGCTCGTCGGAGCGGTACCGCTTGGCGGCCAGCAGGCATTCCCGCGACCGGTCGGGCAGCCCGCGCCGCAGCAGGTGCACGTCGGCCTCCTTGCCCGTTTTGAGCAGACCGAGCTCGGTGTCGGTGGCGGCGAGCTCGGTGACCACCCAGTCCGGGAACGGGCTCGGGCCGTGGCCGCCCGCGTCCCACGTGGACCAGCGGTCGGCACCGCCGGGCAGCTCGGTCTCGGTGTAGGCGTCGTCGCGCAGCCGGGCGAGCCGGGCGCGCTCGTGCTCGGTGAGCCGTCCACCTCGCGCGGGAGCGGGCTCATCGGCGAAGCGTGGTTTGCGCGGCTTGCGGCGGACGGGACGGTCGTCGAAACGGTCGAAATCGGAAAAATCGTGCGATCGCACTGGAGGGGCTCCTCGTGGAAGGCCCCGCCAGTACTGGCGATCAGCGCGGCGGGGCGGATGGGCGGGCGAACGGAACGCCCGTGACCTCGATAGACACCAGGCACCTCCTTCGGCTCGCCGGCTCTCCGCCGGACCTCACGGTTCGCCTGTCACTGTCCCGGGTCGCCTGCGGGCGCGCAACCGAATTCCGGCAAGCTGGGGATCATGCGGATCGTGGTCATCGGATCGGGGATCGCCGGGGCGGGCGCGGCCTATCAGCTCGCCAGGCTCGGCGCGGAGGTCGTGGTCGCCGACGCGGACCTGCCGGGTACGGCGACCGCCGCGGGCGCCGGAATCGTCTGCCCGTGGACCTCGCGCAAGCTCGACGACGCCGAGCTCGGTTTCGCGGCCAGGGCCGCGGCGTACTACCGGACCTTCACCGAGCGGCTCGCCGAGGACGGCCAGCGCGACTCGTCGTTCGAGCTGGTCGGCGGCATGGTCGTGGCCGAGGACGACGCGGAGCTGGCCGAAGTGCACGAGCGGGTGAGCGCCAACGCGACCCGGTGGCCGGAGGCGGGCGAGGTGAGCCTGCTGGACGCCACACAGGCGCGTGAGTTGTTCCCCGCGCTGGCGCCCGGACTGGGAGCCGTGCACGTCGCCGGCGCCGGGCGGGTGGACGGGCGCAGGCTGCGTGCGGCGATGCTGCGTGCGGCCATCCGGCTCGGGGCTCGGCTGGTCGAGGGCACGGCGGAGCTGCACGTCGCGGGCGAGCACGTCACCGGCGTGCGCGTGGGCAGGGAGCTGGTGGCGGCCGACCGCGTGCTCGTGGCCGCGGGCGCGTGGAGCGCGCAGCTGCTCGCACCGCTCGGAGTGCGGATCGGGGTCGAACCGCAACGCGGCCAGATCAGCCACTTCGAGCTGCCCGGCACCGACACCGCGGCCTGGCCCGTGGTGCTGCCCCTGTCGAGCCACTACCTCCTGGCGTTCCCCGGCTCACGGGTCGTGGCGGGAGCCACGAGGGAGACCGGCTCCGGTTTCGACCACCGGATCACGGCGGCGGGCCAGCAGGAGGTGCTGGACAACGCGCTCGCGGTCGCGCCGGGGCTCGCCGACGCGACGCTCGTGGAAACGCGGATCGGCTTCCGCCCCGCGACCCCGGACGGCAGGCCCCTGCTCGGCGCGCTGACCGCGTACCCCGAGGTGTTCGTGCTCAGCGGCTTCGGCCCCTCCGGCCTGACGCTGGGCCCCTACGCTGCGGCCCTGACCGCCTCGCTGCTGCTGGACCAGCCGGTGGCCGACGACCTCGGCGCGCTGGCTCCGGAGCGCTTCACGCCCCGGTGACCAGCTCCAGCTCGTGCTCGCCGGTGCGTTCCACGGAGATGCCCGCCTTCACCGCCACGGAGACGACACCGTCCACTGTGGATGGTGTGGCCCTGCTTGTGGCCAGCGCGGCGGCGAGCTTGCCCTTGTACGCCTTGTTGTGGTGGCTCACCGTCTTGCGCCTGCCCGCCGCGTCCTCGGTGACCACGCGCACCGTCACCGCGCCCGGCACGCGCGCGAGCGCCGCGTAGGTGCCGGAGCGCAGGTCCACCACCAGCTCGCCGACCTCGGCCAGCACCGGTTCGAGCACCGGCCGCCACAGCGAGCGCAGCGTGCCGAACCCGGGCACTCCGCTGCCACCCGAGAGCCGGTACGCCGGGATCGGGTCACCGGCCCGCACCACGCCGAACAGCGCCGACGCCACCGCGAGCCGCCGCTCGGCCCGTGCCAGCTCGCTCTTGCGGAAGCTCCCCGCGTCCAGCGCGTCGTAGAGCACGCCCGTGTAGCGGCGCAGCGCCGGAGTGGTCGGCGCGGTCCACAGTCGCCCGTTGCGGGCCACCTCGTCCTGCTGCCGTTCCGAGAGTCCCAGCGCGGCCAGGCTCGCCGGCACGTCGGCCGACAGGTCCACGAGCGCGTCGATGAGCTTGCGCCGCAACGGGTTCAGCTCGGGGAAGGACAACGCGCCGAGGTCCAGTGGACCGCCGTCGCCGCCATCGGCCTTGGTCTCGGAGGGAGGAAGCAGAACGAGCACGGCCGGCAAGTCTAGTGGTCAGTCGTGATAGCTCCCCACGCAGAACTCGTTGCCCTCCGGATCGGCCAGCACCGTCCAGATCAGCCCCGGCATCTCGTGGGCGGCGAGCGCCGTGGCCCCGAGTCCCACCAGGCGTGCCACCTCGCCCTCCCGGTCGCCGGTGCCGAAGTCCAGGTGCACTCTGTTCTTGCCCGTGCGCGGTTCCGGTACGCGTTGCAGGGCCAGCCGCACCCCTCCTTCCGTCGTGCTCGACAACATCACGTACTCGCCGTAGTCGGCGGCGATCTCCACGCCCAGTGCCTCGCACCAGAACGCCGCGAGCTTCCGCGGGTCCTCGCAGTCGATCGTCACCATGCCCAGCTGCATCGTCATGCCGTGACACTAGGGAGGGGGTACGACAAATACCGGTTGCAGCAGCTAGGCGGCCGTTGGCTACCCTTCGACGAACGTCTTTTGCGCTTCCCAGGAGAACATCGTGATCACCAGGATGTCGTCGCTGTTCCTGCGCACGCTGCGGGAGGATCCGGCGGACGCCGAGGTACCCAGCCACAAGCTGCTGGTGAGGGCCGGGTACGTCCGCCGCGTCGCGCCGGGCGGTTACTCCTGGCTGCCGCTCGGGCTGCGCGTGCTGCGCAACATCGAGGCGGTGGTGCGCGAGGAGATGGACGCCATCGGCGGGCAGGAGATCCAGTTCCCCGCGCTGCTGCCGAGGGAGCCCTACGAGGCGACGGGCCGGTGGTCGGAGTACGGCGACGCGCTGTTCCGGCTCAAGGACCGCAAGGGCGCCGACTATCTGCTGGGGCCGACGCACGAGGAGCTGTTCGCGCTCACGGTGAAGGGTGAGTACAGCTCGTACAAGGACTATCCGGTCATCCTGTACCAGGTGCAGACGAAGTACCGGGACGAGGCGCGGCCCCGGGCCGGCATCCTGCGCGGGCGCGAGTTCGTGATGAAGGACTCCTACTCCTTCGACCTCGACGACGAGGGCCTTGCCCGCTCGTACCAGCTGCACCGCGACGCCTACATCCGGATCTTCGACCGGCTCGGGCTCGAGTACGTCATCGTCAAGGCCACGTCCGGCGCGATGGGCGGCTCGGCGTCGGAGGAGTTCCTCGCTGTCGCCGAGACGGGCGAGGACACCTACGTTCGCAGCACCGGTTCCGGCTACGCCGCCAACGTCGAGGCCGTGGTCACCCCGCCGCCCGCCGAGCAGCCCGTCGAGGGCAGGCCCGAGGCGCAGGTGCACTACACGCCCGGCACGCCGACCATCGAGACGCTGGTCGACTTCCTGAACAAGGCCGACCTCGGCCGCACGTTCACGGCGGCGGACACGCTGAAGAACGTGCTGGTGAAGACCCGCCAGCCGGGGCAGAAGGACTGGGAGCTGCTGGCCGTCGGCGTCCCCGGCGACCGCGAGGTGGACCTGAAGCGGCTGGAGGCGTCGCTCGAGCCCGCCGAGGTCGCCCTGCTCGAGGAGAGCGACTTCGCCGCCAACCCGTTCCTGGTGAAGGGCTACATCGGGCCGGGGGCGCTGCAGGCCAACGGCGTCCGGTACCTGGTGGACCCACGGATCGTTCGCGGCACCGCGTGGGTCACCGGCGCCGACAAGGCCGACCACCACGTGGTCGACCTCCTGTGCGGGCGCGACTTCACCCCGGACGGCACGATCGAGGCCGCCGAGGTGCGGGAAGGCGACGCCTCGCCAGACGGGCACGGCACGCTCGTCGCCGCGCGCGGCATCGAGATCGGCCACATCTTCCAGCTCGGCCGCAAGTACACCGATGCCTTCGAGGTCGACGCGCTCGGGCCCGACTCGAAGCCGGTCCGTATCACGATGGGCTCCTACGGCATCGGCGTCTCCCGGCTCGTCGCCGTGCTCGCCGAGCAGTTCCACGACGAGCTCGGGCTGGTGTGGCCGCGCGGGATCGGCCCCGCCGACGTGCACGTGGTCGTGGCGGGCAAGGACGAGACCGTGGCCGAGGGCGGTGAGCGCATCGCGGCGCAGCTCTCCGAGCGCGGTGTGCGGGTGCTGCTCGACGACCGCAAGGCCACGCCGGGCGTGAAGTTCGCCGACGCTGAGCTGATCGGCGTGCCGACGATCGTGGTGGTCGGCCGCGGGCTGGCGAAGGGCGTCGTCGAGGTGAAGGACAGGGCGACGGGGGAGCGTTCCGAGATCGCCGTCGACGATGTCGTCGAGCACGTGGTGTCTCTCAACAGCCGGTAGAGTCCGCGCGCATGGGGTGGTGGCGTCGCAAGCCGGACGATCTTTCGGCTCGGTACGGCTACGAGGACCGCGCGGCGCTCAAGGGAATCGGCGGGTACGAGCCGGCCGATGCCGCCGACGCGACGCCGGAGTTCGTCAGGAGCGCCCCGCAGGCGCCGCCTCCTCCCGAACCGCCGAAACCGCGCCCGAAGCGGAAGAAGGCTCCGTTCGCGGTGGTGCTGCTGCTGACGCTCGTCGGCGGGGTCATCAGCCTGGCCAGGGGCATCGCGGGCAATCTCGAGGACGACGACGCCTCGTCGCCCGCGCCGCCCGTCACCGAGGCGGCTCCGTACACGCCGGAACCGGACGTGATCGTGCCTCCCGTGGTCGAGGGCTGGCAGTCCGTCGCGGGCGGCGACGGCGCGTACGCCTACGACGTGCCGCCGTCGTGGACACCGGAGCCGAGCGTGATCCACGGCTGGGAGGCCGACGACGTCCGCCCCGGCATCACGCTCGCCGCCAGCGCGTTCACCGGCGGGGAGGTGTGTGACCACCGGGACCGAGGGGGCGCGGGGGTGACCCCGGTCGACAGCGCTGACCCGGCGTCGGCGGCGAGGGAGACCGCCGAGCTCCTCGCGGGCCACGCCTACTCGGAGGAAGGCGGCCCCGCGCCCGCGCTCGCCGCCGGTGCGCCCGAGCAGGCGACGGTGTCGTTCGGCGGCGACGCCACGCAGCCGGCGAGCATCACGGTGGTGGAGGTGACCACCGAGGGCGGTGACTGCCTGCCCGACCGCGCGCTCGTGGCGGCGATCGCGGTGGAACCTGCCGGGGGCACGGGCCGGATCCCCGTGCTGGTGACCTACGCCGACCAGGACTACGCGGGGGCGCCGACGCGCGACGAGCTGCTGCGCATCCTGCACAGCCTGCGGTCGGTGCCCGAGGAGGACCGCACGACGGTTCCGGCCACGCCCACGTCCTGACCGTCCTAACGCAACAGTCCCGCGAGGACGGCGGCGGTGTCGGACAGGTCGCCGAACACGACGTGCGCGCCGCTGGCCCGCAGCTCGTCCTCGCCGTACCAGCCCGTGGCGACGCCGACCGCGACCGCACCGTGGTGCAGCGCCGACTCGATGTCGTGCGGGGTGTCGCCGACCACCGCCACGGCGCCGGGCGCGAACGTGGTGCCGTGCTTGGCCGAGGCCAGCGCGACGGCGCGCTCGACGAGGTCGGGCCGGTGTGCCGAGAGCGAGCCGTAGCCGCCGATCCCGAAGTCGATGTGGGTGTGCAGGCCGAACGCGCTCAGCTTGTGCTCGGCGATCTCCGGCAGGTTGCCCGTGACGAGCGACTGCACCACGCCGTGCCCGGCGAGCGCGGCGAGCGCGTCCTGCGCGCCGGGCAGTGCGTGTCCCCGGCCGCTCAGCGTCGGCAGTGACCGCGTCGAGAGGGCGACGAGCTCCCGCCACACGCGCTGGACGAGCTCGTCGTCGGCCTCGATCCCGTGTGCGGTCAGCAGCTCGGTGGTGATGGCGAGCTCGGTGCGGCCCGCGAACCTCGGCATCTCCTCCAGCGCGATGCCGGCGACGGAGGCGAGCGCCTCGGTGTACCAGCTGCCGCCGAGCCCGCGCAGGTCGACGAGCGTCAGGTCGATATCCCACAGCACGAGGCGGTTCGGCGAAGCGGTCACCCCGCTCACGCTACCGGGAGCTGTTTTCAACGGACGTTGACATCTTCCGCGCGACGACCGTACCGTGGTCGTGTAATTCAACGGAGGAAGAATTGGGAGGGGATCAGCATGGCTGGTCCGACGTCACGCGGAGGTGGACGGCTCGCGGTGCTGACGGCACTCGTGGGCGGCCTTGCCGTCGTGGTGCTGGGGTTCCTCACGTTCGGCGCGCAGACCACGGCCGCGCCCAAGCACGTGCCGGTCGCGGTCTCGGCGCCGGCGACCGGGCCACTGCACCAGGCGGCCCAGCGGGTCGCGGGGCAGGGCGGCGAGGTGCTCGGGTGGCGCGTCACCACTCCGGCCGAGGGCAGGCAGCTGCTCGAGGACAAGGAGGTCTACGGGGTTCTCGAGCTGACCGCGGCGCAGGGGGCGCCCTCGGCGAAGGTCGTGGTCTCCGGTGCGGTGAACCCGACCGGGACGCAGCTCGCGCAGCAGGGGCTGACCGGTGCGGGTCAGGCACTGACGGCCGCGTTCGCCCAGGGTGGGGCGGCGGCTCCCGTCGCCGTGGAGACCGTGCACGAGACCGGCGCCGCCGGCCGGTTCGCCCCGCTGGGCCTCAGCGCGCTCGCGTGGGTCGGCGGGCTCGCCGCAGGCGCGGCGCTGACGGTGCTCTCGCAGCGCAGGGGGGCCCTGCCGTCGCCGCTCGCCCGGTTCACGCAGGTGCTCGGCACCAGCGTGCTGGTGACCGGTGCGCTCGTCGGCTTCGTCGCGCTGTGGGACTCCTCGCTGCACCTCGGCTGGGAGACGATCGGTTTCGTCTTCCTGACCGCGATGGCGTTCGCCTCGCTGCAGGCCGGGCTCCTGCGCCTGCTCGGGGTGAGGGCGATGGCGATTCTCGGTCCGCTCTACCTGCTCGCGCCGTCGGTGGCGAGCCAGGTGCCTGAGATGCTCAACCCGGCGTACGCGAACCTGCTGTGGTCGTGGACGCCGTTCCGGTTCTCGACCGAGGGCCTGCGGAGCCTGCTCGTCGGCACGCCTGACGCGCCCGACGTCGCGACGGGCGTGTGGGTGCTCGGCGCGATGCTCGTGGCCGGGCTGCTCGTGGTGCTCTGGCCGCGGCGCGGCTCAGCCGGCGAGGAAGCTGAACCGCAGTCGCCGCACGGTGTTGTCGATGTTGGTGTCGACCAGGCAGATCGACTGCCACGTGCCGAGGGCGAGCACCCCGCCGAGCACGGGAACGCTCGCGTACGGCGGTAGGAAGGCGGGCAGCACGTGGTCACGACCGTGGCCACGGCTGCCGTGCCGGTGCCGCCAGCGGTCGTCGCGGGGGAGCAGCTCGTCGATCGCGGCCAGCAGGTCGTCGTCGCTGCCCGCGCCGGTCTCCAGGATCGCCAGCCCCGCCGTCGCGTGCGGGACCCAGACGTGCAGGAGGCCGTCGCCCGCGTCGGCATCGGCGAGAAATCGTTCCGCTTCCTTGGTCAGGTCCTGTACCACGGCGTTTCCGCCGGTACGCAGCTCGATCTCGGTGGAGTACATAGCACAACCGTATCGCTCACCATAGTGCATACTGTATGCGAAACTGTGGTGATTGCGACACTCCTCACGTGATCTGGATAACGTTGTCGTCCAGTATGGTCACCACGCCGGACCGCAGGCCCGAGAGGACGCCAAGGTGACCGAGACTGAATCGCCGACTGGATCGACGTTGACGATCGGCGTGGTCAAGGAGACCAAGCCGGGTGAGCGCAGAGTCGCGCTGGTGCCGAAACTCATCGAACGACTGACCAGACGCGGGCTCAAGGTGGTTGTCGAGCCGGGGGCCGGAGCGGGCGCCCAGCTCGCCGACGACGTGTTCACGGAAGCAGGCGCAACCACGGGCGACGCGTGGAGCGCCGACATCGTGCTCACCGTGGTGCCGCCGAGCATCGCCGACATCGAGCGGCTCAAGCCGGGGACCGTGCTCATCGGGTTCCTCGCCCCGCTCACCAACACCGACGAGGTGGCCGCCATGAAGAAGGCGGGCATCACCGCCTTCGCCGTCGAGTCCATCCCGCGCATCTCCCGCGCGCAGGGGATGGACGCGCTCTCGTCGCAGGCCAACGTCGCGGGGTACCGGGCCGTGCTGCTCGCGGCGCAGCGACTGCCGAAATTCTTCCCGATGCTCACCACCGCGGCGGGCACCGTGCCGCCCGCGAAGGCGCTCGTGCTCGGCGTCGGTGTCGCAGGCCTGCAGGCGCTGGCCACGGCGAAACGGCTCGGCGCGCAGGCGACCGGGTACGACGTGCGGCCCGAGGTCGCCGAGCAGGTGCGCTCGGTGGGCGCCCAGTGGCTCGACCTCGGCATCGAGGCCGCGGGCGAGGGCGGCTACGCGCGTGAGCTGACCGAAGAGGAGCGGGCGCGGCAACAACAGCGGCTCACCGAGGCGATCGGCGGCTTCGACGTCGTGATCACCACGGCGCTCGTGCCCGGCCGCAAGGCGCCCACGCTCGTCACCGCGGAAGCCGTGCGCGGCATGAAGGCGGGCAGCGTGATCGTCGACATGGCCGGGGAGACCGGCGGCAACTGCGAGCTCACCGATCCGGGCAAGGACATCGTCGCCCACGACGTGACGATCTGCTCCCCGCTCAACCTGCCCGCCGAGATGCCCGTGCACGCGAGCGAGCTCTACGCGCGCAACCTCACCGAGCTGCTGGAGCTGATCGTCGACACCGACGGCAAGCTCGCGATCGACTTCTCCGACGAGGTGGTGGCCGGTGCGTGCGTCGCCGGCCGCGACGAGGAGGTGAACTGATGCTGGTCGAAAGCCTCGCCGTGCTGGTGCTCGCCGGGTTCGTCGGCTTCGCCGTGATCTCCAAGGTGCCCAACACGCTCCACACGCCATTGATGTCCGGCACCAACGCCATCCACGGCATCGTGCTGCTCGGTGGCCTGATCGTGCTCGGCATGGGCGCCGACGGGGTGCTCAACAAGATCCTGCTCGTCATCGCCATCGCCTTCGGCACGATCAACGTCGTCGGCGGGTTCCTCGTCACCGACCGCATGCTCGGGATGTTCAAGGAGAAGCCCAAGGAGCAGCAGGACGCCGCCAAGGAGGCGAAGAAGTGACCACCTTCGTCTCGATCCTCTACATCATCGCGTTCGCGCTCTTCATCTACGGCCTCATGGGCCTCACCGGCCCGCGCACCGCGGTGCGCGGCAACTGGATCGCGGCCGTCGGCATGGCGATCGCCGTGATCGCGACGCTGTTGCTGCCCGGCATGGGCAACTGGTGGCTCATCGCGCTCGGCATCGTGCTGGGCACCGTGGTCGGCGTCCCCGCCGCGCGGCAGGTGAAGATGACCGCGATGCCGCAGATGGTGGCCCTGTTCAACGGTGTCGGCGGTGGTGCGGTCGCGTTGATCGCGTGGGTCGAGTTCCGCACCACGGACGGCTACGCGCACGAGCCCCTGTACGTCGCGATCGCCTCGCTGTTCGCCGCGATCGTGGGTTCGGTGTCCTTCTGGGGCTCCAACATCGCGTTCGGCAAGTTACAGGAGCTGATCTCCGGGCGGCCCATCAGCGTCGGCAGGCTCCAGCAGCCGCTCAACGTGCTCCTCGTGGTCGGCGCGCTCGCGTGTGCCGTCGCGATCGCCTCCGGCGGCGGCTCCGAGTGGCTGATCATCGGGGTGCTCGTGGCCTCCGCGTTCCTCGGCGTGATGGTGGTGCTGCCCATCGGCGGTGCCGACATGCCCGTGGTGATCTCCCTGCTCAACGCGTTCACCGGGCTCTCGGCCGCGGCGATGGGCCTCGCACTCGACAACACCGCGCTGATCGTGGCCGGCATGATCGTCGGCGCGTCCGGCTCCATCCTCACCAACCTCATGGCGAAGGCGATGAACCGGTCGATCCCGGCGATCGTCGCGGGCGGGTTCGGCGGCGGCACCGCGGTCGCGGCGGGCGGCGGCTCGGGCGAGCAACGGCCGGTGCGCAGCACCAGCGCCGGCGACGCCGCGATCCAGATGGCCTACGCGAGCAAGGTGATGGTGGTGCCCGGCTACGGCATGGCCGTGGCGCAGGCGCAGCACGCCGTGCGCGAGATGGCCGACCTGCTGGAGAGCAAGGGCATCGAGGTGCTCTACGCCATCCACCCGGTGGCCGGTCGCATGCCCGGCCACATGAACGTGCTCCTCGCCGAAGCGGACGTTCCGTACGAAAGCCTCAAGGAGATGGACGAGAGCAACTCGCAGTTCCCGCAGACCGACGTCGCTCTGGTGATCGGTGCGAACGACGTGACCAATCCGGCGGCACAGTCCGATCCGAGCTCGCCGATCTACGGAATGCCGATTCTCAGCGTGAACTCCAGCCGTTCGGTGATCGTGCTGAAGCGCTCGATGAGTTCCGGGTTCGCCGGAATCGACAACGAGCTGTTCTACGACCCGAAAACGGCCATGCTCTTCGGCGACGCCAAATCGTCGGTGGCCGAGATCGTGGAAGAGCTCAAGGCGTTGTGACGCCGCGGCGGCTCACTGAGCCGCCGCGGAGAAGGTGACCTGCGGGACCTTGGCCGAGGCCGAGGTCCCGCCGCCTTTCCTGGCACCGGTCTTCTTCGCGGCGGGCGATTTCGGGGCGGCGGATTTCGGTGCCTTCTTCGCGGTCACCGTTTTCGCGCTGGCCTTCGTGGCGGTGGCGCTTTTCGCCGGGGCGCTCTTGGTGGTCGTCCGCTTGGCAGCCGCGGTCTTGGCCGTTGCGGTCTTCGCGGTGGTGGTCTTCGCCTTCGTGGTTTTCGCGGCGGCGCTTTTCGTGGTTTTCGCTGCCGCGCTCTTCTCGGCGGTGGTGGTGCGCGTACTCGTCGCCGCCTTCGCGGTACGGCCCCGCGAGGAGGGCTTCGCGGTGGCGGAAGCCGCGGCCTTCTTCGGTGCGGCGGCCTTCTTCGCGGCGGTCTTGGGGGCGGACTTCGTGGTCGGGGCCGATTTCCTCGCCGTCGTGCCCGTGGCGGGCTTCTTCGCGGTGGTGCTCCCGCGGGTGCCGCGCCGCTTCGCCGTGCCGATGATGCGGGGTGCGCGCTTGCGGCCGCCGGTGCGGCGGCCACCGCGCACGTAGCGGTCCAGTACCTCGCGGAGGCTTTCCGCGTTCTCGCCGGAGAGGTCGATGTCGTACTCGACGCCGTCCAACGCGAACCGGACCGTCTCCTGCGCGGGTTCACCGTTGATGTCGTCGAGCAGCTCGACCGCCGTGCTCCTGGCCATGAATGACCTCCCCGTACCGAAACCGTGTGCGCGGCAAGGATAGCGGCAGCGCGCTTTCCCTTGTGTGGCGCCCAGGTTGCGGGACCGGCGCGCGTGGTGTGCGCTCGAGGCATGGCTGAGCGGACTTTCGACGTGGTGGTGATCGGCGGCGGCGCGGTCGGCGAGAACGTCGCCGCGCGGGCGGTCCAGGGCGGGCTCACGGCCGCGCTGGTCGAGCACGAACGCTTCGGCGGTGAGTGCTCGTACTGGGCGTGCATGCCGAGTAAAGCCTTGCTACGACCGGGAAATCTCCTCGCGGCGGTGCGCAGGATGCCCGGCGTCGCCGAGGGTGCCCGGCTCGACCCGGCCGAGGTGTTCGCGCGCAGGGACGCGTTCGTGTCGAACTGGGACGACGGAAGCCAGGTCGACTGGGCGCGCGGTGCCGACGTCGAGGCGGTACGCGGTCGCGCCCGGATCACCGGTGAGCGCGAGGTCACGCTCGGCGACGGTTCGGTGCTCGGCGCCAAGCACGGGGTGGTCGTGTGCACGGGAAGTGTGCCCAGGAAACCGCCGGTGGAAGGGCTCGATGCCGTGCACGTGTGGACCTCGCGCGAGGCGACGTCGGCCTCGCGGGTGCCCGGCACGCTCGTCGTGCTGGGCGCAGGGGTGGTCGGGGCCGAGATGTCGCAGGCGTGGGCGCGCCTCGGCGCGCGGGTGGAGCTGATCGCGACGGGCCCGCGACCGTTGCCGCGCTACCCGGACTTCGCGGGTGACGCCGTGGCTGAAGGCCTGCGCGCGGACGGCGTGCGCCTGCACACGGAGACCCGTGCCGAACGTGTGTCCACTGTAGAGGGAAAGGTGCGCGTGGAGCTGTCCGGCGGCACGACGCTGGATGCCGACGAGCTGCTCGTCGCGACGGGCCGCCGCCCGGCGACCGACGACCTCGGCCTCGACGTGGTCGGCCTCACTCCCGGCGATCCGCTCGAGGTCGACGACACCGGCTTGGTGTCGGGAGTGGACGGTGAATGGCTGTACGCCGCCGGGGACGTCACCGGCCGGGCTTTGCTGACCCACCAGGGAAAGTACGCCGCGAGGGCGGTGGGCGACGTGCTGGCCGCGAAGGCCGCGGGGCGGCCGGTCGACACCACTCCGTGGAGCCGTTACACGGCGACCGCCGACCACCACGCCGTGCCGCAGGTGGTGTTCACCGACCCCGAGGTGGCGTCGGTCGGCCTGACCGAGGGGGAGAGTGACCGGCACCGGGTGCTCGACCTCGACATCGCTGTGGCCGGGTCGGCCTTGCACGCCGACGGCTACACCGGCAAGGCGCGCATCGTCGTCGACACCGAGCGGGAGGTGCTGCTCGGGGTCACGTTCGTGGGCCAGGACGTGGCGGAGATGCTGCACGCGGCGACCATCGCGGTGGTGGGCGAGGTGCCGCTGCGGCGGCTGTGGCACGCGGTGCCCGCGTTCCCCACGATCAGCGAGGTCTGGCTGCGGCTCCTGGAGGAGTACGGCCTGTAGCCGTCACAGCGGCAGTTTCAGCGCGGCCTTGGCGGTGTCGGTGAGGCGGGGGTCGTCGGGCCGCGAGGCTCCGTCGAGCAGGCACGTGAGCACGAGCCGGACGGTGCTGCCGTCGAGCGCGCCCGCGTAGGCGGCGTTGGCGAACGCGGGGACGTCGCCGGGCCAGCGCCTGGTCTCGGTGGCGAAGTCGATGATCGTTCCGCTGCCGGGGGTGTCGGCGAGCTGGAGGAACTCCTGTGCGCTCGCCTCGTCGGCAAACGCCAGCGCGGCGACGGACACGGCCACCGTCGTGCCGTCGACGGTGGTGTCGAAGCTGGCCCTGCGCACCCCGGTGCAGCCGGACTCCTCCAGCGCGACCTGGAGGTCGCCGGTCGCATGCGGGGCGCAGTCGTCGTCGGCGCCCGCGGCGCGCTCGGTGAACTCCACGCCGCCCGCCGTCGTCACAGCCGTCGGCGTGACGGGTGGCGCCTCGTCCTCGCCGCCCCGCGTGAGCACGAGCGCGAGCACCGCGCCGACCACGGCGACGAAGGCGCCCGCCGCGGCGAGCGGCTGCCAGCGCACCCGCTGCGACCGCGGCGTGGGGGCCGGGGGTGGAGCCGGAGCGGGGGCCGGCGCCGGGAGCGGGCTGGGCAGGGGAGCGGGCCGTGGAGGGCGTGGCCGCTCGGGGTTGACGGCCACGGTCACGGGAACGGGCGTGCCCTCTGGCCTGGTCGGATGCTCGATCGGCACCGTCTCGGGCGCGAGCGCGAGCGGGTGTTCCTCGGTGGTGAACCCCTCGGCGGCGAGCGTCTCGTCGTCCTGCTCCGGTGCCGTGGGCTCCAGCGCCCGGACGAGCGCGCGGACCTGCCGCGCCGTGAACGGCTGCTCCGCCGAGGCGAGCGACACGGCGGCCGCGAGCATGCTCGTCGGCGTCGGGTGGACGACGCGAACGGGGCCGGTGAGGTCGGCGGGCGGCTGCTCGACGGTCTCGACGAACGGGCCGACCGCGATCACCGTGCCCAGCGTGGCGTCCGGTTCGACGGCGCGGACGCGTTCGGCGACCGTGGCGGCGAGCGCGAGTGCCTCGATGCCGGGGTTCACGGCCTCGTCCGTGCTGACGAGCGGCCAGCCGTCGGTCCGCCATCGACCGTCCAGCGGCGCGTCGAGGCGCATCGCGGGGTCGGGCAGGTCGACGCCGACCACGACGAGCACGCCGCCGGGCACGATCAGCACGGCGTCGACGGCCTGGGGTGCGCCTTCGGGCTGGACGCCGGCGAGCGCGACGCCGCCGACGACGTTGCGGCCCCGGCCGAGCGACGCGAGCGCGGCGCGGATGTCCTCGGAGACCCGGGTGGGTTGCCGAGGAAACCGGACGAGTCGCACGCGAACCTCCCCTGCAGCCGTGCCTCGCGCTCACACGCTAGCGCGACAAGGTGCCTGGCCGTACGCGCAGCACCGGATGCGGACGGTAGTCATTGACAGTGATCACCGTCACCTAGTTGAGTAATTACTCGTTGGTAGGTCACTGTTGATCTCTCCGTTTTGGAGGATGAGATGCGCTCACGCTCTCTCCGGCCACTGTGGATCGCCGCGTCCGCCGCGGTGCTCGCGTTGTCCGGTGTCACCCCTGTGCAGGCAGGGGAGCCGCCCGCACCCGTGTCGGACACGCTCGCCGCGCTGCTGTCCTCGGCGTCCGGGACGGTGCCCGTGACGGCGCTCGTGCATGGGACCGATCTCGCCTCGGCAGAGAGCGCGGTGCGCTCGGCGGGACTGACCAGGATCACGAGCTTCTCCCGCATCGGTGTGGTCGCCGCATCGGGCACCGCCGACCAGGTGCGCGCGGTGCGCTCGGCGCAGGGCGTCACCTACGTCGAGAACAACGACCCGGTGCGCGTCTACGCCAGCACGGGCACCACGGCGACGCGTGCGCTGGAGGCCAGGGAGACGCTGACCGGAGCCGACGGCCGCTCGCTCGACGGCAGCGGCGTGAGCGTGGCGGTGATCGACACCGGGGTGGACCCGACGCACCCCGCGTTCCGTGGGCCCGACGGCACGAGCCGTGTGGTCGCCAACCTGAAGAGCCTGTGCCTGCAGGGCACGGCGACCGGCTGCATCACGCGCCTGCCGAACACGGTGGACACGGACACGCTTTCACTCGGCGGCCACGGCACGCACGTCACCGGCATCGCGGCGGGTAATGATCTCACCCTCCCGGGTGGCACCCGAGTGGGTGGTTCGGCGCCGGGTTCGAAGATCGTGTCGATCTCCACCGGCGCGGCGCTCGTCGTGCTCGGCACCGACGCGGCACTGAACTGGGTGCTGGAGAACCACCGGGCGCCGTGCGGCGCGGGCGTGTCCCCACAGGCGTGCCCGCCGATCAAGGTGATCAACAACTCCTACGGGCCCAGCGGCGGCGGCGAGTACGACCCGCAGTCGGCGACCGTGAAACTGCAACGCGCGCTGGCCGCCGAGGGTGTGGTGACGGTCTGGGCCAATGGCAACGACGGCGGCGACGGGAGCGAGAACCTGTCCAACCCGGCCGGGCAGGACCCGACGCCGGGCATCGTGTCGGTCGCCTCGTACAACGACCAGGGCACGGGCACGCGCGACGGCACGGTGTCGGACTACTCCTCGCGGGGCGCGGCGGACGTGCGGCAGAGCTGGCCGGACATCTCGGCGCCGGGGGAGAACATCCTGTCCACGTGCAGGCCGTACCTGGTGATCTGCTCGACAGGTCTGCAGCCCGTCAACGGTCCCGGCCCCCTGGATCTGGGCACGTACAACGTGATCAGCGGGACGTCGATGGCGGCGCCGCAGATCACCGGCATCGTGGCGCAACTCTTCCAGGCGAAGCCGGACGCCACACCGGGCGAGATCGAGCACGCGCTCAAGTCGACGGCGTACAAGTACCGGGACGGGGCTCCGTACCAGCAGGACGGGCCCTACACGTCCAGCTTCGACAAGGGCACCGGACTCGTCGACGTGGTCCCCGCCGCGACCGCGCTCGGCGCCGGACCCGCCTGACTCACCCGCCGGTGTGGTCTCCGGGTGAGCAAGGGAGCTTTGCTCTCGTTTGACGGGAGTAAAGCTCCCTTGCTCCTCCCTGGAATGCTCACCGACCGGTGTGATTTCTGGTGCTCATGTGGTCAAATGGGTGAGCTACGTGCAGAATGACCCATGAGTGTCACAGCACTTTCGGATCTTCGTGGTTCGCGAGGTCGTAGGGGAAGACGCCCCTCGTCGAGCAGCGGAGGTCAGCAGTGAGCACTCGTGGCGTGGTGTACGTCCACTCGTCGCCGTCTGCGGTTTGTCCGCACGTCGAGTGGGCGATCTCGGGCACTCTGGGTGTCCGCGTGGAGTTGCAGTGGACGGCGCAGCCTGCCGCCCCAGGGCAGCTCCGCGCCGAGTGTGACTGGCGCGCGCCCGCAGGAATGGCCGGCAAGCTCGCCGGGGCGCTCAAGGCGTGGCCCATGATCCGGTTCGAGGTCACCGAGGAACCCAGTCCCGGCGTCGACGGCCAGCGCATCTGTTACGCGCCCGGCCTCGGGCTCTGGCACGCGCGCACCAGCGCCAACGGTGACATCGTGGTGGGCGAGGACCAGCTGCGCAGCCTCGTGTCGCGGAGCAGGGCGGGCGAGCAGCTCGCGCACAAGCTCGACGAACTGCTGGGCGCGAGCTGGGACGAGGCACTCGAGCCGTTCCGCCACGCGGGCGACGGCGCGCCCGTCACCTGGTTGCACCAGGTGGGCTGAACCACCTGGTTACCCTTGCGGCGTGCCCTCAGGTCCGCCTCGCCCGCGCTGGCTCGTGCCCGTGCTCATCGTGGTGGTGTCGCTGACGGTCGGCGGCGGTCTGCTGGCGCGTGAGGTGTACCAGCCGCCCGACGACGAGGAGGTGGCGGCGAGCCAGCCGACCACGCCGTCGCTCTCCCCGCGGCAGCAGCCGGGGCCGCGCACCGTGGAGCTCAACGCCGACGCCGCGGCACACCCCGAGGCGGAACCCGTGCGGCAGCTGCTGCAGGCCCATTTCGACGCCATCAACGGCCGCGACTACGACCTCTGGACCACCACGGTCGTCGCCGAGCGGGTGCAGGCGCAGCCGCGCAGGGAATGGCTGGCCAACTACCGCAGCACCAAGGACGGCAGCGTCCGCGTGTATCGCCTGGAGGCGGCGCCGGATCAGCGGCTCACGGTACTGGTGGGCTTCACGAGCACACAGGACGTGACCGACGCCCCGCCGGACCTGCTCGAGCCGTGTATCCGCTGGCGGCTGGCGTTCCCGCTGGTGCGTGAGGATGGCGAGTGGAAGCTGGACACCGTCCCGGCCGGCACCATCCCCGAACGCTCCGCCTGCTGAGGTATGCCAGAAGCACCCAAGGCCACCTTTGTTGCGTACAACGCAACAAAGGTGGCCTTGGGGGACAGCGGCTGGGTCAGGCCCGGGTGAAGAGGAGGGCCGTGTTGTGGCCTCCGAAGCCGAAGGAGTTGCTGATCGCGGCGGTCAGCTCCACCTTGCGGGCCTCGCCGGACACGACGTCGAGGTCGACCTTCGGGTCCAGGTTCTCCAGGTTCAGCGTGGCAGGCACGAGCCCGTGGTAGATCGACAGGATCGCGATGATGCCCTCCACCGCGCCCGCGCCGCCGACCAGGTGACCGAGCGCGCTCTTCGGCGCGGTGACCACCGGGTGGTCGCCCACCGCCTTGCGGATGGCAGCCGCCTCGCCCACGTCACCGACGACCGTGGAGGTCGCGTGCGCGTTGACGTGCCCGACGTCGCTCGGCGTCAGGCCGGCCATCTGGATCGCGTGGTTCATCGCCGCGATCTGGCCGATGCCCTCGGGGTGGTTGCCCGTGATGTGGTAGGCGTCCGAGGTGATGCCGAAGCCGCTCAGCCGTGCGTACACCCGCGCGCCGCGGGCCGCGGCCCGGTCGGCACGCTCCAGCACGACGGCGCCGGCACCCTCGCCGAGCACGAAACCGTCCCGGCCCGTGTCGAACGGGCGCGACGCATGCTCCGGGTCGTCGTTGCGCGTCGAGACGGTCCTCGACTGCGCGAAGCCGGCGATGGTGATCGGGGCGATGCAGGCCTCCGCACCGCCCGCGACCACGACGTCGGCCCGGCCCGACTGGATCATCTGGAACCCGGTCGCGATGCCTTCCGCACCGGAGGCACACGCCGAGGCGGGCGAGTGCACTCCGGCGCGGGCCTTGAGCTCGATCCCCACGTGCGCGGCCGGCCCGTTCGGCATGAGCATCGGCACCGTCAGCGGCGACACCTTGCGGATGCCGTGCTCCTCGAGCAGGTCGTCCTGGGTGAGCAGCGTGACCGGGCCGCCGATGCCGGAGCCGATCGTGACGCCGAGCCGCTCCGGCTCCACGTCCGTGTGCTCGTCGGTCTGCTCGGCGAACCCGGCGTCCGCCCAGGCCTGCCGTGCCGCGACGATCGCGACCTGCTCGCAGCGGTCCAGCCTGCGAGCCTGCACGCGCGGGATCGTTTCCGTCGGCTCCTCGGCGAGAGTCGCGCCGATCTTCACCGGGAGGTCGAAGCGCTCGACCCAGTCGGCCTCGATGGTGCGGACGCCACTGCGGCCCGCGATGAGGCCGTCCCAGGTGGACGTGACGTCCCCGCCGAGCGGCGTGGTGGCGCCGAGCCCGGTGATCACCACGTCGATGTTGCTCATTGCAGTCTCCCCGAGGTAGCCAACCGAATTGTTACTTGGAGTTCGCCGCGACGTAGTCGACGGCGTCCCCGACGGTCTTGAGGTTCGCGAGCTCGTCGTCCGGGATCTTGACCCCGAACTTGTCCTCGGCCTGCACGGCGATCTCCACCATGGACAGCGAGTCGATGTCGAGGTCGTCCACGAACGACTTCTCCGTGCTCACGTCGTCCTGCGCCACACCGGCGACCTCTTCGACGATCTCGGCGAGGCCGGACAGGATCTCTTCTTTGTCTGCCACTGGCGGTTTCCTTCCTAATCGAAGCGCTTGCGCTTGCGACGGACCTTAACGCGTCCGCCGCGGGGCGGGAGTATCACGGGCAGATGACGACCTGGCCCGCGTAGGAGAGGCCGGCGCCGAAGCCGACCAGCAGCACCACGTCGCCGGTCTTCACGGTGCCCGCCGCGCGCATGTGGTCCAGCGCGATGGGGATCGAGGCCGACGAGGTGTTGCCGGAGTAGCGGATGTCGTCGGCGACCACCAGGTCGTCCCTGGCGCCCTTCGCCCGCAGCCGCTTGGCGATCGCCTCGACGATCCGCAGGTTCGCCTGGTGGGGGATGAGCACGTCCACATCGGACAGCTCAAGCCCCGCGAGTTCCACGGCGCGCATGGCGATCGGCGCGATCTGCGTGGTGGCCCAGCGGAAGACGGCCTGCCCCTCCTGGAAGAGGTAGCGGTGCTCCCGCATGTAGATCATGTCGACGAGGTCGCCCGCGCTGCCCCACGCCACCGGGCCGATGCCCGGCTCCTCGGAGGGACCGACCAGTGCGGCACCGGCGCCGTCGGCGAAGATGATCGCCGTGGAGCGGTCCTGCGGGTCCACCACGTCGGTGAGCTTCTCCGCGCCGATCACCAGCGCCTTGCCCGCTGAACCGGAGCGGATGAGGTCGGAGGCCACGCCGAGGCCGTAGCAGAAGCCCGCGCACGCGGCGTTGAGGTCGAACGCACCGGCGGCCTTGATGCCGATGCGCTCGGCCACCTGGCCCGCGGCGTTGGGAATGGGCGAGGGCATCGTGCAGTTCGGCACGATCACCGTGTCCACTTCGGAGGGATCGGTGCCCGCGTCGGCGAGCGCTTTGGCGCCCGCGGTGACGGCCATGTCGACCAGCAGCTCTTCCTTCTCGGCGAACCGGCGCTCGACGATGCCGACGCGCTCGCGGATCCACTGGTCGTTGGTGTCCATGAGCTGCGAGAGGTCGTCGTTGGTGACGATCTTGTCGGGCTGCGTGCTGCCGACACCGAGAATGCGCGTTGCCGCGGGTCCCTGCCGCAGCTTCATGGCCGGTCGGCCACCCGTCATCGGACATCCTCCAGGTTCGCGGGGGTCTTGAGTGCGACGAGCGTGGTGACGGTGCCCTTGAGCTCGCGCTTCACCAGGCCGGTCAGGGTGCCGGCGGGCGGCAGCTCGACGGTGCTCGTGACACCGAGAGCGGCGAGCTCACGCATCGTCAGGTCCCAGCGCACCGGCCGGGTCACCTGCTTCACCAGTCGCTCGAGGTACTCGCCGCCGCTGGTCACCACGGTGCCGTCGGCGTTGGACAGCAGCGGGCGAACCGGGTCGGAGGGGGTGATCTCCTCGGCGAGGGCCCGCAGCGCCTCCTCGGCGGGGGCCATGTACTTGGTGTGGAAGGCGCCCGCCACCTTGAGGGGACGCACCTTGGTGCCCTCCAGCGGGTCGGCGACGATCTTCTCGATCTGCGCTGCCGATCCGGAGGCGACGATCTGGCCGGCGCCGTTCTGGTTGGCGGCCTCGAGCCCGTTCTCGTGCAGCCATGCGACCACGCGCTCGGGCTCGCCGAGCATCACGGCGGCCATGCTGGTGGGTTCGATCGCGCACGCCTTGGCCATCTCGGCGCCGCGGACGGCGGCCAGCGCGACGGCGTCGTCGGGGGAGAACACCCCGGCGATGGCGGCGGCGGCGAGCTCACCGACCGAGTGCCCGGCCACGGGCGCGTCCGAGGGCACGCCCTGGGGCAGGTGCTCGGCGGCCAGCAGCGACAGCGCCACGATCAGCGGCTGCGTGATGGCGGTGTCCTGGATCTCCTCGGCGTCGGCCTCGGTCCCGAGGCGCAGCAGATCGAGGCCGGCACGCTCGGACCACTGCTGTACCCGCTCGCGGGCACCGTCGAGCTCGAGCCAGGGGGTGAGCATTCCGGGAGCCTGCGACCCCTGTCCGGGGCAGAGAAGTGCCATCACCCCTTCAGGGAACACGTCCGGCCCGGTCGCGGGGGATGCCGACGGGTCACGAAGTCCGTCGCGTGACGTTGTGGGGAGCCTACAAACGCCAGGTAGTGTGGCCCCTCGCCGACGTGGACCTATTGTCGGGTTCGGGCAGTTCTTTTGTGACTGATGTCACCACAGGCCGCGGGACCGGGCGAGCCTGCCGACCGTGAGCGCCGTGCGCAGCACGAGCGCGTCGCGCGGGTCGCCCGCGTTGCGGCCGGTGAGCTCGGCGGCCTTGCGCAGCCGGTAGCGCACCGTGTTCGGGTGCACGAACAGCTGCCGCGCGCACGTCTCCAGCACGCCACCGCTCTCGAGGTAGGTCTCGATGGTCTCCAACAGTGCAGGCCCCGCGTCCTCCAGCGGCCGCGCGATGCTCTCGATGAGCTGGCGCTCGGCCTCGGCGTCGCCCGCGAGCGCGCGCTCGGGCAGCAGGTCCACCGAGCGGGTGGGCCTCGGCGCCGAGGGCCAGCCGACCACCGCGCGCAGGCCGGACAGTGCCTCCACGGCGCTGTGGTGGGCCTCCGCGAGGCTGCCGACCGTGGGGCCGGCGACCACGGGTCCCTCGGCGAACGCCGTCGACAGCGTCGGCAGGATCGGGCGGTCCCTCGGGCCGCCCTCGGTCGGCCCTGCCACCACCACGACCAGCCGGGAGCCCTGCACGCCGAGCAGCACGGGGCGGCCGGCCCGCGCGGCCCTGCTGCGGACTTCGAACACCACGGTCGGCGGGTCGTCCGACGGCGGGTTGCCCACGAGCACGGTCGCAGCGGCCGCCGGGTCCCAGCCCAGCGCGGCCGCCCTCGACAGCACCGACTCCTCGGCGTCGCCACGCACGATGCCGTCCACCACGAGCGCCTCCAGGCGCGCGTCCCACGCGCCCCGCGCCTCGGCGGCCGCGGCGTAGGAGTTTGCCGCCGCGAACGCGACCTCGCGGCCGTAGCGCAGGATGCCCTCGATGAGCGCGGCGCGCTCCTCCTCGTTGGCGGCGAACTCGGGCAGCTGCTCCTCGAAAACCTCGATGGCCAGCCGCACGAGGCCCACGGTCTGCCGCAGGCTGATCCAGCGCGACAGCTCGCGGGGCGCGGCGCGGAACGCCTCGGTGGTGAGCTTGAGCGCCTCCTTGGAGTCGCGCAGCCACCTGACGAACCCGGCCGCGCCGGTCTGGGTGATCAACAGAACACTGGCCCGCTGGTCCGCGGGCATCCGCCCGAACCACGGCAGGCGTTCCTCCATGGCCGCGACACTTGCCTTCGCAAGGCGGCCGGAGGCTCGTTCGAGTTCGCGCAGGGTCTTGGCGGAAAGGCGCTGCCGTTTGGGGGGTGCCATCGTGACTGCGATACTACGTCCCTGGCAGGCCAGGCCCTAAATTACGAGACCGCCCGACGCGCTGCGGTTCTCGCTGCGTCGGGCGGTCTCGTCTCCCCGGTCCCCACCGGTGATTCCACTATGGACCTTGTGGATCACCGGACGGAAGGGTTCTCACCCTTTCGTGGTCCCCTTTCCCCGGGTCAGCGGAGTACGGCGTGGCCGGGGTTCAGCGCGCCGATCGTGCGCGCGCCCAGCAACTGCATGGTGCGCACGATCTCACCGCGCAGGATGTCCACGGCCCGTTGCACGCCGCGCTCTCCGCCGGCCATGAGGCCGTACAGGTAGGCCCTGCCGACCAGGCAGAGGTCGGCTCCCATCGCGAGCGCGGCGACGATGTCCCCGCCGGAGAGGATGCCCGTGTCCACCCACACCTCGGCGTCGCCGCCCACGGTGTCCAGGGTCGGGGGCAGCAGCTCCAGTGGCGTCGGCGCGCGGTCGAGCTGGCGCCCGCCGTGGTTGGACAGCACCACGGCCTCGGCGCCCGCCTTCACCACGTCCCTGGCGTCCGCTGGATTCTGTATGCCTTTCACCACGAGCTTGCCGGGCCAGCTTTCCCGCACCCACGCGAGATCGTCGTAGCCGAGCGTCGGGTCGAACATCTCGTCGATGAGCTCCGCGGCCGTGCCGCCCCAGCTCGTCAGCGAGGCGAACAACAGCGGCTCGGTGGTGAGCAGGTTGAACCACCACGCGGGGTGCAGTGCGCCGTCGACGAACGTCCGCAGCGTCAGCGCGGGCGGGATCGTGAGCCCGTTTCGCATGTCCCGCAGGCGCGCCCCGCCGACCGGGGTGTCGACGGTGAGCAGCAACGTGTCGTAGCCGGAATCCCACGCCCTGCGCATGAGCTCGGCGCCCGCACCGTGATCGCGCCACACGTAGAGCTGGAACCACTTCCTTGCCTCGGGTGCCGCCGAGGCGACGTCCTCGATCGACGTCGTGCCCATCGTCGAGAGCGCGTACGGGATGCCGCTGCGCTGGGCGACGCGCGCGACCGCGGACTCGCCCTCGTGGTGCATCATCCGCGTGAACCCGGTGGGGGCGAACGCGAACGGCAGCTCCGAGCGCCTGCCGAGCACCTCCACGCTGGTGTCTACATCGGACACGCCGCGCAGCACGTTCGGGCGGAACTCGACGCCGCGGAACGCCTGCCGCGCGCGGCGAAGGCTGTCCTCCAGCTCCGCGGCCCCGTCGGTGTAGTCGAACACGGCCCTCGGTGTGCGCCTGCGCGCGATCGTGCGCAGGTCGGCGATCGTGTGGGCGGCGGCGAGCCGCCGGTCGGTGGGATTGGCCACGAACGGCTTCGGCCGCAGGATCTCGGCGAGCTCGGCCGGTCTCGGCAGTCGGCGCTTGGTCACGGTCCGCTCCTTTGCGCTCCGCTGACGGGACGACCCGTCGCCGGCAGGGCCGGCGACGGGTCGTTGGGTGCTACTACGGCTCAGGCGACGCCGGAGTCCGACGTCTGCGGGCCTGCCGCTGCGACGTCGTGGATCCGGTACTTCTCCGCCGCCTCGACGACCTTCGCCTGGTCGACCTCGCCACGGCGGGCGAGCATCGTCAGCACGCCGACCGTGATCGACTCCGCGTCGACGAGGAAGTGCCGCCGCGCGGCGGGACGGGTGTCGGAGAAGCCGAACCCGTCGGTGCCCAGGGTGAGCATGTCGGTCGGCACCCACGGCCGGATGAGGTCCGGCACGGCGCGCATCCAGTCCGACACGGCCACGACGGGGCCGTTCGAGTCCTTCAGCGCGGAGGTCACGTACGGCTCGCGCGGGGTGTCGCCCGGGTACAGGAAGTTGTCACGGTCGACCTCGACGGCCTCACGGCGCAGCTCCGTCCACGACGTCGCCGACCACACCGCGGCACGGACGCCCCACTCCTCCTGGAGCATCTTCTGCGCCTTGAGCGCGTCCGGCATCGTGACGCCCGAGACGAGGATCTGGGCCTCCGGTCCGTCGCCCTCGGGTGCCTCCGCGTAGCGGTAGAGCCCCTTGAGCAGGCCGTCGACGTCCAGGTTCTCCGGCTCGGCCGGCTGCTGGTACGGCTCGTTGTAGACGGTGAGGTAGTAGAAGACGTTCTCGCCGTTGCCGTCGGGGCCGGTCTCGCCGTACATGCGGCGAAGGCCGTCCCGCACGATGTGCGCGATCTCGAACGACCACGCGGGATCGTACGTCACCGCGGCCGGGTTGGTGGCCGACAGCAGGATCGAGTGCCCGTCCGCGTGCTGCAGGCCCTCACCGGTCAGCGTCGTGCGGCCCGCCGTGGCGCCGAGGACGAAACCGCGGGCCATCTGGTCGGCCGCCGCGTACAGGCCGTCGCCGGTGCGCTGGAACCCGAACATCGAGTAGAAGATGTAGATCGGGATCATCGGCTCGCCGTGCGTGGCGTACGACGTGCCGACCGCCGTGAACGACGCCGTCGAGCCCGCCTCGTTGATGCCCTCGTGCAGCAGCTGGCCCTGCTCGGACTCCTTGTAGGCCAGCATCAGCTGCGCGTCGACCGAGGTGTAGGTCTGCCCGTGCGGGTTGTAGATCTTGGCCGTCGGGAACATCGAGTCGAGGCCGAACGTGCGCGCCTCGTCCGGGATGATCGGCACGATGCGGTTGCCGATCTCGGCGTCCTTGGCCAGTTCGCGGACCAGCCGGACGAACGCCATCGTGGTGGCGACCTCCTGCTTGCCAGAGCCCTTGCGAATGGCCTCGTACACCTTGTCGCCCGGCAGCACCAGCGGCTTGGCCTTGGCCGCGCGCCGCTCCGGCAGGTACCCGCCGAGCGCCTTGCGGCGGCCCAGCATGTACTGGATCTCCTCGGAGTCCTTGCCGGGGTGGTAGTACGGCGGCAGCTTCGGGTCCTGCTCCAGCTGCTCGTCGCTGACCGGGATGCGCTGGGCGTCGCGGAACAGCTTGAGGTCGTCCAGCGTGAGCTTCTTCATCTGGTGCGTGGCGTTGCGGCCCTCGAACGCAGGGCCGAGCCCGTAGCCCTTGATGGTGTGGGCCAGGATCACGGTCGGCTGGCCGTGGTGCTCCAGCGCGGCCTTGTACGCGGCGTACACCTTGCGGTAGTCGTGGCCGCCGCGCTTGAGGTTCCAGATGTCGGCGTCGGAAAGGTCCTTGACGAGGTCCTTCGTGCGCGGGTCACGGCCGAAGAAGTGCTCGCGGACGTAGGCGCCGTCGTTGGCCTTGTAGGTCTGGTAGTCGCCGTCCGGCGTCACGTTCATCAGGTTGACGAGCGCGCCGTCGCGGTCGGCGTGCAGCAGCGCGTCCCACTCGCGGCCCCAGATGACCTTGATCACGTTCCAGCCCGCGCCACGGAAGTAGGCCTCGAGCTCCTGGATGATCTTGCCGTTGCCCCGGACGGGACCGTCGAGGCGCTGCAGGTTGCAGTTGATGACGAACGTGAGGTTGTCCAGCCCCTCGCCCGCGGCGACGTGGATCAGCCCGCGCGACTCCGGCTCGTCCATCTCGCCGTCGCCGAGGAACGCCCACACGTGCTGGTCGCTCGTGTCCTTGATGCCGCGGTCGTTGAGGTAGCGGTTGAACCGCGCCTGGTAGACGGCGTTCATCGGGCCGATGCCCATCGAGACCGTGGGGAACTCCCAGAAGTCCTGCATGAGCCTCGGGTGCGGGTACGACGGCAGCCCGCCGCCCTCGCCCGCGTGCGAGTACTCCTGGCGGAAGCCGTCCAGCTGGTCGGCGGTCAGCCTGCCCTCGAGGAACGCGCGTGCGTAGATGCCGGGGGAGGCGTGGCCCTGGATGAAGATCTGGTCGCCGCCGCCGGAGTGGTCCTTGCCACGGAAGAAGTGGTTGAAGCCGACCTCGTACAGCGCGGCCGACGAGGCGTAGGTGGAGATGTGCCCTCCGACCCCGACACCGGGACGCTGTGCGCGGTGCACCATGATCGCCGCGTTCCACCGGATGTAGGCGCGGTAGCGCCGCTCGATCTCCTCGTCACCGGGGAACCACGGTTCGTTTTCCGTGGGAATCGTGTTGACGTAGTCCGTCGCGGTGAGTGGCGGCACGCCCACGTTGCGTTCCCGGGCGCGTTCCAGCACGCGCAACATCAGGTACCTCGCGCGCTGCTGGCCACCCCTCGCCAGTGCCGCGTCGAAGGAGTCGAGCCATTCGGCCGTCTCCTCGGGGTCGATGTCCGGTAGGTGCGCCGCCAGTCCGTCACGGATGACGCGGACGCGCGCCGGGGCTCCCTGACCGGGTGCGCCGGTGGTGGCGCCTTGCCCGGCCTTGTCGTTCTGGGGGGCCAAGGGATCTCCTCGCCGTTTGTCGCTTCGTTGTGTGCTTCTTCCAGCCCATCGTCGTCGCATTCGCGGCTTACGTCACCGTTACTGTGCGGTAACGTTCGGCATGCGTGCTGCGCGGTGTTTGGCCTGCTGAAGCCCCAGGTGGAGCTTCTCTCCCACCCTAGTTGAGAGCCCTCGGAAGGGGGACGCCGCGGCGGTGCGAATACCCCCTTTTCGCCTCGCGTCCCGGGCGCTCCGCCCGTAGCCTGCTGGACACGAGTTGCCTGCGATCCGGTGTGGACGGTTGCGCCGTGCGCCGCGCCAGTGTTCGCTAAGCCCATCCGTGTACGAAGCGTGCGGGTCGTCGGCGAATCCGGGTGACGCCCCGTACCCAGTTGTAGTTGGAGGAGTGAGGTCGTGGTCGCCGCGGGAGACGCTGATCAGCACAGCGTCGCCGAGAGGCTTGGGATCAAGCCGGACATGGTGGTCCAGGAGGTCGGCTGGGACGAGGACGTCGACGAAGACGTCCGGGCGGCCATCGAGGAGCACACCGGTGCTGACCTGCTCGACGAGGATGCGGACGAGGTCATCGACGTGGTGCTGCTGTGGTGGCGCGACGGCGACGGTGACCTCGGCGACGCGCTCGTCGACGCGAGGGCACCGCTCGACGAGAACGGCGTCATCTGGGTCCTGACTCCGAAGACCGGCCAGCCCGGTCACGTGGAACCGAGCGAGATCGCGGAGGCCGTGCCGACCGTGGGGCTGTCGCAGACGTCGAACCTGAGCCTCGGTGAGGCCTGGGCCGCGACGCGCCTGGTACCGAGGTCGAAATCACGCCGGTAGGCACGAGACTGGCCCATGTGGCGGCCCGCCCACCGCGATAGGGTTGTCCGGCACACGCGGTTTTCATAGGCCGGACGACCTACGGGAGAGGAAATACTCGCTATGGCGGTCGAGGTCGGTTCGCAAGCCCCGGACTTCACGCTCAACGACTACAACAAGCAGGAAGTCACGCTGTCGTCGTTCCGGGGGGACAAGCCGGTGCTGCTTGTCTTCTACCCGTTCGCGTTCAGCGGGATCTGCCAGGGCGAGCTGTGCCAGCTCAGGGACGAGTTCGCCGAGTACGACAACGAGGGCGTCCAGATCCTCGGTGTCTCGGTCGACACCCCGTTCTCGCTCAAGGCGTGGGCCGAGCAGCAGGGCTACCAGTTCCCGCTGCTGTCGGACTTCTGGCCGCACGGTGAGGTCGCCAAGGCATACGGCGTCTTCAACGACAAGGCCGGCCTGGCCGTGCGCGGCACCTTCCTGATCGACAAGGAGGGCGTCGTCCGCTTCGCCGAGGTCAACCAGCCCGGCGAGGCCCGCGACCAGCAGGCGTGGAAGAAGGCCGTCGCGGAGCTCGGCTGATCCACCCCGGCGGCACCGCACGGTGCCGCCACCAGGGCGCATAGCTCAGCGGAAGAGCACCTGCCTTACAAGCAGGGGGTCGCAGGTTCGAACCCTGCTGCGCCCACCCTCAAAGGTTCACCGAGCCTTCGTCAGGCGTTCCGCCCGAATCGGGCAGAAGTGACGTTTTCGCTGGTTAGCGTCCCTCCCGTTCCCCACGACGGGAGGAAATCCGTGACTGACACCGCCCCCACCGGTGGCCTCGACCGGCGAGGCTTCTTCCGCGCGGGCGTGGCCGCCACAGCCACGCTCGCCGCACTCGGCCCACTCGAAGCGCTCAGCGCCCGCACCGCCGGTGCGGCCCCGCTGACCAAGCGTCAATCCAGCCCCGACTACGGCCCGCTGTCCCCGGTCAGGGACCAGACGACCGGGCTGCCCCTGCTGGCCCTGCCGAGGGGCTTCGAGTACCTCAGCTACGGCTGGACCGGTGACGTCATGTCCGACGGCACGCCGACGCCAGGCATGCACGACGGGATGGCGGCCTTCACGCGCCGCGACGGCAGGATCGCACTCGTCCGCAACCACGAGCAGGGCGGCTACACCGGTGCGTTCACCGAACCCGCCTACGACCCCGCCGCGACGGGCGGCACCACCAACCTCGTGTTCGATCCCGAGAAGGGCGAGTTCACGGAGTCGTGGGCGAGCCTGTCCGGCACCATCCGCAACTGCGCCGGCGGTCCCACGCCGTGGGGCACCTGGCTGACGTGCGAGGAGACCACCGAGATCGGTCCGGACGGCACGCGACACGGCTACGTCTTCGAGGTGCCCTTCGACCGCAAGGGCGACCCGTCGCCGCTGAAGGGCATGGGCCGGTTCAGCCACGAGGCCGTCGCCGTGGACCCCGGCACCGGCATCGTCTACCTCACCGAGGACGCCACCCCCTCCGGCTTCTACCGGTACCTGCCGCGCAAGCGCGGGAAGCTTGAGGCTGGCGGAACGCTGCAGATGCTCGTCGTGGAGACCCCGGAGGGCAGCTCGTACTCCACCTACACCGACGGCACGGGCACGCGGTACCGGACGTCGTGGGTCACCGTGCCCAACCCCGACTACGCACCGGGCGAGACCCGGCCCGCCGAGCAGGGCGCCGCGCTCGGCGCGGCCGTGTTCCGCAGGCTGGAGGGCGCGTGGTGGGGTAACGACCGCGTCTACATCGTCTCCACCAGCGGCGGGCCGAAGGGGCAGGGCCAGGTCTTCGAGTACGACCCGAGGACCGAGCGCATGCGCGTGCTGTTCGCGTCGCCCGACGCGACGGTGCTGAACAACCCCGACAACATCTGCGTCAGCCCGCGCGGCGGCATCGTGCTGTGCGAGGACGGCAGCGAGGGTGAGTACCTGCACGGTCTCACCACCGATGGCGAGATATTCCCGTTCGCCCTCAACCGTGTCGTGATCCCCGAGGGCGGGGTGCCGGGCAAGAAGGTGGCGCCCGGCGACTACTCGGGGTCGGAGTGGTGCGGCTCCACGTTCGAACCGAAGCGGGGCAACTGGCTCTTCGTGAACGCGCAGACGCCGGGCATCACCTTCGCGATCACCGGACCCTGGCGGCGCGGCTCCCTGTAGCGCCTGACCGAGGCGGCCAAGATCACGTTACGGCAACGTTTCGTGGCCTTGGTCGCCTTCTCCGGCGATTATTCTCTTTCCAGGTTGTCGGATACCGAGCAGAGGTCTGTCGTGGGCGTTGCTGGTGACGATTCCGGGCGGCTCACCGAGGATCGCGCCGCAGCGCGGCCACTCATCGAGGATCTGCCGGCATCGATGTGGGACCACCCCGGGCCGGGAGAGGAGCCCCCGAGGGCACGTCCGCCGCGCTGGCGCCGGGCGCTGCCGGTCGTGGTGTGCGCCGTGCTCGCCGGGGTGCTGGTATTCGTCGTCGCCGGCCTGCACGGCGGCTCCGGCGGCACGGTGCGCGCGGCCGACCAGGCTCCGCGGGCTCCCCGCGACGGCGCCGCCGCTCTCGGCGTGCGCGACAACCCGCTGCTCACGTCCAGGGCCGTGCTCACGCCGGTGGCGTGCGAACTGCCCGCCTTCAGCGGTGAGCTGCCGAGGCTGCGGGCGTACTACCACGCCGGGCTCCGGTGTCTCGATGCCGCGTGGCGGCCCGTGCTCGACCGCGTCGGCGCGAGGTTCGCCCCGGTCAGGGTGACGTTGATCGACGAGCCCTCGACCCGGTGCGGCGCGCTCCCGCCCGCCGCGGAGGCCACCGGCCTCTACTGCGACCTCGACGGGACGATCTACCTGCCGTACGGACGGGTGCTCGACTCGCTCGGCGTCACCACCGAGGCGCACCTGGCGACGCTGGCCCACGAGTACGGGCACCACGTCCAGCAGCTGAGCGGCATCCTCGGCATGGCCAACCGCGAGCTCGACGCCTACGCCCCTGGCAGCCCGCAGGACCACGAGCTGCATCGCAGGGTCGAACTGCAGGCGAACTGCTTCGCCGGGCTGTTCCTCGCGAGCGCGGCGGGCCGGGGCTCGATCAGCGCCGCCGACGCCGAGGCCGCGGTGGAGGACTTCCGCAACTGGGTCGACAGCGACACCCACGGCGACAACGAGACCCAGCTGCGCTGGGCCAGGGCCGGGTTCGCCGGCGGCACCGTCGCCACGTGCGACACGTGGAACGTGGCCCCAGCCGAGGTCCGTTAGACCCTCGCGCCGGGCGGCCTCGCCGAGGATCCTGGCCCCATGGACACGCGGCTCTCCGACCTCAGCCTCCCCGGCAGGCTCGCCGGCGAGGGCGAACAGATCACGATGGACGAGCTCGCACTCGCCGCGCGCAACCACGGGATGCCGCTGGAGGCGCTGCACCACGATCTCACCCCACACGGTCTGCACTACCTGCTGATCCACTTCGACATCCCGGTGATCGACGCGCGGACGTGGCGGCTGACCGTCAACGGGCACTCCGGCACGCCCCTGTCGTTGTCGCTGGCCGACCTGAGAGCCCGGCCGTCGCGGACGGTGCGGGTGACGATGGAGTGCGCGGGCAACGGCCGCGCGTCGCTGCTGCCTCGGCCGATCAGCCAGCCGTGGCTGGTCGAGGCCGTCGGCACCGCCGAGTGGACGGGGGTGCCGCTGCGCGACGTGCTCGCGGAGGCCGGGCTCGGCGAGGTCACGGTCGACGTGGTGTTCACCGGCGCCGACCACGGGGTGGAGCGCGGCATCGAGCAGGACTACCGGCGCGGGCTCCCGCTCGCGGAGGCACTCGGCGACGACGTGCTGCTCGCCTACGAGATGAACGGGCTTCCGCTGCCGCCGCAGCACGGTTTCCCGCTACGGCTCGTGGTGCCCGGCTGGTACGGGATGGCCCACGTGAAGTGGCTGACCTCGATCGACGTCACCGAGACCCCGTACACGGGCTACCAGAACACCGTGGCCTACCGCGTCAAACACGCCAGCGGCGAGGAGGGCGAGCCGGTGACGCGCATCGTGCCGAGGTCGCTGCTGGTGCCGCCCGGCTTCCCGGACTTCCAGACGCGGCACCGGATCGTGCGGCCAGGGCCGGTAGAGCTCACGGGCCGCGCCTGGTCGGGGCTGGCTCCGCTGGAGCGTGTCGAGGTGAGCACCGACGGCGGCGCGACGTGGTCGCAGGCGAACCTGGAGCCGCCGACGGGACACCGGTGGGCGTGGCGGCGGTTCACCGCGCCGTGGCACGCCGAGCCGGGCACGTACACGCTCGCGGTGCGGGCCACGGACGCCGACGGCAACACGCAGCCCCACCGGGAGCCGTGGAACCGGGGCGGTTACGTGAACAACGCCGTGCACCGCGTACCCGTCACCTGCCTGGCTTAGCTCCCGCAGTGGAGGCGCTGCAGGGTGGAGCCTCGGGCGCTCACGGCACGTTCCGCAACGGCCACGCCTCGCCCGTCGAGCTGTCGATCAGCGCGGCCCGCGTGGCGCGGACCGTCAGCGGCAGCACGTCGTACACCGCCGAGGCGACCTGGGGCAGGCGCTCGGTCTGCGCTCGCGTCGCGAGTGACGAATGTGGCAGCCACCGGCCGGTCTCGTAGTGCTTGTGCACGAGCGCGCCGGTGCCACGCACAGCCTCCACCACGGCCTGCTGGCGCGACACGAGATCGGCGGGCACGGCCGGAACCAGCGAGACCCGGCCACGCCGGAACGTCGCGACCGCGTCGAAGGACAGCTCGAACGGCCCGTGGTCGGGCAGGGTCTCCACGGCCGCGCGCACGGCGACGAGGTCCCAGTCCAGCAGCACGACATAGGACAAGTGCGGGTGATGCCTGCCGTGGGTGTGCGAGGCGAGCGTGGGGACGCCGAGCTCCTCGATGCGCAGCCAGAGCTTGCGCAGCGCGCGCTCGGACCGGCCGTCGAACAGCACGCACACCGCCAGAGCCACGCGCTCGACCGTAGCCCCACCGTGGGAGCCTGCCCCGGTTTCGCGGCTCGTACTGACGGGTACTCCTTACGCTGAGTGACGTCCGTCACAGGAATCAGGAGTCGATCATGGATCCTCGCACGGATGCCCGGGTCGGTGTCGCCGGTGTGCAGCCGGTGCAGGTGCTGGCCGGAATCGTGGGCCTGGCCTACCTGGTGATCGGGATCATCGGGTTTGTGCTCACCGGCTTCGGCGGGTTCACGGACGCCGAGCACAGCACGCTGTGGGTCTTCTCGATCAACCCGCTGCACAACGTCGTCCACGTCGTCATCGGCGTGCTGGGCCTGCTCATGGCGCTCAACTCGGGGTTGGCACGCACGTTCGGGTGGCTGTTGTTCATCGGCTACGGCGTGGTGTTCGTCTGGGGCCTCGCGATCACGGGCGTCTTCTCCAGCAACCCCGTGTCGGGTCTCGGCAACCCGCTCGCCCTCAACACCGCCGACAACTGGCTCCACCTCGGCAGCGCGCTCGTCGGCCTGCTGATCGCGATCATGCCGGCCCGCAAGAAGGTCGTGGCGCCCGAGGAGCCGGTGGGCCCGGCCGCGGGCGGGGCGACGGCGATGGGCGAGGACCCCGCCGCGACCACGGACCCGCGGCGCCGTCAGCACCGCCGCCTCTGGCGCCGGGGCGCCCACACCTGAGGCGGAGCCCGAGTGTCCCCAAGGCACTTTGGTCGCGTTGAACGCAACCAAAGTGCCCTTGGGGGACGTTCGCGTCAGCAGTCGACGTAGGCGACCACGCACGTGATGTTGTCGGGGCCGCCGCCCTCGTTGGCGATGTCGATGAGCCTGCCGACGGCGTCCTCCGGGGTGCCGGCCGACGACAGCACCTCGAGGATCTCCTCCGGTGTCGTGACGTCCGTGAGCCCGTCCGAGCACAGCAGGTACCGGTCACCGGGCTGCGCCGTGTGCGTCGAGAGGTCCGGTTCGGCGGGCGAACCCGCCATGAGCGCCCTGATCAGCACCGAGCGGCCGGGGTGCCGGGCCGCGAGCTCCGGCGGCATCTTGCCCTCGTCGACAAGGGACTGGACCATCGTGTGATCGCGCGTCAGCTGGCTCAGCTCGCCCGCCCTGAGCTGGTAACCGCGCGAGTCGCCGATGTGGGCCAGGCCGAACGTGGTGCCGTCCCACAGCATCGCGGTCAACGTGGTCCCCATGCCCTCCAGCTCGGGGTCGTCCGCCACGCGCTCGTTGAGCCGGGCGGAGGCCACGGCCACGCCCTCGGCCAGCGCCTCCAGAAGATCGGAGGGTTCCTGCTCCGCCTCCGTCAGCCGGTTGTCGAGCTCGGCCATCGCCTCGATCGCGATCGCGCTGGCCACCTCACCCGCGGCGTGGCCGCCCATCCCGTCCGCGACGGCGAGCAGGCGCGGGGTCGCGTAGGCGGAGTCCTCGTTCGCGCTGCGCCGTCGGCCGACGTCCGAGCCCACGGCGTAGCTGAGCCCGAGCGCCTCGTCACGTGTCATGCGAGCAGTGAACCACTGGCCGCCTCAGTTGATGAAGTCCGATAGGTCGTAAACGGTCGTACCCGACACGGTCGTGGGCTCGAAGGTTGTGCCACCCACTCCGCGATGCGGGGCGCGGCGTCGCTGCCCGAGCCGCTGGCGCCGCGGCCCAGCGGTAGCGGGCTCCGTTCTCGCTCAGCAGCGTGGTGAGCTCCGCGCTCGGCGTGCTCGCGCCGAGCGGGCCGCCCGCCGCCCGCAGTGAAGGCCACCTTCACTGCGTTGAACGCAGTGAAGGTGGCCTTCACTGCGTGAAAGGGCTCCGCTGCGGTGTGAAGGGCTCCGCCGCGGTGGCCGCCTCCCGAGCGGGCCCTTAGCCCATGCGATCGGCCGCTCGCCCGGCACGCCTGCCCCGTTCTGTCGGGGGTGCGGTCTAGGGTGGAGCCCTGGAGTTCGCGGCGCGTCTGACGGTCTCGTCAAGGGGAGGTTTTCGCTGGTGTCGAACGATTCCTTCGTCCACCTGCATGTGCACACCGAGTATTCGATGCTCGATGGTGCGGCGAAGATCGCTCCGTTGTTCGCGGAGGCGTCTCGGTTGGAGATGCCGGCGGTGGGGATGACCGACCACGGCAACATGTACGGGGCGGATGAGTTCTACCAGCAGGCGAAGAAGGCCGGGATCAAGCCGATCATCGGGATCGAGGCGTATATCGCGCCGGAGTCGCGGTTTCACAAGAAGCCGGTGTTCTGGGGGCAGTCGAGTCAGCGGGGTGCGGACGAGTTCGGTGAGGGTGGCGACGTCTCCGGTGGTGGTGCGTATACGCACATGACGATGCTGGCGGCGAACGCGGCGGGGTTGCGGAATCTGTTCAAGTTGTCGTCGCTGGCCTCGATTCAGGGGTATTACCGCAAGCCGCGGATGGACCGGGAGCTGATCGCGGAGAACGCGGAGGGGATCATCGCCACGACGGGGTGTCCGTCGGGTGAGGTGCAGACGCGGTTGCGGCTGGGGCAGAAGGCCGAGGCGTTGCAGGCGGCGTCGGATTACAAGGACATCTTCGGGGCGGAGAACTTCTTCCTGGAGTTGATGGATCACGGGTTGCCGATCGAGCGGTCGGTGCGGGAGGGGCTGCTGGAGATCGGCAGGCAGTTGAATCTGCGGCCGCTGGCGACCAACGACTCGCACTATGTGACCAAGGATCAGGCGGATTCGCATTCGGCGTTGCTGTGTGTGCAGTCGGGTAAGACGCTCAACGACCCGAACCGGTTCAAGTTCGACGGTGATGGTTACTACCTGAAGTCGGCGCGGGAGATGCGCGAGTACTGGGACAAGGAGGTCCCGGGGGCTGCGGATTCCACGTTGCTGATCGCCGAGCGGGTGGAGTCGTACGAGGACGTCTACACCCACAAGGACCGCATGCCGGTCTTCACGGTGCCGGAGGGGCACGACGAGGGTTCCTGGCTGCGGCACAAGGTGCAGGAGGGCCTGCACTGGCGCTTCCCGGACGGCATCCCGGACGGCTACGAGGAGCGGTGCAAGTACGAGCTCGACGTCATCGAGCAGAAGGGCTTCCCCGCCTACTTCCTGATCGTCGCCGACCTCATCCAGCACGCCCGTGACGTGGGCATCCTGGTGGGACCCGGCCGTGGGTCGGCCGCGGGCGCGCTGGTCGCCTACGCGCTGGGTATCACCAACCTGGACCCGATCCCGCAGAAGCTGCTGTTCGAGCGGTTCCTCAACCCCGAGCGCACCTCGATGCCGGATATCGACATCGACTTCGACGACCGCCGCCGCGGCGAGATGATCCGCTACGCGACGGAGAAGTACGGCGCCGACAAGGTCGCCCAGGTGATCACCTTCGGCACGATTAAGACCAAGGCCGCGATCAAGGACTCGGCGCGCGTGCACTACGGCCAGCCGGGCTACTCGATCGCGGACAAGATCTCCAAGGCGCTGCCGCCGCCGATCATGGCCAAGGACATCCCGCTCTCCGGGATCGTCGACCCCCAGCACGAGCGCTATGGCGAGGCCGCCGAGGTACGCACGCTGATCGAGACCGACGAAGAGGTCTCGACGATCTTCAACACCGCCCGTGGCCTGGAGGGCCTGATCCGCAACGCGGGCGTGCACGCCTGCGCGGTCATCATGTCCAGTGAGCCGCTGGCCAACGCGATCCCGCTGTGGCAGCGCGACGACGGTTCGATCATCACGGGCTGGGACTACCCGTCCTGCGAGGCCATCGGCCTGTTGAAGATGGACTTCCTCGGGCTGCGCAACCTCACCGTCATCGGCGACGCGCTCGACAACATCAAGGCCAACCGGGGCGAGGAGATCGACCTCGACCGCCTCGGGCTCGACGACGCCGAGGCGTACAAGCTGCTGGGCCGGGGCGACACGCTCGGTGTGTTCCAGCTCGACGGTGGCGCCATGCGCGACCTGCTGCGCCGCATGCAGCCCACCGGCTTCGAGGACATCGTCGCCGTCCTCGCGCTGTACCGCCCCGGCCCGATGGGCATGAACGCCCACAACGACTACGCCGACCGCAAGAACAACCGGCAGCAGATCAAGCCCATCCATCCGCAGCTGGAAGAGCCCCTGAAGGAGATCCTGGCCGAGACCTACGGCCTGATCGTCTATCAGGAGCAGATCATGCAGATCGCGCAGAAGGTCGCCGGGTACTCGATGGGCCGCGCGGACGTGCTGCGCCGCGCGATGGGCAAGAAGAAGAAGGAGGTCCTCGAAAAGGAGTTCGAGGGCTTCCACGCCGGCATGAAGGCCAGCGAGATCGTGCCCGGGGGGTTCTCCGACGAGGCGATCCAGGCCCTGTGGGACACGATCCTCCCGTTCGCCGGGTACGCGTTCAACAAGAGCCACGCCGCCGCCTACGGCCTGATCGCGTACTGGACCGCGTACCTCAAGGCGAACTATCCGGCGGAGTACATGGCGGCGTTGCTGACGTCGGTGGGGGACAACAAGGACAAGTCGGCGGTGTATCTGTCGGAGTGCCGCCGGCTGGGGATCAAGGTGCTGCCGCCGGATGTGAACGAGTCGGGGCTGCGGTTCGCCGCGGTCGGGGACGACATCCGGTTCGGGCTGGGTGCGGTGCGCAACGTGGGCGCCAACGTGGTGGAGTCGATCATCAAGACCCGCGAGGAGAAGGGCAAGTACTCCAGTTTCACCGACTTCCTGGACAAGTCGGAGCTGGTGGTGTGCAACAAGCGGGTGCTGGAGTCGCTGATCAAGGCGGGTGGGTTCGACTCGCTGGGCAACACGCGGTTGTCGATGGTGCGGTTGCACGAGGACGCGGTCGAGGCGGTGGTGCCGCTCAAGCGGCAGGAGGCGATGGGCCAGTTCGACCTGTTCGGCGGTGGGGATGACACGGTGCCGGTGGCGGCGTCGTCGCCGTTGGCGCATCTGAAGTTCGAGGATGAGGAGTACCCGCGCAAGCAGCTGCTGGGCTACGAGCGGGAGATGCTGGGGCTGTATGTGTCGGCGCATCCGCTGGACGGGGCGGAGCGGGTGTTGCGCAAGCACGCCAAGCGGCCGATCGCGGCGATCCTGGCGGATCCGCCCAAGGAGGGTGAGATCGAGATCGCCGGGTTGATCACGTCGCTGGAGCGGCGGGTGAACAAGAAGGGTGAGCCCTGGGCGATCTGCACGGTGGAGGACATGGACGCCTCGCTGGAGGTGTTGTTCTTCCCGAAGTCCTACGCGCTGTTCGCCGCCGATCTGGTGGAGGACAACGCGGTGGTGGTCAAGGGCCGGGTGAACTGGCGCGAGGACAAGATGTCGGTCTTCGGCGGCGGGCTGATCCCGCTCGACCTCTCCGACATCGGCCCCGGCGACGAGGAACCGCCGCTGATGCTGCTGGCCTCGGCGGAGAAGCTCAACCAGAGCGTGGTCACCGAGCTCAAGCAGACGCTGCAGGCCCACCGCGGCGACACGCCCGTGCGCCTCAAGCTGATGGGCAAGCAGCGCGAGACCGTGTTCGCGCTCTACGACTACCCGGTGAAGATCAGCTCGATGCTGATGGGCGAGCTCAAGGGCATCCCCGGCATCACGGCGAGCTCCTGATGCCGCCGCCCCCGGCCCACGCGGCCGGGCCGGGGGAGTGGTCATAACGTGGTCGGGGTGAGCCCGGTCGAGAGCAACGAGCCCGATCCGCGCCGCTGGCGGGCGTTCGCCGTCACCCTCACCGCGGGGTTCATGTCCCTGCTCGACGTCAGCATCGTCAACGTCGCGCTGCCGTCGATCCAGAGCGGGCTCGGCGCGTCGGTCGCGGGCGCGCAGTGGGTGGTGTCGGGTTACGCGCTCGCGTTCGGCCTGGTGCTTGTCGCCGGCGGTCGGCTCGGCGACGCGCTCGGCAGGCGCCGGATGTTCCTCATCGCCCTGTCGGCGTTCATCGCCACCAGCGCGCTCGCGGGCGCGAGCGTCAACGAGGAGATGCTCGTCGCCGCACGCCTGTTGCAGGGCGTCGCGGCCGGGATGCTCACACCGCAGAACAGCGGACTGATCCAGGAGCTCTTCCGCGGCGCCGAGCGGGGGAGGGCGTTCGGCATGTTCGGCGCCACGGTGGGCATCTCGACCGCCGTGGGACCCGTGCTGGGCGGGCTGATCATCGCCGCGTTCGGGCCCGAGACGGGCTGGCGGTGGGTCTTCTACGTCAACGTGCCGATCGGGCTCGTCGCGCTCGTCCTCGCCACCCGGCTGCTGCCGAAGGCACCCCGCTCCGACACGCCCCTGCGCTCCCGGCTCGACGTCACCGGCATGGTGCTGCTCGGGCTCGCCGTGCTGGGCGTCCTGCTCCCGCTCGTCCAGTCGGAGCAGGGCGGCATCGCCCGCCTGTGGTGGCTGTTCCCGCTCGCCGTCGTGCTCGGCTACCTGTTCGTGAGGTGGGAGCGGCGGCTGGTGCGCGACGACCGCGCGCCGCTGCTGGACCCACGGCTCTACACCGAGACGCCGGGCTACGCGATCGGCGCGGCCATCGGCGCCACGTACTTCTGCGGCTTCGCCGGCATGTGGCTGGTGTTCGCCATGTTCTTCCAGCAGGGCCTCGGCTACTCGCCACTGGAGTCCGGGCTGCTGGTCACGCCGTTCGCGCTCGGCTCCGCGGTCTCGGCCGCGATCGCGGGCAGGCTCGTGCCGAAGCGGGGCAGATGGCTCACGGTCACCGGGCTGAGCCTCGTCGCGGCCGGCCTCGTCACCGTCGCGGTGCTCGTGCCACTCGTGGCGGAGGAGGCGATCGGCTACGCGGTGGCCGTTCCGCTGCTCGTGGCCGGGCTGGGCGGCGGCATGGTGATTTCGCCCAACACCACGCTCACGCTCGACCGCGTGCCGACTCGCATGGCGGGTGTCGCGGGCGGCGCACTGCAGACCGGACAGCGGCTCGGCACCGCGCTCGGCGTCGCCGTGCTGGGCTCGGTCTACCACGCGGGCATCACCGGCGCGGGGGAGAGTTACCCGGCGGCGCTCGGCTACGCGATGGCGTGCTCGGTAGCGTTCACGGCCGCCGCGCTCCTGCTCGCGATCGTGGACGCCCGGCGGCATCCTCACCGTCGCCTATCCGAAAAGGCACCCAGCGTGACGAACGCTGGTCCATTGGAGTGACGTTGTCGCGCGCGATCTGGTGTTACGGAGAGCAACCGGGTAGACGTTTACCTGTGCCTTCCATGAGGGTTTCGGCTACCTAGCGTGGCAAATCGGTGGATGACCCGGGGATGGGACCGCAAACCGAGTAAGAACGCTGGGCCGTTCGAGAATGCGTGACTCGAACACTCAGCGTCACCCTCATCGACCACGCTGACCGACGGCCGCGGGGGACCGTTGGCGAGTACGAAGGCACCGCCCGGGTGGGCCCTGGATGGTAGGGGCCGGGGCCCGCCCGGGACTGCGCTCGCGCCGCACGGCCGGACATGCTGGGATGTCGGCGGTCCACCCGTTGTCTGGAGGAGCGCCGATGTCCGCGGAACCCGTGACACCTCACGAGCGGGTCCGGCTGTGGTACCGGCCGATGCGCTCACGCGACCCACACGAGTCGCACCGCGTCGCCACACCGCTGGAACTGCTGTTCGACCTCTGCTTCGTCGTCGCCGTCGGACGCGCGGCGGCCGAGCTGCACCACGCCATCTCCGAGAACCACGTCGGCGACGGTGTGCTGAGCTTCGTGCTCGTCTTCTTCGCGATCTGGTGGGCGTGGCTGAACTTCGCCTGGTTCGCCTCGGCCTTCGACACCGACGACGTGCCCTACCGAATCGCGACACTGGTGCAGATCGGCGGCGGGCTCGTGCTCGCCGCGGGCGTGCCCAGCGCGTTCGAGGGCGACTTCACGGTGATCGTGATCGGCTACGTCGTGATGCGCCTCGCGCTGGTGGGGCAGTGGCTGCGGGCCGCGGCGGCGAATCCCGGCATCCGCCCGACGGCGCTGCGGTTCGCGCTCGGCATCACGCTCGTCCAGCTCGGCTGGATCGCCAGGCTCGCGCTGCCGGAGGGCTTGCTGCTCGCCGGTTTCGCCGTGCTGGCCGTGGCCGAGCTGCTGGTGCCGATCTGGGCCGAGCGCGCTTCGGCGGGCACGCGCTGGCACCCACACCACATCGCCGAGCGGTACGGGCTGTTCACGATCATCGTGCTCGGCGAGGCCGTCTTCAGCGGCACCGGCGCCATCCAGGAGGGCATCGAGACCGGCGAGCACACCGGCGCGCTCGTCTCGCTCGCGGTCGCGGGCCTGGTGATCATGTTCTCGATGTGGTGGCTGTACTTCGAGCGGCCCGCACAGCGCAGGCTCACGTCGTTCCGGGCCGCGTTCCAGTGGGGTTACGGCCACCTGTTCATCTTCGCTTCCGCCGCGGCGGTCGGCGTCGGCATCGAGGTCGCCGTGGACTACGACACGCACATCGCGCACATCTCGTCGCTGCCGGCCGCGATGGCCACCACCGTTCCGCTCGCGATCTTCCTGCTCAGCGTGTGGCTGTTGCACATCGGGCCGCGCAACGAGTGCAGGCCCATCGCGATCGGGTTCCCGGTCGCCGTGGTGCTCGTACTCGCCGCGTCGTTCGGCCCGGCGCCCGTGCACGTCGCCGCCGGGATCGTGGCCGCGCTCGTCGCCACGGTCGTGATCGCGACCCACGGCGAGCGTGAGCCGTCACACCAGGGCGGGTAGTACCTGGCCGAGCGGGCCCCGGAGCACCGCGGCCGCCTGCGCGTCATACGGCGTCTCCGAGGCGTTGCACACGATCACCGTCGCCCCCGCGCTGGCCGCGAGCCCGACGAGTCCCGCGGCGGGGTGCACGGTTAGCGAGGTGCCCGCCGCGAGCATCAGGTCGCACGACACGGCCTCGGCGCGGGCCCGCTCCAGCACGTCGGCGTCCAGCGCCTGCCCGAACGAGATCGTGGCCGACTTGAGGATGCCGCCGCAGAGCTCGCACGGCGGGTCCGTCTCGCCCGCGCGCACGCGCGCGAGCGTCTCCCGCATGTCGCGCCGGTCCGCGCAGCCGAGGCACTCCGTCTCGAACATCGTGCCGTGCAGCTCGATGACCCTGTCCGGAGCGGAGCCCGCCTTCTGGTGCAGCCCGTCGATGTTCTGCGTGATGATCGCCGACAGGCGGCCCTGCCGTTCGAGGTCGACGAACACCTGGTGCGCCGCGTTCGGCCTGGCCTCCCAGCCGGGATGCCGGGTGCGGGCCTGCCAGCTCTGCTCGCGGACCTCCTTGCTGCCCACGTAGGCCTGGAGGTTCGACAGCTTCTCCGCGGCGGGGTCCTTCGTCCACACGCCGTTCGGGCCCCGGAAGTCGGGGATGCCGGAGTCGGTGGAGATGCCGGCGCCGGTCATGGCCACGATGCGGCCCGCACCCGCCACCAGCTCCCTGGCGTGACGCAGCTCCTCGGCGGTGTCCATGCACCCCATGATGCCCCGCGGCCCGCTCAGCGCAGGGCGGACCCGGCCTGCCACTCCTCCCACGACAGCGACCAGTCGCCGTAGAGGTCCCACACCGGCAGCCGCGGTCCGCCGGAGTTGGTCACCTCCACCACGTCGCCGAGGCCGAAGTGCTCGAAGAACCACTGCGCGTTCTCGGCGTTGAGGTTGATGCAGCCATGCGAGACGTTGGAGCTGCCCTGCGCGCTGACGCTGTTCGGGTTCTCGTGCACGAACTCGCCGTCGTTGGAGATGCGCAGCGACCAGCGTTCCTCGGAGCGGTAGTAGTCGGGGTCGCCCTGGCAGACGCCGTAGGTGCAGGAGTCCATCGTGTAGCTGGCCTGCTTGTCGGAGATGACGTGTGCGCCGAGGTGGGTCGGGGTGGCGTCCTTGCCCATGGAGATGGGCATCGTCCGCACCTGCTGTCCGTTGTGGAAGATCGCCATCCGCGCGGTGGCCCCGTCGGCTTTCGCCGTCCAGGAATCGTGCACGCGGTAGGTCTCGGTGCGGTCGCCCGCGCCGTAAACGCCGTTTCCGAAATCGACGCCGTACACTTTCGCGCTCACCGTCAGCGTCGTTCCCGGCTGCCAGTATTCCTTCGGCCGGTAGTGCACGTTCTGGTCGTCGATCCAGTACCAGCCGCCCTTCTGCGCGGGCTGCGAGACGACGGAAAGGCGCTTCTCCACGGCTGCCTTGTCGGTGACCGGCTCGGTGAACTGGAAGACGATCGGCTGGCCGACTCCGACGCCCGTGTCGGCGACCGCGGCGGGCCCGGGGATGAGGTTGGGCTCGGCCTGCGCCTCCGGCGTCACGGTGGTGATCGTCCCGCGCTGCTCGGTCTGCTTTCCGTTGTCCCCCACGGCATGCGCGACGATCCGGTAGGTGCTGCCGTAACCGAGCGGCTCGGCCGAGGTCCACGTCAGCGTGGCCGGGTCGATGGTGCCCCGCACCTCGGCGGAGGTCTCGGTGTTGACCATCGCGACGGCGCGGAGCCTGCCGTGCTCGGCGTGGACGGTGACGGGCGTGACCGGGCTGGCATTCTGCGCACCGTCGTCGCTGATGGTCACCGTGGCGGACAGCCGTGCGGGCGTCGGTTCGGGGCTGTTCGTACCCGTGTTTCCACCCGTGCAGGAAACGAGTGCGAGGGTCGCCGCGCCCAGGATCGCGGCGAAGAGTAATGCCTTCTTGGGAAGCATTTTATCCTTGTTTTATTGATCGAGAAGCCTATTTCACGAAGTGTATCGGGGTTTCGGATCCGCTACCGATGAGTAACACTGGTCACATGTGATTGACACACTCGCGCCGACCCACGAGGAGGGCCGATGGTCGACCAACCGAAGGTGACGGAGAAGGAAGCCAGGGCCGTTGCCGAGGAGGCGAGGGAAAGCGGCTGGCAGAAGCCGTCCTTCGCCAAGGAGCTGTATCTGGGGCGCTTCCGGCTCGACCTCGTGCATCCTCATCCCCGGCCCACCGCCGAGGACTCGGCGAAGGCGGAGAAGTTCCTCACCCGCCTGCGCGAGTACTGCCGGACCCTCGACCCCGCCGTGATCGAGCGCGAGGCGCGCATCCCCGACGAGTACGTCAAGGGGCTGGCCGAGCTCGGCTGCTTCGGCATCAAGATCCCGGAGTCCTACGGCGGGCTCGGGCTCACGCAGGTCGCCTACAACCAGGCCCTCATGCTGGTCGGTTCAGTCCACTCCACGCTCAGCGTGCTGCTCTCGGCCCACCAGTCCATCGGCGTGCCCGAACCGCTCAAGCTGGCGGGCACGCCCGAGCAGAAGGAGCGCTTCCTGCCGAGGTGCGCGAAGGGCGCGGTGTCGGCGTTCCTGCTCACCGAGCCCGATGTCGGCTCCGACCCGGCGCGGCTGGCGACCTCGGCCGTGCCCACCGAGGACGGCGAGGCGTACCTGCTCGACGGCGTGAAACTGTGGACCACCAACGGCGTCGTCGCCGAGCTGCTCGTCGTGATGGCGCGCGTGCCGAAGAGCGAGGGGCACCGCGGCGGCGTCACCGCGTTCGTCGTCGAGGCCGACTCGCCGGGCATCACGGTCGAGCGGCGCAACAAGTTCATGGGCCTGCGCGGCATCGAGAACGGCGTGACCCGCTTCCACCAGGTGCGCGTGCCGAAGGAGAACGTGATCGGCGGCGAGGGCAAGGGGCTCAAGGTCGCGCTCGCCACGCTCAACACGGGCAGGCTCTCGGTGCCGGCCTCGTGTGCCGGAGCGGCGAAGTGGGCGCTCAAGATCGCGCGGGAGTGGTCGGCCGAACGCGTCCAGTGGGGCAAACCGGTCGGCGAGCACGAGGCGGTGGCAGGCAAGATCTCGTTCGTGGCGGCCACGTCGTACGCGCTGGAGGCCGTGGTGGAGCTGTCGGCGCACATGGCCGACGAGGGCCGCAACGACATCCGCATCGAGGCCGCGCTCGCGAAGCTGTGGGCCAGCGAGATGTCGTGTGTGGTCGCCGATGAGCTGATGCAGATCCGGGGCGGCCGCGGCTACGAGACCGCCGAGTCGCTCGCCGCGCGTGGAGAGCGCGCGGTGCCGGTGGAGCAGCTGGTGCGCGACCTGCGGATCAACCGCATCTTCGAGGGCTCGTCGGAGATCATGCACCTGCTCATCGCGCGCGAGGCCGTCGACGCGCACCTGGCCGCGGCCGGCGACCTCGCCGACGCCGAGGCCGACCTCAAGAGCAAAGCGAGCGCCGCGGCGAAGGCGAGCGGCTTCTACGCGAAATGGCTGCCGCAGCTGGTCACCGGCAAGGGCCAGGTGCCGACCTCGTTCGCCGAGTTCGGCAGGCTGGCGGGGCACCTGCGGTTCGTGGAGCGCGCGGCCAGAAAGCTGGCGCGCTCGACGTTCTACGGCATGGCGCGCTGGCAGGCCGGGCTCGAACAGCGGCAGGGGTTCCTCGGCAGGGTCGTCGACATCGGGGCCGAGCTGTTCGCGATGGCGGCCACGTGTGTGCGGGCGGAGATGCAACGCGCGGACGACGTCGAGCGGGGCGAGGCGGCCTACGCGCTGGCGGACGTGTTCTGCAGGCAGTCCCGGCTGCGGATCGAGCGGCTGTTCCACGCGCTGTGGGCCAACACCGACGCGGCCGACAAGGCGCTGACGAAGTCGGTGCTCGCGGGCGAGTACGCGTGGCTCGAGGAGGGCGTGCTCGACCTCAGCGAGGGCACCGGCCCGTGGATCGCCGACTGGCGCGCAGGCGCCTCGGCGGCCGACAACGTCGCCCGCCGCTACCTCCCACCCACGAAGTAGCCGACTGCGAAGATAGCCCTCACCGCCTGTCCATCTGCCCCCAAGGCCACCTTTGTTGCGTTCAACGCAACAAAGGTGGCCTTGGGGGCAGTCGGGTCAGTTGTCTTCGGCGGGCTGGGCTTCGGCGGGTTCCGGGGTCGCCGGGGCGAGGGCCTTCTTCTTCTTGTAGCGGATCAGGAAGAAGACGCCGACCACCGCGAGCACGCCGACCACGATCATGCCGCCCGTGCTCAGCATGCCCTCCACGCGCTTGGCGGCCTCGCCGAGCGCGGCGCCGATGCCGATGTGCAGCGCCGACCAGCACAGCGCGCCCGACGCCGCGGCGGGCAGGAACTTGCGGTACGGCAGGCCCGACGTGCCCGCGGCCGCGGGCGTCAGGGTGCGCACCACCGGCAGGAACCGCGCGAAGAACACCGCCCAGGCGCCCCTCCGCTGGAGGATGCCGGTCGCCTTGTCCCACGCGTCGGTGCCGTAGCGCTGGATGAGCTTCGTGTCCCGCAGCCGTGGTCCGAACCGTCGCCCGATCGCGTAGCCGATCGAGTCGCCGACCGCGGCGCACACGGTGACCACCGCCCACAGGATGAGGAACCGCGGCACGGTGTTGGCCGTGGTGGCCGCGATCAGCAGCCCCGACTCGCCGGGGGCGATGAACCCGAGCCCGATGGTGCACTCGAGGAGCACGAGGAGGCCGGTCGCGCCCACGAGCGCGGGCTGCGGCAGGCTCTGCAGCCATTCGAGCAGGTCGGTTACCACGTGCGTTCCCCTTGTGTGTCGTCCCCGTCAACCCCTGAGACGACAGTAGCGCGTGCCCGGTTCGCCGGTGGTCGGGGTTTTCCCCGATTTCTCCACCGGATCAGGACTGGCGGGCGAGTACGCTGCTGGCCTCCTGCGCGGCGGGCTGGGCGGTGGCGAGGTGCCGCAGGTTCTCGGGCAGCTCCTCGCCACGGTGGGCCTTGGTCTGCGCGTAGAGCTTCCCGGCGCGGTACGACGAGCGCACCAGCGGGCCCGCCATCACACCCGCGAACCCGAGCGACTCGGCGACGGCGGTGTGCTCGACGAACTCCTCGGGCTTCACCCACCGGTCCACCGGGTGGTGCCGGGGCGAGGGCCGCAGGTACTGCGTGATCGTCAGGATCTCGCAGCCCGCCTCGACGAGGTCGCGCATCGCGTCGACGACCTCCTCCGGCGTCTCGCCCATGCCGAGGATCAGGTTGGACTTGGTGACCAGCCCTGCCTCCCGCGCGCGGGTGATGACTTCCAGCGACCGCTCGTAGCGGAAGCCGGGGCGGATGCGCTTGAAGATGCGCGGCACGGTCTCCAGGTTGTGCGCGAGCACCTCGGGCCGCGAGCCGAACACCTCGGCCAGCTGGTCCGGATCGGCGTTGAAGTCGGGGATCAGCAGCTCGACCCCGGTGCCGGGGTTGAGCGCGTGGATCTGACGGACGGTCTCGGCGTAGAGCCACGCGCCGCCGTCGTCGAGGTCGTCGCGTGCCACGCCGGTGACCGTGGAGTAGCGCAGGCCCATCGCCTGCACGCTCTCGGCGACCCTGCGCGGCTCGTCGCGGTCGAACTCCGCGGGCTTGCCGGTGTCGATCTGGCAGAAGTCACACCGCCGGGTGCACTGCTCACCGCCGATGAGGAACGTCGCCTCGCGGTCCTCCCAGCATTCGTAGATGTTGGGACAGCCGGCCTCCTCGCACACGGTGTGCAGGCCCTCGCGGCGGACCAGACCCTTCAGCTCGGTGAACTCCGGGCCCATGCGCGCACGGGTCTTGATCCACGACGGCTTCTTCTCGATCGGCGTCTGGCTGTTGCGAACCTCGAGCCGCAGCAGCTTCCGACCTTCCGGCACAACAGTCACGGCCCCCACACTACGCCCCGGAAACGGGCGATCAACCTACGCCGGATCAGGGGTGACGCCCGTCAACTTCGCGCTCAGCTCCCACAGCCCCGTGCCCAGGGCGGGGTCCAGTGCGGACCGCAGCGGCCGGACGCGCACGGGGTGGCCCCGCAGGCCGCCGGGGCCGTGCGGGCCGAAGTAGTCGCCGCCGCTCACGTCGGGTGCGGTGGCCGCTCGCAGCTGCGGTAGCGCGCCCATGCGGACGTCCTGCGCGATCAGCAGCTCACCGAGCCGGATGCCGGTGCCGATCACCCGCCTGACCACGGCGCTGCCCTGCGACCTCGCCATCGTGGAGCCGAGTTCGCTGCGGCTGTAGCCGGGGTGGGCCGCCACGCTCAGCACCGGCTCGCCCGCCGCGCGCAGGCGCCGGTCGAGTTCGAGCGCGAAGACCTGGTTGGCGAGCTTGGCCTGCGAGTACGCCTTCGCCGGGTTGTAGCGGCGCCGCTCGAAGTTCGGGTCGGCGAGATCGATCCCGCCGCCAGTGGCCGCGAGGCTCGACACCGTGACGACCCTGGCCGCGTTGCCGCCGCGCAGGGCCGGCATGAGCAGCCACGTGAGCGCGGCGTGGCCGAGGTGGTTGGTGCCGAACTGGGTCTCGAAGCCGTCGCGAGTGAGCCCCTTCGGGGCGCCCATGAGGCCCGCGTTGTTCACGAGCACGTCGAGCGAGTCGTGGGTGAGTTCCCTGACCGTCGCCGCGGCGTCCCGGACGGACGCGAGGTCGGCGAGATCGAGCGAGACGAGCACGGGTTTCGTGGCCGCGCGGGAGGCGACGTCGCGCAGCGCCGCCGCGCCGCGTTCGGGCGAGCGGCACGCCAGCAGCACCTTCGCGCCGTGCTCGGCGAGCACCTGCGCGGTACGCAGGCCCAGCCCCGAGTTGGCGCCGGTGACGAGCACCGTGCGGCCGCTCTGGTCCCGGATGTCGGCCTCGCTCCAGCGCACAGCCTCGGTAGCCATGCCGACAGCTAACCACCCGTGCTGACGCACCGCCAACAGGGCTACGCGGTGGGCGCCAGCCTGCGCAGCAACTGCCCCACCGGGTTGGCGCGCCTGCCCGCCGTGAGGTGGCCGGCGCGGGCGCGCAGCAGCGAGACGAACGCCTCGCCGACCCTGGTCACCTCGTCGCGCGGCTCGTGCGGCTCCGCGAGTGCGGCCGTGACGGCGAGCATGCGCAGCTCGGCCTCGTAGGCCCTGCGCAGGGCCGGGTAGCGGTCGACGCTCGCGTCGAGCACGGCCCGCAGGGTGGCGTTCTCGCGGGCGGCGGTGCGCCACGCGCGGGACACGGCGTCGACGTGGTCGGGCTCGCCGCCGGGGACGTCGTAGGCGTCCTCGGGGCCCGCGACCTCGGCGCGCAGTGTGCCCGTGAGCACCTGTGTCCACTTGTACTGCAGGGCGAGCAGCAGCTTCTCCTCGCTGCCGAACGCCTCCCGCGCGCCGGAGATCTCCGCGAACGGCAGCCCGGCCCGCGGGTTACGCGCCGCCTGCTTCAGCACGGCGTCGATGATGTCGCGCCTGCGATAGAAGTCGTTCCAGCTCATGGCCTGTCCCCTCCCGTGACGCGGGTCATACCGTCGGTTTGCGGCATACTCCCGGTACGGACCTGACACGCACAACATACCACCGGTATGGGCGCGGGAAACGCGCGTAGAGTTGTGAGGGTGGTGACAACGAGGTCCAGGCGAGAAGACTATTCGGAGTCCACCCGCGGCGCCCTCGTCGACAGCGCCATCGAGTTGTTCACCAAGCGTGGCTACGCAGGCACCTCTCTCGACGAGATCGCCAGGCGGGCCAGGGTGACCAAGGGCGCGCTCTACCACCATTTCAGTGGCAAGCAGGCGGTGTTCGAGGCCGCGTTCGACGCGGTGGAGACCGAGGTGAAGGGCCGCCTGGAGAAGATCATGACCGGCCCGGAGCCGCCGTGGGAGCGTGCGCTGAAGGGCCTGCGCGAGTTCGTCTCCAGCTGCCTGGACCCGGCGTACCAGCGCATCGCCATCCACGAGGCCCCCGTCGTGATGGGCTGGCAGCGCTGGCGCGAGGCGGAGGACCGCTACAGCTTCGGGCTCATCCGCTCGGCACTGCAGGACCTCATCGACGCGGGCGAGGTGGTGCAGGTGCCCGTCGAGATCACCTCCCGGCTGCTGTTCGGCGCGCTCTCCTCCGCGGCCACCGAGATCGCGAGCTCGCCCGAGCCCGAGAAGGTCGGCGCCGAAGTGGAACAGGTGATCGTCAGCTTGCTGGAGCAGGTGCGCCGTTAGGCTCGTCGGCGTGGAACTGAGGATCTTCACCGAGCCCCAGCAGGGCGCTTCCTACGACGATTTGCTCCGGGTCGCCAAGGCGACCGAAGACGCCGGATTCGATGCCTTCTTCCGGTCCGACCACTTCCTCAGGATGGGGTCGGCCTCCGGACTGCCCGGCCCCACCGACGCGTGGGTCACGCTCGGCGGCCTGGCCAGGGAGACCAGCCGCATCCGGCTCGGCACGCTGGTCACCGCCGCGACGTTCCGGCACCCCTCCGCGCTGGCGATCTCCGTGGCTCAGGTCGACCAGATGTCGGGCGGCCGGGTCGAGTTCGGACTCGGCTCCGGCTGGTTCGCCGACGAGCACACCGCCTACGGCTTCGAGCTGCCCGACATGAAGACACGCTTCGACCGCTACGCCGAGCAGCTGGCGATCATCACCGGCCTGTGGGAGACGCCGGAGGGCCAGACGTTCTCCTTCCAGGGCGAGCACTACACGCTCGACGGCGCGCCCGCGCTGCCCAAGCCCGCGCAGCGGCCCCGGCCGCCCGTGGTGCTCGGCGGCACCGGCAAGAAGCGCACGCCCGAGCTGGCCGCGCGCTACGCCGACGAGTTCAACATCCCGTTCAACAGCCCCGAGGTCGCGCTCGCCCAGTTCGAGCGGGTGGAGCAGGCCGCGACGGCGGCAGGCCGCGACCCCAAGGAGATCGTGCGTTCGGCGGCGCTCGTGGTGGCCGTCGGCCGCGACGACGCCGAGGTGACCCGGCGCGCCGACGCCATCGGCCGTCAGGTGCCCGAGCTGCGCGAGAACGGCGTCGCGGGCACCCCGGCGCAGGCGGTCGAGACCATCGGCACCTGGCGGGAGAAGACCGGCATCACGCGCCTGTACCTGCAGGTGCTGGACCTCTCAGACCTCGACCACCTCGAGTTGATCGCGTGCGAGGTCGCGCGCCAGCTCGACTAGCGCCTGTTTTAATGCGCTGATCTGGAAAGTTTCTGGTCAGCGTGGTGATCACGGCGTGTCAGAGGTCAGATAGTCGAGGTCTCCGGTAGATCGATCAACGACCAAGTAGATCGAGAACACCGGAGACCTCGTGGCCAGCGTAGCGGCGACGGGGCGAGCCGACCTGACCGACGCGCAGTGGGCGGTGCTGGAACCGCTGCTGCCGGTGGGACAGAAGCCGGGTCGCCCACCGAAATGGACCAAGCGTCAACTTCTTGACGGAATCCGGTGGCGGGTGCGTGTGGGCGCTCCCTGGCGCGATGTCCCACCGGTGTATGGGTGCTGGCAGACGGTCTACGGGCTGTTCCGGCGCTGGCAGCGCGCTGGCGTGTGGGCGGTAATCCTGGCGGCGTTGCAGGCCAGAGCCGATGGAGCCGGGGTGATCACGTGGGACGTGAGCGTGGATTCCACGATCAACCGAGCGCATCAGCATGCGGCGGGCGCGCGGTCCGATGGTGACCTTCAGCAGGAACCGCCGGGTGGGGTGGGTGAGCCCGAGCCAGCCGATCACGCGTTGGGCCGGTCTCGGGGTGGATGGACTACCAAGCTGCATCTGGCGACCGAGCAGGGGCAGAGGCCGCTGTCCTTGCTGGTGACCGCAGGGCAGTGGGGGGACAGCCCGCAGTTCGAGGCGGTGCTGGCCGGAATCCGGGTCGCCCGAGTTGGTGGTGGGCGAGCCCGGACCCGACCGGATCGGGTGCTGGCGGACAAGGCCTACAGCTCCCGAGCTAACCGGGCCTACCTGCGCAAGCGCGGGATCGCGTGCACGATTCCCCAGCCCGCCGATCAAATCCGGCATCGCCGCAAGCGTGGACGGGCGGGTGGTCGACCACCCGCGTTCGACCCGCACACCTACACGCAGCGCCACGCGGTCGAATGCGGGATCAACCGCCTCAAACGTAACCGAGCTGTGGCCACTCGATATGACAAGCTCGCGGTCCGCTACGAAACGACAGTCCACATCGCCGCGATCAACGAGTGGCTACCTCGCTTATAAAACACGCCCTAGACGCGGTCAGTTCTGGAGCGCGAACGTGACGCCGGGGGCGCTGGGGGTTTCCGGGCGGGGCAGCCAGCGGTCGTCGCTGACGGCCAGCTCGCCCTCCAGCGCCGCGAGCACCGCCTCGCGAGCGAGCGGGAGCGCCTCGGCCACGGTCACGTCGCGGCCCAGCTCCGCCGACAGCGAGGTCGTGCCCGCGTCACTGATGCCGCAGGGCACGATCTTGTCGAAGGCGCTCATGTCGGCGTTGCAGTTGAGCTCGAAGCCGTGCATGGTCACGCCGCGCTGCACGCGGATGCCGATCGCGGCGATCTTGCGTTCCCGGCCCCGGTCGTCGGCCGGAAGCCACACGCCGCTGCGGCCCTCGACCCGTCCTGTGTGGACACCGAACCGCTCGCACACGTGGATCAGCGCCTCCTCGAGGCGGCGCACGTACTGCACCACGTCGATCGGGTCGGCGAGCTTGACGATGGGGTAGCCGACGAGCTGGCCCGGACCGTGCCAGGTGATGCGCCCGCCGCGGTCGACGTCGATCACCGGCGTGCCGTCGGTGGGCCGGTCCTCTGGCTGCGTGCGCTTGCCCGCCGTGTAGACCGAGGGATGCTCCAGCAGCAGCATCGTGTCAGGGCCCTCGCCGTCGGCTCGGGCGTTGACGTACTCCCGCTGCAGGTCCCACGCCTCCAGATAGTCGATCGTGCCGATCTCGCGGACGTCGACGGGATCGGTGGTGGCGCGGCAGGACCTGGTCGCATTCTCAGTCACGCTGACGAGGCTACGCCGCGCCTCACCGGCGGCGACAGCCGAAGTGCGACGGCTGACAGCAGGGCGATACCGCTCACCGCCAGCACGGCGCCGACCGTGTCGGTCAGCCAGTGCACGTCCAGCACCACCCTGCTCGCGGCGCACAGCAGCGTCGCCACCACCGCCACGCGCGTCACCACGGCGACCAGGTGGGCGGCCAGCAGTGTGCACAGGACCACCGCGGCCACGCCCGTGCTCGCGACCGACACCACGTGCCCGCTCGGATAGCTGAAGTCGGGGTACACGCGGGGCCGTTCGCGCGCGAAGACGGGTTTCGCGAGCCAGCTCGTCGCCCGGCAGAGGCCGAGCAGCAGCAGTACCCGCAGCACGATCCCGGCACGGTCCGTGTCGCCGCGCCGCCACAGCACGAGGGCGCCGATCGCCAGTGCCACCGCGAACAGCACGGGCAGCACCGGGCCGAGCACCGCGCTCACCACCTCGGCGACCACGCCCGCGGGGCCTCGCCAGCGGTCCTGGAGCAGCTCGCCGAGCAGGGCGTCGAGCCCACCGGGCGAGCCGCTCACGAACACACCGAGCGCGACGAACGCCGCCAGCAGCACCACGCCGAGCACAAGGGAACGCCGGACGGTCACAGCACCGCCGCGAGCGCCTCGTCGAGGTCGGGGTGCCGGAAGCCGAAGCCCGCGTTGACGAGCTTGCGGGGCACCGCCCTCGGACCGGTCAGGATCATCTCCTCGGCGGCCTCGCCGAGCGCGACGCGCAGCGCCGGAGCGGGCACCCACCACGGCGCGGGCCGGTTCACGGCGCGGCCGAGCGCCCTGGTGAACTCCGCGTTGGTCACCACGCCCGGCGCCGCCATGTTGACGGGGCCGGTCACGTCCTCGCACTCCAGCACGAAACGGATCGCCGCGACCTGGTCGGGCAGGGAGATCCACGGGAAGTACTGCCTGCCGCCACCGAGCCTGGCGCCGAGGCCGAGCCAGAACAGCGGCTTCAAGGGTCCCAGCAGCCCGCCCTTTCCCGCGAGCACGGGCGCGTTACGCAGCAGGACCACGCGGGCGCCCGCCTCGACGGCGGGTGCGGTCGCGGCCTCCCAGGCAACGCACAGCTCGGGCAGGAACCCCCGGCCCGCCGGACGCGACTCCTCGGCCTCGCACTCGCCGGTGTCGCCGTAGTAGTGGGCGCCGGAGGAGTTCACCAGCAGCGGCACCCCGTGCTCGGCGACGGCCTCGGCGAGGACCTCGGTCGGCTCGATCCTGCTGTCGGTGAGCAGTTGCTTGCGGGCACCGCTCCAGCGGCCGGAGATCAGCGGGGCGCCGCACAGGTTCACCACGGCGTCGACACCGTCGAACGTGCCGTGGTCGATGCGGCCCGCGGGCGGGTCCCAGCTGCGCTCGTCGCCCGTGCGGGTGTCGCGGCGCACCAGCCGCAGCACGTCGTGCCCTGCCTTGCGCAGGCACGGCACGAGCGCGCTTCCGATCAGACCGCTGGAACCGGCGACGACTACTCGCATGAACCCACCTTAAAGAGACACAGTGAAGGGGCGCCCACCGAAAGGTGGACGCCCCTCACGCCGAACTCACGTGCTACAGGCCGAGCTCGTCCTCGAACTTGCCCTCTTCGAGGCGCTGCTTGATCGTCGTCAGGAACCGGCCGGCGTCGGCACCGTCGATCAGGCGGTGGTCGTAGGTGAGCGGCAGGTAGGCCATCGACCGGACGGCGATGGTGTCGTTGCCGTCCGCGTCGGCCACCACGACCGGGCGCCGCACGACCGCGCCGGTGCCGAGCATGCCGGACTGCGGCTGCACGATGATCGGCGTGTCGAACAGGGCGCCGTTGCTGCCGATGTTCGTGATCGTGAACGTGCCGCCCGTCAGCTCGTCGGGCGTGACCTTGTTGCTGCGCGCCCGCGCCGCCAGGTCGGCGATGCGGTGCGCGAGCCCGGCCAGGCTCAGCTCGCCGGCGTCGTGGATCACCACCGAGAGCAGGCCGCGCTCGGTGTCCACGGCGATCCCGAGGTTGATCGCGCCGTGGTAGGTGATCTCCTTCGTCTCCTCGTTGTAGGAGGCGTTGACGTTCGGGTGCTGCTTGAGCGCCTCGACGGTGGCCTTGGCGAAGAACGGCAGGAACGTGAGGTTCACGCCCTCGCGCTCGCGGAAGGCCGCCTTGGCCCGCTGCCGCAGCTTGGCGATCTTGGTGACGTCGACCTCGTGCACCTGCGTCAGCTGCGCCGAGACCTGGAGCGACTCCCTGGTCTTGGTGGCCGTGATCTGCCGGATGCGGCTGGCCTTCTGCACGGTGCCGCGCAGTGCCGCCTTCTCCGAGTCCGACACCGCGGCGGCCGGCTCGGCCGGTGCCTGCGCGGCCGGGGCTGCTGCGGCCGGCTGCGCGGCGGCGGGAGCCGCGGCGGGCTGCTGCCGCTGCTTCTCCTCGACCGCGGCGAGCACGTCCTGCTTGCGGATACGCCCACCGACGCCGGTGCCGGTGAGGCTGCCCAGGTCGATGTCGTGCTCGGCGGCGAGCTTGCGCACCAGCGGCGTGACGTACGGCCCGGCGGCGCCGTCCCGGCTCGGAGCGGCCTGCTGCGCGGGCTGGGCCTGCTGGGCCGGTGCCGCGGCGGGCGCGGGCTGAGCGGGCGCAGGGGCCGGGGTCTCCTGCTTCGGCGGCTCCGGAGCCGCCTGCGGCTCCGGCTGCTTCGGCTGGGCCGGGGCCGACGGGGCGGCGTTCGCGTCACCGATCACGGCGAGCTGCCCACCGACCTCGACGGTCTCGTCCTCGCTCACGGAGATCTCGAGCACGGTGCCCGCGACCGGCGAGGGAACCTCGGTGTCGACCTTGTCGGTGGAGATCTCGAGCAGCGGCTCGTCGACCTCGACCGTGTCGCCGACCTGCTTGAGCCACCGGGTCACCGTGCCCTCGGTGACGCTCTCGCCCAGCTCGGGCAGCGTCACCGGGGTGCCTGAGGCCGCGCCGCCCGACGGGGCGGGTTCGGACTGCGCGGGCTGGGCCTGCGCCTGGGTGGGCTCGGGCTGCTGTTCCTGCGCGGGCTCCGGCTCGGGCTGCGCGGGCGCCTCCTCGGCCTGCGGGGCGGGCGCCGCGGCACCGCCGCCGGAACCGTCGTCGATCACCGCCAGCTCGCCGCCGACCTCGACCGTCTCGTCCTCGCGGGCGACGATCTTCTGCACCGTGCCGGCGACGGGGGAGGGGACCTCGGTGTCGACCTTGTCGGTGGAGATCTCGAGTAGCGGCTCGTCGACCTCGACCGTGTCACCCTCCTGCTTCAACCACCGGGTGACGGTGCCCTCCGTGACGCTTTCACCGAGCTCCGGCAATGTGACGGAGTACGCCATCGTTCGCTGACTCCCTTGACTGTTTCTGGTGTGGTCTGGTTCTGAGGCGACTGACGTCAGCCGTGCGTGTGCAGCGGCTTGCCCGCGAGGGCGAGATGCGCCTCGCCGAGTGCCTCGGTCTGGGTCGGGTGGGCGTGGATGAGCGGGGCGACGTCCTCGGGGAAAGCCTCCCAGTTGTAGATCAGCTGTGCCTCGCCGATCAGCTCGCCGACGCGGTCGCCGACCAGGTGCAGGCCCACGACGGGGCCGTCCGGGGCCTTGACCAGCTTCACAGCGCCGGAGGTCTTCAGGATCTGGCTCTTGCCGTTGCCGGCCAGGTCGTAGGTCAGCGTCGTGACGTCCGAGCCGAACTTCTCCTTGGCGGCGGCCTCGGTGAGGCCGACGGAGGCGACCTCGGGGTGCGAGTAGGTGACGCGGGGGATGCCGGCCTCGTCGATGGGCTTCGGGTCGAGCCCCGCGATGTGCTCGGCGACGAGGATGCCCTGCTGGAAGCCGCGGTGGGCGAGCTGCAGGCCGGGCACGATGTCGCCGACGGCGTAGACGTTCGGCAGGTTGGTGCGCAGCAGGTCGTCGGTGAGCACGAAGCCGCGGTCCATCTGGACGCCCGCCTCGTCGTAGCCGTGGCCCGCGGTGTTGGGGCCGCGGCCGACGGCGACCAGCAGCAGGTCGGCCTCCAGCGTCTCGCCGGACTCCAGCGACACGCTCACGCCGTTGTCGTCCTGCTTGGCGCCGGTGAACTTCACGCCGGTCTTGAAGGCGATCTTGCGGCGGCGGAACGCGCGCTCGAGCTGCTTGGACGCGAACTCGTCCTCGTTCGGCACCAGCCGGGGCAGCGCCTCGACGATGGTCACCTCGGTGCCGAAGGAGGCCCACACGCTGGCGAACTCGACGCCGATCACGCCGCCGCCCAGCACCACGGCCTTCTTGGGCACGTAGTCGAGCTTCAGCGCGTCCTCGCTGGCGATGATCCGGCCGCCGAGGTCGAGCCCGGGCAGTGACTTGGAGTACGAGCCGGTGGCCAGCACCACGTTCTTGCCCGTGTAGCGGGTACCGTCGACGGTCACCGTGGTGCCGCCGGAGAAGGTGCCCGTACCCTCCACGTAGTTGATCTTGTGTGCCTTCGCGAGGCCCTGCAGGCCCTTGTACAGGCGGGTGACGACCCCGTCCTTGTACTTGTGGACGCCGGCCATGTCGACGCCCTCGAAGACGGACTTGACGCCGAACTGCTCGCCGTCGCGGGCCGAGTCGGCGACCTCGGCGGCGTGCAGCAGCGCCTTGGTCGGGATGCATCCGCGGTGCAAGCAGGTGCCGCCCAGCTTGTCCTTCTCGATCAACGTGACGGAAAGGCCCAGCTCGGCGGCGCGGAACGCCGCGGCGTAGCCACCCGATCCGCCACCCAGGATCACCAGGTCGGCTTCAGCGTCGGTCACTTCTCAAACTCCTCGGCAGGCAGTGTCGATGGGGTACACGGGCGCCGTGGTGCGCTCATCACACCTCATCTTGTCACCTCGCCTGACAGGCTTGCGAGCTAGTGCTGCCCATGTGGCGGACACGTCGTTTCCGTCCCCGGAATAATGATCGTGGGGACACCGGAAGAGAGGTGGTCGACGTGGGGCTGTTCGACTCACTGCGGAGAAGGAACAAGGGGTCGTCGAAGCCGGGAACGCTGCGAAAGGCCAGCTCGGCCGACACGCGGCACCTGGAGGAATGGGCCGCGTCGCGGCGCGGGGTGGAGGCGTACGTGGAGCCCCGCACCACTGTCACCGACACCACTGTGGTGCTGGTCGCACACGACGGTGAGTGGACGCGGCGCCGGATCGGCAGCCTGTCAGCGGCCCAGGACTTCGGCCGCAAGCGCTCCATCCCCGTCTATGAGGTCGCCCGCACGGGCTACCCGAAGCGCATGCGCGAGTACACCGAGCGGCAGAAAATCCTCGAGCGCCGCCGCGAGCAGCCCTGAGCCCTCACCCGACTGCAGTGAAGGCCACCTTCACTGCAGTCAACGCAGTGAAGGTGGCCTTCACTGCGGTTGAGCACGGGTGGCTACGCCGACGCCTCCAGCAGGCGCAGGTGTTCCTCGAGCAGGGCGCGGATGCCCGGGTGGACGGTGGTGCCGAACACCGGGTCCCATTCGACGACCTCTCCGGTGCCGGGGCGCAGCACGATCCCCTCGGGGTCGCTGATCCCGATCCCCTCGGCGGCGGGAGCCAGCTCGGCCACACCGAGCAGGCGCGGGAACACCACGTCGGCGCGCAGGCCGTCGCAGGTGAGCAGGAACGCGCGGTAGTCGGCCGGCAGCGGGTGGCCGAGCCTGCGCTCCACGTCCGCGATCGCCGCAGGGCTCGCCGGCGGCGGCACCGCGCCCGGCTCGCCCCGCAGTCGCATGATCTCGGCGACCAACTCCCGCCAGCCCCCGCGCTCGCGCTCCGGCCGGTAACGCGCTCCCAGCGCGGCGACGAGCGTCCCCGCGTAGTCCCTGGCCCACTCCTCCGGCACCGTCAGCACGCCGTCGACGAGCAACGGCGCGACGTCACGGCACGCGGCGAGCGTGGCCACGTCCGGTCGCTTCGTCTCGCCCGCGCGCTCGGCCCACCGGCCCAGTGCCTCGGTGGCCGCCTCGACGTCATCCCGCTCCGCCGCGGCCTGCGCCTCGGCGGCGAGTGCCCGCAGCGGGTCCCGGCTCTCCTTGGCGAGGTGCGCGCGGTGAGCCTCGGCCTCGGCGTCGAGGTCGAGCGGGGTCAGCTCGGCCGCCCAGTCCGGTGTCTCGCGGCGCGCGGCGAACAGCATCGCCCACGCCCGCGCGGTGAGCGGCTCCGCCGCGAGCCTGCTCGCCTCACGGCCGGTCGCGGCGAGCCAGTGCCGCACGAGCCGGTCGGACTGCGCGCTCGCCCCGGCGCACGCCAGCAGCAGGGCGGCGGTGGAGATCACCGCGTCGACGCCCTCGTCCGACGCCGTGAGCACCTTGCGCACGGCGTCGTCCGCGTAGCCGCCCTCGTCGGTCACCCGTTGTCGGCGATGTCCGCCAGCACCGCGGCGATCGTGCGCACCGGCACGCCCGTGCCGCCCTTGCCGGTGTAGCCCCACGGGCCGCCCGTGTTGAAGGCGGGGCCCGCGATGTCGATGTGCGCCCACGGCAGGCCCTCGGCGACGAACTCGCGCAGGAAGATCCCGGCCGCGAGCATGCCGCCCCAGCGGGAGCCCGTGACGTTGGCGAGGTCGGCGAGCTTGGAGTCAAGGTCACCGCGCAGCTCCTCCGGCAGCGGCATCGGCCAGCCGTTCTCGCCGGTGGCTTGCGCGATCGCGGCCACGCGGTCGCGGAACTCGTCGGAGCCCATGATGCCGGGCGTGCGGTTGCCAAGGGCCACCATCTGCGCGCCGGTGAGCGTGGACGTCTCGATCAGGTAGTCCGGCTCGTCCTCGGCCGCGCGCACGATCGCGTCGGCGAGCACGAGCCTGCCCTCGGCGTCGGTGTTGAGCACCTCGACGGTCTTGCCGCCGTACATGGTCAGCACGTCACCGGGCCGGTACGACGTGCCCGACGGCATGTTCTCCGCGAGCGGCAGGTAGCCGGTGACCTCGAGCGGGTACTTGAGCTTCGCGGCGAGCACCACGGAGGCGAGCACCGCGGCGGCCCCGGACATGTCCGAGGTCATGTGGTCCATGTTCGCGGCGGGCTTGAGCGAGATGCCGCCCGTGTCGAACGTGATGCCCTTGCCGACCAGCGCGACCTTCCTCTTCGCCTTCGGCCCCTTGTAGGAGAGGCAGACCAGGCGCGGCGGCCGCGACGAGCCGCCACCGACGCCGAGGATGCCGCCGTAGCCCTTGCGCTTGAGCTGCTTCTCGTCGAGCACCTCGATGTCGAGGCCGGTCTGCTCGGCGAGCTTCTTCGCGCGGTCGGCGAACGAGCCGGGGAAGAGGTCGTTGGGCGGGGTGTTCACCAGGTCGCGCGCGGTGAGCACCGACTCGGCGATCGCCGTGGCGGCCTTGAGCGTGGCGCGGTGCTCGCGCGCGGACCCGTCGGCAGGCGTCGCGACGTCCACCGTGGACACCGGGGCGTCGCCGGGCTCCGACTTGTACTCGGTGAAGGTGTACGCGCCCAGGATCGTGCCCTCGACCGCGGCCTGCAGGTCCACAACGGACAGCGTGGTGAGCGCCCGCGCGGTGCCGGCCAGCGCGCGGCCCGAGGCGCCCGCGGCGCGGCGGACCTGCTCCTGCGTCGGCTCCGGCTTGCCGAGGCCGACGGCGAGCACGACGCCCGCGGGCAGCTTGCCCAGCGTCGGCACCTTCACGACCTCCTCGGCCTTGCCGGTGGCGCCGAGCGTGCGCAGCACGTCGACGAGCGTGCCGCCCAGCGCGGCGTCGACGGCCTCGGCGCCGGGCGCCAGCTCCAGCCCGTTGGCTCCCTGAACGGTGCCGACCACGACGGCCTCGGCGCGGGTCTTGCCCAGCGCGGCCTCGGTGATCTCGGACAGGGCAAGCTTCGGCACGCTCACGTCAGGCTCCTCGTCGGGTCTCGAATCTTGTCCGCCATGCTATTGACGGCGTCGTGACCGGTGAGAGGTAGGTACGAGCGTGCAGGTCGGTGCTGGCATCCTCGGCGCGCTCGCGGTGGCCGCCTCCGCTGCGGGGTGGTGGCTGCTCGGCGGCGTCGTGCTCGCGGCGGCACTGGCCTTCTGTGCTCAGTGGACGGTGCCGGAGCCGGAGGGCCGCGGCGCCACCCTGTACCGGGGCCTGCGCTCGGGCGCCAGGATCGCGAGCGTCGCCTTCTACGCCTCGGTGTTCGCCGCCTACGCGGTGCCCGGCTCGGCGTGGCTCGGCGCCGGCGTGTTCGTGCTGCTCGTGGCGGTCGCCGACGCCGTGGGCGTCGGCATCGGCGACTACTGGCGGCGCTGGATCGCGGGACTGCTCGTGGCCGCGGGCGCCGCGTTCGTGGCGGTGAGCGTCGCGATCGCCCCGGCGGGACCCACCGGAGAGCCGTCGTGGCCCGGCGTGCCTGGGCTGCTGCTCGCCGGTGCCGTGCTGTTCCCGCTGCTCACCGGGCTCGACCGGCTCCGCCTCGCCACGGGCGCCGTGCTGGTCGCCGCGGTCGCGGCGGCGGCGCTCTACCAGCTGGGGCCCGTGCGTCTCGGGCTGTCGGTGACCTCGCTGCGCGACGCGCTCGCCGCCGCCGACGCCGAGGCTCTGCAACCGCTGCTCGGCGGCGTCGTGGTGCTCGCGACCGTGCCCGCGGCACTCGCGGCGCTCACCGAGGCGAGGCAGGACCTGCGGCCCCACGGGCGGATCGTCGGGACCGCGGCCTGCGCGCTGGCCTCCGTGGTGCTCGCGGTGGTGCTGACGCCGGTGGGCGCCCTCTTCGTGGCGGCCGCGTTCGCACTGGCGCAGGCGTTCGCGGCGGCGTTGCTCACGCGCGAGCGCACCGCACCGGCCGTCGCGACGGCCGTACTCGCCGTCGCTCTGTTCGGCGGGCTGGTGTTCGGTGCATGAGTCCCCTGCGGTGGGAGCCGGGACAGACGGCGGTGCTGACTTTCCTGCGCCCCGACGCGAGCGTCGGCCAGCAGCACCCGTTGCGCGTGCTCGCCGACGACGGCACCCGGCTGCTCGGCTGGCTGCCCTCCGGCACCCGGATCGTCGGCAGCAGGCTCACCGACGGCAGGCACCAGCGCGACGCGCCACTGGCCGAGCGGTTCGTCGCCCCGCGCAGGCGCGTCCACGACCGGTGGCACGGCACGTCCACGCTGCGGCTGGTGTGCGAGGACGCGTGGTCGTCGGTGTGGTGGTTCTTCGACGAGGCAGGCGAGTTCACCGGCTGGTACGTCAACCTGGAGATTCCGCGCGGGCGGGACGCGCACGGGCCGAGGCGCATCGACGGCGTGCTCGACGTCGACGTGGCCCCCGACCGCGGCTGGGAGTGGAAGGACGAGGACGAGGCGGAGGCGGCCCTGCGGGCCGGGCGCCTCACCGAGCGCGAGCTGGCACTGTTGCGGGAGGAGGGCCTGCGCGTGGCGGCGCTCGCCGAGGCAGGGGCGTTCCCCTTCGACGGCACGTTCACCGATTTCCGGCCGGACCCGGCGTGGCCGGAGCCCGAACTGCCCGCCGAGCTGCTGCGGGACTTGTGAGCGTCAGGCCATCACGTAGGTGAGCCCGAACAGCGCCGCGGCCGTGACGAGCAGGGCGACCAGCGACTTCGCCGGCAGGTCGCGGGGGAAGACCTTGCCGTGCAGGCTCTTCCACCACACCACGCCGAACACGCCGCCGATGATGCCGAGGAAACCACCGAAACCGCCGGCCATGATGTAGCCGATCAGCACGATCAGGCCGGCCGCGAAGGTGAGCAACGCGGCGGCGGCGAAGGTCTTGGCGTCGGAGGCGGCGCCCGCGGACACACTGCTGCCGCCCTGGGGCTGCTGGGGCTGGATGCTCACGTCCGCCATCGTAGAGGTCGGCGAATCCTCTGACTTCCTACTAACGAGATATGCTCATCGACATGACTACGACGATCCCGTTCAGCCGTACCCTCAGCACGTCTCCCGCCTCGGCGGAGCGCGTAGCCGAGGTACTGGCGGCTCCGGGATTCGGCACCCACTTCACCGACCACATGGTGACGGTCGAGTGGGACACCGAGCGTGGCTGGCACGACCCGCGGGTGCGTCCGTACGAGGGCCTCTCGCTCGACCCGGCCACGGCCGTCCTGCACTACGGGCAGGCGATCTTCGAGGGCCTCAAGGCGTACCGGCAGCCGGACGGCACCATCAGTGCGTTCCGCCCCGAGCAGAACGCCGCCCGATTCCGCCGCTCCGCGGCGCGGCTCGCGATGCCGGAGCTGCCCGACGAGCTGTTCCTCGGGTCTATCCACGAGCTGATCGCCGTCGACGAGCGGTGGGTGCCGACGCGGCAGGGTGACACGCTCTACCTGCGGCCGTTCATGATCGCCACCGAGGCGGGCCTCGGCGTCAACCGGCCGTCCGGTTCGTACCTCTACTCGCTCATCGCCTCGCCCGCCGGCTCCTACTTCGCCGGCGGCGTGAAGCCGGTCAGCGTGTGGCTGTCGACCGAGTACGTGCGCGCGGCCCCCGGCGGCACCGGGTTCGCCAAGTGCGCCGGCAACTACGCGGCGTCCTTCGTGGCGCAGGCGCAGGCCGTCGAGCAGGGCTGCGACCAGGTGGTGTGGCTCGACGCGGTCGAGCGGCGCTGGGTCGAGGAGATGGGCGGGATGAACCTGTTCTTCGTCTTCGGCTCCGGTGAGGACGCCCGGGTGGTGACGCCCGAGCTGAGCGGTTCGCTGCTTCCCGGCGTCACCCGCGACACCCTCCTGAGGCTGGCCTCCGACTTCGGCCACCGCGTCGAGGAGCGCAAGATCTCCACCGACGAGTGGGAGAAGGCGGCCGCCTCCGGCGAGCTGACCGAGGTGTTCGCGTGTGGCACGGCCGCCGTGATCACGCCGGTGGGCAGGGTCAAACACGGCGGCGGCGAGTTCACCATCTCCGGCGGCAAGCCCGGCGAGCTGACCATGCGCCTGCGCGAGGAGCTCACCGGCATCCAGGAGGGCACCCGCCCCGACCCGCACGGCTGGATGCACAAGCTCGCCTGACTCCCGCGAGTCGTGCGCTCCGGGGCGCGAGTCTTGCGCTCCGGAGCCCGAGTCGTGCTTTCCCGACAGCGAGTCGTGCGTTCCCGGACCTACTCGGGCAGCGGCACCTGGTCGAACGTCGTCATCTCCGTCAGCAGCCGTGCCGACGCCGTGAGCAGCGGCAGCACCGCCGTGGCGCCCGCGCCGCCGCCGAGCCGGACGCCGAGGTCGACCACGGGCTCCAGGTCGAGGTGGTCGAGCGCGAGCACCTGAGCGGGTTCGGTGGACCGGTGCGTGGCCAGCCACCACGAGCGCGAACCGGGTGCGAGCTCCTCGGCGACCAAGGCGGCGGCGGCCGACGCGAGCCCGTCGAGCAGCACCGGCGTGCGGCGCACGGCGGCCTGGGCGAGGAAGCCCGCCATCGCGGCGAGGTCCGCACCACCGGCCGTACGAAGCAGCTCCACCGGGTCGGACAGCGCGGGCCGGGCCCGGCGCAGGGCGTCGCGCACCGCGACGGCCTTGCGCATCCACCCGTTGTCGTCGATGCCCGAGCCCCTGCCGATCACGGCCACCGGTTCGGTCCCGGTGAGCGCCGCGACGAGCGTGGACGCCGGGGTGGTGACGCCGACACCGAGGTCGGCGGGCACGAGCAGGTCGGCGCCCGAGTCCACCTCCGCGTCGGCTAGCCGCATCCCCGCCCGCACGGCCGCCTCGGCCTCGTCGGCGGTGAGCGCGTCCTCGACGTCGATCGAGCCGGAGCCCCTGCGGACCTTGAACTCGCCGTCCTCCGCCGAGTCCACGGCGATGTCCTCCACGCGCAGGCCTGCGCCCGCGACATCGGCGAGGACGTTCAGCGCACCGCCCCCGGACCGGGCCGCGGCGAGCAGCTGCCGCGTCACCTCCGGCTTGTAGGCGGACACGCCCTTGGCGGCGATCCCGTGGTCACCCGCGAACACGACGACCCGCGTGCGCTTGAGCGGGCGCGGCGGCGACTGACCCTGGCATGCGGCGATCCACGCGCCGAGGTCCTCCAGCTTGCCGAGTGACCCCACGGGCTTGAGCAGCAGGCCGTGGCGCCGCAGGGCGTCGGCGCGGGCGATCTCGTCGGGATGGGGAACGGTGGCGAACTCGATGGGCACGGGGCCAAGTTACCGCGCGTCGCGCGTGAGCAGGGCCCTGGCCAGGGAGCTGTCGCACACGAGCACGTCGAGCACGCCCGTGCGCAGCGCGCCGAGCACCCCGCCCGCCTTCTCCGGGCCTGCCGCCACGCCCGCGACGGTCGGGATCGCGGCGAGGTCGGACAGCGACACGGCCAGCACGTGGTCGTCGGAGGGGCCTGCCAGCGGCGTGCCCTCGGCGTCGAAGAACCGGGCGCAGACGTCGCCGACGGGCCTGGCCGCGTCGAACCGGGCTTGCTCCTCGGCGCTGAGGTTCATGGCCTTGACGAGCGCGGCCGAGGAACCCTGCCCGACGCTGCCGATGCCGACGATCGCCACCTGCACGCGGCGGGCGGCGTCGAGGGTGGCCTGCACGCTCGGCTCGGCGAGCAGCACGTCCCTGCCCGCCTTGGACGTGAGCAGCGCGGGCGCGTGCAGTCGCTGGTACCGGCCGCCGACGCGGCCCGCGAGGTCGCGCACGAGCTCCTCGCCGCTGATCGCCGAGTCCACTGCGGACAGTCCACCCACGAGCGGAAGCACCTCGACGTCGAGCCCGCCCTCGTCGGGGATGTGCTGCACGACGGCCTGCAGCCCGTGCCCCCACGAGACGCCGATCTGTTGCCCCGCTTGCAGGTTCTCCAGCAGCCACCGGGCGCCGAGGTCGCCGACCCTCGACAGTGGACGGTCGGCGCTGTGGATCTCGGCGACCCGGCAGTCGCGCAGGCCGAACCGCGCGGTGAGCTCCGCCTCGAGATCCATGTCCCGGCCCGTCGGGTCGTTGATCTGGATCCGGACGATGCCGCGCTCGCGCGCCGCGGTGAGCATGCGCGAGACACTCGAGCGGCTCACCTGCAGCGTGGTCGCGATCTCGTTCTGGGAGCGGCCTTCCTCGTAGTAGAGGCGGGCCGCCTTGACGAGCAGTTGCTGATCGCGCGGTGGTGGCATGGGCTCACGCGTCCAGATCTGTCACCAGCAACCGCGAGAGCTCGGTGAGCGCGGCGTCGGCGTCGGCGCCGTCGGTGCGCAGCACCACCTCCTCGCCGTGCCCGATCGCGAGGCTCAGTACGGAGAGCATGCTGCGCGCGTCGACGGGTTCCGTGCCGGGCCTGCCGATCAGGACCTGGCCGGAGTGCTTGGCGGCGGCTTTGACGAATACGCTGGCGGGCCTGGCGTGCAGGCCGACGCTGGACGCGATCTTCACGCGGATCTCCGGCATGCGTGCTCCTTCGCAATCGGGTCTTGTCGACGCTTGAGCGGCATGTTACACACATCACTGGCAAACGTGAAGAACGTACGCACATAAGTGCAAATGCCGGATTGTGGGGGGCCGAGAAGGAGGCCAGGAATGCAAGTGCTTGCTGTAATGGCGCAGCAGCAGCCGGCACAGCCAGAGCCGGAGACGAGCGGCGGTGTGCTCGGCGTCTTCGAATGGCTGGGCACACATTTCATCGGGCTGTTCAACGAGTCGGGCGAGCAGTTCGTGGGGTTGGTGACCGGCATCCTGCCGACCCTGATCGTCCTGCTCACGTTCATGTACGCGCTCACGACCTTCATCGGCGAGCAGCGTGTGACGAGGGCGGTGCAGTGGTCGGCGCGGTGGTGGATCACGCGGTACACGATCATGCCGATCATCGCGGTGCTCATGCTCACCAACCCGATGTGCTATTCGTTCGGCCGGTTCCTGCCCGAGCGGCACAAGCCGGCGTTCTACGACTCCGCGGTGTCCTTCGTGCACCCGGTGACCACGTTCTTCCCGTACGCCAACGCCGGTGAGCTGTTCGTGTGGCTCGGCATCGCCAACGGCATCACGCAGCTCGGCGAGTCGACGGTTCCGTTGGCACTGCGGTACTTCCTCGTCGGCATCGTGGTGATCTTCATCCGCGGCATCGTCACCGAGAAGCTCACCGCGTTCATGATCAAGCGGACCGGCCGCACCGAGGTCTTCGCCGACTTCGACCGCGAGTTCGAGGCCGCACGGGCCGGAGGGGTGAAGGCATGAGCGAGACGGACACCACGCACACCTCCCGCGCCGTGTTCGTGCGCGCGGGCGCGGGCGGCTGGGGGCCGGGCCTGCTGCTGCGGGCCGACGGCAAGCGCAACAAGGTGCTCTCGGTGACCGGGGGCGGCATCCACGAGGTGGCCGCGAGGATCGCCGCGCTGACGGGGGCCGAGGCCGTGGACGGCTTCACCACCACCGTGCCCGACGACGAGGTGGTGGCCGCGGTCATCAACTGCGGCGGCACGGCGCGCATCGGCGTGTACCCGCGCAAGGGCATCCCCACCGTCGACGTCTACCCCGGTGCGCCCGGCGGGCCGCTCGCGAAGTTCATCACCGAGGAGCTGTTCGTCTCCGCGGTCGGTGTCGAGCAGGTCCAGCCGTCCACAGTGGAAGGTGCCGAGGAACCGGCCGAAGAGCCCGCCGTTCCGCCGCGCTCGGAACGCCCTTCGTCGCGCGAGGTCGCCGCGACCGTCACCGGTGACGGGAAGTTCGGGCAGGCGTTCAACTCGGTCACCGGCGTCTTCGTCAAGTTCGGCTCCGGCGTCGGCTCGTTCGTCAACACGATGCTCGCCGCGGGCAGGCAGACGATCGAGCTGACGCTCAAGACGATCCTGCCGTTCATGGCCTACGTGAGCCTGCTGCTCGGCATCGTCATCTACACCGGTGTCGCGCAGTGGATGGGCGAGGTGCTCTCGCCGATCGCGAGCAACCCCATCGGGCTCGTGGCGATCAGCCTCGTCGTGGCCCTGCCGTTCCTGTCGCCCATCCTCGGGCCCGGCGCGGCGATCGCGCAGGTGATCGGCACGTTGATGGGCAGCCAGATCGCGATCGGCGCGCTGCCGGTGCAGTACGCGCTGCCGACGCTGTTCGCGATCAACGGCCAGGTGGGCTGCGACTTCGTGCCGGTGGGGCTCGCACTGGGTGAGGCGAAGCCGGAGACCGTGGCGGTCGGAACGCCCGCGGTGCTGATCAGCCGCATGATCACCTCGCCGGTGGCGGTGCTGATCGCGTGGGCCGCGAGTTTCGGCCTGTAGGAGAGTGGAGGAATGAGCGTGTATTACGAGAGCACCGTCCTGCGGGCAGGCGACGAGGCGGGCGACATGGTGGAGGGCGGAGTCATGATCCTCTACGCCGACCCGATCCCGGACGCGCTGGAGAGCGTGAGCGTCGTGCACGGTCCCGCGAAGGGGCCCGAGCGGGAGATCCGGCCCGGCGACGTGTTCCTCCTCGGCGACGAGCGCGTCGAGCTGGTCGCCGTGGGGGAGCGGGCGCACGAGAACCTGCGCACCCTCGGCCACATCGTCGTCTACCTCAACCCCGACGAGGGCACGTCGCTGCTGCCCGGTGCCGTGCACGGCAAGGGAACCGTGACGCTGCCGAAGGCAGGTGCCCGGCTCGCGCTGAGCGGGGGGACGACGTGACCTGGCAGGCGGTGCTCGTGCTGGTCTGCGGCTTCGTCGCCGCGGGACTGCTGAGCTACCGCCAGCACCTCGGCTACCAGCGCGCCGTCAACGAGCTGGCGACCGACGAGAACCGCAGCGGCATGCTGCTGGTCAGCGGGCGCGCGAAGGGGCGCCTGCGCGGCGCGATCGTGCTGCTGGTGATCGACCGCCGCCGCGGCGAGGTCACCAGGGCGCAGGTGATGGAGGGCGTGTCGGTGTTCGCGACGTTCACCGAGCGCCCGGACCTGGCGGGTCCCGTGGAGGGTGCCGAGGAACGCGCGGGCTCCAAGGCGCTCGCGAAGGCCGTCGCCGAGGCGCTCAAGATGGCCGCCCGGCTCAACGCCGGAACCCTGAGGTCCCAAGCCGTCTAGACCCAAATGCAGTGAAGGCCACCTTGCCTGCGTTCAACGCAGGCAAGGTGGCCTTCACTGCATTTGCACTTATGTGCGGAGAACGTGGGCTTGTGTGCTTTTCCACCTGCGTGCTACCAAAGAAGCACCACGGTGCACACGATGTGCACATACGTGCAAAAGGGTGGAGGAGCCTCGGGATGAGTTATGTCGATCGGCTGCGAGTCCGCGAGCGGGAGCTGGGCCGCCCGGTGCGTGTCGGGCTCGTCGGCGCCGGGCAGATGGGCCTCGGCTTCGTGGTGCAGGCGAGCCGGATCGCGGGCATGGAGGTCGCGGCCATCGCCGACATCGCGCCGGAACGCGGGCGGCAGGCGTTCGCGCACGCCGGTCACGACCACGTGGTCGCACAGGGCTCCCGCGCCGAGCTGACCGCCGCGATCGAGGCGGGAACGCCGGTGGTCACCGACGACGCCGCGATGCTGCCCGGCCTTCCGCTCGACGTGCTCGTCGACGCCAGCGGCGTGCCCGAGGTCGGCGCGCGCGTCGCGTTCGCGGGCCTGCTCGCGGGCAAGGACGTCGCGATGCTCAACGTCGAATGCGACGTGACCGTCGGCCTGCTCCTCGCGCGACTGGCGGCCGGGCTCGGCCGCGTCTACACCGTGTGCCGCGGCGACGAACCAGTGGAGTGCAAGGCGCTCGTCGACTACGTGCGTGACATCGGCTTCGAGGTCGTGTGCGCGGGCAAGGGCAAGAACAATCCGCTCGACCCCACGGCGACGCCCGACTCGGTGGCCGACAAGGCCGCCGCGAAGGGCATGAACCCGCACATGCTCGCGAGCTTCGTCGACGGTTCCAAGACCATGATCGAGATGGCGGCACTCGCCAACGGCGCCGACCTGCGCGTGCCCGCGCGCGGCATGAGCGGCCCGCACTGCACCGTCGAGGCGCTCGCCGAGACGTTCCGGCCGGCCGCCGACGGCGGGGTGCTGCCGGGGCCGGGCGTCGTGGACTACTGCACGGGCCCGGTCGCGCCCGGCGTGTTCGTGATCGGCCGCAGTGAGCACCCCGTGGTCGTCGAGGAGATGGCCTACCTGAGCATGGGCAAGGGCCCGTACTACGCGTTCTACCGGCCCTACCACCTCGCGAGCGTCGAGGCGCCGCTGTCGGTGGCGCAGGCTGTGCTCGACCGTACGCCGAGCCTCTCGCCCGCCGCGTGGAACGCCGAGGTGCTCGCGGTCGCCAAGCGCGACCTGCGCGAGGGGGAGACGCTCGACGGCATCGGCGGGGAAACCGTGTACGGCGTCACCGACAGCGCGGAGAACGCGAAGGCGGGCGACCACGTCCCGCTCGGTCTGGTGCAGGGGGCGCGGGTGCTGCGGGACGTCCCCGCGCGGACCGCGCTGACCACCGCCGACGTCGCCGTCGACGAGACCACCACGATCGCCACGCTGCGCAGGCTGCAGGACCGGCTGCTGGAGGGGGAGGAGGTGCTCGGCGCGTGGATCTGACCAAGGATGCCGCCGCGGCACGGGAAACGCTGCGGACGATGTGGACGATCCGCCGGTTCGAGGAGGCTGTGGACGATCTCTTCGCGCGCGGCCTGATGCACGGCACCATGCACCTGTCGATCGGGCAGGAGGCCGTGCCCGCCGGGGCGTGCCTCGCGCTGCGTGAGGGCGACTACATCACCTCGACCCACCGCGGGCACGGGCACTGCATCGCACGCGGAGCCGAGCTCGACGCCATGATGGCGGAGCTGCTCGCCAAGGAGACCGGCTACTGCCGGGGCCGGGGCGGTTCGATGCACATCGCCGACGTCGCGACCGGCAACCTCGGCGCCAACGGAATCGTCGCGGGTGGTGTGCCCATCGCCGCGGGGGCCGGGCTCGCAGTCAAGCTCCGCGGGGGCGAGCAGGTGGTGGTGAGCTTCTTCGGTGACGGCGCGGTGAACGAGGGCGCGTGGCACGAGGGCGTCAACCTCGCCGCGATCTGGGACCTTCCGGTGGTGTTCGTGTGCGAGAACAACCACTACGGCATGTCGATGTCGGTGGGCAGGGCGTTCAAGGTCCAGCGGCTCGCGGAGCGCGCGGCCGCCTACGGCATCCCCGGTGTGACCGTGGACGGCAACGACCCGCAGGCCGTGCACGACGCGGTCTCCGACGCCGTGCACCGGGCGCGGGCGGGGCAGGGGCCGACGCTGGTCGAGGCCGTCACCTACCGCTGGAAGGGCCACTCGAAGAGCGACAAGAACCTCTACCGAACCCGGGAGGAGATCGAGAGCTGGCGCGAGCAGGACCCCATCGCGCGCTTCGAGCGGGCGGTGGCGGGCACGCTGTCCGAAGTGGACATCGCGGCCTGCCGCGACGAGGCGCGGGACCGCGTGCGCGAGGCCATCCGGACCGCGAGCGCCGCACCCGACGCCCGTGCCGACTCGCTGACCGATGCCGTCTACGCCGGGAGTGACCGATGACCGCGGTGCTGGATGCGACGAACACCCGGACCCTGACCTATGCCGAGGCGGTGCGCGAGGCGCTGGGGCAGGCGATGGAGGCCGACGAGCGGGTGTTCCTGCTGGGGGAGGACGTCGGGACGTACGGTGGCGCGTTCGGCGTCACCGGCGACCTCGTGCACCGCTTCGGTGAGGAACGGGTGCGGGACACGCCGATCAGCGAGCTGGGCATCGTCGGCGCGGCGGTGGGGGCCGCGCTGGCCGGGATGCGCCCGATCGTGGAGATCCAGTTCTCCGACTTCACCGCACAGGCGATGGACCAGATCGTCAACCAGGCGGCGAAGATCCACTTCATGCTGGGCGGTGCGGCGACCGTGCCGATGGTGCTGCGGACGCCCGGCGGATCGGGTACGGGCGCGGCGGCCCAGCACTCGCAGAGCCTGGAGGCGTGGTTCGCCCACGTGCCCGGGCTCAAGGTCGTGATGCCGGCGACGCCCGCCGACGCGAAGGGCCTGCTGCTCGCGGCGATCGACGACCCGAACCCGGTGATCGTGCTGGAGCACAAGCTGCTCTACAAGCAGAGCGGGCCGGTGCCGGACGGTGCCGAGCGGGTGCGGCTCGGGGAGACGGCGGTGCGCCGCACCGGCGGGGACGTCACGATCGTGGCCACCGGCGTGATGGTGTCGCGGGCACTGGAAGCAGCGGAAACACTGGCTTCGCAGGGAATTCAGGCGAGCGTGCTCGATCCGCGCACGCTCCGGCCGCTCGACGATCAGACCATTGTGGACAGTGTGACGGCGACGGGCCGGGCACTGCTCGTGCAGGAGGCGCCGAAGACCGGCGGGTTCATGGCCGAGATCGCGGCGCGGATCGTGGAGTCGAGCGCGTTCGGCCACCTCCGGGCGCCGGTGGCGCGGCTGTGCGGGCTCGACGTGCCGATCCCGTACGCGCCGCAGCTGGAGCGGGCCGCGGTGCCGCAGGTGGAGGACATCGTGCGCGAGGCGAGTGAGCTGGTGAACCGGTGGTAGCCAAGGAAGTCGCGCTGGTCATGCCGAAGATGTCCATGACCATGACCGAGGGCGTGTTCGTCGGGTGGCGCAAGGCAGCGGGGGACCCGGTGCGCCAGGGCGAGGTCGTGTGCGAGGTGACCACCGACAAGGTGGACATGGAGGTGGAGGCGACCGTCGACGGCGTGCTGACACGCCTGGTGGCCGAGCCGGAGGACGTGATTCCGGTGGGGGAGCCCATCGCCTACGTCGCTTCGGAGGCCGACGACCTCCTGGAGGGACTCTTCGACGGCCCGCCGGAACCGGAGCCCGTGCCAGAGCCGGTGTCCGAGCCCGCGGCGGTGGCGGTGGAGTCGGCTGTGGAGCCGTGTTCCCGCAACGGCGTCGCGGCGGTGCCGGCCGCGCGCCGTCGTGCCACTGACCTCGGCATCGATCTCGCCCTGGTGACGCCAACGGGCCCCTGGCACACGATCCGCCTATCCGATGTCGAGTATTTCGGTAGGGAGCAAGGGAGCTTTACTACCGCGAAACGAGAGCAAAGCTCCCTTGCTCCCCTCTCGCGGCGGCGGAAGGGGGCGCGAACGGCGATCGCGCGACGCATGTCGGCGAGCGCGCAGGTGCCTCAGTTCGTGTTGTATCGCGACGTCGATCTCGAGCGGGCACAGGCGAACCGGGGCGCGAACGGCTGGACGGCCGTGTTCACCCACGTGCTCGCCCGCGCGCTGCGCGAGCACCCCGAACTCAACGCGAGCTGGGCCGACGGCGAGGCACGGACCCACGAATACGTCGGCGTCGCACTCGCCGTCGACACCGGGCGCGGGCTGCTCGCACCCGTGCTCACCGACCCGGACCGGCTGCCCCTCCGCGAGCTCGCCGAGCGGATCGGCGACGTGGTGGACCGCGCGAGGGCGGGCAGGCTCGGGCTGGCCGAGCTGTCCGCGCCCGCCACCACCACGGTCTCCAACCTCGGCGGCCTTGGCGTCGGCGCGTTCCAGGCGTTGCTCACCGCGCCGCAGGCGACGGCGCTCGCGCTGGGCGCGATCGAGCCGAAGGTGGTACCCGTGCCCGGCGGCCTCGGCGTGAGCCTGCGCTGCACCCTGGGACTGAGCGTCGACCACCGCGTCGCCGACGGTGCCGACGGCGCCCGCCTCCTCACGACGGTGCAGCGGCTCCTGGACGGTGAGCTCGTATGATCCCGGTGTGGCGGAACGGAAATCGCGGCGCGCGCGGCGGGTCAGACGGGCGCCGTACGCGGCAGGCGTCGTGCTCGCCAGCGGCGCAGGCACCCGCGTCGGAGCCGCCATGAACAAGGTCTACCTCCCGCTGGCGGGCCGCCGCCTCGTGTCGTGGTCGCTCGGCGCGTTCGCCCGCGTCCCCGACATCGGCGCGCTGGTGCTGGTCGCCCGCCCGCAGGACGGCGAGCTCGTGGAGTGGGTGCTCGACCGCGAGGTCGACGGCGCCGAGGTGGAGGTCGTCTACGGCGGCGAGACCCGGCAGGAGTCCGAGCTGCGGGCGCTGCGGCACCTCGCGAGCCGGATCGACGACGGGACCGTCGACACCGTGCTGCTGCACGACGCGGCCCGCCCGCTCGTGAGCCCGGCGCTGATCGCGGGCGTGCTGCACTCGGCGCGGGAGCACGGCGGCGCGATCCCGGGGCTGCCCGCCGAGGATGTCGTGGCGGTCGGGGACGATGGCGCGACGCTCGCCGAGCAGGCTCCGGGCCCGATCATCAGGGCGCAGACCCCGCAGGGCTTTCGCGCGGGCCCCCTGCTGGCCGCCTACGAGCAGGCCGCGCGGGAGGAGTTCCTGGGCACCGACACGGCGTCGTGCATGGAACGCTTCTCCGCACTGCCCGTGCACTGGGTGCGCGGCGAGCAGCAGAACTTCAAGATCACCTACCCGCACGATCTCGTGATCGCCGAGCAGGTACTCGCGGCGGCGGAGTACCAGACATGAGGGTGAGCAGCATGGGGACGGTCGAGTACGCCACGCTGACCTGCCACGACTGTGGCCAGGACACCCGCCACGAGCTCGCGTACGCGGGCAGGCTGCTCGTCGTCACCACCTGCACTCGCTGTGGCAACCGCATCGAGCGGGACGTGCGCGACCGCTACCTCCGGGATCTTCGGCAGCGGCTGGTGAGCAAGCCGAGCCGGATGCTGCGGAGGTTCCGCAGGCACCCGGTCGGCTTCGCCAGCTCACTGCCGCGCACCACGGTGCTCAAGCCGTGGGAACTGCTGGAGGAGATCCGTCTGGTGTGGAGCGCCGCGGCCGACGCCCGGCGCGCCGAGCGCGACTGAGTCGCCCGATTACGGGCTCTTCGTCAGGCTCGGGTCGGTCTCGACCACGCCGAGCAGCTCGGTGTCGATCGCCTGCAGCAGGTCGGCGTCGAGCTTCACGCCCGCGGCCTTGACGTTCTCGTGCACCTGCTCGGGGCGGGAGGCGCCGATGATCGCGGACGCCACGTTGCCGTTCTGCAGCACCCACGCCACCGCCAGCTGCGCGAGCGAGAGGCCGGCCTGCTCGGCCAGCGGACGCAGCCGCTGCACGCGGTCCAGCACGTCGTCGTTGAGGAAGCGCTTGACGAAGTTCGCGCCGCCCTTCTCGTCGGTCGCGCGGGAGCCCTCGGGCGGGGCCTGACCGGGCTGGTACTTGCCGGTGAGCACGCCCTGCGCGATGGGCGACCACACGATCTGGCTCATGCCCTCCCGCTCGCACGCGGGGACGACCTGCTCCTCGATCACGCGCCACAGCATGTTGTACTGCGGCTGGTTGGACACGAACGGCACCTTCAGCTCGCGTGCGAGCGCGGCTCCCCTGGTGATCTGTTCCGCGGTCCACTCGGAGACGCCGACGTAGAGCACCTTGCCCTGCCGCACGAGATCGGCGAACGCGAGCATGGTCTCCTCGAGCGGGACCGTGCGGTCGAAGCGGTGCGCCTGGTAGACGTCGATGTAGTCGGTGCCGAGGCGTTTCAACGACGCGTGGGCCGACTCCATGATGTGCTTGCGGCCGAGGCCCTTGTCGTTGGGGCCGCCCGGTCCGGTGGGCCAGAAGACCTTCGTGAGGATCTCCAGGCTCTCGCGGCGCTGGCCGGCGAGGCCGCGGCCGAGCACCGACTCGGCGGCCGTGTTCGCGTAGACGTCGGCGGTGTCGAAGGTGGTGATGCCGGCGTCGAGTGCTGCCTTGATACAGGCCTGGGCCTGCTCTTCCTCGACCTGGGAACCGTGGGTGAGCCAGTTCCCGTACGAGATCTCACTGACCGAAAGGCCGCTACGGCCGAGACGACGAAACTCCATGTTCCGAAGCCTAACCACGAATGGTTCGCAATGCTAACGACCTGGAGCGGCTCAGCTCACCCCCGGAAAGGAGCAAGGGAGCTTTACTCCCGTTTTCCGGTAGTAAAGCTCCCTTGCTCCCACGTTGGCTCGCGGTTACGGGATCGGGTCGCCCGGCTTGAGGCGGGGCTTGGGCATGCGGAGCCTGCGGATCTGGCTCGCACGGACGAACGCGTACCAGCCGAGCGAGGCGCCCCTGACGGTCTCGTTCGGGAACCGCTGCCGCACCAGCTTCGCGATCTTGCGGCCGTTGAGGAAGCCCTCCACCAGCATGCCCAGCAGGAACACCGTGGTGACCAGCGTCGCGTACTGCTGCACGGCCGGCACCGGCACGAGCAGCGACACGAACACCAGGATCGCCAGCGGCATGAACAGCCCGAGCACGTTGCGGCGCGAGTCCACCAGGTCGCGCACGTACGCCTTGACGGGCCCGCGGTCGCGCGGCAGCAGGTAGCGCTCGTCGCCCGCCATCATGCGCTCGCGGCGCTCCTTGGCGGCGGCGCGCCGCTCCTCCTTGGTCACCGGGTTCTGCTTGCGCAGCTCCCGGTTGCGGCGCATCGCCTCGCGCGTGGTGCGCGGCGGCGGGGCCACCGGGCCCCGGCGCTTGCCCTCGGCCTCGCGCCGCTTGGGCGTCGCCCGGCCCTTGGCCGGGGTGTAGCCCTTCGGGGCGTGAGATTCGCCGCCGGGGTCGACCTCGACGGCGTCGGCCTCGGCAACGGCCTCTTCAGTACTGTTACGGCGCAGGAACCTCACGTCACCAGGGTATTGCAGTGCTCACCACGCATGTTCAGCCGGTCGAAAGATGTGTCACCATGGTCGGTAGGGAACAGAACGGGACCCGGGCTTGTTGGCACCGGTAACCGCCCTGCGAACAGACCTTGAGGGAGAGTCATGACGACCGCTGAGCAGAACACCGCCGCCGAGGCCGGCGAGACCACGCACGGCGTCATTCTGACCGACGCCGCGGCCGCCAAGGCGAAGGCGCTGCTCGATCAAGAGGGCCGCGACGACATGCACCTGCGGATCGCCGTCCAGCCCGGTGGCTGCGCCGGTCTGCGCTACCAGCTGTTCTTCGACGAGCGGACGCTGGACGGGGACCTGTTCCGCGACTTCAACGGCCTGCGCGTCGCCGTGGACCGCATGAGCGCGCCGTACGTGCAGGGTGCCGAGATCGACTTCGTCGACACCATCGAGAAGCAGGGCTTCACGATCGACAACCCCAACGCGGGCGGTTCGTGCGCCTGCGGCGACAGCTTCCACTGAGTCGTCGCGGGGGACCCCCGCAAGACCCCACGGCGCGTGCTTCGTGCCTTGGCGGCGCTGGTCACGCATCGTCGTGGCCAGCGCCTTCGTCGTCTCCGGGCCCGAACAGCACACAGGGGCCGCGATCGCCATTGATCGCGGCCCCTGTGCGTACCCGGGCCCGTGGGGACCGGGGGGTCAGATGTACTCGTCGAGGTCGGCGACCTGCGCGTGGCACGCGTCGTCGACCGTCCACGGGGCGGCGGTGGGCACCTGCTCGTGCCTGGGTACCTCGGGCCTCGGGATCTCCGCGCAGTCGGCGATCAGCTCGGCCAGGGTCTCCGGTTCGGTGGCGGTGCTCACATGAGCAACGTAAGCGCTACGGCCCGTGCGCGACACCCTTACCTCTCGGTAGTCTCGCGTGTCGATCGAACCGTTACCCGACTGGAGGACCGGTGGCAGTGAAGGCGCGGATCGCCGTCTCGGGCAGCATCGCGACGGACCACCTCATGCACTTTCCCGGGCGGTTCGCCGAGCAGCTCGTCCCCGAGCAGCTGCATCGGATCTCACTGAGCTTCCTCGCCGACGACCTCGTGGTCCGCCGCGGCGGCATCGGCGCCAACATCGCCTTCGGGCTCGGCGTCCTCGGCGTCTCGCCGGTGCTGGTGGGCGCGGTCGGCGACGACTTCGCCGACTACCGCGCGTGGCTCGAACGGCACGGGGTCGACACGTCGGGCGTGCACGTCTCCGAGATCGCGCACACCGCGCGCTTCGTCTGCACCACCGACGAGGACCTGTGCCAGATCGCCACGTTCTACGCGGGCGCGATGGCCGAGGCCCGAAACATCGAGCTGGCACCCGTCGCCGACCGGGCAGGCGGGCTGAGCCTCGTGCTCATCAGTCCCGACGACCCCGAGGGCATGCTCCGCCACGCCGCCGAGTGCAGGCAGCGCGGCTACACCTTCGCCGTCGACCCGTCGCAGCAGCTGGCCAGGATGGACGGCGCGCAGGTCCGCTCGTTCGTCGCGGGCGCGAGCTACCTCTTCAGCAATGACTACGAGTGGGAACTGCTGCTGCAGAAGACCGGCTGGACCGAGGAGGACGTGCTCTCCCGCGTCGGCATGCGCGTGACCACGCTCGGCGCGAAGGGCGTCGAGATCGTCAGCGCCGACGGCATGTCCCTGCAGGTGGGCGCCGTGCCCGAGACCGCGAAGGCCGACCCGACGGGTGTCGGTGACGCCTTCCGTGCCGGCTTCCTCGCCGGCAGGCACTACGACCTCGGCCTCGAACGGTCCGCGCAGCTCGGCTCGCTGGTGGCCGTGCTCGTGCTCGAGACCATCGGCACCCAGGAGTGGCTCTTCGACCGCGAGACGGCGCTCGCCCGTCTCGCCGGTGCCTACGGAGCCGAGGCCGCCGACGAGATCGGTGCCGCGCTGCCCGCCTGAGCCGTCGCTCGGCCGGTTTCTTTCTCACCCCGTGGGATGACAGTTGTTGTCCCCGACACCTCACGCTTAGTGTGCGCATCACATCGCGAATTTCGTGCCACATCGTGAGCGATGTGCCGTGAGGAGGAACAGGCAAACATGGGTGACGACGGAGTCGCCACCGCGATCGAGCTACGCGGCGTCACGATGGCCTACCGGGCCAAGGGCGCCGACTACACCGCGGTGTCCGACGTGGACCTCACCGTCGGAACGGGCCGCTTCGTCTCGGTGGTCGGGCCCACCGGGTGTGGCAAGTCGACGGTGCTCAACGCGGTCGCCGGGCTGCTCACCCCGGCGGCGGGCCAGGTGCTCGTCGACGGGAAGCCGCTGCGGGGGCTCAACCGCAAGGCCGGCTACATGTTCCAGCAGGACGGGCTCCTGCCGTGGAAGACCGTGCTGGACAACGTTGCCTTCGGGCTCCAGCTGCGCGGCGTGAGCAAGAGCGAGCGCGCCGAGCTCGCCAGGGACTGGATCGCCAGGGTCGGGCTCGCCGGGTTCGAGGACGCCTACCCGCACCAGCTCTCCGGCGGCATGCGCAAGCGCACCGCCGTGGCGCAGAGCTGGATCGGCGACCCCGAGATGCTGCTGATGGACGAGCCGTTCGGCGCGCTCGACGTCCAGACCCGGCAGGTGATGGAGAACGAGCTGCTGACCCTCTGGACCGGCAGCGAGAAGACGGTCCTGTTCGTCACCCACGACCTCGACGAGGCCGTGTCGCTCTCCGACGAGGTCGTGCTGCTGTCCGCGGGACCGGCCAGCCGCATCGTCGGCACCTACGCCGTCGACCTGCCCCGCCCGCGCAACCTGCTCGACATCAGGACCAGCCCCGAGTTCACCGAGATCTACCGGGCCATCTGGTCGGACCTGCGAGACGAGGTGATGAAGACCTATGAGCGCACCAGCGAAGGCGACGCCGTCGGTGCCGACCGCTGACGCCCCCGCCAAGCGCAGGCGCGGCCGAGGGCACAGGCCCGCGGTCTTGATCACCCAGATCGCACTCGCCGTGGTGGTGGTGCTCGGCTGGGAACTGTGCTCCCGCAACGGGATCGTCGACGAGTTCTTCTTCTCCAAGCCCAGCGACATCCTCTCCCGCGCCGTGGACTGGTTCGTCACCGGTTCGATCTGGGAGCACCTGCGGGTGACCCTTGTCGAGGCCGCGCTGGCGCTGGTGATCGGCGGCGTGCTCGGCCTCGTGATCGGCTTCCTGCTCGCGAGGGTCGAGTTCATCGCGGCGGTGTTCGACCCCTACATCAAGATGCTCAACGCACTGCCGAGGGTGGTGCTCGCGCCGATCTTCCTGCTGTGGTTCGGCCTCGGCATCTGGTCCAAGGTGGCCTTCGGCGTCACCCTGGTGTTCTTCATCGTCTTCTTCAACACCTACCAGGGCGTGCGTGAGGTCGACCGGGTCGTGGTCGACAACGCGCGGATGCTCGGCGCCAAGCAGGGCCAGCTGGTCCGCCACGTGCTCCTGCCGAGCGCGCTCACATGGATCTTCTCCAGCCTGCACATCAGCGTCGGCTTCGCGATCGTCGGTGCCGTCGTCGGCGAGTACCTCGGTGCTTCCAAGGGCGTCGGCTACCTGATCTCGCAGGCGGAGGGAACGTTCGACACCACGGGTGTCTTCGCCGGAATGGTCGTGCTCTCCGCGGTGGTGCTCGTGGTCGACGTCGCCGTCAACCGCGTCGAGCGCTACCTGCTGCGCTGGAAGCCGACCCAGGCCAACCACATCGCTGGAGGTCAATGATGATCAAGCGGATCCTCGCCCCCGTGCTCGCGCTCGCGCTGGTGCTCAGCGCGTGCCAGGCCAAGCCGGGCGAGCGGGCCGAGGGCGGGCAGCTCACCATCGGCGTCGGCGGCCAGCCGTTGCTGGTGTACCTGCCGACGACACTGGCGCAGCGGCTCGGCTACTACGAGGCCGAGGGCCTGAAGGTCACCTTGGAGGACCTGCAGGGCGGCTCGAAGGCATTGCAGGCGTTGCAGGGCGGCAGCGTCGACGTGGTCAGCGGCTACTACGACCACACGATCCAGATGGCGGCCAAGGACCGCGAGGTGCGCTCCTTCGTCACCATGCTTCGTTATCCGTCGCTCGTGCTCGCGGTGTCACCGAAGGCGAGCAAGCCGATCAACTCGATCGCCGACCTCGCGGGCGCGAACGTCGGCGTGACCGCGCCCGGCTCGTCGACGGACTTCTTCCTCAAGTACCTGCTCGACAAGGAGGGGCTGCCCTCGGACTCGGCGACCGTGCAGGCCGTCGGTGGTGACTCCAGCGCCGTCGCGGCGATGGAGCAGGGCCGAGTCGACGCCGCGGTGATGCTCGACCCGGCGTTCTCCCTGCTGCAGCAGCGTGCCGGCGCCGACAAGGTCAAGATCCTCACCGACACGCGCACCGCCGAGGGCGTGCAGGAGGACTTCGGCGTCTCCACCTACCCGGCCGCGGTGCTGTACTCCACCGGGCAGTGGCTGGAGAACAACGGCGACAACGCCCGCAAGCTCGCGAAGGCCATCGTGCGCACGCTGGAATGGATCGACCAGCACTCTGCCGAGGAGATCGCCGCCGAGATGCCGGAGGAGTACGCGCAGGGCAACCGCGAGGTCTACGTCGACGCCATCGGCAAGGTCAAGGACGCCTACTCGAAGGACGGCACGATCCAGCCCGACGGCGCCGAGGCGGTGCGCTCCGTGCTGGCCCAGTTCATCCCCGAGGTCGAGCGGGCCGACGTCGACGTGTCCGGTACGTACTCCAACGACTACCTCCCGGAGAAGGCGGGCTGATTCTTTTGCACCGCGCGTAACGGCAGGCAGCATGGCGCGACTGGCCTCTGATAGACGCTAGGAGGCAGTCATGACCGGTAACCTGCTCGAACCCGCGTCCGTGGACGACCTGCGGACGCAGCTCAGCGGCCGGGTGGTCACACCCAGTGACGGCGACTACGAGGATGTGCGGAACATCTTCAACGCGATGATCGTCGCGCGGCCCCAGCTGATCGCCCGCTGCGCCGACGCCGACGACGTCAAGGCGGCCCTGGCGTTCGCGCGGAACAACCGGCTCGAGATCGCGGTGCGCAGCGGCGGGCACAGCGTCGCGGGCGCCTGCCTCGTCGACGGCGGGCTGGTGATCGACACGCGGCCGATGAACCACGTCGCGGTGGACCCCGAGCGGGCCACCGTGACGGTCGGCGGCGGCACCAGCTGGGGCGAGTTCGACCGCGGGACCCAGCCGTACGGGCTCGCGACGACCGGAGGACGCGTGTCGACCACCGGCGTCGCGGGCCTGACGCTGGGCGGCGGGTCCGGCTGGCTGGAGCGCAAGCACGGTCTCGCCTGCGACAACCTGCTCTCGATCGACCTCGTGACCGCCGACGGCCGCGAGGTGACCGCGAACGAACAGGAGAATCCCGACCTGTTCTGGGGGCTACACGGCGCGGGCGGCAACTTCGGCGTCGCGACGTCGCTGACCTTCCGGCTGCACCGGCTACCCGAGTTCTCGATCGCGCTGCTGCTGTGGCCCGCGGACGAGGGCCGCTCCATCGCGGGGATCTACCGCGACCTGATCGCCACCGCGCCGGACGAGGTGGGCGGCGGAATGCTGTACATGACCGGCCCGCCCGAGGAGTTCGTGCCGCCGCACCTGGTGGGGCAGCTGACGTGTGGCGTGCTCGTGACGTACTGCGGGGCAGAGCCGGCCCTGCGGGAGGTCGCCGCGCCGCTGCTCGCGGCAGCGCCGCACGGCCAGGTGATCACGAACATCCCCTACGCCGACCTGCAGTGCATGCTCGACGACCCGCCGGGCTTCCGGAACTACTGGACCGACGAGCACCTACGGGAACTGCCCGACGAGGCACTGGACCGCTACTGCGAGCGGGCGTACGACATGGTCGTGCCGTCCGCCTCGCAGTACGCGCTGCTGCCGTGGGGTGGTGCGGTGACGCACGGCCGGGACTGGCCGGGCTTCAACCGGGCCACGCCGTGGGCCGTCCACCCGCTCGGGCTGTGGGAGGACCCCGCCGACGACGACCGGGTGATCGGGTGGGCCCGTGACGTGCGCGCCGCGATGCGGCCCTGGTCGAGCGGGGACGTCTACCTCAACTTCATCGGCGACGAGGGCACCGACCGCGTCGTGGCCGGTTACGGCGAGGAGAACTACCGCAAGCTCGCCCGCATCAAGGCCGAGTTCGACCCGGAGAACATCTTCAACCGCTGGCACAACATCCACCCGGCTCGCTGACCCGCGCGCAGAAAGGCCCCCAAGGCCACCTTTGTTGCGCTCAACGCAACAAAGGTGGCCTTGGGAGCCGATACGCGGAGTCTCAGAGCTTGACGGGGTATTGGGGTTCCGGGATCTCCGGCTTGATGCGGTTCTCGATGAAGATGCCGTGCCAGAGCATGAACACCAGCAACGCCCACAGCCGCCTGCTGTGGTCGAGGCTGCCCGCCTTGTGCTCGGCGAGCATCGCCAGCACGGCGCGCTTGTCGAGCAGCTCGTCGGTCTGCGAGTCGGAGATCACGCCGCGCGCCCAGTCGTACATCTCGTCGCGCAGCCACACGCGGATCGGCACCGGGAAGCCGAGTTTGCGCCGGTTGAGCACGTGCGCGGGCACGATGCCGTCGAGCGCCCTGCGCAGCGCGAACTTCGTGGTCTCGCGGGTGATCTTCTGGTCGAGCGGGATCGACGACGCCACCCGGAACACCTCGGAGTCGAGGAACGGCACCCGCAGCTCCAGCGAGTTGGCCATCGTCACCTTGTCGGCCTTGACGAGGATGTCGCCGCGCAGCCACGTGAAGAGGTCGACGTGCTGCATGCGCGCCACCGGGTCCCACCCGCGGGAGAGGTCGTACCAGGGCGCCGTGACGTCTCCGTGCCCGACACCCTCGGTGAACGTCTTCAGCACGCCCCGCAGCTGGTCGTCGCGGAAGATCCGCGCGTTGCCGTAGTAGCGCTCCTCCAGCGTCAGCGCCCCGCGTCGCAGCAGGTCCTTGCCGCGCGTTCCCTCGGGGATCCGGGCCGAGACCTTGCCGAGCAGCTTGCGCACGCCGCCGGGCACCTTCTCGAACGGCGCGAGCGACAGCGGCTCGCGGTAGATCGTGTACCCGCCGAACAGCTCGTCGGAGCCCTCACCGGAGAGCACGACCTTCACGCGCTTGCGCGCCTCGCGCGCGATGAACCACAGCGGCACCAGCGCCGGGTCGGCCACCGGGTCGTCGAGGTACCAGACGATCAGCGGCAGTGTGTCCATCATCTCGTCGGCGGACACGGTCCTCACCACGTGCTCGACGCCGATCGCCGCCGCGGACTCGGCCGCGACGTCGACCTCCGAGTAGCCCTCGCGCTCGAACCCGGTGGTGAAGGTGATCAGGTTCGGGTTGTGCTCCTTGGCCAGCGCGGCGATGGCGGTGGAGTCGATCCCGCCGGAGAGGAACGCGCCGACGGTGACGTCGGCACGCATGTGCTTGGCCACCGAGTCGCGCATGACCTCGGCGATCTCCTCGTGCAGGGCCGCGACCTGCGCCGCGCCCGACACCGGCTTGGCGGTGAACTCGGGGGAGAAGTACCGCTCGGTCTTCAGCTCGCCGCCCGGCTCGACCGTGAACGACGTGCCCGACTCGATGCGACGGATGCCGCTGTGCAGCGACTCCGGCTCCGGCACGTACTGGAGCACGAGGTAGTGCTGCAGGGCCGTGCGGTCCAGCTCCTCGGCGACGCCGAGCGTTCCCGACAGCTCCAGCAGGCTCTTCTTCTCGCTGGCGAACGCGATCCCGCCAGTGCCCGCGGAGTAGTAGAGCGGCTTGATGCCGAACGGGTCGCGGGCGCCGAAGACGACCTTGCGCTCGGAGTCCCAGATCAGGAACGCGAACATCCCGCGCAGCCTGCCCACCGCGGCGGGGCCGAGGTGGTGGTAGGCCGCGACGATGGCCTCCGTGTCGCCCTCTGTGGCGAACTTCGCACCGTGTTCGGCGGCGAGCTCCTCGCGCAGTTCGAGGTAGTTGTAGATCTCACCGTTGAAGTTGATCGTGTACCGCCGCGGGTTCTCCGGAGGTCCCCAGGTCAGAGGCTGGTGGGAGTGCTCGACGTCGATGATGGCGAGCCGGTTGAAGCCGTAGACGACCTCGCCGTCGGTCCACGTGTCCGTCTCGTCGGGCCCGCGATGCCGCTGGCAACGCAGGGCCTGGCCGACCGACGGCCTGGCGTTCACGGCGTCGTTCTCGCTGGCACAAACCAGTCCAAGCAGGCCGCACACGTGTCTTCACACACCTTTTTGCTCGTCGCAGCGTTCGAAGTCGCCAGTATGCCGGGGGAGGCGCAGGCCACGGCCGGGCGGGTCGCGGACACCCCTTGGGCGGCGAGCTCGGCTATCTCGGCTAAAGTCCGGTGCGTCAGAGTGATCGGGCGAGGAGGCATCGCGGAGTGGGCGTTCCAGAGCGCACCCGGGGCAAACGACGGGGCAAGGTCGCCAAGGTTGCCGCGCTCGCCGGGCTTGTCGCCATCCTGGCGACCGGGTGTTCCGGCGAAGAGGTACTGCGGTTCGGGTGGCCGGAAGGCGTCACGCCTGAGGCCGACCGCATGCGCACCCTGTGGACGTGGTCCGTCATCGCGGCTCTCGCCGTCGGTGTGATCGTGTGGGGCCTGATCTTCTGGACCGTGGCCTTCCACCGCAAGAAGAAGGGCACCGTCGAGGCGCTGCCCCGCCAGTTCCAGTACAACGTGCCGCTCGAGCTGTTCTGCGTCGTCGTGCCCGTCGTCATGGTCTGCGTGCTGTTCTTCTTCACCGCCACCACCGAGAGCAAGGTGCTGGCGAAGGAGCCGGACCCCGATGTGACCGTCGACGTGACGGCGTTCCAGTGGAACTGGGAGTTCTCCTACCCGGAGGAGCCGGAGACCGAGAACGGCCAGCGCATCTCCACGGTCGGCAGCTCGACCGAGATCCCGCTGCTGGTGCTGCCGACGGACCGGACGATCCAGTACAACCTGCGCTCGACCGACGTCATCCACTCCTTCTGGGTTCCCGAGTTCAACTTCAAGCGGGACGTCATGCCGTACCCGGAGAAGAACAACCAGGACAACGTCTTCCAGAACACCATCGACCGCGAGGGTGCGTTCGTCGGCCGCTGCGCCGAGCTGTGCGGCACCTACCACGCGATGATGAACTTCGAGGTGCGGGCGCTGTCGCCGGACAAGTACGACCGCTACATCGAGCTGCGGACCCAGATCAACGAGGAGTCCGGCCAGCCGAACACCGCTGCGGAGGCGCTCGCCGTCCTGCAGAGTGAGGGTTGTGGCGAGGTGTGCAGCCCGACCGCGACCACGACCAAGCCGTTCTCCACCGACCGCACGCTGCGGACCGCCACCGGCTGAGCCCGCGAGACGGCAGCAACTCCCGCGAAGTAGTCCCAGCGAACCAGTAAGGACACGGCAATGAAGGTCGAAGCCCGGATTTTCGACATCGTCACGGTCTTCGCTTTCCTCGTAGCGATCGTCTACGCGGTGATGACCGGCTACATGACCAACGACGGCGTGGAGCCGATCGGCACGGTCGCGCTGATCCTCACCGGTGCGCTGGCACTGCTCGTGGGCAGCTACTTCCGCTTCGTGTCGCGGCGCATCGAGCCGAGGCCCGAGGACCGCGAGGAGGCCGAGATCGCCGACGGCGCCGGTGAGCTGGGCTTCTTCAGCCCCGGCAGCTACTGGCCCGTGGCGCTCGCCGCCTGCGCCGCGCTGGGTGGTGTGGCGCTCGCGTTCTTCCAGATCTGGCTGCTGATCCTGGCGATCATCGCCCTGCTGATCGCCGTCGGCGGCCTCGTCTTCGAGTACCACACCGGCCCGAGCCACCACTGAGGCTCACCGCTCTCCCTCTGCAGTGAAGGCCACCTTGCCTGCGCCCGCCCGTCTCCCCCCGCCACCCAAACGGAGACGCTGCGCGCCGCTGTGTTGATTCAACGCTTCCTGGTCGGCGCCATCGCCGCTGCCAGGACCGCCAGCATTCCGGCGCCTTCGACGACGCTGACGCGGTGGCCGTAGGCGAGCACGTCCACGATCACGGCCACCACGGGGTAGACATAGGACAGCAGGGCCACGGTCGTGGTCGGCAGCCTGCCGATGCTGCTGTACATCAGCACGTACATCACCGCCGTGTGCACCGCGCCGAGCAGCGCCAGCCACAGCAGGCCCCTCGGATCGGCCGGCAGCGGCGTGAACGCCAGCGCAGGGGCCAGCAGCACCGTCCCGACGCCCAGCTGGATCGCGGCCAGCAGGTGCGGCCGGACGTGGCTCAGCTGCTTGGCGATCAGCGACGCCCCCGCGTAGAGCACCGCGGCGCCGAGCGCGAGTGCGACCCCGCCCGCGTTCACCGGCTGCCCGTCCGTGCCGTGCGCACCGAGCGAGATCAACACCACCCCGCCGAACGCCACGGCGGCCCTCCCGAGGTGGCTCCGGGTGACCTTCTCGCGCAGCAGCACCGCCGCCAGCCCGACCAGCAGCAGGGGTTGCGTGTGGTAGACGACGGTGCTGACCGAGATCGAAGACAACGCGTACGAGGCGAACAGCAGCACCCAGTTGCCCACCAGCAGCACGCCGCCGAGCGCGGCGAGGCCGAGGTCCCTTCCGCTCAAGACCGCGGGGCGTAGCCAGCCTCGCGCCGCGCACCAGATCGCGAGCAGCACGCCGCCGACGAGGCAGCGCGCGAAAGCCACCGCGGGCGCCTGAGCGCCGCTCTCCAGCACGACCGCGCCGATCGTGCCGGACAGTGCCATGGCCGTGGTCCACCGCAGCAGGGCCGTCCGGTCGAGGACTTCCGCCTCGGGGGTTGTCGTCGTTGTCATGCGCCCAGCCTCGACCTCCGGCGAAGACGCGACGAGTGGCAGAGATGACATGCACCGCAAAACTTGTGACACACTGCCGGGATGGGCGTGGAGAAGGTCGCCGTCGTCGTGGCCGGCGAGGTGTCGCCGTTCGAGCTGGGCGTGGCGTGTGAGGTGTTCGGCACCGACCGCTCGGCCTCGGGCATGCCGGGCTGGGACTTCGCGGTCTGCTCGCCCGGCGGTGAGCCCGTGCGCAGCTGGTCCGGGTTCGAGGTCGGCGCGCTGTCCCCGCTGGAGCGCGCCGCGGACGCCGACCTGCTGGTGGTGCCCACGTGCGCGCCCCGAACGAGCCCGCCGCCGGATGCCCTGCTCGACGTCCTCCGCACCGCACACGAGCGGGGCGCCTGGGTGGCCGGGTTCTGCGCGGGCGTGTTCGCGCTGGGCTACGCGGGCCTGCTCGACGACCGCGACTGCACCGTCCACTGGGTCTACGAGCGCGAGTTCACCGAGAGATTCCCCACGGCCAAGATCGACGCGACGGCGCTCTACGCCGAGGACCGCGGGGTGTTCACCAGTGCGGGCACGGTGGCGGCGGTGGACCTGTGCCTGCACCTCGTGCGCAAGGTGCGCGGGCTGGCCGCGGCGACCGCGCTGGCCCGCCGCATGGTCGCCTCACCGCACCGCCCCGGCGGGCAGGCGCAGTTCGTCGAGGCGCCCGTGCCCGAGGCGAAGGCCTCCGACGACGCGGTGCTCGCCGAGGTGCTCGAATGGATCGAACGCAGGCTGGACCAGCCGATCACCGTGGCCGAGCTGGCCAGGCGCACCGGACTCGGGCAGCGGTCGTTCCTGCGCCGGTTCGCCGCCGCGACCGGCACCACGCCCCACCGCTGGCTCACCGAGCGCAGGCTCGACCGCGCACAGGGACTGCTGGAGAACGGCGCGCTCTCGGTGGAGGAGATCGCGGTGGCCTGCGGCTACGCCTCGGCGGCCGCGCTGCGGCACCAGTTCACGCGCCTGCGGGGCACATCGCCGAGCGCCTACCGCAGGGCGTTCAGGACGCCTTCGACAGCTCCACCCAGCGCGTGAGCAGGCTCGCCGCGGCACCGGAGTCGATGGTCTCCGCCGCCCGGCCGAGGCCGGCCTTCAGGTCGGCCGTCAGATCGCCGGAGAGGCCCGCGAACGCGGCGAGCGCGCCTGCCGCGTTGAGCAGCACCGCGTCCCGCACCGGGCCCTGCTTGCCGCCGACCAGCCCGCGCACGACCTCGGCGTTCACCGCGGCGTCGCCACCGCGCAGGTCCTCGGCCGTCGCCTTCGCGATGCCCAGCGCGGCCGGGTCGATCGACTCCTGGCGAACGCCGCCGCCCGAGACCACCCACGCCGTGCTCGTGGTCGTGGTGGTGATCTCGTCGAGACCATCGTCACCCCGCACCACCAGCACGCTGGCGCCGCGCCGGGCGAACACCTCGGCCAGCACGGGCGCCTTGTCGGCGTAGGCGCAGCCGATGAGCGCCGACGTGGGCTGAGCCGGGTTGGTCAGCGGTCCGAGCAGGTTGAAGATCGTCGGCACACCCAGCTCCCTGCGCGGCCCGCCGGTGTGGCGGAACGCGGGGTGGAACGCGGGCGCGAAGCAGAACCCGATGCCGAGCGCCTCGACCGAGCGCCGGACGTCCTCCGGCGTCGACTCGATGCGCACGCCGAGCGCCTCCAGCACGTCGGCGGCGCCGGACTTCGAGGAGGCCGCGCGGTTGCCGTGCTTGACCACGGGCGCGCCGGCGGCCGCGACCACCAGCGACGTCATCGTGGAGATGTTCACCGAGCCCGAGCGGTCGCCGCCGGTGCCGACGATGTCCACCGCCGGGGCGGCCAGTTCGACGCGGTGGGCGTAGGAGAGCATCGCGCGCGCCATGCCCGAGATCTCGGCGGCCGTCTCGCCCTTGGCGCGCAATGCGACGGCGAAACCGCCGATCTGCGCCGCGGTGGCCGCGCCCGACATGATCTGGTCCATCGCCCACTCGGTGTCGGCCTCGGAGAGGTCCGTCCGGTCGATGAGCCTGCCCAGAACCGAAGGCCAGGTGTGTGTCTCGGCCATGCGGATCAGCCGCGCACGACGGGAACCCGTCGCGAACGCAGCACGTCGGCGACAGTCTCTGCGGCGGTCAGCGGGTCGAGCGGATGCACGAGCACGGCATCCGCCTGCGACCAGGTGGCGAGCCATCGGTCGTCCTTGCGCCGCACCGCGACGACGATCGGCGGGCAGTCGTCGATCTCGTGCTTGAGCTGGCGGGTCAGGCCGATGCCGCCGGTCGGCTGCGCCTCGCCGTCGAGGATGGCGAGGTCGATCTCCCCCGAGTCCATCTCGGTGAGCACGTCGGCGACGCCGGAGGCCTCCACGTAGCGGACCTTGGCGAGATCGGCTGCGGGCCTGCGGCCGACGGCGTTGATGATCGAGTCCCGTACCTCGGGCCGGTGGCTGAAAACCAGGATCCTCAGTGGCTGCGCTGCCTGCTCGGTCATGGTCACGTCCTCCGCGCCTCGATGGTGGATCGGTCCTGATGCTATCGGTCCGGGCCCGTGTCAACCCAGAGGGCTGGAGAGTGTTCCACGACTCTCCGTAGGACCCGCTCTGCGGCGCCGGGCCACGGGGAGACATAATGCGACTCGTGACAACGGCAGCTCCCACCATCAGCCAGCGGGTGCACTCGCTGAACAGGCCGAACATGGTCAGCGTCGGCACCATCGTTTGGCTGTCCAGCGAGCTCATGTTCTTCGCTGGGCTGTTCGCGATGTTCTTCACGGTCAAGGCCCAGAACGACACGGGGCACTGGCCGCCACTCAATCCAGAGACCGGCGAGCCGATCCATCTGGACATCCCGTACGCGCTGCCGTTCACGATCATCCTCGTGGCGTCGTCGTTCACCTGCCAGTTCGGGGTGTTCGCCGCTGAGCGGGGCGACGTCTTCGGCCTGCGCCGCTGGTACCTGATCACGCTGATCATGGGCGCGGTGTTCGTGGCAGGCCAGGCCGGTGAGTACGTCACGCTGATCAGCGAGGGCGTGACCATCCCGTCCGGCGCCTACGGCACCGTCTTCTACCTGACCACCGGGTTCCACGGACTCCACGTCATCGGCGGTCTGATCGCGTTCGTCTATCTCCTGATCCGGACCCGGCTGAGTAAGTTCACGCCGGCGCAGGCGACCTCGGCGATCGTCGTCTCGTACTACTGGCACTTCGTCGACATCGTGTGGATCGGCCTGTTCGCGGTGATCTACATCATCCCCTGACCACCAGCACAATCGGCCGAACTGACAGCAAGGGTTGCCGCAGAAGATGACCACCAGCAACGACTCCGCCACCGCCCCGAGGCGGCGCGCGGGGCGCCGCACGAAGTTCCGTCGGCGGATGGCCGGCCTGCTCGCGCTCGGTATCGCGCTGATCGGGGCGGGCGCCCTCTACGCCGTGTTCGCCCCGCAGCCGCAGACGGCGCAGGCGCAGGTCGACCCCGCACTGCTGCGCAAGGGCGAGCAGATCTACAACAACACCTGCATCTCGTGCCACGGCGCGAACCTCGAGGGTGTCGAGGACAAGGGCCCGAGCCTCATCGGCGTCGGCGACGCGGCCGTGTACTTCCAGACGGCCACCGGCCGCATGCCGATGGTCCGGCAGGAGGCGCAGGCCGCCCGCAAGCCCGCCAAGCTGACGCCCGAGGAGATCGACGCGCTCGGCGCCTACATCCAGGCGCACGGTGGCGGCCCCGAGCGGCCTGCCGAGACGGGCGAGGCGCTGCGCGGCTCCGACCCGGCCCGCGGTGGCGAGCTGTTCCGCCTCAACTGCGCGTCGTGCCACAACTTCACCGGTCAGGGCGGTGCGCTGTCGGCAGGCAAGTACGCGCCGCACCTCGCGCCTGCCAACGAGGACGAGATCTACACCGCGATGCTCACCGGTCCGCAGAACATGCCGAAGTTCTCCGACCGGCAGCTGTCGCCGGAGGAGAAGCAGGACATCGTCGCCTACGTCAAGTCGGTCAACGAGGGCAACAACCCCGGCGGTAACAGCCTGGGCGGTTTCGGGCCGGCTTCAGAAGGTGTCATCGCATGGGTCGTGGGCATCGGCGCGCTGATCGGCGCGACCCTGTGGATCGGATCGAGGGCATAGAAGCATGAGTAGCGGCAACGGGTCAGAACCGCGGCCCACGGACGAGGAGCTCTCGGCGATGAGCCGGGAGGAGCTCCTCCGCCTGGGCGGCAAACTGGACGGCGTCGAGATCGTCAACTACCCGGACCCCTGGCCGGTCAAGGGCACCAAGGCCGAGAAGCGCGCCGAGCGCGCCGTCGCGCTGTGGTTCCTGATCGCGGCGCTGGCGGGTGCGGCGTTCTTCGCGGCCCTCATCTGGTGGCCGTGGCAGTTCGAGCCGCCGGGCAACCAGGACGGGTACTTCTGGTACAGCCTGTACACCCCGGTGCTCGGCGTCACGCTGGGCGTCTCGGTGCTCGCGCTCGCGATCGGCGTGCTGCTCTACAGCAAGAGGTTCATCCCCGCCGAGCTCGCCGTGCAGCAGCGCACCGACAACATGGGCGAGGGCTCCGCCGAAGTCGACCGCAAGACGTTCGTCGCGCACCTCGCCGACGCGGGGGAGCGCAGCACGATCGGACGGCGCTCGCTGATCAAGCGCAGCGCCGGCCTCGGTGCCGGTGTGCTGGGCCTCGGCACCGTGGCGCTGCCCCTCGCCGGGTTCATCGAGAACCCGTGGAAGGACGCGAACGGCAAGGACTCGCTGGCCCACACGGGCTGGCAGCCCGCCTTCCCCGGTGAGGTCGTCTACCTGCGCCGCCACACCGGCGACTTCGGCGAGGTCTCGCTGGTGCGCCCGGAGGACCTCGACGCGGGCGCGATGGAGACGGTGTATCCGTTCCGGGAGTCCGAGCGGGACGACCACGACGCGCTCGTGCATGCGCTCAAGCGCTCGGACAACCCCGTGATGCTGATCCGTCTGCGCCCCGACGACGCCGCCAAGGTCGTCAAGCGCAAGGGCCAGGAGGACTTCAACTACGGCGACTACTACGCCTACACCAAGATCTGCAGCCACGTCGGATGCCCGACCTCGCTGTACGAGCAGCAGACCAACCGGATCCTCTGCCCGTGCCACCAGTCGCAGTTCGATGCGCTGCAGTACGCCAAGCCCGTCTTCGGCCCGGCCACGCGCGCACTGGCGCAGCTTCCCATCACGGTGCACAGTGATGGGTACCTGATCGCGCGGCACGACTTCATCGAGCCGATCGGACCCGGTTTCTGGGAGCGGAAGTCATGAGCTCACTCACCACGCCGACCAAGGGCTCCAGCGCTCTCCAGCGGCACGCCGCGGACGCCGCCGACAACGCCGACCGGCGTTACCTGGCGGCCAAGGGCCTGCGGCACCAGATGAACAAGGTCTTCCCGACGCACTGGTCGTTCCTGCTCGGGGAGATCGCGCTCTACAGCTTCATCATCCTGATCATCTCCGGGGTGTACCTGACGTTGTTCTTCGACCCCTCGATGGAGGAGGTCATCTACAACGGGCCGTACCAGAACCTGCAGGGCATCGAGATGTCCCGCGCGTTCGAGAGCACACTCGAGATCTCGTTCGAGGTCAGGGGCGGCCTGTTCGTGCGGCAGGTCCACCACTGGGCGGCGCTGATCTTCGTCGCGGCGATGATGGTGCACATGTTCCGGGTGTTCTTCACCGGAGCGTTCCGCAGGCCGCGCGAGGCCAACTGGGTCATCGGCGCGCTGCTGCTGATCCTGGGCATGTTCGAGGGCTTCTTCGGCTACTCGCTGCCGGACGACCTGCTCTCCGGTACCGGTATCCGCGCGACCCTCTCGGGCATCGTGCTCTCGGTTCCGGTCGCAGGGACGTGGTTGCACTGGGCGTTGTTCGGAGGGGAGTTCCCGGGGACGGTGATCGTGCCGCGCATGTACGCGCTGCACATCCTGATCATCCCGGGCATCATGCTCGCGCTGGTCGCGGCGCACCTCGCGCTGGTCTGGTACCAGAAGCACACGCAGTTCCCCGGCGTCCGCCGCAAGGAGACCAACGTCGTCGGCGTGCGCATCATGCCGGTGTTCGCTGTCAAGGCCGGTGCGTTCTTCGCGGTGGTCACGGGCTTCATCGCGCTGATGTCGGGTCTGTTCCAGATCAACGCGGTCTGGAACCTGGGGCCGTACAACCCGTCACAAGTCTCGGCGGGTTCACAACCCGACTGGTATCTGGCCTGGGCGGACGGCATCCTGCGGATCTGGCCCGCGTGGGAGCTCTACATCGGCAACTACACGGTCCCGCCGGTGTTCTTCGCTGGTGCGATCGGTATGGGCATCCTGTTCACGGTGCTGATCGCGTACCCGTTCATCGAACGGAAGCTGTCCAAGGACACCGGGCACCACAACCTGCTGCAGCGTCCGCGTGACGCACCGGTGAGGACCAGCCTCGGCGTCATGGCGATCACGTTCTTCATGGTGCTCGAGCTGTCCGGCTTCAACGACATCATCGCGTACACGTTCGACATCTCGCTGAACGCGACGACGTGGGCGGGCCGGATCGGGGTGCTGATCGCGCCGCCGCTGGCGTACTACATCACCTACCGGATCTGTCTCGGCCTGCAGCGGTCCGACCGCGAGGTGCTGGAACACGGTGTGGAGACCGGCATCATCAAGCGGCTCCCGCACGGTGAGTTCATCGAGATCCACCAGCCGCTCGGCCCGGTGGACGACCACGGTCACCCGGTGGCGCTGGAGTACCAGGGTGCGCCGGTGCCGAAGAAGATGAACAAGCTCGGCTCCGCGGGCCAGCCCGTCGCGGGCGGCTGGCTCTCGCCGGACCCGGCGGAGGAGACGCTCGCGCTCGAGGCCGCCAGGGCCCACGAGAACGGCCAGACCAGCGAGACCGAGCTGGAGGCCCCGCAGCCCGAGGAGGCAGGCGCGGGCCGCCGCGAGCACTAGGTTCGCCAACAGCCCCCAAGGCCACCTTTGTTGCGCTCAACGCAACAAAGGTGGCCTTGGGGGCTTTGTCGTGGGCTGGGGTCAGTCGGCTTCGATGCCGATGTCGAAGGCCGACTCGGTGTCGGCGCGCGAGTACGAGCGGAAGGCGATGTGGGTGTCGGTGTCGAGCACCCCGGAGACCTTGCTGATCTTGGTGGGGATCAGGTCGGCGAGGCCCTCGTGGGTGGGGACACGGACGATCGCGATGAGGTCGACGTCTCCGGCGCACGAGTACACCTCGGCCACCCCCTCGATGTCCGCGATCGCCTGCGCGGTCTCGGGGATGCTGTCCGCGGCGGCGTGAATCAGGACGATCGCGGTGATCAACGGGGGCCTCCTCGCAAGGGCACGGTCTGCTTCGCCGTGATCGTAGCCCCGCGCGACGGTCAGGACCTGGTGCGGCGCCGCCAGGACAGCACGACGGCGGCGACGGTCGCGGTCAGGTGGACCGCGGCGAGAACGGGGGCGAGCCCGTCGAGGGTGCCGAGCACGTAGCCCTCGCCGATGCCCACCAGCGTCCCGAGCACGACGAGCGTGACCAGCGCCCACCGGCTGCCGAGGCGGAACTGCCACAGCACGCTGCACCACGCCGGCAGCAGGCACAGACCCAGCGCCGCCTGCAGGGTGTCCTCGGCGTTCAGAACAGCCCAGTCCAGCCACGTGGGCCCGCCGCTCGGCAGCAGAACGGAGAAGGCGATCAGCAGCTGGCCCGCCACGGCGGCGATCGCCACGCCCCACGCCGTCACCGCCGAGCGCGAGGCGGCGGGGGCGGTGCGCGGCGGCGCGGTGCCGAAGTAGTCGCACGCGGAGCCCGTGTACGACAACACCGCGGCTACCACCAGGAAGGCGGCGCGACTTCCCCCGGCCCAGACGTGGAGGGTCAGCAGCGGATCCCACTCGGGCAGCGCGTTCAGCACGATCAGGTCGAACGTCGTGCCGAGCACACAGAAGCCCGCGAAGCCGCAGAGCGCCGCCCTGGCGAGCGGCCTCCCGGTGGCGAACCGCAGCAGCGCCCAGATCGCGAGCGCGAGCAGCAGGAGGCTCCCCACCGGGTTCGCGCCGCGTTCGGGCGCGCCGAACCGGCTCAGCAGCACCACCGGCACCGTCAGCACGAGGCCGGTGACCCACAGCCAGAACGCCACGCGGACCGAACCGGGCTCGCGCACCGGAGCCGCCGGAGCGTGCCGCATCGTCGTCATGGGGGAAAGCTAGGTACCGCAAGGTGGGGGAGCGCCCGGGTTGACCGGTAGCTGCCAGCGCTCAGCCCACGTGTTCCAGCGCGTTGGCCGTGGCCGCACGGTCGAGCCAGGGACGCCAGCCACCGGCCCCGTGCGCGGGCTCGGCCCACGGCGTCGCCGTGCGCACCAGCCGCACCCCTGGCCTGGTGAGCCAGCGCAGCAGCACTCCGGCCTCCTCGGCGGCGGCACCACGCAGCGGTCCCGGCCCCGGCAGCACCGTCTCCGCCGACGCCACCAGAGCCTCTACCACCGGCATCGGCGGCACGCCCCTGCGCGCGACCCCGGCCGAGGCGAGCCGCCCGTGCCGCACCACCGCGAACTCCCAGCCGCCCGAGCCGTCCGGAGCGGCGCCCACCAGCTCGGGGATCGCCGCGAGCGACGCGAGCCGGTGGCGGCGTTCGACGCCGCTCAGCAGCGTCACCAGCTCGTCGCGCCTGCGTGCGGCCTGCTCGAAGTGCTCGGCTTCGGCGAGCGCGTCGACGTGCTCGCGGGCGGCGTGCAGCGCCGAGTTGTCGGTGCCCTCCACGAGGTCGGTCACGAGCCGCACCGACGGCGCGTACTCGGCGACGCTCTGCCTGCCCGCGCACGGGGCCCCGCACCGGCCCAGTTCCGCCAGTACGCACGGCTTCGCGTTCGCCCCGGCGGCGGGGATCCGCTGCGTGCACGTCCGCAGGCGCGTGGCGCTCGCGAGCGCGTCGGCGGCGACCTTCGCCCGCGCCTGCGAGCTGAACGGACCGAGCGCGCCGTCCCGCACCTGCCGGACCACCGACAGCCGGGGGAACGCCTCGTCCGTGAGCACCACCCACCAGGCGTTGCGCGGGTTCTTCGACCTCCGGTTGTAGGCGGGGCGGTGGGCGCCGAGCAGCCGCAGCTCCCGTACCTGGGCCTCCAGCGCGTGCGAGCATTCGATGCCCTCCACGCGCTCGGCGAGGCCGACCATCTCCCTGATCCGGCCCCTGCTGTCCGACCCGGTGAAGTACTGGCGCACGCGGCGGCGCAGGTTGCCCGCGGTGCCGACGTAGAGCACCTCGTCGCCCGGACCGCGGAAGAGATACACCCCGGGCCGTTCGGGCAGGTGCGCGGCCATGCCCCGCTTGCGGCGCTGCGCCGGGGTGACGTCGGGCAGGTAGTCGAGCAGCTCCTCCAGCGAGTGCACGCCGACCGAGCCGACCCGCTCCAGCAGCGCGTGCAGCACGTCGACCGTGGCCCGCGCGTCGTCGAGTGCGCGGTGGGTCGGCTTGGTCCGCGCCCCCACGAGCGCCGCGAGCGCGGAGAGCCGGTAGCTGCGCGTGTCCTGAGGCGACAGGACCCTCCGCGCGAGCTTGAGCGTGCACACCACCGGCGGGCGCGGCCACGCGTAGCCGTGCCCCTGGCACGCCGCCTTCAGGAAGCCGACGTCGAAGCCCGAGTTGTGGGCCACGAGCACGGATCCCGCCGCGAACTCGAGGAACGCGGGCAGCACGCGTTCGATGCGCGGCGCCGCCTGCACCATCGCCGTGGTGATGCCGGTGAGCGCCACGATCTGCGGCGGGATGGGCGCCCTCGGGTCGACGAGCGTGGCGAACTCGCCGATCACCTCGCCGCCGCGCACCTTGACGGCTCCGATCTCGGTGATCCCCTCCGGGCCCGGCGGCGCGCCCGTGGTCTCCAGGTCGACGACGACGAACGTGGTGTCTCGCAGGGGAGTTCCGAGCTCGTCGAACGTCAGCTGCATGATCGGCACCCTAGAAAGGACCACCGACAATCTTTCGCCTCCGGTTCACCGCACGGTCGCCAGGCGTGCGCCCGTGCCCGCGAAGATCATCGCGACCGACGCGTGGAGGCGAGAATGCGACTGCTGCGGGCACTGACGATCCTGCTGGTGACGGGCATGCTGCTGGGGATGGCGAACGGCGCCGCCTCGGCGGCCGGACACGGGGCGCGGGTGCTCACCGTGCTCTCGTTCAACATCCACCACGCGCAGGGCACCGATGGCGTGCTCGACCTCGGGCGCATCGCGCGCGTCATCGAGCGCAGCGGGGCCGACGTGGTGGGCCTGCAGGAGGTCGACCGGCACTACTCCGAGCGCAGCGAGTGGGTCGACCAGGCGGGCGAGCTGGCCGAGCTGCTCGGTTACCACGCCGCCTTCGGCGCCAACATCGACCGCGACCCGCCCGCGGCGGACCGGCCGCGCATCCAGTACGGCACGGCGATCCTGTCCCGGTACCCGATCACGGACTGGGAGAACACATACCTCACGCGCTCGCCCGGCCAGGAGCAGCGCGGGCTGCTGCACGCGCGACTCGACGTCCGCGGGGTGCCGGTGCACGTGTACAACACCCACCTCGCCGCCAGCTCGCAGTCCGACCGCGCCGCGCAGACGCGCGAGATCGTGGAGCTGGTGGGCGACACGCGGCGCTCGGTGCTGGTCGGCGACCTCAACGCGCTGCCGGGCTCCCCGGAGATCCGAACGCTCGACGCGGCGTTCACCGACGCGTGGCGGTTCTCGGGGCTCGGCAGCGGCGCGACCTACCCGGCCGAGGACCCCGACCGGCGCATCGACTACGTCTACACCGGCGCACGCGTGCGGCCGGTCTGGACGAAGGTGCTGGCCACGGAGCCGGAGGCCTCCGATCACCTGCCGGTGGCGGCGCGACTGGTGATCCCATAGGGCGCGGTCCGGCGATCCGGAAATTAAGCTTGATGGATGCTGCCGTCGTCCGCGCACTCCGAACGGCCCGAGGAGGACCTCCCCGGGCCGGCCGCCGGCGTGCCCGGCGAGGCCCCCTCCACCGCTGAAGACGAGTCAGGGGAACTCGACTGGCTCGGCCTGCCCGAGGCCATCCGCGAGCGCATCGCCGAGCTGGCGGCCTCCGCGCTCGGCAAGCTGCCCGCCGACGACGTTCCCCGGCAGCTGAGGCCGATCGCGCGGTTCGCCCCGGCCAAGCGGGCCAGGGTCGGCGGCACGGCGCTGCTGACCGGTCTGCGTGACTCGAGCCGGTTCCGCATCGCGGTGCTGGAATGGCTGCGCGAGCACCGCTACGACGCGCTCGACCCGAACGCCGAGGACTCCGTCGCCGCCGCGGCCGCCGCCGTGCTGCTCGGCTCGTCCAGCGCGACCTCGCGCATCCGGCTGGTCGCCAAGAACGCCGAGGAGACCGCGCTGCGCGCCGAACGCGACGCCGCACTGGCCAAGGCGCGGCGGCTGGAGGCCGAGCTGGAGCGCGTGCGCGCCGAGCTGGAACAGGCCCGCGCCGCGACCGAGGAGGCCAGGGGCGAGCGCGAGGCCGAGCTGGAGAAGCTGCGCGGCAGGCTGCGCGAGCAGGGCGTTGCGTTGCGGCAGGCCAAGGACGCGGCCGAGCTGGCGAGGACCGAGGCCGAGCAGGCCGGTTCCGGGCGCAGCGCCGAGATCGACAACCTCACGGCCCAGCTCGAACGGGAACGCCAGCGGGTGGCGACCGAACGGGCGCGGGCGGAACGGGCGCTCGCCGAAGCGGAGACCGCCCGGCAGTCGGCGCGCGAGGCCCGCGACGCCGACGAGGTGCGCCTGTCGCTGCTGCTCGACACGCTCGGCGGCGCCGTCGACGGCCTGCGCCGTGAGCTGTCCGTGGGCAGCGCGTCCCGCCGCAGGCCGGCCGACACCGTGCGTGGCGCGGGCAGCGGGCGGAGCCACGGCGACCGCGTGCACGACCCCGTGATCCTCGACCGTCTGCTGCGCCTGCCGAAGGTCCACGTGATCGTGGACGGCTACAACGTCACCAAGACCGGCTACCCCGACCTCACGCTGGCCGAGCAGCGCAACCGCCTGATCGGCCAGCTCTCCGCGCTGGCGGCCCGGACCGGCGCCGAGCTGACGGTGGTCTTCGACGGCGCCGGGGTGACCTCGATCCCCGCGACGACGCCGCGCGGCGTGCGGGTGCTGTTCTCCGACCCGGGCGTGCTCGCCGACGACGTGATCCGCTCGCTCGTCTCCTCGGAGCCGAGGGGCAGGCCGATGATCGTCGTCACGTCCGACCAGGCCGTCGTCACGTCGGTGCGCGCGGGCGGCGCCCACGCCGTGCCCTCGGCGGTCTTCCTCACCAGGCTCGGCCGCGTGTAGCTCCGCCCTGGCCCGGCGTGCGCGTGACGATCTTGCGCACGGATCGTTGTCACTGCTGAGTCGGTGCGCGTGGAGGTCGCGGAAATGCGGGTGGGTGGGCTGCTGGTCCCGATGGTGCTGGCCGGGTCGATGCTGCTCGCGGTGCCCGTGTCGGCGCAGGAACCGCCGCGGCCGCCGACCGACCCCGGCGACCTGCGCGTCGAGGCCGGGATCGCGCCGGGTTCCCCGGTGCCCGACCCGAGGCCGGGTGAGGCGTTCGCCGATCCGGTGGTGGCCGACCTGCAGCGCGCCGCGAGCCAGGTGCAGCGCGAGCTCGGGCAGCTCTCCGGCCAGATCCAGGAAGCGCAGCAGGCGGTCGATCGCGCGGCGTCGAGGCTCGCGACCGCCAGGCAGCAGCGCGAGCAGGCCGAGGCGGCGCTGGCCGCGCAGCAGCGGGAGATCGACGAGTTCTCGCGTTCGGTGTTCACGGCGATGGGCAGGGCCGACGAGTTCCGGTTGCTCGTCACCGCGGCCAACCCGGAGGAACTGCTCGGCGGCACGTCGCTGCTGAACCGGCTCAGGGCCGAGCAGGACCAGCGGCTGGCCGGCGCGCTCACGCGGCAGCGCGAGGCCGTGGCCACCGAACGCGCCGCCGAGGCCGACGAGCGGGCCGCGGCCGAGAGCGTGGCTGAGCTGGAGCGCCGCAGCGGCGACGCCACGAACCGCGCCGACGCCGTGTCGGCCGAGCTGCGGGATCCGATCGACGCGGCGAACGCGGCCGTCGTCGCCCAGCAGCGCGCGCAGCAGCAGCGCAACACCGAAACCGCGGCGAGCTGGCGCGCCTACCTCGGCAGGCTCGACGCGGCGGGTATCGAGCCGCCGCCCGCGGCGACGCTGCGCGACCCCGCGCTGCTGCCCGCCGGGCTGCGGGCGCTGCCGGGCAAGGGCGGCAGGCCACAGGCCGGGGTCGCTCAGGTCGGTGTGAACGGGCAGCGGCTGCTCGTCCTGCCCCGGGAGACGATCAACGCCGTTTCGGCCGCCGTGGAGGCACTGGGCAGGCCGTACGTGCCGAGAGAGGGCGGCGAGGGGCCCGTGGCCTACTCGTGTGACGGACTGGTGCGCTCGGTGTTCGCCAAGGCGGGGCTCACGCTTCCCGCCGCGGCGGCGGAGCAGTTCGCCCGTGGACGGCCGGTGCCCGCCGCCGACGCGCAGCCGGGCGACCTCGTGTTCGTCGGCCCCGCGCGGTACGGCGTGCAGTCGGTGGGCATCGTCCTCGACGAGCGGACCATGCTGGCCGCCGACGCGCGGCTGGCCGGAGTCGTCGTGGCCGACCGGCCCGCGGGCGACAGCCTGCTCGGCGTCGTGCGGCCCGCGCTCGGCCAGCGGGAGCCCGGTCCCGTGCCGCAGCGGGCGAAGGGGGAGCTGACCTGGCGCTGTGGCGGCGTGGAGCTGCCGCCGAGGCAGACGGGCACCGCGGGGGCCGACGAGGCCGCGGGCGCCTGGGGCGGCTATCCCAACGGGCTCATCCCCGGTGCGGCGCTGTGCCCGATCGGCGTCGGCTCGCACGTGCTGCGTTGCGACGCCGCGCAGTCGTTCCAGGCGATGTCGCGGGCGTACGCCGGCACGTTCGGCCAGGCGCTGTGCCTCACCGACTCCTACCGGACGTTCTCCGCCCAGGTGGAGCTGTACCGGCGCAAACCGTCGCTCGCGGCGGTTCCGGGCACGAGCAACCACGGCTGGGGCCTCGCGGTCGACCTGTGCGGCGGCGCCCAGTCGTTCGGCACGCCGCAGTACGGCTGGCTCGCGGGCAACGCCCGCGCGTTCGGCTGGGTGAACCCGGGCTGGGCGCGGCAGGGCGGCGGCCGGGAGGAGCCGTGGCACTGGGAGTTCGTCGGCACGCTGTAGCGTGCGTCCGGAAATTGTCGGTGGTGGTCCCTACCTTCTCCGGCATGGACTACTTCGACGAGAACACACTGGTCATCGACTGTGACCGTTGCCAGGTCCGTGGGGACGCCTGCTCCGACTGCGTGGTGAGCGTGCTGCTCGGCGCGCCGCCGTCGGTGGAGTGGGACACCGAGGAGCAGCGCGCGGTGGACGCGCTCGCGGAGGCCGGTATGGTGCCGCGGCTGCGGCTCGTGCCGGAGGGGCCGGGGAGCCGGGGGAGGCCGGGAAAGCACCGCAGGGCCGGCTGACTACGCGCGCAAAGGCGATGCGTTGAGCGGTCCATCCGATCAGGTGAACGGTCGGCGCGGATACAGCGGCGCATTGTTGCATCTGTCACATCGAGCGACTAAGCGCTGGTCCAATGGGGGTGTCGCCTCCGGTTGGCGATTTTCAGTACCCCATCGGTGGACGCGAGCACCGACCTTTCGTAACCTGGCCGAGATCTCGCGCCAGGCAGCCGTTCCACCAGGGTCGGCGACGCGAGGTCGCCGCCGAAGCAGCTTGCAGTCGGGGAAGCTGTGCCGGACCACTGCGCGACATCAGGTGAGTGGCGAGTACCCGCGGGTACCGCTGTGCCCGATGGCGCCGGAAACGCTGGAACGTGACGAGGGCCCCCGACCTCACGCGGTCCAGTGCGCCCGGTAGGCGGCCGAGAGCAAAGGAGACAGACGCGACGTGCAGTCGCATCCCGTGAAGCGCGTGGTCTCGGGCGCGCTGGCGGCCTCCGCCGTGATCGCGGTCGTCACCTTCACCCAGTCCCCGGCCACCGCGTCCCCAACCCCCGCCCCCCAGAATCCCCCCGCCCTCCAGCAGCCTTCGGGCTCGGACGCGCTCGACAAGTACCGCGAGCTGGCCTCACAGGCCGAGAAGCTCAACGAGGAGTACCTGACGGCGCAGGAGGACCTCAAGGGCAAGGAAGGCGAGCTCCACCAGGCCAACAAGGAGCTGGAGAACGCCACCCAGGCCCAGCGTCAGGCCGCGGCCGACATCGAGCGCTACCGGGTCGACGTCGACAAGTTCGCCGGTGTGTCCTTCACCAGCGGTGCCCAGCTCAACAAGCTGTCCGCGCTGCTGACCGGTGACTCGGCGCAGGACTTCCTCGACCGTTCCTCGGCGCTCGACATCCTCGCCACCGACAAGAACGAGGCGCTCAGCAAGCTGCAGGGCGCCGTCGACGCGGCGAGCTCGGCCGAGAAGCAGGCCGCCGACGCGCAGCGCCGGGCACAGCAGGCCAAGGACGCCGCCGCCCGCCTCACCGCGGACCTGGAGTCCCGCAAGGAGCGGCTCGACCAGCAGGTCGAGGACCTCGCAGAGCAGGCGGGCCTGCTCAGCGACTCCGACGTGGCAGCCCAGTCCGACACCGGTCCCGACGTCGGTCCGATCTCGGCGCCCGGCGCGGCCGCCCAGGCCGCGGTCGACGCCGCGATGAGCGCGCGTGGCAGCGCGTACGTCTGGGGCGCCACCGGTCCGGACACGTTCGACTGCTCGGGCCTCACGCAGTGGGCCTACTCGCAGGCCGGCGTCAGCATCCCGCGCACCAGCAGTTCGCAGTCGACGTTCGGCCAGGCCGTGTCGCGTGACCAGCTGCAGCCGGGCGACCTGGTGTTCTTCTACTCGCCCGTCTCGCACGTCGGGATCTACATCGGCGACGGCATGATGGTCCACGCGCCCACCGAGGGCGACGTGGTCAAGGTCTCGCCGCTGCAGGACGAGTACAGCGGAGCGCGCAGGGTCGCGTGACGAACGACGGTTTCACCCCCGGGGCGGGATAGTCTCCAGCCATGCGCCGCACGCTCTTGGTGACGAACGACTTCCCGCCCCGGCCGGGTGGAATCCAGTCCTATCTGCACGCACTGGCCACCCGGCTGCCCGCCGACGACCTGGTGGTCTACGCGCCGTCGTGGGAGCGCGGTTCCGGCTCGCACCGGAAGTTCGACGCCGAGGCCCCGTTCGAGGTCGTCCGGCATCCCACCTCTCTCATGCTGCCGACGCCGGATGTGTTGCGGCGGGCCAGGAACATCCTCCGCGCGCGCGGCTGTGAGGCCGTGTGGTTCGGCGCGGCCGCCCCGCTCTCGCTGCTTGGCAGTCCACTGAGGACGGTCGGTGCGCAGCGCGTGGTGGCGTGCACCCACGGCCACGAGGTCGGCTGGTCCATGCTGCCCGCCGCACGTCAGGCGCTGCGGCGCATCGGTGACACCGCGGACGTGGTGACCTACGTCAGCGACTACACGCGCCGCCGGTTCGCGGCGGCCTTCGGCCCGTTCGCCGGTCTCGAACACCTGCCTTCCGGCGTCGATCCCGGTCAGTTCAAACCGGACGACGCCGCGCGCGAGGAGATCCGCAAGCGCCACGACCTCGGTGACCGTCCCGTGGTGGTGTGCGTGTCCCGGCTCGTGCCGCGCAAGGGCCAGGACATGCTCGTGCGCGCGCTGCCGGAGCTGCGCAAGCGGGTTCCGGACGCCGCGCTGCTCCTGGTCGGTGGCGGCCCGTACCGCAAGCGGCTCGCCGAACTGGCCCGGGAGAACGGCGTCGAGCAGCACGTGGTGCTCACGGGTTCGGTGCCGTGGGAGGAGCTGCCCGCGCACTACGCGGCGGGTGACGTGTTCGCGATGCCGGCGAGGACGCGGGGCAAGGGGCTCGACGTGGAGGGCCTGGGCATCGTCTACCTGGAGGCGTCGGCGACGGGGCTGCCCGTGGTGGCCGGCAACTCGGGGGGTGCGCCGGAGACCGTGCTCGACGAGGTGACCGGGCACGTCGTGGATGGCCGGCGGCTCGACCAGCTCGTGGACACGGTCGCCCCGCTGCTCGCCGATCCGGTGCGCGCGCGGCGCATGGGTGAGGCGGGCCGCGAGTGGGTCAGCGAGCACTGGCGGTGGGACATCCTGGCCAGGCGGCTTGCGGCGATGCTCGACGGCACCCCGGTCACGCTGGCGGGCTGACGCGCATCGCTGGGTTGCGCGGATGGTCCATCCGCACCACGACATCCGCCGTCTCCTCTGGCCGCACCTCGCGGTCGTAGCGCGCGTACGCGGGCAGCGCCCAGGTTTCCTCGCCGGGCAGCCTCCGGTCGCGTGCGGCGGGGGAGAGCCACAGGTGCACGACGAGGTCGGCCGGGAGACCCCGGCCCAGGAGCAGTTCCCCGTCGAGCAGCAGCACCGCCCCGTCCGGCAGCCTCGTGCGCGGCAGCCGGTAGGCGCGATCGCGGTCGCGGTCCCACAGCGCGGGCAGCACCTCGCCGCTGCCGTCCGGCGCGAGCGGGTCGAACACCTCACGCCGCAGCGCGGAAACGTCCAGCCAGTCCTCGTAGCGCACGTCCGGGTCGTGACGGCCCCGTTCGAGCCGCAGTGACGCCGGGCGGAGGAAATCCCACGCCGACACGCGCAGCACCTCGCGGCCGAGGACCCGCAGCGGGTCGACGAGCGCGTCGGCCAGCCGCGCCGGTTCCGGGCCGGCGCCGTCGACGACCACTCTGGTCCACGGCCGTGCGGACAGGCCCGCGATGCGCTCCGTGAGCTCCTCGACGAGCCGTTCCGGGGAGATCGGCCGGTAGCTCACGGCGTCACCCCCGTGAGCACCGTGTCGACCAGCTCCCGTACCGAGGCCTTGCGCGGTGTCTCGCCCCGGCCCAGCACGCGCAGCCAGAGCGCCCCGGCGAGCAGGTCCATGACCAGTTTCGGGTCGGCGTCAGGCCGCAGCTCGCCGCGGCCGGCGGCGCGCTCGAACACGATCCGTTCCCTGCGCAGCCGGTCGGCGAAGAAGGCGCGCGTGAAACCGGCGAGTTCGGGCCGGTGGGTCGCGGCTCCCAGTACCGCGGTGACCACGGTCCCCGTCGCCCTGCCGGTGAGCAGCCGCAGGATCTGCTCGACCAGCGCGCACAGGTCCTCGCGGAGGCTGCCGGTGTCGGGCACGGTCAGCTCGAGCAGGCCGGCGTCGGTGAGGGCCGCGCCGAGCAGCGCGTCCTTCGACGGCCACCACCGGTAGATCGTCGTCTTGTTCACGCCCGAACGCGCCGCGACGCCCTCGATGGTGAGGCCGTCGTAGCCGTGCTCGGTGAGCAGGGCGAGCGTCGCGGCGTACACGTCCTGCGCTCGGCGCGGTCCGCTGGCTGGCACCGGCCTATACTACAACGCAACGGTGCGTTGTGCTTTGAGGAGTCGCGCGATGGCTGCCGTGGGTGCCCGCACGAGTGTGGGACCGGCTCGACGTGTCGCGAACGCACGCCACGGTCGCGATCGGGCTCATGGGCGGGGTGATGGCCGCCGCGTCGTTCGCGGGGGCCCGCACGCGCTGTCGCCCGGCGTGATCGAGGAGTTCCTCCGCTACGACGGGCCGATCAACCTCGCGACGCTGCGCTACACCACCGAGCCGGTGCGCGTCGATGACGTGGAGATCCCCGCGCACGCGCTCGTGCTCGTCGCCCTGCTGGCGGCCAACCGCGACGAGGCGCGGGTTCCCGATCCGGACCGGCTCGACATCACGCGGTCCGCGAACGGGCATCTCGCGTTCGCCGAGGCGGGGGACGCTCTGTGCTGGCGGGACAGCACACTTGTGCACGCACTGGAGTCGCTGCGGGTGCGCCTCACCTGACCCGGCGGCGCACGTCACGTTCCGGCGGCCGTCGCCGCGCCTACAGTGCTGCCATGCGTCAGGACGAGCTGCTCGCACTCGATGCCGAGCACGTGTGGCACCCGTACGGCCCGATGCCGGCGACGGTGCCTCCGCTGCTGGTCGGCGAGGCCGAGGGCGTCCGGCTCCGCCTCGCCGACGGGCGCGAGCTGATCGACGGCATGTCGTCGTGGTGGGCGGCCATCCACGGTTACCGGCACCCGGTCCTCGACGCGGCACTCACCGAGCAGGTGGGGCGCATGAGTCACGTGATGTTCGGCGGGCTCACCCACGAGCCCGCCATCCGGCTGGCGACCACGCTCGTCGACCTCGCCCCCGACGGCCTGCGGCACGTGTTCCTGTGCGACTCGGGATCGGTCTCGGTCGAGGTCGCGATCAAGATGTGCCTGCAGTACCAGCGCTCGCTGGGGCGGACCGGCAAGCGCAGGCTGCTGACCTGGCGCGGCGGCTACCACGGCGACACGTTCCACCCGATGAGCGTGTGCGACCCCGAGGGCGGCATGCACGCGTTGTGGCGTGGGGTGCTGCCCGAGCAACTTTTCGTGCCCGCGCCGCCCTCCGGTTTCGCGACCGAGCCAGACGAGTCCTATGTGGACGAGCTGGCTCGCGCGGTCGAGCGGAACGCGGGCGAGCTGGCCGCCGTGATCGTCGAACCCGTGGTGCAGGGCGCGGGCGGGATGCGGTTCCACAACCCGGAATACCTGCGCGTGCTGCGCGAGGTGACCGAGGCCAACGACGTGCTGCTGGTGTTCGACGAGATCGCCACGGGCTTCGGGCGCACCGGCCGGATGTTCGCCGCCGGGCACGCCGGGGTGACGCCGGACGTGCTGTGCGTCGGCAAGGCACTGACCGGCGGCTACCTCACCGCCGCCGCCGCGCTGTGCACGCCGGAGGTGGCCGCCGGGATCTCCCGTGGCGAGCTCCCGGTGCTCGCGCATGGCCCGACGTTCATGGGAAACCCGCTCTCCTGCGCGGTCGCCAACGCCTCGCTCGGCCTGCTCGCCGAGGGCACGTGGCGCGACGACGTCCACCGCATCGAGGGCCTGCTGCGCACGGGCCTGGCCCCGGCCGCGGACGTGCCGGGGGTGGTGGACGTCCGCGTGCTCGGAGCGATCGGCGTGGTGCAGCTCGACCGTCAGGTGGACCTGGCGAAGGCGACGGCGGCCCTCGTCGAGCGGGGCGTCTGGCTGCGCCCGTTCCGCGATCTCCTCTACACCATGCCGCCCTACGTCGCGGGTGACGACGACGTTGCGCGGGTTGCTGACGCGATGGTCCAGACCGCGCGAGTGGCGTGATCGCGTCAAGATCACCTCTTCGGGTAACGGTGTGCAGTAGGCCCGGCAGTCGATCACTTCCCGATGGCGGATTTCCGTGTTCCGTCAATGGATCGAGTGAGATCTAGACCACTTCTCGTGGGTGTTGTTCACAGACAGGTGTCCTCTTTGTAGTGACGCGTCGGTGAAGAGAACATGAGAAGGTCTTTCGATAGCGGACAAATCACACACTCTTCGGTTATCTAGTGGGAGTCCATCGAGAGCGCACTGCGCTTCGCGGTCGCCGGGGATCGCGGACGACTTTCACCGAATGTGAAGCGCCTTCGCAACCGCTACCTAGGAGGGTGATGCATGACGCGGAACGTTGATCACGACAACAAGGGGAGTGAGGCCGTGAGTGCCCGCCCCCGGCTGCCGCTGAGCACCGTCCTGCGCCACGACGTCCCGGCTTCACTCGTCGTCTTCCTGGTGGCGGTACCGCTGTCGCTGGGCATCGCGCTCGCGTCGGGAGCGCCGATCGTGGCCGGGCTGATCGCCGCCGTCGTCGGTGGCGTCGTCGCGGGTTCGCTCGGCGGCGCACCGCTGCAGGTGAGCGGACCCGCCGCGGGCCTCACGGTCGTGATGGCCGAGACGATCAACGAGTTCGGCTGGGCCGTCACGTGTGCGATCACCGTGGCCGCCGGTGTGCTGCAAGTCCTTTTCGGACTGAGCCGCGTCGCCAGGGCCGCGCTCGCCATCTCCCCGGCCATCGTGCACGGCATGCTCGCCGGCATCGGTGTCACGCTCGTGCTGGGGCAGCTGCACATCGTGCTCGGCGGTGAGGCGCAGAGCTCCGCCGTCGACAACGTGCTGGAGCTGCCGAGCCAGATCATCAACCTGCACGACACGGCCGCCCTGCTCGGGTTGCTCACCATCGCGCTGCTGCTGGTGTGGGGCAAGCTGCCCGTCGTGCGCAAGGTGCCCGCCCCGCTGGCGGCGATCGCGCTCGTCACGGTGCTCGCGGTGGTCACCGGCGCGTCGGCCGAGCGCGTCGACCTGCCCGGCGACGTGCTGAACATCGGCCTCGTGCCGCAGCTGCCCGACGGCGGCTGGTTCGACTTCGGCATCGCGGTGCTCACCATCGCGCTCATCGCGAGCGTCGAGACGCTGCTCTCGGCCGTGGCCGTGGACAAGATGCACACGGGGCCGAGGGCCAACCTCAACCGTGAGCTCGTCGGCCAGGGCGTCGGCAACATGACCTCCGGCGCGCTCGGCGGCCTGCCCATCACCGGCGTCATCGTGCGCAGCTCCACCAACGTCGCCACCGGTGCGCGCACGCGGCTCTCCGCCATTCTGCACGGGCTGTGGATCGTGCTGTTCGTCGTCGCGCTCGCCGGGCTGATCGAGAGCATCCCGCTCGCCGCGCTCGCCGGCCTGCTCGTGCACGTCGGCGCGAAGCTCGTGAACATGGCTCACATCCGGCAGGTGCTCAAGCACGGCGACCTGCCGCTGTACCTCGTGACGCTGCTCGGCGTCGTGGTGATCGACCTGCTCACCGGTGTCCTCATCGGTATCGGGCTCTCGCTGCTGCTGATGCTGCGCCGCACGATGTGGTCCGGAATCCACGCGGAGGGCGAGGGGCGGCACCGGCGGATCGTCGTCGAGGGCGTGCTGACGTTCCTCTCCGTCCCACGACTGTCCACTGTGCTCAACTCGATCCCCGAGGGCAGCCACGTCACGCTGGAGCTCGTGGTCGACTACCTCGACCACGCGTCGTTCGAGTGCCTGTCCAGCTGGCTGGATGCGCACGAGCGGACGGGCGGCACGGTGGTGGTCGACGAGATCGGGCACCCGTGGTTCGCGAACGGCAAGTCCGACTCGCCCACCGTGCGCAGGGACGCCGTCGAACCGTCGGCACCGCGCTGGCTGGCCCCGTGGTCGGAGTGGATGGCCAAGGACGCCGACGTGGAGATCCCCGACCAGCGCTCCGAGCCGCTGCGCAGGGGCACGTCGGAGTTCCAGGCCCGCACGGCGCCGCTCGTGCAGGAGACGCTCAGCAGGCTGGCGAGCGGGCAGCAGCCGCACACGCTGTTCATCACGTGTGCCGACGCCCGGATCGTGCCGAATGTGATCACCACGAGCGGGCCCGGTGACCTGTTCACCGTGCGCAACGTGGGCAACTTCGTACCGGAGCCACACGACGAGACTGCGGCCGACGACGCCTCGGTCGGCGCCTCCATCGAGTACGCGGTGAGCGTGCTCCAGGTCCGCGAGATCGTGGTCTGCGGGCACTCCTCGTGCGGCGCGATGAAGGCGCTCGTGGGGGACGTCCCCGCGGGCATGCCGTCACTGGAGCGCTGGCTGCGGCACGGCGAGCCGAGCAGGCGGCGGTATGCCACGGGGGGCACGGTGACGCTCGACGGGCGGGTGCCGGACCTCCCCGGCGACCGGCTCGCGCTGCACAACGTGCTCCAGCAGCTCGACCACCTGCGCCGGTACCCGATCATCGCCGAGGCCGAGAGCAGGGGCGAGTTGCAGCTCACGGGCATGTACTTCGACGTCGGAAACGCGCAGGTCCACCTGCTCGACGCCGACTCGTCGGGGTTCGAGCCCGCCGGAGCGGAGCGTCCGGTGCGGACCGGCTGAACGGGTCCGTACCAGTCGGTATTAGTGTCGTGTGCCGTGACCGTGCTGGTGATCTCTGGAACGGGGACCGGCGTCGGCAAGACCGTGGTGACCGCGGCGATCGCCGCGCTCGCCAGGGACCGCGGCGACGGCGTGGCCGTACTGAAGCCCGCGCAGACCGGCGTGGCCCCGGACCAACCGGGTGACCTCGCCGATGTGCGGCGCCTGGCGGGCGACGTCGAGACGAGGGAACTGCGCCGTTATCCGGACGCGCTCTCTCCGGAAGCCGCGGCGAGGCGTAGCGGCCTGCAGCCGGTCACCCCGGCGCAGGCCGCTCGTGCCGCGGGTGAGCTGCACGAGCGGCACGACCTGGTCCTCGTCGAGGGGGCCGGCGGGCTACTCGTGCGGTTCGACCCGGCGGGCGGAACTCTCGCCGACGTCGCGTGGTCGGTGGGTGCCGCCGTGGTGATCGTGGCCGAGGCCGGGCTCGGCACGCTCAACGCCACGGCGCTGACGGCCGAGGTCGCCACCCGCAGGGGCCTCGACGTGGCCGGCGTGATCATCGGTTCCTGGCCCTCGGTTCCGGATCTGGCGGCCCGCAGCAACGTCGCCGACCTGCCCGTCGCGGCGGGTGCGCCACTGCTCGGCGTCCTGCCGGAGGGGCTCGGCTCCGCCACCAGGGAGGAGTTCATCGAGGAGGCGAGGCGCGGGCTGTCGCCGTGGTTCGGCGGCGAGTTCGACCCGGACTGCTTCGCCGGGAGCGTCTCCGCCCCGACGTGACGCAGGTCGCTCTGCCGCCTGCGCCGGGCTGAGGCACACTCTGCTCGCACGTGACCTCGCCCGCGAAGGAGCCGCCGTGACGGCCGCGACCACCACTCCGCGCATTCTCGAGCTCGCCCGCGAGCAGGTGCTCGAACGGGGCACCGGCCTTGCCGAGCCGCAGCTGCTCGAGGTGCTGCGCCTGCCCGACGAACACCTGTCCGGCCTGCTCTCGCTGGCACACGAGGTGCGGATGCGCTGGTGCGGTCCTGAGGTGGAGGTCGAGGGGATCGTCAGCCTCAAGACCGGCGGCTGCCCCGAGGACTGCCACTTCTGCTCCCAGTCGGGCCGGTTCCCGACGCCCGTGCGCTCGGCCTGGCTCGACATTCCGGGCCTCGTCAAGGCCGCCGAGGAGACGGCGGCCACCGGCGCCACCGAGTTCTGCATCGTCGCCGCCGTCCGCGGCCCGGACGCGCGGCTGCTCGCGCAGGTGCGCGAGGGAATCAGGGCGATCAGGGAGTCCGGCAACGACATCCAGATCGCGTGCTCGCTTGGCATGCTGACGCAGGAGCAGGTGGACGAGCTCGTCGACATGGGCGTGCACCGGTACAACCACAACCTCGAGACCGCGCGCTCGCATTTCCCCGAGGTGGTCACCACGCACACGTGGGAGGAACGCTGGGAGACACTGCGGATGGTCCGCGACGCGGGCATGGAGGTGTGCAGCGGCGGGATCCTCGGCATGGGGGAGAGCGACGAGCAGCGCGCGGAGTTCGCGGCGCAGCTCGCCGAGCTGCAACCCGACGAGGTGCCGATGAACTTCCTCATCCCGCAGCCCGGCACGCCGTACGAGGACTACCCGGTGATCGAGGGCAGGGACGCCCTGCGCCTCGTGGCCGCGTTCCGGCTCGCGATGCCGCGCACGATGCTGCGCTTCGCCGGTGGCCGGGAGCTGACGCTGGGCGATCTCGGTGCCGAGCAGGGCATGCTCGGTGGGATCAACGCGATCATCGTCGGCAACTACCTGACCAACCTCGGCAGGCCCGCGCAGCAGGACCTCGACATGCTCACCGAGCTGAAGATGCCGATCAAGGCGCTGAGCGAGACCCTGTGACCGAGTTCTGCGTGCACTGCGGGCAACCCGCGAGCAGGGACCACCCGGCCTGCCGCACACCACGCACGGCGCTCGAACCGCCGCGCTACTGCGGGCGCTGTGCCCGCCGGATGATCGTGCAGGTGACGCCGTCGGGCTGGTCGGCGCGATGCAGCAGGCACGGCGAGACCACGTCGGCGACGGCGACCGGTTAGGGTGAGTCACCCCCAGTAAGGATCCGTCGTGGCGCGCGAAGGAGGCCGCGAGTGCCCGAGCAGCAGGCCCAGGCCACCTGGTTCGCGCAGGCGTTCGCCGGTGTGCGGCAGGAGCCGCCGAAGGTGATCGTCAAGGCGGACCTGCTGCCCGCCGTCAGCGTGCTGTCGATGGTGGGACTGCTGGGCATCCCACTCGGCTGGATCTGGTCGCTGCTGGCGCCGCCGCAGCGCATGCGCGTGGTGAGCGCCGACACCGACCCGGTGCCGCTGCAGCTGGAGAGCTGGCACCGGTTCGACGACCTGGCGATCTTCGTGCTCATGGGCCTGTTCACCGGGCTGATCGTGGGCGTGGCGGTGTGGTTCCTGCGGGAGCGCAGGGGCCCGGTGGTGCTGCTCGCCGCGGTCGCCGGGTCGCTGCTCGCCGCGTGGCTCGGCGCGCGCATGGGCGTCGCCTTCGCCGAGGGCCGCTACGCGCTGCCGAACCCGCCCGCGGTCGGCGACATCATCGAGAAGGCGCCCGTGCTCGAAAGCGGGTGGACCCTGCTCGCGCAGCCGCTGACCACGGCGATCGCCTACGGCCTGCTGGCGACGTGGAACAGCCGCGACGACCTGGGCCGCCGCCTCGCATAGACCCCAGCCGCAGTGAAGGCCACCTTCACTGCGCTCAACGCAGTGAAGGTGGCCTTCACTGCGGACGAGCGGGGCGCGGGTGGGGCGCTAGTTCAGGCTTGGTTTCGAGGCGTTGTCGACTTCGGTGAACGGGGCGGGTACCGCGCGCAGCTCCGACAGGAACCCCGCCTCCCTCGTGAGCAGTTTGCACACCGTGCGCAGCCTGCGCAGCGGGTTGCGCTCCTCCAGCAGCGCCTGCCGGTCGGCCAGTGGCAGCAGGCAGTCGGACGCGAGCAGGTAGGCCAGTTCCTCCGCGCTCGTGTCCGGTGGGGGCGCCACCCAGCCGTCGCGTTCCCACGCCGACGCGCAGTAGCGGCGGTGGGCCGCCCTCGCCAGGTCGCCGAGCCGCGCGGCCACCTCGTCGCTGCCGGAGGGGAGCGGGTGGTCGTCGACCCATTCGACGGTGCCGACGAGGTAGGGCGCCGAGCGTGTGTCCATGTCCACCAGCCGGAACCGGCGCGCGCCGGTGGTGACGATGTCGAACCGTCCGTCGGGCAGGCGTTTGGCCTGCCGCAGCCTGGCCGCGCAGCCCACCACGTGCACGTGCTCGAGCTCCTCGACCTCCCGCACCAGCGCGGTCCTGATCGCGACGATGCCGAAAAGGCGGTCGGGAACGGTTTCGGTGACGAGGTCGATGGTCAGCTGCCGGTAGCGCGGCTCGAAGATGTGCAACGGCAGGTGTGCCCCCGGGAGCAACACGGTCTGCAACGGGAACAGGGGCAGCGTCGTAGTCGTCGTCGGTCTGCCTTCCGGTCTCGAGTCGGCCACGCGTTCACGTTACGGCGTCGGAGCGGGCCGCGCGCGTCCGAGAACGCTTGTCCGGCTTGGGAGACGGCGGTTTGAAGACCGCGAACGGGTCGGTGACCTGCATGTCGCCGTGCGCGAACGAGTACAGCGCCGCGGGCCTTCCGCCCGCCTTGCCCGACGGTGCCGTGCAACCGGTCGGAACCAGCAGCCCGCGCCGGGACAGCACGCGCTGGAGGTTGGTCGCCGACACGCGGTAGCCGAGCGCGGCCGAGTACAGCCCGCTCAGCGCGGAGATCGTGAACTCCCTGGGGGCCAGTGCGAACCCGAGGTTGGTGTAGCTCAGCTTGGCCCGCAGCCGGTCGCGGGCCCGCAGCACGATCGCCTCGTGGTCGAAGGCGGTGCGCGGCAGTGAGTCCACCGGGTGCCACGCGGTGTCCTCCGGCACCTCGGGGTCGACGTCCCACGGCACGAGGCCGAGGAACGCCGTGGCGACCACGCGCGGTCCCGGCACGCGGTACGGGTCGCTGAACACGGCCAGCTGCTCGACGTGGGTCAGCTGCTGGATGTCGACCTTCTCGGCGAGCTGGCGGCGGATGGAGGTCTCGACATCCTCGTCGGGGCGGAGCCTGCCGCCGGGCAGCGACCAGCGCCCGACGTGCGGATCGAGCGCGCGCCGCCAGAGCAGCACCTGCAGTGTGTCGTAACGCACTTGCAATACGGCCGCAAGAACCTCGTGTGCCAGTGGGCTGTTGCTGTTAATATGAGACCGCACGGTTTTCGATTATAAGGCGAAAACTACGGCAGGCAACCGGAGGATCGACATGACGGTTCAGGCGGAGGCGTTCGTTCCCTACGGGGGTGTGGAGGCCGATGCGGCCTGGGTCGACGAGGTGCGCAGGCTCGCGAGGGAGCGCGATGCGGTGCTCCTCGCGCACAACTACCAGCTCCCGGAGATCCAGGAGATCGCGGACCACACGGGGGACTCCCTCGCGCTGAGCCGGATCGCGGCGGCCAGCGACGCCTCGACCATCGTCTTCTGCGGCGTGCACTTCATGGCGGAGACCGCGAAGATCCTGGCCCCGGAGAAGACGGTGCTGATCCCGGACGCGAGGGCGGGCTGCTCGCTCGCCGACTCGATCACCGGCGAGCAGCTGCGCGCGTGGAAGGCGGAGCACCCCGGCGCCGTCGTGGTCTCGTACGTGAACACCACCGCCGAGGTCAAGGCCGAGACGGACATCTGCTGCACGTCGTCCAACGCGGTGGACGTGGTCGCCTCGATTCCCGAGGACCGCGAGGTGCTGTTCTGTCCTGACCAGTTCCTCGGCGCGCACGTCAAGCGCGTGACGGGGCGCGAGAACCTGCACATCTGGGCCGGTGAGTGCCACGTGCACGCCGGCATCAACGGTCCCGAGCTGGCCGAGCGCGCCGCGGCGTCGCCGGAGGCCGACCTGTTCATCCACCCCGAGTGCGGCTGCGCCACCTCGGCGCTCTACCTCGCGGGCGAGGGTGCCGTGGCGCCGGAGCGGGTGAAGATCCTCTCCACCGGTGACATGCTGCACGCCGCGCGCGAGACCAGTGCGTCGTCGGTGCTCGTCGCCACCGAGGTCGGCATGCTGCACCAGCTGCGCAAGGCCGCTCCCGAGATCGACTTCCGTGCGGTGAACGACCGAGCGTCGTGCCGCTTCATGAAGATGATCACCCCCGCCGCGCTCCTGCGTTCGCTGCGCGAGGGCGCCGACGAGGTGCACGTCGACCCGGAGACCGCCGCCAGGGCGAGCGCCTCGGTCCAGCGGATGATCGAGATCGGCAAGCCGGGCGGCGGGGAATGAGCGACCCGGTTATCGACGCGGAAGCGAAAACCGGACAGAACCCCCAATGGGAGGCGGCCGCCGACCTGGTGGTGCTCGGCAGCGGCGTGGCCGGCCTGACCGCGGCGCTGCGCGCCAGGGAGCTCGGGCTGCGCGTGCTGGTGGTCACCAAGGGGGCCGTCGCCGACGGGAACACCCGCTGGGCGCAGGGCGGCGTCGCGGTGGTCCTCGACGGCGAGCGGGACGAGGGCGACACGGTGGCCGCGCACGCGGCCGACACGGTCACCGCGGGCGCGGGGCTGTGCGACGACGACGCCGTCGGCACGATCATCGGAGCGGGCCCCGCCGCGGTCGCCCGGTTGCGGGGCAGGGGCGCCGAGTTCGACGCCGGTGCCTCCGGGCTGGCCCGCACCAGAGAGGGCGGCCACAGCGCGTTCCGCGTGATCCACGCCGGGGGCGACGCGACCGGCGCCGAGGTGGAGCGCGCGCTCGTCGCCGCGGCCGGTGAGCACGGGATCCCCGTGCTGGAGCGGCACCTCGCGGTCGACGCGCTGCGCACCCCCGCCGGTGCGGTGGCCGGGGTGACGGTGCTCGACCCGGCAGGCGTGCCCGGCGTGCTGCGCGCGCCCGCGGTGCTGCTGGCCACGGGCGGCTTCGGCCAGCTCTACCAGGCCACGTCCAACCCGGAGATCGCGACCGGCGACGGCCTCGCGCTCGCGCTGCGGGCCGGTGCGCTCGTCGCCGACATCGAGTTCGTGCAGTTCCACCCCACCGTGCTCTACACGCCCGGCGCGCGGGGCCGCTGCCCGCTGGTCACCGAGGCGGTGCGCGGCGAGGGGGCGGTGCTGCTCGACGGCGCGGGCGAGCGCGTGATGACGGGCGTGCACCCGCTGGGCGACCTCGCACCCCGCGACGTCGTCTCGGCGGCGATCACGCGCCGGATGGCGCAGGCGCCCGGCGGGATCGACGACCACGTCTTCCTCGACGCCACGGGCATCTCCGGCTTCGCGCGGCGGTTCCCGACCGTCCACGCGGCGTGCCTCGCCGCGGGCACCGACCCGCTGCGTGAACCGATCCCGGTGACCCCCGCCGCGCACTTCGCGTGCGGCGGCGTGGTCACCGGAACCGACGGCCGCACCGGCGTCACCGGGCTGTACGCGGCGGGCGAGGTGGCCCGCACCGGACTGCACGGCGCCAACCGGCTCGCGTCCAACAGCCTGCTCGAAGGGCTCGTCGTGGGGGAGCGGGCGGCCGAGGCCGTGGCCGCCGACCTCGCGGCGGGCGTGCTCGCCAGGCCGCGCCACGGGCTCCTTCCCGAGGCCACGTGCGTGCCGGTGGCCGAGCGCGACGCGCTGCAGCGCGTGATGAGCCGCTACGCGGGGATCGGGCGCGACGCCGACGGTCTCGCCGCGGCGGGCTCCGTGCTCGACCTGTCGACCGTGGACTGTCCGCTGTGGACCCACGAGGCGGTGGAGGGCGCGGCGCTCACGATGCTCGCGCAGGCGTTGCTGGCAGCCGCGGCGCGGCGCACCGAGTCGCGTGGCTGCCACGTGCGGACCGACACCCCCGAGCGTGACGACGTGACGTGGCGGCGTAGCCAGCTGATCAGGCTCAGCGCGTCCGGCCAGCCCGTGCTGGCGGACCCGGTACTGGAGGGAGCGGCGTGACGCGGCCCGACCTTGACGACCTGCGGCGCGTAGTCGCCACCGCGCTGGAGGAGGACCTGCGCTACGGCCCCGACGCGACCACGGCGGCGACCGTGCCCGACACGGCCGTCGCCACCGCGGAGCTGACCCCGCGCGTGCCCGGTGTGCTCGCCGGGGTTCCCGCCGCGCTCGCGGTGTTCGATGCCGTGCTCGGCGACGGCTACGACGTGCTCGCCACGCGCGAGGACGGCAGCCGCCTCGTCGCGGGGGAGCCCGCGCTCGTGGTGCGGGGGCCCGTGCGCGGACTGCTCACCGCCGAGCGCACGGCGCTCAACCTGCTCTGTCACCTCTCCGGCATCGCGACGGCCACCGCGGCGTGGGTGTCGGCGGTGGAGGGCACGGGCTGCGCCATCCGCGACTCCCGCAAGACGTTGCCGGGCCTGCGGCTGCTGGAGAAGTACGCCGTGCGCTGCGGCGGTGGCGTGAACCACCGTCTGGGCCTCGGCGACGCCGTGCTGATCAAGGACAACCACGTGGTGGCAGCGGGGTCCGTCGCCCGCGCACTGCGGCTGGCCCGCGAGCACGCGGCGGGGCTGGCGTGCGAGGTGGAGGTGGACGACCTCACCCAGCTCGCCGAGGCCCTCGACGCGGGCGCCGACGAGGTGCTGCTCGACAACTTCACGCCCGAGGACTGCGCGCGGGCGGCGCGCCTGCGGGACGAGACGTCGCCGAAGACGCGGCTCGAGTCCTCCGGCGGGCTGCGGCTGGAGAACGCACGGGCGTATGCCGAGTCCGGTGTGGACTACCTCGCGGTCGGTGCCCTCACCCATTCGGCGCAGGCGCTCGATCTCGGGATGGACTTGAAGTAGAGCGCGCGGCCGTCGTTAACGAGTGCGGCGGTCCGCGCGACTTCCTGTTGGCAGCGCACGGGGTCCGATACCCTGCTCGGCGCGCGAGGGTGGGGGTGAGGCACATGGCGGAACCCGTCGTGGTCGGCGTGATCGAGGATCACCCGCTGTACCGGGAGGCGCTGGCGCGGGTGCTGTACGAGGCCGACGACGTGGAGCTGGGCGCCGTGGCCGAGTCGGTCGGGCACTTCGCGGCACACGAGCAGCCACCGGGCACCGTGGTGGTGCTGGACCTCAAGCTGCGCGGTCTCGCCGACGCCGCCGCGGTGCGGCAGGTGGTGGCGATGGGCTACCACGTGCTCGTGATCTCCGCCCACGCCGGCCAGACCGAGGTGCTCGGCGCCATCTCGGCCGGTGCGCGCGGCTACCTCACCAAGGAGGCCGAGGGCGAGGAGATCCTCGACGCCGTGCGCCAGATCGGTGCGGGCGGCTCGTACGTCTCCCCGGCCCTCGCCTCCTTCGTGCTCGACGCCCAGCGGCAGGCCGGTGCCCGCTCGGAGCTGTCCGAGCGGGAGCGGCAGGTGCTCGCGCTCGTCGCCGCGGGCGAGCGCGACCAGGACATCGCCGACGCGATGGACATCAGCGTCCGCACCGTGCGGTCCTACCTCGACCGGATCCGCGACAAGACCGGTCGGCGGCGCAGGCCCGAGCTCACCCGGCTGGCGATCGAGGAGGGCCTCACCTCACCGGGCGAGCCCCGGCACTAGACCCGGCCGCGACGGCGAGTCCGTCCAGGTAGTGACGGAGTGCCAGCTCGAACGCCTCGTCCAGCCCGCTGAGGCCGAACGTGCCGGGCTCGGGGTCGCCGAGCCCGGCGAGGCGGGGAAGGTCGCCGCTACGGAGCAACTCCGCTGTTTCGGCCTCGATCGTCGCCCACCACTGCTCATCGCGCAGGCCGCCGGCGACGAGACCCGACCGCAGTGAAGGTGGCCTTCACTGCAGAGGGGGCTCACTGCGGAAGGTGCTCACTGCGGAAGGGGCTAGCTGAGCCGGCGGTTCGCCAGCACGCCGGTCGCCGTGCGCGACTTGGCGGCGACCGAGGGGTCGATGTCGGTGACGAGCAGCTCCGGCGCGGCACCGAGCTGGGCGTGCACCCGGCCGAACGGGTCGGCGACCGTCGAGAACCCGATGCCGGTCGGCGCCTTCGGGTTCACCTCCACGCCCGCCGCCTTCGGGTCCGCCTGCCCGCAGCCCAGCACCCAGTTGCCCGAGTCGAGCGCACGCGCCCTGACGAGGACCTCCCACTGGTCGCGCTTGCCCTCGCCCGCGCCCCACGACGTCGGCAGCAGCACCGCGCTCGCCCCGGCCTTCGCGAGCGCCTGGAACAGCTCGGGGAACCGCACGTCGTAGCACGTCGCGACACCCAGCGTGACACCGTCGACGTCCACCGTGACGACCTCGGAGCCGCCCGCGACCGTGTCGGACTCGCGGAAGCCGAACGCGTCGTAGAGGTGGATCTTGTCGTAGCCGCGGTGCTCGCCGAGGCCGGTGATGAGCAGCGTGTTGCGCACCCGCTCGCCGTCCGGGGTGAACATCCCCGCGACCACCAGCACGTCGTGCTCGCGCGCGATCTCGCCGACCGCGCTCGCCCACGGCCCGTCCACTGGCTCGGCCAGCGGGGCGAGCTTGACCCCGAACCGTGCCATCGCCGCCTCGGGGAACACCACCACGCGGGCACCCTCGCCCGCTGCCTTGGCCGTCCAGTCGCGGATGAGCGTCAGGTTCTCCGCGGGGTCGGCGCTCGACGTGAGCTGGCACAGGGCGATCCGGAGCACGGCAACCTCCTCGCACGTCTCGTCGTTTCGGCAGTATGCCAGCCATCAGGGCCGTGAGCTGGGTGGTCACGCTCACCTCGTACCCTTGAGGGCATGTTGAACCGCACCGACCTGCGAGGTCGCGTCCCCGCACCCGGACAGCTGCGCGCGGTGCTCCCGCGCGCCGAGGTGGACGTGGACGCGGCGGTGCATCAGGTGCGTCCGGTGGTCGAGGCGGTCCGCGACCGTGGCGTCGAAGCCGCGCAGGAGTACACCGAGCGGTTCGACAAGGTACTCCCCACCTCGGTCCGGGTCCCCGCGGCCGAGCTGCGACGTGCGCTCGGCGAGCTGGACCCGGCGGTGCGCGAGGCCGTGGAGGAGTCCATCGCCAGGGCCCGCGTCGTGCACGCCGACCAGCGGCGGGAGGACGTCACCACCCGGGTCGCCGAGGGCGGCACGGTCACCGAGCGCTGGGTGCCGGTCGGCCGCGTCGGGCTGTACGCGCCCGGCGGGCTCGCCGTGTACCCGTCGAGCGTCGTGATGAACGTGGTGCCCGCGCAGGCGGCGGGCGTCGGCTCGCTCGTGCTGTGCTCCCCGCCGCAGGCGGAGTTCGGCGGGCTGCCGCACCCGACGATCCTCGCCGCGGCAGCGCTGCTGGACGTCGACGAGGTGTGGGCGGTCGGCGGTGCGCAGGCCGTCGCGCTGCTGGCCTACGGCGGCACCGACACCGACGGCACCGCGCTCGACCCCGTCGACATGGTCACCGGGCCTGGCAACATCTACCTCACCGCCGCCAAGCGCATGCTGCGCGGCATCATCGGCATCGACTCCGAGGCGGGCCCCACCGAGATCGCGATCCTCGCCGACGAGACCGCCGACCCGGTGCACGTGGCCGCCGACCTCATCAGCCAGGCCGAGCACGACACCCTCGCGGCGAGCGTGCTCGTGACGACCTCGCCGGAGCTGGCCGACGCGGTCGACGCCGAGCTCGCCCGGCGCGTCGCGGGCACCAAGCACAGCGAACGGGTGGGGGAGGCGTTGCGAGGCAAGCAGTCCGGCACCGTGCTGGTCTCCACTGTGGACGACGGGCTCGCCGTGGTTGACGCCTACGCCGCCGAGCACCTCGAGATCCAGACCGCGGACGCCGCGGGCGTCGCCGCGCGGGTGCGCAACGCGGGCGCGATCTTCGTCGGCCCCTACGCGCCGGTGTCGCTCGGGGACTACTGCGCGGGCTCCAACCACGTGCTGCCGACCGGCGGTTTCGCCCGCCACTCCTCGGGCCTGTCCGTGCAGAGCTTCCTGAAGGGCATCCACGTGATCGACTACAGCGCGGACGCGCTGCGCGAGGTGGCGGGCAAGGTCGTGGCGCTCGCCAACGCCGAGGACCTGCCCGCGCACGGCGAGGCCGTGACGGCGCGGTTCCCGGAGGGCGCCGCGTGAGCCGCCCTTCCGACGACGTGACGCTGGAGCAGCTGCCGCTGCGCGAGGACCTGCGCGGCCGCAGCCCGTACGGCGCGCCGCAGCTGGACGTCCCGGTTCGGCTCAACACCAACGAGAACCCGTACCCGCCGCCGCCCGAGCTGGTCGCCGACGTCACCGAGGCGGTCCGCGCGGTGGCGGCGGAGCTGCACCGTTACCCCGACCGCGACGCGGTGCGCCTGCGGGAGGACCTCTCGGCGTACCTGTCGGTGTCGACGCGGGTTCCGCTCACGGAACGGAACCTGTGGGCCGCCAACGGGTCCAACGAGATCCTCCAGCAGATCCTGCAGGCGTTCGGCGGGCCGGGCCGGAGCGCGCTGGGCTTCGAGCCGTCGTACTCGATGCACCCGATCATCGCCGCGGGCACGCGCACCGACTGGGTGCCCGCGCCGCGCAGGGCCGACTTCACCCTTGACACGGTGCGGGCCGCGGAGATCGTGGCCGAGCGCGCGCCCGACGTGGTGTTCCTGACGAGCCCGAACAACCCGACCGGTGGCTCGATCCCGATCGAGGACCTCGAGGCGGTGCTGCGGGCCGCGCCGGGGATCGTGGTGGTGGACGAGGCGTACGCCGAGTTCTCCTCGCAGCCGAGCGCGGTGAACCTGCTTGACGCCTACCCCGCGAAGCTCATCGTCTCGCGCACGATGAGCAAGGCGTTCGCCTTCGCGGGCGGCCGCCTGGGCTACCTCGCCGCCGCGCCCGCCGTGGTGGACGCGCTGCAGCTCGTGCGCCTGCCCTACCACCTGTCGGTGCTCACGCAGGCCGCAGCGCGGGCCGCGCTGGCCCACGCCGACCAGACGCTCGCGTCGGTGGCGAAGCTGGCCGCCGAGCGCGACCGCGTCGCGGAAGCGTTGCGGGGGCAGGGTTTCGCGCCGGTGCCGAGCGACGCCAACTTCATCCTCTTCGGTCGCTTCACCGACGCGCCGGCGAGCTGGAAGTCCTATGTAGACAACGGAGTGCTGATTCGCGACGTGGGCATCGAAGGCCACCTGCGGGTCACCATCGGCACCCCCGAGGAGAACGACGCCTTTCTGCGGGCGAGCAAGGAGGTCCCGAGGTGAGCCGGGTAGGCAAGATCGAGCGCACCACGAAGGAGTCGTCGATCCGCGTCGAGCTCGACCTCGACGGTACCGGGCAGGTCGAGGTGGCGACCGGGGTCCCGTTCTACGACCACATGCTGCACTCCTTCGGCGTGCACGGCTCGCTGGACCTGCGGGTACAGGCCGAGGGCGACGTGCACATCGACGCTCACCACACCGTCGAGGACACCGCGATCGTGCTCGGGCAGGCGCTGCGCGAGGCACTGGGCGACAAGAAGGGCATCCGGCGCTTCGGCGACTGCTGGATCCCGATGGACGAGACGCTCGCGCACGCCGCGATCGACGTCTCCGGCCGCCCGTACTGCGTGCACGTCGGCGAGCCGGAGCAGTTCAACACGTTCACGATCGGCGGCAACTACCCGTTCGTGCTCACGCGGCACGTTTTCGACTCGCTGTCCTTCCACGCACAGATCGCGCTGCACGTGCGCGTCGAGTACGGCCGCGACCCGCACCACATCGCCGAGGCGCAGTACAAGGCCGTGGCGAGGGCGCTGCGGGCCGCGACGGAACCCGACCCGAGGGCGGGCGGGATCCCCTCCACGAAGGGTGTGCTGTAGATGTCGGGCTCGTGGGTGGCTCTGCTGTTGCTGGCCGTCGCCGGTTTCCTGGCGGGCGGCGTGTGGAGCACGTGGAAGAACGGCTCCCGTGGCCTCGCCGCGGCCCTCGGCGCCGCCGCCCTGCTGGCGATCGGCGGCGCCGTGGCCTGGCTGGCCTAGTACTGCCCGACCGCAGTGAAGGCCACCTTGCCTGCGTTCAACGCAGTGAAGGTGGCCTTCACTGCAGCCGGGTGAGATAGCCGGGCGGGACGTGGCGGGTGAGCCACACGCCGTTGGCGCTCACGCGGAACTCGTGGCCCTCCGCCGCCATCGCCGCGGCGTCGACCCGCAGGAGTACCGGTTCGCCGCGGCGGGCGCCGACCGTCATCGCGGTGGAGCGGGTCGCCGACAGGTGTACGTCGTGGCGGCGCATCGGCCGCAGCCCCTCCCTCAGGATCGCGGGCAGGAAGCGGGAGCCGTGGAAGAGGGCCGCCGGAGGGATGGACACGGGCAGGTCGAGCTCGACCGCGACGCTGTGTCCCTGGCTGGCGCGGATCCGGGTGCCGGAGTCGTCGAACGCGAACCGGCGTTTATCGTTGCGCTCCACCACCTCGGCGAGCTCGGCGCGGGTGAGCGGAAGTCCGTGCCTGCCGAGCGCGGCGAGCAGCGCGTCAACGCCGACCCAGCCGCCTTCTTCCAGCTCGATGCCGATGCGTTCGGGCGCATGGCGCAGATGCAGCGCGAGTCGCTTGGACACGCGCACAAGATCACTGTTCGTCATGTCGGGCACCATTGGCCCACGCCGGTCAGCGCGCCCGCAACTCAAATACCGCCTTCCGCGGCCGGTTTGAGCAGGGGAGCGCCGGGGCCGAACCGGGCGAGCCGGTCGTCGACGTTGTGCAGACCGCACGTGCGCAGTGACAGGCAGCCGCAGCCGACGCAGCCGGTGAGCTGGTCGCGCAGGCGCTGCAGCGCGTCGATGCGCGCGTCGAGCTCGTCCTTCCAGTTGCGGGACAGCCGCGCCCAGTCGGCCTTGGTCGGCGCGTGGTCCTTCGGCAGCGAGGCGAGTGCCTGCCCGATCTCTTCCAGGCTCAGGCCCACCCGCTGCGCCGCGCGGATGAACGCGATGCGACGCAGCACGGCGCGCGGGTACCGGCGCTGGTTGCCGGCGGAGCGCTCCGAGAAGATCAGCCCCCGGTCCTCGTAGAAGCGCAGCGCCGTGTGGGGCACGCCGCTGCGCTCCGAGACCTGTCCGATGCTGAGGTGGTCGGCAAGCTTCGTCGTCACAGCCGCCACAGTACCCGAGTTACACCTAGGTCGAGGTTGCCTTGCGGTGCAGGTCAGGAGCTTGCCGAGGTCCGGCCGGGCTCGTGCCGGTCGGGCGGGCGCGAAGTGTGATCGGTGTCATCCCGCAGCCTGCGACGTATCTGCCTCGGCAGCACGACATCGCTGATCACCGGGAAGGGCTCGCTGTCGATGTCCTCGCGCCAAGCCCGCAACAGGCGGTCGAGTGTGTCTTCCTGGGCCATCGTGGCCTCCCGAGGCAGAACGTAACCATGTTACTACCCGAAAGGCTGCAGCCCTAAACCTCCGAACTCACAAAAACTCAACCGGCCGGTGAAAACCTCAGTCCACGTGCTCGGCGTACGACGCGATCACCTGGCGAAGTACCTGGTCACCGGGCTGCCGCCACAGCTCGGCGTTGAACACCTCCACCTCGATCGGCCCGAGGTAGCCCGCCGCCTCCACACACGCGCGGAGCCTGCGGTGGTCGATCGGGCCGTCGCCCGGCAGTGCCCTGCCGAGGAACGTGTCGGTGAGCGGCACCAGCTGGTCGCACACGTGGAAGCCGAGGATGCGGCCCGCCGCCTTCGCGATGGACTCCTCGACGCGGGGGTCCCACCAGACGTGGAACTCGTCCACGACCACGCCGACGGCCTCGGCGGGGTGCTCCTCGGCGAGCGCCAGCGCCTGGTCCAGGGTGGAGAGCACCGACCGCTCGGCGCACTGCATCGGGTGCAGCGGCTCCAATCCGAGGCGCACGCCGCGCTCCATCGCGTACGGAGCGAGCTCGCCCAGCCCGTCGGCCACCCGCTGCCGGGAGCCCGCGAGGTCGTTGTCCGCGATCCCGCCGACCACGAGCACGAGCACGTCGGTGCCCAGCGCGGCGGCCTCGTCGATCGCCTCGCGCGTGTCTGCGACGCCGTCCACTCTGGACCCCTCCGGGGTGACGCCGGTGAGAAACCCACCGCGGCACAGTGAGGAAACCCGCACGCCGTGCTTCTTGAGCAGCCTTGCCGCCTCCTCGACGCCGATCTCGGCGACCTTGTCGCGCCACGGCGCGATCCAGCCGACGCCGTTCTCGGCGCAGCCCGCGATCGCCTCGGGCAGCGACCAGCGCTTCGTCGTGATCTGGTTCAGGCTCAGCCGCTCCATCACTCCACCCCCGCCACGCTCAGCAGCGCGCGCATCCGCGCGACCGCCCGTTCCGGATCGGTCAGCACCCCGGCCTGGTCGGCCAGCCGCAGCACGTCGGCCAGGTGCACGATCGAGCGCGCCGACTCCAGGCCACCGACCATGCGGAAATGGGGCTGGTGGCCGTTCAGCCAGGCCAGGAGCACCACGCCGACCTTGTAGTGCTGGGTCGGCGCGCGGAAGATCTCCCGCGAGAGGGCCACGGTCGGGCCGATCAGCTCGTGAAAACCCGCCCGGTCGTCCGCATCGAGCCGGGTGAGTGCCGCGCCCGCGACCGGGGCGATCGGGTCGAAGATGCCGAGCAGCGCCTCGCTGTGACCCTGCTCGTCGCCCGCGATGAGGTCCGGGTAGTTGAAGTCGTCGCCGGTGTAGCAGGCGACGCCCTCGGGCAGCGCGCGGCGGAACTCGGTCTCCACGTCGGCGTCCAGCACGGAGACCTTGACGCCCGCGATCACGCCGGCGTGCTCGGCGCACAGCGAGGCCAGTTCCGCCGCGGCGGCCCGGACGTCGGAGTGCCCCCAGTAGCCCGCCAGCGCGGGGTCGAACATCTCGCCGAGCCAGTGCAGCAGCACCGTGCCCTCGGCTCCGGACAGCAGCTTGCCGTACGCGGAGCGGTAGTCGGCGGGACCCGACGCGACGGCGGCGAGCGCGCGGCTGGCCATGATCACCGGCATCGCGCCCTCGCCGCTCACGAGGTCGAGCTGCTCGCGCCACGCGGCCACGATCTTGTCCACAGTGGAGGGTCCGGGTGGGAGCTGGTCGGTGCCGACGCCCGCGCACCAACGGCCTCCCGACTCGCGGGCCGCGGCCCCGGTGCGGCGGATCAGCTCCTGCGTCGCGGCCCAGTCGAGCCCCATGCCGCGCTGCGCGGTGTCCATCGCCTCGGCGACCCCGAGCCCGCACGACCACAGGTGGTGGCGGAACGCGAGCGTGCTGTCCCAGTCGAGCACCACCGAGCGGGCGGGATCGCCGGGGGCGAGCGGGTCGGCCACGACGTGGGCTGCGGCGTATGCGATGCGCGAGCGTGGCTGTTCGGCCTGAGCCTCCGGAACCGTGCGGCCGGACGGCGACCAGCTTTCGAGCGTGCCGTCCCTGGTGGGTAGCAGCAACCCCGTCATGACAACTCCGTCTCTGCTGAAAGCGCTTGCAAGAAAGCGTTTTCAGACACCATAGGACACCGCCCCTGATCCGGACAAGGACGAGGGCTACGCCAGCGGATCGACGGCGAGCTCGCGCACCACGGACTCGTCCACCTCGACGCCGAGCCCGGGGCCCGTCGGAACCTCGGCGACGCCGCCCTTCACCTCGACGCCCGAGGCGTAGACGGAGTCGACGAACTGCCTGCCGTTCAGGTCGACCGGCGTGTCGATGCCGAACGCGGCGAACAGGTGCAGCGACGCCGCGAGCCCGAGGTCGGAGTCGGTGAGCCCCGAGCCCATGAGCCGCACACCACAGTCCTCGGCCAGCTGGCACAGCCGCAGCGACAACGTGAGGCCGCCGCTGCGCTGCACCTTGGCGATCGCGACGTCCACGGCGTCGAGCTTCACGAACGTCGCGAGGTCGGCCGGGTGCCGCAGGCTCTCGTCGAGCGCGACGGGCACGGGGGAGTCGGCGCGCAGCCTGCGCAGGCCCGCGATGTCGTTGGCGGGCAATGGTTGTTCGAACGCGGTGACGCCGAGCGCGTCCAGCTCGCGCGAGAGCCGCAGCGCGGCGTCGACGGTGAAGCCCTGGTTGGCGTCGACCCACAGCGGGGCCTTCGGCGCGGCCTCCCGCACGGCCCGCACCACGGCCAGGTCCTCCCGCTCGCCGTGCAGGCCGATCTTGACCTTGAACGCGTCGTACCCGAGCTCCCTGCCCTCGGCGACGCAGTCGGCGACCTCGTTCGCCGTCTGCCCCGACACCATCCAGCCCAGCGTGATGCGGTCGCGCCGCCGCCTGCCCCACAGTGTGCTCACCGGGACGCCGAGCGCGCGGCCGAGCAGGTCGTGCAGCGCCATGTCGACCGCGGCCTTCGCCAGCGGCGAGCCGATCGTGAACCCGCGGTTGATGGCGCGGTCGAACGCGGTCGTCACGCCGTCGAGGTCCCAGCAGGGCCTGCCCAGCACCGCGGGGGCGAGGTAGCGGTCGATCGTGGTGACGATCGACTCCGTCGTCTCGTACGTCCACGCGGGAATCGGCGTGGCCTCGCCCCAGCCGGGCACGCCGCCCGCACTCACCTTCACCAGCACGCGGATGCTCGGGGAGCCCGCGACGGCGACGGAGCCTCCGGAGACTCCGAACGACCGCAGCGTCGGCAGGGGCACGGCGAACGTCTCGATCCGGTCGATCGTCAGGTCTCGCATCTGCTCACACCTTTCTGGTACTGGCTCTGACCACGACCTCGCCGGGCAGGCGCAGCACGCGGCTGCGGGTGCCCCGGTTGCCCCGGAACGCCAGCTCCATCGCTCGCTCGCCGAGTTCCTCCAGTGGCAGCGAGACCGTGGTGAGCGGTGGGGAGAGGTCGCGCACGACGGGGATGTCGTCGAATCCGGCGAGCGACACGTCGTCGGGAACGGAGCGGCCGGACTCGCGCAGCGCCGTGAGCGCGCCGATCGCCATCACGTCGGTCACGGCGAACACGCACGTCGCGTCGAGCCCCCTTTCGAGCAGCTCCGACATCGCGGCGTGGCCGCCGTCGCGGGTGAAGGCGCCCTCCACCACGGCGGACTCGGGCAGCTCGACGCCGGCCTCGGCCAGCGTCTCGCGGAACCCGGCGAGGCGGTCGACCACGGTGGTGAGCGCGCGCGGGCCGGTGAGCACCGCGAACCGCCGGTGACCGAGGTCGAGCAGGGTCTTCGCGAGCGCGGCCGCGCCCTCCCTGTTCTCCGGCTGGACGCTGTCGACGCGCAGGCTGCGGTGACGGCTCACCACGGCGACCTGGCCGCCGCCGCGCCGGTAGGGGTCGATCTCGGCGGCGAGCGCACGCTCCCACGCCTTGTCCTCGAACCCCGAGCCGACGAGCAGGATCGCCGAGGCGCGCTGGGCGCGCAGCATGGAGATGTAGGCGATCTCCTTCTGCGGGTCGCGGAAGGTGCTGGCGAGCATCACGAGCAACCCGTTGTCGCCGGCCACCCGCATGACGCCCCGCGCGATGGCCGCGAAGTAGGGGTCGCTGACGTCGTGGCAGATGACGCCCACGGTGCGGTGCGACGCCCCGGCCAGGGCCTGCGCATGCGCGTTGGGCGTGTAGGCGAGCTTCTCGGCGGCGGCGAGCACCCGCTCGCGCAGGTCCGTGCGGACCTTGGTGGTGCCGTTCAGCGCTCTGGACGCGGTGGCCAGCGACACCTCCGCGGCGCGGGCGACGTCCTCGAGCGTGACGTGTGGGTGAGCGTCCATGCGCAACTCCCGGTTAAAGAAAGCTTGACCGAGTTTCCCGGTCTGCATACTCTACCTGAAAGCGCATTCAGAAAGCGCATTCAGAGACTCGGGTCCCGGTCTCGATCAGGTGCTTTCCGACACGTTCGCCGGCGAACGGAGGGTCATGGTCACGCACAGTCAGTCGGCACGCACCGAGCCCGCAGGGCCACCAGGTTCATCGTCCTCGTCAGGAGTCTCCGAGCGGGCGCGACCAGGGATCGCGCAACGTCTCGTGGGCTTCACCGAGCGTGCCTGGCGGCCGATCGCCCTGCTCGTGGTGCTGTTCCTCGCGTGGTGGGCGGTGACGGCGGCGGAGCTGATCGAGCCCTACCTGGTGCCCTCGCCGGGCGACACGTTCGACGCGATCGCCAGCCGCCCCGACTACTTCTGGGAACACACCTGGGCCACGACCTACGAGACGCTGCTCGGCTTCGTCATCGCCGCGGCCGTCGGTGTCTTCGCGGCCGTGGTGATGGTGCAGTCGGCGACCGTCGAGAAGACGCTGTACCCGCTGCTGCTCTTCGCGCAGGTCATCCCGAAGATCGCCATCGCGCCGCTGTTCGTCGTGTGGCTCGGCTTCGGGATCGGTCCCAAGATCGTGGTCGCGGTGCTCATGGCGTTCTTCCCGGTGGTGATCTCGATGGTCACCGGGCTCAAGTCCGTCGACCCCGAGATGCTGCAGCTCTCGGCCACGATGGGCGCCAAGCCGGGGCAGACGTTCTGGAAGATCCGGTTCCCGGCGTCGCTGCCGCACCTGTTCTCCGGGCTGAAGGTCGCCGCGACCATGGCCGTCACCGGCGCCGTGGTCGGCGAGTTCGTCGGCGCCGACGCCGGGCTGGGCTTCGTCATCCTGCAGGCCAACGGAAACCTCGACACCCCGGTGCTCTTCGCGGGGCTGCTGATCATGTCGCTGCTCGGTGTCCTGCTGTTCGTGCTCGTGGAGTGGCTCGAGCACCTCGTGCTCCCGTGGCACGCGAGCAGGCGCACCGAAGGCGTCACCACAACGCTGTGAGATCCCTTGCGAGACAAAGGAAACCCATGAAACTACCCGCACTCGTGAAGAGCGCCGTCAGTGTCGCGGCCGTGCTGCTGCTCACCGCGGGCTGTGGCGGCTCCGAGCCGGAGACCACCACCAACGCCCAGGGCGAGACGCTCGACAAGGTCACGCTGACCCTCAACTGGTACCCCTACGGCGAGCACGCGCCGTTCTACTACGGCAAGGCCCAGGGGATCTACGAGGAGCACGGGATCGATCTGGAGATCAGGGCGGGCCAGGGCTCGCAGAAGACCGTGCAGGCCGCCGCGGCCGGGCAGACCGACTTCGGCTGGGCCGACACGCCGGCCCTGCTCGCGGGCGTGTCGCAGGGCCTCGACGTCAAGAGCATCGGCGTGTTCCTGCAGACCACGCCGTCGTCGGTGCAGTTCTTCAGCGAGCAGAACATCTCCTCGCCCGCCGACCTCAAGGGCAAGACCATCGCGAGCACCGCGGGTGACGCGCTGACCAAGACCTTCCCCGCGTTCCTCCAGGCCAACGGGCTCGCCGAGGGCGACGTGCGGATCCAGAACACCGACGCGGCGGGCAAGATGGCGGCCGTCATGTCGGGCCAGACCGACGCGCTGCTCGGCTACGCCACCGACCAGGGTCCGACGATGCAGGAGAAGGCGGGCAAGGAGGTCTCCTACCTCCGCTTCGCCGAGAACGGGCTCAACTTCTACTCCAACGGCCTCATCGCCTCACAGGAGGTCATCGACGACCGGGGCGACCTCGCCCAGCGGATGGTCGCCGCGACGAGCGAGGCGTGGACCGCGGTGCAGCAGGACCAGCAGGCCGCCGTCGACGCCATGCAGGGCTCCTCGGAGCAGCTGCCGTCGAAGCAGGTGCTCGCCGAGCAGCTCGCCTCGACGCTGGAGCTGCTGCACACCGACGCCACGGAGGGCCAGGCGCCCGGTGTGAACAACGAGGAGGACTGGAAGAAGACCATCCGGATCTTCGCCGACGCCGGCGTGATCTCCAGTGCCGAAGAGCCCAGCGCCTACTGGGTCAGTGAGCTCGCACCGAAGGAATGAGTTGAGGCAGATGACTGGCTACGCGGTCGAGATCGAGGACGTCGCGGTGCGGTTTCGCACCAAGAAGCGGGACGTCACCGCCCTGCGCGACGTGACGATGCGGGTGGACCCCGGTGAGTTCGTCGCGATCGTGGGGCCGTCCGGCTGCGGCAAGTCCACGCTGCTGAAGCTGTCGTCGGGCCTGCTGGCGCCCTCCTCCGGCAGCGTCAAGCTGCTGGGGGAGAGCGTCAGCGGCCCGCGCAAGGACGTCGGGTACGTCTTCCAGAAGGCGGCGCTGCTGGAATGGCGCACGGCACGCAAGAACATCCTCCTGCAGGCCGAGATGCGCGGCATGCCCGCGAAGGAGGCCAGGGCGAGGGCCGACGAGCTCATCGAGATGACGGGGCTCACCGGTTTCGAGGACGCCTACCCGCACGAGCTGTCCGGGGGCATGCAGCAGCGCGTCGCCCTGTGCCGCGCGCTGCTGCACCGCCCGCCCGTGCTGCTCATGGACGAGCCCTTCGGCGCGCTCGACGCGCTCACCCGCGAGCAGATGAACGTCGAGCTGCGCCGGATCTGGCAGGAGACCAAGACCACCGTGCTGCTGGTGACCCACTCGATCGCCGAGGCGGTGTACCTGGCCGACCGCGTCGTGATGATCACGGCGCGGCCGGGCACCGTCGCCGGGGTGATCGAGGTGAACCTGCCGGTGGAGCGTGACTACGGCAAGACCATGTCGGAGCCGGAGTTCGCCAAGGCGACTCGGCACATCCGCGACCACCTCGGCGCCGCCGCGGTGGCTGAGTGAGAAAGGTGTTCGATGGCGGCGAACGAGGAACGGTCCGTCGGGATCGTCATGAACGGGGTCACCGGTCGCATGGGCTACCGGCAGCACCTCGTGCGGTCGATTCTGGCGATCCGGGAGCAGGGCGGGCTGCGGCTGCCCGACGGCACGGTGCTGCGTCCTGAGCCGATTCTGGTGGGCCGCAACGAGAGCAAGCTCGCGACCATCGCGAAGGAGCACGGTCTCGACCGGTGGACGACGGATCTGGACGAGGCGCTGAAGCTGCCCGGCGCCGAGATCTACTTCGACGCGCAGGTGACCAGCCGCCGCGTCGAGGGCGTGAAGAAGGCCGTCGCCGCCGGGCTGCACGTCTACACCGAGAAGCCGACGGCGGAGGACACCGAGACGGCGCTGGAGCTGGCCCGAATCGCCAAGGCCGCCGGGGTGAAGGTGGGCGTGGTGCAGGACAAGCTCTTCCTGCCCGGCCTGCTCAAGCTGAAGCGGCTCGTCGACGGCGGCTTCTTCGGCCGGATCCTCTCGGTGCGCGGCGAGTTCGGCTACTGGGTGTTCGAGGGGGACTGGCAGGAGGCGCAGCGGCCCTCGTGGAACTACCGCGCCGAGGACGGCGGCGGCATCATCATCGACATGTTCTGTCACTGGCGGTACGTGCTGGAGGAGATCTTCGGCCCGGTCCGCTCGGTGCAGGCGCTCGCGGCGACCCACATCCCGGAACGGGTCGGCGAGGACGGAAAGCCCTACGCCTGCACGGCCGACGACGCCGCGTACGGCATCTTCGAGCTCGACGGCGGCATCGTCGCGCAGGTGAACTCCTCGTGGACGACGCGGGTGTTCCGGGACGAGCTGGTGGAGTTCCAGGTGGACGGCACCGAGGGCAGCGCCGTCGCCGGGCTGCGCCGGTGCCGTGTCCAGCACCGCTCCACCACCCCGAAGCCGGTGTGGAACCCCGACCTGCCCGCGACCGAGGACTTCCGGTCGCAGTGGCAGGAGGTGCCCGACAACGCCGACTTCGACAACGGGTTCAAGACACAGTGGGAGATGTTCCTCCGGCACGTGGCGGCTGACGAGCCGTTCCCGTGGGACTTCCTGGCCGGCGCGCGTGGCGTGCAGCTGGCCGAGCTCGGGCTGCAGTCGGCCAGGGAGGGTCGCAGGATCGCGATCCCCGAGCTCACTCTCTGATTCACCTTTCGCAGTTTCACCTTTCCCGGCACGACAACTGAATACTTCCCGGCATGTACGAAGTGAAAGCGCTTTCCACAACGCTGTAACTCAACGGAGAGGTCCACATGTCCGGTCGCAGACGTGCCAGAACACTGGTCGCGCTGCTCGCGTTCCTGCTCGCCGCGGGGGTGGCGTCCGCGCTCCCCGCGGCGGCGCAGGCACGCTTCAGCGTGCTCGTGTTCTCCAAGGTGACCAACTTCCACCACGACTCGATTCCCGCGGGCATCGCGGCGATCGAAAAGCTCGGCGCCGAGCACGGCTTCACCGTCGAGTCCACCGACGACGCCGCGGCGTTCACCGACGAGAACCTCGCCCGGTTCGACGCCGTCGTCTTCAACAACACCAACTCCACTCCCGAGTCGGGCGACCTGCTCGACACCGCCCAGCGCGAGGCGCTCCAGCGCTACGTCCAGGCGGGCGGCGGCTGGGCGGGCGTGCACGCCGCGTCGGCCAGCGAGCGCGACTGGGAGTGGTACGAGGGCCTGGTCGGCGCCATCTTCGACCACCACCCCGCACCGCAGGTCGGCAGGGTCAAGGTGCTCGACCGCGTCCATCCGTCCACGCAGGACCTTCCGGAGCTGTGGGAGCAGAACGAGGAGTGGTACAACTGGCGGGTCAACCCCACCGGTGCGGTCCACACCCTCGCCCAGATCAAGGTGCGCGACGGCGTCACCGGGCTCGACGAGGGCGTCGACCACCCGTACTCGTGGTGCCAGAACTACGACGGCGGGCGCTCCTGGTTCACCGCGGGCGGTCACGCCGCCGAGAAGTTCTCCGACGAACTGTTCCTCTCGCACCTGCTCGGCGGCATCGAGTGGGCGGCCGGCGCGGTCGAGGGTGACTGCTCGGCGACCCAGACGGGCAACTTCCAGCGCGTGCCGCTGGTGGACGCCGACCTCGCCGACCCGTTCGAGCTGGCCGTGGCGCCCGACCGTCGCGTGTTCTGGATCCAGCGCACCGGCGCGCTCAAGGTCGTCGACCAGGAGTCGCTGAACGTCACGACGGCGCTCGACTTCCAGTACACGCCGGAGATGACGAGCCAGTCCGACGGCCTGCTGGGCCTCACGCTCGACCCGGCGTTCGCCGAGAACAACTGGCTGTACCTGCTGTACTCCGACCCGCAGGAGAACAAGCTCAACCTCTCGCGGTTCACGGTCGGTGCCGACAGCACGATCGACCTCGCGACCGAGAAGCGCCTGCTGGAGATCCCCACGTTCCGGGGCGAGGGCAGGGCCAACTCGCACATGGCGGGCTCGATCACCTTCGACGGTGACGGCAACCTCTACGTGGCGACCGGGGACAACACCGACCCGTTCGCCTCCGACGGGTTCTCGCCGATCGACGAGCGCGAGGGCAGGCGCGCCTGGGACGCGCAGGGCACGTCGGGCAACACCAACGACCTGCGGGGCAAGATCCTGCGCATCACGCCCCAGCCGGACGGGACCTACACCATCCCCGAGGGCAACCTGTTCGCACCGGGCACCGAGCTGACCCGCCCGGAGATCTACGCGATGGGCCTGCGCAACCCGTTCCGCATCACCGTCGACCCGCACACCAATTCGCTGCTGGTGGGCGACTACGGGCCGGACGCGCGGCAGGCCGACCCCGAGCGCGGTCCGGAAGGGACGGTCGAGTTCCTGCGCATCACCGAGGCAGGCAACCAGGGCTGGCCCTACTGCACCGGGAACAACACGCCGTTCGTCGACTACGACTTCGCCACCGGCACGTCGGGGGAGCCGTTCGACTGCGGCAACCTGGTCAACGACTCGCCGAACAACACCGGCCTGCGCGAGCTGCCGCCCGCCCAGCCCGCGTGGATGTGGTACGCCTACTCGGCCTCGGCGGAGTTCCCCGAGCTGGGCACGGGCGGTGGCGGCCCGATGGCCGGCCCGGTGTACGACTACGACCCGGACAACCCGCGGATCTCGAAGTTCCCCGAGTACTTCGACGGCAAGTGGTTCAACTACGAGCTGACCCGCCGGTGGTTCAAGGTGATGTCGGTGCAGCAGCACGAGCAGACGTTCACCGACCCCCGGTTCGCGCCCGCCCGGCCAGGCGACCTGCTGTCGATCAACGGGATCTTCGCTGACCTGGAGTGGATCCAGCCGTTCGACGCGCATTTCGGCCCGGACGGCTCGCTCTACGTGATCGACTTCGGCGAGGGCAGCGGCACCGGCCGCGGCGGCAGCAACGACGGCGCAGGCATCTACCGCATCGACTACGTCGCCGACGGGCGGCCGCCGACAGCGGCGATCACGCCGTCGACCGACTCCGGCAAGGCGCCGCTCAAGGTCTCGTTCTCCAGCGAGGGCTCCGTGGGCGGCGACGGTGAGCCGGTGACCTACGCGTGGGACTTCGACAACGACGGCACGGTCGACTCCACGCAGGCCAACCCGGCGTACAAGTACAAGGAACGCGGGCAGTACACCGCGCGGCTCACGGTGACCAGCACCGAGAACCCCGATCTGACCGCCGTGGCCGTCACCGAGATCACCGTCGGCAACACGAGGCCGGAGGTGCGGATCGTGCTGCCGCCGGACGGCGGGATGTTCGACTTCGGTGACACGATCCCGTTCCGGGTCGAGGTCATCGACGCGGAGGACCGGACCATCGACTGCTCGAAGGTCGTGGTGCAGTCACAGCTCGGACACGACGACCACCTGCACCCGATGGACAACGTCACGGGCTGCACCGGGGAGATCGCGACCGATGCCGGGGACAGCCACGGTCCTGGGCAGAACCTGTACGCGGCGCTCAGCGCGCAGTACACCGACGACGGCGGCAGGGGCGGCGTGCCCGCGCTCACCGGGTCGGCGCACCTGACGCTGGAGCCGAAGCACAAGGAGGCCGAGCACTTCGAGGACCACAGCGGCATCGACGTTCTGGAGCGCGCCGACGCGTCGGCGGGCAAGCGGCTCGGCGAGATCGAGCACGGTGACTGGGTCGCCTACGACCCGATCCACCTGCAGGGCATCGACTCGCTGACCGTCAGCGCGAGCTCCGGCGGCATCGGCGGCACGATCGAGTTCCGCGCCGACGCACCGGACGGCGAGCTGCTCGGCTCGGTCGACGTGCCCAACACGGGCGGCTGGGGCAACGTCGTGAACACCGACGTCACCCTGACCGACCCGGGGAGGACCGTGAAGCTCTACCTGGTGTTCGTCAACCCGGCCTGGACGCCGGATCAGCCGGACCTGCTCTCGCTGGACGTGTTGCAGTTCAACGGAAAGGGCGTGACCTCATGAGTACACGACGGGACTTCCTGCGGCTGGCCGCCGGTTCGGTGGCCGTGGCGGGGGCGAGCGGGCTGCTGGGCGGCACGGCGCTGGCGTCGGGCCCTCGGCGGGTGCCGCCGGGACACATCGGCATCCAGCTCTACACGGTGCGGTCGCTGATGACCACCGACGCGCAGGGCACGCTCGACGCGCTCGGGCGGATCGGGTACTCGACGGTGGGCGTGAGCGGCTTGTACGGGCACACACCGGAGCAGTTCCGCACGATGCTGGACCGGGCGGGCCTGCGGGCGGTGCTCACGCACCTGTCGCTCAACGCGATCCGGGGTGACTGGCAGCGGGAACTCGCCAACGCCCACGTGCTCGGCGTGAAGTACGTGGTGGTGCCGTCGCTGCCGAGTTCACTGTGGACACCGGCGGGCTACCGGCAGGTGGCGGCCGAGTTCACCGAGGCGGGCAGGGCCGCGCGGGACGCCGGGCTCGGATTCCTCTACCACAACCACGATTTCGACTTCCGGACCGTCGAGGGCGAGGTGCTCTACGACATCCTGGCGAGCGAGACCGACCCGAGGTACGTGGACTTCGAGCTGGATCTGTACTGGGCGATCAGGGCGGGCTACGACCCGGTGGAGTACTTCGAGCGGTACCCGGGCCGGTTCCCGGTGTTCCACGTGAAGGACATGGCGCCCGACGGGTCGTTCGAGGACGTCGGCCACGGCACGATCGACTTCCGCCGCATCTTCCGGCGCCGGGACGTCTCCGGCGTCCGGGAGTACGTGGTGGAGCACGACCAGCCCGCCGACCCGCTCGCCAGCGCCGCCCGCAGTTGCCGAACCCTCCGCACGATCCGCTTCTAGCAACGCTCCCCAAGGCCACCTTTGTTGCGTTGAACGCAACAAAGGTGGCCTTGGGGGCAGAATCGGTTTCCCTGTCGGCGCACTTTGGCTAGGCTGCGGCGCGCGTGTCCTGGGAGGGGAGCCTGCTGTGTCCGAGCCGTACCCCGAGATCGAGCCGCACGAGCACGGCCTGCTCGCCGTCGGCGACGGACACGAGGTCTACTGGGAGGTCTGCGGCAACCCGCACGGCAAGCCCGCCGTGTTCCTGCACGGCGGGCCGGGCGGCGGCAGCTCGCCCGCCCACCGCAGGCTTTTCGACCCCGCCCGCTACCGCATCGTCCTGCTCGATCAGCGCGGCTGCGGCCGCAGCACCCCGCACTCCGCGGACCCGGACGCCGACCTGAGCACCAACACGACATGGCACCTCGTCGCTGATCTCGAGCAGCTGCGCGAGCACCTCGGCATCGACCGCTGGCTCGTCTTCGGCGGCTCGTGGGGCAGCACCCTCGCGTTGGCCTACGCCCAACGGCACCCCGAGCGCGTCACCGAACTGGTGCTGCGCGGCATCTGGACCATGCGCCGCAAGGAGCTGGACTGGTTCTACGGCGGGGGGCGCGGGCTTCCTGTTCCCCGAGCGCTGGGAGCGGTTCGTGGAGGCGGTGCCGCCCGAGCGCAGGGGCGGCGACCTGATCGCCGCCTACCACGACCTGCTGTTCGACGCGGACCCGTTGGTGCACGGGCCCGCCGCTGTCGCCTGGAGCACGTGGGAGGCCGACACCATCACGCTGCGCCGCCGTCCCGAGCTGGTCGAGCAGTTCTCCGACCCCCGCTTCGCGCTGGCGTTCGCGCGCATCGAGAACCACTACTGCGCGCACCAGGGCTTCCTCTCCGACGGGCAGCTGCTGCGCGACGCGGGCAGGCTCGCCGGCATCCCCGGCGTGCTCATCCACGGCAGGCACGACGTCTGCACGCCGCCCGTTGGCGCGTGGGACCTCAAGCGGGCGTGGCCATCCGCCGAGCTGATCATGGTGGAGGACGCCGGGCACGCCTACGACGAACCCGGCATCCTGCGGGAGCTGCTGCGGGCCACGGACCGGTTCGCCGAATAGGCTCGAACCCGTGGAACTCGTGACGATCGATGACATCCGTGCCGCTGCCGACCGGATCAGCGGCGCGGTGGTGCGCACCCCGCTGCTGCCGTGCCCGTGGGCGGACGCCGACAGGCCGCTGTGGCTGAAACCGGAGAACCTCCAGCCGATCGGCGCCTTCAAGCTGCGCGGCGCGCAGAACGCGATCGCACGGCTCGACGAGCGCAGCCGGAGCCGGGGCGTGGTCGCGTACTCCAGCGGCAACCACGCGCAGGCCGTCGCCTACGCCGCGCGGACGTTCGGCATCCCCGCCCACATCGTCATGCCGGACGTCACACCGCAGGTGAAGATCGACAACACGCGCGGTTACGGCGCCGAGGTGGTGCTCGTGCCCATCGCCGAACGCGAGTCCGCCGCGCTGGAGCTGGTGGAGAAGCTGGGCGCCGTGCTGGTGCCACCGTTCGACCACCCGGACGTCATCGCGGGACAGGGCACCATCGGCCTGGAGATCGCCGAGGACCTCCCCGGCGTGGAGCTCGTGCTCGTGCCGGTGAGTGGCGGCGGGCTCTCCTCTGGCATCGCGACCGCCGTCAAGACGCTGTGCCCCGGCGCGCGGGTGGTGGGGGTGGAGCCGGAGCTCGCGGGTGACGCACGGGAGAGCCTGCGCGCCGGGACGCTCGTGGACTGGCCGATCGAGCGGCGCGCGCGGACCATCGCCGACGGGCTGCGTTCGCAGCTGTCCGACCTGACGTTCGCCCACCTGCGCGCGTACCTCGACGACATCGTCACCGTGAGCGAGGACGAGATCCGGACCGCGATGGGCGTCCTGGCCACCAAGGGGAGGCTCGTCGCCGAGCCCAGCGGCGCGGTGGGCCTTGCCGCGTACCTCAGCCGGGTGGGCGACCTACCGCGTGGACGCACCGTGATCGTGGTGTCCGGGGGCAACGTGGCCCCCTCACTGCTCGCCGACGTTCTCGGCGCCTGAGGATTAGGCTGGTACGTATCCGACGAAGGGATTTTCGCTCATGCTGTTCGGAGACGAGCACGTCCGCCGTTACGAGGAGACCGACGGGGAGGTCGGCCACGACTGGGAGAACGGCGCGCCGATCCTCATCCTGACGACCAAGGGCCGCAAAACCGGCAAGGAGCGCAAGTTCGCCCTGATCTACCAGGAGCACGAGGGCGACTACGTGATCGTCGCGTCCAAGGGCGGCGCCGACGAGCACCCCGGCTGGTACCACAACCTGGTGGCGAACCCCGAGGTGACGGTGCAGGTGAAGGCCGACAAGTTCGCGGCCAAGGCCCGGACGGCGAACGAGAGCGAGAAGGCCGCGCTGTGGCCGAAGATGGCGGCGGTGTGGCCCGCCTACGACGACTACCAGAAGAAGACGGATCGTGATATTCCCGTCGTAGTGCTGGAGCGTGTGGCCTGAACCTCGACGAAGGAGCCGATCATGGCGCAGCAGTCGACAGTCGACGTGGCCGGCCTGCTGGCGAAGCTGGCGGAGGCGGAGCACCAGGCCGAGCGCGGGGAGCTCAACCCGGCCGAGCTGCCGGGACTGGTGCGGGCGCAGCGGCTGGTGCGGGACTTCGCGGGCTGGCCGAAGGAAGTCGACTCCGACCGCTGACGGCGCTGCGCCGGTTCCCGCGTACCGGCCGGGGCAGGTGGTTCGCGGTCGCGATCGAGGTGATCGCACCGTTCCTGGCGATGGGCACCCGCCTGCGGGTGACCGGTGCTCACCACCTGCCCCGCGAGGGCGGCGTGCTCGTCGCGAGCAACCACCTGTCCAACGCCGACCCCATCATGGTCACCGTGGCGTGCCTGATGGGCGGGCGCGTGCCGAGGTTCTTCGCCAAGGCGGGCCTGTGGCGGGTGCCGGTGGTGCGCGCCGTGATGACGTCGGGCAGGCACATCCCCGTGCACCGCGGCAAGGCGAGCGCGCTCGAGGCCTACCGCGACACCGTCGACGCCGCGCTGGCCGGTGACTGTGTCGTGGTGTTCCCCGAGGGCGCCTTCAGCGACCGCGCCGACGAGTGGCCCATGAAGGCCAAGACGGGCCTCGCCCGCGTGGCGCTCACCACCGGGACGCCCGTGGTCCCGCTCGCGTGCTGGGGCTCGCAGCACGTGCTGCCGCAGGGCGCCCGGTTGCCCCGCGTGCTGCCGAGGCGCAGGGTGGAGCTGTTGGCCGGGCCACCGGTGGACCTCTCGGACCTGCGGTCGGACAAACCCACCGCGTCCCAGCTCAGGGAGGCGACCGAACGCATTATGACGGCGGTCACGTCGTTGCTGGCAGAGGTGCGCGGGGAGAGCCCGCCACCCGAGAACGTGAAGGCATAATCGCGACCATGAGTGAACACTTCGACGTCGTGGTGCTGGGTGCTGGTCCCGGCGGGTACACCGCCGCGGTCCGCGCGGCACAGCTCGGCTACGACACCGCCATCATCGAGGAGCGTTACTGGGGCGGGGTGTGCCTGAACGTCGGGTGCATTCCGTCGAAGGCGTTGCTGCGCAACGCCGAGCTGGCGCACCTGTTCACCACGGAGGCCCGCACCTTCGGCATCCAGGTGAACGGCGAGGTGTCGTTCGACTACCAGGCCGCGTACCAGCGCAGTCGCAAGGTCGCCGACGGCCGCGTCAAGGGCGTTCACTACCTGATGAAGAAGAACGCGATCACGCAGTTCGAGGGGCGTGGCACGTTCACCAGCGACAAGGCGATCGAGGTGCGTCGCGCCGACGGCGAGACCGAGACCGTGACGTTCGACCACTGCATCGTCGCGGCGGGTGCCACGCCGAAGCTGCTGCCCGGCACGTCGGTCAGCGACCGCGTGGTGACCTACGAGGAGCAGATCCTCTCGTCGGAGCTGCCGGAGAGCATCGTGATCGCGGGTGCGGGCGCGATCGGCGTCGAGTTCGCCTACGTGCTGCACAACTACGGCGTGAAGGTCACGATCGTCGAGTTCCTCGACCGCATGGTGCCGCTGGAGGACGAGGAGGTGTCGGCCGAGCTGGCGCGGCGCTACCGCAGGCTGGGCATCGACGTCCTCACGTCCACGCGTGTGGAGTCCATCGAGGAGACCTCCGGCGGCGTGCGGGTCACGGTGTCGAAGGACGGCGAGCAGCAGGTGATCGAGGCCGGCAAGGTGCTGCAGGCCATGGGCTTCCAGCCCAATGTGGACGGTTATGGCCTCGAGAACACCGGGGTGCGGCTCACCGAGCGCGGCGCGATCGACGTGGACGGCCGGTGCCGCACGAGCGTGCCGCACATCTTTGCAATCGGTGACGTGACGGCGAAGCTGATGCTTGCGCACGCCGCGGAGTCGATGGCGATCCTGGCGGCCGAGACCATCGCCGACGCGGAGACGATGGAGCTCGACTACCGGATGATCCCGAGGGCGACGTACTGCCAGCCGCAGATCGCAAGCTTCGGCCTCACGGAGGAGCAGGCGCGCTCGGAGGGCTACGACGTCCAGGTGGCGAAGTTCCCCTTCAGCGCCAACGGAAAGGCCCACGGCCTTGCCGACACGGTGGGCTTCGCCAAGATCATCAGCGACGGCAAGTACGGCGAGCTGCTGGGTGCCCACCTGATCGGCCCCGAGGTGACCGAGCTCCTGCCGGAGCTGACCCTGGCCCAGCAGTGGGACCTGACGGTGCACGAGGTGGCCCGCAACGTCCACGCGCACCCGACCCTCGGCGAAGCCGTGAAGGAAGCGATCCACGGCCTCGCCGGCCACATGATCAACATGTGACCGTTTCGCGAGTCGTGCGTTCCGGGTCGCGAGTCGCCCGCTCAGGACCGCGAGTCTTGCGTTCCCGACCGCGAGTCTTGCGTTCCGGACGCCGAGTTGTGCGTTCCCGCTGTCCGGCCGGACGGGATGGGTGGGTAAGGAGCCTCTCGCCTCGGCGGCGAGCGGCCGACTCGCCGTCCGGAACGCACAACTCGCTGTCCTGAGTGCACAACTCGGCGTCCTGAGCGGGCGACTCGCGAGCGGGAACGCACGACTCGCGCGTGCGAGCGGGCCGGCGGGTCAGCCCAGGTCGCGCGAGCGGCCTTCCTTCGCGGCCAGGATCGCCACCAGGCACACAGCCAGCACCCCGACCCACACCGCGCCGAGCAGTGCCATACCGCCGCCGCCCGCCACGACGAGTCCCGCCGCGATCGCGGGGGTGAACCCCGCGCCGAGCGTCGACGCACCCTGGAAGCACAGCGACGCACCGGTGAACCGGATCCGCGTCGGGAACAGTTCCGCCAGGAACGCCGCGTACGGGCCGAAGACGATGCCCTGCAGCGCCTGCGCGCCCATCACCGCGACCGTGAACCCGAGCACCGAACCGCTTTCCACGAGCAGCAGCAGGGGATACGCGAACGCCATCGCGCCGAGCACCCCGGTCACCATCACGGGCTTGCGGCCGAGGCGGTCGCACACGCGGGCGCTGACGATCGTCGTCACCAGCATGACCAGTGCCGCCGCCGCCTTCGAGTTCAGCACACCCGTCTTGTCGGCTCCGTTGGCTACGGCGACGTTGACCGCCCACACCGTCGCCATGCCGGCGAGGGTGAACATGCTGATGCCGGCGAGCAGCCCGACCACGACCTGCCTGCCGTGGCCGGTCAGCACCTCGACGATCGGCAGCCTGCGCTCCTTCGCCTCAGCCTCGAACCTCGTGAAGAGCGGGCTCTCCGTGACCTTCAGCCGGATGAACAGGCCGATCAGCACGAGCACCATGCTGAACAGGAACGGGATCCGCCAGCCCCAGCGCAGGAAGTCGTCCTCGGGCAACAGCGTGCACAGTCCAACCGCGACCGTCGCGAGCAACGCACCCGCCGGGGCGCCCATGTTCGCGAAGCTCGCCGCGAACCCGCGCCTGCCGCCGGGCGCGTGTTCCAGCGCGATGGTCATCGCGCCGCCCCACTCGCCGCCGACCGCGAGCCCCTGCACGATCCGCAGGGTCACCAGCAGCACCGGCGCGGCGGCCCCGAGCTGCGACGTCGGCGGGAGGAGCCCGATCAACGTCGTCGCCAGGCCCATCGTCAGCATCGAGACCACGAGCACCTTCTTGCGGCCGAGCCGGTCGCCGAAGTGTCCGAAGAGGACGCCGCCGAGCGGGCGCGCCACGTAGCCCGCGGCGAGCGTGCCGAACGACGCGAACGCCGCCAGCCCCGGGCCGAGGCCGGTGAAGAACACGTGGTTGAACACCACGGCCGCGGCGGTGGCGTAGAGCAGGAAGTCGTAGTACTCCACGGCGCTGCCGAGGAAGCTGGACGCGAGGATCCGGCGCATGTGCCGGTTGTTCAGGCCCTCGGAAGCGGTGGTGGCCGGTGCCGTGCTCTCGGGAATGCCGCTCATGGTCACGCCCTCCCCGCCACGGCACGCGCGAAGTCCAGCCGCTCCAGGTCGTCCGGCACCAGCACCGGACCCGAGAAGGTGCGCTCAGCGGCCCGCCACACCGAGGGCTCGGCGTCGCCGGGCACCAGGTGATGCAGCGCCAGCGCACCGGCGCCGGCCGCGGTCGCGATCTCGCCCGCCTGCTCTGGCGAGGTGTGGGACTTGCGGTGGTGTTCCATCGTCGCGCGTGCCGTCGCCGGGTTCTCGGCCCGGTACGCCCGCTCGACCCAGCCGAAGTCGATGGCCTCGTGCAGCAGGAGGTCGGTGCCCTCGGCCAGGCGCACGAGGTTGTCGCACGGCGCGGTGTCGCCGGAGATGGTCACCGAGCCCGCCTCGGTGTCGAAGCGGAAGGCGAACGCGGGCGCCACCGGAGGGTGCTCGACGAGCGTCGCCGTGACGGTGACCAGCTCGTCGCGGTAGATCTCGAACGGCTCCGTCCCGGCCGGGGTGGGGTTGTCGTTCGGGTGGTAGCCGGTGTGCGCGGGCACCCCGATGTCCTCGGCCGCGAAGAAGCGCAGCGGCGACGACCGCAGCGAGTCGAACATGCGGTCGGTGAGGTCGGCGCCGTAGGCGCGCAGCAGCAGTGAGAACATCTCGGCCGTTCCCGGCGTCGGGCTGTCGGGGAAGAACGCGCGCGGCGTGACTCCGTTCGCGGCCGCCGACACCGGCGGCAGCATCCCGCGGTCGCCGGGGCCGAGGATCCGGATCGGCGGGCGTTCACCCTTGAGGATCATGAAGCCGAACAGGGCGAGGCTCGGCAGGTCCACTGTGTGGTCGGAGTGCAGGTGCGTCAGGAAGATCGCGCGCAGGCCACTGACCGGCAGGCCCGCCCGCCGCAGCTGCGTGCCGACGCCGTGCCCGCAGTCGACGAGGTACACCGCCTCTCCCACCACGACGGCCGTCGCGATTCCGGCCCGCCCCGGCCCGGCTCCCTCCGGCCACCACCTCGGACCCCCGGCGGTGCCGAGCGTGACGACGTGCGGCGCGTGCGCGCCCCTGGCTGGTGACTGCATCGATGGCCCTCCACGTTGAGAAAGTCCGGGCAAGTATGGAACCCTCGGCCAACCGCTGAAAACCAAAAAAAGATGCACAAGTTGTTCAGGGAAGCTGATGAAGGAGTTCACTCTCCGGCAGTTGCAGTACTTCGTCGCGGTGGCCGACGAGGGCTCGATCAGCGCCGCCGCGCGCTCCCTGCACGTCTCGCCGGGTGCCGTGTCGCTCGCGGTGAGCGAGCTGGAGACGAGCCTCGGCGTGCAGCTGACGCTGCGCAGGCGCGCGATGGGGGTCACGCTCACGCGCGCGGGCCTGCTGGCGGCGGAGCAGGCCAGGGCCGTGCTGAGGGAGTCCGACGAGCTGCACAACATCAGCCAGGTCCTGCGCGGCGAGCTTTCCGGCACGCTGCGGATCGGGTGCTTCACCACCCTCTCGCCGTGGCTGCTGCCGCGCATCATCGCCCACTTCGCCCGACGGCACCCCGGCGTGCGGGTCGAGGTGCTGGAGACCTCGTCCGACGTGTTGCAGCAACGCCTGCAGGACGGGGACCTCGACGTCTGCCTGATGTACGCCCAGCACATCCGCACCCGGATCGACCACGAGGAGATCGTTCCGGTCCGGGTCCAGCTCGTACTGCCCGCCGACCACCGGCTCGCCGATCGCGACGAGGTGGCGTTCCGCGAGCTCGGCGACGAGCCCGCGGTGTTGCTCGCGCTGCGGCCGGTGCGTGACCTCGTGGAGGAGATCCTGCGCAAGACCGGCTTCAGGCCGAACGTGGCCTGGCGGATCGCGAACGTGGAGACCATCCGGTCGATGGTCGGGAGGGGGCTCGGCTACTCGGTGCTGATGGGCAGGCCCTTCGGCGACCGCACCTACGACGGTCTGCCCTTGGTGTACAAGCGGATCGCCGATGAGGTGCCCGACAACGCCGTGGTGCTCGCCCATCCACGCGGCAGCGTTCCCACGGCGAAGGTCCGCGCGCTCGCCGATTTCTGCCGCCGCGAGTTCGCCGAGGAGGGGCATCCCGTGCAGTGACGGTGCCCGGAACGCACAACTTGTTGTCCTGAGTGCAAAATTCGGCGTCCTGAGCGCACGACTCGCGTGCGGGAGCGCACGACTCGCGCGCGGGCATAGCCAAAGCGGGCGCGCATGGTGCAGGCTGACTCTGGCATTCGGCGGATTCATCGCGGCGGCTGCTGGGGCGACAATCCTTATCCGGCGCTGGTGACCGGTCCCGGCCGGGCGACGACGTTCAAGGGGAGAACAGCATGCATCGATCCCACCGCAGGGCCCTCGCCCGTCGCAGACGTGCGAACGCGAGAAGAGCCCGGGTGGCCTCGCTGGCTGCCGTGTCGTTGGCGTTCGTGCCGTTCGTGGGTGGTGGCGCCGGATCGCTGCCACTGGCGGGAACCGCGATGCAGGAACCGTTCGGCGCCACCGGCGAGCTACCCGCACAACGAGAACTCGGCCCGCAGATCCTCGCCGACGCCGGTGATCCGCTCGCGCTGGCCAGGGGCGGCGCTCCGCTGGGCGTGCCGGTTCCCGAGCTCGCGGACGGTACCGGTGCCTCGGGCGCGTCGGCCACGGGCTCGCTCGGCATCCCCGGCGCCGTGCTGAAGGCCTACTACGACGCCGAACGCGCACTCGCCTCGCTGAGCCCCGGCTGCAAGCTCGACTGGAGCCTGCTCGCCGCGATCGGACGGATCGAGTCAGGGCACGCGAGCGGCGGGCGTGTCGACGGGGACGGCCGCACGCTCTCGCCGATCCTCGGTCCGCAGCTCAACGGAGCGGGTGCCTTCGCCGCGATCGCCGACACCGACGGCGGCGCACTCGACGGCGACGGCGTGTGGGACCGGGCCGTGGGGCCCATGCAGTTCATTCCCGGCACGTGGTGGGCCTACGCCGCGGACGGCAACGGCGACGGGGTCGCCGATCCGCACAACGTGTTCGACGCCACCGTCGCGGCAGGCAAGTACCTGTGCGCGGGCGGCGGCGACCTCAGCAACCCGCAGGACCGTGCGCGGGCGGTCTTCCGCTACAACCAGTCGGACTCCTATGTGCGCACGGTGCTGCTGTGGGCGAGCCTCTACGCGGGAGGCGTGACGCCGACGGCGAGCGCGTCCGGCCCGATCGTCCTCGCCGACGGCGGGCCGGTGGCGGGCTTCCAGGGCCCGCCGAGGGGGCGCAGCGCGCCGCCACCCCCGGCACCGAGCGTGCGGCCGGGACCCGCTCCCAGCACGCCGCCCGCCACCGGCGCCCCGCCGGCCACCGGCGGACCGGGCACGTCCACGCCCGACCGGCCGGACCAGCCCGAGCTGCCGGGCACGACCACGCCGCCGCCCGGCACGAGCGACCCCACCACCCCGACGACACCGCCCACCACGCCGGACGACCCGGGCACGACCACGCCGCCGCCGACGTGTGAGCCCACGGAGCCGCCGGCCACGACGGAGCCCACGGAGCCCACGGCGACCGAGCCGACCGAGCCGCCTCCGGCGACGGAGCCGACCGAAACCGCCGAGCCGACGGAGACCACCGAGCCCACCGACACCACGGAGCCGCCGCCACCGTCCTGCACGCCGTGACAGTGGCCCACGTCGCCGGTGGCGTGCCCCTCGCCGGACGCGGGGAGGCCGCCACCTAGGGTGCGGCGGCATGGTGGGACAGGGGACGGCTCACGCGCCGCGCGCCGGAGCACCCGCCTCCGTTCCCGCCTTCGCGCGCGTGCCGGTGCTCGCCGTCGCGGGCGCCGCGATGGCCGTGCTGCTGGCGTTCAGTGGCCGCCACGGCTACCACGGCGACGAGCTGTACTTCATCGCCGCGGGCCGCCACCTCGATTGGGGCTACGCCGACCAGCCACCGCTGCTGCCGCTGCTCGCGCTTCTCACCGACACGCTCTTTCCCAGCTCGGTGATGGGCTTCCGGCTGCCCGCGATCCTGCTCACCGGGCTCGGCGTGGTGATCGCCGCGCTCATCGCGCGGGAACTGGGCGGTGGCGCGCGGGCGCAGCTCATGGCGGCCGGTGCCTATGCGTGCTCGCCGTTCCTGCTCGCCGGTGCCGGGCACATCCTCGCCACGCACATGGTGGACGCGGTCCTGTGGACGGTGATCTGCTGGCTGGTGGTGCGGTGGGTGCGCGTGCGCGACGACCGGCTGTTGTTCGCCGCCGCGCTCGTCACCGCCGTGGACCTTCAGGTGAAGTTCCTGATCCCCGTGTTCTGGGTGCTGGTCACGGTGTCCGCGCTCGTGCTCGGGCCACGCGACCTGCCGCGCAGGCCGCTGCTGCTGGCAGGCGGTGTGCTCGCCGTGGTCGCGTGCGTGCCGACGCTGGCGTGGCAGGCGGCGCACGGCTGGCCGCAATTGGAGATGAACGCGATCGTCGCGAGCGAGGTCGCGTTCGCGGGCGGGCGCGCCACGTTCCTGCCGATGGCGCTGGAGCAGGCCGGGATCGGTGTCGGAGCGCTCGCGCTCGTGCTCGGCGTGTGGTGGCTGCTGCGTTCTCCGCGGCTGCGCCCGTACCGCTTCCTCGGTCCCGCGGTGCTCGGGGTCACGGCCGTCTTCTGGTTCACCGCGGGGCGGCCCTACTACGTCGGCGGGCTGTTCGCGCTGTGCTTCGCCGTCGCCGCCGTGGAGCTGGACCGCGTGCTCGTCCCGCGCTGGCGGCCCGTGGTGGTGCTCGCCTACGTGCTGTCGGCGGTGGTCGCGGTCAGCTGGTTGCCGGTCAGGCCGGTCTCGGACTACGCGGGCACGCCGTACAGCCCGATGAACATGGCGCTCGAGGAGTTCGGCTGGGAGGGCGTCGCGCGCAGCGTCGCCGCCGCGTACACGTCGCTGCCGCAGGGCGAGCAGGCCCGCACGACGGTGGTCACCGAGACCTACTGGCAGGCCGCGGCGATCGAGAAGTTCGCCCCTGAGCTGCCAGAGCCGCACAGCGGGAGCCGGGGCTACTGGTACTTCGGCGCGCCTCCCGAGCACGCCGTGGACGCCGTGTTCGTCGGCTCGACGCGGCAACGGCTGCTCGGCTACTTCGCCGGCGTGCGCAGGGTCGGCGAGGTCGACAACGGCCACGACATCAACAACGTGACCCAGGGCGAGCCGATCTGGCTCTGCGAGGGCCGCGTGGCGCCGTGGCCGGAGTTGTGGCCTCGGTTCCGCCACATGTCTTTCACCTGGTAGAGCCGCTTTTCTCCGGCGACTACGCGAAGTAGTTGTTCACAAGCCTGCAACTTCACCTTGACGGGTGTTGTGGGTCACTCTACTTTTGCATGTCACAGGAGGAAGTGGGGCTGATGTGGATTTAAGTCTGCATGCGGCGAGCGCTGACGAGGGCGCCGAGCCACTGCTGGCGATGCGCGGCATCGTCAAGACCTTCCCGGGCGTGCGGGCGCTCGACGGCGTGGATCTGGAGGTCCGGGCCGGCGAGGTGCACTGCCTGCTCGGCCAGAACGGCGCGGGGAAGTCGACGCTCATCAAGACGCTGGCCGGGGCGCACCAGCCCGACGGCGGCGAGATCGTCTGGCGAGGGGAGAGCATCACCCTGCCCTCGCCGGTCGCCGCCCTGAAGCGCGGCATCGCGACCATGTACCAGGAACTCGACCTCATCCCGAGCCTCTCGGTGGCGGAGAACGTCTTCCTCGGCCACGAGCGGGCGCGGTACGGCTTCACCAGGCCCGCCATCGCCCGCGCGGAGACGGCCGCGCTGCTCGAACGCCTCGGCCACGCCGAGATCTCGCCGGACGAGGAGGTCGGCAGGCTGTCGGCGGCCGGTCAGCAGCTGGTCTCGATGGCGAGGGCGCTCGCGCACGACGCGCGGCTGATCGTCGCCGACGAGCCCACGGCCGCGCTCGCCAGCGACGAGGTGGACAACCTCTTCCGCACCATCGCCGAGCTGACCGCCTCGGGCGTCGCCGTGGTCTACATCTCCCACCGGCTGGAAGAGATCCGCCGTATCGGCCACCGCGTCACGGTCATCAAGGACGGGCGCACCGTGGCGGCCAACCTCGACGCGCGGGAGTCGCCGACGTCCGACCTCGTGGACCTCATGGCGGGCCGCAAGGTGCAGACGGCGTTTCGCGAGGCGGGGGAGGCCACGGTCGAGTTCGGCGACGTCCTGCTCGACGTGCGCGGGCTCAGCCGCGAGGGCGAGTTCCGCGACGTCACGTTCTCCGTGCGCGCGGGCGAGATCGTCGGGCTGGCCGGGCTCGTCGGAGCCGGCCGTAGCGAGGTGCTGGAGACGATCTTCGGGGCCCGCAAGGCGGACACGGGCACCGTGTCGGTCGACGGCAAGACCCTGCGGCCGGGCAGTGTCGCGTCGGCCGTCAAGGCAGGGGTGGGCCTCGCACCCGAGGAACGCAAGAGCCAGGCGCTGCTGCTCGACATGTCGGTGACCCACAACGTCACGCTGGCGAGTCTCGGCGAGTACAGCAGGCTCGGCTTCTCGCAGCGCGGCAGGGAGACCAGGGATTCGGCATCCACTTTGGACCGATTGGACCTGCGGCCTGCCGACCCGTGGCGGCTCGTGCGCACGCTTTCCGGCGGTAACCAGCAGAAGGCCGTGGTGGCGCGCTGGCTCGTGCACGGCTGCAAGGTGCTGCTGCTCGACGAGCCGACGCGCGGCGTCGACGTCGGCGCCCGCGCCGAGCTGTACCGGCTCATCCACGAACTCGCGGCCACCGGAGTCGCGATCGTGCTGGTGTCCAGTGAGATCCCCGAGGTGCTCGGGCTCGCCGACCGGGTGCTCGTGCTGCGCGAGGGCGACGTGCTGGCCGACCGGCCCGCGAACGAACTGACGGAAGGCGACGTGCTGGACATGGTCATGGAAGGAAGCGCAGCATGACGAAGGCACTCGACAGACCGCCGGTGCGCTCCGGCACCGCGAGCGCACTGCGCCGCTCGGTGCGGTTCGATGTGCGGTTGCTGGGCCTGGCCGGCGTGCTGGTCCTGCTGTGCGTCATCGGGTTCATCACCCGGCCCGAGACGTTCCTCACCCAGGACAACATCTCCACGATGTTGCGGCTCGCCGCCGCGATCGGCGTGGTGAGCGTCGGCATGACGTTCGTGATCATCGCGGGAGGTATCGACCTCTCGGTCGGCTCGATCGTCGCGCTCTCCAGCGTGTGGATGACGACGCTCGCGACGCAGTCGTACGGGCCGGTCGTGATGGTCCTGTGCGCGTTGCTGGTCGGCCTCGGCTGCGGCCTGGTCAACGGGGCGCTGGTCTCCTACGGCAAGGTCGTCCCGTTCATCACCACGCTCGCGATGATGGCCTCGGCCCGCGGTCTCGCGGAACGGCTGTCGGGCAGGCAGACGCAGGTGGTGACGGAGACCGGGTTCACCGACTTCTTCCGTGCCTCGTTCCTCGGCATTCCGGTGCTGGTGATCATGCTCGCGCTGGTGTTCGTGGTCGGCTGGATCGTGCTCAACCGCACCACGTTCGGCAGGCGGACCTACGCGATCGGCGGCAACGCCGAGGCGGCGCGCCTCTCCGGCATCAACGTGAAGCTGCACACGGCGCTCGTCTACGGCATCAGCGGCCTGTGCTGCGGCATCGCGGCGATCATGGTGGTCGCCCGTACCACCTCCGGTGCCTCCACCAACGGCTTGTTCTACGAGCTGGACGCGATCGCCGCGGTGGTCATCGGTGGCACGCTGCTCTCCGGCGGCCGCGGCAGCCTCATCGGCACCCTGATCGGCGTCCTGATCTTCACGGTGCTCAACAGCATCTTCACGCAGAACAACCTCGACACCGACATCCAGAACATCGCCAAGGGCGCCATCATCGTCGGGGCCGTGCTCCTGCAGCACACGACGGCGAGGCGGCGCAAGCGAAAGCCCCCCGCTCAACCGAGTCCCGACCCGCAACCGACCAACACCAACGGGAGCCAGTCATGATCCAGACCAACTTAGCCCGACGCGGATTCCTCTTCGGCGCGGCCGGACTCGGCGCTGGCGCGGTGCTGGCCGGCTGCACGTCGAACGAACCGGAGCAGCAGAACAACCCGCAGCAGGAGAACCTCGCGCAGGGTGACAACGCCGAGCCGGGGCAGCCGGTGACGATCGGCTTCTCCGCGCCCGCGGCCGACCACGGCTGGATGGCGGCGATGACGATCAACGCGAGATCCGCCGCCGAGCAGTTCTCCGACGTCACCCTCAACGCCACGGAGGGCACCAACGACGTCAACCAGCAGATCGCGCAGGTCGAGTCGCTCATCAACGCCGGGGTCGACGTGCTGGTGATCCTGCCCTTCGACGGCAAGGCGCTGACACAGGTCGGCCGTCAGGCGATGGACGCCGGCATCCCCGTCGTCAACGTGGACCGGGTCTTCGACACGCCGCTCGCGTACCGCACGTGGATCGGCGGCGACAACTACCGCATGGGCGTCAACGCCGGTAACTACATCGCCGAGCGGCTCCAGCGGGAGAACGTGAACAACCCCGTGATCGGCGAGGTCGCCGGCATCGACTCGCTGCCGCTGACGCAGGAACGCAGCCAGGGCTTCCGCGACGCGTTGCAGCGGCACGGCTTCAGCGTGGGCCCGCGCGTGTCGGCCGAGTTCACGCCGGAGTCCGGCGAGCGGCAGACGGCGAACCTGCTGCAGGGCGCGCAGACCCTGCACGCGCTGTGGAACCACGACGACGACCAGGGCGTCGGTGTGGTGGCCGCGATCGAGAACGCGGGCCGCAACGACTTCTTCATGGTCGGCGGCGCGGGTTCCACCAACATGATGAACCTGATCAAGGCCGACTCCGGCCCGGTCAAGGCGACGGTGCTCTACAGCCCGTCGATGGCGTCGTCGGCGATCGCGATGGCCCGCCTGCTCGGCCAGAACAAGGGCCTCGGCGACCTCGCCGAGCACGAGATCCCCTCCGAGCTCACGACGTACTCGGCCGTCGTCACGAGGGAGAACGTGGACAACTACATGGACGTCGGGTTCGACTCGTGACGGATGGTGCACAGTCGCTCGGCATCGGCATGGTGGGGCACGCCTTCATGGGTGCCGTCCACTCTCACGCGTGGCGCAACGTCCACCGCTTCTTCGACGTCCCGCTGAGCCCACGCCTCGTGGTGCTCGGCGGGCGCGACGAGCAGCGGACCAAGGAGGCCGCCGCCCGGTTCGGCTTCGAGTCGGTGGACACCGACTGGCGCGCGATCATCGAGCGGGAGGACGTCGACCTCGTCGACATCTGCACGCCCGGTGACACGCACGCCGACATCGCGATCGCCGCGCTGGAGGCGGGTAAGCACGTCCTGTGCGAGAAGCCGCTCGCCAACACCGTCGCCGAGGCCGAGCGCATGGCCGAGGCGGCTGCGCGCGCCGACGCGCGCGGCGTGCGCTCGATGGTGGCGTTCAACTACCGCAGGGTGCCGGCGCTGTCGCTCGCGCGCAGGCTCGTCGCCGAGGGCAGGCTGGGCGAGCTACGGCACGTGCGCGCGGTGTACCTGCAGGACTGGCTCTCCGACGCCACGTCGCCCATGACGTGGCGGTTGCGCAAGGAGCAGGCCGGTTCCGGGTCGCTCGGCGACATCGGGGCGCACATCGTGGACGCGACGCAGTTCGTCACCGGTCAGGTGATCACCGGGGTCGCGGGCATGACGGAGACGTTCGTGCGCAACCGGCCGGGCGCGGGCGGGGCCGAGGAGGCCGTGACGGTCGACGACTGCGCGGTGTTCCACGGCAGTCTTTCCTCGGGTGCGGTGGCGACGTTCGAGGCCACGCGGTACGCCCTTGGCCGTAAGAACGCCATGCGCATCGAGGTCAACGGCTCGCGCGGCAGCCTGGCCTTCGACTTCGAGGCCATGAACGAGCTGTGGTTCTACGACGGCGACGAGCCGGGAGAGACCGCGGGCTTCCGCCGCATCATCGCCACCGAACCGGAGCACCCGTACGTGAGCGCGTGGTGGCCGCCCGGTCACGGCCTCGGCTACGAGCACACGTTCACCCACGAGATCGCCGACCTCCTGCGGGCGATCGGCGACGGACAGTCCCCCGAACCGGGTTTCGCCGACGGCCTGCGCGTGCAGCGCGTGCTGGAGGCGGTGGAGAGCAGCGCGGCCGACGCTTCGCGCTGGAAACCAGTGGAGGAATAGACGACCAACGGCACCGTCCCCGCCGGTCGAACAAGAGGAAAGGTACCAGTGCGACGAAGCAGTAGTACCACGCAACGTAGACGATCTCCTCGGAATTGGTGGCGCTTCGGTGCCGCCGCATTGGCGTTCTGCACCGGTCTCGGCGGGTTCGCGTTCACCGCGACCGCCGAGACCGGGCAACCCGGGACCCAGCACACCGCCAGCGTCCTGGTCTTCTCCAAGACCGCCGGCTTCCGGCACGACTCGATCCCCACGGGAATCGCCGCGATACAAGAACTGGGGGCTGCCGACGGCTTCACGGTCGAGGCAACCGAAGACGCAGCGGCGTTCACCGACGACAACCTCGCCCGCTTCGACGCGGTGGTGTGGCTGTCCACCACGGGCGACGTGCTGAACGACGAGCAGCAGGGCGCCTTCGAGCGCTACGTCGCGGGCGGCGGCGGGTACGTGGGCGTGCACGCCGCGTCCGACACCGAGTACGACTGGCCCTGGTACGGCGACCTCGTCGGGGCCTACTTCGATTCCCATCCGCAGATCCAGGAAGCCTCGATCGACGTCGAGGACCACGAGCATCCCTCCACTGTGGACCTCCCGGGCCGGTGGACGCGTACCGACGAGTGGTACAACTATCGCGAGAACCCGAGGCAGGACGTCCACGTCCTGGCCACGCTGGACGAGTCCAGCTACGACCCGGGTTCCGGCGCGATGGGCGACGACCACCCGATCGCGTGGTGCCACGAGAACAGCGGCGGCCGGGCCTGGTACACCGGCGGCGGCCACACCGTCGAGTCCTACGCCGAACCCGAGTTCCGGCAGCACCTGCTCGGGGGCATCCGCTATGCCACGGGCGAGGCCGAGGGCAACTGCGCGACCGAGCCCGGCGGCGAGACCCCGGTCGACGAGGACTTCGACCAGATCACGCTCGCGCAGGGCGAGGCGGTGACCGGCGAGCCGATCGCGCTCGCGGTGCTGCCCGACCGCCGCGTACTGCACACTTCGCGCGACGGCCGCGTCTTCCTGACCACGCCCGAGGCGACCACCACGGTGGCCGCGACGATCCCCGTCTACAACCACGACGAGGACGGCCTCCAGGGCATCGCGGTGGACCCGGACTTCGAGAACAACAGCTGGGTGTACCTCTACTACGCGCCGCCGCTGGACACCCCGCCCGGTGATGCGCCGGAGAACGGCACCGCGGCGGACTTCGAACCGTTCCAGGGCTACAACCAGCTGTCGCGTTACAAGCTGACCCCCGAGGGAACCCTCGACCCGGCCAGCGAACAGCGGATCCTCCAGGTGCCGGCCGACCGCGGCATCTGCTGTCACGCGGGTGGCGAGATCGACTTCGACGCCGACGGCAACCTGCTGCTGTCCACGGGGGACGACTCGAACCCGTTCGCTTCCGACGGCTACACGCCGATCGACGAACGGGCCGACCGCAACCCGGTGTTCGACGCACAGCGCACCTCGGCGAACACCAACGATCTGCGCGGCAAGATCCTGCGCATCAAGGTCGGCGAGGACGGAAGCTACACCGTTCCCGAGGGCAACCTGTTCGCTCCCGGCACGGAGGGCACGAAGCCGGAGATCTACGCGATGGGCTTCCGCAACCCGTTCCGGTTCGCTGTCGACAAGGAGACGGGTTGGATCCACCTGGGCGACTACGGCCCCGACGCCGGTTCGGCCAACCCCGGGCGTGGTCCCGGCGGCACGGTCGAGTTCAACCTGATCAAGGAGCCCGGCAACTACGGCTGGCCGTACTGCGTCGGCGACAACCAGCCGTTCGTCGACTACGACTTCGCCACGGGCACCTCCGGCGAGCCGTTCGACTGCGCGGCGCCGAAGAACGAGAGCCCGCACAACACCGGGCTCGTCGACCTGCCGCCGGTACAGCCCGCGTGGATTCCCTACGACGGCGGTTCGGTGCCCGAGTTCGGCACAGGCGGCGAGTCGCCGATGGGCGGCCCGACGTACCACTTCGACCCCGAGCTCGACGTCGTGACGAAGTTCCCCGAGTTCTACGACGGCAAGAACTTCGCCTACGAGTGGGACCGAGGCTGGATCAAGACGATCGAGGTCGGCGACAGCGGCGAGCGCGGCGCGATCGAACCGTTCTTCGACTCGATGACGCTGACCAGGCCGATGAACATCGAGTTCGGCCCCGATGGCTCGCTGTACGTGCTCGACTACGGCAGCGGGTACTTCGGTGGCGCGGCCGACTCGGCGGTGTACCGGATCGACTACACCAAGGGCAACCGGACCCCGCAGGTGAACCTGACGTCCGACAGGACCTCGGGGCAGGCCCCACTCGAGGTGAGCTTCGACCCGGCGGGCACCAGCGACCCCGACGGCGGCGAGCTCACCTATGCGTGGGACTTCGACGGTGACGGCAGCACCGACTCCACCGAGGCCGGCCCGGTGACGCACACCTACACCGAGCCCGGCCAGTACACCGCGCATCTCGCGGTGACCGACGAGACCGGGCTGACCGGTGCGGCGAGCGTGGTGGTGACCGTGGGCAACACGGCGCCGACCGTGACGCTCGAGGCCCCGGTGAACGGCGGGGTCTTCGGCTTCGGCGACACGGTGCCGTTCAAGGTCACCGTCACCGACCCCGAGGACGGGCCGGTCGACTGCTCGCGCGTGACCGTGGAGTACATCCTCGGCCACGACAACCACGGCCACCCGCTGTCGCGGGCCACGGGCTGCGAGGGCGTGCTCGAGACCCCGGCCGACGAGGGCCACGGGCTCGACGCGGACGTCTTCGGTGTCATCAACGCGAGCTACACCGACAACGGTGCGGGCGAGGTGCCCGCGCTGCCCGGCTCGGACGAGGTCGTGCTCCAGCCCAAGCTGAAGCAGGCCGAGTTCTTCACCGAGCACAACGGCATCCAGGTGGTCGACGCCGCGGGAGCCAGCGGTGGCAAACGGGTCGGCTACATCGAGGACGGTGACTGGATCTCCTTCGACCCGGTGAACCTCACCGGCATCGAGGCGATCGGCTACCGCGTGTCCTCGGGTGGCGCGGGCGGCACGATCGAGGTGCGCTCCGGTGCTCCGGACGGCGAGCTGCTGCAGACCGTCCCGGTGAGCAACACCGGGGGCTTCGACAACTACGCCGACATCGCGCCGGTTCCGGTGACCGACCCCGGTGGCACCACGCCGCTGTACCTGGTGTTCAAGGGAGCCGGTGTCGGCGGACTGTTCGATGTGGACAACATCCAGTTCACGGGCGCGGGCGTGGCCGAGCCGGGCACCCCGCCGACGTGTGAGCCCGCGCAGCCGGACGAGGGCTACTCGATGCTCTTCGACGGCACCGCGGCGAGCATGGAGGCGTGGAACCAGGCCGGTCCCGGTTCGTTCGAGCTGCAGTCCGACTGCACGATCAAGTCGGTCGGCGGCATGGGCCTGTGGTGGCACGAGAAGGAGTACGCCGCCTACAGCCTGAAAATGGACTGGAAGATGGCCGGTGACGACAACTCCGGTGTCTTCGTCGGGTTCCCGGACCCGGGCAACGACCCGTGGGTCGCCGTGAACCAGGGCTACGAGATCCAGATCGACGCCACCGACGCCGACGACCGGACCACGGGTGCGATCTACACGTTCCAGTCCGCCGACCTCGCCGCGCGCGACGAGGCGCTCAACCCGCCGGGGGAGTGGAACTCCTACGAGATCGTGGTGCAGGGCCAGACCATCAAGGTCTACCTCAACGGGGTCCTCATCAACGACTTCGTGAGCACCGACCCCGCCAGGGACCTGGCCCAGGGCTTCATCGGGATCCAGAACCACGGCAACGGCGACGACGTGTTCTACCGCGACATCCAGATCAAGGAGCTGGACGTCACGGCGCCGGTGACCGAGGCGGCGTTCGCCGAGCCGGGCTCAGCGGGCTGGCACCGGGGTGAGGTCGCGGTCACCCTCTCGGCGACCGATGCCGGTTCCGGGGTCGAGCGCATCGAGTGGAGCCTCGACGGCGGCGAGTGGACGACGTACTCCGAACCCGTGGTGGTCTCCGGCGACGGCGAGCACACGCTGCTGTACCGGGCCGTGGACGCGGCGGGCAACGTCGAGTCGGACAAGGCCGCGTCGATCAGCATCGACGGGACCAAGCCCACCGTGATGGTGGCCGGTGTCGCCGACGGCCGGGTGTACGGCGACGCCACCGACCTGGTGGTGTCGTGGCTGGCGGGTGACGACACGTCGGGTGTGGCGAGCCAGTCGGCCACGCTGGACGGACAGCCGGTGACCTCGGGCGCCACGGTGCCGCTGCACCAGCTGCCGCTCGGAGTGCACTCGCTGAAGGTGACGGCCACCGACACGGCAGGCAACACCGCGGAGCAGTCGGTGACGTTCGCGTCGACGACCTCGCTGCGCGACATCGGCCAGCTCGTCGAGCGGTTCCGGGCGAGCAACCGGCTGTCGCTGACGGACTACGTCGCCCTGTCGTCCCAGCTGTCCAAGGCCCGCAAGGCCGAGGGAGGCGGCAACGACGTCAAGGCGATCAAGGAGCTACGAAAGTTCGTCGACCGAGCGGACTCGGTGCCCGACAATGGAGTTCGCGACACGCTGGTGCGCGACGCCGAGGCAGTGATCGGGCACATCGAGGGTGGCGCCCCACTCGCCACCGCGAGTTAGCAGGGCCTAGCGGGTGTCTCAACGTGGTTTGCGTAACGGTGCGGGTGGCGGCCAACCCAAGCGGCTTCGCCGCTTCTGAAGGAAGGGCCTAGCTTCATGGAACCCACAGGGTTGTGGTTGATCGGTGCACGCGGTTCGGTCGCCACCACGGCGATCGCGGGACTGCTCGCACTGCGGGCCAGGGTGGTGGAACCGACAGGCTGCGTCAGCGCGCTGCCCCGGTTCGCCGACCTGGGCCTTCCCGGCTGGGACGAGCTTCGCGTCGGCGGGCACGACATCGCCGAGCTCGCGCTGGACAAGCGTGCGGAGCTGCTGACCGAAGCCGGGGTGATCCCGCACCGCGTGTTCGAGGCGGTCCGCGCCGGCCTGTCCGAAGTGGATTGTGAACTGCGGCCGGGCTACCACCCGGCCACCAACCCGGGTTCCCAGGCCGACGCCGCGCGGCGGCTCGCCGACGACATCGGCGAGTTCGCCGCGCGCAACGGGCTCGCCCGCGTCGTGGTGGTCAACGTGTCGTCGACGGAGCCGGTGTTCCCGGCTCTGCCGGAGCACGGCACGCTGGCCGCCCTCGAGGCGGCGATGGCGGTGCCCGGCCGCACGGTGCTGCCGCCGAGCTCGGTGGCAGCGTACGCGGCGCTGCGGGCGGGCTGCCCGTTCGTCGACTTCACGCCGTCGACCGGCATTCGCCTGCCCGCGCTGGAGGAACTGGCGGCGGCGCAACGGCTGCCGTACGCGGGTTCCGACGGCAAGACCGGCGAGACGCTCGTGCGGAGCACGCTCGCGCCGATGTTCGCGGCGAGGGCGTTGCACGTGCGGTCGTGGTCGGGGACGAACCTGCTCGGCGGCGGCGACGGGCTCACGCTCGCCGACGCCGAGCACGCGGGCAGCAAGCTCGCGTCGAAGGGGCGGGGGCTGGCGACGCTGCTGGGCGGCGACGTCACCTCGCCGCTGCACATCGACAACGTGCCCGATCTCGGTGAGCAGAAGATCGCGTGGGACCACGTGTCCTTCGAGGGGTTTCTCGGGGCGCGGATGAGCCTGCAGTTCACGTGGAGCGGCTACGACTCGGCGCTGGCGGCGCCGCTGGTGCTGGACCTGGCGCGGTTCACGGCGCTGGCGCACCGCCGCGGCGAGTCCGGCCCGCTCGGCTGTCTGGGCTTCTTCTTCAAGGACCCGATGGGCACCGAGGAGCACCGCCTCGCCGAGCAGTTCGCCGAGTTGACGACGTGGGCGGAGGCGCGATGACCGCGGTGACCACTCCGTTCGCGGCGGTTCCACCTTCCCCCAAGGCCACCTTTGTTGCGTTGAGCGCACCCAAGGTGGCCTTGGGGGCCGTCGCCGAGCTGGTGCGGGCGCCGGCGGCCTTGACAGTGCTGGGGGACACGATCGCGGGGGCGGCGGCTTCGGGGTCACCGTTGCGGGGCAGGCGCTGGACCCTGCCACTCGCGTCGGTGGCCCTCTACTGGGCGGGGATGGCACTCAACGACTGGGCCGACCGGGACCTCGACGCCGTCGAGCGTCCCGAGCGGCCGATTCCCTCCGGTCGGCTGAGTGCGGGCGCGGCCCTGGCCACTGGGGGTGCGCTGACCGCTGCCGGGCTGGGAATCGCCTGGTTCGGCGGCGGTCAGCGGTCCCTTCGCGTCGCCCTGCCGCTCGCGGGCGCGATCTGGGCGTACGACACCAAGCTGAAAGGTACGGCTGCGGGACCCTGCGGCATGGCGGCGTGCCGGGCGCTGGACGTGCTGCTGGGCGCGGGCGGCCGGTGGCGGGACGCCGCCCCGGCCGCCGTCGCGCTCGGGGTCCACACCCACGGCGTCACCGCGCTGTCGGCGGGCGAGGTCCACGGCGGGTCCGCCCGCACGGCCCGCACCGCGCTGGCTGGCACCGCCATCGCCACCGCGCTCACCGTGGCCGGGCGCGGGGGGAGCCGGCGTGACCGCCTGGCCGCGCTCGGCTTCGCGAGCGGGTACGCGGCCACGGTCGGCAGGGCGCAGTACGACGCCGCCGGGCAGCCGTCCGCGCCACGGGTGCGCGCGGCCACGATGGCGGGCATCCACGGCATGGTTCCCCTGCAGGCGGGTCTCGCCGCCCGGTACGGCGCGGCCAAGGTCGCCGCCGCGCTGGCGACGGCGTTGCCGCTCGCCAGGCGCCTCGCGAGGAAGGTGAGCCCCACGTGAGCACCCTGCGCTTCGGCTACGGCACCAACGGCTTCGCCAGCCACCGGCTCACCGACGCACTCGCCGTCATCGCCGACCTCGGCTACAGCGGTGTCGCGCTGACGCTGGACCACGACCACCTCGACCCCTTCGCCAGGGATGTCGCCGAGCAGACGCGCCGCGTGCGCGACCGGCTCGGCGAGCTGGGGCTCGGTGTGGTCGTGGAGACCGGTGCGCGGTACCTGCTCGACCCGTGGCACAAGCACCAGCCCACGCTGGTGTCGGCGGATCCCGCGCCGCGCATCGATTTCCTCCGCCGCGCCACGCGCATCGCGGAGGACCTCGGCGCCGAGTGCGTGTCGTTCTGGTCCGGTGTCCAGCCGTCTGACGTGGACGTGGAGACGGCGTGGCTGCGGATGCGCGACGGCGTCGCCGCCGTGCTGGAGACCTCGGGCGTGCGGCTCGCACTCGAGCCCGAGCCGGGGCACTTCGTGCAGCACCTGGAGCAGGCGCTGCGCCTGCGCACCGAACTGGGCTCACCGGAGCTGCTCGGCATCACCCTCGACGTCGGGCACTGCGTGGCCGTGGAGCCGAAGAACGCGGCCGAGTGCGTGCGTGAGGCCGGGGAGCTGCTGTTCAACGTGCAGCTCGACGACATGCGGCCCGGCGTGCACGAGCACCTCGAGTTCGGCGAGGGAGAGCTCGACCTCACCGGCACGCTGGCCGCGCTCACCGAGATCGGCTACCGGGGCCTGGCCGCGGTGGAGCTGCCCCGGCACAGCCACGCGGCACCGGACGTCGCCCGGCGAAGCATCACGGCGCTCAGGGCCGCCGACTGGCTTGCCGGCGCGGAACGGTCCGTGCGCGCCGATCCCGTGAAGATCCGCACGCTGTTCCCCGCCGCGGGGCGCAAGGCGGGGAGGTCACCGCTGGACGCCCGCGGCCTCGTGCACGGCACCACCGACGACCACGCGAGGGCCCGCCTGCTGGCCGCGCTCGCCGATGCCCTTCGGGACGGGGAACTGGCCAAGGAGGTCGCCGAGCTGTACCGCTACGGCGACGGCGCCGAACGCAGGGGCGTGCTGCGCGGGCTGCACCTGCTGCCCGGCGACGCCGAGGTGATCGACACGGGCCTCCGGCTGGTCGAGGATGCCTTGCGCGCCAACGACATCGGACTCGTCGCCGCCGCGCTCGGACCGTTCGCGCAGCGGCACCTCGACGCGCACACCTGGCGCCACGGCGTGCTCAAGTGCCTGTTCACCGGCGTACCGGTCGCCGCGGTGAGCGGGCTGGCGCAGCGCGCCGACGCCGAGCTGGTGCGCATGGTCACCGACTACGTGGCCGAACGGAAGGCCGCGGGCCGCGACGTTCCGCCGGATGCCGATCTCGTGCTCCAGGAGGCAGGACAATGAGGATCTTCGACCCGCACATCCACATGACCTCGCGCACCACCACCGACTACGAGCAGATGTACGAGGCCGGGGTGCGGGCGCTCGTCGAACCCGCGTTCTGGCTCGGCCAGCCGCGTACCAACGTCGGCTCGTTCACCGACTACTTCGACGGTCTCATCGGCTGGGAGCGGTTCCGTGCCTCGCAGTTTGGCATCCGCCACCACTGCACGATCGCGCTGAACCCCAAGGAGGCCAACGATCCCCGCTGCGTCGACGTGCTCGACGTGCTGCCGCGCTACCTCGCCAAGGACGGCGTGGTCGCCGTCGGGGAGGTCGGCTACGACTCGATGACCGAGGCCGAGGAGAAGGCGTTCGCCCACCAGCTGACACTGGCGATCGAGCATGAGCTGCCGGTGCTGGTGCACACCCCGCACCGCGACAAGCTCGCCGGGACGAGACGCACGCTCGACGTGGTGCGCGAGTCCGGGATCGCGCCCGAGCTCGTGGTCGTGGATCACCTCAACGAGCTGACCGTCGGCCTCGTCGCCGACGCGGGCTGCTGGATGGGTTTCTCGATCTACCCGGACACCAAGATGGACGAGCACCGCATGGTGACGATCCTCAGGGAACACGGCACGGACCGGATGCTCGTGAACTCCGCGGCCGACTGGGGGCGCTCCGACCCGCTCAAGACCCTGCGCACGGGCGAGGCGATGCTCGCGGCGGGCTTCACTGAGTCCGATGTGGACACAGTGCTGTGGCGGAACCCCGTCGAGTTCTACGGGCAGAGCGGCAAGCTCATGCTCGACCCGCTGGAGACCGGTGCTCCGACCGGCGAGACGTTCGAGGGAAACTCGGTGCTGCGTGGGGCGAGGCAGTGATGCTGTCCTACTGCACCAACGTGCATCCCGCCGAGGACCTCGACGGGATACTCGCGCAGCTCGACACCTACGCGGTGCCGGTGCGCGAGAGGCTGGGCCAGGACCGGCTCGGCGTGGGGCTGTGGCTCGCCGCGGGCGTCGCCTCGGGCCTGGCCGCCGACCCGGCGGCCAGGCGCAGGCTCGCGGCGGAGCTTTCCGCGCGGGGCCTGGCCGTGCAGACGCTGAACGCCTTCCCCTACGGCGGTTTCCACGCCGACGTGGTCAAACACTCCGTCTACCTGCCGACCTGGACCGACCCGCGCCGCCTTCGCTACACCCTCGACTGCGTCACCGTGCTCGCCGACCTGCTGCCCGGCGACGCCGCGTACGGCAGCATATCGACGCTGCCGCTCGCGTGGCGGGAGCCGTGGACGTCCTCGCACGACGTGCGCGCCGGCATCGCGTTCGAGGAGGTGACGCGCGTCCTGCGCTCCGCGCTGGCCCGGCACGAGCAGCCGATCAGGCTCGCGATCGAGCCGGAGCCGGGCTGCGTGCTCGACACCGTGAGCGACGCCGTCGCGTGGCTCGCCGGGCGCGTCGATCCGGAGTACATCGGGCTGTGCCTGGACACGTGCCACCTCGCGGTGTCGTTCGCCGACCCCGCGAAGACGGTCGCGGACATCCGGGCCGCTGGCCTGTCGGTGGTCAAGGTCCAGGCGTCGGCCGCGCTGCACGTCGAGCACCCCGGGGCACCGGAGGCCGTCGCCGCGCTGAGGGCGTTCGCCGAACCCCGCTACCTGCACCAGGTGCGCGAGCTGCTGCCGACGGGCGAGGTGCTCGCCGCCGACGACCTGCCTGCCGCGCTGGAGACCCTGCCCGCGCGGGGGCCGTGGCGCGTGCACTTCCACGTGCCGCTGCACGCCACCCCGGCCGCGCCCCTGGAGTCGACCACCGGGGTGCTCACCGGGGCGCTCGGCGCGCTGGCCGCGCAGGGCCCGCTGCCGCACGTCGAGGTGGAGACCTACACCTGGACCGTCCTGCCCGAGAGCGGCCGTCAGGAACTCGCCGCCGGTATCGCCGACGAGCTGCGCTGGGCGCGCATGGAGGTGCACGCATGAAGAAGCTCGTGGTGATCGACGTCGTCGGCCTGACGCAGAAGCTGTTGCGCCACATGCCCAACCTCACCGCGCTGTCCACACGCGGCTGGCAGGCCGAACTGGGCACGGTGCTGCCCGCCGTGACCTGCAGCGCGCAGTCGACGTTCCTCACCGGGCGGATGCCCGCCGAGCACGGGATCGTCGGCAACGGCTGGTACTTCCGCGACCTCGGCGAGATCTACCTGTGGCGCCAGCACAACAGGCTCGTGCAGGGCGAGAAGCTGTGGGAGACCGCGCGGGCCGCCTCCCCCGGCTATGTGGCCGCCAACGTGTGCTGGTGGTACGCGATGGGCGCCACGACCGACTTCACCGTCACCCCGCGCCCGATCTACCACGCCGACGGCCGCAAGTCGCCCGACTGCTATGCGCGGCCGCCGCAGCTGCACGACGCGCTCACCGACGAGCTGGGTCCGTTCCCGCTGTTCCAGTACTGGGGTCCGACGGCGTCGATCGCGTCGACGCGGTGGATCGTCGCGGCGTCGCGGCGGCTGCTGCGCACCGACGGCCCCGACCTGTTGCTCGTGTACGTTCCGCACCTGGATTACGACCTGCAGCGCTTCGGGCCCGACTCGCCGCAGGCCGTCGCCGCCGCGCGGGCGGTGGACGCCGAGCTCGGGCCGCTGCTGGCCGACGCGCAGGCGGCCGGGGCCGCCGTGGTGGCGCTGTCCGAGTACGGCATCACGGCCGCCGACACGCCGGTCGACGTCAACCGGGCGCTGCGCAGGGAAGGGCTGCTGGAGGTCTACACGCAGGACGGCATGGAGTACCTCGACCCGTGGACCTCGCGCGCGTTCGCCGTGGCCGACCACCAGGTCGCGCACGTCTACGTCGGCGACGAGCAGGACCTGCCGCGCGTGCGCGAGATCCTGACCGCGCTGCCCGGTGTCGACGAGGTGCTCGACCGCGAGGCACAGGCCCGCTACGGCCTCGACCACGAGCGCGCGGGCGAGCTGGTGGCGGTGGCCGAACCCGACGCGTGGTTCACCTACTACTACTGGCTCGACGACGAGAGGAAGCCCGACTTCGCCAAAGGCGTCGAGATCCACCGGAAACCCGGCTACGACCCGGCCGAGCTGTTCTTCGACCCCGACGACCCGCTGGTGAAGGCCAAGGCAGGGCTGAACCTCGTGCGCAAGAAGGTGGGCCTGCGCTACGCCATGAACGTGGTGCCGACCGATCCGCGGTTCGTGCGCGGCTCACACGGCAGGCTGCCCGCCTCGCCCGCCGACGGCCCCGTGCTCGTGTGCTCGGAGCCGGTCATTCCGTCCACTGTGGAGTCATCCGGTCGTGTCAAGGCCACCGAGGTCCGCGACCTGCTGCTGCAACTGCAAGGAATCCGAGAGGGAGCTTACCGATGAGCCGACCGGTTACGCTGTTCACCGGCCAGTGGGCCGACCTGCCCTTCGAGGAGGTCTGCCGGCTCGCGTCGAGCTGGGGCTACGACGGGCTGGAGATCGCCTGCTCCGGGGACCATTTCGAGGTGGACCGCGCGCTGTCCGAAGAGGACTACGTGGCTGGCAGGCACAAGCTGCTCGAATCCTACGGCCTGAAGGTGTGGGCGATCTCCAACCACCTGGTCGGCCAGGCCGTGTGCGACGACCCGATCGACGACCGGCACCGCAACATCCTGCCCGCCCGCATCTGGGGTGACGGTGAGCCCGAGGGCGTGCGGCAGCGGGCCGCCGGCGAGCTGGCCGACACGGCGCGCGCCGCGGCGAAACTCGGCGTGGACACGGTGATCGGCTTCACCGGCTCGAAGATCTGGAAGTACGTCGCGATGTTCCCTCCCGTGTCGCAGGAGGTGATCGACGACGGCTACGCCGACTTTGCCGCGCGGTGGAACCCGATCCTCGACGTCTTCGACGAGGTGGGTGTGCGCTTCGCCCACGAGGTGCACCCGAGCGAGATCGCCTACGACTACTGGACCACCAAGCGTGCGCTGGAGGCCGTGAACCACCGGCCCGCGTTCGGCCTCAACTGGGACCCGTCGCACTTCGTGTGGCAGGACCTCGACCCGGTCGGCTTCATCCTCGACTTCGCCGACCGCATCTACCACGTCGACTGCAAGGACACGAAGAAGCGCTTCGACGGGCGCAACGGCAGGCTCGGTTCCCACCTGGCGTGGGCCGATCCGCGCCGCGGCTGGGACTTCGTGTCCACGGGGCACGGCGACGTCGACTGGGAGAGCGCGTTCCGCGCGCTGAACTCCATCGGCTACACCGGTCCGATCTCGGTGGAGTGGGAGGACGCCGGCATGGACCGGCTGCGGGGTGCCGCCGAGGCCGTGAACTACATCCGCAATCTCAACTTCGACAAGCCCGCGGCGGCGTTCGACGCCGCGTTCTCCACTGATCGTTCCTGAAGCTCTCCCCACCTTGTACCGGAAAGGGAACCGAGAATGAGCGATTCACCGAAGTCTCGCCTGTCTCGCAGGGCCATGCTGCGCACCACGGCGGGCGCCGCGGCCGTCGCCGGCATCGCGGCGGCCACCGCGGGTACCGCGCAGGCGGGCTGGGGCCACGGCGGCGGCCACGGCCACGGGGGCAGGCGGCTGCCGAAGGAGCGGATCGCCGTCCAGCTCTACACGCTGCGCAACGCGCTGGAGGCCGACCTCGAGGGCACGCTCGGGGCGCTGTCCGACATCGGCTACCGCAACGTCGAGCTGGCCGGAACCTACGGGCGGAGCGCGAAGGAGTTCCGCGGGCTGCTCGACAGGTACCGGCTGAGGGCGGTCTCGGCGCACGTCGACTTCCGGGGCGCGGACGTCGACCAGCTCATCGACGACGCGAGGATCCTCGGCTACCACGTGGCCGACTGCGCGTACGCCAACTTCGGGACGATCGCCGAATGGGCCTCCTTCGCGCAGGACCTGGAGGCGGCGGGCAAGGCGTTCCGCAAGGCCGGGATCGCCTACGGCTACCACAACCACGCGCACGAGTTCCAGGCGATCGACGGCGTCCGGCCGTTCGACGTCATCGCGCGCACCACCACCCGCCGCAACATCCACTTCGAGTACGACCTCTATTGGCTCGTCGTAGCGGGTGCCGACCCGGTGCGGGAGTTCTACCGGCAGTTCGGCCGGGTGCGGCAGTTCCACGTGAAGGACCGCGCCGACGACGGCAGCTTCGCCGACCTCGGCACGGGCAACATCGACTTCGCGCGGATCTTCCGTGAGACGTGGGCGGGCGGCGCGGTGCTGCACTACATCGTCGAGCACGACCAGCCCACCGACCCGCTCAAGACCGCCGAAGTGGGCTACGACTACCTGCGCGACCTCCGCTTCTGACCTTTCCCCAAGGCCACCTTTGTTGCGTTCAACGCAACAAAGGTGGCCTTGGGGGCTGTTGGCTGACCGCAGTGAAGGCCACCTTGCCTGCGTTGGACGCAGTGAGGGTGGCCTTCACTGCGCGTGGGCGGCGGCCTGGAGGATCCGGACCGCGTTGACCGTGCGGTAGCCGCGCCACTCCAGGGTCGCCTGCGGGGAGTAGCTGTCGAAGTCGACTCGCCAGCCGCCGTCGTCCTGCTGGCCCTCGGCGAGCCTGCGCAGCTCGGCGTCGAGCACCTCGGGGGCGAACAACTTCCGCGCCGGGCGGCCCGGCAGCGGGGCGAAGTCCAGCGGCCGCATCGTCTCGCCCTCGGCGCCGCCCTCCACCGGCACGAGCCCGTCGGCGGGGACGTACCGGGCGAGGCGGTCCAGCAGCTCCGCCGCCTCGGGGCTGGTGTCCGACGCGGCGTCGAGGAACCCCACCGCGAACGCGAGCACGAGCGCGTGCGGCCTGCCGTCGAGCGTGCGGATGGCCGACAGGCAGTAGTCGCTCGCCCGCGCGAGCCACGGGTGCTCCGCGACGGCGGGGTCGTGCGCGGCGACGCGCAGCGCGTTGGCGGTGGTGATCGCGGTGATCTGCAGCGACGACTCCGCGGGGTCGGCCTTCACCCAGAAGGGCGCGCACCCCGACGGCGACGTCACGGGCAGCGCGAACGGAATCCCGCCGTCGGGCAGGGTCACCGACTCCAGCCAGTCGCACAGGGCCGCCGCGTGCGGGCTGGTGACCGGACCGACCTCGGCGAACACCTCGAAGGCGTGCAGCGCCGGACCGGTCTGGCTCTCCGGGGAGCGCAGGTCCGGTTCCAGGCCGTGGCCGTACCCGCCGTCGGCGTTGCGGTAGGCCGCGAGCGCGGCGAGGGTCGCCTCCGCGTCACCCGAACCGGTGAGCAGCTCGAACCGGCGCTGGTCGAGCAGCCGGGCGTGCGTGCGCTGGAAGACCGCCGCCGCGGCGAGATCGAAGGACAGCTCGTGAGACATGCCGTCCATGCTCTACCCCCGCCTGCCGCCGCGTCTTGAACGGACCGGACATCACCCGGACGTTGTCCTGACCGGGCCGGGGCAGGACCCGGTCAGGACAACTGCGTGCGCCGCGGGAGACGGGCGCGCAGGGCCCTGGCGAAGAACTCGGGATCGTCGACGGTGACCGTGAAGTCGCGGTGCCGCACGCCGATCGGCTCGTGCCCGTGCACCGGCTCGCGGAAGGTGATGCACACCTTGCCGCCGGTGGTGGTCACGTCGGCGATGTTGGTCAGCGGCGTTTCGAAGCGCCAGTGCCCGTAGCTGACCTGGAGGCAGTCGCGGATCACGCGCACCCGCGAGTTGCCGCGGTACACGCCGAACAGCGGCAGCACGCTATGCAGGGGCCCGTCGAAGGTGAACCCGGAGGCGAGCAGGCCCTCCTGGTTCGGCAGATGGGTCTCGGCCGCGCGCCACGGATCGCCCGAGCTGCGGCACTCCCTGCGGAGCTGCGCTGCGAAACGGCGGTTGTACGAAGTCACGACGTCGATGTACCCACTATGGTGCCGCGCGAACCGGCGGCTCAGTGCGCGTGCGCGAGGGCGTCTTCCACCGTGGCGTAGAGCCGGAGCGTGTCCGTCAGCCCGACCACCTCGACCGGGCGGGTGACCGCCCGCTGCCCGGCGACGATGTGGAGGCTGCTGCCCTTGTTCTCGGCGGCTTCGTGCAGCCGCAGCAGCAGGGCGAGACCGCAGGAGCCGATGAACGCGACACCGGACAGGTCCACCACGAGCGGCTCGGGCGGCCGGATGCCGGCGACGGCGTGCTGGAGGTGCTGTTCGAGCCGGGGCCCGGTGCTCAGATCGACCTCACCCTCCACGCGCACCACGACGGTGCTCCCGTGGTGCTCGTCCGCGACGTGGAGCAGCGGACTCGGTGCGGGCAACTCGGGCACGTGACCTCCAGCGGGGGACCGCCTGACGGTCCGAGCCTAGCTCTGCCCGCGACCAGTGCAAGCACCTCTCGCGGCGCCGGGTAGCCCGGATCGGGCACCGGACAGCCCGTCCGTGGCCCCGAACCGGTGAGAACTCCTGGTGACGGTGAGGTTGCACACCGTTTCGATCAGCACCGGCCGAGACCGAAATAGGTGAAACCCGCTTGGGCGAGTTCACCCGGTTCGAGGAGGTTGCGGCAGTCCACCACGGTGGCCCGTTCAGCCAGCTGGGCGAGCTGCGGCCAGTCCAGCTCGCGGAACTCCGGCCACTCCGTGAGCAGCACGAGCCCGGCCGCGTCCTTGGCGACGAGCGACGGTTCGTCCACCAGCTGCACCTCGCCGAGATCGGCGGCGCGGCGCACGCCGGGGTCGTACCCGGTCAGCTGCGCGCCCTCGGCCGCGAGCCGGGCGGCGATCGCGAGCGCCGGCGACTCGCGCAGGTCGTCGGTGCCCGCCTTGAACGTCAGCCCGAGCAGGCCGAGCCGCACGCCGGAAAGCGAGCCGTCGTCGGAGCCGGTCACCGCCTGGCGGACCTTGGCCACCACGCGGTCGAGCTGGCGCGCGTTGGCGGTGACGGCGTCGGCGAGCACCGTGAAGTCGACCCCGGCCTCGGCGGCGGCGTGCAGCAGCGCCCGCGTGTCCTTGGGCAGGCACGAGCCGCCCCAGCCCGGCCCCGGTGACAGGAAAGCCGAGCCGATCCGCTCGTCGAGGCCCATCGTCCCGGTCACGTCGGTGACGTCGGCGCCGAGCCGCTCGCACAGTTCCGCCAGCTCGTTCACGTACGACACCTTGAGCGCGAGAAACGCGTTGCTCGCGTACTTCGCCAGCTCCGCGCTCGCCGGATCGGTGTGCAGGCGGGGCGCGTCGAGCCCGTCGTACAGCGCGTCCGCCACCTCGCGGGCCCGTTCGTCGCAGGCGCCGATCACGATCCGGTCGGGATGCAGGAAGTCGTGCACCGCGTGGCCCTCGCGCAGGAACTCGGGGTTGCTCACCACGGGGCGGCCGAGCGCGGCGGCGGCCCGCTCGGCGGTGCCGACAGGGACCGTCGACTTGATCACCACGACGCAGTGGGGGGAGACGGTGTCGCGCAGTGTCGTCAGCGCCAAGTCGAACGCGCTCAGGTCAGCGGTGCCGGCCTGACCGGTCGGGGTCGGCAGGCACAGCAGCACCACGTCGACGTCGCGCAGGGCGGCGTGCTCGGTGGTGAACGCGAGCCTGCCCGCCGCGAGGCTGTTCCCGACCAGCTCGGGCAGTCCCGGTTCGTGGATGGGGATCTCGGCCTCGCGCAGCCGCCCGACCTTCTCCGCGTCCACGTCGACGCACGTGATGGTGTGCCCCAGTTCGGCGAGGCACGCCGCGCTCGTCAGGCCGACGTAGCCCGCGCCGACCACACCCACACGCAGTCGTTCACGCATTGGTCGCCTCCGGGAGCAGCATCCGTGCCGCGGCGAGCACCTCGGCCTCGGTGATCCGCAGCAGCCCCGGGTCCGGCCGGTCCGCGAACGGGTCGCCCCTGCGGCCCGCCCACAGCACCTTGTGCCGCGAACGGTTCCCTGGCGGGCCCCAGCGGCTCGGCGGCGTGGGGCCGAACAGCAGCACCGACGGGGTGCCGAACGCGGTCGCGAGATGGCCGACGCCGGTGTCGCCGCACACGACCAGCGCGGCGTCGGCGACCACGGCGGCCAGCCCGGCGAGGTCGGTGCGGCCCGCGAGCACGGCGTCCTCGGCGAGCCCGGCCGCCTCGGCGACCTCCCTGGCGAGCCCTTCCTCTCCCGCGCCGCCCGTCACCACCACGCGGTGCCCGGCGAGCGCGCGGGCCACCGCCGCGAAACGGTGAGCGGGCCACCGGCGCGACGGGAACGCCGCGCCCGGGTGCAGCACCACCGCACCCGGCGCCGGGTTCGGCCCCTTCGGCGCGGGCAGGGCGAGATCGTCCGGCTCGGCTGGGATGCCCGCCGAGCCCAGCAGGTCGCACCAGCGCCGCACCTCGTGCACGTCCTCGCGCCACGCGGGGCCCCGCACTTCGGGCAGGTCCGGATGCCGGTGCGTGAGCAGCTCGCCGGGCCGTGTCGCCAGCAGGTCGGTGCTGCTCTCCGGGCCGCTGCCGTGCAGGTTCACCGCCAGCGCGGGCGGCTCGCCGGGCCAGTGGAGCTCACCGAGCCCCGGCGTCGGCAGCACCTCGTCCACCGCCCCGCTCAGCTCGGCGAGCGGCGCGAGCGGAGCGGGCGCGGCCAGCACGATCCGGTCGCCGGGGCGGGCCGCGCGCAGCGCGCGCAGGGCGGGCACGGCCGTGAGCAGGTCACCGAGGCCGAGCGCCCGCAGCACGAGTGTCACGGCCATGAGCCCTCTTCCTCGTGGCACACCACGAGCTCGCGCACCTGGCAGCCGGGAGGCTGGCGCAGGGCGTAGAGCACCGTCTGCGCGACGTCCTCCGGCCGGTTCAGCTTGGCGCCGGGCGGCGGCTTGTACTGCTCGTCACGGTTGTCGAAGAACTTCGTGTGCATCCCGCCCGGCACGAGCAGCGTCACGCCGACACGGCCCGCCGTCTCGGCGGCCAGCGCGCGGGTGAAGCCGACGACACCGGCCTTCGCGGCGCAGTACGCGGTCGCGTCACTCACCGAGCGCAGGCCCAGCGTCGAGGCGACCGTGACGAGCGTGCCCCGCGACCGTTCCAGGTAGGGCAGCGCGGCCCTGGCGACCGCGGCCGTGCCGAGCAGGTTCACCTGCACCACGCGCTCCCACTCCTTGGCGGGCACGTCGGTGAGCTTGCCGGGGTGGTCGATGCCCGCGGCCGTGAACACGGCGTCGAGCCCGCCCGCCCGGTCGGCCAGCTCCCGCACGGCGTTCTCGGCGGCGGGGGAGTCGGCGAGGTCGGCGAGTTCGTAATCCACGTCGGACTCGGGCGCGACGCGGTCGAGCACGAGCGGCGTGTCGCCCTGCTCGCGCAGCGCGGCCACGGTCGCGGCACCGAGTCCTGAGGAGCCGCCGGTGATCAGGACCTTCATCGAGACATCGCCTCCTGTACGAGTCGGGTGGTGGAGTAGCCCTCGACGGTGGGGACGAGCACGATCTCGCCGCCGTGCGCGCGGACGACGCTCGCCTCGGGCAGCTCCGCGCCCGCGTAGTCGCCGCCCTTGACCCACACGTCGGGGCGCAGCCTGCCGAGCAGCGGCGCCGGGGACGGCTCGTCGAACACCACCACGGCGTCGACGGACTCCAGCTCCTCCAGCAGCCGCACGCGGTCGCCGGCGGACACGATCGGCCTGCCAGGGCCCTTGAGCCGCCGCACGGAGTCGTCCGAGTTGACGCACACCACGAGCGCGTCGCCCAGTGCCCTGGCCTGCCGCAGCAGGCTGATGTGCCCGGGGTGGAGCAGGTCGAAGCAGCCGCCGGTGGCGACGAGCCTGCCGCCCTGCCTGCGCACGCGCTCGGCGAGGTCGAAGGCCGACGCGGCGGGCCCTGCCGAGGGCACGCCGTCGACCGACAGCGCGGCGGCGCCGCCCGCCGCGACGAACCGCGCGGCGGCGTCGACGGCGGAGGAGACGGCGGCGGGCACGTCGGCGCCCTCCAGCAGCGCGGCGGCGGCGGCACTGGCGAACCGGTCGCCCGCGCCGCACGTGTCGGGCCGCGACCGCCCGGTGACCGCCGCCTTGGCGGGGACGGGCACACGCACGACGTCGTCGCCGCCGGGCCCGGACAGCAGCGCGCCGCGCGCGCCGACCGTCACCGCCGCGGCCTCGCAGGACCACTCACGGCGCAGTGTCGTCGCGGCCTCGGCAGGGTCGGCGCAGTGCGTGAAGCCCAGCGCCTCCTTGTCGTTCGGCGTCACGAGCGTCGCGCCCGGCGCCGGGGCGGGCCCGCGCGGATGCGGGTCCCACACCACGGGGACGTTCAGCTCGGCCAGAGCCGCGCGCACCTCGGGATGCGCCGCGACCCCTCGGCCGTAGTCGGACACGAGCACCGCGCCCGCCGAGCGCAGCGCGCGCACGGCCCGCTGCGGCAACGGGGCTTCGGCGGCGCGCCCGCCCCCGGTGTCCACGCGCACGAGCGACTGTCCCTGTGCGCGCACGCGGGTCTTGCGCACCGTCGCGCCGTCGAGCGGCAGCCGCACCACCTGCACGTCCTGGCCGAGCAGCGCGGCGAGCCTCCGGCCCGCGTCGTCGTCGCCGAGCGCGGTGACGAGCACGACCTCGGGCGCGGTGCGCGTGGCGAGCAGCGCCGCCGCGAGCCCGGCCCCGCCGGGCCGCAACCACTCGCCGCTCACGTCCACCACCGGCACCGGCGCCTCGGGGCACAGGCGCTCGGCCCTGCCCTCGAGGTCGACGTCGAGCAGCGCGTCCCCGATCACCACGAGCGGCTTCACGCGGGCACACCCAGCGTCTCGTCGAGCGTGGCGCACAGCGCGTGGACGATGGCGAGGTGCACCTCCTGGACGGTGGCGGTGCTCGGCGCGTCCACCGCGATCACGTCGTCGGCCAGCGCGGCGAGCGGGTTGGGCTCCGGCCCGGTCAGCGCCCATGTGGTGAGGCCGAGCTCGTGGGCGGTCTTCACCGCCGCCACCACGTTCTGGCTGCGCCCGCTCGTGGACAGCGCCACGAGCACGTCGCCGGGACGGCCGTGCGCGCGCACCTGCCGCGCGTACAGCTCGTGCTCGCCGTAGTCGTTGACGATCGCCGTGGCCGCCGAGGTCTCGGCGTGCAGCGCGATCGCCGACAGCGGCTGCCGGTCGTGCAGGAACTTGCCGACGAGCTCGCCGGTGAGGTGCTGGGCCTCGGCGGCGCTGCCGCCGTTGCCGCACGCGAGCAGCCTCCCGCCCCCGGTCAGCACCGCGGCCAGGTGTGTTCCCCACCGGTCGATCGTGGGCGCCGCTGACTGGACGCGGCCGAGCGCGCCGCTGAGTGCGGCGAAGTGCTCTTCGATCACGAGACACCTCCTGAGAGTTCGTGGACGGACCTGACGACATCGGCCGGATCGATCGCGAGGCACGGGTGTCCCTCGACGGGACACCGCCGCGCCCGCGTGTTCCGGCACGGCGCCTGCTGGTCGCCCAGCACGACGGTGGGCACCCCGTACGGGGCCCACCGCGCCGAGGGGACGACGGGGGCGAACAGCGACACCACGGGCGTGCCGACGGCCGCGGCCAGGTGAGCGGGCCCGGTGTTGGGGGCCACCACCACGCGCGCGCCGGCGAGTACGGCGGCCAGCTCGGGCAGCCCGGTCACGCCGCCGAGGTCGAGCGCGACGTCACCGGCGACCTCGGCGGTGAGCCGCCGCTCGGCGGGGGCGCCGGTGACGAGCACGCGATGGCCCGCCTCGGCCAGCGCGCGCACGATCGCGCGCGACCGCTCGGCCGTCGGCTGCCGCGCGGGCACCGAGGCCGCCGGGTGAACCACCACGTAGCCCGGTTCGCCGGTGAGCCCGGTGGTGTCGGGAAGCGGGCCGCGCAGGGCGAGCCGCCCGTCGTCGCCGTCGGACAGGGTGAACCCGGCCGCGGTCGCCAGCGACAGCGCGCGCTCGGACTCGGGCGGGTCACCCTCGACGCGGTGGCGAAGGTCGAGCAGCGAGCCCGGGTAGTCCTCACTGATGGCGCCGATCCACGGCACCCCGGCCATGCGCAGCACGAGCGCGAGCGGCAGCGGCGACTGGTGGAACGACGTGAGGACCAGCGCCGCGTCGAGCCGCAGGTCACGCAGCTGCTTGGCGAGCGCCTCGACGGACTCCTGCGTCAGCTCGGGCGGCTCCGGGTCGATCCAGGGCGCGCACCACTCGATCACCTCGTCCACGCCGGGCAGCAGTTCGGCACCGGCCCTTCCGCGCGGACCGGCGAGCAGCACGACCTCGTCGGAGTGCGCGGCGACGGCCCGCACGCACGGACCGGCGAGCAGCACGTCGCCGACGTTGTCGAGCCGGGCCACGAGTGTCCTCATAGGACCTCCATGGCCAGCCGGACGGCGGACGGCAGATCCGGCGCCACCGCCGCTTCCCGCCGCGCGCGCTCGACCTCGCCGGGCAGCGTTCGCCGGGTCGGCACGAGGATCCCTTTCGCCCCGGCCGCGGTCGCGGCCTCCACGTCGGCGCCGATGTCGCCGACCACCACGCACCGGCTCACGTCCACGCCGAGCGCCTCGGCGGCGCGCAGTACGAGCCCAGGCTTGGGCTTGCGGCACGCGCACGCGTCGTCGGGGCCGTGCGGGCACCACTGCCACGTCTGGAAGGGACCGAGCAGCTCGTCGACGCGGGCGTTGACCCTTCGCACCTCGTCCTCGGTGAAATAGCCCCTGCCGACACCCGACTGGTTGCTCACCACGCCGAGCAGCACGCCCGCGTCCCGCAGCGCGCCGAGTGCGGCGTGTGCTCCGGGCATCGGGCGAACCTGCTCGGGGTCGGCGAGGTAGGGCACGTCCTCGATGAGCGTGTCGTCACGGTCGAACAGCACCGCGACCGGCTCCCTCGCCCGCAGCTCGCCGCGCAGGCGGTGGGCGCACGCGGCGGGCGGGATCAGCGCGCTCGTGACGGCCATGCGCGTGATCTCGGCGGGCGTGCGCGGTCCCGGGGCGATGCGGGACGCGGCGAACTGTGCGGTGAGCCCGGCCCAGGCGCCGCCCGCGAGCGCGGCGGCGCGGCGGCGTCCGGCGGCGAGCAGGCCGAGCGCGGCGGCGCCCGCGAGGGTGGTGAGCGCGTGCCTGCCGAGCCTGCCGGGGCCCTCCCCGGTCAGCTGCCGCCAGTGCCTGCCGTGCTTGGCGCGCATGAGCGCGTTGTCCGCGTTGCCCCGCTGCCTGCGCACGCTGGCGAGGAAGTCGCCGCGGCGCGCGGGATGCGTGGTGACGCGGCGGCCCTCGGCGATGCGGTAACCCGCCTGGCACACGCGCAACGCGAGATCGGCGTCCTCCCGGAACGCGCGCGGGAAGCGTTCGTCGAAACCGCCCACCTCCACCAGCGCGCTGCGCCGGTAGGCCATGTCGGCGGTGATCCACCTGGCGTGCGTGAGCGCGAGCGTGTCCCGTTCGTCGTCGGTGGGACGACGGTCCTCCGCCAGTGGCACAACGATCTTCGCGACCGACGCCGCGACGCCGGACCCGAGCCCGTCGAGGTCCTCCGACAGTCGCTGCGTCCAGTCCACATCGGTCAGCACGTCGTCGTCGAGGAACGCGATCCACTCGGTGCGCGCCAGGCGCCAGCCGACGTTGCGGGCTGCGGCCGGGCCGCGCCCGCCCGAGCGGACCTGCCTCAGCGGAAACCGGATTTCCGGCAGTGCCAGCGGATCGCCCTCCGGCCGGTCGTCCACGACGATCACCGCGGAAGGGTGTGGTCCGTGGGAGCCGTCGAGCGCCCGCAGCAGCATCGAGAGCTGGGCACGTCCCGTCGTCGGGATGACGATCGTGTAGCGCAGGGACTGCAGTGGGTGCACCATCAGGCGTTCCTCCACACGGCGAACGGCCCGATGGCGAGCAGGTCCACCGGGGCCGAACCGAAGCACTCGAGCGCGTCGCGCGGATCGTCCACCATCGGCCTGCCCGCGGTGTTGAGGCTGGTGTTGACCACCGTCGGCAGGCCGGTGCGTGACTCGAACCCGCGCAGCATCCGTGCCAGCACCGGCTCGTCATCGGGATCGACGGTCTGGATGCGGGCCGTTCCGTCCACATGCGTCACCGCGGGAATCCGGTCCCGCCACGGTTCGGCGACGTCATGCACGAACAGCATGTAGGGGCTCGGAACCGGGCCACGGCTGAACAGCTCGCCCGCGCGGTCGGCCAGTACCATCGGCGCCACCGGCCGGAACTGTTCGCGGCCCTTCACGTCGTTGAGACGCTCCAGGTTCTCCTTGCGGCCAGGATGAGCGAGCAGCGAGCGGTGCCCGAGCGCGCGCGGCCCGAACTCGGCTCGGCCCTGGAACCACGCGACCACGTGGTCGTCGGCGAGCGCGGCGGCCACCGTATCGGCGATGTCCGCGGGGCGCTCGTAGCTGATCCTGGCCCGCCGCAACCAGTTCTCCAGCTCCTCGTCGGTCCAGCCGCGGCCGAGGCCGGCTCCGCGCATCGGCGCGGCACGCTCACCGAAGTCGGCGGCCAGCTGCAGCGCGGCGCCCAGCGCGGTCCCGGCGTCGCCTGCGGCCGGCTGCACCCAGACGCGCTCGAACGGGCTTTCGGCGTGCAGGCGCGTGTTGGCGACGCAGTTGAGCGCCGTGCCCCCGGCGAGCGCGAGATCGGTCCGGCCGGTGCGCTCGTGCAGCCAGCGGGCCAGCTCGAGCAGCACGCCCTCCACCGCACGCTGGACGCTCGCGGCGAGGTCGGCGTGCTCGGGGAGCAGCTCGTCGGAGCTCGTGCGGGCCGGTGCGAACTCGCTCCAGTCGAGGGGATCGGTGCGGAATCCGCCGTCGCCGGTCGCCCGGATGTGTTCGGCCACAGTGGACAGAAAGCGGGGCTTGCCGTAGGAGGCGAGCGCCATCACCTTGTACTCGTCGCTGGAACGGTGGAAGCCGAGATGCTCGGTGAGCGACTCGTAGGCGAGGCCCAGCGAGTGCGGAAGCGGTTGGGACGCCAGCTCTTCGAGCTTGCCATCGCGGTACTCACCGGCCAGGTGGGACTCCGCCTCGCCGCGCCCGTCCGAGGTCAGCACCGCGCAGTCGCCGAACGGCGCGGCGAGTGCGGCCGACGCGGCGTGCGCGACGTGGTGGCGGACGAACCGGACGATGCCGGGGTCCACACCGGGCAGCGCGGTCTTCAGGAACGCGGGTGCGCGGCGGGCGTACAGCGTGCGCAGCCGCTCCCAGCCGCCCTCGTCGGTGCCGTCGGCGTCGTCGTCAGCGAGCGCGGGATCGTAGGAGTAGCCGATCGCGTCGAGATCGGCCGGGGTGAGCCCCGCCTTGTCCAGACACCATCTCGCGGCCTGCTCCGGCAATTCCCACGTTGAGAACGGCACGGGGGACTTCCCGTGCTTGCGGCGGCTGAAGCGTTCCTCCTCCGCCGCGGCGACGATCTCGCCGTCCACGACCAGGGCCGCGGCGGGGTCGTGGAAAACGGCGTTGATCCCGAGAATGCGCACCTCTCTACCTCCCGCCAGTGGTGGTCGCCTGCGGTGTCGAAGCCGGCACTAAGTCGCTACCCGGCGAAGCGGCTCTCAAACGGAATCGAGGGGAAAGACCAGGACGTCGCTACTCAGCGTGGTTACGCTGCGGCGCCGCTTCCCGCGGCGAACCAGGCGATTGTCCTGCGAAGCCCCTCACGAAGGGTCACCCCCGGGCGCCAGCCGAGTTCCCGCTGCGCCAGGGAGATGTCGGGGCAGCGGCGCCGCGGGTCGTCGACGGCGCCAGGAATCTGCCGCACGGTGGATGCCGTCCCGGTGAGCGTGCGGATCTCGTCGGCCACCTGCCACACCGGCAGTTCGCGCGGATTGCCGATGTTCACCGGTCCGGTCAACGTGCTGCGGGCGAGCGCGAGCAGGCCGGAGACCGTGTCGTCCACGTAACACAGCGAGCGCGTCTGGTTACCGGATCCGGCGATCGTGAGTGGTTCACCCGCGAGCGCCTGCGAGATGAAGTTCGGGATCATGCGGCCGTCGTCGGCACGCATGCGCGGCCCGTAGGTGTTGAAGATGCGGGCGATCGCGACGTCGGTGCCGTGCTGCCGGTGATGGGCCATCGTCAGCGCCTCGGCGTAGCGCTTCGCCTCGTCGTACACGCTGCGCGGGCCGACGGGGTTCACGTTGCCCCAGTAGTCCTCGCGCTGCGGGTGCTCCAGCGGGTCGCCGTACACCTCACTCGTGGACGTGAGCAGGAACCGGGCCCCGTGCCGCTGCGCGAAGGCCAGCGCGTTGCGCGTGCCCAGCGCGCCCGTCTCCAGCGTCTCGATGGGCAGCCGCAGGTAGTCCCGGGGTGACGCCGCCGACGCGAGATGCAGCACCAGCCGGGTGTCGCCGAGATCCGGAAAGGACCGGGTCACGTCGTGTTCGAGCACCGTGAACCCGTTGTGCCGCCTGAGTTCGGCGACACCGTCGGGGTCGCTCGTCGCGAAACTGTCCATACAGGTCACTCGATGACCCTCGCGTAGCAACCGTTCGCATAGATGCGAGCCGACGAAGCCCGCGCCGCCGGTGACCAGCACGTGTTCCGACTCAGCGACCATGCCGGTCGGTTACCCGGCAGAGTCGGTGTGAAACGGTGAGGCAGCGGGTACCAGCGGCCCATGCGTGTTCTGGTCACCGGCTGGCCGAGCTTCCTGCACGGCGAGGCGACCGCGGGCGACGTGCTCAGCATGCGCCGGATCGGCTCCGCGCTCGCCGATGCGGGTGTCGACACCGAATCGGCGTGGAGCCCCCGTTTTCGTCCCGGCGCTCTGCATCTCGACGACGCCGACCCCGGTCGCTACACCCATCTGGTCTTCGCCTGCGGCCCCGCGCACGGCGAGCAGGTACGTGGGCTGCACGAGCGTTACGCGTCATGCCGGCGGATCGCCGTCGGCGTGTCCGTGGTCGACCCCGCCGACCCCGCCGTGACCGGCTTCCACCGGGTGCTCGCGCGCGACGGTGCCGGACCACCGCGGCCCGACCTGGCCGCGTCGGAGCCCACCGCGGCAGTACCCGTGGCCGGGATCGTGCTGGCACCGGGGCAACACGAGTACGGCGAGCGGCGCAGGCACGAGCAGGTGCACAAGGCGCTGCTCGCGTGGGCGGCCGGGCTCGACTGCGCGCGCGTCGCACTCGACTCGCGGCTGGATTCCGCCGACTGGCGGCACTGCGCCACCGGTGACCAGTTCGTCGCGCTCCTCGGCAGGCTCGATGTCGTGCTCACCACCCGCCTGCACGGCCTCGTACTCGCCCTGCGCGCCGGGGTTCCCGCGCTCGCCGTGGACCCGGTCGCGGGCGGGGGCAAGGTCTCCGCGCAGGCGAGGGCGCTCGGCTGGCCCGCGGTGCTCACCGCCGAGGACGTCACGGACGAGCGGCTCGACCGGTGGTTGCGCTGGTGCCTCTCGCCGTCCGCCCGGCAGCACGCCGCGACCCGCGACGACTCCTCACCGCTCGTGACCGCGCTGCTGACCGAGGTGGGCGCGTGAACACCACGGTCGTCATCGCCACCCGCAACCGCTCCGCCGAGCTCGCGCGCACGCTCGGGAACCTGGCCGCGTTGCGCCCCGCGCCGCCGGTGATCGTGGTCGACAACGCCTCCACCGACGACACCGCCGCGAGGGTCCGCAGCGAGCACCCCGGCGTGCGCCTGCTCACCTCGCCGGTGAACGCCGCGGCCGCCGCCCGCAACCTCGGCGTTCAGGCCGCCGGCACCCCGTACGTCGCGTTCAGCGACGACGACTCGTGGTGGGCGCCCGGCGCGCTGTCCCGCGCGGAGGCGGTCTTCGCGGACTGTCCCCGGCTCGGCCTGCTCGCGGCCCGCACCCTCGTGGGCGAGCGCGAGGAGCCCGATCCCGTGTGCGCCGTGATGGCCGGCAGCCCGCTCGGCTCCGAACCCGGGCTGCCGGGGCCGAAGGTGCTCGGCTTCCTCGCGTGCTCGGCGATCGTGCGCAGGGAGGCCTTCCTCGACGTCGGCGGGTTCAGCCGCCTGCTGCACTTCGGCGCTGAAGAAAGACTCCTCGCCTACGACCTCGCGGCCCGCGGCTGGGCGCTCTGCTACGTCGAGGACGTCGTGGCGCACCACCACCCGTCCAGCAGCAGGCCGCCGTCGGCGTGGCGGCACCGCATGGAGACCCGCAACAACGCGCTCATCGCCTTGCTCCGGCGCCCGGCGGCGGAGTGCGTGCGAGCGGCCACCCCGTTGCTGCGGCATCCCGGTGCCGCGGCCGGTGCCCTGCGCAGGCTGCCGCGCGCGCTGGCCGGAAGGCAGCGCCTGCCGTCTTCCGTCGAACGGCAGATCAGGGAGCTGGCATGAGCCGCACGACCGTGGTGATGATCACCCACAACCGGCGGGCGGAGGCGCTGCGCACGCTGGAGCACATGACGAACCTGCCCGACGGGGCGCCGATCATCGTCGCCGACAATGCCTCGTCCGACGGCACCGCCGAGGCGGTGTCCCGGCACTTTCCCGGCGTTGAACTGCTGTGCTGCGACCGCAACCTCGGCGCGCTGGCCCGCAACCTGGCCGTGCGGCACGTGCGCACGCCGTACGTCTCGTTCTGCGACGACGACACCCGCTGGCAGCCCGGTTCGCTGCGCAGGGCCGCCGAGCTGCTCGACGAGCACCCCGGGCTCGGCTCCGTGACGGGCCGCTGCCTCGTGGAGCCCGAGCTGACGGAGGACCCGATCACCCCGGAGCTGCGGCAGTCGCCGGTGCCCGGCCCGGACTGGCTGCCCGGCCCCGCGCTGATGGGCGTGATGGCGGGGCTGACGACGTTCCGCGTCGAGGCGTTCCGCGAGGTCGGCGGGTTCTCTCCGCGCATGTGGCTCGGGGGCGAGGAGGAACTGCTCGCGATCGACCTCGCCGCGCACGGCTGGTGGATGTGCTGGGCCGAGGACGTGGTGATCCACCACGCGCCGTCGACACAGCGCGACCCCCGGCGCCGCCGCCAGCTCGGCATCCGCAACACGCTGTGGACGCTGTGGCTGCGCAGGCCCGTGCGCAGCGCGGCGCGGCGCACGGCCGCCGTCCTGCGGTCCGCGCCGGCCGACCTGGCCACGTTCTCGGCCGCGTGGGAGGCGCTGCGCGGGCTGCCGTGGGTGCTGCGCGAGCGGAGGGTCGTCCCGGAGCGCGTGGAGAACGGGCTGCGCTCGCTCGAGCACTCCCAGCGCCGGTCGGTGGCCCGGCGCTACGTGGGTTGACGCGCCGTCGCACCGGGTAGGCCCCGGGGACGGACTTTCCCGATCCGCGCAGAGGGAGGCTGCCCATGACCGGCTTCTTCGGTGATCCCGGCCCCAGCCCGTTCGACCAGCTGCTCGCCCAGTTCTTCGGCAACGCGATGCCGGGGCGGCAACCGTATGCCGTCGGCATCACCCGGCTGATGAGCGAGCAGGCGCTGGCGCTGGTGTCGGCGGCCGTCCGGCGGGTCGGCGAGTGGGGCGGCAACGAGCTCGACTCGGTACACCTGCTCTGGGGCGCCACGCAGGTCTCGGGCAGCAGGGAGCTGATCCAGCGGGCCGGTGGCGACCCGGACGCGATCGCCCAGCGCATCGAGCGCGACGCCCCGCACCCGCAGAGCCCGCCCACCGCGACCCCGACACTCACGCCGGGCGCCAAACGGATCCTGCTCGACGCGCACCAGATCTCGCGGCAGCTGCGCTCGTCCTACATCGGTCCCGAGCACGTGCTGCTCGCGCTCGTGGCGCACCAGGACTCGCCCGCGGGCAGGCTGCTCGGCGGCGCCGGGGTGACCCCGGAGACCGTGCGCAGGGCCGTGGCGGGACCGGCCGTGGGCGCGCCGCAGGGGCAGGCCCGCCGCCAGCCGCAGCCCCCGAGCGGGACGGAGACGCTCGACAGCTACGGCCGGGACCTCACCGCGATGGCCCGCGAGGGCGAGATCGACCCGGTGGTCGGCCGCGACGACGAGATCGAGCAGACCGTCGAGGTGCTCTCGCGGCGCACCAAGAACAACCCGGTGCTGATCGGCGAGGCCGGGGTCGGCAAGACCGCGATCGTCGAGGGCCTCGCCCAGCGCATCGCCGACGGCCAGGTGCCCGTGTCGCTCGAAGGCAGGCGGCTCGTGCAGCTCGACGTCACCGCGATGGTGGCGGGCACCCGGTACCGCGGTGACTTCGAGGAGCGCATGACCAAGCTGCTGGAGGAGATCCGCGAACACAGCGACGAGCTGATCGTCTTCATCGACGAGCTGCACACCGTGGTCGGGGCCGGTTCCTCGGAGGGATCGATGGGCGCGGGCAACATGCTCAAGCCCGCGCTCGCCAGGGGCGAGCTGCACATCGTCGGTGCCACCACGCTCGACGAGTACCGCACCAACATCGAGACCGACCCCGCGTTCGAGCGGCGGTTCCAGCCGATCCTCGTGCCTGAGCCCAACGTGGAGGACACGCTCGCGATCCTGCACGGCCTGCGCGACCAGTACGAGGCACACCACCAGGTGCGGTTCACCGACGAGGCGCTCTCGGCCGCCGCGACGCTCTCCGACCGCTACATCACCGACCGGCACCTGCCCGACAAGGCGATCGACCTCGTCGACCAAGCGGGCGCGCGCGTGCGCATGCGCACGGCCAAGCGGCCGGAGGGCCTGCGCGACCTGGAGGCCAGGCTGGAGCAGCTGTGCCGCGACCGCGACCAGGCCGTGAGCGAGGAGCACTACGAGCGGGCCTCCGCGCTGCGCGACGAGATCAACGAGCTGCGCACCCGCATCGCCGACACCCGCAGCGACGACACGCCGGCCGGTGTGCCCGAGGTGGGCACCGTCGACATCGCCGAGGTCGTCGCCCGCAGCACCGGCATCCCCGTCGCGCGGCTGACGCAGGAGGAGCGCGAGCGGCTGCTGCACCTGGAGGATCACCTGCACGGGCGGGTCGTCGGCCAGGACGAGGCCGTGCAGGCCGTCGCCGAGGCGGTGCGCCGCACTCGTGCCGGGCTCGCCGAACCCGACCGGCCCTCGGGCAGCTTCCTGTTCCTCGGGCCCACGGGTGTCGGCAAGACCGAGCTGGCGCGGGCGCTGGCGGAGGCGTTGTTCGGCGGGCAGGACCACATGGTGCGGCTCGATATGTCCGAGTACGGCGAGCGGCACACGGTGTCGCGGCTGATCGGCGCGCCGCCCGGGTACGTCGGCTACGAGGAGGCGGGGCAGCTGACCGAGGCGGTGCGGCGCAGGCCGTACTCCGTGGTGCTGCTCGACGAGATCGAGAAGGCGCACCCCGAGGTGTTCAACGTCCTGCTGCAGGTGCTCGACGACGGCAGGCTCACCGACGGGCGGGGCCGCACGGTCAACTTCACCAACACGGTGCTGATCATGACCAGCAACATCGGCTCCGAGCTGGTGCTCAGCGGTACCCAGGGCGCGCTGGGCTTCTCCCCGGCGCGGGAGACCGACACCGAGCAGCCGCTGCGCGAGCGGCTCATGCGCAGGCTGCGTGAGTCGTTCCGCCCCGAGTTCCTCAACCGGATCGACGAGATCATCGTGTTCCGCAAGCTCACGGAGGAACAGCTCGAGCGGGTGACGTCGCTGCTGCTGGAGGAGACGCGCCGCAAGGCGCAGGCGCAGGACGTGGAGGTGGACGTCACTCCCGAGGCGGTCCGCTGGCTCTCGGAGGCCGGTTACCAGCCCGAGTACGGTGCCCGTCCGCTGCGGCGCACCATCCAGCGCGAGGTGGACAACGTGCTCTCCCGCATGCTCCTCGGCGGCGACGTCACGTCCGGTTCCCGCGTCCGCGTCGGCGTGGAGGACGGCAGGCTCTCCTTCGACGTGAGCACCCCGGCGAAGGTCTAGGCGCGAGTCGTGCGCTCAGGCTCGCGAGTCGTGCGTTCAGGTTCGCGAGTCGTGCGTTCGGGACCGCGAGTCGTGCGCTCAGGACCGCGAGTCGTGCGTTCGGGCCGCCAGTCGCTGGGCTCCGTGCGAGCAGGTGCCCCGGAACGCAAGACTCGCCGTCGGGAACGCACGACTCGCTGTCGGGAACGCACGACTCGCTGTCGGGAACGCCCGACTCGCGCCCGGGAACGCCCGACTCGCGCCCGGGAACGCACGACTCGCGGGCTGGGCCGGCGTGGGCCTCAGCCCGTTTCCTCCGCGGTCACCAGTGCCGGGACGGCGCGTTCGTACACCCGGTACGTGTCGGCGGCGACGCGGTCCCACGAGTAGCGGCAACGGGCGCGGTCGGCGCCGGCGATGCCGTAGGCCTCCCGCAGCGTGGAGTCGGCGAGCAGCCTGCGCAGCGCCGCTGCCAGCGCGTCGGGACGGCGCGGCGGCACGTGGGTACCGGTCACGCCGTCCACCACCGTGTCGGTCAGCCCACCCACGGCTGAGGCGACCACCGGGACACCGCAGGCCATTGCCTCCAGCGGCACGATCCCGAACGGCTCGTACCACGGCGTGCACACCACGACGTCGGCGGAACGCAGCAGTGTGGGCATCTCGGCGCGGCCGACCTGCCCGAGCAGCCGCACCCGATCCGCGACGCCCAGCTCCTCGGCGCGGGCCACCAGCCGCCGCGCCTCCTCGTCGTCGGCGAGGCGCCCCTCCTGCGGTCCGCCCGCGATCACGAGCTCGGTGTTGGGCAACGACGGCAGCGCGGCGATCGCGATGTCGAAACCCTTACGCGGCACGAGCCTGCCCACGGACACGATCCGCTGCCGCACGCCCAGTGAGGCGCACGCGCCGTCCGGGGTGAACCGCTCCAGGTCCACCCCGCACGGCACCACCGACATCCGGTCCCTCGGCAGCCCCAGCCGCACCAGTTCGAAGACCTCGTCCGAGCACGTCGCCGCCACGCGGGCGGCGCTGCGCCCCACCAGCCGCTCCAGCCGGATGCGGTCGGCCGGGCTCGTGTCCTTGGCCCCCTGGTGGCGACGCTTCACCACGCCCAGCGCGTGGAACGTCTGCACCACGGGAACGTCCACCGCGCGCGCCGCGATGACCGACGCGAGCCCCGACATCCAGAAATGCGCGTGCACCACGTCCGGCCGCCGGGCGACCCACTCGTGCTCGAGGAACCGTGCGAACTCGCCCATGTGCGGCAGCAGCTCGTCCTTCGGCACGTGGCGCGGCGGTCCTGCCGGCACGTGCACGACGCGATAACCCGCCGGTGCCATGACCTCGTCGGGCAGCTCCTCATCGTCGCGTCGCGTGTAGACGGTCACGTCGTGGCCGGCGCGCGTGAGCCCAGCCGACAGCTCGGCGACGTGGACGTTCTGCCCTCCGGCATCGACCTCACCCAAAGCGGCGAGCGGATTGGCGTGCTCGGAAACCATCGAGATCTTCACGTTTCCTCCAGGTCGATTCAGGGCAGCACGCGGTGCAGCAGGGTGTCCCAGTTCCGCAGGAACGCGTCGAGGCCGTAGTGGGTGAGCGCGAACTCCCGCGCCGACTTGCCCATCCGCACGGCCAGTTCCGGCTGCTCCAGCAGGGTCCGGACGCCTTCGGCCAGCACCGGCACGTCGGTGGAGACGAAACCGGCCTCCGCGGGTACGGCCGTGGCCACCTCGGTGCTCGCCACCGCCGCCACCGGCATGCCCAGGTGCATGGCCTCCAGCAGCGACAGCCCGAGCGACGTCCATCGCGCGGTGTGCAGGTACACCCTGCGCCGCGCCATCTCCCGGTGCAGCGCGGCCTGCCCGAGGTCACCGATCGGGGTGACGCCGGGGAGGTCGAGCCCGTCGAGGCCCATGCCGTACAAGTCGACGGGCGCGGCCTGTGCGAACACGGGCAGCAGGTCGGTGCCGACGATCCGGTTGCGCCGTACGGGTTCGTTGATGAGGACGGCACCGCGCGCGAGCTCGCCGGTGTACTGGTAACCGGGGTCCACGATGCCATGTGGGATCACCACCGTTGGCGCGATCCCGTTGTCCCACATCAGCTCGTTGAAATGCGTGACGTGGGCGAGCACGATGTCGTCGCGGCCGGCCAGCGGATGCCGCGTGGTGGCCGCGTGCTCACGCGGAGCGTTGTGCTCGACGTACACGGCGGGCACGTCGATCCCCGGCCGCCTGCCGAGCCAGCGTTCGGTCAGCTCGATCTCCTCGGGCCGCTGCAGCACGACGACGTCGATGTTCTTGTCCCGCAAGGAATCCACCGGGACGTCGATGGCGTTGTCCGGCCAGTCCCGGCCACAACGCCCCCGCCCCCACGGGTCATTTCCGTCCACATAGGGCAGTAGGTGGGTGTGCCCGCCCTGGACGAACGACGTGCTCCAGGAACCGTGTACGTGCCAGACGAGCAACTGCATAACGGGTAGTTGCCCGCACGCGCAGACGGCTAAACACTATGGACGCCGCGTGCGGACCCCGCCGAGTGCGAGCACGAGGCCGATGAGGCACGTCGCGCCGTACAGCCACGCGTTGGCGGCCTTGACGTTCACGAGGTCGCCCCATTCGTCGAGCACGGTCGCGAGAATGCTGTATGCGGTCAGCCCCGCGAAGGCGAAGAAGCTCGCCCACCCGAACAGGCGCGCCGTCACGGCCTTGCGGGTGGCGATCAGCGCGAGCACACCCACCGCGGTGTGCATGATGTTGAGCAGCGTGCTGACCCCGAAAACCCAGACGGTGCGTGACGATTCCGGCCCCATGCCGTCGTGCAGCGCGAATCCGGTGATGCCCACGACCAGATACCAGAGAGCGACGACGCCGACCACGACCTGTGGCCACGACAGCCGCGCCACCAGTCCTCGGCCGGTCGCGGAGGACGCCGTGCTCATACGCGCCTCCAGTCGTCGCCGGTCAGCGCGGCGCTGGCCTGCGGTCCCATCTGCGACATGCCGCCGTCGACCAGCCACGAGGCACCGGTGACGTACCCGGCGGCTGGCGTGGCGAGGAAGGCCACCACGGCTGCCACTTCCTTGGCGTGGCCCGGCCTGCCCAGCGGCACGCCGGGCCTGCGCTGCTCGGCGGGATCGGCGTTGTCCTGCCCCGTCATCGGCGTCGAGATCTCGCCGGGTGCCACGGAGTTGACCGTGATTCCGTGCTCGGCGAGCTCCAGGGCGAGCACTTTGGTGAGCGCGCCGAGACCGGCCTTGGCGGCGCAGTACGGCGCGGCGCCGACCTTCGGATAGTGCTCGTGCACGCTGGTGATGTTGATGATCCGGCCGCCACGCCCCGCGTCGATCATGTGCCGGGCCGCCCGCTGCGCGCAGGCGAACGCGCCGTCGAGATCCACGGAGACGACCTCGCGCCATGCGTCGAAGTCCAGGTTCATCACCGGTGTCGCCTCGCCGGTGCCCGCGCAGTTGACCAACACGTCGATCCCGCCCAGCTCCTCGGCGAGGTCGTCGATCACGGCGGCCTCGGTGGGCAGGTCACGCAGGTCGAGGCGACGGACGGCGGCCGTGGCACCCTGCGCCTTGACCTCCTCGGCAGTGTTCGCGGCGCCCTGCTCGTCGGCGTGGTACGTGACGCCGACGTCGAGGCCGCCACCCGCGAGCGCCACCGCGATCGCCCTGCCAATACCGGAGTCGGATCCCGTCACGACGGCGGTCCTCGGCCGGTCGGTCTGCTCGGGCAATGGTGCGGGTCGGGTCACTGAGGACACCTCCGTCACGGATATGCCTGGTCTGTTCAGCGGCTACCCGCGCGGACGTGCGGCAAACCGTTTCGCGAACCGGATGTGCACCACCCGGTCGACGCTGCGCTGGGGATCGTGTTCGTACCGCCAGGCCGCCAGGGTGTCGGTCATCGTGTCCAGCACCCGCCAGCCGAGCGCGTGCGGGCCCGGGACGCAGCCCCGCAGCGTCGTGGTGGATACGCTCACGGTGAGTGTGCCGAAGGCGAACACGAGGCGGCACGTCAGCATCGCGCCCGGCGCCGACCAGCGGATGAGGCACGTGCACGCCGCGTCCACGGCCACCAGCAGGTCGGTCAGCTCGTTCTCGGTGAACCCCTCGCGACCGCCGAAGTCGCGGGCGACCGTCCGGAGCATCGCGAGATGCCGTGCCTGTGCGGGCACCCGTAGCTCGACCGGGCCGGCCGCCCCCGGTCCGGCCCATTCGGCGAGTTCCTCTCTGTGCATGATCCTCCCGAATACCCGGCGGAATCGCGGGCATACCTGCGGCGGGACGGCTTTTCGGGTGCGCCTCGATGTTTGTGGGACGAGTGCTGAGGGCAAACCGGTGACCAGCGCCGAGTTGGAGGAATCATGGTCTACGACGAACACCGCGACGTCGTGGTGGAGGACCGTTCCGTGGCACAGCTGGTCAGCGATCTTTCCGAGCAGACCAGCAGGCTCGTCAGGGACGAGATGAAGCTCGCCGTCGCGGAGATGCAGGACAAGGGCAAGCGGTTCGGGATGGGTGCCGGTCTCGCCGGCGGTGCCGCCGTGGTCGCGTGGTTCGGCGCGGGCGCGCTGGTCGCGGCCGCCGTGCTGGCCCTCGCACTGGTGCTGCCGGGCTGGGCGTCGGCGTTGATCATCGGTGGTGCGCTGCTGGTGGTCGCCGGTCTGCTGGGGCTCCTCGGCAAGAGCCAGGTCCAGCGTGCGACGCCGCCGGTGCCGAGTGAGGCGACCGAGAGCGTCCGGCAGGACGTCGAGACGGTGAAGGAGAAGATGCGCCGATGAGCACCCCGAAGGAGAGCCCCAAGGAAAGTCCCGAGGAGAGCGAGGAGTTCCCCCGGAGTCCGGAGGAGGCCCGGGTCGACATCGAGCTCACCCGGCAGGAGCTGGGTGACACCGCGCAGGCGCTCGCGCACAAGCTGAACGTTCCGGCGCGGGCGAAGGAGCAGGCGCAGCAGCGCGCGGCCCAGGTCAAGGGCCAGGCGCAGCAGCGCGCCACGCAGGTGAAGGGACAGCTCAAGCACGGCACGGCCAAGGCGACCGAGATCGTGCGGGGCAACCCGGTGCCCTTCATCGTCTCCGGTGCCGTCGTGGCGGTCGCGGTCGGAGGTGTGATCACGTGGAAGGTCAGGCATTGATGAAGGCGCTCTACAAGCCGCTCAGCCTGGTGGTGAGCACCGGCGGGGCGTTGCTCGCGAGCACGGTCTTCAAGCAGGTGTGGCAGCGCGTGAGCGGCGAGTCCGACGCGCCGGACGCCACGGACAGGAAGTACGCGCTGTGGCAGGTGGTCGCGGCCGCGGCCGTGCAGGGCGCGATCTTCGGAGCGGTGAAGGCCGCCGTCGACCGGGCGGGAGCGGCCGGTTACGAGAAGGCGACCGGCGCCTGGCCCGGCGACGAGTAGCCGTCATGTGGTTGTTGCGGCCTCCTGGGGTGTATCGCCCGCAGGAGGACACGAACCTGCTCACCGAAGCCGTGCGAACGGCGTCGGTGCCGGTGGGTGCGCGCGTGCTCGACGCGTGCACGGGCACGGGTGCGCTCGCGCTCGCCGCCGCCCGCGCCGGAGCCGGTGCCGTTACCGCGGTCGACGTGTCACGGCGTGCGCTGGCGGCGGCGTGGTGTAACGCCCGGCTGCGGCGGGTGCCGCTGAGCGTGCGCAGGGGTGACGTGACGGCCCTGGCCGGGCTGGGGCGCTTCGACGTCGTGCTCGCGAACCCGCCGTACGTGCCGTGCGAGCGCACGTCGGTCGCGAAATGGGACGCCGGGGCAGACGGCCGGTCTGTGCTCGATCCACTGTGTACGTTCGCGCCGGAGCTGCTGAACTGGCAAGGGTTCCTGCTGCTGGTGCAGTCGGAGCTGAGCGGGGTGGACGAGACGATGGGTGCCCTGCGGACGGCGGGACTCAAGACCTCGATCGTCGCGCGACGGCGGATCCCGTTCGGCCCGGTCCTGCGTGGCCGGGCCCGTTTTCTGGAGGAGCGCGGCCTGATCGAACCGGGCCGGCGGGATGAGGAACTGGTGGTGATCCGTGCCGACCGGGCAGAGCGAGCCGCGGCGTGAGCCGCGCAGGGTGACGGTGGTGCCGGGCGGGCCGATCCTCGTGGAGGGCCCGGTGGAGCTGACGCTCGACGACGGCCGCACCGTCAGCTCGGACCGCTTCCAGGTCGCGGTGTGCGCCTGCCGCCGCAGCAAGGCCTACCCCTTCTGCGACGCCAGCCACCGCAGGCGCACCCGCGGCTGACCGACCGCAGTGAAGGCCACCATCACTGCGTTCAACGCAGTGATGGTGGCCTTCACTGCAGTCCGCAGTCCGCAGTCCGCAGGCCTGCGTCAGCCGAACTGGCCGGGCTGGTAGTCGCCTGCAGGCTGCTGGACCATGACGTTCATGCGGTTGAAGGTGTTGATGAGCGCGATGATCGACACCAGCGCCCCGAGCTGCTCCTCGTCGTAGTGCTTGGCGGCGTTGGTCCAGACCTCGTCGCTGACCCCGCCCGCCGCGTCCGCGATGCGCGTGCCCTGCTCCGCCAGTTCCAGCGCGGCGCGCTCGGCTTCGGTGAACACCGTGGCCTCCCGCCAGCCCGCGACGAGGTGCAGGCGCGTCGCGCTCTCCCCGGCCTTCGCGGCGTCCTTGGTGTGCATGTCGATGCAGAAGGCGCAGCCGTTGATCTGGCTCGCCCGGATCTTCACCAGTTCCTGCGTCGCGGCGGGCAGTGTCGAGTCCGCGGCCACCTTGCCAGCCGAGACGATGTGCTTCAGGAACTTGCCGGTGACCGGGTTGCCGAAGAGGTTCACGCGGGCGTCCATCGTGGACTCCTTGCCGTTGTCGTGGATGGGTACACCTCTTCGACTCGGCAGCCCGGCACGATGTGACAGGTCTGGACGTGACGTGCGTCTCTCGAACGGCTCAGCTCAGTGGTTGCCGCAGCGCGGAGCGGCCCGCCTCCCATGCACCGAGCACGTGCGCGGCGAGACGGTCCTCCAGCAGCCCGGTCGCCTGGATGCCGAAGACGACGTCCGGCGCCAGCTCGGGTTCGCGCTCGAGCAGGTCGCCGATCACCTCACGGCGCATCACCTGCTCGTGCACGGCGTCGGCCTCGACGTGCTCGTCGAAGAAGCGCACGCACGCGTCATCGGCTCCGACCCGGCGCAGTGCCTCGGCCAGCCGTCGGGCGCTCGGCGCCGTGGTGATCTCGGCGGCCGCGAAGTGCCCGACCAGCGCACCGCGCAGACTCCGGTGCAGGCCGAACATCGACATCAGGTTCACCGGCGCGAACGCGTGCGCGGTGGCGTGCTCGGCGTAGTGCAGGTAGCCGGAGTCGAGCCCGGCGGCGTCCAGCAGGTCGGCGTAGAGGCGTGAGTGCATGCGCTCGTAACGCCCGCCGCCGTACTCGTCGAACTCGACGGCCACCAGCGCCGCCTTGGCCTGTCCGCGCAGCCGTGGGATGGCGAAGGCGTGCGGGTCGGCCTCCTTGAGGTGGTAGATCGAGCGCAGCACGAAGTACTCGCGCAGGTGCTCCCACGTGCCGTTGTCGCGCAGCCAATGTGAGACGCCGGTGCCGTCGACGGGCTCCACGAGCAGCTCCTCGAGCGCGCCCCGCACGTCGTCGCCGCCCGTGACGTCGCGCCGCAGGCCGGCGAGGAACTGTCGCTCGAGTGCGTTGCGGGTCTGGATCAGGTCGGGCTGCCACTCCCATTCGGAATCGACGCCCTCGAAGCCCCGGTAGTGCAGCTCGTAACAAACCTGCAGTGCCAGCTGGAGGTCCTCGCCGTAGGGCTCGGCCTTGCCGGCGTGGTGGGGCAGTCCCTGCGGCTGGTGCGGGTCGTCGTGCAGCGCCCTGGCGACCACCTCGGAGAACGGGCCCCGTGGGCGCGGGAGCACTGCCACGTCACGTGTCGTCGTCTGCACGCTCGCCGGTTACCCGGGCCGACGGGGTTCACACACCTGGTCACCTGCCCCCAAGGCCACCTTTGTTGCGTTGAGCGCAACAAAGGTGGCCTTGGGGGCGGTTAGGCTCGGGGCATGTCGATCGCGGCCGGGGAGGTCCGGGAATTCGAACGGCAGCGGCCGCGGTTGTTCGCGATCGCCTACCGACTGCTCGGTTCCGCGAGCGAGGCCGAGGACGCCGTGCAGGACATGTACCTGCGCTGGAGCGCCGCCGACCACGCGAGCGTGCGGACCCCGGGCGCGTGGCTGACGAAGGCGCTCACCAACCTCTGCCTCACCCGGCTCACCTCGGCGCGCGCCCGCAGGGAGACCTACGTGGGGCCGTGGCTGCCCGAACCCGTCGACACCTCCGGTTCCACGCTCGGTCCGCTCGACACCGCCGAGCAGCGCGAGTCGGTGTCGCTCGCCCTGCTGGTCCTGCTGGAACGGCTGACCCCGCCCGAGCGTGCCGTGTTCGTGCTGCGTGAGGCGTTCGGCTACGGCCACGCCGAGATCGCCGAGATCCTCGACCTGACCGAGGCGAACTGCCAGCAGCTGTACCGCCGCGCCCGGCAGCACGTCGCGAGCGAGCGCCCGCGCTTCACCCCGTCGACGGGGGACCGCGAGCGGATCACCCGGCGGTTCCTCGACGCCGCCCGCGGCGGCGATCTCGACGGGCTGCGGAGCCTGCTCGCCGACGACGTCGTGTCGTGGGCCGACGGCGGCGGCAAGGTACACGCCGCCCGCAAGCCGGTCCGCGGTGCCGAGCGTGTCGCGCAGTACCTGTGCCGGCTGGCGGGTGAGGCGGCGGGCGTCGGCTTCGTCGTCACCGAGCTGAACGGCCAGCCCGGCATCGTCGCGACCGTCGGCGGAGCAGTGCTGCTCGCGGTGGTGCTCGACATCGTCGACGGCCGGGTCGCGACGGTCCGCCTCGTCGCCAACCCCGACAAGCTCGGCTTCCTCGGCACGCAGCTGGTGTGACCGACGGCACGCCGCGGGGTTGTCAGCTATCGCGGGGTCACGCGGTTCAGGAGGTGATCTCACCCTCCTGGAAGGAGAATCCCGTGACACACCGCATCGTGGTACTCGGCGGCGGCTACTCGGGGCTGATCGCGGCGAACCGGATCGCCCGCAGGCTGAGCGGAGCCGACGTCATGCTGGTCAACGAGCGGCCGAGGTTCGTCGAACGCGTGCGCCTGCATCAGGTCGCGGCCGGACAGCGACCCGTGGAGCACCTGCTCGCCGACCGCGTCCGGCCCGGCGTGAGGCTCTCCATCGGACGGGTCACCGCGCTCGACCCCGACCGGCGCGAGGTACGTGTCGGCGACGACGCCCTCGGCTACGACACCCTCGTCTACGCACTCGGCAGCGGCGCGGTGGTTCCCGAGTCCGCGGCGGGCGCGCTGACGGCCGCCGGGGCCGAGAGCGCCGAGGAGGCGAGCAAGCGGATCGCGGACCTGGCGGCGGAGAACGGGGTTCTCGCGGTGGTCGGCGGTGGGCTCACCGGCATCGAGACCGCGGCCGAGCTCGCGGAGAGCCACCCTGGGCTGCGCGTGCGGATGCTGACCTCCGGCGAGCCGGGCGGGTTCCTGTCGCCACGCGGGAAGGCGCACGTGCGGCGGGTGTTCGACCGGCTCGGTGTCGAGGTGCTGACCGATGCCGACGTGGAGGAGGTTCGCGAGGACGCCGTGGTGCTGCGGGACGGGCGCGCGGTCGGCGCGGCGCTCACGGTCTGGTCCACCGGTTTCGCCGTGCCCGCGCTCGCCGGGCGCTCCGGGCTCGCGGTGGACGCGCACGGCCGGATCAGGGTCGATGCGACGCTACGGTCGCTGTCGCACCCCGAGGTCTACGCCGTGGGTGACAGCGCGGCCGCGACGAGACAGAACGGGCGTGAGCTGCGCATGGCGTGCGCGACCGGGATCCCGGCGGCGTACTGCGCGGCCGACGCGATCGCGGCGCGGCTCACGGGCAGGGAGGCGAGGCCGCTGCGGTTCCGCTACGTCAACCAGTGCGTGAGCCTCGGCCGCCGCGACGGTCTGGTCCAGTACGTCGACGCCGACGACAATCCACATCGGACGGTGCTGACGGGAAGGCTCGCCGCCCGCTACAAGGAGGCCATCGTGCGCGGCGCACTGTTCGTCACGGCGAAATCGGGTCCCTATTCGTTGGCGCGTCCAAGGTCCGTACTTCGCTAGAGTGCCCTTGGGGGCCCAGGCCGAGTGCGGAGGTACGCGCGATGACCGTCGACGCGATCGTCGTCGGAGCGGGGATCAACGGTCTCGTCGCCGCCGCCGAACTCGGCAAGGCGGGCTGGTCGGTCGCGGTGGTCGAGGCCACTGGAAGGCTCGGTGGGTTCATCGACTCGGCCGAGCGCACGCTGCCAGGGTACGTCCACGACACGTTCTCCTCGTGGCACCCGCTGTTCGTCTCCGGTGCCGCCTACGCCGCGCTCGGCGCGGATCTGCACCGGCACGGGTTGCGTTACCGCAACACCGACGAGCTCGTGACGGCGAGCGTCGCACGCGGTGACCGCGTGGTGGTGGCGTACCGGGACGTGCGCAGGACCGCGGAGGCGTTGGAGCATCCCGGGGACCGGGACCGGTACCTGCGCATGGCGCGCGACGTCGACCCCGCCGTGCTGGGTGCGTTGCTCGGCAGCGAGCCGGGGGTGCGCCCGATCCTGCGCGTGCTGCGTCGCAAACGCTTGCGAGGACTGGAAACGCTGGCCAGGGACCTCGCCACGAGCGGGCGCGGCTACGTCCGCCGTGAGTACGCGGGCTGGGAGGTGGACCAGCTGTGGACGCCGTGGCTGCTGCATGCCGGGCTCGGTCCGGACCACGCGTCGGGCGGGTTCCTGCTGCCGGTGTTCGCGGCCACGCTGCACGCCCACGGCCTGCCCGTGGTGGAGGGCGGGGCGGGCGAGTTCGTCGCCGCGTTCCGGGGGCTGCTCGGTGAGCTGGGGGTCCAGGTGCACGTGGACAGCCCCGTCGAGCGCGTGGTCGTGGAGGGCCGCAGGGCCACGGGTGTGGTGGTGAACGGCGCGACCCTGCGGGCGCGGCGGGCCGTGCTCACCTCGGTGACGCCGACCGCGCTCTACGGCGGCCTCCTGCGCGACGTCCCGCAGCCGCGGCCCTTTCGCCACGGCCGCGCGGCGATGCAGGTGCACCTCGCGTTGTCGGCGCCGCCGCGCTGGCGGGACCAGCGCCTCGCGCGGGTGCCGCTGATCCACCTCGGCGACGGCGCCGCGCACACCGGGATCGCCTGCGCGGAGGCGGAGGCCGGGCTGCTGCCGAGGCGCCCGACCATCGTCGTGGGCCAGCAGTACGTGCTCGACCCCGGCCGCGTGCCCGAGGGCGCGGCGAGCCTGTGGATCCAGCTGCAGGAGGTGCCGTTCGCGCCGAGGGGCGACGCGGCGGGCGAGCTGGACGTCTCCGGCGGCTGGACCCGCGAGCTCGGGCACGCGTTCGCCAACCGCGTGCTCACCCGCATCACCGAGCATGCGCCGGGCCTGCCACGGCTGGTGCGGCACCTCGATGTGCTCACACCCGCCGACCTGCTCGCGGCGAACCCGAACGCGCTCGGTGGCGACCCGTACGGCGGTTCCACCGAGCTGGACCAGAGCTTCCGCTGGCGCGCGCCGCACAAGACGCCGGTGCCCGGGTTGTGGCACATTGGCTCCTCGACGCACCCCGGCGCGGGGCTCGGCGGCGGTTCGGGTCACCTCGTCGCCACCGGGCTCCTGCGGCGGCAACGCAGGCGCCGCTGACGAGAGGACCCGCCATGCCCTTGCTCACGGAACTGCTCGGGGCGATCGGCGCGAACCGGATCGAGGTCGTGGACCTCACCGCGCCGCTCACCGAGAGCACCCCGATCCTCCAGTTGCCGGAACCGTTCGCCAACACGATCCCGTTCCGGCTCGAGCAGATCAGCCGCTACGACGACGCGGGCCCCGCGTGGTACTGGAACGACATCCACACCGGCGAGCACACCGGCACCCACCTCGACGCGCCCGTGCACTGGGTCACCGGCAGGGAAGGCCACGACGTCTCGCAGGTCCCGCTGAGCACCCTCGTCGCGCCCGCCGTGGTGCTGGACGTCTCCGAGCGCGTGGCCGCCGAACCCGACTTCCTGGTGGAGGTTCCCGACGTACGCGCGTGGGAAGCCGAGCACGGCGCGCTGCCCGAGGGCGGCTGGCTGCTGTTGCGCACCGGCTGGGACGAGCGCTCCACCGACGCCGAGCGGTTCCTCAACGCCGACGCGAACGGTTCCCACACGCCGGGAGTCTCCGCCGACTGCGCGCGCTGGCTGGCCGAGGAGACCCCGCTCGCCGGCCTCGGCGTGGAGACGGTCGGCACCGACGCCGGCGCCGCCGCCGGATTCGACCCGCCTTTCCCGTGCCACCACTACTTCCTGGGCGCGGGCAAGTGCGGGCTGACCCAGCTGCGGAACCTCGCCCGCCTGCCGGCGACGGGCGCCGTGCTGGTGGTCGCGCCGCTGCCGATCGTGGGCGGTTCGGGCAGCCCGGCGCGCGTGTTCGCGCTGGTGGAGCGATGAGGGTCGCCGAACACGTCGGGCGGGTGCTGGCCGATCTCGGGGTGGCGCACGCGTTCGGCGTGGTGGGCAGCGGCAACTTCGAGGTGACCAACGCGCTGCGTGCGTACGGGGTTCCGTTCACCGCCGCCCGGCACGAGTGCGGCGCGGCGACGATGGCCGACGCCTACGCGCGCCTGAGCGGCAGGCTCACCGTCGCCACCGTGCACCAGGGCTGCGGGCTCACCAACGCGCTCACCGGCATCGGGGAGGCGGCGAAGAGCCGCACGCCGATGCTCGTACTGGCCGCCGACACGGCGGGCTCGTCGGTCCGCTCGAACTTCCGCATCGACCAGGACGCGGCGGTCACCGCGGTGGGTGCGGTCGCCGAGCGCGTGCACTCGGCGGGCAGCGCCGTCGCCGACACGGTACGGGCCTACCGCGCCGCGGTGCACGAGCGGCGCACGGTGGTGCTGAACCTGCCGTTGGACGTGCAGGCGATGGAGGTATCCGAGCCCGGCCCGGTCGCGGTTCCCCCTGCGCCGCAACCGGTCCGGCCGCATCCGGAGTCGGTCACCGAGCTGGCCGGGCTGCTGTCGTCGGCGCGGCGCCCGGTGTTCGTCGCCGGGCGGGGAGCGCGGGGCGCGGCGGCGGAGCTACGGGAGCTGGGCGAGCGCGCTGGTGCGCTGCTCGCGACGTCGGCCGTCGCGAACGGGCTCTTCACCGACGATCCGTGGTCGCTGGGGATCTCCGGCGGGTTCGCCTCACCTCTCGCGGCCGAGCTGATCGCGGGCGCGGACGTGCTCGTCGGCTGGGGTTGCGCGCTCAACATGTGGACGATGCGGCACGGGGCGCTCATCGGCCACGACACCACGGTGGTGCAGGTGGACGTCGACGCCTCGGCGCTCGGCGCGCACCGGCCCGTCGACCTCGGCGTGGTGGGCGATACCGCGCTGACCGCGCGCGACGTCGCCGCCGTGGCCGAACCGCGCGAGGGTTACCGCACCGGCGGTGTGCGCAGGCGCATCGCGCAGCGCATCCGCTGGCGCGACGAGTCCTATGTGGACTTATCGCCCGGCGGCCGCATCGACGCGCGCACGCTGAGTGCCCGCCTCGACGACCTGCTGCCCGCCGAGCGCGTGGTCGCGGTCGACTCGGGCAACTTCATGGGCTACCCGAGCGCGTACCTCTCCGTGCCCGACGAGAACGGTTTCTGCTTCACGCAGGCCTTCCAGTCGATCGGCCTCGGTCTGGCGAGCGCGATCGGCGCCGCGCTCGCGCGGCCGGACCGGCTGCCCGTGGCCGCGCTCGGCGACGGCGGCGGGCTGATGAGCGTCGCGGAGCTGGAGACCGTGGCGCGGCTGGGTCTGCCGATGGTGATCGTGGTCTACAACGACGCGGGCTACGGCGCCGAGGTGCACCACTTCGCGGGTCCCGGCGTGGATCTGGACGCCGTGCGGTTTCCCGACACCGACTTCGCTGCGATCGCGCGCGGCTTCGGCTGCGACGCCGTCACGGTGCGCGGCGAACCGGACCTCGGCGGGGTGTCCGGCTGGCTCGCCGGGCCGAGGGACCGGCCGCTGCTGATCGACGCGAAGATCGCCGACGACGGCGGGTCCTGGTGGCTCGCGGAGGCGTTCCGCGGCCACTGAGCCGTCAGCAGAAGATCCAGAACCAGCAGTCGTCGTCCTCGGGCGGCGTCGTGGTCGTGGTCGTGGTCGGTGCGTGCGAGGACGAGGACGACGGCGGCGACGGTGGTGGCTCCTCCGGTGAGGACGGATCCGGGGTGTCCTCGTCGGTCGGCTCCGGCTCCGGCTCCGTGGTCGTGGTGGTCGGCTCGGTCGTCGTGGTGGTCTCGTCGGTGGTCGTGGTCTGCTCCGACGTCTCCGGCTCGCCGGGGTCCACGGCGGTGGGGGAGTAGGTGATCTCGCGCGTGGGCGTGGTGTCCGGGCCGGAGATCCCCGAGGTGCGGGTGGGCAGCGCGATCACCACGGCGTCGTCCGGATCGGGGGCGGGCTCGTCGTCGCCGCCCTCGGTGGTCACGAAGAACGCGGCGACACCGCAGCCGATCACGACGGCGCCCATCACGGCGAGGACGCGGAGCCGGGACCGCGGGCCCGGGGGAACCCGGTCGTTCCAGCGGTCGTCGTCGGACAGCCGAGTCACCGACACGTCGTCGTACACCGGGTAAGCCTTTCGGGCGGGGAAGGCAGCTGCGGACCGGCAAGTTGTGACTCGCAGTGGTCCAGCGGAGCCTTTTTACCCTAGAACGGCACCCGATGGGACTACATCGGGGGATTGTTCTCACGGAATCGATACGCTGTGGCAAAATCACTGCCCTTTTGTCACCTCGCCCTAACGCGCCGCGATCACCACCCCGCCCCCGGCCGCAGTGAAGGTGGCCTTCACCGCAGTGGGGCCGACCTGGTGAGGAAGTCCAGCACCGCGTCGTCGAACGCCACCTCGCGTTCCAGGTTCGGCAGGTGCGCCGCACCCTCGATCACGGTCAGCTCCGCCCCGGGAATGCGCTCGCACAGGAACTTCGCGACCTCCACCGGCGTGTACTCGTCCTCGTCGCCGACCACAACGAGCGTGGGCACGGCGATGTCCGCCAGCATCGGCACGTAGTCAGTGCGTTCCGCGCGTCCGCGCAGCGCCGCCGCCGCGCCCTCGGGGGAGGTGCCCGTCATCATCCGGAGGACGTGCTTCGCCGTGGCCGGCAGCGCGCGGATGTTGTGCGGTGCCAGCATCTTCGGCAGCACCTCGTGCGCGTACGGGCCGAGTCCTTCGCGCAGCAGCCGTTCCGCCAGTTCGCGCCGGGCGGCCCTGCCCCCGGGCGGCTCGGCGTGCGGTGTGGTGTCGGCGAGCAGCAGGCCGCGGACCCGGTGGGGGAACTGGCGCAGGCACTCCAGCACGATCTGCCCGCCCATCGACAGTCCACCGAGGACGAACCGCTCGACGCCGAGCGCGTCGAGCAGTGCCCCGATGTCCCGCGCGAACGTCCCCAGCGGCGTGCTGCCGGGGACCACGGTGCTCTCGCCGTATCCGCGTAGGTCCGGGGTGATCACGCGCCAGCCCTCGCGCGCGAAGCGTACGGCCTGCGGGCGCCACATCGTGCGGTCGAACGGGTGCCCGTGCACGAGGACCAGCGGCGTTCCGCTGCCGGTGTCGTCGAAGCCGACCGTGATGCCGTTGACGGGAAGTGTGCTCACGGCTCGACGCTATCCAGTGCAATATCTCGGTGCAATGAAAACATTGACCTCGGTGCAATAATGTCCGGCATGGACGACTACCGGGCCATCGCCGACGCCGTCGCCGCCGATATCGCGGCGGGCAGGCTCCAGCCGGGCCAGCGGCTCCCACCCCAGCGCCGCTTCGCCCGCACCCGTGGCATCGCCGCCTCCACGGCCGCACGCGTGTACACGGAGCTGACCCGGCGCGGGCTCGTCGCCGGCGAGGTCGGCAGGGGCACGTTCGTGCGCGCCGGCCTGCCGCTCGTCGAGCCCGCGCTGGTCGAACCCGCCACCGCGCGCGTGGACCTCGAGCGGAACTTTCCCGTGTTGCCGGGCCAGGCCGACCAGCTCGCGGCCTCGCTCACCGGCCTGCTGCGCGCCGACGCGCTCGGTGCGGCACTGCGCCCGGTCGGCGTGTCCGGCACGCAGACCGCCCGCACGGCGGCGGCGCGCCTGCTGTCGCGCGCGGGCTGGTCGCCCGAGCCCGAGCGGATCCTGTTCTCCGGCAACGGAAGGCAGGCCATCGCGGCGGCCATCTCCGCACTGGTGCCGGTCGGTGGCAGGCTCGGCGTCGAGGCGCTGACCTACCCCGTGGTGAAGGGGATCGCCCCGCGCCTCGGCTGCACGCTCGTTGCGCTGCCCACCGACGACGAGGGAATCGTGCCGGACGCGCTGCGCACGGCGAACGTGCACGCCGTCTACGTCCAGCCGGTACTGCACAATCCGCTCGGCATCACGATGCCCGCCCGGCGCCGCGGCGAACTCGGCGCGGTCGTGCGGGCGCTCGACCTGCCCGTCGTGGAGGACGCCGTCTACGCCTTCCTGCGCGACGAGCCGCCACTCGCCGCCGAGGCGCCGGAGCACACGGTGGTGACCGACAGCCTCTCCAAACGGCTGGCACCGGAGCTGACCCTCGGCTTCGTCGTCCCGCCCGCCCGGCTCGCCGACCGCGTCGCCTCCGCGCTGCGATCGGGAGCCTGGACCGCGCAGGGGTTCGCGATCGACGCCGCGACCCGCTGGATCGGCGACGGCACCGCCGAGGCCGTCCAGACCGCCAAACGCGCCGATGCCGCACGCAGGCAGGAGCTGGTGCGCGAGCGCCTGGCGGCGTTCGCCGTGCGGGCCGATCCCGCCGCCTACCACTGCTGGTGGGAGCTGCCCGCGCAGTGGCGGGCGGAGACGTTCGTCGCGGCCGCCGCGCGCAGGGGCATCGCCGTGAGCCCGGCGGGAGCGTTCACGGTCGGCTCGGGTCACGCGCCCAGCGCCGTGCGGCTCGCCCTCGCCTCACCACCGGAGCCGGTGCTCGCCGCCGCGCTCGGCACCCTCGCCGGGCTCGCCGCCGCGGCACCGGAGGACGAGACGGCCATCAGCTGAGCCGTTTCGGTGGAAAGCGACGGGGGTATCTCGCGCCCGGAGGTGACACACATGGCGACGACGACCACCGCCGAGCGGGTACGCGCCGTGCTGTCCGATGCGGACTTCCCCGCGGAGAAGGCCGATCTGGTGCGCTGCGCCGAGAACGCCGAGGCCGACACGGACACCATCAAGGCGCTGGGCGCCATGCCGCCCGTCACGTACGCGAACCTCGCCGAGGTGATGCGGTCGGTGCCGCTCGACCAGGGGCAGAGCGCGGCCGAGGAGGCTGCCCGGCGGCGGGAGCACGACAAGCCCGGACTGGCGCAGCGGGAGAAGGACGTCTCCGGGCACCCGATCGTCGACGAGCTGGGCGAGAACCGGGGCAGTTGAGCGGCTTCGCGGCGCGGGCGGTTTCGGTTTCCGGCCATCCGGGTAGCTTCCTGGCGCGAGTCCGCTTCACCGACAGGACGTCCCCATCATGGATCTGACCGGTAACCGCGACGTGGACACCACGGCCGCAGCCCTGGCCGCCCGCGCCGAAGACGCCGCCCGCGCCCTCTACCAGCGCACCGCGGGCCAGGCAGAGGAAGAGAGCATCGCCGATGCCGACGAGGTGCACCGCATGCTCGGTTCACTCAAGCTCGTGGTCGAGAACCTCGCCCGCTGCCTTCCGGAGCTGAACACGTGGCTGGAACAGCGCATGTGGTCCGGAACGCTCGGCAAGGGCGACGACGCGTCGTTCGACGAGCTGACCAAGTCGACCTTCGAGGTCGCCGCCGCGCTGGCCAGGGCCCACCGTATGAGCGCACAGCTGGGCCGGGAACTCCAGGCCGCGCAGACCGCGAGCCGCGAACTCGCGGCGAAGACGACGTAACACCGCTCTGCTCAAGGCTTCTTGCCGACACCCGTCGCCAGTTCGCCGAGCCGTCCGCCGGCCACCGAGGACGCCAGCGGGGGAGTGGCCATGCCCTCTCGCTCGCGCAGTCCGGTGAGGAACTCGGCGAGCGCGTCGGCCGCCGAGTAGCGCGCGGTCCACGCCAGGTCCGTCCTGGCCCTGGTGGTGTCCATCAGCGGCAGCCGCAGCACCGCGTCGAACAGCCCCGGTGACGCGGGCACCGCGTGCAGCTTCCAGGCCGCGGCGACCGCGGTGCGTGCCACGACCGCGGGCAGCGGAACGGTGCGGGCACCGAGCAATTCGGCGATCAGCTTCGGGTCGACCACCGGATCCGCGGCGAGGTTGAACGCGCCCCGCACGGGATTCAGCGTCGCGAGGCGGAACGCCTCACCGACGTCGGCGGAGTGCACGGCCTGCATCGTGAGCCCGGGAACGTCCGGCACCACCGGAACCAGACCGGGCCGCACGAGGCTCGCCGGCACGAGCGGTCCCGCGAACAGCCTCCGCTGCTCGGAGGCGGCCTCACGCTTGAAGACGAACGCGGGCCGCATCCGCACCACGCGAATGTGCGGATGGGTGCGCGTGAACGCGTCGAGCACCCGCTCCAGGTACGCCTTCTCGCGCGTGTAGGCGGCGCCGGGCCAGCCGTGCGTCGGCCACTGCTCGTCGACCGTGCGGTCCTTCGGTCCCGGCGAGTACGCCCCCACCGACGACGCGTACAGCAGTGCGGGCACCTCGCAGCGGGCGACGGCGTCGAACACACGCACGCTGCCGAGCACGTTCGCGTCCCACGTCGTGGCCGGGTCGCGGGTCGGCTGGAACAGCCACGCCAGATGAATCACCACGTCGGCGCCGGTGAGGATCCGGTCCAGTTCATCATCGGTCGCCTGCGGCAGGTCGAGTGTCTCGATCGCGAGCTTGGGGCGCGTCCATTCCGGCTCCCTGCGGGCGATGCCGGTGATCGACGTGACGCGCGGGTCCTCCGACAGCGCCTCGACCACGCTCGTGCCGAGGTTGCCGGTGGCGCCGGTGACGACGACGCGCAGCTGCTGGTTCATGCCCACCGCCCTCCGGTCTGCTCGGTCACCAGCGCGGCGAGCCGGTCGAGCGCTTCCTCGATCCTGCGGTCGGCCTCCTCGCTCACCTCGCCGCCGAGCGCCTCGGCCTGCTCGCCCGCGAAGGTGAGGTGCATGGTGGCGACGCTGCCGGACCGGTCGTCGGCGGGGTCGATCTGCAGCCAGCCGTCGTAGTGCTCGTCGCCGGAACCGCCCCAGGACAGCCTGCGCCGCTCGCGGTCGACGTCGATGAACCCGGTGGCGTCGTGGACCTCGCTGCCGCTGGCCACCCACGCGTGCAGCGCGCCCTCCCCGGCGGGCTCCACGTCGACGCCCTCGGGCGTCCAGGCGTTCAGCGTGCCCGGGCCGGCGGCGATGTCGAACGCGGTCGCCGGATCTGCGGAAATGGTGCGCTGGTGCTCGAACTCGGACATGTCCGAGACGTACCCACCCCTGAAGCGGATATGCGCACCCACCTGAGGAGTGCCGACCCCTCAGGAGCGCCAACCGCAGTGAAGGCCACCTTCACTGCGTTGAACGCAGGCAGGGTGGCCTTCACTGCAGCCGGGTCGGCTTGAATCGGGGTGGTTCACTTCTCGGTGATCTCGATGCGGCGCGGGGTGGCCGAGGCGCTCTTGGGCACCCGTACCGTCAGCACGCCGTCGGCGAGCTCGGCCGCGATCGCGTCCTGCTCCACGCCGCGCGGCAGCGTGACGGCGTAGCGGAACTGACCGGTGCGGCGAGTGCGGTGGCGCAGGCTGCCCTCGCGCCCCGTCTCGGCGACCTCACCGCTGACCGTCAGCCTGTTCGCGGCGACGTCGACGCTGATGTTCTCCCTCGCGACACCCGGCACCTCGATCTCGACCACGTAGGCGTCGTCGGTCTCGGACACGTCCGCGGCGGGCACCCACGCGCGGGGCTGGTCGGCGCGGACGAGACCCAGCCGTCGGTACAGGTCGTCGAAGTCCCGGAACGGGTCCCAGCTGGCGAGCGGACGAGAGGTCCGAACAGCGGGCAGTGTCATGGCTCCTACCTCCTGGAAGCTCCCTGGCCCCCTGGCGGGGACATCACCTCCTCAAACGGACTTGAGTCGAGGTTTGTTCCCTAAGTTGAGTGCAGTGAGCTCAAATTATTGAGGCCGGGAACTGGCCGGTATGCCAGCTAGCGTCGGCGGCATGCCTGACGTGAAGGAGCGGACGATGATTCCCGAGGCCGAGGTCTTCCTGCTCGCCGACCAGGCGGCGATGCACGTGCTCACCCGGATCCCGGGGGAGCGCCTGGACACCCTCCTGCCACCGGTGTTCGACATGCCCGGCGCCGACCGGCCGACGCCGCTGCGCGAGGTGGTCGCCCACCTCGCCTACGACGAGGCGTGGATCCCGGACCTGCTCGCCGGGCGGAGCATGGACGAGGTGGGCAAGGACGCGTACGACGGCGACCTGCTCGGCGACGACCCCGCCGGCAACCTCACGCGCCTCGGCGAGGCGGCACGGGCGGCGGCGCGCACGGTGACCGACCGCGAGGCGCCGGTGCACTGCTCCTACGGCGTCTGCGCGACATGGGACTACTTCTGGCAGCTCAATGTCGCGCGCACGCTCACCGCACACGACGTGGCCGCCCACCTCGGCCTGGGGTCGCCGCTGTCGGAGGAGCTCTCGCGCCGCATGTACGACGGCAGCGTTCCGCTGGCGCCGAGGTGGCGGGAGATCGGCGTCTTCCGCGAGCCCGTGCCGGTCGCAGGCGATGCCTCCTGGCGCACCCGCTACCTCGCCCTCACCGGCAGGCGCGCCTGATCGCAGTGAAGGCCACCGCGGGCAAGGTGGCCTTCACTGCAGACTGCGGAAGGGGCTACTGGTAGAGGACGGCCTTGATCTTCGGGTCGTCCACGTTCGACTTGTCGTACCAGTAGTAGTTGGTGTCGATGGTCTTCGGCAGCTGCTCGCCGTCGATGGCCTTGATCGCCGAGTCGACGAGCTGCCTGCCCATGTCGATCGGGTCCTGGGTCACCGCGCCGGCCATCACGCCGCTCCTGATCGCGTCGATCTGGGCCTTGCCGGAGTCGAACCCGACCACCGTCACGCCCTTGCGGCCGCTCTCCTGCACGCCCTTGATCACGCCGATCGCCGAGCCCTCGTTGGACGCGTAGATGCCCTTGAGGTCCGGGTTCGCCGACAGGATCGACTTGGTGATGTTGGCGGATTCCAGCTGGTCGCCGCCGCCGTACTGCGGTTGCAGCACCGTGATCCCCGGCGCGTTCTGCTTCATCCACTCCAGGAAGCCGTCGCGGCGGTCGATGCCGGAGCGGCTGGTCTGGTCGTGCACGACGAGCGCGACCTTGCCCTTGCCGCCGATCTGCTCGGAGAGGTGCTTTGCTGCCTCGGCCGCCGCGGCCTTGTTGTCGGTGGCCACGGTGGTCACCGGGATGTCACTGTCCACTCCGGAGTCGAACGCGATCACCGGGATGTTCTGCGACTGGGCCTGTTGCAGCAGGGGAGCGGCGGCCCTCGAGTCGAGTGCGGCGAAGCCGACCGCCTGCGGAGACTTGGCGAGCTCGTTGGTGAGCATGTTCATCTGCTCTTCCACGTCCTGCTCGGTGGCGGGGCCGACGAAGGTCACCCGCGCGCCGCGCTCGGCGGCCTCCTGTTCGGCGCCCTTCTTCACCGCCTGCCAGAACTGGTGCTGGAACCCCTTCGACACGATCGCGATGAACGGTCCGTCCCCGCCACCGCCGGAGCCGCCGTCGGAGCCACACGCGGCGAGCGTCAGCGCGAGCGCGCCGCCCGCGAGCGCCGCGACGACCTTCCTCATTCTCATCACCAGATCTCCTTTGTTCTGGTCGTGGTCTCCTGGGCTGTCACGTTGTTTCCTTCTTCCGGATCCGGTCCGTGTAGACGGCGACGAGGATGACGCAGCCGAGGATGACGTTCTGCCATTCCTGGGGAATCGACATGATCTGCAGGCCGTTGTTCAGCACCGAGATGATCAGCGCGCCGATCAGGGTGCCGACGATCGAGCCCTTGCCACCGGACAGCGACGTGCCGCCGATGACCACCGCCGCGATCGCCTGCAGCTCGTAGCCCATGCCCGTCGCGGGCTGGGCCGAGCCGAGCCGGGCCGAGATCATCACGCCCGCGAGCCCGATGAACAGCCCGGCGAAGGCGTAGATCGCGATCTTCCACTTGCGCACGTCGATGCCGGACAGCGAGGTGGCCTCCTCGTTGCTGCCGATCGAGTACGTGTAGCGCCCGAGCACGCTCTTGGTGAGCAGCACACCGGCGATCAGCGCGATCGCGAGCAGCACCAGCACCGCGTTCGGGAAGTTCACGCCCGGGATGAGGTTCCCCGTGGAGATGTCGGTGTAGCCCGGCACGTCGTTGAAGTAGATCGGCGTGCTGTCGGAGAGTACGAGGGCGAGCCCCTCGGCGACGAGCATCATCGCGAGCGTGGCGATGAACGGGGGGATCTTCAGCAGCGCCACGTTGATCCCGTTGACGAGCCCCATCACCCCGCCGAACAGGATCGCCGCGGGCACGCCGAGCCACAGCGGCAGCCCGAGCTTCACCAGGAACACCCCGGACATCACCGCGCACAGCGCCATGCCGGTGCCGATGGAGAGGTCGATGCCGCCCGCGATGATCACGAACGTGGTGCCGATCGCGAGCGTGCCGATGACCACCGTGGAGAACAGGATCGCCGTGAAGTTGCCGTAGGAGAAGAAGAACGGGCTCGCGAACGAGAAGAACGCGTAGATGACGATGAGACTGGCGAACGCCAGCAGCTGCTGCAGGCGGCCCTTCACCGCCGCCGCGATCCCGCCGCTCGCCTGTGCCCGGTCCCGGGCCGGGGCTTTGACCGCTGTCATGGCTGCCCTGCTTTCCCTACCTCGATGCCGAGCTCCGCGGCGTCGGCCGGATTCTCGTCCGGGCGCAGTGTCGCGAAGTGCATGATGTTCTCCTGGCCCGCTTCCGCCGCGTCGAGCACGCGCGTGACCCTGCCCTCGCTCATCACCACGACCCGGTGTGACATGCGCAGGATCTCCGGCAGCTCCGACGAGATCATGATGATCGACTTGCCCTGCGCGGCCAGCTCGTTGAGCAGCTGGTAGATCTCCTCCTTCGCGCCGACGTCGATGCCGCGCGTCGGCTCGTCGAACACGAGGACGTCGCAGTCCTTCGCGAGCCACTTGGCGATGACCACCTTCTGCTGGTTGCCGCCGGAGAGGTGCTTGACGGTCTGCTCCAGTGACGGTGTCTTGATGCGCAGCGTGCCGACGTACTCGCGTGCCTTCTCCCTCGCCGCGCGGTCGCGCACGAACCCGGCACTGGTGAACTGGTCGCGCAGGGCGCCGAGCGCGATGTTGGCGCGCACGTCCTGTTCGAGCAGCAGCCCGAAGCGCTTGCGGTCCTCGGAGAGGTAACCGATGCCGTGCCGGGCGGCCTCGGCGGGGTTGGCGACGCGGATTCGCTTGCCCCGCAACGTGATCGTGCCACCGTCGAGCCGGTCGGCGCCGACGAGCGCCCTGCCCACCTCGGTGCGCCCCGCGCCCATCAGCCCGGCGAAGCCGAGGATCTCGCCCTCGCGCAGGTCGAACGAAACGTCCTTGAGCAGCGCCTTGGTGGACAGGCCCTCGACGCTCAGCACCACGTCGCGGTCGGGCCGCACGTTCTCCGGTTTCGCGCCGGTGTCGATGGCCCTGCCCACCATCAGCGCGATGATCTCCGGCGTGCTCGCGCTCGCCATGTCGAGCGTGTCGATGTACTCGCCGTCGCGGATCACCGTCACGCGGTCGGCGATCCGCTTGATCTCCTCCATGCGGTGCGAGATGTAGATGACGCCCGTGCCGGGGCGCACGAACCGGCGGATCAGCTCGTGCAGCGTCTCCACCTCGGCCTCGTTGAGCGCCGCCGTCGGCTCGTCCATGATCAGCACCCGCGGCTCGTAGGACAGCGCCTTGGCGATCTCCACCATCTGCTGGTTGGCGACGGTCAGCTCGCCGACCACGGCCTTCGGGTCCAGCGGCAGGTGCAGGCGCTCCAGCAGGGCCGCGGTGTCGGCGCCCAGCCTGCGCTCGTCGAGCAGCAGGCGCCCGCGTCTCGGCTCCCGCCCGATGAACACGTTCTGCGCCACGGTCAGGTGCGGCACCAGGTTGAACTCCTGGTGGATGATGCTGATGCCCAGCTCCAGCGCGTGCCGGGGGCTCGCCGCCTCGAACGGCTCGCCGCCGAGCCGGAACCGCCCCGTGTCGGCGGTGTGGATGCCCGAGAGCAGCTTCATGAGCGTGGACTTGCCCGCCCCGTTCTCGCCCACCAGCGCGAGGACCTCGCCGGAGCGCAGCTCCAGCCGCATGTCGTGCAGCGCGCGCACGCCAGGGAAGCTCTTGTCGACGCCCTCGACCTCGAGCAGCGGCTCCGTCATCGTCGCGGCTCCTGTCATCGCACCGGCTCCGGCACTCCGTAGACCGCGCTCGCCGTGCCGTGGGTGACGCTCGCGCGCTCGTCCGGCGCCAGCTCGCCGATCAGCTCGGCCAGCACCCGCCACGTGGGCTGGTAGCCGCCGAACGGCACGGTCATCGGCCAGTCCCCGCCGTACATCAGCCGGCGAGGGCCGAAGCACTCGAGCGCGGTGTCGACCACGGGGCGCAGCGCGGCGACCGTCAGCGGCTCGCCCGGCACCTGCAGTCCGGAGACCTTCCCGACCGTGTTGGGCCGTGCGGCCACCTCGCGCAGGGCGGCACGCCACGCGTCGTAGTCCGCGCTTCCCCGCGGCGGTTTGCCGAGGTGGTCCACCACGATCGTCAGCTCCGGCACCGCCTCGGCCAGCTCGGCGAGACCCGCGAGGTGGCGTGGCCACGCGTCGGGCACGTCGAACGGGAGCCCGCGCTCGGCGAGCAGTCCCAGCGACCGGCGCACGGCGGGCAGCGCGAGGAAGTCGTCGCGCGGGTCGTCGTGCACGAGGTGCCGGATGCCGCGCAGTGCCGGGTGCTCCTGCCAGCGGTCGAGCTGGTGCCGTGCCGTCTCGGGGTGGTCGAGGCGGACCCAGCCGACCACGCCGGTGATCCAGTCGTGCGCGCTCGCCTGTCCGAGGAGGAACTCCGTGTCTGCCTCGGAGTCCTCGGCCTGCACGAGGATCGCGGTGGATACGCCCGCCCCGGTCAGCTCGGCCAGCGCCGTCTCGGCGGTGAACGTCGCGTGCAGCGGCGAGCCCTGCGGCAGCCACGCGTACTCGCTGACCGTGAGGTCCCACAGGTGCAGGTGCGTGTCGACGGCGGGCGCGCTCATGACCGGGTCAGTCCTTTGTCTCGCAGGGTCGTCCACAGCTCGTCCGGCACGGACGAGCGCAGGCGCTCGTGGTTTTCGCGGACCTCCCGCGCCGACGCGGCACCCGCCACGACGGTGCGCACCACGGGGTCCCGCAGCGAGAAATGCAGCGCGGCCGTGGGCAGGTCGGTGCCGAACGCGGCGCAGACATCGGCGATCGCCCTCGCCTTGGCGAGCACGGCGGGCGGCACCGTGCCGTACTCGTAGCGGCTCCGCGCCGACGGAACCGGCGTGGCGAGCAGGCCCGAGTTGAACACCGCGGCGTTGACGACCCCGGCCGAGCGCGCCCGGCACTCGGGGAGCACCGCGTCGAGCGCGGGCTGTTCGAGCAGCGTGTACCGGCCCGCGATCATCAGCAGGTCGAGCATCCCGGTGCGGGCACCGGCGAGCAGCGCCTCCGTGGACTTGGAGCCGAGACCGACGGCGTTGACCACGCCCTGCTCGCGCAGCGCCGCGACCGCCGGCACGCCCTCGGCCAGTGCGGGGGCGAGGTCGTACTCGTCGGGGTCGTGCAGGTACACGATGTCGACGGCGTCGAGGCCGAGCCGCTCCAGCGAGGCGGCGAGGCCGCGGCGCACACCGTCGGCGCTGAAGTCCCACACCCTGCGGTGGCCGGCGGGAACGGCGTAGTGGTGGGCGTCGTCGAGCCGGCCCGCACCGGCCGGATCGGGCACGAGCAGCCTGCCGACCTTGGTGGAGACGACGTAGTCCTCGCGCGGCTTGTCGGCGAGGAACGCACCGAGGCGGCGTTCGGCCAGGCCCAGCCCGTAGTGCGGGGCGGTGTCGAAATAGCGGATGCCGCAGTCCCACGCGGCGGCGAGCACGGAGTGCGCGGTCTCGTCGCTCATGGGCTCGTAGAGGTTGCCCAGGCTCGCGGTGCCGAGCCCGAACCGGCCGAGCGCCGGGCTAGCCATGCTCGTACTCCACAATGGACTTCCCGAGCATCTCCGTGCCCGCGCCGGGCGACTTGGGTGCGTGGTAGCGGCCGTCTCGCACGTCGACCGGGGTCACGAAGTGCTCGTGCAGGTGATCGACGAACTCGATCAGGCGGCCCTCGGTGGTGCCGGAGACGGCGACGTAGTCGAACATCGCGAGGTGCTGCACGGCCTCGCACAGGCCGACGCCGCCGGCGTGCGGGCACACGGGTACCCCGAACTTGGCCGCCAGCAACAGGATCGCGATGTTCTCGTTGACCCCGGCCACGCGCGTGGCGTCGAGCTGGAGGATACCGAGGGCTTTCGCCTGGAGGAACTGCTTGAACAGCACGCGGTTGGCGGTGTGCTCGCCCGTGGCGACCGGCACCGGCGCCACGGCTTTCGCGATCGCGGCGTGCGCGAGCACGTCGTCGGGGCTCGTCGGCTCCTCGATCCAGGCGAGGTCGAACTCCTTCAGCGCCTCGATCCAACGCACGGCGTCGGCGACGCCCCAGCGCTGGTTGGCGTCGACGGCGATCCGCACGTCCGGCCCGCACACCTCGCGCGCGATGCGCAGCCTGCGCACGTCGTCGTCCAGATCGCCGCCCACCTTGAGCTTGATCTGCGTGAATCCCTCGGCCACGGCGTCGCGGCACAGCCGGGCGAGCTTGTCGTCGTCGTATCCGAGCCAGCCGGGGGTGGTGGTGTAGGCCGGGTAGCCCTCGCGCAGCAGCGTGGCCTCGCGCTCGGCGCGGCCCGGCTCCGCCACGCGCAGGAGCGCGAGCGCCTCCTCCCGCGTGAGCGCGTCGGTGAGGTAGCGGAAGTCGACGAGGTCGACGATCTCCTCGGGCGTCATGCCGGACAGCAGCTGCCACAACGGTTTTCCCGCCCGCTTGGCCTTGAGGTCCCACAGCGCGTTCACGGCCGCGCCGATGGCCATGTGCATGATGCCCTTCTCCGGGCCGAGCCAGCGCAGCTGCGAATCGTGCACGAGCTCGCGCCACACGGCGCCGAGGTCCGCGAGCGTCTCGTCGACGTCGCGGCCGACGAGGTGCTCCTCCAGCGCCCGCAGCGCGGCGACCTGCACGTCGTTGCCGCGGCCGATGGTGAAGACGAAGCCGTGTCCCTCCAGGCCGTCGCCCGCGTCCGTGCGCAGTCGCAGGTAGGCCGCTGAGTAGTCGGGATCCGGGTTCATGGCGTCGGATCCGTCGAGGGTCTGCGAGGTCGGAAAGCGCACGTCGTGCGTCTGCAACGCGATGAGGCGAGCCACGGTGCTCCTGTCGTATGAGCTACGTCACCGCCGAACGATAGACATCCGATGTCTGTACCGTCAAGGCTCGATGTCGAGGCAGATTATGCCTACCATCCGCAATACCTGTCGCCGTTTTCGCTGATGATCTACAGTCGGCCCGGCAGAGACACCCGACCACTGGCGTGAGGAGTGCACCGTGAAACTGGCCCGGCTCGGACCCGTCGGTGAGGAGCGGCCCGTCCTGCTCGACGGCGGGCGGACCTACGACCTGAGCGGTCTCACCGCCGACCTCGACGGCGCTTTCCTCGCCGGAGACGGGCTCGGCACGGTGCGCACCGCGTTCGAGGCGGGCGAGCTTCCGGAGCTGAAAGACTTTGGGGCACAACGGATCGGGGCGCCGATCGCCCGCCCGAGCGCGGTCGTGTGCGTGGGCATGAACTACGCGGCGCACGCCGCCGAGTCGGGCTCACAGCCGCCCGAGACGCCGATCCTGTTCCTCAAGACGCCCAACACCGTCGCCGGTCCCGACGACGCCGTCACCATCCCGCCGGGCAGCGAGCGCACCGACTGGGAGGTGGAGCTCGGCGTCGTGATCGGGACGCGGGCGGCCTACCTGGACTCGCCCGCCGACAGCATGGCTCACGTCGCGGGCTTCGTGCTCGGCAACGACGTGTCGGAGCGGCAGTACCAGCTCGTCGACTCCGGCGGGCAGTGGAGCAAGGGCAAGTGCGCGCCCGGCTTCAACCCCGTCGGCCCGTGGCTCGTCACCCCCGACGAGGTGGACCACACCTCGCTGCGGCTGCGCAGCTGGGTCAACGGCGAGCCCCGCCAGGACTCCACCACGGCCGATCTGATCTTCGGCGTCGAGTTCCTGGTGTGGCACATCAGCAGGTACCTGACGCTGGAGCCGGGCGACCTGATCATGACCGGCACGCCACAGGGGGTCGCGCTGTCGGGGAAGTTCCCGTACCTCACGGCGGGAGACGTGGTGGAGCTGGAGATCGAGGGGCTCGGCCGCCAGCGCCAGGAATTCGTCGCGTACTAGTACGTCTCAGGAAGGCAGGCAGCATGGCGGAGTTCGACGGCCTCGTCGCCGCGGTCACCGGCGGAGCGTCCGGCATCGGTGCCGCGGTGGTGGCCGCGCTGCGCGAGCGCGGGGCGCGGGTCGCGGCGCTGGACCTGCGGGCGGCGCCCGAGGCCGACGGGGTGCTCGGCGTGCAGGCCGACGTCACCGACGACGCGTCGGTGCGGGAGGCGATCGGCACGGTGGCCGACCGGTTCGGCGGGCTCGACATCCTGGTCAACAACGCGGGTATCGGGGCACAGGGCACGGTCGCCGACAACGACGACGCGGAGTGGCTGCGGGTGCTCGACGTCAACGTGCTCGGCATGGTGCGCACCGCCCGCGCGGCGCTGCCGTACCTGCGGCGGTCGGACTCGGCGGCGATCGTCAACGTCGGCTCGATCGCGGCGACGGCGGGGTTGCCGCAGCGGGCGCTCTACAGCGCGTCGAAGGGTGCGGTGCTCGCGTTGTCCCGGGCGATGGCGGCCGACCACCTGCGCGAGGGGATCCGCGTCAACTGCGTCAACCCGGGCACCGCCGACACCCCGTGGATCGGCAGGCTGCTCGACAGGGCCGACGATCCCGAGGCGGAGCGGGCCGCGCTCTGCGCGCGGCAGCCGCACGGCCGCCTCGTCTCGCCCGAGGAGGTCGCACACGCGGTGGTCTACCTCGCGAGCCCCGTTGCCGGTTCCACGAGCGGCGTCGGCCTCGCCGTCGACGGCGGCATGCAGGACCTCCGCCTCCGCCCGGTGACCTGATCGCTCCCCAAGGCCACCTTTGTTGCGTTCAACGCAACAAAGGTGGCCTTGGGGGCCAGTTGGGTGCGGGGTCAGCTTTCCACCAGGGTTTGGCGGATCCATTGCTCCACGCCGGCGATGTGGACCGTGGCCCAGGCGCGCGCGACGTCGGGCTGGCCCGCCGCGAGCGCCTGCTGGATCGCGCGGTGCTCGGCCAGCGTGCGCTCCACCGCCGCCTCCTGCGTGATACCCCGCCACGTCCGCGCGCGCTGCGTCCGGCCCGAGACACTCTCCACCAGCGACGACAGCACCTGGTTGCCCGAGCCCGCGGCGATCCGGCGGTGGAACTCGAGGTCGTTCGCGACGAGTTGTTCGACGGTGGGCTTGTCGCCGAGCGAGTCGATGAGCCTCGCGAGGCCTCCGATGTCTTCCTGCGACATGTTGGTGGCGGCCATCGCGGTCGCCGCCGGTTCGAGGATGCGCCTCGCCTCGAGGAACTGCAGGACGGTGTCGTCGCGGTGGAAGTCCACGACGAAGCTCATGGCGTCCATGAGCAGTGCGGGCTCGAGGCTCGTCACGTAGGTACCGTCGCCCTGTTTGACGTCGAGTACGTGAATGAGCGACAGCGCCCGCACGGCTTCACGCAGCGAGTTCCTGGACAGTCCGAGCCGCTCGGCGAGGTCGGGCTCGCGGGGGAGCCGGTCGCCGGGGCGCAGTTCGCCGTCCACGATCATCTGCTTGATCGCCTCGATGGCGGCGTCGGTGACGGACATGGTTCTCCTCGCTGTTCCGGCCGCGCCGGGCGGCGGGCCGCGGCCGCGTCGGCGTCAGGATACATCGGATCTTTACTGTCCTTCGTTATGACGGTGCCGCAGAGTAAAATCCGCGTGTGGTGCCGCGGAACCGCGAGCTCGAACGAAGCGAGGCGGCGCGTCACGCCCTCGTTGTCGCCGCGGTGGACCTGTTCACGGAGAAGGGTTTCGCCGACACGGCCACGAGCGAGGTCGTCAACCGCGCCGGGCTGACCAGGGCCGCGTTCTACCACCACTTCACCGACAAGGAAACGCTGTTCGAGGCCGCCGCCGAGGCGGTGGAGGCCCGCGTGGGGGACCGCGTGCGCGCGGCGGCGGCCGGTCTGGACGGTGATCCGGCCGAGAGCCTGCGGGTGAGCGCGCAGGCGTTCCTCGACGCGTGCCTCGAACCGGAGGTGCGCAGGCTGCTCCTGCGCGAGGCGCCGTCGGTGCTGGGCTGGCAGTGGTGGAACGGCGCCGACCGCCCGCGCGGGCCGTGGGGCCTGCTCGTCGAGACGCTCGCGGCGGCGATCCGCGGCGGCGTACTGCCCGCACAGCCCGCCGAACCGCTCGCGCATCTGCTCCACGGCGCCCTGCTGCGGGCAGGCGTGGTCATGACCTCGGGCGCGCGCGGCGAGGGCGCCCGCGACGCGATGGCGGCAGCGGTGCGGCGGCTGGTCGACTCGCTGCTCGCCGGTGACCGTTCTTGACAATGCCCTACCCCCCTAGGGTATAAATCTCTCACCGGAGCACTCGGCGTGGCTTCAAGCCATACCGGTAGGGGGTACACTCGAGCTGATCCGGCGGTAGTGAGGGAGAAGAGCGATGCGGGGATACACCGGCGACAAGGACGCCTACCTCAAGCGGCTGCGCCGCGTCGAGGGACAGATCAGGGGACTGCAGCGGATGGTCGAGAACGACGAGTACTGCATCGACGTGCTCACCCAGATCGCCGCGGCCACCAAGGCACTGCAGGCGGTGTCCCTCGGGCTCATGGACGAGCACCTCAAGCACTGCGTGGCGCAGGCCATCGCCGAAGGCGGCGAGACCGCCGAGGAGAAGGTGCGCGAGGCAAGCGACGCGATCGCCCGGCTCGTCCGCTCCTGAGACAACGAGAACCGACAACCACAAAGGAGAACCGCGATGACCGAGACGACCTACACCGTCACCGGGATGACCTGCGAGCACTGCGCGCGCTCGGTGAGCGAGGAGGTCGGGGCCATCGACGGTGTCACCGGCGTGTCCGTCGACGTCCCGACGGGCGCGGTCACCGTCACCAGCGCGAAGGAGCTCGGCGTCGCCGACGTGCGAGCCGCGGTCGAGGAGGCCGGATACCAGCTCACGGCATAGCCGTCCGACACGAAGCGACGACAGGACCGACATGAACACAGCAGCGAAGCTGTCCGCCTACGGTGTCACGCTCGCCCTTCTCGCCACTGGCGCGTGGGCGATCGGGACCGCTGTCGGTCCCCTCACCAGCGAGGCTGGTGCCCCCGGTCAGGAGGAACACGCCGGGGGCGGGGACGAACACAGCGGCACCGTCGCGGAAGCCGAGCACGTCGACCAGCCCGAGGGACTGGCGTCGGCCAGGGGCGGATACACCCTCACGCCCACCCGCACGACGCTGACCCCGGGGACCACCGAGAGCTTCTCGTTCCGCATCACCGGCCCGGGCGGTGACCCCGTCACCCGCTTCGAGGTCGAGCACGAGAAGCGCATGCACCTCATCGTGGTGCGCCGCGACACCGCGGACTTCCAGCACATCCATCCCGAGATGACCGCCGACGGCACGTGGTCCGTGCCGCTGAACCTGCCCGATCCGGGCGCCTACCGCGTGTTCGCCGACTTCGCTCCATCGGGCGGCGAGGCCATGACACTCGGCGCCGACGTCTTCGCGCCGGGCGACTTCCAGCCGGTGACCCACGAGCCCTCGCGGGTCTCGCGCGTCGACGGCTACGAGGTCCGCCTCGACGGGCACCTGGTGGCAGGCGAAGCGTCGGAGGTGCGGCTCACCGTCAGCAAGGACGGCATGCCGCTCACCGACCTGCAGCCCTACCTCGGCGCCGACGGGCACCTCGTGGCGCTGCGGGGCGGCGACCTCGCCTACCTGCACGTCCACCCCGGCGGGGAGAACAGCGGCGGCCCGGCGATCCCGTTCATCGCCGAGGTGCCCTCGGCGGGTACCTACCGCCTCTTCCTGGACTTCCAGCACGACGGCGTGGTGCGCACGGCCGAGTTCACCGTGGAAGGGGAGCGGTCATGACGGCCGGAGTGCGCGACACCGTCGCGGGGCACGAGATCGAGCTCGAGATCGGCGGCATGACGTGCGCCTCGTGCGCCATGCGCGTGGAGCGCAAGCTCAACAAGCTCGACGGCGTCACCGCCACGGTCAACTACGCGACCGAGAAGGCCAGGGTCAGCTACGCCGACGGCGTCGAGCCGGAGCAGCTCGTCGCGCAGGTGGAGGCCGCCGGGTACACGGCGACGCTGCCGCCGGAGCCCACGGAGCAACCCGGCGAGCCGCAGGACGAGGACGATCCACTGCGTGGTCCGCGCCAGCGGCTCATCGCGTCGATCGTGCTGTCGGTGCCGGTGATCGTGCTGGCGATGGTCCCGGCCTGGCAGTTCGAGTACTGGCAGTGGATCTCGCTGACGCTGGCCGCGCCGGTGGTGGTGTGGGGCGCGTGGCCGTTCCACAAGGCCGCGTGGGCGAACCTGCGGCACGGCGCCGCGACGATGGACACGCTCATCTCGATGGGCACGCTCGCCGCGCTCGGCTGGTCGTTGTACGCGCTGCTGCTGGGCGACGCGGGCATGCCGGGCATGACGCACGGGTTCGAGTTCACGCTCGAGCGCGGCGGCGGCCAGGACTCCATCTACCTGGAGGTCGCGGCCGGGGTCACCACGTTCATCCTCGCCGGACGGTACTTCGAGGCCCGTTCGAAGCGGCGCGCCGGCGCGGCACTGCGGGCGCTGCTGGAGCTCGGCGCCAAGGACGTCGGGGTGCTGCGTGACGGCCGCGAGGTGCGCGTTCCCGTCGGGCAGCTGGCGGTCGGCGACCGGTTCGTGGTGCGGCCCGGCGAGAAGATCGCCACCGACGGCGTGGTCGAGGAAGGCAGCTCGGCGGTCGACGCGAGCATGCTCACCGGCGAGTCGGTACCGGTCGAGGTCGGCGAAGGCGACACCGTCACCGGCGCCACCGTCAACGCGGGCGGCAGGCTCGTCGTGCGGGCCACCCGCGTCGGCTCCGACACGCAGCTGGCTCAGATGGCGAAGCTGGTCGAGGACGCGCAGACGGGCAAGGCGGCCGTGCAACGGCTGGCCGACCGGATCTCGGCGGTGTTCGTGCCGATCGTCATCGCGCTTGCCCTGGGCACGCTGATGTTCTGGCTCGGTGCCGGTGTTCCGGCGGCGGAGGCGTTCACGGCGGCGGTCGCGGTGCTGATCATCGCCTGCCCGTGCGCGCTGGGGCTCGCGACACCCACGGCGCTGCTCGTCGGCACCGGGCGGGGCGCGCAGCTCGGCATCCTGATCAAGGGTCCCGAGGTGCTGGAGTCCACCCGACGCGTCGACACGGTCGTGCTCGACAAGACCGGCACGGTCACCACCGGCACGATGGCGCTCGCGGACGTGCACACGGCCGAGGGCGTGGACGACACCGACGCGCTGCGGCTCGCGGGAGCGCTGGAGAACGCCTCCGAGCACCCGATCGCCAAGGCCATCGCCCGCGGCGCGCGGGAGAAGGTCGGCGAGCTGCCCGAGGTGGAGGAGTTCACCAACGTCGAGGGGCTCGGCGTGCAGGGTGTCGTCGAAGGTCACGCCGTCGTGGCCGGGCGGCCCGCGCTGCTCGAACAGTGGGGCCTGCACCTGCCGGACGGGCTCGCCGAGGTCAAGGCCGAGGCGGAGGCTAGGGGCCGCACGGCGGTGGCGGTCGGCTGGGACGGCGAGGTCCGTGCGGTGCTGGAGGTCGCCGACACCGTGAAGCCGACCTCGGCCGAGGCGGTGACGCGGCTGCGGAAGCTGGGTCTCACGCCGGTGTTGCTCACGGGCGACAACGAGGCCGTGGCCAGGACCGTGGCCGCCGAGGTGGGCATCGACGAGGTGATCGCCGAGGTCCTGCCCAAGGACAAGGTGGACGTGGTCAAGCGGCTGCAGGCCGAGGGCAGGGTCGTCGCGATGGTCGGCGACGGGGTCAACGACGCGGCGGCGCTCGCGCAGGCCGACCTCGGGCTGGCGATGGGCACGGGCACCGACGTGGCGATCGAGGCGGGCGACCTGACGCTGGTGCGGGGTGACCTGCGGGTCGCCGCCGACGCGATCAGGCTCTCGCGGAGCACGTTGCGCACCATCAAGCACAACCTGTTCTGGGCGTTCGCCTACAACGTCGCGGCGCTGCCGCTCGCGGCCGCCGGGCTGCTGAACCCGATGCTGGCGGGTGCCGCGATGGCGCTCAGTTCCGTGTTCGTGGTGAGCAACAGCCTGCGGCTGAGGCGGTTCCGCTAGCGGGAGTGGTGATCGAGCCCCCGGGTGAGCAAAACCGACGAGCTGCTCGCGTTCGCTGTCCGACAGCGGCGCGAGCAGCTCGTCCTGTATCCGGCCACCCGCCGCCGTGATGGATCGGTAACGACTTAGTAAAGAAGGTTAGGCTTACTTACCCAAACGGATGAATTTGGTTAGCCTCACCTAAGTGTTCAGACGCTTGGGGTTACGGCGGGCCGCGCTCGCCGGGATGGCGCTGGTGCTCGCGGGCTGCGGCCCCGCGCCACAGCCGGGATCGCACGCCGAGGTGCCCGCCGGGATCGCCGAGCAGACGCCGCTCGGGGAACTGACCCCCGTCGCCGACCCGCGCGCCCACGAGGGGCCGTCCACGGCGGTGGTGGCACAGCCCGACATCCGGCCCATCGAGCCCGCGCCGGCCCCGCGGCTGCCCGCGACCGTCACCGACCACCAGGGCACGCGCGTCACCGTCACCGACACCAGCCGCATCCTCGCCCTCGACCGCTCCGGCACGCTCGCGGCGACGGTGTTCGGGCTCGGCCTCGGCGACCGCGTGGTCGGCAGGGACTCCTCGACCGGCTTCCCCGCCGCGGTCGACCTCCCCCTCGTGACGATCAACGGCCACCAGCTCAACCCCGAGGCCATCCTCGGCCTGCGGCCCAGCGTCGTCCTCACGGACACGACGCTCGGCCCGTGGAACGTGGTGCTGCAACTGCGGGACGCCGGTATTCCGGTGGTGGTCGTGACGCCGCAGCGCACGCTCGACAACAACGGCGACATCGTGCGCGCCGTCGCCGCCGCGCTCGGCGTCGAGCCGGCGGGGCGGCAGCTCGCCGACCGGCTCGACCGCGAGGTCGCGGCGAAGAAGAGCGAGATCGCGCAACTCGTGCCGGACGACGAGTCGCGCAGGCCCCGCGTCGTGTTCCTGTACCTGCGCGGTTCCGCGGGCGTCTACCACATGTTCGGCAGGGGCTCCGGCGCCGACGCCCTGATCTCCGCGCTCGGCGCCGTCGACGTCGCGAGCGAGGTGGGCGTCGACGGGATGCGGCCCATCAACCCCGAGGCGCTCGCCGAGGCCAAACCGGACGTGATCCTGCTGATGACCAAGGGGCTCGAGTCGGTCGGCGGCGTGGAGGGCGCGGCCAGGATCCCCGGCGTGGCGCAGACCCCGGCCGCGCAGCACCGTCGCTTCGTCGACATGAACGACTACCAGATCCTCGGCTTCGGCCCGCTCACTCCGTCGGTGCTCGACGCGCTCGCGCGGGCGCTCTACGCGCCGGACTCCCTCGAGGCGGCGCGGTGACCGCCACCGCGAGCCCGCCGGTGACCTCCGGCGGGGAGCTCGGGCCGCCCCCGGGGCGCGGGCCCGCGCGCGTGGCCGCGCTGTTCACCGTGCTCACCGTGGGACTGGTGGTCGTCAGCATCGTCTCCGCCGCCGTCGGCCAGTTCGGCATCCCCGCCTCGCAGGTCGTCGGCGCCGTGCTCGACCGGATCGGCATCGACGTGCTCGCCCCGCCGGCCGACCCGTTCGCCGAGGCGGCGCTGTGGGACGTGCGCTTTCCGCGCGTGGTGCTGGCCCTGCTCGTCGGCGGTGTGCTCGGCGTGTGCGGCGCGCTGATGCAGGGCTGTTTCGGCAACCCGCTCGCCGAACCCGGCGTGGTGGGCGTGTCCTCGGGCGCGGCCGTCGGCGCGTGTCTGTCCATTGTGTTCGGCTGGACGTTCCTCGGCGCGTTCACCACCCCGGCGCTCGCGTTCGGAACCGGGCTGGTCACCACGCTCGCGGTGTACGTGCTCGCGCGGTCGAAGGGCCGCGCGGGGGTGGTCACGATGATCCTCACCGGTGTCGCCGTCAACGCCGTCGCCAACGCCGCCATCGCGTTTCTCGTCTTCGCGGGCGACCAGGCCGCGCGCGAGCAGATCGTGTTCTGGCAGCTCGGTTCGCTCGCAGGCAGCCGCTGGGCCTACGTCGCCACGATCGCACCGCTCGTCGGGGTGTGCGTCGTCGTGTCGCTGCTTCTCGCCCGGAGGCTAGACCTGCTGGCGCTCGGTGATCGGCAGGCCCGGCACCTCGGCGTGGACGTCGAGTCGCTGCGGCTGGTGACGATCGTGGTGGTCGCCATCGCCGTCTCCGCGGCGGTGTCGTACTCGGGCATCATCAGCTTCGTCGGGCTCGTGGTGCCCCACCTGATCCGCATGATCACCGGACCAGGGCACCGTGTGCTCATCCCGGCGAGTCTCCTCGGCGGTGCGTTGCTGCTCGCGGCCGCGGACCTGCTGGCGCGCAACGCCTTCCACTACGCGGACCTGCCCATCGGCATGCTCACCGCGCTCGTCGGCGGTCCGTTCTTCTTCTGGCTGCTGCTGCGCACGCGGCGCAGGGAAGGAGGCTGGACGTGAGGCTCCTCTCGCGCGCGCAGGCGCACCTGCCCGAACCCCCTGCCGAGGGCGACGTGCTCGCCGAGGCCGACGCGGTCGTGGTCACCATCGGGCGGAAACGCCTGCTCGACGGCGTGTCCCTTCGGGTGCACGCGGGCGAGGTGCTCGCACTCGTCGGCCCCAACGGGGCGGGCAAATCGACGTTGCTGAGCGTGCTCGCCGGCGATCTGCCCCCCTCGGCGGGCACGGTGTCGATCCACGGCAGGCCCGCGACTTCGTGGTCCACCGTGGACCTCGCAAGGCGCAGGGCCGTGCTGCCGCAGCACAACCCGGTGTCGTTCCCTTTCGACGTGCTCGCCGTGGTGGAGATGGGCCGGGCGCCGTGGGAGGGCACGCCAGCCGAGGACGGCGACGAGCGGGCCGTGGCGGCCGCGCTCGCCGACACCGAACTGACCGCCTTCGCCACGCGGACCTATCCGACGCTGTCCGGAGGGGAGCAAGCGCGCACCGCGCTGGCCCGCGTGCTCGCGCAGTCGGCGAGCCTGCTCCTGCTCGACGAGCCCACCGCCGCGCTGGACCTGCGCCATCAGGAACAGGTGCTCGCGCTCGCCCGCGCGCGGGCGGCCGAGGGCGCCGGGGTGCTGGTGGTGTTGCACGACCTCGGTCTCGCCGCCGCACACGCCGACCGGATCGCGGTGCTCGCGGCGGGCGGCCTGGTCGAAGCGGGACCACCGGAGGAGGTCTGCCACGCCGAGCTGCTCTCCGGCGTCTACCAGCACCCGGTCGAGGTGATCACCCATCCCCGCACCGGAAAGCCCATCGTCCTGCCGTACCGGTAACGAACAGGAAAGGCCCATGACCAAGTCCCCCTCGGGTAGACGCGTGCGTCCCGCGGCACTGGCCGTGCTGCTCGCCGCGTTCACCGCCCCTGCGACCGGCACCGCGAGCGCCCAGGGCGCCTCGGTGAACGTGTCACCGTCCACCGCCGACCCCGACTACGCCACGATCGTCCAACTGCGCGGCACCGGATTCCAGTCCGTCCAAGGTGGACACGGTGGCGTGTACGTGCTGTTCGGCTGGGTGTCGAACCCGGCGGGTGGCTGGCAGCCCAGCCAGGGAGGAGGTGCGGGCAGCACCTACCGCTACGTGCAGGACACCGAGGCGCGGGACAACAACGGCTTCCAGCGCTACCTCGCCTTCCCCGGCAGCGACACGGAGTCGAGCGCGAACGGCGTGGTGAACCCCGACGGGACCTGGCAGGCGCAGCTCGTGATCCCCGGTGCGCGTTTCCGGGCCGTCGACCGGGCCGGCAACACGACGCAGGTCGACTGCACGCGCGTGCAATGCGGTGTCATCACCATCGGCGCACACGGCGTGGTGAACCCCGCCAACGAGACGTTCACGCCAGTGACCTTCGCCGTGCCGCGGCGGGAACCCGCGGCGCCGCCGCCCTCGCGGCAGTCCCCGCCCGCGACGACCACCACGACGGCGCCCGCGCCGAAACCCTCGGTCGAGGCGGCGACGACACAGACCCGCGCGGGAGAACGGATCGAGGTCACCGGCACCGGCTTCACCCCGGGCGAGAACGTCGCCGTCACGCTGCACTCCGATCCGGTGAGCCTCCCGCCGGCGCGGGCCGGCGACGACGGCCGGTTCACCTACACGGCGACGATCCCCGAGCACGTCGCCGAGGGCGTCCACCGGCTCGTGTTCACCGGTGAACGCTCCACTGTGGAGACTTCCGTCGAGCTGACGGTCCGTGCCGCGGCGCGAACGTCACCGTCGTCCCCGTCTGCGGAAACCCCCGCGCAGGCGCAGGTGCAGGGAGAGAAGGGCAACGCGCTGCTCGTCGCGCTGCTCGTCGGGGGAGCGGTCCTACTGGTGGTCGCGGCGGTCGCGGTCGTACTGCGGCTGCGCCGCCGGGTCCGGGATATCGAAGGGAACGACACGTGAGAGCGATGTGGCGAAGACTGGGAGCCGCGGCGGCCACGCTGACGCTGCTCGCCGGAACCGCGCTGACGGCGGGCCCCGCCGCCGCGCAGGACAGCGGCGGCGAGGAGGCGTCGGCCACCGGACTGCACTGGGGCATCAAACAGTCGTGGCGCAACTACATGAACATGTTCGGCGGCACGGTCACACCCGCCGACGGCGCCTCGGCCGAGCCGGAGCCGTTCTCGTGGCCGGAGCGTGAGTCGACATTCGACCCGGGGACGGGCACGGGCACGGTGGAGTTCGGGGGCTCGGTGAGCTTCGCGATGCCCGCCCACTTCATCTGGGACTTCACCTTCGCCGACCCGAAGGTGACGTTCGACGGCGACGGCACCGGCTCGCTCACGGGCACGGTCGGCTACGCGTTCTACGGCACGGCCGACAACCCGGGACAGACGCAGGAGCCCACCGAGGTGGTGTTCGCCGACCTGACGTTCGAGGGCGCACCCGAGGCCGAGGGCGGCCACCTCGTCGCGACCATCACCTCGGCGACGCTCACCGAGGCGGGCGCGGCGGCCTTCGCCGGCTTCTACGAACCGGGTGCCGCGCTCGACGCGGGCAGGCTCGTGTTCGCAGTGCCCGCGACGGAGCCCCCGCCGGCGCCCACGGTCACCGTGACGCCGTCGGCCGGGCTCGACCCGGACGGCGCCGAGGTGACCATCGCGGGAACCGGCTTCGCGCCGGATGGCAACGGGGACAACGGCTACCGGCTGCGGATCGGTCCCGACCTCGACGTGCTCAAGGACCCCTCGGCGAGCGGTGCCTACCAGCTCGACCAGGCCATCCCCGTGAACGGCGACGGCACGTGGCGGGTCACCACCACCGTCAAGGCCGCCTACACCGGAGGCGACGGCGTGGCGCGCACCGCCGCGGCGACGCCGTTCAGCGTCTACACCTTCGCCGCCGGCTCCACCGACACGACGTGGGACACGGTCACCGCGCTGACGTTCGCGCCGTCCACGGATCCCGGCACCGGTCCCGGCACTGACCCCGGTCCCGGTGGCGACGACGATCCGGCGCCGACGTGTGTGCTGACCCCGGCGAACGCCGCCAAGGGCGATCTGCTGTGGGGCCTGCGCAAGAGCTTCCGCACCTACGTCGGGGTGGGCATCGGCGGTGCACAGGGCAACAGCATCACCGCCACCGACGGCGCCGTGATCACCGACGTCGACGAGGTCGTGCGCGACGGCGTGCCCAACCCGGCCGGGGTGCCGACCGGGGCGTACCGCTTCGCCTTCGGCTCCGCGGAGTTCACCTCCGCCGACGATTTCACCGTCCAGTACCGCGGCACGGTGACGTTCTCCTACCCCTCGCACTTCTTCACGTTCGTGCTCGGCGACCCGAAGGTGGTCGTGGATGGCGACACCGGCACGCTCTACGCCGACGTCGAGCTGCGCACCGAGGAGGGCGCGCCGTCGGAGCCGGTGAACCTGCCGGGCGTGGCGCTCGCGAACCTGGACCTCGCGGGCGCGCAGGAGACGAACGGGGGCGGGGTGCTGTCCGCCCGGAACGTGGCTGCGACCCTGACGAGCTCGGCCGCCTTCGGCGGCTTCTACGAGGACGGCGCCGAGCTCGACCCGGTGTCGCTGACGCTGGGCGCCGACTGCGCGACCCTGCCCGGTGGCGACGGCGGGAACACCGGGGGCGTCGGCACCGGTGGCGGAAACGCCGGTGCCCACCTGGTGCCGGACGTACAGTTCCGGCCGCAGGCGAACGCGGGCAACCTGGCCTACACCGGCCTTGGCTCGTGGCCGATCTACGTCGGCGTGACCCTGCTCGTGGCAGGCGTCGCACTGACCCTGCTGGCGAACCGCCGCCGCAGCCGCGCCTGACCCGACCGCAGTGAAGGCCACCATCACTGCGTTGAACGCAGTGATGGTGGCCTTCACTGCAGCTGACCGGACCTAGCCGTCGTGGTGGCAGGTGTTGGTCGGGGGTACGTCGAGCGTGGGGTTGCGGTCGAAGAAGCCCACCGGCTTGAGCGTGAACCCGGCGTAGTCCACCGGCATCACCGGCCAGTCCTCAGGGCGCGGGAAGTGCGTGAGCCCGAAGGTGTGCCACAGCACGATGTCCTCGCCGTCGATGCCCTGTCCCTCGGCCGCCCACTTCGGCAGGCCGTCGCCGCCCGGGTTCTGGTTCACCAGGTCACCGGCGGGGTAGCGGTGTGCCGGGTCGTACTTCGTGACCCACAGGTGTTTGGTCGCGAACGTCGCCCTCGCGTGGATCGACGACGATTCGTCGGCGAGCAGCGTCGGCTGCCCCTGCGGGTGCAGCGCGTAGGCGACCGGCTGCCCGAGCCGGTTGGTCACCTCCGGGTTCACGACGTGCCACACCCGCGCCCGCGTGTTGTCGGCCAGCCGCGCCGCGTCCGACTCCGTGGTCAGGCGCGTGCGGGCCTGGCGGAACGCGTTGCCGTACGGGTTGCTCTCGCTCACCGGCACGCGCTGCGCCTCCACCTCGTCCACGGCGTTGCGCTGCCCGTCCACGCCGACGTCGAGCCGGGCACAGAACAGGTGCTGGTGGTACGGGGCACCGAGCCCTGGCGCCACCTCGGTGGCGTAGTCGTGCCCACGGTCCGGGTAGGCGGAGGTGAACGTGATGCCCGTGGCCTTGGCCTCCAGCTGGATCGTGCCGTCGAGGTAGAGGTACCAGTAGAAGCCGTAGTCGTAGTTGCCGATCGTGGTGAAGAACGAGATCACCAGCCGCCGCTGCCGCCGCGTCTCGTGTGAGCCCGCGAACATGTCCGAGTGCTTCCACAGCACGCCGAAGTCCTCCTCGTGCATGCAGATCGCGTTGCGGATCGTGCGTGCCTCGCCGAGGTCGTCGGCCACGGTCGCGTCGAAGTACCGGATCTCGCCGAGGCAGTCGCAGCCCAGCTCCAGCGAGTTGGTGTAGCGGGCGAACATGTACTCGCCGCAGTCGAAGTAGTTCTGCCAGAACCGCACCGGCGACGGGTCGGCGTAGGGCACCACCATCTCCGCCACCGACGCGCGGTACAGCACCGGCCGTTCGTGGAACGACAGCTGGTGCAGGGTCAGGCCCTCGCGCTCGTTGAACCCGATCCGCAGGTCCCAGTTCTCCCAGCGCACCCGGCTGCCCTCGACCTCGAAGCTCGGGCCGTGCGGCTGCGTGATCTCGATCGGCTTCAGGCTCGTGCGCGCGGGCCCGGCCTGCTCGGGGTCGTCGAAGTTGCCCGGCTCCTGCGGCACCGGCAGGTTCTCGTGGTCGATCACCCTCGCGACCGTGCGGCTGGTCAGGTCGACGTAGGCCACGAGCCCGTCCACCGGGTGCGCCCACGGGTGGTCCTTCTCGTGCAGCTGCTGGAAGCCCAGCGAGCGCACGACCCGCCTGCCCTCCTCGCCCGGCTCGTCGTAGCTGCCCGCCGACAGCGGCACCGCGCGCACCGTCGCCGGGTCGAGACCGCGCTTCGCGAGCGCGGACGTCCACTGCTCGTCGGCGTTCAGGATGTCCTCGATGAGCTCGAACTCGGTGTCGATGATCGGCGGCTGGCCCGCCGCCACCGGGTCGATGTCCACCACCGAGTCCACAGTGGACCTGGTTGCCGACACGACCACGTCGCGCGAGCTGCCGTCGGTGAGGTTCAGCAGAATCGCCCTGAACCGGCGATCGAGCGGGGCGCCGGGCGTGAACGCCAGCACGTCGGCCTTGTCCGGCTCCTCCAACGCGAGGAACGCGAACCGCACCGTTTCGGCGAGCAGCCCGGCGTCGACGAGGATCCGGCGGACCTGACCGACCTCGTCGGGGCTCATCGGGTCCAGCGGATGCGTCGCGGTGGTCCTGTCTTCGGCGATGGTCATCTCTGCTCCTCTCGGTGGAAATCAGGCGGTTTCGACGGCGGTCCGCGGTGCGAGCGGGGCCTTGCGCACCACGGTGCTGAGCGCGATGCCGAACACGAACGAGCCCGCGAGCACCGCGCCGATCACGGCGGCCAGCCCTCCCGAGCCGCCGATCAGGGTGGGGAAGTTGTCGATCGTCAGCGCCAGGCACGTGCCGAGCCCGGCCAGTCCCAGCGCGGGCGCCACGAGCGTGTGCCAGGTCCGCTGGTCGACCCGCGAGCGCCGGAAGAACACCACCACGGCCAGGCACGTCAGCGTCATCAGCGCCAGCACGCCGAGCGTCGCGGTGCCCGCCATCCACGCGAACACCTGCGTCACCGGGTCCATCCCCAGCGCCGCGAACAGCACCACGAGCAGCACCGCGCTGCCCGACTGCGCGAGCGAGGCGACGTGCGGCGAACCGTGCCGCGCGTGGCTGCGGCCGCACACCGACGGCAGCGCACTCGTGTTGCCGAGCGAGAAGGCATAGCGGGCGATGACGTTGTGGAAGGCGAGCAGTGCGGCGAACAGGCTCGTCACCAGCAGCACCTGCGCGACATCGGCGCCCGCCGTGCCGAGGTAGTTCCCGATCGTGGCGATGAGCATGTTGCCGGGGTCGGCGGCGGCCTGCTCCACGGCGGCGGCGTCGCCCCACGCCGACACCACGGCCCAGCTGGAGAGCGCGTAGAAGCCGGCGATGAGCAACAGCGCGGCGTACGTGGCACGCGGGATGGTGCGGCCGGGGTCGCGGGCCTCGTCGCGGAACACCGCCGTGGCCTCGAAGCCGATGAAGCTCGCGATGGCGAACATGATCGCGATGCCCAGCGAGCCCGAACCGATCTGCGCCGGTTGCAACAGCGCCGTCGACAACCCCGTACCGCTACCGCCCCGAGCAGCGACCACGGCGTCGAACACGAGCACGATGCCCACCTCGCACAGCAGCAGCACGCCGAGCACCCGGCTGCTGAGCTCGATGTGCCGGTAGCCGAGCACGCCTGCCACGGCGGCGGCTCCCAGCGCGTACAGCCACCACGGCAGCGCGGGCCCGCCGTAGTGCTGGACGAGGCCGTCGAGGGTCGCTCCGAGATAGCCGTAGACGGCGAGCTGCACCGCCGTGTAGGTGACCAGCGCGAGGAACGCCGTGCCGAGGCCGGGCGCGCGGCCGAGCCCGCGCTGAACGTAGGAGTAGAACGCGCCCGCGTTGGGCACGTGCCTGCTCATCGCGCAGAACCCGACCGCGAACAGCAGGAGCACGGCGCAGCACAGCACGAACGTCGCGGGGAAGGCGGCGCCGTTGCCCAGCGCCACGCCGAGCGGGACGCTGCCCGCGACGACCGTGAGCGGGGCGGCCGCGGCGACGACCATGAAGACGATGGAACCGGCCCCGAGCGAGCCGGACAGCGAGCGGGGAGCGGATGTGTCCATGCGGACCTCCGGTGGAGAGCGGCTTCTCTGACTCGCTGCAGCGTTGCCAGAAGACGTTGCCGCCCCGCGCCCGTCCGGTCAAACCCCGGTCTCCGCGGCTGGTAAGACACGACACACCGTTCTCGCAACCCGGGAACGCCCTCGCCCGGATTCTCATTTGACCCGCTCGTGTGTGACATCCGTGGTCACTCCGCGGTTACAGTCCCTCGTTAGCGTGCTGGTCCTGCGTTGGAGGAGGCCATGTCACGAGCGTCGGGATACGGGGGTGGCGTAGCGGTACGCCACGAGTCTCCCATGTCCGGGCTCGACCGCCGGAATCTCGGCCCGCTGCAGGTGTTCGCCCAGTCGATCTCCGGTGCGGCCCCGTCGGCGGCGATGGCGGCGGCCCCCGCCGTCGCGGCGGCGACCGCCGGCGGCGCCGTGCTGTGGTCGTTCGTCGCCGCCACCGTGCTGGCCCTGCTGATCGGCGTGTGCGTCGCCCAGTTCACCCGGAGGATGGCCGCGGCGGGCTCGCTCTACAGCCTCACCGCGAAGGGGCTCGGCCCGGTCGCCGCCTTCGCGGCCGGGTGGGCACTGCTCATCGGCTACGGGCTGCTCGCGATGGCCGCGCTCGTCGGTGCGGGCACCTACGTGCACGACGTGCTGCGGCGGCTCGGCCTCAGTCCCGGCTGGGGCGCCGTCGCGGGCACCGTGGTGGTGCTCGGCGCGCTCGCGACGGTGCTGACCGTGCGCGGCGTGCGCCTGTCGGCCAAGGTCGTGCTGGTGACGGAGGCGGTGTCGATCAGTGCACTGCTCGTGGTGTTCGGGCTGCTGCTCGCCCGCGTCGCCCCCGAGCTGGGGTTCACCCCGCTGACCACGGACGAGGGGCTCGGTGGTGTCGCGGGCGGGGTGCTGCCCGCGCTCGGCGCGTTCGTCGGCTTCGAGGCGGCGGCGTCGTTCGGCGTCGAGGCGCGGCGCCCGTTCCAGAGCGTGCCCCGAGCCGTGCAGTGGACGGCGGCGCTGTGCGGCGTGCTGTACCTGATCGCCGCGTACACGCAGGTGGCGGGACTGAGCCAGTTGCCGGGCGGGCTGGCGGGCCAGCCGGAGCCGATGAGCGCGCTCGCCGAGCTGGAGGGGCTGCCGTGGCTGCCCTACGTGCTCGACGCCGGCATCGCCGCGTCGTTCTTCGCGTGCACGATGGCGACCAGCAGCGCGCTGGTGCGGGTGCTGCTGTCGATGGGCCGCGAGGGCATCGTCCCGCGCCGCCTCGGCACCACCCACCCCCGGTACCGCACGCCGCACGTGGCGATCCTGCTCGTCCTGCCCGCGGTGACGCTGCTGCCCGTGGTTCTGCTCGCCGCGGGAGTGTCCACGCGGGAGCTCTTCGTGGCGCTGTTGAACATCGCCGTCTTCGGTTACCTCATCGCCTACCTGCTCGTGTGCGCGGCGGCGCCGGTGTTCCTGCACCGCATCGGTGAGCTGACGCGCGGCGCCGTGACCGCCTCCGTCGTCGTGGCTCCCGTCCTGCTCGCGGTGCTGGTGCTGTTCACCGCCACCAACGCCGACGGGCCGTACCCGCTGGCGTTCACGCTCCTGCTCGCGGCGGGGGTGGCGTGGTACGCGTGGGTGCGGGCGCGCAGGCCGCGGCAGCTCGCCGGCATCGGCATCTACGACGAGACGTCGGCGTCCGATCTCCTCGGCGGCAGGCCATGAGCCCGCCCGCCGAGCCGGCGCCGCTGTCGGGACGGCAGCCGAAGGCCGTCCGCAACGCCCTCGCCGTGCTGGAGGAGGTGGTCGCCGCGGGTCCCGGTGTGACCGCGAAGGAGATCTCCGCCGCGCTGAAGCTGCCGCCCGCGACGACGTACCGGCTGCTGAACCTGCTGGTGGGGGAGGAGTACCTGGTGCGGTTGCCGGACCTGCGAGGGTTCGCGCTCGGCCGCAGGGCGGGCAGGCTCACGGTGCCCGTCGCGAGCGGTCCGCCCGCGGCGGCCAGGGCGGTGGTGGAGCGCCTGCGGCAGCGCGTGCGCTGGGGTGTGCACCTCGCGTCGTACCAGTCGGGGCGGGTGGAGCTCGCCGACGCCGACCCCGACCACCCGCCGTCGGACGGCGCCCTGCTCGCCCGCTATCCGCACGCCTCCGCACTCGGCAAGCTGCTGCTCGCGGAGCAGGCCGACTGGCGCGCCGTGGTGCGGGAGCTGCGCCCGTTCACGACGGCGACGATCACCGAGGCGGGGCGGCTGGAGACCGAGCTGGCCGACGTGGCGCGAACGGGCCTCGCACGTCAGTGCGGCGAGCTGTACCCGGGGCGCGGCTGTCTCGCGGTGGCGATCCGCGACGTCGTGAACGGAACTCTCGTGGCGGGCCTCGCCGTGAGCGGACCGACCGAGCGCGTGGCCGAGCCGAACCCGGAGCTGCTGGCCCTCCTGCGCGAACACGCCGAGCAGCTCGCGCCCCTGCTCGCCTGACCGACTGCCCCCAAGGCCACCTTTGTTGCGTTCAACGCAACAAAGGTGGCCTTGGGGAGCGGATCAGGCCACCGCGGAACCGTCAGCCGGTGACGGCGCGGAGGGAGCCGGGGCGGCGGCCGGTGAGCTGGTCGAGCGCGATGCCCGTGGCCTCGTCGGCGGGCAGGTAGACGAGCAGGCGCTGGTCGTCGTCGGCGGGCAGGGCCAGCGTCTCGTACGCCAGCCGCAGCCCGCCCACCTCGGGATGCGCCAGCCGCAGCTCACCGGTGTCCGGGACCAGCGACGGCGGACGGCGCAGCCGGTCGGCGAACGGCGATCCCGCGGTGACGGTCAGCTCGTCGAGCAGTGCCGCGAGGTGCGGGTCGTCGCCGGGCGGCCGGAGCTTGAGGCTCGCGACGTGCTCGTCGGCGACGCGCTCCCAGTCGGCGAACACCGTGTGCGCGCGGGCGTCGGTGAACAGGAACCGCACCAGGTTCGGCGCTTCGGCGTCGAGCAGGCCGGTGGGCTGCGCGAGCCGCTCGTACGCGGGCGTGTAAGCGAGCACGTCGCTCAGCCGGTTCAGCAGCAGCGCGGGAGCGGGTTCGAGCCGGTCGAGCAGGGCGCGCACGGTCGGCCGCACCGTGCGCGCCGGCGGCAGGCTGGCCGGGCAGAGCGCTGCGCCGCTCAGCGACTTGGCGGTGTGGGCCAGCAGCTGACGGTCGGTGAGCGACATGCGCAGCGCGTCGGCGATCGCGCCGAGCACCTGCGCGGAGGGGTGCCGGTCGCGGCCCTGTTCCAGCCGCGTCAGGTACTCGACACTGACCCCGGCCAGCGTCGCCAGCTCCGACCGGCGCAGGCCGGGCGTACGGCGGCGCGGCCCGCCCGGCAGGCCCACCTGCTCGGGCGTGACGGCCTCGCGGCGGGCGCGCAGGAACGTCCCCAGCTCGTTGTCGCTCACTCCCGGAACGCTACCCGCGACGGGTACCTCCGAGGGTGGCCCTGACAGGGCCAGCCTCGGCGCGGCCTCCCGGGAAGCCGGCCGGCGCGTGAGGCTCGCTGGCATGACGACAGAGAACGCGACCACCACCGGCCTTCCGCTCACGGCGGGCGCATGGACGCTCGACCCCTTCCACTCCGCGGTGAACTTCACCATCCGCCACCTCGGCATCTCCAAGGTGCGGGGCCGCTTCGCCGAGTTCGACGCCGCGCTCACGGTCGGCGAGACGCTGGCCGGCTCGTCGGTGACCGCCACCGTCGCGCTCGCCTCCATCGACACCGGCAACGCCGACCGCGACGCGCACGTCCGCGCGCCCGACCTGCTTGACGTCGCGAAGCGGCCGACCATGCGGTTCGTCTCCACGCGGCTGGAGGGCGAGGGTGAGGACTGGACGATGGAGGGCGAGCTGACCATCGGCGACGTGACCCGCCCGGTCACCTTCGCCGTCGAGTTCGGCGGTCTGGACCGGATGAGCGAGGACGCGCCCAGGCACGCCGGGTTCGAGGCGACCGGTGAGATCCGGCGCGGCGACTTCGGCCTGAAGTTCGCGCCCGGCATCCTGGGCGAGGTCGTGAAGATCCAGCTCGACGTCCAGTTCGTCGAACCGGCCTGAGGGGAGTCCATCGATGCGCTACCGCCCGCTCGGCCAGACCGGGCTGCGGGTCTCCGAGCTGTTCCTCGGCACGATGGCGTTCGGGAAGCCCGTGCCCGAGAGCGACTGCCGGGAGATGCTCGACGCCTTCGCCGACGCGGGCGGTAACGCCATCGACACCGCCGTGGTCTATCGCGGCGGCGAGAGCGAGACGATTCTGGGCGAGCTGCTGCGGGGCCGCCGCGACCGGTTCGTGCTCGGCACGAAGTACGCGTTGAGCCGGGACGCGACGGACGTCAACGCGTCGGGCAACCACCGCAAGAACCTGCGCCTTTCGCTCGAGACGAGCCTGCGCAGGCTGCGCACCGACTATCTCGACGTGTATTGGGTGCACGTGTGGGACCTCCGCACGCCCGCCGAGGAGATCCTGCGGTCGCTGGACGACGCCGTGCGCGCCGGGAAGGTCCTGCACCTCGGCATCTCCGACACGCCGGCGTGGTGGGTCAGCCGCGCGAACCAGCTCGCCGAGTCGCGCGGCTGGACGCCGTTCTCCGCGGTACAGGTGCCGTACAACCTGCTGTGGCGTGACGTCGAGCGCGAGCTGCTGCCGATGGCCGAGGCGCTGGGGCTCAGCGTCACCACGTGGAACCCGCTCGCGGGCGGCGTGCTCTCGGGCCGCTACCTCGACGGCGGCACGGGCGGCGGCAGGCGGGATCCCGCGACGCTGACCGAGCGGGACCACACGGCGGCGCGGGTGGTGCGTGACGTCGCCCGTGAGCTGAGCGCGACGCCGTCGCAGGTGGCGATCGCGTGGCTGCTGGCCCGGTCGCCGTCGGTGCTGCCGATTCTCGGACCGCGCACCCCGGCTCAGCTCAAGGACGCGCTCGGCGCGGCCGGGGTCGAGCTGCCCGCGGAGGCGGTCGAGCGGCTCACCGGTGCGGTGCCGTTCGAGCGCGGATTCCCCGCCGATTTCCTCAAGGGCCTCGACATCTAGGCCTTGAGCTCCCGGAAGCCGGGAACCGACACCAGGCCGAGCAGCGCGTCCCACAATCGGAGCGAGTCCCCGCGATCGGGAACGGCGTGGAGCACGGGTCCGAAGGAGGACCGCTGGGCGTTCTCGGGCGTGGTGACGGTGAGCACGGGGGTGCCGATCTCCGCGTCGATGCGGTCGACCCCGTCGTGGTGCGAGTCGCGCAGGGCCTGGTCGTAGGAGGTTGAGGTACCGGCCTCGGCGAGTTCGGCGGGGAGGCCGCTGCGGTGCAGTGCCTCGCCGAGGTCGCCGATCCACTCCCGGTCCGTGCCGCCGGGCTGGAGTCCACAGTGCATCGTGGAAGGCACCGAGCGCCGCGTGCCCGTGCTCGGTCTGCACGGCCGCGGCGACCCTGGCGGGAATCCACAGGTAGCCGTGCGGATCGCCTTCGGGGTCGTCGTCGCGGTGCTCGTTCAGTACCGACAGGCTCATCGCGCGCCAGCGCACCCGAAGGGGCACCTCTCGGGTGAGCCCGCGGACCCAGCGGGCGGTATGGCGGGTGAGCGGGCAGGCGGGATCGAGCCAGAAGTCGACGAGCCAGCCGGGCGTCCCGGTCACGCCTGCCCCGTCCGCCAGCCCGGCACGCCGAGAGTGATCAGCCGGAGCCGTTTCTCCGCCGTGCGGACGATCCGCGCGTCGGCCTCGGTGTCGCCCTGGCGAGCCTCCAGCAGGTCCAGCACCGTGCCCAGCATGGCCGTGACGATGAGGTCGGCCATCATGTTCAGGTCCTCGGTGCTCCACTCCCGCAGGTACTCGAAACGGGCGAGGTCGACGGCGAGCTCGCGGGAGAACAGTCGCAGTTCGATGCCGATCGCCTGGCGCACCGCGCCCGTGCCGCCGTAGCGCTCCCTGATCAGGAACCAGTAGTGCGCCTCGTTCGCGCGCACGTGCTCAGCGAGCGTGCGCACCGACGCGCGGATCATGCCGGCCGACGTCCTCGGGTCGTTGCGGGCCGAGCGGATCATCCCGCGCAACGTGCGCATGGACTCCTCGACGAGCGCGACGCCGAGATCCTCCATCGACGCGAAATGCCGGTAGAACGCCGTCGGCACGATCCCCGCCTGCTTGGCCACCTCACGCAGGCTGACGCCGCCGAAGCCGCGTTCGGCGAACAGCCGCAGCGCGGCGTCCAGCAGCGCACGCCGGGTGCGCTCCTTGCGCTCGTGCCGGCTCACGGGTTCCGCAGTCACGGCGTTCAGCGTACGTACGTCCACGTTGTAGGCCACCTCACATTGCGGGGCTCCGACCGCCACCTCACTATTGAGTGTACGGGTGTGCACTGAATGGGAGGTGTGAGATGGGCAGGCTCGCCGCGCTCGCCGGCACGCTGCTCACCCCGCACGGCATCGACCGCTACCTCGAACTGATCGACCCGATGCTCGTGCGCGAGGAGATCAGGGCCGAGGTCACCGAGGTGTGCAGGCAGACGCCAGGCACGGTGACGCTCACGTTGCGTCCGAGCAGGGCATGGCCGGGGTTCACCGCGGGCCAGTACGTGCGTGTGTCGGTGGACATCAACGGCGTGCGCCGCACCCGCTGCTACTCGCCAGCGGGCTCGGCGCACCGGCCGGGCCGGCTTGAGCTGACGATCCGGGCGCACGACCACGGCCTGGTGTCGCGGTACCTGCACCGCGCCGCGCGGCAGGGGCTCGTGCTCGGGTTGTCCCGTCCGGAAGGCGGGTTCACGCTGCCGGACCCCCGTCCGGAGAAGCTGCTGCTGATCAGTGGCGGCAGCGGCATTACCCCGGTGCTCTCGATGCTGCGCACGCTCGCCGACGAGGACCATCGCGGTGACGTGACGTTGCTGCACTACGCGGCCACCGCCGCCGACGTGCCCTATCGCGAGGAACTGGAGCGGCTCGGGGCCCGGCCGGGAACCCGCGTGGTGCTCGCGCACACGCGCGGCGGCGCGGGGCGCCTCAGGGGCCGTTTCGGTGAGCGGCATCTGAAGGAGGCCGCTCCGTGGTACCGGGATGCGCGGACCTACCTGTGCGGCCCCGAGCCGCTGCGGGACGCCGTCGCGGAACTCTATGCGGACGCGGGTTTGAGTGAACGCCTGCACACTGAGGAGTTCACGCCGCCCTCGATGCGGCTCGACACCAGCGACGCGAGCGGGCGCGTGCGCTTCACGCGCAGCGGCACCGAGGCGGCCAACACGGGCAGGCCGCTGCTGGAACAGGCCGAGGCCGCGGGACTGAACCCCGAGCACGGCTGCCGGATGGGCATCTGCTTCTCGTGCACGCAGGTGAAGGCGAAGGGCGCCGTGCGCGATGTGCGCTCCGGCGAGGTGTCCGACGACGAGAACGAAGAAATCCAGCTGTGCATCTCCGTCCCCGTCGGGGACGTCGAGATCGACTGTTAGGGAGACGACGACCATGACCGGACTGCAGGACCGCCTCACCCCGCAACAGGTCGAGGACTTCGGCCGCGAGATGGACGAGCTGCGCCAGCGCGTCGTCGCCGATCTCGGAAAGTCCGATGTGGACTACATTCAGAACGTCATCAAGATCCAGCGCAGTCTGGAGATCTCCGGGCGGGCGCTGCTGTTCGCCGGGTTCTTCCCGCCCGCGTGGATCGCCGGGGTCGGCGCGCTGTCGCTGTCGAAGATCCTCGACAACATGGAGATCGGCCACAACGTCATGCACGGCCAGTACGACTGGACCCGCGACCCGGCGCTCAGCTCCCAGCGGTTCGAGTGGGACACGGTGGCACCGGCGGAGAACTGGCGGCACTCGCACAACTACATCCACCACACCTACACCAACATCCTCGACAAGGACCGCGACGTCGGCTACGGGATCCTGCGCATCGACCCCGAGCAGAAGTGGCACCCGTACTACCTCGGCAACCCGGTCTACGCCGTGGTGCTCGCCTTCATGTTCCAGTGGGGCGTGATGCTGCATGATCTCGAGTTCGACCGGGTCGTCAAGGGCGAGCGGAAGTGGTCGGAGTTCGCGGAGGTCCGCAAGCGCATGCTGCGCAAGGCGTCGCGTCAGGTCGGCAAGGACTACGTGCTGTTCCCGCTGCTGACCGGCCCGCTCGCGCCGCTGACGCTGCTCGGCAACGCCTCGGCGAACGTGGTGCGCAACCTGTGGGCGTTCTCAATCATCTTCTGCGGGCACTTCCCGGCCGACGTGGAGAGCTTCACCGAACAGGAGACCGAGAACGAGAGCAGGGGCCAGTGGTATCTGCGCCAGATCCTCGGCTCCGCCAACATCACGGGCGGGCCGCTGTTCCACCTCCTCTCGGGCAACCTCTCGCACCAGATCGAGCATCACCTCTTCCCGGACATCCCGGCGTGCCGGTACCCGAAGATCGCACCCGAGGTGCGGGCCATCTGCGAGAAGTACGGCCTGCCGTACCACACGGGTCCGCTGCACAAGCAGCTCTTCTCGGTGGCGAAGAAGATCGTCAAGCTGGCGCTGCCGGGCAGCGGGCGCGCAAACGCCCCCGAGCCCAGTACGCTGAACCGCGACCGGAACCTCGAGGCGGCGTAGGGATTGACGACATGGTGGGTCGGTTCGAGAGCGGCAAGGACACGGTGCAGGTGCTGACCGAATCCGCGGCTACGCACATCGGCAACATCGCGGGGATCGTCACCGGTGCCGTGCGCGACATCGCGCGCGAGACCGGCGACTGGCTGACGGACGTGATCGAGATGCGCGAGGCGGCGCAGCGGGCCCGGGAGGACGACGAACGCTCCGCCGGTGAGGCCGACGGATCATTCGGGCGCGAATGACCTCGCGAGGTCGGTGAGCGGGAGGCTCTCGCCGCGCCGCAGCAGCCGCACGCGCGTGCCCGGGTGCCGTCTTGCCGCCACGTCGAGGAAGTTCGAGACCGGCGACGTGAAGTTGCGGTAGTCGTCGAAGTGCACCGGCACGGCATGCGCCGGATCGAGCAGCTCCAGCAGCTCGCCGCCCTGCCGGTCGTCCATCGTCACCAGCATGCCCAGCACCCTGGTGCCGCCGAGGTGCAGTACGGCGAGGTCGATGCCGGGGAGCCGCTCGCGGATCTCCCGCAGCTCGTCATGCACCACCGTGTCTCCGCTGACGTAGAGGCGCAGCCCCCGGGCTCCCGACGCGGGCACGTAGTCCCAGACCGTGCCCATCACCGGCGGCAGCACCCTCCCGAGCGCGCCGGTGGAGTGCCGCGCGGGCACGGCCGTCACCGTGAGCGTGGCGCCTCGCCGCCGCAGGGTCTCCGCCGACCACGTCGCGAGCGGCACCGGCTCGCGGAACCCGTACCGCCGCAGCCTGCGTGCCGCGTGGCCGGTGGTGAGGATCGGCAGGTCGGGGGCGAGTCCCCGGCGGGCGACGCGGTCGAAGTGGTCCCCGTGCAGATGGGAGAGCACCACGGCGTCCAGCGGCGGCAGGTCCGCGATCCCCGCCGAGGGCTCGGTGCGCCGCCGGGAGAACAGGCCCTGGCCGAAGTAACACCACTGACCCCGGTGCAGGAAGTTCGGGTCGGTGAGCACCGAGAACGGGCCGAGCCGCACCAGCGTCGTCGCCGTGCCGATGAACGTCAGTGAGTCCTCGCGGGGGAACATCACCGTGGGCTACCCGCACGGCCGCGCCGTAACCGCCCTGCGACCGTCCACAACGGAACGTCGACGGGCGCGCTACGCTGCGTTCATGGCTGACCCGCTCGCGCCGTTGACCGCACTGCTGGAGGACTACCGCGCGCAGGACCCCGTGGAGGAGACCGACCTCGCCCGCGTGCGCGAGCTGGTGGAGACCAGCGACGCGCCGTGGGACCGGTCCACGCCCCTGCACGTCACCGGGTCGGCGTTCGTCGTGCACCCGGACACGAGGCGGGTGCTGTTGCGCTGGCACGAGCGGCAGCAGGCGTGGCTGCACGTCGGCGGCCACTTCGATTCAGGCGAGACCGACCCGCTGGACGTCGCACTGCGCGAGGGCAGGGAGGAGACGGGGCTGCCCGACCTCGCGCCGTGGCCGGACGCGCGGCTGGTACACCTGGCCGTGGTGCCGGTGCCCGCGAAGGGCGCCGAGCCCGCGCACGAGCACGCCGACCTGCGGTTCGTGCTCGCCACCGACGTCCCCGGCGCCGCGAGCGCGGAGCGGCCCGGCGCGCCGCTGCGCTGGCTCCCGCTGTCCGAGGCAGTCGCCTCCAGCGACCTGCCGAATCTGAGCGAGAGCCTCGCCCGCGTGGAGCGGCTGGTTCGTCCTCCAGGGGTGAGGTGACGGGTGCCTCGAGAGGGCACCGTGTGTCCTCATGAGCACCACGACCACCACGGCGCACAGCGGTGTCCTCGGGACGGCGTGCGTCTCCACGTTCGTCGTCAACGCCAACACCTCGGCGGTCAGCATCCTGCTGCCCTCGATCGGCTCCGACCTCGGCGTCTCGATCGACCTGCTGCAATGGGCCGTGACCGGGTACATGCTGGTCGGGGCGGCCACGATCGTCACGTCGGGTGCGCTCGGCGACGTGTTCGGCAGGCGGAGGATGTTCGTCTACGGGCTGCTGCTGTTCGTGGTCTCGTGCGTGCTGATCGCGCTCGCGCCCGGCGGCTGGCTGGTGATCGTGGGCAGGGTGATCCAGGGCGCGGCGGGCGCGGCGATCCTCGCGTCGGGGCTGAGCCTGCTCTCGGTGGTCACCACCGGGCCCGCGCAGATGCGCGCCGTGGCGCTGTGGGGAGGGGCCGCGGCTGCGGGCGCCGCGGCTGGGCCCGTGCTCGGCGGTGTGCTCAACGAGGCGACCGGCTGGCAGGGTCTGTTCTGGATCGACGCGGGCATCGCCGCCGTCTGCGTGCCGTGGGTGTTGCGCACGGTGCCGGAGTCGCGCGACCCCGCGCGCCCACGCAAGATCGACGTGGCGGGCACGCTGCTGGTGGCCGCCGTGCTCGCGCCCTTCGTGTTCGCGATGACGGAGGGCTCGTCGTGGGGCTGGGCGTCGGTGCCCACGCTGGTGTGCCTGGTGATCTCGGTGGTGGCGGCCGTGGTGTTCGTCGCCGTCGAACGCAGGGTGGCCGCGCCGCTCGTGGACCTGCGGCTGCTGCGCAACACGCGACTGGTGGGCGCGACCACGGCCATCCTCATCGGGGCCGGGGCGATCGCGGGACTGTCGCTGCTGATCAGCCTGTACTTCCAGGAACCGGCGACGTTCGGGATGAGCAGCCTGGAGGCCGGGCTCGCGACGCTGCCACTCGCGGCGCTGGTGATTCTGGCGGCTCCCGCCGTGACCCCGCTGGCGCACAAGTTCACACCCCGCGCGGTGATCATCGCCGGGTTCGTCCTGATGACGGCGGGGTTCGCGGTGCTCGGCGCCGTCGGGCCGTCGTGGACGTACTGGGCGATGCTGCCCGCCCTGGTCGGAATCGCCGTCGGGCTCGCGCTGTCCAACGGCCCCGCGTCGTCCATCGCGACCGCGTCGGTGGCCGAGGAGGAGGTCGGCGCCGCGTCGGGGATCTCGAACATGGCCAGGTACGTGGGCGGCGCGGTGCTCACCGCGGTCGCCGCCGGAATCTACGGGTCGGTGACCGCGAACCGCGAGGCTGCGGGCGATCCGAGAGGCTCGTCGCTGGCCGACGGGCTCGCCGTGTCGTGCCTCGCGCTGGCGATCTTCTCGGCGTCGGGGATCGTGCTGGGCCTGCTGGCGGCCCGGCGGGCGCGCCGCCCCCGGCCGCTCGACTACGCCGCCGCCGCGGCGGCGACCGCCCACACTCTCCCGGTGCACACCGCGGAACGCGCCCCGCTGGGGTGACCCCGCGGTTGCAGTGAAGGCCACCTTCACTGCGTTGAACGCAGTGAAGGTGGCCTTCACTGCGGTTGTCACTGGGGCAGGTCAGCCGGATCGGACCTCCGCGAGGGCGACCGGGCGATGCTCGGTGCGGGAGACCTCGCACGCCTCGGCCACGTAGAACGCCTCCAGCGCGTCCCTCGGCGTGCACGGGCTGGGGCGGAGGCCCGCGATGACCTCGGTGAACGCCGTCAGCTCGCGGACGTAGGCGGGAGCGAAGCGGTCAAGGAAGTGCGGATACGCGGGTCCCTCGGGCCGCTCGACACCGGGTTCGGTTGAGGCGAGCGGGGTCCGCTCGTCCAGGCCCACGGCGATGCTGTCGCACTCGCCGAGCAGTTCCAGCCGCACGTCGTACCCGGCGCCGTTGTAGCGGGTGGCGGAGACGAGCGCGATGGTGTCGTCGTCGAGCGTCAGCACGGCGGCCCCGGTGTCCACGTCGCCCGCCTCGGCGAAGAACGCCGCGCCCCGGTTGGTGCCGAGCGCGTACACCTCGGCGATCTCGCGGCCGGTGACCCAGCGGATGATGTCGAAGTCGTGCACGCCGCAGTCGCGGAACAGCCCACCGGAGCGGGGCACGTACTCGGCGGGCGGGGGAGCGGGGTCGAGCGTGGTCGCCCGCAGCGTGTGGAGCCTGCCCAGCTCGCCGGAGGCCACGGCCGCGCGGGCGGCGGTGTAACCCGCGTCGAACCGCCGCTGGAAGCCGATCTGCACGGGGACGTCCGAGTCCTCGGTGGCCTCGATGACCTTGAGCGTGCCCGGCAGGTCCGCCGCGACGGGCTTCTCGCAGAACACCGGGATCCTCGCCGCGACGGCCCTGGTGATGAGCTCGGGGTGGGAGTCGGTCGCCGTGGCGATCACCAGCCCGTCCGGAGCCGAGGCGAACAGCGTGTCGGGATCGGGGACGAACTCCGCGCCGAGCCCGGCCGCCGCCGCCCGCGCACGTTCCGGGTCGAGGTCGGTGACGAGCAGCGACTCGACCTCGGGGATACCGCGCAGGATCCGCGCGTGTGCAGTGCCGATGCGGCCGATACCGGCGAGTCCTAACCGCATGTGCCGCCCTTTCGTGGTCAGTTCGGGGGAACGCCGGTGGTGCCCCTCGGCACCAGCGACGGGTGGAGCAGGTGCCGCGCGGGGGCCGTGCGCTCGCCGCGCACGCGTTCCAGCAGCGCCTCGACCGCGAGCCTGCCCATCTCCAGCCTCGGCTGGTCCACCGTGGTCAGCGAGACCCGCCGCAGCGCGGAGAACGACGTGTTGTCGTAGCCGACCACCGAGATGTCGTCGGGGATGCGCAGGCCCTCCTCCTCCAGCGCGGAGATGGCGCCGAAGGCGTTGAAGTCGTTGCCGCAGAACAGCGCCGTCGGCCGGTCGGCGCGCGAGACCGTGGCGAGCAGGTGGTGCACGGCTTTCTCCCCCGCCGTGTCGGTGTGCTCGCTCGGCAGTACCACGGGGGTGAGCCCGTGCGCCTTCATGGCGAGCCGGTAGCCGCGCCGCCGGGCCGCCGCGGTGGTGGCGGTGCCGCCGTCGAGATGGGCGATGCGGCGGTGCCCGAGCGAGACGAGATGCTCGACGGCGAGCGCGGAACCGGCCACGCCGTCGTCGTTCACTGTATCCACAGTGGACAGACGAGACCCTCGGGAGACCAGCACCACCGGGCACGTCCGCGCGGCGGCCTCGATCGCGGAGGCCGGCAGCACGGGCGAGAGCAGCACGACACCCGCAGGGTGGAACGAGAGCAGGCTGCGCAGCGCGGCCTTCTCCCTGCCGGGACTGCGGGAGCCGGAGTTGAGCACCAGCTCGAACCCGGCCTCCCTCGCCGCACTTTCCAGCCCCTCGATCACATCGGCGAAGAACGCGTTGCGCAGGTCCGAGACCATCACGCCGAGCACGGTGGACGTGCGGCTCGCCAGTGCCCTCGCCATGACGTGCGGCTGGTAGCCGAGTTCATCGGCCGCCGTGAGCACGGCCTCGCGCCGCCGGTCGCTGACCTTCGGCGAGTTGTTGAAGACGAGGGAGACCAGTGCCCTCGACACGCCCGCACGGGCGGCCACGTCCTCCATCGTCGGTCGTGCCAACACGCCCTCCGCAAGAAACCGCTCCCCGAGGCACTTGACAGTGCCGCTCGGGACGCTACACGCTTGGAGCGCTCCAACCAATAGAGCGCTCCAACGCCGGAGCGCCCGGGAGGGACGCACCCTGATGACGTCGCCGTCGCGGATTCGTGTGGCAGCAGCCCCGATCTCGTGGGGCGTGTGCGAGGTGCCGGGCTGGGGCACACAACTGGACGTCACCACGGTGCTGGGCCAGATGGCCGAACTGGGCCTGGAGGCCACCGAGCTCGGGCCGCCCGGCTACCTGCCGAGGGAACCCGCGATGCTGCGGGCGCTGCTCGGCGAGTACGCGCTGGGGCTCGTCGGCGGTTTCCTCGCCGTGCCACTGCACACCGAACCCGACCGCGCCCGTGCCGTCGCCGAGGAGTCCGCCATGCTGCTGGCGGCGTGCGGGGGAGAGGTGCTGGTGCTGGCCGCCGCGACGGGGCTGGCGGGTTACGACGAACGACCCGCACTCGACGAGCGGGGCTGGCACACGCTCGTCGCCACGGCGGAGGAGATCCAGGTCCTCGCGCGGCGGCACGGACTCCACACCGTGCTGCACCCACACGTCGGCACCCACGTCGAGCGGGAGGACGAGGTGGAGCGCTTCCTCGCCGACTCCCCGCTTCCCCTGTGCCTGGACACCGGGCACCTGCTCATCGGCGGCACCGACCCGGTGGCGCTCGCGCGGCGGCACCCCGCGCGCATCGCGCACCTGCACCTCAAGGACGTCAGGGGGGACCTCGCCGAGCGGGTGCGCGCGGGCGAGCTCTCCTACACCGCCGCCGTCGGGCAGGGCCTGTACGTGCCGCTCGGAGACGGCGACGTCGACCTCGCGGCGATGGTCGGCTTCGTCCACGCCGCGGGCTATCCCGGCTGGTACGTGCTCGAACAGGACACCGCGCTGGGCCCGCACGACACCGGCGACCGCCCGAAGCGGGACACCGCACGCAGCCTGGCCTACCTGAAGGATCTCGTCAGCCGGCTGCCCGCCGGCTGAGCCGAACCCACTGGAGAGAGACGATGAAGTCGAAATCCACGCACGGTTCCCAGCCGAAACGGCGATGGCTCGCCGCGCTCGGCCTCGCCGGCGCGCTCGTGCTCACCGCGTGCGCAGGGCCCGAGGGCGAGGAACCCGCCGGGCAGGGGGACCAGAACCAGCAGGCGCAAGGCGAGCTGACCGTCTCGGTCATCTCACACGGCACGGCGGGTGACGCGTTCTGGAACGTCGTCAAGAACGGCGCCGAGGCGGCGGGCCGCGACCTGGGCGTGCAGGTCGAGTACGCCGCCGACGGTGACCCCGGCGCGCAGGCGAGGCTCATCGACAACGCCGTGGCGCAGCGGGTCGGCGGCCTCGTGGTGTCGATGGCCAACCCCGACGCGCTCGCGCCGTCGATCCGGCGTGCGGTGCAGGCGGGCATCCCGGTGATCACGATCAACTCCGGCGAGGACCGCAGCGCCGAGTTCGGCGCGCTCACGCACGTCGGCCAGAACGAGACCGTCGCGGGTGTGCAGGCCGGGCGCGCGTTCGCCGACCAGGGCAAGCGCAAGCTGCTGTGTGTCATCCACGAGGCGGGCAACATCGGGCTCAACCAGCGCTGTGACGGCGCGCGCGAGGGCTTCTCCGGCCAAGTGAGCAACCTCCAGGTCGACATCAGCAACCCGACCGACGTCGAGTCGCGGATCAGGGGTGCCGTGCAGAGCGATCCGTCGATCGACGCGGTGCTGACGCTGAACTCGCAGGTCGCCGCGCGGGCCGTGAGCGCTATCGAGGCGGCGAACTCCAACGCCGAGGTGGCCACGTTCGACCTGAACGCCGACGTCGTCTCGGCCATCAAGTCCGGCGAGGTGCTCTTCGCCGTCGACCAGCAGCAGTACCTCCAGGGTTACCTTCCGGTGCAGTTCCTCAAGCTGTACCGGGACAACGCCAACGTGGTCGGCGGAGGGCGGCCGGTGCTCACCGGGCCGGACCTGGTGGAGCAGGACAACGTCGACCGCATCGGCCAGTACGTGGAGCGGGGCACGCGATGACCGTCGCGCCACCCGCACCCGCCGACGAGCGCGCCGCGGCGCCGCGCCTGCTCGACCGGCTCGTGGTCCGGCCGGAGATCGGGGCGCTGCTCGGGGCGATCGTGGTGTTCGTCTTCTTCTCGCTCGTCACCGACCAGTTCCTGAGCCCGGGAGGCGTCTCGACGTGGCTCGACGACGCCTCGACGCTCGGGATCATGGCGGTGGGGGTGTCGCTGCTGATGATCGGCGGGGAGTTCGACCTCTCCGCCGGGGTGATGACGGCGTCGACGGCGCTCGTCACGGCAATACTGGCGACCGAAGCGGGCTGGAACGTGTGGGTGGCGCTGGGTGGGTCGCTGGTGTTCGCGCTGCTGGTGGGCGCGTTCAACGGCTGGCTGGTGATGCGCACCGGCCTGCCGAGCTTCATCGTGACCCTCGGTACGTTCCTCGCCCTGCAGGGGCTGAACCTCGGGGTGACGCGCCTGCTGACGGGCACGGTGCAGGTGTCGGGTGTCCGGGCGGCGGACGGCTACGAGTCGGCGGGAAGGTTGCGTCCAATAGCGTGGTGTACGGACCGGACGCCTGACGGAAGGTCGGGCGTGTCGTAGCCGGAACGAGGACGGTCACCGCGTGATCCTTCAAGACGACCAAGTCAGAAGGAGTTCTCACGCGATGACCTCTGTCCAGCGTATCGATCCGTCCGCGATGTTGTCCGACCAACTCGCCGAGGCGAGCCCGGATCTGTTGCGGAACCTGTTGTCCACGTTCGTCCAGGCGTTGATGGGCGCCGAGGCCGACGCCGTGTGCGGGGCCGGCTATGGCGAACGCTCCGAGGAGCGGGTCAACAGCCGAAACGGCTATCGGCACCGCGACTTCGACACCCGTATCGGCACGATCGACCTGGCGATCCCGAAGTTGCGCTCGGGCAGCTACTTCCCCGAGTGGCTGCTCGAACGCCGTCAACGCGCCGAACGCGCGTTGACGTCGGTGGTGGCCACCTGCTACCTGCTGGGCGTGTCGACCCGGCGCATGGAGAAGCTGGTCGAGTCTCTCGGGGTGAAGGGTCTGTCGAAGTCGCAGGTGTCGATCATGGCCGCCGACCTGGACGCGCAGGTTGAGGCGTTCCGCACCCGGCCGCTGGACCAGGGCCCGTACACGTTCGTCGCCGCGGACGCGCTGGTGCTGAAGGTGCGGGAGAACGGGCGCGTGGTGAACGTGCACTGCCTGGTCGCTACCGGCGTCAACGGCGAGGGCTACCGCGAAATCCTCGGCGTCCAGGTCACCAGCGGCGAAGACGGCGCCGGGTGGCTGGCGTTCTTCCGTGATCTGGTCGCCCGCGGCCTCTCAGGCGTGCAGCTGGTGACCAGCGACGCGCATGCCGGGCTGGTGGCCGCGATCGGCGCGACCCTGCCCGGCGCGTCCTGGCAACGCTGCCGCACGCATTACACGGTGAACCTGATGTCGGTGTGCCCCAAGGCATCCTGGCCATGGGTGCGGACTCTGCTGCACTCGGTGTTCGACCAAGCCGACGCCGAATCCGTTGCCGCTCAGTACGACCGGACGCTCGACGCGTTGAGCCACAAGCTACCGAAGGTGGCCGAGCACCTGGACGCGGCCCGCGCGGACCTGCTGGCGTTCACCGCTTTCCCCAAGCAGATCTGGCGTCAGATCTGGAGCAATAACCCGCAGGAGCGGCTGAACAAGGAGATCCGCAGGCGCACCGACGTGGTCGGCATCTTCCCCGACCGCCAAGCCATCATCCGGCTCGTCGGCGCGGTCCTGGCCGAACAACACGACGAATGGATCGAAGGCCGCCGCTACCTCGGCCTGGACGTCCTGACCCGCTGCCGCACCACCACCCAGCCCACCAACCCCGAGGAGGACACCACCCCAGCAGCCCTCACCGCATAACCCGACCACGGATTACGCGGTGACCTTCGATACACCACGTCTCTGGACTT
>NZ_MASU01000014.1 GCF_003202235.1 Prauserella flavalba
TCGGGCGGGGCCTGTCAAGTGCTCCGCAGGTGTGTTGCGCGGCGAGGTGATCGAGGCTTCTGGTAAGGCAGGGATCGACCAAGATCATCCTGCTGCGAGAGGTCCCGTTGCGCGATCAGTGTGCCCTTTCTTCGTCCCGGCTCACCGGGGAGGATGCCCGATTCCGGATGGCGCCGGGGCATCTGGGCGAGTTGACTCGTTACCTCCCCGTGGAGCTCGTCGACGCCGTGTTGGCCGAAACCCGAACCGTGGAGCGGAGACTGCGGTGCCTGCCGTCTCGGGTCGGGGTGTACTTCGTCTTGGCGCTCACGCTGTTCCCGTCGTTGGGGTACTCGCGGGTGTGGGACAAGCTGACCGCCGGGCTGCGGAGTTATGTCCGCCTCTGCCCGAGTGAGAAGGCTCTTCGTGACCTCCGTCGGCGGCTCGGGCCCGCGCCGTTCAAGGCCTTGTTCGAGATCGTGGCTGGTCCTCTGGCGCAACCGACCACGGCAGGGGTGTGCTACCGGCGCTGGCGGACCGTCGCCTTCGATGGCTGCAGCGCGGTGAAGGTCCCCGACTGCGAGCGCAACCGCGCCTGGCTGGGGAGGATCCAGGCGCGGCTGGGTTGGGCGGGCTATCCCATGCTTCGGCTGATGACATTGTGCGAGACAGGGACGCGCGGCGTGCTCGGCGCCGCGTTCGGACCGATCAGCCAGTACGAAACCGGGTATGCACGCCAGTTGCTGCCGCTATTGGACGCGACCATGCTCGTACTAGCCGACAGAGGCTTCGACGCCGACGACTTCCTCGCCGACACCGCCGCGACTGGCGCCCAGCTCCTTATCCGTGTGACCGCCCGACGCCGGCCGGCGATCCTTGCCGCACTACCCGATGGTTCCTACCTGACCCGGTTGGGCCGCTTGAAGCTCCGCGTCATCGACGCGGAGATCACGATGACTGCGAGCAGCGGTGAACGGGTTGTGGAGCACTACCGGATCGCCACCACGCTGCTGGACTGCCGTCGTGACCCCGCCGAGACGCTGGTGCGGCTCTACCACGAACGGTGGGAGGTCGAGTCCGCCTTCTACGCCCTGCGGCACACCCTGCTGCGCGGAACCGTACTGCGGTCACACGATCCCATCGGTCTCGAGCAAGAACTGTGGGCCCAGCTCACCGTCTACCAGCTCCTACGCACGGCCATGGTCGACGCGGTGGAGTCCCGGCCAGGCTCCGATCCCGACCGCGCCAGCTTCACCATCGCTCTGGAGGCCGCGCGAGATCAGCTAACCCTTGCCGCGCCGGCACAAGACGCCGCGCGCGACGCACTGATCGGTGTCGTCGGCACCGCGATCCTGGCCGGTCTGTTGCCTCCTCGACGTCGCCGCACCAGCGCCCGAGCGGTCAAGGCAGGTCGCACCCGCTATCCCGTCAAACCGGATGAGCGTCGTCCCCGCCGCAGTCGCCCGATCACGAGCCTGGTCCTCATAGTCCGGCCCGCTCCTACCAGCCCACCGTCGACCAGATCAGACGACCCCGTAGATCGCCGCAAGGCTGTCCGCGGGACCAGGCCGATGGGCGCAGGGCACCGCAACCGCGTCTTCCACCTGATGTCCCGTCAGCCGGACCGTGTCTGGCGCCCGATCGAAGTCGCCGCGCACCTGGACGTCCCGAACATCGCGACGCAGATGAACCAATGGGCCACCGAAGGCGTGCTCCGCAAAGTCGGCTACGGCAAATACACCCTGGCCGACGAATGGAAAACAGCCCATTGACAGGCCCCGTCCCGGCTTAACTTCGTGGCCTTGCTCGGACGCCGCGGTTTTTCAGGTCGACCAGGACGCTCATCCAGAACTTCGCGCCCTCGCCGCCGGTACCGGCCCACAGCCCCAGGACGTCCCTGCGGCCGTCGACGGTGACCCCGATGGCCGCGTAGAAGGGCCGGTTCGCGACCTGGCCGTCACGAACCTTGACCACGATGGCGTCCACGAACACCGCCGCGTACACCGACTCCAAGGGCCGTGAGGCCCAGTCCTGCATCTCGGCGATCACCTTGTCGGTGATCCGGGAGATCGTTTCTTTGCTCACCGAGGCCCCGTAGATTTCCGAGAAATGAGCCGAGATCTCCCCAGTTGTCATGCCCTTCGCGTACAGCGACAGCACGACCTCGTCCACGTCCCGCAGGCGACGCTGGCGCTTCTTGACGATCGTTGGCTCGAATGTGGATTCCCGGTCACGTGGAACGTCGATCTCGACCTCGCCGACAGCATCCGAAACCACGGTCTTCTTCCGCGTTCCGTTCCGAATATTTGTGGACTCCCGATCCGAATCGACACGGTTCTTCTCGTGTCCGAGGTGGTCGGTCATCTCCTCGTTCAGCGCTGTTTCCAGCACGTTCTTCGTGAAGAGTTTCAACAGCCCGTCCGGGCCGGTCAGCTCCAGCCCACGGTGCCGCGCCTCGGCCACCATCGCCGCCGCAGCGGCCTGCTCCGGCGACAACCCGGATTCCGACTTCCTGATCTCCTTCTCTGCGCCCACGGCGTCAGATGCCATCACTCACAGTGCCCATCCCGCCGGACCTCAGCCCGGCGTGTCGGGCCAGAAACACCGTTCACGACACAGTCCCTACCTCGGCGTGCCGGTCAAGACGCTGTACGACTGGCGCACCAAAGGCTACGGCCCCGAGGGCAAACGAGTCGGCAAGTACGTGCCATACAAGCCAGACGACGTGATCGCCTGGTTCGAATCGCTGGACGATCACGCAGCTTGACAGGAGCGAAGATGGCACGACCACCAACGCCGGTCGGCACCTACGGGGTGATCCGGACGAAGCGGATCGCCACGAAGACGTGGGAGGCCACGGCCCGGTTCCGTATGGCTGATGGCCGGTTGAAGCGGGTCGGCCGAACGGGCCCGAGCAAGGCAGCCGCCGAGTCACGGTTGAAGGAGGCCATGGCCGAGCTGTCCGCCGAGGTACGCAGCGACGAGCTGTCCGGCGACACGCGCATGGCGAAAGTGGCCGACCTGTGGGTCAAGGAGTTGTTGCGGGAAGAGGCATTGGGCGATCGCTCGCCCAACACGGTGCGCCTGTACCGGGGGCAGCTGCGCAACTGGGTACTCCCCCACCTCCGCGAACTGCAAGCACGTGAGGTCACCGTATCGACCTGCGACCGGCTAGTGAAGAAGGTGCACGACGCGACCAGCTATGACAACGCGAAGAGCGTCCGTGCCGTGCTCACGGGTCTGTGGCCTATGCTGTGCGTCATGGGGCGATGACCGTCAACCCGGCGCGGTCCATCGGTCGGCTGGCTCGGGGAGAGCAAAAGGAGGTCGCAGCGCTCGACCTGGCACAGCGGTCGGATCTCCTCACCAGGCTGGAGACGCTGGCGCAGAAGAAGCAGACCGACAGCAGGGGACGAAGGCTCGGCGTTCGAGTTCATGAGCTTGGCCCTGTTCGTCGGACACATCGGGTGTGGGGTCAGTGGTGTTGGTCTGACTCCGTGTGCAGGGCTTCAAACGTGACGGGGCTGTGCATTCCGATGCGGGAGTGTCTCCGTTTCGGGTTATACCAGAATTCTATCCATTCGAAGATTGCGTTGGCAAGTTCCTCGCGGGTTTTCCACTGTTTAGCGTCGAGGAGTTCGAGTTGCAGGGTGCCCCAGAAGGATTCCATCATGGAATTGTCGTAGCAGTCTCCGACGGTGCCCATCGAGGCGAGCAGGCCGGCGGCCCGGAGTCGCTGGCCGAACGCCCAGGAGGTGTATTGCGCGCCGTGGTCGGAATGTAGGATTGTTGTCCCGGTTTCGGGGTTTCGGCGCAGGATGGCCATGCCGAGGGCGTCGGTGACCAGTTCGGAGCGCATGTGGTCGGCGATCGACCAGCCGATGATGAGGCGGGAATAGGAGTCCATCACCGCGGCGCAGTACACCTTCCCGTCGCCGGTGGGGTGCTCGGTGATGTCGGTGATCCACAGGCGGTTGGGCTCCTCGACGGCGAAGTTGCGATTGACCAGGTCGGTGGCTGGATCTGCGGCGGGGTCGCGCACGGTGCAGCCACGCCGGCGGCGCCGGTAGAGGCCCTGGATGCCGGCCTGTCGCATGAGTCGTGCGACCCGTTTGTGGTTGACCGGCAGGCCCAGCCCGAGCGTGAGTTCGGCGTGCACCCGCGGCCAACCGTAGGTGCCGCGGGACTCGGCGTGAATCTGGCGGATGTGCTTGAGTAACAATTCGTTCTCCTCGTCACGGGCCGAGGGCGGCCGGGTGGACCACTCGTAATAGCCGGAACGGGAAACCTTCAACACCCGGCAGGCCACCGCGACGTCAATACCGTCGTCGGCCAACTCACGGACCAGCGGGTAGATTACTTTGGGAGTATGTTTTCCCGGGCGAAATAGGCCGCTGCTCGTTTAAGGATCTCGTTTTCCAGCTCGAGCTGCCGGTTCTTTTTACGCAGCTCGGCCAGTTCCTTCTTCTCCGCACTGGTCAGCCGCGCCGAGTCACCGTCCTCATCGGCGTCCGCCTGGGCCATCCAGTTCCGCAGACACGACTCGCTGATGCCCAGGTCCTTGGCCAGCGCGGCGACCGGTTTGTCGCCCAGACGAGCCAACTCGACGGCACGCTGACGAAACTCAGGCGGGTGTGGTGCAGGCACCGCAACATCCTCCCTGGTGACCGACGGTCACCTCAGGTCAGGTGTCCGGGCCACGGGGCCAAGCTCATTCACGTGTGGCTCGATCTGCCGGACATCGTGCGCACCATGCTCGCAACCGGCGTGCGGCTCGGTGAGCTGCTAGCGCTGGCTGGCGATGACGTGGACCCCGCTCAGCGGCTCGTGCACGTGGATCACCACATCGTGCGAGTGAAGGGTGTCGGTCTCGTGCGGGTCGCCAAGCGCAAGGGCAAGCGGGCAGGCCTGACGTTGCAGGTTCCGGAGTGGTCGGTACCGATGCTGCGGCGGCGCAAGCTCGCCTCGGGCGGCGGCCCACTGTTCCCCTCGGCGAACGGCGAGTGGCTGGACCCGAGCAATGTGATTCACCGCATTCAGGAAGCGTTCGCGGCCGTCGGGTACGGCTGGGTCACCTCCCACGTGTTCCGCAAGACGGTGGCGACCGTGCTCGACGAGGCGGGCCTGCCGCTGAGCGCGATCGCGGACCAGCTCGGCAACACGCAGAACGTGGCGGACAAGCGCTACCGTCGTCGGCGCGTCGCCAACAAGGCCTCGGCGGACGCGCTGGAAGGCATGTTCACACAGGAAGCCGGAGCCTGAAAATGGCGGGTTTCTGGCGGGTTGGCGGTTCCTGGCCCCGCAAAACAAAGAACCCCAGGCCGCTGACCTGGGGTGAAGCTCCCCCGGTTGGACTCGAACCAACAACCCTTCGGTTAACAGCCGAATGCTCTGCCAATTGAGCTACAGGGGATCGCTGTCGTCGGCTGGATCGCTCCGGCCAACGGGTTAACACTCTAGCCCATGCCCGATCACCGCCTCGCACCACCCCCGCACCACGCGCCACGAGCGTTCCGCGCCCGGCTGCGGGACAATGAACCACCAGGTCGACAGCGACGAGGAGGCATCGAGAGATGAAGACGTTCCTGCTTGGCGCAGCCGTGGGGTACGTCCTGGGCGCCCGTGCCGGGCGTGCGCGATACGAACAGATCGTGCGGACCTACCGCAAGATCGCCGACCACCCCGCCGTGCAGGGCGCCGCGGGCGTCGCCAGGGCGAAGGTCGGCGAGAAGGTCGGCGACAAGCTGCCCTTCGGCCAGCGGTCGCACACCCCACAGGGCACGAACGGGCAGTACACGACGGAGCCCAACGCCAGCCAGGCCTGATCGGTGGGGGCGCCGGTCCGCCCGGCGCCCCCAGCTAGGGCACGCGCGCGACAGCGAACACGCGACGGAACGGGAACCACGTCGTGCCATCCGCGCGCGGCGGGTACGCCTCGTCCAGCAACGTCGCCAGCTGCGCCCGGAACGCCTCCCAGTCCGCATCCGGCAACGCCGCCCTCACCGGCCGCAGCGCGGTCCCGCTGATCCACTCCAGTACCGCGTTCTCGCCGGTCAGCCGCTGGTTGTAGGTGGTCTCCCACGCGTCGACCGCACAGCCGAGATCGGCGAAGAGGTCCGCGTACTGCCTCGGGGTGTCCACGGCGTCGTCCTCGCGCAGCACCACGCCCTCCAGCCGCTCGGCCCACTCGGGGCTCGCCGCGAGCCGCCTGGTGAGCGTGTGGGACGGGGCGTTCATGTTGCCGGGGACCTGCATCGCCAGCCACGCGCCCGGTGGCAGCTCCGCGACCCACCGCCGCAGCAGTTCCCGGTGCCCGGGCACCCAGTGCAGCACGGCGTTGGTCACGACCACGTCCGTGTCGGGCGCAGGCGTCCACTCCGTCACGTCGCCCTCGCGCGCCGCCACGCCGGCCTCACGCGCGGCGGCGACCATCTCCGGCGAGCTGTCGATCGCCTCCACCACCGCGGCGGGCCAGCGCCGCGCGAGCGTCGCCGTCAGGTTGCCGGGGCCGCAGCCCAGGTCGACCACCCTGCGCGGGGCCTCCGCCTCCACGCGCGCCACCAGCTCGAAGAACGGCCGCGCGCGCAGGTCGCCGTAGTCGAGGTACTTCGCCGGATCCCACATATCGCCTCCCAGTACGAGCGTACTGTTATGGCGCTCCACCCGCGAGCTTCGCGGCGGCCTCCTCCGCCATGCTCGCCAGTACGTCGGTGTCGGCACCCCGATCGGGCCGCACCTGGAGCACGGAGGTGTCGGTTCCGGGCACCTTGCGCACCACGAACCAGGCTCCACCACCGTCGAGCTCCTTGCGGTAACGCTGGCGGATGGAACCCTCCACGCGCTGACGCACGAGCTGCGGGATCTTGCCCGGCTTCGGCAGCACGTGCCGCACCGGCTCGCGGTCGGCCAGCAGCACGGCCCCGCCCGCGGTGCGCGCCTCGGTGGCCTCGGTCACCGTCAGCGCGTCGCCCTTCCACACGGCCTTGCTGATCAGGTGCCAGCCGATACGGCGCACGCCGGTGCCCTCCGGCAGCCACAGCCCAAGCGCCGTCACGGCCACGTGCCCGCCCGTACCGCTGGGCGCGACCGCGAGCACGTGCTCGTCCTCGGCGAGCGCCTCCCGCAGCGCCTCCGGCAACGGCTCGCCGAACAGGCGGCTGAGCAGCCCCATCAGTCGAGCCCGCCCACGGCCTGCTCGCGCAGCGCCTTCCGGTACTGCTCGAGCGCCACCAGGTCACCGAACAACGCGCGGTAGTCGTCCGCGGCGTCCACCGGCGAGAGCCGCTGCAACTTGGACTTCAGCTCCCCGATCTGCCTGCCCACGAGGTTCTCCTGCACGGCGGCCAGCATCACCGACACGTACCGCATGTCGGCCTCGCCCTTGGCCTGCATCGGCTCCACCGCGAGCTCGGAGAGCAGGGAGCCGATCGTCCCTTGTGGAGCGTGCTGCGCGGCGGCGTCGATCAGCGCGGGACCGGTGAGCCCGGACGCCGTGCCGCCCGCGGCCAGCACGGCGCGGTGCACGGCCACGTACGCCGGGTGGGTGAAGGCGTCCTCGGGCAGGCTGTCGTAGGCCGGCCCGGCCAGCGCCGGCTCCTGCAACGCCGCCTTGAGCACCTCACGCTGGGCGCGCAGCACGGGGTCCCGGGGGTCGGGCCGCTCCACGTCGTTGGCGCCGGCCTCCGGCGCCGAGCCGTTGCGGGCGGCCGGCCTGCGGCCATTGAGCTTCACCGGCACGCCGCTGCTCTCCCGCACGCGGCGCACGACCATGGCCTCGTCCTGCCAGCCGACCCACCACGCGAGCTTCGTGGCGTAACCGTCCCGCTTGGCGCGGTCCTTGATCTGCGCGACCAGCGGAACGGTCCGTTGCAGCGCCGACACCTGGCCGTCCACGGAGTCGAGGTCGTACTCGGCGAGCAGGCTGCGGATCGCGAACTCGAACAGGGGAATCCGGCGCGCCACCAGGTCGCGCACGGCCGCGTCGCCCTTGGCCAGCCGCAGCTCGCACGGGTCCATACCATCGGGAGCCACCGCGATGTAGGTCTGGCCGGCGAAGGTCTGGTCGCCCTCGAACGCCTTCAGCGCCGCCTTCTGCCCCGCCTCGTCGCCGTCGAAGGTGAAGATCACCTCGCCGCGGAAGGCGTCGTCGTCCATCATCAGCTGCCGCAGCACCCGCATGTGGTCCTCGCCGAACGCGGTGCCCGACGACGCCACGGCGGTGGGCACGCCCGCCTCGTGCATGGCCATCACGTCGGTGTAGCCCTCGACCACCACGACCTGGTGCCGCCTGGCGATCTCCCGCTTGGCGAGGTCGAGCCCGAACAGCACCTGCGACTTCTTGTAGATCGGGCTCTCGCTGGTGTTGAGGTACTTGGCCTGGATCGGGTCGTCGTCGAAGATACGCCGCGCGCCGAAGCCGACGATGTCGCCGCCGCGGTCCTTGATCGGCCACACGAGCCTGCGGTGGAACCGGTCGATCGGGCCCTGCCTGCCCTCCTTCGAGATCTGCGCCTTGTAGAGCTCGGCCAGCTCGAAACCGTTGTTCAGCAGGTGCTTGGTGAGCCGGTCCCAGCCGCCCGGCGCGAACCCGCAGCCGAACCTCGCCGCGGCGGCCTGGTCGAATCCGCGCTCGGTGAGGAACTCCCTCGCCGCCTGCGCCTCGGGGGTGGCCAGCTGCTCGGCGTAGTACGCCTGCGCGGCCTTGTGCACCTCCACCAGCCGCAGCCGCGTCCCGCGGTCGCGCTTGACGCTGCCCCCGCCGCCCTCGTACGTCAGCCGCAGGCCGATGCGGTCGGCGAGCCGCTCGACCGACTCGACGAAGCCGAGATGCTCGATCTGCATGATGAACTTGATGACGTCGCCGCCCTCGCCACAGCCGAAGCAGTGGAACGTGCCGTGCGTGGGGCGCACGTTGAACGACGGCGTCTTCTCCTCGTGGAAGGGGCAGAGGCCCTTCAGCGCGCCGCCGCCCGCGCGGCGCAGCGCGACGTACTCGCCGACGACGTCGTCGATCCGACTGCGCTCGCGCACCTGCGCGATGTCGCTCTCCCGGATCCTTCCCGCCACGGGACCCACTCTAGTGTCCTCCGCGGCACGGAGGTCTTCGGCCATACTCGGCCTATGACCGCCACCGGGAACGCACTCGCCGAGGAGTTCTCCGCGCACCGCTCCCACCTGATCGCGGTGGCCTACCGGCTCACCGGCTCGCTCGCCGACTCCGAGGACGCCGTGCAGGAGGCGTGGCTGCGGCTCAGCGCGCTGCCGCAGGAGAAACGGGACGAGATCCACGAGCTGCGCGCGTGGCTCACGACGGTCGTGGGGCGCATCTGCCTCGACCGGCTGCGCTCGGCCACCGCGCGCAGGGAGCAGTACGTCGGCGAGTGGCTGCCCGAGCCGATCGTCACCCCGCTGGGTGCCCCGCCCAGCGAGGACCCGCTGGATGCCGTGGTGCGCGACGACGGCGTGCGCATGGCCGCGATGGTGGTGCTCGACAAGCTCAGGCCCGAGCAGCGCGTCGCGTTCGTGCTGCACGACGCCTTCTCGGTGCCGTTCTCCGAGATCGCGGACATCCTCGGAGTCTCGTCCGACACGGCCCGGCAGTACGCCTCGCGCGGACGGCGGGCGCTGGCCGACGCCGACCCGCCGTCCCGCGAGAGCCTCGACGAGCAGCGGGAGATCCTCGAACGCTTCCTGACCGCCGTGCTGAGCGGCGACGTGCACGCCGTGGCCGAGATACTGCACCCCGACGTGGTGCTCATCGGGGACTCCAACGGCAAGGCCAGGACCACCCGCCGGATCATGGTCGGCGCCGAGAAGATCATGCGCTTCTTCGAGGGCCTCCTGCGCACGTACAAGCCCGGCGCGTTCGACACGGCGCGCCCGGTGCTGGTCAACGGCGACCTCGGGGTGTACGTCCCGCCCGCGCCGGGCGAGGGCTATCGCGACCTCGACGCGCACGTGCAGACCTTCTCGATCCGCGACGGCAAGGTCGTCACGATCTACGACCAGGCCAACCCGGACAAGATCGCCCGCGCCGTGGGCCGGTGAGCGGCTCGTGAGCTAGGTCACGAGCCGCTTGATCGTGGGCGAAAAGCTCCCCTCGCGGATTCTGTCGGAGACCATGTCGATCTGCTGTCTCGTCGCGGGAATCATGATCGGCGTACCCTTCACCATGCACCGCTGAGCCAGTTCGATGAAGATGTCCGTGACCGCGACGCGGTTGTACCGATGGGCGAGTTCGAGCAGTTCTTGCAGGCACACCTCCCGCAGCTCGAGGTCGGGAGAACATACGAACACGCGCCGCGCCAGCACCGCGACGGAATCGGCGTACTCCGGCGAGATCGGTACCTGGTCGACCCACCGGAAGTAGGCACGGACGATCTCGTTGAGGTCGGGCCCGTGTGTGAGCGCCAGCGCCCGAAGCGTCGGCCCGACCAGCCGGGGAAGCGTGGTCAGATAGAGCTCGAGATCAGCGGAGTAACGCCGAAGCGTTGTGGCGATCGTGGCCGCCGCCGACAATTCACCGGCGAGGAGTTCGGTCTGGGCGCGCTGGACGACGTCCACGGCGGCCGAAGCCCCTGGTTGCGGCCGCGCCGCACGACCGGCGTGCACGAGCGTGACCTCGGCCAGCAACTCGCCGGCGTCGCGATAACGCCGGGACGGCTGTCCCTGCGTGCTCTTCTCGACGATCCGCCGGAATGGCCACGGCACTCTGTCCAGCTCGACAACCGGCAGAGGTACTTCTTTGGTCAGGATCGTGAAGAGAATCGTGCCCAGACTGTAGATGTCCGACGCCTCGCTTACTGCGTTCGGCTTCTCACGCCGCTCGGGCGCGGAGTACCCATAATCCATCGCACCGGGCTCCCCAGCCGCACACTGAGGCGAGATCGCCCGCCACAGCCCGACATCCGATAACGCCCACCTGCCTCGGTACCGAAGCGCGTTCGCGGGTTTGAGATCTCCGTGTACCAAACCCCGAGAATGGAGGAACGCGACCCCTCGGACGAGCTCGGCGAAAATGGCGGCCGCCTTGTCGAGCGTGTCCGCCGCACCGGAACAGACATAGGCACCGAGAGAGTAGTCGGCCATGGGCATGAGGTAGTACGGCGGATCCGCTCCGAAGTCGATCCCGTAGACGGGCAGTACGTAAGGACTCGTCAGTCCACGTTGAATAGCTATTTCGCGCTCGAAACGCCTTCGCTCGTCCGCGCGCAGCGGCCTCCCGATCGAATCGCGAAATTCCTTGATGAGCACCGACTCCACATCGTTCCCAGATTTTGCCAGATAGATGATCGAATTATTGGTGATTGCGTGTATCCTGCCCCTCGGAATGAACATCACGGTTCCTCAGCGGTTTTCGACCCCGACGATCTGCCATTACGAAAACGTCAACTGACCTCAAGGAGGCTTTTCCGCGCGGATCACGACGCGGGCAGCCGCAGCCGGCACGATTCCCCATCGGTGCCGCTCGCCGGCATTCGGCCGAGCGCCACGGGGCAGGCCAACGAGACCGTTGCCCAGCAGTGTGGGGATCCGCGCAGCACATGACCTGCCTCCTCGCTGAGACCTGTCCACCGTGCAGTCGCCCGCTGCGCATGCCCTGTTACGGTACGAATTGCGGCGAGTCCGAATCGTGACACCGGTTTCTGGAACGCAACCGTCGCGCCTGACCGCAGTGACACGAGGGGCCCCGGCGCGCGACAGCCCGCGCCGGGGCCCCGGTACGGAGCACCGGATACGCCCCCGGCCGGCACCGGCCGTCATCCGGCAAGCGGCCCGGATCCGGCTACATCGTGGCGGGGTGAGTCCGGTCAGGAGGGCTGATCGGCGGGCACCGGGACCCGGCAGGCGTCGCCGGAGGTGAAGCCCTGGTCGGTGATGTCGAGGGCGCTGTTGATCCTGGCCCGCATGTTCTCGAGCCCGATCTGGTAGGTGAGCTCGACGACGCCCTTGCGGCCGAACTCGCGCTCCAGCTCCGCGACCTGCTCGTCGGTGACGCTCACCGGGCTGTCGGTCATCGCGTCGGCGTAGGCGAGCGCGAGCCGCTCCTGGTGGGTGAACCTCGGTGACGTCGCGTAGTTGTCGATGTCCTTGAGGCGGTCGATGTCGAGGCCCTCGTGCTTCTGCAGCATCGTGCCGAAGTCGACGCACCACGAGCAGCCGAGCCGCACGGCCGTGCGGTAGACGGCCAGCTCACGCACGGTGACGGGAAGTGACCGCGACGCCTTCTCCGCCAGCATCTCGTGTGTCGCGTACGTCCACAGCAGCGGGCGATGGTGGGCGCAGACGGTCATCGGCTCGGGCACGGCACCGTAGCGCTTGCGGGCGAACCGGTAGCTCAGGCGGACGAGCAGGCCTGCGTCCCTGGTGGGCACTCCGGAAATGCGGGGCATCGGTCTCCTCCTGTGGTGACTGACGGGGTCACCAGCTGGACGAGACAGCTCAGCCGGGTGTGACAGCACGGACGTCCCACACCCACATGCCGCCGACCGGCCGGGCGTTCTGGTCCAGCAGCCGGTCGACCGTGGTGCGCAGGGCGTCGGCCTGGTCGGCCCTCATGGGCAGCACCACGACGTCGGCCTTCCAGTACCGCAGATCCGCCGCCGCCTGCCGCCTGCCCGCCGGGGAGATGGCCGGCGCCACGCCCGTGTCGGCGACCTGTTCGAGCAGCTCCGACACCGGGCGCCGCACGGCGCCGTAGGTGCCGCGGCCGTCGGTCGACGGGCCGACGAAGTAGCCCTCGGCGAGCGGGAAGCCGAACCCGGCCTCCACCTGCCAGTGCAGGGCCTCGGCGTCGCCGGTGTCGGGCAGTGGCACCACGACCACCGACCCGCCGGGTTCCACGTACTGGCGCCAGGTGTCGTCGGCGAAGAACTGCGGCACCGGGTCGCGCTCGTGCACGCGCAGCTCGGTGGGGGCGATCGGCACGAGCGCGAACGCGAGGGCGCCGAACCAGCCGATGCGCGCGGCGTAGCCCCAGTCGCGTGCCAGGTCGAGCCGCAGCACCCGCTCGGTGGCCAGCGCCAGCAGGATCCCCGCGGGCACCACGGCGCCCAGCGCGAACCGGGACTCCAGCACCGACTCGTACAGCGGCAGGTCGAACATCAGCATCCAGGGACCGGGGATCGACGTGGCCTCGCCGTTCACGACGAGCAGCACGCCCATCGAGATCCACGCGAGCGCGAACATCGCGACCGCCAGCGCCCTGGCCGCCGCCACCCGCCACAGCGCGATGGTCACCGCGGTGAGCAGCAGCACCAGCGGCCAGCCGAAGAAGGCGTTCTCCTCGGTGCGGTTGAGCGAGAACTCCTTGGCGACCTCCGGGTCGCCGACCACCGACTCGGTGGAGAACGCCGTGAACGCCGCCGCGTCGTTGCCGAGCAGACCGTGCTCGATGCTGCCGTAGCTCTGCGGGCCCGCGAACTGCCACCACAGCGGGAACGCCACGAGCGCGAACGTCACTCCCGCGCCGACGAGGATCCCGGTGCCCAGCGGCCTCGCCATCGCGAGAGCCTCCTCGGGCCGCGACAGCGCGTAGACGATCGCGAACACCGCCATCGTGGTGGCCGCGATCAGCAGCGGCTCCTCGCCGAGGAACACCTGGTAGGTCACGAGGAGCCCGAGCAGCACGCCATTGCGTACGGGCCGCTGGCCGCGCGCGAGCTTGAGCAGCCGCAGCACGATGAACGGCAGCAGGAACAGCGCGACGAAGTTCGGGTGCGCGTTGGCGTGGGAGATGATCGACGGGGCGAACGCGCAGAACGCCGCGCCGATCGCCGCACCGGCACGGGTGTCGACGACGTGCCGGGAGAGCACCCAGTACCAGGCGCCTGCCGTCGCGGCGAGGCCGCCGGTGAGGGTCAGCACCCACGTGGTGGTGGGCCCGAACAGCACGGTCACGGGCGTGAGCGGGATACCGACGCCGAGCATGGCCGTGTTGGCCATGAGGTTCACGCCCAGCGGATAGTTCTGAAAGTCCGAGAAGAGCGGGTTCTCCAGGTGCAGCACGGAGCGGGCCGTGACCGCGAAGAACCACTCCCACATGTTCTGGTCCTGCACGCTGCTGCTGAGGTACCCGCTGCCCAGGTTCATCCACAGTGGACGGTAGATGAGGAAGGCGGCGAGCACGTAGGCCGCCAGCACCGCGAGGTCGGCGACCCGGCCCCGGTGCGGCCACCGGACGCGCGGGACCTCGGCGGCCGGCGACCGCATGTCGGCGGCCGCCGTCACGGCTCGACGACCCGGGCCAGGAAGTAGACGGCCCCGGTGCCGCTGTGCCGGACGAGGAGCAGGAACGGACGGTCGACGGTGACCGTCACGGGCTCGCCGACCGGCATGGAGACCATCCGCATCGTCACCGCGGTGGCGGCGGCGCCCTCCAGCCCGCCCTCGTCGAGGCGCAGCACGGCCTGGTGCAGCACGTCGGACACGAGCAGCCTCGGATCGTCGGTGAGCCCGCTGAAGTCGGCCTCCGGCGTGAACATCGTGTGCACGCCGAGCGAGTGCAGCGCCGGCTTGAGCCTGGTGCGCACGTCCAGCGACACCCGCGGCAGCGACAGGTTCACCATGCCCCCGCGCCGGGCGGCCAGTAGCTCGGCGAGCAGGTTCTCGTCCATCGTGGACTCCCGCTCGGCGAGGTCGCCGTCGGGCAGCAGCACCACGGCCTCCACGCCGCCGACCGCGGGCAGCGACACCAGGCGCCAGCCCGCGTGCTCGGCGTAGCCGAGGCGCTCGGACTGCCGCATCGTCGGCACCCGGCGGGTGCCGGAGGGCGCGTGGAAGTCCGCGTCGGCGGTCTCCGCCTCCCGGAAGGGGTAGGTCCAGGCCACGCGCAGGTACAGGGCGTTGACCAGCGTCGCGACGGTGTCCTCCCCGACCGTGCCCGGCGGCAGCAGCTCGGGGATCAGCTCGCGAGTCGCCTTCGCGACGTCGCCGTTGATCGCGGCGCGGGCGGCCTCGGGGTCCTCGACGAACGGCGCGCCCGCGACCCCGCCCGACGGCCAGGTGGCCAGCTCGGTGAGGAAGTCACGCCTGAGCGGCAGCCCGTCCCACGCCCACAGCGTGTTGGCCACCTCCAGCACGGGCTCCTCCTGGCCCGCCCGAGGTGTCAGCTCCGCGGCCTCGCGCAGCATCCGGGCGTGCTCCTCGGCGCCCTCGGCCGACCCGGCGAGCAGCGCGGCGGTCTCCTCGGCGGCGGGTCCGCGGGCGGCGCTGGTCACCAGGCCGAGCGCACTCGCCGCGGAGTACGGCGAGAAGCAGGCGTCACCGGCTCCGGCCGCGGCGCGGTGCACCGCGAGCGCGAAGCGGAGATGTGCGCGTTCCCTGCCGGAGACGGACATTCCCCGACGTTACCGCGTTTACTGTGCGCTAACTGTGCCGCCCCGTGTGCCACGCGTGCCAGGCATGGGCCTGTGCGTCGGTGAGCGAGGCGAGCTGGTCGATCACCACGCGCAGCTTCGCCGCGTCGTCCCCGGCCGCCTCCCACGCGGGCAGGAAGATCGGGTCGAGCGACTCGGGCGCACGCCTGGCCACCACGTCGACCAGCTCCGCGAGCAGCTGCCGCTGGCCCTCCTGCATGGCCAGCCTGCGCCGGTCGCTCATCACGTAGCGCAACGCGAGCGCCTTCAGCAGGGCCACCTCGGCGCCGACCTGCTCGGGCACGGCCAGCCGCGCCTCGTAACGGCGCAGCGGTCCGTCGCCGTGAGCATCGCGGGTTCCGGTGACGGCGGCCGAGGCGAAACGGCCCACCAGCTCGCTGGTGAGCCGTTTGAGCGCGACCTGCGCCGACAGCGACGAGTCGTAGCCGTTGGTCGCGAGAGCGGCCACCACCGGCAGGTTCAGCAGCTCCTTCGCAGCACGTTCCACAGTGGACACCGGGCTGCTCGTGAAGTGCCGCGCCGCGAGCTCCGCGACGGCGGTGCGCTCCTCGGCGTCGGCGAGCACGCTCAGTGAGATACGGCCCGCGAGCACCCCGTCCTCGACGTCGTGCACCGAGTACGCCACGTCGTCGGCCCAGTCCATGATCTGCGCCTCGAGGCACGTGCTCCGGCCAGGCGTGCCGTCGCGCATCCAGCGGAAGACGTCGAGGTCGTCGTCGTACACCCCGAACTTCGCCGTGCCCTCCTCGCGCGGCCACGGGTACTTCGTGGCCGCGTCGAGGCACGCGCGCGTGAGGTTGAGGCCCGCGGTCTCGTCGCCGTCGCCGAGCACCTTCGGTTCGAGCCGGGTGAGGATGCGCAGCGTCTGCGCGTTGCCCTCGAAGCCCCCGCACGCCCGCGCCGCCTCGTCGAGCGCCTGCTCGCCGTTGTGGCCGAACGGCGGGTGCCCGATGTCGTGGGCGAGGCCCGCGGTGTCGACGAGGTCGGGGTCCGCGCCCAGTTCGGCGGCGATGCCCCTGCCGATCTGGGCGACCTCCAGCGAGTGGGTCAGCCGCGTGCGCGGGACACCGCTCACCTCGGCACCCTCGCCCGGCCCGACGACCTGCGTCTTCCCGGCGAGCCTGCGCAGTGCGGCCGAGTGCAGCACCCTGGCCCGGTCGCGCGCGAACGGGCTGCGCCCGTCGCCACGGGCGCCGGGCAGCGCGGCCCGTTTCGGGGGCTCGGCGTGCCTGCGCTCGCGGTCGTGCTCGCTGTAGACGGCGTTCATCGAACGCCACTGTATGCGCTACCGCAGGCCGGTGCCGCCGATGTTGTCGGCCGGGTTCTTCGACAGCCGGTAGTACAGCAGCGCCCCGGTCTCGCGGAAGATGTAGCGCGCCTGCGTCTCGCGGGTCTGCACGATCGGCCCGGTGTGGGTCGGCGACGTGAACGCCTCCAGCCCCACGTCCTCGGCCATCGTGCCCGCACGCAGGGAGTGCCACGGGTCGCTCACGATCACCGCGGTGCTCCAGCCCCTCGCGTGGATCGCGCCGGCCACGGCCCGCAGCGAGCGCAGCGTGTCGCTGCCCTCCCCCACCGCGATCGTGCTCGCGCTCGGCACGCCGTTCTCCACGAGCCAGTTCGCCCCGGCCTCAGCCTCGGTGTAGGCGTCGCCCTCGCGGTTGCCGCCGGAAGTGACGATGTGCCCGGCGACGCCCTCGTCGTACAGGTCCTTGGCGTGGGACAACCTGGCCTCGAAGATCTTCGACGGCACGCCGTTGTACTGCGCCGCACCGAGGACGACGATCGCATCGACGCGCGGCCGCTCGTCGGCACGGGCCACGTACCAGACCCGGAACGCGGTACCGCCGAGCACGAGCAGCGCGACGAGCACGACCCCGAAGACCGCCCTCCGGATCCAGCTCACCGCGGGAGCGTGGGAGGTCATGGGTGCCTCAGCAGCCGAGGAGCCGCGCGGCCAGGTAGGACTCCAGCTTGTCGATCGCGATGCGCTCCTGCGCCATCGAGTCCCGCTCGCGGACCGTGACGGCCTGGTCCTCCAGCGAGTCGAAGTCGACCGTCACGCAGAACGGCGTGCCGATCTCCTCCTGGCGGCGGTAGCGCTTGCCGATCGACTGGGCGTCGTCGAAGTCGACGTTCCAGTGCTTGCGCAGCATCGCGGCGATGTCGCGGGCCTTCGGCGTGAGGTCGGCGTTGCGCGACAGCGGCAGCACCGCGACCTTGAACGGCGCGAGCCTCGGGTCGAGCTTGAGCACGGTCCGCTTGTCCACACCGCCCTTGGCGTTGGGCACCTCGTCCTCGGTGTAGGCGTCGAGCAGGAACGCCATCATCGGCCTGCCCACACCCGCCGCGGGCTCGATGACGAACGGTCGGTACCGCTGTCCGGACGCCTGGTCGAAATAGGACAGATCCACGCCGGAGTGGTTGGAGTGCGTGGTGAGGTCGAAGTCGGTGCGGTTGGCGATGCCCTCCAGCTCACCCCACTCCTGGCCGGCCGAGAACTGGAAGCGGTACTCGATGTCCACCGTGCGCTTGGCGTAGTGGGAGAGCTTTTCCTTGGGGTGCTCGTAGGTCCGCAGGTTCTCCCGCGCGATGCCGAGGTCGGCGTACCAGTCCATGCGCAGGTCGATCCAGTACTGGTGCCACTTCTCGTCCTCGCCGGGCTCGACGAAGAACTCCATCTCCATCTGCTCGAACTCGCGCGTGCGGAAGATGAAGTTGCCCGGTGTGATCTCGTTGCGGAACGACTTGCCGATCTGGCCGATGCCGAACGGCGGCTTCTTCCGCGAGGTGGTCTGCACGTTCAGGAAGTTCACGAAGATGCCCTGCGCGGTCTCCGGGCGCAGGTAGTGCAGGCCCTCCTCCGACTCCACCGGGCCGAGGAAGGTCTTGAGCATCATGTTGAACTCACGCGGCTCGGTGTACTGGCCGCGGTTGCCGCAGTTGGGGCACGGCACCTCGGAGAGGTCGTCCTCGTTCACCGGCGTGCCCGTGCGCTCGGCGTACTCCTCGGCCAGCTGGTCCGACCGGAACCGGCGGTGGCACGACAGACATTCGACGAGGGGGTCGTGGAAGGCGTTGACGTGACCCGAGGCCACCCACACCTGGCGCGGCAGGATCACCGAGGAGTCCAGGCCGACGACGTCGTCCCGGTTCTGCACCATGGTCTTCCACCACTGGCGCTTGATGTTCTCCTTGAGCTCCACACCGAGTGGTCCGTAGTCCCACGCCGACCGGGTACCGCCGTAGATCTCCCCGGAGGGGAAGACGAAGCCACGACGCTTGCACAGATTGACGACGGTCTCGATGGTGTTGGCGGGCACTCAACGCTCCGGGGCATGCGGAATCGGCTATGACAGTGAGCTACCAGCGTAGCCCGCGTGTCGCACCGCACGTCCCCGGGGATGGGCCGTTCACGGACGGGTGACGAGCTCCGCGATGACGATCCGGTTGTCCTCGTAACCGTCGGTGCCGCCCACGTAGTCGCCACCGCACGTGACCAGCACGAGCCGGTGCGGACCGTCCTGCGCGAACAGCCGTTGCGCGTGCGCGGGCAGGTCGTTCTTGTGCAGCGTCAGCACCTCGGTGACGCGGTAGCCCCACCGGCCGCCGCCCGGGTCGACGACGGTCACGTCCTGCCCCGCGTGCGAGCGCCACAGCTGCTCGAACGGCCCCGTCCGGCCCGCCCAGTTGACGTGCCCGGACAGCAGGGCGACCCCGCGCTCGGCGCCGAGCTCCGCGCCCCACCACGTCGCCTCCTCAAGCCCGTCCGGGATCGGGAGCGTGCCGTCGGAGGTCACCTCACGGCGCACGAGCGTCGCCGTACTGCCCTCGGGCAGCCGCACCGTCCCGGGCGGCTGCGACACCGGCGTGTGGCGCACGGGCACCGCCTCGGGCCGCAGTGCCGTGCTCGACGCCGTCGTCGTGCTCGACGGCGGCGGGCTGTGCGTGGTGGTGACCGGGGGCGGTGCGGCGGCCGGCTCGCCACCGTTGGTCAGCACGAGCGTGCCGGCCACGACGGCCGCGACGGCGAGCAGCCCGAGGGCCGCCGCGGCGAGGCCGTGTCGCGGCACGGCTACTCCTCCCCCTCGAGGGCGGTGGCCTGCCTGCGGCTCCTGGCCAGCAACAGCGCGGCGACGCCGAGCACGACCCCGCCGCCGACGAGTGCCCAGCCGAACGGCTCGCCAGCACCCGTGTCCGCCTGTGCCCCGGCGGGGATCTTCACCGGCACCACGGGGTCGGCGCGGTCCTCACCGGGGTCGGACGTCACCGGCGTGAAGCCGTCCGGCAGCGAGCAGCTGACGCCGCCGAGCACGAAGCGGGTGGTCACGTCGCGCAGGTCGGCGCCCTCGGCGTCGCGCACGTGCGTGACGATCTCCAGCTGCCAGCCCGCGGCGGTGGTGACCGGGCCGGAGCGCCACTGGTCCTGGCGCACGAGCTGGTCGAACGACGTCACCCTGCTGATCGTGACGTCGGAGACCGTCTGCGCCGGATCGGCTCCCTCGACCTCGGTCGGCGGGCCGAAGGGCAGGTTCTCGATCCGCAGCGGCTCGTCGCCCGCGGGCGCCGCCCGCTCCTCGCCGAGCACCCACAGGCGGCCGGTGGTGGTCTCGGCGGTGAGCGCGTCCGGTGCGGCGCACTCGACGGTGCTCCTGGCGCGCTCGAACGCCACGACGGTGGTGTCGGAGGCGAGGTCGCGCAGGGCGTAGTCGGCCTCGGCCGTGGCGGTGGGCACGGTGGTGTCCTCGAGCGTCGCCGTGACCTCGTGGTCCCCGCCGGTGACGCCGCCGGGGAACGGGCTCTCACCGCCGGTGACCGTGCCGAAGCGCAGCAAGTAGTGCGGGCCGACGGCCTCGCGTTCGCCGTCGGATCCGGGCAGCGCCGAACGGCTCTGCGCGAGCCGGGACGTGCCAGGCAGCAGCGGCGAGCGCTGCGTCTCGCTGATCACCGACCCGCCGTCCTCGCCGATCCGCACGGCGGCGACGTTGGCGAACGCGACCGGTCCCGTGTCCTCGTCGACGGCGCGATCCTGCGCCTGCGCCACGACGGGTGCGACCGCGAACGCGGCCACCACGGCACCACCGACGGCCAGCTTGGTGACGAAACGACTCATGCTTCCCCTCAGCCAGGTCAACGCGACTGCGATTCACCTTTGCCCACGAACCCGGTCGAATCGGGCAGACCGGCACCCAGCTCACTCGATCGGAGTAGAGCGGACGTGCCGATCACGAGGCCCAGATCACCATCGCCAGCGCATTAGGATGGTATGCATCCGCTGGCCACCCGTGACGACCAAGGCTGGAGATCACATGTCGACGGTGAGTTCGAACGCGGCTCCCTCGGGGCTTCCCGGCGGCGCCGAGTCGCACGAACACTCGCCGTCGCGGGAGAACCGGCCCGCCCCGCCGCCGCTGCCCGCGGCGACGCTCGCCGACGCCGGTGAGCTGCTGCGCGCGCTCGCGGCACCGGTGCGGATCGCGATCGTGCTGCAGCTGCGTGCCGCCGACCGCTGTGTGCACGAGCTGGTCGACGCGCTCGACGTCGCCCAGCCGCTGATCAGCCAGCACCTGCGGGTGCTCAAGGCCGCCGGTGTGGTACATGGTGAACGACGTGGCCGGGAGGTCGTCTATCGCCTGGTGGACGATCACCTGGCGCATATCGTGGTCGACGCCGTCGCCCACGTGCAGGAGGAGGGTCAGGCATGAGCTCACCGGCGACTCGCGGCCGCGCGCCGATGCCAGGGCGGAGGGCGACGAAGCAGCGTGCCGCGGTGGTCGAGCTGCTGGCCGAGGTCGACGACTTCCGGTCGGCGCAGGAGCTCTACGACGAGCTGCGCAAGCGCGGCGAGGGCATCGGGCTGACCACGGTGTACCGCACGCTCCAGTCCCTGTCGGAGGCCGACGAGATCGACGTGCTGCGCACCGACTCCGGCGAGGCGCTGTACCGCCGCTGCTCGGAGCACCACCACCATCACCTCGTGTGCCGCCGCTGCGGGTTCACCGTCGAGGTCGAGGGCCCCGCCGTCGAGCGGTGGGCCGAGAAGATCGCCGCGGGCAACGGCTTCTCCGACATCAGCCACACCATCGAGATCGTCGGCACCTGTTCCACCTGCGCCCAGCGCAACGGCGCCTGACCCGACCGCAGCCGCAGTGAAGGCCACCATGCCTGCGTTGAACGCAGTGAAGGTGGCCTTCACTGCTGACTCGACTGGCCCCCAAGGCCACCTTTGTTGCGTTGAACGCAACAAAGGTGGCCTTGGGGGCAGGTAGGCGGGCCCTCTGGATCAGTACTCGTACGGGTCCTTGGGGGCGGGGACCTCCTGGAGGGTTCCCACCGTCAGCGCCGGGACGTAGCCGCTGTCGGCCGTGTTCACCCCCGGCACCACCTTGCCCGTCACCCGTATCCACGTGTCGGTGGGCAGGGCGGCGGCGTTGCCGCCGTCGAGACGCACTCGCACCGGGTAGGCGTCCGCGGCGCAGCAGCCGATCACCAGCCGTGCCAGCAGCGTCTCGCCCTCGTCGTGCACCACGAAGCCCGTGAGCGACACCGTGCGCCCGTCCACCGACCGCGCCTCGTCCCAGCCCGCCCTGCTGACGAAGTCCGTGACGGTCATCGGCAGCGGGTCGCCCCGCGGCAGCGGCGGGAAACTCGCACCGGCCCCGGCGGGGGCGAAGCCCTCGGCCGTGCCGCCGCGGGTGCGCGTCACCGAGTCGGAGCCGAGCGCGGGCGGCGCCACCAGGAACACCGCGAGCACCGGCACCATCAGCAGCCACGCCGAGCGCGCCGGGTGGTGATGCTCGTGCCCCGGTTCCTCGACGGCCCGGCGGCGCGCCGCGAGCACGTCCCGCACGATCGCGACGGCTCCGAGCGCGACGGTCACCGCACCGGCGCCGAGCAGCCACGGCTGGTGCGCCGGCTTGACGTAGCGCAGGTAGTCGCCGGTGATGGCGATCTTCAGCAGCGCCCCGCCGAGCAACAGCAGCAGGATGTTCTGCGTCTCCCGCCTCATCGCACACCCCCGAGGAACAGCAGCCCCGCCCCGACCCCGCACAGGACCGCCACGACGAACGTCACCGGCGCGAACCGCAGCGCGAACGGCCTGCCGAACGTCCCGGCCTGCAAGGCGAACAGCTTCAGGTCGATCGCGGGCCCCACCACCAGGAACACGAGCCTCGGCAGCAGCGGCAGCGCCGAAAGCGACGCCGCGACGAACGCGTCCGCCTCGCTGCACAGCGACAGCACCACGGCCAGCACCGCCATCACCAGGATGCCCAGCACGATCTGGTCGCCGAGCGTCCCGAACCACTCCCCCGGCACCAGCACGCCGAGCGCGGCCGACACGAGCGCGCCGAGCACGAGGAACCCGCCCGCCTCCACCAGGTCGGCGCGCGACGTCTCGGCGAAGACCTTCCAGCGGTCCCTGCCCTCGACCTCGGGCAGCCTGCGCAGCGCCCGCTCGGCGATCCATTCGAGCTTGCCCCAGCGGATCCACAGCCAGCCCATGATCATCGCGGTGAAGAGCGAGCCGACGAACCGCGCGAGCACCATCCCCGGTTCGCCGGGGAACGCCACGGCCGTCGAGACGATCACCACCGGGTTCACGGCGGGCGCCGCCAGCAGGAACGTCAGCGCCGCGGCCGGGGCGACGCCCTGCCCGATGAGCCTGCGCGCCACCGGAACCGACGCGCACTCGCACCCGGCCAGCGCGACCCCGGAGAGTCCCGCCACGCCCACCGCCGCGCTCTCCCTGCGCGGCAGCACCCTGCGCAGCACGCGAGCCGGGACGAACGCCGCGATCGCACCGCTGATGAGCACGCCGAGCACCAGGAACGGCAGCGCCTGCACGCACACCGCAACGAACACCGTCGCGCCGGTACGCAGCGCGGGCACGTCGAGCACCGACCGCAGCCACGACTGGCCGAGGATCGCGACCACCAGCACCACGCAGAGCACCTCGACCGAGGTGATCCGCAGGCGCCCCGAGCCGGGCCGCGCCTGCGTGCTGCTACCCACTCACGCTCCCGCGCCGAGCAGCTCGGAACGCACCTGCGAGGCCGTGGACACCACGAGCATCAGCAGCGTCCCGAGCGGTGCGACGTCGAGGCCCTGCGCGGGGAAGGCGTAGCGCAGCGTGAGGTCCATGCCGCGTTCGGAGTGCACGAGCCCCAGTGTGCCGAAGAGCCCCTGGCCGGCGCGCTCGGCGACCGCGACGGCGAGGCCGGGGTCGTCGGGCAGGTCCCAACCGACCACACAGGTCATGCTGAGCACGGCGAGTCCGTCGGCCAGCCGCATCGCCTGCACGACGCACGGCACGTCGGAGTGCGAGAACGTGAGCGTGCCGTCGTCGTCGACCTTGACCTCCAGGTAGCGCTCCAGCGCCCGCTGGGCGGCGGTGAGCAGCTCTGCCGTGTCGGCTGCCTCGGATGTCATGAGCGGGCCTCCTTGGCCGCGGCGTCGACCGCTCCGCCGAAGCGCCGGTCCCGCTTGGCGTACTCGAGGCACGCCTCCCAGAGCTTGCGGCGGTCGAAGTCGGGAAACAGCGTGTCCTGGAAGACGAACTCGGCGTAGGCCGACTGCCACAGCATGAAGTTCGACGTCCGCAGCTCTCCCGAGGGCCGCAGGAACAGGTCCACGTCGGGCATCTCGGGCTGGTACAGGTACTTCGCGAGCGTGCGCTCGTCCACCTTGTCCGGGTTGATCTTGCCCTCGGCGGCGAGCTGGGCGATGCGCCGCGCGGCGTCGCCGATCTCGGCCCGGCCGCCGTAGTTCACGCACATGGTCATGTTGAGCAGCGTGTTGTGCCTGGTTTTCTCCTCGGCAGCCTGCAGCTCCTTGATCACGCTACGCCACAGTTTCGGCGTGCGGCCCGCCCAGCGGATCCGTACGCCGATCGAGCCGAGGTAGTCGACCTGGCGGCGGATCGTGTCGCGGTTGAAGCCCATGAGGAAGCGCACCTCGTCGGGGCTGCGCTTCCAGTTCTCGGTGGAGAAGGCGTACACCGAGAGCCATTTGACGCCGAGCTCGACGGCGCCGCTGGCCACGTCGATCATCACGGCCTCGCCGCGTTTGTGCCCCTCGATGCGGGGCAGCCCACGCTGGTTGGCCCACCGGCCGTTGCCGTCCATCACCAGCGCGACGTGGTTCGGCACCAGCTCGGCCGGGATCCGCGGCGGGCACTCGCCGGAAGGATGCGGGTCAGGCGCCCGCACCGCCCCCTGCGACGCCCTCAGTGACGTCGCCGCCTCGCGTCCCCTGCGCCGCACCTGTCACCTCCGTGTCGCCGGACATCGCGTCCGACCCTAACGCGCCGGTGATCGGGGCCTCGCGGGCACGGCGTTCGACGAACGGCAGGGAGCGCAGCTGCCGCTCCAGATGCCACTGCAGGTGCGCCGCGACCAGTCCGCTCGCGTCGCGGCGCACGCTGGAGGTGGTCTCCTCGGCCACGGGCCAGTCGCCGTGCAGCAGCGCCGCGAGCAGCACCAGCACCTCGGGCGCGGGGTGCACCGAGCCGGGCACGCGGCAGCGGCCGCACAGGGAGCCGCCTGCCTGGACGTTGAACGCGCGGTGCGGGCCGGGCTCGCCGCAGCGCGCGCACTCGGTGATGGCCGGCTCCCAGCCCGCGAACGCCATCGCGCGCAGGAAGAACGCGTCGAGCACCAGCGACGCGTCGCGCCGCCCTTCGGCCAGCGCCCGCAGCGCGCCCGTCACCAGCAGATACAGCTTCAGGGCGGGCTCGCCCTCCTCCGCGCTGAGCCGGTCGGCGGTCTCGGTGATGGCGACGGCCGCGGTGTAGCGCGGGTAGTCGCCGACGATCGGCAGCGCGAACGCGTCGACGGTCTCGACCTGCGTGATCACGTCGAGCGTGCGGCCCGTGTAGAACTGCGTGTCGACGTTGTTGAACGGCTCCAGCCGGGCACCGAAGCGCGACGTGATGCGCCGCACGCCCTTCGCCACGGCGCGGACCTTGCCGTGCCGCCGGGTGAGCATGGTGACGATGCGGTCGGCCTCGCCGAGCTTGTGCAACCGCAGCACCACGCCGGTGTCCCGATACAGACTCACGTTGTCATGGTCCCACGTCTGCAGTGAAGGCCACCTTCACTGCGTTGAACGCAGTGAAGGTGGCCTTCACTGCGGTTGGGTGCCGCGGGCCGCGGGCTCAGAAGCCGAGGCGGCCCAGCTGTTTCGGGTCCCGCTGCCAGTCCTTGGCCACCTTGACGTGCAGGTCGAGGTACACCTTCGTGCCGAGCAGCGCCTCGATGTGCTTGCGCGCGTCCGCGCCGACCTGCTTGAGCCTGCTGCCGCGGTGGCCCAGCACGATGCCCTTCTGGCTCGGCCGCTCCACGAACACGTGCGCGTAGACGTCGATGAGGTCGTCGCGGCCCTCGCGGGGCTGCATCTCCTCCACGACCACCGCGATCGAGTGCGGCAGCTCGTCGCGCACGCCCTCCAGCGCTGCCTCCCTGATCAGCTCGGCGACCAGGGTCTGCTCGGGCTCGTCGGTGAGGTCGCCGCCCGGGTAGAGCTGCGGCCCTTCCGGCAGCCGCCGCACGAGCACGTCGGCGAGCGTGCCGACCTGGTAACCGTCGACAGCGGACACGGGCACCAGGTCGGCGAACTCCATGACCTCCTGCAGCGCCACGAGCTGCTGCGCGACCTGGTCGGGCGTGGCGAGATCGGTCTTGGTGACGATGCCCACGACCGGGGTATGCCTGGCGATCTTGGCGAGCTCACTGGCGATGAACTTGTCGCCGGGGCCCACCTTCTCGTTGGCGGGCACGCAGAAGCCCACGACGTCCACTTCGGACCACGTCGAGCGCACGACGTCGTTGAGCCGCTGGCCGAGCAGCGTGCGCGGGCGGTGCAGGCCGGGGGTGTCGATGATGATCAGCTGCGCGTCGTCGCGGTGCACGATGCCGCGGATTGCGTGCCGCGTGGTCTGTGGCTTGCTCGACGTGATGGCGATCTTGGTGCCGACGAGGGCGTTGGTGAGCGTCGACTTCCCCGCGTTGGGGCGCCCGACGAAGCAGGCGAACCCGGACCGGTGCTCGTCGGTCACCGAAGGATCTCCTGTACGGCGCCGGACGGGTCGGCCCGCAGGATCGGCGCGCTCGGGGTGAGGTCGTGCACGGCCTGCACGGACGCGCCCTTGATCATGACCTCGCTCGTGACCACGGCGGCGGCCTCGAGTCCCTCGGCTCCGCTGGACACGGCGGCGGCGACGGCGGCCTGCAACGCGGTCAGCTTGAACGAGGGCAGGTCGACCGTGGCGGCGGCGTAGGTGCGCCCGTCGGTGTCGCGCACGGCGGCCCCTTCCTCCGCCTGGATACGGGCTCGGGTGGAGCGCGCGAGGATGATGATCTTCTCGTCCTCCGGGTCAAGGTCAGGCATGTTCGACGCTCCTATCGCGCTCGTCCGTTCCGTTCTGCCGGGGCGGCGCCCACTCCTCGTCGGTGGGGCGTACCACCACCGTCGTGATGCGCATCCTGCCGCGCCGGTCCTTGCCGCCCTCGGCCCGCAGCCGCAGGCCCTCGATCTCGGCCTCCGCGCCGGGCAGCGGGACGCGGCCGAGCCGCTGCGCGAGCAGCCCGCCGACGGTCTCCACGTCGTGGCCGGAGAGGTCGACGTGGAACAGCTCGCCGAGGTCGTCGATGCCGAGACGCGCCGACACGCGCACCACGCGCTCGCCGAGGTGCTCGACGGGCGGGCGCTCGCCGGTGTCGGACTCGTCGGTGATCTCGCCGACGATCTCCTCCAGGATGTCCTCGATGGTGAGCAGGCCCGCCGTGCCGCCGTACTCGTCGACGGCGATCGCCATGTGGTGGCGCGACACCTGCATCTCCTTGAGCAGGCTGTCGAGCCGCTTGGAGTCGGGCACGAAGCTGGCAGGGTTCATCAGCTCGCCCACCTGACGCGCGCTGCCGCCGTCCGCCATCGACGCCCGCACCAGGTCCTTGAGGTTCACCACGCCCACGATGTCGTCAACGGACTCGCCGATCACCGGCAGCCGCGTGAACCCGGTGCGCATCGACAGGGCGAGCGCCTGGCGCAAGGTCTTGCCCTGCTCGATCCAGACGATCTCCGTGCGCGGCACCATCACCTCGCGCGCGACGGTGTCCCCCAGTTCGAACACCGAGTGGATCATTTCGCGCTCGTCGGTGCCCACGACGCCGCGCTCGCCCGCGAGGTCGACCAGCTCGCGCAGCTCGGTCTCGGTGGTGAACGGGCCCTCGCGGAACCCCTTTCCTGGCGTGATCGCGTTGCCGAGCACGATGAGGAGCTTGCTGAGCGGGCCGAGGATGGTGCCGAGTACGCGCACGGGTCCGGCGACGAGCGTGCCGACGCGGTAGGGGTGCTGCCTGCCGATGGTGCGCGGGCCGACGCCGACGAGGACGTAGCTGACGAGCACCATGATCAGCCCGGCGGCGAGCACGGCGAGCGGGACCGGCTGGAACCACCGCACGCTGACGATGGTGACGAGCACGGTCGCGGTCAGCTCGCAGCCCATGCGCAGCAGCAACAGGAGGTTGATGTGCCTGCTGCGCTCGCCGATCACGGCGAGCAGCTGGCGGGCGCCGACGCGGCCGAGCCGGACGAGCCCCTCGACGCGGGCCTGCGAAACGGTGCTCACGGCGGCGTCGGCGGCGGCGAACACACCGCCGAGCAGCACCAGCAGCGTGGCGATGACCAGCAGTACGGCGGAGCTGGTCACGGTGCCTCCGGGTCGTTCCCCCCGTCGAGCCCGGCCGCCCCGAGCAGACGGTCGTCGTTGCTGCGCTGGACGTCCTGCCGCTGCGCGGCGAGTGCCGCGGCGCGGAAGTCGGCCAGGATCCGCCGCTGCAGCGCGAACATCTCGCGCTCCTCGGCGGGCTCGGCGTGGTCGTAGCCGAGCAGGTGGAGCACGCCGTGGACGGTCAGCAGGTGCAGCTCCTCGATGAGCGAGTGCCCGGCCGTGCGCGCCTGGTCCCTGGCGAACGCGGGGCACAGCACGATGTCACCCAGCAGCGCGGGTGAGGCCTCGGGCGCGTCCGGCCGCCGGGTGGACTCCAGCTCGTCCATGGGGAACGCCATGACGTCGGTGGGGCCCGGCAGGTCCATCCAGCGCTCGTGGAGGTCCTCCATCACGTCGAGGGTCACCAGCAGCACGGACAGCTCCGCGAGCGGGCTGACCTCCATGCGGTCCAGCGCGAACCGGGCGGCCGAGACGATCGACGCCTCGTCGACCCCGACACCGGACTCGTTGGCGATTTCGATGCTCACGGGTGTTTTCGCCTCCTTCGTCCCTCATCCGGCGAGAACGCCCGCGAGGCACGAACGCATTGTGTCCAATAGAGCGATTCCTCGCGCTCGTGATCGCTCATCGACCGCTGACGGCCCTTCCGTTGCCCGCGGTGGCGTCCTGGGTGGCCTGCCACTTCTCGTACGCGTCGACGATGTCGCCGACCAGCTTGTGCCGCACCACGTCCTGGCTGTTCAGCGTGGCGAAGTGCAGGTCTTCGACGCCCTCGAGGATGTCGCGCACGATCCGCAGTCCGCTGCGCTGCCCGCTCGGCAGGTCGACCTGGGTGACGTCACCCGTGACCACGACCTTCGAGCCGAAGCCGAGGCGGGTCAGGAACATCTTCATCTGCTCGGGCGTGGTGTTCTGCGCCTCGTCGAGGATGATGAACGCGTCGTTGAGCGTGCGGCCGCGCATGTAGGCCAGCGGCGCGATCTCGATCGTGCCCGCCTGCATCAGGCGCGGGATCGAGTCGGGGTCGACCATGTCGTGCAGGGCGTCGTACAGCGGCCGCAGGTAGGGGTCGATCTTCTCGTAGAGCGTGCCGGGCAGGAAGCCGAGCCGCTCCCCGGCCTCGACGGCGGGCCTGGTGAGGATGATGCGGTTGACCTGCTTGGCCTGCAGTGCCTGCACCGCCTTCGCCATCGCGAGGTACGTCTTGCCGGTACCGGCGGGGCCGATGCCGAACACGATCGTGTGCTTGTCGATGGCGTCGACGTAGCGCTTCTGGTTCAGCGTCTTGGGCCGGATCGTCCGTCCCCTGCGGGACAGGATGTCCATGCTCAGCACGTCGGCCGGCGACTCCGAGGTGCCCGTGGAGAGCATCGTGACGGTGCGCCGCACGGTGTCGGGCCCGACCTGCTGGCCCCGGGTGGCGAGGGTGACGAGCTCGGCGAAGACGCGCTCGGCGAAGGCGACGTCGGACGGCGCACCGGTGAGGGTGACCTCGTTGCCCCTGACGTGCACGTCGGCGTCCAGGAGGTCTTCCGCGGCGCGGAGGTTCTCGTCACGAGAGCCGAGCAGAACGAGCGCGGCGGCGTCGGGGATCGGGAACTTCGACTGTGCCGACTGACCCGCTGGTTGCGAGACGGCGTCTGCTGGTTGCTGCGGAACGGTTCCGGCCACGTGGCCTCTGGCCTGCTTTCTGCACGTACGTGCCACTCGTCATTGCTGCTTGCCCTGTCGATGTTAACGGCATCGACGCGTCCGGGGCGGCTAGATTACCCGGCCTCACCCGAGTAACGCCCGAAGTGGCCGAGCTGTTCCCCTCCGAGCACGTGCGCGTGCACGTGGAACACCGTCTGACCTGCGTGGGCGTCGGTGTTGAAGACCACCCGGTAGCCGTTTTCGGTGAGCCCTTCCAGTTCGGCGACCTTGGCGGCGGTGCCGATGACGTCGGCGAGCAGCTGCGGGTCGGCGGCGGCGAGCTCGGCGACGTTGCGATACCGCTTCTTGGGCACCACGAGCACGTGCGTGGTGGCCTGCGGCTGGATGTCGCGGAAGGCCAGCGTCGTCTCGGTCTCGTGCACGATGTCGGCGGGAATCTCCCGGGCGATGATCCGCTCGAACAAGGTATCGGCATCACTCATGGCCAAACCCTAACGGCAACGGCAACCAACAAGGGCAGACGCCAGAAACGGCAACCCCACAACCACATGCCGCGAGGCGGTTCGGGGGGCGTGGGGGGTGTCCCCCCAGAGAACACAGCGAAACCGCCGACAGGGAGCGGAGGGCCGAAGGCCCGGAGCGACTAAGAAGCCGCGGGGCGGTGAAGCCTGGGGGTCGCTCCACTCGCCACCGCGGCGCCGCCGGACCGAGGGGGGAGGTGTCCGGCGGGGTCGTCAGCACACGGCCATGCGTGTGTGTCCGATCGTTAACAACAGTAACGGTTGGTTGCCGAGGTACGCCAGGAAACGCCGGGAAAAGCGGCCGAATAGTCGTGTGGGCAGTACTGCCCGCGTCCGTTCGGGCTACCGCCACCGCGCAGTCAGGGCACCGAGTGCACCGAGCGCGACCGCGCCTGCCGTGGAGGTGCGCAGCACGGTGGATCCGAGCCGTACTTCGACGGCACCGGCGGCGCGGAACGCCGCGAGCTCGTCGGCGGTGATGCCGCCCTCGGGTCCGACGACGAGGTACAGCTTTCCTTGCTGCGGAAGGGGTACCTCGGTGAGCGGGTGCTCTGCGCCGGATTCCAGCACGAGTGCACCGTCGGCGTCGGCGAGCAGCGCCGCGAGCTGCCGGGTGCTCACCGGCTCGCCGACGTCGGGCACCCGGCCCCTGCGGGCCTGCTTGGCGGCCGCGCGGGCCGTGCCGCGCCAGCGGGCGAGCGCCTTGGCGCCGCGGGGACCGTCGTCCCAGCGCGCGATGCTGCGTGCCGCGCGCCAGGGCAGCACGGCGTCTGCCCCGGCCTCGGTGGCCAGCTCGACGGCCAGCTCGCCGCGGTCGCCCTTGGCCAGTGCCTGCACGATCGTGACGTGCAGTGCGGGCTCGGGCTCGTCGCGCCTCGCCTCCACGGTGAGCTCCAGCCGGGCGTCCCTGCCCGGGTGCACGGCGTCCACCACGCAGTCGGCGACGCCGCCGTTGCCGTCGGACAGGGTCAGCCGCTCGCCGACGCGTGTGCGGCGGACGGTGACGGCGTGGCGGCCCTCCTCGCCGTCGAGGACGACGTGCCCGCCCGCCGGCAGCGTCTCGACCAGGAAGACCGGTGGGGTGGTCTCGGTCACCGGCTCTTGGCGCGCAGCTTCGAGAACAGGCCGCCGTGCTTGGTGCCGTTGCCCGCGAGCATCGGCGCCTCCTCGCCCCGCAGCTGGGCCAGCTCACGCAGCAGGCCGGACTGCTCGTCGTCGAGCTTGGTCGGCACGACCACCTCAACGTGAACGTGCAGGTCACCCCTGCCGTCGACGCGGCCGGACGAACGCAGCCTCGGCATGCCCTTGCCGGTGAGCACGAGTTCGGTGTTCGGCTGTGTGCCCGGCTCGATGTCGATCTCCTGCTCGCCGTCGATCAGCGTCTCCAGCGGCACGACGGCGCCGAGCGCGGCGCTCGTCATCGGGATGCGCAGGTGGCAGTGCAGGTCGTTGCCCTGCCGGACGAACACGTCGTGCGGTTCCTCGTCGATCTCCACGTAGAGGTCGCCCGCCGGGCCGCCGCCCGCGCCGACCTCGCCCTGACCGGAGAGCCGGATGCGCATGCCGTCGCCGACGCCCGGCGGGATCTTGGCGGTGACGTTGCGGCGCGCGCGCACGCGGCCGTCGCCGCCGCACTGCTGGCAGGGGTCGGTGATGACCTCGCCGAAGCCGCGGCACACCGGGCAGGGGCGCGCGGTGACCACCTGGCCGAGGAACGAGCGCTGCACGGACTGGATCTCGCCCTGGCCGTTGCAGGTGTCACACGTGGTGACGGAGCCGCCCTCCGCGGTTCCGGCGCCGCGGCAGCGGTCGCACAGGATCGCGGTGTCGACGGCGATCTCCTTGTCGACGCCGGTGGCGCACTCCTCGAGCGACAGGCTCAGCCGGATCAGCGCGTCGGAGCCGGGCTGTACGCGGCTGCGCGGCCCACGGCCCCTGCCGCCGCCCGCGGCGGCGCCGAAGAAGGCGTCCATGATGTCGCCGAGCCCGCCAAAACCGGCGAACGGGTCAGCGCCACCGCCGCGGCCTGCCCCGTTGTCCATCGGGTCCCCGCCGAGGTCGACGATCTTGCGCTTCTGCGGGTCGGAGAGGACCTCGTACGCGGTGGTGACCTCGCTGAACTTGTGCTGCGCGTCCTCGGACGGGTTGACGTCGGGGTGCAGCTCGCGGGCGAGTTTGCGGTACGCGCGCTTGATCTCCTGGTCGCTCGCGTTCTTCGGCACGCCCAGAATGCCGTAGTAGTCCCTCGCCACCGTCTTGACGTCCTCCTAGTAACGAACCACAACGGTCCGGCTACTTGCCGGACAGGATCTGGCCCACGTAGTTGGCCACCGCGCGTACCGCGGCGATCGTGCCCGGGTAGTCCATCCTGGTCGGACCGACCACACCCATGCCCCCCAGCAGCAGCTGGTCGGAGCCGTACCCGATCGACACGATCGAGGTGCTCCGCATCTGCTCGTCCTCATTCTCCTCACCGATACTCACGGTGATGGCACCGGGGTTGCGGGCGGCGGCGAGCAGTTTGAGCACCACCACCTGTTCCTCCAGCGCCTCCAGTACCTGCCGCAGTGAGCCGGGGAAGTCGGCGACGTTGCGCGTGAGGTTGGCCGTGCCGCCGAGGACCAGCCGTTCCTCGGGATGCTCGACCAGTGACTCGACCAGCACCGTGCACACCCGCGTCATCACGTCCCGCAGCTCGCTCGGGCTCGATTCGGGCAGTTCGGAGACCTTCGCGGCGGCCTCGGCGAGCCTGTGCCCCGCGAGCGTGCCGTTGAGGACGTCACGTAGCCGCGCCACGGCGTCGTCGGTGACGACGTCGCCGAGGTCGACGGTGCGCTGGTCGACCCGGCCCGTGTCGGTGATCAGCACGAGCATGAGGCGGGCGGGCGTCAGCGGGACGACCTCGACGTGGCGCACCGTCGAGTTGGTCAGCGTCGGGTACTGGATGACGGCGACCTGGCGAGTGAGCTGCGCGAGCAGCCGTACCGAGCGGCGCAGGACGTCGTCGAGGTCGATCGCGCCCTCCAGGAACTGCCTGATCGCCCTTCGTTCGGCTGGCGACAGCGGCTTGATCTCGGAGAGGCGGTCGACGAACAGCCGGTAGCCCTTGTCCGTGGGGATACGGCCGGCGCTGGTGTGGGGCTGCGTGATGTAGCCGTCCTCCTCCAGCGCAGCCATGTCGTTGCGGACAGTGGCGCTCGACACACCGAGGTTGTGGCGATCGACCAGTGCCTTGGAGCCGACGGGCTCCTGGTTCGACACGTAGTCGGCCACGATGGCGCGCAGGACCTCGAAACGCCGCTCGTCAGCGCTGGCCACGGCACCTCCTCTCGTCGCCTGTTGACAACGAGTTTACGGTGCCCGAACGCCTCCTCGCCTAGACGTTGCGCGGGAAGCCCAGGTTGACGCCGCCGTGGGACGGGTCGAGCCAGCGCGAGGTGACGACCTTGGTGCGGGTGAAGAAGTGGAAACCCTCCGGCCCGTATGCGTGGCTGTCGCCGAACAGGGAGTTCTTCCAGCCGCCGAACGAGTAGTAGGCCACGGGCACCGGGATCGGCACGTTCACGCCGACCATGCCCACCTCGACCTCGTTCTGGTACCGCCGCGACGCGCCGCCGTCGTTGGTGAAGATCGCGGTGCCGTTGCCGTAGGGGTTGGCGTTGACCAGCTCCAGCGCGGCGTCGTAGCTGTGGGCGCGGGCGACGCACAGCACGGGCCCGAAGATCTCGTCGGTGTAGATGGACATGCCGGGCTCGACGTGGTCGAACAGCGTGGGGCCGAGCCAAAAGCCGCCCTCGCCGCCGTCGACGCCGGTGTCCCTGCCGTCCACCACGAGCCGCGCCCCGGCCTCGACACCCGCGTCGAGATAGGACGCCACGCGCTCGCGGTGGGCCGCCGTCACCAGCGGTCCCATCTCGGAGTCGGGATCGCGGCCGTCGCCGACCCGCAGCTTGGCCATGCGCTCGGTGATCTTGCTCACCAGCTCGTCGCCGACGGGGTCCACGGCCACGATGACCGACACGGCCATGCACCGCTCCCCCGCCGAGCCGAACCCGGCCGACACCGCGGCGTCGGCGGCGAGGTCGAGGTCGGCGTCGGGCAGCACGACCATGTGGTTCTTCGCGCCGCCGAGCGCCTGCACGCGCTTGCCGGCCGCGGTCCCGGTCTCGTAGACGTAGCGCGCGATCGGCGTGGAGCCGACGAACGAGATCGCCTTCACCACCGGATGCGTCAGCAGCCCGTCGACGGCCACCTTGTCGCCGTGCAGCACGTTCAGCACGCCGCTGGGCAGCCCGGCCTCGGCGAACAGCTCCGCGATGAAGTTGGCGGCCGAAGGGTCCTTCTCGCTCGGCTTGAGCACCACGGTGTTGCCGCATGCGATGGCGTTCGGCACGAACCACAGCGGCACCATCGCCGGGAAGTTGAACGGCGAGATCACGCCGACGACACCGAGCGGCTGGGCCAGCGAGTACACGTCGACCCCGCGCGACGCGTTCTCGCTGTACCCGCCCTTGAGCAGCTGCGGCGCGCCGCACGCGTACTCGACGTTCTCGATCGCCCGCTGCACCTCGCCCGCGGCGTCGGAGAGCACCTTGCCGTGCTCGCTCGTCACGATCGCGGCGAGCTCGTCCTTGCGCGCGACGAGCAGCTCGCGGAACGTGAACATGATCTTCGTGCGCGCGGCGAGCGAGGTGTCGCGCCAGCCGGGGAACGCCGCGGCCGCGGCGTCCACCGCCTCGGCGATCTGCCCGTCACCGGCGAAGTCCACCAGTGCGCGGACTTCGCCGGTGGCGGGATCGAACACCTCCCCGGTCCGTTCGGCGACCCCAGCCCAGTTCTTGCCGTCGATCCAGTGACTGATCCGGTTCGTCACGCGAGCGTTCTCCTTCGTCAGCGGTGGTCAGCGGCGGTGATGGCCTCGCCGAGGATGTCCAGTGCCTGTTCCGCCTCGTCGTCGGTGAGGGTCATCGGCGGGGCGAGGCGGATGACGTTGTTGTACAGGCCGCCCTTGCCGACGAGCAGCCCCCGGCTCCGGGTCTCCTCCAGCACCTCCGTCGCGGCGGGCGGGTTCGGCTCGGTGCCGCCGGGGCGCACGAGCTCGATGCCGATCATCAGGCCCTTGCCCCTGACGTCGCCGACGATGTCGTGCCGGGCACCGATCTCGTGCAGCCCGGACAGCAGCCGGTCGCCGAGCTTCGCGGCGTTGCCCTGGAGGTCGTGCTCCAGCAGATAGTCCACAGTGGCCTTGGCTCCCGCGGTGGCGACCGGGTTGCCGCCGAAGGTCGAGATCGAGTTCGCCTGGAGACAGTCCATGATCTCGCCGCGGGCGATCACGCCGCCGATGGCGAGGCCGTTGCCGACGCCCTTGGCGAACGTCATGATGTCGGGTTTCACGCCGTGTGCGTCCATGCCCCAGAAGTGCTCGCCCGTGCGGCCCCAGCCGGTCTGCACCTCGTCGGAGATCAGCAGGATGCCGTGTTCGTCGAGAATTTCCTTGAACGAGGCGAAAAGCCCGTCCGGCGGCGTGGAGAACCCGCCGACGCCCTGGATCGGCTCGGCGATGAGCGCGGCGACGTCGCCGGACGTGGTGGTCTGGAGTACGTCACGCAGGTCGTCGGCGCACGCGGCGATGTAGCCGTCGTCGGACAGGTGCGCGAAGGGGCCCCGGTAGCGGTATCCGCCGTGCACGTAGCTGACCTTCACCGGTGAGAGCGAGCTGGCCGACCAGCCGCGGTTGCCGGTGATTCCGACAGTGCCGAAGGCCCTGCCGTGGTAGGAGTTGCGCATCGCCAGGATCTGGTTGCTGCGGCGGTATTGCGTGGCCAGCAGCAGCGCGGTCTCGTTGGCCTCGGTGCCGGAGTTGGTGAAGAACACCTTCGCGTCGGCGATTCCGGACAGCTCCGCGATCTGCTCGGCCAGCTCCACCTGTTTGCGGATGAGGTACAGGGTGGACGTGTGCAGCACGCCGGTGTCGAGCTGGCGGCGGATCGCGTCGGAGATCTCCGCGACGTCGTAGCCGATCGCGTTGGTGAGAATGCCCGCGAAGAAGTCGAGATAGGTGCGTCCCTGCGAGTCGGTGACGTGCCTGCCTCGGGCGCTGACGATCTCGATGGGGTCCGAGTAGTACAGCGCGAGCCAGTTCGGCAGCACGGCCCGGTGGCGGCGGAGGAGGTCCGATTCCGTCATGCGTCCGAGTCTCACGGGGGGCTCGGGCGGAACGCCACCGACAATATGTACCGAGTACCGCTCATCGCCGTACAGTCTGCTTTCGGCCCGTGTGTTCCGGAGGACAGGAGCGGGATGTACCCGACCGTCGCGGAGGTGCTAGCACTGCCCGTGGTGCGCCACGGCGGTCCGCGCGTCGTCGCGGGTGCCGCCGGGCTCGACGGGCGGGTGCGCTGGGTGCACGTCGCCGAGGTCGCCGACATCGCCCACCTGCTCAAGGGCGGCGAGCTGGTGCTCACCACGGGCATCGCGTTACCCGACGACGACACCGCGCTCGCCCGCTACGTCGGCGAGCTCGCGGAGGTGGGCGTGACCGGGCTCGTCGTCGAGCTGGTGCGGCACTGGAACGACCGGCTGCCCGCCGCGCTCGTCGAGGCCGCCGACAAGCACGGCCTGCCGCTGGTGACGCTCTCCCGCGAGACCCGCTACGTCACGATCACCGAGGCCGTCAACGGGCTGATCGTCGACGCGCAGGTCGCCGAGCTGAAGGCCGCCGAGCAGGTGCACGAGACGTTCACCGAGCTCACCGTGTCCGGCGCCGAGCCGCACGTCGTGCTGCGCGAGGTGGCGAGGCTGACCGGGCAGCCGGTGGTGCTGGAGACGTTGTCGCACGAGGTACTCGCCTACGACGCGACCGGAGCCGACGCGACCGAGCTGCTGGCGGACTGGCAGCCGCGCTCGCGCGCGGTGCGGCTCGGCGAGCGCACCGGGTACGACGCGAAGGCGGGCTGGCTGGTGACGATCGTGGGCGCGCGCGGCCACGACTGGGGACGCCTGGTGGTGGCGTGCGCGGAGCCGCCGCCGCACCGGTACGTGGTGGTGGCCGAGCGGGCGGCGTCGGCACTCGCCGTGCACCACCTGCTCGCGCGCGAGGGCGACACGCTCGAACGGCAGGCCCACCGCGGCGTGCTCGCCGAGCTGCTCACCTCCCCCGCGACCCCGGCGGAGCTGGCCGCGCGCGCGTCGGCGCTGCGGGTGCCGCTCACTGGCCGCAGGCTCGTCGGCGCCGCGATCAGGCCCCGGCTCACCGGCACCACGGGCCCGCCGTCGTCGGCGTCGTCCCAGCCGCTGCTGCGGGAGCTCGCCGAGGCGACCGCGCTGGCCACCCGCCGAGCTCGGGTGTCGGCGCTGGTGGGCAGCGTCGACGACACGAGCGTGCGCGCGCTGCTGTCGCTGTCGCCGCAGGCCAACACCGGTGCGGTGCTGCAGCGCCTGGCACGGGAGATCCAGCAGGCCAGACCGACGGTGCCGGTGGTGATCGCGGTCGGCACCGCGGTCGACTCGGCCGCCGACGCGGGTCGCAGCCTCACCGAGGCCGCCCACGTCGCGGCCGCGGCACTCCAGCGCGACGACGAGCCGCGGTGCGGCTACCACCGGCTGGAGGACGTGCGCCTGCGCGGGCTGCTGCACCTGCTCGGCGACGACGACCGGCTGGCGGCGTTCGCCGCACGCGAACTGGGCCCGCTGCTGGCGCGCGACGCGGCGTCGGGCAGCAGGCTCGTGCAGGCGTTGCGGCACTTCTGCGAGCACGGCGGCAACAAGTCGGCGGCGGCCGCGGCGGCGCACACCTCGCGCACGGCCTACTACCAGCAGCTGGCCCGCGTCGAGCAGGTGCTCGGCGTCCAGCTGGAGGACCCGGAGTCGATGTTGTCGCTCCACATGGCACTGCTGGTACACGACGTACTCGCCCGATCGAGCGACCCCGACCACCCGGCCGAGTAACACATGTCGCGAGCGGCCCTGCCGATATCCGAAGCATGCCCATGTTCGCCGCCGGATCGCTCGCCGCCTGCACGCTCACGATGCTGTGCGCCGGAGGGCCCGCACCGGTCACCCCCGAATCGTCACTGACGCTCACGCTCCTGACCTCCGACGGCGCCGCGCGTGCCGTGCAGCTGGTGTGCGACCCCGACGCGGGCACGCACCCGAAGGCCCGCGACGCGTGCGAGGCGCTGGAGCGCGCGGACGGCGACTTCGGGCGCCTCGCCCCGAAGAACCAGCCGTGCCCGATGATCTACGCGCCGCTGGAGGCCCGCGCGCACGGCCACTGGCGCGGCGAGCCCGTCGACTTCCGCACCGAGTACTCCAACGACTGCGTCGCCGACGCCGAGTCGGCAGGCGTCTTCGCCTTCTGACCCTCCACCCCGGTCTGCAGTGAAGGCCACCTTCACTGCGTTCAACGCAGTGAAGGTGGCCTTCACTGCGGTTGGCCGCCGTTCAACCGCCGCAGGAGGTTCTCCTTCGCCTCGCGCGCGCCCTCGTCCTGTGGTTCCAGCCGCAGCGCCGTGTCGTAGCAGACGAGCGCGTCGCCCAGCCTGCCCAGCCGCGTCAGGGCCAGCCCCTTGTTGCGCCACACGAACGCCCGTCCCGGCTCGAGCTGGAGCGAGCGCGTGAAACACGCGAGGGCCTCGGCGAACCGGCCCAGCTCGCACAGCACGATGCCCCGGTCGTTCCAGTTCTCGCCCGTGGGCGCCAGCTCGAGCGCCCTGTCGTGACACGCGAGCGCCTCGGCCGGCCTGCCGATACCCGAGTACGTGAGCCCCTTGCCGTTCCACGCGGCGCCGGTCTCCTCGATCCGCAGCGACCGGTCGAAGCACGCCATCGCCTCGTCGTGGCGCCCCAGTTCACCCAGCGCCCGCGCCTTCGACACCAGCACCAGGTGCCGCAGCGGCTCGATCTCCAGCGCCCGGTCGTAGGCGGCCACGGCCTCCACCAGGTCGCCGAGCGTGAACAGGACGTCGCCCCGCAGCACCCAGGCCCCGCCGTGCCGAGGCGAGATCCGCAGCACCGCCCTCGCACCGTCGAGGGCCTCGCGGTGGGCGCCGAGCGCGTGCCACAGCACGGCCTGCTCGTACACCACCTCGGGGTCGGCGGGAAGCAGCCGGGCCGCGCGGCGCAGGGCCCGCTCCGCCTCGCCGTGCCTGCCGGACATCCGCAGCAGCCTGCCCCTGGCGAGCCACAGGTGACCGTCCTCCGGCGCGTGCGCGAGGCCGTTCTCGTAGCACCGCAACGCCTCCTCGGGCCACCCCGCGCGGTGCAGCGCCACTCCCCGCGACAGCCACAACCTCGGCTCCGCCGGGTTGAGCCGCAGCGCGCGGTCGAAGCTCACCATCGCGTCGGCGTGCGTGCCCTGGTCGGTCTGGGCGAGCCCGAGCACGTGCCACAGCTGCGACTCCACCTCCGGCCGGTCGCCGGGCACGGCCCGCAGGCCGCGGACCGCACACGTCACGGCGTCGTCGAACCGCCCCAGGTGCCGGAAGCCGAGGCTCTTGTCCACCCAGTCCTGCGGCACCGGGCCGCTCGCGCGGGCGGGCGACGGCGCGGGCGTGCCCACGACGGTGCGGTACACGTCCTGCAGCCGCGCCCGCACCTCGGCGAAACCGGCGGGCCGGTCGCCGGGGTCCGGCCGGACGCAGCGGGCGATCAGCCCGGCCAGCGGAGCAGGCAACGCGCCGGAACATTCCTCCACGTACTCCGCGGCCCTCTTCGGCGGTGGGGTCGTGGCGGTGAGCAGGCACAGCAGCAGCACGCCGAACGCGTAGACGTCGCTGCGCGTGTCGAGCACGGCGCCGGGCCGGAACTGCTCGGGCGCCATGTACGAGGGGGTTCCGACGATCGTGGTGTCGGCGCCCTCCCCGGTCGTGGGCACCGTGGGACCGTCGGCGCGGCCGAACGCGCGGGCCAGCCCGAAGTCGGTGATCATCAGCACGCCGTCGCGGGAGAGCAGGCAGTTGGCCGGCTTGATGTCGCGGTGCACCAGGCGGAGCTGGTCGTGGGCGTGCCGCATCCCGTCGCAGAACTGCAGGCCGAGCAGCATGGCCCGGTGCGGCTCCAGCGGCCCGCTCTCGAGGAGCGTGCCGAGGTCGCCGCCCTCAGCGAAGTCCATCACCAGGCACGGGAAACCCTCGACGTACTCGAGCCAGCGCGCGGTGACGATGTTGGGATGCGGGTCGAGCATGAGCCACGTGACGGCCTCGCGTTCGAACCGCCTGCGGTCCTCGTCGCTCCACAGCAACCGCGCGTCGAACGTTTTGAGAGCGCGCAGCTGCCCGGTGCCCTCCTCGGTGACGGCGTAGACGACGCCGAAGCCGCCCTGCTTCACGCCGTGCACGAGCCAGTGACCGTCGCGCCCTCCGCGCAGTCGCTGGCCGGCCCGGAAGTTGGCCCTTCCGGGCGGCTCCGGCGGCAGCGCCGCCAGCCCCGCGAGCGCCGTCGAGTTCACCCGATCGATCTCGAGCGCGCCGCGGTAGGCGAACCGCGCCGCCTCGAACCGGCCCCCGGCGTGGAAGGCGAGCCCGAGGTCGCAGTGGGCCTCGGGCCGCCACGGCGCCACCCGCGCGGCCTGGCCGAACGCCTCGACCGCGCGCTCGACGTCCCCCGCCGCGAGTGCCTCGTGCCCCGCGCGCCGCAGCCGGTCGTAGCGGGTGCCGCCAGTCGCCACCACTTCTTCATCTCATTGTTTCGCCGGTATTGCACGGGCACGACAACCACCGCGGCGACGGCGGCGCAATCGACAGAATGTCATTCGCCACCGGCAAGAGTGAACACTCTGCCAATGCCGGGCGCGTGCACGAGGCGAGCAGGATGCCGCAATGGAGCCGACCACCGCACAGCTTCGGCACCCGGACGGCCGGGTGGAACTACGCGATGTGTCGTCTCTCCACGGCAGCCGGTACTTCAACGCCGAACTCGCCCCGGTGCCCGTCGAGCGACGAACCTGGACCACCTACAACTATTTCGCACTGTGGATGGGAATGGCCCACAACATTCCCTCGTACCTGCTCGCCTCCGGCCTGATCGCCATCGGGATGAACTGGGTCCAGGCCTTTCTGACGATCACACTCGGCAACCTCATCGTGCTCATTCCCATGCTGCTCAACAGCCATGCGGGAACGAAGTACGGCATTCCCTTCCCCGTGTTCGCCCGCGCGTTCTACGGCGTGCGCGGCGCCAACCTCGCCGCGCTGCTGCGCGGTTTCGTCGCGTGCGGCTGGTTCGGCATCCAGACCTGGGTCGGCGGGCAGGCGATCTTCGTGATCCTCGGCGAACTGGTCGGCGACGGCTGGACCGGCGCGCCCGCGGTGCTGGGCCAGCCGTGGACCATGTGGCTCGGCTTCCTCGCGTTCTGGGCGTTCCAGATGCTCATCATCTGGCGCGGCATCGACGCGGTGCGTCGCTTCGAGAACTGGACGGCACCGCTGGTGACGGTCGGGTTCCTGATCCTGCTCGGCTGGGTTCTGGTGGAGGCGGGCGGCTTCGGGCCGATCTTCTCGCAGCCGAGCCAGCTGGGCTGGGGCGCCGGTTTCTGGTCGGTGTTCGCGCCCTCGCTGATGGGCATGATCGCGTTCTGGGCGACGCTGTCGCTGAACATGCCTGACTTCACGCGCTTCGGCATGAGCCAGCGCAAGCAGGCGTGGGGGCAGGTCCTGGGCCTGCCGACCACGATGTCGTTCATGGCGATCGTGTCGATCATGATCACCTCGGGTGGCATCGTGATCTACGGCGAGGCGATCTGGGACCCGGTGCTGCTCGCCGCGAGGTTCTCCTCGCCGGTCGTGGTCGTGATCGCGCTCATCGGACTGACACTGGCCACGGTGTCGGCCAACCTGGCCGCGAACGTCGTGAGCCCGTCCTACGACTTCTCCAACGCCTTCCCCAAGAAGATCAGCTTCCGGGTAGGCGGGCTGATCACCGGGGTCATCGGCATCGCGATCCAGCCGTGGAACCTGATCTCCGACCCCAACATCTACATCTTCGCGTGGCTGAACTTCTACGGCGGCATCCTGGCCGCGGTGGCGGGCGTCCTCGTCGCGGGCTACTGGGTGCAGACGCGGACCCGGCTCGCGCTGGCCGACCTCTTCGCCGACCGCGACGGCCGGTACTGGTTCAACGGCGGCTGGAACTGGCGCGCGCTGGTCGCCACCGCGGTGGGCGCGCTACTGGCCGTCGGCGGTGCCTACTCCGCGCCCGGCGCCGGCCCGTTCCCCGAGAACGGCCTGATCCCGGCGATCAAGGCGCTTTACGACTACAGCTGGGTCGTCGGCCTCGCCGGCGCGTTCGTGGTGTACCTGGCGCTGATGCTGCCGAACATGCGGCAGGCGCACGTTCCCATTCCGGAGGAGGAGACAAGTGAGCGAACTGGTGAGAGCCGGCTTGGTCCAGCAACGGTGGACGGGTGACAAGGACTCCATGATCGCCGGCGCGGTCGACGCGATCGCGAAGGCGGCGTCGCAGGGAGCGCAGGTGGTGTGCCTGCAGGAACTGTTCTACGGCCCCTACTTCTGCCAGGTGCAGGACACCGAGTACTACTCCTACACCGAGGGCATCCCCGACGGCCCGACGACCAGGCTCATGCAGGAGGTCGCCGAGCGGCACGGCGTGGTGCTCGTGGTACCGATGTACGAGCAGGAGCAACCCGGCGTCCTGTACAACACCGCCGCGGTGATCGACGCCGACGGCACGTACCTCGGCAAGTACCGCAAGAACCACATCCCGCAGGTGAAGGGGTTCTGGGAGAAATTCTACTTCCGGCCCGGCAACATGGGCTATCCGGTCTTCGACACGGCGGTCGGCCGGATCGGCGTCTACATCTGCTACGACCGGCACTTCCCCGAGGGCTGGCGGGCGTTCGGGCTGGCCGGGGCGAAGATCGTGTTCAACCCGTCGGCCACGAGCAGGGGCCTGTCGCAGTACCTGTGGCGGCTGGAGCAGCCCGCCGCGGCGGTCGCCAACGAGTACTACGTCGGCGCCATCAACCGCGTCGGTGTGGAACCGTTGGGCGACAACGACTTCTACGGCCAGACCTACTTCGTGGATCCACGGGGCGAACTCGTGGGCGACGCGGCGTCGGACACCGAGGACGAGGTCGTGGTGCGCGACCTTGACATGGACAAGCTCGCCGAGGTGCGGGAACTGTGGGCGTTCTACCGCGACCGCAGGCCCGACTCCTACACCACGCTCGTCAACCCGTGAGGCGGTGACCGGGATGCGGACACTCATCAAGGGCGGCACGGTGCTGAGCTCCACGGGCGCCGTGGCCGCCGACGTGCTCGTGGACGGCGAGACCATCGCCGCCGTCACCGCGCCGGGCATGTTCACCGAGGCCGACACGGTGCTCGACGCGACCGGGAAGTACGTGCTGCCGGGCGGCATCGACGCACACACCCACATGGAGATGCCCTTCGGCGGCACGTTCTCGGCCGACACGTTCGAGACGGGCACGCGCGCGGCCGCGTTCGGCGGGACGACGACGATCATCGACTTCGCCGTGCAGGCCAAGGGGACCTCACTGTTGTCCACACTGGACAAATGGCACGAGAAGGCCGACGGCGACTGCGCGATCGACTACGGCTTCCACATGATCGTCTCCGACGTCAACGACGCGACGCTCAAGGAGATGGAGTCCTGTGTGGACGCCGGGGTGAGCAGCTTCAAGATGTTCATGGCCTACCCCGGCGTGTTCTACTCCACCGACGGCGAGATCCTGCGCGCCATGCGCAAGGCCACCGAGACCGGCTCCACGATCATGATGCACGCGGAGAACGGCATCGCGATCGACCAGCTCGTCGCGCAGGCGCTGGCCGAGGGCAGGGGCGAGCCGGTGCAGCACGGCTACACGAGGCCACCGGAGCTGGAGGGCGAGGCCACGTCGCGGGCCATCACGCTGGCGAAGGTCACCGGTGCGCCGCTCTACATCGTGCACCTCTCGGCGGCGCAGGCGCTCGCGGCCGTCGCGGGTGCGCGGAACGAGGGGCAGAACGTCTTCGCCGAGACGTGTCCGCAGTACCTGTACCTGTCCATCGAGGACCTCGCGAAGCCGGACTTCGAGGGCGCCAAGTACGTCGCCTCTCCCCCGCTGCGCGAGAAGTCCCACCAGACCGACCTGTGGCGGGGACTGCGCACCAACGACCTGTCGGTCGTGTCCACCGACCACTGCCCGTTCTGCTTCAAGGACCAGAAGGAGCTCGGCCGCGGCGACTTCTCCAAGATCCCCAACGGGATGCCGGGGGTCGAGCACCGGATGGACCTGCTGCACCAGGGCGTGGTGGCTGGGGAGATCTCGCTGGCCCGCTGGGTGGAGACGTGTTCGACCACGCCGGCGCGGATGTTCGGGCTCTACCCGCGCAAGGGCGTGCTCGCACCAGGATCCGACGCCGACATCGTGGTCTACGACCCGAAGGCGGAGCAGACGATCTCGGCGGCCACACACCACATGGCCGTGGACTACTCCGCGTACGAGGGCATGCGGATCACCGGCGCGGTCTCGACGGTGCTCTCGCGCGGCCGCGTGGTGGTCGACGGCGGCGAGTACCACGGATCGGCGGGGCACGGCCGGTTCCTCTCCCGCGACCTGTGCCAGTACCTCAACTAGGGGGCGACCGTGGACTTCGGTGTGGTGCTGCAGACCGACCCGCCGGCGAGCGAGGTCGTGCGGCTGATGACGGCCGCCGAGCAGCAGGGCTTCGGCTACGGCTGGACGTTCGACTCGGTGGTGCTGTGGCAGGAGCCGTTCGTGATCTACTCGCGGATACTGGCGGCGACGTCGTCCATGGTGGTGGGGCCGATGGTGACCAGCCCCGGCACCCGCGACTGGTCGGTGCTGGCCTCGCTCTTCGCGACGCTCAACGACATGTACGGCAACCGCACGGTGTGCGGAATCGGCCGGGGCGACTCCGCCCACCGGGTCGTCGGCAAGCCACCGTCCACTTTGGCCACGCTCGCCGACTGCATGCACGCGGTCAAAGAGCTGGCAGAGGGCCGGGAGGTTGCGTTCGGCGACGCCCCGGTGCGGATCCCGTGGGTCCGCCAAGGGCGGCTGGAGATGTGGATGGCCGGCTACGGCCCGAAGGCTTTGAAGCTGGCAGGCGAGCAGGCGGACGGGTTCATCCTGCAGTGCGCGGACCCGGCGATCGCCCGCTGGACGATCGGCTCCGTGCGGGAGGCGGCCCGCGCCGCGGGCCGCGACCCGGCCGGGATCACGGTGTGCGTCGCCGCGCCCGCCTACGTCGGCGACGACCTGCCGCACCAGCGGGAGCAGCTGCGCTGGTTCGGTGGGATGGTCGGCAACCACGTCGCTGACCTGGTGGCGCGCTACGGCGACTCGGGACCCGTGCCGCACGAGCTGACCGACTACATCGCGGGCAGGCACGGCTACGACTACGCCCACCACGGCAAGGCGGGCAACCCGTCGACCGACTTCGTACCCGACGAGATCGTCGACCGGTTCTGCCTGCTGGGCCCGGCGGCCGCGCACGTCGCGAGGCTGGAGGAACTGGCCGCGCTGGGGGTCGACCAGTTCGCGGTGTACCTGATGCACGACCAGCGCGAGCAGACGCTCACCGCTTACGGCGAGGAGATCATCGGAAAACTGGAGTGATCACATGAGCGTCCGGTTTGGACCTCCCCCCGCCTTCGATCCGGAGGCCGCGACGGTGCTCGGCACGGTCGACGACTGGGCCCCGGCTGCGCTCCGGCCCGAGCAGGTGCCCGCGGTTCGCGAGCGGTTCAACGCGCACGTGCTCTCCGACGAAGAGCTGCGGCAGGGAGGGCGGATCGACCTGTGGGACCAGCGGGTGTCGGACGAGGTGTCCGTGGTGGTCGGCCGTCCGGCGGAGCTGAAGGTGCCCGCGCCCGCGGTCTACTGGATCCACGGTGGCGGGATGGTCATGGGGACCAACCGGGGCGGGATCGGCGATCCGCTCGCGTGGGCGCTGGAGCTCGGGCTCGTCGTGGTGTCGGTCGAATACCGGCTGGCCCCCGAACACCCGCACCCGGTGCCGGTCGAGGACTGCTACGCCGGGCTGCTGTGGACTGATCGGAACGCGGACGAGCTCGGTATCGACCCCGCCGGGCTGGTCGTCGCGGGGGCCAGTGCGGGCGGCGGCCTCGGCGCGGCACTCGCGCTGATGGCCCGCGACCGGGGCGGGCCGCGGCTCGCCGGTCAGCTGCTGCTCTCGCCCATGCTGGACGACCGCAACGACTCCCCGTCCACACTTCAGCTGACCGGCGTCGGCGTGTGGGACCGGACGGCGAACGACACCGGCTGGACGGCCCTGCTCGGTGCGGCGCGGGGCGGCCCTGACGTGTCCCCCTACGCCGCGCCTGCCCGCGCGGAAGACCTGTCGGGACTGCCACCCGCGTTCATCGACGCCGGTTCCGCGGAGTCGTTCCGGGATGAGGACGTCGCGTACGCAAGCCGCATTTGGCTCGCCGGTGGCGCCGCCGAGCTGCACGTGTGGCCGGGCGGGTACCACCGGTTCGACGCGCTCGTGCCCGACGCGACGCTTTCCCGGGACGCGAAAGCCGCGCGGGTGCGCTGGCTCCGGCGGATCCTCACCACGTGACGCTGCCGGCAGGTCCGTTCCCAGCCGCAGTGAAGGCCACCTTCACTGCGTTCAACGCAGTGAAGGTGGCCTTCACTGAGCCTTTTCCATCTTGATCTTTGTGTGGTTTGGCGTGTTGGTGTGCCGAACGTAGTGAAGCTCCTGGTAGATGGATCGTCGACCAAGATCAACCCAGGACCACCAGGAGCTTCGCGTGTTGTTGTATCCCGGCACGATCGACCTGTCCACCACCCACCTGCGGTATGTCGCCACCGTGGTCCGCGTCCACCGCCGCCGGATCGGCAGCCGCTGGCGTCGGCTCTCGGCCGGCCAGCAGGCCCTGCTGGTGCTGGCCCACCTGCGCAACGGCGACCCCTACGCGCGGCTGGCCGCCGGATTCGGCATCGGGATCGCCACCGTGTACCGCTACATCCGCGAAACGGTCCACCTGCTCGCCGCCCGCGCACCCACCCTCACCGACGCACTCCGGCGCCTGTCCCGCCACGGCGACAACTACGCCATCCTCGACGGCAGCGTCATCCGCACCGACCGGCTCGCCGCCGACCGACCGTTCTACTCCGGCAAACACCGCCACCACGGCATCAACCTGCAAGCACTCACCGACCCGCGCGGCACCCTGCTCTGGGTCTCCGACGGCCTACCCGCAGCGGTCAACGACACCGCCGCAGCCCGCCACCACAACATCCCCGACGCCTGCCGCCAAGCCGGCATCACCGTGCTGGCCGACAGCGGCTACCACCACATCGCCGACGGGGTGATCACCCCCTACAAACGCGTGGGCGGCGGCCACATCACCACCCGGGAACTCAACCCCGGCCAACGCGTAGCCAACACCGCCCTCGCCCGCGTCCGCGCCCCCGGCGAACGCGCCTTCGCCACCCTCAAAGCCTGGCGCATCCTCACCCGCGTCCGCTGCAGCCCCCACCACGTCACCACACTCGCCAAAGCCATCCACACCCTCGAACACCACCCCCACCACCAAGGATGAAAAAGGCTCACTGCAGGTCGCTCGGGCGGATGCGAAGCGTGCGTGGGCGCGGCGGCGACCACCACCTCGTTGCCGCTGTCGGTGAGGACGGCTGCGCAAACGGATGGGCGACCGCGCGCCCGTCTGGACCGAAATCGGCGTCGCGGCCCTGGGCGCGCCGAGGATGCGCGTCGAGATCCGGGCCACCGCGATCGTCGGCTCGGCCTAGGAGCGCACTGAACCACCGCTGCCCTACTGCGCGACGCCCAGACGGCGCCTCGCTGCGTTGTCGGAAAGCCCGAGTACGACCCGGTACGAGGGCTTCCCTCCGCCTTGCGAAGCCGCCGCCTGGATCGCCGCTCGCTACGGGCGGGGTCGTTCAGCACGCTCCTAGACCAGCGCCTGGTAGACGAGCTGGCGTAGTTGCTGGCGCAGCGGATGGGTGCTGGAGGGCAGCAGCTGGGTGAAAAAGAGCACGGTCAGCTCCTCGGCGGGGTCCACCCAGAACGCCGTGCTGGCCGCGCCGCCCCACGCGTACTCGCCGACGCTGGAGAGGGTCTTGGCCTTCACCGGGTCTTGCAGCACCGAGAACCCGAGCCCGAAGCCGAAGCCGTCGAACGGCATCTCGGCGAACAGCGGGCGCCCGAACGCCTCCAGGTCCGCCCCACCGGGCAGGTGGTTGCTCGTCATGGCCCGCACCGTGCGCGGGCTCAGCAGCCGCACGCCGTCCAGCTCGCCGCCGCGCAGCAGGAACTGCGTGAAACGGTGGTAGTCGGCGGCCGTCGAGGCGAGCCCCGCGCCGCCCTGCAGGCACACGGGCCTGCGCTTGATGCCGTCGCCGAACGCGTCGTTGCGGACCGCGCGGCGGGTGCCGGGTGCGGGGACGTACAGCGCGGCGAGCTGCTCCTGCGCCTCGCCTTCGACGGAGAACGCCGTGTCGGACATCCCGAGCGGGCCGAAGATCCGCTCGGCGAAGAACTCGTCGAGTGACCGGCCCGACACCACCTCGACGAGCCTGCCGAGCACGTCGGTGGCGACCGAGTAGTTCCACTCCGAGCCCGGCTGGAACACCAGCGGCAGGCTCGCCCACGCCTCACAGCACGCGGCGAGGTCCTTGCCGGGCGGCGTGCTCCACTCGAACCCGGCGGTGCGGTAGAGCGCGTCCACGGGGTGCGCGTGATGGAAGCCGTAGGTGAGCCCCGCGGTGTGGGTGAGCAGGTGCCACACCCGGATGGGCTCGGTCGCGGGCTCCGTGACCGGCCGCAGCGACGAGCCCTTGGCGTAGACCCGCGGCTCGGTGAACTCGGGCAGCCAGCGGTGGATGGGGTCGGTGAGGTCGAAGGCGCCCTCCTCGAACAGCATCATCGCCGCGACCGACGTGATCGGCTTGGTCATCGAGAAGATCCGCCAGCGGGTGCCGGCCTCGACCGGAAGCCCGGCCTCCACGTCTCGCTGCCCGTAGGCGGACACGTGGGCGATCTTGCCGCGCCGGGCGACCACGGTGAGCCACCCGGGCAGCAGGCCCTCGTCGACGTAGCGGGACATCCGGCGGTCGACGCGGAGGAGGCGGTCCGCGTCGAACCCGAGCTCTGCGGGGTCGGCCTCGACCTTGAGATCCGTCATGCCACCGGTTCTACCGGACGGCGGCCGCTTCCTCCTGCGCCCGTTCGGCTGCTTTCTCCTGCCGCCAGACCTCGTCGGTGCGGCCGCGGCGCCAGTAGCCGGAGATCGAGAGCCGGTCCTTGGGCACGCCGCGCTCGTCGAGCAGGTGCCTGCGCAGCTCCTTGACGAACCCGGCCTCGCCGTGGACGAACGCGTGCACGTTGCCCTCGGGGAAGTCCAGCTCGCGCACGGCGGCGACGAGGTCGTCGCCCTCGGCGCGGTGCAGCCAGCGGATCTGGGCGTCGCCCTTGGTCGCCAGCGGCTGCTCCTCGGCGGCGTCCTCGACGAGCACGAACGCGCGCACAGTGGCTCCCGCCGGCACCGCCTCCAGGGCCGCGCCGATGGCAGGCAGCGCGCTCTCGTCGCCGACGAGCAGGTGCCAATCGGCGTCGGCCGAGGGCGCGTAGGCGCCGCCGGGACCGAGCAGCCACACCTCGTCGCCGGGCCGCAGGTTCGCGGCCCACGGCCCCGCGAGGCCCTCGTCGCCGTGGTGCACGAAGTCGATGGAGAGCTCACCGGCGGCCGCGTCGTAGTAACGCACCGTGTACGTCCGTAGGCGGGGCCAGTGCTCGCTCGGCAGCTCCGCCTTGATGGTCCGCATGTCCAGCGGCTCCGGATAGGTCACCCCTGGCGACGGGAAGACGACCTTGACGTAGGCGTCGGTGAACTCGTTCGGCCGGAAGGCGGCGAGCCCCTCACCACCCGACACGACCCTGATCATGTGGGGTGTGATGCGTTCGGTGCGCAGCACCCGCAACCGGATCACCGGGCGGTTGCGATCCCGTGGCTCCGCCATGCGTGACTCCTCTGCGGCGCGGAAAGCGTCAGTAGATAAGGCTAGCCTAACATCTTCCAGCACGAGCTCAGCTGAACTGCGTGTCCGGTCGCGCGACCGCACCCGTGACGCTACTCCGCGGCGAGCACTGAGCCGGCGGACACCCGTCCGCGCCGCGAGCGGTCAGTAGTCGATCGCCTCGACGAGCGGCGACGGCTCGTCCATCAGCGCCCAGAACCGGTCTCGCAACGCGACAGTGACGGAGCCAGGGGTTCCGTCCGCCACCGGTGCGCCGTCCAGGGACGTGATCGGGGTGACGCCTCCTGCGGTTGTGACGGCGATCAGCTCGTCCGCGTCGTAGAGCTCCTGGCTGGTCACGTCACGCAGGTCGGCGTCGATGCCCATGGCCTTCGCGATCTCGAACACGGTTCGGCGCGTGATACCGGGGAGTGCGTTGCGCGACGGCGACACGAGCCGGCCGTCCTTCACGATCACGACGTTGAAACCCGGCCCCTCGGCGACGCAGCCGTCCGCGTCGAGGAGAATCGCGGTCCGCACACCGCGATCCTTGGCCTCGAAGCTGGCGGCGGTCAGATCACCCCACTGGTAGTTCTTCACGGTCGGATCGATCGTGTTGCGGCCCGCCCGTCGCACGTGCCGGGGAACGATGGCCGATGTCCCGAAGATCTGCTCATGTGGCGGGAAGGCCCACAGGTACGGGATCGCGTAGACGTACACCTGCGTGGTCAGCTTGGACAGGTCCTTTTCGCCCTTGCGCGCGCCGAAGCCGCGAGTCAGCGTGATGTTCACATAGGACTCACGAAGCTGCGACAGCGCGACGCAACGCTTCGCGATGCTCGCCAGCTCTTCCTTGGTCAGCGGCGATGGCAGCCGAAGCTTCCGTGCGCCGTCGAGCAGCCGGTCGAGGTGGTCGCCGAGGCGGAAGATGTTGCCGTGCCAGACGTGCGCCACGGTATAGGTCAGGTCGGAATGGCCGAATCCCGTGTCGAAGATCGAGATCCGGGCCTCCGAGGCCGGGACGTACTCGCCCTCGATCCACGCCGCTCCCCCGGCGAACCGGCTGGAGGTGTCCAGTGCGTAGTCGCTGTACTGGATGACCGAACCCGCGGGGGTGTCCTCGCGGATGGCTCCGGGTTCCACGCTGACGAGGTTGGTGGTGGCGGAGTCGGTGATCGCCATGATGAGTCCTTTCCTGAAACGTGCGGATGTCAGCGAACAAGGGAGATCGGTGGGGGTCAGGTGGCCTGGTCGTCGCGGACGACACCGGCGCCGGCCACGCGGCGACGCAGCCGGCCGCGCAGCCCGAACGCCCACCAGGCCGCTGCGACGACCAGGACGCCGAGGAAAACCCAACCGTTGCCCGCGAACTGCGGAAGAACGATCAGGACCGCGGCAACGACCAGGAACACGGCCAGGCTCACCACGTACAGCGGCATCCGGAGGCGACCCAGGTCGAAGGTGCCGGGGTCACCTGCCGGGATCGTGCCGCGGCGCGCCCCGATGATCAATCCGATGGTCTGCAGGATGAAGACCGTGAAGAAGGCCAGCGACGCGATCCCGATGATGTAGGTGAACGCCGTCTCGTTGATCAACGCTGACAGCAGCAGCATCGTGGAAAGGCAGCCGAGACCGATGACGGCGTTGGTCGGCGTGAGGCTGGTCGGCGACACGTGCCGCCAGACCCGCGAGAAGGGCAGCATGTTGTCGCGGGCCATCGAGTAGGTCAGCCGCGTGGCGACCAGGATGTTCGCCAGCAGGCACGCGAGGATGTTGGTCAGTGCGACCGCTACGACGATCTTGGTGACCACCGGTCCGGCCTGCTGGGTGATGATCTCCTCGATCGGGGCCGAGGGGCGGGCGAGCACCGCGTCGCTGTCCCGGATGGCCAGCACATAGACGATGTACATCAGCAGCTCGATCACGATGGACGAGGCCAGCGCGTAGAACATCGTCCTGGGGATGACACGTCGGCTGTTCTTCGTCTCCTCGGCGACGTCGGCGCACGACTCGACGCCCAGCAGTCCGAAGAACGGCCCGAGTGCGGCAGCCAGCCAGGCGATCGCGTAGCTGCCCTCCTCGCCGGAACCGCCGGCGGTGAACAGGACGGACAGTGGTTGATGCCGGTCCGGGGCCGAGAACGCGAGCACCCCGACCAGGATCGTCGCACCGATGGTGACGGCGAGTTCGAGACTGACACCGATGTTGTTGACCATCGTCGCGAACCGCACACCGTAGATGTTGATCAGGACGCAGACCGCGACGACGCCGATGGCCAGCAGGATCTGCGCCGCCTGGCTCATGTCCCAACCGAACAAGCCGCCGAGGTATCCCGAAAGGACGTAGCCGACGCCCGTCATGCCACAGATCCATCCGACGAGCGCGATGGATCCGGTGAACCACCCGAGGGTCGGGCCGTTGATCCTGCTCGTCCACTGGTAGGCGTAGCCGGCAAGCGGGATCTTCGCCGCCAGGTCGGCTGCGATGGCGGCCCAGACCGCGAACACCGCGCCCGCGATCAGGAGCGTCCAGACGAAGGGCGCGCCGGCGCTGGTGTATCCGGCGCCGAAGCCGGTGAAGACCGCGGTCGTGGCGCTGATCGTGGCAAACCCGATGGCGAAGGAGGCAAGTGGGCCGACGGACCGATCGAGCTTCTGTGTGTAGCCGAACTCCGCGAGGCGGGCGTCTTCGTCGTCCGCGCCATCGGCGGCGCTGGAGGACGGCGCGCCTGCCGGGAACATCTCGGCCTTGCTCATGGTCGCTCCAGTTCGGACGGGCGGACCGCGTCGGGCGGCCGCTTCTGCTGACTGGAGTCAGCACACCGGAGACTCAGGCGCGAGGGAAGTTCCTAATTCTCATGGGATCAATAGCCTGGGTTTATCGGCCTCAGTGCTCTTCGAGCCCGTCGCTGCCCCAGTTCTGCTGAACGTGCCGCACGAACAAGTCACCTTCCCGGGTCAGCAGGCCCGGATCCCAGACCAGAGCGGTATCGCTCGAGGGCCGTCCCGTGATGGGCACGTAGACCACACCCGGTCTTTCGTACAGTCGCGCACAGGCCTCGGTCGTGAAGCTGATGCCCAGGCCCCGGGCGACGTACGTGGTCTCCGCCTCGTATGTCGCGGCCGTGGCGGCGATCGTGGGCGCGCGCCCGCCCCTGGCATCCATCGCGAGCCAGTGTTCGCGCCAGCTGCCCGCCGTGTCCGGTGCGGCGACGATCGGTTCGTCGAGCAACTCGCCGATCTCGACCTCGTTCCGGCCCGCGAGGCGATGGTCGCGGGGCAGGCACGCCACCCAGTGCTCCGAATCGACGACGTGTACGCGATGACGGGGAAGGTCCACCGGCGGACGGATGAGGGCCAGCTCGACCGTCCCGTCCGCCAAACCCGCCGTCGGATCCGAGAAGTCGAACTCCGTCGCCTCGACGGTGATCTCGGGATGCGCGATCTCGAAGTGTCGAACCATCCGGAACAGGAGGTCCGCTCCGGTACCGATCAGATAGCCGAGCCTGATGCGACCGGCTCCGGGATGCGCGAGCGCGACGAGCTGGTCGACGGCGGCGTCGACATGCTGCAGCGCTTCACGGGCGGTCGGCAGCCACGCCGCGCCGACTTCCGTGAGCGATACCTCCCTGGTGTTCCTGGCGAACAACACGACGTCGAGCTGGCGCTCCAGCTGTTTGATCGCAGTCGAGAGGGCGGGCTGCGTGATGAAGAGCCTGTCGGCAGCCCGGCGATAGTTCAGCTCCTCCCCGAGGACGACGGCGTATCGCAGCTGCCTCAGCGTGACCGCGGCGTTGTTGACGACTTCCTCCCGCACGGCTCGAAATCCGATCCGCCCGATATTACCTGTTCAGGGCCTTCTGGCGACGCTCGAGCTGCTGATCCTAACGCCCGATGCGCACTCGGCGACGAGTCTCGCCGTCGAACACGTCGACTCACTCGCCCGCACCAACAAGGGCTACGGGCCGCGACCGCGTGGCCGCCAGCGTCGTCCACACGTTGGTGCCGCCGACGACCAGCAGCGCACCGGCGACGGTGAGCCCGAGCAGCTCCCACGGCACCACGACCGTCGCCGAGCCGGAGATGCGGGCCGTGGCCGCCGCGATGCCCACAAGGGTTCCCGCGGCGGCGACCCCGCCGAGCAGCAGCCCGACCGCGGTGACGGCCCAGGACTCCACGAGCGCCATGCGCACGACCTGTCCCCTGCTGAGCCCGCTGACCCTCGCCACCGCGAACTCCCGGCGGCGCTCGGCGGCCGCGATCACCACGGCGTTGATCACCGCGATCAGCGCGTACAGGCCGGAGAGGCCGAGCACGACCGCCATGATCCCGGAGCTGGTGTCCTGCTGCCTGCTCGCCGAGGCCGTGATCCACTCGTCGAGCGTGCTGACCTCACCGAGCCCGCGCGCCCCGATCGCCGTGGCGAGGTCGCGGGGGTCGGCGCCGGGCTCGGCCCGCACGATCGTCTCCGACGTGGCCGCCGAGGCGACCGGACCCGGCACCACGCCCGGCGGCAACAGAATCTCCTCGCCGCCGCCCATGGTCTGCGGCAGTACGGCGACCACGCGCAACGGCACCGTGCGCCCGCCGATACCCGCCTCCAGCTCGGCGCCGAGCGGGTAGAGGCCGGAGCCGACCGCCACGGTGTTGCCGTGCAGGTCGGCCAGCGAACCCGCCTCGGGCGCGCGGCGGTAGGTCTGCGCGTAGGCCGCCGGATCGACCACGGTGGCGTCGACGTCCTCGACCTCGGTCTCCACCTCCCCGTCGTCAACGGTGCGCGTGGTGACCGTCATCGGCACCCGCAGCCGCTCGGCGGCCACCGCGACACCGGGCACCGAAGCCAGCTCGGCCGCACCCGGCCCGGTCGAGGTGACCACGAGGTCGCCGGCGAGGTCACGGCGCAGTTCGTGCTCGGTGGCCTTGTCGATCGACGCGAGCACCCCGGTCTGGCCGACGAGCAGCGCGACGAGCACGAGCAGCGGCGCCGCCGTGGAGGCGCTGCGCCGCACGCCGTCACGGAGGTTGGCCTGGGCGAGCGTGCCGAGGGTGCTGCCGCGCAGCAGGAGCCCGAAGAGTCTGCCGACGAACGGGACCACCAGCGGGCTCAGTGCGCTGAGCGCGACCGAGGCGGTGAGCGCGGCGTTGATGGTGAGCGGGATGGCACCCTCGGGCCCGACGAACGACGCGACGGTGATGAGCGCGACCGTGCCCGCGAGGAACAGCAGCCCGAAGAACCACCGGGCGGCGGTCATCACGCGGGCGCCCTCACCGGTGTCCCGCAGCGCGTCGAGCGGGCGGACCTTGCCCGCCCTGCGGGAGGCGGCCAGCACCCCGGCCAGAGAGACGCCGACCCCCACGCCTGCCGAGGCGCCGAGGATCCAGTCCTGCCAGTGCGCTGCGAAGTCCGGTGGCACGAAGCCGAGGGAGGTCAGCAGCGACGTCTGCGCGTCCATCGCCACGAGGCCGAGCGGCACGCCCGCCGCCGTGCCGAGCAGGCCGAGCAGCAGCGCCTCCGACAGCAGGAGCCTGCGCACCTGTCCCCTGCCCGCCCCGACGAGCCGCAGCAGCGCGAGGTCACGCCTGCGCTGGGCGACGGTGAAGGCGAACGTGGAGCTGACGATGAAGACGGCGAGGAACGTCGAGACGCCCAGGGTGACCGCGAGCAGCGTGATCGCCTCGATGAGCCCGGACGTCGCCGCGGTGACGAGGATCAGCAGCGAGGACTGCACGAGCGCCACGCCGAGGCACACGGTGACGATCGCGCCGATGAACAGCTGCCAGCGTTCGCGGAAGGTGCTCCAGGACAACCGCAGCACGGTTCAGCCCTCCAGCCGCGCGAGGCGCTCGGCGACCCCGGCCGCGCTCGGCGCGTGGGCGTGGTCGACGATGCGGCCGTCGGACAGGAACAGCACGGAGTCCGCGCTCGCGGCGGCGGCCGGGTCGTGGGTGACCATGACGATGGTCTGGCCGGCGCCGTCGACCAGCTCGCGCAGCAGGCGCAGCACCTGGCGGGCGGAGGTCGAGTCGAGCGCGCCGGTGGGCTCGTCGGCGAAGAGCACGCGGGGCCGGGTCACCATCGCGCGGGCGATCGCCACGCGCTGCTGCTGACCGCCGGAGAGCTCGCGGGGCCGGTGCCGCCTGCGCTCGTCGAGGCCGACGCTCGCGAGGACCCGCCGCACGGCCTTCGCCGAGACCCGCTGCCCGGCGAGCTTGAGCGGCAGCGTCACGTTCTGCTCGGCGGTGAGCGAGGCGATGAGGTTGAAGCTCTGGAAGACGAAGCCGATCTCGCTGCGCCGCAGGGCCGTCAGCTCCGCGTCGCCCGCGGCGGTGAGGTCGTGCTCGCCGAGCAGCACCTGGCCCGCACTCACGCGCTCCAGCCCGGCAGCGCAGTGCAGCAGCGTCGACTTGCCCGAGCCGGATGGGCCCATCACGGCCGTCCACGAGCCCTGCGCGAACGCGACGCTGACGTCGTCGAGCGCGCGGACCTGGGCGTGCTTGCCGCCGTAGTGCCTGCTCACGCCTCGCAGCTCGACGGCGGCGGGCGCGCGGGCCTCCGTCTGCTGCCACTGGATCCCTGCGGGTGCTGTCATGTCTTCCATCTCAGCGCCGGCAAGCGCCCCGGTCAGCGGTGTCCGCCCCCGAGATCGGGGTGGGGCCCGCCCTACCTCAGGGGTGACGCCTCTTGACAGGTTGCCAACAAGCGGTCAACGTGTCCGCATGACGCAGTTCGACTACGACGTCCTGGTCATCGGCTCCGGCTTCGGCGGCTCCGTCAGCGCACTGCGCCTGACGGAGAAGGGCTACCGGGTCGGTGTGCTCGAGATGGGCAGGCGGTTCACCGACGAGGAGCTGCCGAAGACGTCGTGGCGGCTGCGGGACTACGTCTTCGCGCCCGCACTCGGGTGCACGGGCATCCTGCGCATGACGCCGCTCAAGGACGCGCTCGTGCTCACCGGCGCCGGTGTGGGCGGCGGTTCGCTCGTCTACGCCAACACGCTCTACGAGCCGCCGGACGCCTTCTACGCCGACCGCCAGTGGGCGCACATCACGGACTGGAAGGCCGAGCTCGCGCCGTACTACGACCAGGCCAAGCGCATGCTCGGCGTGACCCGCTACCCGCTTATCTCGCCCGCGGACGAGGTGATGCGCGAGGTCGCCGAGGACATGGGCATCGGCCACACCTACGGCCCGACACCCGTCGGCGTGTACTTCGGCGAGGAGGGCACGAAGCCCGGCGTGCGCGTGCCCGACCCGTTCTTCGGCGGCGTGGGGCCGCAGCGGCGGACGTGCACCCACTGCGGCGAGTGCATGACCGGGTGCCGCCACGGTGCGAAGAACACGATGGTGAAGAACTACCTCTACCTCGCCGAGCAGGCCGGCGCGCGTGTGCACCCGATGACCACCGTCACCGAGGTCCGTCCCCTGCCCGGCGGCGGGTACTCCGTCGCCACCGTCCACACCGGACGCCCGTGGCGGCGCACGACCTTCACCGCCGAGCAGGTGATCTTCTCCGCCGCGGCACTCGGCACCCAGCGGCTGCTGCACAAGATGCGCGACCGCGGCGTGCTGCCCCGGCTCTCACCGAGGGTCGGCGTGCTCGCGCGCACCAACTCCGAGGCCATCCTCGCCGCCCGCACCACGCGCAAGGACACCGAGTACCACCGCGGCGTCGCGATCACCTCCTCCATCCACCCCGACGAGGTGACCCACGTCGAGCCGGTGCGCTACGGCAAGGGCAGCAACCTGCTCGGCCTGCTCGGCGCCGTGCTCACCGACCCGGTGCCCGGCAAGCGGCGCTGGGTGCTCGGGCTCAAGCAGATGTGGAAGCACCGGAGGTCGCTGCCCGCGTTGCACAACCCGAGGCGCTGGTCGGAGCAGACCATCGCGCTGCTGGTTATGCAGACGCTCGACAACTCCGTGACGACGTACACCACACTGGGGCTCTTCGGCAGGCGCCTGAAGACGAAACAGGGCATCGGCGAGCCGAACCCGACGTGGATCCCGGCGGGACACGAGGTCACGCGCCGGGTCGCGGACAAGATCGGCGGCCTGCCCGGCGGCGGCTGGAACGACCTGGCGAACATCCCGCTCACCGGGCACTTCATCGGAGGGTGCGCGATCGGCGACTCCCCCGACACCGGCGTGGTGGACCCGTACCAGCGGCTGTACGGCTACGAGGGCCTGCACGTGGTGGACGGCTCGACGATCACGGCGAACCTCGGCGTGAACCCGTCGCTGACCATCACCGCGCAGGCCGAGCGGGCCATCGCGATGTGGCCGAACAAGGGCGAGGAGGATCCGCGCCCCGCACTCGGAGAAAGCTACCGGCGAGTCGCTCCGGTGACTCCGAAACACCCGGTCGTGCCTGATTCGGCGCCGGGCGCACTACGGTTGCCACTCTTTCCGGCGAAATCGGAACCGGCGTGAGAAACTGCACGACATGACCGCGGAATCGGCACCCAAATGGCGACGGCTCGAACCGGACGAGCGCCGGGAACAGATCTTCACGTGCGCGGCGCAGTTGTTCGGTGAACGGCCTTATGCCGAGGTGTCCACATCGGACATCGCGGCCAGGGCGGGCGTCGCGCGTGGTCTGATAAACCACTATTTCGGGACGAAGCGCGAACTTTATCTGGCAGTTGTCAAAAGGGCACTCACCGTGCCCTATGTCGCGGTGGCACAGTTACCGTCCGGTTCGGTGGAGGAACGGACCAATGCCGCGGTCGAATGGTTCCTCGACATGGTGAGCAAACAGGAGAAGATGTGGCTCGCCGCGATCACGCCCGAAGGCATCGGACGCGACGTCGAGGTGGAGCGCATCGTGGACGAGGCCGACCGCCGCTCCGCCGACCGCGTGCTGCAGGCGATGGGCTTCGCTGAGGACGACCCGCGCTGGGAGCAGCTCAACGCGCTCGTGCGCACCTACGGCGGCATGGTCAAGGCGGCCGGTCGCGAATGGCTCGTACGCGGCACGCTGAGCCGCGAACAGGTGCGCACGCTCCTGAGCACCCAGCTACTGACCCTGGTGAAGGACGTGCTCCCCCAAATCACCCCTGCCCCCCGCTAGCCGCCGCCAAACCGCACCCCGAGAAGCGGCCCCCAAGGCCACCTTTGTTGCGTTGAACGCAACAAAGGTGGCCTTGGGGGCCGGTGACGCGAGCCTGGGCGTGGGTCAGTGGGCGAGCATCGGCGGGGTGGGAGCGCCCTCGTCGTCGCCGACCGGCGGGGCGGCGGGCGGGCGCTTCGGCAGGAACAGCGCCGGGATGATGCAGAGCGCCACCAGCAGCAGCGACCACACGAACGTGGACGCGAACGAGTCGGCCGCCAGCACCGCCGCCGCGTCGTGCGTCTGCGGGTTCTGCAGCGCCGCCGTCGCCGCGACCTGACCCTGGCTGGTCTCCACGCCGAACTTCCCGGCCAGCAGCGCGGCGAGAATGATCGACATCACCGCCGCGCCGATGGCCCCGGCCGTCTGCTGGATGATGTTCAACGCGCTCGACGCCTGCGCCACGTCCTTCTTCGTCAGCGTCTGCAGCGCTGCCGACATGATCGGCATCATCGACGAGCCCATGCCGAGCCCCAGGACGAACAGCGACACCATCAGCAGCCAGTACGGCGTGTCCGCGGCGGCCTGCGCCCATACGGCGAGGCCCGCGAGGATCACGACGAGACCCGGTAGCACGATCTTGCCCGCGCCCGTGCGGTCGGCGAGCCTGCCCGCGATCGGCATCATCACCATCGCGCCGAGACCCTGCGGCGCCAGCAGCAGGCCGGCCTGCAACGCCGTCTCGCCGCGCACGAGGATGAAGTACGTCGGCAGCAGCAGCATCGCCCCGAAGAACGCGATCGCGAACAGCGACATGGTGATCGCCGCGATGGAGAACGTCCTGTCACGGAAGAGCTTCAGGTTCACGAGCGGGTTCTCGACGCGCAGGGCGCGGACGATGAACCCGGCGATCAGCACGATGCCGAGCGACATCGGCAGCCACACGCTCGTCTCACCGATCCCGCCCGCCGCCGGGATGTCGGACACGCCGTAGATCAGCAGCGCCAGACCGGGCGAGAGCATCAGCATGCCGGGGAAGTCGAACCTGCCCGCGGGCTGCGGCTCGTCCTTCGGCAGCAGCCGCCACGCGAGGTACAACGCGACCGCGCCGATCGGCACGTTGATGTAGAAGATCCAGCGCCAGCTCACCGAGTCGACCAGCCAGCCGCCGAGGATCGGGCCCGCGATCGGGCCGAGCAGCATCGGCACACCGAGCACCGCCATGACGCGGCCGACGCGCTGCGGGCCCGCCGCCCTCGTCATGATCGTCATGCCCGCGGGCATCAGCATGCCGCCGCCGAGGCCCTGCACGACCCGGAAGGCGATCAGCGACTCGATGCTCCACGCCATGCCCGCCACCACGGAGCCGACGAGGAACAGCACGATCGCGAGCATGTAGAGGCGCTTGGTGCCGAACCGGTCGGCGGCCCAGCCCGTCACCGGGATCACCGTGGCGAGTGCCAGCATGTAGCCCGTCGCGACCCACTGGATGGTGTCGAACGACGTCTCGAACTCCAGCGTCAGCTGCTGCAGCGCGACGTTGACGACGGTCGTGTCAAGGATCGCCATGATGGCGCCCACGACCACGACACTGGCGATCTTCAGGACTCCCCGGTCGAGCTTGTCGTCGGCCGGCGACGGTCTGTCACCGGCACTCATTTCCGAAGTCGTCATCGAAACCGTTTCTCGTGAAAAAGGCACCAGAAAAGCGAGGCGCCAAGAAGAATTCCCCCACTTCAGTGCACAATCGTACCCGCGCCGGAATTCGGTCTACAACGCGGTAAAACGTGTCCGGGGTCACTTACGAGGTACGCGCGTGACCGCGAGGCACCTCAGCACGAGGCTGCCGAAGTACAGCTGACCGGCGCGTTCCCGCACTCCCGTGAGCATGTGGAAGCCCTCGATCTCGCCCTCGAGCCGGTGCACGATTTCGCCGAGGGCGGACACTCCGAGCACGCCGCACGTGCGCGCGGGCGACGGCTGCAGCCACGTGGGCAGCTTGCGCACCACGGCCCTGGCAGGCGAGGGCAGCTTGCGGACCCGGCCCAGCGACGCCACCTTCGGGCTCGCCTGAGTCACCCAGATCAGGCCGTCGCTGCCCGTGGAGATGTTGTCCGGATATCCCGGAACATCGTCGAGAAAAAGGTCCTCCGTGCCCGTTTTCGGCCCGGTGAGCCAGATTCTCCGCAACCGGAAAGCCCCGGTCTCGGCCACCGTCACGAACGACTCGTCGGGCGCGAGCGCCACGCCGTTGGCGAACTCCAGCCCGTCCGCGATCCGCTCCACGGCACCGTCCGGGGTGCGGCGGAACAGCCTTCCCGCGCCGGTCTGCTCGATGAGGTCGTCACGCCACTTCTCGATGGGGAACACCGTGGAGCTGTCGGTGAAGTAAACCGTGCCGTCGCCGGCGACCGCCGCGTTGTTGCAGAACAGCATGGGCGCGCCCTCGACCTCGCCCACCAGCGTGCGGACCGTGCCGTCCGCTACCGACACCGCGAGCACCCCCTTGCGCGCGTCGCAGACGAGCAGCTCGCTCTCGTCGCCGAGGAACTCCAGCCCCAGCGGCCGCCCGCCGGTGTCGGCGACGGCGTCGATCCGCCTGCCGCCGGGGCCCACGCGGATGATGCGGCCGTCATCGAGTCCGGTGTAGACACCGCCGTCGGCGTCCACCAGCACGTCCTCCGGCCCGCGACCGTTGACCTGGATGAGCTCGACCTTGCCGAACCGCGCCATGCCGTCCTCCTAGCGGTAGCTGAGTAGCTTCCTGGCCTCTCCCTCGAAGTGTCCGTGCTCGTTGAACGACAGCAGCGTCGTTCCCGACCGGCCCGTGACGAACTTCGTGATGCCCGCGTTCACCACCACGCGGTTGAACGTGATCAGCCCCTCCGCCGGGTCGCCGGTGAGCAGGCCGCAGAGCGTGGCGATCACGCCGCCGGAGGTGAAGACCACCGCTTGCTCGCCCTTGCCCACCCGCGCGGCCAGCTCCTCGAAGGCGCCACGCACCCGCGCGAGGAAGGCGGGCCACGTCTCATCGGCGCCGGAGCAGGCGCCCGCGGCGGTCCACGCGGCGAGCGCGGACTCCAGCGCGGCCTGGTACGCCCTCGGGTCGGCGCTGTCCTGGGCCGCTCCCCCGCCGTGGTGGGCGGCGATGTCGACGTGGTCGTACTCGTTCCAGCGCGGGTCCTCCTTGGCGACCACGCCGGGTGCGAACCCGGCGAGCGCCTCGGCCGCGGTCGCGCGCTGGCGCGAGAGGGTGCCGCACCACGCCTCGTCCGCGCGGACGCCCCGCCTGCCGAGCTCGGCGCCCGCCAGCCGCGACTGCTCGTGGCCGCGCTCGGAGAGCACGTCGTAGTCGGCGGCGCCGAAGGACGCCTGCCCGTGCCGCACCAGGTAGATGGCGCCCATGTCAGGTGAACCTCCGCAGCAGCCCCGTCGGCAGCACGCGCAGCACCACGCTGAGCGGTGCCCACGGCACCGTCGGCACGTAGGCCTTGGCCTTCTCGCTCTCAATGGCCTTGACCAGCGCCTTCCCGCCACGCTCCGCACTCGCGAGCAGCGGCGTCCGGCCGGCCCTTCCGGTCATCTCGGAGGCGATGTAGCCGGGCAGCAGCGTCGTGACGGCGATGGGCGTGCCGTGGACGTCGGCCCTGATGCCGTCGGCGAGCGTTGCGACGCCCGCCTTCGACGCGGCGTAGGCGGTGAGGTTGCGTGGCAGGCCCCGCAGGGCGCTGAACGACGACACCACGACAAGGTGGCCGGCACGCTGCTCGCGGAAGATCTCCAGCGCCGCCTCGCACTGGGCGAGCGCGGCGACGAGGTTGGTCTCCACGGTCTGCCGGTTCGCTGTGAAGTAGCCGGTGCCGATGGGCTGGCCCTTGCCGAGCCCCGCGTTGACGATCACGCGGTCGAGGGAGCCGAGCTCGTCGCGGAACTCGCGGAACACCGTGAAGACGCGGTCGTGGTCGTTGACGTCGAGCTCGCGGGTGACGACCCGGATGCCGGGGTACGCGGCGGTCAGCTCCTCGGCGAGCGCGTCGAGCCGGCCGGTGCGCCGCGCACACAGCGCGAGGTTCCTGCCGTCGGCGGCGAACCGCCTGGCCATGCCCTCGCCGAGGCCCGCGCTGGCGCCGGTGATCACGATGTTCTTCCGGTAGACCATGCGCTGACCCTACCGCCTGGTAACACGCCGGTGGCCCGGCGCGAAGCTCGCGCCGGGCCACCGGATCCGACTGCTGTCAGCTCATTCGCCCACGAAGAGCAGGCGGTTCGGCGTGCCCGCGCTCGGGTTGGTGATCTTGTCAGGGGTGGCGGCCGAGGTCAGGGCGCTCTCCACGTCGGCCGGGGCGGCGTCCGGGTTGGCCGAGAGGTACAGCGCGGCCGCGCCGACCACGTGCGGCGTGGCCATCGAGGTGCCGCTGATGGTGTTCTCGCCGCCGTCGTTCCAGGCCGAGGTGATGTCCACGCCCGGGGCGTACAGGTCGACGACCTCGCCGTAGTTGGAGAAGTCGGCCTGGGCGTCCTGGTTGTCGCTCGCGGCGACCGTGATGCCCTCGGTGACCCTGGCGGGCGAGGTGTTGCCGGCGTCCTGGCCCTCGTTGCCCGCCGCGATGCCGAACGTGACGCCCGCGGAGATCGCGCCGCGCACGGCGTCGTCGAGCGCCTGGTCGGCGGTGCCGCCGAGGCTCATGTTGGCGACGGACGGCCCGCTCGCGTTCTGCGCGACCCAGTCGATCCCGGCGACGACCTGCTCGGTGGTGCCGCTGCCGTTGGCGTCGAGCACGCGGACAGGGACGATCTGCACACCCTTGGCCACGCCGTAGGTCTCGCCGCCGATGGTGCCCGCGACGTGGGTGCCGTGGCCGTTCTCGTCGGTCGGGTCGTCGTCGTTGTCGATGAAGTCCGCACCGCCGGTGACGCGGCCACCGAAGTCGGGGTGGTCGGCGGTCACGCCGGTGTCGATGACGTAGGCCGTGACGTTGTCGGCCTTGTTGGTGACGTTGTAGGCGTCGTCCAGCGGCAGGTCCGTCTGGTCGATGCGGTCGAGTCCCCACGAGGCCGTCTGCTGCGTGTGGATCCGCTGGTTCTGCACGACGTAGGCCACGTCGCTGTCGGCGGCGAGCCGCTTGGCCTCGGCCTCGCTCGCCTTGATGGAGAAGCCGTCGAGCGCGCTGCCGAAGGTGCGCGTGACGCTGGCGCCGTAGTCACCGGCGAGTGAGTTCGCCAGCGAGGAGACGGTGGAAGTGACGACGTTGTCCTTCAGGACCACGATGTAGCTGTCCGAGACCGCGTTCGGCGTGTCGGCCGACAGGATCGTGCCTTCGGCCGGGGCCGCCTGTGCCGCTCCCATGTTGACGGCGACCACGCCCGTGATGCCCGCGAGCACCGCTCCCGTGGTGAGGCTCCGCCGTAGCTTCCGTGAGTTGCCCATTGGCTTCCTTCCTCGTCCCCAGCAGTACGTGAGCCATGCAAACTGGACGGGATGCAGTTGGGCAATAATTCACAGTTACCAGTTGTAGGCTGTTTGGCCCACACGTGGGTAGACCGTTAGGGTGTATGGTCACCCTGCGCAGCCAGACCCACGGTCGTTACAGAGCGCTGCTAACCTTGTCCATATCGTTATGGCCGCTATCGTCGGGGGGCGAGCCGGAAATTGGGTGGCACCGCATTCTCGTCGGCCCTCAGAGGGGCCATTTCGACGAGCGGCCTCGGACTCGACCGCATTCAGGCCCGGCTGCAGGAACACGGTATTACCGTGAGCGTCACCGCCTTGAGCTACTGGCAGTCCGGAAAACGTCAACCGGAACGGCAGAGCTCCATTTCCGCGGTCCGCGCGCTGGAACAGATCCTCGAACTGCCCTCAGGCGCCCTGCTCGGGCTGCTGCCACCGCCCCGGCCGCGGGGCACGTCGTCCTCCCGCAGGCGCGCGGAGGACACCGCGCGCCCGCTGACCCTCGACGCGCACTCCGACATCACCCTCGTCGGGCTGCACGACCGATGCGAGATCTCCGCCGACGGCGGGCAGAGCGCGGTCACGGCCACCGCCGTCTTCAAGGCAGGCGCCGACGGGCAGGACCGCTGGCTGCTCGCCTACCGCCAGGACGGCTCCGGCGAGCGCGCACCGGCGCTGAAACCCCTGCGCAACTGCAGCATCGGCAGGGTCGAGGTCGACGCCGACGCGGGGCTCACCCTCGCCGAACTGCTTTTCGGCCACCCCATCGACACCGGCGAGACCTACCTCGTCGAATACGCCCTCCGCTACCACCACGCGCCCGGACCGGAATCCCACAAAGCGCATTTCCGCGAATTCTGGCACCCCATTCCGGAATACCTTCTGGAGGTGCATTTCGGAATGGGGGCGACGCCCTCACAGTGCTGGCAGTACGCCCGTCCCGAGGACACCGAGGAGGCCGAGTCGCGCGCGCTCAAGATCGACGAGGGCAACAGCGTGCACGCCATCGCGCTGGACTTCGGCCCCGGCGTCTTCGGGATCGGCTGGGCCTAGCGACTTTCGTCGGGCACGCTCAGCTCAGCTCACCGCGCAGCAGCTTGCCCGTGGCGTTGCGGGGCAGCTCGGCGAGGAACTCGACGTCGCGCGGCACCTTGTAGCGGGCCAGGTTGCGCTTGACGAAGTCGCGCACGGCGTCGGCGTCCAGCGAGGCGCCCTTGGTGAGCACCACGAACGCCTTGAGCCGCTGCCCGTACTCCTCGTCGGGCACGCCGATCACGGCGGCCTCGGCCACGTCCTCGTGCTCGACCAGCAGGTTCTCCACTTCGACGGGGTACACGTTCTCGCCGCCGGAGACGATCATCTCGTCGTCGCGGCCGTCGATGAACAACAGGCCGTCCTCGTCGAAGTGCCCGACGTCGCCGCTGGAAAGCAGGCCGTCGATGATCTCCTTGTGCCTGCCGTCGGTGTAGCCCTCGAACGCGAGCCCGCTGCCCACGAACACCCGCCCGGTGACGTGCGGCTTCGTGATGCGGTTGCCCTGCTCGTCGTACAGGGCGACCCGGCAGCCGACCGGCGGCCTGCCCACGGTGCCCGGTGCCTTGCGCCAGTCCTCGGGCGTGGCCACGGTGGCCACGGCGACCTCCGTGGAGCCGTAGAGGTTGTGGATCACGGGGCCGAAGATCTCGGTGGCGCGGTTGCCCACGTCGGGCGGCAGCGCCGAGCCCGCGACGAAGATGATCCGCACGCTGGAGGTGTCATAGCGGCCGATGACCTCGGGACCGAGGTCGATGATCCGCTGCAGCATCGTCGGCACCAGTACGACCGCCGTGCACCTGTGCTCGGCGACCTGGCGCAGCGTCTCCTCGGCGTTGAACCTGCGCCGCAGCACCACCTTGCAGCCGAGCGCGAGCGACAGGATGAACTGCGAGATGCCGGTGCCGTGGAACAGCGGCGCGCCCATGAACGTCGCCTCGCCGACCCGCAGCGGGATGCGGTCGAGGAACTGCGCAGAGTGCAGCGGCGAGATCCTGGGCCGCGGCGCGCCCTTCGGGGTGCCCGTGGTGCCGCTGGTGAGCAGCACCAGCCCACCCGGCCTCTCCGGCGCGGGCAACGGCCGGTCGTCGGTGCTCGCGATGATCTCCTCGAGCACCGGCAGCTGGTGCCCCGCCAGGTCGGAGTCGGTCCCCGCGAGGTAGCGGTCGACGCCCTCGATGCCGTCGAGCAGCGCGGTGAACTCCTCGTCGTAGACCAGCACCTCCACCTTTTCGCGCGCGGCGACGTCGGCGAGCTGCGGTTTGGCGAAGCCGGTGTTCATCAGCAGCAGCGGCGCGCCCAGCTTGCCGGCGGCGAGCATGGTGACCACCAGGCCGCGGTGGTCGCGGCACAGCGCCGCGATGGCCGAGCCCGGCCGCACGCCGCGCTCGGACCACGCGCGGGCGAGCGCGTTGGACTGCTGGTCGAGCTGGGAGAACGTGAGCGGGCCGCGCTCGTCGACGATGCCGACGGCCAGCGGGTCGCGGTGGGCCGCGATGCGCACGGCACCGGCGAGCGGGCCGTAGCGGCGGGTGGCGAACAGCGAGCGGATGCCCTCGTCGACCCGTGGGATCGGGACGAGTCCCGCACGCCACAGCACCTCGACACTGCGGGCCGTCTCCGAAACCCGGCCTGCCAACTCGGCCACGGTGGGCGGCCTTCTCATCAGGGCACCTCCTCGAGCTCGACGAGCACAACCTACCGGCTAGTAGCCACGACCGTCGACCGTAACCTGTCGGTGCCCGCACGCAGAATCGGACCGTGCAGCTGATCGTCGCGCGGGAAGCGGAGGGTGTCCATGCCGTGCGCGCACTCGAGGGAGAGCTTCCCGTCCCACCCCGGCTCTCGCCCGGTGAGCTGGTGGAATACGCCGCCCGCTGGGAGCGGGAGCTACGCCCGCGCTGGGTGTTCGCGTCGGTCGAGCACGACTATCCGGTACTGCTGGAGGGCGGCGTCCGGGTGCGCCGCTGTCATGATCTTTCCCTGATCGAGGGAATCCTGCTGGCCCACGAGGGCCGGCACGAGCAATCTCGCAGCCTGGCCGCCGCCTACGCCAGGGCCCGAGGGCTCGAACCGCCCGCCGAACCGAGGGCGGCTCACCCGGATCTCGACGAGCAGCCGACGCTGTTCGACCCGCGCGGCTCGGGGCTCCCGCCCGGCGTCAGCGCGCTGGAGGCGATGGAGGTGGTACTCGCCGAGCAGGAGCGCCGGATCGGCCTGCTCCCCCACCCCGAGCGGATCCGCCTGCTCGTGGCCGCGGAGGCGGCGAGCGCGCTCGCGGCGGCGGAGATGTCGGCCGACGGGCTGCCGTGGCGGGCCGACCTGCACGACGCGCTGCTGACCGAGCTGCTCGGGCCGCGCGTGCCCAGCGGGCAACGGCCGCGCAGGCTGGCCGAACTCGCCGAGCGGGTCCAGGACGCCTTCGGCGGCCGGGCGCTCAACCCCGACCACCCCGGCAGCGTCGTGCGCGCGTTCGGCCGGGCCGGAATCGCGATCCCCTCGGCGAGGGCCCACGTGCTGCGCGGCGTCGACCACCCCGCCGTCGCTCCGTTGCTGGAGTACAAGGAGCTCGCGCGGCTGCACTCGGCGCACGGCTGGGCGTGGCTGGAGCAGTGGGTGCACGGCGACCGGTTCCGCCCGGTGTACGTCGTCGGCGGCGTGGTGTCGGGGCGCTGGGCCAGCCGGGGCGGCGCCGCGTTGCAGATCCCGCGCGTGCTGCGTTCGTGCGTGCGCGCGGACCCTGGCTGGAAGCTGGTGGTCGCCGACGCCGCGCAGCTGGAGCCGCGCATTCTCGCCGCGCTGTCCGGCGACCGGCAGCTCGCCGACGTCTCCGCCTCGGCCGACCTCTACACGAGCCTCGCCGAGGCGATGTTCCCCGGCAAGGGGGCCGACGGCGAGAACAGGGGCCGCGCGAAGATCGCGATGCTCTCGGCGATGTACGGCGGCACGGCGGGCGAGGCCGCGTCGCTGCTCGCCCTGCTGCGGCAACGGTTCCCAGCGGCGGTGTCCTATGTGGAGCACGCCGCGCTGGCGGGCGAACGCGGTGAGATCGTCCGCTCGCGGCTGGGCCGCACCTCGCCTCCGCCCTCGGCGGCGTGGCGGGCGCTGACGGGTGGCACGGCGAACGAGGACCAGGCGCGCAGGGCCGCGCGCGACTGGGGCAGGTTCACGCGCAACTTCGTCGTGCAGGCGAGCGCGGCGGACTGGACGGCGGTGCTGCTGGCCACCCTGCGCCAGCGGCTTCCCGAGCCCGCGCACCTGGTGTTCTTCCAGCACGATGAGGTGCTCGTGCACACCCCGGCCGCACTGGCCGAGCGCGTGGGCGCGTGCCTGGCCGACGCGGTCGCGGAGACCACGGCGCGCGTGTTCGGCGCCGCCTGCCCGGTGCGCTTCCCCATGCCGGCGGCGATCGTGGACGCCTACTCCGACGCGAAGTAGCCGTCTCCCGCCCGACTGCAGTGAAGGCCACCTTCACTGCGTTGAACGCAAGCATGGTGGCCTTCACTGCGTGGAACCCGGCACAGCGGCGCGGAGCCTCCGGTTGGGTGCCGGTGGGAGCCCGGCGGGCGCAGTGAAGGCCACCTTCACTGCGTTGAACGCAGGCAAGGTGGCCTTCACTGCGGTCAGGCGACGGGCGTGCCGCGCGTGAGGAAGTCGCTGTCCGCCAGGTCGAGGACCCGGTGCGGGATGCGGCGGGCCCGCAGCGCGGCTGTGCCGTGCTCGGTGGTGAGCACCGTGCCGCCGGTACCCACCACGCGCTCGCCGTCGAAGATCACCTGGCCCATCGCGACGGTCAGCCGCACCGACCTCCGTCCACTGTCGACGGCGACGAGGTCGGCGTCGAAGCCGGGTGCGATGCGGCCCTTGCCGGGCACGCCGAACAACGCGGCGGGCGCGCGGCTCGTCTTGTGGGCCAGCTGCGGCAGGCTCAGCGCGCCAAACTGGACGAGCGCGAGCCCCTGGTCCAGCACGAGGTTTCGCCAGTAGCCGCCGTCGGAGGAGATGGCGTCCACCACGAAGTCGCCCGCACCGTCGAAGCGCAGCGTCCCGTTCGCGTCGCGGCGGGCGCAGCTCTGCATGAACCCCGACAGCCGCCGGTTCACCGGGAAGCACAGCGACGCGCGGGCGGGGTCGCTCTCCCACACCTCCCGCCCGGCGTCACCGGTGACGGGCACCGCCTGCCCCGCCTCCTGCCGCAGGCAGTGGGCGAAGCCGTCGGCGAACGCCCGCACCAGGCCCGCCCTGTCCGTGGAGTAGCCGCCGATGCGCAGGCAGTTGACCACGATGTGGTCGGTGAAGCGGTCGCCGTCGAGCCCGCCGAGGCACAGGTTGAGCGGCGCCAGGTGCGCCTCGCTGACCACCTCGGGATGCTCCTGCAGCAATGCGAGCGCGATCCGGTTCTCCTCGACGAGGTCGGTGACGGCGCCGCGCAGATAGGCGTTGGTGTGCGCGAGGTGCAGGGGCCTGCCGTCGGCGAGCCGCAGGGCCTCGCGCATGCCGTCGAGGTTGCTGCCGTTGGCGGTGGTGCCCGCGTGGAAGGCGACGTAGCAGCCCGCGTCGGCGCCCTCCGCGATCGCGCGCGCCGAGGCGTCCGGCGTGCTCGGGAAGTGCCCGCCGAGCAGCTTGATGCCGATGGCGCCCTCCCGCAGCGCGGCGCCGACGTCGTCGCGGATGCGGCCCGCCGGGGTGCCGTCGGTGTAGGCGGGCAGCCCCTGCAGGCCGAGGATCGTGAGGCCCGCTGCCGAGGCGTGCCACTGGTCGAGCACGGTGCGGAAGTCGAAGAACTCGACGGCCGTGGTCACGCCCGCCCGCGCCAGCCGCTCGTGCGCGGGTGAGCGGCCAGCCGGATCGCTGCCGGCGAGGTCGGTGAGGTGCACATGGCTGTCCACGACTCCCGGCAGCAGCACGAGCCCGTCGGCGTCGACCTCCCTGGCGGCGGTGGCTGACAGTTCCGGCTCGACCGCCGTGATCATCCCGTCCGCGACGCCGACGTCGGCCACCCCCCGCTCTCCTTCGGCGTCGGCGACGTGGGCGCGGCGGACGATCAGGTCGAGCGTGCGGGTCATGCGGATCCCTCCTGTTGCGTCGAGGTGACGCTACGGCAGCCGGAAACAAGAATGCAATATCTGTTGCGTAGCTTCTTGCAGACGCAACTTTAGCCAGCTAACGTCCCCGTCCAGCAACCGAACCGAGGGAGACCACCTCATGTCCGACGTCCAGCAGCAGGCGGCACCGCCGCAACCCGAGAGCGGCGAACGGATCTCCCCCGCGCGCAGAGCGACCCAGATCGCACTCACCGCGCTCGCGCTCGGGATGAGCCTGGTGGTCGGGTTCACTGTGGACGGACCGACGCTGTGGGGGCTCGCCCCGATCGCGATCTACGCGATCCTCGTGCTCGTCGGCCTCGACATCATGCTCGCCAGCGTCGCCGCGCTCGTGTCCGGTTTCCTGCTGCTCCACAGCGATCCGATCGACGCGGCCGGCATACTCGGCACCGCGCTCGGCTCGGACATCGTCGAAATCGGACTCATCATCATGCTCGGCGCCGGGCTGGGCGAGGTGCTCACCCGCACGCGCGGCGCGACGTATCTCGTGCGCATGATCGTGGACCGGTTCGGGGTGGACACCGCCGTCCGCGCCCAGCTGAGCATCATGATCGCCTCCGGCGTGCTGGTGATCGCACTGGGCACGCTCATCGGCGCGTTCGCCATCGCGGCGCCGATCGTGATCCCGATCGCCGCCCGGCTTGGCTTCACCCGCTCCAGCACCGCGCTGATGATGTTCATCGGCGGCGCGTGCGGCATGTTCGTCGCCCCGTTCGTGGGCTCGATGGTCGCGATCCGCGAGTACTCCGGCGTGAGCTACCCCGAGTACGTGCTCACCGCGGGCGGCCCGCTGACGATCGTGTGCTTCGCCGTCGGCTTCGTGGTGATCCGCTGGTGTCAGCGGCATCCCGTCTCGGCCGACGACTACTACGACGAGCGCGAGATCGGCGACCAGGACACGGCACTCCCGCCGAGCGCGCGCCGGAGCACGATCGCGTTCCTGCTGACCTTCGCGGTGCTCGTGGCCTACGGCGTCGTCACGCGCGCGGGCACGTCGTTCGCCGTCGTCGCCCTCATCGTGATGGCGGTGGTCACCGGTGTCGCGGCCCGCATGCCCGTCAACGAGATCCTCAAGGCGATCTACGAGGGCTGCGGCCGCCTTGTCGACATGTTCCTGTTGTTCTGGATGCTGGCCGCGCTCCTTGCCGTGGTCGAGGAGCTCAAGCCCTACGACGTGCTGCTGGAGCGCTTCGGCGCGGACCTCAGGGCGCTCGGGGTGCTGGGCTTCCTCATCGTGGTGGCGCTCATCGGCTGGCTCGGCATCTCCGGTGCGTCGGCGGCGCAGGTGATCGTGATCGACCGCGTGTTCGGCCCCACCGCGGAGGCGCTGGGCGTGCCGGTGCAGGCGTGGGCGGTGGTGCTGCTGTGCTCGTGCCAGGCCGACACCTTCGGCCCCTTCCCCGGGCCCAACATGATCTCGCCGATGGCGTTCGCGAGGTCCACGGCGCTCAAGCGCATGATCTACTGCGGCTGGATCCTGCTCGCCGCGTCGCTCGCCGTGTACGTCATCCAGCTCGCCCTGCTCTCCTAGAGAAACGCCGTGGCGAAGACGACGAGCGGCGGCCCGAGCTGCCCGGCGGCGCCGCTCAGCCCCGCTCCCCTCGGCCTCCCGAGCGCCATCCGGTCGGCGGCGAACAGCACGACACCGGAGAGCGCCATGAACCCGCAGGTATAGAACACCAGTGCTCTGCCGACCGCCTCGTCGCCGGTGTTCACCAGCACCAGCCCGAGCACCGTGCCCGAGGCGAGGAACAGGTTGTAGAAGCCGACGCCGAACGACCACAGCAGCACCGCGGGCACGTCCTCCCCGGCGACCCGGAAGATGCCCTGGTGCACCGAGGGGCGGCGGAACAGCAGGGCCTCCCACACGAACACCAGCACGTGCGTGAACGCGGCGAGCCCCGCGAAGGCCTGCGCGACCACGTTCACGGCGACCACTCCGCGAGCGTCACGCCATGCCGGGCGACGACCTCGCCCAGCAGTTCGGCGGCCTTCTCCAGCGGGGTGCCGCGCGGCACGGTCTCGTGGACGTCGCGGAAGAAGCGGCTCATCGCCTCACCCGTGCTGAGCGCGAGAAAGCGCACCGACGGCGTGTGGACGGTGAAGGTGTGCGGCGTGCCCGCGGGGATGGTGACGGAGGAGCCGGGGCCGAGGTCGTGGATCTCCCCGTCCACGAACACGCCCATGCGCCCGTGCAGGACGTAGTGGGTGACGAGCCACGGCGTGCGGTGAGGCGGCACGGTCGGGCCCCTCGGCGCGTCGATCTCGAACAGCTCGTAGGCGCCACCGGTGTGCTCGGCGCCCACCTTCACGGTCACGGTCGCGTCGGGTGAGTCGAGTTCGGCACCCTCGCCTGCCCCGGAGAGGTATATCGTGGTCATGGGCCGACGGTAGGAACCACTCAGAGCAGGCTCCATCCCGGAAATGTGGGGTGCCGCTGGGCGCGCGCGAGGCGCATACTTCGGCCATGTGGGAGGGTCGGGCGCTCGGCGCGCGGCGCGACATCGCCGCGCTGGCGACCACCGGACTCGGGGTCACCGAGCTGCACAAGGCGGCCATCGAGCTGGTCGGCCGGGTCGTGCCGGCCGAGCTGACCTGCTGGGCTTCGCTGGACCCCGACACCACCGTGATCAGCTCGATGACCAGCGGCCCCGCCCTCATCCCCCGCCGGTACGAGCCGCTGCTGGCGACCTACGAGTACGACGGCACCGAGCCGCACACGTTCGCCGAGCTGGCCACCCGGCCGGTTCCCGTGGCGAGGCTGTCGGAGCTGCCCCGCCGCGACCGCGAACGCAGCGGCCGGGTCAACGAGGTGTGGCGGCCGCTGGGACTGCACCACGAGCTACGCGCCGTGTTCCGCGTCGACGGCACGTGCTGGGGCGGGGCGGGCATGGTGCGGCGTGGGGATTTCACCGAACGCGAGGTGGAGTTCGTGACCTCGGTGGCTCCCGCGCTCGCGACGGCCACGCGTGTCGCGGCGCGCGCCGGAAGCTCCCGCGGCCCGGACGAGCAGGCGATCTTCGTCGTCGGCGCCGACGGTGTCCCGCGTTCGGCGACGGCGGCGGCCGGCTCGTGGCGGGTGGAGCTGGACGAGATCGCGCCGGGCCGGTGTGCGGTGCTGCTGCGCGCGGTCGTCGCGGGGGCGCGGGCGGCGGCCACGGGCACGTTCCGGGCCAGGGCGCGCGACGCCTCCGGCGGCTGGATCCTGTTGCGCGCCAGCACGTTGCTGTCCGACGACGAGGGCGCCGAGACCGTGGTGACCGTGGAGCGCGCGTCCGGCTCGGAACTGCTCGGCCTGCTGCTGGCCGCGTACGGCCTCACCGCGCGCGAACGCGACATCTGCCACGAGGTGATCGCCGGAAGGTCCACATCGGACATCGCGGACCACCTGGCCATCTCCGCCTACACGGTCCAGGACCACCTCAAGTCCGTCTTCGCCAAGGCAGGGGTACGCAGCAGGGGCGAGCTCGTCGCGAAGCTCCGGCCCGAGCTCGACTAGGTCGCTGCGTCGTCGAGCGCGCGCAGCACGCGCTTGACCGACACCGGGTAGGCCGTGCGCAGCGTCTGCGCGAAGAAGCTCACCCGCAGTTCCTCGATCATCCAGCGGATCTCCGCGAGCTCGGGGCTCGGCGCGGTGCGCGGCGGCACCGTGTCGAGCACCGCCTGGTACTCCTGGCGCAGCCAGTCGACCTCCCGCAACCGCTCGACGTCGCGTGCCGGGTCGCTCGGCAGCTTCTCCAGCCTGCGCTCGATCGCGCGCACGTATCGGACGAGATCGGGCAGCCGGTCGTAGCCGGTCTCGGCGATAAAACCCTTGTGCACCAGAGAGTCCAGCTGCGCGCGGACGTCGGCGAGGGACTCCCGCAGCGCGTCGCCGCGCGTGTCGGCGAGCCGGGCCTCCACGTCGTGGGCGGCGCGCAGCACGTTCTCGACCTCGCGCAGCACGGTCAGCACCGTCCCGTTGAGACTCGTGCGCACCCGCTCCAGCAGCGCGGCGAAACCGGCCTCGTCCCACACCGGGCCGCCGCCCTCGGCGATGAGCTTGTCCACCGCGCAGTCCACGCAGTCCTCCAGCAGCCCGGCGACGCTGCCGTGCGGGTTGCGGGTCAGCACGAGCTTGGCGGTGTTGCTCAGGTTGCGGTTGAGGTACTTCATCGGCGAGGGCACGTTGAGCCGCAGCAGCCGTCGCGTGCCCTCCCACATGGCCTTGCGCTGCTGGCCCGGGGTGTCGAGCATCCGCACGGCGACGCTGTCGCCCTCGTCGACCAGCGCGGGGTACGCCTTCACCTCGTGCCCTCGGCGTTTCGCCTGGAACACCTGCGGCAGCTCACCGAACTTCGCCGTGGTGAGCCCGGTCCGCTCGACACTGTCGGCCGCGGCGGAAATGGTCTTGCGCAGGCGGTCGCCGAGACGCTCACGCAGGGCCTCCAGGTCCTTGCCCTCGGCGAGCGTGCGTTTGCGCTCGTCGACCACGCGGAACGTCATGCGCAGGTGCGGCGGTATCGCCTCCGGCTGCCACGCGTCGAACGGCACGGCCACGCCGCGCAGCGCCTCCAGTTCGTGGGCGAGCACGTCCAGGAGCGGTCCCCGCGAAGGGTCCACACGCGACAGTATCTCGCGCGCCGTGTCCGGCGCGGGCACGAAGTTGCGCCGCAACGCCTTCGGCAACGACTTGATGAGCGCCGTCACCAGTTCCTCGCGCAGACCCGGCACCTGCCAGTCGAAACCGTCAGCACTCACCTGGTTCAGCACCGGCAGTGGAATGTGGACGGTCACGCCGTCGGCGTCGGCACCCGGCTCGAACTGGTAGGTCAGCGCGAAGCGCAGCTGCCCCTGGCTCCACGTGTCCGGGTAGTCGGCCTCGCTCACCGCGTCCGCGGAGTCGTTGATGAGCATGGCCTTCTCGAAGTTGAGCAGGTCCGGCTGCTCCCGGCGCGTCTTCTTCCACCACGTGTCGAAGTGCCGAGCCGACACGACCTCGGCACCGACGCGCTCGTCGTAGAAGGCGAACAACGTCTCGTCGTCGACGAGGATGTCGCGCCGCCGCGCCCGGTTCTCCAGGTCCTCGACCTCGTCGAGCAGCGCCAGGTTCTCGCGGAAGAAGCGGTGGTCGGTGTCCCAGTCGCCCTCCACGAGCGCGTGCCGGATGAACAGCTCCCGCGACAGCTCGGGGTCGATGCGGCCGTAGTTCACCTTGCGGCCCGCGACGAGCGGGATGCCGTAGAGCGTCACGCGCTCGTTGGCCATCACCGCGCCCTGCTTGCGCTCCCAGTGCGGCTCCGAGTAGTTGCGCTTCACCAGGTGCTGCGCGAGCGGCTCGATCCACTCCGGCTCCACCCGCGCGTTGACGCGGGCCCACAGCTTCGAGGTCTCCACCAGCTCCGCGGAGGCGATCCAGCGCGGCTGCTTCTTGAACAGCGCCGAGCCGGGGAACACCGAGAACCGCGTACCACGCGCGCCGAGGTAGTCGCCCTTCGCCGGATCCTTGAGCCCGACGTGCGAGAGCAGCCCGGCCAGCAGCGACGTATGGATGTGCTGCGGGTCGCCCGGAACGCTGTTGAGAGTGATGTCGAGCTGCTTGGCGAGCTGACGCAGCTGGCTGTAGATGTCCTGCCATTCCCGCACGCGCAGGTAGTTGAGGAACTCCGCGCGGCACCGTTTGCGGAACTGGTTGTTGGACAGCGTCTTCTGCTGCTCGCGCAGGTAGTCCCAGAGCTTGAGGTAGGACAGGAAGTCCGAGTTCGGGTCGGCGAAGCGCGCGTGCTGCTGGGTCGCCGCCTGCTGCTGCTCAGCGGGCCGTTCCCTCGGATCCTGGATGGACAGCCCGGCGGCGATGATCATGACCTCGCGCACGCAGCCGTTCTTCGCCGCCTCCACGATCATCCGGCCCATGCGCGGGTCCACGGGGAGCTGGGCGAGCTGCCTGCCCACCGGGGTCAGCCTGCCCGCAGCGGTGTCGAGAGCGCCGAGCTCCTGCAGCAGCTGCACACCCGCGGTCACCTGGCGGCGGTCGGGCGGCTCCACGAACGGGAACGCCGCGATGTCACCGAGTCCGAGCGAGGTCATCTGCAGGATCACCGACGCGAGGTTGGTGCGCAGGATCTCGGGGTCGGTGAACTCGGGCCGCGATTCGAAGTCGTCCTCGGAGTAGAGCCGGATGCAGATGCCGTCGGAGGTGCGCCCGCAGCGGCCCTTGCGCTGGTTGGCCGACGCCTGCGACACCGGCTCGATCGGCAGCCGCTGCACCTTGGTGCGATGGCTGTAGCGGGAGATACGCGCGGTACCGGGGTCGATCACGTACTTGATGCCCGGCACCGTCAGCGACGTCTCGGCGACGTTGGTGGCGAGCACGATGCGGCGCCCGCGATGCCGCTGGAAGACCCGGTGCTGGTCGGCCGCCGACAGGCGCGCGTACAGCGGCAGCACCTCGGTGTTCGGCAGCCGCAGCGCCGTGAGCGCCTCGCTCGTGTCGCGGATCTCGCGCTCCCCGGACAGGAACACGAGGATGTCGCCCGGCCCCTCGGCCATCAGCTCGCGCGCCGCGTCGACGATCGCCTGCACCTGGTCCCGGTCGGGATCACCGTCCGGGTCGTCGGGGTCCACCACCGGCCGGTACCGCACCTCGACGGGATACGTGCGGCCCGAGACCTCCACGATCGGCGCGTCACCGAAGTGCCGGGAGAACCGCTCCGGGTCGATCGTCGCCGAGGTGATGATCAGCTTGAGGTCTGGCCTGCGCGGCAGCAGCTGCTTCAGGTAGCCGAGCAGGAAGTCGATGTTGAGGCTGCGCTCGTGGCCCTCGTCGATGATGATCGTGTCGTACTGCCGCAGCATCCGGTCCTGCTGGATCTCGGCGAGCAGGATGCCGTCGGTCATGAGCTTGACGAGCGTGTCGTCGCCCGAGGTGTCGGTGAAGCGCACCTTGTAGCCGACGACGGTGCCCGGCTCGGTGTCCAGCTCGCTCGCGATGCGCTCGGCGACCGTGCGCGCGGCGAGCCGCCGGGGCTGGGTGTGCCCGATCTGCCCGCGCACGCCGAGGCCCAGTTCGAGGCACACCTTGGGCAGCTGGGTGGTCTTGCCGGAGCCCGTCTCCCCCGCGACGATCACGACCTGGTGGTCGCGGATCACCTCGGCGAGGTCGTCCTTGCGCTGGCTGACCGGCAGCTCGGCCGGGTACTCGATCTTCGGCACCACCGCGCGGCGCCGCTGGACCCGCTGCTCGGCGGTGTCGACGTCGGCGGCGATCCGGGCGGCCACCGCGTCGCGGTCCCGCGCCTTGCGTGCGCCGTCGATCCGGCGGCGGAGCCGGTGCTCGTCGCGCAGCGTGAGTCCGGGCAGCCGGGACCGCAGCTCATCGAGGGGGGATCGTGTGGACATACCGCGTCCCAGCTTAACGGGAAGTGTTGCGACCACCGGCCCGCTGGGACACGCTCGATGCGGAAGATCACGGAAAACCGGACGCTGGGGGCCACGTGATCCGCTACGGCGTTCTCGGGCCGCTGACGGCCGACGGCGAGAGGGTGTCGCCCGGCCAGCACCGCACCGTGCTCGCCACCCTGCTGATCCAGGCCAACGAGGCCGTGCCCACGAGCACGCTCGTCGACGAGCTGTGGCCGGACCGCGCGCCCGGCTCCGCCACGGTGATGGTGCAGATGTGCGTGTCCGGGCTGCGCAAGCTCCTCGCTCCCGGCGTGCCGGCGCGCGACCCGCGCCAGGTGCTGCGGACGTACCGGGGCGGCTACCGGCTGGAGGTACCGGACGATGCACTCGACCAGGCGAGCTTCCTCGCACTGGCCGAACGCGGGCACCGGCTCGCCGCCGAGCGCGATCCGAAGGGAGCCGCGCAGGCGCTGCGGGAGGCGCTGGAGCTGTGGCGGGCACCCGCGCTCCAGGACGTCACCGGCGGCGCCGTGGTGAACGCGCACGCGACGTGGCTGGACGAACAGCGCGCCGCCGTGCTGGAGCAGCGCATCGCGCTCGACCTCACGCTCGGCGCCCACCGCGCGGTGATCGCCGAGCTGCGCGGGCAGGTGGCCGCCGAGCCGACCAACGAGGCGCTCGCCGCGCACCTCGTCACCGCGCTCGCCGCCGTGGGCCGTCAGGGTGAGGCGCTGGCGGTGTTCGAACGGACGCGGGCCGCGCTGGCCACGGAACTGGGCGTGCGGCCGGGGCGCAGGCTGCTCGGCGCCGTCGCCGGGCTGCGCCCCCGGGTCACCGCGGGCCGCCCGAAACGGGTCGTCCCCGCCCAGCTGCCGCCCGACATCGCCGACTTCACCGGCCGCACGGAGATCGTCGCCGAGATCGGGCGCGCGCTCACCGCACCGGCGAGCGCGCCGAGGGTGCTCGTGCTGTGCGGCCAGGGCGGGCTCGGCAAGAGCGCGCTCGCCGTGCACGTCGCCCACCTGCTGCGCGAGCGGTTCCCCGACGCGCAGCTCGTGGCGGGCGACGGGAGCGCGGCCGAGGTGCTGGGACAGTTCCTGCGCGCGCTCGGGGTCACCGACGACGAGCTGCCCTCGGCACTGGTGGACCGGCAGCACCTGTGGCGCACCCGCACGGCGTCCTCCCGCGTTCTCGTGCTCGTCGACGGCGCGCGGGACGAGCAGCAGGTGCGGGCACTGCTGCCCGGCGGCAGCGGCTGCGCGGTGCTGGTGACCAGCCGCAGGCGCCTGCTCGGCCTCGAGGGCGCGCGGACCGTGGAGCTGCCCGAGCTGGCCGAGTCCGAGGCGCTCGACCTGCTCGCCGCACTGGCCGGGCGGGCCCGCCTCGACGCGGAACCCGGCGAGGCACGCGAGCTGGTGCGGCTCTGCGGTGGGCTGCCCCTGGCCGTGCGGATCGTCGGCGCGAAGCTCGCCGCCCACGCGCACGAGCCGATCGCCGACCTCGTGGCGAGGCTGGCCGACCGACACCGAGGGCTCGGGGAGCTGCGCGCCGGCGACCTCGACGTGCGCGCGACCGTGGACGTGAGCTACGCCGAATGCCCGGAACCGCAGCGGCGGGCGCTGCGGCTGCTCGGCCACGCCGGGCTGCCGACGTGCACGCGCTGGACGGTCGCGACGCTGCTCGACAGCGCCGCCGACACCGCGAGGGACGTGTGCGAGGGGCTCGTCGACGCCCAGCTGCTACAGGTCGGTGGACGCGACGCGGCCGGGCTCGTGCGCTACCGGCTGCACGACCTCATCGCCGCGTTCGCCGCCGAGCAGGAGGAACCCGGCGCCGCCGACGCGATGGAACGGCTCGTGCACGGCTACCTCGCGCTCGCGGGCCGCGCGCACGACAAGCTCAGGGCCAGCCGGTTCCCGCCCGCCGCGCCACCCGCTCCCGCGACATCGGCGACCGAGCGCGCCGTGCAGGCCGATCCGGGCGGCTGGCGGCACGAGGAGAGCGGCAACCTCGTCGCGCTGACCCGCTGGACCTACCGCACCGGCTGGTGGCGGCACACGTGGCAGCTCGCGGACGCGTTCGCGGGGCTGGCCGAGCGGCGCCCCGACGACCCCGGCGTGCGCGACGTGGCCGTGCTCGGGCTGCTCGCCGCCCGCCGCACCGGCGACCGCAGGGCCGAGGCGATGAGCCTGTGCGCGCTGGGCGACCTGCGCTGGGAGAGCGGGCGCGCCGGGGTCGCGGCGCGGTACTACGCGCTCGCGAGCACCGCCTTCGAGGAGCTCGGCGACGACCGCGGGCTCGCGCGGGTGCTCACCGCCCGCGCCGACGTCGACATCGAACGCGGCAGGCTCGACCGGGCCCGCGAGGACCTGCGCAGGGCGCTGCTGCTCGCGCAGTTGTGCGGCGACCGCCAGTGCCGGGCCGACGCGCTGGACCAGCTCGGGTCGCTGCTGGCCGACATCGGTGACCTCGCCGCGGCCGAGGACTGCTTCACCAACAGCCGCCAGGTCGCCGAGTCTCTCGGCTCGCTGCGCGGGGTCGCGCGCGCCGAGAAGCGGCTCGCCGACGTGCTGCGCTGGCGCGGGGAGCACGAGCAGGCACGGGAGCGGCTGGAGACGGCGCTGGAGATCTCGCGCGAGCACGCCGACGTGCACTGGGAGGCCCACGTGCTGCGCTCGCTGGGCGAGCTGGACCGCGCCACCGGCGACCTCGCCGGCTCGGAACGGTCGCTCACGCGCGCGTGCGAGCTGTTCACGGAGCTGGGACACCGGCACGCCCGCGCGTACGTCCTGTACTCCCTCGGCGAGTTGTACGCCGACCAGGAACTGCCGGAACGCGCGGAGCTGAGCCTCGCCGCGTGCAGGCAGGTGTTCCAGGCTCTCGACGACCGGCGCGGGCAGGGGTACGCGCTGCTCGGGCTCGGCAGGCTGTGGGCGCGGCACGGCGACGGCGACGCCGCGATCGCCACCCTGCGTGCCGCGGCCGGGATCTTCGCCCGGCTCGGCCACCGCCGGTGCGAGCGCACCGCCCTGTCCGCGCTCGCCGCGGTGACAACGGTCTGACCAGCGGGTTTAAAGAAGCTTTAGGTTTCGTTTAGCGCCAGCCCCTTCTCTGGTGATCGCCGGCACACCGCGACAGAGAAAGGAGAGAAGCGTGCGCAAGACAGCGATCACCACCGCGGCGTCGATCACGGCCGCCGTCGTGCTGCCCTTGCTGGCCGCGGAACCTGCCGCGGCGGCCTCGCGGCAGGACCTGGCGAAGGACGTACTCGCCGACGACGGCATCACGCTGCTGGACAGCCACGTGAGCGGCAACGACCACCCGGAGTCCACCGCGAAGCGGAACGTCACCGACACCTCGGAGGGCGACCCGGCCAGAACCAGCCCGTGGAGCGACGTCGGCGTCACCGAGGTCCAGCTGTCGGCCGACATGCTCCGGGGCATGGTCTCGCTCGGCAAGGACTACTCGTTCCGCGTCACCACGATCGCGGGAGGCGACCACAGCTCCACGTCCTACCACTACGCGGGCACCGCGTTCGACGTCGACCGCATCGACGGCGAGGCCGTGGGCTCCGGCAACGGCAAGGTCGGCGACTTCCGGAAGGCGTGCGAGGACCTGGGCGCCACCGAGGTGCTCGGGCCTGGCGACGCGGGCCACGACACACACATCCACTGCGCTTGGGGGTCCTGATGGCCGGCAAGAAGCAGCTCTTCGCGCTCGGCTCGGCGACGGCCGTGCTGTTCGGGGTGCTCGGCGTGCCGGGCGCGCGGGCCGTGGGGAACGCGGAGGACGCGCCCGGCATCGACGTGTCCAACCACAACGGCACGGTCGACTTCGAGGCGGTCAAGGCCGACGGGCAGGAGTTCGCGTTCGTGCTCGCCACCGACGGCACGTCGTTCACCAGCCCCGAGTTCGACACCCAGTACCAGGGCGCCGCCGACGCCGGGCTGATCCGCGGCGCGTACCACTTCGCCAGGCCGGGCAGCGGCGCCGCGGCCGACCAGGCCCAGCGGTTCCTGGAGACCGTGGGCTACTCGGCCGACGGCACGTCCCTGCCGCCGGTGCTGGACATGGAGGCCAACCCGGACGGCGCCGCGTGCTACGGCCTCAGCGCCGGCGAGATGCGCGACTGGATCAAGGCGTTCCTCGCCGAGGTCAAGGAGCAGACCGAGCGCGACGGGATCATCTACACCAGCCCGGGCTTCTGGAAGGACTGCACGGGCGACACGAAGGAGTTCAGCGAGAATCCACTGTGGATCGCCGACTGGGGCGTGGACGAGCCGTCCTCGATCGGCGGCTGGGACGCCCACACGTTCTGGCAGTACAGCGACTCCGGCTCGGTCGACGGCGTGGACGGCCCGGTGGACGTCAACCGCTTCAACGGCACCGTCGACGAGCTGAAGGCGCTGGCGGCGGGCGCGGCGGCGCGGGGCTCGGCCGCGCCGGGCGGTGACGTGGCGACGACGGCGGCGATCACGCGCGACGAGGTGATCGACCGGGCGAAGAAGTGGTCCGACGATCCGGTGCCGTACAGCATGGAGAACTACCACGACGGCTACCGCACCGACTGCTCCGGCTACGTGTCGATGGCCTGGCAGCTGGACACCAGCCTGAGCACCGTGACGCTGCCCGACGTCTCGCACCCGATCGAGAAGAGCGAGCTGAAGAAGGGCGACATCATCGGCAACCTCGGGCCGGGCACCGGCGGGGCCGCCGGGCACGTCGTGATCTTCGAGAAGTGGGCCAACGACGACAAGACCGAGTACTGGGCCTACGAGCAGACGCCGCCGGAGACGGTGCACCGCAAGCTGACCTACCCGTACCCGGGCAAGGACGACTTCGCGCCGCACCGCTTCGACGACATCACCGACTGAGTGAGGCCGGGGGTGCGCGGCGGGTCCCTCCGGGCCCGCCGCGCTCTCACGCCTTGCGCAGCACGGAGCCGCTCAGCTCGGCGACCCGCCGATGCCCGGAAAGCCCCATCGTCAGGTCGAAATCGGCGAGCAGGCTGCGCAGCACGTGCCGCACGCCGTCCTCGCCGCCGTGCGCGAGCCCGTAGACGTACGGCCTGCCCAGCAGCACCGCCCTCGCACCGAGCGCGAGCGCCTTGAGCACGTCGGCACCGGTGCGGATGCCCGAGTCGAACAGCACCTCGATGCGGTCGCCCACCGCGGCCACGATTTCCGGCAGCACGTCGAGCGACGCGACCGCCCCGTCCACCTGGCGCCCGCCGTGGTTGGACACCACCACGCCGTCCATTCCGGCGTCCACCGCCCTGCGGGCGTCGTCGACGTGCTGGATGCCCTTCAGCACGATCGGCCCGTCCCAGTGCTCGCGCAGGAACGGCAGCGCGTCCCAGGCGCGGTCGGTGCCCGTGATCATGCCGATCCAGCGCAGCACCGCGGAGGGCAGATCGTCCTCGGGCGCCTTGTCGAGCCGCGAGCGGAACACCGGGTCGGTGAGCGCCACCGCCATGCCCTCACCCTTGAGGAACGGCAGGTAGCCGCTGTCGAGGTCGCACGGCCGCCACGCGAGCGTCCACGTGTCGAGCGTGACGACGAGCGCCGTGTAGCCGGACTCCTTGGCTCGGCGCAGGATGCTGCCGCACACCTCGGGGTCGTTCGGCCAGTACAGCTGGAACCAGCGCGGGCGCTCGCCAGAGGCGGCGGCGACGTCCTCGATGCTCGTGGACGAGGCCGTGGACAGGATCATGGGCAGCCCGAGCGCGGAGGCGGCCCTCGCGGTGGCGCGCTCCGCGTCGGGGTGCACGATCGACTGCACGCCCACGGGCGCGAGCAGCACCGGCGCCGGCATCGGCGTGCCGAGCACGGTGGTCGACAGGTCGCGCTCGGTGGCGTCGGTGAGCATCCTCGGCACGATCTTCCAGCGGTCGAACGCCTCCCGGTTGGCCCGGTTGGTCGCACCGGAGCCCGCGGCACCGGCCACGTACCAGAACGGCTCCGGTGCCATGACCTTCGCGGCCGAGTCCTCGAGCCGGGTGGCGTCGGTGGTGAACGCGGGCGCCGTCCCGCCGTAGCCCTGCAGGTAGATCTCGTTCTGGTAGAAGCCGAACCGCTCGGCCACGTGCACCTCCCGCGTCGCCCACGTCCTCGTGTGGCGCGATCCTACGCGGAAACCGCCTGTTGACCTTCGAGTCGGTCGAACGCCCAGAATCACCGCATGCACAGCATCAGCGCGTTCGCGCGCCGCGTCGGCCTCACCCCGAGCGCCCTGCGCTTCTACGACGACTGCGGTGTCCTCGCCCCCGCCAGGGTCGACCCGCTCACCGGCTACCGCTACTACAGCGACGACCAGGTGGAGCGGGCGGTACACCTGCGCGGGCTGCGGGCCGCGGGGGTTCCGCTCGCCGACGTCACGGCGGTGCTCGACGGCTCTCCCGGGACGGCACGGGAGGTGCTGACCGCGCACGCCGAAAGGCTGCGTGCGGAGTCCGACGCCGCGCACGCCGCGCTCGGCGCGTTGCTGCGTGGCCTGCCGCCGTCCGGCCCGGTCCGCGTCCGCGTCGGCGGCCCCGAGCTCGCCAGTGCCGTGCGCCAGGTCGTGCCCGCCGCGGCCCGCGACGGGGAGTTCCCCGAGCTGCGGTGCGTGCTCGTCGAGCTCGCGGACGCCCAGGTGCGCCTGGTCGCCACCGACCGTTACCGGCTCGCCGTGCGCGAACTACGGCCGCTGGCCGCCGACGGCGGACCGGCCGAGCTGCTGGTGCCCTCCGGCGCGCTCGTGACGGCCGCGGCGTGGGCGACCCGCAGGCCCGAGGTGACGATCGAGGCGGGACCGGACCCGTGTCTTCGCGCCGATGGCGAGGCCCACCCGCTGCCCGGCGCCGACGGCGTCTTCCCCGCCTACCGCGAGATGCTGCGTGCCCTCCACGCACCGGTGCACCGCGTGCTCACGGGCCGCGCCGCTTTGCGCGACGCGCTCGCGGGTCGCGTCCGCTCTGTCCTGCTCGATGTTCGCGCCGACGAGCTCGTGGTCGGCGACGTGACGCTGCCCGCCGTGTGCGCGGGGCCGGTGCGGATCGCGTTCGACCCGGCGGTGCTCGGTGCCGCGCTGGAGGCGGGTGTGGGGCCGGACGTCCTGCTGGAGATCGCCGCCCCGGACCGCCCCGTGGTGGCGCGCTCGGCCGACCAGGGCAGCTTCACCACCCTCGTCATGCCCGTCGCCCTTCCCGGAAAGGACAACCGCCCGTGAACCCGGACAACCCCGTCGTGCGCCTCTGCGCAGAGGGCATGGCCGCCGAGGCGAGCGGTGACGACGACGCCGCCCGAGCCCTGTTCGAGCAGGCGTGGGCCGCCGCGACCGACGACTACGAGGCGTGCGTCGCCGCGCACTACCTCGCCCGGCACCAGCCGACACCCGAGCTGACGCTGCACTGGAACGCGGAGTGCCTGCGGCTGGCCGACCGCGTCGGCGACGAGCGCGTGGCAGGCTTCTACGCGTCGCTGCACGCCAACCTTGGCCGCTGCCACCGCGACCTCGGCGACCGGGCGGCCGCAGGCGAGCACTTCCGCCTCGCCGCACGCCACCTCGCCGACGTGCCGGCCGGGCCCTACCGCGACTGGCTGCGCTACAGCATCGCCGACGGCCTGCGCGGCACCGGCGCGCTCGAACCGTCGGCCGCGTCGGCCGGTGCCGAGGCGCTGCTGCGTGACCTCTGCGCACGCGGCGACCTGCGGTCCCTGTGCCTGTTGCTGCCCGCCTACTACGGCGACACGGGCTCCGCAGGCGACCGGCGGCACCTGGCGGAGGCGGCGCGGATGCTGCACGCCGAACGGCGCCTGCCCGCGAGCGACCAGCAACGGCTGGGCGAGATCATCGGGCTGGCTACGTCTACTGTGGATTGACCTCCTGACGATCTCGGCACAGGTCGTCAGTCGCCGGAGACCTCTCCCGTGAGGAACAGCAGCACGAAGGCGATGATGCCGAGGAAGAACCACCACGCGTCGGAGGCGACGATGGCCGCGACGATGCCGAGCCCCACGGCGGCGAAGGCGAGGATGCGGGAATGCTCCATCGGAGTGCCCTCCCCTGGGCGAACTGGGACGCGTCCCTCCAGTCTGCTCCTATTTCGGCGCGCGTGTCGGCGGCGCGGCGGCGGGCACGGGGGAGGCGGGCTCGGCGGCACCCCATCGGGCTAGGCTCGCAACCGGCGATCGCGCGCCGGAAGGTGGCGCGCCTGAGGACGGGAGGCGTCGGTCCGTGCGGCACAACGCGCTGAGGTGGGGGCCAGGGCTCGCGATGCTGCTACTGGTCCTGGCCGCCTGCACCGGCAACGACGAGCCGCCGCGCGCCACGGCACCGGTCACGGCCACGCAGGCGATCGTGACCAACCCGTTCACCGAAACCGGTGAGATCTCGCCGGAGCTGACGATCCTGGAGGACGTGCGGGCGATCTGCTCGCCCTCGGTGGTGGTGGTCGCCAACCCGGTCGCGCGCCGCTGCACCAGCGAGCTGCAGGTGCTGCACGACCCGTGCTTCCTCGGGCCCCCGCAGGTGCCCCAGGTCGCCGTATGCGTGCAGAACCCGGCGCGCAAGGAGGCCGTGCGCCTGACGCTCATCGAGGACAACACGCCCGTGGTTCCCGGCGTCCCGCCCGCCGCCGCGCCGGCGGCGCCCGCGCCGGAGGCGACGCCGTGGTTCATCGAGCTGGCCGACGGCCGCGAATGCGCGCGCGTGATCGGGCTGAAGGGCGACCCGCCGTCGCTGGAGGGTGACCCGCCGACGTACGGCTGCGGTCACGCCGACTTCCTCTACGGGCTGCCCGACGTCGCCGAACCGGTGTGGACGATGCCCAACCGGAAGGGCGCCACGGCGAAGGTGCGCCCCGTCGACGTCCGCACCGCCTGGTACTGAGCCCGCGCCGCCGACCGCAGTGAAGGCCACCTTCACTGCGCCCCGGTGTCAGCGCGCGCCGTCGCGGTGGGCGATCAGGGCGAGCGACAGGGCCAGCGCGGTCCGGTGGTCGTCGAGCGAGTGCCCGAACACGGCCTCCAGCCTGCGCAGCCGGTTGAGCACGGTGTTGCGGTGGCAGTAGAGCCGCGCGGCCGTGGCCGCCGCGGAGCGGTTGGTCTCCAGCCAGGCCGCGAGCGTCTCGAGCAGCACGTCACGCTCGTTCCCCGGCAGCCGCAACAGCGGACCCAGCACGCCCGCACGGAGCCGCCGCGCCAGCTCGGGTGAGCGGGCGACGAGCGCCTCGGGCAGCCGCTCGTCGAGCACGGCGAGCCCGGCCGCTCCGGACGGGAGCGTGCGCAGCGCCAGCAGCGCCAGGTCGTGCGCGACGCCGATCTCCGCGAGCCCCTGGACCTCCGGACTCACGCCCACGCGGGCCCGCGCCCCTCCGCGCAGCAGCCCCAGCACGCAGCCCACGGCGCGGCGTTCGAGGGCCACCAGGCCGACCGTGTGCCGGTCCCTCGGTTCCCAGACCGACCGGATCCCGTAACCGGCAAGGGTGTCCTGCGGCATGGCGAGCCCGGGCGTGCCGTCGGCGGCCGAGTCGGCCACGAACACCACGTAGGCGCCGTCGGGGGGAAGGCCCAGCTCGGCGGCGGCCTGCGCGGCGAAGCCGGCCTCCCGGCCACGGCCGCGCAGCAGGTCGCCGACCAGCGACTGCCGCCGGTGGTCGTCGAGCCTGCGCAGCTGCAGCTCGGTGTCGCGGTAGGCGCGCGCGACGACGGACGACGCCTCGTCCACCACCGTCCACAAGGTGGTCGCGAGGTCGAGCAGCCGGTCGCGGTCGATGTCGTCGCTCTCCTTCCCGATCCGCACGAGCCCCCGCCACAGGACGCGCCCGCCGAGCCGGAACGAACGCAGCACGGAGTCCAGCGGCACCCGCTGCTCGGCCCTGCGCGAGCCGGTGACGGCCGCCGCGTCGTAGGCGTCCTCGCCCCGGGGAACCGTGTCGCCGAGCAGTTGCAGCACGCGCTCCAGGTTGGCGCGGCACGACCTGTGCAGCTCGGCGAGTGTGACCAGCGCGGCGTCGTGGTAGCCGGGGTTCTCCGCGAGGATGTCGGCGACGAGCTCGTCAGCGAGCTGGTCGAGCCGGCCGACGAGGGCTCGCGCCAGCTGCTCGGCGAGATCGGCCACGCGGACTCCTCGGTTCGGCATCGCAACGGGCCATCGACGATAGGACACCTCGCCGGGCGGCCGCCCCCGCCACGGTCAGAAGGCCACCGGCACGTCAGCCCATTCATCGAGAACCATCGCGCGCCTCCTCGCCGGGGTCGTTCGCTCGAGGTGCCCCCACGGGTCCAAACGTGCTAGACAATGAACCCGAGGTTTCATTAACTCAATAGGCTGAACGGAGTATCTCGGCCTCCCCCGGAATATTTAGTACCGGCACGCAAGTTCTTTACTCCCGTGAGCGCGAGCACGGACGTCGAACAGCCAGTGACCTCCCCGAAACGAATGCGCACCGCACGCTACGCGCTCGTGCTCGGCGGGCTCACCGCGTTCGGCCCGCTGTCGATCGACATGTACCTGCCCGCGCTGCCCGCGATGGCGCGGGACCTGCACGCCGGCGACGCCACGCTGCAGCTGACGCTCGCCGCGTTCGTGCTCGGCGTCGGCGCGGGTCAGCTCGTGCTCGGCCCGCTGTCCGACGCGTTCGGCAGGCGCAAACCGCTGCTCGCCGGCGTCGCGCTGTTCGTCGTCGGGTCCCTGTTGTGCGTGGTGAGTCCCTCGGTGGAGCTGCTGATCGCGGCCAGGGTCCTCCAGGCGTTCGGCGCCTCGGCCGGCATGGTGATCGCCCGCGCGGCCGTGCGCGACCTGTTCTCCGGCATCGCGATGGCCCGGTTCTTCTCGATGCTCATGCTGGTCACCGGGCTCGCCCCGATCCTCGCGCCCGTGCTCGGCGGGCAGCTGCTCTCGCTGACGTCGTGGCGGGGCATCTTCGGAGCGCTGGCCGCGTTCGGCGCGCTGCTGCTCATCGTCGCCGCGTTCGCCCTGCCCGAGACGCTGCCCGCGCACCGGCGCAGGCCCGCGAGACCCGCGAGCGTGCTGCGCGGCTACCTGAGCCTGCTGCGCGACCGCGTCTTCGTCGGCTACGCGCTCGGTCTCGGGCTGTCGTTCGCCGCGATGTTCACCTACATCTCGGCGTCGTCGTTCGTGCTCCAGGGCGCCTATGGCCTCAGCCCGCAGCAGTACAGCCTCGTCTTCGGCGGCGGCGCCGTCGGGCTCGTGCTGGCGAGCCAGGTCAACGGCAGGCTCGTCGGCCGGTTCCGCCAGCACACGCTGCTCGTCACCGGGCTGCTGGCCGGCACCGTGGGCGCGCTCGCGATGGTCGTCGCCTCACTGTCCGGGCTCGGGCTGGGCGGGGTGCTGCCGCCGCTGTTCGTCGCGGTCGCCGGTGCCGGGTTCGTGATGCCCAACGCGACGTCGCTCGCGCTCGCCGACCACCCGGAGCTGGCCGGGTCGGCGTCGGCCCTGCTGGGCGTGCTGCAGTTCACCGTCGGCGGGCTGACCTCGCCCCTCGCCGGGCTCGCCGGCGGGGACTCGGCACTGCCGATGGCGCTGCTCATGGCCGCACTCGCCGGGCTGGGTCTGCTCAGCGTCGGCACGCTCGCCCGGCGGCGTGGCTCAGACCAGCTCGCCGAGGTCGGCGTCGCGTAGCCGCCCTGCCGACACGGCGACGCGGCCGTCGACGAGCTTCTGCAGCTCGTCGCCGTAGTCCCACACGTTCACGTTCATCGCCGCGGTCACCTGCCCGTCGCGCAGCCAGAACGCGATGAACTCACGGCTCGCGAGGTCGCCGCGCACCACCAGCTCGTCGGTGGCGGGGTCGGCGATGCCGCGGTACTCGCAGCCGAGGTCGTACTGGTCCGTGAAGAAGTACGGGCTGCGCAGGTACGGCTCGTTCTCGCCGACCAGGTTCGCGGCGACGTGCGCGCCCTGGTTCTTGGCGTTGGCCCAGTGCTCGACGCGGATCCGGTGGCCGTAGCGCGGGTGGAAGTGGGAGGCGATGTCGCCCGCGGCGTAGATGTCGGGCGCCGCCGTGCGCAGTCCCGCGTCGACCGCGACCCCGCGGTCGCCGGTCAGCTCGAGCCCCGCCGTCTCGGCCAGCTCCACCCTCGGCGCCACGCCCACCGCGAGGAGCACCACGTCCGCGGGCAGTTCCGTGCCGTCGCCCAGCCGCACGCCGCGCACACCGTCGGCGTCGCCGGTCAGCTCGGCGAGCGTCGCACCGAGGCGCCAGTTCACGCCGTGCTCGGTGTGCAGGTCACGGAACACCGTCGCCACCTCGTCGCCCAGCACCGTGCGCAGGGGCAGCGTGACCTGGTCGACCACCGTCACCTCGGCGTCGTGCTTGCGTGCCGCGGCCGCGGCCTCGGTGCCGATCCAGCCCGCGCCGATGATCACCACCCGCGCGGCGTCCTGAAAGGCCGAGCGCAGGGAGAGCGCGTCGTCGAGGGTCCGCAGCGTGCGCACCCCGGGCAGGTCCACGCCCGGCACGGGCAGCGAACGCGGGCGCGATCCGGTGGCCAGCAGCAGCCGGTCGTACCGGTGCTCACCGCCCTCGGCGTCGAACACGATCCGCTCCCCCGGGTCGACGCGCGTGGCCGTGACGCCGCCGCGCAGGTCGATGTCGTGCTCGGCGTAGAACTTCTCCTCGCGCACCCAGTCGGGCTCGTCGGTGTCACCCAGCAGGAGCCCCTTGGACAACGGCGGTAACTCGTACGGGCGATGGGTCTCCGAACCCAGCACGAGCACCTCACCCGCGTAGCCGCGTTCCCGTAGCCGGGCCGCGGCCGTGGCACCCGCGAGTCCACTACCGACGATGACGATGCGCTTGGGCTCGGACATCCCTGTTCCCTCCCCGATGGAAGCCGTGACGTGGGCCACTCGACGCTACACCCGCGGCGCGTAACACCGGAGCCTGAAAAACGGATATGTCAGTTTCGCGGTTTTCGCGTCATGGTCGCGGGGCACGCCCGTCGCACAGTCGCACGCACGAAGAACACCGGGACGAGACGAGAGGCGATCGACGTGGCGGTGCGGGATGAATGGGCGATCTCCTGCCGGGACCTGGCAGGCAGGAAACGGGAGCTGACCGTCTTCGTCAGCAGCGAGCGGGTGGTGCTCGTCGCACCACCGGGTGAGGCCGCCGTCCTCGCCCCGCTGGACGTCGGGCGCCTGCGCGCCGCACTGCGTGACGCGGTGGTCCAGGTGGCGCGCTCCGGCGAGGAACCCGAGACCGAAGACGAGTGACCAGCGCGTTCCACTGTGGACGCTCAAGGCGTGCCCCGGTCCCCTAGGCTCGCCCCATGACGCAGGAAATCTGGGACGCGGTGGACGGCTACTTCAGTGCGCGCCTCGCCCCGCCCGACCCCGTACTCGACGACGCGCTCCGTGCCTGTGACGCCGCCGGACTCCCGCCCATCGCCGTCGCCCCCAACCAGGGCAAGTTCCTCTACCTCCTCGCCCGCATCGCCCGCGCCCGCTCGGTGCTGGAGATCGGCACGCTGGGCGGCTACAGCACCATGTGGCTCGCCAGGGCCCTGCCGGCCGGCGGCAAGATCGTCACCCTTGAGGTCGACCCGGCGCACGCGGAGGTCGCGCGCCGCAACTTCGCGAACGCCGGGCTTTCCGAGGTCGTCGATCTGCGGGTCGGCCGCGCGCTCGACACCCTGCCTCAGCTCCAGGGTGAGGCGCCCTTCGACCTCGTGTTCGTCGACGCCGACAAGCCCAGCAACCCGGAGTACTTCCGGTGGGCGCTGGAGCTGACCAGGCCCGGCAGCGTGATCGTGATCGACAACGTGGTGCGTGGCGGCGCCGTCGCCGACGAGCGCAGCGAGGACCCGTCCGTGCGCGGTACCCAGCACATGACCGAGCTGATCGCCGCGGAGCCGCGCGTGGACGCCACCGCACTGCAGACCGTCGGCGTCAAGGGCTACGACGGCCTGGCCATAGCCCTGGTCACCGGCTGACGCCCGCGAGTCGTGCGCTCAAGACCGCGAGTCGTGCGCCCAGGACCGCGAGTCGTGCGCCCAGGACCGCGAGTCGTGCGCTCAGGACGGCGAGTTGTGCGTTCCGGCGCCGGAGAGCGACCCGGAACGCACAACTCGGCGTCGGGAACGCACGACTCGCGAACGGGAACGCACGACTCGCGAACCGGAGTCACTCCAGGAAGCCGCGCAGCAGCGACGCGGTGCCCTCCACGTGCTCGGCCATCGCGCCGCGCGCGGCGGCCGGGTCACCGGCCAGGATGGCGTCGACGATCGCCTCGTGCTGGGCGTTGGAGTGCTCCAGGTTGGGCTCCAGGAGCGGGATCTCGTCGAGCAGCTGGTTCACGCGCATGCGCACGTCGGCGAGCGCGGAGGTCAGCGACGCCGAGCCGGTGACCTCCGCGATCGCCAGGTGCAGGCGCGAGTCGCGGCGCCGGTAGTCGTCGATGCTGGTGGTGCACGCCTCGGCGAGCGTGCCCGTGAGATGCCGCCGGTCGGCGGGCGAGAGCGAGCGCGCCGCCGCCAGCTCCGCCGCGCCGGTTTCCAGGACGTGCCGCAGCGCGAGGGTGTCCTCCAGCGCGCCAGGGTCCCGCTCGCGCGTCGGCGAAGGGGGCACGGGCAGGACCTCGTTGACGAACGTGCCGCCGTAGCGGCCGCGCCGCGACTCCACGTACCCGGCGTCGGCGAGTGCCCTGATCGCCTCGCGCAGGGTCACCCTGCTGACACCCAGCCGTTCGGCCAGCTCACGCTCGGCCGGCAGGCGCTCGCCCGCGCCCACCACCCCGAGCCGCACCGCCTGCAGCAGCCGCTCGACGGTCTCCTCGAAGGCGTTGCCGGCCCGCACGGGGCGGAACAGCGCCTCGCCGGCGCTGATCCCGCCCTCGGCACCGTGGGCGACGTCCCTGCCGGGCTGAGCGCTCACGGTGCCTCCTCGCGGTGTTCTTCCTCCCCGCGAGTGTAGGGCGGACTCAGCCCTTGTCCGCGTACAGCGGGTGCTTCTCGGCCAGCACGTCCACGCGTGCCCGCAGGTCCCGCTGGGCCGCCTCGTCGAAGTCGGGGCGCAGCGCCAGCGCGATCACGTCGGCGACCTCGGTGAAGTCGTCGGCGCCGAAGCCTCGCGTCGCCAGTGCCGGCGTTCCGATCCGCAGGCCTGAGGTGACCATCGGCGGGCGCGGGTCGAACGGCACCGCGTTGCGGTTGACGGTGATCCCGATCGAGTGCAGCCGGTCCTCGGCCTGCTTGCCATCCAATGTGGACTCGACGAGGTCGACAAGCACGAGGTGCACGTCGGTTCCTCCGGTGAGCACGCGAACCCCGGCGTCGGAACAATCCGGCTGGGACAGTCGCTCGGCGAGGATACGGGCGCCCTCCAGCACGCGCTGCTGCCGCTCGCGGAACTCCTCGCTCGCGGCGATCTTCAGCGCCACGGCCTTGCCCGCGATCACGTGCTCGAGCGGGCCGCCCTGCTGGCCGGGGAACACCGCCGAGTTGATCTTCTTGGCGTACTCGGCGCGGCTGAGGACGATACCGCCGCGCGGGCCGCCGAGCGTCTTGTGCGTCGTGGTGGTCACCACGTCGGCGTGCGGCACCGGGCTCGGGTGCAGGCCGGCGGCGACCAGGCCGGCGAAGTGGGCCATGTCCACCATCAGCTTGGCGTCCACGGAGTCGGCGATGCGCCGGAACTCGGCGAAGTCGAGCTGCCGGGGGTACGCGGACCAGCCCGCGATGATCAGCTTCGGCTTGTGCTCGGCGGCCAGGCGCTCGACCTCGGCCATGTCGACGAGACCGGTCTCCTTGTCGACATGGTAGGCGACCACGTTGTAGAGCTTGCCGGAGAAGTTGAGCTTCATGCCGTGGGTCAGGTGCCCGCCGTGCGCGAGGTCCAGCCCGAGGATCGTGTCACCGGGCTGCAGGAGCGCGACCATCGCGGCGGCGTTGGCCTGCGCGCCGGAGTGCGGCTGGACGTTGGCGTGCTCGGCGCCGAACAGCTCCTTGGCCCGCTCGATGGCCAGCGTCTCGATCACGTCGACGTGCTCGCACCCGCCGTAGTACCGCTTGCCGGGGTAGCCCTCGGCGTACTTGTTGGTGAGCACGGAGCCCTGCGCCTCCAGCACGCCGGCGGGCGCGAAGTTCTCCGAGGCGATCATCTCCAGCGTCGACTGCTGGCGGTGCAGCTCGGCGGCGACGGCCGCGGCCACCTCCGGGTCTACAGTGGACAGATCGGCGTCGAACGAGCTCATGTCTTCCTCAGTCCTCCTGGGTCAGTGCGGCGTAGGCGGCGGCGTCCAGCAGCTCGGGCAGGTCCGCAGTCCGCACGCGGAACAGCCAGCCCTGATCGTACGGGTCGGCGTTGACGGCCTCGGGACCGTCGACGACGGACTGGTTGATCTCCGTCACCTCACCGCTGACGGGCGAGAACAGCTCGCTGACCGACTTCGTCGACTCGATCTCGCCGCAGGACTCGCCCGCGGTCACGGCGTCGCCCACCTCGGGCAGCTGCACGAAGACGACGTCGCCGAGCGACTCGGCGGCGAACGCGGTGACGCCCACGGTCGCGACGTCACCGTCGAGGCGGACCCACTCGTGTTCCTTGGTGTAGCTGAGGTTCTCGGGAATGCGCATGACGACCTTTCGGGGGAAGGAAGAAAGAAAGACTCAGGAGCGCCGGTAGAACGGCAGCGGGACGACCTCGACGGGCTCTTCCCGCCCGCGCACGTCCGCGGACAGGGCCGTGCCCGGCTCGGCGTGGGCGGGCAGTACGTAAGCCATCGCGATGGGGTAGCCGAGCGTCGGCGACAGGGCGCCGCTGGTGATCTCGCCCACGTCCTCGCCGTCGGCGAGCAGCCGGTAGCCGTGCCGGGGTGCGCGACGGCCGCTGCCCTTGAGGCCCACGAGCACGCGGTCCGGGTCGCGGCGCGTGTCCAGCGCGGCCCTGCCGACGAAGTCGCCGGGCTTGTCGAACTTCACCACGCGGCCGAGGCCGGCGTGGAAGGGGGTCAGCTCGGTGCTCAGCTCGTTGCCGTACAACGGCATTCCGGCTTCCAGCCGCAGCGTGTCGCGGCACGCGAGACCCGCGGGCAGCAGCCCGTGCGGCTCGCCCGCCTCGGTGAGCACGCGCCACACGGCGGCGGCGCGCTCGCCCGGCACATACAGCTCGAAGCCGTCCTCGCCGGTGTAACCGGTGCGGGCCAGCAGCACGTCCTGCCCGCCGACCACGGCGGGCGTGCTGGCGTAGTACTTCAGCGAGGAGAGGTCCGCGTCGGTGAGCTTGCCGACGATGTCGACGGCGGCGGGACCCTGCACCGCGATGAGCGACGTCTCGGCGGAGCGGTCGGTCACCTCGGCGTCGAAGCCGCCTGCCCGCGCGGTCAGCTCGGCCGAGACGACGGCGGCGTTGCCCGCGTTGGCCACCACGAGGTAGTGCTCGTCGGCGAGCCGGTACACCACCAGGTCGTCGAGCACGCCGCCCTCGGCGTTGCACATCATCGTGTAGCGGGCGCGGCCGGGCCTCACGGCGGAGAGCCTGCCGACGAACGCGTAGTCGAGCGCGTCGCCTGCCTGCGGGCCGGTCACCTCGATCTCACCCATGTGGGAGAGGTCGAACAGCCCGGCCGCCTCACGGACGGCGCGGTGCTCGGCCAGCTCGCTGGAGTAACGCACGGGCATCGACCAGCCCGCGAAGTCGGTGAAGGAGGCGCCGAGTCCGGTGTGGACCTCGTGCAGTGCGGTCTTCATGTATCAGCCCTCGTAGGAAGAGATCGGCGGGCACGAGCACACCAGGTTGCGGTCGCCGTAGGCGCCCTCGATGCGCCGCACCGGCGACCAGTACTTGCCCTTGGCCGCGGTCTTGCCCGGGTACACCGCGAGCGACCGATCGTAGGGCAGGTCCCACTCCCCGGCGAGTTGCTCGGCGGTGTGCGGCGCGCCGCGCAGCGGGCTGCGCTCCACCGGCCAGCGGCCCGCGGCGACCTCGTCGATCTCGCGGCGGATGGAGATCATCGCGTCGCAGAAGCGGTCGATCTCGGCGAGATCCTCGCTCTCCGTCGGCTCCACCATCAGCGTGCCCGCGACGGGGAACGACATCGTGGGCGCGTGGAAGCCGTAGTCGATGAGCCGCTTCGCGACGTCCTCCACGGTCACGCCGGTCTGCTTGGTCAGCGGGCGCAGGTCGAGGATGCATTCGTGGGCGACGAGCCCGTTCTGTCCCGTGTAGAGCACCGGGTAGTGCGGGGCGAGCCGCGCGGCGACGTAGTTGGCGGCGAGCACGGCGACCTGCGTCGCGCTGGTGAGCCCCTGCGCGCCCATCATGCGCACGTAGGCCCACGAGATCGGCAGGATCGACGCGGAGCCGTACGGCGCGGCCGAGATCGGCCCCACCCCGGTCTCCGGGCCCGCGGCGGGCAGCAGCGGGTGGTTGGGCAGGTACGGCGCGAGGTGCGCGCGCACGGCGACCGGGCCGACGCCGGGTCCGCCGCCGCCGTGCGGGATGCAGAACGTCTTGTGCAGGTTCAGGTGCGAGACGTCGCCGCCGAACTCGCCGGGCTTCGCCAGGCCGAGCAGCGCGTTGAGGTTCGCGCCGTCGACGTACACCTGGCCACCGGCCTCGTGGACGATGCGGGACAGCTCGGAGATGTCGGTCTCGTACACCCCGTGCGTGGACGGGTAGGTGACCATGATGGCCGAGAGCGTGTCGCGGTGCTTGTCCACTTTGGAACGCAGGTCGTCGAGGTCGACATCGCCCTGGTCGGTGCAGGCGACCACGACCACGCGCATCCCGGCGAGCACCGCCGACGCCGCGTTGGTGCCGTGCGCCGACGACGGGATGAGGCACACGTCGCGCTCGGGCTGCCCGGCAGCGCGGTGGTAGGCGCGGATCGCGAGCAGGCCTGCCAGCTCGCCCTGGCTGCCCGCGTTGGGCTGCAGCGAGACGCTGTCGTAGCCGGTGACCTCGCACAGCCAGCGCGAGAGCTGGCCGACGAGCTCGTGGTAGCCCTCGGCGTCCTCGGCCGGGGCGAACGGGTGCAGGCCCGCGAACTCCGGCCAGGTGATCGGCTCCATCTCGGTGGTGGCGTTGAGCTTCATCGTGCACGAACCGAGCGGGATCATGCCCCGGTCGAGCGCGTAGTCGGAGTCGGCGAGCCCGCGCAGGTAACGCAGCATCGCGGTCTCCGAGCGGTGGGTGTGGAACACCTCGTGCGTCAGGTACTCGCTCGTGCGCGAGAGGCCCTCGGGCAGCGCGCTGCCGCCCTGCACGGTCCCCTCGGCACCGAAAGCCCGCAGGACCTCGTCGAGCACCGCGGGCGTGGTGGTCTCGTCGACGGCGACCCGCACGTGGTCGTCACCGTCCCGGCCGAGGTTGATCCCGGCCTCGCGGGCGGCGGCCACCACCGACGCCGCCCGGCCCGGCACGCGCGCGAGCACGGTGTCGAAGAAGTGCTCGTGCACGACGTCGATCCGGGCGCCGCGCAGCGCGGCGGCGAGCCCTGCGGCGTGGCCGTGCACGCGCTCGGCGATGCGCTTGAGGCCGTCGGGGCCGTGGTAGACCGCGTACATCGAGGCGATCACGGCGAGCAGGACCTGCGCGGTGCAGATGTTGCTCGTGGCCTTCTCGCGGCGGATGTGCTGTTCCCGCGTCTGGAGGGCGAGCCGGTAGGCGGGCGCGCCGCCCGCGTCGATGGACACGCCGACGAGGCGGCCGGGCAGCGAGCGCTCCAGTCCGGAGCGCACCACGAGGTAGCCGGCGTGCGGGCCGCCGTAGCCGAGCGGCACGCCGAAGCGCTGGGTGTTGCCCGCCGCGAGGTCGGCGCCGAACTCACCGGGAGGGGTCAACAGCGTGAGCCCCAGCAGGTCGGCGGCCACGCAGTACAGCGCACCGGCGGCCTTCGCGGCCTCGCCGATGCCGGTGTAGAAACCCGGCTCGCGCAGCACGCCCGAGGCGCCCGGGTACTGCACGACCACGCCGAAGAACTCCTCGGGCAGGCCCTGGGTGAGATCGCGGACGTCCACCTCGATGCCGACGGCCTCGGCCCGCGTGCGCACCACGGCGATCGTCTGCGGCAGACACTCGGCGTCCAGCACGACGACCTGCGACTTCGCCTTCGACGCGCGGCGCATGAGCATCATGGCCTCGGCGACGGCGGTCGACTCGTCGAGCATCGAGGCGTTCGCGGTGGTCAGGCCGGTGAGGTCGGCGACCATGGTCTGGAAGTTCAGCAGGGCCTCGAGCCTGCCCTGCGAGATCTCCGGCTGGTACGGCGTGTACGCCGTGTACCAGGCGGGGTTCTCCAGCACGTTGCGCCGGATGACGGCGGGGGTGATCGTGTCGTGGTAGCCGAGGCCGATGAGCTGCGTCATCGGGCGGTTGCGGGCCGCGAGGGCACGCAGTTCGGCGATGGCCTCCTCCTCGGAGGCGGCGGGCGGGAGGTCCAGTTCTCCCGAGGTGCGGATGGCCGAGGGTACGGCCGCCGCGACGAGTGCGGGGAGGCTGCCGTACCCGCATTCGGCCAGCATCTTGGCCTGCTCGGGCTCACCGGGGCCGATGTGCCGGGCGGCGAAGGTCGACGACATGAGGAGCTCCTTGTCTCGCGCACGGTTGGGATACCCGTCCCGTGCTGGGAACTCCCCCTCTGTCATGGCACCTGAGAGTTTCACCGCACGTGAGCACGGCTTTCACCTTGGGTGAGGCTTACGAGAGCCTGCTTTCCAGAGTGGCCTCACCATGGGCGGTAGCGGTACCTGAGAGATTGTGGGGAGTTTGCTCCTTCGGTGCCCCGTCGCACGGGGGCTCTCCCGCCCTGGCTCGAACAGCCTCGATATGGACTTATAGGGGAGTAACGTACGCGCCCGAGATGCCACCGTCCACCAGGAACTGCGACGCAGTGATGAACGACGCGTCGTCGCTCGCGAGGAAGGCCACCGCGGCGGCGATCTCCTCCGGCTCCGCGAACCGCCCCATCGGCACGTGCACGAGCCGCCGGGCCGCCCGCTCGGGGTCCTTCGCGAACAGCTCCGTCAACAGGGGCGTGTTGACCGGACCGGGGCACAGCGCGTTGACCCGGATGCCCTCGCGCGCGAACTGCACACCCAGCTCGCGGCTCATCGACAGCACCCCGCCCTTGGACGCGGTGTAGGAGATCTGCGAGGTCGCCGCGCCCATCACCGCCACGAACGACGCGGTGTTGATGATCGAGCCCTTTCCCGCCCGCCGCATGTGCGGGATCGCGTACTTGCAGCACAGGTACACCGAGGTCAGGTTGACCTCCTGGACCTTGCGCCACGCCTCCAGCCCGGTGGTGAGGATCGAGTCGTCCTCGGGCGGCGAGATGCCGGCGTTGTTGAACGCGATGTCCACCGAGCCGAACCGGTCTGCCGCGGCCTGGAACAGCGCCTCGACCTCGCTCTCCACCGTGACGTCGGCCTGTACGAACTCGCCGCCGACCTCCTCGGCGGCCGCCTTGCCGGTGGCGACGTCCACGTCGCCGATGACGATCCGCGCGCCCTCGCTCGCCATGCGCTTCGCCGACGCGAGCCCGATGCCGCTGCCACCACCGGTGACCACGGCGACCCTGCCCTCCAGCCGCTGAGACATCTACTGCTCCTCCGTGCTGATGAAAACGTTCTTCACCTCGGTGAACGCCTCGACGGCGTCCGGACCCAGCTCCCGGCCGAGGCCGGACTGCTTGAACCCGCCGAACGGCGTCCAGTACCGCACCGACGCGTGCGAGTTGACCGAGAGGTTGCCTGCTTCGACGCCGCGGGAGACCCGCAGCGCGCGCCCCACGTCGCGGGTCCAGATGGAGCCGGAGAGCCCGTAGGCGGTGTCGTTGGCCATCGCGACGGCCTCGGCCTCGTCGGCGAACGGCACCACGGCGACGATCGGTCCGAAGATCTCGTCGGTCACCAGCGGGTCGGTCGCTGATCTCGGCGTGACCACGGTGGGCGGGAACCAGTACCCGGCACCGTCGGGCGCGCTGCCGCGGAAGGCGACGTTCGCGTCGTCGGGCAGGTACGCGCGGACCCGCTCGCGGTGCTCCGCCGAGATCAACGGACCCATCTCGGTCGACTCGTGCGAGGGATCGCCCACCACGACGCCCTTGACGGCGGGTTCGAGCAGCTCCAGGAACCGGTCGTACACCGAGGCCTGCACGAGGATGCGCGAGCGGGCGCAGCAGTCCTGGCCGGCGTTGTCGAATACGCCGTAGGGCGCGGTCGCGGCCGCACGCTCCAGGTCGGCGTCGGCGAAGACGATGTTGGCGTTCTTGCCGCCCAGCTCCAGGGTCACGCGTTTGACCTGCGCCGCACAGCCCGCCATGATCCGCCTGCCGACCTCGGTGGACCCGGTGAAGACCACCTTGCGCACCAGCGGGTGCTCCACGAACCGCTGCCCCACCACACCGCCCTTGCCGGGCAGTACCTGGAAGACGTCCTCGGGGATGCCGGCCTCGCGGGCCAGCTCCGCCAGCCGCAGGGCCGTGAGCGGGGTGAGCTCTGCGGGCTTGAGCACCACGGTGTTGCCGGCCGCGAGCGCGGGCGCGAAGCCCCAGCCCGCGATCGGCATCGGGAAGTTCCACGGCACGATCACGCCCACCACGCCGAGCGGCTCGGCGAACGTGACGTTCACGCCGCCCGGCACCGGGATCTGCTTGCCGATGAGGCGCTCGGGCGCGGCGGCGTAGTAGTGCAGGACGTCGCGGACGTTGCCCGCCTCCCAGCGTGCGTTGCCGATGGTGTGCCCGGAGTTGGCGACCTCCAGCCGGGCCAGGTTCTCGACGTCGGCGTCCACAGCGTCGGCGAAGCGGCGCAGCAGCCTCGCCCGGTCGCCGGGCGCGACGGCCCGCCAGGCAGGCAGGGCCGCGTGCGCGCGCTCGATCGCCGCGTCGGTCCGCTCGGCCGAGGTCAGCTCCACCTCGCGGAGCACCCGCTCCGTCGCGGGGTTGCGCACCTCGAACGTCTGCGTCATGCCTTCGCCGCCTCCCTCACCAGCGCGGTGAACAGCCTCAGCTCCTTGGCGTCTTGTTCCGGATGCCACTGCACGCCGACCACGAAGCGCTCCCCCGGCAACTCGACGGCCTCCACGGTCCCGTCGCCCGCCCAGCCGACCGCCCGCAGGCCCGGCGCGAGCACGTCGACGGCCTGGTGGTGGTAGCACTGGCACGTGGTCTCCTCGCCGAGGATCCCGGCGACCCTGCTCCCCGGCTCCAGCGTCACGACCGTGCTGCCGTAGACGCCCGGCGAGGGCTGGTGGTCGCTCGCGCCGATGCGCTCGGGCAGGTGCTGGGCGAGTGTGCCGCCGAGCGCGACGTTGAGCACCTGCAGGCCCCGGCACACGGCGAGCACGGGAATGCCGCGGTCCAGTGCCGCGCGCAGCATCGCCAGCTCGGCGGCGTCGCGCTCGGGGCGGGACACCGTCGCGGGATGTGCCGTGGCGCCGTAGTTGCCGGGGTCCACGTCGGCGCCCCCGGCGAGCACGAGCCCGTCCACGGCGGCCACCGCGCGCTCGTGGCCCTCGCCCACCGGTGGCAGCAGCACGGGCACCCCACCGGCCCTGACCACACAGTCCACATAGGTCCGCGGCAGCAGCGCGGCCTCGGTGTCCCACACGCCCCAGGCCGCGCGCTCGGAGTAGGTGGAGATGCCGATGACGGGGTCAGAGCCGCTCGAAGCCACGGAGGCGCTCCCAGTCGGTCACCGCCGCGTCGTAGGCGGCCTGCTCGATGCGGGCGGCGTTGAGGTAGTGCTCCACCACGTCGTCGCCGAACGCCGCGCGGGCGATCTTGCTGTCGCCGAGCAGTTCCGCGGCGTCGCGCAGGGTCGTGGGCACGGTCGGCCTGTCGCTGTCGTAGGCGTTGCCGTGGAACTCGGGCTCCAGCGGCAGCTCGTTCTCGATCCCGTGCAACCCGGCCGCGACGAGCGCGGCGACCGCGAGGTAGGGGTTGACGTCGCCGCCGGGTACCCGGTTCTCCACGCGCAGCGAGTCGCCGTGGCCCACCACGCGCAGCGCGCACGTGCGGTTGTCGGTGCCCCACGCGACCGCCGTCGGCGCGAAGCTGCCACGCACGTACCGCTTGTAGGAGTTGATGTTGGGCGCGAAGAAGTACGTCAGCTCCCGCAGGCACGCGAGCTGCCCGGCGAGGAAGTGCTCCATCAGCGGGGAGAAACCGCCCGGCCCGGCCCCGGCGAGCACCGGCTCGCCGTCGGCCGAGCGCAGGCTGATGTGGATGTGGCAGGAGTTGCCCTCGCGCTCGTTGTACTTCGCCATGAACGTGAGGCTCTTGCCCTCCTGCGCGGCGATCTCCTTGGAGCCGGTCTTGTAGATGCTGTGGTTGTCGCACGTGGACAGTGCCTCGGCGAAGCGGAACGCGATCTCATGCTGGCCCGGGTTGCACTCGCCCTTGGCCGACTCCACGTACAGTCCCGCCCCGCTCATGGCGTTGCGGATGCGCCGCAGCAACGGTTCCACGCGCGCCGTGCCGAGCATCGAGTAGTCCACGTTGTACTGGTTGGCGGGCCGCAGCTCGCGGTAGCCGCTCTGCCAGGCGCTCTCGTAGGAGTCGTCGAAGACGATGAACTCCAGCTCCGTGCCGACGTACGCGGTGAGCCCGCGCTCGGCGAGCCTCGCCAGCTGGCGGCGCAGGATCTGCCTCGGCGAGACGGTGACGTCGCCGCCCCCGACCCATTCGACGTCGCACAGCACCATCGCGGTGCCTTCGTGCCAGGGCACGAGCCGCAGAGTCGCGAGGTCGGGCCGCAGCACGCAGTCGCCATAGCCGCGCTCCCACGAGGAGATCGCGAAGCCGTCCACCGTGTTCATGTCGACGTCCACGGCGAGCAGGTAGTTGCACGCCTCGGTGGCGTGGTCCACGACCTCGTTGAGGAAGTACCGCGCGGCGCAGCGTTTGCCCTGCAGCCGGCCCTGCATGTCGGTCATCGCCACCAGCACGGTGTCGACCGTGCCCGCGTCGACGAGTGCGCGGAGGGTGTCGAGGGTGAGCATGCCGTCGCTGTTGCCCATCGAAACACCTTCCCGCACGGCCGGAATGAACTCAAAGGCTCAAAAACGATCCATTGAAGCATTCCTACTGGGTGGCCGGATCTCGCGTCAACCCTTGACAACTCTACCGGCCTGCACCACCCTCAGCACACTCAAAGGACTGGCGAAGTACCCATTGCCGAGGAGCCTGGTTATGGCCAAGCACGTGGAGTACAGCGAGGTTGACGAGAACTACCTGAAGGAACGCCAGCTCAAACGGGGCGCCGCGGGCTGGCTGCTGCTCGCGGGACTCGGCGTGTCGTACGTGATCTCCGGTGACTTCGCGGGCTGGAACTTCGGCCTCGACGAGGGCGGCTGGGGCGGGCTGCTCATCGCGACCGTCCTCATGGCCGTGATGTACAGCTGCATGGTGTTCGGCCTCGCCGAGATGTCCTCGGCCATGCCCGTGGCCGGAGCGGGCTACGGCTTCGCGCGCAGGGCGCTCGGCCCGCTCGGTGGCTTCGCCACGGGCGTCGCGATCCTCATCGAGTACGCGATCGCGCCCGCCGCGATCGCGGTGTTCATCGGCGGCTACATCGAGACGCTCGGCCTGTTCGGGCTCACCAGCAGCTGGCCGGTCTTCCTCGCCTGCTACGTGATCTTCATCGGCATCCACCTCTACGGCGTGGGCGAGGCGCTGCGGCTGATGTTCGCGATCACCGCCGTGGCGGTGCTCGCGCTCGCCGCGTTCGTCATCGGCATGATCCCGAAGTTCTCCGTCGACAAGCTGTTCGACATCGTGCCCGACGACGCTGCGGCCGGGGCGAGCGAGTTCCTGCCGTTCGGCTTCGCCGGCGCAATGGCCGCACTTGTGTACGGTATCTGGTTCTTCCTCGCGATCGAGGGCGTCCCGCTCGCGGCCGAGGAGGCGCGCGACCCGGAGCGCGACATGCCGCGCGGCATCATCGCGGGCATGGCCGTGCTCGTGGTGTTCGCGGCACTGATCCTGCTCATCGCACCCGGGGCGGCCGGGTCGAGCGCCATCGCGACGTCCGACAACCCGCTGCCGGAGGCCGTGCGCGCGGCGTACGGCGGGGACAACGCGCTGGCCCAGGTGATCAACTACGTCGGCCTCGCCGGGCTCGTCGCCAGCTTCTTCTCGATCATCTACGCGTACTCGCGGCAGCTGTTCGCGCTCTCGCGGGCCGGGTACCTGCCGCGCTGGCTCTCGCGCACGGGCAGGCGCAAGACGCCGTACCTCGCGCTGCTCGTGCCGGGCACGATCGGCTTCGTGCTGGCCGCCGCCACACAGGACGGCGCGCTGCTGATCAACATCGCCGTGTTCGGCGCGACGGTGTCGTACGTGCTGCTGAACCTCTCCCACATCGTGCTGCGAGTGCGGGAACCGGACCTGGAGCGGCCCTACCGCACGCCGGGCGGCGTGGTGACCACGGGGATCGCGCTGGTGCTCGCCGTCGCCGCCGTGATCGCGACGTTCCTGGTGGACAAGGTCGCGGCGGCCATCACCGCCGCCATCTTCGTGGCGGCCGTCGGGTACTTCTGGTTCTACAGCAGGCACCGGCTGGTCGCGGCCGCGCCCGAGGAGGAGTTCGCCGTGATCGCGAGCGCCGAACACGAACTCGACCGGGAGTAGCCGCACCGCCCGCAGCCACCGACCGCAGCCACCGACCGCAGTGAAGGCCACCTTCACTGCGTTGAACGCAGGCATGGTGGCCTTCACTGCGGTCAGGTGTGCCCGACCTGGCGAGGGGTTTGGCTGGAGCGCCGCAGGGAAATCGGGCGGCATGCCCTCGGAGATGTTCACCGTGCACACCCTGCGGGAGCTGAGCGAGCTCGTCGGGCTCGGCGTGGCGCCCTATCTGCGCTACTCCCCCGGCCCGGAGTCGGACGCCTCGCACCCGAGCACCGACCACGAGAGCGGGCTGCTCATGCCGGGCGTGTCAGTGAACCCGCTCGCCGCGCCCGAGTGGTGGAGCCTGCCGCTGGAGGACTGGCTCGCCCGGCGCGTCTGCCAGTACCTGCGGGAGCTGCGCGAGGGCGCGCGGCCGTGGGTGCTCGACGGGAAGCAGGTGGACTTCGGTCCCGACAACGAACCGCTCCTGGTGGATCTCCAGCCGGTCGCGTGGATCAGTCCCGACCTGCTGGAGGAGGCGCGCGAGCGCTACCACGCGCGGCTGGACGCCGGGGCGGCGACGCACGAGGCGTGACCCGCGGTCAGCCGAGCGTGTCCAGCAGCTCCCGCACGGCGGTGCGGCCCGCGCGGTTGGCGCCGACGGTGCTCGCGGAAGGCCCGTAGCCGACGAGGTGCAGGCGCGGCTCGTCCACCGCCCGCGTGCCGTCCATGCGAATGCCCCCACCCGGCGTACGCAGGCGCAGCGGCGCGAGGTGGTCGAGGGCGGCGCGAAAGCCCGTGGCCCACAGGATCACGTCGGCCCGCTGCGTGGTGCCGTCGGCCCACTGCACGCCGTGCGGGGTGATGCGCTCGAACATGGGCTTGCGGTCGAGGATGCCTGCGTCGCGGGCCGCCCGGACCTCGGCTGTCAGGGGCAGGCCGGTGACGCTGACGACGCTGCGCGGTGGCTTGCCCTCGCGGACCCGCTCGTCCACCTTCGCGACGACGGACCGGCCGTACTCGGGGGTGAACTCGTGCTCGTGGAAGACGGGCGGCCTGCGTGTCACCCACGTGGTGCCCGCAGCGACCGGGGCGATCTCGAGCAGCTGCTGGACAGCGGAGGTGCCGCCGCCGACCACGACGACGTGCTTGCCGCGGAACTCGGCGGCACCGGTGTAGTCGGCGGTGTGCAACTGCCTGCCGAGGAAGGTCTCCTGGCCCGGGTAGTACGGCCAGAACGGGCGGTCCCACGTGCCGGTGGCGTTGATCAGCCACCGGGCGGCCCACGACTCGGTGACGCTCTCGACGAGGAACCGGCCGTCGGCGCCGCGGCTGACGGAACGCACGTCCACGGGACGGTGAACGGGCAGGTCGAAGGTGCGTTCGTACCGGTCGAAGTAGGCGGACACCACCTCGGAGGCGGGCTTGTCGCGGTCGGCGGGCGTGTCGCCGAGCGCGAGGCCGGGCAGGTCGTGGATGCCGTGAACCTTGTCGAGCTTCAGCGAGGGCCAGCGGTACTGCCACGCGCCGCCCGCGCGCTTGCCGTGGTCGAGGACCACGAACCCACTCTCGTTGGCGAGCCCGGCCCTGCGCAGGTAGAAGGCGGCCGAGAGCCCGGCCTGCCCCGCGCCGATGACGGCGACGTCCGTCTCGTGATCAGCCCGCATACCGGGTACAACCGCCACCCCGGCCGAGCCCTTCCCCGGCCGCGAGTGGCCCACCCCACGCGAGTCGTGCACTCCCGACCGCGAGTCGTGCACTCCCGACCGCGAGTCGTGCACTCCCGACCGCGAGTCGTGCACTCCCGACGGCGAGTCGTGCACTCCGGAACGCGGGTCCCTGTCCCCGTTCCGCCTTGCGCACTCGCGAACGCACAACTCGCCGTTCCGAACGCACGACTCGCGAGCAGGAACGCACGACTCGCGAGCCTGAGCGCACGACTCGCGGACCGGGGCGTCAGCGGCGGCGGAGCGCCCTCACGATGGCGACCACGCCGAGCAGCGCGGCGAGACCGGCGAGCACGGGGGCGAGCCGCTTGGCCACCGAGGCGCCCGCGTAGTCGAAAAGGTCGATCGCCTCGGCCTCCTTGGCCGGCTTGACGGCCTCGAGCTTCGGCTTCTCGGCGTCGGCGGCGGTCGCCGCCGCACCGGCTCCGCTCGCGGCCGCCGAGGACGTGTCGGCGGGCTTCTCGCCCGCCGGCGCCTGGCCCGGGGTGGTGTCCTCGCCCTTGGCGCCGAGCTCCTCGGCGAGGTTGCCCGCGAAGGTGTCGAGGATCTTGCCGCCGACCTCGGAGATCATGCCGCGGCCGAACTGGGCCGGGCGGCCGGTGACGTTCAGGTCGGTGGCGACGGCTCCCTTGGTGGTGTCGCCTTCGGCCGCGAGCGTCACGGTGACCGTGGCGGCCGCGGTACCCGCACCCCGCGCGTCCTTGCCGGACGCCTTGATCTTGATCTGCCGGGCGCCCTCGTCCTTCTCCAGGAACTCACCGGAACCCTTGTAAAGCAACGAGACCGGGCCCAGCTTGACCTTCACCGTGCCCTTGAACGTGTCGCCCTCCACGGACGTGAGCGTGGCTCCCGGCATGCAGGGCGCGACCCGTTCCGGATCCAGCACCGCCTTCCACACCTCGTCGATGGGCGCCGGGACGGTGAACTCGTGGTCGAGCCGCACGGGCCGACCTCCTTCCTGAGTCGCGAACAAGCTGCCCCCAAGGGCACCTTAGTTGCGTTGAACGCAACTAAGGTGCCCTTGGGGGCCGGAGAACTTCAGCCTGCCATGGCCGCGGAGATCGCGCGGCCCGTGAGGACGCGGGCGAGGTGCTGCCGGTACTCGACGTCGGCGTTGGCGTCGACGGTCGGGTTGGTGCCCTCGGCCGCGTGCTCGGCGGCGGCGCGGATCGCCTCGGCGGTGGCCGGCTGCCCGACCAGCGCCTCCTCGACGCCGCGGGCCCGCACCGGCACCGCCGACATGTTCGTCAGCGCCACCCGGGCCTCGGCGATGGTGTCACCGTCGGTGCGCACCGTCGCCGCGACGGCGACCATCGACCACGCCTGCGCGACGCGGTTGAACTTCTCGTAGTGCGCGGGCCAGCCCGTGTGCTTCGGCACCCGGACCTCGACGAGGATCTCGTCCGGCGCCAGCGACGTCGTGAAGAAGTCCTCGAAGAAGTCGGCCGCCGCAACCGTGCGCCTGCCGTCCATGCCCTGGATGACCATCTCGCAGTCCAGCGCGAGCGCCGGGGCGAGCAGGTCACCCGCCGGGTCGGCGTGCGCGATGGAACCGCCGAACGTGCCACGGTGCCGCACCTGCGGGTCGGCCACCGTGTCGGTGGCCCGCGCGAGCAGCGCCGCGTGCTCGGCGATGAGCGAGTCCCGCTGCACGTCGTAGTGCGTGGTCATGGACCCGATCACGAGGTGGTCGCCCTCCTCGCGCACGCCGCGCAGCTCGGCGATCTTGCCGAGATCGATGATCTTCGTCGGAGCGGCGAGCCGGACGCGCAGCACCGGAAGCAGGCTCTGCCCGCCCGCGAGGACCTTGGCGTCCTCGCCCGCGTCGGCGAGCGCCCGGACCGCGTCGTCCACAGTGGACGGCGCGACGTAGTCGAACGGAGCGGGAATCACTGAGCACCTCCGTGTGCCGCGTCGATCGAACCGAGACCGCCCCCGGCCTCGGCACCGGGTCCGCCCGCGGCCTTCTCGCCTGTGCGGATCGCCTGCCACACCCGCATGGGGCTGAGTGGCATCTCGATGTCGTTCACCCCGAAGTGGCGCACGGCGTCGACCACGGCGTTCACCACGGCCGGGGTCGAGGCGATCGTGCCCGCCTCGCCGACGCCCTTGACACCGAGCGGGTTGGTGGTCGACGGCGTCTCGGTGCGGTCGGTGGTGAACGACGGCAGGTCGGCCGCCGAGGGCAGCAGGTAGTCGGCGAACGTGCCCGACGTGAGCGTGCCGCTCTCGTCGTACACGGCCTCCTCGTACAGCGCCTGCGCGATGCCCTGGGCGAGCCCGCCGTGCATCTGGCCTTCCACGATGATCGGGTTGACCACCTTGCCGACGTCGTCCACGCAGACGTACGAGCGAATGCGCACCCGCCCGGTCTCGGTGTCCACCTCGGTGGCGCACAGGTGCGTGCCGTGCGGGAACGAGAAGTTCTCCGGGTCGTACACGGCCTCGGAGTCGAGCGTCGGCTCGACCCCCTCCGGCAGGTCGTGCGCGGCGAACACCGCGAGCGCGATGTCCCCGATGCCGGTGGAGCGGTCGGTGCCCTTCACCGTGAACTTCCCGCCGCTGAACTCGAGGTCGTCCTCCGAGCACTCCATCATGTGCGCGGCGACCTTGCGAGCCTTATCGATGACCTTCTCCGCCGCCTTCACCACGGCGATGCCGCCGACGGCCAGCGACCGGGAGCCGTAGGTGTCGAGGCCCTTGTGCGACGACTGCGTGTCGCCGTGCAGCACCTCGACGTCCTCGAACGGCACGCCCAGCTGGTCGGCCACGATCTGGCTCCACGCCGTCTCGTGTCCCTGCCCGTGTGCCGAGGCACCCGTGATCACCTCGACCTTGCCGGTCGGCAGCATGCGGATCGCCGCGTGCTCCCAGCCGCCCGCACCGTAGTCGAGCGAGCCGAGCACCCGCGACGGCGCGAGGCCGCACATCTCGGTGAACGTCGAGATGCCGATGCCGAGCTGCACGGGGTCATTGCGCTCACGGCGCTCCCGCTGCTCCTGACGCAGTGCCTCGTACCCGAACAGCTCCATGGCCTTCTGGGTGGCGGCCTCGTAGTTGCCCGAGTCGTAGGTCAGCGTGGAGACCGTGGTGTACGGGAACTCCTCGTGCTTGATCCAGTTCTTCTCGCGCAGCTCCATCGGGTCCATGCCCAGCTCGGCAGCCAGCTCGTCCATCATCCGCTCGATGGCGAACGTGGCCTCCGGCCGCCCGGCACCCCGGTAGGCATCGGTGAGCGTGGTGTTGGTGAACACGTTGGTGCACGCGAAGTGGTAGGCGGGGATCTTGTAGATCGCGTTGAACATGAACGCGCCGAGGATCGGCACGCCCGGCCCGACGAGGCCGAGGTAGGCGCCCATGTCGGCGAGCAGCTCGACCTTGAGCCCGGTGACCGTGCCGTCGCGGTTGGCCGCGATGGTCAGGTCCTGGATCTGGTCCCGGCCGTGGTGCGCGGCGACCATCGTCTCCGAGCGCGACTCGGTCCACTTGACCGGCTTGCCGAGCTTCTGCGCCACGAGAAGGCACATGATCTCCTCGGGCAGCACGGCGATCTTGCCGCCGAACCCGCCGCCGACGTCCGGCGCGATCACGCGGACCTTGTGCTCGGGCAGGCCGAGCGTCAGCGCCGACATCGTCTTGAGAATGTGCGGGATCTGGGTCGCCGACCACATGGTGAGCTGCGCGGCGGTCGGGTCGACCATGCACGCGCGCGGCTCCATGAACGCCGGGACGAGCCGCTGCTGGCGGAACCGCCGCTTGACGACCACCTCGGCGTCGGAGATCGCCTGCTCCACGTTGCCGCCGGAGCCCGCCTCGCCGGAGTCGAACACCCACAGCGCGTTGCGGTTGGTGCCGAGCTCCTCGTGCACGAGCGGAGCGCCCTCGGCGAGCGCGTTCTCCAGCCCGAGCACCACGGGCAGGTCCTCGTACTCGACGTCGATCTCGGCGAGCGCGTCCTGGGCCTCGCCCGCACTACGGGCCACGACCACGGCGACGCCCTCACCGGCGAAGTTCACCGTGCCCTGCGCGAGAACCGGCCTGCGCGGCGACTTCATGTCCGGCGTGACCGGCCACGCGCACGGCATGCCGATCTTGCCCTCGGGGTCCAGGTCGTCGCCGGTGTAGACGGCGAGCACGCCCGGCATCTCCTTGGCGGCGGAGGTGTCGATGCTGACGATCTTGGCGTGCGCGACGGTGCTGCGCAGCACCGCGAGGTGAACCAGGCCGGGCAACGTCAGGTTGTCGGTCCAGCGGGTGCGGCCGGTGATGAGCCGCTCGTCCTCCTTGCGAAGCCGGCCCTTGCCGACCTCCGGTTCGATGGTGGCGGTCATCTACTCGCCACCCCCTCCGACGCTCGAGGCGGTCCTGCTGCCGGTATCGGCACCTGCCACGCGCTCGGCCTCCGGACCCGCGCCGGGGCGCATGTGGTGTGCCGCGTCACGCACGGCCTTCACGATGTTCTGGTAGCCGGTGCACCGGCACAGGTTGCCTTCAAGGCCCTCCCTGACCGCGTGCTCGTCAGGGTCGGGGTTGTCGGCGAGCAGGTCGATCGACTGCATGATCATGCCCGGGGTGCAGAAGCCGCACTGCAACGCGTGGTTGTCGTGGAAAGCCTGCTGCACGGGGTGGAGCTGACCGTCGCGGGCGAGGCCCTCGATCGTGGTGACCTCACTGCCGTCGGCCTGCACGGCCAGCACGGAGCAGGACTTGACGCTGTGCCCGTCGAGATGCACGGTGCAGGCTCCACAGTTACTGGTGTCGCAACCAACCACCGTGCCGACCTTTCCGAGCCGTTCGCGCAGGTAATGCACGAGCAGCGTGCGAGGCTCGACGTCGTCGGTGTAGCTGGTGCCGTCGACTGTGACGGTGATGCGCATTGGGCCTCCTGTGGTGGCTCGGCCCGCCAGGCGGGCCGCTGGGGAACGGCCTGAGCCGATCACCGTCGCCGGTGATCGGCCTCACAGGGCGAGCCTGCTACTTTCGGCCCAATGGGACAACCCCCCGTCTGGAGAGGGAACCCGGCTCGATCCGCATCTGCGGCGCGACGTCCATGATCATTTCCCGATCCGCGGAACGTGTCCCCCGATCGGTCACCAACTTTCCAGACGCACGCCATGTCCGCGTGGAATCAGCGTTCCTGTTCGCCGTGAATGCGGCCGTCGAGATCGGACAGCCGTCGCCCGCCGCCGCCCCACCGCAGCGCGATGATCTCCGCCCCGATCGACACCGCGGTCTCCTCCGGCGTGCGCGCGCCGAGATCGAGTCCGATCGGCGAGGCGAGCCGTTTCAGCTCGGCGTCGGTGATCCCGGCCTCGCGCAGCCGCGCGATGCGGTCGTCGTGGGTGCGCCGCGAGCCCATCGCCCCGACGTAGCCGACGTCCAGCCGCAGCGCGACCTCCAGCAGCGGCACGTCGAACTTCGGGTCGTGGGTGAGCACGGTGACCACGGTCCTGCCGTCGATCCGGCTCGCCTCGGCCTCGGCCTTGAGGTAGCGGTGCGGCCAGTCGACGACCACCTCGTGCGCCTCGGGGAACCGGGTCTTGGTCGCGAACACGGGCCGCGCGTCGCACACGGTGACCTCGTAGCCGAGGAACGTGCCCATCCTCGCCATCGCGGCGGCGAAGTCGATCGCGCCGAACACGAGCATCCTCGGCGGCGGCTCGAAGGTGTTGACGAACACCGCCATGCCCTCGCCCCTGCGTTGCCCGTCCGGACCGTAGTGCAGGGTCCCCGACCGCCCGCCGGCGAGCAGCCCGCGCGCGTCGTCGAGCACGGCGTCGTCGATCCGGTCCGAGCCCAGCGAGCCGCTCGCGCGGTCGGGCCACACGAGCATGCGCCTGCCCCGCAGCGCGGAGTCGGTGTGCTCGATCGTGGTCACGACGGCGACCGGCCTGCCGTCGCGCACGGACGTCACCAGCTCGTCCAGCTCGGGCATCGACTCGCGGTCGACCCGCTCCACGAAGATGTCGATGATCCCGCCACAGGTCAGCCCCACGGCGAAGGCGTCGTCGTCGCTCACGCCATAGCGCTGGAGCACGGGCGTGCCGTCCTCCACCACCTGCTGTGCCAGCTCGTAGACGGCGCCCTCGACGCAGCCGCCCGACACGCTGCCCACCGCGGAGCCGTCGGCCGCCACCAGCATCGCCGCGCCGGGCGCCCTCGGCGCCGACGAGAACGTGGCCACGACTGTTCCCACACCCACCGTCTCGCCCGCCGACCAGCGGCGGTGGAGCTCGTCCAACACGTCATGCATCTCGGATCTCCCGGAGAAGTCGTTCCAAGGTGGCCAGGCTGTGGCCTGCCAGCAACCGGTCCACGTGCGGGAGCGCGGCGGCGATCCCGGACTGCACCGGAGCGTAACCCTCGTGGCCCGCGTGCGGGTTCACCCAGAACACGCGGTGGGCGAGCCTGCGCAGCCGAGCGGCCTGCTCACCGAGCAACGACACGTCGCCGCGTTCCCAGCCGTCGGAGAACAGCACCACCACCGCGCGCCGGGCCAGCCCGCGCTGGCCCCAGCGGTCGAGGAAGCCGCGCAGGGTCTCCCCGAGCCGCGTGCCGCCCGCGAAGTCGGCGACAGCGTGTGCCGCCGAGAGCATCGCGCGCTCGGGGTCGCGCTGGCGCAGCTGCCGCGACACCCGCGTCAGTCGCGTGCCCAGCGTGAACACCTCGACGCGCGCGGGCGCGGCGCGCACCACGACGTGGGCGAAGCGCAGCAGGGAGTCGGCGTAGGGCTTCATCGAGCCCGACACGTCGATGAGCAGCACGAGCCTGCGCGGGCGCGGACCGTGCCGGGAGTAGGCGAGCCTGCCGGTCTCGCCGCCGTCGGCGAGCATGGCGCGCAGCGTGCGGCCGGGGTCGAGCCGTCCCCGGCGGGCGGGCCGGTAACGCAGCGACGACCGGGACGGCAGCACCGGCCGCAGCGTGCTCATCAGTTCCCGCAGGTGCCTGCGCTCCGCCGCGGTCAGCTCGCCGAGGTCCCGTTCGCGCAGCACCTCGGCGTCGCTGGCGGCCACGGCAAGCTGCTCGCCCGCCTCACCGCCCTCGCCGTCGTCCTGCTCGCGGGCGATGAGCGCGGCGATGGTCGCCCGCTGCGGCTGCGGCACGGACGCCCGTTCCCGCAGCGGGGGCGCGGCGTTGAACCACGCGTCGAACGCCTCGTCGTAGCGAGGCAGGTCGTCGGGGTCTGCGCACAGCGTGAGCCTGCCGGCCCAGTAGACCTGCGCCGGCTCGCTCGCGTCGAGACGCTCGACGGCGGAGAGGTAGGCCTGCACCCGGTGTGCGTCGCAGGGCAGCCCGGCCTCGCGCAACACGGCGGCGAAGCCGACGAGGCCGGGCAGCGGGTCAACGGTCACCGGTGTGCCCATACCCGCCATTGTGCCCTGGATCCCGCTCCAGGTGCTCAGGCCGAGGGCCGCAGGAACCGGGGCGGAAGGAAATGCGTGAACCCCGGCGGCATCGCCCTGGTCTCCAGGCTGACCAGGTCGAACACCTGCTGGTACGGCTCCACCGGGAACCCGCCGACCGCGCGGTTCAGCTCGCGTGGCCGCAGGTCCGGCCAGTGCCCGGACTCGACGCGGCGCAGCAGCGAGCGCAGCGCCACGATCTCGTCGGCGGCGCTGAACGAACAGTGTCCGCCCCGGTCGACGTAGAGCTGCCGCAGGTTCTTCGGGTCACCGAACCGACGCACCTGCCCGGCGTACCACCGCACCTGGTCGGCGACCGCGCCGCCGTCGCCGGTGGTGTGCATGGTGAGCACGGGTGCGGGCGTGGCGCCCCTGGGGTTGAGGCCGGTCAGCCACGCCCGGGCGCCCGGGTCCGCCGCGATGCGCGGGGCCGCGTCGAGGCGGGCGAGGTCGGCGCGCAGGTCCAGCCCGGCGGCCCGGTAGGCCTTCCTGGCCAGGCCGGCGTAGGCGGAGCGGGCGAACTGACGCGAGTAGTCGACGCCGGTGTTCCACGACGGGTTGCCGCCCGCGCGGGGCTCGAGGTCGGCGCGGCCGTTCGGCCCGATGCCCCAGAAGTACGCGTCCCTGGTCCAGCCTGCCTGCTGCGTGATCCGCTCGACCAGCCCTGCGGGCTCCGGGTCGTGCGAGGAGTACCACGGCGGGATGTTGCCCAGCGCGCCGGCGAGCGCGAGCTTCGCGCGGCCCTCCGGTGTGGTGAGCGCGTCGTTGACGGCGGCGATGAGCAGGTCCGTGCTGCGCTGCGGGTCGGCGGCCTTCACCAGCTCGATGCCCGCGTCGGGCGCGAGCAGCTCCCGTACCACGAAGCCGAGGTCGAGGCCGGTGTTCCAGGAGCCGGCGAAGTCGTACTCGGCGCACTGGGCCAGCACACCGTCGATGCGGTGCGGGTTGCGCCCCGCCAGCACCGTCGCGATGCCGCCGCCCATCGACATCCCGCTCGACACCGTGGTGCGCGGCGTGCCGATGTTCTCCTCGAACCAGTCCAGCAGCGCGAGCTGGTCCTCGAGGGCCTCCTCGACGGCGAAGCCGACGCGGCCGCGGAAGTCCGACGCCGCGAGCGCGTAGCCGTGGTCCAGCAGCCACCGCTCGGTCGCGGGCACGGTCGACAGCGCGACTCCCGGCGGCAGTTCCAGCCCGGGCGGCAGGTAGCCGTGGCTGTACAGCACGAGCGTGCCGTTCCAGCGCTCCGGCACCTCGACGCGGTACTCCGCGCCGTCGATCCAGCCGTGGTGGCTGCCCTGCCGCGGTTCACTCGCGGCCGTGGTCGCCGGCACGGCGAGCAGCACCGCCAGCACGGCCGCGAGCGCTCCCCAGAGTCTTCGCATCGGTTCGTCCTCTCTGTGTCCGAACGTCCCTTCCGGGAATCAGTCGGAGCGGAGGACGAAACGTCGACACCTACGCCAGCAATGCGTCCAAACGGGCGCGCACGCGGTCGAGGTCCTCGCTGTACTTGAGCACGGCGCCCAGTGTCGCGGCGGCCGACTCGGCGTCCAGTTCGTCGCGGTCGAGGGACAGCAGCGCCCTGGCCCAGTCGAGCGCCTCGGCCACGCCGGGCGGCTTGAGCAGCTCCATCGTGCGCAGCCGCTGCACCGCCTCGGCGACCTGCTCCGAAAGCCGTTCGCCGATGCCGGGGATGCGGCTGCGCAGGATCGCGATCTCGCACGACAGGCCGGGGTGCTCCAGCCAGTGGTAGAGGCAGCGGCGCTTGAGCGCGTCGTGCACCTCGCGCGTGCGGTTGGACGTGAGCACCACCAGCGGCGGCACGGTGGCGCGCACCTCGCCGTACTCGGGGATCGTCACCGTGTTCTCGTCGAGCAGCTGCAGCAGGAACGCCTCGAACTCGTCGTCGGCGCGGTCGATCTCGTCGACGAGCAGCACGCACGGCGAGGACTGCAGCGCCCGCAGCAACGGCCTGGCCAGCAGGAACCGCTCGGTGTACAGCGACTGCTCGGCCACGTTGACGTCGAGCCGCCCGCCCTCGGCCGCCTCCAGCGCGCGCAGGTGCAGCAGCTGGCGGGGGAAGTCCCACTCGTAGAGCGCCTGCGCGGCGTCGATACCCTCGTGGCATTGCAGGCGGATGAGCGGCATGCCGAGGCTCTCGGCGAGCGCGACGGCCAGCGACGTCTTGCCGGTGCCCGGCTCGCCCTCGCAGAACAGCGGCCTGCGCATCCGCAGCGCCAGGAACGCGGCGGTCGCCACGCCCTCGTCGGCGAGATAACCGATGCCTTCGAGCAGCTTCGCCAGTTCCTCCGGTGAGCCGACCGCTGCGGTGCTGTCGTCTGTCACATCTGCAGAGCCTAGAGGGAGCTCACCGAATGCACGGAACTCACCGCGTCCAACCCCGGCTCGCGACCGCAGTGAAGGCCACCTTCACTGCGGTCAACGCAGTGAAGGTGGCCTTCACTGCAGCGGGGCCGACCAGCAGGTCACCGGCTATGATCGCACCTGGATATGGGCATTCCGAGCGCACCGGCATGCCAGTGACCCAGGCAAGGAGCGAGCAGCTCGTGGAGATCGACTTCGAAGCACTACGGCCGAGGCTCGTAGCGTTGTGCGAGGAGTACGGCATCGCCGAGCTCGCCGTCTTCGGGTCGGCGGCACGGGGCGAGCTGGAGCCGGCCAGCGACATCGACATCCTCTATGTGCGGGCCTCCGGCAACGACCTCGGCATGCGCTATTTCGATCTTCAGGACGCTCTGGCCGAGCTGTTCGGCAGGCCGGTCGACCTGGTGCCCAAGGATGGGCTGCACTGGGTCGTGCGCGACGAGGTGCTCGCCGAGGCGAGGGAACTCTATGCCGCGGCGTGAGGCTCTGTTCGTCGCGGATCTGGTCGACACCGTTCGCGATGTCGGGCTCTTTCTCGAAGGAGCCGATCGAGAACGCTGGATGGCCGATGATGCTCATCGGCGAGATCGCCGGCGCCGTCTCACCGGAACTACGCGATCGCTACCCGGACGTGCCGTGGCGCCGGATGAGGGGCTTTCGCAACATCGCTGTCCATCAGTACTTCGCGATCGACTGGGCCGTGGTCTGGCGTATCGCTACTGAAGACGTGCCGAAGCTGGAAGCGCAGGCCATGTCGATCCTGCGCGGAGAGTTCCCGGACATCGCGGCCCGTTACGAGGAACGGCCGGACGCGCCGACCAGCTAGCCGACTCCGTGGCCCGGGGTGTCCACGTCGGCGCCATCACCCAGGTCGCCGCACTCCACCAGGCGGACGTCCGTCCGGCCCGCCAGCCAGCCGCGGGCACCCCGGTCGCCGCTCGCCTGCGCCGCGATGTCCGCCCACCAGCGCCTGCCGAAGAGCACCGGGTGGCCGGGCACGCCGTCGTACGCCGCCCGCGCGACCACCTCCGGGGTTCCCAGCGCGGCCAGCCTCGCGATCACGTCGGCGCCTGCCCACGGCAGGTCCACCAGGTGCACGAGCGCCGCGTCCGGCGCCGGGTCGAGACCGGCCAGCGCGGTCAGGCCGGTTCTCAGCGACGCGCCCATGCCCTCCGCCCAGTCCGGCGCGACGACCGTGCGCACATGCTCCGGCACGTGGGCACGCGCTTCCTCGGCCCGCGCGCCCAGCACGACCAGCACCGGGTCGCAGCCGCCCTCGGCGAGCACGCGCACCGCACGCGTCACCAGCGCCTCGCCGTCCAGCTCGGCCAACGCCTTCGGCTTGCCGAACCGCCTGCCCGCACCGGCCGCGAGCAGCACCCCCGCGACGCTCACGACACGCGCGCCGGCGAGGTCGGCGACGTCGGCGAGGTCGGCGAGGTCACTGCCAGGTCCGCCTCGATCCGCTTCGCGGCGGCCAGCAGCGCGGGCAGCAGCTCGCCGCGCACCGACGCGGGCGTGTTGCGGCTCGCGTGCGTGGAGAGGTTGACCGCCGCCACCACGGCACCGTCCGCGCCGTGGATCGGTGCCGCGACCGAGCGCAGCCCCTCCTCCAGCTCCTGGTCCACGAGCGCGTAACCGTTGGCGCGCACCGTGTCCAGTTCGGCCCGCAGGGCGTCGGCCGAGACGATCGTGTGCGACGTCAGCCGCTCGAACGACGCCTTCTCCAGGTATTCGTCCAGTTCGGACTTCGGCAGCCCGGCGAGCAGCACGTGCCCCATCGACGTCGCGTGCGCCGGGAACCGGGTGCCCACGTTGATCGTCACCGCCATGATCCGCGAGACCGCGACGCGCGCGACGTACACGATGTCGGTGCCCTCCAGCACGGACACCGAACTCGACTCGTGCACCTCCGCGGAGAGGCGTTCCAGGTGCGGCTGCGCCACCTCCGGCAGCGACAGGCTCGACAGGAAGGCGTAGCCGAGTTCCAGCACGCGCGCCGTCAGCGAGAAGTACTTGCCGTCGGTGCGCACATAGCCGAGGTCCACCAGCGTCAGCAGGAACCGCCGCGCCGCCGCGCGCGTGAGCCCGGTGACCTTGGCGACGTCACTGAGCGTCAGCGTCGGTGAGCCCGCGTCGAACGCCTTGATGACCGCGAGCCCGCGCTCCAGCGACTGCACGTGGTGCGCGCCGCGAGTGGCTTCCTCTTCCATGACGTGACTCTAAGGCTCGTCCAGCTCGGCCAGCGTGCGCGACGCGATCCGGTACGCCTCGTTGGCCGCGGGCACACCCGCGTAGACACCCGTGTGGAGCAGTACCTCGGAGATCTCCTCCGGGGTCAGCCCGTTGCCGATCGCGGCCCGCACGTGCATGGCGAGCTCGCCGTGGCAGTGCAGCGCGGTCAGCACGGCGAGGGTGATGCAGCTGCGGGTCTTGCGGTCCAGACCGTCGCGGGTCCAGACCGAGCCCCACGCCGAACGCGTGATGTAGTCCTGGAAGGGCCTGGTGAACTCGGTCGTGTTCGCCACGGCGCGGTCGACGTGCTCGTCGCCGAGCACCTCGCGGCGCACCCTCATGCCCTCGGTGTAGGCCTCGTCGCTCATCGAACCGCCTTCAGGTGCCCGGTGATCAGCTCGGAGAACCGCTCCGGCTGCTCGACGTTGCCCAGATGCGCCGCCTGCTCCACGACCTCCAGCCGGGCGCCGGGGATGCCCTTGGCGATCACCTCGCCGTGCTCCTGCGGCGGCGTCGCCGGATCGTCCGCGCCCGCGATCACCAGCGTCGGCGCGGTGATCTTCGGCAGGTCGGCCACCAGGTCCATCGAACCGATCGCGTGGCAGCACGCCGCGTAGCCGCCCGCAGGGGTCGCCGCGGTCATGTGGTGGTACTCGCGGCCGAGGTCGGGGTGCGCGACGAGCCAGTCGGCGGTGAACCAGCGGCCGATGCTGCCGTCGGCGATCGCCTCCATGCCCTGCGCCCGCGCGTCCCTCGCCCGCTGCTCCCACGACTCCGGCGTGCCGAGCTTGGGCGAGGTGCAGCACAGCACGAGCCCCCCGATCCGCTCCGGCGCGTGCACGCCGAGCCACATGCCGGTCATGCCGCCCAGCGAGAGCCCCACGAAGTGCGCCCGCTCCACGCCGAGGGTGTCGAGCAGCTCCACGACGTCGCCGCCGAGCTCGTCGAGCGTGGCGGGATGGTCGGGGACGGGCGTGCGGCCGTGCCCACGCTGGTCGTAGCGCACCACGCGGTACCCGGCCGCCGTCAGCGGCCCGATCTGCGGGTCCCACATGCTGAGGTTGCTGCCGATCGAGCCGGACAGCACCACGACCTCACCGCCGGGCGGGCCCTCCACCACATGGTTCACCTTCACGACCTCTCCTTCCGCTCCTGATGCGCGGCCAGTGCGCGCTCCACGAACACTCCGGCGCTGCCAAGGTAACCCGAAGGATCGAGCAGCTCCGCGATGCGTTCCCGGGACAGCCGCTCGCCCACCAGCGGATCCTCCGCGAGCAGGTCGGTCAGCTCTCCCTCACCCGCGAGCGCGCGCCGGCAGCACGCGGTGACGGCGTCGTGCGCGGCGAGGCGGCCCGTCTCGGCGGCCAGCTCCGTGGTGACCCGCTCGGTGAGCAGCACTCCCCCGCTGCGGTCCAGGTTCGCCCGCATCGCCTCGGCATCGACGTGCAGCCTTTCGAGGCTCGTGCGCAGCCAGTGGACCGCGGAACCCGTGGTGCGCAGCAGTTCCGTGAGCGGCCGCCACTCCGAGTGCCACGCCCCGGCCGCGCGCTGGTGCTCCTGCTCCATCGCCGCGAGCAGGTCGGCGACCAGTCCCGGCGCCTGCTTGGCCGAGGCGAGCGCCGACACCGCCGCCACGGGGTTGCGCTTGTGCGGCATGGTCGACGAGCCGCCGCTGCCGGGCGGGCCCTGCTCGTGTACCTCGCCGACGTCGGTCTGCGCGAGCAGCACGATGGCCCTCGCGACGCCGGCCACCGCGCCGGCGGCCTCCCCCAGCGCACCGGCCAGCTCCGCGACGGGCGTGCGGTCGGTGTGCCACGGCAGCACCGGTTCGGCCAGCCCGAGCCGGGCGCTCAGCGCGATGAGGACGGCGGGTCCGTGCTCACCGAGGGAGGCGAGCGTCCCGGTGGCGCCGCCGAGCTGGGCGGGCAACCGCAGCGCGGCCAGCCGCTCTCCCGCGTTGCCGAGCGCGGTGAGCCAGCCGGCCGCGGTGAGCCCGAACGTCACCGGGGTCGCGTGCTGCAGCAGCGTCCGTCCCACTTGGACGGTCGCCGCGTGCTCCTCGGCGAGGCGGGCCGCCGCGTCGGCACACGCGCCGAGATCGGCGAGCAGCGGCGCGAGCGAACGCGTGGCGACCAGCATGGCCGCGGTGTCCACCACGTCCTGACTGGTCGCCCCGCGGTGCACGTGCCTGGCCGCCTCACCACCGACGCGGTCGGTGAGCGCCCGCACCAGCGGGCCCGCCGGGTTGCCGATCCCGGTCGCGGCCCTGCCCAGCTCCGCGACCTCGTAGTCCGCGGGACGGCAGGCCGCACCGATCGCGTCGGCGTGCTCGCGGCCGATGAGACCGACGTCGGCCTGCGCGGAGGCCAGTGCGGCCTCGAAGTCCAGCATTCCCTTGAGCCACGCGGCATCGCCGGTCTCCTCGCGCACGGGGCCCGCAGCGAGGACGGGGTCGAACAGCTCAGACATCGAAGAACACTGTCTCGCCCTCGCCCTGCAAGCGCACGTCGAACGTGTAGCCGTCCTCGCTCTTGCGGGCCACGAGCGTGTCCCTGCGCTCCGCGGGTACGGCCGCGAGCACGGGGTCGGCCGCGTTGGCCGCGGTGTTCTCCGGGAAGTAGATGCGGGTGACGACGCGGTGCAGCAGCCCGCGCGCGAACACCGACACGTTGATGTGCGGCGCCTCGCCGGGCAGCGCGCCCGGCACCACGGTGAGGATCCCGTACTCGCCGTCGTCGGTGGTCGGACAGCGGCCGAAGCCGCGGAAGCCCGGCTGGGCGCCGCGCGGGTCGTCGGGGTGGTCGAACCGGCCATGCGCGTCGGCCTGCCACGTCTCGATCAGCCCATCCGGCACCGGGGTGCCCGCGCCGTCGTAGACCACGCCGCGGATCCACACCGCGCCGGGCGTGCCCTCCTCCACCACCGTGGGGCCGTCGGCCCAGGGCAGGCCGAGCGCGAGGTAGGGGCCGACCGTCTGCGAAGGCGTGCTCATCAGTGCTCGTCCTCCTCTGTGTTCCGCGGGACACCCGCACCCGGTCGGACTCCGCGAGCGGAGGGGCGAAGATTGTCGCTCACTCGTCCTCCTCGTTCTCGAACACCGAGGCCTCACGACCCCGCAACACGATGTCGAACTCGAACGCCAGCGCCCACTCGGGCACCGTCCGGCTCAGGTCGAAGCGCGAGATCATGCGGTTGCGCGCCTTCTCGTCCGGCACCGAGTTGAAGATCGGGTCCTGGGAGAACAGCGGGTCGTCCGGGAAGTACATCTGCGTCACGAGCCGCTGCGTGAACGCCGTGCCGAACACCGAGAAGTGGATGTGCGCGGGCCGCCACGCGTTGTCGTGGTTCTTCCACGGGTAGGCGCCGGGCTTGATGGTGGTGAACTCGTACCGGCCCTCGTTGTCGGTGATCGTGCGGCCCACGCCGTCGAAGTGGGGGTCCACCGGGCACGGCCAGTTGTCCCAGACGTGCTTGTACCGGCCGCCCGCGTTGGCCTGCCAGATCTCGACGAGCGAGTTGGGCACGGGCCGCCCGTCACCGTCGAGCAGGCGGCCGTGCACGATGATGCGCTGCCCCTGCGGCTCCTCGGGATGCTGCTTCGTCAGGTCGTTGTCGAGCTCGCCCAGCCTGCCGGGACCGAGCAGGGGCCCGGTGATCTCGGTGAGCTTGTGCGGCAGCAGCACGAGCGGCTGCTTGGGGTGCCGCAGCCCGGTCGACTTGTAGCCGGGCGAGTCGAGCGGGGGATGTGTCCCCTCCGGGTCCCGCCGGTACCTCGGCAGGATGAGCCCGGACTCCGACAACGCGGTCATGAAACCTCCCTGGTTCACGCCTCGAGGACGACGGCCAGCCCTTGGCCGACGCCGATGCAGATGGCGGCGAGACCCCAGCCGCCGCCCCGGCGGCGCAGTTCGTGCGCGAGCGCGCCGAGGATCCGCCCGCCGGAGGCACCCAGCGGGTGCCCGATGGCGATCGCGCCGCCGTTGACGTTCACGATCTCCGGGTCCAGCTTGGGCCAGTCGGCGAGGCACGCGAGCGACTGCGCGGCGAACGCCTCGTTCAGCTCCACCGCCGCCAGGTCCTCCCAGCCGATCCCGGCCCGCTCCAGCGCGATCTCGGCCGCCCGGACCGGGCCGATGCCGAACACGTGCGGGTCGACCCCCGCGGCTCCGCGGCCCGCGATGCGGGCGAGCTGGGTCACGCCGAGCCGGTCGGCACCGGCCTGGTCGGCCAGCAGCACCGCGGAGGCACCGTCGTTGAGCGGCGAGGAGTTCCCGGCCGTCACCGTCCCCTGTGGACGGAAGGCGGGCTTGAGCTTCGCGAGCTTCTCCAGGCTGGAGTCGGGGCGGATGCCCTCGTCGCGGGTCAGCTCCGTCCCGGGCACCGGCACCACGTGGCCGTCGTAGAACCCGGCGTCCCACGCCTTCGCGGCGTTGCGATGGCTGCGCAGCGCGAACTCGTCCTGCGCCTCCCTGCCGATCCCGTAGCGCTCGGCGAGGATCTCGGTGCTCTCGCCGAGCGAGACCGTCCACTGCTCCGGCATCTCCGGGTTCACCATTCGCCAGCCGAGCGTGGTGGAGTACATCGTCTCGTGGCCGTTCGGGAACGCCTTGCCCGGCTTGGGCAGCACCCACGGCGCCCTGCTCATCGACTCGACGCCACCGGCGACCACCACGGACGCGTCGCCGACCGCGATGGTGCGGCTCGCCTGCATGGCGGCGTCGAGGCCCGAGCCGCACAGGCGGTTCACGGTGCTGCCGGGCACGCTCGTCGGCCACCCGGCGAGCAGCGCGGCCATGCGCGCGACGTTGCGGTTGTCCTCGCCGGCCCCGTTCGCGTCGCCGAGGAGTACCTCGTCGACGGCCGAGGGGTCGAGGTCGGCGCGCCGCACGAGCGCGCTCAGCACGTGCGCGGCGAGGTCGTCGGGCCGCACCCCGGACAGGGCGCCGCCGTAGCGGCCGAAGGGCGTGCGGACGGCGTCGAGCACGAAGACGTCGTTCACTTGCCCGCCTCCTTCAGTGCCCGCAGGGTGGCCAGCTCGGCCTCGCTGGGCGGGGCCGTGCGGGAGAGGTCGGGCGAGACCTTCAGGTCCCAGCCGGTCGCCTCCCGCACCTGCTCCACCTCGACGCCCTCGTGCAGCTGGCTCAGCACCAGCTCGGAGGTCTCCGGGTCGGGACGCAGGATGCCGAGGTCGGTGATCACCAGCGTCGGGCCCGCGCCACGCAGGCCGAGCCGCTCGCGGTCGCCCTTGCCGGAGCCGTGGCCAACCGAGGTCACGAAGTCGACCCTGTCCACGAAGCTGCGCTTGCTCTGCCGCACCACCACGAACACCTCGCGGCACGACGCGGCGATCTCCGGGGCGCCGCCCGCACCGGGCAGGCGCACCTTCGGGTTGGCGTAGTCGTCGCCGATCACGGTGGTGTTGATGTTGCCGAACTTGTCCAGCTGGGCGGCGCCGAGGAAGCCGACGTCGATGCGGCCGGGCTGGAGCCAGTAGTTGAACACCTCGGGCACGCTGATCACGGCGTCGGCGGTCTCGGCGAGGATTCCGTCGCCGATCGACGCGGGCAGGCGGTCCGGTTTGGACCCGAGCGTGCCCGACTCGTAGATCAGCACCAGGTCCGGCGCGTGCGTGCGGCGCGCGAGGTTCGCGGCGGTGGACGGCAGGCCGATGCCGACGAAGCAGCGCTGCCCGTCGCCGAGGGCCCTGGCCGCGGCGATGGACATCATCTCGTCGGAGGTGTACGTCTGCTGCGCTTCGGTCGTCGCGGTCACTTCCCCGTCACCTCCGAGTCCGTCCTGTCGAACACCTTCTCGCGAAGCCAGTCCTCGAACGAGTCCCTCTTTCGCCCAATGGAATCCCAATGCTCGTAGTAGGCGTTGTCGCGGTCGTAGTAACCCTGCGCGTACGAGGGGTGGGCGCCGTGCGGCACCTCGGCGACGCAGGTGACCGCCCAGCTCGGCAGGACCAGCTGGCCGGGAACGGGCTCCAGCTCGTCCACGACCTCCTCCACGGTCACCAGGCTGCGCTTGGCGGCGAGCACCGCCTCCTTCTGGACGCCGACCAGGCCCCAGATCTGGACGTTGCCGGCGCGGTCGGCCCGCTGCGCGTGGATGATCGAGACGTCCGGGTTGAGCGCGGGCACGGCGGCGAGCTGCTCCCCCGTGAACGGGCAGGTGATCTGCTTGATCGTGTCGGTGTGCTTGGGCAGGTCGGTGCCGGAGTAGCCGCGCAGCACCGCGAACGGCAGCCCGGAGGCACCGGCGACGTAGCGGTTGGCCATACCGGCGTGGCTGTGCTCCTCGATCTCCAGCGGCACGGGCCAGCCGTTCTGCACGGCGTCGCGGAAGCGGTGCAGCGAGCCGACGCCGGGGTTGCCGCCCCACGAGAAGATCAGCTTCCGCGCGCACCCGGCGCCGATGAGCTGGTCGTAGACGATGTCGGGCGTCATCCGCACGAGCGTGAGGTCCCTGCGCCGCTGCCGGATGATCTCCTGCCCGGCCGCGTGCGGGATCAGGTGCGTGAACCCTTCCAGGGCGACCACGTCGCCGTCATGTACGAGCCTGCCGACCCCCTCGGCAAGCGAAACGATCTCTGCCACGTTGCCACACCTCGTTGTTCGCATTACGCACACAAGTTCTGCATAAGAACATATCCGCCTCCTCCCGCTCTCGTCAACGGCAGTGAAGGCCACCGCAAGTAGGGTGGCCTTCACTGCAGTGATGAACAGGAGTGGTGGATGACGCGGCCACGAATCGTGGTGACCAGGAAGATCCCGGAAGCGGCGATGGAGATCCTGCGGGAGGCCGGGGAGGTGTGGGCTCCGGAACCGGACCGGGCACTGCCGGTCGAGGAGCTGCACCGGGTGGCGGCGGGCGCCGACGCGATCGTCGCCACCCTCCAGGACCGCGTCGACGGCGCGCTCGCCGACGCCGCCGGGCCACAACTCAAGGTCATCTCGACCGTCGCCGTCGGCTACGACAACGCCGACGTGCCCGCGCTCGCCGACCGCGGCGTCGTCTTCACCAACACACCCGGCGTGCTCACGGACGCCACCGCCGACCTCGCGTTCGGCCTGCTGCTCGCGGTCACCCGCAGGCTCGGCGAGGGCGAACGACTGCTGCGCTCGCGCACGCCGTGGTCGTTCCACCTCGGGTTCATGCTCGGATCCGGGTTGCAGGGCAAGACGCTCGGCATCGTCGGCCTCGGGCAGATCGGTCAGGCGATGGCGCGGCGGGCGCTCGCCTTCGGTATGGAGATCGCCTACTCCGGGCGCCGCCGCGCTCCCGAGGAGATCGAGAGCGAGCTGCGAGCGAGGTACCTGGACCGGGACGAGCTGCTGCGCACGGCCGACGTCGTGTCGCTGCACTGCCCGCTCACGCCCGAGACCCGTCACCTCATCGACGCGGGCGCGCTCTCGGCGATGAAGCGCTCGGCGTACTTGATCAACACCACCCGGGGTCCCGTCGTCGACGAGGCCGCGCTGGCCGAGGCCCTCGCGAACGGTGAGATCGCCGGCGCCGGGCTCGACGTCTTCGAGCACGAGCCCGACGTCCACCCCGGCCTGCTGGAGCTGGACAATGTCGCGCTCGCTCCCCACCTGGGCTCGGCGACCGTCGAGACCCGTACCGCCATGGCCGTGCTCGCGGCCCGCAACACCGCCGCCGTGCTCTCCGGTGGCGAGCCGCTGACCCCGGTGAAGGGATGAACGGGATGCGCGTGGTGATCGCACCGGACAAGTTCAAGGGCAGCCTGACGGCCGTCGAGGCGGCCGAGGCCATCGCGCGGGGGGTGCACGACGTGCTGCCCGACGCCGAGGTGACGCAGTGCCCGGTGGCCGACGGCGGCGAGGGCACGCTCGACGTCCTGCTCGCCGCGGGCGGCAAGCGCGTGGACCTGCGCGTGACCGGCCCACTGTCGCAGCAGGTCGACGCCTGGTACGTGGTGCTCGACGGCACCGCCTACCTGGAGTCGGCGCGCGCATGTGGCATCGAGTACGTCGAGCCCTCCCCCGAGGTCGCGCTCGCCGCCCACACCTACGGCGTCGGCGAGCTCGTCGGGCATGCGATCGCGGGCGGCGCGCGCCGCGTGGTGCTCACCGTCGGCGGAACGGCCAGCACCGACGGCGGCTCCGGCATGCTGCGCGCGCTCGGGGCCGTGCTGCTCGACCGTGAGGAGCGACCGTTCGAGTTCGGCGGCGGACCGCTCGGCGCGGTCGTCACCGTGGACCTCACCGCCGTGCGTGAGCAACTCGGCGACGTGGACGTGCGCGTGGCCACCGACGTCACCAACCCGCTGCTCGGCCCCGATGGCGCCGCCGCGGTCTTCGGCCCGCAGAAAGGCGCGGGCCCGCGCGAGGTCGAGGTGCTGGAGATGTCGCTGCGCGCGTGGGCGGACGCGCTCCAGCGGGCGGGCGCCGTCCCGGTCGGCGACGTGCCCAGCGCGGGCGCGGGCGGCGGTGTCTCGGGCGGCGCGATGGCGGCGCTGAACGCGCGGGCGGAGTCTGGCTTCGCGATGGTCGCCGAGCTCACCGGTGTCGCCGACGCCCTGCCGGGCGCCGAGCTGGCGATCACCGGGGAGGGCTCGCTCGACCGGCAGAGCCTCTCGGGCAAGGCCCCGGCGGGCATCGCCGCGATGGCCCGCGAGCACGGCGCCGCCGTGCTCGCGGTCGCCGGGCGCGTCGCGCTGGAACCCGAGGAGCTGGCCGCGGCGGGCATCGCGGGCAGCCGGGCGCTCATCGACCACGCCGAGTCGCTGGAACACGCCCAGCGCGAGGCGTTCCCCCTCCTGCGCGCGCAGAGCGCGGAACTGGTGAGGGAGTGGCTCACCACGCGCGCTTAAGGCCATTGCAGTGAAGGCCACCCTCACTGCGTTGACCGCAGTGAAGGTGGCCTTCACTGCGGTCGGGCATCAGGGCTTGAGGACCACCTTGATCGCGCGGTCCTGCTTCTTCTGGAAGATCTCGTAGGCGTGCGGCGCGTCGTCCAGCGGCAGCTGGTGCGTGGCGAGGTCCTCGACCCCGAGCGGGTCGCTCTCGCCGGTCACGAGCGGCATGACGTCGTCGATCCACGCGCGCACGTTGGCCTGGCCCATGCGCAGCTGGATCTGCTTGTCGAACAACGTCATCATCGGCATCGGGTCCACCATGCCGCCGTACACACCGGACAGTGAGATCGTGCCGCCCCTGCGCACGATGTCGATCGCGAGGTGCAGCGCGCTGAGCCGGTCAACGCCCGCCTTCTCGGTGAGTTTCGCGGCGACGGGGTTCGGCAGCAGGCTCGCGAACTGCTGGGCGAGCGCGCCGAACGGCGCACCGTGCGCCTCCATGCCGACGGCGTCGATCACCGAGTCGGTGCCCCTGCCGTCGGTGCGGTCGCGGATGTAGTCGGCGAGGTGCTTGTGCTCGCGCAGGTCGATCGTGTCGATCCCGTTCCGCCGGGCCATCTCCAGCCGTTCGTCGACGAGGTCGACGCCGAGAACCGTTGCGGCGCCACGGAACTTGGCGATCCGTGCCGACATCTGCCCGATCGGCCCGAGCCCGAGCACCGTCACGCTGCCGCCCTGCGGAATGCCCGCGTATTCCACGGCCTGCCACGCCGTCGGGACCACATCGGACAGATACAGGAAGCGTTCGTCCGGCTGCCCCTCCGGGACCTTGATCGGACCGAACTGCGCCTGCGGCACGCGCAACAGCTCGGCCTGCCCGCCGGGCACGTGCCCGTACAGCTTGGTGTAGCCGAACAGCGCGGCGCCCTTGCCGTGCTCGCGTACCTGCGTGGTCTCGCACTGCGTGTAGAGCTTCTGGTCGCAGTACCAGCAGTGCCCGCACGCGATGTTGAACGGGATCACGACGCGGTCGCCCTTGCTCAGGTTCGGCACGGCGCTGCCGACCTCCTCGACGACGCCCATCGGCTCGTGCCCCAGGATGTCGCCCTGGCTCATGAACGAGCCGAGCACCTCGTACAGGTGCAGGTCGGAGCCGCAGATGCCCGTGGAGGTCACCCTGATGACCGCGTCCGTCGGCTCACGGACCCGCGGATCAGGCACCTCCTCCACCCGGACGTCCCGCTTGCCCTGCCAGGTCACGGCTTTCATCTGGAGTCTCCTTCCGCGTCGGTCTCCCCGTGCGGCGGATACCCCGGGATGCTCAGCCCGACTCATCCGTCACCGTGTGAGAGGCGCCCACGGGCTTCGACTCGGGCGAGCCGCGCTCGCGCAGGTACACGCTCAGGATCGCCATCGACCCGATCGCGAGGAACTCCGACTGCCAGTTCTGCAGGGTGCGGCTCCAGAAGTCGGCGGAGGTCACGTACTGCGGCCAGGTGAGCGGATCGGTGAAGTCGGCGAGCTGCTCGGCGTTGAACGCGCTCATCCCGGCCACCGACTGCGCGAGCCAGGACGAGAGGAACAGCACGCCCATCACCAGGCCCAGCGAACGCGCGAACAGCACCGTGCGCCAGCCGCCGGTGCGCGCCCAGCGCGGAGAGCTCTCGGTGACGTGCCTGCCCACCAGCTGGTCCTCGTCGGATTCCCGGCCGATGCGGCCGAGCTGTTTCGACTCGGGTGAGCCGCGCTGGACGAGCCACACCGTGGCCATCACGTACAGGAAGAACTGCAGGTACTCGGACTGCCAGTTCTCGGCGACGTCGACGGCGAAGTCCGACGACGTCACGTAGGCCCAGAAGCTCACCGGGTCGCCGCCGCGCGCGAGCTGCCGGTTGACGTAGTCGGCGTGTCCCGCGAACGTCTGCCCTACGAGGGAGCCGAGGAACAGCAGCCCGAACACCACCGAGAGCCCGTTGTCCCGCAGGAACCGCCGCATGGCTCATCAACTCCCCGTCACCAGCGCAGCAGGCCGACCACGACGAAGTAGGCACAGCCGCCGAGCACCACGGCCAGGTAGAGCAAGAACATCAGCCGCGCTCTCATGGGCCGCCCACCTCGCAGTCGTAGGGCCGCTCGCCCTGGTGCTCACAGCCGGCACCGGTGATGCGCCAGCCCGACGCGAACTCGTGCAGGAACACGGTGTCGGCCTTGGTGCGGACCTGTGCCTCGGTGCCCCAGACCCGCACCGAGACCACCGGTTCCGCGGGCAGGTGCAGCGCCGGCAGCGCCGCTTCGCAGGACCGGCCGCTCGCCGACTCCAGGTCGGAGCTGACCTGCTCGGCGAGCAGCGCGCAGGCGGCGGCCGCATCGGGATTGCCGAGTGCGTGCAGGAAGTCGTCGGCGACGGACTGGGCGGAGCGCTCGGCCGCGGCACCACAGCCTGCGACGAGCAGTACGGCGAGCATGCCCACGGCGAGCGTGGGCCTACCGCGATGTCCTCCCACGAAGAATCATTCTACGCCGACTGTCCACTTGGGAGCATGCGGAGATTTTCACCGGCAGGCGAGGGCACCGGCGGCCACGGGCTGTGGTCCGCCGGTGACCGGCGCCGGACCTGATCAGGCTTCGGGCTGCTGCATCACCGCGAAGTTCAGCTGGCCCTGCTCGTCCTGCTGGACGTCCAGCACCTTGTCGTCGAGGAAGGAAGCCGCTTGTGGTTCAAGGAAAACCCGGGCACCGCTGTCGGTGCCGAGCACCTCGTCGCCGTCCTCCGGCGCCGGGGCGATCGACAGCGCGAGCTGCGCTCCCGCGTCACTCTCCTCCCGTACCGCGAACCGCAGGCCGGCAGCCTGCTGTCCGTCCTGGGAGGTCAGAGCGCTGATCGCCTCGACGGCAGCGTCAGTCATCGCAAGCATGTTCGACGTGTCCCTTCGGTCGCTGTCGTGCTGCCACCCCCCACCGTAGGGGGACCCGGCCGCGCGCGCCGCCCGGCCACCCCCGCGCGTCACGCCGCTTTCGTCGCTTTTGCCACGACCCGAAGGTCTTTCACGAGCTCCTGGTACGCCTGTTCTCGATCTTCGGCGGGCGCGCGCAGGATCGCCGAAGGGTGCGCCGTGGCGAGCACCCGTGCCTCGCCGCCGGGCAGGTCGAGCAGTTCGCCCCGCTGTTGGCTCACCCGGAAATCCGTGCCCAGCAAGGATTGTGCGGCCGTCGCGCCGAGACACACGACGACGCCGGGCGTGACGGCCTCCAGTTCGGCGACGAGCCACGGCCGGCACGCGACGATCTGCCCGCGCGAGGGTTTCTTGTGAATACGGCGTTTCCCCCGCTCCGCGGGGGTGAAACGGAAATGTTTCACCGCGTTGGTCACGTAGACGCCGCCGCGGTCGATCCCGGCGTCCTTCATCGCCTTGTCGAGCAGGCCGCCCGCGGGCCCGACGAACGGCTTGCCCGTCGCGTCCTCCCGGTCACCGGGCACCTCGCCCACCATGAGCACGCGCGCGTTCTGCGGGCCTGCCCCGAACACGGTCTGCGTGGCATCGGCATACAGGTCGCACCCTCGGCAGCGCCCGGCGGCCTCGCGCAGCTCGGCCAGCCCGCGACCCTCCGGCAGGTAACGTTGCGCGCCCTCGTACTTGACCACCGTCAGTCCGGACCTCCGCTCAACACGTCCGCCCAGAGCAGTACGTGCAGCGCCGCGTCGAGCCTGGCGAGCGGATCGGGGTCGCCGGCCACGAGGCCGAGCTGGAACCCGGCGTCGGCGGGGTCGTCGTTGAGGGAGGCGAGCACCGCGCGCAGCACAGCCCTCAGCGCAGGCTGTACGTCGTCGATGGGCACCGTCGTGTCCTCGTCGTCGAACACGTCGACCACGAAGACGCCCTCCTCGTCGCCGTCGGCGCCCGCCCGCTCGCGCAGGGCGCGCGCGACGATCGCCACGAGCTCGCGCAGCACGAGGTCGTAGAGGTGCCGGTGCGGGGCGGTCCGGCCCAGCAGCCGCGTGAGCAGTGCGGTCAGCTCGTCGAGGTCACCCAGCCTCGCCACGGTCAGCAGCTGGCCCGTGAGCCCGTGAACGCCCAGCCCACCCGTGCTCACCGCTGCTCACTTCCGGGGACCCTGATGGCGTCGGCGACCGAGCCGCCCGCCTGGTCGGCGTTCTGCCCCCGGCGGATCGCGGGCGTGCTCGGTTCGCCGGATTCATCCGCGGGCGCGACCGGTTCGACGTCCTCGGCGACATGGTCGATCGAGTCGTCCAGCTCGGTGGCCGGGGTGGCGGCCACCGGGCGCTCTGGCACCGGCGGCTCGTTCTCCCCGACGTCGGGGCGCTCCTCACTCAGCCGCTCGTCGAGGCTCTCGCCCTGCTGCTGCTCGAACGGCGTCGTTCCGGACCGGTTCGCCTCACTCCACCGCTCAGGGGGCTCGACGCCCTCCTCCAGCGGGTCGACCTTGAGCCGGTCCTCGTCGAGGTCCTCCGCGCTGTTCAGGGCCGCCGGATCGGTTTCGGCGGCGTCCGGCATCCCGGTGTCCTGCGGAGGCGTCGCGGAATCCTTGCCGTCGTCCATGTGGCCTTCCCTCCCAACAGCTCGGGTACGGCTGTACCCGTGGTGCCGAGCGGACAAACTCGAGCCGGGACGGTGTCGTGGCCCTCACTGAGCGAGGTTGCGAAGAACCTGGGAGGATTCCTACGGTTGGAACCACGGTTGAGCACACAGCCGAATACCCCGGGACGGGCCCCGCCACACGACGCGTGCGGCTCCGGCGGCTCCGTCGAGTCCGTGTGATCCCGATCCGAAACCCTGCGGAGGGACAACCGTGCCAAGCACCGAACCGAATGGCCTGACAGCGCAGTCGCCGGCGAACACCCGCACCACCTCACGGGACGCGCACGGCATGCGCATCGAGGCCTCCCACCGGGAGGACGGCGTGGTGCTGGCTCGCGTCTCCGGCGAGGTCGATCTGCTGTCAGCACCTGAACTGCGCAAGTGGATCCAGGACGAGGTCTCGCCGCCCAGCGGCCTCGTCCTCGACCTCGACGGGATCGGCTTCCTCGGCTCCGCCGGGCTGTCCGTGCTCGCCGAGCTCACCGAGCGCTCGCTGGGCGAACGCCTGCGCTGGGCGATCGTCGCCACGAGCCGCGTCGTGCTGCGTCCGCTCGAGGCGACGGGGCTCGCCGCGCAGATGCCGGTGTACGCCGGTATCGAGGAAGCCCTTGGCTCCGTGCGCGCCGCCGACTGAGCCGAACGCCACACGTCAGCAGGGCCTTTGGTAACTTCTGGGCTTGCTGAGGCCCGAGTAGCCTCGACTCCATGTCTTCGGTGTGTGCGTCGGCGGGCGAGCACCTGCTCGCCACGCTGACGCGCCTCCGGCACGAGTTCGGCAGGCACGCCCTGCTCTACGTCGCGGCAGGCACCGTGACCACGCTGCTGCAGGCGCTCGTGTACCTCGCCGTCCGTGCGCCCCTGGGCGCGCAGGCGGCCAACCTCGTGGCGATCGGCCTGACGACGGCGGCCAACACGGAGTTCCACCGGCTGGTCACGTTCGCGGGCAGCACGACACCGCCAGCCCGGCGGCACCTGCAGACCGTGCTGACCTTCGGCTACTACGCGGGCGCCGGTTCCGCCGCGCTCGTCCTGCTGCACGCGCTGAACGCCGCGCCGTCGCCGGAGCTGGAGACGGTGGTGCTCGTGGCGACCAGCCTCGCGGGCGGCATCTGCCGGTTCCTGTTACTCCGTTCGTGGGTGTTCGCGCGACCCGTCAAGATGATCAGGTGACAGAACGCGACGAGCAGCCGGCCGAGACCGAGCCCGACTACCGGTTCACGCTGGCCAACGAACGGACCTTCCTCGCGTGGATCCGGACCGCGCTCGGCCTCGTGGCGGGCGGGGTCGCGGTGCAGCAGCTCGTGCCCGGGCTGGCCACGGCAGGCGCCAGGACCGCGCTCGCGATCCTGTGCATCACGCTGGCCGCCGTGCTCGCCGCGGCCAGCTACCCGCGCTGGCGCACGGTGCAGCTGGCCATGCGCCGCGGCGCCCCGCTGCCGCGCAGCGTGCTGCTGATCGTGCTCGCGTGCGGCATCTCGGCGCTCACGGTCTTCGCCGCCGTGCTGGTGCTCGTCGGATGACGGACGGACTCCAGCCCGAGCGCACGGGACTCGCGTGGCAGCGCACCTCGCTCGCCGCTGGTGCGTGCGCGGTGCTGCTCCTGCACGCGGCCGCCCGCCACGGCTGGGGCACGCTGACCGCGCCGGCCGCCGTCGCGGGTCTGACCGCGATCGCGCTCGCGATTCTGGGCTGGCGGCGGGACCGGGTTCTGCGCCACCACGCGGAGCCACCCGCGGCCGGCCGTGGGCTGTACGTCGCCGTCTCCTCGCTGACGGCCGCCACGGCGCTGACGAGCCTGCTGGTGTTCCTGCGCTAACAGCGGATGGCGTTCGTGCAATCGGGGCAACTTTTGTTGATATCTGGATTACCCGGCTGGAGGCATCTAGCATTACGCTCAGTGGTCACCGAGCAGGCTGGCTCCCCGCACCTCCCGCTCGTGGCTGAAACCCCGACACGAAGCCGTCCTGGACCCCGGCGGCAGCAACCGCATTGTTCATGGTCTGGGAGCCGGCTATGCAAAGCGTCGCCACCACTCTTGCCCCTGTCGCCGCGAAGGCGGACGACGAACCGAACAGGGGCGAGCAGCAACTCACCAAGGCGGAACTCGATCCCGTGGTGCAATCCGCCGCCACAGGGGATCACGCCGCGGTGAGCAGGCTGCTCACGATGATCACCCCGATCGTCACGCGGTACTGCCGCGCGCGCCTCGGCAGACGGGACCTGTCGTACGTGTCCGCGGACGACGTCGCACAGGAGACGTGCGTCGCCGTCCTCAAAGCGCTGCCGAGCTACCAGGACCGGGGTGGTTCGTTTCTCTACCTGGTCCACGCCATCGCGTCCAACAAGGTCTCGGACGCGTTCCGGCTCGTGTCCCGCGAGCGGTCGGATCCGACGCCGGACGTGCCGGAGCCGGGCACCGGCGACAACGAACCGGAGCGGCACGCGCTGAACGCCGACCTGGGCCACCGGCTCAACAGCCTGCTCGGCTGTCTGTCGCACAACCAGCGCGAGATCGTGATCCTCCGCATCGTCGTCGGCCTCTCGGCAGGCGAGACCGCCGAGGCCCTCGGCCTCTCCCCCGCGAACGTGCGCACGTCGCAACATCGTGCGCTGGCAAGGCTTCGCGCGCTCGTCAGCCAGGACGGCGGGTTCTGAACCCGCGCCGGGGTGATCACAGCAAGGGCCGCCGTGCGGCCAGGTGAGCACCCTCTTTACAGTTGACGCAACAAGCGGTTGAGCAAGCAGCCGCAGCGCGCCAGGCGAGCATCCGGCCGGATCCGAGAGCCGCCTGGCGTTCGTGCGAAGCGAGGCGCTGCGTGCTCCGCACCAACCGCGGTCCTTCCCGGTTGGTCTGAACCGTGAGTGTCCTCGCGTCCGTGCCTGTCTTCGCGACTGCCGACCGAGGGAGCCACCATGACACCACAGCCGTTCCAGCCGATCCCGCCGCGCGCCCCGGCGCTCTGAGCCCGGCGGTCCGACGCGTGGGTCACACCCCGGACAACCGACGCTCCGGCTCTCCCGACGACGCGGATCTGCTCGCCCAGGTCACCCACCTGGAGAACGAACTCGAAGGCTTACGTCGCGCGTTGCGCACGCGCGCGACCATCGAGCAGGCGATGGGCGTGCTCGTGGTCTCGCACCGCTGCACGCCGCAGGAGGCCTTCCAGGTCCTCGTCCGGCTGTCGCAGCAGTACAACATCAAGCTGCACCGCATCGCGCAGGCGCTCCTCCAGCTGGCGCAGCGCGTCGAGCAGGCCCAGCTGGAACCGTTGCTCCACGAGGCTGCCGCGACGGGCTCGATCCCGCTCGACGGCGACGGCGCCGGTGCGCCGGCAGGGGGCGACCGGGCCGTGCTCGACCTGGTGCGGACGCTCGCCGAGGCGGACAGCGACGACGACATCGACAAGACCCTCACCGAGCTCTACCAGTCGCTGGTGGAACGCGGCTGGGTGCCGCCGTACGACGTGCTCAGCCGCCTGCGCGTGCGGAGCTGACGGAGCGGCTCAGGACGCTGCTTCCCGCAGCGCGGGCAGCAGCGTCCGCTTGGCGGCGTCGAGGAACTCGGCTTGGTGGTCGCCACCGATCTGCACGAGCGCGAGATCGGTGAAGCCCGCCTCCCAGAACGGGCGCGCGGCCTCGACGACGGTCTGCGGGTCGGACCCGCAGGCCAGCGCCCCCTCGACGTCGTCCTCGCTCACGAACTGCGTGGCGCCCGCGAAGGCGGAGGTGCCCGGCAGCTCCGCGTTGACCTTCCAGCCGCCCGCGAACCACCGGAACTGTTCGTGGGCCCTGCGCACGGCGGCCTTCTTGTCCTGGTCCCAGCACACCGGCAGCTGGCCGATCTTGCGCGAGGTCTCCAGCCCGGCGTCGGAGCGTTCGGTGTCCCACTGCGAGCAGAGCCGGCCGTCTGGCTCCACCGCGATCAGCGCGTCCGACACCGGCGCGAACCTGCCCACCGACTGCGCGCCCGATACGGCCACACCCACCGGGACCCTGCGCTCCGGCAGGTCCCACAGCTTGGCGGAGTCGACGCGGAAGTGCTCACCGGCATAGTTGGTGTAGCCGCCGTCGAAGAGGCCGTTGATGATCTGCAACGCCTCGCCGAGCATCTCGTGCCGGACGTTGGCAGGCGGCCAGCCCCGGCCGATGACGTGCTCGTTGAGGTTCTCGCCCGCGCCGAGCCCGAGCAGGAACCGCCCGCCGGACAGGAGCTGGACCGTCGCGGCCTTCTGCGCCACGACCGCCGGGTGGTACCGCACGATCGGGCACGTCACGAACGTCATGAGCTCGACCCGCTCGGTCGACTGCGTCACCGCCCCCAGCGTGCTCCACGCGTACGGCGCATGGCCCTGCTCGTCGAGCCAGGGCGAGTAGTGGTCGCTCATCACCTCGAAGTCGAAGCCGGCCTGTTCCCCCGCCGCCGCGTCGGCGACGAGCTGCCTCGGGCCGGCCTGTTCGGTGAGCAGGGTGTATCCGAAACGCAAAGCTCCCCCTTCGTCGCATGACTGCGCCGGGTGGTGTCAGTGGGCCGCCGGCTCCAGCTTCTTCCGCCGCGCGATCGCGTCCCGCCGCTCGGTCTCGTCCAGACCACCCCAGACGCCGAACGGCTCCTGGACGGTCAGTGCGTGATGGCGGCACTGGACGATCACCGGGCAGGTCCGGCAGATCTCCTTCGCGCGGGCCACCCGGTCGGCTCGCGCGAACCCGCGCTCTCCGTCAGGATGGAAGAACACGGAGCTGTCGAGATTGCGGCAGTTGCCATGCCGCTGCCATTCCCAGACCTCCGCGACCGGGGTAGGCAGGCGGGACGTATCGGTCATGCGGTCACCTCCGTGAAACGTGCGCTGCGCGCGTCGCGCGCGCGGTGTACCCCGGTTGCCCGGAACTCACACCTCATTCCGGGCCACCCGTGGTGGCCGGGCCGTCCTCCTCGTCGAACGGCACCGATGCGGCCTGCTCAGCGGCGTCGGCGGGATCCGCCTCGAGCGGCACGGCGACCTCCGAGGGCGTGCCCGCGTCGCCTTCGCCGACGGGCCGGCGCTGTTCGTCGGCATCCGCGTGGGGGACCAGGTCGTGGTTGTCGCTCATGATCGGGAGGTACCCCCACCTGTCCGATTCCAATCAGCAACGATCCGGGGTTACCGCCGGTATCCCGTACTTCGGGTAACCTCTACGCCGTGACGAGCAGTGGCAGCGGTCACAGCGACGGCCGCACCGAGCGCTGGCGGGAGCACCGTGCCGCCCGGCGCGCCGAGTTCGTCGACGCGGCGTTCCGTGCGCTCGACCGGCACGGCCCCGGGGTCGGCATGGCCGACATCGCCCGCGAGGCCGGTGTCGCCAAGCCCCGGCTGTACCGGCACTTCGCCGACAAGGCCGAGCTGCACGAGGCGGTCTCGCGGCGGACGTTCGCACTGGTCCGCGACCGGCTCGCCCCGGCGCTCACCGAGCCCGCTCCCCTGCGCGCACGGGTGCGGATGAGCGTGCGTGCCTACGTCGGAGTCCTCGCCGAGCACCCCAACGTCTTTCGCTTCGTGTGCGCGGCGAGGGCCGGCGAGCAGGCCAGCGCGGAGCGCACGGCCGCCGCGGGACCGATCGCCGCGATGCTCGGCGAGTACCTGCGGGCCTTCGGGGTCGAGTCGCGGGGAGCCGCCCCGTGGGCACACGGCCTCGTCGGCGCCGTCGAGGCGGCCGGGACCTGGTGGCTCGACCACCCCGGCCTGCCGGAGGAGGAGCTCGTCGACTACCTCACCACGCTCGTCGGCGGCGCCATCGAGGCCGCGCTGCGGTCCGAGGGCGTCGAGCTCGGGCCCGACGAGCTCGTGGACCTGCACAGGAAGGAAACGCATGGCAGCCAAGCGTGAGCACGACATCGTCCTGTTCGGCGCGACCGGGTTCACCGGCGGCCTGACCGCCGAGTACCTGGCGCGGCACGCGCCGCCGGAGTGCCGGTGGGCGCTCGCGGGCCGCGACCGCGCGAAACTCGAGCGCACGCGGGCCAGACTCGCGGAGATCAACCCGGACTGCGCGGAGCTTCCGCTGCTGCACGCCGACGTGACCGACCCCGGCTCACTGCGTGCCGTCGCCGCCTCGGCCCGCGTCGTGATCACCACCGTCGGCCCGTACCTGCACTACGGCGAGCCGCTGGTCGCCGCGTGTGCGGAGAACGGCACCGACTACGTGGACCTCACCGGCGAGCCCGAGTTCGCCGACCGGACCTACCTCGCCCACCACGCGACCGCGCAGCGCACGGGCGCCCGCATCGTGCACGCGTGCGGGTTCGACTCGATCCCCTACGACCTCGGCGTCTACTACGCCGTGAGCAAGCTGCCCGAGGGCGTGCCGCTCACCGTCACCGGGCAGCTCAGGGCCAGCGCCCAGTTCTCCGGCGGCACGTACTCCTCGGCGCTGACGGCGTTCTCGCGGGCCAGGCAGATGGCACGCACGGCGAAGGAGCGGCGCAGGGCCGAGCCGTGGCCGAAGGACCGCGCGATCCACACCCCGCTCGGCGTGCCCGCCCGCGACCGCGAGACGGGCCGCTGGCTCGTGCCGATGCCCACCATCGACCCGCAGATCGTCGCCCGCTCGGCCGCGGCACTGCCCCGCTACGGCCCCGCGTTCACCTACCGGCACACGGCGGCCGTCAAGCGCCTGCCGACGATCGTGGCTGCCGGGCTCGGCCTCGGCGCGCTCGCCGTGCTCGCCCAGATCCCGCCCGCGCGCACCGCCCTTGGCCGCCTGCGCAAACCCGGCGAGGGGCCGAGCGAGCAGCGGAGGGCGAAGTCGTGGTTCAACGTCCGGTTCACCGGCGAGGGCGGCGGAAAGCGGGTCGTCACCGAGTTCGCGGGCGGCGACCCCGGCTACGACGAGACGGCGAAGATGCTGTCGGAGTCCGCGCTGTGCCTCGCGTTCGACGACCTGCCCGCGACGTCCGGCCAGGTCACCACCGCGGTCGCGATGGGAGACGCGCTGCTGGAGCGGCTGCGCAAGGCGGGGCTGACGATCCGCGAGATCAGCTGACGAGCCTGCGCACGACGGCGTCGGCGAGCAGGCGGCCCCGGTCGGTCAGCACCGCCCTGCCCTCGGCGAGCCCGTCGCCGGTGAGCAGCCCCTCGGCCGCGGCGGCGCGTGCCTCGCGCACGCCGCCGGAGTCGAGCGCGGTCAGCGGCAGCCCCTCGGCAAGGCGCAGCTCCAGCATGACCCGCTCGAGGTGCCGGTCGGCGTCGGTGAGCACCTCGTGCCCCGCGACGGGCACCTCGCCGTCGGCCAGCACGGAGGCATAGCGTGCGGGGTGCTTGACGTTCCACCACCGCACACCGCCGACGTGGCTGTGCGCTCCCGGCCCCGCGCCCCACCAGTCGCCACCGAGCCAGTAGCCGAGATTGTGCCTGCACCTGGCCTGCTCGGACGCCGCCCAGTTCGACACCTCGTACCAGTGCAGGCCGGCCGAGGAGAGCGCGGCGTCGAGCTGCTCGTAGCGCGCCGCGAGCACGTCGTCGTCGGGCGCGGGCAGCTCGCCCTTGCGCACGCGCCGCGCGAGCGCCGTGCCGTCCTCGACGATCAGGGCGTAGGCGGACACGTGGTCGACACCCGTGGCGAGCACGGCGTCCAGCGAGTCCCGCAGGTCCTCCTGCCGCTCCCCCGGCGTGCCGTAGATGAGGTCGAGGTTGACGTGCTCGAAGCCGGCCGCCCTTGCCTCGCGCGCGGCGGCGACGGGGCGGCCCGGCGTGTGCACGCGGTCGAGAATCCGCAGCACGTGCGGCGCCGCCGACTGCATGCCCAGCGACACCCGCGTGTAGCCCGCGTCGCGGAGACCGGCGAAGAACTCCGGCGACGTGGACTCCGGATTCGACTCGGTGGTCACCTCGGCGCCCTCGGCGAGCCCGAACGACCGGCGCACGGCGTCGAGCACGGCCGCGAGCCCCTCGGCGCCGAGCAGCGAGGGCGTGCCGCCACCGACGAACACGGTGTCCGCGGCGGGCGGCGAGCCGAGCATCCCCGCGGCGAGATCGAGCTCGCGGCGCAGACCCTCCAGCCACGACGCAGGCGAGGCGGCCGTGCCGAGCTCACCGGCGGTGTAGGTGTTGAAGTCGCAGTAGCCGCACCGCGTCGCGCAGAACGGGACGTGGACGTACACCCCGAACGGCCGCGTGCCCAGCCCGCGCAGCGCGGAGGAGGGCAGGACAAAGGCATCAGGGGATACGGCGGTGCTCACCCCTCCAGTGTCCCACCGGCCGGGCGCGGCCCCCGATCCTAGCCGCCGAGCAGCGCATATGACCTTGCTCCCACCATGCGGGCGGCTATGGACCACATTCTGAGCAACATGGCACTCTGGGAGAATGACTTACGCAGGTGTCTCGCTCGTGGTCCGGCGCCACGTCGACTATCTGCGTGTCTCCAGCAGTCTCTGCCGGCTCTGACCGCCGCGTCATTTGCCCATTTTTCGGACAAACTGGCGCCGGTGTGCCGCGAACTGCTCCCACCATTGGCTCGTCCAGGGCGTTCCGGCACGCGTGGCGCCGTCCACCGCGAACACCGCCCTGGAGGACAGGACAGATGGCCCCGAACGCAGGCCGCCCCGCACGGACCAAGCAACGTCGCGGTGAGGGTCAGTGGGCCCTGGGCTACCGCGAGCCGCTCAACCCGAACGAGCGCTCCAAGAAGGACGACCACCCGCTCAACGTCCGCGCCCGCATCGAGAACATCTACGCCCGCGGCGGCTTCGACTCCATCGACCCGGGCGACCTGCGCGGCCGTTTCCGCTGGTACGGCCTCTACACGCAGCGCAAGCCGGGAATCGACGGCGGCCGCACCGCGACACTGGAGCCCGAGGAGCTCGACGACAGCTACTTCATGCTGCGGGTGCGGCTCGACGGCGGCGCGCTGACCACCGACCAGCTCGCGCTGCTCGGCGAGATCTCGCAGACCTACGCGCGCGACACGGCCGACATCACCGACCGGCAGAACATCCAGTACCACTGGATCCAGGTCGAGGACATGCCGACGATCTGGAAGAAGCTCGAGGACGCCGGCCTCACCACGATGGAGGCGTGCGGCGACAGCCCGCGCGTCATCCTCGGCTCGCCGGTCGCGGGCATCTCCAAGGACGAGGTCATCGACGGAACGCCCGCGATCGAGGAGATCAGGCGCCGCTATGTCGGTGACCCGCAGTTCGCCAACCTGCCGCGCAAGTTCAAGACCGCGATCTCCGGCCAGCAGGACGTGGCCCACGAGATCCACGACGTCGCGTTCGTCGGCGTCGAGCACCCCGAGCACGGCCCCGGCTTCGACGTCTGGGTCGGCGGCGGTCTGTCCACCAACCCGATGATCGCGCAGCGGCTCGGCGCATGGGTTCCGCTCGACGAGGTGCCGGAGGTCTGGGCCGGGGTCATCGGCATCTTCCGCGACTACGGCTACCGCAGGCTGCGCTCCCGCGCGCGCATCAAGTTCCTCGTCAAGGACTGGGGTGCCGAGAAGTTCCGCGAGGTGCTGGAGACCGAGTACCTCAAGCGCCCGCTGATCGACGGCCCCGCGCCGGAGGTGCCCGAGCGGCCCATCGACCACATCGGCGTCCACCAGCAGAAGGACGGCCTCTACTACGTCGGCGGCGCGCCGGTCGCGGGCCGCTCGTCGGGCTCGATGCTGATCGCGGCGGCGAAGGCCGCGGAGCGGGCCGGTTCCGGCCGCGTCCGCCTCACGCCGCAGCAGAAGCTCGTGGTGCTCGACGTCCCGGAGACCGAAGTGGACGGGCTGAAGGCCGAGCTCGCCGAGGCCGGCCTGCAAACCGAGCCGTCGCCGTGGCGGCGCAACGTCATGGCCTGCACGGGCATCGAGTTCTGCAAGCTCGCGATCGTCGAGACCAAGGCACGCGCCGAGGCGCTCGTCGCCGAGCTGGAGCAGCGCCTCGCCGGGATCCAGGACGGACTGGACAATCCGGTCACCGTGCACCTCAACGGCTGCCCCAACTCCTGCGCGCGCATCCAGGTCGCCGATATCGGCCTCAAGGGCCAGATCGTCACCGACGACGAGGGCAACCAGGTGGAGGGCTTCCAGGTGCACCTGGGCGGAGGCCTCGGCCTCGACGCGGGCTTCGGCCGTAAACTTCGCGGGCACAAGGTGACCAGTGCCGAGCTGACGGACTACGTGGAGCGGGTCGTGCGCAACTACCTCGCCGGGCGAGAGGACGGGGAAAGGTTCGCCCAGTGGGTAACCCGTGCCGAGGAAGCCGAGCTGAAGTGACGGATTCTACTCCCACCCGGGCCACCGCGTTCTACTGTCCGTACTGTGGCGACGAGGATCTCCGACCGGAAGAGAACGGTGCCTGGTTGTGTTCGTCCTGTCGGCGGGTGTTCTCGGTGACATTCATCGGCCTGCAGATACCGGAGGTGACTCGATGACCGCGGCGGCTTCGACCGAAGAGCTGAAGGCACTGGCGGAGGAGGCGTCCGAGCGACTGGCGAACGCGAGCGCCGAGGAGGCGCTGCGCTGGGCGGTCGAGCAGTTCGGCGACGATCTGATCGTCGCCTCGAACATGCAGGACGCGGTGCTGGTCGACCTGGCGACCAAGGTGAAGTCCGATGTGGATGTGCTGTTCCTGGAGACCGGCTACCACTTCGCGGAGACCATCGGCACGCGCGACGCCGTCGCGACCGTGTACCCGGACATCACCGTGGTCAACGCGCAGGCGGAGCAGTCCGTGGCGGAGCAGGACGCGGAGTACGGGCCGAAGCTGCACGACCGCGACCCGAACCAGTGCTGCCACCTGCGCAAGGTGATCCCGCTGCGCAAGACGCTCGCGAACTACTCGTGCTGGGTCACGGGTGTACGCAGAGTAGATGCCCCGACCAGGGCGAATACACCGATCGTGACATGGGACGATCGAAACGGCCTCGTGAAGGTCAACCCCATCGCGGCATGGACCGACGACGAGTTCAACAACTACATCGACGAGCACGGGATCCTGCAGAACCCGCTGGTCGCCGAGGGTTACCCGTCGATCGGCTGCGCCCCGTGCACCGCGAAGGTCGCGCCGGGTGCCGACCCGCGCAGCGGCCGCTGGGCCGGCAAGACCAAGACCGAGTGCGGGCTGCACGCCTGAGGAAGGATGTCATGACCACACTGGAGGCCGCGACCGACGCGGCGCGGGACAACCTCATCGCGCTGGAGTCGGAAGCCATCCACATCTTCCGTGAGGTCGCGGGCGAGTTCGACCGGCCCGTGATCCTCTTCTCCGGTGGCAAGGACTCCACGTTGCTGCTGCACTTGGCGATCAAGGCCTTCTGGCCCGCGCCGGTGCCGTTCCCGCTGCTGCACGTGGACACCGGGCACAACTTCGAGGAGGTCATCGACTTCCGCGACCGCGTGGTGGAGAAGTACGGGCTGCGGCTGGTGGTCGCGCACGTGCAGGACTGGATCGACGACGGGCGGCTCGTCGAGCGCCCCGACGGCACGCGCAACCCGCTGCAGACCCAGCCGCTGCTCGACACCATCACCGAGCACAAGTTCGACGCGGTCTTCGGCGGCGGCCGCAGGGACGAGGAGCGCGCCCGCGCCAAGGAGCGCATCTTCAGCCTGCGCAACGCGTTCGGCCAGTGGGAACCGCGCAGGCAGCGGCCCGAGCTGTGGAACCTCTACAACGGCAGGCACCGCCCCGGCGAGCACGTGCGCGTGTTCCCGCTGTCCAACTGGACGGAGGCGGACGTCTGGAACTACATCGCCCGCGAGGGCGTCGACCTGCCCTCGATCTACTACGCCCACAAGCGCAAGGTGTACCGGCGCGACGGCATGTGGCTCACCGAGGGACCGTGGGGTGGCCCCCGTGAGGGCGAGAAGGTCGAGGAGCTGACGGTGCGCTACCGCACCGTGGGCGACGGCTCGTGCACCGGTGCCGTGGAGTCCACCGCGTCCACCGTGGAGGACGTGATCGCCGAGGTGCAGGCCAGCAGGCTGACCGAGCGCGGCGCCACCAGGGCGGACGACCGGCTCTCCGAGGCCGCCATGGAGGACCGCAAGCGGGAGGGGTACTTCTAGTCATGAGCTCTTTGCTGAGGCTCGCCACGGCAGGCAGCGTCGACGACGGGAAGTCGACGCTGGTCGGCAGGCTGCTCTACGACACCAAGTCGGTACTGGCCGACCAGCTCGACGCCGTGCAGCGCGCCAGCGTCGACCGCGGCCTGTCCACTCCGGACCTTTCGCTGCTGGTGGACGGCCTGCGCTCCGAACGGGAACAGGGCATCACCATCGACGTGGCCTACCGCTACTTCGCCACGCCGAAGCGCAGCTTCGTGCTCGCTGACACGCCCGGCCACGTGCAGTACACCCGCAACACGGTCACCGGCGCGTCCACCGCGCAGCTCGCCGTGCTGCTCGTCGACGCCCGCAAGGGCGTGGTGGAGCAGACCAGGCGGCACGCCGCGGTGCTGGCGCTGCTGGGCGTTCCCCGGCTCGTGCTCGCGGTGAACAAGGTGGACCTCATCGGCTACGACGAGGCCGCGTTCACGGTCATCGCCAAGGAGTTCGCGGCGCATGCGGCGTCGCTGGGCTACTCCGAGGGCTCCGTGCTCGCGATCCCGGTGTCGGCGCTGGTGGGCGACAACGTGGCCACCCGCTCGGACAACACGCCGTGGTACACGGGCCCGACGCTGCTCGAGCACCTGGAGAACGTGCCGGTCGCGCCCGACCCGCACGAGGCGCCGTTCCGGTTCCCCGTGCAGTACGTCATCCGGCCGCGCACCCCGGAGTACCCGGACTACCGCGGCTACGCGGGCCAGATCGCCGCGGGCACCGTGCGGCCGGGCGACGAGGTGGTCGTGCTGCCGCGTGGCCTGCGCACCACCGTCGAGCGCGTCGACACCGCCGACGGCCAGCTGGAGGAGGCGGGCGCGGGCAGCTCGGTCACCGTGCTGCTCGCCGACGACCTGGACATCGCGCGCGGTGACCTGATCGCCTCGGCCGCCGACCGCCCCGAGGTGACCGACGAGTTCACCGCCGCGCTGTGCTGGCTGTCCACGAAGTCGCTGCAGGCCGGTGCGCGCGTGCTCGTGAAGCACGGCGCACGCACGGTGCAGGCGATGGTGGAGGAGCTCAACTCGCGCTTCGACGAGCAGGCCCTGTCCATTGTGGATGGACCGGATTCCCTGGAGCTCAACGAGATCGGCAGCGTCAAGCTGCGCCTCTCCGAGGAGATCCCGGTGGACGACTATGCGACGAGCGCCCGCACCGGCGCGTTCCTCGTGATCGACCCGAAGGACGGGGACACGCTGGCGGCCGGGCTCGTCGGCGAGCGCTTCAGCGCGCTGGGCGGTTCGGAGCAGGAGTGACCTCGGCGCCACTCGTCGTGGTCGCGCACGGTAGCCGCGACCCCAGGTCGGCGGCTACCGTGCGCGCGCTCGGCGACGTGGTGCGTGCGGCGGCCCCGGACGTGGACGTCCGGGTCGCGTTCCTCGACCTCTCCGAGCCTTCCGTCCCCGGCGTGCTCACGGACCTGCACTCCGAGGGTCACCGGCACGTCGTCGCGGTGCCCCTGCTGCTCGGCCGCGCCTACCACGCGCGCGTGGACCTGCCCGGCATCGTCGACGAGGTCGCCACGCGGTTGCCCCGCCTGCGCGTCTCGGTGGCCGACGTGCTGGGCGCCGACCCGCTGCTCGAAGCCGTCGCGCTCGACCGGCTGAGGGCCACGGGCGCCGACCTCGCCGACCACGGCCTCGGCGTCGTGCTCGCAGCGGTGGGCTCCTCCCACGCCCCGGCCAACGCCGTGGTCGCGCGGGTGGCCGAGCGCTGGCAGGCAAGGCACGGCTGCCTCGTCACGCCCGCCTTCGCGAGCGCCACCAAACCCGACGTGCCCGCCGCGATCGCCAAGCTGCGCGCCAAGGGCGCGGGCCACTTCGCCGTCGCGTCCTGGTTCCTCGCCCCCGGCCTGCTGCCGGACCGCATCCGGGACCTGACCGGGCAGGCGGCGCCGGGCTCCCCCATCGCCGCTCCGCTCGGCGCCGAGGCCCGCGTGGCCGACGTGGTGCTCGACCGCTACGTCGCGGCGTTGTCCGCCACGATCCGCTCCGCCTGACCTCGCGCTGTGCGAAGGTGTCGGCATGGCTGACGAACTCGTGCACTACGACGTGACCGGCGGCGTCGCGACGATCACACTGGACTCCCCCCACAACCGCAACGCGCTCTCCGCGCAGCTGCGCAAGGAACTGAGCGCAGGCCTCGAGCAGGCCATCGCCGACGACGGGGTGCGGGTGATCGTGCTCACGCACACCGGCCCGGTGTTCTGCGCCGGAATGGACCTCAAGGAGGCCAGGGGCGCCGGTTCGCAGGACCAGGGCGTCAATGAGTTCCCCGCCATCCTCGAGCGCATCTGGACCAGCCCGAAGCCCGTGGTGGCCCGGCTGGCCGGTCCCGCGCGGGCGGGCGGCGTGGGCATCGTGGCCGCCGCCGACATCGCCGTGGCGGTGGACAGCGCGACGTTCGCGTTCAGCGAGGTCCGCATCGGCGTGATCCCGGCGATCATCTCCGTGACCGTGCTGCCGAGGCTCACCCCGCGCGCGGCCCACGAGCTGTTCCTCACCGGTGACGTCTTCGACGCCGAGCGCGCGGCGTCGATCGGGCTCATCAACGCGGCCGTGCCCGCGGAGCTGCTGGATACCACCGTGGAGCGCTACGTCGGCTCGCTCGCGCTGGGCGGCCCTGCCGCGCTCGCCGCCACCAAGGACCTGCTGCAGGGCGAGAGCGGCAGGGAGATGCCGAAGACATTCGAGACGATGCTGGCCACCTCCGCGCGCTTCTTCGCGAGCGAGGAGGGCCAGGAGGGCATCACGGCTTTCGCGGAGAAGCGCAAGCCCAGCTGGGTGCCCCAGGACTAGCCCGCTGCAGTGAAGGCCACCTTCACTGCGTTGAACGCAGTGAAGGTGGCCTTCACTGCACTCGGGGCAGACGGGGCAGACGGGCCTTCACTGCACTCGGGTGGGGCGGGATCAGTCCGCCAGCACCACGGTGAGGGTGCGGCTGTCGGTGCGTTCGCCGCCCGGCGCGAGTGCGCGCTGGGCGTCGGACAGCACGCTGTGCACCGCGAGATACGCCCTCGGGTCAGCCTGCTTGAGCACGTCGGAGGCCACCCAGATCAGCACGTGCTCACCGGTGGGCAGCCAGCCGAGATCGGTCAGGCAGTCGTAGAGCGCGTCGAGGTTGCGGCCGAAGTAGTCGGGGAACGACAGCGCCGCGGCGATCGCGTCGAGCGTGCCGAGCTTGTCGGGGTGGTTCGTGCCGTCGAGCACGTGCGTGAACGCGCCACGGGCACGCGCCTGCTCCGTGGCCGTCTTCACGTCGGGCCTGGGCGGGACGGTCATCGCCGGGGGTCCACGACGAGGAACGACGCGTAGTGGTCGCCGGTGTAGTACAGCTCGTCGCCATCGCCGGTGACGAGCCTGCGTGCACCGCGGTCGTCGCTGCCCGGCGTCTCGACCGTGTATTCCCGGTAGTAACCGGAGGGCTTCTCAGGCAACACACTCTCCCTATTGCCAAATGTCGTGCCGTCTTTTCCGGGATACGGGAAGGGGCCGCCCTGCTCGATCAGCCGCCACGTCTCCTCCGCCTCGGGAGGCAGGCTGGACAGCGACACCACCTCGAGGCCCGAATCCGCGCCCGGCAGGCTACCCGCCCCGGTTGGCGGAGCGTCAACCGCCATGACGTCCCTGATCAGCCATCCGCCGAGAACCAGCACGATGAGCCCGACCAGCGCCACACTGATGCGCCTACGGGAGAGCACCCACGCCTCCCCTAGGACGTTCTGTCCGGGCGGCGGGTTGCGCCGCGAAATCTGCTGACGCGGTCGGCGACCACGTCGACGACACGGTGGATCAGCCATGCCAGCCCCACGCACAGCGGGATGAGCACGGCCATCACCAGCACGAACTGCACGGGGAACCACTGCTGCGCGAGCCACAGCTCGAGGCTGTCCCACCAGCGGGCCACTCCGTCGAACACAACGAAGAGCGTACGCCAGGTAGGTTGACGCCATGTTCGCCGTCTATGCCAAAGAAGCCAACCCCGACGATCCGCTCGCCTCGCTGGTGGTGGGTGAACGACCGGAGCCGGAGGTCCCCGACGGCTGGGTGAAGGTCTCCGTCAGGGCGGCCAGCCTGAACATGCACGACATCTGGACGCTGCGCGGTGTGGGGATCAAGCAGGAGCAGTTCCCCATGATCCTGGGCTGCGACGGAGCAGGCGTGCTCGACGATGGCACCGAGGTGGTGATCCACTCGGTGGTGAACGACGCCTCGTGGCGCGGGGACGACACACTCGACCCGAAGCGGACCCTGCTCACGGAGAAGCACCAGGGCACGTTCGCCGACTCGGTGGTGGTCCCGGCCCGCAACGTGCTCCCGAAGCCGGCGGGCCTCTCGTTCGCCGAGGCCGCGACGATGGGCACCGCCTGGCTGACCGCCTACCGGATGCTGTTCGTCAAGTCCGGGCTGCGGCCGGGGCAGACGTTCCTCGTGCAGGGCGCGTCCGGCGGCGTGTCGACCGCGCTGGTGCAGCTGGGCCGGGCGGCGGGGTTCCGGGTGTGGGTCACCGGCCGCAGCGAGGAGAAGCGGGCGCTGGCGGAGCAGCTCGGCGCCCACCAGACGTTCGAGTCCGGTGCGCGGCTGCCCGAGCGCGTCGACGCCGTGTTCGAGACCGTGGGCAAGGCCACGTGGGCACACTCGATGAAGTCGCTCAAGCCGGGCGGGACCATCGTGGTGTCGGGTTCCACGAGCGGCCCCGACCCGAGCGCCGACCTGCAGCGGCTGTTCTTCCTCCAGCTGAACGTGGTGGGCTCCACGATGGGCACCCGCGACGAGCTGGCCGACCTGCTCTCCTACACCGACCTGGCCGGAATCCGGCCCCAGATCGGGGCCGAGCTGCCGTTCAAGCAGGCCGAATCCGGCTTTTCGGACATGATGAAAGGCGCCACCGCCGGGAAAATCGTGTTCGTGCGTTAGTTTCCAAGACGTCTCTGACCTGCGTAGACATCAGGTTGACATTGCGCCGATACGGCTTCGTGTCCGGGAAAAGGGGCTTGAGAATCCCGGCTCTGGTTAACCTGAAAGCATGATCGCGGCGCAGCGAGAAGCTCTGCCCGGCCCGGTTGTCCGGGCCGGGTATCGCCGCTTCGCGGGCTATCGCACGCGGGTGCTGGAGGTCGGGCCGCGCGTGGTCGAGGTGGGCAAGCGCACCAGGAGGCGCCGCCAGGGCACCCGGCCGGACCAGCCCCGCATCGTCCTGCTGCACGGCTACTGCGACAGCGCCGACACCTGGCGCCCCGTGCTCGAACAGCTCGCCGACGCCGGTATCGCGGTGCTCGCCGTCGACCTGCCCGGTTTCGGCGAGGCGGCTCCGCTGCGCCCTGGCGCGATGCTCCCCCAGCTCGACGCCTTCACGGCCGCCGTGATCCGGGAACAGGCCGCGCTCGGCAGCGTGGTGCTCGTCGGCAACTCGCTCGGCGGCACGATGAGTCTGCGCGCCGCGCAGAACCCCAAGCTGCCGGTCGCCGGGATCGTCTCGATCGCCGCGCCCGGCTTCGTCGATTCGTGGCTGATCCGGACCGTCGCCAAGTACCCGCTCGCGCTGCGCCTCTGTGCGTCGCTACCGCTGCCGGTACCCGGCTTCGTCGTCCGCTCGATCGCCCAGCAGGTGGTTCCGCGCCTGCTCTACGCCGACATCAAGATGGCAGACGCCGTGCACGTCCGCCGGTTCCTCGACCTGTTCCCCGACTACAGCTCCACCACCAGCAGGCTCGCCGAGGCCAGGCAGCTCGTCGCCGAGCTCGAGTCCGCCTACCAGCTCGACCGCGTCACCGCACCGCTGCTGATCATCGCCTGCGGCAAGGACCGGCTGGTGAGCGCGGCGTCCGGGCGGCAGCTGCACGCGCTCGTGCCGCACAGCAGACTGCTGGAGCGCGAGGACTGGGGCCACTGCCCCCAGCTGGACGACCCCCAGGCGATCGCCGAGGTGCTGACCTACTTCGCACAGGGCAACCGCAGCCGGCCCGAGGCCGCCCCGCTGCCATCCGCCGCCGCGGGCGCCGCGGGCTGAGGCGTCAGCCGAACCTGCGCACGCTCCGCTCCAGCGCGGTACGGGCCTGCGTCCGCAACGTCTCGATGATCTCGGCGGCGGGCGCCTGACCCGCGAGCGCGTAGGTCTGCCCCGCCCACAGCGACATCGCCTCGGGGTCGCCGGCCGCGCTCGCCGCGGCCCTGATCGGCTTGCTGAGGTTGTGCAGCTGTGGGTAGGCCGACGGGGCGTCGCCGGAGTGCTCGCGCAGGAACCGGTTGACCAGACCACGCGCGGGCCGTCCGCTGAAGGCACGGGTGAAGGCGGTCGGCCGGCCCGCGTCGGCGAGCGCGCGCCGCTGCGTCGCGTTGGTGCCCGCCTCGTCGGCCCGCAGGAACGCGGTGCCGAGCTGGGCGGCCACCGCACCCGCGGTGACGACGGCGGCCACGTCCGCGCCGTGGACGAGACCACCGGCGGCGATCAGCGGCAGGTCCGTCTCGGCCGCGACGAGCCGCAGCGCGGCGAGCAGCCCGTACAGCTCGCCGCCCTCGGCCCGGCCGGCGTCGTCGGTGAACAGGCCGCGGTGCCCACCGGCCTCGAACCCCTGCACGCACAGCGCGTCGGCGCCCGCCTCGGCGGCCTGCCGTGCCTCCTCGGGCGAGGTGACGGTGATGACGACGGTGCTACCCGCCTCGTGCAGGCGCTCGATGTCGGGCTCCAGCGGCACGCCGAAGGTGAAGGACACCACCGGGACCCGCCGCTCCACGAGCAGGTCGAGCTTGGCGCCGTAGCCGTCGTCGTCCCACTGCGCGGCACCGGCCGCGACGTCGTAGCGCCGTGCCTCCTCGCGCAGGCGCTCCGTGTAGGGCCGCAGATCCACGGTGGCCCGGATGCCGGGGACGAAGAGGTTCACACCGAACGTGTCGCCGCAGAGCTCCCTGGCCTTGCCGATCTGGTCCGCGAGCGCCGCCGCGCCGAGGTAGCCGCCCGCCAGGAAACCGAAGGCTCCGGCCCGCGCCGCCGCGGCCACGAGCTCCGGCGTGGACGGACCACCGGCCATCGGGGCCACGACCACCGGGACACGCAAGCTGTCGAACATGCGCCAAGCGTACGAAGCCCGCACAGCGGGCGATGACGCGCCCGGTCACCAACCTCGTTACGGGAAGGTGAGAAACACATTCACGAACGTGACCATCAGGTAACGAAGTCCCACCCGGCCGAGCTACCTGCCGTTTCATGATCGAAAACCGTCCGTTAATGGCCTTGTTACGCCGTTTGGCCCAGTGCAGGCTGCCCCCACGACGCGAGCGACGTTCGCGTTCAACGAGAGGAAGAGGACAGCAATGACCGAGAACCAGGTGACCACCCGGAGCACGGCGAAGCGCTGGACCATGCGCGGCATCGCGGTGAGCGCGCTCATGGTGCCGATGCTGGCCGTTGTCGGGGGCCAGGCGTCCGCGGCCGAGCTGACCCCGATCGCCGAGTACCTGGACGAGACCATCGCCGCCACGTCGGCCTCGCTGGTTCAGGCGCTCGCCGCCCTGCTCGGCGTCTGACGGCGACCGCGACGGGCCGCGCGGGACCATCCCCGCGCGGCCCCGTCGTCGCTACGGTGGGGACATGCCAGCCGATCTCGCTCTGGTCCGCGAGCTCGCCGCCGCCGAGCATGGCCTCGCGACGCTCGCCACCACCCGGCCCGACGGCACGGTGCACGCCTCCGTGGTCAACGCGGGCGTGCTCGACGACCCGGTGTCCGGCAGGCCCTCGGTCGCGGCCGTGCTGGTCGGCGGAGCCCGCAAACGCGAGCTCCTGCGCCGCAGCGGGCACGCGACGTTCGTCTTCCGGCGCGGCTGGCGGTGGGTGTCGGTGCAGGGCCCGGCGCGCCTGATCGGCCCCGACGACGAGTGCGAGGGCTTCCCCGCCGAGCGGCTGCCCCAGCTGCTGCGCGACATCTTCACCGCGGCGGGCGGCACCCACGACGACTGGGCCGAGTACGACCGCGTGATGGCGGCCGAGCGCCGCACCGCCCTGTTCGTCGAGGCGGCGCGGATCACCGGCCGCTAGGGCTCACCGCAGGTGGGCGAGCACGTTGACCACCGTGCCGCCAGGGTCCTCCACGAAGAACCGGTGCACACCCCACGGCTCGTCGGTGAGCGGATAGACCACCCGGAGGCCGCGGCGCACAACCTCGTCGTGGGCCGCGTCGACAGCCGACGGCTCGCCGAGATCCACCCCGAAGCGGGGCCGGGGACTCTCCCCTCCGGGCGGGAGAACGAGGACCTGCGCCGCCGGGCCGGCAGGCGACCGCAGCCCCAGCACCGGATCCTCCATCGCGACCTCGAGCCCGAGGACCTCGACGTAGAAGCTCCGGGACGCGCCGAGATCGCCACCGTCGGCGTAAGAGACGATTCTGCTGATCATCCTCACATCGTCCAGCGCGGCTTCCCGGCCGTCTTGGAAGAATGGGAAGCTACTTCTTCCCCTTGCCCTTGTCGCCGCTGTCCTCAGTGGACAATGCCGCGACGAAGGCCTCCTGCGGCACCTCCACGCGGCCGACGGTCTTCATGCGCTTCTTGCCTTCCTTCTGCTTCTCCAGCAGCTTGCGCTTACGGGAGATGTCACCGCCGTAGCACTTGGCGAGCACGTCCTTGCGGATCGCGCGGATGGTCTCGCGCGCGATGATGCGCGAGCCGATCGCGGCCTGGATCGGCACCTCGAACTGCTGGCGCGGGATCAGCTCGCGCAGCCGCGTCGCCATCCGGTTGCCGTAGCTGTAGGCGGCGTCCTTGTGCACGATCGCCGAGAACGCGTCCACCGCCTCGCCCTGCAGCAGGATGTCCACCTTGACCAGGTCGGCGGCCTGCTCCCCCGCCTCCTCGTAGTCGAGTGAGGCGTAGCCGCGGGTGCGCGACTTCAGCGAGTCGAAGAAGTCGAAGATGATCTCGGCGAGCGGGAGCTGGTAGCGCAGCTCCACGCGGTCCTCGGACAGGTAGTCCATGCCGAGCAGCTGGCCGCGCTTGCTCTGGCACAGCTCCATGATCGCGCCGATGAACTCCGATGGCGCGATCACGGTGACCTTGCTGACCGGCTCGTGCACCTCGGCGATCTTGCCGCCGGTGGGCCAGTCGGACGGGTTGGTGACCACAAGCTCCGTGCCGTCCTCCATGAACACCTGGTAGACGACGTTGGGCGCGGTGGAGATCAGCTCGAGGCCGAACTCCCGCTCGAGGCGGTCACGCGTGATCTCCAGGTGCAGCAGGCCGAGGAACCCGCAGCGGAAGCCGAAGCCGAGCGCGACCGACGTCTCCGGCTCGTAGCTCAGCGCCGCGTCGTTGAGGCGCAGCTTGTCGAGCGCCTCGCGCAGGTCCGGGTAGTCGGAACCGTCGACGGGGTACAGGCCCGAGTAGACCATCGGCTGCGGCTCGCGGTACCCGGCGAGCGGCTCCGTGGCGCCGTGGCGCTCCGCGGTCACCGTGTCGCCGACCTTCGACTGGCGGACGTCCTTCACACCCGTGATGAGGTAGCCGACCTCACCGACGCCGAGCCCCTTCGCGGCCTTCGGTTCCGGCGAGATGATGCCGACCTCGAGCAGCTCGTGCGTGGCCCCGGTCGACATCATCTTGATCCGCTCACGCGGGGTGATCTTGCCGTCGACGACGCGGATGTAGGTGACCACGCCACGGTAGGTGTCGTAGACGGAGTCGAAGATCAGCGCCCGCGCCGGGGCGTCGGAGTCGCCCACCGGCGGCGGCACCTGCCGAACGACCTCGTCGATCAGCTCCTTGACGCCCTCGCCCGTCTTCGCCGACACCCGGAGCACGTCGGAGGGCTCGCATCCGATGATGTTCGCCAGCTCGGCCGCGTACTTGTCCGGGTCGGCGGCGGGCAGGTCGATCTTGTTGAGGACCGGGATGATGTGCAGGTCCTTGTCGAGGGCGAGGTAGAGGTTCGCCAGCGTCTGCGCCTCGATGCCCTGCGCGGCGTCGACCAGCAGGATCGCGCCCTCGCACGCCTCCAGCGCCCGGGAGACCTCGTAGGTGAAGTCCACGTGGCCCGGGGTGTCGATGAGGTGCAGCACGTGGTCCTGGCCGTCGAGCCGCCACGGCAGGCGCACGTTCTGCGCCTTGATCGTGATGCCGCGCTCCCGCTCGATGTCCATCCGGTCCAGGTACTGGGCGCGCATGGCCCGCTCCTCGACCACGCCGGTGAGCTGCAGCATCCGGTCGGCCAGGGTGGACTTGCCGTGGTCGATGTGGGCGATGATGCAGAAGTTCCGGATGTGCTCCGGGGGCGTGAACGTGGTGTCGGCGGACGGGCGTGTCTGTGTCACTCGTTACCTCAGGTCGCTCGCGGGTGGCACCCTCCATGTTCCCATGCCGCCACACCGACATTTCCGGGTCATCCCCGATGCGAGCCTCGTTCACTCCGTGCTGACCTCGAAGGATGAGTTCTGTACTTGACGAAGCGCTCGACCGGGCCTTCGGTCACCCCCGCGGACTGCTCGGCCGGATCGGCGCGGCGCTGATGGCGCACGGCAACGCGGCGACCGAGCGGCACGTCGTCGACGTGGCGAAACCCGCTGCCGACGAGACCGTGCTGGTACTCGGCCCCGGTCCCGGCGTCGGGCTCGCCGAGGCCGCCGCCCGCGCCCGCCTGGCCGTCGGCGTCGACCCCTCCGAGGAGATGCTCCAGCTCTGCCGCGAGCGGTGCGCCGCCGCCGTACGCGAGGGCACCGTGGAGCTGCGCGCGGGAACCGCCGCGGCGACCGGGCAGCAAGGGGAGTCGGTGGACGTCGTGCTCAGCGTCAACAACGTGCAGCTGTGGGACGACCGGGAGGCCGCGTTCGCCGAGCTGTTCCGCGTGCTGCGGCCGGGAGGGCGGCTCGTGCTCTCCGCGCACGAGAAATGGCTGCCGGTGCCCCGGCACGACCTCGCCGGCGAGCTGGAGGCGGCCGGGTTCGGCGACCTGCAGACGTGGGTGTGGGACCCGCCCGGCCTCGCCGCCACGCGCGCGGCCCAGCTGCGGGCGTGGCGGCGGGCGTAGGGCCTACTTCTGCTGCTCCTTGGCGAGTTCTTCCTTGCCCTTGTCGTAGTTCTCGTCGGCGTTCGCGATCTCCTTCGACGCCTCGTACGCGGCGACCCGGCCGAGGTTGGCCGCCGACATCGAGTCGGAGAAGCCGTCCTTGGTGAGCTTGGCCATCGCGCCGTCGACGTTGCCGACGAACCTGCCCAGATTGCCGGGCAGCGCGTTCTGCAGCGCTCCGGTCCAGCCGTCGGCCGTGCCCTGCACCTGACGGAACGCCTGTCCGTTGCGGCCGGCGGTCCGGCCGAGCGTCTTGGCGGTGTCCCCGAGTTTGCGCGACGCCTTGGCCAGCGCCTGCACGGCGCCGCGGAGCTTGCTGAACTTGTTCAGCACCGTCGCGAGCTTCATGAGCAGCTTCGAGATCTTGCCCGCGATCTTGCCCGCCGTGGCGGCTCCCCTGGCGACGGCCCAGCCGGTGAACGCGGCGATCGACCCGCCGAGCGTGCACCAGCTGCTCGCCAGCGCCGCGGCGGCGGCGATGACGATCTCGGAGACCACCTGGGCGATCAGGTCGCGGATGATGCCCCGCACCGTCGCCACGAGCACGCCCGAGCCCCGCACCGCGTTCGACACCGCGGTGGAGGCGTTCTCGAGCGAGTGGATCTGCTGCACGATCTGGTCGGCCGTGCCCCGGTACTTCTCGGCAGCATCGCCCTTCCAGCTCTGGATCTCCGACGAGAGCGCCTTCTCGTAGTCGCCCGCCACCTGGGCGACGTCGGCCTTGATCTGCTCGCCCCACTGCGCAGCGACCTTGTTGATCGCCGCCGGGTCGCCGCACAGGTCGTCCAGCGGCTCCTTGAGGAAGTCGAGGTGCTCGATGAGCCAGCCGATGCCCGCGCTCAGCAGACCGCCGAGCGGGTTGGCCACGAGCCCGATCACGTCCAGCCCGAGCGCGACGCCGTCCATCGCCCAGTCGCCGGGGTTGTTGAGGTCCTGCGCGGCCGTGTTGACGGTGTCGATGATCCCCGCGCCCGCCGTGTCCACCATCAGCTACCCCCGAACTTGCCGAGCAGCTCCTGGATCTCCTGCTCGATCAACTGGTACTGCTCGCCCGCCGCCTTCACGCCCTCGCCGAAGTCGCTCAGGCCGGTGCCCATCTCCTTGATGGCGTCGGACGTCTGCTGGATCTCCGCCCTGGCGCCGAGGCTGAAGACCTGGCCGATGATCCCGTAGGTCTCCATGCCGAGGTCCACGTCGGCGCCCGTGGTGCCGATCTGCGTCAGCCGGTCGCCGAGCCGGTCGACCGTCGCCGAGTGCGTCGCCAGGTCCTCCGGCGTCGATTCGAACCCGTTACCCATCACTCACCTCAGCACCGGGCCGCCGAACGGCTCGTCCTCGTCGTCGTCCCGCCCGCGCCGGCGGCGCGGGGCACTGTCCTGGTCTTCGTCGGGTTCGGCCAGCGCCGCGCCGACCTGGTCGCGCAGGAACTCCATCGCGTCGGACTCCCCCACCAGCGGCAAGAGGGCGTCCTGCGTCTGCGTGGCGGCTTCGGCGTGTGCGGCCTGGATGGTCTGCGTGATCGTGGCCGCGAGACGCTGGTGACCGAGCTCGAGCGCGCGAGGCGTCAGATCGAGCGTCTCCAGCCGTCCGCCGGGCGCGAGCACCACGGAGACCGAGCCGTCGGGACTCGCCGCTCTGCCACGCACGTTTCTGATCTGCTCCTGCGTCCGCTCCGCGCGACGCTGGATGTCTCCGACCCTGCGGGTGTAGTCGGCGAGCCACTCCTCGGCCCGCCCCATGCCTGGTGCTGCCACGTGCCGTATCCCCTTTCGGTTGGGGCCTACGACGGGAGCACGCCGCCTTCGGTTCCCTTACTCGCCGAGGTCGTTGCGGACGGCTCGGCGAGCAGGGCTCGCAACCGCTGATGACGGGTCTCGACCGTGCCGAGCCACAACGCCGCGAGCAAGGCGAGCAGCACCGTGTCCCGCAGGCACGCCAGCACCACCGCCAGTGGCGCGTCCGCCGGAATCTCGGCGGCGGCGCGGGCACCGGCCCACGCGGCCAGTGCGAGCAGGGCGAGGCCGACCGCCGCGGCGACCACCCGATTCCGGCGATGGACCGCCGCGATGGCCGCCAGCCTGCGGTTCACCTTCTTCTCGGCCGAGCCCTTGCCCGGCAACCCACGCGCCAGGTAGGCGGCACCGTAGCGGCGCACGCGCGCGGCGTCGGCCTGGGCCACGCGGGTCAATCCGAACAGCAGCACGGCGAGGATGCCGCCGAACAGCACGGCGCCGAACGTGGGCACGTCGACCAGCAGCGCCCGCTGGATCTGCGGCCACGGCGAGACGAACCCGGGCGCCCGCTCGGCGTCGAGCCGGGGAACGCTGGACAGCGCCACGGCGACCGCGGCGACGACGCACCACAGCGACAGCAGCCGCAACCGCAGGACCAGCCGGGAGGCCGGAGCAGCGGCGAGGTCGGCGCTGGTGACGGGCCATTGTTCGGCCTTGCGTCCCCGCGCGGGCCGGGGCCGCTCGTCGGCGTCGGTCTCCGGGCGGAACAGCCGGTAGGTCTGGTACAGCGCCCCGACCCCGAGCACCACGACGAGCAGTCCGAACGCGATCGTCACCAGGATGCCCGTGTCAGCGAACCGGGCGCTGCCGTTGCGGCCCAGCTCGGTGGTGGAACGGTAGCCCTCGCCGAGATCCAGGTACACCGGCACCGGAGTGCCCGCGTCGGCGGGGCTGAGCTGGCCGGCCGGGAACTCGCGCTTCTCGACGGTGCCGTCGGACCAGCGCACCTCGGCGCTGCAGGTATAGGTCGTGCCGAAGCCGTACGTGCTCACCGGTCCGTGCTCGGTGCAGTCGGCGACCTCGGCCGTCCCGAGCAGGTCCGCCTCCGGCCCGCCTCCGTCGGTGATCCTCGCCAACGTGGCCCAGACCAGCAGCCCCAGCACGAGGGCGCCCCACCACACCAGTACGCGGGCGATGCGCCCGCCCGCGCTATTGGGAGCGGACATCGACACGCAGGGGGTGGTCCGCGGGGATCTCCACGAGCACGATCCTCGTGCCGTCCGGGTCGGAGATCCACGCCTCGTCGAGTCCCCACGGCTCCCGCTGCGGGCCCTTCTCCGGCTCGACGCCCTTCGCGCGCAGCTCGGCCACCGTCGCGGCGAGGTCCCTGACCTGCAGCCACAGCGCCATGTCCGGGGTGGGACCGCTGCGGCCCTCGCCCACGACCTCGAGGAAACCGCCACCGAGGAAGAACACGGTGCCGCCGGGGAACTCGCGGTAGACCGCGAGGCCGAGGGTGTCGCGGTAGAAGGCCTTCGTCGCATCGGGATCCCGGGGATGCACCAGCACCCTGCTGCTCAGCACGTCCATGCGCACCACGGTCTCATGCGAACGCGATCGCCGTGATCCCGAACAACACGATCACCGAACCGGTCAGCCGCCGCCCGGGGTGGCGCTCACCCAGCAGCAGCCAGCCGGCGAGACTGCCGAACACGATGCTCAGCTCCCTGGCGGGCGCGACGAGGCTCACCGGTGCGAGCCGCATGGCGAAGAGCACGAGCAGATACGCCACCGGCGACAGCAGCCGCACCAGCAGCACCTCACGCCGGTGCTCCCGCCACAACGTCCTCGTCCGGTCGCCGCGCAGCGCGTACGGCGCGAGGACCACGCTCTGCAGCAGCGCGCCGGTTCCGAAGTAGACCACCGGGGGCACGGCGAGGGTGGTGACGGCGTAGGCATCCCACAGCGTGTAGGCCGCGATGGCGGCACCCGTCAGCAGGCCGTAGCCGACGCCAGCCAGCCGTCGCCGCCGGTCGGCCGAGGTGCCGCGGCCGCTGATCACGAACACGCCGGCGACGACGAGGAAGGCACCCACGAGCCCGGGCCAGCCCGGCCGTTCGCCGAGCAGCAGCACGGCGACGAGCACCGACAACAGGGGCCCGCTGCCCCTGGCCACCGGGTACACCACGGACAGGTCGCCGACGGCGTACCCGCGTTGCAGCACGACGCCGTAGAGCACGTGGCAGACCGCCGTCACCGCGGCGGCCACTAGCCAGCTCCACTCCGGACGGCGCTCGCCGAACAGCACCACCGCCACCACCACGGGCAACAGGGCGACGGCGGAGACCGTGTAGTAGAGGTAGACGAACCGCGCACCGCCGGGGACCCGCTTGGCGACGAGGTTCCAGGCGGCGTGCGCCACCGAGGCGGTGAGGACGAGAGCGAGAGCCGAGCCGTTCACCGAGTACCCTTCCGCCCCGCCGCGGGCGCGGAAGGGCCAGGTACTCCAGGCTTTTGTCCCTTCATATGAACGGCGGTGACCCACACCGCCGCCGGTGCCGCTCGGACCGGACCCGTCCTCCCCTGGTTGTGTACGTGCCGCGCGAGCGGGGAGGCGGCGGAACCCTAGGCACTGCGAGCCCAGGGTAGCCGACCTGGCCGAGGGCCCACGGTGACCCGTTGTTATGCTGTTCAGCCGTTGCCGTGTGGCATTCCGCCAGGGAGGAAGCCCGGTGAGTCACCGGGGCCACGAGAACGCGGCGACGACAATCCCGCCGAACGATGTGAGGAGCGCCCGCGTGGCCAACATCAAGTCCCAGATCAAGCGCATCAAGACCAACGAGAAGGCGCGCCAGCGCAACCAGTCGGTCAAGTCGGCGGTGAAGACCGCGATCCGCAAGTTCCGCGAGGCCGCTGACGCCGGTGACAAGGACAAGGCCATCGAGCTGCAGCGCGAGGCCGCGCGCAAGCTGGACAAGGCTGCCAGCAAGGGCGTGATCCACAAGAACCAGGCCGCGAACAAGAAGTCCGCGATGGCCCAGCGCGCCAACAAGCTCTGAGCCTGCCGACGAGCTCTCGCGAAGCCCCCGGTGACCAACGGTCGCCGGGGGCTTCCGCGTTGTGCCCCCCAGGTCGTGGCTGACAATCCCGCGGAAGACCCGAGTACGTCCGCCTGCGAAGGCCTTCCGCGGCCTTGCGAGGCACCACGCTGATCCCCGCTCGCACGGCAGAGGGTTGTCAGACACGACTTGGACTAGCGGCGTTCCTTCGCGGCGATCAGGTCGAGGATGGCGCGCTCGATGGCGTAGTCCGGATCGGCCGCGGCACCCTTCACCTCGGCGTTCACCCGGGCGACGATGCGCATGGCCTCGGCGAGCGAACCCTGGTTCCAGCCGCGCGACTGGCCCTGCGCCTTGCGGATCTTCCACGGCGGCATCCCCAGCTCGCCTGCCATCTGGTTCGGATTGCCCCGGCCCGCCGCGGACACCCTGGCGATCGTGCGGACCGCGTCGGCCAGCGCGTCGGCCACCAACACGTGCGGCACCCCGATCTGCTGCGCCCACCGCACCGATTCGAGCGCGGCGGCGCGGTCTCCGGCGACGGCCTTCTCGGCGACCATGAAGCCCGTGACGTCGGCCCGGCCGCGGTGGTACTGCCGCACGGCGTCCTCGTCGACGTTGCCGCCGGAGTCGGCCACGAGCTGCGCGGCGGCCGACGCGAGCTCCCGGAGATCGGAGCCGACCGCGTCGATGAGCGCCACGACGCCCGGCGCGTCGATCCGCCCGCCCGCCCTGCGGACCTCGTTGCGCACGAAGGCTTCCCGCTCGGCGGGCTTGGTGATCTTGTCGCATTCGGTGACGGTGGCGCCTGCCTTCTTGAGCGCACCCGGCAGCGCCTTGGCGGCCTTGCTCCGCCCACCACCGGTGTGGACCACGACGAGCACGATGCCGTCGGCGGGCATGCGCACGTACGCCAGGATCGCGTCGGAGACCTCCTGCGAGACGTCCTGCGCCCCCTCCAGGACGATCACACGACCCTCGCTGAACAGCGAAGGGCTGACCAGCTCGGCGAGCTGCGGCGGTGTGAGTTCGGACACCCGCACGCGCGTGAGCTCGGCCGTCGCGTCCGCCAGCCGCGCCGAGTCCAGCGCGGCGCGCACCGCGCGTTCGACGAGCAGTTCCTCGTCCCCGAGCACGAGCTGCAGTGGTGCGGGCGTGGTGGCTGGCGCGGTCACGCTGCCGATCCTGCCACGGTGACGTAACCCGCACAGCCGTGGCACGAACTGATCCCCATGACGTAGGCTTCCTCACGACGTCGGGCGGAATTCCGCCCACGGACAACCGAATACCGCTCATCCAGAGGGGCAGAGGGAACGGCCCGATGAAGCCCCGGCAACCGGCGTCAGCCTGTCATCTCGATTCCGCGAGGTAGCTGACGATCACGGTGCCAATTCCGACCCGCGCCAGCGGGGCAGATGAGGAAAGGAACCTCGCGATGACTGCAGCGCTCGAAACCACGAAGACCGTCGACCTGGGTCCGGCCGTGGAGCTCGTGTCCAAGGAAGAGGGCCACCGCCAGCCGCTGGCGCCGGAGTTCGTCTCCGCCGAGGACTTCTCGCCGCTCGAGGTCGCCTACGACTTCGGCCGCGTGCGCAGGGAGGACATCGAGGCCGGTCCTCGCAACATCTGGCGCTACAAGAAGCTGCTGCCGGTGCCCTCCAACGTCGAGGAGATCCCCAACACCGAGCCGGGCTGTACCAGGCTGGTGCGCGCCGACCGTCTCGCGAAGGCCCTCGGGGTCAAGCGCATCTGGGTCAAGGACGACACCGGCAACCCCACCCACTCGTTCAAGGACCGCGTGGTCGCCGTCGCGCTCGCCGCGGCCCGCGAGTTCGGCTTCGACACGCTGGCCTGCCCCTCGACGGGGAACCTCGCGAACGCCGTCGCCGCGGCCGCTGCCCGTGCGGGCTGGCAGTCCGTCGTGCTGATTCCCTCCTCCCTAGAGCGCGCCAAGATCCTCACCACGGCCGTCTACGACGGCGCCCTGATCGCCGTCGACGGCAACTACGACGACGTCAACCGCCTGGCCACGCAGCTCGCCGCCGAGCACGAGACGTGGGCCTTCGTGAACGTCAACGTGCGCCCGTACTACTCCGAGGGCTCCAAGACCCTCGCCTTCGAAGTCGCCGAGCAGCTGGGCTGGCGCCTTCCCGAGCAGATCGTCGTGCCGATCGCCTCCGGTTCGCAGCTGACCAAGGTGGACAAGGGCTTCCGCGAGCTGGGCCAGCTCGGCCTCGTCGACGAGACGCCGTACAAGGTGTTCGGGGCGCAGGCCACCGGCTGCTCACCGGTCTCGGCCGCGTTCCGCAACGGGCACGACGTGGTACAGCCGGTGAAGCCGGACACCATCGCCCGCTCGCTCGCGATCGGCAACCCCGCCGACGGCCCGTACGTGCTGGACACCGTCAACCGCACCGGCGGCGCTATCGAGGACGTCAGCGACGAGGAGGTCGTCGAGGGCATTCGCCTGCTGGCCCGCACCGAGGGCATCTTCACGGAGACCGCCGGCGGCGTCACGGTCGCGACCGCGAAGAAGCTCATCGAGACCGGCAAGCTGGACCCCGACGCCGAGACCGTGCTGCTCATCACCGGCGACGGCCTCAAGACGCTCGACGCCGTCGAGGGCAAGATCGGCCCGAAGGCCACCGTGCCCCCGTCAGCCGACGCCGTGAACGAGGTCCTCGGCCGATAGGTCGCCACGGGCCGGGACCGGCCGCGGTTCACAAGGCGTGCCCGCCGGCGACCTGCAGCACCTGGCCGGTGATCCAGCGGGCCTGGTCCGAGGCCAGGAACACGACCGCGTCGGCGATGTCGTCCGGCTCCCCAGGACGGCCGAGCGGCACGATCTCCCGGACCTTCGCGACCAGGTCCTCGTCCATCCAGCCCGTCTGCACGGGCCCCGGCGCCACGGCGTTGACCCTGATCCCGGCCGCGCCGAGGTCCAGCGCCGTGCCGCGTGTGAGCCCCTCCAGCGCGGCCTTGGACGAGCCGTAGCCGAGCTGGCCGGGAAACGCGCGCGCCGCGTCGGTCGAGATGTTCACGACGCACGGCGTCGGCCGGCCCCGCTGCTGGCGCCGAGCCAGCTCGCTGATCAGCAGCGCGGGCGCGATCGCGTTGACCCGGTAGTGCCGTTCGAGACCACCCGCAGTCAGCGCGTCCACCGTGTCGGGGCTTTCGCAGTGCGCGGCGTTGTTCACGAGCACGTCCACCGGCCCCAGCCGCGCCTCGACGTCGTCGATCAACCGCGTCGCCGCGTCCGGCTCCGCCAGGTCGGCCGCCACCGCGACCGCACCGTCCAGTTCCCCGGCCAGCCGGTGCGCCGCCTCGACGGGCGGGGTGACGTGCGTCCACCGCGCCTCGTCCTCCCCGGGATGGTGGTGCACGGCCACGCGGGCACCCTGCGCCGCGAACGCCCGGCTGATCGCCTCGCCGATGCCGCCGCTGCCACCAGTCACCAGCACGACCTTCTGGCTGAGCCCGGTATCGATCATGGCGCGAGCCTGCCGGGATCGTCCGGTTCCGGCAATCGGATTACGAAGCTGTCATCGCGACACTCCTCTCCTCACCACGGCCGGCCCGTCCCCGCCCGGCACCACGGCGGTGTCGCCGCCGGTGTCCGTCCGGGCCACGAGTGCCCCTCCTCTCGTCAGCACGCTCAGCGTCGTGCGGTTCGGGTGTCCGTACGTGTTCTCCGCGCCCACGCTCACGAGCGCGACCCTTGGTGCCACAGCGCCCATGAACTGCGGCAGCGTGAAGCGACTGCCGTGGTGCGGCACCTTCAGGATCTCGGCCCGCAGGTCGGCCCCGGCGCTGAGCAGATCGCCCTGCGCGGCCAGCTCGACGTCACCGGTGAGCAGTGCTCGCCCTGCGGCCGTGTCCGCGCGCAGGACCACGGAACTGTTGTTGATCCCCGTGCCGTCGTCCTCCTCTCCCTGTTCTCGTGGGACATAACGTGGTCCCACCACATCCAGCCGCAGCGCCGGCCAGTCGAGCCGGTCCCCGAGGCTCAGTTCGAGCAGGGGAACGCCCCGGGCCGACGTCTCGGCCGCGACCTCCCGCCATGCCCAGCCCGGCGTCCGGCCGGGACCGACCGCCACCGCGCCGACCGAACGCCCGTCGAGCACCGATGCGAGCCCGCCCACGTGGTCGGCGTGGAGATGGCTCAGCACCACCAACGGCACCCGGTCGACATCGAGCCGGTCGAGACAGCGGTCCAGCGGTCCCGGCTCGGGTCCCGCGTCGACCACCACCGCACGCCCGGGCTCACCGGTGGCCAGCACGAGCCCGTCGCCCTGCCCGACGTCGCACGCGACCACCGCCCAGTTCCTCGGCGGCCACCCCGGCGAGACGACCTGTACCGGCACCAGCACGACCAGCAGCGACGCGAGTGCCAGCGCGAGGGCGACGCGCGCCGACCGATGTCGCAGCGCCAGCACGACCAGTCCGGCGATCCCGGCCGCGAGCAGCCCTCCCCACCAGCCCGACGGCCACGCCACCACGGCTCCCGGCACCCCGGACGCCTCCCTGGCGACGAACACCAGCCAGCTGACCCCCGGCCCCGCGACCTGCACCAGTACCTCGGCACCGGCGGCCCACGGCCCCGCCAGCACGGCGGCGAGCACCCCGAGCACCGTCACCGGCGCGACCACCGGTGCCGCCAGCAGGTTCGCTACCACGGACACGAGGCTGACCTCACCGGCCATCCCGGCGATGATCGGCGCGGTGACCAGGAACGCGGCCACCGGCACGGCGAGCCCTTCGGCCAGCCCCGGAGGCACCCGGCGGCGGCTCAGCGCCTCGGCCCACTTCGGGGCCAGCAGCACCAGACCGGCGGTGGCCACGACGGACAGCGCGAAGCCCATGCTCGCCGCCATCGCCGGGTCGTACAGCACCAACGCGCAGACCGCTGCCGCCAGCGCCGGCATCGCGGAACCCTGGCGCCCCAGCACCAGTGCGAGCAGCCCGACCGCTCCCATGACGCCGGCTCTCAGCACGCTCGGCTCGTAGCCGACCAGCACCACGAACCCGACCAGCACCGCACCGGCGGCGAACGCCGACAGTCGCGGCCCCAGCCGCAACACCCGGGCCAGCAGCAACACGGCACCGCAGACGATCGCCACGTTCGCGCCGCTGACGGCGGTCAGGTGCGACATCCCCGCGTCGAGGAACTCCTGCTCCACCCGTGCGGGTAGAGCGCTCGTGTCACCCACGACGAGGCCGGGTAGCAGGCCCGCCGGTTCCTCGGCCAGCACCGAGCAGACGGCCCTCAGCGCGGCCCGGATCGACTCGGCTTTCCGCTGCCACCACGGAGCCGGGCCGGACTGCTCCGGCGGCCCGCGCACGTACGCAGCCGCGACGGTCAGCTCGCCGGTCCGGGCCGGGGCGAGCGCACCGGACGCCATGACCTGCTGCCCGGGCAGCAGCCGCGACCACTCCGCAAACGGGGCGATGAGCACCACCCGGCCCGTCGACCCGACAGGGCGGCCACGCACGGTCGCACTGACCACGTCGACCGGGACCACCACCGAGCGCGCCCCGCCCTGCCGTCCCGCGTACCCGGCGGACCGCACCGGCTTCGGCCGTTCCGCGACGGTCGCCCGCAGCGTGACCTCGCTGCCGTCCCGCGCCGGCTCCCGCAGCGGATCGTCCTCGGAGCCCGCCAGCCGCGCGGCCACAGGTCCCGCCGCGAGCAGCCCGCACACCACGAGCGCACCGGCAGCGGGTAACCGGCGGGCCGCTTCGGGACCGGCCCGCGCGTCGCGCCAGCCGACGGCGACCGCGATCAGCGCACCCAGCGCCCCGATGGCGAGACAGGCCCACCATCCCCACAGCAACCCGAGCAACGCGGCCGACCACACCGTCACCGCGGCGGGTACCAGACGGGGGTCGTGCTGGCGCTCCACAGTGACCGGCTCGCGGGACAGCAGCGAGCTCATCCGATCCGCACCTGCTCCCGCAGCTGCTCGAACCGCTTCTCGCCGATGCCGTCGACGTCGCGCAGTTGCTCGACCGCCGTGAACCGGCCGTGCTCCGCGCGCCACTCCAGGATGCGCTGTGCGGTGACCTCACCGATGCCGTCCAGGCTCTCCAGCTGTTCCTGGTCCGCTGTGTTGAGGTCGACCATCGGGCTCGCCGTACCACCCGGGGCCGTGCCGGGTGCTCCGGCGGCGGGCCCCGGAGCGGGTGTCTGCATGCCCGGCGGCACCGGGATACCGATGTACAGCTGCTCACCGTCGACCAGACGGCGCGCGAGGTTGACGCTCAGGAGGTCGGCACCGGGCTGCGGACCGCCCGCGGCCTTGACGGCGTCGGCGACCCGCGAGCCCGCCGGCACCGTGATGAGACCGGGCTCCTCGACCTTGCCGACCACGCTCACGACCAACGGCTCGGCCGCGGCCGAGCTTGTCGCCGGGGCCCCGCTCGCGCTTTCGGCGCGTGCGACCGGCAATGGCGGCGGCTGTTCGGCCTCGGGACGGCCGCCCAGCACGAAGACCGTCAGCCCGATCGCCAGCACAATCCCCGCGACAGCCGTGATCAGCGCGATCCGGCGCTGACGTCCCGCCGAGGCACCGGCGACACCGGGTGGAAGCCAGCGTTCGACGAACCTCCCGGCCTTACCCAGCTGCGCGGGTGCGGGGTCTGGGGGCCCGCTCTCCTCACCGGTGACCTGCGCGGCCAGCTGCGCCAGCCTTACGCGCGACGCTCCCGGCTGCGGTCGCAGCTCCGGTTCTGGTCGTGGTTCCGCGTCGCTGGAACCGAGCTTCGCTTGGTCGAACACACATTCGACGCTAGGGCCGGGTCGCGAGGCGTGGCAGACGGAATCGCGGGGGCTGTGGATTGACCGGGTGATGTGGACAACTCCCGGCCACGCGGGTCACTCCGGCCGCTGAACGACCACGCCGAGCACGCCGGGACCGGTATGCGCACCGATCACCGCACCCAGCTCGGAGACCACGCAGCCGCGCGACCGGGGCAGGCGCTCGTCGAGCCGCGTCGCCAGCTCGGCCGCCCGCTCCGGGGAGGCCAGGTGGTGGACGGCGAGCTTGATGTCCTTGTCTTCGGCCGCCTGAACCGCGAGGTCGACGAGCCTGCCCACCGCCCGGTTCATCGTGCGCACCTTCTCCAGCGGGGTGATCTCCCCGCCGTCCATGTGCAGCACCGGCTTCACCGCGAGCGCCGTGCCGAGCAGCGCGGCGGCGTGTCCGATCCGTCCGCCCCGCCGCAGGTACTCCAGCGTCTCCACGACGAACAACGTCTCCGAGCGCGCGGCCGCGCCGACGGCGGCAGCCTCGACCTCCTCGCCTGACGCACCTCCCGCCGCCGCGTCAGCCGCGTGCAGGGCGGCGAAACCGAGGCCCATCGCGGTGGTGCGTGAGTCCACGACGCGCACCCGGTCCGGACCCACCTCTTGCGCGGCGAGCACCGCGGACTCCCACGTGCCGGAAAGCCGCTTCGACAGGTGCACGGACACGACGGTGTCGGCTCCCTCGTCGAGCGCGGCCCGGAACGTCGCGGCGAACGCGGACGGGGTCGGCCGCGACGTCGTCACGATGCGGCGCTGGCCGAGTGCCTCGGCGAGCGCCACCGGCCCGACGTCGATGCCGTCGAGTGAGGCGACGCCGTCGATCAGCACGTGCAACGGGACCACGCGGATCCCGTGCCTCTCGGCGAAACCCTCCGGCAGGTGGGCGGTGGAGTCCGTGACAACGGCGACCGGCACGGTCGCCAGCCTACGTTCCCGCCCGGCCGCGGGCGGGGGTCGCCGCGCCCGCGTCGGCCAACAGGGGTGCGATCAGGCTCGCCATCGCCCTGCCGACCGCCTCGTGGCCCTCCCATCCCCAGTGCATGCCGTCGGCGTTGCCGTGGCCGCCGAGCACGTGTGCGCCCACGACGGCGGGCAGGTCGAGCAACGGCACACCCGCCTTCCTCCCCCATGCGGCGATCCCGGCCGCCGTCTCCTCGCGTGCCGTGTGGACGTAGCCGTAGGACGCCGCGCGATGGACCGACGGCAGCCAGCCGACGATCGGCAACGACGGGCGCAGTGTGCGCAGCGCTGAAGCCGAGGTGTCCAGGTACCGCGCGGTCAGCCGGGGCGGGAGCACGGCGGGACGCCCCCTGAACGCGACCGAGAGCCTCGGCTGCGCGGCGAGGTAGGCCTTGCGGACCACGCGGCGCAGCCCGTCGGGCCGCAGGTACCGCAGGCCGGTGCGCAGGTAGGTCGGCAGCGGCGAGGGCAAGGTGTCCATGCTGCCGACCGCCAGCACCACGACATCGGCCCGGTGCAGTTCGGCCCACACCCTCGGATCGCCGGTGAGCGACCACCAGAGGTCACGCGCGGTCCACCCGATTCCGGCGACGAGGTCGGCGCTGCCGCCCAGTTCGCGGGCCGCCACGTTCGGCCACAGGCGGGGCTCGTCGGACGGACAGCCGCCGTCGGGGCCGTGAAAGCTCAGCGAGTCGCCGAACACCAGCAGCCGGGGCGTGGCCATGGTCAACCGGTCATGCCCGCGTTGTAGGCGTGCAGGCGCCAGACTCCGTTACGCCTGCCCAGCTCCACCCAGTGACAGTTGGAGATCCCCCCGAGCGAGGGCCACAGCGCCACCGGCAGGCCGAGCAGGTGTGCGGTGAGCGCGAGGATCAGTCCACCGTGCGCGGCCAGCAGCACCGTCTCGTGCTCGTCGTCGTCACGCAGCAGGTCGGTGACGACCTCGCGCGCGCGTTCGGCGACGTCGATCCGGGACTCGCCGCCGGGAGGCGCCCAGGTGGCGTCGGTCCGCCAGCGGTCGCGCTCGCCGGGCGCCTGCGCGTCGACCTCGGCGCCGGTCATGCCCTGCCAGTCGCCGAGGTGGGTCTCCCGCAGGCGTTTGTCGATGCGCAGCGGCACGCCGATGGCGTCGGTCAGCACGGCGGCCGTGTCGGTGGCCCGCCGCAGGTCGGACGCGATGACCAGGTCAGGCTCGAAGCGCGCGAGTGCCAGTGCCGCGAAGCGAGCCTGGTTCCAGCCGACCTCGGTGAGTGCCGAGTCGATGTGGCCCTGCATCCGGCCCGCCGCGTTGTAGTCGGTCTCTCCGTGCCGCCACAGCACGAGCCTCCGCAGACTCACGAGGGGCCCGGTTCCTCGTCGTCGACAGGCCGGGGTGCGCTCTCGTCGTCGAGGCCCTCGACCTCGATGCGCGGGCAGTCCTTCCACAGCCGCTCGAGCCCGTAGAACGAACGCTCCTCGTCGTGCTGCACGTGGACCACCACGTCGACGTAGTCGAGCAGCACCCAGCGGCCCTCGCGGGTGCCCTCCCTGCGGACGGGCTTGTGGCCGTTCAGGCGCAGCTTCTCCTCGACGTTGTCGACAATGGCGCCGACCTGGCGTTCGTTGGGCGCCGACGCGATGACGAACGCGTCGGTGATCACGAGCCGCTCCGAGACGTCGAGCACGACCACGTCGGTCGCCTTCTTGTCCGCCGCCGCGTGCGCGGCCGCGGTCGCGAGGTCTCGTGCTTCGGCCGTCGCTGTCACGGTGCTCCTTCGGATCTAACGGGCGTCCGCAGAAGCGTACCCGGAGCGGGCGACAGAGCCGTCAGTCCCGGTACAGGCGCCGCTTGTCGATGTAGCGCACGACACCGTCCGGCACGAGGTACCAGACGGGCTCCCCCGCCCTGACCCGCTCGCGGCAGCCGGTCGAGGAGATCGCCATGGCCGTCACCTCGACGAGGCTGACCTTGCCTCTCGGCAGATGGTGGTCGTCAAGGTGGTAGCCGGGCCTGGTGACGCCGATGAAGTGCGCGTACTTGAACAGCTCGTCCGCGTCCCGCCAGGTCAGGATCTGTTCGAGCGCGTCGGCGCCGGTGATGAAGAACAGCTCGTCGTCCGGGTATTCCGCCTGCAGGTCCCGGAGCGTGTCCACCGTGTAGGTCTGGCCGCCGCGGTCGATGTCCACCCTGCTCACGGAGAACACCGGGTTGGAGGCCGTGGCGATCACCGTCATGAGATAGCGGTCCTCGGCCTTCGACACGACGCGGTCGGCCTTCTGCCAGGGCTGGCCCGTCGGCACGAAAATGACCTCGTCGAGGTGGAACCTGGACTGGACCTCGCTCGCGGCGACGAGGTGCCCGTGGTGTATCGGGTCGAACGTTCCACCCATGACACCGATGCGGCGTGGCGACATGAAGACCCACCCTATACGCCCAGGTGAGACGCGCCGCGGGGGTCGGCCCTCCCGCTCCCCGAACCAGGGCCGACCCTCGCGGCGCGCACCAGTGAGACCGGCGATCTGGGGGACTTCGCCGGCGTGCCAGCCACACCCCGCACGTGCCTGGCACGCCGGTGTGACCGGCTGCCCGGAAGACCGTGACGCGAGTTTTGAATGTGACTTGCATCACAAAACGGCGGTTTCTGATAGTGAGGGCTCCGTTCGCTCCGGCCGTGTGCAGACATCGTCAGAGCCATGCTGTAGAGCTGGTTTCCGTGGACATCGACACCCTTCGTCAGCGGGCCGAGACCCTGCTGCAGGCGCTCGCCGGCGGCGACGCGACCCTTCGCGAGGACCAGTGGACGGCGATCGAGGCGCTCGTCGCCCACCGGCGCCGGGCGCTCGTCGTGCAGCGCACCGGCTGGGGGAAGTCGGCCGTGTACTTCCTCGCCACCGCGCTCCTGCGCGAGCACGGCGCGGGGCCGACGGTCATCATCTCGCCGCTGCTCGCCCTGATGCGCAACCAGATCGCCGCGGCAGACCGCGCGGGCATCCACGCCGCCACGATGAACTCCGCGAACCAGCAGGAGTGGGACGACGTGCAGGCGAGGATCGCGGCCGGTGAGGTCGACGTGCTGCTGGTGAGCCCCGAACGCCTGAACAACCCCGATTTCCGGGACTCCGTGCTGCCCAAGCTCGCCGCGTCGGCCGGGCTGCTGGTGGTCGACGAGGCGCACTGCATCTCCGACTGGGGCCACGACTTCCGGCCCGACTACCGGCGCCTGCGCACGCTGATCGGCGACCTGCCCGAGGGCGTGCCCGTACTCGCCACCACGGCGACGGCCAACGACAGGGTGGTGACCGACGTCGCCGACCAGCTCGGCATCGGCCACCGCGAGGACACGCTGGTGCTGCGGGGTTCCCTCGACCGCGAGAGCCTGCACCTGGCGGTCGTGCGGTTGCCGACGGAGGCTGCCCGGCTGGCCTGGCTGGCCGACCGGCTGGCCGAGCTACCGGGGTCCGGCATCATCTACACGCTCACGGTGGCCGCCGCCAACGACGTCGCCAACCTGCTCGCGGAGCGCGGCTACCCGGTGGCCGCCTACACCGGCAAGACCGAGCCCGCCGACCGGCAGGCCGCCGAGGACGACCTGCTCGCCAACCGGGTCAAGGCACTCGTGGCGACCTCGGCACTGGGGATGGGTTTCGACAAGCCGGACCTCGGCTTCGTCGTCCACCTGGGAGCGCCCGCCTCACCCATCGCCTACTACCAGCAGGTGGGCCGCGCGGGCCGCGGGGTCCGGCGTGCCGAGGTGGTGCTGCTGCCCGGCAGCGAGGACGTCGAGATCTGGAACTATTTCGGCTCACTGGCCTTTCCGGACCGCAACCGGGTGACCCAGGTTCTCAACGCACTCGCGTACTCCGACCGTCCTTTGTCGACGGCGGCGATCGAGCCGCTGGCCGAGCTTTCCCGCTCGCGCCTGGAGATGGTGCTCAAGGTCCTCGACGTGGACGGCGCCGTGCGGCGGGTACGCGGCGGTTGGGAGGCCACCGGCCAGGAGTGGCACTACGACGCCGAACGCTACGAGCGCGTGCGTCAGTCCCGTGCCACCGAGCAGCGGGCCATGCTGGACTACGTCGCCACGCCCGGCTGCCGGATGGAGTTCCTGCGCAGGCAACTGGACGACCCGCACGCGGAGCCATGCGGGCGATGTGACAACTGCACCGGGCGGCACTGGCCGACCGACGTGTCCGAGCAGAGCACGGAGGCCACGCGGGAACAGCTGAGCAAGCCCGGGGTCGAGATCACCCCGCGCCGGCAGTGGCCGACCGGCATGGCGTCGCTCGACATCGCGCTGTCCGGGCGGATCGGCAAGGCCGAGCAGGCCGAGCCGGGCCGCGTCGTCGGCAGGCTCACCGACGTCGGATGGGGCGGGCGGCTGCGCGAACTGGTGGGCACCCAGGCCTCCGACGGCCCGCTGCCCGATCCGGTGTTCCAAGCGTGTGTGTCGGTGCTCGCCGCGTGGGACTGGGCGGGGCGGCCCGCCGCCGTCGTGGCGATCGACTCGCACACGCGACCACAGCTGGTTCGCGAGGTGGCGACCCGGCTCGCTCAGATCGGCAAGCTGCCGCTGCTCGGTGCGATCGAGTCCCAGGGCCCGCCGCCCCGGCGAGCCAACAGCGCGCAGCGGCTCGCCGACCTGTGGCGGCGGCTGGCCGTGCCTGCCGAACTACGTGGGGCCGTCGCGGACGCCGGTGGTCCGATCCTGCTCGTCGACGACCTCGTGGACACGGGCTGGACCATGACCGTAGCCGCGTACCTGCTGCGTCAGGCGGGTGCGCCCGCCGTGCTCCCGTTCGCACTCGCGGCCACGGCGTAGAACGGAATCGCCGATGCTCGTGCTGATCATGCGCCGCCATTCGCCGAAACTGGCTTCCGTTGCGGTTGGAGACCTTCCACCACACTCGTCCGTGTGGCAAAGTGCCAACTCACTCTTCAGTGAGGTGGAGGGTCGACATGACCGAGTCGAACGTCAATGCGCCCGTACAGCACCGGCTTCCGGTGCGCAAGCTCTTCGCCGCGAGCGTCGGCAACGCCCTCGAATGGTTCGACTGGACCATTTACGCGACTTTCAGCATCTATTTCGCCAGCGCGTTCTTTCCCGGCGAGCTGGCCCAGATCAACACGTTCGCCACCTATGCGCTGGCATTCTTCTTTCGGCCACTCGGCGGAATGCTGATCGGCCGTTTCGCCGACCTCCGCGGCCGCAAACCCGCCATGATCTTCACCATCGTGCTGATGGCGGGCGGCTCCATCGTCATCGGTGTCCTGCCGACCTACGCGCAGGTCGGCTGGCTGGCGCCGATTCTGCTGCTACTGGCACGCGTGGCGCAGGGCCTCTCGCTCGGCGGCGAGGTCTCCAACGCCTCGGCCTACCTCGGCGAGATCGCGCCCAAGGAGCGGCGCGGCCGCTACTCGTCGTTCTTCTACATCTCCACCGGCAGCGCGGTCCTGCTCGCCTCGGTCCTCGGCTTCACGCTCGCGCGCACGATGGACGAGGCCCAGCTGGAGGCGTGGGGTTGGCGCATCCCGTTCCTGCTCGGCGGTGTGCTCGGGCTCGTCGGCCTCTGGCTGCGGTCCAGCCTGGACGAGACCGAGCAGTTCAAGGACAACAAAGCCGCGGCCCGCCGCGTGTCCCGGCCGCTGCTCACCACGTTGCGCAATCACCCGAAGGCCGTGGGGCAGCTCGTCGGTTTCACGATGCTGTCGACGCTGTGCTACTACACGTTCTTCAGCGCGCTCACGCCGTTCGCGGTGAACACGCGCGAGGCGGACGACGTCGACGTGTTCCTTGCACTCTCGATCGCGACGGCGCTGTTCGTGGCGTTGCAGTACCCGATGGGCATGCTGTCGGACCGGTTCGGCCGCAAGCCGCAACTGCTGGTGTGGTCGGCGGCGACGGCCATCCTGATCGTCCCGCTCTCCACGCTGGTCGGTCCCGGTCTCGGTGGGCTGCTCGTCGTGTTCTGTGTCGGCCTCGGGCTCTACACCGCGATGACGTCGATCGCGCCGGCGATCATGAGCGAGCTGTTCCCGACTTCGTTGCGGGGTCTCGGGATCGGAGCGTGGTACAACCTCACGGTCGCCGTGTTCGGCGGCACGGCTCCGCTGGTGATCACGGCACTGTCCGACGCGGGCGCCTCGACGGTGTTCTTCTGGTACGTCGCCGCGGGAGCGGCCATCGCGTTCTTCGTGATCCTGCGGCTGCCGGAGACCAACCGCAGCGAGTTGCGTTAGGACGTACGGGTCAGCGGTGCCGCAGCGGAACGAGATCGTCGGCGTGCACGACCTCCCGCCGTTGCTCGGGCGGCAGGTCATGGGTGGAGCGGCCGATCAGCTCGGGCAGCTCGGTGACGTCGAAGGCCACCACGCCGCGGGCGACGACCTGCTGCGCGGGGTTGACGAGGTCGACGACGTCGCCCGCCTGGAAGTCGCCGTCCACTCCGGTCACGCCGGCGGCCAGGAGCGATCGCCTGCGGCGCACCACCGCGGCCACGGCACCGTCGTCGAGATGCAGCCTGCCGTTGGATCCGGCGGCGTAGCCGAGCCAGAACCGCCGCGCGGACAGGCGTGAGCCCGCGGGGCGGAAGACGGTGCCCACCTGGGCGGCGCCGAGGGCCTCGCGGGCGTCGGCGGCGGCGGCGATGAGTACGGGGACACCGCTGGAGGCCGCCGTGCGCGCCGCGGCGACCTTCGACATCATGCCGCCGGTGCCGAGGCCGGAGCTCGACATGCCGACGGACAGTCCGTCCAGGTCGGATTCGTCGGCGACCTCGGCGATGCGGCGGGTTCCTCCCGCGCGGGGATCGCCGTCGTACAGGGCGTCCACATCGGAGAGGAGGACGAGCGCGTCAGCACGGATCAGGTGGGCGACGAGCGAGGCGAGCCGGTCGTTGTCGCCGAACCGGATCTCCTCGGTGGCGACGGTGTCGTTCTCGTTCACCACGGGAACCGCGCCGAGCGCCAGCAGCCGGGAGAAGGTGCGCTCGGCGTTGCGGTAGTGCGCCCGGCGCACCACGTCGTCGGAGGTCAGCAGCACCTGGCCGACCGTGAGCGAGTAGCGGCCGAACGACTCGGCGTAGGCGTGGGCGAGTGCCAGCTGGCCGACACTCGCGGCGGCCTGCTGGGTCGCGAGGTCACGAGGCCGCTTGCCGAGCGACAGCGGGGCCAGCCCCGCGCCGATCGCGCCCGAGGACACCAGCACGATCTGGGTGTCCCGGGCGACGCGCTCGGCGATGGCGTCGACGAGCGCGTCGAGCCTGCCGACGTCGAGGCCGTCGCCGGCGGTGGTCAGCGCGGAGGAGCCGACCTTGACGACCAGGCGCGACGCGGCGGCGATGGCGGCACGGGGCTGGTCACTCACCGGCGTCCTCGTCGGGCTCGGGCTCCCCTTCGCGGCGGATCCTGCGGGCTTCCTTGCGCTCGGCCGCGGTGACGCGGCTACGGTTCTCCAGGCGTGGGTCGGTGCCCCGGCCCGCCAGGTGGGTCATGGCGCCCGGCGTCGACGGCTCCCATTCGAAGCTGTAGTCGCCGATGGTGACCTGGCTGCCCGGCTCCGCGCCCATCCTGGCCAGCTCTTCCTCGACGCCAAGGCGGTTGAGCCGGTCGGCGAGGTAGCCGATGGCCTCGTCGTTGCCGAAGTCGGTCTGCCGTACCCAGCGTTCGGGGCGGGGGCCGCGCACGATGTAGGCGCCGGGCTCGTCGGGGTCGGGCTCCACCGAGAACCCGGAATCGTCGACCGCACGCGGGGTGAGGACGATCTTCGTCGGCGTCGGCGCGGGCAGCGCGGCCCGGTACGACTCGACGACCTCACCCAGCGCGAAGGTCAGCTCCCGCAGGCCCTTGCGCGACACCGTGGAGACCTCGAACACGCGCAGGCCGCGCGCCTCCAGGTCGGGCCGCACCAGCTCGGCCAGCTCCGCGGCGTCCGGCACGTCGATCTTGTTGAGCACCACCACGCGTGGCCGGTCGGCGAGGTCGCCGCCGAGCGCGGGCGTGTAGCGGGCGAGCTCCTCCTCGAGCGCGTCGATGTCGGAGACCGGGTCGCGGCCGGGCTCGTAGGTGGCGCAGTCGATGACGTGCACCAGCACCGCGCAGCGTTCGATGTGCCGCAGGAAGTCGAGGCCTAGGCCCTTGCCCTGGCTGGCCCCGGGGATCAGCCCGGGAACGTCGGCCATGGTGAACACCGTGTCGCCCGCGGTGACCACGCCCAGGTTCGGCACAAGGGTGGTGAACGGGTAGTCGGCGATCTTCGGCTTGGCCGCGGAGAGCACCGAGATCAGCGACGACTTGCCCGCGGAAGGAAAGCCGAGCAGGCCGACGTCGGCGACCGAGCGCAGCTCGAGCACCAGGTCACGGGCCTCGCCCTCCTCGCCGAGCAGCGCGAACCCGGGCGCCTTGCGCGCCCGCGAGGCCAGCGCCGCGTTGCCGAGCCCGCCCCGGCCGCCCTTGGCGGCGACGAAGGTGGTGCCCGCGCCGATGAGGTCGGCGAGCACCTCGCCGTCCTCGGTGAGCACGACCGTGCCGTCCGGCACGCGCAGCTCCAGGGTCTCCCCCGCGGCGCCGTTGCGGTTGCTGCCCTGACCTGGCCTGCCGTTGCCCGCCCTGGCGTGCGGGCGGAAGTGGAAGTCCAGCAGGGTGTGCACGCTGGGGTCGACGATCAGCAGGACGTCGCCGCCGCTGCCGCCGTTGCCGCCGTCGGGGCCGCCGAGCGGCTTGAACTTCTCCCGGTGCACCGAGGCACACCCGTTTCCGCCATTGCCGGCGGCCAGGTGGATCACCGCGCGATCGACGAAGCGGGATGCCATGTTGTGCCTCTCCTACCGAACTGGAATGTCTGCCACAAGCACGAACGAGGGGCGGGACCGGATGTGTTCCGGGCCCGCCCCTCGTTCGAGTGTGCTAGCGCGTGCTGGCCGGGCCGGTTCAGGCCTCGACCGGCACGATGTTGACCGTCTTGCGGCCGCGCTTGGTGCCGAACTGCACCGAGCCGGCGGCAAGGGCGAACAGCGTGTCGTCGCCGCCGCGGCCGACGTTCACGCCCGGGTGGAACTTGGTGCCGCGCTGGCGGACCAGGATCTCGCCGGACTTGACGACCTGACCACCGAACCGCTTGACGCCGAGGTACTGCGGGTTGGAGTCGCGGCCGTTACGGGAGCTGGACGCACCCTTCTTGTGTGCCATCTCTGGTCACCCTCCTCTGAAAGCGTCAGGCTTACTTGTTGATGCCGGTGACCTCGATGCGGGTCAGCTTCTGCCGGTGACCCTGCCGCTTGTGGTAGCCGGTCTTGTTCTTGAACTTGTGGATGCGGATCTTGGGACCCTTGGTCTGCTCGACGACCTTGCCGGTGACCGAGACCTTCGCCAGCGCGTCGGCGTCCGTGGTGACCTCGCCGCCGTCGACGTAAAGCACGGCGGGGAAGGTGTGCTCGGTGCCCGGCTCGCCCTCGAGCTTCTCGACCTCGACGACATCGCCAACGGCGACCTTGTACTGCTTGCCGCCGGTCTTGACGACTGCATACGCCGACACGGAAGTCTCCTGCTTGCTCGACTGTGGGTGGGGGCTCACGCGAACGGTCCGCTCTGGGCGTCCCAAGCTTCGCGCGCAGCGACCCGCTCCAACAGCGGGCCGCTCAACAGCTTACTGTGCGCCCTGTTCACCGGGCGCACCGGGGTGGTCATCAGCCGTTCTCCTGCGCGTGCACCGGCGGTCCCGCGGGGCGGCTCGCCGCCCGGCGCGGACGCCGCGTCGTGGTGCGCACGGCGGGGGCCGGGACCGACGGCTGCTCGGTCTCGGCCGCCTGCTCCTCGGCGACGGCGGCCGTGGCGGGCTCGGGCGTGCCGACCTCGTGAGCCGGGGTGTGCCCGTTGAGCGGCCGTGCGGCGGGCTGGGCCTGCTCCGGCTGTTCCGGCTCGGCCGGGTGCTCGACCGCGGGAGGCCCTGCGGGCCGCGACGCCCTGGTCGGCCGCTTGGCCCTCACCGGCTCGGCCTGCTCCGGCCTGGTGACCTCAGCAGGCTGCTCCTTGGCCGCCTCCGGCTCGGCGGGCTGCTCGGCCGCGGCGGGCTCGGCCTGGACAGGCTGCTCCGGCTCGGCCCGCTGCCCTGCCTCACGGAGCTGCTCCGGCTTTTCCTCCCGTTGAGCGGCCTCACGCGGCTGCTCGGACTGCTGAGCCTTCTCCGGCCTCGTGACCTTCTCGGGCTCTGCCTTCGGCGCCTCGGCGGCCCGGTCGGCCTTGTCTCCCTCGTCGGACTTGCCGCTGGCCGCCTTCGAGGCGTTGGCCATCGCCTGCACCGCCGAGACGACGCTCTCGCGCTGCTCGGGGGTCGGCCCGGTCTCGGTCGCGCGCGCGGTCTCCTCCTCGCCACCGCCGCCCTTGCCGCGGCCGCGGGAGCGCCGTCCGCCACCGCCGCCGTGCTGGTGACCGTTGCCGTTGCCGCCGCCGTTGCCCTTGTTCGGCTCGGTGGAGACGATCACGCCACGGCCCTTGCAGTGCTCGCAGGTCGTGGAGTAGGCCTCCAGCAGCCCGGTCCCGACCCGCTTGCGGGTCATCTGCACGAGCCCGAGCGAGGTGACCTCGGCGACCTGGTGCCGGGTCCGGTCGCGGCCGAGGCATTCGGTGAGCCTGCGCAGCACCAGCTCGCGGTTGGACTCCAGCACCATGTCGATGAAGTCGATCACGATGATGCCGCCGATGTCGCGCAGCCGGAGCTGGCGGACGATCTCCTCGGCCGACTCCAGGTTGTTGCGGGTGACGGTCTCCTCGAGGTTGCCGCCGGAGCCCGTGAACTTGCCGGTGTTGACGTCGATCACCGTCATCGCCTCGGTGCGGTCGATGACCAGGTAACCGCCCGAGGGCAGCCAGACCTTCCGGTCGAGGGCCTTGGTGAGCTGCTCGTCGATGCGGTGCTCGGCGAAGACGTCGCCGTTGCCGACGTAGCGCTTGAGCCGGTCGGTGAGGTCCGGTGCCACGTGCTCGACGTAGGCGTGGATGGTCTCCCACGCCGTGGGGCCCTGGACCTCCAGCTTTGCGAAGTCCTCGGTGAACAGGTCCCGCACGACCTTGACCAGCAGGTCAGGCTCCTCGTAGAGCAGCACGGGCGCGCTGGACTTCTTGCCGGAGCCCGTCGAGGAGTCGGCCTTCTCCTTGATGACCTCCCACTGGGCCTTGAGCCTGCGGACGTCGCGGGCGAGCTCCTCCTCGCTGATGCCCTCCGACGCGGTACGGATGATCACGCCGGCGTCCTCGGGAACGATGCGCTTGAGGATGTCCTTGAGCCTGCGCCGCTCGTTCTCGGGCAGCTTGCGGGAGATGCCGGTGGCGCCGCCCGCGGGGACGTACACGAGGAACCGGCCGGGCAGCGAGATCTGCGTGGTGAGCCGGGCGCCCTTGTGGCCGACCGGGTCCTTGGTGACCTGCACCAGCACGTTGTCGCCCGTGGACAGCGCCTGCTCGATCTTGCGGGCCTTGCCCTCGAGGCCGGCGGCGTCCCAGTCCACCTCACCGGCGTAGAGCACGGCGTTGCGGCCCCGGCCGATGTCGATGAACGCGGCCTCCATCGAGGGCAGCACGTTCTGCACGCGGCCGAGGTAGACGTTGCCCACGATCGAGCCGCTGCCCGACGTGGTCACGAAGTGCTCGACCAGCACGCCGTCCTCGAGCACGCCGATCTGCGTCGAGTCGCCGCGCTCGGCGACGACCATCGTGCGTTCGACGGCCTCGCGCCTGGCCAGGAACTCGGCCTCGGACAGGATCGGTGCGCGCCTGCGGCCTGCCTCCCGGCCGTCGCGGCGGCGCTGGCGCTTGGCCTCGAGCCGGGTGGAGCCGCGCACACTGCGCACGCCGTCGCGGGCCTCGCTCTTGTTGTCGGCGGCCTTGCCGTCGCGCACGTGTACGACGGTGTTCGGCGGGTCGTCCGTGCCCGAGGCGTCAGCTCCGTCGTCGTCCCCGCCCTTGCGGCGGCGACGGCGGCGCCGGCGCTTGCTGCCGCCCTCGCCGTCGGCCTCGTCCTGATCGGCGCCCTCGTCGGCCTTCTGGGCCTGCTCGTCGGTGTCCTCGGCCTCGGCCTTGGCCTCGCCGGCCTCGGTGTCGGTCTGCTCGTCGGTGGCGTTGTCGTCACCGCCCTTGCCGCGGCCCCGGCCCCGGCGGCCCCGGCGACGGCGCCTGCGGCCACCCTCGCCCGGTTCGCCCGACTCGCCGTCGGCGCCCTGCTCCTGCTCCTCGTCCTCGACCTCGGCAGGCTCGGGCTTCTCGGGCTTTTCGGACTTCTCGGGCTTCTCAGTCTTCTCGGGCCTGTCCGTTTTCTCCTGCTTCTTGGGAGTGGGCTCGGCCACGGGCTCCGGCGGCAGGAACACCGGCGACGGCGCCGCGAACACGGGCGTGTGCACGGGGCGCGGCGCGCGGACGGGCTCCGGCTCCGGCTTTGGCTCCGGCTCCACCTCCGGTTCCGGGGTGGCGGAAGCGGCCGGGGCCTGCTCGGCGGGCTGTTCAGGGTCGGCGGGGGCCGGCGGGGTCACGGTGTCGGCGCCGCCCGCCTCGGCGGCCTCCTCGACGGCCTCGTCCAGCACGCCCAGCGCGCCGGCCACCTTCAGCGCCACGTCCTTCGCCACGCTCGACTGCGCGCTGCGCGCGGTCTCGCCCAGCTCGGCGAGCTTCGCGAGGACCTCACGGCTGCTGGAGCCCAGCAGCTTCGCCAGGGCGTGCACCCTGACCCGGTTCGGCAGCTCTGCCAGTGCGCCGGCAGTGGATGTGGCGGTAGTCCCGCCTGTGTTCTCGGCGGGTGTCTCCGCGTTCGACATATGTCTCCTTCGCCCCCGGGCGCGTCTGCAGGCCCGCCCCGGCCGAGGAGGCTCTCCTCGGCACCGGAACCGGCTGGCAGGACGCGGCCGCACAGGAGCCGTTTCCTGTTTTGTACCGCCGTGGTGGGTTCACCGCCGACGGGAATCCTTGCCTCTCATGCCACTGAGCAGCCGGTGGTGCCGGCACGCCCGCAGTGGCGGGTCCCGCGGCGACGTCCTGACCGAGCTCTGGCCACTCGGTACCTCTCCGAGTCGTCGAGCCGCCTGGCGCGGGATGCGCGCGGCGGCGACGACCTGGAGCTCTTTCAGCACGTCACCGGGCCGCCGACCGTCGCTCACCACCCCTTCCGTGGTGACAACGGCTCAGCAGCCGTCACCCAGTATCCCACATGGCACGGCGAACGCTGTGTGGTTGGGGCCGCCGGGCACCGGCCGGGGGAACTTCCGCTGACGGCTTGTCCGGCCCCGACCGGCTCGTTACCGTGCGCACGGCAGGGGAAACGGCGTCGGCCGCCCGGCGCGGTCTTCGGAGGTCCAGTACTGGTGCGTGGGAGTGTGCTGGTCGCCTGCGCGGCCCTCGTGGTCACCACCACGCTGGGCGCCGCGAGTGACGCCACGGCGGACCCCGGTGACTCGTGTTCGAGTCCGGGCGTGTCGCTGCGCTACCTCGTGCTGTTCGACCGGGGAACGGCCGAGCGGGACGCGGCCAGGGAGATCGAGACCGCCTGCGGCGAGGTGACCGGCTACTACCCCGAGATCGGCGTGGCGGTGGCCACCTCGGCCAGCCCGGAGTTCGCCGGCACGCTGGGCCGCGACCGGGCCTACAGCGCGCAGGCCGATCGCGAGGCGGAGACCCCGGCCCCGGCAGCGTCGCCCGCCCGTGCCGAGCCGATCGCGACCGGTCAGGCCGTGCCGGCCGCCGACCTCACCGGCGAGCAGTGGGACATGCGCGCCGTGCGGGCCGACGTGGCGCGCGCCATCGAGCCCGGCAGCTCCGACGTCGCCGTGGCCGTGCTCGACTCGGGCATCGACGCCGGGCATCCCGACCTGGCCCACGCGGTCGACGAGTCGCTGTCGGCGGGCTGCCTCACGGGCGTGCCGGAGCAGTCCGAGCGGTCGTGGGCGCCGACGGCCTCCCCGCACGGCACGCACGTGGCAGGCATCGTCGCGGCCGCCGACGACGGCAAGGGCATCGCGGGCGTCGCGCCCGGGGTGCGCCTCGCCTCCGTGAAGGTGATCGACGACCAGGGCTACGTCGATCCGGAGGCTGCCGTCTGCGGGCTCATGTGGGCGGCCCGCAACGGCATCGAGGTCGCCAACAGCAGCTTCTCCGTCACCTCGCCCGGCACGCCGTGCACGAGCAGCAGCGAGGGCCAGTCGGTGGTGCGCGAGGCGCTCGCGCGGGCCGTCGAGTACGCCGACGAGGCCGGAACGCTCAACGTCGCCGCCGCCACCAACGGCGCACTGGACGTCACGCCGTCACCCACGAGCGGCGCCGCAGGCCAGGAGGGCTCGTGCGAGGTGCTGCCCGCCGGGCTGCGCGGGACGGTGACCGTGTCCGCGGTCGACCACGCCGGGCTGAAGGCCGGCTACAGCTCGTACGGGCTCGGGGTGATCGATCTCACGGCACCGGGTGGTGAGGGAGAACACTGCGTGCTCTCGACCGTTCCCGGCGGGTACGAGCCGCTCTGCGGCACCTCGATGGCGGCGCCGCACGTGTCGGGCGTGGCCGCGCTGCTCGCGTCGGCCCGGCCGGGCGCGACGCCCGCCGAGCTTCGCGAGGAGCTCGGCGAGCAGGCCGAGCCCGTGTCGTGCCCCGAGGACTACGACCTCAGCGGCGACGGCCTGCAGGACGCCTACTGCGCCGGCTACGTCGGCTACAACGGCTTCTACGGCCGGGGCATGGTCGACGCGCTCGCCGCGGTGTCCGGCGGCGAGACGTCAGCGGAGCAGGAGCCCCGAGAGCCTGCGGGACGCCCAGTGGACCCCGGCCACGGCGAGCACGACGAGGTACGCGACGTGCCCGATCATGCTGACGTCGAGCACACCCACGGAGAACCCGCGCATCAGCTCGACGGCGTGGTACAGGGGAAGGCACTGCACGGCGTACTGCAGGGGCTCGGGATACACGGACAGTGGATAGAAGGTCGTTGAGAAGAAGAACATCGGCATCACGGCGAGGTTGATGTAGTCGAACTGCGACGGCGACCGCAGGAACGTCGTGCAGGCCATCCCCACCGCGGCGAACGCGAACGACACCAGCAGCGCCGTGGGTACGAGCAGCAGCGCCCACGGCGAGGCGACCAGCCCGAGCACGCTCATCACACCGAAGAACGCGAGCGCGTACAGGCCGCCGCGCAGCACCGCCCAGGCGATCTCGCCGAGCGCGATGTCGAGCGGGCCGATGGGCGTGGCCAGCATCGCGTCGTACGTCTTCTGGTAGCGGAACTTGAAGAACACGCCGTAGGTGGAGTCGAACACCGCGCCGTTCATCGCCGAGGCGGCGAGCAGCGCCGGGGCGACGAACGCGACGTAGGACAGCGGCTGCCCTCCCGGCCCGGTGACCTCGCTGACCAGCTTGCCGAAGCCGATCTGGAAGGCCAGCAGGTAGAACAGCGGCTCGAGGAAACCGGACAGGAACACCAGCCAGGCTCGCGAGTACGCCAGCGCGGAGCGCTCCACGAGAGCGCTCGCGCGGCCCGCGTACAGCGAGGGCGGCAGGATGCGCAGCAACAGCCCGCCGCGCGCCGGGGCTTCGGTCGTCACCATCGCTCACACCACCAGCCGCCGGTAGAAACAGTGCCGGGCCGCGAGTCCGCCCGCCGCGAACAGGGCCGCCAGGAACGCCAGGTGCCCGAGCGCGGGCAACAGGTCCAGTCCACCGAGCGTGACTCCCCTGGCGAGCTCATTGCCGTGCCACAGCGGGGAGATCCACGCGAGCCACCGGATCGCCGCCGGGATCTGCTCGATCGGGAAGAACGTGCCGGCGAACAACAGCATCGGCATCACGATGAACCGGAAGATCGACGTGAACCGCGAGCCCTCGTCGTAGGTGGTGGCCGCGATGGCCATGAGCGGTGCCGCGCAGGCCATGCCGGTGACGGCGCCGACGAGCACGACGGCGATCGCGCCCGCGTTGAGCCAGGCGCCGAACGGCCAGGCGATGAGCAGGTACACCACGCCGGAGAGCACCAGCCGGATCGCCACCCAGATCAGCTGCCCTCCGAGCACCTGCCCCGCCGTGACCGGAGTGGAGGTGACCGCGATGAAGTCCTTCTGCCACTTGAACCCCGACAGCACGGGATACGTCGACTCGCCCACCGCGTACTGCACCGCACCGGCGACGAGCAGTGCCGGGGCCACGTAGTGCACATAGGACAGTCCTCCCGTGGCGGGGCCGGGCTCCACCTGCGAGCCGAACCCGATGCCCATCGCCAGCAGGTACAGCAGCGGCTGCAGGCCCGAGGAGTACAAGTTGGACCGCCAGTAGCGGCGGTACCACGTCCAGTGGCCCTCGACCCGGAGCCAGGCCGCGCGCCACGAACCGACGACGCGCCCCGAGGAAACGACGGCCATGATCAGTCCACCAGCGTCCGGCCGGTCAGCCGGAGGAAGACGTCCTCCAGCGTGCTGCGGCGTACGAGGCTCGACAGCGGCCGCACTCCCCTGCCGTGTGCCTGTTCCAGTGCCGCCTCGCCGGTGGCGGTGTAGAGCAGGATCCGGTCGGGCAGCACCTCGACGCGCTCCCCGAGGTCGGTCACCCGCGCCACGGCCGCCTCCTGGTCGCCGGGGGCGAAACGCAGCTCCAGCACCTCCCGTGTGGAGTACCGCGCGATGAGCTCCGCCGGCGAGCCCTCGGCGACCACGCGACCGCCGTCCATCACGACGAGCCGGTCGCAGAGCTGTTCGGCCTCGTCCATGTAGTGCGTGGTGACGATGAGCGTGACCCCGGCGGACTTGAGCCGGAAGAGCCTGTCCCACAACAGATGCCGGGCCTGCGGGTCGAGCCCCGTGGTGGGCTCGTCGAGCAGCAGCAGCTCAGGGTCGTTGACGAGCGAGCGCGCGATGGTGAGCCGCCGCTTCATGCCGCCGGAGAGCGGTTCCACCTCGTCGTCGGCCCGCTCGGTGAGCTGCGCGAACTCCATCAGCTCGACGGCCTTGCGCCGCACGTGCGCCCTGGAGAGCCCGAAGTAGCGGCCGTACACCTGCAGGTTCTGCCGGACGGTGAGCTCGGTGTCGAGGTTGTCCTGCTGCGGCACCACGCCGAGCCGGGCGCGGACGCGCGGGCCCTCGCGGTCCGGGTCCATGCCCAGCACGGTCAGCTCGCCGTCGGAGCGCGGCGACACACACGCGATCATGCGCATGGTGGAGGACTTGCCCGCGCCGTTCGGGCCGAGGAACCCGAACGCCTCTCCCTTGCGGACGTGGAGGTCGATGCCGCGGACGGCCTCGAACTCGCCGAAGCGCTTCACCAGCGCCTTGGCCTCCACCATCGTCGTGTCATCCGTCTCCGCACCCACGCTTCGCACACTGCCACGCGCCACCGACAGAATCGAGCGGTTTAGCCGACGGCACAACGCAGGGTCGCGCTCGCCCCGTTCACGGTCACGGTCAGCTCCGCGACGCCCCTGCGCAGCGCCGTGAGGGTTCCGGTCGCCGGATCGAACGTGGCGACGTCGCGCGGTGACGGGCGGCTTCCCGGAGCGGCGACGTGCACCCGCTCGCCGGTCCAGTCGGCGCTCACCGGATAGGCGACCGGGACCGTGCGCCCGGACTGCGTGGCCTCGGCCGTCACGGTTCCCTTCGCGCCGCGCGCGAGCCGCCCGGGCCCGGCGAGCGTCAGCTCGTCGACGTGCGGGCGGGTCTCGACGCGAACGGGTTCCCCGCGGTCGCCGGGATCGACGTGCACGAGGCTCCAGCCCGTGAAGCCGCCGTCACCGGGCGCGGCCGACGGTGCCTTGCCCGAGTTGCCGTTCACCAGGTAGGGCACGCCGTCCTCGCGGGTGAGGTCGAAGACGCCGGCGTGGGACGTGATCGCGGCGGCGGGCTTGCCGGAGCGCTCCTCGAACTCCGTGAGCCACTCGGTGACCAGCTCCGCCTCCTTGGGGTCGGCCAGCTGCGAGTTGCCGGCCGGGGCGGGGTCGTCGACCGGATGGTGCATGGCCACCACCACGCCGCGGACCGCGCGGTCACGGGCGGCGCGGTCGAGTGCGTCGTCGAGCAGCCGGACCTGATCGAACCCGCCCGCGCGCAGGCTGCCGCGCGAGGTGTCGAGCAGGACGAGCCGGATGCCCTCGACGTCCACGACCCGGTAGGGCTCGCCGAACTCGGCCTCGAACTCCGCGAGCCCGTTGCCGCCGTCGGCCTCGTGGTTGCCGGGCACGTAATACCACGGGACCTTGCCCTCCAGTTCCTCGCCGATCACCGTGCGGGCGAGGTCGAAGTCGGGTGCCGTGCCACGGTCGGTGAGGTCGCCGTTGATGAGCACGAGGTCCGGCCGCGCGGCCACGGCCTCGCGCATGGTGCGCCTGGCCTGCGTGACGAGCGGGCCGTCCGGATCGTCGGCGGTGAACTGGGCGTCGCTGAGCACCGCGATCCGCAGTCCGCGGGAGCCTGCCGTGCCGTCGGTGACGAGCGCGGGATCCCGCGTGCCGGGGTCGGCGGGCGGCTCGGCCGTCGCCGCCACGTGCGCGGTCAGGTCGTCGAAGACGAGCCTGCCCTCGTACTGCTGGGCGGGCACGTTCTCCACGGCGTAGAACCGCGTGAGCCGCTGGCCCCGCGGCAGTCCCTCGGGCAGGGTCGCCTCGACATGGCGCCAGCCCGTCCAGTCGACGCTTAGCGCGAGGTCGACCACCGAGGCCACGTTCGCGGCGTCGCGCAGCTCGGCGCGAAGCCACGCACCCTTGCCGTCGCCGTTGACCCACAGGCCGATCTTCTGCGTACCGTCGGGCAGCGCGAGCGGCCGCGTGGCGGTGACGTACGCGGCGCGCGTGGCGTTGGTGCCGGTGAGGCGGTAGTCGAGGGCGAGACCCTGGCCGCCGTCGCGGCCCTCCGCCGCCGACAGCGCGGCGCCGACGACGCTCGGGTACACGGTCGCGCGCCAGCCCTCGGTGCCGTCGAGCGGGGCGAGCACCCTCGGCTCGCTGCCGACCGCGGCGGCGAGGTGGGTGGTGAGCCCCGCCGCGCGCGCCTTGATCACCGAGGCGCCGGTGTCGCCGAGTGCGGTGACCGTGAAGTGGTCGCCCTCGGCCTCGACCCGGACCACCGAGGGGTCGTACTCCAGCTTTACGTCGCGGGGTTCGAGCCACGTGCCGTAGCCGTCGGCATCGTAGCCGTAGACCTGGAAGGTGCCCGAGGCCCCTCTCCCCGACAGCGCGAGGCGTTCGGCGCTCGTACCGAGTCGCACGGGCTCGCCGAGCACGGTGAGCGTGGTGGCGCCACGCTTGCCGCGTTCCGTCGCGACGACGTCGACCTCGGCGCGCTTCGCGGGATCGCGCCGGTCGGCCCGTGCGGTGAACACGCCGTCGCGGACGGTGCCGCGCGAGGCCCCGGTGGTGTACCAGAACGGCCGGCTCCCCACGGCGGCGCCGGTCTCGTCGTGGCCGCCCGCGTCGAGCACGCGGGTGAGCCCGGAGAGCACGCGGTCGGCGTCCTCGGTGTCCTGCGCGGGCTCCGGCGCGAAGCCGGTGAGCCTGCCGCTGCCGGGCTTGGTCGCGAAGCCAATCCCGTTGGGGACGAGACGTTCCCCGCCGTCGGAGGGCGAGTTGTGCACGGCCGGTGCCCGCTCGCCCTGCTCGCGGGCGAGCAGCGTGGAGGAACCGCCGCCGTCGAGGTTGAGCGCGTCGTCGGCGCCGAGCGACTTCAGGTGGCGGGCGAGCTCCAGCTCGGTCATGCCCCTGCTCTCGGCCTGCCTGCCGTCGACGGTGACGAGCCACATCCTCGTGCCGTCGGCCGAGAACCCGACCGCGGTGCGCGGATGCGCGGTCGCCGCGTCGACGTTCTGCACCACGCCGTCACGCAGCAGGACCTTGTTGCCGCCGACCGCGACGGAGACGTCGCCCGCCTCGGTACGGGGCGCGTACCCGACCGTCACCGCGTCGCCGGGCTTCAGGGCGGCGAGGGCGTCCGCGCCGCGGTCGCGCGCGAGGACGACGGTGCTGCCGCCCGCGACCGGGCCGTTCGCGGGGGCGTCCCGCACCTGCGTGACGACGCCGTCGCGAAGCTCGATCTCCCGGACACGCTGCGCTCCCGCGACCGACGTGGCACGGGAAGCGTTGCCCCACAACGGCGTGTAGACGCCGACCCCGTCCGAGGGCAGGCGCGCGCCGTTGAGGTTGGTGGCGGGCACGACGGTGCCGTCGGGCAGGGTCAGTGACGCCGCGAGGAACACCTCCGCGAGCCGGGCGGTGCCGTCCTCCGTGATGGCCGCGGTGAGGTTGTGCCCCGAAGCCGGTGCCGTCTGCAGCTCGCCGTCGTCGATGCCGACGCCGAGCGGGGCGCCGGTGGCGTTGATGTCGAAGAAGTCGCCGTTCACGCCCGCGACCGCGCCCGCACGCGCGACCTGCTCGGACAGCCGCGTCCGGGCGGACACGGTGCCGGGGCTGAGGTAGGTGGGGCGCAGGCCCGCGGTGAGGTCGACGGCGAGCGTGTCGCCGCGGATCCAGCCCTGCGGATCGAAGCGGTCGAACTCGGTGAGGGTCAGCCCCGGTGCGACGGGCGTGGTCGCGGTGTCGGTGACGAGTCCGAGATCGGCGTCCGTCGCCGCGAGGGCCTCGACGGGCGGCGGCCCGAGCGGCGCGTCGAGTGGATCGGCCACCGACGGCGTGACGGGCAGGACGACCAGTACCGCGGCGCACACCACGGCCACACGTGCAGTTCTCACGAACACCCCAGCTTTCCCCAGCGGTCGTGATCATTAGACCGGGGCCCGGCCGACGCCGGAAGTACTGGGAATGAACGGAAAGCGAACCTACGGGGAGGTCGTCACGCGCGCCCTGATGCCGCGGAAGTGCTCGTCGACGGCCGCGCGCAGTGCGGGTTCGTCCTTGGCGCGCAAGGCTTCCAGGATCGCGCGGTGCCACTGCGCGGTGACGGCGGGGGTGTCGTCGGCCCTCGGCAGCTGTGGGTCGAGTGCGTTGAACACCTTCCAGAACACCTGCAGCAGATCGAGCACGAGGTCGTTGCCGAGCGGCCGGTAGAGCGTCTCGTGGAAGCGCCAGTCCTCCCGCGGCGCGTAGCGGCCCTGCTCGGCCTCACTCTCCATCGCGGCGACGGCCTCGTCGAGCGCGGCGAAGTCGAGCCGGTCGTAGGCGGCCAGGACGTGCCCGACGAGACCGGATTCCAGCACCTCGCGCACCTCGAGGAGGTTGCGGATGTCGGCGTAGTCGCCGCGCACCGACAGCGCGCCGCGGAACGCCAGCCCGGTCTCGAGCGCCGACAGGGGCACCGAGCCGACGTAGGTGCCGTAGCCGTGCCGGATGTCGACGATGCCGACGGCCTCCAGTGCCTTCATCGCCTCGCGCAGCGGATGCCTGCTGACCTCGAGCTCCTCCATGAGCTCGAACTCGGTGGGCAGCGGGGAGCCTGGCACGAGTCCTCGGTCCACGATCAGCCGCTTGATCGACTCCTGGAGCGCACGCTGGTTGGCGCGTGCGCCCGACTGCCGCCCACTCGCCGAGGTACCCACGGCTACGGAGTCTAGATGTTCACCCACGGGCCACCGGCTCGGCGAGCAGTTCGGGCACGGCGGCAGCGGCCGCGGCGCGCAACGCGGGGATCCGCTCCGGCGGCACGGAGCGGTGCGGCCAGCGCACCCGCGTACCGAGGCCGGCCCAGCCGCCGATCGCGGCGAGGGTCTTGTCGAGCGCGGGATCGCAGTAGCCCTCCTCCGCGAGCGGGACGATGTGCTCGTCGAGGAACGCGCGCAGCCGCCGTTCCAGGTCGAGCGCCGACGCCGGGTCCGCGCGCATCGACTCGTACCAGCGCACGGCACCGGACGGGCTCAGGCACGCGACGTTGGAGTACGAGCCGGCCGCGCCCTCGGCGATGGCGGAGGCGAGCGTGTGGCCCGCGACGAACACCGCGAGCCGGTCGGCGAGGTGGCGTGCGACGGCTATGCCGGGCACCTTCACCCCGATCAGCTCCGGCACCTCGTCGGCGAGGCGGCCGAGCAGCTCGGGGCCGAGCTGCGTCTTGGCGTAGGGCGGGTTGTAGAGCACGAGCGGCACGCCGTCCGCCGCGTCGGCCAGCCCCCGTACGGCGTCGACCACCTCGTCGGGGCGCAGCGGCAACCAGTCGGGCAGCACGACCTGGATGGCGCCGGGCCGCAGCGCGGCCGCGCGCCGGACGCGGCCGAGGGACAGCTGTGCGCTCGGGTGGCTCGCGCCGAGCTGGAACGGCACGCCCGCCGCGGTGGCCCGCTCCGCGACGAGCGTGTGGAGCTCGTCGCACTCGGCCTCGGTGAGCGTGAAGAACTCCCCCGCGGTGCCGTTGGTGTAGACGCCGTGCACGCCGGAGCCGAGCACGGTGTCGAGCGCGGCGCGCAGGCGCGGGACGTCGATCGCGTCGTCCGGCCCGACCGGCAGCAGCACGCTCGCCCAGATGCCGCTGAGCGTGCCGGAATCGAGTGCTTGCATCCTGGCCTTTCCGAAGCTACGGTACCGCCTGACATAGGACATCCTATGTCCTCGAATCTACGGAGGTCCAGGCCATGGCAGCGTCGCCGCCCGCCAGCCAGGGGTCGTTCCGTCAGCTCGACCGGGGACAGCGCAAGGCGTTCTTCGCCGCGTGGCTCGGCTACCTGCTCGACGGCTTCGACTTCATCCTGATCACGCTCATCCTCACCGAGATCGCCGACGACTTCGGGCTCGACCTGACGCAGGCGGCCACGCTCGTCTCCGCCGCGTTCGTCTCCCGTTGGCTCGGCGGGCTCGTCCTCGGCGCGATCGCCGACCGCTACGGCCGCAAGCCGGCGATGATCCTCGCGATCCTCGCCTTCTCGGTCGGCAGCGGGCTCTGCGGTTTCGCGTGGGACTACTGGTCGCTGTTCGTCTTCCGCGCCATCGTGGGCATCGGCATGGCCGGCGAGTACGGCTCCAGCGCCACCTACGTCATGGAGTCGTGGCCGAAGTCGATGCGCAACCGCGCCACCGGCTTCCTGCTCTCGGCCTACCCCATCGGCACCGTGCTCGCCGCGCTCGCCTACGAGGTCATCGTCCCGGCCGCGGGCTGGCGCTGGCTGTTCTACGCCGGTCTCGTGCCGATCGCGCTCACCCTGTACCTGCGGCGCGCGCTGCCCGAGGCCGCCGAGTGGAAGTCCGAGGTCGGCGACCGTAAGGACGTCACCACGTCGTCGGTGCTGTTCTCGCCGAAGCGGCGGCTGCCCAACGCCGCGCTCGCCGTGGTGCTCTCCGCCGCGCTGGTGTTCATCTTCACCAAGACCGGCGGCGGTGCGACGCCGTACCTCATCGCGCTGACGGTGCTGTGCTTCGTGGCGCTCGCGATCCAGCTCGCGGGTCGCATGTGGCCGGTGATGATCGCGATCATGGTCACGGTCTTCTGCGCGTTCCTGTACTCGTGGCCGATCCAGTCGCTGCTGCCGACCTACCTCAAAACCGATCTCGGCTACGACGCCGGTCAGGTGTCCAACGCGCTCACGTGGGCGGGTCTCGGCTACGCGGCGGGCTCGTGCCTCGCGGGGATCATCGGCGACAAGCTCGGCACGCGCAGGGCCTACGTGCTCGGCCTGTTCGTGTCGCTGCTGTTCGTGTTCCCCGTGTTCGCGTTGCCGGCGGGCAACATCGTGCTGCTGTGGGTGCTGCTGTTCGTCATGCAGGCCACCAGCCAGGGCATCTCGGGGCTGCTGCCCAAGTACATCGGCGACCACTTCCCGACGCGGCTGCGCGCGGCCGGGCTCGGGTTCTCCTACAACGTCGGCGCGCTCGGCGGAGCGGTCGCCCCGCTGGCCGGTGCCGCGATCGCGGAGGACATCGGCAGCCTCGGCACCGCCCTCACCGTGCTCGCCGGTTCGCTGACGATCGTGGTGGCGCTGATCATCGGCTTCAACGTGCCCGCACGGATCGGCCGCGCCCTCAAGATCGACTCCGACGCGCCCGCGTTGCTGCCCCCAGAAAGGAAAACCGCCAGTGGTGTCTGATTCCGGCCTGTCCCTGCACGGCGTGATCCCCCCGCTCGTGACCCCTCTCGACGAGCGCGGGGAGGTCGACCGGCGCTCGCTGGAACGGCTCGTCGCCTGCCAGCTCGACGCCGGCGTCGACGGCGTGTTCGTCGGCGGGTCGAGCGGGGAGGTCGCACTGCTGGACACCGCGCAGCGGCGCACCGTCGTGGAGGTCACCGTGGGTGCGGTGGCTGGTGCCGTGCCGGTGCTCGCCGGCGCCGTCGACACCGGCACGCGGCGGGTGATCGAGCACGCGCGGCAGGCCGCCGAGCTGGGCGCCGACGCCGTGGTGGTGACGGCCCCGTTCTACGTCAAGCCGCACCCGGCCGAGATCGTCGCGCACTTCCGGCACGTCCACGCTGCCGTGGACGTGCCCGTGGTGGCCTACGACATCCCCAGCGCGGTCGGCGCCCGGCTCACGCCCGACGTCGTCGTGGAGCTCGCGGAGTCGAAGGACGTGGTGGCGCTCAAGGACTCCAGCGGCGACCTGGCGACGTTCCGGGAGATCCTGCGGCGCACCGGGCTGCCCGCGCTGAGCGGGTCGGAGCTGCTCGCCGACACGGCGGTGCTGCTCGGCGCAGCAGGGCTCGTTCCGGGCCTTGGCAACGTCGATCCGCACGGCTACGTGCGGCTCTACCGGGCCGCACGTGACGGCGACGCGGCCGCCGCGGCGGCCGAGCAGGACCGGCTCGCGCGGCTGTTCGGGATCGTCTCGGTGGCCGACCTCGGCCGGGTCGGCTTCACCGCGGGCGCGCTCGGCGCGTTCAAGGCGGCGATGGCGTTGCGGGGCATCATCGACTGCCCGGCGACCAACCGGCCCCTGGCACCCCTGTCGCCCTCGGAGACAGAGACGATCGCGGAGATCCTCGCGGCCGAGGGCCTCGGCAAGCTCTGACCCCGGATGCAGTGAAGGCCACCATGCCTGCGTTGAACGCAGTGATGGTGGCCTTCACTGCATGGCGCGGAACTAGGAAACCGGGTCGAAGGGGTCCCGGTCCGGTTGGCAGACGGTGCCCTCGGCGGGAAGCCTGCCCTCGATGAAGTAGGCGTCCAGTGCCGAGTCGATGCAGGCGCTGTGGCCGCGAGCGCCGTGGCCGAACGACTTCAGGGTCAGCAGCCGCGCGTCGCCGAGACGCTCGGCGGTGCTGACGGCGTCCTCGTACGGCGTCGCCGGGTCGCCCAGGCTGTTGCCCACCACGAGCACCGGGTTGGCGGTCTGCTTGTCCCACGGGCCCGCGTAGCGGTCGGGATCGGACGCGGGCCACGTGGCGCAGGGCAAGGACAACCACGTCCACTGTGGACCGAAACCGGGCGCCCCTCGGTCGGCCTTGCGCCCGTAGGCCGTCCACGCCCACGGGTTGCGCGGGTTGTCGGTGTCGGCACAGAAGACGCCGATCCCCTGCTCCGGCCCGGCGTAGTACCCGTCCTCCTGCTGAAATCCCGGCCGCGGCGCGGGTTCCGGGATCGCGGCGACCGGTGCGCTGCGCGCCCGCACACCCGGTTCGGTCGCAGCGGACAGCGCCTGCAGGAACTCGGCGAGACCCGCCGAACCGCTTGCGTCGTAGAGTGCGCCGAGCGTGGACGACACGGCCTGCTGGTAGGTCACCTCCACCGGCTCGCTCGCACCCGGCGGCAGGATGTCGACCGGCCCCTCGCGCAGGGCGCCGAGGATCGCGTCGTACTTCTCGCCGAGGTCGCGGCCCGGCTCGCGGAACGCGCAGCGTTCGTCGGCCTCGCACTCGGCGAGGAAGGTCTCCAGCGACCGCTGCGAGCCGTCGAAGCTGCCGAGGCGGTAGGAGAACGGCTGGAAGCGCTCGGCGGGGTTGCTCCCGGTGGTCCACTCGACGGGGTCGAGCACGGCGTCGATCACCAGTGAGCGCACGTGCTGCGGGAACAGGTTGGCGTAGACGGTGCCGAGATGGCTGCCGTAGGAGATGCCGTAGTACGACGTCTGCTCCTCGCCGAGCGCCTGGCGCAGCAGGTCCATGTCACGGGCGACGTTCGCGGTGGACAGGTGCCCGATGAGCGGTCCCGCGTTCCGGGCGCAGAGGTCGGTGCCCTTGCGCGTGTCGGCGATCCGCTGGCGGGTCTCCCCCGGCGTGACCGGGAAGGATCCGGCGAGCAGCTCACCCTGCGCGGGGTCGTCGAAACAGCGCAGCGGCGTGCTCTCGGCGACGCCGCGCGGGTCGAAGCCGACAATGTCGAAGCGCTGGTGCAGCTCCGGGGTCAGCTCGGGAGGGATGCGGCCGGAACCGCCTGGCCCGCCGGGGTTGTAGAAGATGGTGCCGAGCTTGTTCGCCTGGTCGGCGGCGGGCAGTCTGCCCAGCGCGAGCGTGATGCTTTCGCCGTGCGGATCGCGGTACGACAGCGGCACCTCGGCCTCGGCGCACTCGTACTCCGGGGACACCCACTCGGCACACGGCCCCCAGCTCAGCTCCGGCACCGGCGCGCCGTTGGTGCCGAGCACCTCGTCGTCGGCTCCGGCCTGTCCGGCGGTGACCAGCCCCGCGGCGACCACGAGCGAACCCAGCACGGCGACACTTCGAAAACGTCTCACATCCCCCAGCCCCTTATGGAGATCAACTACCAGTCACCCGACCGACGGTAGCGAAGAAGGGCGATCACCCGCCAGGGCTGAACACAACAGCCCCCAAGGCCACCTTTGTTGCGTTGAACGCAACAAAGGTGGCCTTGGGGGCCGATGGGAAAGGGTCGCTCAGAGGTCGGGGAACCAGAGCTTCAGCTCGCGCTCGGCGGACTCCGGGGAGTCGGAGCCGTGCACCAGGTTGAACTGCGTCTCCAGGGCGAAGTCGCCACGGATCGTGCCCGGGGTCGCCTTCTCCACCGGGTCGGTGCCGCCAGCCAGCTGACGGAACGCCGGGATGGCGCGCGGACCCTCCACGGCGATCGCGACGAGCGGGCCGGAGGTGATGAACTCCAGCAGCTCACCGAAGAACGGCTTGTCCTTGTGCTCGGCGTAGTGCTCCTCGGCGACCGAACGCTCCACGACGCGCAGGTCCATCGCGGCGAGCGTGAGCCCCTTGCGCTCGATGCGCGAGATCACCTCGCCGACGAGGCCCCGCTTGACGCCATCGGGCTTGACCAGAACCAGCGTGCGCTCACTCACGGGGTGTTACTCCTTCATTAACTGCGAGAACGGTGCTGGCAGCCTAGCGGCCTGCTCACCGGCCCTCGGGGCGCAGGGTCTTCGTCCACAGCGAGGCACCCGTGCCGTCGCGCAGGTGCACCGTGAGGTCTCCACTCGCGCCGTCGATGTCGAGCTCCCCGAAGTGCTGGTAGCCGTCCATCGGCGAGGTGTTCGCCACCGGCGGGGCGTGCACGAACTCGGCCTTCGGCCCGAACGTCGGGTCGAGCGTGTTCGGCCCGAACGCGCCCGCGTGCAGCGGCCCGGACACGAACTCCCAGAACGGTTCGAAGTCGGTGAACGACGCGCGGTCCGGCGAGTAGTGGTGCGCGGCCGTGTAGTGCACGTCGGCCGTCAGCCACACGACGTTGCGCACGCGCCTGCGCGCGATCTCCCGCAGCACCCAGGCGAGCTCGCTCTCCCGCCCGCCCGGCGCACCGGGCAGCCCGTTCGCGACACCCTCGATGTGGTCGCCGTCCGGCACGATGAGCCCGATCGGCAGATCCGCCTGGACGATCTTCCACGTCGCCGTGCTGCGGGCCAGTTCGCGCACGAGCCAGCTCGCCTGCCGCTGCCCCAGCACCGTGCCCGGCGCCGTCTTGTCGGAGGTGTTGGCGTCCTTGTAGGAACGCATGTCCAGCACGAAGATCTCCGCGTGCCTGCCGCGCGTGAAACTGCGGTACACGCGGCCGTCGACGGCGGCCTTCGCGTCGATCGGCTGCCACTCGTGGAAGGCCTGGAACGCGCGCCGCGCCAGCACGTCCACGCGCCTCTCGGTGTACTGCGGCAGGTCCAGGATCTCCCCGGGGTACCAGTTGTTGGTCACCTCGTGGTCGTCCCATTGGACGTAGCTCGGCACGGCCGCGGCGAACGCGCGCACGTTCTCGTCGAGCAGGTTGTAGGCGAACTGGCCCCGGTACTCGTCGAGCGTCTCGGCGACCTTGGTCTTCTCGGGCGTGACGACGTTGCGCCACGTACGGCCGTCGGGCAGCGTGACGGTCTCGGTCAGCGGGCCGTCGGCGTACACGGTGTCGCCGTTGTGCAGGAACAGGTCCGGCCTGCGCGCGGCCATCGCCGCATACGCCGCCATACCGCCGATGTCGGGATTGATGCCCCAGCCCTGCCCGGCGACGTCGCCCGACCATACGAGCAGCACGTTGGCGGGGCCGAGCGGCGCGGTGCGGAACCGGCCGGTGAGCGGTGCGCTGGTGACCCGGCCGTCGAGATCCTCGGCGGTGACGCGGTAGTGCACCTCCGTGCCCGGCACGAGCCCGGGGATCCGGAGCTTGCCGGTGCCGCCGGTTTCCGGCGAGAGCAGCGGTCCCCGCAGCCGGCGCGCCCGGCGGAACGACGGGTCCGAGGAGACCTCGACGAGCATCCGCGAGGGCCGGTCCGCGCGGGTCCACACGATCGCGGAGTTCGTGCTCACGTCGCCGGACTGCACGCCGTGGGTGAGGACGGGGCGCCCGCCGCGGACGAACGCGGCGGCGGTACCGGCACCGAGGACGCCGGAGGCGAGCACGCCCGCGCCGGCCAGGCCGGCCTTGAGCACGCCGCGACGGTGGAGGGGAGTCTGTTCGGTCATGCCGAACTTCTATCCGGCTCCGGGGGCCGTCCGGCCAACGGCAGCTTGCCTGCCGGTGAACCCCTTACGCCTGCTGGCTCGGGAGGCGGCCCTGTGCCATGCGGAGGGCGACATCGCGGCGCAGCCACATCAGCCACAGCCACACGGCGAGGAACAGCACGCCGATCACGGCCACGGCCACGAGCGACACGACGAACGCGATGAGCGCGACGTTGAGCGCCAGGATCACCCAGATCGTCCACGGCTTGCGCAGGAATCCGCAGCACGCCACGAGCGCCACGGCGATCGCGATGACCGCCCAGCCCTGGAAGCTGGTGATGCCGCTGCCGAGCGTCGCGACGACGGGCAGCGCGAGCCCCACCACGATCGCCTCCAGGATCAGGGTCCCGGCCTGCACGCCGCGGAAGCCCTTCATCGGGTCCTTCGCGGGCGGCTTCGGGGTCTCCTCGGGTTCGGTGCTCATACCGGCTCCCTGCCGAACAACGTACGTGCCTCGCCGACGGTGACCACGGAGCCGGTGACGAGGACTCCGCCTCCGGCGAGGGGTTCCTCGGGATCGTCGGTCTGCTCCACGAGCCCGATGGCGGTCTCGATCGCGGTGCCGAGCTCGGGCTCGACCGTCACCCGCTCCTCGCCGAACACCAGCCGGGCCAGCTCGGCGAGCTCCTCCACCGGCATCGAGCGCTCGGAACTGTTGCGGGTCACCACGATCTCCGACACCACGGGCTCGAGCGCCTCCAGGATCCCGCGCGCGTCCTTGTCGCGGAGCACGCCCACCACGGCGGCGAGTCTGCGGAAGGCGAACTCCTCGTCGATGGTTCTGGCGAGCGCGGCGGCGCCGTGCGGGTTGTGGGCGGCGTCGAGCAGCACGGCCGGTGCGGCGCGGACGCGTTCGAGCCTGCCGGGCGTCTGCACCTCGGCGAACGCCTCCCGCACCGCCTCGGGCACGAGCTGGCGGTCCTTGCCGGCGCCGAAGAACGCCTCGACGCTCGCCAGCGCCAGCGCCGCGTTCTTGGCCTGGTGCTCGCCGTGCAGCGGCAGGAAGATCTCCTCGTACACGCCGCCGAGCCCCTGCAGGCGCAGCAGCTGCCCGCCGACGGCGACATCGCGCGCGAGGACGCCGAACTCGCTGCCCGCCCTGGCGACGGTGGCGTCGACCTCGACGGTGCGCTCCAGCAGGACGCGCTCGGCGTCGGGCTCCTGCTCGGCGAGCACCGCGACGCTGCCCTGCTTGATGATCCCGGCCTTCTCGCCCGCGATGCTCGTGCGGTCGCCCCCGAGGTACTCGACGTGGTCTATGCCGATCGGGGTGATCACCGCGACCTGCCCGTCGGCGACGTTCGTGGCGTCCCAGGTGCCGCCGAGGCCGGTCTCCAGCACGGCGACCTCCACCGGGGCGTCGGCGAACGCGGCGAACGCGATCGCGGTGAGCACCTCGAACTTGCTCATCAGGGGATCGTCGGGGCCGGCACCGCGGTCGACCATGCTCACGAACGGCGCGATGTCGCGGTAGGTGGCGACGTACTTCTCGGCCGAGATGGGCGCACCGTCGATGCTGATGCGCTCGGTGACGAGCTGCAGGTGCGGGCTCGTGTACCGGCCGACGCGCAGGCCCATGCGCGTGAGCAGGGCCTCGATCATGCGGGCGGTAGAGCTCTTGCCATTGGTGCCGGCGACGTGGATCACCGGGTACGTCGTCTGCGGGTCACCGAGCAGGTTCAGCAGCGTCGTGATGCGGGTCAGCGACGGCGCGATCTTGCTCTCGGGCCACCGCTGGTTCAGCTCGGCCTCGACGGCGAGCAGCTCGCGGCGGGCCTCCTGCTCGATCGCGGCCTCGTCGATGGCCTGCGGCTCCGGCTCGTCCGGCAACGGACCGGCGATGAAGTTGTCCCCCTCGGTGAGCTCGGGCGGAAACTCCTGGTCGTCGGACGACACGCACAACTCCCTGCTGGTTCGGCTGGTCAGCCGAGTCTACGTCCGGGCCGGTGCGCCCGGACGTAGCCCTCGGTCGTCCCCCGTTCAGCTACCGGCGAGCTTGAGCGCCCCGGCCGGGCACAGCTGGACGGCCTCCCTGACGGCGTCGGTGGCCTCGGGGCCCGGCTGCTCGGTGAGTGTCACGACGATCCCGTCGTCGTCCTGGTCGAACACCTCGGGCGCGGTGAGCGCGCACATCCCGGCGCCGATGCAGATGTCGCGGTCGGCTTCGATCACCGTTCCTCCCTACCACTCCACCGGAAGGCTGTGCACCCCGTAGATGGACATGTCGTCGCGAACGGGCACCTCCTCCGGTGGCGCTGCCAGGCGCAACGTGGGGAACCGCCGGAACAGGGCCCGTAGGCCACGCGCATCTCGATACGGGCGAGCTGCTGGCCGAGGCACTGGTGCACGCCGTGCCCGAACGCGAGATGCCCGTGCGCGTCGGTACCGAGGTCGAGGGTGCCGGGCGCGGCGAAGCGCTCCGGGTCCCGGTTGGCGGCCGGCAGAGAGATCGCGACCGACTCCCCCGCCCTGATCAGCTCGCCGCCCAGCTCGACGTCCTCGGCCGCGGTGCGCGTGGTGCCGAACTGGATCACTGACAGCCAGCGCAGCAGCTCCTCCACCGCCGCGTCCTCGTCCACGCGTCCCGAGCGCAGCGCGTCGGCCTGATCGGGATGGGTCAGCAGGGCGAACGTGCCGAGGCCGAGCATGTTCGCCGTCGTCTCGTGGCCAGCGACCAGCAGCAGCAGCGCGATGCCGGTGAGCTCGTCACCGGTGAGCTCCCCGCCCTCGATCAACCCGCTCAGCAGATCGTCGGCCGGTTCTTCGCGCTTGCGCTCGACGAGCGCCGCGAGGTAGCCGGTGAGCGAGGCCAGTGCCGCGTTGGCGGCCTCGACCGTCGCCCCGAGACTCAGCAGCACCGCGCTGTCGTGCTGGAACCGCTCGCGATCGGCGTAGGGCACGCCGAGCAGCTCGCAGATCACCAGTGACGGGATGGGCAGCGCGAACGCGGACACGAGGTCGACGGGCGGACCGGCCTGCTCCATCGCGTCGAGGTGCTCGCCGACGATCTGCTCGACGCGGGGCCGGAGCCGGTTCATCCGGCGCACCGTGAACTGGCCGGTGAGCAGGCGGCGGTAACGGGTGTGGTGGGGCGGGTCCATGCCGATGAACATCCCCGGGGGCGCGGGCCTGCCCGCGCGGATCGCGTCGGTCTCGGTACGGCGCACGACCTGGCGGCGCAGTTCGAGCCTGTTGCTGAACCGGACGTCGGCGAGCACGGCGCGGGCCAGCGCGTGGCCGGTGACGAGCCAGCCGGTGTGCCCGTCCGGGAAGGCGAGCCTGCGCAGCGGGCGCTCCTCGTCGGCGAGTTCGGGTGGTGGATCGAACGGGTTGTCGCGGCGGGTGGGCAGGACGGCGGCCATGTTCGGACCCCTTCGAACGGCTCAATCTGACAGTAACTATCAAAGCACCCTTTGGTGAAAATTTACAACAGATGTAAATCAAGCTCGCCGCTTAGAGTGAGCCGATGACCGGCGAGGGCCTGCGAGAGCGCAAGAAGCAGCAGACGCGCACGGCGCTGTCCGACGCCGCGATGCGGCTGTTCCTGGAGAAGGGCTACCAGGGCACCACCGTCGCCGAGATCGCCGCCGAGGCGGGGGTGTCCACCAAGACGCTCTTCAACTACTTCCCGGGCAAGGAGGACGTGCTCTTCGCCCACCGGCGGCAGCGCATCGACGAGATGGAGCGCGTGCTCGCCGAGCAGGTGCGCTCGACGGGGCCGGTCGAGGCGCTGCACCGCACGGCCGAGTGCGTGCTCACGTGGATCGGCACGGGCGACGGGCCCGGGCTGGAGCCGAACGCCGCGCAGGCGCGGCTGATCATGAGCGTGCCGGAGCTGCGGTCCAGGCTGCTGTCGCTGCTGTGGGAGCTGGAACGCAGGCTCGCGGTGGTGCTGCACGAGGCGTACCCCCGGCAACTGGACCTGGTCACGGCGGCGGCCGCGGTGGGAGCGCTCGTGGGCGGGATGCACGCCGCCGTGCGTGCGTGCCTCGACCGCGGCGACCCCGTCGAGGCACTGGTCCCCGCCGCCGAACGCGGCATCGCCGTCGCCATGCGCGGCCTCGACCACGTGGTCGCCCCACTGCAGTGATGGTGGCCTTCACTGCGGACGGGGTCAGCCGCCGTGGGGGTCGGTGCCGTCGAGGAAGACGTGCACGTGGCCGATGCCGGTGGCCACGCCGGCGACGTCGAGCTGGGTCGCCGCCACCGACCACGCCACCACGGCGTCCCGCCGCAGCTCCCCCGCCAGCGCCCGCAGCCGGACGGCCAGCTCACCCGACGCCTCGAGCGACGCCGCGTAGGTCTCCACCGCCCTGCCGGCGACGGTGACGGCACCGGCGAAGCCGGACCTCGCCAGGTTGACCTCCGTGCCGCCGGACGGCCGCTGCTCGAACGGCTCAGCCGCCGCCAGCACCGCCTCCCGCCAGCGGGAGACGTCCTCCGCCGTGGCGGAGCCCGGCCCGGTCGCCTCCTCCAGGCCGTCCAGCACCGGCGTGACACCGGCGCGAACCCGCTCGGCCGTGGTGACCAGCTCTCTGGTCAGCCCGGCGTCGCGCTGCCGCTCCCGCGCCTCCAGCTCCGCCACGCGATCCGGTGAGCCGCCCTCCGAGCCGCCGAACGGCAGCACCAGCACCGCCGCCACGGCGAGCAGCACACCGGCCACCAGGCCGGCGAGGGCCCGGGGCCGGAGCCGGGACGGGCGAACCCGTCCCGGCTCCGGCCGGTGCGCGGGGCGGCCCGGCAACCGCCCCCGCGTCTTCACCGATCCCATCAGCCGCGCCACCGCTGGATCAGCGACTCGGCATCCCGGACCAGTACCGCCTTCACCTGCGCGTCGGCGACCTTGCGCTTCGCCGTCTCCGCGAAGACGGTCAGCGCCTGCGCGCCCGCCCACGGCCTGCCCCACGCGTAGAGCACCTCGGCCGTGCCGAGCGTCGTGTGCAGGACCAAGGCGGTCTGCCGGTTGATCCGGCCCTCGTCGGTGAACCGGGTGACGAGCGCGCGCAGATCCTTCGTGGACGTGGTCACCGTGAACGACACGGACTTCTCCGCGACGCTGCCCGCGTTGTCGGTGGCGGTGACCACCAGCTCGTGCTCACCGAGCGCGAGGGTGTGCAGCGGCAGCACGGCGCCGTTCTCCACGGGCCGCCCGTCGAGCGCGGCCGCGGTCGTCGCGACGCCCGAGCCCTCGTCGGTGGCCTCCCAGCCCACGGTGAGGTCCTTCGAGTCGCCATAGGAAGCGCCGTCCTCGATCCCGGACACCGCGACCGACGGCGGCTGCTCGTCGGCCGGCACCGCGATGCCGTCGCCGACCATCGTCATCGAGTCGAGGTCGAACGGGCTCGACGCCGCGCCACGGAACACGAGGAACAGCTCCGCCGTGCCACCCGGATCGGTCACCGGGACCTCGGGCAGCGAGACGTAGTTGTCCCAGCCGCCCGTGCTCGGCACGTCGACCGTGGCGACCAGCGGGCCGTCGACCGCGCCGGAGCGCAGCTCCACGGACCCACCAGCACCGTCGGGTGCCGACACCCGCAGCGAGACCCCGTCGATGCCGGTGAGGTTCACCGGGTCGAACGAGATCCAGTCGCCGTCGTTGATGTCGCCGATGCGCTTGCCGTTCTCCGCGCCCTCCTGCGAGACGACCCGGATGCCCGAGGAGCGCGTGAAGTACTCGCCCTGCTTGTGCTTCGGCTGCAACAGCACCGTGTCGCGGCCGTTCAGTGCGGGCACGCCGTCGGCGCCGCGGTCGGTGTAGCTCGCGTCGATGGAGTAGTAGATGTTCGCACCCGCATGCCCATCGTCCACAATGGTCTCGAGCGTGCCCTCACAGGCGTTGACCGGGTCGAGCGGATGTGCGTGCGAGTCGTGGCCCAGCGCGGGCTGCACCACCACGTCGGCGCAGTCGATCTGGCCATCCTCGGGATCGGTGACGTTCACGTCGAACGGCACGTGGTCACCGAACTCGAAGAACCCGCCGTGCGCCGGGGCCGCGAGCTCCACCGTCGGCGCAGTGTTGCCCACGGTCACCGTCAGGTTGGTGACGCCCTCCTTGCCAGTCTCGTCGGTCACCGTCAGCTGGACGTTGTACTGCCCCTTCGTGGTGTAGGTGTGCACCGGGTTCGCCTCGGCCGACGTCGCGCCGTCGCCGAAGTCCCACGCGTAGGTCACGTCAGTGCCCTCGGGGTCGTGCGAGCCCTCACTGGAGAACGTGACCTCCAGCGGCGGCTGCCCGGATTCCGGCGACGCCGTGGCCCCGGCCACCGGCCTGCGGTTGCCCTGCGTGTGCTCGATGCGGTACAGCCCCGAGTCGGGGTTGTCGCGGCCGTAGCCGCCGCCCCACTCCAGCAGGTACATCGCGCCGTCAGGACCGAACCGCATGTCCATCGGGGCGAGAGTCTGCTGGCTGGTGAGCCACGGGTCGATGTCGAGCAGCGAACCCTGGTCGTCGAGCGAGAACGTGAAGATCTTGTTGCGCGCCCACTCGTAGAAGAACGCCTTGCCGTCGTAGTACTCGGGGAACTTGACCGCCGACTCCAGGTTCGGGTCGAAGCGGTACACGGGGCCCGCCATCGGGGCTGAGCCGCCGGTGCCCAGGTCAGGGAACTCGGCGGACGCACCGTAGCCGTACCAGACCTCGGCCTGCTGCGACGGCGGCAGCTCGGTCAGGCCGGTGTTGTTCGGCGAGTCGTTGACCGGGCTGGCGCAGTCGAACTTCGCGCCGGACGTGCCGGTGGCGAAGTCGTAGTCGTTGTAGGGGATGTTGTTGCCGATGCAGTACGGCCAGCCGTAGTTGCCCGGCTCGCGGATGATGTTCCACTCCACCTTGCCGTCGGGGCCCCGGTCGGGGTTGGCGGTGCTGGAGTCGGGACCGTAGTCCGCAGCGTAGATCGTGCCGTCGGTGTCGACGGTGAACCGGAAGGAGTTGCGGAAGCCCATCGCGTAGATCTCGGGCCTGGTCAGCTCGGTGCCCGGGGCGAAGAGGTTGCCCTCCGGGATCGTGTAGCCGCCCTCGGGCTCCGGGTGGATCCGGAGGATCTTGCCGCGCAGGTCGTTGGTGTTGGCCGACGTCTTCTGCGCGTCGAACAGGTCCCGGCCCTCGCGCTCGTCGATCGGGGTGTACCCACTGGACTCGAACGGGTTGGTGTCGTCGCCGACACCGATGTACAGGTCGCCGTTCGGGCCGAACGTCAGGTAGCCGCCCGTGTGGCCCGGCTCCGACCGGCGCGAGGCGGGGATGTCGAGCACCTTCACCTCGGACGCGGGGTCGATCGTCGTGCCCTGCACCGTGAACCGCGAGACCCGGTTGAGCTCCTCGGTGCCCGGCGGCGAGTAGTACAGGTAGACCCAGCCGTTCTCGGCGAACGCGGGATCGAAGGTGAGCCCGACGAGGCCGTCCTCACCGCCGGAGTACACGGGCAGGTCCAGCGCCGTGGTCACCGCGCCGGTCGCGGGGTCGTAGACCCGCACCTGGCCGAGGATCTCGGTGTAGAACACCTTTCCGTCCGGAGTGATGTCCAGCGCCGTCGGCGCGCTCGTGTTGGTGTCGAGCGGCACCTTCTCGAACGCGGTGTCCACTGTGGCCGCACAGTCGGCCTCGACGACACCGGCGGCCGTGCGCACCCCGCCGAGCACGTGCTGGACGAACTCCGGCTCGCTGTAGGCGGCGGTGGGGTGTCCCATCGCCGTGGCCCACACGCGGGCGGTGGCCACATCGCGGCACCACGAGATCGGGTGGTCGGCGCCCATCGCGTCGGGGCCGGGGTTGTAGGTCGACTCGTCGGCGCTCACGAGCACGTGGGCCTTGCCGCGGATGCTCTGGTCGAAGTTGTACCACTCCTCCGCGCGCTCCCAGCGTTCCGGAAGCCCCGCTGTCGACGGGTGCTGCTTGTCGGCGACATAGGCGGTGCCCGGCAGCACGCCGGGCGAGTGCGACGGCATGTGGGCGCCCGCGTTCACGAGGTCGTCCCACCACGGGAACTCGCTCTCGATGCCCATGTCGGTGGCGTTGTGGATCGCGGCGATGCCCCCGCCGTTGTCCACATAGGTCTGGATGGCCTGGCGTTGCGCGTCGTTCTCCCAGACCATGCCGGAGGTCTGGAACATGATCACCACGTCGTACTCGGCGAGCGTGGCGTCGGTGAAGACGCTGGAGTCCTCGGTGTGGTCGACGGTGAAGTTGTTGTCCGCGGCGAGCTGTTCGAACATCGCGACGCCCGCGGGAATGGAGTCGTGCCGGTAGCCTGCGGTCTTGGTAAACAACAGTGCGTTGAACTCGGGTTCCTGCGCCTGCGCCGCCACCGCGGGGGCCAGCCCCGCGGCGACGAGCGCGCCGATCAGCACGGCGCCGGCCCGTGGCAAGAGCCTCGTGCGTCTGCTCATGGATTCCTCACGTATGGGGAAAGGGAAGAAGACACGGCGTGCCGGCGCCGTCGAGCCAACTCAGGACTGCCGCGCTATCACCTCCCTCAGGAACGCCAGTCCGTCGAAGGCCAGCGCGTCCTGGCTCGGGGCCAGTGGCCGCCAGATCGAGGCGGCGGTGGCGATGCTCTGGTTGTGCGCGGTGAACGACTCGATGCACAGCGGTCCGGCGTAGCCCGCGTCGCCGAGCGCGGCGAGCAGCGCGGGCCAGTCGAGGTGGTCCCGCCCTGGTGTGCCCCGGTCGTTGCCGCACACCTGCACGTGAGCGATGCGCCCCACGGCGCTGCGAATCGCCGCGGGGATGTCGGTCTCCTCGATGTTCTGGTGGTAGACGTCGAGCGCGACGCCGCACGAGGGCAGCCCCTCGATCGCCTCCAGGGTCTGGGCGACGGTGTTGAGCAGGCTCGTCTCGTAGCGGTTGAGCGGCTCCACAGCCAGCACCACGCCCGCCGCCGCGGCGTGCTCGGTGACGGGCGCGAGGTTGTCGCGCAGCTGTGCGAGGCACGCGGCGCGCTCGTCGTCCGTCATTCGCCAGGTCCGGCCCACGGAGGCGTAGGCGGGTCCGCACAGGGCGGGCGCGCCGACCTCCGCGGCGACGTCCACGCACGCGCGCAGGTAGTCCTGCGTCGCCGTGACCGTCGCCGGGTCGGCGCGCACCAGCTCGCGGCCGGGTGGCATCACGAGCGCCACCGCGGCCCCGAGCCCGAGGTCCGCCAGCAGCGTGGCGGCCTCGGCGGGCTTCCAGTCGCCGAGGTTCTCGACGGGCAGCTCCAGCACGTCGAACCCGGCGGCGGCGACCTTGGGCGCGAGCACCGACAGCGACTCGTCGGTCAGCGGCGAGGTCCATACCCACGTGTTGACGCCCAGTGCGCGCATCGTCATGGTCACTGCCACCGCTGCGGGAACCCGGGCATCTCCTGGCAGCCACACAGGCCGTAGTGCAGCGGCGGCATGCCCGCGGTGAGGTACCGGTCGAGGTTCGAGTCGTCGATCACCGGCTGCGGCAGGATCCACTCCTTCGGCACCTGCTCGCCACGCAGGATCTTGAGCGCCGCGATCACCGGGGTCCGCCACTGGTAGGTCGGGTAGGTCGGCGCGAGCGCGGTGAGGCCCTCGTCCTTCCACTTCTGCAGGAACTGCTGCTGGTCCTCACCCGAGATCGCGGGCGGCTCCATGCCGGCGTCCTCGAACGCCTCCAGCACGGCGACGGCGGCGGTGCCGTCGTCCATCCAGATGCCGTCGATCTGGCCCTCGCGCTGCAGGTAGTCCGACACGATGCTCTTGGCGGTCGCGCTGTCGTTCTCGGTGAACTCGGCGCCGACGACCTGGACGCCGCTGTCGGCGAACTCGCGCTCCGCGGCCGCCCAGCGGTGCTCCAGCACGTCCACGCCGGGCAGCACGCGCAGGCCGAGCACCTTGCCGCCCTCGCCGACCTGCTCGGACAGGAACTCCGCCGCCGTGGCCCCGAAGGCGTAGCCGCCGATCGGGTGGATGAACGTCACCGGGCAGTCGGTGTTCACGCCGCGGTCGAACACGATCACCGGGATGCCGCTGTCGCACGCCGACTCGACCGCGGGGGTCAGTGTCGCGGTGGTGTTGGGCGAGACGATCAGCGCGTCGCAGCCCTGCGAGGTGAGGGAGGCGATGTCGCTGATCTGCTTGTCGTCCTTGGCCTCCGCGTCGAGTACGCGGAACTCGGCGATCTCGTCGTGCAGGTCGGCCTCGGCCTGCATCGTCTTGTACCCCACCTGCCGCCACGGGTTGTCCACGGAGGCGTTGGAGAAGCAGATCTGGTGTGGACCGTCCTTTCTGTACTGGGCCGTGTCCACCAGCTCCGGTTCGAGCGCCTGCTCCCACGGCCTGTCGGCGGGCCCCTCTGGCGTGGCGTCGCGCAGCGCGAGCTGGCGTTCGTACTCGGCCTGGTCGAAGAACTCCGACGTGCCCGTGGTCTCCCCCGGCGCCTGCGACGGTGCCGCGCCGGGATCGGCGGGCAGGTCGCTGGAACACGCGGAGAGGATCAGCGCGCCCGCGGCCAGCACCACCGTGCAAGCCCTTTTCATGTGGACCTCCTTGTCCGGAAGGGAATCCGGCCGACCGAGGCGTAGGCCACGGCGGCGATGATGATCACGCCTTGCACGGCCGATTCGAGGCCGCCCGCGACGCCGAGCAGGTTGAGCAGGGAGAACAGCGCTTCGAGGGTGAGCGCGCCCGCCATGGCCGCGACCACGGAACCTCGCCCGCCGCCGAGCACCACGCCGCCGAGCACCACGGCGGTGATCACGCGGAACTCCAGGCCGTCGCCGACCTGTGCCGAGACCCCGGCGAACCCGCCGAGCAGGATCGCGGCGATCGCGGCGGAGACGCCGGAGAGCACGAACGCGAGCGTGCGCAGGCGCTCCACCCGGCCGCCGCCGAGCAGCACCGAGGTCTCGTTGTCCCCGATCGCGACGAGCGTGCGCCCGGTGCCGCCGCGCATGAACACCACGGCCGCCACCACGAGCGCGGCGAGCAGCAGCACCGACCACGGGACGGCGCCGAGCAGGGGCACCTCGAATCCCTCGCGGCCCACCACGCGGAACGCCTCCGAGAGCGCGCCGCGCGGCGAGCCGCCCGTCCACAGGAACACCGCGCCGTCGAGCACGAGCAGCATGCCCAGCGTCACGATGAACGACGGCACGAGCAGCCGCGTGGTGATCAGCCCGTTGACCAGGCCGACGAGCGCACCGGTGGCGAGCAGCAGCGGGATCACCCACACCGTCGCGCCCTCGTCGCCGTCGATGAGCCGCGCCGCGATCACCACCTCGGCCGTGACGAGCGAGCCGACCGAAAGGTCGAAGCCCCCGCTGACGATCACGAAGTACTGCCCGATCGCGAGGATCATCAGCGGCGCGGCGCGTTTGAGCAGCGCGAGGTACCCGGCCGGCTCGCTGTAGGCGGGTCCCGCGAACGCGAGCGCGACGAGCAGCACGGCCAGTACGGCGAGCACGGGGCCGGTGCCGTCGGCGAGCCGGATGCGCCGCGTCTTCCCTGTCGCAGGCAGTGTCTCAGTCATCGCAGGGCACCCCGCCTCCGTGCGTAGAGCGCCACCGCGACGATCAGCACGGCGCCGCGGACGACGTCCTTGAAGAACGGGGTGACCCCGAGGTCGTCGAAGATCGTGTCGAGCGTGGCGAGGATGAGAACGCCGCCGATCGTGCCCGCGACCCCGCCGCGGCCGCCCGCGAGCAGCGTGCCGCCCAGCACCACCGCGGCGATCGACTCCAGGTCGTAGCCCGCGTCCACGCCCACCCACGGCGCGCCGGAGCCGAGCCTGCTGGCGAGGAAGAGCCCCGCCAGGCCGGCGGCCACCGCGCACAGCACGTGCACCTTGATGATCGTGCGGTCGGTGCGGATGCCGGAGAACCGCGCGACCTCCTCGTCCCCGCCCACGGCGTACACGTGGTAGCCGCCCTTGGTGCGCATGAGGTACCACCACGCGAGCGCGGCGAGCGCGACCATCAGCAATGCCGACACCGGAATCGGGCCGATCCGGGCGTAGCCGAGGTGCTGGAAGGCGCGGGGCACCTCACCCGCGGGTCCGGAGTAAGCGCTTTCCAGGTAACCCCGGATGATGAGCGCGGTGCCGAGTGTGGCGATGAACGCGTTGACCTTGAGCTTGGTGATCACGAGCCCGTTGACGAGCCCGACGCCGGCGGCGCACGCGAGCGTCAGCAGCACGGCGGGCACGATCATCCCCGGGTCGCCCGCCATCGTCTCGGCGCCGATCAGCGAGCACAGCCCGATCAGGTACGCCACCGACAGGTCCAGCTTGCCGGTGAGGATCACCATCGTCTGTCCGATCGCGACCAGCCCCAGCGCGGTGCTGCGCGTGAGGATGTTGAGGATCCCGCCCTGGTCGAGCAGGACCCCGCCCCGCACGCCGACGAGGATGCTGCCCGCGACGAGCAGCAGCACGAGCGCGAGGTAGACGACGACGGTGGGCTGCAGGACGCGGGAAAGGCGTTGCGCCGGACGCGGTGCCACGGCCGTGCCCGTGGCCATCACGCGGCCTCCACCGTGGTGTGCCCGGTCGCCAGCGTCATCACGGCCTCCTCGCTCGGCCCCGCGGGCAGCTCACCGGCGAGGCGGCCCTCGTGCATCACGAGCACGCGGTCGCTCATGCCGATCAGCTCGGGCAGCTCCGAGGAGATCATCAGGATCGCCACGCCACCGCGGGCGAGCCCGCGCAGCAGGTCGTACACGGCTTTCTTGGCGCCGACGTCGATGCCGCGCGTGGGCTCGTCCACCACGAGCACGCGGGGTTCGACGGCGAGCCATTTGGCGAGCACCACCTTCTGCTGGTTGCCGCCGGAGAGGTAGCGCACCTCCTGGCCGGGGCCGCGCGCCACGAGCGTCACCGAGCGCAGCAGGGCGGCGAGGTCGAGCGCGCCGAGCCCGCGGGCCCTGCCGAACGCCGCCCTGCGCACCAGCAGTGCGTTGTCGCGCACCGACTGCCGCAGCGCGAGGCCCTCGCCCTTGCGGTCCTCGGTGACGAACGCGATGCCGTGCCGGATCGCCGAGCGCGGCGAGCCGATGGTCACCGGCCTGCCCTCCAGCTCCAGCGTGCCCGTGGCGAACGGATCCACCCCGCAGATCGCGCGCGCCACCGCGGACCGGCCCGCACCCTGCAGCCCGGCGAGGCCGACGATCTCGCCCGCCCGCAGTTCCAGGTCGATGCCGGCCAGGCGCGCGTTGCCGCCGCCGCGCACGGCGAGGCGGACCGCGCCGGTCTCGGATTCGGCGGCCCGGTCGGGAAAGAGCGCGTCCAGCGGACGGCCGACCATGTGTCGCACCAGCTGGTCGGGAGTGAGCTCCGCCGTGGCCGTCGAGGTGACCGGCTCGCCGTCCTTGAGGACCGTGATGCGCTGGCTGAGGTCGAACACCTCGCGCAGCCGGTGGGAGACGTAGAGGATCGCGATTCCCCGCTGCCGCAGGCGTTTCACGAGACCGTAGAGCAGCTCGACCTCGTGGTCGGCGAGCGCGGCGGTGGGCTCGTCCATCGCGAGCACACGCGCGTCGGTGGACAGGGCCTTGACGATCTCCACCACCTGGCGCTGCGCGACCGCGAGCCGCCGGACGGGTGTGCGGGGCGAGATGCCGCGCTCCCCCAGCCCGTCGAGCAGCTCGGCGGTGTCGGCCTCCATGCGCCTGCGGTCGACCTGCCCGCGCCGCACAGGCTCGCGGCCGAGGTAGACGTTCTCCGCGACCGTCCGGTCGCCGAGGAGGTTGAACTCCTGGTGGACGATCGAGATGCCTGCCGCCTGCGCCTCGCGGGGCGAGCCGAAGGTGGCCTCCGAGCCGCCGAGCTCGACCGAACCGGAGTCGGGCCGGTGAACTCCGGCGAGGATCTTCATCAGGGTCGACTTGCCCGCGCCGTTCTCGCCGACGAGCGCGTGCACCTCGCCGGGGTGCAGGTCGAGGTCGACGTCGCGCAGCACCGCGTTGCCGAGGAACTGCTTGCCGATGCCGCGCATCCGCACCACGGGCGCCTCATCGGTGAGGCCGGTCACAACCATGTGCCCACCGTAGCGGAACTTATGCGCGAGTCAAACAAAAGTATGGCCTAATACGGCGAAATGACGTTTGCCTTAGGCCGAACGGCGCCCTGATCGAATCCGGCGAAGCACCCGTTCGGGACTACCCAGAGGGCCCGGCCGCGGCTAGGAATTGAAGGGGAACACCGCGGGGAACGGGGGCTCACATGCACGGCAGGTGGCGGCTGGCGATCCTGCTCGCGGCGGTACTCGCGCTGGTGCTCGCCGGCTCGGGCGCGGCGACGGCGAAACAGCACATCAAGCGCTACGTCGCACTCGGCGACTCCTACACGTCCGGCCCGCTGATCCCGCTGCAACGGCTCGATCCGGTCGGCTGTGCCCGCTCGACCAACAACTACCCGTCGATCGTCGCCAGGCACCTCGGCGTCAAGCGGTTCACCGACGTCAGCTGCGGCGGCGCCGACACGACGCACATGACGCGGCCGCAGGAGGTGACGCTGGGCGTCAACGCCCCGCAGTTCGACGCGCTGCGCCCCGAGACCGACCTCGTGACCCTCGGCATCGGCGGCAACGACCACGGCGTGTTCGGCAGCGTCGTGGGTGTCTGCCCGACGCTGCGCGCATCCGACCCGGCCGGTGCGCCGTGCCAGGAGCACTTCACCGTCGACGGCGTCGACACGCTGAAGGCCGCGATCGCCGACACCGGCGAGCGGGTGTCCGAGGTACTGGCGGGCATCCACGAGCGCTCGCCGCGCGCGACGGTGCTGGTGATCGGCTACCCGCGCATCGCGCCGCCGAGCGGAACGTGCCCGGACATCCTGCCCTTCGCCGACGGCGACTACGCGTGGCTGAACGACGTCGAGGAGACCCTCAACGCCGCACTGGCGAAGGCCGTCGCCGAGGACGGCGCGGCGACCTTTGTCGACATGTACCCCGCCTCCCTCGGGCACGACGCGTGCGCCGGACCCGAAGCGTGGATCCAGGGCAAGGACACCGACGTGTTCGCCGCCGCCTCCTACCACCCGCGCCGCGCGGGCATGGCCGGCGTGGCCGCGGAAATCCTCCGCACCCTCCGGTACTGAAAACGGCCCCCGAGGGCAGATCAGGACGGCAGGGAGTTCAGCCGCGCCGTGATGCGCTCGATGTCGGCGGCCGCCGTGTCGCGGCGCACGCGGATCTTGTCCACGACCTCGGCCGGCGCCTTGTCGAGGAACGCCTGGTTGCCGAGCTTGCCCTCGGTCTGCTTGAGCTCCTTCTCCGCCACGGCGAGGTCCTTCTGCAGGCGCTTGCGTTCGGCGGCGACGTCGATCGTGCCCGAGGTGTCCACCTCGACCGTCGCCGCGCCGCTCGCGAGCGAGACCTCCAGCGACGCCGTCGCCGCGAAGTCCTCGCCCGGGTCGCCGAGGCGGGCCAGCGAGCGGATCGCCTCCTCGTGCCCTGCCAGCGCGGCGAAGCCGGGGCCCGAGAGCCGGGTGGTGACGCGCTGGCCCGGCTTGAGGCCCTGGTCGGAGCGGAACCTGCGGATCTCCGTCACCAGCTTCTGCACGTCGGTGATGCGGGCGCCGGCCGTGGCGTCGGCGGCGGGCAGCGCGTCCGCGCTGGGCCACTGCGCGACAACGAGCGACTCTCCCCCCGTGAGCGTGGTCCACAGGCGTTCGGTGATGAACGGAATGAACGGGTGTAGCAGGCGCAGCACCGTGTCCAGCGCGTGCCCGAGCACCGCGCGCGTGCCCTCGGCCTTGTCACCCGAGAACTGGACCTTCGCCAGCTCCAGGTACCAGTCGCACAGCTCGTCCCACGTGAAGTGGTAGAGCGCGTTGGTGGCCTTGGCGAACTGGAAGTCCTCCAGCAGCTCGTCCACTTCGGACACCACGGCGGCGAGCCTGCCGAGGATCCAGCGGTCGGCCTCGGTCAGGTCCTCGGCGGCGGGCAGCGGGGTGGCCACGGTGGCGCCGTTCATGATCGCGAACCGGGTGGCGTTCCACAGCTTCGTGCAGAAGTTGCGCGAACCGGCGGCCCACTCCTCCGCGAGCGCCATGTCGGCGCCGGGGTTGGCGCCCCTGGCGAGCGTGAAGCGCGTGGCGTCGGCGCCGAACCGGTCCATCCAGTCCAGCGGGTCGATCACGTTGCCGCGCGACTTCGACATCTTCTTGCCGTTCGCGTCGCGGATCAGCCCGTGCAGGTAGATGTGGTCGAAGGGCTGGGCCTCGTCCATCGCGTACAGGCCGAACATCATCATCCTGGCGACCCAGAAGAAGAGGATGTCGTAGCCGGTCGACAGGACGCTGGTCGGATAGAACTTCGCCAGGTCGGCGGTCCGCTCGGGCCAGCCCATCGTCGAGAACGGCCACAGCCCCGACGAGAACCACGTGTCCAGCACGTCCGGGTCCTGGTGCCAGCCCTCGCCCGTCGGCGGCTGCTCGTCGGGGCCGACGCACACGGTCTCGCCGTCGGGGCCGTACCAGACCGGGATCCGGTGTCCCCACCACAGCTGGCGCGAGATCGTCCAGTCATGCATGTTGTCGACCCAGTCGAAATAGCGCTTGGCCAGCTCCGGCGGGTGCACCTTGGTGCGGCCGTCGCGCACGGCGTCGCCCGCGGCGCGGGCCAGCGGCTCGACGTTGACCCACCACTGCAGCGACAGCCTCGGCTCCACCACCGTGTCGCACCGCGAGCAGTGCCCGACGGCGTGCACGTACGGCCGCTTCTCGGCGACGATGCGGCCCTGCTCGCGCAGCGCGGCGACCACGGCGGGCCGCGCCTCGAACCGGTCCATGTCCTGGAACGGACCGTGCGCGGTGATCACCGCGCGTTCGTCCATGATGGACAGCATCGGCAGGTCGTGGCGCCTGCCGATCTCGAAGTCGTTGGGGTCGTGCGCCGGGGTCACCTTCACGGCGCCCGTGCCGAACTCGGGGTCGACGTGCTTGTCGGCCACGATCGGGATGCGGCGCCCGGTGAGCGGCAGCTCCACCTCGGTGCCCACCAGGTGCGCGTAGCGCTCGTCGTCCGGGTGCACCGCGACGGCCGTGTCACCGAGCATCGTCTCCGCCCGCGTGGTGGCCACCACGATCGCGGCGTCGCCGTCGCCGTAGCGGATCGAGACGAGCTCGCCGTCGTCGTCGGAGTGGTCGACCTCGATGTCCGACAGCGCCGTGTGGCAGCGCGGGCACCAGTTGATGATGCGCTCGGCGCGGTAGATCAGGCCGTCGTCGTAGAGCTTCTTGAACATCGTCTGGACGGCGCGCGAGAGCGTCTCGTCCATCGTGAACCGCTCGCGCGACCAGTCGACGCCGTCGCCGAGCCTGCGCATCTGGTCGAGGATCTTGCCGCCGTACTCGGCCTTCCACTCCCAGACGCGCTCGACGAAGCGCTCCCGGCCGAGGTCGTGCCGCGACACGCCCTCGTTGGCGAGCTGCCGCTCGACGACGTTCTGGGTGGCGATGCCGGCGTGGTCCATGCCGGGCAGCCACAGCACCTCGTAGCCCTGCATCCGGCGACGGCGCGTGAGCGCGTCCATCACGGTGTGGTTGAGCGCGTGGCCCATGTGCAGGCTGCCGGTGACGTTCGGCGGGGGCAGCACGATCGTGAACGGCGGCTTGTCCGACGACGCGTCGGCGGTGAAGTAGCCCGCGTCTACCCAGCGCTGGTACAGGGCGGCCTCTTCGTCGGCCGGGTTCCAGGCGTTGGGCAGGTCGGTGTGCTGCTGGGGCGTCTTCTCCGTCACAACCAGTCAGTCTACGAACCGCCGTTTTCCACTCGTCACCGGCGCCCGGCCCCGCCCATAATGGCCGCGTGCCCGAGATCACCCCGCACGTCCCCGCCCGGCCGTCGCTGGACGGCCTCGACGTGCGCTGGGCCGCCGAGTGGGAACGCGCGGGCGCCTATCGTTTCGTCCCGCCCGCCACGCGGGCCGAGGTCTTCTCGATCGACACCCCGCCACCCACGGTGAGCGGCTCACTGCACGTCGGCCACGTCTTCTCCTACACCCACACCGACATCGTCGCCCGCTTCCAGCGGATGCGCGGCAGGCACGTCTTCTACCCGATGGGGTGGGACGACAACGGCCTGCCCACCGAGCGGAGGGTGCAGAACCACTACGGCGTGCGCTGCGACCCCTCACTGCCGTACGACACGGGGTTCACGCCGGGTGACCGCAAGCGCGTCACCGACGTCTCGCGGCGGAACTTCATCGAGCTGTGCGAGCGGCTGACCGCCGAGGACGAGCGGGCGTTCGAAGAGCTGTGGCGCAGGCTGGGCCTCTCGGTGGACTGGTCGATGACGTACTCGACGATCGGCCACCGGGCGCGCCGCGTCGCCCAGCAGTCGTTCCTGCGGCTGCTACGGCGGGGCGAGGCCTACCAGGCCGAGGCGCCGACGCTGTGGGACGTCGGCTTCCGCACCGCCGTCGCACAGGCCGAGCTGGAGGACCGCGAGCACGCGGGCGCGTGGCACCGGATCGCCTTCCACGCCCCGGGCGGGCCGGTGCATGTCGAGACCACCAGGCCCGAACTGCTGCCCGCGTGCGTGGCGCTGATCGCACATCCCGGCGACGAGCGCTACGCCCCGCTGTTCGGCACCACGGTCACCTCCCCCGTGTTCGGCGCCGAGGTGCCGTTACTCGCCCACCCTGCGGCCGAACGCGAGCGCGGCGCCGGGATCGCGATGTGCTGCACGTTCGGCGACCTCACCGACGTGCAGTGGTGGCGGGAGCTGAGGCTGCCGGCGCGCACGATCATCGGCAGGGACGGCCGGATCCTGCCCGAGCCCCCGTCCGGTGTGGACGCCGCCGCCTACGCCCGCCTCGCGGGCGCGACCGTGCACACCGCCCGGCAGCGCGTGGTGGAGTTGCTGCGCGAGTCCGGTGACCTCGACGGCGAGCCGCGCCCGGTGACGCGGCCGGTGAAGTTCTACGAGAAGGGCGACAAACCGCTGGAGATCGTCTCCAGCAGGCAGTGGTTCATCCGCTCGCTCGCGCACCGTGACGCGCTGCTGCGCAGGGGCGAGGAGCTGACGTGGCACCCGGCGTACATGAAGGCCCGTTACGACGACTGGGTGCGCGGGCTGAACAGCGACTGGCTGGTGAGCAGGCAGCGGTTCTTCGGGGTGCCGATCCCGCTGTGGTACCCGCTCGACGAGCACGGCGAGCCGCGTTACGACGCGCCGATCCTGCCGGACGAGGACACGCTGCCCGTGGACCCGGCGTCGCAGCTCCCGCCCGGCTATACGGAACAGCAGCGCGGCACGCCGGGTGGCTTCGCGGCCGAACCGGACATCCTCGACACGTGGGCGACGTCGTCGCTCTCGCCGCAGATCGTGTGCGGCTGGGAGGAAGACCCCGCGCGCTACGCGCTGACGTTCCCGATGGACCTGCGGCCCCAGGCCCACGACATCATTCGCACCTGGCTGTTCTCCACGGTCCTGCGCTCGGAGCTCGACGCGGGTGCGCTGCCGTGGCGGCACGCCGCGCTGTCGGGCTGGATCCTCGACCCGGACCGCAAGAAGATGAGCAAGTCCAGGGGCAACGTCGTGACGCCGATGGACCTGCTCGAACGGTTCAGCCCCGACGCCGTCCGGTACTGGGCCGCCGGCGGGCGGCCCGGCGCGGACACCACGTTCGACGAGGGGCAGCTCAAGATCGGCCGCAGGCTCGCGACGAAGCTGCTCAACGCGGCCAGGTTCGTGCTGAGCTTCCCCGCGCCCACCGGCGAGGCGACGGGCACCGAGCCGCTCGACCAGGCATTGCTCGCCGCGCTCGACGACGTCGTCCGGCACGCCACGGCGGCACTCGAGGCCTTCGAGTACACCAGCGCGCTGGAACGGATCGAGCGGTTCTTCTGGTTCTTCTGCGACGACTACCTGGAGCTGGTCAAGCAGCGTGCCTACGACGAGAGCGGCGGGCCCGGCCCCGAGTCGGCGAGGGCCACGCTGCGCACGGCGCTGTCCGCGCTGTTGCGCCTGCTCGCGCCGTACGTGCCCTACTGCACGGAGGAGGCGTGGTCGTGGTGGCACGACGACTCCGTGCACCTCGCGCCGTGGCCCGCACCGCAGGGCACCGGAACGGGTGACGGCGAGCTGACCGGACTGGCCTCGACGGCGATCGGCGCGATCCGCAAGGCCAAGTCCGAGGCGAAGGTGTCGATGCGGGCGCCGGTCGAAACGGTGCGCGTCCACGGGCCCGCCCGTGACCTGGAGCTGCTCGGCGCGATCGGCGCCGACCTGCGGGCAGCAGGCAACGTGGCCGCCCTGGAGTTCACTCAGGCCGACGAGCTGCGCATCGACGTCGCGCTCGGGGTGTGATCAAGCCGACAGCCTCGGGCCACGGCGATGCGGGTTCCGTCGGCTGAGAATGGCTGACGTGGCACGACACGCACCGGAGCACGACGTCGACGAGAACCGGCTGGAAGTCGGCAAACCCAAGGACTGGGCCGCGGGCTTGCCCGGCGTGGCGGTGTCGCTGCGCCGCGGCTTCGAGCAGATGGGCGCGGGCCGCACCGTGCGCACCCTGCGCCTGCTGAACCAGCGCGAGGGCTACGACTGCCCCGGCTGCGCGTGGCCGGAGCCGAGGGAGTCCGACGGCGAGCACCGCAAGCTCGCCGAGTTCTGTGAGAACGGCGCCAAGGCCGTCGCCGAGGAGGCGACGAAACGCCGGGTGGGCCCGGAGTTCTTCGCGACCCACTCGATCGCCGACCTCGCGGACAAGAGCGACTACTGGCTCGGCCAGCAGGGCCGGCTGACCCGGCCGATGGTGCTGCGCGATGGTGCCACGCACTACGAGCCGATCTCGTGGGACGACGCGTTCGCGCTCACCGCGGAGAAGCTGCGCGGGCTGGCCGACGCGAACGAGGCGATCTTCTACACCTCGGGCCGCACGAGCAACGAGGCCGCGTTCCTCTACCAGCTGCTGGTGCGTTCCTTCGGCACCAACAACCTGCCTGACTGCAGCAACATGTGCCACGAGTCGTCGGGCGCGGCGCTGTCGGCGTCGACGGGCATCGGCAAGGGCACGGTCTCGCTCGCCGACATCCACGAGGCTGACCTGATCGTCGTGATCGGACAGAACCCCGGCACCAACCACCCGAGGATGCTCTCGGCGCTGGAGCAGGCGAAAGCCAAGGGCGCCAAGGTGATCGCGGTGAACCCGCTGCCGGAGGCCGGGCTGCTGCGGTTCAAGAACCCGCAGAACGTGCGCGGCGTCGTCGGCAAGGGCAGCCCGCTGGCCGACGAGTTCTGCCAGATCCGCCTCGGCGGTGACCTCGCGCTGTTCCAGGCGATCGGGAACCTGCTGCTGCGGTGGGAGGACGCGGCGCCCGGCACGGTCCTCGACACCGGCTTCATCGAGAACTCCACCTACGACTTCGCCGACTACGCCAAGCAGGTGCGCGCACTCGACTGGGCCGAGGTCGACCGCGCGACCGGGCTCGCGCGCGAGCAGATCGCCAAGGTCGCGGGCATGATCGCCGAGTCGAAGCGCACCGTCTACTGCTGGGCGATGGGGCTGACGCAGCACAAGCACGCCGTGCCGACCATCCAGGAGGTCGCCAACCTCGCGCTGCTGCGGGGCATGATCGGCAAGCCGGGCGCGGGCCTGTGCCCCGTGCGCGGGCACTCGAACGTGCAGGGCGACCGCACGATGGGCATCTGGGAGAAGATGCCCGAACCGTTCCTCGCGGCGCTGGAGACCGAGTTCGGCATCCCGGTGCCCCGCGAGCACGGCCTCGACGTCGTGGACTCCATCCGCGCGATGCGCGACGGCCGGGGCAAGGTGTTCTTCGCCGTGGGCGGCAACTTCGCCTCGGCCACCCCGGACACGGAGCTGACCGAGCGGGCGCTGCGCTCGTGCGAGCTGACCGTGCACGTGTCGACCAAGCTCAACCGCTCGCACGTGGTGCACGGCCGCACGGCGCTCATCCTGCCGACGCTCGGCCGCACCGAGCGCGACGTGCAGGCGGGCGGCGAGCAGTTCGTGACGGTCGAGGACTCGATGTCGGCGGTGCACGCCTCGCGCGGGCGGCTGACGCCCGCGAGCGAGCACCTGCTCTCGGAGGTCGCGATCCTGTGCCGCCTCGCGCGGGCGCTGTTCGGCGAGGAGCACCCCGTGCCGTGGCGGGAGTTCGAGCGCGACTACGACGCGATCCGCGAGCGCATCGCGCGCGTGGTGCCCGGTTGCGAGGACTACAACGAGAGGGTGCGGGAGCCGGACGGGTTCGTGCTGCCCAACCCGCCGCGCGACTCCCGCGAGTTCACCGGAACCCTGACGGGCAGGGCGATGTTCGGGGTGAACGAACTGGAGTACCCCACCGCGGGTGAGGGCAGGCTGCTGTTGCAGACCCTGCGCAGCCACGACCAGTACAACACCACGATCTACGGCCTTTCCGACCGCTACCGCGGCGTCGAGGACGGGCGGCGCGTCGTGTTCGTGAACCCGGCCGACCTCACCGACCTCGGCATCGCGGACGGCGAGCTGGTGGACCTGGTGTCGGAGTGGACGGACGGCGACCGCAGGGCGGAGCGGTTCCGTGTCGTGGGCTACCCGACCGCGCGGGGCTGCGCGGCGGCGTACTTCCCCGAGGCGAACGCGCTGGTCCCACTGGACTCCGTGGCGAGGACGTCCAACACCCCGGCGTCGAAGGCGATCGTGGTGCGGCTCGAACCCGCCTGACCGCCGCCTGACCCACCCGCAGTGAAGGCCACCTTCACTGCGTTCAACGCAGGCAAGGTGGCCTTCACTGCGGGTGGCCGACGGGGCTACGTGGTGGCGGTGGTGACGATCGTCGGGACGAACACGGCGACCATCACCGCCGCCGTCATCTCCTCGACGGCCTTGCGCATGGCCTCGCCGGCCCAGTTGCCCTCGGCGATCTCCTTCGCCCTGCGCTCCACCAGCTGGGCATCGTCGCTCTCGACGACGCGCTTGACCACACCCATGCCGGTGAGCAGCGCGATCAGGGCACCCGTGCGCTCGCCAGGGTCCTCCCCGTGCACGAGCACGCGATCCAGCTCGGCCCGTGTCCGCTCCTCGGCCCGCGAGTCCTCTGCGGGCCAGCGCGTGACGGGGAACAGCTTGAGGATCCTGCCCTCCTCGCGGCGCAGGATGCCCCGGTCGGCGAGCCCGGCGAGCAGGCGGTCGGACAGTCCCTTGCCCGACAGCGGGCCGATCGCGTCCTTCGCCTTGCGGCCCTCCTTTGTGGACAGCTTGGCCAGCGCGTCGTCGAGCACGTCCCGCCCGGTCGGCGACTCGTCCCTGACCACGAGCCTGCCCGCCGTGCCCTCGTCGGCCTCGGTGGTGACGTCGACCCTGCCCAGCATCGCCAGCTCGATCAGCAGCGCCCCGGCGAGCGAGTACTCCACGTTCTGCACGCCGGGCACGGGCTTGCCCTCGACGTCGTCGAACACCAGCAGGAGCAGGTCCTCCGCGATCAGCATTCCCCGAGCCTAGAGGCCGTCCGGGTGGTTCGCAGGAAAACCGCTACTTCGCGAAGATCTGCGACTCGTCGGAGAAGGCCTTGAACTCCAGCGCGTTGCCCGCCGGGTCGAGCAGGAACATCGTCCACTGTTCCCCCGGCTCGCCCGCGAACCGCTGGTACGGCTCGATGACGAACTCGGTGCCCGCCGCGCGCAGCCGCTCGGCCAGCTCGTGAAAGCCGTCGACCGGCAGGATCAACCCGAAGTGGGGAACCGGCACCGCGTGACCGTCGACCGGGTTGTGGCCCGCGGTCGGCTTGTGCCCCGGCACCACGTGGGTCACCACCTGATGGCCGTGGACGTTCCAGTCCACCCACGCCGTGTCGGAGCGGCCCTCGGGAAACCCGAGCACACCACCGTAGAAGTCACGGGCCTTGCCCAGGTCGTCGACGGGAATGGCGAGATGGAAGGCGGGGCGGTTCGTGCTCATGCCGCCTAGCCTACTGCCGTCCAGTACAGCGCCCTGGCGACCTGCGCGTACAACCCCTTCGGGTGACCGCGAAACAGCGGCTCCGTGCCGAAGAGCACCGTGCGCGCGCCCGCGCCCGCGACCCCGGACACCACCGATGCTTCGCCCGCCGCCTGCGCCGGGCCGAGCTCAGCCGGGCCCGGCAGCCAGTGCCCCGCCACGAGCGGGCCGTCCTCGGCGTACCGCTGTTCGGCGACCACACCGGAACCCAGTCCGGTGAACCACAACGGCGAGTACACGAACGCGTGCCCCGGCGAACCGGTGCCCACCACGCCCTCGCCGTTCGACACCGAGACCACGCCGTTGGCGTCGGAGCGGCCCCGCACCGCGGTCACCGGCAGCAGCGCGGCCTCGGCGTTGAACGTCGCGCCCGTCGCGCCCCTCGTGACCACGCCGCCGTCGGCGAGGAACACGGCCAGCCGCTGCCTCGCCTCACCGGTCAGCTGCGCGTAGGAGAGCCCCGCCGACACGAACAGCGCGTCCACCGCGGTGAGGTCGAAGCCCTCGTTGAGGGCCCGTGTCGAGACCGGCCGGACGTCGAAACCCAGCTCCCGCAACACGAACAGCTCGTCGGCCGACACGGCCGCGGCGATCACGGGCCTGCCCAGCACCGGTCCGCGCTCGCCCGAGGGCGCGCGGGTGAACCGCACCCCGAAGCGCTCGGCCGCCGCCTCGGCCTGCCGGCGCGCCGAGGCCGGGACCACCACGGTGCCGTCGTCCTGCCGGTGCACCGCAACCCCTTGCCCGGCGAGGAAGTTCACCGCCTGCACGTCCTTGCCGTCGGCGACGGTCAGCGCGAGATCCCTGCCGCCCGGGGCGTCGACGCCGCCCGTGGGCGACGCGGCGGCCGCCGGCGTGGTCCGGACCTTCGGCGCCTGCTCGCGCGAGACGTCCACCGTGGCTCCCCAGAGCAGCCCGAGGCTCCAGCCGGAGATGTCGTACATCCGCGGCACGTCGGCGGAGATGTCCTTGCCCTCGGCCAGTATCACGTTCGCGAGCCCGCGTTTGGGCTGGTGCATGTCGACCACGTAGGAGCCGGCCGGGTACATCGTTCCCGCGAGCCGGAACGGGTGCAGGGCGCGGGTCACGCGCACGTCGTTGGCGATCAGGTGGTCGACGAGCCGGGCGGCGGCCGGCGCCGAGCGCTGCGCGTCGCCTGCCGGGATCACGTAGGCGCGGGGGAACTCGACGGAGTAGCGGTCCTCCTCGCCGAAGCCGGGGACGTAGCCGTCCGGGATCTCCCGCTGCGGCTCACCGGCCCAGCCTCGGCGGAACACCTCGATCTGGTCGGCGATCAGCTCACGCCGGTTGGCCTCCGCGTAGGCGATGCCCGCGGTGATCGTGCTCGCGGCGACGTCGGTGTTGATGCCCGAGCGGCGGCGCAGCTCCTCCACCGGCAGCTCGTCGTACTCCGTGCGGTTGACGCGCAGTGGCACCTCGACCGTGTGCCCGACGGCGCCGTGGTAGATCGCGTACATGGGCGTGAAGATCGGCGGCCAGTCGTCCCATTCGCCCGGCGGGAAGTCGCGGAACGGGATGTCGGCGCGGGCGGTCTCGGGGTGCCCGAGCCCGGCGATCGCCTTCTCCATGCCGAGCGCGTTCTCGTAGGCGTGCTTGAGGTAGAGGTCGTACTCGTAGTTCTGGCCGTGCGGCGGTGTTCCCGGCTCGATGAGCGTGGTGCCCGTGTAGCCGTGCTCGTCGAGCATCACCAGCGGCTGCGTGCCGATCACCACGTCGCGCACCGCCCTCGACTCGGGCTGGGTGGAGGTGATGTGGTCGCGGTTGACGTCGAACCCGGCCGCGTTGGCCCTGGTGCCCGCCACGCGGCCGTCGGGGTTGTTGGTGACGGTGAAGTAGATCCGGGTGCTCTTGAGCAGCCGGACCTCGGCGGGGTCGGTGGTGGTCGCGAGATCCTCGATCACCCGCATGGCACCGTCGGTGCCCTCCCACTCGTCGCCGTGGATGTTCGCGTTGATCCACACCGGCGCCTTGTAGCCCGCGGCGAGCGCCCGGTCCCGTGCCGCCGCGCGGGGGTCGTTCTCGATCAGCTCGCGCCAGCGGTCCTGCTGCCGGGCCTGCGCCGCGGTCTCCGGCGCCGTCACCGTCACCAGGTACAGGTCGCGCCCGAGCGTGCTCTGCCCGATGACCTCGGCCGACACCCGGTCGCTGCGCTGCTGCAGCTCGTTGAGCTTCGGCGCGATCGCGTGGTAGGGCAGCAGCCCCAGCTTGACGGCCTTGTCGGCCGGTTCCTCGGGGAAGACCCGCAGCTCGGTCTGCCGCGGGTAGCCCTGCCGGCCGCCGCCTCGGCGGTTCTCGTCCTCGGCGGCGACCAGCGCGCGTGCCGGCACGGCGGTCGCCGCGGCCGCGCTGCGCTCGGCGCCGTTCCCGGGGTCCCGGTGCGCCGAGGGGGTCTGCGCCTGCGCGGGCACGGTCAGCACCGGCAGCACCAGCGCCAGCAGGACCACGAGCACAGCTCGACGAACCGAACGCGGTGCGGCCACACCAACCTCCCCAGCCCCAGGCAACGTCCGCTAGTCTTTCGGCTCGCTAACGAGTTGGCAAGACGCGGAGAGTAACCGGCAGGTAAATGGGTGTCCGCTCGCTCGGCCGGCTCAGCCGCCGAAGAGCTGCACGACCTTCCTGATCAGCTCGTAGAGGCCGTAGGCGAACGGCAGGCCCACCCACAGCCAGACGAGGACAAGCAACGGCGTCCGCCGCGCGGGCCGGGACTCGGGTGTCTCGCTCACCGGGCCTCCTTCTCCGAGGCGACCGCCTGCTCGGCGGAGGGCTCGTGGAACTTCGGGTCGACCGGCCGCACCAGTTCGTTGGCGATGAAGCCGACGATCAGCAGGCCCATCATGATGAACAGCGACGTCGAGTAGAGGGCCGGCCCCTGCTTGCCCGCCGCCTCCTGGCTGTCGGCGATCGCGTTGACGATCAGCGGGCCGAGCACGCCCGCCGCCGACCACGCGGTGAGCAGCCTGCCGTGGATCGCCCCGACCTGGTAGGTGCCGAACAGGTCCTTGAGGTAGGCGGGCACCGTCGCGAACCCGCCGCCGTAGAACGACAGGATCACCATCGCGCACAACACGAACACGAGCTTGGAGGTGTTGGTGGTGAGCGCGATGACCAGGTACAGCACGGCGCCGACGCCGAGGTAGAGGCGGTAGATGTTCTTCCGACCCACGATGTCCGATGTGGACGACCAGACGAACCGGCCGAGCATGTTGGTCAGCGACAGCAGCCCGACGAACCCGGCCGCGGAGGCGGCACCGACCGGGGTGGACGTCTCACGGAAGAACTCCGTGATCATCGGCGAGGCCTTCTCCAGGATGCCGATGCCCGCGGTGACGTTGAAGCACAGGATCACCCACAGCAGCCAGAACTGGGGGGTCCGGATCGCGTTGCGCGCGGAGACGTGCGCCGTGGTGATCATCTTCCCGGTGCCGCCGTTGCCGGGCTTCCACCCGGCCGGCTTCCAGCCGTCGGCGGGCACGCGGACCAGCAGCACACCCATCGACATGAAGACGAGGTACACGAGGCCGTGCACGAGGAACGCGGTGGCGATCCCGCCCGTAGTCTCGCCGAAGGACTCCAGCATCTGACTCGACCACGGCGAGGCGATCAGCGCGCCGCCGCCGAAGCCCATGATCGCGATGCCGGTGGCCATGCCGGGCCGGTCGGGGAACCATTTGATGAGCGTCGACACCGGCGAGATGTAGCCGATCCCGAGCCCGATGCCGCCGATGACCCCGTAGCCGAGGACCACGAGCCAGTACTGCGAGGCCGCGACGCCCAGCGCCGAGACGAGGAAGCCGGAGCAGAAACACGTCATCGACACGAACATCGCCCAGCGCGGCCCGTTGCGCTCCACGAGCGTGCCACCGAACGCGGCCGAGAGCCCGAGCATCACGATGCCGAGCTGGAACGGCAGTGCGCTCTCGGTGCCGCTGAGCCCGAGCGCCTCCTCCAGCGGCGGTTTGAACACGCTCCAGGCGTAGACCTGCCCGATCGCGAGGTGTACCGAGAGAGCGGCCGGGGGAACCAGCCATCGGCTCCAGTTCGCGGGTGCGATGCTGTGAGAGCGGTCCAGGAAGCCGCGTGCCACTCCGGCACCTCCGTACACTGAATACTGTCGAAAGTATGCCAAGTCTGTTCTAGCCGAGAATGTATTACAGGAAGTACACGCTCGCAGCAAACAGCTGTCGAACGTCGGGTGGGAGTGAGGTCCGATGGGCAGAGTGACGGTACGCAGACCGGTACGCAAGCTCACCCCCGACGGGCAACGCCGCAGGCCGGACGCGCTGGCCGCGGAGGAGCCCCTCGAGCTGCGCGTCTCCGGCAAACCGCTCGCGGTGACCATGCGCACGCCAGGCCACGACGTGGAGCTCGCCCACGGCTTCCTGCTCTCCGAGGGCGTCATCGGCTCGCGCGAGGACATCGCCACCGCCCGCTACTGCGACAGCGTCGACGACACCGGCCGCAACACCTACAACGTGCTGGACCTGGCGCTCGCCGAGGGCGTCCCGGAGCCGGACACGGGCGTGGAGCGCAACTTCTACACGACGTCGTCGTGCGGGGTGTGCGGCAAGGCCGCGCTCGACGCGGTGAAGCTGCGCACCCGGTTCGACCCGTCGGGCTCGCCGTTCACGGTCAGCACCACCGTCCTGGCCGGCCTGCCCGCCACCCTGCGGGAACGGCAGCGCGTGTTCGCCGCCACCGGCGGTCTGCACGCGGCAGGCCTGTTCACCCCGGACGGGCGGCTGCTGGCCGTGCGGGAGGACGTGGGCAGGCACAACGCCGTCGACAAGGTGCTCGGCTGGGCCCTGCTCGAAGGGCTGATCCCACTCTCGGACTGTGGACTGCTGGTCTCCGGGCGAGCATCCTTCGAGCTGGTTCAGAAGGCGGCGATGGCGGGTATGCCGATGCTCGCCGCGGTGTCGGCTCCGTCGTCACTCGCGGTGGAACTCGCCGAGGAGAACGGCATGACGCTCGTCGGTTTCCTGCGCGGCGAGAGCATGAATCTTTACACGGGTGAAAAGAGGATCATGGAAGGCTGAGGCCAGCGAACGGGGAAGGGAGGGCCCGTGCCGGCGGAGCGAGATGGTTCGGCACGCGGGCCGAGCAGGCGGACGGTCCTGCTGGCCGGTGCGGCCTCCGGCGTCGGCGCCGCCGCGGCGATCACGACCGGTGTCCTCAGCGATTCCCCCACCCCGGCCTCCGCGCTGCGCCGCTCGGCGAGCTCGTCCTTCCCCGCCGTCTTCTCCGGGCCCGGTGCCACCGTGGTCGACCGCGTGTACTCGCACGCACGCGGCAGGCACGTGGATCTCGTGCTGGTGCTGCCGGCGCGGGAACCAACGCCAGGACTGCCCATGTCGCTGCTGCTGCACGGGCGCAACGGCTCCGCCCGCAACGCGGCGCCGCCCGGCCTCGCCCACCGGCTCGGCAAGGACATCTCCAACCACAGGGTGCCGCCGTTCGGGTTCGTCGCCGTGGACGGCGGCAACAGCTACTGGCACGAGCACCATCCCGGCGACGACCCGCTGGCCATGCTGCTCGACGAGGTCCCCGGCTGGCTGCGCGAGCGCGGGCTCGGCGACGCGAAGGGCAGGCCGTTCGCCGTCACCGGCACCTCGATGGGCGGCTTCGGCGCCTTCGTCTACGCGCGGCGGCGCAACGAGCGGCGCCACCCCGTCGACGCCATCGCGGCCATCTCCCCCGCGTTGATCACGTCGTGGAGGGTGATGCGCAGGCGCAAGGCGTTCAGCAGCGAGGCCGAGTGGGCGTCGCTGGACCCGCTACGCCACATCGGCGCCACTCGCGGCATTCCCACGGCTGTGTGGTGCGGCGAGCAGGACCCCTTCATCGGAGGCGTGCGACGGTTCATCCGGCAGGCCAGGCCCGAGCTGGCGCACACCGCACGCGGCGGGCACAACGGGAAGTTCTTCCGGAGCGCGGTGCCGGGCCTGGTCGACTTCCTCGGCCTGCACGCACCACACCTGCGCGTCGACTAGGAGCGTGCTGAACGACCCCGCCCGTAGCGAGCGGCGATCCAGGCGGCGGCCTCGCAAGACATCCCAGGAGCTTGAATGTCAAGCGGCGATGTTGTTGGCGTGGTGCGACCAGGCGGTGGTCTCGTTGTAGAGGGTGCGGGTTTTCAGGCAGCCGTGCAGGATGCCGACGAGCCGGTTGGCCAGTTGGCGCAGCGCGGGGTTGTGCCCGACACCGCGGGCTCGTTGCTGGTCGTAGTAGGTTCGCGCACCGGGTGAGGTGTTGAGCGCGGCGAAGGCCTGGGTCATCAACGCGTCGATCAGCCGGTCGTTGTGCACGAAGCGGGCCAGTACGACCTTCTTCTTGCCCGAGGCGCGGGTGATCGGACTGGTCGCCGCGTAGTTCTTGCGTGCTTTCGCGCTGGCGTAACGGTTGGGGTCGTCGCCGAACTCGGCCAGCACCCGGGCGCCCAGGATCGGTCCCAGCCCAGGCTGGGACAGCACGATCTCAGCGTCCGGGTGCTGGCCAAAAAACGTCTCGACCTGGCCCTGCAGGGTGCTGACCTGCGCGCGCAGGGTGGCCAGCACCGTGACCGCGGCGCGGGTGGTGGCTGCATAGGCCGCGGTGACCACCGCGGGCTGCCCCAGCTGCTGGGCGCGCAGCAGCGACTGGATCCGGGTGGCTTTGCCCTCGATGTCGCGGCGGCGAGCACGTCGCAGCGCGGCCCGGATCTGGCTCAGCGACAGCCGCGCTGCGCTGTCCGGGTCGGGTGCCTTCCCCAGCAGTTCCAGCGCCTCGGGTGCATCCAGGTCCTCGAATGCCTCCAGTGCGGCGGGGAAGTACTCGCGCAGGCTGTGGCGCAGCCGCTGGGTGTGGCGGGTGCGTTCCCAAATCAACGTCTTGTGCGCCCGGGTGATGACCTTGACCGCCTCGGCCTCGGGGCTGTCACCGGCGATCGGGCGCAACTCGTGGGCGTCGGTACGTACCATGTTGGCCAGCATGTGCGCGTCCGCAGCGTCGCTTTTCGCCCCGGACACACCATGCCGCCGCCGGTATCCGACCGCCTGCAACGGGTTGACCGCGAACACGGCGTACCCCGCGGCGACCAGGGCAGCCACCCAGGGCCCGCGATCGGTCTCGATCCCGATCACCACCCGCGCCTGATCGGGATCGGTGTCCGGGCCCAGGTGCTCGGCGATCATCGCGTGCAACCGGGCGATCCCAGCCACCCCCTCCGGCAGCCGGGCTCTCGCCAGCCGCCGGCCCGCCGTGTCCATCAACTCGACATCGTGATGGTCTTCGGCCCAGTCATCTCCCACGAACAGCACCGTGTCCGTCTCCCTCCACAACGCTCGTCATACCCCGGTCACGCGCGGGAGAACACTCAGCGGCCTAATGAACCAGTGCTCACACCACACTCGGTGGGCACGACATCCCATCAGCGATCCGTTCTCCCGGGCTACCGGCAGGGGCACGATCTTGCGACAGAACTCCCCACACAAGGGGTTCAGGCGGAGAGAGTGCTCACCCACCGATGGTCACCGACCACGAGTCGGCCCAATGACCAACCCGCAACTCTCATTAGGCGGAGGGAAGCCCTCGTACCGGGGTCGTACTCGGGCTTTCCGACAACGCAGCGAGGCGCCGTCTGGGCGTCGCGCAGTAGGGCAGCGGTTGTTCAGTGCGCTCCTAGAGGCGGAGGTGCACGCGCGTGATGGTTCCACGCGCCGTGCGGTAGGTACGCACCAGGTCGGCGATGTGGTTCACCAGGAGCAGGCCGCGGCCGCCGACCTGGTTCAACGGCACCGGGCGGCGCCCCGCGAGCAGGTCGGCGAGGTGACCGGCGTCCTCGACCTCGCACACCAGGTGGCCGCCGTCGGTCCACAACCGCAGCTCGCCGCCGCCCCCGCCGTGCTGCACGCTGTTGCCCGTCAGCTCGCCCACGGCCAGCACCAGGTCCTGCACCCGGTCGCCAGGAAGGCCCGCGTCGGTGGCGAAGTCGAACGCGAAGTGCCGGGCCTTGGACAGCTCACCCAGGGTGAAGGCCATCGTGACCGCGGCGGGTGCCGGTGTCAGCGGAGCGTTGTACGCCGCCACGATGTCGTCGGGCGCGTAGCGCTCGCTGAGCGTCTCCCCGGTGTCGTCGATCAGCAGGGGGTGCGTGGCCTCCGCGTCGGCGAGCACCGACGCCGCCAGGCTCGTCGTGTCGTACGGGCACAGGATGGTGGCCTTCCGGCCCGCGAAGGCGGCGTTGATCAACGCCTCGTGCTGCGCGCAGGCCGGGTACTCGTCCTCGCTGCGGCCCGCCCAGATCGGCTCCCCGATGATCCGCACCGGGCCGGGGTGGGCGTCGGCGAACGCGCGCAGCACGCCGGGGATGATCCGGCCGGGGTTACGGCCCGCGTCGCCCATGTCGATCAACAGGATCTCGCCCGCGGCGTCGCCCAGTGCGTTCTCGATGCGGGCCAGGTTTCGTTCGGGCACCGCCACGGCCACGGGCTCGCCCGCCGCGAGGCCGTCGAGCACGAACGGGACGGTGCCTGCCAGGTAGGTCGACTCGTCGCGATAGAAGAGCGCCGGATGGCTGAACGCGCCGGCGTCCATGTCGCGTATCGTCGTCACAACTTGCGGTCCTCTTCGTTCGACGCGCATTCCTTCTGGTTAGCGATAACCGCCGATGACCGGCACGAAACCCGGTTCAGAGGATACGGCCGACCAGGCCGAGTAGCCAGAAGCCGACAGCCGTCGCCAGCGCGGCCACCACCGACCAGCCGACGACCTGCCGGTCGTTTCCCGCGGGCGAGGCCCGCCGGCAGGCGAAAGCCGCCGCCCCGAACAGGGGCAGCGGCAGCAGTGGCAGCGGTGACAAGCGCGTCAACGTGGCCGCCACGCACACGGCTGCCAGTACCACGAGCACGACGAACGCCGCCCGGTGCACGCGGGGGTGCCTCAGGTGCAGCACGGCGGCGAGCCGTCCGGCCGCGTCCCCGAACTCGTGCACGCCGGGGACCGGCTCCCCGCCGGGCCCCGGATGCGGTGACGAACTCATCGGACGCGGTCAGCCGGGCTCAGGCCGACTTCTCGCCACGCTCGCTGCGCTGCCTTCTCGACGGCTGGCGCGACACGATGGTCGGGTTCACGTTCTCGCGCACCGTCTGCTCGGTGATCACGACCTTCGCCACGTCGTCGCGGCTCGGGATGTCGTACATCACCGGCTGCAGCACTTCCTCCATGATCGCGCGGAGACCACGGGCGCCCGTGCCCCTGAGCAGGGCCTGGTCGGCGATGGCCTCGAGCGCGGTCTTGGTGAACTCGAGCTCGACGTTGTCCATCTCGAAGAGCTTCTTGTACTGCTTGATCAGCGCGTTGCGCGGCTCGGTGAGGATCTTCACCAGCGACGGCTTGTCGAGGTTGGTCACGCTCGCGACCACGGGCAGCCGGCCGATGAACTCGGGGATCAGCCCGTACTTGATGAGGTCCTCGGGCATGGTGTCGGAGAAGACGTCGCTCTCCTCGATCTCGCGCTTGGTGCGGATCTCCGCGCCGAAACCGAGGCCACGCTTGCCGATGCGGTCGTTGATGATCTTCTCGAGGCCCGCGAACGCACCCGCCACGATGAACAGCACGTTCGTGGTGTCGATCTGGATGAACTCCTGGTGGGGGTGCTTACGGCCGCCCTGCGGCGGCACCGACGCGGTGGTGCCCTCCAGGATCTTCAGCAGCGCCTGCTGCACGCCCTCGCCGGACACGTCCCTCGTGATCGAGGGGTTCTCCGACTTGCGGGCGATCTTGTCGACCTCGTCGATGTAGATGATGCCGGTCTCGGCGCGCTTCACGTCGTAGTCGGCGGCCTGGATCAGCTTGAGCAGGATGTTCTCGACGTCCTCACCGACGTAGCCCGCCTCGGTCAGCGCCGTGGCGTCGGCGATCGCGAACGGCACGTTCAAGAGCTTCGCCAGCGTCTGCGCGAGGTAGGTCTTGCCGCACCCCGTGGGCCCGAGCATCAGGATGTTGGACTTGGTGAGCTCGACCGGCTCGTCCTTCGAGTCCTTGGGGCCCGACTTACTCTCGGACTGGATGCGCTTGTAGTGGTTGTACACCGCGACCGCGAGCGCCCGCTTGGCGTCGTCCTGGCCGATGATGTACTGCTCGAGGAACTCGTGGATGTCCGCGGGCTTGGGCAGCTCGTCGAGCTTGACGTCGCCCGCCTCGGCCAGCTCCTCCTCGATGATCTCGTTGCACAGGTCGATGCACTCATCGCAGATGTAGACGCCTGGCCCGGCGATGAGCTTCTTCACCTGTTTCTGGCTCTTGCCACAGAAAGAGCACTTCAGCAGGTCTCCGCCGTCGCCGATCCGTGCCATGACCGCTGACCTCGTCCCCTCCGGTGCCCCAGGTGCACCTGATTCGTCTCGCCGGCCCCTCCCCGAGAGTGGGGCCGAAGCGCTGCCATTGACGGTACCCGCCCCAAGCGCCCGGCGGGAGGACCAACGGTAATTCCGGGCGTGCGGGTCACGATAGCCCGGCGGGTGGGTGCGTGTCGTCGCCCGACACGCACCCACCCGCGGGGCGTCGGCTCAGCTGTCGGAAGCCTTGCGGTACGGGAGCACCTCGTCGATGATCCCGTACTCCTTGGCCTCGTCCGGCGTGAGGATCTTGTCGCGCTCGATGTCGGCCTTGACCTCGTCGGCGGTCTTGTTCGTGTGCTTGGCCAGCGTGACCTCCATGAGGCGGCGCACGCGCTGGATCTCGTTGGCCTGGATCTCCAGGTCCGACACCTGGCCGTAGGTGCCCTCGGTGGCGGGCTGGTGGATCAGCACGCGGGCGTTGGGCAGCGCGAGCCGCTTGCCCTTGGTGCCCGCGGCCAGCAGCACCGCGGCGGCCGAAGCGGCCTGGCCGAGGCACACCGTCTGGATGTCGGGACGGACGTACTGCATCGTGTCGTAGATCGCCATCAGCGCGGTGAACGAGCCACCGGGCGAGTTGATGTAGATCGTGATGTCGCGGTCCGGGTCCTCGTGCTCGAGGTGCAGCAGCTGGGCCATCACGTCGTTGGCCGAGGCGTCGTCAACCTGCACGCCGAGGAAGATGACGCGCTCCTCGTACAGCTTGTTGTACGGGTTGGACTCCTTGACGCCGTAGCTGGTGCGCTCCACGTACGAGGGCAGCACGTACCGGGACTGCGGAAGATACGAGTTGTTCATGGGTCTTTCTCCTCCTACCGGCCCGGTCAGTTCGAGTTCGTGTTCGGGTGCGGGTTCTCGCGGGTCAGCACCTGGTCGACGAAGCCGTAGTCCTTGGCCTCCTCGGCGGTGAACCAGCGGTCGCGGTCACCGTCCTTGAGGATCTGCTCCACGCTCTGGCCCGTCTGGTCCGCGGTGATCCGCGCCAGCTCCTGCTTCCACTTGCCGAACACCTCGGCCTGGATGGCGATGTCGGACGCCGTGCCGCCGACGCCCGCCGACGGCTGGTGCATGAGGATGCGGGCGTGCTGCAGCGCGTAGCGCTTGCCGGGAGTGCCCGAGGACAGGAGGAACTGGCCCATCGAGGCCGCCATGCCCATCGCGTAGGTCGCCACGTCCGGCTCGATGAGCTGCATCGTGTCGTAGATGGCGAAGCCGGCGGTCACGGAGCCGCCCGGCGAGTTGATGTAGAAGCGGATGTCCGACTGGGAGTCCTCGGCGGCGAGCAGCAGCAGCTGCGCGGTGATGCGGTTCGCGACCTCGTCATTGACCTCGGACCCGAGCACCACGATGCGCTCCTGCAGCAGCCGCTCGTACACCGAGTCGGTCAGGTTGAGCCCCGCGGTGCTGGTACGCCCCTCTGGCATGTGCTGCGTCACGTCTGCCTGCCTTTTCAGAAGTCTCAGATCTTGCAACCGACCCTAACGAACTCGGGCGGCGCCGAATGCCTGACACCGCCCGAGTTCGCTCAGAGCATGAGAATGGGTCACTTGTTCGGGGTCGCGGCCGCCTCCTCCGTGACCCCGGTCTCACCGGCCTCGGTCTCCGGCTGCTCGCCGGCGTCCTCGGCCGCTGCCTCCGCCTGCTCCTCGGGGCCGAACAGCTCCTCGAGGTCAATGGCGGCACCCGACGCGTCGGTGACCGTCGCACCGCGCACGACCGACGCGAGCGCCTTGCCGCGCCGCACGTCGGCGAAGATCGCGCCGAGCTGGCCCGACTGCTGGGCACGCTGGACGTACTCGTCCGGGCTGACGCCGAAGCGCTGGGCCTGGTAGATGATCCGCTCGGTCAGCTCCGAGTCGTTCACCTGGACGTTCTTCTCGTCCGCGATGGTGTCCAGCAGGAGCTGGGTGCGCACCGACTTCTCGGCCTCGGTGCGGACCTCGTTCTCCCACTCCTCGGGGTTGCCGCCCTGCGCCTCGAGCGAGGCCTTGAAGGCGTCCTCGTCGTGGTCGAAGGGGTGGATCGCGTCGTGCTTGCGGTTGGAGATCTCGGCCTCGAGGACCTTCTCCGGGAGCGGCACCTCGACCCGCTCCAGCAGCGCGTCGAGGACCTTGTCCCTCGCCTCGACACCCTGCTGCATCTTCTTCATGCGGCCGAGCCGCTCGCGCAGGTCGTCCTTGAGCTCGTCGAGCGTGTCAAACTCGCTGGCGAGCTGGGCGAACTCGTCGTCGGCCTCGGGCAGCTCGCGCTGCTTGATCGAGTTGACCTTGACGGTGACCTCGGCGTCCTTGCCCGCGTGCTCGCCGGCCACCAGCTTGGTGGTGAACGTCTTGGTCTCGCCCGCGTTCGCGCCGATGATCGCCTCGTCAATGCCGTCGACGAGCTGGCCGGAGCCGATCTCGTAGGACAGCCCGGACGTGGACGCGTCCGGCACCTCCTCGCCGTCGACGGTCGCCGAGAGGTCGATGGAGACGAAGTCGCCGTTCTCCGCGGGCCGCTCGACACCGGTGAGGGTGCCGAAGCGTGCGCGCAGCTCGTCGAGCTGCTCGTCGACCTCCGAGTCCTCGAGCTCGACGTCGGCCACGCTCACCTCGAGGTCGGCGAGGTCGGGAAGGGTGATCTCGGGACGCACGTCGACCTCGGCGCTGAACTCCAGGACCTCGCGGTCCTCGAGCTTGGTCACCTCGAAGTCGGGCTGCCCGAGGGTGCGGACCTCACCGGTCCGGATGGCCTCCAGGTACTTCGCCGGGATGGCCTCGTTGACGACCTCGTCGAGCACCGGGGCACGGCCGATCCGGCTCTCGAGAACGCGGGCCGGGGCCTTGCCGGGCCGGAAGCCGGGAATCCGGACCTGCTGAGCGATCTTGCGGTAGGCGCGGTCGAAGTTCGGTTTGAGCTCGTCGAACGGCACCTCGACATTGATCTTCACGCGCGTCGGGCTCAGCTGCTCGACGGTGCTCTTCAACGTTTTCTCCTAGCCGGGACAGTTTGGTATCTGGATCGGTCCACCGACCGCAGGTCAGGAGGGGACCGAAGTCCGAGTCTAGGCCAGTGAGCCAGCTGGACGAGCACGGGTCCGCGCTCGCTGCCCGCTCACTCCTCCGAGGGCGAGCCGCCGTCGTCGTCGCGGCGCGCCGGCACCCCGTCCTGGGCGGGCCCGCCCTGGCCCGGACCCGCCTGCTGCCGCCCCTCGGTCACCAACTCCGCGGTCGCCGTGTCACCCGACGCGGTGGCCACGACCGTGACGGTGTCACCGGTGTCGATGCCGTCGAGCGCGGTGGCGGCGTCGTTCACGTCGACCGGGTACGTCTTCGTGCAGCCGTCCTCGCTTCCGGCGGTCAGCGACCTGTCCCCCAGCCCTGCTGTGCCTGCCGTGTGTGTTCGTCATGTGACCACCACGGTCGGCGCGGACCCTGTGCCCCGGCTGTGGGCTCGCTCCGCGGTCGCTGTGCCGCGAGGTCCACAGCCGGCGCACAGGCGGGACACATGGCCGGCACAGCCCGGCGCCCGACGGTGGCGCACATGACCGTCACGACGCCCCGCCCACGGGAGCCGCTCCCGATCGACACCGTCGGCATCGAGACCGTGCTCGATGTCGTGATCCCCGTGTACAACGAGGAGGCTGGCCTCGAACCGTGCATCAGACGGCTCCACGCGCACCTGACCACGAAGTTCCCCTACGGGTTCCGCATCACGATCGCCGACAACGCGAGCACCGACTCCACGCTCGCCGTCGCGCGGCGGCTGGCGGACGAGCTGGCCGAGGTCACCGTGGTGTACCTGGCCGAGCAGGGCCGGGGCCGCGCGCTGCGGACCGCGTGGTCCACTTCGGACGCCGCCGTGCTCGCCTACATGGAGGTGGACCTCTCCACCGACCTCGCGGCACTCCCACCGCTCGTGGCGCCGCTCATCTCCGGGCACTCGGACCTCGCCATCGGCAGCCGCCTCGCGCGGGGCGCCCGCGTGGTGCGCGGACCCAAGCGCGAGCTGATCTCCCGCTGCTACAACCTGCTGCTGCGCGGCACACTCGCCGCCCGCTTCACCGACGCCCAGTGCGGCTTCAAGGCCATCCGCGCCGACGTCGCCAGGCGACTGTTGCCCCGCGTGCACGACCCCGCGTGGTTCTTCGACACCGAGCTGCTCGTGCTGGCGCAGCGGGCGGGACTGCGCATTCACGAGGTGCCCGTCGACTGGGTCGACGATCCCGACTCGCGGGTGGACATCCTCGCCACGGCGATCGCCGACCTGAGGGGCATCGCCCGGCTGACCCGCGCGACCGCCACCGGCGCCGTGCCCGTCAGCAGGCTGCGCGACCAGCTCGGCCGGGGCCCCATCCGCGTGGACACCCCGGGAGTGCCGGTGAGCCTGCCGACCCAGCTCGTGCGGTTCGCGGCGGTCGGCGTCGCCAGCACGCTCGCCTACCTGCTGCTGTTCCTGCTGCTGCGGCTCGGCATGAGCGCGCAGCCGGCGAACCTGCTCGCGCTGCTGGTGACCGCCGTCGGCAACACGACCGCGAACCGGCGGCTCACGTTCGGCATCCGCGGCACGCGCGGAGCGGGCAGGCACCAGTTCGAGGGCCTCGTCGTCTTCGGGCTGGGCCTCGCGCTCACGAGCGGCTCGCTGGCGCTGCTGCACGCACTCACGGCGCCGGGCGTCGCGCTGGAGCTGGCCGTGCTCGTCGGCGCCAACCTCGCGGCCACCGTCCTGCGCTTCCTGCTCCTGCGCGGCTGGGTCTTCCACCCGCGCCGCCAGTCCTGGCCCTCACCGGGAGACGACCGCCCATGACCACCGTTCTCGCCACACCGGCACCCCACACCGCACCCGCTCAGGGCCCGCCGCGCTGGGTGCGCCCGAGCGTGCTCGCGCTGCTCGCGGTCACCGCCGTGCTGTACCTGTGGAACCTGTCCGCCTCCGGCTTCGGCAACGGCTACTACGCCGCCGCCGTCCAGTCGGGAACGCAGGACTGGAAGGCGTGGTTGTTCGGCTCGCTCGATTCCGGCAACGTGCTCACCGTCGACAAGCCGCCCGCGTCGCTGTGGGTCACCACGGCGGTGGCGCGGGTCTTCGGCTTCTCCAGCTGGACCGTGCTCGCCCCGCAGGCGCTCATGGGCGTGGCCGCGGTGGGGCTGCTCTACCTCACGGTGCGGCGCGTGTCCGGGCCCGCGGCGGGGCTGCTCGCAGGGGCTGCGTTCGCGTTCACCCCGGTCGCGGCGCTGATGTTCCGTTACAACAACCCGGACGCGCTGCTGACGCTGCTGCTCGTCGCGGGCGCCTATTGCGTGGTGCGGGCCGTGGAGAAGGCGAGCCCGCGCTGGCTGCTACTCGCCGGGGTCGCGATCGGCTTCGGCTTCCTCACGAAGATGCTGCAGGCGTTCCTCGTGCTGCCCGCGTTCGCGCTGGCCTACCTGCTCGCCGCGCCGACGTCGACCGGGAGGCGGCTGCTGCACCTGCTCGGCGCGGCGGCGGCCGTGGTGCTGTCGGCGGGGTGGTTCGTCGCGCTCGTCGAGCTGTGGCCGTCGGGCTCGCGACCCTACATCGGCGGCTCCGAGGGCGACAGCCTGCTGGAGCTGGCTCTGGGCTACAACGGCCTCGGCCGGATCTTCGGCGCCGAGGGCAACATGGGTGGCGGAGGCGGCGACGGTGGCGGCATGACCGGCTTCGGCGGCGACACGGGCCTGCTGCGCATGTTCGGCGACAGCTTCGGCACCGAGATCTCGTGGCTGCTGCCCGCCGCGCTGATCGGGCTCGTCGCGGGTTGGTGGTTCACGCGCCGCGCGCCCGGAACCGACCGCACCCGCATGTCGCTGGTGCTGTGGGGCGGCTGGCTGCTCGTCACCGGGCTGGTGTTCAGCTACATGAGCGGCACGATGCACCCGTACTACGCCGTGGCGCTCGCACCCGCCGTCGCCGCTTCGGTCGCGATCTCGGGCCACGCGCTGTGGCAGGGCAGGCACAACGCCTCCGCGCGAGCGGTGCTGGCCTCGATGGTGGGCGTGACCGCGGTGTGGACGTTCATCCTCCTCGACCGCACACCCGACTTCGTGCCGGTGCTGCGCTGGGCGATCCTCGTGCTGGGCCTGCTCGGGACCACGGCACTGCTCGCGGGCGCCACCGAGTTCCGCAGGCCGGCCTCCGCGCTGGCCGTCGCCGTGGTGCTGACGCTGGGGCTGGGGACCGTCGCCTACACCGGGGCGACCGCGGCGCGGGCGCACACCGGCTCGATCCCCGCGTCCGGCCCCGTGACCAGCGGCATGCGGGGCGGCCCCGACGGCGAGGCGAGCACGAACACCGAGCTGGCGGCGCTGCTGGAACGGACCACGACGCGCTGGGCCGCGGCGACGCCCAGCGCCCAGTCGGCGGCGAGCCTGTCGCTCGCGAGCGGCAAGGCGGTGATCGGCATCGGCGGCTGGAGCGGCGGCGACCCCGCACCGACGCTGGCGGAGTTCCAGACCTCTGTCGCCGACGGCGAGATCGGCTACTACGTCGAGGACGGCGGCATGCTGCGCGGCCCCGGCGGCGGGTCGAGCGAGATCGCGGAGTGGGTGGCCGCCAACTTCGAGGCCACCACCGTCGGCGGCCAGACCGTCTACGACCTCACGGGCTGATCCACCGCAGTGAAGGCCACCTTCCCTGCGTTCACCGCAGGGAAGGTGGCCTTCACTGCGGGCGGGAACGCTCGGGCTCGGGGTTCGGCTCGTCGGCTTCCTCGCCGGTCTGGTGGATGTCGGGGATGCCGTCGGCGTTCTCGTCGCGGTTCTCCTCCTCGTGGATGCGGCGGTACACACGATTGCGCACGCGCAGGATCACCGTGGCGATCAGCGCGGCCACCAGCGAGCCGGTGAGGATCGCGAGCTTCACGTGCTCGTCCCGCTCGGTGCCCGCGCCGAAGGCGAGGTCGCCGACCAGCAGGGCCACGGTGAACCCGATGCCGCCCAGCACGGCCATGCCGAACACGTCGACCCACGCGAGGTCGTCGTCGAGCTCGGCCCTGGTGAACCGCGCCATCAGATAGGTGGAGCCGAGAATGCCGATCGCCTTGCCGAGCACGAGCCCGGCCATGATGCCGATCGCCACGCGGTCGCCGAACGCGGTGCCCAGCCCGTCGAGCCCGCCTACGGTCACGCCCGCCGCCATGAACGCGAAGAGCGGCACGGCGACACCGGCCGACACCGGCCGCCAGCGGTGCTCGAACCGCTCCGCCAAGCCCACGGTCTCGCCCTTGCGGGTCAGCGCGGGCACGGTGAAGCCGAGCACCACACCCGCGACCGTGGCGTGCACCCCGGAGGCGTGCAGCAACGCCCACGCGGTGACGGCCAGCGGAAGCAGCAGCCACCACGAGCGCACGCGCCGCTGCACCAGCACGGCGAACACCGCGACCGGCAGCACGAACAGCAGCAGCGGCAGGAGCGAGAGCTCCTCGGTGTAGAACAGCGCGATGATCAGGATCGCCACGAGGTCGTCGACCACGGCGAGGGTGAGCAGGAACGTGCGCAGCGCCGAGGGCAGGAAGCGGCCGATCACGGCGAGTACGGCCACGGCGAACGCGATGTCGGTGGCGGTGGGGATGGCCCAGCCGCGCAGTGCCGACGTGTCGCCCCAGTTGACGAGCACGTAGATGACCGCGGGCAGCACGACACCGCCGAGCGCCGCTACCACGGGCACGGCCGCGCGGCGCGGATCCCGGAGATCGCCCGCCACGAACTCGCGTTTGAGCTCCAGGCCCACGACGAAGAAGAAGATCGCGAGCAGCCCGTCCGCCGCCCACTCCGAGGCCGTGAGGTCCAGGTGCAGCGCGGCGGGCCCGAAGGTGAGCTCCCGCAGCGAGTTGTAGGCGTCCGACCAGGGCGAGTTGGCCCACACCAGCGCAACCACCGCACCCACGAGCAGGAGCATCCCGCCGACGGTCTCCTGCCGGAGGATGTCGGCTATCCGCTTGCGCTCGGGCCAGGACGAACGACGGAAGAGGCGAGGGCGCGCGGAAGTCGAAGAGGAGCTCACCCGGCCCAGTCTAGGAAGCCACCCCTACCTGAGCTTTCGCAACCAGAGCCGCCAGATGATCGCTGTGGGAAGTCCCACGGCCAGTACGACGCCGAGAACCCCCAGCACGGGTGAGGAGATCTCCGCTCCGATCGCGATCGTGGCGAGCCCGCTCACGAAGAGCACGAGCATCAGCAGGATGGCGAGGCCGATCCTGGACAAGCCGAGTGGGCGCAGCTTCTCGAGCCGCTGCGCGAGCCGGGGATCGTCCTCGGCCAGGCGGCGCTCGATCTCTTCGAGCTGTTTCTGCTCTTCGTCGTGCAGTGCCATACCGGCATCACCAAGACCATTATGGGCTTCCCGCGGCTCGCTGGACACCCCTGTGACGGGGTGTTTACCCGATTTGTCACCATCCCGCGCACCTGCCCCTCCCGCCGTGCGACGTGTGCCGTTAGATTCGGCGTACCCGTCGACGAGGGTGGGAGCGTGCATGTCGGTGCCTGCCGAGGAGGGACCTGGCAGGGGACCCCTCTGGTCGCGACGCCTGCGCGATCCCGCCGCGATCCTCGAGACGGCGAGGCACGTCGCGGACGACCTCGCCGACGGCCTGTCCGGACCACGCGTGCGGGCGGCGGCCAAGGGCATCCGGCGGCTGCTGGCCGCCGACGGTGTGGGGCTCGCCGACCTCTCCGCCGACCTCGTGGTCGCGGGAACGCTGCCGAGGGACGTCGACACGGCCGCGATGGTCGACGAGGTGCTGCACACCGAGAGCCGCTGCCGCAGGGCCGAGGTCGTGGCCGAGCCGCTGATGGTCCACGACGAGCTCGCCGGGGTGCTCGTGGTCGCGGGCACAGCCAGGATGTCGGCCCTGCGCGAGGTGGCGGGCGTGCTGGTCGCGGCGCTGGAGCGGAGCCTGCTCGAGGAGTCGGCCGAGCAGGCCGCCGAGGCCGAGCTGCGGGCGCTGCGCGCGGAGATCTCGCCCCACTTCGTCTACAACGCGCTCACCGTGATCGCGAGCCTCGTGCGCCCCGACCCCGCGCGCTCGCGGGAGCTGATGCTCGACTTCGCCGACTACATCCGCTACAGCCTCGCCAGCCACGGCGAGTACACGACGGTGGCCGACGAGTTCCACGCGATCGAGACGTACCTGGCGTTGCAGCGCGCCGTGCTCGGCGAGCGGCTGCGCGTGCAGATCAGGGTCGCGCCCGAGGTGCTCGCCGTGGCGATCCCCTACCTCGTGCTGCAACCGATCGTGGAGAACGCCGTCCGGCACGGCATCGAGGGCGAGTCCGACGGCGGCACCGTGCACGTGCTCGGCGAGGCCGAGGGCTCGGACTGCGTGATCAGCGTCGAGGACGACGGAGTGGGCATGGACCCCGAGAAGGCTCGGGCCCTGCTCGCCGGGGAAGGAGCGTCGACCAGCATGGGCCTCGCGAACGTCGACCGGCGGCTGCGTAACGTGTACGGGCCGTGGTTCGGATTGGTCGTGGAGACAGCGCAGGGCGAGGGCACCAGGGTGATCGTGCGAGTGCCGAGGTTCCAGCCGGGGGTCATGCCGTGAGCGGGACACCGGCCGGGCTGCGCGTGCTGGCGGTCGACGACGTTCCGGCCGCGCTCGACGACCTGTGCAGCCTGCTGCGCGACGCGCCCGAGGTCGCCGAGGTCACGGCCGCCGGCGCACCGCTCACCGCGCTCAAACTCATCCAGAACGGCCAGTTCGACGCCGTGTTCCTCGACATCTCCATGCCCGGGCTCGACGGGCTCGAGCTCGGCTCGCTGCTGCGCAAGCTCGCCGAGCCGCCGGTGATCGTGTTCGTGACCGCGTTCGACGAGCACGCGGTGGCCGCGTTCGGCATCGGCGCGGTGGACTACCTGCTGAAACCGGTGCGGGCGGAGCGGCTGGCCGAGGCACTGGCCCGCGTCACGCGCATGGCGCCCGCCGAGGAGCCCCCGCGCAACCACACCCCGCCCGACGCGATGGCGGCGCTGCCCGTCGAGTCGGGTGGGCGAACCCGCTACGTCCGCCGCCGCGACGTGCTGTTCGTGGAGGCCCACGGCGACTACGTGCGCCTGCACTCCCGCTCCGGGGTGCACCTGGTGCGGATGCCGATCTCGCGGCTGGAGGAGTACTGGGAGAGCGCCGGGTTCGTGCGCACGCACCGCGGCTTCCTCGTCGCGCTCGGGGCCGTGCGGGAGCTGCGCAGCGATTCCGTGGGCGGCCTGCTGGCCCACACCGAGCTCGGCGACGTCCCGGTGAGCAGGCGGCATGCGCGGGAGCTGCGCGAGCGGCTGCTGCGGGCGGCCCAGCGCGGCGAGCTCGAACAGCAGACGTGAGCGCGGGGCAGCCATGACCGGCCGCAGGGTCACCGTCACCAGTCCGCAGACGCGGCTGGCCCACGCGCGCCGCCGTTATCGCGGCCGCTGGCGCCCCACGACGCTCGACCCCGCGGAGGCACCCAAGGCGGTCGCGCTGTACCGCGTGCAGCTGCGCGGTGCGGCGCTCGCGCTCGGGCTGCTGCTGACGCTGATCTTCGGGCTGCCGCTGTTGCTCGCCCTGTGGCCGCAGCTGGTGGACGTGCGCGTGTTCGGCATCCCGCTGGCGTGGCTCGCCCCGGTGCTCGTGCCGTTCCCCGCGATGGTCGCGCTGGGCTTCTGGCACCTGCGCCGCGCGGAGCGCGCGGAGGACGAATGATCGTCGCGTTCGCGGTCGCTCCCGTCGTGCTGGTGACCCTCCTCATCGGACTGCGCGGAGTGGCCGCGATGCGGACCACATCGGACTTTCTCGTGGCGTCCCGGCGCGTCTCGCCGTTGCTCAACTCCGCCGCCGTCTCGGGCGAGTACCTGTCGGCGGCGTCGTTCCTCGGCGTCGCGGGGCTCGTCGTCAAGGACGGCGTCGGCTCGCTGTGGTACCCCGTCGGCTTCACCGCCGGCTACATCGCGATGCTCGCGCTCGTGGCGGCGCCGATGCGCCGCTCGGGTGCGCTGACGGTGCCCGACTTCGCCGAGGCGCGGCTGGCGTCGCCGTCGCTGCGCAGGCTCGCCGCCGTGGTGGTGCTGGTGATCGGCGCCCTCTACCTCGTGCCGCAGTTCCGCACGGCGGGGCTCGTGCTCAGCGTCGTCAGCGGCACGCCCTACTGGGTCGGGGTGGCGATCTCGGGTGCGGCGGTGAGCGCGACACTCGCGCTCGGCGGCATGCGCGCGGCGACCTACGTGCAGGCGTTCCAGTTCGTGTTCAAGCTGCTGCTGTTCATCGTTCCCGCGATCTGGCTGCTCGTGCAAGCGGGACCCGGCGTGCGGGACGAGGCCGTCCACCCCGTCGAGTTCACGCACTTCGACCACGACACGGAGATCGTGTTCCGGGTCGGCGCCACGCTCGACGTGCCGGACGGTGCGCTGGTGGTGGAGCCGGACGGCGGCACGCGGCCCGTCCCGCCCGGCGAATGGCAGGTGCCCGCGGGCAGCACCGTGGTGTTCGAGGACGGCAGCCCCGTCCCCGAGCTGCGCGGCGAGGCCGCCCCGGGCGCGCCGGGCTGGGAACGCCCGCTGCTCGACCTCCACGACGAGGGCTACCCGCTGCTCGGCACGTGGGCGGTGCTGATCGCGACGATGCTCGGCACGATGGGCCTTCCGCACGTGATCATGCGGTTCCACACGAGCCCGGACGGGCGGGCGGCACGGCGCACCGCGGCGCTCACCGTGGCTCTGCTCAGCGTGTTCTACCTGTTCCCCGGCATCTACGGCGTGCTGGGCAGGGTGCTCGTGCCGCACCTGTACCTGTCGGGGGCGACCGACAGCGCGGTGGTCGCATTGCCCGCCCAGGTCGACGACGGCTCGGCGGGCACCCTGTTCACGGGGCTGCTCACGGCGGGCGCGTTCGCGGCGTTCCTCGCGACGTCGCTCGGCCTGCTACTCGTGGTCTCCGGGGCGATCTCCCACGACCTCGTACCCGGCGGGCTGCGGCAGCTGCGCGTCGCCGTGGTGGGCGCCGCCGTGACGGTGGTGCTGCTCGCGCTTCCCGCGGCGCGCTTCGACGCGGGCACGCTCGTGACCTGGGGCTTCACGGTCGCCGCCTCGACCTTCTGCCCGCTGCTCGTGCTCGGCATCTGGTGGCGGAGACTTACCGCGCCCGGCGCCATCGCCGGGGTCGCGGTAGGCCTCGTCGCGACGGCGGGCGCGTTCCTGCTCACCGTGTCCGGCCCGCCCGTCGACGGCTGGCTGGCGATCCTGCTCGTGCAGCCCGCGCCGTGGTCGGTGCCGCTGGCGTTCGCGACCATGATCGTGGTGTCCTTGTTCGGCAGGCCGCCGCCGTGGTCCACCGCCGCCATGCTCAGGCTGCACCTGCACGAGCACCGCCCGTCACCGTTCGCCGACCGCTCCGCCGTCGCACGTGATCTGGGCCACTCGTCGTGGACCGCCCGCCGTTCGTCTGCCGTTCGTCGCATCACGCGCCGGTTGGTCCGCTGACGATTCCGGCATTTCGGTGCGCACTCCTACTGTGTCGCCCAGCACTCCCCCTGTGCCGTGACGAGGAGGTCACCGTGAGTACCACCGAGCCCTCGACCCATCCGCCTGGGCCGGAAACCTGGGCAGAGGTCCACTCCAGCGCGGAGTTCAAGCAGCTGCGCAAGAGACTGCGGAACTTCGTCTTCCCCATGACCGTGCTCTTCCTCGCCTGGTACCTGCTCTACGTGGTGCTGGCGGACTACGCGCACGGCTTCATGTCCACCAAGGTCGTCGGCAACATCAACATCGGCCTGATCTTCGGCCTGCTGCAGTTCGTGTCGACGTTCCTGATCACGTGGCTGTACGTGCGGTACGCCAACCGCAAGCTCGACCCGATCGCGGACAAGATCCGTGAGGACATCGAGGGAGGCGCGCAGTGAACCTCGCCCAGGGCGTCGAGGGCGGCAGCCCCGCCCTCAACATCAGCATCTTCGCGCTGTTCGTCGTCGCGACGCTGGTGGTCGTGTTCCGCGCCTCGCGCAACACCAAGACCGCGTCGGACTACTACGCCGCGGGCCGCGCGTTCTCCGGCCCGCAGAACGGCACCGCGATCGCGGGCGACTACCTGTCGGCCGCCTCGTTCCTCGGGATCGCCGGTGCGATCGCCGTCTACGGCTACGACGGCTTCCTCTACTCCATCGGATTCCTCGTGGCGTGGCTGGTGGCGCTGCTGCTCGTCGCCGAGCTGCTGCGCAACACCGGCAAGTTCACGATGGGCGACGTGCTCGCGTTCCGCATGCGGCAGCGTCCGGTGCGCGCGGCGGCGGCGACGTCCACGCTCGCCGTGTCGTTCTTCTACCTGCTGGCGCAGATGGCGGGTGCGGGCGGCCTCGTGTCGCTGCTGCTCGGCATCGAGGCCGACGCGGGACAGGCCGTGGTGATCGCGGTGGTCGGCGTCGTGATGATCACCTACGTGCTCGTGGGTGGCATGAAGGGCACCACCTGGGTGCAGATCATCAAGGCGGCCCTGCTGATCGCGGGTGCGTTCGCGATGACGGTGTGGGTGCTGGGCCGCTACGGCCTGAACCTCTCCGAGCTGCTCGGCTCAGCCTCCGAGCGGGCGGGCGGCAACGACGCGCTGCTCAACCCCGGTGAGCGCTACGGCGTCAGCGGCACGTCGCAGCTGGACTTCCTCTCGCTGGGCATCGCGCTGGTGCTCGGCACGGCGGGCCTGCCGCACGTGCTGATGCGCTTCTACACCGTGCCGACGGCGAAGGAAGCCCGCCGCTCCGTGGTGTGGGCCATCGTGCTGATCGGCCTGTTCTACCTGTTCACCCTGGTGCTGGGCTATGGTGCCGCGGCGATCGTCGGCTCCGAGACCATCAGCAACGCACCGGGCGCGGAGAACTCCGCGGCTCCGCTGCTGGCCGAGGCTCTCGGCGGCCCGGTGCTGCTCGGCTTCATCGCGGCGGTCGCGTTCGCGACGATCCTCGCCGTGGTGGCTGGCCTGACGATCACGGCGTCGGCGTCGTTCGCGCACGACGTCTACGCCAACGTAATCAAGAAGGGCAAGGTCGACAGCAAGAACACGGAGGTGCGGGTCGCCCGGATCACCGCGTGCGTCATCGGCGCCGTCGCGATCGTCGGCGGCATCCTCGCCAAGGACCAGAACGTCGCGTTCCTCGTGGCGCTCGCGTTCGCGGTGGCGGCGTCGGCGAACCTGCCGACGATCCTGTACTCCCTGTTCTGGAAGCGGTTCAACACCAACGGTGCGCTGTGGTCGATCTACGGTGGCCTGGCGGTGACGATCGTGCTCATCGTCTTCTCCCCCGCCGTATCGGGCACCGAGAAGTCGATGATCACGGGCGCCGACTTCCACTGGTTCCCGCTGCAGAACCCGGGCCTGGTGTCCATCCCGGTGTCGTTCTTCCTCGGCTGGCTCGGCACGGTGCTGTCGAAGGAACACCTGGAGGAGAAGTACAAGGAGATGGAGGTCCGCTCGCTCACCGGAGCGGGCGCCGAGAAGGCGTCGACCCACTAGAGCGGTGCCCAGTGAGGCCCCCGGTGCCCGCGCGGCGCCGGGGGCCTTTCGCATGCCGAGGTTTCCGCCTGCCGCTGAGTGGTAACTCGAACGGGTGAGCCTAGGAGGACCTGATGCCGACTGGAGCAGTGATCACCCTTGTCGCACTGGCCATCATCCTGGTCATCGTGGTGATCGCACTCGCTGCCCGCCGCCAGGTGCAGCGCAGGCACCTGCGTGAACGGTTCGGCCCCGAGTACGACCGCGAGGTCGAGCACGCGCCGAGCAAGCGCAGCGCCGAGCGGGAGCTCGCGCGCCGCGAGGCCGAACACGAGCAGCTCTCCATCCGCCCGCTGTCCGACGAGGCACGCGTGCGGTACACCGAGAGCTGGAACCTGATCCAGCAGCAGTTCGTCGACCGGCCCGCCGACGCCGTGGTGGACGCCGACCGGCTGCTGGCCGCGCTGATGGCCGACCGTGGCTACCCGACCGGCGACCACGAACAGCAGGCCGCCGCGCTGTCGGTGAAGCACTCGCGCACGATCGGCCACTACCGCACGGCACACGACGTCGTCGAGAGCCACCGCGTGGGCCAGTCGTCCACGGAGGCACTGCGGGAGGCGATGGTCCGCTACCGGACCGTGTTCGACGAGCTGCTGCTTCCCGACCCGGAGCACGCGGGCGCGCGGCACCGCAAGGTCTGATTTCCGCGCCCGCGTCCGGGCATACTCAGCCGCATGTCCTATGACGTGGAGCGGATCAGGAAGCACTTCCCGGCGCTGACCGAGGGCGCGGCGCACTTCGACGGCCCCGGCGGATCGCAGGTGCCGGCCGTGGTCGGTGACGCCGTCGCGCGCACGCTGTGCTCGGCGATCGCCAACCGCGGGTCGGTGACCGCGGCCGAGCGGCGGGCCGACGGCATCGTGGTCGAGGCCCGGCGGGCGACGGCCGACCTAGTGTGCGCCGAGCCCGAGGGCGTGATCTTCGGGCGCAGCATGACCCAGCTGACCTACGACCTCTCCCGCGCACTCGCCAAGGACTGGCGGCCCGGCGACGAGGTGGTGGTGACCAGGCTCGACCACGACGCGAACATCCGCCCGTGGGTGCAGGCCGCCGAGGCGCGCGGTGCCACGGTCCGCTGGGCCGACTTCGACCCGGCGACCGGTGAGCTGCCCGTGTCCGCCGTCGCGGACCAGCTGTCGGAGCGCACCCGCCTCGTCGCCGTGACCGCCGCCTCGAACCTGCTGGGCACCAGGCCCGATGTCGCCGCGATCTCCGCGAAGGCCCACGACGCCGGTGCGCTCTGCTACGTCGACGGCGTGCACCTCACCGCCCACACCCCGGTCGATATGCGCGCGTTCGGCGCCGACTTCTACGTGTGCTCGCCGTACAAGTTCTTCGGGCCGCACCTGGGTTTCGCGGCGGCCAGTCCGGCACTGCTGGAGACGCTCCACCCGGACAAGCTGCTGCCCTCGACCAACGTGGTGCCCGAACGTTTCGAGCTGGGCACACTGCCGTACGAGCTGTTGGCCGGAACGACGGCCGCGATCGACTTCATCGCGGAACTGGTGCCGGGCACGGGATCCCGGCGCGAGCGCCTGTCGACCTCCTTGCGTGCGCTGGAGGAGCACGAGGACGCCCTGGCCAGGCGGCTCGAGGCCGGGCTCCGCGCGATCGACGGCGTGGTGCTGTACGGCTCGCCCGGGCGCCATCGCACGCCGACGGTGCTGTTCTCAGTGGACGGTGTCGCACCCGCGAACGTCTACGCCGAGCTCGGCGAGCGCGGTGTCAACGCACCGGCGGGCACGTTCTACGCACTGGAGTGCGCGCGGCACCTCGGGCTCGGCGACACGGGCGCCGTGCGCGCCGGGATCGCGCCGTACACCACGGAGTCCGAAGTGGACAAGCTGGTGGCGGAGATCGACCGGATAGCGAGCGACCGCGCCTGAAAATTCCCCACCGACCGTGCCGCATGGCCGTTCGGCCATCCGGCGGTGTCGGCGGACCAGCCGATCTCCGGATAATTCTCAGCGTGAAAATCGCGCCACGTGCGCGATTTTCTTGTGCTACTGGGGAAATTCCGCCGATCGCGGTGAATGGGGAACCTATGCGGAAAGCACGAAGGACGACCGTTCTGCTCGCGTCCGTGGCATTGGCGCTCGCCTCGCTGGTGGTCGGCTCGGCGAGCGCTGAGACCGGGGCGGCGCCGCCGGGCCCCGAGTGTCCCGGCGCGGGCCCGGTCCACGCGGCCGAGTTGGCGACACCCGTGCCGGTCGCGGACTGCGGGCTGGCGGGCAGGACGGTGACCGCTGCGCAGGGCGTTGGCGCCCGGGTGCCCGAGCGGGGCATGTCGGTGACGGTGAGCGCGCTGACCAGGACCGGCAGCATCGACCTGACGGTCACCAACGACGACGGCATGGTGAGCGCGACCGCGGAGCACGTCGGCGGTACCCAGCGGGCGGCGGCGCAGGCGGACCCGTGTGCGCAGTCGAGCTACGTGCTCATCGGCGGACGCTGGAACCGCACGCTGGCGTGGTGGTACAACGCGAGCACGGCGTCGAGGGCCGGCCTTCCGGCGAGCACGACGTTGTCCGCGCTGCGCTGGGCGAACCAGAACATGACGCTCGGCGACAACGACTGCGGCCTGCCGACGAACCAGTTCTCCGCGCGCGGCGCCTACCAGGGCAACCACACGCTGTACGCGAACATCGACAGCGCGGGACAGTGCACGAGCAAATTCCCGAACAACTACAACACGATCAGCTGGGGCCCCACCGACTCGCCGGAGATCCTGGCGATCACGTGCCTGGCCGCGTACGTCGACACGGGCTTCTACGCGGAGGCCGACATCTACCTGGCGTCGAACAAGGGCTTCACCGACGTGATGCCGGCGAACTGCATCGGGCTGGTGGACCTGGAGAGCGTGGCGACCCACGAGTGGGGCCACGCGTTCGGCCTCGACCACGCCTTCGAGACCGACCTGACGATGTACCCGACGTACGCGGACTGTGACACCAAACAGCGCACGCTCGGACTCGGCGACTGGCAGGGCATGAACGCCCTGTACTGAGCAGCGGAGGGCCACCGTGAACACGGTGGCCCTCCAGCACGCTGTCGGGGTGACAGGATTTGAACCTGCGACCCTTCGCTCCCAAAGCGAATGCGCTACCAAGCTGCGCCACACCCCGCGACCGCCACGCCCGGGCGGTGTGCGACCACCTTAGCGCGTACCGCTACACTACCGGGGCGGCTGGTCACCGGTCGCATGCGGGCGTAGCTCAATGGTAGAGCCCCAGTCTTCCAAACTGGTGGTGCGGGTTCGATTCCCGTCGCCCGCTCCAGAACGTTTACGCAGGTCAAAGGCCATCTCAAAGCGGCGGTTCCCGATCACGGGGAGACGCCGTTCGTCGTCTTGGGCCACAAACGGGCCATTAGTCAACGGGCCGACGGGCAAGACCGTGGCCACACCATGCGGTGTAGTCGAAGCTCTCCGGCATCTCCGGCCAGGATGTACAGCACGCCGAGCGCGAAGTCCCGCTTAGGGCAGGCTGGATCCGACGCGATCTCCAACAACAATGGCGCAAAGTCGATCACGGCCAGTTCGAGGTCGTAGTCCTGCCTTGGCGCCAGGGTCAGCGGTTCATACGCCCACGTCCCGAACTCGGCCAGTAGCTCCTCGTCAGCGGTACCCACGTCATCATTCTTCATCTGTCCCACTGCTTGCCCGAGCCGCAGCTCAACGCGTGCACTCAGCTCCTCGGCGGTCTGGCGGTCCCCGTGATCAACGACGCCGTGGACCGCTCACGGCAACTCCGCCAGACACTCCCGGCACCTCGGCAGCTTGTGCCAGTGGTGCGTGCGGTCCAGTGGGATGCAGCGGCGGCCGCAGCGGGAGCGCAGGCCGGTCGCCGGGCGGTACTGCCGCGTCGGCGGGACCCAGTGTGTCGCGCCGGCGGCCGAGTCGGGCAGCCAGCCCCAGAACAAGGCGACATGCATGCGCCATCGTCGGCAGGACCCTCGACCGCACGCCCACCGGACGCACCGCGCGAAACCTGCGCCTTACGCTCGTGCCGCCAGTGTTTACGCGGAGACCTGCCGCGCCGTCGCCATCGCGCGCTCGGTCTCCCAGAACGCCCGCATCGACACGATCCGGCCGTCCTCGCCCACCTTGTAGACGAACACGCCATCGGTGTCGACGCGGTAGTTGCCCGGCAGGTAGGTCGTGATCGTGCCGACGTTGGCCACCTCATCGCCCGCCGCGTGCGAGTCCCTGATCACGAACTCGAACCGTTCGACGTTCGCGATCGTCTTGTCCCAGAACACGGAGATGCCGTCCGTGCCGTGGTGGCCCTTGCCCTCCTCGTCGAACATCGACGGCCCCACCGGGTCCTCGATCACGCCGTCGGGATGGAACAGCGTGAGCCACCGGTCCTTCTCCCCCGCCACGACGGCCTGCATCGACCGCCACGCCGCGAGGCGCGCGGGCGGCTGCTCCGCCTCCGGATCCCAGCACACGGTGACACTCACGGCTCAGGCCTCCTCGAACTTGTCGATGATCTCGTCGGCGAACTTCTTGATCGCGTCCTTTTTGGCCGCCACCGGCGCGTCGAAACCGAGGCCCTGCAACACCCAGGGCACGGTGATCACGTCGGTGACGCCGATGTCGGCCTGCTGCCGGTAGCCGTCGAGGCCGAAGCGGTCGATGCACACGGCCTGGACCTCGAACGGCTCGCCCGCGCGCCCGTACTCCGCGCGCAGCTCGCGCAGCCGCCCGATCGTTGTGGCCAGGTCGTCGAACTTCATCATCGCCGAGGCCCAGCCGTCACCGGCCCTGGCCGCGCGCCGTAGCGCCACCTCGGTGTGCCCGCCGATGTAGAACGGAACGGGCCGCTCGGGCGCTGGGCTCATGCGCAGCCTGCCGAAGTCGAAGAACCGCCCGTGGTACTCGACCATGCCTCCGCCGAGGATCAGGCGCAGCACCTCGATGGCCTCGTCGACGCGCTTGCCCCGGTGCTCGTACGGCGCGCCGCACCACTCGAACTCCTCGGGCGACCAGCCTACGCCGAGGCCGAGCCCGAAGCGGCCGCCGGTGAGGTTGGCGACGGAGCCGACCTGCCTGGCGAGCAGCACGGGGTTGCGCGAGCCGAGCTTCAGCACGGACGTGTAGAAGCGGATCCGGCTGGTGACGGCGCCCATCGCCCCTGCGGCGATCAGCGGGTCGACCCACGGGGTCTCCTCGTCCCAGAACCGGCTGCCGTCGGGGGTGTAGGGGTAGTCCGCCGACACCGTCTCCGAGTAGAAGAGCGAGTCGGGCAGTGCGACCGAGGCGAACCCGCACTCCTCCGCCGTCGCGGCGAGCTCGGTGAGCTGTTCGAGCGGGCTGAGGGCCACCGACAGTGTGAACTTCATGCGCCAGAACTATAACGTGTTCTAGTTCTGGTGGCCAGCGGTGACCGCGACCACATCCAGGCTGTGATCTGCCGCACCGAACACCACGTATCGCATTCACGGGACGATGCGAGACATTCCCTGGTGATCGCGCGGACGCCGGTTAAACACCATTCGCCGATTTGTTCCTCACATCACCGCTCTCGGTGAAAGAAGGCTCGCCTTCCAGCGCATTCGCGTGTTTACCGTTTCCGGGCGCCGTCGGCGGGAAAGCCACGGCGGTAGTCGGGGGAACACATTCCGTAGAACCGAATTTCCGTGGAGGAAACGCGTGCCCACGACAACCTGGAAAAGGTCAGCGATCGTCGCCGCCGTCGGCGCCGGAACCCTGCTCGGCTTCGCCGGCACCTCCTCGGCGGTCGTGCCCACCGAGCAGAGCCTCGACGCACCGCCCAAGTCCGTCGCACCGGGCGCTCAGGTGACGTTCAGCGGCAAGCTCACCGGCATGGGCGACCGGCCGCTGCCCGGCGAGCCGGTGGACCTGGAGTGGCGGGCCGGGCCCGACCAGCCGTGGTCGGTCTCGAAGACTGGCCAGACCAACGCCGAGGGCGTGACCTCGATCTCCGTGCCGGTCCAGCGCACGTCGCACTGGCGGCTCAACTACCGGGGCGACGAGATCCATGATCCCTCGCTGTCGGCCGAGCAGACCGTGCAGGCGCAGAAGCCCGTCAACCAGCGCATCGTCGACGCCGCGGCGAGCGAGGCGGGCAAGCCGTACTCGTACGGCTCCAGCGGGCCGGACAGCTTCGACTGCTCCGGCTTCACCCAGTACGTCCACGGCAAGGTCGGTATCGACCTGCCACGCACGTCGAGCGACCAGCGCGCGGCCGTGCCGCAGATCGGCAAGGGCGACAAGGTGCCCGGTGACCTGCTGTTCTTCTCCGACGGCGGCGGCGTCTACCACGTGGGCATCTACGCCGGCGGCAACCAGATGTGGGCCGCGCCGGAGTCGGGCGACGTCGTGCGCAAGCAGGACATCTACACCGAGTCCTACACGGTCGGCCGTGCCTGGTGACGTCACGGGAACTCGAAGGGTAACGTCCGCGTTGTCCGGTTCAACGAACCAAAACAACCGGGAGTGACCCATGGGTACCGCGATCGTCGTGATCGTGCTCCTACTGATCGTCGTCGGCGGCGGCTTCTACCTGGTCCGTTCTCAGCAGGAGGCCAAGCGGCGCCAGCTCGAGGACGCCAAGTCGGAGGCCCGCCGCTGGCTGGAACGGCTCGGCGGTCAGGTGCTGAACCTCACGGGAACCGACACGGCATCACAGCAGGCGATGGCCGACGCGGCCGAGCGTTACAACGCCGCCGGCTCGCAGATGGAGCAGGCGCAGACCGCCGAGCAGGCCCGGCTCGTGAAGGAGACCGCGCTCGAGGGCCTGTACTACGTGCGCGCGGCCCGCGAGGCGATGGGCATGGACCCCGGTCCCGCCCTGCCCGAGGACGCCGAGCGCGAGCGCGCGGGCAAGGTCACCGAGCACCGTTCCGTGGACGTCGAGGGCCAGCACTACGAGGCCTCGCCGGAACCGAGCCAGAGCACCCCGCACTACTACCCGGGCGGCCGGGTCGCGGGCAGGCCGGTGCCGAGGGGCTGGTACAGCGAGCCGTGGTGGAAGCCCGCGCTCGTGGCCGGCGCCTGGGGTCTCGGTTCGATGCTGCTGTTCAGCGCGATGTTCTCCGGCATGGCGGGCATCGCGAGCGCCGGAGCCTGGGAGGCGGGCTACGACGCCGGGCAGGAGGACGCCGCGGAGTCCGGTGACGCCGGTGGCGATGGCGGAGACGGCGGCGACTACGGCGACGGTGGTGGCGACTACGGAGGCGACTTCGGAGGTGGCGACTTCGGCGGGGGTGACTTCGGAGGCGACTTCGGCGGCTTCTGAGTGAACTGACGAAACCCGTCACGAAGGCTGGCAGGTCGGACACCAGTACAGGTTCCGGCCTGCCAGTTCTTTGTGTGCGATGGGCGCGCCGCAGACCAGGCACGGCTGCCCCGTCCGCCGGTAGACGTAGACCTCACCGCCGTGGCGGTCCTGGCGAGGGGCACGACCGGTCACCTCGGGCAGGTGCTCGTCGGCCACGGTGTCGATCCGGCCCGTGCGCACACCCGCTCGCATCAGCGTCACGAGGTCGTCCCAGATGTCCTTCCACAGCACGGCGTCCAGCGAACGGCCGGGCAGCATCGGCGCGATCCCGTGCCGGAACAGCACCTCGGCGCGGTAGACGTTGCCGACCCCGGCCAGCACCGACTGGTCCATCAGCAGTGCCGCGATCGACGTACGAGAACGGGAGATGCGCTCCCACGCCTGCTCCGGCTCGGCGTCCCGGCGCAGCGGGTCGGGGCCGAGCCTCGCCTTGATGGCCTCGGCCTCGGGTTCGGTGAGCAGCTCACACCGCGTCGGGCCGCGCAGGTCCGTCCAATGTGTCCGGCCGGCGAGCCGCATGCGCACCTGGCCCACGGGCGGTGTCTCCGGCAGCTTCGCCTCGGTGAACGTGCCGTACAGCCCGAGGTGGACGTGCACCGTCCCCTGTGGACCGTAGTTGTGAAAGAGGTGCTTGCCGTACGCCTCTGCGCTGCGCAGCACCTGCCCGTCGAGCCGGGCCGCGTCGGCGGCGAACCGGCCCTGAGGGCTGGACACCCGCACCGGCGCGCCGGCGTAGCGCCGCTGGTGCAGCCGCGCGAGCCGGTGCAGGGTGTGCCCTTCGGGCATCAGGCCTCCGGCAGAGCCGGCGGGTTTCCGGTGGTCTCGTAGTCCTTGATCTGCTGCACGCGCCGCGAGTGGCGGGCGTCGAGGTCAGGCGGGGTCGCCAGGAACGCCTCGACGATCTCGGTCGCCTCGTCCTGGGTGTGCATCCGCGCGCCGACGCCGATGAGCTGGGCATGGTTGTGCTCGCGGGTCAGCTTGGCCGTCTCGACGCTCCACGCGAGACCGGCCCGCGCGCCGGGCACCTTGTTGGCGGCGATCTGCTCGCCGTTGCCCGAGCCGCCGATCACGATGCCGAGGCTGCCCTCGTCGGCGACCACGCGCCGCGCGGCCTCGATGCAGAAGGCCGGGTAGTCGTCCGCCGCGTCGTAGACGTGCGGACCGACGTCGGTCACCTCATGGCCCTGCTTCTCGAGGTGAGCGACGAGGTGGTTCTTGAGCTCGAAGCCCGCATGGTCGGATCCCAGATAGACACGCACGGCACGGAGTGTGCCATCCCCGCAGGACACCGCCGCGCACCACCCGGCAAGCTGACGCGGTGAGCGTCTTCCGGCAGGCAGGTCACGACGTGCGCCTCGAGTGGGGTGCCGAGGGGGTTGCCGCGCTCGGCGCCGGGTGCGCCGTGCTGGTCGTGGTCGACGTGCTGTCGTTTTCCACCCGGGTGGACCTTGCGCTGGCGGAAGGGCACCGGGTGCGGCCCGTGCACTGGCTCGGCGAGGACCCGTCCGAGGGCACCGAGGTGCCGCTGCGCTCCCCCAACGGCGCGACGCTGTCGGCCGAGGCCGCCGCCACCGGCGCGCACGTGCTCACCGCGTGCCTGCGCAACGCGCACGCCGTGGCCGAGGCCGCCCTGGCGCTGGCCGGGGACGCACCGGTCGGCGTGGTGCCCTGCGGCGAGCGCTGGGGCGTCCACCTGCGAGCCGGACCGGGCGCGACGGGGCCGCTGCGGCCGTGCGTGGAAGACCACCTGGGCGCGGGTGCCGTCGTGGCCGCGCTGCTCGACCTGGGCGCGCGGCGGCTGTCGCCCGAGGCATCACTCGCGGCGCTGGCGTGGCGGGCGGCCGAACCGGAGGCCGGGGCACTGGTGGCGGGCTCGGCCTCGGGCCGGGAACTGCGGGAGAACGGTCACGGCGGGCTCGTCGGGCACGCGGTGGCCGTGGGCTCGTCGCGGGTGGTGCCGAGGCTCAGGGAAGGGGTGTACGAGCGTGGCTGACGGCCGGTGGGCGAACCTCGGCGACGGCGTGTACGTCCGCCGCCACGAGGAACTGGACCTGTCCACGGGTCTCGTGCTGGGCGAGCGCGGCTGCCTGGTGATCGACACGCGCGGCGACCCGGCACAGGGTGCCCAGCTGGCCGCCGCGGTGCGGGAGCTGACGCCGCTGCCGTGGACGGTGGCGCTCACGCACGCGCACTTCGACCACGCCTTCGGCACGGCGGCGTTCGAGCCCTGCGAGGTGTGGGCGCACGAGGGCTGCCGGGCGGCGCTGGCGACCGAGGGCCCCGGGGACCGCGAACGGTGGGCCCGCCGCTATCGCGACGAGGGCAGGCCCGACGTGGCCGCCCACCTCGAGGCCACCCGCATCGTGCTGCCGGATCGCCTCGTCACCGGCCGGACGGAGCTGGACCTCGGGCGCAGGCGGGTGGTGCTCGACCACTTCGGCCCCGCGCACACCGGACACGACCTCGTGGTGCACGTGCCGGACGCGGGCGTCGTGTTCGCAGGCGACCTGGTGGAGCACGCGCCGGGCGGTTCGTTCACCGCCGAGTCGTTCGGGCCCGACACGACCCTGCACGCATGGCCCTCGGCGCTCGACGGCCTGCTCGCGCTGACACCCCGCGTGGTGGTGCCGGGACACGGCGAGCCGGTGGACCGGGAGTTCACCGAGGCGGCGCGCGAGACGCTGGCGAGGCTCGCCGCGCTGCGCGCCGCCGTCGAAGCCGGCGAGCTGCACGCGACGCGGGCCAGGGAGCTCTCCCCGTGCCCGGCCGACGTCACCGACGCCGCGCTCCGTCTGCAGTGAAGGCCACCTTCACTGCGTTGAACGCAGGCAAGGTGGCCTTCACTGCGGGTCCGGGCGGGCCCCCGCTCAGTCGAAGTTCAAGTCGCCCGTCCTCGTCCGCTTGAGCTCGAAGAAGTCCGGGTAGCCGGCGAGCAGCCGCGCGCCATCGAAGATCTTCAGCGCCTCCTCCCCCTTCGGGATCGAGGAGAGCACCGGCCCGAAGAAGGCGACGCCGTCGATGTGGATGGTCGGCGTGCCGACGTCCATGCCCACCGGGTCCATGCCCTCGTGGTGGCTCTTGCGCAGCGCCTCGTCGTACTCGGTCGAGGTCGCGGCGTCGAGCAGCTCGGCAGGCGCCGAGACCTCCGCCAGCGCCTCCTTGAGCACGATCTCGACGTCCTTGTTGCCCTGGTTGTGGTAGCGGGTACCGAACGCGGTGTAGTAGTCCCGCAGCACGTCCTCGCCCTGCTGCTGCGCGAGCGCGATCGCCACGCGCACCGGTCCCCACGCCTTGTCCAGCAGCTCGCGATAGTCCTGGGGCAGGTCCCGGCCCTCGTTCAGCACCGCGAGGCTCATCACCCGGAAGCGCAGATCCAGGTCGCGGTGCTTCTCGACCTCGAGGATCCAGCGCGAAGTGATCCACGCGAACGGACACACCGGGTCGAAGTAGAAGTCGACGCGCGTCCTGCCGTCCTGCTGCTCTGTAGGCATGAAGTCTCCTGATTGGTTGCACTCGCCTGCGGGTAAGCAACTCCCCTATTACGGGGCAACAGCGTCGACATACGACTTGTTCCCCGTCGCGACGGCCCGCGTTCCCATGATTTGATGCCCCGAGCAGATCGAAACCGACAACCGCTACCAGCACAGAGGTGCCAGTGCCCGCCCCAAACCTGACCCGTGACCAAGCCAAACAGCGTGCCGAACTCCTCGACGTGGAGTCCTACGACGTCGAGCTCGACCTCACGGACGGCCACGGCCGCCCTGGTGAGAAGACGTTCGACTCGAAGACGAGGATCACCTTCTCGGCCGCGCGAGCGGGCGAGTCGTCATGGGTGGACATCGTCGCCGAGGGTGTCCGTTCCGCGACGCTCAACGGCACGGCGCTGGACGTGTCGGGCTACGTCGAGGACGACGGTGTTGCGCTGCCGGGGCTCGCCGCGAGCAACGAGCTCGTGGTGGAGGCCGACTGCCGGTACATGAACACCGGTGAGGGCCTGCATCGCTTCGTCGACCCCGTCGACGGCGGCGTGTACCTCTACACGCAGTTCGAGACCGCCGACGCCAAGCGCATGTTCGCGTGCTTCGACCAGCCCGACCTCAAGGCGACGTACCGGCTGACGGTCATCGCGCCGAAGGACTGGAAGGTCGTCTCCAACGCGCTCGTCGAGTCCCAAGAGGACACTCCGGAAGGCGCCGTCCGCACCGTTTTCGCCGTGTCCGAGCGGATCTCCACGTACCTGGTGGCCCTCATCGCGGGTCCGTACGCGGAGTGGCGTGACGAGTACGCCGACGAGCACAAGACGATCCCGCTGGGCATCTACTGCCGCGCGTCGCTCGCCGACTACATGGACGCGGAGCGCCTGTTCACCGAGACCAAGCAGGGCTTCGGCTTCTACCACGAGAACTTCGGCACCCCGTACCCGTTCTCGAAGTACGACCAGCTGTTCGTGCCCGAGTTCAACGCGGGCGCGATGGAGAACGCGGGCGCCGTGACGTTCCTGGAGGACTACGTCTTCCGCAGCCGGGTCACGCGGTACGCCTACGAGCGGCGGGCCGAGACGCTGCTGCACGAGATGGCACACATGTGGTTCGGCGACCTCGTCACCATGCGCTGGTGGGACGACCTGTGGCTCAACGAGTCGTTCGCGACGTTCGCGAGCGTGCTCGCACAGGCCGAGGCGACCGAGTACACGGGTGCGTGGACGAGCTTCGCCAACATCGAGAAGTCGTGGGCCTACCGGCAGGACCAGCTGCCCTCGACTCACCCGATCGCGGCCGACATCGTCGACCTGCACGCCGTCGAGGTGAACTTCGACGGCATCACCTACGCCAAGGGCGCGAGCGTGCTCAAGCAGCTCGTCGCGTATGTCGGGCTCGAGAACTTCCTCGCGGGCCTGCGGGTGTACTTCCGCAAGCACGCGTGGGACAACGCGACGCTCGCGGACCTGCTCGGCGCGCTGGAGGAAGCGTCCGGCCGCGACCTGTCGTGGTGGAGCGCCCAGTGGCTCGAGACGACCGGGCTCAACTCGCTGCGGCCGCGGTTCGAGGTCGACGGCGAGGGCCGGTTCACGTCGTTCGCGGTGCTGCAGAGCGGCGCCAAGCCGGGCGAGGGCGAGCTGCGCACCCACCGGGTCGCGGTCGGCGTCTACGACGACGACGGCTCCGGCAAGCTCGTGCGCACGCACCGTGTCGAGCTCGACGTCGACGGCGAGCGCACCGAGGTGGCCGACCTGGTGGGCGTGCCGGCGGGCAAGCTCGTGCTCGTCAACGACGACGACCTGACCTACTGCACGATGCGGCTCGACAGCGACTCGCTGGTCACGCTCATCGACCGCATCGGCGACATCACGGAACCGCTGCCGCGCACACTGTGCTGGTCGGCGGCCTGGGAGATGACGCGTGAAGCCGAGCTGAAGGCCCGCGACTTCGTCACGCTCGTCCAGCGCGGCATCCACGCGGAGACCGAGGTGGGCGTGGTGCAGCGGCTCCTGCTGCAGGCACAGACCGCGCTGAACTCCTACGCCGAGGAGAAGTGGGCGCGCGAGCAGGGCTGGCCGTCGTTCACGGCACGCCTGCTGGAGCTGGTCCGTGGGGCCGAACCCGGCTCGGACCACCAGCTGGCGTTCGTCAACTCGCTGGCGGGCTCGGTGCTCGATGACGACACGGCGGCCGTGCTGGCGGGCTGGCTGGACGGCTCGGCGCCGCTGGAGGGCCTCACGGTGGACACGGACCTGCGCTGGCGGCTGCTGCACGCGCTCGTGGCGCACGGCAAGGCCGGTGACGCCGAGATCGACGCGGAGCAGGCACGCGACGACACGGCGACGGGCCGCAGGCACGCCGAGCGGTCGCGGGCGCTGCGCCCGAACGCGGAGGCGAAGGCGAAGGCGTGGGAGCGCGCCGTCTACGACGACGAGCTGCCGAACGCCGTGAACGAGGCGATCATCTCCGGCTTCTCGCACCCGGCGCAGAAGCATCTGCTCGGCGACTACGTCGCGAGGTACTTCGATGCGATCGACGAGGTGTGGGCGCGCCGGTCCAGCGAGCGCGCGCAGCCGACGGTGGTGGGCCTGTACCCGTCGTGGGCGGTGAACCGGGAGAGCGTCGCCGCCGCGGACGCGTGGCTGGAGGGCGAGCACTCGCCCGCGCTGCGCCGCCTGGTGTCCGAGGGCAGGGCCGGCATCGTGCGGGCACTGGCCGCCCGCGAGTTCGACGAGAGCTGACCCCACTCAAGCAAACAGCCCCCAAGGCCACCTTTGTTGCGTTGAACGCAACAAAGGTGGCCTTGGGGGCTTCTGGGGTGGCTTGGGTCAGCGCGGGGCCGGACCGGCCGCGTCGGCCAGCATGCGCAGCCCGCTGACGAGGCCGCCGATCAGGTCGCCCTCCTTGAAGGAGGCGACCATGCTCATCACCGCGAGCTTGGCGCCGCGGTCGGGAAGGCGGTGCATGGCCTCGCCGCCGGTGACGACCTCGACCACGCGCTCACCGGGCGACACCGCGATCAGCACGGCGTGGTCGCCCTGCGCTCCGAGGCTGTCGTGCAGCGACTCCGCACCCACACGGCTGTCGTTTCCGAGCTCGCCGAGGTAGATACTGAACTCGAGGCCCGTCTCCCTGCTGGCCAGCGTCAACGCCTCGTCGAGGCGGGCCAGTTGGGCGGTGGTGAATGGGCCTTTTGGAGCAGCGGGCTCGTACATCTGCGCGACGGACACGCGTCCGCTCGCGGTAACGGCCGCGCCGGGCTGCAACTCGGTTCCCTCGAGCCCGGTCGACGGGCTCTCGGTCAGCTCACCAGCTCCCACGGGCACCTCCCCGAACCTTCGACGGGCTCGCCGTCTCACCAGCCGCGTGCGCATCACCGGCGCCAGCCGGGTTGGCACTCCACCACATCGGCGGGAACTCCCACGCCTGCCCCGGCCGGTACCTGGGCCTACCTGCGAACCTCGAACGCAGGGTGCCCAAGGCGAACACACCGTAGATGGCGAGCGGGATCACCGCGAAGACCAGAGTCGTCTCGAGGATGCTCACGACCGCAGGGTATCCGACGGCCCCCGGTCACACCTCACCTGCCACGGCGAACGGGCCGTGCCGCCCGTCGCGCGAAGGGGCCCGTCCGCCGCTTGCCACGCCGGGAATCCCACGTTGGGCCGAAACGCCGTTCGCGAAAGGTCGCAACTCACCGTACGGGCGGCGGCACCGGGCTCTCGCACCTTGTTCCCCTACTGAAATGCTCGTACGTTTTTCACCTGTACGGGCCTTGCGCCTCACCCTCCCATCCCAACAGGTCACACGCCGGTCACAGGAGGACTTGCCATGCACACCGTCCTGACCCCCGCCGAGTCGAACCAGAACACCGTTTCGTCGCTTTTCGCCGAATCCCCCGAGCGGGGCACTCGCGTCACCCGGGGTACACGCGTCACCTGCGGCACTCGGGTGACGGCAGGCACGCGCGTCACGCGCGGTACCCGGGTCACCCGCGGCACGCGGGTCACGGCCGGGACGAGGGTCACTCGTGGCACCAGGGTCACGGCGGGCACCCGCGTCACGCGGGGAACGCGAGTCACCCGCGGCACCAGGGTCACGGCGGGCACCCGCGTCACCCGCGGCACGCGAGTCACCCGCGGTACGCGCGTCACCGCCTGAGCCGGAACGCCCGGAACGTCCACGCAGCGTTCCCGGCCCGTTCCCGGCCCCTCACGACGACGTGAACGAAGAAGTGAATACCGACCACGGCACGCCCCGGGCCGCGTGACACCTCACGCGGCCGGGGCGCCGAGGTATTGCTGCCACAGCGGGTCGGCCTCGGTGGAGTGCGCGAGCAGCCTCCAGTGCGGACCGTGCGGCGCCGTCGGCACGACGCGCAGCCGCCAGCCGATCTCCGATAGGAGCTTGTCCGCCTTGCGGTGGTTGCACTTCGCGCAGCAGGCGACACAGTTCTGCCAGGAGTGCGCACCGCCGCGGCTGCGCGGCACCACGTGGTCGATCGTCTCCGCGCGAGCCCCGCAGTACGCGCAGCGGAAGCGATCCCGGTGCATCAACCCGGCCCGCGTCAGGGGAACCTGGGCACGGTAGGGTACGCGCACGTAGGTGCTCAGCCTGATCACCGAAGGAACCTCGACCGCCACGGTGGCGGCGTGCAACGTCAGCCCCGTTGGATCTTCGTGCACGACCTCCGCCTTGCCACACACGAGCAGCACGATGGCTCGGCGTAGAGGTAACGCGGTGAGTGGTTCGAACGTCGTGTTGAGCAGCAGGACACGACGTTTGCCCCAGCCAGGTGCCGACGAACCGCCGCTTCCCGGATCCCTCGGCCGCCGCTGACCGTGCGAGCGGGTGATCCGGCCCGCGCGCGCCGGAGGCCCGGTCGGCTGTGGCCCACTGGCATGTGGGCCGCCGATCACGACGCCTACTGGCGCGCACAGCTTGGCCTCCGGCGCCTGCCCGGCCGGATGCCGGGTATGGGCGCCGTGGGGGCTCGGTTGTCGGTCTGGCACGCGACCACCTCCACCGGTGTTGCCCTAGTCGACCACAGACCGGGGCCAAAACGCACGTGCGTTAGGCAACGTGTCACTTCCCAGTACCGTTGTGGTCGGACTCGACGTGGTCAACATGCCGTAATCGGGGGACTCACCGGACCTGGAGAGTGTGCGGCGTCACAAACATGGAAGGAGCGTTCCCCGAAGTGGAGCAGTTGCTCAGCGACCCGCCGTCCTGCATCAACGAGGCGGGCACCTGGTGCCAGCAGATCTGGCGGCTCACCGGGAACGAGTGGCTGGCGGGCTCGGCGAACTGGCTGGTCGCCAAGCCGTTGCGCATCCTGCTGATCCTCGTGGTCGCCGTTCTCGTGCGGTACCTGGTCCGCAAGCTCATCGACCGGCTCACCAGAACGCCCGCCGACGGCGACGGCGCCGAGGGCAAGCTGCCCGCGCTGCTGCGTCCCCTGCGCGAGCGCGCGCCGGAGGTGCTCGGTCCCGTGGTGCTCGAAAGACGCCGCCAGCGGGCGATGACGATCGGCTCGGTGCTGAAGTCGCTCACCACCGTGGTCGTGTACGGCCTCGCGTTCGTCATGGTCCTCGGCGAGATCGGCATCAACCTCGCCCCGATCCTGGCCTCGGCCGGCATCGTGGGCGTGGCGATCGGTTTCGGTGCGCAGAACCTGGTGCGGGACTTCCTGTCCGGGATCTTCATGATGCTGGAGGACCAGTACGGCGTCGGCGACGTCGTCGACGTCGGCGAGGCCGTGGGCACCGTCGAGGCGGTGGGCCTGCGCATCACCACGCTGCGCGACCTCAACGGCACCGTCTGGTACGTCCGCAACGGCGAGGTCCTGCGCGTCGGCAACTCCAGCCAGGGCTACGCCGTGGGTGTGGTCGACATCCCACTCAGCTACAACACCGACGTCCAGCGGGCCAGCACGCTGCTGGAGGAGGTCGCCGCCGAGGCCGTGGCCCGGCCGGGGATCGCACCGGACGTGCTGGAGCCGCCCGAGGTGCTCGGCGTGGAGAACGTCACGCCAGAGGGCACACAGCTGCGGCTCACCGTCAAGGTGCGGCCGGGCCGCCAGTGGGCGGTGCAGCGGGCCCTGCGCGCGGAGATCCTGCCCGCGTTCGAACGGGCCGGTTTCGAGCCGCCGCTCGGCCGCTTCTTCGGTAACGGTTCTACCGGCACCGCGAACTGAAGAGCGTGACCGACGCACGGCAGAATGGAGAGGTGGCTGAAGTGAGCGAGACGCCGGATCCCCGTACGTTCTACGAGGCGGTGGGTGGCGAGCCGACGTTCCGCAAGATCGTCGCCCGCTTCTACGCCGAGGTCGCCGACGACGAGGTGCTGCGCCCGCTCTATCCGGAGGAGGACCTCGGCCCGGCCGAGGACCGGTTGCGGCTGTTCCTCATGCAGTACTGGGGCGGCCCGCACACCTACTCTGACCAGCGTGGGCACCCCCGGCTGCGCATGCGGCACGCGCCGTTCAAGATCGGGCCGATCGAGCGGGACGCGTGGCTGCGCGCGATGCGGATCGCCGTGGACGAGAGCGGCATCGAGGAGCCGTACCGCACGCAGCTCTGGCAGTACCTGGAGATGGCGGCCCAGTCGATGATGAACAGCTGGGTGTGACCGCTGGTGCGCAGAGCCGGCAGAGACACCGCACGGCCCTCCGCACCGGCCGGCGCCCCCTGGTGGCGGGACGCCGTCTTCTACGAGCTGCCCGTGCGCTCCTTCGCAGACTTCGACGGTGACGGCGTCGGCGACCTCGAGGGCATCAGGGGCAGGCTCGGCTATCTCGACCTGCTCGGGGTGCAGGCGCTGCGGCTGACGCCCTTCTACCTCTCCCCCCTTGCCGACGACGGCTACGACATCGCGGGCCCGCGTGCGGTCGATCCCGTGCTGGGCAACCTCGACACGGTGGACTCGCTGCTCGCCGAGGCGCACGCCGCCGGCCTGCGGGTGGTGCTCGACCTCGTGGCCAACCACACGAGCGACAAGCACATCTGGTTCGCTGCCGCGCTCTCCGCCGCGCCGGGCGGCCCCGAGCGCGAGCGCTACCACTTCCGCGGCGGCAGGGGCGAGCACGGCGAGCTGCCGCCGAACGACTGGCGCGCCCGGGACGGCGGCCCCGCCTGGACGCGCGTGGACGACGGCCAGTGGTACCTGCACCTGTTCGGCCCGCATGAACCGGATCTGAACTGGACCAACCCCGAGGTACGGGCCGATTTCGAGCGCACGCTGCGTTTCTGGCTCGACCGCGGCGCCGACGGGATCCACCTCGCGGCCGCGTCCGGCATGGCCAAGCACCGCGACCTGCCGGACACCGGCGGGCGGACGGATCCCCGCTTCGACGACGACGGCGTGCACGAGATCCACCAGGCCATCCGCAAGGTGATCGACGAGTACCCGCACGCGGTCTCGCTGGGCGGGCTCGACGTCGCCGACGACGAGCGCTTCGCCAGGTACCTGCGGCCGGACGAGCTGCACCTCGCCGTGCACCCCCGGCTCGCGCGCACGGCGTTCGACGCCGACGCGCTGCAGGCCGCCATCGAGCGCTCGCTGGCCACGGTCGCGCCCGTCGGCGCCCCACCGGCCTGGGCACTGGCGGGAGAGGGCCTGCCGAGGCAGGTGACGCGCTATGGGGGCGGCACGCGGGGCCTGAACCGGGCGCGGGCGATGGCGCTCGTGGTGCTGGGCCTTCCTGGCGCGGTGTGCCTGCGGGCGGGTGAGGAGCTCGGCCTCGGCGACACCGAGGAGGGTTCGCGGGCGCCGATCCCGTGGGAAGGCACCGCGCCGCCGTTCGGTTTCTCCGCGCTGCCCGGAGACTGGGAGTCGATCCCTTCCGGCTGGGCGCCGTTCACCGTCGAGGCACAGCTGGAGGACGAGGAGTCGACGCTCTCGCTGTACCGCAGGGCGATCGAGCTGCGCCGCGAGCATCCGGGCTTCGCGGGCGAGGACGTGGAGTGGTACGGCGCGCCGCCGGGCTGCTTCGCCTACCGGCGCAGGCCCGGCGGCCTCATCTGCGCGCTGAACACGTCAGCGGCACCCGTTCCCGTGCCACGCGGCGACGTGCTGCTCGCCAGCGCTCCCCTCGTGGAGGGAAGGCTGGCGGCGGACGCCGCCGCGTGGCTGTGGGTTCAGCCGTGACCGGTCAGCCGCGACCGTAGACCGGCTGGGTCTGTGCGTTGAACTCGTCGTAGCGGACCGACTTCGCCGGCGCGGTGCGCCAGTCGTTGATGGCCAGCACGTCGAAGCCCTTCTGGATGTCCGACGAGTAGATGTGACCGTTGTAGTAGTACGCCGACCACGAACCGCCGACGATGCGCTGCGTGTCCGACAGCGGGCCGCGCTCCCAGTAGCCGATCTCCTTGGGGTTGGCCGAGTCGGTGAAGTCCCACACCGAGATCCCGCCCTGGTACCAGGCCTGGACCATGATGTCGCGGCCCTTGACCGGGATCAGCGAACCGTTGTGCGCCACGCAGTTCTCGTTCTCGGTCTGGTACCTCGGCAGCTTGTAGTAGCTGCGGAACTCCAGCTTGCGGTTGTCGCCGCGGCCGGTGATGTCGTAGATGCCGTCCGCACCGCGGTTGGGCCCGAAGGTCGCGTTGCAGGTGGGCAGGCTGCCGCCACCGAGCTCGTCGGTGTAGACCACCTTGGTGCCGGAGTTGTTGAACGTCGCCGAGTGCCAGAAGGCGAAGTTCACGTTGTCCTGCACGCGGTCGATCACCCGCGGGTTGAGCTTGTCGGAGAGGTCGAACAGCACGCCGTCACCCATGCACGCGCCCGCCATGAGGTTCTTCTCCGGGTACGCCGTGAGGTCGTGGCAGCCCGTGGTGGCCGAGCGGTTGGTGCCGTCCGGGTTGGGTCCGCCGGGGTTGCCGCCGTCGGGGAACAGCACCGGCGTGGCCACGACCGCCGCCCGCTCAGGGTGCTTCGTGGGCACCTCGACGATCGAGATCTTGTCGTGCGGGGGCTGACAGTTCGGCAGGTTCGCCGCGGGCGAG
>NZ_MASU01000015.1 GCF_003202235.1 Prauserella flavalba
GTGCTGAAGACGAGTGGATCTACGACTGGTCGGGAACTGCGGTGCGCACGGTCCTACCCTGCCCCCACTGGGGGATGCGGCTGAGCCGATCCTGATCGTGGGTGTGGTCGCGATCGTGGATGCGTCCTGGCGCGCAGGTGCTGGTGGCGAGGCTGCGCGGCTGTCGGTGTCGTCATGGGCGTTGGTTGGCACCGAGCTACTCCGCAAGATCCTCCCTCGCCTTGGCCTGGGGAACGCGCCGGTCGCGCTCACGGAGGCGAGCTTTCCGAGCGGGTATGTCCGCCCGTGCCGGACTCGCCCTCGGCGCCATCCTCGTCGCCTCTCCACGCATCCGCCCGTACGTCGCCGCCGCGGGCATGCTGTGGCTCGCTGTCTTGGCCGCCGCGGTCCATGCCCCTTACCACCACCGACCCAGTGACGTCTTGGCAGCCACGTTGCTGGCTTGCGCCCTCTACAGCTTCGCGGTCCGGTTGCTGCCAACCGCGGCCGGGGCATCCCGTGGTGCACTCGTGCGCTGTCGGCTGTCGCCTTCGAACTGTCGGTGGTCGGTGGGCTCGCCGCCGGAGCGCGAGAGCTTGTCACACAATCACTGTGTTCGCCGCGGTCGCATTCCTGTGCGTGGTGCTCTGGTCCGCGGCGGAGGGGATCTCCGAGACGCCGACCGGCGTCTCCGCTGGCTTCGGCGAGACCGGGTGAGGCCGCCCGTCCGGCAACGACTCGGAGCCGGACGACGTCGGCGGAGCTCGCCGGGCGCCGCCAGAGACCCCCGCGCCGTGTTGCGCAGTGCCTGCGCGACCTGCCTGGCCAGGTTCACCGTCACGACAGGGTTGCCCTCGACGTCGCGCGCGACCTGGCCACGCACACCGTCCGGAGAGCCGGGGGCGCGGCAGTCCGTGCGACCGGAACAATCCGCACGGCCGTGGGTTTCCACCGCACGGGTGGCCCGATCACTGGCTATACGGCCATTACCGAGGCACAGTGGATCGCCCTCGAGGCCGTTGCCCTCGGACAGCCCCTACCCGATAGGTAACGCGGAGCGGCACGCGCAATCGGTTCGGCGATCCGCGGACCGCGGTTCACCGGCGGACGGTGCGAGGTGGCGCACAGCACACTCGCGAAGGTCCGAGGTGTTCACCGAGCACATCGAGGCCACTCGCGCGGCACCTACAGTCCCGCACTCATCCGCCCCAGTCGCCCTCACCGGAGGTGTTCGATGAGCACCGATGATCAGGTCCATTCCGGCCCCGCCGCCGCTACGATACCGGTGGGCACGGTTTTCGCCCGGATGCCGCTCACCGCGGCGCACGTCAAAGCAGGCGCCGCGCTCTTCGTGGCGTTCGCCATCGAGTCCTGGGAGATGCTCAGTCTCACCTACATCGCCGCGGACCTGCAGCACAGTCTGGGCATCACCACCGCCCAGCTGGGTCTGGTGATCTCGGCCCTGTTCCTCGGCATGATCCCCGGCGCGCTCGTGTGGGGTCCCGTCGCCGATCGGATCGGGCGGCAGCGAACGTGCATGTGGAGCTTTGCCGGCTACGGCGTGCTCACCCTGCTCAGCACCGTCGCACCCAACTACCAGGCCCTGATGGCCACGCGGTTGCTGTCCGGCTTCGCCTTCGCGGGCGTCTTCGCGATCACCTTCCCCTACTTCGAAGAGCTCCTTCCGGTTCGTAACCGCGGCCGTGCGGCGGTCTTCCTCGCGGCGGGCTGGCCGATCGGCGTGCTGGCGGCCGTCGCGGTCGCCGCGCTGTTCGGTGATCACGGCTGGCGCGCCGTGGTCGCCGTAAGCGCTGCGGCGAGCCTGTGGGCGCTGGTGATCCGCCGCTGGGTTCCGGAATCTCCGTACTGGCTCGCCCAGCAAGGCCGCTCGGACGAGGCATACGACGTGCTGGCCCGCCTCGGTGCCACGGACCTGGACCGCGACCGGCCACTCACCGTGCCCGGGCTGAAAGCGGGCTCCATCCTCGGGTTGCTCAAGGGGTCGCTCGGCCGCATCACGATCATCCAGATCGCAGTGAACTTCCTGTTCTCGTGGGGGTACTGGGGCCTGCAGACATGGCTGCCCACACTGCTGCAGGAACGCGGGCTGTCCGCGTCGTCGAGCCTGGGCTTCGTGGCGATCAGCGCGGTATTCATGATCCCCGGCTACCTCAGCGCCTCGTGGCTCACCGGCCGGTTCGGGCGCAAGAAGGTGTTCATCGGTTACGTCCTGGCCGCGGCGGCGGGCGGGGTCTACTTCGCGAACGCGAGCACGCTGACCGAGCTCTACGCCGGAATTTTCGGGCTGTCCTTCTTCAGCCTCGGCGCCTGGGGCGTCTGGGACACCTGGATCGGCGAGCTGTATCCGTCCCCGGTGCGCGGTGTGGGCTACAGCCTCGGCATCTTCGGCCAGCGCGTTGCGAACACGGTCGCTCCGAGCCTGGTCGGCCTCCTGCTCGCCCACGCCAGTGGCTTCTACACCACGGTGATCTTCATAGACCTGTTCCTCGTCGCCACGGCCGTGCTTGGACTGGTCCTGCCGGAAACCGAAGGAAAGGAATTGCAATGACCAGGATTCTGTGGGTGAACCCGCTGTGCACCGACGCGCACGACGAGGCACTCGCCCAGTCGTTTCGGGATGCCGTCCAGCCGGGCACGTCGGTGGACGTGGTGTCGTTCGGCGGCGAGGGGCCGAGCCACCTGGAGTACAGCTGCTACGAGGCGCTGGTCGCGCCCGACCTGCTGGGCACCGTGCGCTGGGCCGAGGAGTCCGGCTACGACGCCCTGGTCATCGGCTGCTTCTACGATCCGTTCCTGCGGGCCGCCCGAGAGGTCGCCACCCGCATGGTCGTCACCGCTCCGGCCGAGGCGTGCCTGGCGATCGCCTCGACCCTTGGGGAGAAGTTCTCCGTGCTCGTCGGCCGGCGCAAGTGGGTCCCGGAGATGACGGAGAACGTGCACAAGTACGGCATGGCCGACCGGCTCGCCTCCTTCCGGGTGCTCGGCATGGGGGTCAACGATTTCCAGGTCGACCACGAGCTCACCGAGCGGCGCATCCTCGAGGAGGCGACCGCGGCGGTCGCCGAGGACGGCGCGGACATCGTGGTGCTGGGGTGCACCATCGAGTTCGGTTTCTACCGTCAGGTCCAAGAGAAAGTGGGCGTCCCGGTGATCGACGCGACGGTCGCGCCGCTGAAGTACGCGGAGTTCCTCGCCGACCTGAGCGCGCGCTTCGGCTGGAGCCACAGCAAACTGATCGGTTACGAAGGTCCCACGGCCGTGGAACTCCAGCGGCTCCTCCGGGTCGTGGCGCCCTCCCGGGTGGTCGCCATGCCGCGCTGACCGGCACGGGCCGGACCACGTGGCATGCTTGGACAGGAGGTGGCATGCGTATAGGTGCACGCCTGAGCGGCCGCGCGGTCCGGGGAGTCCTCGCCGACGCCGGACATGTCCTTGGGCAGTCGACGGCCGTGGGTGCCCGCGCGCTGGGCACGGTTCTGCACGAACTCGGCAACCTGGCGCCACACGGGGTGCGCTCGGTGACTCTGGAAATCAGCGATCTGCTCGTCGAGGCGGTACGCCGGCCACGCACCGACCTGGGCGTTACCCCGGTGTCCGTTCTGCGCGTGCTGCCGCGGGTCCCCCGGCACGCCGCGCTGGCCGACCACCCGTCGTCCACGCTGCGCTCGTTCGTACCCCACAGGACGACCGTGTCTGGGGGGCACGACCTATTCGGCACCCCGCTAGCACCGCTGGATGTGCCGAGTGCGGTCGAGGCCGCGCGCGAGGCACGCCGGCTCGGCCTGGAAGCGATCGCGGTGGTCGCGACCGGCGCCGTGGGAGCGCCCGGTCACGAGAGCGCGGTGGCGAAAGCCGTCCTCGACGCCGTCCCGGACCTGCGGGTGAGCCTCTCGCATGAGGTCGGTGGCATGGGCCTGCTGGTGCGGGAGACGGCAGCGGTGCTGAACGCGGCACTGCTCTCGGCCGCCGGACGGCTGGTCGATCGTTGTCAGCGCGCCACGCGGCCGCTCGGCGACGTGCCGTGCTGGTTCGCCACCGGCGACGGCGGACGCGTCTCGGCGGAACGCCTGCGGGCACTGCCCGTGCTCGGGCTCCAAGCGAAGTGGGCGATGACCCTGCTCGGCGCCGCCGTGCTGAACGGTCGCGACAACGCGACGATCGTCGTCGAGGACGGGACGACTTGCACGATCGGCGAGGTCCGCGACGGGCTCCCGCACGTCGCGGCCGATCTCCAGGGCGCACTCGGTGTGCGGCTGGCCGCACCGCAACCGGTTCTCACCACCACCGGCACCGAGTCGTTCCGGGCCGGCCCCGAGCGGTCGCTGCGCGGCTCACCCGACGTCTCCCCGGTGGTCATCGGCAACGGCGACCTCGACCTGGCCACCGTCGGTGCGGCCTCCTGCGAACCGACGTCGTGGGTCGACCTCGTCGTGCACGCCGGCTCGACCGACGAGCTGCGCCAGCAGCAACGTGCCACCGAGGATCGCGCCTGCGGGATGGTCGCGACGAGCGACGCCCCGCCGGGCTCCGAGCGGATCGTCGAGTCCAGCGCGACCGCCCTTGCGTACGTGCGCGCGGGGACCTACCGTCTCCGCGTTCGTGCTGCGGCGGGAGCACGTCCGTGAACGCGGTGACAGCCGAGGACCTGCCCGCACTGGCCGCGGGTGCGCACCTGCTCGCGTCCGGCGCCGGGCGGACGGATGTCGACGGAGTGCTGCACTGGCTTTCCGCGCTGCTCACCGAGCACGGCCCGGTCCCGCTCGTACAGCCGGACGAGCTCGCCCCGGATACCGCCTGCGCCGCCATCGGTCTGGTCGGATCCGTCACCGCGCTGGCCGAGCTGCCCATGGTGGGCGACGAGCCGCTACAGGTGGTCCGGGCGCTGGAGGCCAGGCTGGGCACGACACTCGGCGCCGTCGCCGCCCTCGACGCGGCCACCGCCAACGCGCTCACCCCCGTCGCCGCGGCCGCGTCGCTCGGCCTGCCTCTGGTGAACTGTGACGGGATGGGCCGCGTGTTCCCGCTGATCCACCAGACCTCCTTCGCGCTCGCCGGGGTGTCGCTCACCCCACTCGCCGCGGTCGGCGCGACCGGCGACACCCTGGTCCTCGACGCCACACCGGAGCGTGCGGAGAGGTTGCTGCGGGCGGCGGTCAACGTCTCCGGCGGATGGATGCTGACCGCGATGTACCCGACCACCACGGCACGGCTGCCCTCGGCCGGGATCGTCGGTTCGATCAGCCGGGCGATCGCGGTCGGCCGGGCTCTGCTCGATGCTACGGACACCGACGATTTGGCCATACGGCTCAAGGCCCAGGCCGGCAGCCGCGTACTCGGCACAGGTCGAGTCGTCGAGCTCGAACACCGCACCCGGCCAGCGGACACCGGTCATCCGGCGTACCCGTCGAGCATCGTCGTGCGCTCACACGCGGAACCGGTGCGGTTGATCAGGTTGGAGGCGCAGAACGAGCTGCTGCTCGCCCTGGTCGACGGTGCGGTGGCGGCGGCCGTTCCGGACATCATCTGCCTGCTGGACCCGCACGACGGTCATGTCATCGACGTGGAGTCGGTGACGGTGGGCAGCGAAGTGCAGGTCGTTGTCGTGCCCGCGGCCGACGTGTGGCACACCCCGCAGGGTCTTGCCCTGGTCGGCCCGCGCTCCTTCGGTTTCCCCCTCTCCGGAATGGGGCATCAGGGTATGTAGAACCCATGTGCTTCCAAGAAAAGCGCCCGCGTGTGTCCGAACTGACGGGACCTTCGTCGTCGACAGTAGGGAGCTGCACCCCTCCCGGGCTGTCCCGGAGAGGACGCACGGACGAAGACAGGAGAGACCCCGCCACGTGAGCGACAACGCGAACAGACTCCCACTGGCGCAGCGACTGATCGAGAACCTGGCGACCGAACTGGAACCCACCACCGACCCGCATGCGCGGGCCCGGCAGGTCACTCGCCTCCGCAAGGCTTGCCTGGCCGCGAAGGACGGCACGACCACGCGCGCCGGGACGATAACTCCTGGACACGACGTCCCGGCGGAGGCGACCACCCGTTTCCGGGTCGCGATGACGATGGACGGAAGCCCGGACATCAGGCTCGTCATGAACCTGCGTGCCGTCGACACGAGTGCCGTGACGCGGTGCGTCCTGAAACGCGTGCTGGATCTCCTTGGGCCCAGCCACGGCGTCAGCCACTTGCGGGCATGGAAGTCCCGTGCTGAACGGCGATCGCGTTCGTCGTGCCGGCGCACCGCGAGGGCCGACGAGCTCCGTCGCGACCGCGAAACTCACACCGAACATCCAGGAGAACCCTTGAACCCGGGGGACGCCAGGACGGCGTCACGCGGCGCTCGCGAGTCCGCACGGCTACCGGTCGCCGTCAGTAGTCACCTCAGCAAATTCTCGCGCCTTACAAAGACACCATTGCCAGCTCACCGCACACGACCAGGCTCTCCGCCAGGCACAGAGTCAGCGTGTATTCCGCCCCGCCCGGCAGTGACCCCGGTGGGGATCATTCCCGGAGATCGCCCCTCGCGGCTGCGAGTTCTTAGCGACCGGAACCGTGCGAGTCGTCGACATACCGACGGTCAGGGTTCCGTTTCGCGGTTCCTGCCCGCGGTGACTATCCCTGGTGACCGGATCGGTGTGGGTCCCGGTCGGCAGGACCCGTCTGATGGCTCGTTACTGTCTTCGCCAGGCGGGAAAGGCGTAGGCGAATGACGCATTTGATGGTATTTGTCCGGGTCTCAATACTGACGGGGAGAATACGTCCTGACTCATCCCGGGGTTTCCCGGTCTGGCTCCCTTCCGAGGAACCGCGCCGATGAGCGGCTCCCGACTGCCGGAGGTCCTTACGGTCGCCGAGCTCGTGCACCATGGCCCGCTGGCGAAGGCCAGAATGCTCGCCGACGCCAACCTGGACGCCCAGGTGCGGTACGTGGTCCTGGTGTCCGATCTGGACCAGACCCGTAGCTGCCGGCCGAACACAGCGCTCGTCCTGCACAGTCCCGCGGCGCAAGGTGGCTGGGCCCTGGAATCCGCGCTGCGCGCGGCGTGGGAGCGCGGCGCGGCCTGCGTGATCGCGCCGGCCGACAGCACCGTCAACCGGTCCACGATCGCCCTCGCCGAACGGCTGCACGTGCCCCTGTTCGTCGTCGAAGGGGATCCCGCGCAGCATGCCCTCGAGCTGGCCGCCGCGGTGGCCAGCCCCGGCGCCGCCCGCGCACAGCTAGCCGCGCGGTGTGCCTCGTCCATCAGCGAGCAGTCGAGCCTGCGTGGCATCGTCGGCGTGATCAACACCGAGCTTCCGGGCACGTCGGTGGCGCTCGTCGCCGAGGACGGGCAGGTGCTGGCGGGCAAGGCCGCCGCCGTCGGCGGCCAGGTGCGTATCCCGGTGCCTGCCGTCGACGGCAAGCCGTGGGCGCATCTCGTCGCACGATTGTCGGCGCCCTCTCCGTCCGGGGCGGAGACGGTCACGACGATCCTGCGGCTCGCCCGTGCTCCCCTGGCGGCGAGCGCGGCGAAGCCGAAGCTCGCGCTGGCGCGCCGCGGGGCACAGGAACGGCTGCTGCTGGAAGCGCTGCTGAGCGACCGGCCGGACGCCGACACCGAACAGGCGGCCCGGGAACTCGGCTGGCGGTTCGACGAGATGAACGTCGCCGTCCTCCTGCGCCCCGCGGCGGGCGCGCCCTCGGTCGACCCGGATATCGCGGCGGCCGGGGTACTGGCCGGGTGGCACGAGGCGTTCGCGGACCATCCACTGGTCCCCCACGGCGAGGGATGGGTGAGCTGGTGGAGCGGCCCCGACCAGCCCACCGACCGGGTACTGAGCCGGTTGCGCAGGCGGCTGCCCAGGATCCGATGCGCGCTGCCGTTGAGCGCGGGCCTCGGCGAACCCGGACGCGGGATAGACGGGCTGCGACGTTCCCTGCACGAGGCCGCGCTCGCGTCCTCGGTGGCGATCCGGTCGGGTGCCGGTGCCGTCGAATCCTTCGGCGCGCTGGGGCCGCGCGTGGTGCTGGCCAGTCTCCACCACGAGGAGCTAACTACTGCCGCGGAAACCGCACTGGCAGCCCTGCTGACCTCCGCCGACGGCGATGTGCTGGTCCGCACGCTGTGCGCGGTACTGGACTGTGGTGGTTCGACCACCCAGGCGGCGGCCCGCCTCGGGGTGCACCGCAACACTGTCTCCGGCCGCCTCGACCGCATCCGGGCCAGAGGCATCGCGTTCGACGATCCGGATCGCCGGCTCGCCATCCACGTGGCGTGTTTCGCGTTGCTGGGCGACCGCGCCACGGTGCCGCCCGGCGGATCGCCGGACGGCACTGCGTGACGCGCACGGCCGTCAGCCGACGGAATAGACCTCCCGCGCCGCCGCGGCGGAGACGTGCCCGTCGAGCACATCGATGCGCACCGCCTCGCGGTCGCGCTCGCCCGGGTCGCCGAATCCCCCGCCACCACCGGTGTGGCAGCGGAACACATCACCCTTGCGCAGCCGAAGGCCGTTGCACTTGAGCAGCCGGCGCTCGTCCGGCCGCGCGGGGTTGACGATCACCTCGGGCGGAGTGGCGTCCGCCCCGCCGAACAGCCCCCATGCCGGCGTGATCGAGCGCTCGAACCAGAGCGAGACCGTGCAGTCCTCCAGCGCTTCGTATTCGCGGATCACACCGTTGCCGCCGCGCCACTTCCCCGCCCCACCGGAGTCGGGCCGGAACCCGTACTCGGTGATCCGAAACGGGAACCGGGTCTCGAACACCTCGGTCGGGATGTCCTTCAGTGACCCGTTCACGTTGTTGATGAGCGCGCTCTCGCCGTCGGAGCCATCCCACGCGCCCCAGCCACCCAGGGTGGCCTCGAGACTGACGTAGTCGCGTTCGGTCCGCGGGTCCCGCCCGGCGACCAGCACGATCATCGAGTCGCCGTGGCTCGCGCCCGCGACCTTGTCCGGCAGCGCAGGCGCGAGAGCCTTGGCCACCAGGTCGATGAGCAGGCCGAGGTGGGAGAAGTACCACTGGCAGGCGGCGGGTGCCTGCGCGCCGAACACCGAACCCTCGCGGACCTGCACCGTCATCGGACGGAACGAGCCACCGTTGCCGGGCACGTCCGGGCTGACCAGGAGCTTGTAACCGACCCGGCATGCGGACACCGTCTGCGAGGTGCCGCAGTTGACTGGGCCGACCGTCTGGTCCGCGGACTCGGTGACATCGAACTCGATGTCCTCACCGGACACCGTGATCTTCAGCTTGACCGGGATCGGGGTGTCCAGGTCGACGCCGTCGTTGTCCAGGAAGCCCTCCGCAGTGTAGACGCCGTCCGGGATGCCACGGATGACCTCACGCTCCAGCCGCTCGGTCTGAGCGAAGATCTCGTCCCGGGCCGCACGCAGCGTCTCCAGGCCCCACCGGCGGACGATCTCCTCCAGCCGCTGCTGCCCCATCGTGATGCACGCGATCATGCCACGCATGTCGCCCATCGTCGGGTACGGGAAGCGCACGTTGGTGGAGATCGTGTCGATCACCTGATGCACCTCGCGGCCGCCCTCGACGAGCTTCTGCGGGCCGAGGCGCAGCCCCTCCTGGAAGATCGAGGTCGAGTCCATCGAACCACCGGGGTCCTTGGAACCGACGTCGATCCAGTGCGCGCGCGAGGCGGTGAACCCGACCAGCTCGCCGTCGACGAACACCGGCCCGAAGATCGTGACGTCGTTGAGGTGGGTGCCGCCGAGGTAGCTGTCATTGAGGATCCACACGTCGCCGGGCTGCCACACCTCACGCCCGAACCGCTCCTCGGTCGCCTTGGTGCAGGTCTCCAGATTGCCCAGGAAGATCGGCAAACCCGCGGACTGACCGAGCACCTGGTGCTGGTCGTCCAGCAGCGCGACGACGCAGTCACCGCATTCGTAGATGAGCGGCGTGTACGCGGACCTGATGAGGATCGCGTTCATGTCGTCGGCGGAGGACTTCAGGGCGTTGCGGATGATCTCGACGACAACCGGGTCGATGGGTTTCTGGTTGCTCATCACTGCTCCTTGCTCCGGATGACGAGGGAACCGATCTCGTCAGCGGTGACCTGGTGGCCGGGTGGCACGACGGTGGTGGCGGTGCCTTCGAGCACGATCGCCGGGCCGTCGAAGGTGTGGCCGGGCAGGAGGTCGTCCCGCCGCGCGAGCAGGGTGTCCCGCTCGGTGCGGTCGAAGACCACCGTCCTGATCTCGCGCGGGAAGTCCTCGCCTGCCGTCGCCGCGATGCGCTCGGTCTCCGCCTGACCCAGATCGCCGAGGGCCGTGGTGCGCAGCGTGACGAACTCGATGGGAGCGCCGAGGTTCGCGTGCCCGTAACGGGACTCGTGCTGCTCGGCGAAACGCTTGGAGATCACCTCGAGGAAGCCCTCGCGCAGCGGTTCGTCCACCTCCAGCACCGGCACCGTCAGCGTGTACTCCTGTTCGACGTAGCGGATGTCGACAGCGTGGGCGGTGCGCCGGCTGTGCTCGGACACGCCCTCCCCGGCCAGCGACTCCATCGCGGTCCGGTCCATGGCCGTGAACTGGGCGGCCATGTCGGCACGGTCGAGGTCCTCGTCGACGAAGAAGTACGGTTCGGAGAAGTCCTTGCGGATCTCGGTCTGCAGCATGCCCCACGCGGAGAAGGCACCGGGGAAGCGCGGCACCACGACCTCGGAGATCCCCAGCTCCTCGGCGAGGAACACCGCGTGCATCGGCCCCGCGCCACCGAAGGCGACCAGGGTGAACTCGCGCGGCTCGATGCCCCGCGACACGGTGATGGTGCGGATCGCCTGCGCCATCTTGGCGTTGGCGACGTCGCAGATGCCCTCCGCGGTCTGGATGACGTCCAGGCCCAGCTTGTCGCCGAGGGCGGCGAGCGCGGTCTTGGCACGTTCGAGATCCAGGCTCAGGTGCCCACCCGCGAACCAGTCCGCGTCGACCCGGCCGAGCACGAGGTTGGCATCAGTCACGGTGGGTTGCTCACCACCCCTGCCGTAGCAGGCGGGGCCGGGATCGGCACCCGCTGACTGCGGCCCGACCCGCAGGCCTCCCGCCTCGATCCAGGCGATCGACCCGCCACCCGCGCCGATCGTGTGGATGTCGACGACGCTCATCAGCATCGGCAGGCCTTCCAAAGAGGCCTCGGGCGAGACCACCGGCTCACCGTCCACCACAAGGGACACATCGAACGAGGTGCCGCCCATGTCGACACAGATCAGGTTGGGCGTGCCGAGCGCCTTGGCCAGTGCCGCACCTCCCATCGTCCCGCCCACCGGCCCGGACAGCAGTGTCTGAAGTGGGCGTTTCTGCGCCGACTCGGCCGTCAGGATTCCGCCGGAGGACTGCATGACGTGCAGCGGGACGGTGAGTCCCTGTTCGTCCAGGCTCTGCTCGAGCCGACTGAGATAGCGACGCACCACGGGGCCGGTGTAGGCCTCGATCACGGCCGAGGAGGTGCGTTCGTACTCCCGCCATTCCTTGGCGGCCTCGTGCGACAGCGAGATGGTGATGTCCGCACCGAGTTCCTCGACGAGGATCTCCCTGGTGCGCAGCTCGTGTGCCGGATTCTTGTAGCTGAACAGGTACCCGACCGCGATCGCGCCGAATCCCTCGTTCGCGAAGCGCTTGGCTGCCGCCCGGACAGCGGCCTCCTCCAGCGGTTCCAGCTCGACCCCCTCCGCGCTGAAGCGGCCGCCCACCGGCACGATGTCCCGCAGCGGGAGCAGCGGTTCGGGCTTGCGGAAGTGCAGGTCGTAGAGCCGGGTCCGGGGGCCGCGTGCGATGTGGTAGGTGTCGCTGGCACCGGCCGTGGCCAGCAGCAGGACCTTGACCCCGCGACGTTCCAGCAGGGCGTTCAGTCCCTGGGTGGTGCCGTGCACCATGAACGAGATGTCACTTGGCGACCGCACGATCGATCCGAGCGCATTCAGCACGCCTTCGGTCAGGTCTTCCGGCGTGGTGGAGGACTTGCCGGCTTGGAAGACGCCGCCATTCTCGTCGTAGGCGACGACATCGGTGAACGTCCCTCCGATGTCCATGGAGACGCGGTACGGGCCCATCAGCGAGCTCCTCTCAGCAAAAGAACGTGGGCGGCACGGTAGGACCCCGGTGTGCCGCATCGATGTGCAGCGCGAACACCAGATGCGGAGCGGCATGTGCTCCGCGCACCGCCGAGCCACCGGATACGGAGACGCTCGCTCGACCACATGGGGGGAGAACGCCAAGGTCGGCGCGGTGGGCGGCAGCTTCCACGGCGAAGGGGCCCAGGGCCGATCTATCAGCTCCAGCGCACCGAGTACGTCCGCCACGCGCGGGAAATCGGTCGTCGCAAAAGTGGCGTGTGGGTGCTGACCGGCCTCGACGATGTTCCGGGTTCCGTGCTGCGCGAGGTTCCCGGGACGCGAGGCGGTGTGCTCCCGGGCCGAGGTGGCGACATCTAGCACCGCAGCGCGTTGACCGAGGACATGGAGGGCACGCTCGCTGACTGACGCTGGGATACCGATGTGTCTCACCGTCGGCGTGCGCGAGCACCACCGAACTGATGCCGACGTGGCGTGACCTGTGGCGGCAACGCGTGCGCCGGCAACGGGGGCTGGACCACCTGGGGTCCTACGGACTGAGCAGGATCACCGTTCCGTACCTGTTGCAGCAGCTGTGGGCGGTCTTCGGTTTCCTGATCGAGGTGGGGTATTCCCTCCTGCTGGTCCTGTCACTGCTGGTGTGGGACGACAGCTGGAGTTCCGCCCGGTTCTGGATCGGCGTGGGAACAATCCTGTGTGACATCGACAGGATCGTGACGGTCCGCCCTGCCGGGTGGGGGGAATCCTGCTCACGTTGCTGTTCCTACCCGAGACTTCTACGACTTCTCCCGTCTCGGCGTCTATCTCGCCGGACTGGCGGGAGAGTTGTTCCGCCGCGACGCCCAATGACATCACGTCAATCGCCCGATCGACGACGGCAGGTAAAGATCATGTATGGAAAAGGAGCCACAGCGGCGGCCGCACGAGCTCGGCCGGGACGCTGGCCTCGAGCGGTGGCAGCGCGGGCTGGATGGTGCGCGCCGCGCTGATGTTGCTGATGGCGGGTATGGCCCCTGCTGAGGCTGATCCCGGAGAAAGGCCAGGCTGACGGCTGATGCCTCCGCACAGCCAGGACGGCGGAGTCATCGGCCGATGGCGCCCTCCGCGTCCACCTACCGGGGCAGCGCCCGGCCGAGAAAGTCGATCAGCGTGCCGGCGGCCACCGCAAGGGCGTCGCGCTTCCCCAACCGGTCCATCAGCAACGGCCCGAGCTTAGCGAGATCCGCCGGCCGCCGCAGGTCCTTGACCACCGGCAGCGCGGCGAGATCCACCAGCGCGCCTTGCAGGATCGGGTCGACGGTCCTGGCGACGTCGTCCATGAAATCCGGGCCCAGCGCGACGTGTCCGGCTCCGACGAGCTCGACAGCGTGTGCGGCATGGTCGACGTAGTGCCGGAGCTCCGGCTGGTCGTACAGGAACGGCCCGAACGCGTTGATCCCGACGAACCCGCCCGACGCGGCGATCGCGCGAATCTGGTCATCGGTAAGGTTGCGCGGGTGGGCCTGCAGCGCGCGGCACGAGGAGTGCGACGCGACGAAGGGTCGCCGCGCGACCTCGGCGACGTGCCAGAATCCCGCCATCGACAGGTGGCTCACGTCCAGCACCACACCGAGCCGCTCCATCTCGGCCACCGCATCCACCCCGAGTGCGGTCAGCCTGCCTCCCGTGTCCTGTTCGCCGACCCCGTCGGCCAGCATGGTCCGGCGGTTCCACGTCAGCGACGCCATCCGCACCCCGGCCCGCCAGAAGACATCGAGCATCGCCAGGTCGTTGCCGACCGGCTCGGCACCTTCGATCGCCAGCAGCAGCGCGATACGCCCTTGTTCGAGCGTGCGGGACAACTCTTCGGACGTCTCCACAATGGACACTTCCGCGCTGTGCACCTCGGCCAGCTGCCGGGCTTCCTCGAGCAGCAGCAGCGCGCGGCGCAGCGCGCCCTCGCCCACGAACTGCTCCTCGGTGTACACCGGCAGGACCTGCAGGACGACGCCACCCTCGCGCAACTGCGGCAACCAGAAGTCACCGAACGGGTCCCTGTGCCCACGTTCCCGCAGGTGCCGCACCGCCATGAGCAGATCGTCGTGGCAATCCGCCATCGGGATCATGAAACCGCTCCCAGCACCGAGTTCAGTGCAGCACCGTTGTAGTAGAGGAACGCCTGCGCGATGCGTCCTTCCCGCACCGTTACGACCGAACAACCCTGGACGTCAAGGGGCTCCACATCCGGATCCACCGGCGTGCCGCACATTTGCCACCGGATCGTCCCGCGGTCACCGCTGACCATGACGTCGACGACCTCGCGGCGATAGTCGGGGTACCGGCGCAGCAGTTCGGCGTTGGCCGCGCGGTCGTCGTCGGGTGAGGACAGCGCCGGCCGGCCATTGACCTCGACGGTGAGGTGCGGGGCGAGCAGCGCCGCGGCGGTCTCGGCGTCGTGGTTGTTCTCGGCGTCGTTGTATGCGAGGTAGACCCGCTCCGGATCGGTCATCTCACGCCCCCAACGGACCGGCGGCCTTGACCTGCACGCGGCAGGCCTTGCCCGGCAGGTAGGACAGCGGGACCTCCACTACCGAGGTGATCCGCACCCGCTTGGCGTCGGCGCCGGCGCGGACCGCGGCCTCGGTCGCCAACCGCACGGCGTCCTCCACACAGGACTCACGGCCGCGTGGCTCGTACCGGTACACCCGGTCGACCGCACCCGAAGCCTCGGCGATGGCAGCCCCGAAAGCGTTGGCCACGGCATGGTTGGCGGGCCGGATCACCTCCGACACCCCTGGAACGGTATCCGGCACCAGATGTGACCCTCCACCGACCGCGATCAGCGGCATCGCGGCACGGCTGGCTTTCATCCGCTCCGACATGATCTGGATCTGCTGGTCGGTCCACGCCAGCGCGGCGTCCACAGTGGCCTCGTCCACACCGGATACCAGGGTGGGATCACCGAACCCGTGCAGCCGTCCCGTCCGCACCGAGATGTCGGACAGGGTCAGCGTGGAACCGCCACGGACGAGCGCATCGGAGACCACGCGGTAGCCGACCGAGGCTGGGCCGACTTGGACGTCGGGACCGCTGCCCTGCACCGTGGTTCCGCCGCCCAGACCGATCGAAATCAGGTCTGGCATCCGGAAGTTCGTGCGCACGCCGCCCACCTCGACGGCCGCGGAGGATTCCCGAGGGAATCCGTCCACCAGGATGCCCACGTCCGCCGACGTTCCGCCCACGTCGATCACCAGTGCGTCGGACAGCCCGGCCAGCGCACACGCGCCGCGCATCGAGTTCGTCGGCCCGGAGCCCACGGTCAGAATCGGGAAGCGCACGGCCTCGTTCGCCGTCATCAGCGTTCCGTCGTTCTGGGTCAGATAGGACTCCACCTCGATGCCGTGTCCGGTCAGGGCGGAGTGGAACCCGTTGACGACCCGGCGGGCAACCCCGAGGAGGGCGGCGTTGAGGATCGTGGCGTTCTCCCGCTCCAGCAGCCCGAGGGAGCCGACCTGGTGGCTCAGCGAGACCGGGAAGTCCGGGCCGAGCTCGGCCGCGAGAAGCTCAGCCGCCCGCAGTTCGTGCTCGTTGCTGGCGGGGGCGAACGGGCTGGATACGGCGATAGCCGAAACTTGCCCCGCACACTGGGCCGCGAACTTCGCGACGGCCTCGACGTCCAGCGGCGCGATCACCGTGCCGTCGTACTCGAATCCGCCACCGACGATCGCGGACGGGCCGATCACGGTCTCGTGCAGTTCCTTCGGCCAGGCGGCACCCGGCCGCACCGCCAGCGACGACGGCGCGGCCAGCCGGATCACACCGACCCGGCCGAGTTCACGGCGCTGGATGATGGCGTTGGCGGGATGGGTCGTGCCCAGCATGGCCCTGGTGATCCTGCGGACGTCGACGCCGGCGATCACCTGCTCCAGGGCCGAGGTGATCCCGTCGAAGGGATCCGGTGTCGTCGCGGCCTTCGTCGACGCGACCACCGTACCGGGCCCGTCGACCACGACGGCGTCGGTGTTGGTCCCGCCGACGTCGATTCCGATGCGCAGAGTGCTCACGGCCGGCCACCTCCCAAGGGCACGTAGTCGACGTCGTAACCGAAGGCCTGGGGTCCCACGATGTCCAGGAACCCTTCGCGGTGCCACTCGGGCGCGCAGGGCAGGCCGAGCACGTCGACGCGCTGGCCGTAGGCGAGCATCTCGGTGGTGATCGGCTGGGCGTTCTCGTGGTCCAGCAGGCAAACCAGGTCGGGTGAGGTGATCACCGGGCGGTCGCCGTCGAACGCGATCAGGAACTCGTTCTGGATCTCCACCCGCATCGTCCGGCCGGGGTCATCGAAATGCTCGATCATCACGGTGCCCTTGGCGAACCCGTCGGTGGTGTGCCGGTCGAGATCGACGATCTTGCCGGAGAAGTATTTTCTCGCCTGGGCGAAGGACAGGAACTCGTCGTAGGCACCGGCCTCACCGCGCTGCACGGCCGCCAGGCGTTTGCCCAGTTCGGTGCAGTAGGTCATCGATCCGCGAATGCCGTGCTCGATGATCTGGCCCGCGGTCAGCGGGTAGCAGGAGATCGCGTTGGCCAGCCCGAGCATGATCGCCGTACCGCGGGCAAGTTTCTCCGAGACCTGGTTGGTCGTCGTGGAGAAGACGACGACGTTGCCCTTCTCATCCGCCATGCTCATCGGCCCGGCGGGCACACCTGCCAGGGTGAAGACGGTCATCTCCAGCTGTGGGAAGGCGCGGCGCATCGAATCGGCGTCGACGATCGGCAGGCCCAGCTCGACGGCAACCGCGAGCGGGATGAGCGTGTTCATGCCACCGACCTCGATCGGCATGATCGCCACCGGCTTCTCGCCGATGAAACTGGACAGCGCCGTGACGGCGCCGACGAACTCGGCTCCGGCCGGCACCTTCTCCAGGATCACGGTCGGCGCGCCGATCACCGCGACGGTCAGCACGCGGCCGTCGGGTGGGAGCTCGGCCGCGTCGACCACGGTCACCGGGCCGTGGTCCTCGATCGCCTGGCGGGCCATGAGCCGCGCTATGTAGGGATCTCCGCCACCGCCGGTGCCCAGCAGCGTGGCCCCCAGGGTCAGCTCGTCGATGTCGTCGACAGTCAGCAGCCGCATCCGATCCTCCTCACGGGAAGCGCTGGATCCCGGGACGCTATGTCCCGCCCCCGCGCGCGACGTGTGCTGGAGGACCAATCGACGACAGCACGTTGGGCATCCAGCCCAGTGCGGAGTGGCCCGGAGTGGTGCACCCTACGAGTTCATGACGGCCGACAACCGACTTCTGGTCCTCACCCGTGCGGACGTCGAGAGACTGCTCGACCTCGACGCCGTGGTGCGTAGCCAGCGCACCGCCTTCGCGGCACTGGCCGGGGGGACAGCCGACCTGGCGCCACGTCTGCTGCTGCCTGGCGCGGAGAAATCGGTGGCCTTCTGTTACGCCTCGCGGCTGTCGCCGGAGGCCGGGGCGGTGGCCAAGTTCGGCAGCGTCAACCCCGGCAACCGGGCCCGCGGGCTGCCGAGTGTCTCCGCAACCGTGCTGGTCCTCGACCCCGTCACCGGCCGACCGCGAGCCCTTGTTGACGGAGAGGGCGTCACGACGGCGCGGACCGCGGCGGCCACCACACTGGCCGCGCAGGAGCTCGCCCGCCCGGGAGCGACCCGGGCCGCAGTGCTGGGTTCCGGTACCCAGGGCCGCGCGCACATCCGCGCGCTGACCGGCCACCTCGGTCTGTCCGACGTGCTGCTGTGGTCCCCGAACCAGGAGAATCGGGAGTGCGCCGCGGGGGCGCTGTCCGGCGAGCTGAGCAGCACGGTCACCCCTGTGGCGACGGCGGAGGCCGCGGTCTCCGGTGCGGACATCGTGGTCACTTGCACCACGAGCCGCGAGCCCGTGCTGCGCGCCGAATGGCTGGCGCCGGGTGCGACCGTCCTGGGCGTCGGATCGTTCGCTCCCGACCGTCGCGAGGTGGGCGATGACCTGCTGCGGCGCGCGACGAGCGTCGTAGTCGACCACGCGGAGACCGCGGTGCGGCAGGCTGGGCCGATCGTTCACGCACTGGGGACCGGTGTGCTGCGTGAGGACGAGCTCATCAATCTCGGCGACGTCGTGCTCGGCAAGGCATCCGCGCGCTCCGCCGACACTGATGTCGTCTTCTACAACAGCGTGGGGGTCGGGGTGCAGGACGCGGCGGTCGCTTGGCTCCTACTGGAGCGGGCCGAGGTTGTCGCCGCCGGGACCCGGATCGATCTGGGCTGAGTGGCCGGTATGGACGTTGTCGTCATCGGTGCCGAGGCCATCGGACTGTCGTCCGCGTACTTCCTGGTGAAGGAGGTACCCGAGTCTGCCAACTGCGCCGGAAGGCTATGGGCGCCGCCGTCGGGCTTATTAGGACGCATTTCAGGATAATCGAGACCCGATACGTTCTTCACATGCGCAATCGACCTGCTTACGGTGGTCCCCACTGATAGAGCTGGGCAGTGGAGGTGAGGACGTGGAGCTGAGGTTTGTCACGGCGTTCATCGCTGTAGCGGAGGAACTCAGCTTCACGCGTGCCGCGGCGCGGTTGAGCATGGCGAGCTCGCCGTTGAGTCAGCAGATCCAGCAGTTGGAGCGGGATCTCGGCGTGCGGTTGTTCGACCGGTCCACGCGGCATGTCGAGCTGACTCCGGCCGGGCTTGCGTTCCTGCCCGAGGCGCGGCGCATCATCGAGGACGTCGAACGGGGCAGGCGGATGGCGCGGCATGCCCACGAGGGCCTGACCGGTCGCCTGGCCATCGGGTTCACGGGCTCGGCGACGTACAAACTGCTGCCGCTCGTCGCCCGCGACTACCGGCGCCGCCATCCGCTGGTGGCCCTCGAGCTCGCCGGCGAGATGATCAGTCAGTACCAGGTCGCCGGCCTGCTCAATGACTCGTTGGACATTGGTTTCCTGCGGCCTCCGATTCGCGAGTCGGAACTGGCCACGATGACGCTGCGGTCGGACCCTTTCGTCGCGGCGTTGCCGGCCGCGCATCCGCTGGCGGGCCGGGACACCATCGACATCGCTGAACTTGCCGACGAGGACTTCGTCATGTACCCGGGCCGGTTCACCTCCGGGGTCATCGAGCGGTTCCTGTCTGCCTGCAGTGATGCCGGGTTCACCCCGAAGGTCGTGCAGGAGGCCACGGAGACGTACACGCTGATGTGTCTCGTCGCCGCGGAGGTCGGTGTCGCGCTCGTGCCCGAGCCCACGACCGGGCTCAGCATGAGCGGCGTCGTGTACCGGCCGCTCGCCGATCCCGCTCCCACGATCGATCTCGCCGCCGCATGGCATCCGGATCATCGCTCGCCGGTGCTCGACGGCTTCCTCCAGTTCCTGCGAGAACGGTTCACGGATCATTCTCGCGCCGCTCCCGAGTAGACCCGAAGTTCTCCTTCCGGCACGCGCCCGCGCGCGGGCCATGCTGCCCTGCCCTCATCCAGTTAGGACCGCACCCATGACCGTTGTCGCTGTCGACGCGATCCCGTTTCGACTGCCCTACCACCAACCGCTACGGATGGCGGCGGGCGACATTCACGCCGCCGAGCACGTGCTGATCCGGGTCCGTGATGACAGTGGCGTGTGTGGTGTGGCCGAGGCGCCCGCCCGGCCGATGTTCTATGGCGAGTCGCTCGCCTCGATCGTGCACGCGGTGCGCGAGTGGTTCGCGCCCGTGCTCGTGGGCACGGATCCGTTCGCTGTGCGCGCCCTCGCGCCCTCGATCGACCGGATTCCGGCCAACAACACGGCGAAGGCGTCACTTGACCTCGCGCTGCACGATCTTCGAGCGCGGCTGTTGGAGCAGCCCCTGTTCCGCCTGCTCGGCGGCACCCGGTGTCCGCTCCGGGTGACCCACATGCTGGGCCACGGCGCGCCCGAGGCCGTGGCGGACGAGGCGGTGCGGATGCGGGAGAAGTACGGGATCACCGCGTTCAAGATCAAGGTGGGTTATGAACCGGCGGCCGATGTGCGGCTGGTTGGGGCCGTCCGCGCCGCACTCGGCGACGAGGCGTTGCTGTACGTGGATGCCAACTGCGCGTACCGGGCGGAGGAGGCGCTCGCAGCCGTGCTGCCGATGGTGGCCGAGTACGGCATTGCCTGGGCGGAGGAGCCCACACGCGCGGATGACCGGCGCGGTCGCAGCCGGGTCGCTTCTCGTGCGCCGGTCCCCGTGCTGGCGGACGAAACGGTTCCCACGCTGGCGGACGTGACCCGCTCTTTGGAGGACGGGACGGCGTGCTGGATCAGCATCAAGGTGGCGCGAACCGGGATCACGCAGTCCACCGACATCGCCGCGGTGGTGCGCGCGCACGGCGGTCGAGTTCTGCTCGGCAGCCAGGGCGACAGCGGGCTGGGCACCCTCGCGTCCCTCGCGTTCGCCAGTGGAGACCCGTTCGCCGCCGAACTGCCCGGGGAATACTCCTACTTCCTCCGCCTGGCCGATGATCTCGTCGCAGAACCCCTGGAGATCGCCGACGGACATCTCCGCGCACCGGACGCGCCCGGCTCGGGCGCCGTCCTCGACGAGGACAAGCTCGCCCACTACCGCGTGGACTGATCTTCACCAACGAAGGGTGCCGCAATGACGCTACACCTGGTCTCCATAGCCGTACTCGTCGTCGCGTTCGTCGTCGCGACGGTGACACCGCTCAACCTGGGTGCGCTGACCCTGGTGGGAACTTTCGCCATCGGAGGAGTGGTCGTCGGACTGTCGCCTGACGACCTCTACGCGGGGTTTCCGGCCAGCTTGGTCGTCATGCTCGTCGGAGTGACCTACCTGTTCAATGTGGCCAGTGCCAACGGAACCGTCGACAAGTTGGTGTCCGCAGCGGTGCGCATGGTCCGGGGCAGGACCACGCTGATCCCGTGGATCATGTTCGGGGCCGCGGCGGTCTGCTCGGGTATCGGTGCCGCGTTCGCGGTGCCGATCGTGGCGCCTATCGCATTGGCCTTCGCTGCCCGGCAGCGCATTTCGCAGCTGTACATGGGAATCATGGTTATCCACGGGTGCATGGCGGGCTCGCTGTCGCCGATCAGTCTCTACGGTGTGATCGTCAACGGAGTCCTGGCCGGGGAGGGGTTCAGGCCCGAACCGCTCGGGCTCTTCGTCTCCGGATTCGTGGCGAACGCCGTCGCGGCCTTGGCCGTGACCGTTGTGCTCCGCAAGAGCATCCGCATCGAGTCCACAGTTGGCACGCCGGTGCGGGTCGGCGGCGGGGGAGTGGCGACCGGGGAGGAATCGAAGGAGCCGGGGCCCACGAACTGGGAGCAGCGCCTCACGCTAGCGGCGATCACCCTGCTGGTCGTCCTGGGCGTGGTCGCACAGGCGGACGTCGGGTTGCTCGCGATCACCCTCGCGGTGGTGCTCGGGCTGACGAATCCGAAGCACCACAAGTACGCCGTCGCCTCGATCCCGTGGCCGGTGGTGCTGCTGGTGTGCGGAGTACTGACCTATGTCGGGGTCCTGCAGCACATCGGCACCGTCGATTTCCTCGGCACCGCGGTGACCGCGATCGGCGCCCCGCTCACTGCCGCGCTGGTGCTGGGGTACATCGGCGCCGTCGTGTCGGCGTTCGCGACCTCGAGCGGAGTGATCGCGGCCCTGGTGCCGCTGGCGATACCGCTGCTGCAGTCGTCCGACCTGTCGCCCCTCGCGGTCGTGATCCTGCTGGCGGTGGCGAGCACCATCGTCGACGTCAGCCCGTTCTCCACCAACGGCGCCGTTGTGGTGGCCAACGCGACGGATGACCAACGCGAGCGTGTGCTGCGTGGGCTGCTGCGCTACGGCGGCATCGTGGTCGCGGCCGCCCCCTTCCTGCTCTGGCTCACCATCGTGGTGCCCAGCTGACCGCTGTGCCGCCATACCGCACAACACACGCACTGTCGCTTGACCGGAGGTTCGGATGTGCATCGAGAGCACAGACCAGGTAGGGCATGCCCTGACCCTTTCCGCATTGCTCGACCACCTCGCGCGCACTCGCGGCGACCACCCCGCGATCCACGACGGGGCCGAGACGCTCACCTTCGCCGAGCTGGCCTACCGGGTCTCCCGGGTGGCCACGGGCCTGGCCGCGCTGCGGGTCGGTCCCGGCGACGTCGTGGCGATCTGGCTGCCCAACTCCACGAAGTGGGTCGAGGCCGCCTTCGCGGGCTGCCGGCGTGGCGCGATCGTGCTGGGCGTCAACACGAAGTACCGGTCCTTCGAGGTCCGGCAGACCCTCGCCGAATCGAAGGCCAGGGTACTGATCGTCTGGCCCGCCTTCCACGGCATCGATTTCCTCGGGATGCTCGGTGAGATCGCCGACGACCTGCCGCCGACGCTCGAGCACGTCGTGACGCTGGGCGAGGTGGAGCCAGGGCGGATCCCACAGCGACTGCGTCCGCTGGTGAGGAGCTGGGAATCCCTGCACGACCACGGTGGTGACGGCGGGTCACTCGCCGATCCCGCCGCCGCAGGGCACGCGTTCAGCTCCTCGGGCAGCACGTCCGCCCCCAAGCTGGTGCTGCACAGCCAGCGCGGCATGGTCCTGCACTCCTACGCGGTCGCGCGGAGCTTCGGCTACCTTGCCGACGACACCGTCGTACTCGGAGCGCTGCCGTTCTGCGGGGTGTTCGGCTTCAACACACTGCTCGCCGCGTTCGCCGCGGGCAGGCCCGTGGTGATCCAGGCCGTGTTCACCGCCGAGAGCGCCGTGGAGTTGATGCGGCGGCACGCCGTGACCCACACCAACCTCGCCGACGAGATGCTGCGCCGGATCATCCACCTCCCGGGGGCGCTGGAGGCACTCCCGGCCTGGCGCGAGGCGGGCTTCGGCAACTTCACCGCGACCGACCCGGCGGGACTAGTCCGAGCGGGAGACGCGGCGGGCAAGACGTTCTTCCAGACCTATGGCTCGAGCGAGGTGCTCGCCCTGATGTGTTACCCGAGGCCGGGCGCGGATGCCGGCAGGCGTGCGCTCGGTGGCGGGGTACCGGTGTCTCCCACGATCTCCTTCCGCATCCGCGACCCCGAGACGGGTGAGCTCGTTCAGGGCGGCGCCACCGGAGAGATCGAGATCGCCGGGCCGAATGTCACCATCGGCTACCTCAACCGGCCCAGGGTGGACGACCTCGGCGCGGACGGCTACTTCCGGACCGGTGATCTCGGCTATGCCCGCGACGAGGCCGACCTCGTCTACCTGTCCCGTCGAGGTGACGCGCTGCGACTCGGCGGGTTCCTCGTCAACCCCAGGGAGGTCGAGGCCTTTCTCGAGGCACTGCCCGGGATCACCGGCGCTCAGCTCGTCGGCGTCCACGGCCCGTCCGGCACGGTGCCGGTCGCGTTCGTGCTCGCCGACCCGAGTCTCGACGAGGCGGCCGTGATCGCGGAGTGCGCGGCGCATCTCGCACGTTTCAAGGTGCCCCGCCGTGTGCTGGTGCTCGAGGAGTTCCCGATCGCCCGGGGCACCAACGGCGACAAGATCCAGCGCAACAAACTGCGCGAGCTCGCCACTCGCGCACTCGCTCCCAGCGAGACCCGTCGGTAAAGGAGCCGGCCCCATCATGCAGAGAGTCCAGGAATTCTTCGTCAACATCGTCAGGAAGTACCTGCCGGAGCCGTTCGTGCTCGTGGTGATCCTGACGCTGCTCACCGGCGGTCTCGCCATCGGTGTCGAGCACATGAGCCCGGTCGGTGTCGTCCGCGCGTGGGGCGATGGGTTTTGGAACCTGCTCGACTTCACGATGCAGATGGCGCTCGTGCTGTGCCTCGGGTTCGTGCTCGCCAGCACACCGGTGGTCGGCAGGCTGCTCGACCGGATCACCGCGCGGGTGCACACCCCCCGTGCCGCCATCGCGATCGCGACGGTCGTCGGCGGTGTCGGCAGCTACCTCAACTGGGGCTTCGGCCTGGTCATCGGTGGCATCGTGGCCAGGAAGCTGGCCATCGCGGTGCGCGGCGTGCACTACCCGTCGATCATCGCCGCGGCCTACAGTGCGTTCACGCTCTACGGCCTCGGGTTCTCCTCGTCGATCCCGGTGATCATCTCGACCGAGGGCCATCCGCTCGCCGAGGAGATGGGTGTCATCCCGCTCGCCCGGACCATCTTCGCGTGGCCGATGGTACTGCTCGCGCTGGTGACGCTCGCCGCGCTCGTCGTGCTCAACGTGCTGCTGCATCCAAAGGACCCCGCGAAGATCACGGAGATCGACCGGTCACGGTTCGCCGACGACGCCACCACGCCAGCGGCCGGTGGCGCGGAGAACGCCACGATCGCCGAACGGCTGAACCACAGCAGGATCATCAGCATCCTCATCGGACTCCTCGGCCTGGGATATGTGGTCGTCTCCTTCGTCGACGGCGGGTCGCTCGACATCAACAGCGTCAACTTCATCCTGCTGTTCCTCGGGATTCTCCTGATGGGCACCCCGGCGGCGTACGTCGCCAAGGTGGGCGAGGGCGTGAAGACGATCGCCGGCATCGTGCTGCAGTACCCGTTCTACGCCGGGATCATGGCGATCATGGCCGCGTCGGGGCTGGTCGCCACGCTGGCCTCCGGCCTGGTGCAGATCGCCAGCGACGCGACGCTGCCCCTCATCGGCCTGATCACCTCCTTCGTGATCAACTTCTTCGCGCCCTCCGCCGGAGGCCACTGGGTCATCCAGGGGCCGTTCATGATCGAAGCGGCCAACGGCCTCGACAGCTCGCTGTCGCAGAACGCGATGGCCGTGATGCTCGGCAACGCCTGGAACGACATGGTCCAGCCCCTGTGGCTGCTCCCCGCGCTGGCGCTGTCCAAGCTGAAACTCAAGGACATCATGGGATACCTCGTGCTCGGCATGCTCATGGTCGGTGTGATCTACAGCGGCGCGCTGCTGCTGTGGGGCTATCTCTCGCACTAACCCGACCGGTCTGAAAGGAGAGACAGTGACCACAGTAGACGGTGACATGTTCGCGATCCGGTTGACGGAGTTCGGACCTCCGGGCGTGTTGCACGAGGAGCGCGTGCCGGTCCCCGAGCCCGGGCCGGGGCAGGTGCTCATCGAAGTCGCCTACTGCGGCGTGTGCAGGCACGACCTGCTCACTCGCTCGGGCGCGTTTCCGCGCGCGCGGTTGCCGCTCACGCTGGGCCACCAGGTCAGCGGGCACGTGGCCGCCGTCGGCGCCGGTGTGGGGCAGCACGCGGTCGGCGACCGGGTGATGACCATGATCTACACCGGCTGCGGGGAATGCCCACAGTGTTCCGCCGGCGCCGAAGCGCTGTGCTCCGTACGCACCGCGAAGTTCCTCGGCGAGGATCACGACGGCGGTTACGCCGAGTACGTCGTGGTCCAGGCGCGCACGGCGATCGGCCTTCCCAGCCAGGTCGGTCTCGCCGAGGCGGCCATTGCCACGTGCACACTCGGCACCGCCTACCACGCCCTCATCGGCCGGGGCGAGCTGCGAGAAGGGCAGCTCGTCGCGATCACCGGAGCCAGCGGCGGCGTCGGCCTGCACGCCATCTCGATTGCGGCCGCCGCGGGCGCGACCGTGGTGGGAGTCGTCTCGAGCGAGCGCGGCGCCGAGCGTGCCAGGGAGATGGGTGCGCACGAGATCGTAGTGGACGAACAGCGGCGCTTCGCCAAGGAGCTTCGGTCCAGGACCGGCAGGCAAGCCGACCTGGCGCTCGACATCGTCGGCGCTCCGACGCTGCGGGAGTCGATGCACGCGGTGCGACCCGGAGGGCGGGTCGTCGTGCTCGGCAACGTGGAAGGCAAGGAGGTGTCCATTCCGCCGGCGTATCTGATACTCAAGGAGATCAGCCTGGTAGGCACCAAGTCGTGCTCCACACATGAGATGGCGAGGCTGCTCGACGACCTGGCGTGCGGGCGGCTCACCGCCGACGTCACCGAGATCGTGCCGCTGGCCGAGGCCGCCTCGGTGCACCGCCGGATGGAGTCAGGCGAGAACGTCGGCCGCGTCGTGCTGGAGGTGCGACCGTCATGACCTCCGCCGAGGGCTGGGACCAGAGTCTGTACTACGAGGACCTCGAGGTCGGTATGGTCCTCACGTCGCTCGGCCGCACCGTCACCGAGCCGGACCTCGTGAACTTCAGCATGATCTCCGGCGACTGGAACCCCATCCACTCCGACGAGGAGTTCGCTCGCGGTACCGCCTATGGAAAGAGAGTGGTGCACGGCGTGTTCGGCCTGTCGCTGCTCACCGGGCTGATGGACCGCGCGGGCTGGTTCGCCACCTCGGCCATCGCGATGCTCGACATCACGCGATGGCGGTTCGCCAAGCCCATCTTCGTCGGCGACACGCTTCACTGCGAGCTCGAGATCTCGTCCCTGCGGCTCACCAGCTCTGGTGCCAAGGGCGTGGTGGGCCGGCTCTTCCGGCTGATCAACCAGCGCGGGGAGACCGTTCAGGAAGGAGAGATACCGATGCTTGTGCGCATACGCGGAAGCGACCAGTGACAGCCACGTGTTGCGCCAGGCACAGCCTCACCGGCAACCGCAGGCACAGGACATGGTTCCCGGAACGCGGCGCTTGCCGGCATCCGCCGCGATCAACAAGGCGCCCACCCCGCACGGGTCCTCGTCGCCGCCAACGCGGAGGTCGGCGCACTCGACCGCAACAGAGCGGACGCCATCGCGAAAGCCCGCACCGAGATCAGAAACGGCCGCCTGCACGAGGAGTTCGTCGCCGACCCGATCCAGGCAGCGCCGTGCCGCCCTGTTCGCCGGCACCGTGCCCGCCCGATGACGGTTCTGATCTCCGCCACCGGCACCACCCTGGACCCCGGCCACGTACCCCATGGTCGCCGCCGTGATCGGGCTGATCGCCGCCTTCTCGACGAGCGAGACCATGGGGAACCCCTCGCTGAAGGCGGAGGATCTCACCGGCGAGGACATGAAAGTCTGAGCCGATACCTGATCAGGACTCCAATGTCGTGGCGGTTTCCCACTGTGCCGGTCGAGGCGACCGCGCTGGCATCGACAGCAGGCGATCAGCCGATGCCGAGTTGGACGAAGACCAGCCATGCGATACCGGGGATGATGGCGATCATCGCGACGGCCCAGATCAGAAGCATGCGGAAGAACGGCTTCTCGTTCTTGGGCTCCGCACTTGCGAGCAGCAGGGCGCCGCTTGTCGACATAGGACTGACGTCCACCACGGACGAGGCGATCGCGATCGTGGTGATGACGCTGACTGGTCCCAGCACCGGGTCCGCCGCCAGCGGCGCCACGACCGGGCTGATCGCTCCGAGAGTGCCCGTCGTCGAAGCGAAAGCGGACAGGACACCGACGACGTAGCTGGTGGCCAGGGTCGCCAGCGAGCTGGCACCCGCCCCCTCGATGGCGTTGCCCAGCGCGTCGATCGCGCCGATCTCCTTCAGCAGGCCGACGTACATGACAATGCCCGTGACGAGCAGCACTGCCGACCACGGAAGTCCCTCGATGGCCGGCTTCTGGATGCTGGGCCGCAACGCGATGAGGGCCAGCGAGATCACCAGTGCGGAGACCCCGACGTCGAGGTTGAGCACCAACGTCAGCAGCAGCAGCGCTGCGACGCCACCAAGGACCGTCAACCTCAAGGGGGTGACCTTGGCGTCCGTCACGCGCTCGGCCCGGGTCGCGACTGCGGTGCCACCGCCGCCAGCGAGTTCGGGGTCGTCGACGACCGGTTGGTCAGCGTCCGGAACTTCGTGCTTCGCACGTCGCCGGACGGTCCACGCCTGGACGGCGGCGTAGCCGCCCACGGCGAGGAGCGCGTTGAAGACGAAGCAGTAGAGGTAGAGCCGTAGGGTGCCGTCCGCGGCACCGGCTGCGTCGAGCATCTCGTTCGCCACCACGCCGAAGGGGTTGACCGGTGAGAAGGCCCCCGCGTTGGCACCTTGGACGATGACCAGGCCCATCGCGAGGGTGCTGATCCCGAAGCGCTGCCCGAGGGCGAGAGCGACCGGCGCGACGATCGCGACCGCCGCGGGCGTGAACGCTCCGGCGGTTGCCAGCAGCGCGGTCAGCGCGAACATGATGACCGGCACGAGAAAGCGCCGCCCGGCCGTGAGCCGTTCAGCCCACGCGGCGAGCATGTCGATCGTCCCCGTGACACGGACTATCGAGAACAGCAGGGTGGCGCCGACCAGGATGAAGAACAGATCGGCGGGGAAAAAGCCCATGACGGTGTCGGTGTCGAGGTCGGTCAGCAGCAGCCCGACCCCGAAGGTCGCGACGATGGCGATGAGACCGGCGTTGATGTTGGTGACGGCACCCACGAGGAACGCAGCCACCAAGATCAGGAAGGAAACAGTCACAAGGGACATCGTTGTCCTTTCAACGGACGAGTTCAGAGAGCGGAGTTCGGGCGGGCGAGCAGGCTCCCGGCACCTGGGATGGCCGGTTGGTGACCCAGCGTATTCAGGATTTCGTAGGTCGTGGCCGTCGCTGCGGTGATCACCGGCAGTTCGAGCTCGTCCTCGGCACGCTGGACGGCGGCGAGTGACGGCATCTGCACGCAGGCCGACAAGATCACCGCGTCCGCGCCTTCACGCCGCAGGTCGCCGGCGATGTCGGGCAGTTTCCCGGGGTCTAGTCGGCCGACCGCCACGTTGTCCTCGACTTCGAGGCTGATGTCGTCGAGGATCTCGATGCCCTCGCTCTCGATGTACTGGCGCACCGTCGCAGTGAGCGGACGCATGTACGGGGTGACCATGACGGCCTTCTTCGCGCCGATCTCGGTCAGCGAGCGGACCAGCGCGCCGGCGCTGCTGACGACCGGCGCGGGATTGCCGTTGTTCCTGGCCGCGTCGGCGATGATCTGCTCCGACTCCCGGTGTGCCCCCGGTCCCTGGGCCATGACTGCCACCAGGCAGGCGTAGGCGATGACGTCCGGTTGGGCGTCGGAGACCGCGGTCGCGCAGTCGGCGGCCTTTCCGACCATGGCCGCCAGCTCTTCCTTGTTGACCGTCCGCATGCCGGCGCGCGCGGAGTGGAAGGTGTAGACGTGTCCCGTCGCGGCTCCCTGGCGGCGGAATAGCTCGGGGAGTTCGGTCTCCATCGTGGTGTTCGAGCTCGGCACGATCAGCCCGATCCGGGAGACCCCGGGCAGCTTCGCCAGGGAGTCGCTGTCGCAGGCGCAGTGGTGAGCGGTCACGGTTCTCCTCGTCTGTTGCGGGCCAGGTGGCTCCAGCCTCTCACGCTCATTACATCGTGAGTTATGAACTCATAATGTAAGTTGCTATAGTCCATGTCAAGGCAACGGCGCGAGCGCGCCGGGTTCCAGACTTCCTGAGAGGGGCGCGCAGTGGTGACCGAGCGAGGCCCAGGTACTCCGCCGCTGCTGGTGCTCGAGAAGATCAAGCGGATCCTCGACTGCTTCTCCGTATCGGCCCCTGAACCGACCCTGCGCGAGATCATGCAGCTCAGCGGGTTGAATCAGAGCACGTGCCAGCGCTTGGTGCACAATCTCGTGCGGGAGGGCTTCCTGGACCGCTCCGGGGATCGCTACCGGATCGGGCTGACACTGGTGCAGCTCGCGGCGCCCGGAACATTTGGACTCGACGTCGTGCAGCGAACAAGGCCGACCCTGCAGCGGTTGCGCGACGAGACTGGCGAGACCGCGTGCCTTTACGTGCGCGACGGCGCGTTCAGAACGGTGATCGCCGTGGCAGAAACACGTCACATTGTGATGCGCTTGTTCAAAGTCGGCATGGTGATGCCGCTGCACGCCGGCGCCCCGGGCAAGGTTTTCCTGGCCTACGACCCCGCCGCGCGTGCGGACGTGGTCAGGGAAGGGCTGCCGAGGTACACGGCACACACGCCGATCGACATCGACGTGTTGGACGCGCAGGTCGAGCTCGCCAGGGCCAAGGGCTACGCGGCGTCCTTCGAGGAGCGACACGAAGGCGTCGGCTCGATCAGTGCGCCGGTGTTCGACCACGCCGGCGATTTGGCGGCGGTCCTCGGAATCGGAGCGCCGACACAGCGGGTGACCGAGGACGATGTCGACAGGCTCGCGCCCCTGGTCGTCGCGGCCGGGCAAGACGCCAGCACCGCACTCGGGTACCGGCCGAGCAAGATCCAGCCCGCCTGACCGGCCGGCGTCCGAGAAGGGAACACGATGCGCCAGCCGCGCCGCCCGCAATGGCCGATGTGGACGATGACATGTCGAGAACGGACGTCCCCGCCCCGGCCCGCGATGCGGCTGAGTCGCGCGAAACGGGTAGCGAGCGCAGTCGCCGACCGTGAAGATCGCCGGATCGCGGCTTGAACCCGCGTCCACAAAACGGGAGCACTCCAGGGCTGAGCTCACTCGGGAAGGCTGATCCCACCGAGCACGAAGATCATCATGAGCACCTGATCCTGCAGCAGACCCGCATCCCCGCCGAGGCATTGCGCGAGCGGCTGGAGTCCTGTGTGAAATCCGAACGGGAGAATGCCGACCCGCGCGGCAAGCTGCGCATCCTGCCGCTACAGCGACTGACGGGCCGGCGCCTCCGTGGCCGTCAGCGGGTCACGTCCGCCGTCGTCAGCGCACCGTCGACGCGGCGCGGGATGCCGAGCTCGTTCCGGTCGCGCAAGGCCGGGGGCAACAGAGGATCCGGCACCGACTGGTAGGCGATCGGGCGGAGAAAGCGGCGGAGCGCGGTGACGCCGACCGAGGTGTGCATCGTGGTGGTGGCGGGGTAGGGGCCGCCGTGGTGCTGCGCCCAGCTGACCGCGACGCCGGTCGGCCAGCCGTTCCAGATCAGCCGTCCGGTGGCCCCGCCCAGCTCGGCCAGCAGGGCTGCCGCGTGCGGGTCACTGGCATCCTCGCCCTGAACGGTGGCGGTCAGCGTGCCCTCGAAGAGCTGCGCCGTCGGCACCAGCTCGGCGGGGTCGGCGTAGGTGACGACCAGCCCGAAGGGCCCGAAGCACTCGGTGAGCAGACTGTCGGCGTGCTCGGCGAGCGTGGCCATTGTGGTCCCGACCAGCACCGGCCGCACCGCGAGCGGATCGGCGGGGCCGTCCTCAGGCGTGGGTGCGGTGATCGTCCTCACGCCCGGGAATCCGGCCAGGTCCGCGGATAGCCTGCGGAAGGCGACGCCGAGCCCGGCGTGCAGCAGCCGCATCGGTGCGGTGGCCGCCTCGGCGGCGAGCACATCCTCCAGGTCGCTTTCCTCGGGAATCAACAGCACGCCGGGCTTGGTACAGAACTGGCCCGAACCCAGGAATACGGAGCCGAGGAACTCCCGGGCGATCTCCTTGCCCCGGGTCCGCGCCGCCGCCGGTGTGACGAATACCGGGTTGAGGCTGCCCAGCTCGCCGTAGAACGGGATCGGCGTCGGCCGCGCTGCGGCCAGGTCGGCCAGTGCCCGGCCGCCCGTGGTCGACCCGGTGAAACCGACCGCGGTGATCCGTGGGTCGGTGACCAGGTCACGACCGACGTCCATGCCGTGCACCACGGCGAAGGTGCCCTCCGGGGCACCCGTGGAATGCAGCGCGTCCGACACGACGTGCGCGTAGGGGCCGGACAACCGCGGCTGCGCCGGGTGCGCCTTGGCCACCACCGGGCAGCCGGCGGCCAGTGCGGACGCGGTGTCCCCGCCGCAGAGGCCGAACGCGAACGGGAAGTTGCTCGCGCCGAACACCGCGACCGGGCCGAGCGGGACCAGCATCCGCCGCAGGTCGGGACGAGGCGCGGGCTGGGCGTCCTGGTCGGCCGGATCGATGATCGCCTCCAGCCAGGAACCCTCTTCGACGGCGTCGGCGAACATCTCCAGCTGTACGGCGGTCCGGTTAACCTCGCCGGCGAGCCGGGCGGTGCCCAGAGAGCTGTCCTCGTCGGCGAGCGGAACCAGGTCGTCACTGTGCGTGCGCAACGCGGTGGCGACCGCGCGCAGCATCGCCGCCCGGTCGGTGGGCGCCATGGCGGCGAGCTCAGGCGCTGCCGCCGCTGCGGCGGTGAGAACCGCCTCGTACTCATCCGGGGTGGTGTCCGCTTCCGCGGTGCCGGGCATGCTCGTTCCCTCTTCCCTCGATGTGCTCGCGAAATCCGTTTCTCCAGCAGGAGATCCCCGCCGGGCAGGAAAGCAACGATCGCAATGACCTGCCGAAAACGGGTACCTCCAGTTGGAGGTACCGGCATTTCTCGGGGCCGGGCGAGCATAGATGGACGCGGATCACCGCGACCTCGATGAGGAGGACAGTTTTGCTTTGCTCCCAAGCTTTTTCCGTGCAGCGGCCGCGCGTCTCGGTGGGCGGTGCTCAATGACCGGCCGGACGGGACCGCTCGCCGGGATCCGGGTGCTGGATATGACCCGGCTCGCCCCCGGACCCTACGGCAGCATGCTGCTGGCCGATCTCGGCGCCGAGGTGATCGCGATCGGCGGCGGCCGCTCCGGCCTGCCGGTCCCAGCGCTCTCCCGTGGGAAGGAATTCGTCGCCCTCGACCTCAAGACGGACGAGGGGCGCGCGGCGCTGCACCGACTGGTCGCCGAGTCGGACGTGTTCATGGAAGGCTTCCGGCCCGGGGTCGCTGACCGGATCGGCGCGGGTTACGCCGAACTCGGCGAGATCAATCCGCGGCTGATCTACTGCAGCGTCACCGGCTACGGGCAGACCGGGCCGCTGGCCAGCCGAGCCGGCCACGACATCAACTACTTGGCGATCGGAGGGGCGCTAGGCACGTTCGGCCCGGCGGACGGCCCGCCGGCGCCGCCGCTGAACCTGGTCGCCGACTTCGCCGGAGGCGGGCTGCTCGCGGCCTTCGGCATCGTGGGTGCCCTCTACGAGCGGGAACGCTCCGGGCGTGGCCAGTACCTCGACGCGGCGATGGTCGACGGCGTGCTGTCCATGATGGGTATGAACTTCGTGGACTGGGGCGGGGGATCGCTGCCCCGGCGCGGGGAAGGCGTGCTCGCCGGGTCGATGCCGGCCTACCGCTGCTACGCCTGCTCCGACGGCAGGTACGTGGCGGTCGGCGCGCTGGAGAACGCGTTCTTCACCAACCTTTGGCAGGCACTGGACCTGGGCGAGGTGCCTAACCACCTCGACCCGGCGAACTGGCACATGATCTCCGAACGGCTCGACGCGTCGTTCCGGACCCGCACGATGGCCGAGTGGACTGAGTTCTTCGCTGAGATCGATGCCTGCGTGACCCCGGTGCTGGAGCCGCACGAACTCGCCGGGTTCGACCAGATTTCGCAACGTTACCAAGGCTTTCGCACCGACTCTGTGCCCGCGGTGCCGGTGTACTCCCGCACCGCGGCGAGGCCGGGTGAGACGGACACCGAGGACGCCACTGAGCGGGTACTGGGGCGCTTCGGAATCCCTCCCGAGCACGCCCGGAAGGCGGTCGGCTCGGCCGGCGACGGTGCCGTGAAGGGGCTGCGCTGGCCGCCGGTCTGACGAGGGCGCACTTGCCGGCAACACTTTCGAGGAGTAAGAGAGTATGGACACCGAATACCAAGATTTCCGTGACAGCGTGCGGAAACTGGCCGCCGACCGGATTGCGCCGCACGCCGCGGACGTGGACGACAAGGAACGCTTCCCCGAGGAGGCATGGCAGGCGCTGCGGGAGGCCGACCTGCCCGGCTTACCCTACGGCGAGAAGCTCGGCGGCTCCGGTGGTGACCTGCTGTCCCAGGTGATCGCGGTGGAAGAGGTCGCTGCGGTCTGCGGCAGCTCCGCACTGGTGCTGCTGGTCAACTGGGCGGGAACGTCCACTGTGGTCAGTCACGGCTCCGACGAGCTGCTCGAGGAGGTAGTGCCCCGGGTGGCGTCGGGCGAGGCGGGCGCGGCCTGGTGCATGACTGAGCCGACGGTCGGTTCCGACCTCTCCGGAATCAAGACCGCCGCCAAGCAGGACGGGGGCGACTGGATCCTCAATGGACAGAAGCGGTTTATCAGCAACGCGCCGTGGGCGGACTGGTACGCAGTGCTCGCACGCAGCGGCGAGCGGGACTTCGGGGTGTTCATGGTGCACCGCGACGACCCCGGAGTGTCCTTCGGCCCGCACGAGAAGAAGATGGGCATGCGCGGCAGCCCGACCGCCGACGTCATCCTCGAGGATGCCCGGATTCCGGCTCGTCGCGTGGTCAACGACCCGAAGCGGGGCTACAGCTACATCAACGGTGAGCTCAACGTCAGCCGCGCGCTGATCGCTGCGCAGGCGCTGGGCATCGCGCAGGGGGCCTTCGACCAGGCGGTGTCCTACACCGCCGAGCGTGAGCAGTTCGGCCAGTCGCTGTCCCGCTTCCAGATGCTGCGCGGGATGGTCGCCGACATGGCGGTGAAGATCGAGTCCGCCCGCGCGCTGCTCTACGACGCGGTCGCGCTGATCAGCGCGGGTGACCCGCGCGCCCGGTCCCGTGTCTCCATGGCGAAGCTGCTGTGCAGCGACAACGCGATGTCGGTGGCCACCGACGCGCTGCAGCTGCACGGCGGCTACGGCTTTACCCGTGAATACCCGGTGGAGCGGATGATGCGCGATGTCAAGATCACCCAGATCTACGAGGGCACCAACCAGATCCAGCGCCTGGTCATAGCCAAGGACGTCTACGCGAAGCAGGTGCGCTCATGACCCAGGCACAGGCGCTCACCGGGATCCGTGTCCTGGACCTGGGCGAGATCATGCAGGGCCCGCTCGCGGCCCAGGTGCTCGGCGACTTCGGCGCCGAAGTGATCAAGGTGGAGCGCGGTGTCAACGGCGACATGATGCGTTCGCTGGACCGGGAAGCGGTCGAGGCGGGCGAGCCGTGCTCCTACTTCGTGGCGGTCAACCGGAACAAGCGCAGCGTGGGGCTGAACCTGAAGACTCGCGAGGGCATGGCGGCGCTGCACCGGTTGCTCGAGCAGGCCGACGTGCTCGTGCACAGCTACCGGCCTGCGGCCGTCCGGCGGCTCGGGCTGACCTACGAGGAGCTTTCCGAGCGGTACCCGAAGCTGGTCTACGCCTCCGCCTCGGGCTTCGGCGAGACGGGTCCGTACGCGCACAAGGCCGGTCAGGACATGCTGGCGCAGTCGCTGAGCGGGATGGCCCGCACGGTCGGAGACCCGCACCTGGCCGCGCACATCATGCCGGTGCCGGTGGTCGACTACGCTTCGGGCATGGCGCTGGCGCAGGGAATCCTTGCCGCGCTGCTGGAACGGGAACGCTCCGGGCGCGGGCAGAAGGTGAGTGTGAACCTACTCGACACCGCGCTCGCCCTGCAGACCTTGGAGAGCGCCTCCATGCTCATGTACGGGCGGGACACGAACTGGGTGACCGACTGGTACAGCGGGGTCTTCGAGACCAAGGACGGCATGGTCACTGTGCTGGGCCTGTTCCGGGAGAACGCGCTGCACCTGCTGTGCAAGGCGCTCGAGGTGGAAGACCTGAGCCGCCGGCCCGAGTTCGCCACCGCCGACCTGCAGGCCCGCAACAAGGAACAGGCCAACGAGGTGCTGCGGGACGTCGTCCGCGGGCTCACCACCGAGCAGGCGATCGAGCGATTCGACTCAGCGGACCTGCTTTCCGCTCCGCTGCTCACCCTCGAAGAGGCGCTGCGTCACCCGCAGGTGCTGGAGAACGGGACGATCACCCGGGTCGAGGTCGGAGGCCGGATCTCCACGCGGATCCTGGGCAACCCGGTGCGGCTCTCCCGCACCCCGGCCACGATCACCAGAGGCGTCGCCGACGTGGGTCAGCACACCGAGCCGGTGCTGCGCGAGTTCGGCTTCACCGAAGCCGAGATCGACGGCCTGCGGCAGAGCGGGGCCCTCCGGTGACGTCCACCGACATGGCCGCCGGGCGGCCGGAACAGGGAGACAAGCGAGTGAGCGAGCGAAACGCGGTCGTGCTCAAGGAGTTCGGCGCGGACCTGGAAATCACATCCTTCCCGGAGGTGAAACCGGAAGCGGGCGCGGTCGTCGTCGACGTCAGCCACGCCGGGATCTGCGGCACGGACATGCACCTGCAGCACGGCAAGCTGCCGATCCCGCTGCCGGTGGTCCTCGGGCACGAGGCCGTCGGCCGGGTCCGGCGGCTCGGGGAGGGGGTGGACACCGACGCCACCGGGGCGCCGCTGCGTGAGGGTGACCTGGTCTCCTGGGCGTCGAACATCCCGTGCGGCACCTGCTTCTACTGCGCACAGGAGGAAGAGCCCTCGCTCTGCGAGACCCGCAAGGTCTACGGCATCAACCAGAGTTGCGCCCAGTGGCCACACCTGTCCGGCGGTTGGTCCGAGCAGATTTACCTCCAGCCCGGCTCGACCATCGTGCGGCTGCCCGAAGGCGTCACCCCGGAACAGGTCATCGCGCTCGGCTGCGCCGGTCCGACGGTGGTGCACGCGGTGCTGGGCATCGGCAAGCCCCGGGAGGGCGACGTCGTGATCGTCCAGGGCAGTGGCCCGGTCGGCCTGGCCGCCGCGATGTACGCGACGATGGCGGGCGCGGCGAAGGTGATCGTCGTCGGCGGACCGGCCAACCGGCTCGAGGTGGCACGCCAGGTCGGCATCGGCGACGTGCACGTCGACATCTTCACCTCGACCAAGGCGGAGAGCCGGCTGGCGGAGGTGCTCGCCGAGACCCCGGACGGCCGCGGCGCGGACATCGTGATCGAGGCGACCGGTGTCCCGGCCGCGGTGGCCGAGGGCATCGACCTGACCCGCAAGGGCGGGAAGTACCTGGTCGTCGGGCAGTACACCGATCACGGTCCGACCCCGCTCAACCCGCACCTGATCACTCGGAAGCAGCTTCAGGTCCTGGGGAGCTGGGCGTTCTCGCCGAAGAACCACCTCGACTACGTGCTATCCGTGCCGGAGCTGGTGCAGCGCTTCGATCTGTCCAAACTGGTCACCCGGTACAAGCTGGGCGAGGTGAACGAGGCTCTGGTCGACATGCGCTCGGGCGCCACCCTCAAGCCGGTCCTGGTGAGCGGGGCGGTGTCATGACCGAGATGAGCCCAGAGACCATGCGGCGCTTCGACGACGCCGTGGCCCGGATGCTGTCCCGGGCCGAGATCACCGAACGGGCGGCGACCCAGGGCTTCCCGCACTTCGCCGACCAGAACACGGGGGAGTGGACCCTCTCTCCGGACGGCAACTGGACGGGCGGGTTCTGGGGCGGTCTGCTCGCGCTCGGCGCGGCCACCACGGGTGAGTCGCGCTACGCCGAGCTGGCCGGCGACATCGCCCGCCGGCTCACCGTGCGGGCGAGCTCGGAAACCGCGTTCCGCGGGTTCCTGTTCTTCTACGGCGCCGGGGTGGCGTACCTGACCGGGAAGAGCGCACCGGCCCGCGAATCCGCTCTGGCCGGGGCGCGGGGACTCGCGGCGAGCTTCAACCACGACGCCGGGGTGATCCCGCTGGGCGTTGAAGCCGAGGAGGCCGACGCGGTGGGCCAGGGCGCGGCGAACATCGACGCGGTGCCCGGCACGGTGCCGTTGCTCGCCTGGGCCGCGGCCGAACTGCATCAGCCGGAGCTGACCGAGATCGCCCGGCGGCACGCCGAGCGGCACATCGAGTACTGCGTGCGCACGGACGGGTCGGTCTGCCAGTCGGCGGCATTCGACGAGGGCAGCGGCGCACTCGTCCGCCGGTACACGCACAAGGGGCTCGACGACGACAGCACCTGGGCCCGTGCCCAGGCCTGGGCCATGCTGGGCTTCGGCCAGGCCGCCCGGTGGGTGTCGCCGGACTTCCTGGACACCGCGCTCACAGTGGCGGACTGGTGGCTGGAACACCTGCCGGAAGACCACATCGCGCCGTGGGACTTCGACGCCAAGGCCCCGCAGGACACCTCGGCGACCGCGATCGCCGCCGCCTCGTTGCTGAAGCTGTCCGTGCTGGCGCCGGACCGCACGCACTACCGCGAGCGGGCGCTGGCGATGGTGGACGCCCTCGTCACACGTTTCCTCACCCCGGTGGGGGAGGGCGACACCCGGCCTGCCGGGATCCTCACCGGTGGCTGCTTCGACTACCGGCGCGACCTGGCCACCGACAACGAGCTGGTGTGGGGCGACTATTTCCTCATGGAGAGCCTGCTGGTGCTACGGGGAGTGATCGAAGCTACGGCGCTGTAGGCCCCACTCGGGCTAAAATCGGGCAAATCTCAACGAGGAGAGACTGCTATGGCGGGTGCTTCGGAAACCGATGCGGACACCGTGCTCGACCAGCTCGCGCTGCGGCACTCCGAGCTGCTGGTGCTGCTGGACGAATCGGTCGCGATGAATTCGGTGGCCCGCCGCATCCGGGAGCTCGGCGCGTTCGACATGTCACTGGTCGGCCGCGTGGAAGCGGGGAACCGGATGGTGCACCGGAGCTGGCAGGGCACGACGAGCACGGCACTGCACCGGCTCGTCGTGCCCGAAGGCCTCGGGTTGGGCGGCAAGAGCATCGCCCAGCGCAGGCCGGTGTGGGTGCGAGACTACCGGTCGTCGGACGCCATCACGCACGAGTTCGACGAGCTGGTCGCTCAGGAGGGTCTGCGGGCGATGCTCGCCGTCCCGATGATCTACGACCGGGAAGTGCTCGGCGCCGTTTACGTGGGCATCCGCAGCCAGGCGTCGTTCGGGGACCAGGTGATCGCGCAACTCGAGGAGGCTGCGGCGGCCGCCTCGGTCTCCCTCATTAGCTCGCACCGGGCGAAGATGCAGACGGGGGTCGCGCTGGACGCCGATCGTCGCCGGATGGCGGCCGAACTGCACGACTCGGTCAGCCCGGTGCTGTTCCGGATCGGCGCGGAACTGCGCAGCCTGCGTTCGATGCAGGACCTCGACCGGATCCGCGGCCGCATCGACGAGGTCGAGCGCCAGGTCGAGTCGGTGACCGCGATGCTGCGCAGCTCGCTGGCCCAGCTCAACGAGCAGCCCCCGGAGCGTCAGCTCGCGGTGGCGATCCAGGAGGACTGCGAGGCGTTCGAGGAGCGGACCGGGATCCCGGCCAGGTTCGTCGCGCTCGCCGAGATCCCAGAACTCGCGCCCGGCCGCGTCGAGGCGCTCACCAGCGTCGTGCGGGAGGCGCTGGTCAACGTGGAGAAGCACGCGCACGCGTCGACCGTGGTGGTGAGTGTGGTCGTCGCGGACGGCCAGCTCACCGTGGCGGTCGCCGACGACGGGCACGGCTGGACGAACGGCGACGCGGTCAAGGCCGGCCACCTCGGCCTGCCGCTGTCGGTGCGCCGGATGGAACGGGTGGGTGGCGGCGTGTCGATCATCGGCAACGAGGACGGCGGCACCACGGTGCGGGCCTGGGTGCCCTGCCTGGTCGAAGGTGCCGACGATGAATGACCAAACCGAAGTCCGGGTGCTCGTGGTCGACGACCACCCGGTGATCCGCGGGGGCGTCGAACTGCTCGCGGCCGAGGATCCGTTGATCAGCGTGGTCGGTAGCGCGAGCACCGGGCACGAGGCGATCGAGGCCGCGCAGCTGGTGCCGGCCGAGGTGATCCTGCTCGACCTCCGGCTGCCGGACATGCCGGCGCCAGAGCTGGTCACCCGGCTACGCCGGGTGGCGCCGGGTGCGAAGATCCTGCTGTTCACCGCCTTCGCCGACCACGGCGCGATCGACGTGCTGATCGAGGCGGGCGCGGACGGCTGCCTGGTCAAGGACATCACCGGTGGTGACTTCTCCACCGCGGTCCGGCGGGTGGCACGCGGGGTCCGGGTGGTCGATCCTCGATTGACCGGCCGACATGCCTCGGCGACGCCCGAACTGCTGTTCCGGGTCGGCCTCACCAAGAGGGAATACGAGGTGTTGCGGTTCGCCGCGATGGGGCATAGCAACCCGGAGATCGCCGATCAGCTCACCCTCGCGCGAAACACCGTGAAGACCTACCTGCAGACGGCGATGCAGAAACTGAATGCGCGAAACAGAGTGGAGGCCATCGCCAAGGCGCATGAGCTCCGGTTGCTCTGAATAAAGTTGATCCGAAGACTGCGGGAATTTCCCGCGGTGGCCGTGCTGCCTGAAAAGGCAGGAGGTGTGTGCCGTGATGAGTACCCGTCCATTCGGTGAAGAATGCGCGAGATCGAACTGGACAAATGAATTCTTGGACACCTGGGCGGACTGTGTGGGGCGACCGGCGATGATCTGGGCGCGCCGCGACGGTCGCCACCGCCTGCTGACCTTCGGCCATTTCGCCGACCGGGCGAAACGATTCGCGAATTTGCTGGCAAGTCTCGAGGTCGCGGCGGGCGAGTCGGTTGTGGTGCTGCTGCCGTTCGTGCCCGAGTGGTGGGAGGTGGCAGCCGGGGCGTTGCGCGCCGGTGTGCCGTTCGCACCGGTGCCCCACGGCGCGGGAGCAGCGGGCTTGACGGCCCACGCGACCGCGGCCACCGCCGGAATTCTCGTGGTCGACGAGGCGCATCTCGAGGCGGCCCTGGCCGTGCGGCGGGCCTGCCCCTCCGTGCGGCACGTGCTCTGCGTCGGCGGCCTGCCTCGCGCTGAGACGGTGAACTACCAGGCGGCGATGCACCTGGAGGACCCGGAGCACGAACCGGTGGTGCCGCGGGATCCGGTGCTGCTCACCGGCACCGCGCCGGTTTCCGCGCACGGCCACGCCGAGCTGTTGCGGGAATGGGCCGAACCCGGCCTGGGCTGGCTGGACCGGCGGCCGGACGATCTGCACTGGAACGGCATCCCGCGGGAGACCGTCGCCGGCTTCGTGTTCGGCCTGGTCGAACCGTGGTCGGCGGGCGCGGCGATCCTGGTCGGCGAAAATGGGGTTGATCAGGACCGCACGCTGCTGGACCGGTTCCCGGTGACCACGGTGTCCGCGCCGGGCCCGTGGTACACGGAACTCGCCGGGCCGGAGCTGCGGAGCCTGCGGCACTCTGCCTTGCGCCGGGTGCTCGCCACCGGCAGTCAGCCGGACGCGGACGTGGCCCGGGTCTGGTACCGCGAAACCGGCCTCTGGATTCACCCCCGTCCGGTGCACGCCGAGCCGCCAGTGGGGCGCACGACCTTCCCGGAAGCTTATTAGGACACACCGGAAAACCAGCGGTGGTAATGACCGTGCCATCGCTGGCTTTGGGTTGCGCGAATTGTGTTCGAACGACTACGAAAACCGACATCTCCAGGTGGAGGTACCGCGTGCCACGGATCACGAAGACGCTTTTCTGTAATACCGCAACGGAATAAACCGCCCCTCCGAAACCAAGGAACACTGATGTCCAGGATCTCGCGCAGCGGAAAAGTAGGATTCGCCAGCGCCGTCGGCACCACCGTGGAATGGTATGACTTCTTCATCTACGGCACCGCCGCCGGACTCGTCTTCAACAAGCTGTTCTTCCCTCAGTTCGACTCGTTGATCGGTACGTTGCTGTCCTTCGTGACGTTCTCCGCGGCGTTCGTCGCTCGGCCGATCGGCGGGGTGCTGTTCGGGCACTTCGGGGACAAGATCGGCCGCAAGTCGATGCTCGTGCTGACCCTGAGCATCATGGGGGCGACCACGTTCGCGGTCGGCGTGCTGCCCAGCTACCAGACGATCGGGATCGCCGCGCCGATCATCCTGGTCACCCTGCGATTCATCCAGGGTCTCTCGCTCGGCGGCGAGTACGGTGGCGCGGTGCTGATGGCCGTCGAGCACGCGCCGGCCCGCCGCCGTGGCTACTACGGCAGCTGGGTGCAGATGGGTGTGCCGGCGGGTCTGATGCTCGGCAACGCGGTGTTCCTCGCCTTCGGGGCCATGTCGCCGGAAGCCTTCCTGTCCTGGGGCTGGCGGGTCCCGTTCCTGATCGGTGGCGTGTTCGTCCTCTTCGGACTCGTCGTGCGGTTGAAGCTGGGTGAGAGCCCCAACTTCGAGCGGCTGAAAGAAGACGAGAGCGTGGTCAAGCTGCCGATTGCGGTGGTGCTACGCAAGTATCCGAAGCAGGTGCTGTTGACCGGTGGTGCGTACCTGTCGATCGGCGTGACATTTTACCTCACCACCGTCTTCGGGCTCAGCTACGGCGCCCAGCAGCTCGGGTTCAGCCGTAACTCGATGTTGATGCTGGTTTTCCTGGCGATGCTGCTGACCTTCATCACGCTGCCGCTGTTCGGCGCATTGTCCGACCGGATCGGCCGGCGGCCGGTCTTCGCCGGAGGCACGGTGGCCATGGGTGCGCTGGCCTTCCCGTGGTTCTGGTTGCTCGACACCGGTTCGTTCCTCGCGGCCGGGATCGGATACCTGGCGATCTGCACCGGTTTCTCCGCCGCGTTCGGCCCGCTCGCCGCGTTCTTCGCGGAGGCGTTCGAGACGAAGATCCGGTACTCGGGCATCTCCTTCGGGTACACGATTGGCACACTGGCCAGCAGCGCGCTCGCGCCGATCATCGCCACGTGGTTGCTTGACCGCACCGGCGGCTACTCGGCGGTGGCCTGGTACATGATCGGCACCGCCGTGCTCTCGCTGGTGTGCACGTTCGCGCTACGGGAGACCTATGCCTCGGGCCTGCCGGACCAGGTCCCGGCGAAGGAGTCGAAGACGGGGAAGACCGAAACTGCGCTGGCCGCCGACTGATCAACCGACCCGGCGCGGCGGCGGGGCCCGGCATCGTCACCCACGAAGTCGGGCTCCGAGCCGTCGCACTTCGGCGCCAAAGCGCGCCCGAGGACGGGGTCACCGCTCAAGGACGACCAACGAACGTCTACAGATCGCGGACGGATGCTAGTCCTGGAGGCGTGTTTCCGATCTTGAACTCGCTGCGATCGGCGCGCTCGCGTACGACGCGCCAGAACGACGGAGATCCTTGCCGCCGAGAGCCGACGTCGGTTACGTGGTCAACATGCACCCGGTGACCTGGCGGTGCAATGTCCGGCCTCGGTCATTCGGCCGAGGCCGTATCGTTCTCTGTGGCATCCACCGCTCTGTCCAACATGAACAAAATCAGCTCGGCAAAGTTCTGGTTCGCAGTTTCGGCCGTTTTCTCTCAGCCTTGCGTGTGCTCGGGCGCGATGCTGATGTCGAGATTCGCGTTCTCGGGGGCCCTTGAGGAGACTCCAGCCGCGGTTTCTTGTTCGGTCGGCATGGTGCTGAAGCTCGGCAAAGACCGTCTCCGCCTCGGCTCCTACCGTCGGGCGACGCAGGCGTAGTTCCGTGGTCTGGTAGTCGTGCGACGTTCGGCGATTGACGCGTTGGTAGTGGTGGTTCTGTAACCGGCCACTACCAACGCCGCCGAGAACATGCTGACCGGCACGCTGGAGCCCTCCGGCACCTGTTCAACCGGTTCCTCGCCCAGTTCCACCACTGCCTGCGAACCGGCCAAACCTACGACGCCACCAAGGCCTTCGACACCCCGCTCGACCCGCCGACCGGGATCGTCTATTCAGCGGTCCCTCGATGCCACCAGGTCCGGTGACACCCCCGGATCATGGACTCGACTGGGACATCAGTGATGCGGGACCTGGCGACCACAGCTCCTTGATCAGGAACTACGAAGAAGGTAACGGTGCAGCGCACTCAGCGGATGACGGTGCCGTGCCGGGAGGTGAGCAGGCTCAGTTCGTCGCGATGCGGGAAGCCCTCCCAATCACCGGGCACCGAGACGGCGCACGCGCCGCACGCGGCGGCTGTGGCCAGCCGCTCGGTGACCGGCTCCCCGCTCATCAGCTCCGCGAGGTACCCGGCGACGAACGCGTCCCCGGCACCGACCGCGTCGATCGCCTCCACGGGGAGCGCGTCGACCGCCACCGGCGCGCCGTCCACCCAGCCCACCGCACCGCGCGCGCCGAGCTTGATCACGACCTCGCGCGGACCGAGCCCGGCGAGCCGCCGCGCCTGAACCTCCGGCGCGCCGGTGACCCCGAGCAGTTCGGCTTCATCGTCGCCAGCGAAGAGCACGTCGCAGTGCCGTACCAACTCGCGCAGCACGGGCGTGGCCCGCTCGGCCGGCCACAATGCCGCCCGGTAGTTCACGTCGAGCGAGACCAGTACGCCTAGAGTCCGGGCCAGCTCGACACTGGCCCGGACCGTCTCGCACGCGCTGTCACTCAGCGCCGGGGTGATCCCGGTCAGATGCAGAATCTGGGCCCCGCGCAGCACGGATTCATCCACATCTGACGGACGGAGCCGGGCGCCGGGCCCGTCCTGCCGGTAGTAGGTCACCCGGGCGATCCCGGGCTGCGGCCGTTCCTTGATCATCAGGCTGGTCGGCACCTCGGAGTCGCGTACCGCGGCGTCGACGTCCACACCCTCGCCCCGAATGCGGGTCAGCACCGTCTCGCCGAGCTCGTCCGCGCCGACCCGGCCGAACCACGCCGCGGGGAGGCCGAGCCGGGCTACTCCGATGGCAACGTTCGACTCGGCCCCGCCGATGCCCAGCATCAGGCTGCCCGCGTGGCGCAACCGGCCGACTGTGGGCGGCGTGAACAGCGCCATTGTTTCGCCGAAGGTCACCAGCCCGCCGGTCATGCGGCCACCGCGTCCCGGGCGGCGAGCGCGGTGCGCACACGGGCCGCCAGCGCGTCCAGGTCACCACCGCGTAGCGCGTCGCCGAGCAGTTCACCACCGAGGCCCACCGCGGCGGCACCGGCCGCCAGGTACGCGCCCACGTCATCGACGTCGACCCCGCCGGTCGGCACCAGCGGCACGTCCGGCAGCGGTCCACGGACCGCCCGCAGGAAACCGGGCCCGCCCAAGTGGGCGGCGGGGAACACCTTGACCGCGGCCGCCCCGGCCGCGTGCGCGTCGTAGATCTCGGTGGGCGTGGCGGCACCGGAGACGATCGGCACCCCGCGATCGACGGCCAGCTCGATGACGTCGGGGCGGCAGGTGGGGGTGAACAGGCATTGTGCGCCCGCGTCCACCGACACCTCGACGTCGAGCTCGGTGCGCACGCTGCCCATGCCGAGGACGGCGTCGTCCGGCAAGCGCTCGCGCAGCTCAGCGAGCGCCGCCGCCGCTTCCGGCGTGGTCAGCGTGAGCTCGATGACGCGGACACCCGCCCGGTAGACCAGCTCCGCGACCTCGGGGACCCGGTCCGCGGACGCGGCCCGGAGGATCGCGATGACCTCGGGCCGGCCGAACAGCGGGGCACTCATGCCGTGGTCACCGCGAAGCGCTGGTAGGCGTCCGGGCTGAGATTGACGCCGATACCGGGCGCATCGGAGGCGGTCACGTAGCCGTCCCGCACCTCCAGCGGGTTCTTCAGCAGGCCGTCCCAACCCGGGCCGCCGTAGGCGTCGACCTCGATGAGCGGCGCATTCTCGCACGCCAGGATCAGGTGCAACCCGGCCGCGAGCGCGATGCCGGTACCTGAGGAGCAAGCGATGTGCGGCACGCAGGTGAGGTTCCAGGTGCTGGCCAGGTCCGCCACACGCTTGGCCTCCGAGATACCGCCGACGCTGGTGCAGTCCGGCTGGACGACGTCGAAGGTACGGCGGGTGAGCAGGTCGATGTACTCGAAGCGGGTGAGCAGCGACTCGCCTCCGGCTAGCCGCAGTGAAACCCGGTCGGCGAGCCAGGAGTGGTCGTCCACGTACTGGGTCAGGCTGCGCGACAGGATCGGCTCTTCGAGCCAGGCGACGTCGAGGGCTTCCAGTTCGCGGGCGAGCCGCAGGGCACTGCGGCGGTCGTAGGACATGTTGGCGTCAACCATGAGATCGACCTTGGGCCCCACCGCGTCGCGCACCGAGCCCACCAACTCGACCGTTTGCGCCAGCTCCTTGGTGGCTCGCAGCTTGATCGCGGTGAACCCGTCCGCCACCGCCTTGCGGCATTCCTCGACGATCTCGGCGGTGGGCTTGAGCGACGGCGCGAAGTACGCGCGGACGCTGGGTTTCGACGCGCCCAGCAGCCGGTACACCGGCTGGTTGGCGATCTTGCCTAGCAGGTCCCACAGCGCGATGTCCACGCCGCTGATGGCGTAGGTTTCGATGCCACGACGGCCCCACATGTGCGTCGCGTCGAGCATCTGCTGCCACAGCGCACCGATGTCGCGGGGGTCCTTGCCGATGAGCATCGGCGCGAGCTGGGAGTTGATGATCGGCCCCACGGTGGGGAAGTACTCCGCCGAGAAGCCGGCCTCGCCGATCCCCTCAAACCCCTCGTCGGTGGTGATCCGGACGACGATCCCGCCCTTGACATGGACGGCCATGGCCCCCCAGCGCAGCTCCTCCTCGAGCGGAGAGCCGAGCGGCGTCGCAGAGACACCAGTAATTCGCATGTATCGAGCTCCTTGTTTGGCGTGGCGGAGACCGCCGTGCGGGGCACCGCCTGCAGGGTTTGCCCCGCACGGGCGGCGGGAGTGCGCTCTCGGCGCTAGCCGCCGGACCGCATCTTCAGCTGCGGGACGAGCTCGTGCCAGTCGTACTCCGGTACGAAGTACCCGGTCGTGCTATACGTGCCGTCCATGGTGTCCTTGAGCGATTTCGGCCCGGGGAAGCCGATCGTGCGCCATCCCATCCGGTCCTTGTTCCCGCCGTACACCGGATCGCAGTAGAAGCCCTGCCGCACGTGCAGGCAAAGCGCGTCGAAGAAGGACAGGCCCTCATCGAAGCAGCCCTGGAGGAAGGTGCCGACCGATTCGGTCGTGCCGAGCGTGACCGGCTTCGGTTTCGGTGCGCCGGAAAGGATCTCCAGGACACTGTCCTGCTCCGACTCGGCAAGTGCCTTGAAGTGCTTGCCGAACTCCCGCTCCGCGATCGCGTCGAGCTCGAGGATGCCGTCGCGGTAGGTCTGCTGCATATCGGCGATCCGGGCCCGCCACGCGTCGGCGAACTTGCCGGTAAGCTTGAGGAATCCGCTGCCGTCCGCGGCAGCGAAGACGTAGTCGGTGCCGGAGAGGTAGCGGTCGAGGAACACGATCACCCGGGCCTCGCGTGCACCGGGGTCGTGGTCGGTGGGAATGATCCGGGCGGCGGCCGCCTCGATGGTCTCCCAGCCGTGGTCGGTGAAGAAGAGCCGCTCGTCGGAATCGGGGTCTATCGGCGCGCCGACGATCTCCCAATCGGACTTGAGGGTCATGACCGCACTCCTTTCTTGTCCTGGGTGGAATTCAGCCGACCTTGATGCGCTCTTCGCGGCCCTTGGCGTAGACCTGGGTGATGTAGTCACAGGCCCGCCACGCGTTGGCCATCATGGTGAGCGTCGGGTTGACACCCGTCGAACTGGGGAAGCCGGCGCCGTCCACCACGAAGAGGTTGTCCACGTCGTGGCTCTGGCACCATTCGTTGAGCACCGTCGTCGCCGGGTCGGTGCCCATCCGCGCGGTGCCGTGCTGGTGACAGGTGTTGCCGGTCATCCGCTGCAGGTACACCGGAATCGTCTTGCGTGCCCCGGCCGCCCGCAGAATCTCGGCGTTCTTGTCCACCTGCCACTTGCTCATCGCGACGTCGTTGGCGTGCGGCTTGTGCGTGATCCGCGCGACCGGCAGGCCCCAGGCGTCCTTGACGGTCGGGTCCAGGTCCACCCGATTCGACTCGACCGGCATGTCGTGCAGGATCGCACCGATCTTCATGGCGAAGCTGAAGTAGTCGCGGTCGGCGTCCTTCATCGCCTGGCCCCAGGTCGGGCGACCGGGGAACACCATGTTGATCGGGTGGCAGGTCTGCGAGGCCGAGATCAGGCAGCCACCGATGTGCCCGCGGTCCTCGTCGGTCTCGTAGAACTCGAAGGTGCCGCCGCTGATGTAGTTACCGGTCCAGCCGTACAGTGGGTCGTCGATCTCCTGGTCGAACAAGCCCACGGCGAACACGTACTCGTGGAAGGTCGCGTTCTTGCCGACCTGGCCGCTGGAGTTGCCCAGCCCGTCCGGGAACCGGGGCGACTTCGACATCAGCATCAGCCGCGCGGACTCGATCGCGCCGAGGCTCAGTACCACGATGTCGGCGTCCTGCTCCACCTCGTTGCCGTCCGGGTCGATGTAGATCACACCGGTCGCCCTGCCGTCCTTGCCGACCTTGATCTCGCGGACGAAGGACTCCGCGCGCAGTTCGAAGTTGCCTGTCGCCACCGCTTCCGGGATGAAGGTGGTCAGCGTGTTGGACCGCGCGGTGCTCGGGTCGCCGTATTGGTTCCAGAAACTGGTGGTGTTGAAGGGATCCCGGCCCTTGTGCTGGTTCGTGACCATTGCGTGCGGGATCGGGAAGCCGTTGATGCCGAGCTTGTTGCACGCCTCGTAGAACCGCTTGCCGAAGCGGGTCGGGCGCAGCGGTGTGCTCGGGTAGCCCTTGCTCCGGTACGGCTCGTACTTGTCGGCACCGGCGATGCCAGAGACGCCGAACTCCCATTCCACCTTGGTTAGGTAGGGCTCGAGGTGCTCGTAGCGGATCGGCCAGTCGGCGAGGTTCGCGCCATCGAGGTCGCCGTGCAGGGAACGCTGGAGGAAGTCCGACTCACGCGGCCGCGGCACCCAGCCCGCCCAGTGGTTGGTGCCACCGCCGACCAGCTGCGGGGTGGGGGAGAAGGGGAACGGCTCGGCCACCGACTCCTCGTCGTGGCGCAGGGTGCGTGGGAACAGTTTGGGGTCCGGCCACAGGTAGTTGCGGTTGATGAACTTGAGCTCGTCGCCGGAGTAGTGCTCCTGCGCCCGCAGCCACGGGCCTCGGTCGAACCCGACGACCTTCATCCCCGCTTCGGACAGCACCTTGGCCGCGGTACCGCCGGTCGCCCCCAATCCGACCACGATCGCGTCGACCGGGTCCGGCTTCCTGGTGTGTGTCATTGGTGTTCTCCTTTGTGGCCTTAGAAACCCGGCGCATCCGCGTTCGCGGGCGTCGTGGTCTGGGCGAGAATGTCGCCGTGCCGGCGTTTGATGTATTCCGCGCACCGCACGGCGACGGCCTGCAGTGTGCTGGTCGGGTTGACCGCGGCCCCGGTGGTCAGCGAGCTCGCATCGGTGATGAACAGGTTGGGCACGTCCCAGGTCTGGTTCCATTTGTTGGTCACGGAATCCTCGGGGGTGTTGCCCATCCGGCACGTGCCCATGATGTGCCAGCCCGGGGGCGGTCCCTCGACGCCGCCGATGCCGGTGCTCGCGGTGTCGATCACGCCACCTGCCGCGTCCGCGGCTTGGCGGGCCCGCCGCCTGCCCCACTCGATCAGCCGCCGGTCGTTCTCGTGCAGCTCGTAGTACACGTGCGGCGCGGGAAGGCCACTGGAATCGGTGACCTCCGGGTCGAGCGTCACCCGGTTGGTCCGCACCGGGAGGTCCTCACCCTGCACGTAGACCAGCGCGTGCCGGCCGAAGTGCTCGTTGAAGAACTTCCGGTGTCCGGCGCCCCAGGGCGCGATGTTGCCGGTGTTGGTGCCCAGCGCGCTATTCGCCGCGCCCAGCGCAGTGCCGACCTGTAGCGAGAACCCGTTCACGAAACCGCGTTCGGGGTCGGTGTCATAGAACTGCTGGCTGTAGAGCACCGCGGGTTCCGGTCCCTTGAACCCCTCCAGGGGCTCGTCGAACCAGAAGTCCTCGAAGGACCAACTGTGGAACATCAGGTGTGTGCCGACCAGCCCGTTGGAGTTGGCCAGGCCATCGGGATGACCCTCCTGCGCGGACAGCAGCAGCAGCCGCGGCGTGCCGATCGAGTTGGCGGCCACCACCACGATCCGCGCGCGCACCTCGTGCCGGGAACCGGTGATCCGGTCGACGTAGGTCGCCCCGGTGGCGCGCCCGTTCTTCGCGTTGATCCGCTCGACCCGGGCGTTGGTGCGCAGGTCGACACCGTTGCGCAGCGCCCTGGGCCAGTAGGTCACGTCGGTCGAGGCGATCGCGTGCCGGGGACAGCCGCCGAGGCAGAAGCCACAGTCGTTGCAGGGCAGGCGCGCGTCCTTCGGCACGGTCAGGATCGCGTTGTCCGCGGGCCACCAGTGCCAGCCGAGCTTGTCGAAGCCCCGGGCCATCTTGTGCCCGACCTTGCCGCCGCGATTGGCAGGGCCCCAGCCCTCGGGACGTGGCGGGTTACCTGGATCGCCGGTCCGCCGCGCCACCCCGATCTCGGCGTCGTTGATGAAGTAGAACGGCTCGAGCTCCTCGTAGCTGATCGGCCAGTCGATGGTGCCCTCGACGCCGTGCTCGGTGCCCTTGCGGAAGTCGACCGGCTTGAACCGCGGCCACGCACCGGCATAGTGCAGCGTCGAGCCACCGACGCCGTTCATCAGCATCGGTTCCGTGTTCCCGGTGATCGGGTAGTCCTCAGGGAACATCCGGACGTTGGGGTGCCAGGACCAGGCGCGTTGGCGCTCGAGCTCCCAGCCGTCATAGAAATGCGGGTGGTCCATCGGGTGCAGCCAGTCGCCCTGTTCCAGGCAGACCACCTTGATCCCGTCATCGGACAGACGCTTGCTCATCGCCGCGCCGCCGGCACCCGCGCCGATCACCAGCACGTCGGTTTCGGTGTAGGCGGCCATCAGCTACTCGCCTCCCGCAGGTGGGCGGGGAGCTCGACGCGCCGGACCTCGGCGGTGCGCCGGTACGAACCGCGCACCCGGGCGAGCAACTCGTCGTCCCAGTCGTCCATCACGTCGGTGTAGCCGTAGGGCTGCGGGGACAGGCGGTAGTCCTGTCCCGCGCGCAGCGTGCGGTTCATCATGTGCACGACCGCGGGCCGCGAGTAGTAGGCGTAGTACACAACGTCACGCATGTGTCCGAAGAAATCGGGCTCGTCCCGCTCTAGTCCAGTCAGGACGGTCACGCGTTCCGCCGAGGTGGCCTGAAGGAAGCCGTCACCCAGTTTGTCCAGCCGTGCCTTGAAGTCGTCCTCGCCGAGAAACGGGAACCATTTCGCGTCCTGCCCGGCGGGGGTGACGTACCTGGTGATGAACGAAAGGACATCGACCTCACTCGGTGGCGGGAAACCGGCGCCGCCCGGGATGAGTTCGTCGGCCACCGCGTTGAGCACCGCGGCCTGCCGGTCCGTCAGCCGGACCGGCGGGAGCCAGCCGCCCAGCGGCGGTTTGCCGCCGGCGGCGGAAAGTTTGAGGTCCACCACGTGCCTGCTCCTTTGCATGACGTCCGGTTCCGCGGCGCGCCCGAGCCGGTCGGCTCGGGCGCGCCCGTTGGCGGTGGGGAGGAAGTCGTTCCGGAAGTTCAGTCCTTCTCGAGGTACTCGACGATCGCGCGGCCGAAGTCGGGCAGGTCGACCGGCGTGCGGGAGGTGATCACATTCCCATCGATGACGACCGGCTCGTCGACCCAGGTGCCGCCCGCGTTCTGCACGTCGTCCTTGATCGGCAGATACCCGGTGATCTTGCGGCCCTTGGTGACGCCGGCGGAGCAGAGCATCCAGCCGGCGTGGCAGATCGCGGCGACCAGCTTGCCCGACTCGTGGGCGTCCCGGACCAGCGCCACCATCTCCGGGTGCAGGCGCATGTTGTCCGGCGCGAAGCCGCCCGGGATCACGATGGCGTGGAAGTCGCTCGCGGACACCTCGGCCGCTGCGGCGTCGACCTCCATCGGGTAGTGTTCCTTGCTGTCGTAGCTGCTTTTGGTGCCGCTGCCGATCACCTTGACCTCGGCGCCCGCTTCCTGCAGTCGCAGCTTCGGGTACCAGCCCTCGAGAATCTGGTACTCGTCTTCGATCAGCAGCGCTACGCGCTTACCGGAAAGCGACATGATTTCCTTTCTCGTGACGTGATTGGGCGTCTGTGGCGCTGTTCAGGCGCCGATCATCCGCAGGAACTCGATGCTCGTGCGCACGTCGCCGTGGTTGGCGTGGATCTGGCGCAGCGCCTCCCAATGCTGGCCGAAGCCCAGCGGATCCTCCTTGCCGGAGGGAATCGCGGCCGTGGTGTCTGCGAGCACGATCATCTTGTAGTCCTGGTTGGCGCCGTCGATCGCGGTGGCGAGCTGGCAGTTTCCGGTGGACAGTCCGGCCACCACCAGGGTGTCCGCGCCCGCCCGGCGCATGTACTCGTTCAGCGCGGTGCCGTAGAACGAGCTGAACCGGTGCTTGCGGAAGACCGGCTCGTCGTCGAGCGGCTTGAGGTCGTCGACCAGCTCGTCTCCGCCGTTGCCCCAGGCACCGGGGAAGGTGGCCAGCTGGCCTTCCAGGCCCCACTTGGTGTCCGCGAACCCGGCGTCCTTGCCGTCCGGGCGCAGGCCCCACAGCGACCACGCCACCGGGATTCCCTTGGCGCGGCAGGCTTCCAGGACGTTCTTCACGGGTTCGACGACGTCCTTGCCTTCGGGCGCGCCGCCCGTGCTCGGGATGTACATCGCGCCACCGGGCTCGGCGCAGGCCTTCTGCATGTCCAGGACGAGCAGCATCGTCTTCTCCGGATCGATCGTTGGGGCGACCCAGTTCGACCGGTCGATCCACTCGTCGATGTGCTCATAGGTGTAGTCGAGCGACGACATCGTTGCTCCTTCTCATTTGCGACTGCAAATACATCTTGCGGCCTCACCGAGTGGGTAAGGGGAATGAAACGGCTGTTGTGCTTTTCGGAAACCCGTCTTGTGGAAGTGTTCTACCGGCCGGACTTCTTAGCCGGCTCGGCGGCGGGGTCGAGGTGTTTCACGATTTCTCGCTCCACCTCACGAATGTGCTTGACCGCGGCGCTCCTGGCTTCCCGGACGCTCCGGGCGAGAATGGCGGCCACGATCCTGCGGTGGCTGTTGTGTGCGGATTCGCGCCGCCCGGGGAGCTGGATGACGCGGTGTGAGTAGGTGATGAACAGAGGCATGATGCTCTCGTAGACGCGTTCCCAGATCCGGTTCTTCGTAGCTTTCACGATGGCTCTGTGTAGTTCCGCGTCCAGTTTCACGAAAGCGTCGTTGGACAGGCTGGGATTACCCGCCTCGTCGAGAATTCGCTGCAACTCCTCCGCTTCGTTGTCGGTAATGCGCCTGGCGGCCATTCCAGCAGCATCCCGCTCGAGGGATAGGCGTGCTTCGAAAAGCTCCGGCACGGTGAAGTCGTCGAACAGCAACAGTTCGGACAGCATGGGCGCGGATTTCGTGTTGCTGACCACGAATACACCGATTCCGTGCTCGGTGCGGAGTAGCCCGTTAGCCTCAACGAGGCGTAGGGCCTCCCGCATCGAACTGCGACCGACGCCGAACTGTTCGGCCAGGGCGCGCTCCGGAGGCAGCTTGTCGCCGGGCTGGTACTCGCCCTGCTCGATCAGTTGTTCCAGTTGTGCCGCCACTGAATCGGACACTTTCAGGCGCCGGACCGGCTCGATGCGCCGGTTGCCGCGGTCAGTCATCTTAGCAACCTATCTCGGGTCCGGACTCCGTTTCCCGCTTCGTGATCGGGGGAGTGGTCAGGTGGTCTGAACAGTAGGCGGGTCCGCCGGATACTGTCAAGCACTCCCATCGGATCCGGGCCCTGCGTGATTTGCTCTGCCGCACAAGGAATATTGCCGCGAAGCTGCCGGTGTGGTCCGGTTCGTCGCAGGTCGGGCGAGGGTCCGCCCTCTTGACAGCGCTGGATGCCGGGTTACAGTTCAGACCACCTGACCACTGTTGCGGAGGGATCGCGCCCGATGGCCGACGGCGGACTGCTGGAGATCCGGGACGAGCGCCTGCGCGAGCTCGTGGTGGACGAGGCACTGGCGCGCCTTGAGACCGGATTCCGGTTCGTCGAGGGTCCAGTGTGGCATCCGGCCAAGCGGCACCTGGTATTCAGCGACATCCAGGCCGACCGGATGTACCGCCGATCCGCGTCGGGGGAGCTGACCACGTACCGGCGGCCCAGTCGGATGGCCAACGGGAACGCCTATGACGGTGCTGGCCGACTGCTTACCTGCGAACACGCGACCAGCAGGCTGGTGCGCGAGGAGGCGGATGGCACGCTGACCGTGCTCGCTGACAGCTATAACGGCCGGGAGCTCAACAGCCCGAATGACGTCGTCGTGGCCCGGGACGGCACGATCCTCTTCACTGATCCGGCGTACGGGCGCGGTGCTCCCTACGGCGTCCCGCGCGAGCCCGAGCTCCCGTTCCGCGGTGTCTACCGCGTCGACCCGGACACTGGTGAACTCTCCGTGCTGGCAAAGGATTTTGACGGACCCAACGGGCTTTGCCTCTCAGCGGACGAGCGGTACCTGTTCGTCAACGACACCGAGCGCAGGCACATCCGCCGGTTCGGCTTCGACGGTCAGAAACTCACCGGCGGTGCGGTGTGGGCGGAGGTGACCGGCCAGGGCATCGGCGTGCCCGACGGCATGAAGGTGGATGCCGTGGGAAACCTGTACTGCACCGGGCCCGGCGGCATCCATGTCTTCGATGCCGAGGCCACCTGCCTGGGCGTCATCCGGGTTCCTGAGGACCCGGCGAACTTCGCGTGGGGGGAGAATGACCTACGCTCGCTCTACATCTGCGCCACGACCTCGCTTTACCGGTGCCGGACGAAGTTGCCGGGGCTCGCGTCGGCGACGCCATCCACCTCTACAATCTCGGCTGGTCCCTGGCGCGAGCCGGCGAACACCGGGCGTCAACCACACCACCGTGCTGAACAGGCTGGGTGAACCTGGTACCGCACGCGAGACTCCCATGGGCGTCCGCGCGTCGAAGCGCGTGGTCCTCGATGATGCGGCGCGCAGCTATGTCGACTCGATCAGCCTCAGCGGGGCTGCTGTGACTCAGGCTGTCACCGTGATCATGGCCGTCGGCTTCACCTTCCTGTCCGGCGTCGGTAACGTTCAACCTCGCGCTCCGACTCGGTGCGTACCTTGAGGTCGCTCCACTCGTCGCACCTGCTGTTGACCTCTCGATCCTCGGGTTCCTCCTGGCCACCCGGCACTTGGCGCCGGTCGGGGGATGGCGTGAGCGCGACTGCGGTCGGCCCGGGGGCTGCCGATCTTCGCCAGCGTGGTGACCCTGGCCCTGAACGTAGCCGTTCACCTCCGCGAGCAGGTCGTCGAGCATTGCCCGTCTGCGTGGTGTCGCGGTGGGCGTCGGTGACGAGTGCGCGTGCGGCCTGGCCGAGCAGCGACGCGTCGTTGGCGATCAGGACGAAGTCGTGGTGGTCGGCGAGCTCGCGGGCGGCTGCGGCCGTTCCCACGGCGGTGCCGAGTGGGAGCTCGAGTGCCTTGGCGGCGCTGGCCACGTCGTCGAGCAGTGCGGCGAACGCCGCGGAACCGGTGGTCAGCCCGGTGGTGACGGCGAGGTCGGCCGGGCCGACGAAGAGGGCGGCGACGCCATCCACCGCGCCGATCTCTCGGACGGCGTCGATCGCGTCGCGACTCTCCAGCTGGGGGATGACCGCGATTTCCTCGCCGGAGGCCCGGTAGCCGGTCGCCGCTGGAGTGCACCGGCGCGTCACTTCCTGCTGAACGCGCGCACGGCTTCCGGGTTCAGCTCGACGCCGAGTCCAGGGCCGTCCGGGAGGTGCAGTTCGCCGCCCTCGTAGCGCAATGGGCTGACCAGCAGCTCCTCGCTCATCAGCAGCGGCCCGAACAGTTCGCTTCCCCACGTCATCGCCGGTGCCGAACAGGCCACGTGCAGTGAGGCCGCGGTACCCACCGGGCTCTCGATCGAGGTTCCCGCGTGGGCCGGGATTCCCGCCGCCGCGGCGACTTCCGCGATCGCCTTGGTGGCCCGCAACCCGCCGGCTTTGGTGGTTTTCAGCGAGTAGACGTCGGCGGCCCGCAACGTGGCCAGCCGCAGCGCGTCGGCAGGCGTTCGCAGGCTCTCGTCGGCCATGACGGGGATCGGCAGCGCCCGGTTGATCTCGGCGAGCGCTTCGACGTCGGTTCCGGGCACGGGCTGTTCGACCAGCTCGACACCGGCGTCCGCGAGCTTCGGAAGGTGGGTCAGCGAGGTGAGCCGGTCCCAGCGGGCGTTGAGATCGACGCGCACGCCCGCCGCGCCGGCGAGCTTGTCCGCGATGGCGGCGACGCGCTCGACGTCGTCGGCCGGGTCCAGGGCGCCCATCTTGAGCTTGAAGGTGAGATGGGTTCCCGCTTCGAGTTTGGCCAGGGCTTCGTCGACGACGACTTGAGCGGGTTCGGCGCCCAGTGCCCAGGTGACGGGTATCGAGCGGCGGGCGAGGCCACCGAGCAGGGTGTGCACGGGCACGCTCAGGCTGCGCGCCCAGGCATCGTGCAGCGCCACTTCGACCGCGGTCTTGGCGTAGAGGTTGGCCGCCACCACGGCGTCGATGTCCCGGCCGATACGGGCGATGTCGTCAACGTCGCGCCCGAGCAGGATCGGCGCCAGGTACCGCTCGATGACGAGCTGCATCGTCTCGACGGACTCTCCACCCCACCAGGGCCCGCCCGGCACGACTCCCTCTCCGACCCCGGTGACCCCACCCGCGGTGCGGAGGAACACGAGCAGCACGGGCTGAGCGTCCATCTCGGTCTTGGCGAAGCGGTGGGTGCGCCGCAGCGGCACGTCGAGCACGACGGTCTCGACGCGGTCGATCCGCAGGTCACTCATGGCAGGAATGCTCCTTGTGTCAGGCAACAGGCCGCCCTGGTGCGGCGTGGGAACTCACGCCGCACCAGAGCGGGTCGGTCAGGCTGGTTCGAGGACGAAGTCGTACTCGGCGCGGCGCCTGCCGTCGGGTTGTGGGCGCGGGTCCAGCACCAGCTCGGGTTTCGTCGCCTTGGCGACGTCGGAGTCGAGCCAGTCACCACCGGTGAAGTACAGCTGCGTGGTGATCGGCCGGTAGCCCGGCGAGCGCACGATGAGGTGCAGGTGCGCTGGGCGCCAGGGGTGCCAGCCCGCCCGCTCGATCAGCGTGCCCGTGGGCCCGTCTGTCGGGATCTGGTATGGGGCGGGCTGGATCGTGCTGATCTCGAAGTGGCCGTCGTCGTCGGCCACGACCACACCGCGCAGGTTGCCGTCCGGAACGTGGGGCGCGAACCCAGAGTAGTAGCCCGCGTCGTCGGCGTGCCAGATGTCGAGTTCCGCACCGGGCAAGGCTTTCCCCGTCGTGTCCCGTACCTGTCCTGCGAGCACCAGCGGAGTGCCCGGTTCGTCGGCGCGCATCGGCAGCGTGCACACCGAGGGCAGGCGTACCGCGCCGGGCAGGTGGTAGGGGCCCAGGATGCTGCCCTTGCTGCCCTGCTGGTGCTGTGCGGAGACCTCCTCGACCTCGTGCTCGACGAAGACGTCCAGCAGCAGCGGCCATTCACCGCTCTCGCCCACCTCGATCAGCCACCGCTTGGCCGCCACGTACTCCGGATAGGTCACCTGGTGCGTGCGGATCGTCCGGTGAACGCCGTCGAGCAACGCCGTGACGACCGTGGACACCCGCTCCGGGGTCACCTCGCCCGCGGTGCCGTGCTGTCGGCTCGTGCGGAACGCCCGCGTGGCGGATGCACCCGCCTGCGCGGCCGTCGGTGACTCTTCTGTCGTGCTCATCGCGAAATCCTCATCTCCACGTTCCGGGGCCGTCAGCGTTGGCGGAGCAGCGAAACGTCGTCGTTGTTGATCAGGTCAGGCGCCGTCCAGCCGTCGAGGTCGTACTCCGCCATGCACTGTTCGGCGAAGCCACGCATGGCGTCGGCCTGGCCGGAGTTCTCCATCGCGATGACCTGCTCGAAGCGCACGCCCTCGTGGTTGCCCGCGTAGTTGCGCTCGTAGAGTTCGTGGCGCCCGCCGAACTCGGTGCCGACGGAGTCCCAGATCAGCTTCATCAGCTTGACCCGCTCGACCGAGTCGTAACCGTTCGAGCCGCGGACGTACTTGTCGAGGTACGGGCGCACCTCGGGCGACTTGAAGTCCTCCACGTGCGAGGGCAGGTAGATCAATGCGCTGCCCAGGTCCTGCATGATGATCTCGCGAATCCGCGGATAGCCGACCGTCATGAACCACCGGTACGCCATCCCGTAGTTCAGGTTCGGCAGCAACGCGCCGTCCTTCCATTCGTTCGGGTTGGCCGCCATCGCGTCGGAGAGTGCCCAGAACATGTTGCGCCAGCTGATGACCTCCCCGATGCGGGTCTGGATGCCGCGGAAGTCCTTGGTGCCGGTCGCTTCGACGCCCTTCAGCAGCAGGCCCGCGATGAAGTCGAGCTTGACCGCGAGCCGGGTCACGCCCTGGAAGGTGAATCGTTCGAGGAAGCCGGAGCCGGGAACGAAACTGCTCACCTTGTCGGCGTCGCCGTAGATGAAGACGTTCTCCCACGGGATCTTGACCTTGTCGAGGATGAAGATCGTGTCGTTCTCGTCGAGCCTGCTCGACAGCGGGTAGTCGAAGGGGCTGCCCATCCGGCTGGCGTTGGTCGTGTAGGAGTTGCGGCAGATCAGCTTCATGCCGGGCGCGTTCATGGGAACGGTGCACACCAGGGCGAACTCCCGGTCCTTGAACGGAAGTCCATAGTGGGCGATGAAGTTGTAGTGCGTCAGTGCCGAGCCGGTCGCCACGACCTTCGCGCCGGAGACGATCAGCCCGTCGTCACGCTCGTCCTCGACGTGGACGAACACGTCCTTGACCTGGTCCGGGCTCTTGCCGCGGTCCACGGGCGGGTGGACGATCGCGTGATTCCAGTACAGGACCTTCTCCTGCGATTCGGCGTACCAGCGGCGGGCGTTGTCGGAGAAGGGCTCGTAGAAGTCGGCGTTGGCGCCCAGCGTGCCGAGGAACGCGGCCTTGTAGTCGGGGCTGCGGCCCATCCACCCATAGGTGATCCGGGCCCACTCGACGATCGCGTTGCGGTCGGCCAACAGGTCGTCGGCCGACCGCGCCGTACGGAAGAACGGGAAGGTGAAGCCGCTGCTGCCCGTGTCGGTGGGTGCGGTGAGCACTCCCTGCTTGTCCGGATCGTGCAGGGCGTCGTAGAGCCTGGCCGTCATGCGCACGGGGTTGCGGAACGCGGGATGGCTCGTGATGTCCTTGACCTTCTCGCCGTAGAGGAAGACCTCGCGTCCGTCCTGGAGCGAGTCGATGTACTCCTGCCCGGTGAACGGCCGCGTGATCCTGGTGGCGGCGGGATCCTGGCTCGGGGTCGTTTCCTGTGTGGTCATGCGGTTGCTCCTCAGAGGTGGGCGGTGTGGAAGGGCCTCAGACGGAGGCCGGGAAGCAGGACACGGTGGGACAGTCGCCGGATTCCAGCCACGGCACGGTTTCGTAGACGGGGCCGAGATGCCGGAAACCGCCGAGGTAGAACACCAGCGGGTCACCGCCGGCGACCTCGTACCCGGCGACGCGGCCGAGGTAGATCACATGGTCGCCACCGTCGTAGTGCCGCCACGGCGTGCACGAGATGGTGGCCAGCGCACCGGCCAGCCGCGGGGCGAGCCCGGGGTCGGGACGCACCCACTCGGGTTCGCCGTCCATCGGCCTGCCTGCGAAGTGAAGCGCGACGTCGCTCTGCGGTTTCGTCAGCACGTTGACCGTGAACGGTGTCCCGTCGAGAAAGCCGCAGATTCTCGACCCGCGGTCCACCGACACCATCACCAGCGGCGGATCCAGCGATATCGCGCTGAACGCGTTGACCGTCGCACCGTGCGGCGATCCGGCACCGTCGCAGGTGACCACCGTGACGCCGGTGGCGAAGTGACCGAGACATCGCCGGAGTTCTCGAGTATCAAGCGCCATTGCTCTCCTCCTGTACACTATGTGTACTCATTGAACGAATAGTGTACGTTTGTGGATAGTGGGGGCTGCCACACGACATGTCAAGATCGGCGGAAGATGTAGCGATGAGCGACGACGAGAAAACCGGGCAGAACCACATCCAGGGCCTCGAGCGAGGACTGGCGGTTCTGACCGCTTTCGACGCCGAACGTCCGAAGCCGACGGTCGCCGAGCTCGCCGCGGCGACCGGCCTGTCGCGCCCGGTGGTGCGCAGGGTCCTGCTGACCCTCCAACGGCTCGGCTACGTGTCGAACCTCGGTCCGCGGTGGACGCTGACCCCCCGGGTGCTCTCTATCGGCCAGCACTACACCGCCACGCACGCGCTCCCGGATCTCGCTCAACCCCACCTGATGCGGCTTGCCGACCAGACCGACGAGTCCGCGACCCTCGCGACACTCGACGGCACCGAGGTCGTCTACATCGCCCGCGTTCCGGTGCGCCGGGTGTTGAGCGTGACCGTCGCACCCGGCACGCGGGCGGCCGCGCACGCCACCTCACTGGGGCGCGTGCTGCTGGCCTGGGAGTCGCCCGAGCGGATCGAGAGCGTGCTGAGCGAGGCCGGCATGCCGCGGTTCACGCCCTACACCGTCACCGACCCGGCGGAGTTTCGCGAGATCCTGGCCGTCGTGCGCGAGCAGGGGTGGTCGATGGTGATGAACGAACGCGAGGAAGGGTTGCTGTCACTGTCCGCGCCCGTCCGTGACCATCACGGCACGGTCGTCGCCGCCGTCGCCTCCTCCACGTCGACCGGCCGGACCACCCCGGAAAGGCTGCGCGAAGAGGTGCTGCCCCTGCTGCTCGAGACCGCCAAGCGCATCAGTGCCGAACTCGGATCCGAGTGACCCGGAGAGCCGAACGCCGGTCAGGCTTCGGCTCCGGGTTCGAAGCGCTGGAGCAGCAACGCCAGCAGGTCGGCCAGCTGAGTCCGCTGCTGCCGGGTCAGCGGGGCGAGCAGGTCATCCTCGAAGGCGAAGTGCTCCGCGATGTCGTCGTCCAGGTCGGCGACCGCGTCGGCGGTGAGCGTGACGAAGACGCTGCGCTGGTCGTCGGCAGAGGCTTCGCGCGTGATCCAGCCGTCACGCTCGAGGCGGTGCAGACGCCCGGTGAGCCCGGACGAGGAGATCAGCATCTCGTCGCGCAGCTGGGACGGGGTCATCGCGTAGGGCGGCCCGATCCGGCGCAGGGCCCGCAGCACCTCGAAGTCGCCGACGTTGGCCACCAGCCGCCCGCGCCGCCTGCGCAGCCGCCCGGTCTCCGCACCCTCCACGTGCTGGGCGATGCGCACGAGCCGGGCCAGCACCTCCGACGAGGTGACGTCGAGGTCGGGCCGCTGCTCGCCCCACAGCGCCACCGACCTGCCGACGACGTCGGCCCGGGACACACGCGGTCGTTCCATGACATGAATTAGTACAGGCTGTGTCGTCGCACACCGGAACGACCCTCCCTCTAGATAGTTCGCTCGCGAGCGAGATAATCTGTGCCGGTGACTGCCTCGACGTTGACGCCGGCCCGACCGTCGGCACGACCCCGGACCAAAGGAACCACGCTGGTGCGGCTGCTGCGCACGACGGACCACAAGCAGATCGGTATCATGTACCTGGTCACGTCGTTCGCCTTCTTCATGGTGGGCGGCGCGATGGCGATGCTGATCCGCACCGAGCTCGCCAGGCCGGGGCAGCAGTTCCTGTCGCAGGAGCAGTACAACCAGCTGTTCACCATGCACGGCACGGTGATGCTGCTGCTGTACGCGACCCCGATCCTCTTCGGCTTCGCCAACTTCGTGCTGCCGCTGCAGATCGGCTCGCCCGACGTGGCGTTCCCGAGGCTCAACGCACTGTCCTACTGGCTGTTCCTGTTCGGCGGGATCATCGTGATCTCCGGCTTCCTCACGCCGGGTGGGGCGGCCGACTTCGGCTGGTTCGCCTACACGCCGCTCTCCGACGCGATCCACTCACCGGGAGCGGGGGCCGACCTCTGGATCTCTGGTTTGGTCGTCTCCGGCCTGGGCACGATCCTCGGTGCCGTCAACATGATCACCACTGTGGTCTGTCTGCGTGCGCCCGGCATGACGATGTACCGGATGCCGATCTTCACCTGGAACATCCTGGTCACGAGCATCCTGATCCTGGTCGCGTTTCCGATCCTGACCGCGGCGCTGCTCGGGTTGGCGGCGGACCGGCATCTCGGCGCCCACGTGTTCGACCCCGCCAACGGCGGCGTGATCCTCTGGCAGCACCTGTTCTGGTTCTTCGGCCATCCCGAGGTCTACATCGTGATGCTGCCGTTCGTGGGGATCGTCAGCGAGGTCGTGCCGGTGTTCAGCCGCAAGCCGATCTTCGGCTACAAGGGGATGGTCTGGGCGACCCTCGCGATCGCGGCGCTGTCCGTGGCGGTGTGGGCGCACCACATGTACGCCACCGGCGCGGTGCTGCTGCCCTTCTTCGCCTTCATGACGTTCCTCATCGCGGTCCCGACCGGTGTGAAGTTCTTCAACTGGATCGGCACGATGTGGAAGGGGCAGCTGTCCTTCGAGACGCCGATGCTCTTCTCGCTGGGATTCATGGTCACGTTCCTCTTCGGTGGTCTGACCGGCATCCTGCTCGCCGCGCCCGCCATCGACTTCCACGTGTCGGACAGCTACTTCGTGGTCGCGCACTTCCACTACGTGCTCTACGGCACGATCGTGTTCGCCACGTTCGCCGGCATCTACTTCTGGTTCCCGAAGATCACCGGCCGGATGATGGACGAGCCGCTCGGCAAGCTCCACTTCTGGACCACGTTCATCGGCTTCCACGCGACGTTCCTCGTCCAGCACTGGCTGGGTGCCGAGGGCATGCCGCGCCGCTACGCCGACTACCTGGTGACCGACGGCTTCACCACGCTCAACACGATCTCCACGATCGGCGCCTACATCCTCGGTGCCTCGACGCTGCCGTTCATCTGGAACGTCTTCAAGAGCTACCGCTACGGCGAGGTCGTCACCGTGGACGACCCGTGGGGCTACGGCAACTCGCTCGAGTGGGCGACCAGCTGCCCGCCGCCGAGGCACAACTTCACCGAGCTGCCCCGGATCCGGTCCGAGCGCCCGGCGTTCGAGCTGCACTACCCGCACATGATCGAGCGGATGCACATCGAGGGCCACATCACCTTCACGGGTAAGGCGCTGCCGCACCCGGAGGCGAAGGACGCGCCGTCGGAGGTCCTCACCGAGGCCGCTGTCCCGGGACGGCACGACAAGGACAACGCGAGCGAACAGTGAGAGCTGTGAACACCCGCCGCAATACCCGGTCGACATGAAAGGACACCCATGACCGCTCCCGACAGCACCAGGTTGTTGCACGAACTCGAGTGGACGGTCGAGAAGAACCTCAACCGTCACCTCGCGGTGGCCCGGGAATGGCTGCCTCACGAGTACATACCCTGGAGTGAAGGGCGGGACTTCGCGGAACTGGGAGGCCAGGCGTGGGACCCGGAGCAATCCAGGGTGCCACCGGTCGCGCGGTCGGCGCTGGAGATCAACCTGCTGACCGAGGACAACCTGCCTAGCTACCACCGCGAAATCGAGCATGTGTTCGGCCGCGACGGTGCCTGGGGAACCTGGGTGCACCGATGGACGGCTGAGGAGAGCCGCCACAGCATCGGCATCCGCGACTACCTGCTGGTGACCCGGGCCGTCGATCCGGTCGAGCTCGAGCGCATGCGCATGGCGACCCTGCAGACCGGCTACGACACCGGGGACAAGCCACTACTGCACGTGTGCGCGTACGTGTCGTTCCAAGAACTCGCCACCCGGCTCTCGCACCGCAACACCGGCAGGTACACCCAGGATCCGCTGGCCGAGAAGCTGCTGGCCAGGGTATCCACGGACGAGAACCTGCACATGGTGTTCTACCGCAACCTGGTGCAGGCCGCGCTGGAGATCTCGCCGGACGCGATGATGCGCGCGATCACCGACGAGGTACTCGGCTTCGCGATGCCGGGCGCGGTGATCCCGGGCTTCGTGCGCAAGGCCGCGCTGATCGCCAAGGCCGGCATCTACGACCTGCGAATCCATCACGATGACGTGGTCATGCCGCTGCTGCGCCACTGGAAGGTCTTCGAACTGGAGGGCCTCGGCGAAGTCGGCGAAACCGCGCGCGACGAACTCGCCACATTCCTCAACAAACTCGACACACAGGCTTCCCGCTTCGAAGAACGCCGCGCCGCAGCCCTCGCTCGCGACTCCGCTCGCGACCGCCCGCTCCTCTGACGATCAGCCAGCGGCATTCCGCCGCGGCGGCGCCCGTGCTGGCAATCGCATGCGTCAGCTCACCGCCAACCGGCCGACTGCGGCCTTCGACGCCGACGCTGGTTTCACGTTGTGACTCGCACCAAGCGGCTGTCGGCGACGGCCCAGCTTGGCGTAGTGCCCACGCGGACATAGACCGGCAACAGCCAGGCGGCTGAATCCCACATCGGTCAGTCACCATCGTCGCCGCTCAGCGCATTGGTCAATACTCGGCCAGTTGGTTTCATGCACGTACTCGGACCTGTCGCTGCCCGGACCGGTCTATGACAAGTGTCGACGGTCGCTGGTGCGGTTCTGCTGCATGGGCGCGGCGATCGTGCCTGCCGTCGTGCGCCAGGCCAACGAACGACTGCCGCACATGGTCGTCCTAGGAAGTGGGGCCAGACTGAGGAGGGGCTCGTCACCTTCGGTATCCGCAGGGACCCGCCGGCGAAGATCGTCGAGACGGACGGCTACCCGTGGCCCGGCATGGAGGTGCGGATCGTTGACCCGCCGGTCACGGGGCGCCGGTGGCCGGTGTGTTCAGCGGTGAACACACATGGCGTGAATACAGTAAGGCAAGATCAACGCCTCTCATTTTGCCTCCCGGCAACGACGAACCCCCCGGTGATGATCACCGTTGGGGGTCTGACCTGGGAAAACAGGTGGTGCGCGATACTGGGATCGAACCATGACCGCTCTCGGGTCGAGGTAGATCAACAGCTGGTTCGACCAGGTGCATGCGGCTTGTTGCGCAGATCAGCGGCTGTTTCCTCCGATGATCGTCATGGCGGTCTTGATGGAGGCGAGCTCGTCGGCGGGCACCGTGTACGGATCGGTCTCGACGACGGCCAGGTCGGCCAGCTTGCCGGGTTCGATGGAGCCCTTGACGTGTTCCTCGAAGCCCGCGTAGGCGGAGTTGCCCGTATACACCCGGAGGGCGTCGGTCAGACCGATCGCCTGGCCTGCGTCCACCGTGATCCCGCTCTTGTTGGTACGGGCGACCATCGCTTCGATCCCCACCCAGGGGTTGACGAGTGTGGGCTGGCTACCGGTGCAGTCGGAACTGCCCGCCGGCCGGAGGCCGTGGTCGATGGCGTCGCGGAACACGTACTTCGGCAGGCCGTCAGTGGGCTGGTCGCCTTTCAGGAACGAGGCTTGGGGCACCGGGACGATGCCCGCGGCGCGTACCCGGTCGAGGTCGATCGAGGTGTACCCCGCGTTGAGCATGTGCTCGATCCGCGTTCGATGGTCGGTGATCCCGGTCGCCCGCGACGCTTCCTCGACGGCCTCGATCGCCAGCTGCTGCGCGTAGTCGCCCCACGCGTGGAGCCAGATCTGCACGCCGCCGGCCATGGCCACCGTGACCTCGCGGACCAGCTGCTCGTAGGTGCGCGGCAGCAGGGCGTAGCGGCTCTGGTCCCGCCCGCCGTGCATGGCGTCGTTGGTGGCCGCGGCCCGCTCGTGCCCGTCGACGAAGAGCTTCACCCCACCGAATCGAAGCCAGTCGTCACCGAAGCCGCTCAGCAGCCCGATGTCCGTGTAGTGGCTCAGCGGGGCGATTCCCTGGTGCACCGGAGGGAGGATGGGATGCAGTCGAACCCGCACCGGTAGCGCGCGGGCCGAGGCGAGTCGCTGCAGGCAGCGGACACCCTCGACGCTTGCGGGCATGTCGTAGATCGTCGTGACGCCGTGGGAGGTGAACATCTCCCTGGCCGTATCCGCGAGCGCGGCCTGGAGCTGCTGTGGGCTCGGCTCTGGCACCGCGAACAGGTCGAAGGCTTCCTCCACGAGCCCGGTGAATTCGCCGTCCGGGCCGATCTCCAGCCGGCAGCCCGGTTTCGGCCGCGGATTCGACGGCGACAGGCCGCTGCGCCCGAACGCCAGCGAGTTCGCCATCTGGACGTGCATGGTGCGACGGACGATCACCGGATGCTGTGGTGCGATCTTGTCGAGAACCGCCTTGGCAGGCAGCGGTTCCCGGAAGCCCGACGACACGACGATCCACTCGCCAGGGGGACGGGAGCGCACCGCCTGCTCGATCGCTTCGATCACCTCGGCGGGCGAGCTGAGGGTGGCGTCGATCCACAGTCTGCGGATGTGCGCGGTGACCTCGAGGTGGGTGTGGGCGTCGACGAAGCCGGGTAGGACGGTCCGGCCATCGAGGTCGATCACCTCGGTCTCCCGGCCGATCAGGTCGCGCACCGCGTCCAGGTCGCCGACACGCACAATGGTCTCGCCGTTGATCGCCACCGCGCTGTGAATGCTTCCGGAGCGGTTCAGCGTGTGTACCGTCCCGTTGTGCAGCACGAGGGTGGCAGTCACGGTGCGGCCTCCTTTGGTCCGATGTCGATCGGGTCAGGACATGGCGCCGGCCGGCCCCGCCTCACGGGCCTTCGCCGGGTCGGTGCGACTGAGCGGCGCCTTCCAGCAGGCGAGGAAGACGAGAAGGGCGACAGCGCCGACGTAGAACCCCGGTGCGAGCGAGCTTCCCGTGGTGTTGACGAGATACTGGGAGACGTACGGGGCGGAACCGCCGAACGCGGCGAAGCCGACGTTGTACCCGATGGCGCCGGCCGTGAATCGGACGTTCGTGGGGAACAGCTCGACGCAGTAACAGTAGGTGGCGCCACCGAAGACGCACACGCACAGCGCGAGCAGGCATTGGCCGGCGATGGCCGCCGCGAGGCTGCCGCTGGACACGAGCAGGAAGGCCGGCACACTGACGACGGCGATCGCCGCGGAGCCGACGATGAGGAGCTTCTTCCGTCCGATGTGGTCCCCGACGAGCCCGGCCAGCGGAAGCGCGACGGCGTAGACGCCCACGCCCAGCGCGTTCGAGATCAGGGCGACGTCTTGGTCGAGTCCCAGCACGGCTTCGATGTAGGGCACGAGATAGCCGATGAAGAGGTAGTACCCGAGCGCGGAGAGGCCGGAGAAGGCGACGATCCAGAGCACGGTCCGGTAGTGCTGCGAAATGGTCGTCCGCAGCGGTGACCGCGCCACGACGTCGTTCTTGCGCGCTTGCTCGAACGCCGGGCTCTCGTCGGTCTTCAGGCGCAGGTAGAGGGCGACCACGGACAGCGGAATCGCGATGAGGAAAGGGATACGCCAACCCCAGGACGTGTAGGCCTCGGCTGACATGGAGTTGCTGATGCCGAGCACGAGCAGGGCACTGAACATCGACGGCACGGCACCGACCGCGATGACCGTCGCCGCCCAGAGCCCGCGCCTGTTGGCCGGGGCGTGCTCGTAGGCGAACGAGATGGCACCCACGGCCTCGCCGCCGGCCGAGAATCCCTGCACCAGCCTGCACAGGACGAGCAGGAGTGGCGCGAGGGTGCCTATCTGCGCGTGGGTCGGCAGGCACCCGATGGCGGCCGTGGACACTCCGACGAGGCTGAGGACGATCGTCAGGACTCTCCTGCGGCCGATGCGGTCACCCATCCTGCCGAAGAACACGCCGCCGAGCGGTCTCATTACGAAAGCCACGCCGTAGACCGCGAAGGTCGCGAGCAACGCGGCGGCTGGATCGGATCCCGGGAAGAACAGCGTCGCGATCGTCGCCGAGGTGTAGCCGTAGATCGCGAAATCGTAGAACTCGATAAACGTTCCCACCGCGGCGCCTCGAAGTGCTCGCCGCCGTGAACGGCGGCGGGTGCCGTCGTCGGCATCCCCGACGACATAGCGTGTGGATTCTGCGGACTCACCGCTCATTCGGCGCGCACCTCTCAACGGACGTATGGGGTCGGTCGGTGACCTGAGAAAGCCGTCGTGGTGAATTCACGCCTCCGGCCGGGGACGCTGGCAGGAAGATGACGTCACCATCGTCGAATTCGCAATGTCGGCACCTGGGAAGCCGGTGCCGGTGACGATGAGAGCGAAACCTATAGCACTATCGGTTTAGCTGTCAAGGATCGTTGTCCGGTGTTCGGCTCATGGTAAAGGCCGTGGTCATGCGCCGTTGACACATGAACGACAGGACTGTATGTTTTCCGCCAAGTCGGCGGCGCAACGTGGTCGGCGCCTCCTCGGCCGGCGAACGAGTGCGGAGGTCTCCATGCTGAACGTCGACGTGAAAAGCTACCTCGACGAGTTCTATTCCTTGAACCTCACCCCGCCATACGAATGCGACCCGGTCGTGGCGCGGGAAAATTTCAGGCGCCGAATGACGAAATTCAAGGATGGTCATCGGATCGAGGTCGGCGGGACGGATGATATCCGGATTCCCACGAGTTCCGGGTCTGTGCGGGCACGGGTCTACCGGCCCTTGGGCGCGGCATCCGGCGACCCGGTGCCAACGCTCGTCTTCTTCCACGGGGGCGGTTGGGTGGTCGGGGACATCGACACTCACGACAACTACGCGCGTACGCTCTGCGCGTCGACTCGCAGTGTCGTCGTCAGCGTCGACTACCGGAAGGCGCCCGAAGCGCCCTTTCCCGCAGCCGCGGACGACGCCATCGACTCGGTGCGCTGGGCGACCGCGGAGGTCGGCGCGCTGGGAGGCGATCCGCGACGGGTGGCCGTGGCCGGGGTCAGCGCGGGTGGCAACCTGGCTGCCGTGGCGGCGCTCGATGCGCGACAGCAGGGGATCGACCTCGCGTTGCAGGTCTTGGTGTATCCCTGCATCGACCCCGTGTCGGCCTACGACTCGATGCAGGCCAACGCCGAGGGCTACCTGCTTTCCAAGCTGGAGATGGATTGGTACAACCACCATTACTCGGGCCACGATCCCGCACTCGCCCGGGACCCGCGGCGCTCGCCCATCTTCGCCGACGTCGCACGTGATCTCGCGCCGGCAATCGTGGTCACGGCGGAGTACGACCCCTTGTGCGATGAGGGCAATGCCTACGCCGCGAAGCTGGCCCGAGCCGGAATCGACACGGAGCTGCTGTGTTTTCCCGGCACCGTGCACGGCTTCTTCGGCTTCGGCCCCGATGTTCCGTCGGCGCAGCAAGCCATTCGCACGACCTGTTTCTCCATCGCGCACAAACTGTCCCGGAGCCATGAGGCATGAGCGGGTGCCGGGAAAGTGGGCACGGCGTGTGCTAGCTTCGTGGACTGGCACGTGGTCCTGTTCGAGGATCGCCCGGACGAGTGCGAGAAGCGGTGACTGGGGATCTCTTGTCGACGTTGACCAGGCAGGTGCTCTTCGCGCCCCTGGGAGCGCCGGGGCGCACGGAAGCCGTTCTGGACCGGCTTCGCACCGCCATCGCGCTGGGTGTACTGGCCGAAGGCGAGCAACTGCCTCCGGAGACCGAGCTGGCGGCACAGTTCAACGTTTCCCCCGTCACCCTCAGAGATGCGCTCGGAGTCCTGCGCTCGGAGGGGATCGTGGAGACGCGCCGGGGACGTGGTGGCGGAAGTTTCGTCCGCGTGCCCGACCGTTTGCACATCGAGCACGCAGAGGCGCAGCTCGCCCAGTTCTCTCCCGTGGATCTGCGGGACCTGGCGGACTGGCGATGCGCCGTGTCCGCGACGGCGGCCGAGCTGGCGGCCGAACGCGCGTCCGACCAGAACGTCGAGACGCTCGTGGCCACCGCCCGCCAGATGGAGGCGGCCGCGGACGAGGTCGGAGCCCGGCGTGCGGACGCCCGGTTCCACATCGAGCTGGCCGCCGCCGCGCAGTCAGCGCGGCTCAGCGGAGCCGCGATCAGCCTGCAGGTCACCTACGCTCCGCTGGTGACGCTCGTGTATCGCGATGTGGACACGCGCTCGGCGGTGGCCGGACTGTTCGGCCAGATAGCCGAAGCGGTGCAGGATGGGATCGGCGATGAGGCGCGACAGCTGACCCGGCAGGCGGTCACCGCGACGAGAGACTCCCTGTTGGAGCTTCGCCTCGGGATGTCCGGTAGTGCAGGCGAGGAGCCCTCACGATGAACGATTCGGCCGCCCTCGGCCCGGTGCACGCACAAGCGGAACGAGTGGCGCGCTCGGTGTCCGAGACGCTCGAAGGGATCTTCACTGAGCTCGTCGCGCTGAGCGACATCGCGACGGGCGCGCTCGGCTCCGGTGGGACTGAGCGCGCCGGTGACGCGCTGCGGCGCCCGCTTGAGCACTCGTGTCGCGCTCTGCTGGCGCAGGACCGCGGGTCCGCGCTGTCCGGAGCCGGGTTCGCCGCCGACTACGGTCGGGTGGCTCCCGCTCACCTGTGGATGGCCTGGTGGGTCCGTCGCGATGGCGTCGTCCGCGAGAAGCGGCACACGCTCAATCCCGAGTCCGACGCCTTCTACGACTACCGCCACGCCGCGTGGTTCGACATCCCGCGTACCGCCGGAGCCCGCGCCGTGGTGGGGCCCTACATCGATTCGTGGGGCACCGACGACTTCACCATCACCGCCTCGGCTCCCGTCGTCGTCGACGACGAGTTCATCGGGGTCGTCGCGGCGGATCTCGCCGTTCGGCAGATGGAGATCGCCATATCGCGGCAGCTGCGCGCTATCGACGCGCCCGCGGTGCTCGTGAACTCGGAGGACAGGGTCGTCGCTTCCGGAGTGCCCGAGCTGACGACCGGACTGCGCCTTTCTCCGCGCGCCGGTGGGGAAACGCGGCGTAGCGAGCTGGCCCGCCACGATGCCGCCTACGGGTGGTCAGTGGTTCTGTTGTCCCGCTGATCCTCGGGCGTGTCCACTAGGGACGATTACCGTTCCGAACAGGACTGTGGCGGAGCATTGACTCTGAAACGACAGTACTGTAGGTTTTAATCATCGAGGCGAGCGCAGGCGCGCCGGGTCATCGACTTCCACCCGTTCAGGCCTACGGGTTTTCTGCTGTTCACGGCGTTGTTCTCGCGCGCCGCAACGAAGAGGTGTTGAGACATGAGAGTAGCCGGCTATGTCTGAGCCGCGCGTGGTCGTCATCGGGGCGGGCATCGTTGGCTTGTCCACCGCTTTCGAGCTGCTTCGCCTGGGGGCGGAGCAGGTGACCGTCCTGGAGGCCAGGCACCCGGGTGAAGGTTCGTCGGGGCGATCCGTCGGCATGGTCGAGACCCAGTATCTCGACGCGGCCGACATCGAGGTGCGCGCGTTCGGGCACGCACGGTTCGGAGCGTTGAGCCGCGAGCACGGACTGAGCTTCGTCCGTGGCGGCTACCTGCGCATGGCGCACGACCAGGCCGATCTGGACCGGTTCGCCGAAAGTGTTGCCCGCCAGGCACAGTTCGAGATCCACGACGCCACGGTGCTGCTTCCTCGCGACATCGAGGCCCGCTGGCCGCAACTCGATGTGACCGACCGGGCCGGAGCGTTGTTCGGGCCGTCGGACGGCTACGTCGACGGGTACGAGTGCTGCACGCTTCTGGCCCGGCTCGTCCGGGAAGCCGGTGGTGACATCGTGCTCAACGCGGAGCTCACGGCCGTCGAATCGGCGCCACAGGGGCGTGTTCTCGTTACGGAGAAAGGCCGGTTCCCCGCCGATGTCGTCGTGAACGCGGCGGGCGGCTGGGCCGGCCGGGTCGGCGATCTGCTGGACGCGCCGATTCCTCTCGCGCCGCAGTTGCACGGAGCCGTCGCGATCGAGCTCGATGGGCCGATGACGCCGCTGCTGCCGTTCGTCATGGACTACGTTCCGGGATCCGGGACCGACGGCGTCTACTTCCGTTCCGAGCGGCCGGATCAGCTGATCGCCGGACTGCACACCGACGAGGCCATTCACCGTGCCGTGTCGCCGGACGTGGCGCTCGGCCCGGTCTCGCACGACTTCGTCGAGCGGGTCAGCGCTCTCATGGCGCAACGGATGACCGACTGCGATGGCTTCGCGGTGGGGCGCAGTTGGACCGGCATTTATCCGATGACACCCGACCACAGACCGATCGTGGGCACACATCCCGAGGCCGCCGACGTGGTGTGCGCCGCCGGGGCAGGCGGCTCGGGCATCCAGCTTTCGCCCGCTATGGCGCGCATGGCCGCCGAGGAGATCGTCAACGGCAAGGTCACCACGTTCTCCTCGGACACCGGCTGGGCGACCGCACGCGTATGTCCCAGCGCCGACCGATTCGAAAGGAGCCACTGACATGGCCACCGCAGTCAACTATTCGTCCCAGAACCTCGAGAGCTCCCTCGACGAGGCCTTCGAACGTGAGCTCGCACGGGCGCGCCAGGGCATGTCGGAGGCGTTGCCGCATGTCGTGGCGGGCAAGCCGGTCGCCGACGGTGAGGTCTTCGACCGGTTCGATCCGGTCATGCCGGGGGAGTCGGTGTCGCGGGCTCTGGCCGCGCCGGCCGGTGTCGTCACCGACGCGGTGGCCGCGGCCAAGGAGACCACCCGGATCTGGCGCAACCGGCCGTATCAGGACCGCATCGCCTTGCTGAGGGCGGCGAAGGCCGAGTTCTCCGGGCGCGCCGCGGAGATCGCGGGAGTCATCTCGGCGGAAACCGGCAAGACCCGGCTCGAGGCCGTGGCCGAGGCCTACGAGGCAGGCGACCTCATCGAGCAGTACTGCGCGGAACTCGAGCGGCACGACGGGTTCGTCACACCCATGCGCTCACAGGCGGAGGAACGCAACACCGACGTGCTACGCCCGTATGGCGTCTTCGGTGTCATCGCGCCGTTCAACTTCCCGGTCGCTCTCTCAGTGAACATGACCGCCGCGGCGCTGGTCACCGGAAACACCGTCGTGCTCAAGCCCTCCGACAAGACCCCGTGGTCGACGGCACTGGCCGCGGAGATCCTCGGCGGTCACCTGCCCGACGGAGTGCTCAACGTCGTTCACGGCGGCGCGGCGACCGGACAGGCGCTCGCCGAGGCGGACGTCGACGGCATCGCTTTCACCGGCTCGGCCGAGGTCGGCTGGAGCCTGGTGCGCAAGCTCGGCGACGGTCCCTGGGCGCGTCCTGTGCTGGCCGAGATGGGTGGGCAGAACCCCGCGATCGTCACCGCGTCGGCCGACCTCGACGCCGCCGCCGAGGGCATCGTCCGGTCCGCCTTCGGGCTGTCCGGCCAGAAGTGCAGTGCGTGCAGGCGGGTCGTCGTCGACGGCGCCGTGCACGACCAACTCGTCGACAAGCTCGTCGAGCGGGCGAAGCGGTTGTCGGTCGGCGACCCCGCTGATCCCACGACGGACCTCGGCCCCGTGATCGACGACGCCATCGCGGCACGGCTCGACCAGGCGCTGGCCACGGCAGGGCGGGACGGCACGGTCGTGACCGGTGGGCGTATCGAGGGGCAGCGCGGCAACTTCTTCGCACCGGCCATCGTCACCGGCCTTCCTGCCGCTCACCCGCTGACTCGCGACGAGCTGTTCGCCCCGTTCCTCACGGTGACGCGGGTCGACGGCTTCGCTGCCGCCATCGCCGAGGCCAACGCCGTGAACTACGGCCTGTCGGCGGGAATCTTCACCACGGACGACACGGAGCGGGAACGGTTCCTCGACGAGATCGAGGCCGGCGTCGTCTACGTCAACCGCAGGGAGGGTGCGACGACCGGTGCCTGGCCCGGGATCCAGTCCTTCTGCGGCTGGAAGGCCAGTGGATCGTCCGGCAAGGGCGGTCTCGGGCCGTGGTACCTGCCCGGCTTCTGCCGCGAGCAGAGCCGCACCATCGGCCATCCCTGACGGCGTCTCATCCAGGAGCGACAACGATGTCCGCACACACCGTTCACGAAGGCCACGGCACCCCGGCCACCGGGCTGGGCAAGGGCTTGCGGCAACGACATGTCACGATGATCTCGCTCGGCGGCATCATCGGCGCCGGCCTGTTCGTCGGCAGCAGCGCTGCGATCGCCGACGTCGGCCCGGCCGCCACCGTCACCTACGCACTGGCCGGGCTGATCGTGCTGCTGGTGATGCGCATGATCGGGGAGATGGCGGTCGCCCTGCCCGGAATCGGTTCGTTCACCGAGTACGTCCGGGTCGGGCTCGGCGACCTCGGCGGGTTCGCCGCCGGCTGGCTGTACTGGTACTTCTGGGTCATCGTCGTGGCGGTCGAGGCCGTCGCGGGTGCCCAGATCCTCCAGCGCTGGATCCCCGCGCCGATGTGGCTGATCGCGCTCGCACTGGTGATCATCATGACGGTCGTCAACTGCTTCGCCGTCCGGTCTTACGGGGAGTTCGAGTTCTGGTTCGCCTCGATCAAGGTCGCCGCGATCATCGTCTTCCTGGCGCTCGGGCTCTCCTACGCGTTCGGCTGGACGTCCGGAACAGGCCAGACCTTCGGCAACCTGGGCACGGGCGGGGGTTTTCTGGCGATGGGACTCGGCGCGGTCTTCGCGGGAGTGCCCACCGTCATCTTCGCCATCTGCGGCGCGGAGATCGCCACCATCGCCGCCGCCGAATCGGACGAGCCGGCCCGCAGCGTCGCCCAGATGACCCGTTCGGTCATCGTGCGCGTGCTGACCTTCTATGTCGGCTCGGTGTTCCTCATCGTGTGCGTGGTCCCCTGGCGGGAGATCGTGCCGGGCGAGTCGCCCTTCGTCGCGGCCATGGACCGCATGCACGTTCCGGCGGCAGGCGACATCATGAACATCATCGTGGTCATCGCTGTGCTGAGCTGTATGAACTCCGGCGTCTACGTCGCCTCCCGTGTCCTCTTCGGACTGTCCAGCCGGGGAGACGCGCCGCGCATGTTCAGCAGCGTGACCAGGCAGCGGGTGCCGAGGAAGGCGATCATCGCAGGTGGAGTGATCGGGTACGTCGCGGTCGGTGCGGCGATCGTCTCCCCGGAGGGGCTCTTCGCGTTCCTCGTGAACGCGTCCGGTGCGATCATGCTGCTCGTCTACTTGCTCATTGGACTGGCGCAGCTGCGCCTGCGACGCAGGCTCGAACGTGAGAACCGGCGACTCACGCTGCGGATGTGGCTGTTCCCGTGGCTGACCATCGGCGTGCTGGTCGCCATCGTGGCCGTACTCGGCGCGATGGCCTTCAAACCCGCGCTGGCCCCTCAGCTCTACGCGACGCTGGCCAGTGTGGCCGTGGTCCTGGTCGCCTACGTCTTGCGGCGCAGGCTGGCTCCCGGCACCGACTCGACAATCCAGCGAGAGAAGGCCTGACACCATGTCACAGTCAGCGGACGACCTGCTGTTCGCGCGCGCCACCGCGGCGATGCCGGGCGGCAACACCCGCAGCACCGTCTTCGTGCCCCCGCACCCGCCGTACGCCGTGACAGGTCGGGGATGTGTGGTGACCGATGCCAACGGCCACGAGGTGTACGACTGCAACAACAACTACACCTCACTGCTGCACGGCCACGCGCATCCGGAGATCGTGCGGGCAGCACGGGAAGCCGTCGGCCAGGGCTCGGCGTTCGGACTTCCGACCGAGTCCGAGATCGACCTCGCCGAGCTGCTGCGGGAACGCACGGGCATACCCCGCTGGCGATTCTGCAACTCCGGCACCGAAGCGGTCATGATGGCGGTCCGCGCGGCGCGCGCCGCGACGGGCCGCGGCCGGGTCATCCGCTTCCACGGCAGCTACCACGGCACCTACGACGGCGTGGTCGGTGCCGACGCCGCTGGTGTTCCTCAGGCGGTCGCCGAGCAGTCGATCCTGCTTCCGCAGGACGACCCCGTCGCGTTCGAGCACGCCATGGCCACTCACGGACACGAAACCGCCGCGGTGCTGCTCGACCTCATGCCCAACCGGGCCGGCCTGCGGCCCGTGTCGCGGGCGATGGCCGAGCTCGTGCGGAAGCGGACGGCCGAGCACGGCGCACTGTTGATCATCGATGAGGTGATCACCTTCCGGCTAGGCAACTCGGGCCTGCGGGAACGGTACGACGTCGAACCCGACTTGACCACGGTCGGCAAGGTGATCGGCGGCGGGTTCCCCGTCGGTGCCGTCGGCGGCACCGCGGAGGTGATGGACTCGTTCAACCCGCTGGGCGGGGCGACGGTCAGCTGGGGTGGAACGTTCAGCGCCAACCCGGTCAGCATGCGAGCCGGACTCACCGCTCTGCGCCTGTTCGACGCCGGCGCCGTCAAGCGCCTGAACGCCCTCGGTGACCAGCTTCGCGACGAACTCGCGACTGCCGGCCTCGCCGTCAACGGGACGGGCTCGCTCGTCCGCCTTCTGGTCGATGACTATCCGCGAGCCTGGTGGGATCTCTATCGAGCCGGCGTCTTGGTCGGCACCAACGGCCTGATCGCACTGTCCACGGCCATGACGGACGACGACGTCATCGAGATCGGCCGTGTGGTCCGGTCCGTCGCGCCGGCGCGGTGACGCTGCCGCGGGCCGCACCGCTACCACGCTAGACGCCGCCGAGCCGCTTGACATTCCTCGGGAACTCAACGGCGGCCCGTGCCGCTCGTTCCGGTGCGAGGCGTTCATCACCGCCCACGCCGAACTCGCGCACGTCCGCACCCGGGCCACGTCACCGGGCCAGAACGGATCACACGAGCGCGGGTTCGGCGCCCTGAAGCACGAGCGGCGCTCCACCGACGACATCGACGACGCCGTCATGCTCGCCGAGCGAGCCGAGGATTACCGTGTGCACCTGGGTCTGGCCGACTCGAAGGGCCCGGCATTTCAAGCTGCCAACTTCTTGATACGGGACAGCCACGCTGCGCAGTGCTGACGAGGTGGCGCTGGAGGCCACCGGCGACAACGACGCGATCGTGGCGTTGATCGCGGCCCGGGTGGCGCGAGTGGTGGTATCCAGCGCAGACCACGAGGCACACGTCGGCGACACCCTCGCGGCTCGCCCGCGAGCCCCTGTACGCGTACGACGCCGACCACGTCTCTCCACCGACCGGATGATGCTGGCCGGCCTGGTCCGCGAAGGTGGAGGACGTGTGCCGGCGTAGGTGAGGGCATGAGCCGCACCAGCGCCCTCGACTCCGGGTGACAGCCTGGTGACACTGCGTGGGTGAATGCTCGGCCAACGCGTTCCGCACGGGAGCGAGCCGATGGCCGCCGAGTGTCTCATCTTGCGACGTCGACGCACGGGCAGCTGCCCGCAGTGCTCCGAGAAGGTACCTTCCAGGGAAACGACAGCGTGGTCGCTTGCGGGCGACGGTGGCGCGTTCGACGTGACCAAGGAGCTGCCAGTGTCGGATAACGCCGAGTTCGACCGCATCCAGAAGGCGAAGGAGACGTTGCTCTCGACCGGTACCACCGGGGTGGCCGGTCCGAGCACCGAGCTGATCCAGTCGTGGCGCCGGTCGCAGCGCGCCCTTGGCGGGCCGGAGAACGTCACCGACGTCCCCCAGGTGAGCGAGGAGTTGCTCGACGCGCACCTGCTGAACCTGTTCCGCGACCCGCTCACGCGGTTCTCGGACAGTCTCTCCGGCACCGGCCTCGGGCTGCTTCTGGCCGATTCGCGCGGGCAGATCCTGCACCGCTGGTGCGCGGACCGCGGCGCGGCGGCCCACCTGGACCGCATCGGGACCGTGCGCGGTGCCGTGCTCTCCGAGGACGCGGTGGGGACCAACGGCGTCGGGACCGTCGCCGCGTCCGGACGCGGCGTCCAGATCCAGGGCGTCGAGCACTTCGCCGACTTCTACCGGGGCGCGGTGTGCACCGGTGCGCCGGTGCGTCACCCGATCACCGGCAACCTGCTCGCCGTGGTCACCCTGTCCTGCGACGTCACACCGCGAACCGACCTGCTCCGCCCGCTACTCGACACGCTCACCACGCAGCTCGAACAGCACGTCATGGACGTGCAGCAGCCCGCTGCGCGCCGCGCCTTCGCCACGTTTCTCGAGGTCAGCAGGGCACGGCCGGAGCCGGTGGTCGCCTTCGGCGCCGCCGGGCTCCTGATCCAGAGCCCGCAGGCGGGCCGCCTGTCGCGGGAGGATCTTCGCCGGCTTCAGGAGCTGTGCGCCGAGGCCTCCGCGGGACGCCACCCCGTCGAGCTGTCGACCGGCCTCACCCACGTGCAGGTCACGGCGGTGGACCCGGCCAACAAGGTGGCGGTGGTCTTCGAGGACCAACGACGGACGCGGGCGGGCAAGGCCACCGAGCGCGGCGCGGCGGCGAGGCCGCGGCTGATCGGCCGCACTCCCGACTGGCTCGCCGCGCACCGGATGGTGGAGCGGTCCCGGACGTCGGGAACCCCGCTGGTCATCGCGGGGGAGGCGGGGACCGGCAAGCTGTCGCTCGCGCTCGGCAGGCCCGCCCGCGGGGAGGACGGCGGGGACGGACCCGCCGTCGTCGACGCGGCGCAACGGCACGTGCTCGGCGGGCGCGAATGGCTGCGGGACCTGGCCGCCCGCCTCGGCGCCGGTGAGGACCTGGTCATCCGCGGGGTGCACACGCTCGAACCCCGCCTCCTCGACGGCATGCGCACCGTGCTCGACACCCCGCACGGACGGTCGGTGCTGGTCACGCTGTCCGCGGAGGCGGTGGAGGACGCCGAGGCGTTCGCGCTGAAGTACGGCACCCCGATGGCATGGGTGCCGCCGCTGCGCGAGCGCACCGCGGATCTGCCCACGCTGTGGGCCCGGTTCGCGCCGAGCACCGACCTCGTTCCCGACCGGGAAGCCCACCAGTTGCTGGAGGCCTACCAGTGGCCGGGCAACCTGACGGAGCTGCGGACCGTGGTGGGGCAGCTGGCCGCCTCGGGGCATACGGGCACCGTGCCGGTCGAGCAGCTGCCCCACGCCATCCAGCAAGCCAGGGGGCTGACGATGATCGAGCGGGTGGAGCTCGACGCGATCCGCAAGGCGCTGCGGGAGGCGGAGGGCAACCGGGCCAGGGCCGCGCAGATCCTCGGCGTCTCCCGCGCGACCGTGTACCGGAAGATGAAGGCGTACCGGCTGATCAGCTGAGCCTCCCGGCCGCGCCGGGTCACTGGGCCAGGTACCCGCCGTCGACCACGAGCTCGGAGCCGGTGACGAAACTGGACTCGTCAGCGGCGAGGAACACGGCGGCCTGGGCGATCTCGGCGGGACGGCCCGCCCTGCGCATCGGTGTCTGGGCGATCACCGCGGCGTTGATCTCCGGGTCCTGCGCGTCGGTGAGGGGCGTGGCGACGAAACCCGGGTGCAGCGAGTTGACGCGGATGCCCTGGCGCGCATAGGTGATCGCCGCGCTCTTGGACATGGTGCGCACCGCGCCCTTGGTCGCGTGGTAGGCGTGCGCGCCGGACACAGCGACGCTGCCCCAGATCGACGAGACGTTGATGATCGACCCGCCGCCGTTGCCGAGCATCACCGGGATCACCTCCCGCATGCCCAGCCAGACACCGGTCTGGTTCACCGCGATCACGTGTTGCCAGGTGCTCACGCTCAGTTCGTGGGCCGCTTCGTAGGTGATGATGCCCGCGTTGTTGGCCAGGACGTCGACGCGGCCGTGTCGGCCGGTCACCTCGGAGACCACCGTGCGCCAGTCATTCTCGTCGGCCACGTCCAGCCTGCGGAAGGAGATGTCGCCGCGCAGGTTCTCGTCGGGCTCGCGGCGCCCGGTGGCGACCACGGTCGCGCCCTCGTCGGCGAACGCCTCGGCGATCGCCCTGCCGATACCGCGGCCCGCTCCGGTCACCAGGGCGACCTTGCCCGACAGACGGTCCACTTCGCACGCTCCCTCGCTGGAATCGCTGGTGTCCCAAGTTTCCCGCCCGCCCGGCCGTCGTGGTGCGTCACTCTGAGAACGCGGTGACTCATTCTGCGACGGACCGCGCCACGGTCGCTGCCTTTCGGTCAAGGTGACGGCAGGCAAGGGAAACTTCGTGGAGGAGCCAATGACGTCACCGCGGCCGAGCGACGTGCTCGGCGAGATCTACGCCTCGTGGGCCGTCGAGATGAGCCGCTATCCCGACATGTCCATCGAGCTGCTGCGCATGATCTTCGAGGACTGGCAGCGCGCCACGGCCGAGCCGGAGGACGTGACCTATCGCGAGACGGCGATCGGCGGCGTGCCCGGGATCCTGGTCACCCCGGCCGGATGTGCGCAGGAGCAGGTGCTGCTGGTGATGCACGGTGGCGGGTTCGCACTGGGCTCGCCGGCGAGTCACCGCAAGCTGGCCGGGCACCTGGCGAAGGCGTGCGGGGCGAGCGCGTTCGTCGCGGGCTTCCGGCTGGCTCCCGAGCATCCGTATCCCGCGGCGCTGGAGGACGGGCTCGCGGTCGTCGACGGGCTGCTGGAGCGGGGACATCGCATCGAGGACATCACACCGGTCGGCGACAGCGCCGGGGCGAACCTCGCGATCGCGATGGTGCTCAGGCTGATGCGGGAGGGCCGGGCACTGCCCGCCCAGGTGATCACCATGTCGCCGTGGCTGGACATGGAGAACACGGGTGCCACGCTGGACACCAACGACGCCACCGACTTCCTGATCACCCGCGAGGGGCTGCAGGCCAACATCGACCGCTACCTCGGCGGGACCCAGGATCCGAGGGACCCGCTCGTGAACCCGTTGCACGCGGACCTCTCCGGGTTCCCGCGCCTCTACATCGACGCGGGTTCGGTCGAGTCGCTGCTGGACGACGCGGTACGGCTGCACGAGCTGGCCCTCAAGCACGACGTCGACGTGACGTTCGTGGTGGGGGAGGGCATGCAGCACGTCTACCCGTTCATGGCCGGGCGCGACGCGAACGCCGACCGGGAGATCGGCTCCATCGCCGCCTGGTACCGCGCCGGGCGCTGACCGGCCCCTGCGAACCCAACAACTCGACCGAGAGGAACGTCATGGCGGACGTGACATCGCCGGAGTACGACGCGATCGTGATCGGCGCCGGGTTCTCCGGCCTGGCCATGCTGCACCACCTGCGCGAGATCGGCCAGCGCACGATCGTGCTGGAGGCGGGCGGCGGAGTCGGCGGTACCTGGTACTGGAACACCTATCCAGGTGCGCGCACCGACAGCGAGTTCTACTACTACTCGTTCTCCTTCTCGGAGGAGGTGCGCAACGAGTGGGTGTGGACGGAGCGCTACCCGTCCCAGCCCGAAGTGCTGCGGTACCTGGAGTTCCTGGCCTCCCGGCTGGGGCTGAACAAGGACATCAGGCTCAACACGCGCGTGGAGCGGGCCGAGTACGACGAGAGCACGCGCAAGTGGACGGTCACCACCGATTCCGGCGACACGCTCACGGCGACCTACCTCATCAGCGGGATGGGCGTGCTCGCCGAGCCCAACCTGCCGGACATCCCGGGCGCGAGCTCGTTCGCGGGCGAGCTGTACCACACCGCGCGCTGGCCGAGGGACCGTGAGGTCGACCTGCGGGGCAAGCGTGTCGGGGTCATCGGGCTCGGTGCGTCGGGTGTGCAGATCGTTCCGGTCGTCGCCGAGGTCGCGGGTGAGCTGGTGGTGTTCCAGCGGACGCCGAACTACGTCGTCGCCAGCTCCAACTACACGGTGGACGACGAGTGGATGGCCCGCGTCCGGAAGGAATACCCGGAGAACTTCAAGCGCGCCAGGGAGCACATCTTCGCGGTGCCGTTCGAATCGCCCCGGCACGGCGCGAAGGAACTGGACCCCGGTGAGCGGGAACGGATCTTCGAAGAGAAGTGGCGTGAGGGCGGGTTCCATTTCATGCTCGAGACCTTCAGCGACCTGGCGACCGACGAGGAGTCCAATCACCACGCCTCGGAATTCATCCGCAAGAAGATCAGGGAGACCGTCAAGGATCCGGAGACCGCCGAGCTGCTGTGCCCGAAGGACTACCCGTTCAACGGCAAGCGCCCCCCGGGCGGGCACGGGTACTACGAGGCGTACAACCGCGACAACGTGCGGCTGGTGGACATCCGCGAGCACGGAATCGACGAGATCACCCCGGACGGGGTGCGCGTCGGCGGCGTGCACCACGAGCTGGACGTGCTGATCTTCGCGACGGGATTCGACGCGATGACGGGCACGCTCACCGCGATCGACATCGTCGGCAGGGACGGCGTGGTGCTGCGGGACAAGTGGTCGGACGGGCTGAAGACCAACCTCGGCCTCGGCGTGCACGGCTTCCCGAACTTCTTCATGATCCTCGGGCCGCAGACGCCGTACGCGAACCTGCCGGTGGCGATCCAGGAAGGCGTGCAGTGGATCGCCGGTGCACTCAAGTACGCCCGTGACAACGGCATCACCGAGCTCGAGTCCACGAAGGACGCCGAGGAGGAGTGGGCCGCCCAGGTGGCCGAGGCCGGATCGGCCACGATCATGGCGAAGGGGGTGGACGCCAACGCGTGGTTCATCGGCGCCAACGTTCCGGGCAAGCCCATCGAGTTCAACGTCTACATGGGTGGTGCCGACGACTACTTCAAGCGGTGCGACGACGTCGCCGCCGGTGGATACCGGCAGTTCCTCGGGAGTGACCGCTGATGGGGCGGCTGTCCGGAAAGGTCGCTGTGATCACCGGCGCGGCCTCGGGAATGGGCAGGGCGACCGCGGAGCTGTTCGCCGCCGAGGGCGCCACGGTGGCCTTGACGGACGTCGCGGAGCAGGACGGCCGGCAAGCTGCCGAGGAGATCGCCGCGGCGGGTGGCACCGCCGGGTTCTGGCGCATGGACGTGTCCAGCGAGGACGAGGTGTCCCGCGTGGTCGCGGACATCGGGAACCGCTACGGCAAGCTCGACGTGCTCGTGAACAGCGCCGGACTGATCGGGGTCGACAAGCCGACCCACGAGGTGTCCGAAGAGGAATGGGACGCACTGTTCGCCGTGGACGTGAAGGGTGTCTTCCTCGCCACGAAGCACGCGGTGCCCTGGATGATCCGCAACGGCAAGGGCAGCATCGTCAACTTCTCCTCGATCTACGGGCTCATCGGCAACGACGAGTTCACGCCGTACCACGTGGCCAAGGGTGCGGTGACCATGCAGACCCGGCAGGACGCGGCGACCTACGGCCGCCACAACATCCGCGTGAACTCGGTCCATCCGAGCACCGTGCTCACGCCGCTGGTGCGCGGGATCGCGGAGAACTTCGACGGCGGCCTGCCCGCGTACGAACGCATGATGACCTCCAATCAGTCGCTGCGGCGCCTCGGGCGACCCGAGGACGTCGCGTACGCCGTGCTGTACCTGGCCTCGGACGAGGCCGACTGGGTCACCGGCGTCTGCCTGCCGGTGGACGGCGGCTACACCGCCCGGTGAACGCAGGCACGAAGGGAAGGAACTTTCGGATGGCAGAGCACACCACGGCGAGTGTGCGCGGGCACGACGTCCCGCTGGGCCTGTACCTCGACGGGCGGTGGAGCGAGACGGGCCGCCGGTTCGCGGTCCTCAACCCCGGCGACGGCACGACGGTCGCCGAGGTCGCGGACGGCGGCCCCCATGAAGCGGTGCGGGCGCTGGACGCGGCGGTCGCCGCGCAGGAGGGGTGGCGGTTCGTCGCGCCGAGGGAGCGGGCCGAGCTGTTCCACCGCGCGTACACGCTGCTGCGGGACCGGGCGGACGCGATCGCCGACGTGATGGTGCTGGAGAGCGGCAAACCACGGGCCGAGGCCGTCGGCGAGTTCACGCTCTCCGCGGGATTCTTCCGGTGGTACGCCGAGCAGATCGCGCACCTGCACGGCACGTTCGCCGACAGCAGCCCGGGCGGCTACCGGGTGGTGACCACCCACCAGCCGGTCGGTCCCAGCTTCCTGATCACGCCGTGGAACTTCCCGCTGCTGATGGCCGCCCGCAAGGCGGGCGCGGCACTGGCCGCCGGGTGCACCACGGTGCTGAAGTCGGCGAAGGAGACCCCGCTCACCGCGGCGTTGTTCGTGGACGTCCTGCACGAGGCCGGGTTTCCCGCCGGGACGGTGAACCTGGTGCACACGTCGGACTCGGCCGCGATCTCGGACGCGCTGCTGCCCGACCCGAGGTTGCGCAAGATCAGTTTCACGGGCTCGACGGGGGTCGGCGCGACGCTGCTCGGCAAGGCCGCGGGCAACATCGTCAACAGCTCCATGGAACTGGGCGGCGACGGACCGTTCGTCGTACTCGACGACGCCGACGTCGACCTGGCGGTGCGGGAGGCGGTGACGTGCAAGTTCCGCAACGCGGGACAGGCCTGCGTGGCCGCCAACCGGATCATCCTGCACCGCGACATCGCCGACGAGTTCACCCGGAAGTTCGTGGCACAGGCAGAGAAGCTGCGTGTGGGAGACGGATTCGACGAGGGCGTCGACGTCGGTCCCATCATCACCGAGGCGCAGCGGGAGCGGGTCGCGGAGCTGGTGGGCGCGTTCGTCGGCTCCGGGGCCGAGCTGCTCGCTGGAGGCAGGGCCATCCCCGGCAAGGGCTACTTCTTCGAGCCGACCGTGCTGCGGGTGCGGGACCGCGACCACGATTTCTGCAGGGAGGAGCTCTTCGCCCCGGTCGCGGCGCTCTACACCGTCGACACCGTGGCCGAGGCGATCGCGTTCGCCAACGACACCCGCTACGGGCTCGCGGCCTACCTGTTCACCCGCGACCTGTCCCGCGCGTTCGCGGTGTCCGAACGGCTCGACGTGGGCATGGTGGGGATCAACCGGGGAATCATGGCGGATCCGGCCGCCGCGTTCGGCGGGGTCAAGGCGTCGGGCCTCGGCCGCGAAGGAGGGCACGACGGCATCTACGAGTTCCTGGAACCCAAGTACCTGGCCGTGACCGTGGACGAACGCGACGCACTGGGAAGGGAAGCGTGACCATGCGAACGACCAACGACCTCCGGCTCGGTCTGCTCCGCCAGCCCGGCCACGTCGCGTTCGGGCCGGGGCAGCGCGCCCAGCTGCCGAGCCTCGTGCGCCGTCTGGGAACCAGCGTGCTGATCTGCACCGACGAGCGCATGGCGGGCAGTGAGGTCTTCGCGGACATCGTCAAGGCCCTGCGCGGCAACGGCCTCACCGTCAGCGTGTTCTCGGCCGTCGAGCCGGAACTGCCCAGGGACAACCTGCTCGGGCTCATCGAGGAGTTCGGCGGCACCGACCTCGACGTCGTGATCGGCATCGGCGGCGGAAGCTGCCTCGACTTCGCCAAGATCGGGGCGATCCTGCTCACCCGTGGCGGCGACGTTCGCGACCTGTACGGGGAGTTCCAGGTGCCCGGACCCGGGCTTCCGGTGATCACCGTGCCGACCACAGGGGGCACCGGCGCGGAGGTCACCTGCATCTCCGTGATCCACGACCCCGACCTCGGGATGAAGGTCGGCGTCGCCAGCCCGTACCTGGAGGCGCACGCGGCCGTCGTCGATCCGGAGCTGACGCTGACCTGTCCCCGCGGGCTCACCGCCGCGACCGGTGCGGACGCGCTGTCGCACCTGATCGAGTCGTTCACCGCACGGGCCAAGAACCCCGGTACCGACGACATCGAACAGCACCTCTACGTCGGCAAGAACGTACTCACCGACGTCTACGCCCGGCACGGCCTGGCCCTGCTCAACACCTCACTGGAGCGGCTGGCCGAGGACCTGTCGGATCTCGGCGCCCGCTCCGACACCATGCTCGGCGCGCTGAGCGCGGGCATGGCGATCAACACCACCGGCACCGCGGGCGCGCACGCGATCCAGTCGCCCATCGGCGCGCTCACGCACACCGCGCACGGGTTCGGCGTCGGCGCGCTGCTGCCGTACGTGATGCGGTACAACCTGCCTGCACGGGAACCGGAGTTCGCCGAGGTCGCCGACGTTCTCGGCGTCGCCGACCCGGGGCAGAGCCGGGCCTCCCGGGCCAGGGCCGGCATCGAGCGCGTGGACGCCATCCTGGCCGCCCTCGACGTGCCGCCCGACCTCCGGGAGCTCGGGCTCAAGCCGGAGCAGTTCGACACCGTGGCCGAACAGGCCCTGCGGGCACGGCGGCTCACCGCCAACAACCCGCGGGAACTCACCAAGGGGTCGGTCCTCGAGATCCTCGAACGCGGCTACCACGGGGACCGCGGCTGGTGGGGTGAATGAGCCCACCGGCCGTCGCGGTGGCCGGCGCTGGATCGATCGGTGCCGGCTTCGCACTCACGTTCGCCCGCGGCGGATTCCGCGTCCGGCTCTGGGACCCCGACACCGCGGCCGTCGATCGGGCGCTCGAGGTGATCGCCGACCGCCTCGGGTCGCTGCACCGGCACGGACTGCTCGACGCCGACCCCGGCGACGTGGCAGGGCGCATCGACAGCTACGCGGACCTCGGCGGCGCGGTCGCCGGCTGCTCGCTGGTCCAGGAGTGCACGCCGGAACGGGCAGAGGTCAAGCAATCGGTGTTCGCCGAGCTGGCAGGGCTCACCGGACCGGGCACCGTGCTGGCGAGCTCCAGCTCGGCGATGGTGCCCAGCGACTACGGCGGCGGGGACCCGAGGGTGCTGGGCGCCCACCCCGGCAACCCGCCGTATCTGCTCCCGGTGATCGAGCTCGTCCCCTCGCCGAACACGGATCGCGCGGTGCTCGACCGCGCACGCGACCTCTACGCGAAGGCGGGCCTCCGGCCGGTGCTGGTCCGGCGGGAGGTCGAGGGCTTCGTGTTCAACCGGCTGCAGGGCGCGCTGCTGCGCGAGGCGTACTGCCTGCTGCGGGACGGCGTTGCCGACGTCGCGGACATCGACGAGGTGGTGCGCAGCGGGCTCGGGCTCCGATGGAGCGTGATCGGACCGTTCGAGACGGCCGACCTGAACACCCGCGGCGGCATCGCCGCCCACGCGCGCCTGCTGGGGCCTGCCTACGCGCGCATGGGCGCCGACCGCGGGCAGCACGACCCGTGGACCCCGGAGCTGGTACAGCTGGCCGAGCGGCAGCGGCGTGCGCTGCTCCCGCTCGAACAGTGGGAGGACCGCGTGCGCTGGCGTGACGAGCAACTGATGAGGAGGCACCACAAGTGAGCACAATGGACGGGAAGGTCGCGGTCGTCACCGGGGGAGCCCAGGGGATCGGTGCCGCGATCGCCACCACGCTGGCCGAGCGCGGCGCGACGGTCGTCATCGCGGACATCCGGCACGACGCCGCCGCGGCGAAGGCCGAGGAGATCGAGCAGCGGTCCGGCTCCCGAGTGCGCGCGGCCCGGCTCGACGTGACGGATCCGGAGGCGGTGCGTGCGCTGGCCGGGTCCTGCGGCCGCGTCGATGTGGTCGTGAACAACGCGGGCATCGCGACCAGCGCGCCGACCTTCGAACTGACGGACGAGGCGTGGCGGCGCACGCTGGACATCAACCTGTCCGGGCCGTTCCACGTCAGCCGCGAGTTCGGCAGGCTCATGCGCGGCCGGGGCGGCGCGATCGTGAACATCTCCTCGATCGCCGCGTTCAAGGCCACCCGCCCGGAGGTGCACGTCGGCTACGACGTCACCAAGGCGGGGATCATCGGCCTCACCAGGACACTGGCCGCCGAATGGGCACGCGAGGGCATCCGGGTGAACGCCGTCGCGCCGGGCTACACCAACACCGGCATCCTCCGCGAGGTCGGCGCCGAGAGCCCGGAGACCGTCGAGGCGTGGAAGGCGCAGGTGCCGCAGCACCGCCTGATCGAGCCCGCCGAGATCGCGGAGGCGGTGGCCTTCCTCGCGTCGCCCGCCGCGAGCGCCGTCACCGGCCACGTGCTCCTCGCCGACGCCGGGTACACCGCCTGGTGAGCCCTGAGACCGGGTGGAGCGTGGGGCGAGGTTCGGCTGTCCGCCGGGGGAACCAGTAGGTGTCCGGGCCCGGGACGCGACGGCGTTCCGGGCCCGGACGGTTCAGACCCGGTGGTCGGCGCCGCGCCCGAGCACGGCTGTGACCGCGTCGGCGATCTGGTCGAGGTGTACCGGCGACATGGCGGTGGACAGGGCGAGCAGGCCGTTGGTGCCGCCGAGCACGCCCCGCCGGTACAGGTTCCACCACAGGTCCGTGGGATCGGGCGCCATCAACCGGAGCAGGGATCCCGAGCCGTTCACCGTGACTCCGGCATCGCGGAGCCGCGCACGGAGCTGGTCGCCCCGGCGGTTCAGTTCCGCGATCTCGTGCGAGCCGAACAGGCTCAGCGCGGTGAGCCCGGCCGCCATCGTCACCGGGTTGGCGCTGAAGGTACCGCCCCAGGACACCGCGCCCGGTGCCGGGACGAACGGCGACAGCACGTCGGCACTGCCCCCGATCGCCCCGACCGGGAATCCGCCGCCGATGACCTTGCCGACGGACACGAGATCCGGCTGCAGGCCGTACTGCTTGTGCAGCCCGCCCTCGTGGAGGCGGAAGGTGATGACTTCGTCGACCGCCAGCAGTGCGCCGTGCTGCCGGGTGAGCTCGCGGAGCGCGGTGACGTAGGCGGGGTCGGCCGGGTTGAGACCGGCGCGGTTGGGCATGAGGTCGATGAGCACGGCGGCGACTCGGTCGCCGTGTTCCCGCATCGCCGCGGTCAGCGCCTCGAGGTCGTGTTGTGGCAGGACGAGGACCGAGTCGGGGGCCGACCTGGCCACTCCCGGCGCGTCCGGAGAGACGACGGCGTCGCCGGTGCCGTGGTAGCTGCCGTCGAACCGCACGATCAGGTCGCGGCCGGTACGCGCGCGGGCGGCCCGAAGCAGCATGAGCACGGCCTCGGTTCCCGAGTTGCAGAACCGCCACTGCTCGATTCCGGTGCGGTCGCGCAGGTGCTCGGCGAGCGCGACCTCCGAGGCTGTGGGCAGGCCGAACGCGGTGCCGGACCGGGCGGCTTCGGTTGCCGCGCCGAGGATCTCCGGGTGCGCGTGCCCGTGGATGAGCGACGTGTAGTTGTTGTTGCAGTCGATCACCTGGTGTCCGGTGTGGTCGGTGACGATCGCGCCCTCGCCGCGCACCGCGTAGGGCGGATGTGGCGGGACGAACAGGGTCGTCCTGGTGTTGCCGCCCGGCAGTACGCGCCTGGCCCGGTCCACGACGCTCACGACGCGCTCCTCGCCGTCGCCACGACTCCGGTCTCGCGCAGGTCGCCGCCCCGCGTTTCCCTGGTCAGCAACGCGGTCACGAGGACAAGGGCGAGTGCTGCGCACACGTACACGACGACGAGTGTCGTCGAGTCCGACACCTGCAGCAGGGCCACCGCGATGGTGGGGGCGAGGCTACCGCCGACGATCCCGGAGAGCTGGTAGCCCAGCGAGGCCCCGCTGTAGCGGTGCCGGGTGTCGAAGAGTTCGCAGATCCAGGACGCCTGCACCCCGTACATCGCGGAGTGGAAGAACAGGCCGCCGAGCACGGCGAGCACGATCAGCCCGGTGCTCTTGGTGTCGACCAGCGGGAAGAACACGAGCATCCACGCGATCGCTCCGGCGGCGCCGAGGACGGTCACCTTCTTGCGGCCGTACCGGTCGCTCAGCGCGGCGAACGCGGGGTAGGTGAAGAGCTGCATACCCGCGCCGATCAGCGTGGCCAGCAGCCCGACACCGCGCGGTAGCCCGAGAGTTGTGGTGACGTAGGTGAGCAGGAACGTGATCAGCAGGTAGTAGAGGATGTCGGCGCCGGCTCGGATGCCGACGACCCGCAGCACATCGAGCGGCTGGGTCTTGAGCAGAGTCAGGATCGGCGCGCGCCGGGTGCGTCCCTCGCTCTCCACCTCGGTGAAGGCCGGTGATTCCTCCACCTGGCGCCGGATGTAGACGCCGATGAGGACGACCACGATGGACAGCAGGAACGGCACGCGCCATCCCCACTGCACGAAGGCGTCGCGCGAGAGGATGCCCGACATCAGGTAGAGAACGGCGGTGCTGAGCAAGGTGCCGATCGGGACGCCCACCTGCACGAAGCTGGTGAGGAAGCCCCGGCGGGCGGCCGGGGCGCGTTCGGCGATCATGAGCGCGCCGCCGGCCCATTCGCCGCCGAGTGCGAAACCCTGCGCGAGCCGGACGAGTATCAGCAGGATTGGCGCGGCGACCCCGATCGTGGCGTAGCTCGGAATCACTCCGATGAGGACGGTGGAGCCGCCCATCAATGAAACGGTGAACAGCAGGACCTTCTTGCGGCCGAACCGGTCGCCGTAGTGACCGGCGAGGATCCCGCCGATGGGCCGGGCGATGAACCCGATCGCGAAGGTCAGAAAGGACAGAAGCGTTCCGGTCAACGGGTCGAACGTGGGGAAGAAGACCTCGTTGAACACGAGTGCCGAGGCGGAGCCGTAGAGGAAGAAGTCGTACCACTCGAGCGAGGTCCCGACGAGGCTGCCGAGGATCGCCTTGCGGATCGGGGTGTCCGCGGTTGTTCCGGACATGGTCTCTCCAGCGGGGGAGTAGGGGCGGCTAGGCGGTGGGGGCGTAGATCCGGGCGGCTGTCTCCTGGTCGAGGTAGCCGTGTTCGATGTCGGTGGCGACGGCGTCGCGGTCGCGTTCGGCGATGGGCCCGTACCCACCACCACCGGGCGTGCGCAGGCACACGATGTCGCCGGCGCGCAGCGAGACGTTCTCGCCCTTGCTGATCATCGGCAGGATGACCTGCTCGCCGTCGATGCGGAACCACGGCGACGACGTCTGCCCGGGCGTCCCGCCCGCGCGGCCGACCGGTGCCGTCTTGGCCTGGTCGCCGAGGAGGCTGGCCTGGCCTTCGCTGGCGGTGAACTCGAACTCGAAATGGACGCCGAAGCCGCCGCGGTGCCTGCCGTGGCCCGCCGAGCCGTCGCGCAGGCCGTACTTGCGGAAGCGCAGCGGGTAGCGTTGTTCGAGGGTTTCGATCGACTGGACGCGGCCGATGCTCATCAGCGAGCAGCCGTTGGACAGCCCGTCGCCGCCGGGGTGGCCTCCGTAGCCGCCGCCGAGGAACACGTACAGCACGAACGGGGTGCCGTCCTCCTGCACACCGCCGATGGACAGGTTGTTGACGGTCGCCGACGATCCGGCCGGAACGCGATCGGGTGCGGCTTCGGCGAGCGCCCCCATGACGGCGGTGATGATGCGCTGGCTGGTTTCGGCCGCGCACCCGGCCACCGGCCTGGGCGGTTTCGCGTTGAGGAAGACGGTCTCCGGGATGACGAAGGTGATCGGCTCGAAGATGCCGGAGTTGATGGGGATGTCGGGGAACAGGTGTTTGATCGCGACGATGCTGCTGGACACCGTGGCGGCGTAGACCGAGTTCATCGGCCCCTGGCACGGCGCGGACGACTCGCTGAAGTCGATGGTCAGCTCGTCCCCGGCGACCGTGATCCGTGCGTCGACGCGGAGCACCTCGTCGGTGATGCCGTCGTTGTCCATCTCTTCGACGAAGCGGTAGGTGCCGTCGGGGATTTCGGCGATGTGCGAGCGCATCTGCCGCGCCGACCGCTCACGCAGGGCGTCGATCACCGCGTTCACGAGCTCGGGTCCGTACTCGTCGAGCAGTTCGGTCAGGCGGGTCTCGCCGGCGCGCAACGCGGTCGCCTGGGCGTCGATGTCACCGAGGACGTCCTCCGGCAGGCGGGAGTTGGTCTGCAGGATCGCGACGATGTCGGTGTTGAGCTCGTCGCCGCTGAACAACTTCACCGGCGGGAGACGCAGGCCCTCCTGGTAACAGTCGGTGGCCGCGGCACCGAACCCGCCGGGTACGCGGCCGCCGAGGTCCGGCCAGTGCCCGGTGTTGGCGAGGTAGGCGAACAACTCGCCGCGGTAGAAGAAGGGCCGCACCATCTTGGTGTCCATGATGTGGGTGCCGCCCGCGAAGGGGTCGTTGACGATGAACGTGTCCCCCTGGCGGACCTCACCGGTTTCGGCGATCACGCTCGCCACCGTGTACTGCATGGTGCCCACGAAGATCGGCAGCCCGCGGGTGCCCTGGACGATCATGCTGCCGTCGGTCGCGGAGTAGATGCCGTCGGCTCGGTCCCAGGCGTCGGAGATCACCGGGGAGAACGCCATGCGTTCGAAGACGGTGTCCATCTCGTCCGCGATCTGTTCGAGCCTGCCGCGGATGACGGCGATGGACAGCGGGTCGAGGTCGGTCATGATGCCACCTTCACGATGAGGCTGCCGTTCTCGTGAACGGTCGCGGATGTAGCCGGGGGAAGCACGATCGTGGTGTCGCTCTGCTCGACGATCGCCGGACCGTGCAGGGTTTGGCCGGCCTGGAAGGAGTCGCGGTGCAGCACGGGGACCGTGTGGCTGCCGTCAGCGAACACGACGGTGCGCTCCCGGGGCTCCGGGTGCTCCGACGGGGTCGCCGTCACGTGGCTCAGCGGCTTGCGCCGGCCGGTCACGACGGTGCGCAGGCTGATCAGCCGGATCGCGCCGGAGGGATGACGACCCTGGTAGATCGCGAGGTACTCGCGGTGGAACTCCTCGCCGAGCCGGTCCGGGGTCCACCCTTCTCGTTCGCCGCCCAGTGGAACGCGGATCGAGTAGAGCTGCTTGCTGAAGCTCATCTCGGCGACGTGCTCGACGGTGATGTCGGAGTCGGCGAACCCGTCGGCTTCCAGGGTTTTGCGGCCGAGCTCGGCCTGGTCGGCCAGGATGCGTTCGACCCCGCCCGCCGTGCAGTCCTCGACCTCGGCGCCGACCGCGGTGACGTAGTCGTACTTCACGTCCGCGATCAGGCAGCCGTACGCCGACAGTGCGCCGGGGTGAGGCGGGACCAGAACCGTGGTGGCACCAACGGCTTTCGCCAGTTCGGCGACGTGCATCGGCCCGGCGCCACCGAAGCCCACCAGGGCGAACTCGCGTGGGTCGTGTCCCTTGTCGACGCTGACCATGCGGATCGCGTTGGCCATCTTCTCGTTGGCGAAGCGGATGATCGCGAGCGCGGCGGCGGTCACGTCGAGTCCGAGCGGTTCGGCGACGTGAGTGCGGATCGCGTCGGCAGCGGCGTCGCGGTCGAGCGCGAAACCGTCCTGCGTGCCCAGGCGCTGTTCGGCGGTGATCCGCCCGAGGACGATGTTCGCGTCGGTGACCGTCGGGCGGGTGCCGCCGCGGCCGTAGCAGGCGGGGCCGGGGTCGGAGCCGGCGCTTTCCGGGCCGACCTGGAGGATCCCGGCGCGGTCGACCGAGGCGATCGATCCACCGCCCGCGCCGATGGTGGTGATGTCGATCATCGGAACCTTGATCGGGACCCCGTAGTCGATGGCGCTTTCCGCGGTCACCGCAGGGCGGCCGCCCGGGATCAACGCGACATCGAAACTCGTGCCGCCCATGTCACACGAGATGACGTCCGGGAGGCCCGCGGCCTCACCGAACGCCGCCGCGGCTACCGTGCCCGCGGCCGGACCGGACAGCAGGGTACGGACGGCGAGCTCGCCCCCGCGGCGGGCCGGGATCAGTCCTCCGTTGGACTGCATCACCTGCACGTCCCGGGCGAACCCGTCGCTCTCCAGCCGCTGCTGCACCGCGCCGAGATACCTCGACATCGGCGCGCGAACGAAGGCGTTGACCACCGTGGTGGTCGCACGCTCGAACTCGCCCGGCTCAGGGCACACCTCGTACGACGCGGTCACTTCCACACCGGGCAGGAGCCGGCGCAGCTCGTACGCGAGTGTCCGCTCGTGATCGGCGTTGACGTAGCTGTTGAGCAGGCATACCGCGACGCTCTCCACTCCGGATGCGCGAAGCGCGGCGGCGACCCTGTCCACGGACTCGGGGGAGAGGGGCTCGACGATCCGCCCCTGTGCGTCGATGCGTTCGTCGACCTCGAACGACAGGCTCCGCGGCACCAGCGGCCGGTATGTGCCCGTCAGCCCGTAGGTCGTGGGCCGATCGCGCCGGCGCAGCTCCAGCACATCGCGGAAACCACGCGTGGTCACCAGCGCGGTGCGCGATCCCTTGCGCTCCAGTACGGCGTTGGTCGCCACCGTCGTGCCGTGCACGACCGCGTCGAGTTCGCCGAGCGGCACGTCGAACTGCCGCAGGCCCGTGAGCAGGCCGTCGGCCTGGCGGCCTGGGGTGGAGAACACCTTGGCCAGGCGTAGATTTCCTGTCACCGCGTGGTAGAGCAGCACGTCCGTGAACGTGCCACCCACGTCGATTCCAGCAACGATTTCCATCGCGAGCGTCAACCTCGGTTTTCCCCAGCCGGTCAGCGCCGGCTGGACAACAGTTCGGTCATCTTCTGCGCCGCCTCCGTCAGTGGCTCGATCCACTGCTCGGCACGGAAACGGCTGGTGGGTCCGGCCACGCTGAGCGCGGCCACGTAGTGCCCGCTCCCGTCCGCGACCCCGGTGGCGATGCCGGAGATGCCTTCCGCGTACTCCTGGTCGTTCAGGGCGTACCCCTGCCGGCGGATCTCCGGGAACGTGGCTTTGAGCTGAGCCTTGGTACGGATGCTGTGCACGGTCACGTGTGGCAGCACCTCGCCCGGATACAGGCTGTCCACCTGGTCGTCGGTCATGTGCGCGAGCAGGAACTTCCCGGATGCGCAACTGATCAGCGGCATCCGCGTGCCGACACCGATCTCCGCTCGCAGTACATGCTTGGTCTCGAACCGCTGGATCATGATCGCGTCGCGGTTGCGGAGTACCGCGAGCGAAACGGCTTCGCCGCACAGATCGGCGAGGGCACGCATCGGCGTGATCAGGTCGCCACCGAACCGCGCCGCGTCCGGCACGGCCGAGCCCACCTCGAACGCGGTCAGCCCGAGCCGGTATCGGCTGTCCGCGGTCCGCTCCACGAAGTCCTGTTCGAGCAGGGTGGCGAGCAGCAGGTGGGCCTTGCTCTTGGCGATGTCGAGTGCCCGCGCGACCTCGGTGATGCCCATGCCGCCCGGGTTGTCGGCGAGCAGGCGCAGCACACGCAAAGCGGTGGCCACGGTGCTGGAGGTTCGCGAGGTGTTTGACATATACGAACGCCTTTCGTAAGATGCGAACACACGGTAAACAGTGCGCGAGGCCGGGTCAAGGCCTCGCGTGTTTCCTTCGCGTAACCGGCTTCGTGGCGAGCGCTCGCCCGCGCGAGCTGGTGTGTCCCCGCCACGGGTTGCGCTCAAGGCCAACCACGGCGCAAGCCGACCGTGGGACTCGCCTTCACCGACTCCGGAGAACAGGTCACCGTCCGGGTGCGGCACCAGGTCCTCGTCGTCACCGAGGGCATCGCGAACAACGGCGACGCCGTCGTCGAGCTGACCGGCGCCGATCTCGCCGGGACCACCAGCGTCACCTCCAAGTCCGGCGACCCGGAAGCCTGGCCGGAGCCGCTCGGACTGCTGGACCGGGAGATCACCGGCTTCAACCTGCATATGCGCTAGGCAGCGAGCCACTGCCCGGTGCTCGTGACGCAACCGGCCTCACCCTCCGCGGACGACGTCTCTCCGGGCCCACCCCACGACCATGCGATGCCGGGGGCCTTCTCCCGTGACCGTGAGAAAGGGGAACCAATGACCGAGAAGCAGGCGACTCCGCGGATCGTCGCGGCCGCCTCCGCACTGGAGGACCGGCTTCCGTTGGCCGACACCGGCGACATGGAGGACGCCGAGCGCGGATTCGTCGGCGCGCTGCGACCCGGCCAGGTGCGAGCGGCCGACGGCAGGGTCGTGTGGGACGCCGACGCGTGGGCCACCGTTCTGCAGGCGGAGCGGCCCGACACGGTGAACCCCAGTCTGTGGCGGCAGGCGCGGCTCGTCGCTCTCCACGGGCTCTACGAGGTGACCGACGGCATCTACCAGGTGCGCGGCATGGACCTGTCCAACATGACGCTGGTCGAGGGCGACAAGGGTGTCATCGTGATCGACCCGCTGATCTCCACCGAGACCGCGGCGGCCGCGCTCGGCCTCTACCGTGGGCACCGCGGGGACCGCCCGGTGACGGCGGTGATCTACACCCACAGCCACGTCGACCACTTCGGCGGTGTGCGGGGCGTGGTCACCGGCGACGACGTGGCGTCCGGCCGGGTGCCCGTCCTCGCCCCCGAGGGGTTCGTCGAACACGCGGTCGCTGAGAACGTCTACGCCGGCGCGGCGATGGCCCGCCGGTCGGCCTACATGTACGGGGCGGCCCTGCCGGTGGGCCCCGCCGGCCAGCTCGGCGCAGGGCTGGGCATGAGTGTCTCCACCGGCACGATCACGCTGATCCCGCCGACACTCGAGGTCACGAGGACCGGCCAGGAGGAGGTGCTGGACGGCGTGCGGATCCTCTTCCAGGTCACGCCGGGCACCGAGGCGCCCTCGGAGATGAACTTCCTGTTCCCCGACCACGGCGCGCTGTGCATGGCGGAGAACGCCACCCACACCCTGCACAACCTGCTGACCCTGCGCGGAGCGCTGGTTCGCGACCCGCACGCGTGGGCGCGTTACCTCACCGAGGCCATCGACCTGTTCGCGGACGCCACCAGCGTCGAGTTCGCCTCGCACCACTGGCCGACGTGGGGACGCGAGCGGGTTGTCGCCCTGCTTTCCGAGCAGCGCGACCTCTACGCCTACCTGCACGACCAGACACTGCGCCTGCTCAACAAAGGCTATGTCGGTGTGGAGATCGCCGAGCTGCTCGAGCTGCCGCCGGGGCTGGAGAACGCCTGGCACACCCGCGGCTACTACGGGTCGGTCAGCCACAACGTCAAGGCCGTGTACCAGCGATACCTGGGCTGGTTCGACGGAAACCCCGCACGGCTGTGGGCGTACCCGCCCGAGCAGGCGGGCCGCCGCTACGTCGAGGCGATCGGTGGGCCTGAGGCGGTGCTCGACGTCGCGCGGCGGGCGTTCGACGACGGCGACTACCGGTGGGTCGGCGAGCTCGCCGGGCACCTCGTCTACGCCGACCCGGGCAACACCGCCGCACGCGAGCTGCAGGCCGCCGCGTTCGAACAGCTCGGCTTCGGTGCCGAGAACGGGACCTGGCGCAACTTCTACCTCGTCGGGGCGGCCGAACTACGTGGCGCCACGGTCGGGACGCCCACGGTGACGGCGTCGCCGGATATCCTCGCGCAGCTCACGCTCTCGCAGCTGTTCGACAGTGTCGCGATCCGGGTGGACGGTCCACGCGCAAGCGATCTGCGCGTCGGCATCGACTGGTCGGTGACCGGCCCGGACGGCGAGGAACACCGGTACTGGTCCCGGATGTCCAACGGCGTGTTGACCCACGGCGACGGCGTGGGCCGGGAGAAGCCCGACGCCGTCGTCCGCACGAGCCGCGGGGCCCTGCTCGCGCTGGTCACCGGCCAGACCCGACCAGACGAGTTGCAGGAGTCGGGTTCGCTGAGCATCGAGGGCGCCACGGATGTCCTCGCCCGCATCCTCGAGGTGCTCGACACCCCCGACCCCGGCTTCGCCATCGTCACGCCGCGGCCGCCGCATCCCTCGTGAGCGGCGCCACTGAGACCGGATTCCCTTGTGGACAGTGTGACGGTCATCCGGCCGGGTCCGGCTCCCGTGCTTCCTCGTCCGGGGGTGGGAGCCGGTGGACCGAGACGATGTGCAGGCCCAGGTCTTCCAGCAGCGCCAGCAGTCCGTGGAGCTGAGCCGCGTCGATGATCCGGCCGTAGATGATGGTCTCGGGTGAGGCCGGGACCACGGTCAGCGCGCCGAAGTCCCAGACGGCGTCCTGGGCCAGCTCCGACATCCGTCCGCTGACCCGCAGCTCGTAGCGTGCTGGTGACACGGATGCAGTCCTCCTCGCCATGTGATCACCGTCGACCCGACGTCGTCGGCAGGTTGGCAAGCCCTGCCGTCAGGCGTCGACCTCCCTGCCGTGCACCACCACGGCCCAGATCACCAGGATGTCCAGCACGATCGCGATGATCGACCAGGCCGGGTAGGCCGCGAGGAACGTCAGCTGCGCGATCGCGTTGACGCTCGCGATGAGCACCGTCAGCACGCGTGCCCACATGCGGCCGCTGAGCAGGGCGAAGGCGGTCAGGATGGCGACCGCGCCGATGATCAGGTGTATCCAGCCCCAGGCGGTGATGTCGAACAGCAGCAGCCCCTCGGGGCCGATGGTGTAGAACTCGTCGTTGAAGATCGCGACGAGGCCGTAGATCAGGGTGAACACCCCGAGCATGGCCATGATGATCGCGGCGAACCAGATCCAGCCCACCCACGGCGTGCGCCGTGTCCCGCGTTCGGGTGGTGTGGTGGAACCCCGGCTGGTGGCCCTGGAGTCCTGCTGCATCTGCTCGGTCATCGTCGGCTCCCTTCGCACGGCACCAGCGCAGTCAAGCCCCGGAGTGCGCCTCCGGACGTCGCCCGTAGCGGATGAGAACGCCTTCGCCCGTGCCCTGGCGCGGCGCGGCCGGGTTCGCGGGCCGGGGCCGCCCGCCAGGTCGACGTTCCGGACGCCCCACCCGGAGAAGGTGAGGCGGCGAGCCCCCGAGGTGTGTGACCGTGCGCGGCGCGATCATGGGGAGGAGCGCCAGGATGACCTGGGACGAGCAGTATCCGCAGCGCCCCCGGTCGGCCCGCGTGGCAGGCCGGGGGCGCCGAGCGCCGAACCTGCCTCTGGCCCTTCTCGACGCCGAGCAGCTTCGGCACCTGCCCGGCGATGATCGTCAGCGCCAGCCCCAGGATGAAGCCCTTGAGCACCGGCTGGGAGATGAACGCCGCGAGCACCCCGAGCCGCAGCAGGCCCGCCGCGATCGCGATCACCCCCGCGACCACGGCACGCCCGGTGGTCAGCGCGATGACACGGTCGCCATGCCCGCCCGCCAGTCCGGCCACGGCGGCCGCCGACAGTGCGGCGGTGGCGGACATGGGTCCCGTCACGAGATGCCGGGAGCTGCCGAACGCGGCGTACAGCACAAGCGCCGCCGGCGCGGCATACAGGCCCACCACCGGCGGGACCCCGGCGATGGTCGTGTACGCGAAGGCCTCCTCGGGGACGAGCACCGCCCACACGGTCATCCCGGCAACGAGGTCGCGCCGCCACCAGGACGGCCGGTAACCCGCGAGCGAACGGAAGACCGGCGTCCTCATGGCCGCTCCGCTCACCGTGCGCCGTCGCTGTGCTGACGCCGCGGCACGGCTTCACCATGATCGGGCTCCTCCATCCGGTGAATGGGCACGCAGGTCCTCAGCAGCCTCGGCACATGGACCGGGTGCTGCCTCGCCTGCCGGTGGTGATTCGGCGACTTCCCGATGCCCCGGGCTCTCCCTTTTCCCAGGGCCCGTTGTGGGGCCGGAGGCACCCGTCTCATCCGGCAGTGACGAGGCGCGCGCGACGCGGCGTTGCCTAGCGTCGCCGGAATGAAGGCGTCCGGACGGGAGCTGATCGCGCGCGGCGTGCCCCGCGGACTGATGCTGCTCATCGGGGGCGCGTCGGTGGTCGTGATCATCGCCGGCCTCAAGCTCGGCGCGTGGCTGCTCGGTCCGTTCTTCCTGGCCGGGGTCATCGTGATCACGCTGAGTCCCGCGACGCGCTGGCTGCGCGCGCACCGTGTTCCCGGGTGGGTCTCGACGGCACTGCTCGTGGTGCTCGTGTACGCGGTGATCGCCGCCCTCGTCCTGGTGCTCGTCGTGTCCATCGCCCAGCTCGCGTCGCTGCTGCCCAGCTACGCGGGACGTGCGCACGATCTCGTCACGGGACTGGCGTCGGCGCTCGAACGGTGGGGCGTCTCGCCGCAGGACCTCCGTCCGGCCACGGACGACCTCGACTTCGGCCGGCTCGTCGGGTACGTGCGAGCGGTGCTGGGCTCGGTGACCAGCTTCGGTGCCGGGCTTCTGTTCCTGCTGGCGCTGCTGCTGTTCCTCAGCATCGAGGCTGCGATGGCGGGCGCACGGAAGCTCGCGGTCACGGCCGACCGGCCCGGGATCGGTGCGGCGATCACGGAGTTCGTGCACGGCACCCGCCGCTACATGCTCGTCACGACGGTGTTCGGCCTGATCGTCGCCGTGCTGGACGCCATCGCCCTGCTGATCATGGGCATCCCGTTGCCGGTGCTGTGGGGCGTGCTCGCGTTCATCACCAACTACATTCCCAACGTCGGCTTTCTGCTGGGTCTCGCGCCACCCGCGCTACTGGCCCTGCTCGATGGCGACTGGCAGCTGATGCTGGCCGTCATCGTGGTCTACAGCGCACTGAACTTCGTGGTGCAGTCGCTGATCCAGCCCCGGTTCGTGGGCAACGCGGTGGGGCTGTCGACGATCGCGACCTTCGTCTCCCTGGTCTTCTGGGGATGGATCATCGGCCCGCTCGGCGCGATACTGGCCGTGCCGCTCACGTTGCTGGTGAAGGCGTTGCTGGTCGATGTCGATCCCCGGGCGCGGTGGGTCAACGCCCTGCTCGCCAGCCGTGCCGTCGTGCTCGACCGCCAGGTGCCCGCCGACGCCGAGCGGGACGTGACGCGAGACCCCGAGTGAGCGCCGCGGCGCCGGGCGGAACTCCCGAGTAGCTACGCCGGCGGGGGTTGCCGCTTGGCGGCGAAATCCGGCTGAGTTTCCCAGGAGACGGTCCCGAGGGTTGACTCGGCGGACGCCGAGCCTGTTCAATGGCCCAACCAATGGACCACGAAGGAGTCGAGGATGACTGGCTTCGCGCCTCGATCCAGCCACGTCGCCGAGGTGGTGCGGATCCCCGGACGGGAGACGGAGTTCGTTCGGGACCTGCGTTCTCCCAACCGTTTCCTGGTCAGCCGGGCGGTGTTCACCGACGAGACGGTGCTCGCGAGGGAGCGGGAGGAGGTGTTCTCGAAGTGCTGGATCTACGTGGGGCATGTCTCCGAGGTGCCCAAGCCCGGCGACTTCGTCGCGCGTGAGGTCGCGGGGCGGCCCGTGCTGTTCACCCGCAACTCGGCGGGTGACGTGCGCGTGTTGCTCAACTCGTGTTCGCACCGCGGTGCCGAGGTCTGCCGGGAACGCCGTGGCAACCAGCGGCGGTTCCGGTGCTTCTACCACTCCTGGTCGTTCAACAACGACGGGCAGCTGGTGTCGATGCCGGACGAGGAGGGCTTTCCGGAGGGATTCCGCAAGGAGGACCACGGGCTGGCTCAGCCCGCGGCCGTGGGCCAGTACCGGGGGTTCGTCTTCCTGACCTTCAACGAGGAGGCCGAGCCGCTGACGGACTACCTCGCGGACGCCAAGTACTACCTGGACCTGACCGCCGACCAGGCGGCGGACAGCGTCGGCATGATCGTGCAGCCGGGCACCCACGAGTACTCGATGAGGTCGAACTGGAAGCTGCTGGCGGAGAACAGCTCCGACGGCTACCACGCGATTCCGGTGCACAAAACCTACTTGGACGTGCAGAAGTCGCGCGGCGACCAGATCGCGGGCAGCACGGACAAGGACTGGAAGCAGTCGCACGCCTTCGACCTCGGCAACGGCCACACGGTGACGGTCAAGCAGGCACCGTGGGGTCGTCCCATCGCTCGCTGGCGGCCGTCGATGGGGGACGACACCAAGGCGACGGTCGAGGAGTCCTACCGGCGCCTGGTCGAGGTCCACGGTGAGGAACGCGCCCAGCTCATCGCGAACCTCGACTTCAACATGCTGATCTTTCCCAACCTGGTGATCAACAACATCATGGCCGTCATCATCCGCACCTTCTATCCGAACACGCCGGGGCACATGAATGTCACGGCGTGGTCGCTCGCACCGGCGGACGAGTCCCCGGCGGCCCGCCGCGTGCGCAACGAATCCTTTCTGTCGTTTCTCGGGCCCGCCGGTCTGGCCACGCCGGACGACAACGAGGCGCTGGAGTCCTGCCAGCGCGGTTACCAGAGCAGGCCGGGTCAGGGCTGGAACGACGTGTCGCGCGGCATGGACAAGGCCGACCCGCCCAACTGGGACGAGCTGCAGATGCGCACGTTCTGGCGGCGTTGGGACGAGCTGATGGGAGGCAAGGCGTGATCGACGCTCCGGACAGCGTGCAGCTGTCGTCCAAACGCTACGACCGGGCGCGGGTAGAGGACTTCCTGTACTACGAGGCGCAGCTGCTGGATGCCTGGAAGCTCGAGGAGTGGCGCGACCTGTTCACCGCCGACGGCCGCTACGTCGTGCCCGCCACCGACAACCCGGCCGGCGATGTCGACATGGATCTCAACCTCATCGACGACGACCTGGTCGGCCTCCACGGTCGTGTCCAGCGCCTGATGAGCACCTACGCACACATCGAGAACCCGAGGTCCACCACCGCCCGCGTGGTGAGCAACGTCCGTCTCTGGGACGACGACTCGGGTGACCTGGGCGTGCGGTGCACGGTGGTGGTGTACCGATCACGGTTGCCCGGCACCACGTCCTACGTCGCCGACGTGCGCTATCTGCTGCGCCCGGAGGACGGTTCGTTCCGGATCGCGGCGAAACACGCGATTCTCGGCCACCACACGCTGCGCGACGTCGGCGGCGTCCTGTCGATCATCCTCTGATGGCGGCGACGATGCGTGCGGCGGTGCCCGTCGACGGGGCCATCGAGATCCGCGAGGTGCCGGTTCCGCAACCGGGTCCGCGCGAGGTGCTCGTCGCCGTCCGGGCCGCCGGGATGAACCGCGCGGACCTGCTGCACCGCCAGGGGCGTTACGGCCAGCGGGCGTTCCGGCATCCCGGCAGGCCGGACATCGCCGGGATGGAGATGGCGGGCGAGGTCGTGGCCGTCGGAGAGTCGGTGGAACGCGTCGGGACCGGAGACGCGGTGCTGGCGCTGTGTGCCGGCGCCTACGCCGAGTACGTGGCCGTCGACGAGCGATTGTCGCTGCCCGCGCCCGCCGGGTCGCCGTGGCCGAGCCTTGCCGCCCTTCCGATGGCGCTGCTGACAGCGTTCGAGGCTTTGGCACGGCTGGCCGGCCTGCGGCGCGGACAACGTGTTCTCGTCACCGGGGCCACCTCGTCCGCGGGACTCATGGCGGTGCAACTCGCCCGGGTGCTCGGGGCCGGTGAGGTGATCGGGACGACGCGTTCGCGCGAGGCGGTGCCGCTGTTGCGGCGGCTCGGCGCGGCCACGGTGGTCCACGACGGACGTGACCTCGCCGGGCGGGTGGGCGACGACGGGGTCGACGTGGTGATCGACCACGTCGGTGGCGCGATGTTCGAGGCGAGTGTCCCGTTGCTTCGCAAAGGCGCCTCGGTGGTGTCGGTCGGCCGCCTCGGAGGCCGGTCCGCGCGGATCGATCTCGCCCGGTTCGCCGGAACCCGCGCCCGGCTGCTCGGCACGACGTGGAAGACCCAGGAGATCGACGAGATCGCGGACTCGGTGGACGCGCTGAGGACCACCGTCTACCCGCACGTCCTGAACGGCGAGCTGGTGCCCGTGGTCGGCAGGCGGATCCCGTTCGGCGACATCGCTTCTGGCTACGAGCACCTCACCGGCCCGCGCGAGCCGGGCAAGCCCGTCGTCGTGCTCTGACCGACAAAGACCGAAAGGAGTGGTCATTCATGGCTCATGAGAGCGTCTGGACCGACCTGCGTGGTGTCGCGTTCAGCCAGCGCTGGGTGGATGCCGGGGGAGTGCGGACCCGGGTCCTCGAGGCCGGGAGCGCGGACAAGCCGGCGCTGATCTTCATCCACGGAACGGGCGGGCACGCCGAGGCGTACGTGCGCAACCTCGGCCCGCACGCGGAGCATTTCCACACCTATGCCATCGACATGGTCGGCCACGGCTTCACCGACAAGCCCGACCAGAGCTACGACTTCGCGGACTACGTCGATCACCTGCTCGCCTTCCTGGACGCGGAGGGCATCGAGAAGACCTCGATCAGCGGTGAGTCGATGGGTGCCGGCATCGCGGCGTGGTTCGCGCTGACCCATCCCGGGCGCGTCGACAAGATCGTCCTCAACACGGGTGCCGCACTGCGCCTCGCCGACGACGTCGTCCAGCGGTTCGCACGGCTGTCCATGGACGCCGTGCGCAACGCGACCCCGGACAGCGTCCGCAAGCGGCTCGAGTGGCTCGTGCACGACCCGGCCGACGTCTACGACGACCTGGTCGCCACGCGCCTGGCGATCTACCGGGACCCCGAGTACGTGGCCAGGATGACCAACATCCTGAAGCGGCACACCGACCCGGACGGACAGGACCGCAACTGCCTGGAGCAGCACCATTGGGAGAAGATTCCGTGCCCGGTGCTCGTCCTCTGGACCGACCACGACCCCTCGGCGCCGCCGGAACAGGGCAGGCAGGTCGCTGACTGGATCCCCGATTCCCGGTTCGCACTGATGACCGACGCGGGTCACTGGCCGCAGTTCGAGGACCCCGAGACGTTCAACCGGATCCATCTCGACTTCCTGCTGGGGCGCTGACATGGGCGAGACGGAGCCTGTCCTCGCTGACCGCTTCCGCGGTCAGGTGGTGGTGGTGACCGGCGCCGCAGGCGGCATCGGCAGTGCGATCATCACCCGCGCCGCCCGCGAGGGCGCGCACGTCGTGGCGGCCGACCGGGCGCCGGACGGGGAGCGGAAGGTCGCCGGGTTCCTCGGCGGGAACGCGCCGGAATGGTGCTATGTCGGGGCGGAGCTGTCCAACCGGGACGGAGCGGAACATCTGATCGCGGAGGCGACCAGCCGGTTCGGGCGGCTGGACGTGCTCGTCAACAACGCCGGTGGCGGGATCATCAAACCGTTTCTCGACCATTCGCCGGAGACCATGCGCGAGACGGTGGACCGCAACCTCTGGACCACGGTCTGGTGCTCGCATCGCGCCGTAGCGGTCATGCGTGGGGCCGGCTACGGGCGGATCGTCAACATCGGCGCCGATTCCGTCCGCAATGGACTGTACGAGCACGCGATGTACAACGCAGCCAAGGGCGGAGTGCACGCGCTCACCACGGGAATGGCCAGAGAGTTCGCCGTGGACGGCATCACGGTGAACACGGTGGCACCCACCGGGACCGAGACACCCTTCACGTTGTCCCGGCCTCCGGAGGCGGTGGGTCGTTTCGAGAAGACCCGCAGGCTCATTCCCCTCGGGCGCTTCGCCACAGCGTCCGAGGTGGCCTCGGCCGTGCTGTACCTGGCCAGCCGGGAGGCCTCCTTCATCACCGGTCAGGTGCTCAGTGTCAACGGCGGCTCGACGATGCTCTGACCGCTTTCACCGGCCAACACAAGGGAGAAGAGATGGACACGCTGATTCCACACCGGCTCGGTTACGTGGCGCTGGACGTCGCCGACCTCGACGAGGCGGCCGCCTGGTGGACCACGTACGCGATGCTCGAGGTCTCCGAACGAACGGACGACGCGATCTATCTTCGCGGGGGCACCGACCACCACTGGATCGTGCTCCACCACACCGACGGCACGCCGGGCTTGCGGAAGCTGGCGTTCGAGGTCGGTGAGCGCGCCGATCTCGAACGCTATCGCGATCGGCTGGCCGGGGAGGGCATCGAGGTCACCGATCACGACGGGGCGTGGACCGGCAAGGCGATCCGGTTCCGCGATCCCAACGGTTACCTCGTCGAGCTCTTCGCCGACATGGGCAACATGGGCATCACCCCCACCACACCGTGGATCAATCCCGCGGACCTGCTGCACGCCGTGGTGGCGGTGTCCGACCTGGAGAAGTCGTTCGACTTCTACGGCCGGGTGCTGGGCCTGCTGGAATCCGACCGGGTCATGGAACGCACCATCTTCCTGCGCGCCGGCAACCAGTACCACCACTCGCTGGTGCTGGGCGCCGGCCGTGGCGAGCCCCCGTTGCTCGACCACATCGCTCTGCACTTCCGCGACATCGACGACCTGATGCGTGTCCGGCAGAACTTCATCGAGCGCGGCGAGCCGTTCGCCCGGGACCTCCTGCGGCACCCCACGTCCGGGTCGATGGGTTTCTACGCCAAGGCCGTGCCCTCCCCCTCGACCGTCGAGTTCTGCATCGACCACGGCAAGATCACCGACCCGGACCACCGGCCGCGGGCGATGGCCAGGGCCCGGTGGGCGTCGAACGTCTGGCTTCCGCCGGTGAACACGCATGCTTGACGTCCACACGCACTTCCTGCCACACGACCTGCCACCTCCTTCGGAGTCGGCGGTCGCGGAGGGTTGGCCGGTCACCGAAGCGCACGGCGAGGAGATCAAGGTCTTTCAGCGGGGCCAGCACGTGCGCACGATCGGCTCACCGGCGTGGGACCCCGCGGCACGAATCAGGGACATGGACCGGGAAGGTGTCGTCGCGCAGGTCGTGCTGCCGACACCGTTCACGTTCCTCTACGACGCCGATCCCGACCTCGCCGCTCGTTATGCCAGGAGCCAGAACGATCGCCTCGCCGGACTCGTGGACGCGGGGGAGGGCAGGTTCTTCGGTTTCGGCACCGTCCCGCTGCAGGATCCCGGCGCGGCCGTGGAGGAGATCCGGCGGATCCGGGGTGAACTCGGGCTGCATGGTGTCGAGATCGGCACGCACGCGGATCGGTACCTGTTGCACGACAAGGAACTCGACGCGGTGTGGGCCGAGCTCGAAGTCTCCGGCGCGGCGGTGTTCGTCCATCCGTGGCGGCCCGTCGCCCCACACCGGTCCGGGCACCACGGTCTGGCGTTCGGACTCGGCAGGCCGATCGAGACCGAGCTGGCGGTCGGCTCGCTCCTGTTCGGTGGAGTACTGGACAGGTTCCCCCGGCTGCGGGTGTGCCTGGCGCATGGCGGAGCCGGGATACCGGCATTGCGCGGACGGCTCGACAACGGCTGGCGGCGGCAGGACCAGGAGTTTCCCGGCGTCAGGCCCGGCGAGGCCCTGCGCAGGCTCTGGTCCGATGGACTGACCTACGACGCCCGGGTGCTCGTCCTGGCCGAGGACACGTTCGGCGCGGATCGCATGGTGGTGGGATCGGACTATCCCTTCGCCGCGCGGGAAACGCCGGTCGGTGCCGCCTATCGGGATGCCGCGGGCGATCTGCGGATGGGTGAGCGCTGGCGTGATCAGACCACCCGCAACGCACTGGATTTTCTCGGACGAAGGGATGCGTGACATGAGGCTCGATCAGCACCACCAGGATTTCTTCACCGCGGTCAGGGACATGGCCGAGAAACACGTCAGCCCGGTCGCGAACGAGATCGACAGGACCAACGAGTTCCCCGCCCACCTGATCGAGGTCTTCGGTGACATGGGGCTGGTGCAGCTGGCGGTGCCCGAGGAGTACGGCGGCCCCGGCGGCGATCTGCTGTCGGGGTGCCTCGCCAGGGAGGCGGTCGCGCAAGCCGGCTCGATGGCGCTGGCGCAGCTTGCGGGCCAGAACTCCATCGTGGTCAACGCGATCCTGACGAGTGCGAGCAAGGAGCTGCTCGACGAGCTGCTGCCGACGCTCGCGAAGGGCCGCACGATCACGTGCATCGCGATCACCGAGCCCGACGCCGGCTCGGACCCGTCCCTCATGACCACCCGCGCCGTCAGGGATGGCTCACGCTGGATCATCAACGGGGCGAAGCAGTTCATCACCTGGGGCAGCATGGCGAAGTACGCCCTGGTGTTCGCCCGGACCAACGACCTTCCCGGCAGCAAGGGAATCAGCGCCTTCCTCGTCGACACCGCCCAGGACGGGTGGAAGGTCGCCAAGCACAACGACAAGATGGGCCAGCACGGCGTCCCCAACAACGAGATCTTCCTCGACGACGTCACCGTGGAGGACGCGTTCCTGGTCGGTGAGGAGGGCAACGGCTTCGGCGCCGCCATGCACGGCCTGCACCTCAACCGGCCGACGGTGTCCGCCATCGCGGTCGGTGCCGCGCAGTGCGCGCTGGACTACGCGATCGACTACGCCAAGCAGCGGGAGGCAGGCGGCCGGCGCATCGTGGAGTTCCAGGGGCTGCGCTGGATGATGGCCGAGGACTACACGAACATCGCGGCCGCGCGGCATCTCGTCTACGACTGTGCGCAGTCCTACGACAGCGGCGCACCGCAGGACGAGGTCACCAAGCTGTCGTCGATGGCCAAGCTCTTCGCCGCCGACACGGTGAACCGCGTCACCGCGAACGCCGTGCAGATCCTGGGCGGGCATGGCTACATGTCCGAGCATCCCGTCGAGCGGTACCTGCGCGACGCGAAGCTGCTCGGGATCTACGAAGGCACCAGCCAGATCCAGCGCAACATCATCGCGAAGCGGATCCTGCGATGACCCTGCCACTCGACGGCATCCGGGTCGCGGACTTCACGATCATGATCGCCGGCCCCTACGGCGGGCGCCTCCTGGCCGACGCCGGTGCCGAGGTGGTCAAGATCGAGCCACCCGAAGGTGACCCGATGCGCAAGCGAACCCCCGTCCGGGCCGGGGCGAGCAGCTACTTCGGCGCGCTGAACGCCGGCAAACGCAGCGTCGCCCTCGATCTGAAGAACCCGCGAGACCAGCGGCTGGTCCGGGAGTTGGTCGCGGAGTCGGACGTGGTCATCGAGAACTTCCGCCCCGGGGTGATGGCCAAACTCGGCCTTGACTACGAGACCTGCGCGCGGACCAACCCCGCGCTGGTGTACTGCTCGATCTCCGGCTACGGCCAGACCGGGCCCAAGGCGATGCATCCCGCCTACGCGCCGATCGTGCATGCCGTATCCGGCTTCGACCTCGCGAACATGCACTACCAGCGAATGGCCGACGTACCCGCGTCGACGGGCACGTTCGTCGCGGACGTGATGGCGGGCCAGGTGGCCTACGGCGCGATCGTCACGGCGCTGCTGGCCCGCGCCGGGCACGGCCGCGGCGACCACCTGGACGTGGCGTTGCTGGACATCATGCTATCCATCCTGGTCTACGAGCTCCAGGCCGCCCAGCACAGTGGGCCCGCACTCGGCAAGACGGTCTACCGCCCGGTCCGTGCGGGGCGGGAGTTCGTCATCATCGCCGCGATCACCGATCGCAACTTCCGGACTCTGGCCGGCGCCATGGGCCGCGAGGACCTGCTCGCGAATCCCCGGTTCGCCGACATGTCCTCGAGGGAACGGAACTGGGAGGAGTGGCAGGACCTCATCGCCGCGTGGGCCGAGAACCAGGATGCCGCCGAGCTCGAGAGGTACCTGCTCGACAAGGGCGTTCCCTGCGCCCGGTTCCGGACCGTCGCGGACGTGCTCGCCGACGACCACCTGCGAACGCGGGGCACGTTGCGCAGGGCGGAGGACGCCGCGGGCGGCTACGAGTACGTCGGGCTCCCGTTCCAGGCCGGACTGTTCGGCGGCGGCGCCGCCCCGACCCCCGTTCCTGGGCTCGGCGAGGACAACCACACGGTGTTCGGGATCGGCCCGGACAGCGCACTCTCCCGGGAAGCGACATGAAGGTTCGAGTAGACGAAGACAAGTGCTGCGGCTTCGCCGCCTGCCTCAGCGTGGCTCCCAAGGTGTTCGACATCGACAGCGACCAGATCGCGGTGGTCCTGGTGGACGGTGAGCTCCCGGAGGACCTGCACGCGTGTGCGCGTGAGGCGGCCGAGGCGTGCCCGACCGACGCGATCCTCATCGAGGAGTGAGCTGATGGACGTTCTCATCGTCGGCGCTTCGGTCGCGGGCGTCGCGACCGCCGACACGTTGCGAGCACAAGGACTTCAGGGCCGGATCGTTCTCCTCGACGCGGACCCGCACCTGCCCTACGACAAGCCGCCGCTGTCCAAGCAGGCGCTGAAGCCGGGCTGGGAGGACAGCAAGGGATGGTTGCGACCGGAAGCGCACTACCGCGACAACGGCATCGAGCTCGTGCTTGGCAGGGCCGCGCGAGCACTGGACGCCGAACGGCGGGTGGTGACGCTGGACGACGGTACTGCGCTGAGTGCGGACACGGTCGTGCTCGCCACCGGTGTGCGGGCGCGGCGGCTGCCGGAGCCGTCGATGCTGCCCGGGGTGTTCACGATCCGGACCTGGGCCGACAGCCGTGCCCTACGGGACGAACTCGCCCGGCGACCGCGCCTGGTCATCGTGGGCGGCGGCTTCATCGGGGCGGAGGTGGCGTCGGTGGCGGCCGAGCTGGGTGCCGACGTCACGATCGTCGAGGCTCTCCAGCACCCGTTCCAGCAGCTCTTCGGGCCGGAGGTCGCCGCCGCGCTCGCGAGCCGGCACACCGCGCACGGGGTGCGGCTGCGGTGCGGCCAGGGCGTGGACCGGCTCGAGGGTGACGGCCGGGTCGAGCGAGTCGTGCTCACCGATGGCGAAGTGCTCGACGCGGACGTCGTCCTGCTCGGACTCGGAGCACAGCCCGCGACGGACTGGTTGCGCGGTTCGGGCGTCGAGCTCGCCGACGGCGTCGTCTGTGACCAGTTCGGCCGTACCACGAGGACCGGCATCTACGCCGCGGGCGACGTCGCGGCGTGGTGGAACCCGGTGACCGGCGTGCACGAGCGCATCGAGCACTGGACGACCGCCAAGGAACAGGGCACGGCCGTGGCTCACACGATCAGCGGCGATGAGCGTGGCGTCGGCAAGGTCCCGTACTTCTGGTCCGACCAGCACGGCGGCCGTCTGCAGTTCCTCGGCACGTCCGAAGGGCACGACCGGTCCGAGGTCGTCCACGGAAGCCTGGGTAGCGACGAGTACGTGGTGCTCTACAGCAAGGCCGGACGTGTCATCGGGGCGCTCGGTCTCGCCGCGGCGCGGCACCTCATGCGCTACCGCCTCCTGGTCGAGCAGCGTGCCCGGCTGGCCGAACTGGAGGTGGCCTCGTGACCGTAGCCTCCGGCGAACTGACGCAGCAGGCGGGGAAACAGCTGTGGACGGCGCGCGAGACGGCGCGGGCGGTGCCACCCGTCCGGCACCTCTTCGCCGACGGTGACGCCGGTGCCGGGTACGCGGTTCAGGAGTTGCTGACCCTGCGCCGGCTGCGCGACGGTGCGCGGGTCATCGGCCGCAAGATCGGGCTCACCTCTCCGGCGGTCCAGCGGCAGCTCGGCGTCGACCAGCCCGACTTCGGAATCCTCTTCCACGACATGCTCCACAAGGGACCGGAAGCGATCGAGAGGTCCCGGCTGATCCAGCCGAGGATCGAGGGCGAGGTCGCCTTCATGCTGGGGGAGGACCTCGACGACGCCGTGCTGGACGCCGAAGTGATCCGCCGGAAGACCGCCTACGTCCAGCCTGCCCTGGAGGTCGTGGACAGCCGCGTCCAGGACTGGGATATCTCCATTGTGGACACGGTGGCCGACAACGCGTCATCGGGACTGTTCGTGCTGGGTGAGCAGAAGACCACACTGGACGCGATCGACCTGGCGGCGGTTCGGATGGAGCTGCGCTGCGCGGGCGAGGTCGTCTCCTCGGGCACCGGCGCCGACTGCCTGGGCGACCCCGTGACCGCGGTGCTGTGGCTGGCCAGGACGTTTCAGAGCCTGGGCCGCGTGCTCCGGGCAGGTGAGGTGATCCTCTCCGGTGCGCTGGGCCCGATGGTAGAGGTCCCTCCCGGCGGCGAGTATCACGCGACGATCACCGGTCTCGGGGACGTCTCGGCCCGGTTCGACACGGGAGCGCCCTCATGACGGGCGGGCCACTGGACGACGTGCTCGTGGTGGACCTGTCGCGGGCCCTGGCCGGGCCACACGCGGCCATGATGCTGGGCGACATGGGAGCCAGGGTCATCAAGGTGGAGCCCCCTGGCGGGGACGACAGCAGACAGTGGGGCCCGCCGTTTCTCGGTGGCGAGCGCGATCGTGAGTCGACCTACTTCTTCTGCGCCAACCGGAACAAGGAGTCGATCACCCTCGACCTGAGGTCCGGCGACGACCGCGAGATGCTCGCACGCCTGATCCAGCGGGCCGACGTCCTGGTGGAGAACTTCCGGCCCGGTGGTTTCGCCCGCCTGGGCTTCGGCGATGACCGGCTGCGCGAACTCAACCCGAGGCTGGTCCATTTGTCGATCACCGGGTTCGGCCACGACGGCCCGGAGCGTTCAAGACCCGGCTACGACCAGATCCTGCAGGGCGAGGGTGGGCTCATGAGCCTGACCGGAGCCGAGAACGGCGACCCCGCCAAGGTCGGGGTGCCGATCGCCGATCTGCTGGCCGGGATGAATGGTGCCTTCGGCGTCCTGTCCGCTCTCTACGAGCGAGAGCGGACCGGGAGAGGCCGCGTCGTGCGCACGTCGCTGCTCGCCGCGATGGTCGGAGCACACGCCTTTCAAGGCACCCGTTGGACAGTAGGGAAGGAGGTGCCGGTACCCGCCGGGGTTCACCACCCCTCGATCGCACCCTATGGCTTGTTCCAGACCCAAAGCTCGCCCGTCCAGATCGCGTGCGGTTCGGAACCGCTGTGGCGTGCCTTCGCCGGCGTCGTGGGTATCGATCCTGAGGATCCTCGCTTCGCGACCAACGCCCGCCGGGTGGCCAACCGGGCGGAGCTGACCGCGCGGATCCGGCGTGCTCTCGGTGCCAGGCCGGCCGGGCACTGGCTGCGCAGGCTTGCCGAGGCGGGCGTTCCCGCGGGCAGGGTCCGGAGCCTCGACGAGGTCTACGAGTGGGAACAGGTTGCCGCGCAGGGATTGCTCATCACGGTCGAGCACGCGACGCAGGGCATGCTCGCGCTGCCGGGACCGACGATCCGCTTCGACGGCAACAGTCACGCGGGAGGCCGGCGAACGCATCTCCCGCCGCCGACCCTCGGGCAGCACAACGATGTCATCGCGCAATGGCTGCGCACCTGACGAACGAACCTTCCACATCCATCCAGACCGGACTCGCTGTTGACGTCGCACCTGCCGTGTGGTTTCAATGGTTCAGCCAAACACCGGGTCCTGTTAGTACATTCGAATTGTTCCAACGGAGGAACCATGTCGATGCAACAACTTCCCGGGGGGGATCTCGCCCGCGACCAGCTCGGTCGCCGAAGTCGGTACCTCGCGGCGAGGCTGGCTGGTGGTCGCCGCGCTGGTGCTGTTCATGGTCGTCAACTGGGCCGACCGCTCGATACTCGGCCTCGCGGCGCAACCGATGATGGCCGACCTGGACCTCACGCCCGAACAGTTCGGCTTTCTGGGAAGCGCGTTCTTCTTTCTGTTCAGTATCAGCGGGATCGTCGTCGGGTTCCTCGCCAATCGCATCTCCAGCAGGTGGCTGCTGTTCGCGCTGGTGTGCGTCTGGTCGCTGACCCAGTTGCCGATCGTGTTCACCAGCTCGCTCGCGGTCGTCCTGATCAGCCGGATCGTGCTCGGCGCCGCGGAGGGCCCTTCCAACGGGCTCGCGACGCACGCCGCCTACACCTGGTTCCCTCCCGAGAAACGAGGCCTGCCCACGTCGTTCATCACGTCCGGCTCTTCCATTGCGAAGTTCGTGATGGCGCCCGTGATGACGTTCGTGATCGTCGGCTTCGGGTGGCGCGCCGCCTTCCTCACGCTCGCCGTGCTGGGTGCGGTGTGGTGCGTGCTCTGGCTCGCCATCGGCAGGGAAGGCCCCTACCGCGCGGCGAAAACGCCGGACGAGGCGGTCGAGACGACGGGCGAGCGCAAGGTGCCGCTGCACCGGATTCTGCTCAGCGGATCGTTCATCGGTGCGGTTCTCGGCACCTTCCCTCAGTATGCCCTGATCACCGTCGTGATGACCTGGCTGCCGTCCTACTTCGAGACCGCGCTCGGGTTCTCCGCTGTGCAGGCGGGCACGTTCTTCGGCCTGCCCAGCCTGGGCGCGATGATCGCGATGATCGGTGGCTCCTACGTCACCGACCGCGTCCTCACCCGCGGTGGGACGGCCCGGGTCGCCCGAGGTGTCGTGGCAGGTGCCGCGCTCGTTATCGGAGGCGCGCTGATCGTGGTGCTGACGATGCTGGACTCACCGTACGTCGTGTTGGGAATGTTCGTGCTCGGCTACGGAATCAGCATGTGCTCCATGCCCCTCATGTACGCCGTCGTCGGCAGCCTGGCGCCCACCCGGCAGCGCGCCGGGGTCCTCGGTGTGTTCCTGGCACTGCAGAACTCGGCCGGCATCGTCGCTCCGGCTGTGGCCGGCGCCCTGATTTCTTCCGCTCCGGACGAAGCGACCGGCTACGGCACCGTGTTCCTCCTGTGCGGAGCGATCGTCGTCGTGGGCGGCCTCGTGCTCACCGTGCTCGTCAATCCCGAGCGGGACACCCGCCGGATCAACGCCTGATCCAGATGTACCGAGGGGGCGCCCTTCACGGGGTGTCCCCTCGGTCGCTCAGGAACGGAAGTAGGAGCCCGCGTAGCTTCCGGTGAGCCACATCTTGTGGATCCTCTTCAGGTGACGTTCGGCCTCCAGCACCGCCTTGTCGGCGTCCCTCTTGTGCAGATGGCCGAGCAGCCGACGCCGGGAGCGAAGCACGATGTCGTCGTCGGTGGACGGCCCGACCGCCAGCACCATCTCCCGGAGCAGTTCCGACAGGGAGCGGACGAGAACCGACATCACGGGGTTCTTCGTCGCGTCGGCCAGCAGGTTGTAGAACTCGACATGGACCACCGCCTTGCGCTCCCAGTCGCCCACCGCCGACAGCTTCGAGGCCTGCTCGACGTTGTCCTCCAGCGCCTGCAGGTCCTCGGCGGTCATCCGCTCGCACGCCGAACGCAGCAGAGCGGGCTCCAGCCAGTGCCTCACCTCGGTGAAGTCGGAGACCGACACGTTCGCGGCCTGCAGGGCGTCCGACACGCTGCGTGCGGCGACGCTGCTGTCGAGCTTCTTGATGAACGCGCCTCCGGTCGCACCCTTCTTCAGCGTGATCTGCCCGGAGATCTCCAGCATGCGCAGCGCTTCCCGGACCGTGTTGCGGCTGACGGCGAACTGCGTGGCCAGCGCGCGCTCGGCGGGAAGCCGGTCACCGGGCTCCAGTTCGCCACGCTGAATGGACGTGCGGATCTGCGTGATGATCTCGTCGATCGCCCGCCTCGGCCGAGCGGGCTGAAACGTCACCTCATCGGCCACCGGCGCTGCCCTCCAGAGAATCGGATCATTGGCACCACCATTGTACCGATTCAGTGCTCTTCGAGGTCGAGGTGGATCACCGGGGAACGGTCTGCGCGCAGGCCCTGCATCACACCAAGATCATCCGATCACGTGTCTCCACGCTCACAACCTCCCTGCGCATGGCGGCCAGGGTTCTCTCGTGGTCCGGGTGCCTGTCCCGCGTGCCATTGGGCCAGCGGGCCGGGGTGACGCGGACGCGTCCCGTGCCTACGTCGCGGCGGTCGCGCGGGTCGCCGCCGCGCGGCCCGCGTGCGGCCGAACACGGCACCGTTCGTCAGGCCCGACCCGCCAGGGTAGTTGCCGTAGAAGATGCCACCCACCAGCTCTCCGCACGCGTACAGGCCGGGAATCACCTCGCCGTCGTCGTTGAACACCTCGGCGTCGCCGTTGATCTTCACGCAGCCGAAGGTGAACGTGATGCCGCAGGTGAAGGCGTACGCGCTGAAGGGCGGTGTCTCGATGGTGCTGGCCCAGTTCGATTTCTCGACCGGAAGCCCGTGCGTGCGTCGCCCGTCCTTGACGTTCGGGTTGAACGGAACGCTGACGTCGATACTCGCGTTGTACTCTGCGACGGTCTTCAGGAAGGAGGGCTTGTCGATGTCGCCGATCCGATCAGCAAGCCCTTCCAGGGTGTCCGACTGCCATTTCGTGACCTGCCTGATGCGGTACTCGTCGCGCAGGAGATGTTCGGTCTTGCTGTCGAAGATCTGCCACGCGATCTGTCCCGGCTGTGCCAGGATCACGGGGCCGTACTTGGCGTAGGTGTAGTTGCGGAAGTCGGCGCCCTCGTCGAGGAACCGCTGTCCGTTCTTGTTCACCATGATGGAGAACGGGTAGCTGTGTTTTTGGAATCCGTCGCCCACGGCCAGATCTACGATTGACAGCCCGCGCAGCCGTCGGGCGATGGTGGACGGCGGCGCGCTGCGGGAGCGGGCCACCCGGGAGGCCGCTCAGCCCCGTCGGCGCTGGTAGTGCGAACCGCCGGTGTGAGGTCGTCGTAGCGCAAGGGGATTCCAGTCGGGATGTTGAGTCCGGCGCCGAGTTCCAGTAGGGCACCAGGCGGGTGACCACGTCCCGGAGGCATTCGGTCAGCGGTACCTCGCCGTCCAGGTCCGCGTAGCGTGGGTCCCGTTCTGGTCGAACTCGCCGTCCCGCTCGACCGGGGGCGGCGGCAACCGGTCGAGCAGCGTGCGCATGCGGGAGCCGAGATCGTTGGTCAGTGCGCGTTGCTCGGGCCCAGGAGTCGGATCCGTTGTCGTCTCCGGCTTGAGCGGCGGCGACGAGCTCGGCGAGCGACTTCTCCTGCATCGGTGGTGGTCGGCTGGCCTGCGCTGCGGTGGCTGGGTAGGACGCTCCGCCGTCGCGAGTCCGCCGCCGCGTCGCCCGCCGACACCGACACGCAGGATCTTCCCGGCGATCGCCGACCGTGACCGCGTGGGCCTGGTAGGCACATCGTCGTCACAGCCGAACACGGCTGTTCCTTCCACTGTGGATAGTCGCCGATCGCGCCCCCGCGAAGGAAGCACCTCGCGGCGTGTGTCGCACGCGGTTCAGGGAGCAGCTGCGCCAGCGGGTGATCACGGCTGGAGGCTAGACTCGCTTGCGTGGGTGTGCGCTGGAAAGCCGGGACACCGCCATGCGCGTGATCGCTCGGGACGGTGAGCACGAGATCGAGATCCAACGGTCCCGGTTTCGGTGCGTCGTGGCACGGATCACCGACCTCGAGGCAGCGGCCGCAATGATCGCTCGGGTCCGGAAGGCGGGGCCCGGCGCCAATCATCACTGCACCGCGCTGCGGATCGGCGATCCCGGCTCGGGCAGGCTGATCGCACGCGGCAACGACGACGGTGAGCCCGCCGGCACCGCGGGGCTCCCCATGCTGGAGGTGCTGGCCCGCCGCGAGCTGACCGACGTGGTCGCCGTCGTGTCGCGCTGGTTCGGTGGCGTCAAGCTCGGGGCGGGAGGTCTCGTTCGGGCCTACTCCGGAGCGCTGGCCGAGACGCTGGACCTCGTCGGCCAGTTGCGGCGGGTCCGCCATCGCGAGCTGCTGGTCGCCGTGCCGCACGACCGTGCCGGGCGGCTCGAACACGACCTGCGCAACTCGCCGTACCTGCTGTGCGACGTCGAGTACGGCGCGGACGTCACGCTCACCGTGGCCGTCACCGACGCCGACGTCAACGCCTTCGAGCACTGGCTGGCCGAACGTTCCGGCGGCGAGGTCGAGGCGGTGGACACGGGACCGCGCGACCTCTACCTGCCCTGAGCGCCCCGCCGGGTCCCGTCGCACTAAGGCCGCCCGCGCCGAGCAGCCCGCCGCGACGACGAACGGCAGGTCGCGGCGCCGGAACCACCGGCCTCGCGACCCACACCATACGGAGGCCGATCCCCACGGCGGCGAGCACGCGCGGAGCCGCCACAAACACCCTCGGCGCAACTCTGTGGCCGCGCCGATGACCAGTACGGCAAGGACCAGGACGCCCACGTCCACGCGCATCCTGCTTTCCCCACGGTGCTCATCATGGCGATCAGACAACGGCCAATTCCAGTCGCGCTCCCGTGTCGCCGCCGATTTCCAGTGTTTGCGTCGTGGCTTGCATCGAAGTCGCGAACCAATGTGTTCCACGGCGTCCTCGAACACGGTCACGAGTGGCCGATGAGACCAGTCGTAGGGCTCGTCGTGCGCGAGGAGATCATGTCGGCGTAGAAGTCCACCACGTACTGGAAGCAGAACGCCGCTCGCCGAAGACGATCCGGTCCGTCACCAACCACACGGAATCCCTATCGTTCGGCTCACGCCGCACGCGCCCCCGCCAGCAGGAGATACAGCACCGCGCCTCCCGGCTCACCGGCAGTCGAGCGTGAGGTCGCCGAGGTGGGTGAACCGTGCGGTGATCGACGAGCCCGTTCGAGCGGGTACGGCGTCGGTCAGGCCGCCGGTCAGCACGATCCAGCCCGGTTCGAGGGCGATACCCCGCTCCCACAGGGAGTTCGCCGCGAGTGCGAGCGCCTCCGCGGGGTGGCCCTGGACCGCCGCGCCGGTCGCCGTATCGGCGACCTCGCCGTCGACGTCGAGGACGCAGCCTTCCAGGTCGAGGGCCAGCTCCTCGGGGCGGCACACGTGCGCGCCGACGACGAACCGCGCGGACGAGGCGTTGTCGGCGACCACGTCGGGAAGGGCGAACTTGTAGTCGACATATCGGCTGTCGATGACTTCCAGGCCTGCGCGGACCTCGGCGACGGCCTCCAGCGCCTGTCCGGCCGTCACGCCGGGGCCGGAGAGCCGCCGGCCGAGCACGAACACGATCTCGGGCTCGACCCTGGGGTGGATCAGCGTGGTCGTGTCGAGGGGCAGTCCGGGGCCGAGTGACATCCGGTCGGTGAGCCATGCGGTCAGGGGCGAGTCGATGTTCATGCGCCGCTGCTTCGCGCGGGAGGTGAGGCCGAGCTTGACTCCGGCGACCCGCTCACCGTTCGCCGTCTTGTGGCCCACGAGCCGGTGCTGGACCTGGTATGCCGTGTCCAGATCGAGTTCCGGCCATTCGGCGGTGAGGGGTGGCCGGTCGGTGCGTGCTCGCTCGGCTTCGGCGAGAACCTGTGCGGCGTGGTCGACGGTCCAGTGTGTCAACGGCTGAGTCCTTTCAACTCCGCGAGGACGACCGGCCACGCGGTGCTGCTGGGGTCGATGGGTTCGAAGTGCTGGATTCCCGGCAGGACGACGAGGCGTGCCCCGGGGTGCGCGGCGGCGTAGGAGCGGCTCTGCGCGACCGGCACCAGGGTGTCGTCGCGGCCGTGCACCAGCACGACCGGGCAGGGCGGTGCGTCGAGCAGCCGCGGGTCGAGGTCCGGACGGGCCGAGGGCGCGCCGCCGAGGAAGTCGGCGACCGCGCCGTCGTCCAGGTGTGCCTCGTGTGCCGCCGCCAGATCCGCCACCGGCGCGAGGGCGATCACGCCGAGCAGTCCGCGTGGCGGGTACGTGGACGCGGCCCACAGCGCGAGGTGACCACCGGCGGAATGTCCCATGAGGACGACCCCGTTGGCGGGGAGCCGTTCCGGCAGCACCGACAGCGCGGTGCGGATGTCGGCCACGGTCTGGCCGGGGTTTCCGGCCACGCGGCGGTATTCGGATGCGGCGACCGGCCAGCCCGCGTCCCGCAACGCCCGGCACAGCACGCGGATGTGCGTCCGGTCGTGCTCCGCGCGCCAGAACCCGCCGTGGACGAGCACGATCAGTGGCTTCCCGGTCGTCACCGGCAGCCACACGTCCGCGACCTGTCCTCCGTAACGCAGCTCCTCGTCGGGCTCCGGCGCCGGCCGCGTCAGGATCGAGCGGCCCATCACGCTCGACCGAGGAACCTGAGCGCGTTGCCCGACAGGAGCTTCTCCCGCTGCTCGCCGGTGAGGAACCCGGCATCGTGCACCACCCGCCCCACCGGCCGTTCGCCGAGCGGGTACGGGTAGTCGCTGCCGACGAGCACCTGGTCCTCGCCGAGGGTGTCCACCAGCAGCCGCAGCGCCGCCGGGTCGAACACCACCGAGTCGGCGAAGAACCGGTGCGTGTACTCACTCGGCGGACGCTCGGAACGTCCTCGCACGAGATCGCCCCTGCGGTGCCAGGCATTGTCGGCGCGGCCGAGCCAGAACGGGAAGCTCCCGGCACCGTGGGCGAAGCACAGCCGCAGCGTGTCAGGGACCCGGTCGAAGACGCCGCCGAGGATCAGCGCGAGCACCGACAAGTGCGTCTCGGCAGGCATCCCCGTCAGCCACCGCGCCATCCAGCGGTCCAGCCGGGCCCCGCCGGGCATGTCCCAGGGGTGCACGAACACCGGCGCCCCTACCGCGGCGCAGTGCTGGAGGAACGTGACGATGCCCGCGTCGTCGAGGTCCTTCTCGCCCACGTGGTTGCCGATCTCGACCCCCGCGTGCCCGGCCGCCAGGCACCGGTCCACCTCCTCACACGCCGCGTCCGGGTCCTGCAGCGGCACCTGGCAGAACGGGAGAAACCGGTCGTGCCCGGCCAGTGTCTCCAACGTGACGTCGTTGAGGACACGGGCCGCCTTGACCGCCTCGGCGGCAGGCCGGTCGTAGCCGAAGAACACCGGCGTGGGGGAGACGACCTGCAGGCTCACCCCGTCGTCGTCCATGTCGGCGAGCCGGGTCGCGGGGTCCCAGGCCTGCGGCCCGACGGGGCGGAACTCCGTTTGCCCGACCATGATCATCGCGTCGCGTTCGGAGTCGATCCGCAGCCACGGCCAGCCCGCCCCGAGGTCGGGCCAGCCGTGGGGCACCAGGTGGGTGTGGATGTCGACGAGGTCGGTCATCCCCGGCTAGCCCTTCCCCGGGTGCAGGGTGCCGCAGGCCTCGCACGTGCGGGCCCGCTCGTCGGCGTAGAACTTCGCGAACACCGGCGGCAGGTCGGCCACGATGTCGCGGACCTGCAGCTCGACCTCGTGCAGCAGCGCGGAGCACTCCGGGCAGTACCACTGGAACTTCTCCAGCGTGCCCTCCTCCCGGACCCGTTCGATGACCACGCCGATCGAGCCGGGTTCGGGCCGCTGCGGGGAGTGGGGGAGGTTGCCGGGCAGCAGCCACATCTCGCCCTCGCGAACGTGCACCGACCGCACTCCGTCGTCGGTGACGACGTCGACGTGCATGTTGCCCTTGACCTGGTAGAAGTACTCCTCGTACGAGTCGACGTGGAAGTCGGTGCGCTGGTTGGGGCCGCCCACCACCTGCACGATGAAGTCCTTCCCGGCCGGGAACATCTGCTTGTTGTTCACGGGCGGGCGCAGCTGGTCCTCGTTCTCCTTGAGCCAGCCGGAAAAGTCGATCGGCTCGGGGAAGCTGGTCATCGTTCGTCCTCCTCGGGGATCCGTGCGATGGCGGAGATCTCGATCAGCAGGTGCGGGTGGGGAAGCTGGTGCACGGCCACCGTGGTGCGGGCCGGGCCCTCCTCGTCGAAGAACTGGCCGTAGACCTCGTTGTAGCCGCCGAAGTCGTTCATCGACACCAGGTACGTCGTCACCGACACCAGGTCGCCGAGGCCGGCGCCCACTTCGGCGAGGATGTCGCGGATGTTCTCCAGCACCGCCCGGGTCTGTACCCGGATGTCGAGGGTGGTGGTGCCCAGCTCGTCGACACTCGCGCCGGCGATGGTGTTGTCGGGCCTGCGGCTGCTGGTGCCGGACACGTAGGCGAACCCGCCGGACACCTTGACGTGGGGGAACCTGCCGCGTGGTGTCGCCTTGCCCGTGACGGTTCTGGCCTGGCTCACGATCGTCCCTCCTGGAAGCCGACGCACACGTTGGTGGTCTCGGTGTAGAAGTCCAGCGAGCGGTGCCCGCCCTCGCGGCCGATCCCGGAGGCCTTCATCCCGCCGAAGGGGCTGCGCAGGTCGCGCAGGAACCACGTGTTGACCCACACCAGCCCCACGTCGAGAGCGGTTCCGGCGCGGTGCGCGCGGCCGACGTCGCGCGTCCAGACCGCGGCCGCCAGCCCGTAGTCGCTGTCGTTGGCGAGTGCGTAGGCCTCCTCCTCGTCGTCGAAGGGAGCCACGTGGCACACCGGCCCGAAGATCTCCTCCCGGTTCGTCCGCGCGCCGGGTGGGAGCCCGGTGAGCACGGTGGGCTGAACGTAGGCGCCGCCGTCGCGTTCGTCGCCGAACACGGGCAGGCCACCACCGGTGTGCACCGTGGCGCCCTCGGTCTTCGCCAGCTCGTAGTAGCCCAGCACCTTGTCGCGGTGGGCGCGCGAGATGAGCGGCATGGTGGTCACGCCGTCGTCGGCGGGCAGGCCGAACCGCAGCTCGGAGGCGTGCGCGGTGAGCCGCTCGGTGAACTCCTCGAACACCGGCCGTTGCACGTAGAGCCGTTCGGTGCACAGGCACACCTGTCCGCCGTTGGTGAACGACGACCGCGCGCTGCCCGCCACGGCGGCGTCCAGGTCGGCGTCGGCGAACACGAGGCCCGCGTTCTTGCCGCCCAGCTCGAACGACACCGCCTTCACGCCGTCGGCGGCCGCCTTCATGATCGTGCTGCCCGTGCCGGACTCGCCCGTGAAGGTGATCGCGTCGACGCCGGGGTGGGTGGTGAGGAACTCGCCCGCGGAGTCCGGACCGAACCCGTGCACGACGTTGTAGACGCCCCGCGGCACCCCGGCAGCGGTCATGATCTCCGCGAGCAGGGCCGCCGATGACGGGGTTTCCTCCGACGGCTTGACCACCACCGCGTTGCCGCAGGCCAGCGCCGGAGCGACCTTCCAGGTCAGCAGCAGGAACGGCAGGTTCCACGGCACGATCACGGCGACCACGCCGACGGGCTTGCGCACGGCGTAGTTGAGCGCCTTCCCGCCACCCGGCGCCGGGGTGAGGAACGATTCGCCGGCGGCGGTGCTCACCAGGTCGGCGAACGCCCGGAAGTTCGCCGCCCCACGGGGAATGTCGAGGGTGCGGGCCTGGCTCACCGGTTTGCCGGTGTCCGACACCTCGGCCATGACCAGGTCGTCGAAACGTCGCTCGATCTCGTCGGCGACCCGGCGCAGGACGGCCGCACGGTCCAGCTCGGTGGTGCGGCCCCACGGGCCGCGCAGGGCGGCCCTGGCGGCGGCCACCGCGGCGTCGACATCGGCGCGGCCGGCTTCGGCGACCTCGCCCAGGACCTTCCCGGTGACCGGGCTGGTGTTGGCGAAGGTGCGGGCGGAGCCGGTGAACTCGCCGTCGATGTGGTTGCGGACGATCACGGCTTCCTCCTCGCCTTGACGATTCCCCCCGCGATCGCCGCGGAGAGCCCGAGCCCCGCCGCCGCGAGTGCGCGGTGCTGGGCACGGACGCGCCGCCGGACGCGGTCGTAGGGGGTGGTGGAGAACGACACCAGCTCGTACCGCGAGACGTAGTGCCCTGGCGCCAGGCGTTCGAGCGCGTGCTCGACGCGCTTGCCGAGCCGGAACAGGGGAGAGGCCACCTTGTCGCGCATCTCGACGAAGTTCGCCAGCGCCATCTGGGCGATCGCCTCGGTGTCGGCGCGCCGCGAGGACTCGAACAGCGGCAGTGCCCGCGCCCAGTCGCCGCCGGCGCGGTCCAGGCACCGGCCGAGCACCACGACGTCCTCGAAGGCGCAGTTCGCGCCCTGCCCGTAGAAGGGCACGATCGCGTGGGCGGCGTCGCCCACGAGGCAGACCCGCCCGTACTGCCACGGCGCGCATCGCACGGTGCCGAGCAGGCCGACCGGGTTGTGCTGGTAGTCGTCCACCAGCCCGGGAGCCAGTGGCGGCACGTCGGGGTAGTGCTCGGCGAAGAACCGCTCGATCGCGGCCGGGCTGGATAGCGAGGCGAACGCGGACGTGCCGCTGGTGGGCCAGAACAGCGTGCAGGTGAACGATCTGTCGGGGTTCGGCAGCGCGATCATCATCGACCGCCCGCGCGGCCAGATGTGCAGTGCCCCGGGGTCGAGCGCGAACTCCCCTTCGCGGGGAGGGATCGTCAGCTCCTTGTAGCCGTAGTCGAGGAAGTCGAGCGTTTCGGTGGTCACGCCGTGCGCGACCAGCTGACCGCGGACGGCGGAGCCGGCACCGTCGGCACCGAGGATCACGTCCGCTCGCGCGCGGATCTCGCCATCCGGCGTCTCGAACGTCAGCTCGCCGCTGACCGGGTCCAGTGCGGACAGCCGGTGCTCGAAACGGATCTCCACCGCGGGATCGGCGGCGTCCAGCAGGACGTTGTTGAGGGCACCCCGGCTGATCGAGTTGATCGCCCGCTCGCCGTCCGCGCTGTAGGGCTGGAAATCCAGCTCCCCGGCGACCGGGTGGATCATGCGCCCGCGCATCGGCAGCGCGTCGGCCAGCACCTGCTTGTCGAGTCCGACGCCGCGTAGCGCGCTCAGCCCGCGCTCGGACAGCGCCAGGTTGATCGAACGGCCCCGCTCGGCGGCGCCGCCACGAGGGTCGGGACGCCGTTCGTACAGGACGACGCGCTCGCCGCGCTGGGCGAGTACACACGCCAGCAGGCTGCCGGCGAGGCCGCCGCCGACGACGGCGATGTCGCTCATGGTCGTCCTCCGATCACGGCCGCGAGCGCGGTCGCGGCCCGCCAGCAGTCGTGGTAGGTCGAGTACAGGGGGACCGGCGCGATCCGCACCACGTCCGGGTTGCGCACGTCGGCACAGACGCCGTGCTCGGTGCGCAGGCGCCGGGCGATCGTGGCGGCGTCGTCGACGCGCAGCGACAGCTGGCACCCGCGCCGCTCGGCCTCGCGCGGGGTGAGCAGGGTGACCGGCCGCGTCGCGAGAGTTTCCTCCAGCAGCATCTCCAGGTAGCCGGTGAGGCGGAGACTGCGCGCCCTGAGGGTGTCCATGCCGATCTCGTCGAAGATCCGCAGCGAGGTGCGCACCGGGCTCATCGCCAGGATCGGCGGGTTGGAGATCTGCCAGGCCTCCACGGTGGACGGTGGGCGGGACACCGGTGCCATCTCGAAGCGGGTGGCCTCCTCGGTGCTCCACCAGCCCTCGAACCGCGGCAGCTCCGGGTTGTCGTGGTGCCGCTCGTGCACGAACGCGCCCGCGACGGCTCCCGGGCCTGAGTTGAGGTACTTGTACGAGCACCAGGCCGCGAAGTCGGGGCCCCAGTCGTGCAGCCGCAGCGGCACGTTGCCCGCGGCGTGCGCGAGGTCCCAGCCCACGACGGCGCCTGCCGCGTGCCCCGCGGCGGTGATCGCGGGGATGTCCAGCAGCTCGCCGGTGAGGTAGTTGACCCCGCCGAGCAGCACCAGCGCGACCGTGTCGCCCTCGCGCGCGAGGAAGTCGAGCACCTCGCCGCCGTCGAGCCGGACCACCGTGGTGTCCGGGTCCAGGCCGTGGAAGCGGGCCTGGCTGCGCACGGCGTAGCTGTCGGAGGGGAACGCCGAGTCCTCGATGAGGATCTTCGTGCGCCGTCCGCGCGGCCGGTAGAACGACACCATCAGCAGGTGCAGGTTCACCGTCAGCGAGTTCATGATCACGGTTTCGCTCGGCAGCGCCCCGACCAGCCGCGCCGCGGTCTCGGTCAGCAGCGAGTGGTAGGGCAGCCACGGCCGCCGCGCCTCCAGGTGTCCCTCCACGCCGAGCCGGGCCCAGTCGTCGAGGTCCTCCAGCAGTTCGGCCCGCACCGCGCGCGGCTGCAACCCCAGCGAGTTCCCGGCGAAGTAGGCCGTCTCGGGGTAGCCGCCGCCCTCGGCGGGCGGAACCGCGAAGCGGTCGCGGTAGCCGGGGTCGCCGAGGTCCAGCTCGCGGGCGCCTGCCTCCGTCGTGTCCATCAGTCCATCACCGTCCTGGCGGAGAAGAGCTCGGGAAACACCGTCCGCTCCATGCTGCGCCGCAGCCACGCCAGTCCGCTCGATCCGCCCGTGCCGACGCGGGCGCCCATCGAGCGCTGCACCGCCTGGAGGTGGCGGTAGCGCCAGTCGCCGAACTGCTCGGCAACCTCGGTCAGCGACTCGCCGAGCATCCTCAGGTGGTTGCCCGGCCCCTGGTCGCGGTAGGTGCGCACCCATGCCTGCTCCACCGCCGGATGCGGTGTGTGTTCCTCGGCGAAGTCCCGGTCGAGCACGGAGCCGGGAATGTCGTGGCCGTGGCGGGCGAGCACGCCGATCACGTCGTCCCACAGGCTCGGCGCCGCGAGCGAGGCCTCCAGGTCGGCGTGGACGGCGGGCTGGTTGCGGAACGGCCGGATCAGCGACGCGGTCCTGAGCCCGAGCCGGAACTCGAGTTTGCGGTACATCGCCGACTGGAACCCGGATCCCTCGCCGAGCAGGTCGCGGAAGCGGTTGAAGTCACCCGGGGTCATCCAGCGCAGGGTCTGCCAGCCGGCGTTGAGCCCTTCCAGGTGCAGTGCGGCGCGACGCAGCGGGAGCAACGACCCCCACACGTCGTCGGCGCGCAGCCGCTCCCCGGCCACGCCGAGTTCGAAGTGGACGAGTCCGAAGTAGAGCTCCATGACCTGGCTGATCATCAGGAACGACATCTCGCCAGGGTCGTCGCTCAGCGTGCGCTGCAGTCGATGCAGCGTGCTGGCGTGCACGTATTCGTCGTAGGGGACGCGCTCGAAGTCGAGCGTGGGATCGCCCGCGTTGGCCGCGGCCCTGCGCGTGCGCTCGGGCTCGTTCGACGCCGCGACGGCCGGGATGTCTGAGGCGCGTTGCACGGATCTCCTCCTCACTGGCTGGATCCATGCTCTCAAGGCGGCTGCATCAACTGAAGGCTCGATCGAAGGCCGACGAGGCACTGTGCCTACTATCTGAAGGAGATCACCCTGGATTGCTTTCGGATTGGAAAACGGCATGGACGACCTGGACTGGGTGCTGCTGAACGAGCTTCAGGCCAACTCACGGCTGTCCTTCAGCGAGCTGTCCCGCCGGGTGCACCTGTCCTCGCCCGCGGTCGCCGAACGGGTCCGCAGGCTGGAGGAGAGCGGGGTGATCACCGCTTACCGCGCGCACGTGGACCTGGCCAAGGCGGGCAGGCCGGTGATCGCCTTCATCCGGATGTCCTGCTACGGCCCGCAATGCGTCCTGCGCGATCCGGAGCTGCCGCGGTGGCCCGAGGTCCTGGAGATCCACCGGGTCACCGGGGACGCGTGCAGCCTGCTCAAGGTCGCGGCCGAGTCGATGCCCGCGTTCGAGAACCTCATCGACCGGCTCGCCCCCTACGGCCAGCCCTCCAGCACGATGGTGCTGTCCACCCCGCTGGAGGGCCGCCCGGTCAGTCCTCCCGGCCGTTGAGGGCCAGCGCGCTACCCGAGCCGTTCGTAGGTGACCAGCACCTGTTCGCCGCTGAGGTGGAACTCGACGCCGATGCTCGTGCCGTCGGCGGAGGTGCTGTTGACCGAGAGGCCGTCGAACGCGGTGCGGGACTCGCCGGTGCGCACGTTCACCAGCTCCATCCCCCGGCCCGTCTTGCCGGGGATCATGGCGAGGTCGCCGACCAGGCCTGCGCGTTCCAGTTTCGTGATCCGGTTGGGGATCCGCCACAGCTCCTCGCCGGTCGTGAGGTCGCGGGCGGCGAGGTGGACGAACGTGCCGCGCTGCGGATCGGACTCCGAGCTGACCACGACGTCGCCGAACACGGTGCTCTGCTCGTAGTAGGTCGCCGAGCTGGCGGGCTGCTCGGCCGACCACAGCTCTTCACCGGTCCGCGCGTCCAGCGCGATCAGCCGGTTGGCGAAGCGGCCGCCGTGCTCGTCGAACCGGCTCGCCCGTACCACCACCGTGCCGAAGGCCATGCCGACGACCTGCGATGCGAAGTCCTCGTGCGCGTAGTCCCACAGCGGTGCGCCGTCGGTGGCGGAGAACGCGTACAGCCGCAGGTCCTCGGGCGTGACGGTGCCCCGCTCGTCGACGGCCAGCTGCCACGCGCTGGTCGGGTCGGTACCCGCGGCGCCGAACACGATCGTGTCGCCCGCTGCCGACGCGTACTCGACGTTGTCAGGAAGGTCGACCTCACGCGTCCACACGGGCTCGGCGCGGGCGGGGTCGACGAGTGACAGCGTGGCGCCGCCGGTGTCGTCCCGGCGCAGGAGTGCGACGGTCCGCTCGGCGACGGCGACCACGGTGGCGCCGGTGGCCGCGGGCTCGCCCTCGGGGAAAGTGGTGCAGCCGCGGACCTGGCCGTCCTCGATGCCGATGCTGATGGCGGTGGCGGGCGAGCCGTCCGCCTGCTGGAGCAGCACCATGCCGCCGCCGGCCTTGGCGGCGCCAAAGACGGTCCCGTTCTGCTCGAACGCCCAGACCCGCTCGCCGGTCCGCGCGTCGACCGCGCCGACGGCCCCGTCCGCCGACTCCAGAACGACCGTCCCGCCCACGCCCGGCCGTGGGTACCCGGACCGGGGGACGGCGGCCCGCTGCTGACCGAACGGCGGCTGAACCGAGGTGACGATCTCCCGCTCCCCAGGGCTGGCCAGCTCCGCCAACGAGGTGGCGGCCGGCAGCCTGCCGGTGCTGGTGACCGCGGCCGAGCACGGATCGGCGCCCGCGGTCCACGGCCGCCAGACCAGCAGGCCGGCGACCAGCACGGCGACCAACCCGATCGCGAGGTACATCCATCGGCTACGTGTCACAGCCGGGAGATTAGCCGGTTCGTCCGGTTCGCGTGGCCGGTCCGCCCGACTGGTGCCGGCGGTGCAACTCCTCGCGGCGTCGGTCGTCGTTCGTCGCGATCGGCACCATGCGCCCGTGCAGGCCCGTGCCGGGCCGTCAGTGGCGTGTGCGTGGCGGGGCGGCTCTGGGCTGGAGCACGTCGTTCATGGACCTCTCCCGCCAGCGGCGCAGGAGCTCGTGGAAGGCGAACGCGCTGTGCGGGTAGGAGATGGGGCCGTTGGGGCGGCCCCGTCCCTCGCGGTTGTAGTACCCGGGGGTGCATTCGGCGTGGAACCACTCGTGGTCGGGGGCGTCCTCTGCCAGGGTGGCGAGCCAGTCGTCCTCCGCCTGCCGGGAGGGTTCGAGCAGGGCGTTCGCGGTCTCGGCCGCCGCGACGAGGGCGGCGGCATGGCCGGCCTGCTCGTCCAGGATGTGCGTGAAGTTGACGCTGTTGGCGTTCTGCACGGCCCCCAGCTGGATCAGGTTCGGGAAGCCGTGGCTGGTGAAACCGTGCAGGGTGCGCGGACCCTGCTGGGCCCAGGCGTGCAGCAGCTGGATGCCGCCGCGGCCGTGGACGGGGAGCCTGCCGGAGAGGACGCCGGACGAGCCGACGGAGAAGCCGGTGGCGAAGATCAGGCAGTCCAGTTCGTACGTGGTGTCGTCGACGACGGCTCCGCGCGCGGTGATGCGGGTGATGCCGTGGGTGTCCGCGGTGTCGACGAGGGTGACGTTGTCGCGGTTGAACGCCGGGTAGTACAGGTCCGAGAACGTGGGTCGCTTGCAGGCGTACCGATACCACGGCTTCAGTTTCTCGGCCGTGCCGGGATCGTTGACCAGCTGCTCGACGCGGGCGCGGAGTTCGTCCATCTTGGCCGCGTCGGCCGCCTCGTAGGCGGCTTCGAACTCCGCCCGGTCGCCCTCGCGGCGGAAGCTCGGCAGCAGCTTCTCCAGCAGGCCCGCGGACGAGGTCCACGCGTCGGCGACGAGGTCCTCGGCGCTCGGCTCGCCCGACACGATGCGCAGGAAGTTGTCGCGGCGCTCGCGTGCCCAGCCTTCGTGGTCGGCGCCGACGTCGCGGGCAGTGGTGCGCCGGTTGGCCCGCACGTCCACTGTGGAGGGAGTGCGCTGGAAGACGTAGACGTGTCCGGCATCCTCGGCCAGCACCGGGATGACCTGGATACCGGTCGCGCCTGTGCCGACGACCCCGACGCGCTTGCCGGCGAGTCCGGTCAGACCGCCTTCGGGGGTGCCCCCTGTGTAGGCGTAGTCCCAGCGCGAGGTGTGGAAGGTGTGGCCCTCGAAGGACTCGATGCCCGGTATCCCGGGCAGCTTCGGCTCGGACAGGGTGCCGGTGGCGGTGATGACGTAGGTGGCCTCGAAGGCGTCACCCCGGTCCGTGGTGACGGTCCAGGTCTCCGCCGCCTCGTTCCAGGTCAGCGAGGTGGCCGTGGTGGCGAACAGGGCGTCGGCGTAGAGGTCGAACTTCTGCGCGATGCGGACCGCGTGGAGCCGGATCTCCTCGCCCGGTGCGTACTTCCACTCGGGCACGTATCCGGTCTCGTCGAGCATCGGCAGGTAGACGTGCGACTCGATGTCGCAGTGGACGCCCGGGTACCGGTTCCAGTACCAGGTGCCGCCGAAGTCGGAACCCGTCTCGATGATGCGGACGCGTCGCACGCCCTGCTGCCGCAGCCGTGCTCCGGCGAGGATGCCGCCGAATCCGCCGCCGACGACCGCGACGTCGACCGCGTCGTGCGCCGGCTCGCGCTCGACCGGCGCTTCCGCGTACGGATCGGCGGCGTAGTAGCCGAATTCGGCGTCGGCGGCGCGGTACTGGTTGTGGCCGTCGGGGCGCACGCGGCGTTCGCGCTCGCGGCGATAGCGCTCCCGGAGTGCGGCCAGACCGTCCGTGGACCGAGGCTGAAGAGCTGTCATACGGGGTCTCAATCCTGTCGGTTCTGCCGGTTCGCGGACGTGCGGGGAACCGGCCTGAGAAGTCCGTCCCCCCGCACGCAAGCCTTCCTCCAGTACTCTAACAGCAAACCGGACAACGTTGTCCGGTTGTACGACGACGGAAGGGATCCCCGATGCGACGAAGCCCGATGAGGCCGCTCGCCCTGATCGCCACGATCGGCACGCTGGCCCTCACCGGATGCGGCCTGCCCGCGCATGAGACCGGAAGCGGGGCGCACTCCGCGAACCCGGGCAAGGTCATCCGCGCGCACGAGGTCATGCGGCTGACCGAGGTGCACGAGGAGACCGGGATGACCCTGCTGGAAGGGCCGGTGTTCGACGAGGACGGACAGCTGATCGTCGTGGACGTCACCGCCCCCGCCGGCGAGCCGAAGGTGCTGAGCGTCGACGTCCGGAAGAAGACGTCGCGGGCGCTCCACACCGATGGGCGAGGGGCCTACACCTCCGCCCAGTTCAGTCCGTACGACGGCCGGCTCTACCTCACCGACTTCGCCCACGGCGAGATCGTGAGCCTGGCGCCGGACGGCGGCGATCCGCGGACCTTCTTCTCCGGAGCCGTCGACGGCTCGCCGATGAATCCCGACGACCTCGCCTTCGACGAGGACGGCAACCTGTACGTCAGCGACTCACGCGGTCTGACCGAGGGGCAGGACCGGGGCCGGGTGGTGCGGATCGACCGGGAGGGCAGGGAGGCCACCGTTCTGGCCGACGGCCTGGGCGCGACGAACGGGATCTCCTTCGACGAGGACTTCCGCGGGCTGTGGATCAGCGAACTGACGCGGAACCGGATCTCCTACCTCCGCCTCGGCGACGCGGGCGAGACGGCCTCCCGGCACACCGCGGTCCACGTCGACGGCGGGATCGCCCAGACCGACTCCATCGCCGTGGACGCGGCGGGCAACATCTACCAGGCGCTGCACGGCAGGCCCGCGATGGTGGTGTACGACCGGAACGGCGGGCACCTGGCGACGATCGAGGTCCCCGCGGGCGCGAAAGGCCTGGAATCGGCGACCAATGTCGCCATCAGGCCCGGCGAGCGGACGGCCTACCTGACCGTCAGCGGACCGGCCGGAGGCTACCTGTACGCCTTCGAGGCGCCGGCGAAGGGCATCCGGCAGTCCAACGGGGGCTGACACTTCCTCGTGGTCACCCGCCGAAGGGCCGTACCGGTCCCACCTCGATGCCGAGCAGCCGCCAGGCGTCCAGCGCCCGGCGTTCCCGCTCCGCGCGCGTGGGGCCGGTCACGGCACCGGAGACCATCGCGACGGCGAGCATCAGATCGTCCGCGGCGCTCAACCGGTGACCTTCCGGAAGGTGTACCCGCAGGGCGCGCTCGACCCGCCTGGACAGGTCCTCGGCGAGTGCGTGAGTCCGGTCGCCCCGGTGCCGCCCGTCGGGGTGCAGCAGGCTGATGAAGGCCGCCGACTCGGTCAGGTGCCAGGTGACCACGCCAAGAACCCCGGCCAGGGACGCGTCCTCCTTCCCGGCGGCGTCCTCGATCTGGCGCACGTTCTCCTCGAGAACCGCCGCCGCCACCGTGTCCCGGTCGGGAAAATGCCGGTACAGCACCCCCTGGCTGACACCGGCTCTGCGCGCGATCGCCGAGAGCGGTGCAGCCAAACCGGACTCGGCATAGATCTCCCGGGCGGCGCCGATCAGGGCGGCGCGATTGCGGGCAGCGGCCTTCGGCCCCGCGTTGAGGGACCGCCGCACGTTCCTGCCGGGTTCCTCCGCCATCCGGGCAGAGTACCGGCCGGACGTCCGGGGCGTTGCTCCGATCGGCGTCGTCCCCGGTGCGGCTCGTCAGGACCGGAGCCGGTCGAGAGCGCAGGTGGGCAGGGCGATCCAGCCCTCCGTACGCGCCCGCGGTGTCTCGGCTTCGGTGGGCGTGGTGGTGAGGCCCAGGGCGGCGGCGCGGGCGAGCAGGGCGGCGATCACCGCGTCGAGCACGTGGTCGTGGCGCCGGCACAGGTCCGCGTGGCCGGCGAGATCGAGCCACGGCGCCGCCTGCTGCAGCGCGGACACGAGGGCGTCGAGTGCCGCGCGGTTCCGGCCGCCCTTGTAACGGCGGTGGGGAAGACGCCAGTGCCGCAGGCCGGCGGCGGGGTAGACCTCGACGACCAGCCCGCTCCCGGTCCGGTCGACCGGGTGACCGCGCTGGGCCAGCAGGGCCTGCAGGCGTACCGCGCGCATCGCGGTGAGGCCGATCCGGTCGGTGGCGACGCTGAGCGGGACGAGCCCGGTCAGCTCGCGTACCCGTTCGTCGGTGTGCCGGTAGGCCAGCGACCGGCGCCACGCCGCACCCGGCGGCCCGCAGTCGAGTCCGGCGGGGTCCTCCCGCTGTGCCTGGAGGAAGCCGGCGAAGGTGTCCGGCCAGCCGAGCGGGCAGTCGATCCCCACCTTGTCGGCGTGCTCGGCGTGGCGCAGTACCGCGTCGTCGTCGGCGGGCAGCTCCGTGTCGGTCACGCGCGCGCCGCCTGGACCCCAGTCGAGCACGGCCACCGCCGTGGACGGGGGCTCCGCCGCGAGGTCGACCCCGACGGTCCGCATGGCGTGTCATTCTGCCCGCGATGAGTCACCCGGTGGCCGCCGCCCCGCCCGTGCCGTCCCGGGTCCACGTGGTGGCGCGGTAGATCGGGCCGCGGGCGATGACCGGGTCGAGCAGGCCGCCTTCGGCGTACTCGGGCTGAGGGGAGCCGTCCTGGTACTCGCCCACCTGCCCCTCGTACTTGAGCCAGCCGCGCGCCTTGGGGCTGAGGAGGTAGGCGCCGGCGATCACGAACGTCAGCGTGGAGAAGTCCGCCGGCCGCTGTCGTTCCAGTCGCTCGCACCACTCCCGGGGACGTTTCAGGTCGGCCTCGGCGAGCAGCTCGCGGAAACCGCTGTGCAGGTCGGGCCGGAGTTCGAAGAACCGGTCGATGAACTGGGTCGCGACGGCCGCCTGGTCGGCGGAGGGGCCGGACCCGCCCTCGGGGATCAGGGTCTCCCCGATGAGGTAGACGGCCTCGCGTTCCTCGTCGGTGAGGACGGTCTGGTCGAGTCCGCTGGACTCTGGCGAGGTGGTCATGCGGCGGCTCCTGTCCGCAGGTCGCGCCTGGAGAGCTGCCCCTGGCGCAGGAAGGCGTCGCTGGACCACAGGGCCAGTGCCGCCTGTGTCGCGGCCGGGTTCACGCCACCGGAGGTGACCCAGGTGCTGGAGTCGAAGATGAACAGGTTGGGGATGTCGTGCGCGCGGCCGAAGCGGTCGGTCACGGAGCGGGCGGGGTCGTCGCCCATCACCGCGGTGCCCATGAGGTGCCAGCCGCTGGCACGCACGTGCGGACCGACGATCGTCTCCCTGGCTCCGGCGACCTCGAAGGACTCGACCGCACGGGCGACGTGGAAGTCCATGAGGCGCTTGCTGTTCTCGTCGACCGTGTAGGCGAGCCGGGCGCCCGGCAGGCCGTCGGAGTCGGCGAGGTCGGACGACAGCGTGACGGTGTTGTGCTCGTGGGGGAGGTCCTCGGCGATGAGGCTCCACATCGGAGCGTGCCCGAGGCGGCTCGCGAGCGTGTCGTGGAAGTTCTCGAACCACATCGGTTCCGGTGACTGGCCCCACGGGTAGGAGCGGGTGAGGCCGAGCGGGCCGCCGGTGGGCTGGAGCCCCCATTTGGCGCCGCGCACGAAGCCGCGTGCGGGGTCGGACTCGTAGAAGTGCATGGTCTGGATCTGCTGGCCCCAGGACCCGGAATGGGTGGCCAGGTCCTCGTCGAAGATACCGGCGACGGCGCCGAAGGGATGCATCATCAGCCGCTTGCCGAGCAGCCCGGAGGAGTTGGCCAGCCCGTCGGGGTGCTCGGAGGTCGCGGACAGGAGCAGGATGCGCGGGGTGCCGATCCCGTTGGCGCACATGATCACGGCGCGCGCCTCGACCTTGTGCAGCCTGCCCTCGCGGTCGACGTACTCCACGCCGGTGGCCCGGTCGCCCCGGACGAGCACCCTGGTGACCCTGGCGCCCGTGCGCAGGTCCGCGCCACGGTCGATGGCCGCCGGCCAGTGGGTGAGATCGGTGGAGGCCTTGGCGCCTTCGGGGCATCCGGACATGCAGGTGCCGTGCTGGCGGCAGGGGCTCAGCATGCGGTAGTCGCGGGTGGAGATCGCGTTGCCGCCCGGCCACCAGTGCCAGCCGAGCTCGTTGAGGGCCTTCGCCATGCGGCGCCCTGCGGCGCGGATGGGGACCGGCGGGTTGGGCGGTCCCTCTCCTGCGGGATAGGCGGGGTTGCCCGCGAGCCCGGAAACGCCCAGCTGCCGTTCGGCCTCCACATAGTACGGTTCGAGGTCCTCATAGGATAGTGGCCAGTCGTCGGCGACCCCGTCATGGCTGCGCACCCGGAAGTCGCCGGGCGTCATCCGGTGCCACTTCGCCGAGTACAGTACCGTCCCTCCGCCGACGCCGTTCCACATCAGGGCGGAGATGTCGGAGTCGGTGTCGTCGACCGGGTAGTCGGCTTCCGCGCGGCGGGTGTTCGGATCGCGCGCCCAGTAGCGGTCGGCGGTGACCTCGTAGTCGGGGAAGTCGGCGCGGGCCTTGTCGTAGTCGGGCCAGCCGCCCTGTTCGAGACAGACAACGTGAAGTCCTGCCGCGGTCAGCGTGGCAGCGGTGATGCCTCCCGCGAGGCCTGCGCCGACGATCACCACATCGGCCTGGTCGGTGCTCATCTGGTTCGTTTCCCTTGTGTGGTCGGCTCAGCCGGGGAGCCGGAAGGTGATGACCTTCTCGACGGACATCTCACGCATCGCGGAGGCGGGCCCCTCCTTGCCGATGCCGCTGGCCTTCACCCCGCCGTACGGCATGTTGTCGGCGCGGAAGTTCGACGTGTCGTTGACGTGCACCCCGCCGCTCTCGACGCCGCGCGCGACGCGCAGGGCGGTGTCGATCGAGGCGGTGAACACACCGGCCATCAGGCCGTACGGGGTGGAGTTGGCGAGGTCGACGGCCTCGTCGAGGTCGTCGTAGGGCAGGACGGTGACGACCGGTCCGAAAGCCTCCTCCTGGCAGAGCCGCGCCGGTTCCCGGACGTCGAGCAGCACGGTCGGCCGGAGCTCACCGCCCGTGACACCTCCGGTGATCACCTCGGCGCCGTGTGCGACGGCGTCCTCCACGAGTGCGGCGACCCGGCGGGTCTCCTCGGGGGCGACCAGGGTGCCGACGGCGGTGCCGGGGTCGAGCGGGTCACCTGTGGTCAGTGCCTCGACCTCCGTGCCGATGCGGCGGGCGAGGTCGTCCGCGATGGAGCGGTGGGCGATGACCCGCTGCACGGAGATGCACGACTGCCCGGTCGATGCCATGCCGCCGGCCGCGCAGGCCCGTGCCGCGAGAGCGAGGTCGCCGTCGGGGGCGACGATCGTCGCCGCGTTGGAACCCAGCTCCAGCACCACGCGCTTGAGGTGCCGCCCCGCTCGCTCGGCGATCTTCGCGCCGACCGCCGAGCTCCCGGTGAAGCTCACCAGGCGCACCCGGGGGTCCTCGCACAGGGCGATCGCGACGTCGGGGCCGCCGTTGAGGATGCTGATCGCGGCGGGCGGCCAGCCGCTCGCGACGACGGCCTCGGCGAGCACGAGTGTGGTGAACGGCGTCCGCTCGCTGGGCTTGAGCAGCACCGGGCAGCCCGCTCCGACGGCGGCCGCGACCTTGTGCACGGCCAGCAGGAGCGGGAAGTTGAAGCCGGCGATCGCGGCCACGACCCCGACCGGCTCCCACACGGTGAACGCGAGCCGCCCCGCGCCGGCGGGCACCGCGTCCACGGGCACCTCGTGACCGCCGAGCTCGGCGACGGCATCCGCCGCGGTCTCCAGCGTCGCGACACAGCGCTCCACCTCACCGCGGCTGTCCCGCAGCGACTTCCCGACCTCCAGCGAGAGCGACATCGCGAGTTCCTCGAGGTGCGTCCCGAGGTACCCGGCCGCGCCGCGCAGGACCTGTGCGCGCTCACGCCGTGACATCGCCGCGCACGCGCCGCGCGCACCGTCCGCGGCCGAGGCCGCCTCCGCCACGACCGCCGCGTCGGCGTGAACCGCGCCGCGGCCGCCCGTCCGCGACGCCGGCGACGCCACGTGCGTGACGGGGCCGTCCAGGATGGCGTGACCGCCCACGACGAGGGGGAGCGGCCAGGCTGTGGTCCGCAGGGCCGGAGGTCCGGGAAGCACACCGGGTTTCGCATCGTCTGGCATCGCGTTCCTCGTCGTCGTCGGCGATTAGTGCATGCAATATTGCGATCCGGGGGCGTTGGTGTCAACCGTCGTTCGCTGTCGAATGTGTGCAGAAAATGCGCATGTCTCGATATTTTGCCTGGAAGTTGTGAACAACGACCCCATTACGGCATGCAATCAGAGTGAGAGGTTGTCTCGGGCCGTCGACGGTGGAAGTCGTGGAAACCCGCCATGAACAGCATCGATGCCGAGACCGGCACCTCTGGTCCGGGCTTCTCCCGTGCGGCGTTGTGCATCTACGGCCGTCGGCGAAGCGGCTTGACAATCACTGCATGCAGTAGTGACCCTGTGGGCCGATCACAGGGCTCGTCAGCCGGCGAGCCTCAGCGAACCGCCGGGCCAGCGTCGGCTCGAGAGGACGAACATGACCACCACACCCACGGGGGCGGCGTCGGCCCCGATGGGCCGGGCCCGCGCCATCACGGGCGCGACCGCCGGCCACGCCATCGAGTTCTTCGACTTCACCGTGTTCGGCTTCCTGGCCGTCCACATAGGCCACAACTTCTTCCCGTCCGGAGACCCGACGGCCGAACTGCTGAGCAGCTTCGCGGTCTTCGGGCTGGCCTTCTTCGCGCGACCGCTCGGCGGGCTCATCTTCGGACCGCTCGCCGACCGGATCGGGCGGAAGCAGGTCCTGGTTCTGGTGCTCAGCCTGATGTCCGGTTGCTCCCTGCTGATCGGCCTCCTGCCGACCTACGAGAGCTGGGGCATCGCCGCGCCGGTCATCCTGGTGTTCCTGCGGCTGCTCCAGGGGTTCTCCGCCGGTGGTGAGTACAGCTCCGGTTCCGCGTTCCTGCTCGAGTTCGCCGGACCGGGCCGGCGCGCGTTCGGCGTCAGCTGGCTGACGTTCGGCACCACGGTCGGCCTCACCGCGGGCCTGCTCACCGTCACCGGCGTCACGGCGGTCCTGAGCGAGGACGACATGGCCGAGTGGGGCTGGCGCATCCCGTTCCTCATGGCCGCCCCCCTCGCGGCGATCGCCCTCTACATCCGCGCGAAGATCGAGGACACCCCCGAGTTCCAGGCGCTCGCCCGCACCGAGCAGATCAGCGCGGCACCGGTCCGCGAGGTCGTCAAACGCAAGCGCGGCCTCGCACTGATCGTCGGGATCGGCGCCATGCACGCGACGTGCTTCTACGCGGTGTTCACCTACATGCCGACCTACATCGGCACGGTCAACTCCTACGGCGCGACGTTCGCGCTCATCTCGACGCTGGTCTCCGCCGCCGTCACGATGATCGTGCTACCGGTGCTCGCGACAGTGTCGGACCGTGTCGGCCGCCGTCCCGTGCTGATCGCCGGAGCACTCGGGTTCGCGGCGCTCGTGTTCCCGGTCTTCGGTGGCATCACCGTCGGCAACCCGGCACTCGCGATGGCAAGCCAGGTCGCTCTCGGCGTCCTCACCGCGACCTACCTGTCCGCCTCGGCCGCCGCGATGCCGGAACTGTTCCCCGCATCGGTCCGCTCCACCGGCGTCGCCGTCGGCTTCAACATCCCGGCGGCGGTGTTCGGGGGCGGTGCGCCGTTCGTGGCGACGTACCTCATCGACCTGACCGGCTGGACCGTCGCGCCCGCCATGTACCTCCTCGGGACAGCGCTCATCGGCCTCGTCGCGGCGCTCTTCCTGCGCTCCGGCGACATCCACGGCGACGAGATCGTGGAGGGACAGCGGCTAGGCCGCGTCTGACAATCCCATTGCCGGCTGCGCGGGGCCAACGCGGCGCTCGGTTCGTGCGGGGCACCCGCGCCCGGGGCATGCGTTGGCGGAAGGCCCGAGTACGACCCGGTACGAGGGCTTCCCTCCGCCTAATGAGAGTTGCGGGTTGGTCATTGGGCAGACTCGTGGTCGGTGACCATCGGTGGGTGAGCACTCTCTCCGCCTGAACCCCTTGTGTGGGGAGTTCTGTCGCAAGATCGTGCCCCTGCCGGTAGCCCGGGAGAACGGATCGCTGATGGGATGTCGTGCCCACCGAGTGTGGTGTGAGCACTGGTTCATTAGGCCGCTGAGTGTTCTCCCGCGCGTGACCGGGGTATGACGAGCGTTGTGGAGGGAGACGGACACGGTGCTGTTCGTGGGAGATGACTGGGCCGAAGACCATCACGATGTCGAGTTGATGGACACGGCGGGCCGGCGGCTGGCGAGAGCCCGGCTGCCGGAGGGGGTGGCTGGGATCGCCCGGTTGCACGCGATGATCGCCGAGCACCTGGGCCCGGACACCGATCCCGATCAGGCGCGGGTGGTGATCGGGATCGAGACCGATCGCGGGCCCTGGGTGGCTGCCCTGGTCGCCGCGGGGTACGCCGTGTTCGCGGTCAACCCGTTGCAGGCGGTCGGATACCGGCGGCGGCATGGTGTGTCCGGGGCGAAAAGCGACGCTGCGGACGCGCACATGCTGGCCAACATGGTACGTACCGACGCCCACGAGTTGCGCCCGATCGCCGGTGACAGCCCCGAGGCCGAGGCGGTCAAGGTCATCACCCGGGCGCACAAGACGTTGATTTGGGAACGCACCCGCCACACCCAGCGGCTGCGCCACAGCCTGCGCGAGTACTTCCCCGCCGCACTGGAGGCATTCGAGGACCTGGATGCACCCGAGGCGCTGGAACTGCTGGGGAAGGCACCCGACCCGGACAGCGCAGCGCGGCTGTCGCTGAGCCAGATCCGGGCCGCGCTGCGACGTGCTCGCCGCCGCGACATCGAGGGCAAAGCCACCCGGATCCAGTCGCTGCTGCGCGCCCAGCAGCTGGGGCAGCCCGCGGTGGTCACCGCGGCCTATGCAGCCACCACCCGCGCCGCGGTCACGGTGCTGGCCACCCTGCGCGCGCAGGTCAGCACCCTGCAGGGCCAGGTCGAGACGTTTTTTGGCCAGCACCCGGACGCTGAGATCGTGCTGTCCCAGCCTGGGCTGGGACCGATCCTGGGCGCCCGGGTGCTGGCCGAGTTCGGCGACGACCCCAACCGTTACGCCAGCGCGAAAGCACGCAAGAACTACGCGGCGACCAGTCCGATCACCCGCGCCTCGGGCAAGAAGAAGGTCGTACTGGCCCGCTTCGTGCACAACGACCGGCTGATCGACGCGTTGATGACCCAGGCCTTCGCCGCGCTCAACACCTCACCCGGTGCGCGAACCTACTACGACCAGCAACGAGCCCGCGGTGTCGGGCACAACCCCGCGCTGCGCCAACTGGCCAACCGGCTCGTCGGCATCCTGCACGGCTGCCTGAAAACCCGCACCCTCTACAACGAGACCACCGCCTGGTCGCACCACGCCAACAACATCGCCGCTTGACATTCAAGCTCCTGGGATGTCTTGCGAGCCACCACGCTGATCCCCGCTCACACGGCAGAGGATTGTCAGACACGACCTGGGCGTGTCCGAACGCGACGCCGTCAGCGGCACCTGATGCGACACGACGGCACTCCACGCCGGCCGCCCTCGAGCGGCCGGCGTGGCCTAGTCTGGCCGTCGCCGGCAGCGAGAATGATCGTGAGGAGGACACGTTGAGCGAGGGAAACCCCGCCGCCACACGCGTCTACGACGAACTCCGTCGACAGATCATGACGTGGCAGCTTCCTCCCGGCACCGCGCTGCGCGAGGTCCAGATCGCAGCCGAGTTCGGTGTCTCGCGCACCCCGGTCAGCCATGCCATACAGCGGCTCCGTGCCGACGGCCTGATCGAACCGCGCGGACGCCGCGGCGTCGAGGTGTCCCGATGGACGCGGCGCGATCTCGAGGACACCTACCGGCTCCGGGCCAACCTGGAGGCCTGGGCCGCCCGGCTCGCCGCGGGGCGACCGGATCTGCTCGACCTGCCGCGACTGCGCGCGCTGGCCGACGAGATGTCAGAGCTGGCGAAGGCCGAACCGCTGGATCACGAGCGCATCGCCGAGCTCAACATCGAGTTCCACGAGGCCGTGCGGTCGTCCGCGGGCAGCGACCGGCTCGTGGCCACCCTCACCACGGTGGTCCACATTCCTCTCCTGCACCGCGTCTTCACGGCGTTCACCCCGGAACAGGTCGCCTCCACCTGCCAGGAACACCACACGATCATCGCCGCGCTCGAGGCCGGCGACGGCGACTGGGCGGAGTCGATCACCCGCGCCCACATACTCGCCGCGCTCAACGCGCTGAAGGGACCCCGCGGCCTCTTCGCCGCGACGGAAGAAGAAGCCCGCTGAACGCGAACGCCGCCGCGCGGTGATCCTTGCGGTGACCGTGCTGATGCGGGGATCCGATGTGTCGTGCGGGCGCCCCGCGCGAGGGCCTGGCGGCCGGTCGTGGTCGCCAGGCCCTCGGGTGCGTCGTCAGGAACCGATCGTCGCCGTGTCGATGACGAAGCGGTAGCGGACGTCGCTGTTGGCCACGCGCTCGTAGGCGGTGTTGACCTGATCGGCGGAGATCGTCTCGATCTCGGCGCCGATGCCGTGCTCGGCGCAGAAGTCCAGCATCTCCTGGGTTTCCGCGATGCCGCCGATCATGGAGCCCGCCAGCGTCTTGTTGCCCCCGATGAGGGAGAACGCGTTGTACGACAGCGGTTCGCCGGGCGCGCCGACGTTGACCATCGCCCCGCCGACGCGCAGCAGGCCGAGGTAGGCGTCCACCGGCAGCTTCGCCGACACGGTGTTGAGGATCAGGTCGAAGCGGCCGCGCAGCACGTCGAAGGTCGACTCGTCGCCGGTGGCGTAGTAGTGGGTGGCGCCGAGCCGCTTGCCGTCCTCCTGCTTCTTGAGGCTCTGGCTCAGCACCGTCACCTCGGCGCCCATCGCGACGGCCAGCTTCACGGCCATGTGGCCGAGGCCGCCGAGGCCGACGACCGCGACCTTCTTGCCGGGGCCGGCGCCCCACTGGCGCAGCGGCGAGTACGTCGTGATGCCGGCGCAGAGCAGGGGAGCGGCGACGTCGAGCTCGATGCCCTCCGGGATGCGGCACACGAAGGCGTCCTTCACCACGATCTGGCGGCTGTAGCCGCCGTAGGTGTTCTCGCCGTCGAAGCCCACGCCGTTGTACGTCTGGACGTTGCCCTTGACGCAGAACTGCTCGGTTCCGGCCAGGCAGTACTCGCACTCGCCGCACGAGTCGACCATGCAGCCGACGCCGACGCGGTCGCCCACCTGGTACCTGGTCACGTTCGAGCCGACCGCGGCGACCACGCCGGCGATCTCGTGGCCGGGGACCATCGGGAAGATGGCGGTGCCCCAGTCCTCCTGCGCCTGGTGGATGTCGCTGTGGCAGATGCCGGCGTAGGCGATGTCGATCAGTACGTCGTCAGGGCGCAGGTCGCGCCGCTGGATCGTGGTCTGCTCGAGCGGGGCGCCGGGTGCGGGCGCTGCGATGGCGTGCGTCGTCGTGCTCATCAGACCTCCTGGGATGATGGATCGCGAGCCCCGATGTAAGGGGGCTCTCACATAGCGACGTAAGAAGGCTCTTACCTATTCCGATCGAGAGATGTGATCCAGGCCATGGGCGAGAAGTACCATCACGGCAACCTGCGAGCCGAGCTCGTGCGCGTCTCCCTGGACCTGATCGCCGAGCAGGGCCTCGGCGCGTTCTCGGTCGCCGAGGTCGCCCGGCGCGCCAAGGTCAGCCCCGGCGCGCCCTACCGGCACTTCCCCGAGCGCGAGAGCCTGCTCGCGGCCGTCGCGGCCACGGTCGCGAGCCAGCTCGCCGACCGCGTCCGCGCCGCCGCGGAGGGCCTGCCCGACCCCGTGGAGGCGCTCGCCGCCGCCTGCGGGGCCTACACCGGGTACCTCATCGAACGGCGCGCGGGCATGAACGTCGTCTACGCCGACGGGCTCCAGGGCCGCGACGACACCGAGCTGCACGAGCAGACCCGCCGCATGAGCGACCAGTTCCTGATGCTGTGCCTCACCGTGTCCGACCGGCCCGAGAACGCACTCGAACTCATGGAGCAGCTGTTCACCCAGGCACACGGCTACGGCATGTTCTGGCTCGACGGCGTCTTCGCCCGCCACGGCTACACGCCGGAGCAGGTGATCCGCAAGTCCGTCGCCGCCGCGCGCATCGCCATCGAAGGACACCGGCACGCCCCGCCGGGCGACTGACGCGGCTACCCTCCCAGCGCGCTGACCAGCTCCGGCACGGCGTGGATCGACACCGTCGGCGCCGGACCGTGCGGGTCGAGGTGGTGGCCCGGCCGGACGATGCGCACGGTGCGGATTCCGGCCTCGAGCGCGCCCCGCACGTCGCGGGCCGACGCGGCCACGTGGACGAAGTCCTCGCCGAGCAGCTCGCGGGCGCGCAGGTAGAGGGCGGGATCTGGCTTGTAGGCGCCGAGCCGCTGTGAGGTGAGCACCAGATCCGGTTCCACGAGCGGGTAGGCGAGCGTCGCGGCGGCGAGGTCGTCGTCGACGTTCGAGAGGATCCCGAGCCGGGCGTGCTCCGCCACGGCGGGCAACCCGCCGGGGACGTCCGGCCACAGCGGCCAGCCGCCGACGCCGTCCTGGACGCGGGTGAGGTCGGCGTCGGCGTCCGCCGTTAGTCCGAGCGCGGTGTACGTGTCCGCGAGCGCGCTCCGCGAGAGCTCCCGGAAGCTCGTCCAGCCGCCCGTGAGATCGACCCGCTGCTGGGCCTGCTTGTTGCGCCGGTCCCACTCGTCGTACAGCAGTGTCCCGGTGAAGGGCCAGCCGCGTTCCGCGGCGATCCGGGCGAAAACGGCCGAGCCGCCCCCGCGCGAATCGGTCAGCGCACTGAACAGGTCGAACGTGACGATCACGGCTGCCTCCGATCCTCCCCGTCCCCGGGGTGTTGATCCACAGGTAACAGCGGCAACAGCGCTGTTACCAGGACTCGGCCGATTTCATGCAAGTATCTATACATCTTCGCCTCTCCCACGTAGATTTCCGGGAACTCAAGCCTGATTCGCTCAACACGGGCGTCACAGGATGTCATTCGCGAGGGACCGAACGTGCACGAACTCAGTGACCTGGACCGCCGCATCGTCGCGGCCCTGCAACTCGACGGGCGCAGCTCGTGGTCCGAGGTCGCCCGGCTCGCGGGCACCACGGAGAGCACGGCGTCGCGGCGCGGCGGCAGGCTCCTCGAGGACGGGACGGTGCGGGTCATCGGCGTCGCCGATCCGCTGATCTGCGGTCTCGGCCAGCCGGTGCTCGTACAGCTGGGCTGTGCGCCGGGCTCGGTGCGGAAGGTCATCGACGTGCTCGCGGCCAGGCCCGACACCCGGTTCCTCACACTGAGCACCGGCACGTGGGACGTCATCACCGAGATCATCGTGCCGTCGCAGCGCCAGCTGACGAGCGCGCTCGTGGACGATCTCGGCGCGCTGCCTGGCGTGCACAGCTCGTCGTCGGCGCTGATCACCAAGACGTTCACCATGCGGCACGACTGGAGCAGGCGGCTGCTGGGCGACGCGGTGCAGCGGCCACCGGTGCGGCCGAGCCCACCGGCCCGCATCACCCTCGACGAGAACGACCAGCACCTGCTGGCCGCGCTGGCCGACGACGGCAGGCGCCCGTACCGCGACGTCGCCAAGCACCTGACGCTCGGCGAGACCGGGGTGCGCAGGCGGGTGGAGCGGCTGGTCGCCGCGCGCGCACTGGTGTTCAGCACGCTGGTGACCCCGGCCGCGCTCGGATTCCACGTGGAGCTGCTGGCGTGGCTCAAGGTCGACCTCGGCAGGCTCGACGAGATCGCGCACCTGCTCGCGGGACGCCCCGAGGTCCGTTACGTCTCGGCCACCGCGGGCTCCGCGGACCTGGTGTGCGAGGTGATCCTGCCCGACGCCTCGGACATCTACGCCTTCACCACCAGGGTCCTCGGCGCGCTGCCCGGTGTCCGCTCCGTCGACATCGGACTGGAGCTGGAGAACCACAAGCGCGCCTACCGGCCCTTCCACCTCGCCGAGTAGCCCCCTCACCCCACACGGAGAGCCCATGCGCCTGACCTACCTGCTGCCCGCGCCGATGCACGTCACGGCGCTCGGCGAGACCGAGATGCGCCGCCGTGCCGGCCTGCTCGGCGAATGGTCCGATCCGGACACCGAGATCACTGTCACCGCGGTGGACCGGGGCCCGGCCTCGATCGAGTCCGCCTTCGAGGAGTACCTCGCGATCCCGGCGATGGGCACGGGGTTGCGTGCCGCCGAGCGGGCCGGGACCGACGCGACGATCCTGGGCTGCTTCGGCGACCCCGGCCTCGACGGCCTGCGCGAGATCGCCACCAGGCCGGTGGTCGGGCCTGCCGCGGCGGCGATGGCGTTGGCCGTGACGCTCGGCCACCGGTTCTCGGTCGTCACCGTCACCGCGGGCGTGCGGCCGCTGCTGCGCCGCATCGCCTGGGAGACCGGCGTTCTCCAGGCGCTGCACGAGGTGCGCTCGGTGGAGCTGTCGGTACTCGCCATCAACACCGACCACGACGCGGCCTACGTCGCGTTGCGCGGCGAGTGCGAGGCGGCGCTCGCCGACGGCACGGCCGACACGCTCGTGCTCGGCTGCATGAGCATGGGCTTTCTCGGCGCCGCCGAACGGCTCACCGCGGAACTGGGCGTGCCGGTGGTCAACCCCATCCGCGCGGCCCTGCACCACGCGCAGGCCCTGCACCGCATGGGCCTGTGCCACAGCCGTCGCGCCTACCCCGTGCCCACCGCGATCGCCAGGGGTGCCGACGACGCGGCGCTCCTGCACCACGCGTCCGGCCCGCTGGAGGTCACGCCGTGAAGGGGATGCTGACGGTCACCGGCGTGCTGGCCGCCGTGGTCCTGGGCGGACCGGCACCGACCGCCACGGCCCAGGAGGCCGCCGACCCGGTGCTCGCCCACGCCGATGTCGCGATCACCCTCGACGAATCCGGCGAGGACCTGGTGCGCGCCACCTACCGGCTCACCGAGCCCACCACCGCCCCGGTATCGGTGCGGCTGCTGGTCGCACCCCGCGCGGGCACGGAGGTCACCGAGCTCACCGCCGTCTCCGGCATCACCGGCATCGGCCCGGTGCGCGGCATCCGCGCCGCCGCGACGCTGCCCGAGGGCACCACGGAATACACGGTGGAGCAACGGATCCAGCGCACCGGCGAGGCACGGGGCGTTCCCCTCGCGGTGCCCGACCTCGCCGCCGACCGGGGCCTGCGGGTGGCGATCACCGTGACGCTTCCCGAGGGCCAGCGGCTCGTCGGCGACAGCATGCCGGTCTTCGAGCAGCAGCACCAGGAAGGCGACCGCGTGGTGCTCCGGCACGACAGCCGGTCGCTGCCCTCGATGGTGGTCGCCGAGTACGGGACGACGTCCTCGGCGTCGCTCGGCACCGTGACGTCCTACACCGGCCTGGTGCTCATCGTCGCCGTCGTGGCCGTGTGGCTGGTCACCTCTCTCCGGAAGGAGCGTCCCCGCGCATGATCACCCCGTTCGGGCTTCCCTTCGACACGGCCGTGCTCGCCGGTCTCGTCCTGACCGTACTGTCCATTGTGCTCGCCGGGCGGAAGGACCGCTCCGAGGCCGAGCCGGAAAGCGGTGAGCAGTGGTGAACTTCCAGACCATGTTCCTGTTGCTGCTGGGCGGCTTCCTCATCGTGCTGGTCTTCGAGGGCTGGCGCTCCTACAAGAGCAACAGCGGCGAAGAGGATTACTTCGTGGCTGGCCGCAAGGTCGGCGCGTGGGCGGGTGGCGCGAGCATCGCCGCGACCCAGATGAGCGCGGGAACGTTCGTCGGCACCGTCGGCATCCACTACCTCACCGGGGCCTCGTTCATGTGGGGCTGGGCCGGGATCTGGGTGGCGTTCCTCATCGCCGCCTACGTGATCGCGCCCCGGCTGCGGCGTTACGCGCACGAGCGCAACGCGCTGACCTTCCCCGACTTCATCGCCGACCGCTTCGGCGGCAAGGTTCCGCGCGCGGTCATCTCGGTGCTGCTCGTGCTGTCGTACCTGGTGTTCATGTCGGCGCAGTACCAGGCGGGCGGCGTGATCCTGGAGGCCGCGTTCGGCATCCCCTTCTTCTGGGGCGCGGTGATCCTGATGGTGCTCGTGGTCGGCTACACGGTGATCGGCGGCATGACCGCGGTGATCCGCACCGACTTCCTGCAGCAGATCGCGATGGCGCTCGGCGTGGTGATCGGGCTGCCGCTGCTGATCAGCCACGCCGGCGGGCTCTCGTCCCTGGCCCAGTCACTGCCGGAGATCGCGCCGCACTTCGTCGGCTGGGGCTTCGGCTGGTCGGAGATCAGCGGCTTCTGGCTCGGCTTCGGGTTCGCCGCGCTCTGCGCGCCCTACCTGCTGCTGCGCTTCTACGCGATGCCCGACGACCGCACATGCCGCCGGGCCTCCGGTGTCGCGATGTTCTTCGTGCTGCTGACGGGGATCTGCATCGGTGTGGCCGGCATGGTGATGCGCGTGCTCTACCCGAACCTGTCGGTGTCCGACGCCGCCTCGACCATCCTGGCCTCCGAGGTGCTGCCGCCGTTCGTGGGCGCACTGCTGCTGACGGCGATCATCATGGCGGTACTGAGCACAGTGGACTCGGTGCTGCTGGTCGCGGGACCCGCCATCTCGCACGACCTCTACGCGTCGCTGATCCGGCCGGACAGCACGGAACGCACGCGGACCCGGCTCAACCGGTGGGCGACGCTCGTGATCGGTGTCCTGCCAGTGCTGCTCACGCTGCAGGAACTGGACATCGTGCAGTTCGTGGTGCTCAGCTACGCCGCGCTGCTCGGCAGCACGATCACCGCGCCCGTGCTGCTCGGCCTGTACTGGCGGCGGGCGACCAAGATCGGCGCGGTGTGCTCGATGATCGCGGGCTTCGGCGTGTGCCTGCTGTGGTACGCGCTCGATGGTCCACTGGTGGAGCCCGTCGTGCCCGGGGTGCTGGCCGGGTTCGCCGGGATGATCATCGGCTCGCTGTTCAGCCGTCCGATGCCGCCGGAGGAGCTGACCCTGTTCTTCACCCCGCGCACCCGGCAGGCCGGGGCCGCGACCGAACCCGCCCCCGCCGCGTCCTGAGACGACCGCAGAGAAAGGAAAGAGTGCCGACCATGACACAGAAGACCGGCGCGCAGCCGTTGCGCTACCAGGGATACCGCTCCTTCGACGCGCTCGAGGCCGGTGAGGACTACGTCGAGTTCGCACTGGCCAAGGAGATCGGCAGGGTGCCTTCGCGGGGGCCGGAGCTGACCGACGTGCAGCGGGCGAGGGTGAACAAGCTGCTCGCCGACAACACGGTGATCTCGTTGCACGATCACACCAGTATCTTCCCCGAGGACATCACCGAGACCTTCGACTACAACCGCACCGGCCGCCACCACACCGGCTACGAGGGGCTCTCGCTGTCCGGCATCGACGCGGTCTTCGAGAACTTCATGGACGGCACCTGCTGCATCACCTCCCAGATGGGGTGGAAGTGGGAGGACGTCCTCGTCGACCTCGGGATGCGTTACTCCGACATCGCCAAGCAGGATTTCGTGATCCGCGCGGAGAGCGTCGCCGACATCGCGAACGCCCGCGCGAACGGCCAGATCGCGCTGGTGCCCGCGCTGGAGGCGTCCACCCCGATCCAGAACGAGGTCGACCGGATCGACGTGCTGTACGGCTTCGGGGTCCGGCAGCTGGGCATCGCCTACAGCGAGTCGAACACGCTGGGTTCCGGACTGCGGGAGCGCCACGACGGCGGCCTGACCTACTTCGGGGAGAAGGCGGTGCGCCGGATGAACAAGCTCGGCATCGCCATCGACGTCTCGCACTCCGGTGACCGCACGAGCATGGACACGATCAAGGCGTCCGAGAAGCCGATCTTCATCACGCACGCGGGTGCGCGCTCGGTGTGGCCCACCAAGCGGATGAAGCCGGACGACGTGATCATCGCCTGTGCCGAGCGGGGCGGGGTGATCGGCATCGAGGCCGCACCGCACACCACGATGAGCCCCAACCACCCGGCCCACAACCTCGACGCGTTCATGGAGCACTTCACCTACTGCGTCGAGCTGGTGGGCATCGACCACGTGGCGTTCGGCCCGGACACCCTCTTCGGCGATCACGTGGGGCTGCACGACACGTTCGCCAAGCACCTGTCGATCTCGGCCGCGCACGACGGCCCCGAGTTCACCAAGGTCGAGTACGTGGACGGCATCGAGAACCTGGCCGAGGAGTTCCACCACATCACCGGCTGGCTCGTCGCCCACGACTACTCCGACGACGAGATCGCGAAGGTCCTCGGCGGCAACATCCTGCGGGTGCTCGACCAGGTGTGGTGACCGGTCACGGCCCGCGGCCCCGCACCGGGAACGGTGCGGGGCCGCAGGCCGGGCCGGGGAGTCCCTCCGGTTCGGTATCCGGGACCGGGCTCGAAGGCTCGTGGTCCCGGACACCCTGCCGGATCAGGCCGTCCAGACGATCGGGTTGTCGGAGTACTCCTCTGAGTCGCCGAACTCGGCGCCGGTCACGGCCACGCCTTCCTGAGCCGCCTGCAGGGTGCACGATTCGAACGTGGCACCCGCGGCGGAGAAGGTGTCGTCCGCACTGGTGCTCTCGCACTTGCCCTCGACGTCACCGGTGATCACCACGCCGGTGCCCCGGCCGTCCTCGCCGAGCGCTCGCAGACTCACCGAACTGTAGGAGAGGTCGGTGCCGCCGACGTTCTCGACCTTGATCCGGATGAAGTACGGAACGAGGCCGTTCGCGCGTTCTCCGAACGCCGCGAGGTCGGCGGGATCGCCCTGCTCGATCGCCGTGACGGTGATCGCGATCGTCCCGCTCTTCTCGGTCCCGTAGGTGAACGGGACGGTAGCGGTCTCACCCACGCTGAGCTCTGTCCCGGGTGGAGTGACCTCGGCGGAGGCGGCGTCGTCGGCGGCGGGTGAGGAGCTCGCGGTCTCGCTGGGAGCGGACTGCTCGGACGACGAGGACGAGGGGGTTTGGGCCGCCGCGTCCCCGGTGGTGTCCTCCTCGCCGCCGCACGCGGCGAGAGTGAGCCCCAGTGTGGCCGCAACGGTCGCGATCGCGATACGTGGTCTGCGCATAGGTTCTTGCCTTTGGTCGGCACCGGTGTCGGTGATCGTCTTTGTCGCCTTTGCGACGGTCGGCTCCGTCTGCGCGTTCCGCGTTCTTCTGTGACGAACCCCTCTATCGGGGTTCAGGCAGTGCGACGGACGACCATCGCGACGGCGACGAGCGCCGCCCCGCCGGATCTGCGGTCGACCGCCCCGCGGGCCTGGCCGGGTGGACGGCGCCGCCCGCCCACCCGGCCGAACCGCTCACACTGCCGAGGTCGCGGCCAGCCCTGCGAGCGGAGGCATCGGGTGGTCGGCGGGTACGACCGCCGAGTAGAGCGCCGTCCAGCAGGTCGGGCAGCAATACTGTCGGAAGACCACGGGCGCGTCGACGTAGTCGGCCGCGTCGGCGATGATCTGTGGTCCCGCCTCGGCAGGGGAGCCCTCGTAGGCGGCGAGTGAGAGTTCGGCAGCTGGCACTCCGGTCTCACCGAGGACGTCGCCGCAATGGCGGCACGCCACGACCGCCGTTCCGGCGTCCGTGCCTTCGACGAGGTTGTCGTCGAGTCGCCTGGCGGAGTCGGGGTTGATCCGGCGGCCCGTGGTCGGCCGCAGGACGCGGGAGCGGTCCCGGCGCACGGAGCGCTGCCGCTCCCGTTCGGCGGTGGTCGCGGGTCGGTTCACCACGCCGTTCTCGACGATCACTCCGTACACGGCCCGAGCGCTGTCGGCGGAGATCTTCTGTTCCCGAAGATCCCTGGCGACCGCCTCGGGATCCCTTGTCAGCGGATCGCCGTAACCTCCGCCGCCCTGCCAGGTCATCACGAACACCTCGCCGGGAGCCAGGTAGCTGGAGGCGTAGTTCTGGCCGGGCTCCAGGGTGTCGCTGAGCTCCTCCAGTTCGCTGGGGATGCGGCCGGACGCGAGCAGGTCGGCGACGCGGCTGCGCCGGGCGAGCACGTCCAGGCCGCTGTTGCCCGGATGGCCGCCCGCGAGCCCGGCGTTCTGCGCGACGGCCTTGCCCGCCGAGGCGAGCACGAGTCCCATCGGGACACTCGTGCCGTGCGGGGTGATGGCTATTGACGCACCGAGCCCGCCGCGGTGTCGGCCCGGCCCGCCCGAGTCGGGTACCTCCCGCCGCCACAGCGCGAGCACCGGGTAGAGGAACTCGGTCATCTCGACGTCGGGCACGCGGCCCATGGGAATGCAGAACAGCCCGCCGGTGTCGATGCCGTCGGCGTGCGGCCGCGCGCCGTATCCGCCGGCCATCGGCTCCATGATGATGTTGAGGAACGGTGCGGGTTGCTCGCCGCGCTCGTCGAGCCCGGCCATCACCGCCGTGTCCCAGGTGCCGCAACAGGTCGCCTGCACGTTCTTGCCCAGTTCGAGGTCGCGGTCGAGCATCTGCGACAGGCATTCGGCGATCAGGCTGCCGGTGAGCCACGCGGGTCCGATCGGGCCGCGGCCGACGGCGGCGGGGTAGGTGGCGTTGTTGAGCGTGCCCTCCTCGGTGACGAGGTCGAAGCAGCGCATGAGCCCGCCTGCCGACCAGGGGATGTCGCCGGCCAGTATCGGCAGGAGGGCGAGCATGACCCCACCGCGCATGCCGGCGTAGGTGCAGTTGATGACGCCTGACTGCGGGTCGGTGCCGGTGAAGTCGAACGTCAGGTGGTCGCCGGTCTTCGTGGTGGTGACGGTGATCTTGTGGAGGTTCCGGTCGCCCTCGTGGGACTGGTCCTGGTAGCCGGTGGCCGACCAGCTGCCGTCGGGCAGGCTCGACAGCTTGGCCCGCAGCCGGGACTCGGCGTCGGACATCATCCGCTTCATCACGGCCTTGACCGTGTCGGCCCCGTACTGCTCGATCAGGGCGAGCAGCCGTTCCCGGCCGACGTTGTTGGCGCCGATCTTGGCGCGCAGGTCGAGACCGACGAGCATCGGCACCCGGGAGCGCCGGATCCACACGTCGGCGACGTCGCGCTGCAGTTGGAAGTCCCGTACGACCTTCACCGGCGGGGTGGGCAGTGACTCGGAGAAGACGTCCTCCGCCGCGGGGGAGAAGGACCCGAGCCCGACACCGCCGAGGTCCGGTTCGTGGCACAGCGCGCTGGTCCAGCCGAACAGCTTCCCGTCGTGGAAGACGGGTTGGTAGACCATGACGTCGTTCTGGTGCAGCCCTCCGCCGACCCAGGGATCGTTGGTGAGGAACATGTCCCCTTCGGCGATGCCGGGATTGACCGCGCGGTGGCGCAGCGTCCAGTAGATGGCGAGGTCGACCGCGCCGACGAGCATCGTGTTGTAGAGGCCGACCTGCACCTCCTGGCCCAGCTCGTCGGAGATCGCGAAGTCGAAGTCGTTGGCGTCGGTCACGATGGGCGAGCCGGACATGCGCTTGAGCGCCTCGCCCATCTCGTCGGTGACCGACCACAGGCGATGGCGCACCACCTCGTAGGTGAGCGGGTCGAGCCGGTCGATCTGCTCCTGGGTCACGGTGTGGGTTTCCACTGTGGACGGTAGTGAGCGCTGCAGCTCGTCCGGATTGACCGGACGGCTCGAGAAGACCTCGGATCCGAGGATTGGCATGCTCATGAGGCACTCCTAGCGGCGGTGCGGCGGATGGTCACGTTGCCGAGCGCGTCCACCGTGCCGGTGGTGCCGCCCGGGACGACGACGGTCGTCGTGGGAACTTCGATGATGGCCGGGCCATCGAGCACGTGCCCGGCGCGCAGCTTCCGGTAGTCGTAGACCGAGGTGTCGACGTAACCGTTCGTGGCGTCGAGGCACACCGGACGGCTGCCTGACCGGGCCTCCGCCGGGTCCGCCGACCCGGCGGCCGCAACCCCGGGCAGTTCGGGCGAGAACGGCAGCACCCCGATTCCGCGGACGCGGAAGGTGATGGCCTGGATGCCCGCCTCCCGGAAACCCGCGTCCTTGCCGTACAGCGCGGCGTAACGCTCCTCGAACGCCGCGGCCGCTTCGTCGATCGCCGCCTGGTCGAGCGGGCCGCTCACCACCGGGGCGGTCACCTCCGCGAGCTGCATGCTGTAGCGCATGTCCACCTCGCGGTGCAGCTCGACGGTCTCGAATCGCACGCCCTGCCGGTCGAGCCCTTCGCGAACCCGCCGCTCGAGCTCGTGGAAGTTCCGCTCGGCGCGTGCCGGGTCGAAGGGAACGAGGGTGGGGTCCGACAGTTCGGCCGCCAGCGCGATGTCGGAGGAGGCGAGGCCGAACGCGGAGAACGCGGAGGCGACCGGCCCGAGCGGAACCACCACCTCGTCGACCCCGACTTCGGCGGCGTATCCCGCGCAGTGCGCGGGTCCGGCACCGCCGAAGGCGTAGAGCACGAAGTCGCGCGGATCGTGTCCGGCCTCGACGACGGTCTTGCGCAGCAGGTCACCGGTCTGCGCGTTCTGCACGGTGTAGATCGCGGCGGCGGCTTCCTCGACCGTCAGCCCGAGCGGCTTGGCGATCTGGGTGTCGATGGCCTGCCGCGCCAGCTCGACGGACAGCGGCTTGCGGCCGCCGAGCAGGCCGCGCTCGGGCAGGATGCCGAGCACGAGGTTGGCGTCGGTGTTGGTCGGCTCGGTGCCGCCGTTGCCGTAGCAGGCGGGGCCGGGCACGGCCTGTGCGCTGCGTGGGCCGATGCGCAGGTTCCCGCCCGCGTCGAGCCAGGCGATCGCGCCCCCGCCGGACCCGATCGCGTCGACCCGCAGGGTGGGCACGTTGATCGGGTGGTGGTTGATCACCGTCGTCGTGTCGCGGACCGGTTCGCCGTCGACGACGAGCCCGGCGAGGAACGTGGTTCCGCCGACGTCGGTCGAGATGATGTTGCGGTGGCCGAGCTGGCGGCCCAGCGCGACCGAGCCGACGACACCGCCGGTGAGGACGGAGCCGACCGTGCTGATCGCCGATGCCGGTGCCTCCTTGGCGGCCACGGCGCCGCCGTTGCTCTGCATCACGAGCAACGGGCCGGCGAGCTTGTCCTGGCGGAGCGTTTCCTCCAGCGTGTTCAGGTAGTCGCGCAGCCCCGGTCCGATCTGGGTGCTCATGATCGTGGTGGCGTTGCGGGCGAACTCGCGGATGCGCGGGCTGACCTCGCTGGAGAGCGCGACGAAGACGTCCGGGTCCTGCTCGGCGACCAGCTCGCGCAGCCTGCGTTCGTGGACGGGGTTGCGGAAGGACCACAGCAGTGACACCGCGATCGCGCGCACCCCGTCGTCGAGTAGCGCGCGGATCGCGGCGCGCGCCTCGTCCTCGTCCAGGCCGACGACCACGTTGCCGTCGCGGTCGATCCGCTCGGTCACCTCGAGCGCGTGGCGTTTGGGCAGCAGGCCGTGGTCCTTGGCCTGGCCGAGCACGTTCTGCAGTTCGTGCGGTGAGCGGCCGAGATAGCGGCCCTCCACGTTCATGATGAAGATCGAGTCGCGGTGGCCCTTGGTGGTCAGGAAGCCGACCGGAGGCACGTTGCCCATCACGAGCGCGTTGAGCGAGGACGTCGTGCCGTGCGCGATGTGGTGCGTTTCGGCGAGCATGTCCGGCAGCGGCTTGCCGAGTTGCTCGGCGAGCAGCTCCAGCACGTCCAGGACACCCCGGGAGTAGTCAGGCGGGGTTGACGGCGACTTGGCCGCGAGAACGGTCCCCGCGTCGTCGTCGAGAACGGCGTCGGTGAACGTGCCGCCCACGTCCACGCCGATGACATACGCCATGACTCACGCTCCTTTGCGTGGAAGGAGGCCGCAGGGGCACCAACGAGGTGGGCACGCCCAGGCTCCACGACTGGTTACGAATACGTAGACTATTAAACGCTCATGTCGGTAGTCAAGAGAGTCACCCTTGACTTGTCGTCGTTAGCGTCGAATACTCTACGTTCAAGTCAACGGGCGGATCCGCCGTCAACCTGGAGGTCGGGATGCAAATACGCCGCGCCGCGGTGCTCGGCGGGGGCCCGGGTGGCCTCTATGCCGCACGCCTGCTGAAGCTGGCGCAGCCGTCGTGCGACGTGGTGGTCCACGAGCAGGGTGACCCGGACACGACGTTCGGTTTCGGGGTCGGGCTGGCGGCCGGGACGCAACGCAAGCTCGAGGCCGCCGACGCGGACACGCTGCGCGACCTCGTGGCCGCGGGATGCCGGCACGACATGACCATGAGCGTGGGGAACCGGAGCGTCCGGGTCCGCAACGACCGGCTGATCGGGGTGGCCCGGACGGAACTGCTCGCCGTACTGCAACGGCACGCCGAGAAGGCCGGGGTGCGCATCGAGTACGGCACCCGGCGCGCGGCCGACGAGCTCGACGCCGACCTCGTGGTCGCCGCCGACGGGGTCAGCAGCGCCACCCGGAGCGCAGGCGACTTCGGCGAGCACATCGAAGTAGGGCGTGGGCTTTATCTGTGGTGTGGCGCGGGGTTCGCGTTGCCGGACGCGGTGTTCGCACCCGTGGAGACCGAGCACGGGGTCTTCGTGACCCACGCCTACCCGTACTCGGGCGGGCGCAGCACGTTCCTGATCGAAACGGACGAGGAGACGTGGCGACGCGCCGGGTTCGACGCATCCACTGACGCGACGCCGCCAGATGACTCCGACATCACCTCGCTGCGCTACCTGGAGACGGTGTTCGCGGAGCGGCTGCGGGGACATCCGCTGATCGGCAACCGGACTCGCTGGACCCGGTTCAGGACCGTGCGGTGCGAGCGCTGGTCCTCGGGACGGACCGTGCTGCTCGGCGACGCCGCGCACACCGCCCATTTCTCCGTCGGCTCGGGCACGAAGCTCGCGATGGAGGACGCCATCAGCCTGGTCGAAGCCCTGGCCGGGGAGCCGGACGCGAACGCCGCGTTCGCGCGGTACGAGGCGACCCGCCGCCCGGCCGTCGAACGGCTGCAGGAACTCGCCCGGCGGAGCCAGCTGTGGTGGGAGTCCTTCCCTTCCCGGCTCGACCTCCCCGTCGAGCGCCTGATGGTCGCCTACATGACCAGGGCGGGCAACGTCCCTCTCGCCCGCTTCGCCGCCACCAGCCCTGAGGTCGTCACCGCCGCGGCCGAGCAGTACGCGCACGCGACACCCCCGGGACGCGACCTCGTCGACTGGGTGCTGGAGCAGCCGTTGCGGCACGGGGACACGACGTTCCCCCGCCGGGTTCTCGCGAGCCGTCCCGACGGGCTCGCGATGCCGACGTTCACCGATGCCGTCTCCGACCCCTGGGGCGGGGCCGGAGACGCCGTCGTCGAGCGGGCTCGCCGGGCCCGGCAGGAGGGCGCGGACGGCTTCCGGTTCGCCGGCCCCGACGATCGCCCGGCCGTGCTGACCAGACTCGACCTGGCCGAACGGGTTCGTGCCGAAGTGGGCGGGCTTATCGTCGTGGAGGGCCCCGCAGAGCTGCGTGCCGACCTCGCCGCGGGCCTGGTCAGCGCGCGCTGTGACCTGGTCTCGTTCACCGAGGAGGAGGCATGAGGACAGGACGGTGGGGCGAACGGCTCGTCACCTATCCCGGCGAGATGGCGCGCCGGTACCGGGAAGCGGGCCTGTGGGGTACGCGCACGATCGCGCAGGAACTGCACGCCGTGGCGCTCGCCCACCCTGACCGCGACGCCGTCGTCGCGCTCGACGGGCGGCTGACCTTCCGCGAACTCGACGAGCGGACGGATCTCCTCGCGGCCGGTCTCGCCGGGCTCGGGCTGGTGCCCGGTGACCCGGTGCTGTTCCAGGTCACGAACCGGCTCGGGGCGATCCTCGCCTGGTACGGCGTGCTCAAGGCCGGTCTGGTGCCCGTGTGCACCCTGGCCGCCCATCGTGGCCACGAGATCGGCGAGATCAGCCGCAGGGTCGGCGCCGTCGCCCACCTGGTGGAGGCGGGCACGCGCGGCTTCGACCTGGTCGCCTTCGCCGTCGAACAGCGGCGGGACCACCCGACGCTGCGCCACGTGCTGGTGGTGGGCGGGACCGGGAACACCGCGGGCGTGCCGATCGAGTCGCTGGGCGCCGATCTGGAACCGCGAACCGCGCGCGAGACCGTCGAGGACATCCAGCGTGGCATCGATCCCGATGACGTCGCGGCCTTCCAGCTCTCCGGCGGCACCACCGGTGTGCCCAAGGTGATTCCGCGGCTGCACGCCGAGTACTGGTACAACGCGCTGGAGTACGCGCGGTCGTGGGGCTGGAGCCCGGACACCCGCGTGGCCCACCTGATTCCGATCATCCACAACGCGGGCATCGTGTGCGCTGTCCACGGTCCGCACAGTGTGGGAGCGTGCCTCGTCCTCGGGACCGCGGACCTCGACGCCTCGCTGCCCTTGCTGGCCACGGAGGGCGCCACACACGTGCTGCTCGGCCACGGGCACTTCAAGGCGGTCGGGGCTCCCGGTTTCCGTGAGGCCACCAGGTCGGCCAGGGAAGTGGTGCTGTCGGGAACGAAGGTGCCGGTCGCTCTCTTCGAGGAACTGGAGCGACTCGGGCTCTGGTCGGGACAGTTGTTCGGGATGGGGGAGGGGCTGTTCATCACCACCCGGCCGGGCTCCCCACGGGAGGCGCGCGCGACCACCGTCGGAACCCCACTGTCCCCAATGGACGAAGTTCGGATTCTGAGTCCTGGTACCGAGACCGAGGTCGCCGACGGGGAGATCGGGGAGCTCTGCTGCCGGGGTCCGTACACGCTGCGCGGGTACTTCGACGCCGCGCCGCACAACGCGACCGCGTTCACCTCCGACGGTTTCTACCGGACCGGCGACCTCGCCTCGATCCGGGAGATCGGCGGAGAGCGGTACATCACGATCGAGGGGCGGATCAAGGACCTCATCAACCGGGGCGGGGAGAAGATCAACGCCGAGGAGGTGGAGTCGCTGCTGCTCCGGCACCCTCGGATCACCGGAGCGGCCGTGGTCGCCATGCCCGACCCCCGGCTCGGCGAGCGCACCTGCGCCTACGTCGTCGTGCAGGGCGAACCGCTGAGCCTGCCGGAGATCCAGCAGCACTTCGCGGACCTCCAGGTGGCCAAGTTCAAATGGCCGGAACGCGTCGAGCACATCCCGGAGATCCCGCGCACCCTCGTCGGAAAGATGGACAAGAAGCGCCTGCACGCCGACATCACCAGGAAGGTCGACGCTGAACTCGCCGCGGGCGCTGATCCCGTCGGCACGGCGCCCGCGACAACCTCAGGACGAAACCTGTGACCACCCGCCGGATCGGGCTCGTCGTGCCCAGCTCCAACGTCACCGTCGAAACCGAGGTCCCCGCGTTGCTCGGTCGCCATGCCGAGGCACGGTTCTCCTTCCACTCCAGCCGGATGAGGATGCACCAGGTCTCCCCGGAGGAGCTGCGGGCGATGAACGCGCAGCGGGAGCGGTGCGTGAGCGAACTGGCCGACGCGGGTGTGGACGCCGTGCTGTACGCCTGCCTGGTGGCCCTCATGGCGCAGGGGCCGGGGGAACACCGGCGCACCGAGGCGGCGGTCACCGAGCAGCTCGCGGCAGGCGGGCAGCGGCCGGCGGTGCTCTCCAGTGCCGGGGCACTGGTCGAGGGTCTCGCCGCGCTCGGTGCTCGCCGCATCGCGCTGGTCACGCCCTATCTGCGCCCCCTCGCCGAGCAGGTGGTCGCCTATCTGGAGGCCGAGGGGCTCGAGGTACTCGACTGGGCCGCGCTCGAGGTGGGCGACAACGCCGAGGTCGGCTGCATTCCCGGCGACCGGGTCCTGGACGCCGCGCGCGCGTTGGATCTCTCCGGCGCCGATGCCCTCGTCATCTCAGCGTGCGTGCAGATGCCGTCGCTGGACCTGGTCGAACCGGCCGAGGCGGAGTTCGGGATCCCCGTCCTCTCCGCCGCCACGGCCGGTGCGTTCACCCTGCTGCGGCACCTCGGCCTGCCGACCGTGCTGCCCGGCGCGGGCACGCTGCTGGCGGCCCCGCAACCGGCTTCGGCGGCACGATGACACGGACGGCCGCCCTGTCTCCCCTAAGATGACGCCATGACCAGTAGCTCACGGCGGACGTCCGCGCGGAAGAAGGCCGAGGCGCCGGCCGCACGCGCGGACGGCAACGGTGAGCGCGGCGGCGAGAAGCCGGCGCGCGCCACCACCGCTCGCCGCGAGCTCGTCGAGAACGAGATGTACGAACAGGCCACCCGGCTCTTCGCCGAGCGCGGTTTCGCCGGAACCAGCCTGCAGGACATCGCCGACGCGATCGGCATCACCCGCCCGGCTCTGTACTACTACGTCAAAAGCAAGGACGAACTGCTCGCCAAGCTCGTCACGGAGGTCACCAACGGCCCGCTGGACGAGCTGAGGAAGCTGATCGCGGGAGGTGACCTCGACCCGGTGGCGCAGCTTCGCGCCATCGTGGAGATCATCGTGCGGCGCCGCGCGACGCAGCCCGCGAGGTTCCGGCTGCTCATCCGCTCGGAGGCCGAGTTGCCGGAGGAGCTGACTTCGGCCTACGACGACAGCCGCCGCGCCGTGCTCAAGACGATCGCCGAGGTCATCGAGGACGGCATCAGGGCGGGGCTGTTCCGGCCGGTCGACGCCCGGGTGGCCGCGCTGGGCGTGCTGGGCATGTGCAACTGGGTGGCGTGGTGGTTCCACCCCGACGGCCGCGACAACGCGGACGACGTGACCGAACAGCTCGCCGACATGGCGATCGCCGCACTGCGGCGAGCCGACCACCACACCCTCGACGGCGAGGGGCCGGAGGCCGCGCTGAAGATGCTGCGCCAGGACCTCGACCACCTCGAACGCATCCTCAAGAACTGACCCCCGACCGTCACAGCCGGGCCCGCACCGTTCGGGCCCGGCTTTTTTCGTCGGACCCGCCCACCGAATCGTCGCTCGCGTCAAACTGTTGACTCACTCGTAGACTGACGCGTACCGTTGGCGGAACAAGTCGCAAATCCTTGTCTGCAGGAGGTTGGCCATGACGGAGTTGGACCACCGGGTACAGGGGGTCGACCACGTCGCCTTCCCGACGTTCGACCCCGCCGCCACGGTGCGCTTCTACCGGGACGTGCTGGGCTTCCCGGTCGTGCACTCGATCTGCGCGGCGGGCTGGGGACCGGAGGACCACCCGGACTTCATCCACTTCTTCTTCGACATCGGCAACGGCGACCGGATCGCCTTCTTCTACTACTTCGGCACCGGCACGGAGATCGGCGGCGCACCCGGCGCGAAGGGCGACGTCTACGCCCGCTTCGGCGCGGAGGTACCGGAGTTCTTCGTGCGGTCGCGCCACCTCGCGATCCACGTCGACAGCGACGAGGACCTGCTGGAGTACCGGCGCCGCCTCGACGCCAGCGACTGGCCGGTGGAGATGCAGATCCAGCACGAGACCATCGAGTCGATCTACACCCACGACCCCAACGGCTACATGTTCGAGATCACGCGCGCGATGCGACCGGTGACGCCACAGGAGGACCTGGACGCGAACCTCACCATCGACGCACTGCTCGACGTCGTGAGCGAGCCCGAGCCGACGTTCGGCAAGCTGCTGGCCCGGAAGGCGGAGCTGATCGTGGAGCGGGCCGCCGACTGGGAGCTGACCCGCAGCGAGCAGGAGGCGGGGCGGTGACCACCCTCTACGTTCTCGACGTTCCGGAGAACACCCCGCTGGCCAAGGTCGCCGGCGAGGACCCCGAGGTGACCGTCGGCCGCGTCGGCCCCTACTTCGAGATCAGCGCGGCCGGCCCCATCGTGATCGACCGCCGCGCCACCGGCTGCCGCCACGCCGTCTGGTACTCCGCCGTCGGCGGGGTCGCCCGCGACAGCCACATCACCCAGCACGACAAGGACGCACTGCGGGTGGAACCGGCGTGACCGGCAACGACTCGACGGCCCGGCTCGGTGCGGACCGCTACCTCGCAGAGGGGGAACGGCCCGCCTCGACAGTCACCACGGTGCACGAGCTGACCACCGCGGACGGCGCCACCGTGCGCGGAATTCTCGCGACGGTACCGGGCGCGCGCACCGTCGTCTGTCTCATGCATCCGCGGCAGGACGTCACGCACCACCCACTCGTGCCGCTATTGCTGCGAGCCGGAACCGCGGTGTGGACCCAGCACACCCGCTCCGTCAACAACGACCTCACCCTGGTTCACGAGCAGGCGCTGCACGACGTCGCCGCGGGCCTGGTCTTCCTGCGGGAACGCGGATTCGACTCGATCGTCCTACTCGGACACTCCGGCGGCGGCACTCTCTACGCCTTCTACCTCGAACAGGCGGCACGCGAACCGGGCGCGCGCATCGTCACCACTCCCGGCGGCCGCCCCACCAGGCTCGCCGACGCGGACATGCCGCTCGCCGACGGCGCCGTCTTTCTCGCCCCGCACCCCGGGCAGGGCCAGCTCCTGCTGGCCTGCATCGACCCCTCGGTCGCCGACGAGTCCGACCCGCTCTCCGTCGTGGCAGAGCTGGATCCGTTCAACCCCGCCAACGGATTCGCCGAGCCACCGGCCAGCTCGTCCTACAGCGAGGAGTTCCTCCCGCGGTACCGAGCGGCCCAGCGCGACCGCGTCGCCCGCATCGACGCGGTCGCCCGCGGGCACCTCGCCCGCACCGCCGAGGCACGCGCGGCGTTCAAGGCAGGCGGCCGGGCCGAGGACCGCCGCCGGTCGCTCGCGCCACGGATCATCACCGTGTACCGCACCGACGCCGACCCCCGCACCGTCGACCTTTCGCTCGACCCGAGCGAACGCCCGTACGGATCCCTGTTCGGCAAGCGCCCCGATCTCATCAACTACGGCCAGGTGGGCTTCGGCAGGCTGACGACTCCGGAAGCGTGGCTGTCGACGTGGTCGGGACTGTCCTCCAACGCCGACTTCGTCCGCTGCGCTCCCGGCGTCACCGTTCCCACCCTGTTCCTCGAACTGACCGGTGACCAGGCGGCTTTCCCCGCCGACTCCCGCCGGATGATCGGCGCGCTCGGTGCCGACGACCTCACCACCACCGCCGTGCGCGGGCTGCACTTCGGCGGCGCCATCGCCGAGGGACAGCCCACCGGCAACGAACTGGCCGCCGCCGAGATCGCGGGCTGGCTGGCAGAGCGTTACGAGCTCGCGCGGCCCTGAACCCGTTGCGCGGCAACGCCCGGCCGACCTCGCTCCGCGAGGACGTCCGGGCCGGAAAAGATCCCTTCAGGACCGTTCGAAAGGCAACGTCGCCATGTTCGTGTCCCCGCCCCCGTCCGGAATCGCCCGCACACCACGGAGCGTGCTCCTGCTGTGCCTCGCCTGCATGACCCTCGAAGGCTATGACGTCATCGCCTATGGTGCGGCCCTGCCCTTCATGCTCGCCGACGGTTCCTGGCAGCTCACCGTCGCGCAGGCGAGTCTGCTCGGCACTCTCACCCCGATCGGAATGCTCGCCGGTGCGATCCTCGTCGGACTGCTGACCGACCTCGTCGGCCGCCGCAGGCTCATCATCGCCAGTGTCACGGTGTTCTCGGCGGCGATGCTGCTGTGTGCTCTCGCGCCCGGTGTCCCGCTGTTCGCGCTGGGGAGGATCCTCGTGGGGCTCGGCGTCGGCGGCGTGCTGCCCTCCATCGCGGCACTGGTCTACGAGTTCTCCCCGCCGCGGCGGCGCAACCTCAACACGGCGCTGGCGTTCGCCGGCGTCGGCACCGGAGGCGCGCTGGCCGCGGTGGTCGCCGCCGTCGTCGTTCCCGCGGCCGGTTTCCGGGCCGAGTACCTGATCGGCGGGCTCGCCGCACTGGTCGTGCTACCCCTCGCGGTGCGCTACCTGCCCGAGTCGCTGGTCTTCCTGCACGCCACCGGCCGCCACGACGCCCTTCGCCGCTGGACCACGCGGCTGCGGCTCGATGCGGGCGTGGTGGCCCCGGCGAAGGCCTCGGACGAACCCGCCACGGGGGCCGGGCGGCTCTCCGTGCTCTTCTCCCGCGACCACGCCGTGGCCACCGTGCTGTTCTGCCTGACGACGTTCGCGTCGCTGCTGGTCCTGTTCGGGCTGTACACGTGGCTTCCGCAACTCATGCGGTCCGCCGGCTACGAGCTCGGATCCGCGCTGACGTTCCTCATCGTGCTCAACCTCGGCACCGCGGTGGGGCCGCTGTTCGTGGGACGTCTCGCCGATCGCATCGGGTCGCAGCGCGCCATCGCAGGCTCGTTCCTGCTCGCCGTTGCGGGGATCGTCGTCCTCAGCTCTCCACTGCCGATCGTGCTCCTGTACGCCGCGGTCGTGCTGGCCGGCGTCGGGACCGTGGGAACCCAGATCCTGATCAACGTGTTCGTCGCGAGCCGGTATCCGGTCCACGTGCGAGCCACCGCGATCGGCACGGCCCTCTCGGTGGGGCGCCTCGGGGGCATCCTCGGTCCGCTCTACGGCGGCATGCTGCTCTCCGCCCAGTTGCCCACCGCCTGGCTGTTCTACGCGTTCGCCGCCCCGGCGCTGCTCGGAGCCGTGCTCGTGACGCTCGTGCCCCGGGCGCGGCGCGCTCGAACCGCCAACGAGGCCGCCCCGCCGAACTCACCGGAGGTGACCGCGCCGTGACCGGCGACTCTCGAGCAGCCCTCGTCACCGGTGCCAGCAGCGGGATTGGTCTCGCCGTCGCCACCGCACTCGCCGAACTCGGCTACGACCTCACCCTCGTGGCACGCGACCCCGACCGGATCGCCGTCGCCCGCGACACGCTCGGCACGCACCGAACCCACGCCGCTCCCGCGGACCTCGCCGAGGACGGCGCGGCGCACGCCGTCCTCGAGGCTCACCTCGAACGCCACGGCAGGCTCGACGTCCTCGTGCACAGCGCGGGCGTGGGCCTCTTCGGTGCGGTCGGCGAGCAGACCGGGCGGCAGCTCGACCTGCAGATCGACCTCAACGTCCGTGCGCTCACCCGGTTGGTCTCGCCCGCCGTGCCGCACCTCGAGAAGGCGGGGCGGGAACACGGGAAGGCCCTCGTGGCCGTGATCTCCTCCCTGGTCGGCGTGGAGCCGCAGCCGGGCGTGGTGCCCTACGGCATGACCAAGGCGGCCCAGCGCGCCTTCTGTGCCGGCGCCCATCGCGAGTGCGCCCAGCACGGCGTCCAGTTCACCGCCATCTGTCCCGCCCTCGTCGACACTCCGGGTGCGTCCTGGGCGGAGTCCGACGGCAAACTCCCCGCGGAGGACGTCGCCGAGACCGTGCGATTCCTGCTCCGTACTTCGGCCGCCTGCTTCGTTCCCGAGATCCAGCTCCACGGGGCGGGTCCGCTGCGGCTGGAGTGAACCCGTGCCGCCGCCGCGGCCGACTCGGCCAGCCCTCCGTGATCGTGTTTCCCGCCAGGATGCGGTTCAGCTGTCGGCAAACCCGGTGTGCCAAGTGGCGAAAGCCGCCCGGATCGGTTCCCGATGGGCGGCGGCCGCGGCTGCCGCTCGACAGGCGCGCGACAGCGCTCACCACGGCCGGATTCCGGGCCGCGCCGTGTGCTGCCGCATGTTCGTCGTCTCCGCTCCTGGCGACTTCCGGGGCGGAAATTGGCGCAATCGCATTCACACCGTGGTCACGACCATCGCGACGGCGACGAGCGCGAGCAGACCCACGTAGGTCCACGCGTACCCGTGGTCGGGAAGCCGTGGCGGGCGTCGGCGCAGGGCCACGATCACCGGCAGGGCACCGGTGAGCAGGGCCGCGGCGGCGCCGACGTCGACCGCGCCGACAAGCGCGACGCCTCCTGCACCGCCGATCGCGGTGTGCTGCGCGAGAAACACCGCCAGCGCCGGGGTGGCGATCGCGAGTGTGAGTGGGTTGGCGAGCGACGTCGCGACCCGCATCGGATGACCGGCGCGGCGCAGCAGCGGGACGGTCAGCACGCTGCCGCCGACGCCGAGGAACGACGCCACCGCACCGATCGGCAGACCCGCGCCGGTCGTGACCGTCGCCCGGCCCGGTGCCGCCCCGGCGGCGGCCGGGCGCAGGAACCCCGGCCGGGCGAGAACGTCGACGATCGTGCCCGTGACGTAGCCGACGAAGCCCCAGGTGATCAGCGCCGACGGCGCGAAGTGCGCGGCGACGGCGCCCGCCGCCCCGCCGAGGGCGAGCAGCCCGACGAGCCCGGCCCTTCCCCGCAGCAGGCCGAGCACGCCCCGGTCGGTCGCGGCGGTGGCGACCAGCGCGTTGACGACCATGACCACGCTCGACGTGGCGACGGCGACGTGCGCGGCGTCGGCACCGAGCGCCGTGTCCACCCCGACGATCACGGGCACCGTCACGAACCCGCCGCCGAAGCCGAACAGGACGGTCGTCGTTCCGGTGAGGATCCCGACGCCGAACAGCAGGAGAGCCACGTCCACGGGGGTCCATTCCAGCCGGTCCGGCGCTGGCCGACAATCGATGATCCGCCACGTTCTTTCGAGACCCGGCCAGTATGCTCGCCGGGTGCGGAACGTGCCCTACGAGCGTTACGACCGGGTGCCGCGTGACGTGCTGCCCATCGGCACCGACTACGAGCCCGGGCACGTGCTGGAGTGGCACACCCACCGCAGGGCGCAGTTCCTCTACAGCGCCACAGGGAGCATGATCGCCGAAACCGACGATGGCACGTGGACGGTCCCGAGTGAGCGCGCCGTGCTGATCCCCGCCGGAACCCGGCACCGCATCCGGATGCTGGAGGCGAGCACGCGCAGCCTCTACCTCGAGCCCGCCGCGGTGCCGTGGTGGCCAGCGGTGTGCACGGTCGTCGAGGTCACGCCGCTGTTGCGCGAACTGCTGCTGGTGGCCGTCGACTTCGGACCGAACTACGATCTCGCCGGTCGCGAGGGCGCGATCGCGAGCCTGCTGCTGTTCGAGATCGCGGCCCTGACTCCGCTGCCTTTGCACGTCGGGCTGCCCTCGGAGCCGGAACTCGCCGCGCTGTGCCGGGACTACCTCGCGCACCCGGAGCCGGGCGTCACCAACGCGGACTGGGCCCGGCGGCTGGCGCTGAGCGAACGCGGGCTCGTGCGCCGCTTCCGTGCCGAGCTCGGCACGAGCCCCTCGGCCTGGCGCGTCCGTGCCCGGCTCATCGCGGCCGTGCCGCTGCTGCGCGAGCACGCGATCGCCCGCGTCGCCGGGGACCTCGGCTACGCCTCCCCGGCCGCGTTCACCGCGGCGTTCACCCGGACCTTCGGCGTGCCGCCCTCGGCGCTGCGCGGACCGTGAGCGGGTACGGGCCGGGACCGGCACCGTGGTGGACGCCCGCGCGTTTTCTGGTGCAGTGTGGGGGAATGACGAGCACTTCAGGGCGCGCTGCCGTGCTGGCCCTGCATTGGCAGGTGAACGTGATCAAGCCGGAGGGTTTCTTCGGAGGCATGCTGAGTGAACCGGTGGCCCGCAGCGGCGTGGTCGAGCGGGCGGCTGCCTTTCACCGGGCGGCCGAGGTGCCGGTCTTCTTCACGCGGTTCACGATCCCCGAGGGCGAGGGCGGGCTGGTGCGCAACACCGGCTTCATGCGCGCGGTCGGTGAGGCGCAGGAGGCGTTCCGGCCGGACGCGCCGGGCTCGCAGCTCGTTCCCGAGCTGGCCGACGGCGCGCGGACCGTCGACAACCAGAAGCTGTCCGGTCTGGCCGGCAACGAGCTCGCCGCCCTGCTGACCGGGCGCGGCATCGACACGCTGTTCGTCACCGGCGTCGCCACCAACCTCACGGTCGAGCAGACGGCACGCCACGGCACCGATCTCGGGTTCACCGTGCACGTGGTCAGCGACTGCGTGGCCGCGGCCGACGAGACGGTGCACGCGGCCTCGCTGGCGAACCTCGACCTCACCACCGCCGGGTGCCTCACCGCCGACGAGGCGCTGGCGCGGCTGCGGGCCGGGGCCGGTTCCGCGGCGTGAGACGGCCGGCCCGCCGCTCCGATCGGGAATGGCGGGCCGGTTCCGCGCGTGCCGGTTGGGCGGGGCTCATCCCGACGACGGGAGGATGATCGTCAGCCACAGCAGGGCGGGCGCGAGCAGCACCACGATCCCGCCGTACACGAGCTGCGTGCGGTACACGCGGTCACGTGCGTCCTCCGTCGCGTTGGCGATCACGGCGGCTCCGTTGCCGGAGAAGGGGCTCACGTCGACGATCGTCGCCGAGATCGCGATCACCGCCACCACCGCGAGCACCGACATGGTCGAGTTCTGCAGCAACGGCACCGCGAGCGGGGTAAGCGCCGCGATGGTGCCCGCCGAGCTGGCGAACGCCGACACGATGCCTGCCACGTAACCGAGCAGCAGCACCGTGAGCATCGGCGCGCCCACGCCGAGCGCGACGTCGCCCAGCAGCTCGATCGCCCCGATCTCCTGCATGACCCCGATGTAGGTGATCGTGCCGGTGACCAGCAGCACCACCGACCACGGGATCTTGCGCACGGCCTCGGCGTGGTGCTGGTGCTTGTACAGGCCGAGCAGCGTGGCGAGCGTGATCGCCAGCAGTCCCACGTCCAGTTCCAGCACCGCGCCGACGAACAGCCCGGCGATCGCCAGCGTCGTGAGCGCGATGTCCAGGGTGAGCACGGGCGCCGCGGTCCGCGTCCTCGTCAGCACCCCGCCGCCGGAGCCGTCGGGTTCGGCGGACTCGGTCGGCTCGTCGGGCTCGGTTCCGGTGCGGCCGAGCCGCAACCCGCCGTAGGCCACGAAGACGATCATCGCCGGGATGACGCTCGCGACGAAGGCGAGAGCGAACAGTCCCCACGGATCGCTCGGCAGGCCGCTCTGGTCGAGCACGCCCGCGACGGTGACGCCGTAGACGCTGATCGGCGACAGCGACCCGGCGGCCGCGCCGTGCACGACCAGGATGCCCATCATCGGCTGGGGGATGCGGTTCCTCGCGGCGAAGGCCAGCGCGATCGGCGCGACGATCGGTGGGGAGAACACCGCGCCGATCGCCGACAGCAGCGCGGTCACCCCGAACATGATCCACGGGATGAACACAGTGCGGCCGCGGACCATGCGCACCGCGCTGGCGATCAGCCAGTCGACCGTGCCGTTGGCGTTGGCCACGTTGAACAGGTAGGTGACGCCCACCAGAATCAGCATCAGCTCCACCGGGAACCCGGCGAGCGCATCCTCAGTGGACAGTCCTGCGGCGAGGATGCCCACGGCGAACGTGGCACCCAGGGCGATGACGCCGAGGTTGAGGGGACGGGTCGTGCCGAGAACGAAGGCGACGACGAGGACGACGAGCGAGACGATCTGCAGTGTCATGGGCCGGAAACCACCTTGTGCTCCAGTGCTGAACGACGTTGTTCAGTCCGGCCGCGTCAGCGGACGGTGCCGGGGCGCTTGATGCCCAGCTGATCGCGCAGGGTCGGGCCCTCGTACTCCCGCCGGAACAGGCCGCGCTCCTGCAGGATCGGCACCACCATGCGCACGAACTCCTCGAACGCGCCGGGCAGGTGCGTCGCCGCGAGCACGAACCCGTCACAGGCGCCGCTTTCGAACCACTCCTGCATCTGGTCGGCGACGCGTTCGGGGGTGCCGACGAACCGGGGACCCTGCAGCAGGGTCGCCCGGTGCGCGGCGAGGTCGCGCACGGTCAGGTCATCGCGGTTGAGGTGCCGCTTGACCCCTTCGGCGAGCCCGCGGATCCCCGAGCTGGCCTCGGTCATCTCGGCGGTGACCGGGTCGTCGAGGTCGTGCTTGCCGAAGTCGTAGTTCATCACCTCGGACAGCAGCGCCAGCGAGGCGGCCGGATGCACGTAGGCGTCGAGGAACAGCCGCTCCTTCTCCTCCGCGATCGACTGGGTCTCACCGACCACCGCGTAGGCCATCGGCAGGATCTTGACGTCGTCGGGGTCGCGCCCGAAGTCGGCGACGCGCTGCTTCTGGTCGCCGTAGTGCTGCTGCGCCACGGAAAGGCCGGGGTCGGCGGTGAAGACGAGGTCGGCCCATTCGGCGGCGAACTCGCGGCCGCGGCCGGACGAGCCCGCCTGCAGGATCGTCGGCCGCCCCTGCGGCGTGCGCGGCACGGTCAGCGGACCCCGCACCCTGAACCACTTGCCCTCGAAGTTGATCTCGCGCACCTTGGCCGGGTCGGCGAACTCGCCGGACTCCTGGTCCATGATCAGCGCGTCGTCGTCCCACGAGTCCCACAGGGCGGTGGTGGCTTCGAGGAACTCCTGGGCCCGGTCGTAGCGCTCGTCGTGTCCGAAGTGGGTGTCGCGGCCGAAGTTCTGCCCTTCCGAGTCGTTCACCGAGGTGACGACGTTCCACGCCGCCCTGCCGCCGGAGAGGTGGTCGAGCGTGGCGAACGTCCGCGCGACGTGGAACGGCTCGTAGTAGGTCGTCGAGTAGGTGGCGCCGACCCCGATCCGGCTGGTGGCGCCGATGATCCCGCCGAGCACCGCGGTGAGGTCGAGCTTGATGGGCCGCGCGCCGCGCCGCACCGCCTCAGCCACGGAGTCGCCGTAGATCCCGGGCATCGCGAGCCGGTCGTCGAAGAAGACGAGGTCGAACTTGCCCTGCTCCAGCGTCCGCGCGATGCGCTGGTAGTAGTCCATCGTGAGGAACGAGAGGTCGGCGGAGGGGTAGCGCCACGATCCGGAGTAGACGGTGACGTTGCCGGCCTGCATGAAGCCGACGAGGGTCATCTGACGGGTCATGGGTGTGTCCTTTCGGTGTGCTGTCCGTTGATGCCAAGCAGGGCGGCCTTGCGGGCGACCGTCTCGGCGTGGCGAAGGTGGGCGGCGTCGACGAGCATCCCGTCGAGGCCCGTGGCGCCGCGTCCGCCCGCTTCGCTCTCGCGATAGGCGGCGACCACCTTCTCGGCGTGAGCGATCTCGTTGGGTGTCGGTGCGAAACAGTCGTTGGCGATCTCGACCTGGCTGGGGTGGATGGCCCATTTCCCGACGTAGCCGAGGACGCTCGCGCGCTCGCAGGCGACGCGGTAGTCCTCCGGCGCGCGGTAGTTCGGGAACGGTGCGTCGATCGCGTCGATCCCGGCGGCGCGCGCGGCGACCACCACCCGGGAGCGGGCGTAGTGCCACAGGTCGCCCGGGTAGGGCAGGACGGGATCGAAGTTGGTGTCCACGCGGGCGCCCTGCGAGGCCGAGAAGTCCCCGGCGCCGAAGATGATCGCCTCGAGCCGGTCGCTGGAGCGCGCGATCTCGTCGACGTACTGCAGGCCCTCGACCTCCTCGATGAGCACCTCCAGCCCGATCCGCCTCTCCAGCTCGAGCCGCTGTTCCAGCTGTGTCAGGAGAACGTCGACCCACCACACGTCGCGTGCGCGGCGGACCTTCGGCACGATGATCACGTCGAGCGCCTCGCGCGCACCGGTCACCACCTCGATCACGTCGCCGTGCGCCCACCACGTGTCGATCGCGTTCATCCGGATCGCGCGGGTGGTGCGGCCCCAGTCCAGTTCGCGCAGCGCGGTGACCGCCTTGCCTCGTGCCGCTTCGCGCTCGGCGGGCGCGCACGCGTCCTCCAGGTCGAGGAACACGAGGTCGGCACCCGACCTTGCGGCCTTCTCGAACATCCAGTCGTTGCTGGCGGGCGTCGCGAGCTCGGAACGGCGGGCCCTGACGGGACGGGACATCTCAGATCACCCCCTCGGCGCGCAGCCGCCGGAGCCGGTCCTCGCTCAGGCCGAGCAGTTCGCCGTAGACCTCGTCGTTGTGCTCGCCGACCGCGGCGCCGAGATGCTCGACGCGACCCGGCGTCGCCGACATGCGGGGGACCGGACCCTGGACCCGCATCGAGCCCAGGTCGGGATCGGGAACGTCCACATAGGTCTCCCGGGCCCGCAGCTGCGGATCGGCGAGCAGCTGTTCGGCGTCGTACACGGGCGCGGCGGCGACCTCGGCCCGCTCGAACACCGCCATCGCGTCCTCCAGTGTGCGCTCGGCGATCCACTCGGCCATGAGCCGGTCGATCTCCGCGGCGTTGCGAAGCCGTTGCTGTGCCTCGGCGAAGCGGGGGTCCTCGGTGAGCTCGGGACGGCCGATGGCCCGCAGCGCGCGCTTCGCGATCGTCGGCGCGCTGCCCGACATCGCGAGCCAGCGCCCGTCCTTGGTGCGGTAGGTGTTGCGTGGCGCGCTGATCTCCCACCGGTTGCCGGTACGGCCGGGGATGGTGCCCAGCTGGTCGTAGGTCAGCACGGGCTGCTCGATGAGCCGCGCGAGCGGTTCGATGAGGTTGACGTCGATCAGCTGCCCGCCGCCGCCGTGCACGTCCCGGTGGTAGAGCGCCATCATCACCGCGTACGTCGCGTTGAGCGCCGCCACGCCGTCGGCGAGCATGAACGAGGGCAGCGTCGGCGGACCGTCCGGCTCGCCGGTGAGGTGCGCGAACCCGCTCATGGCCTCGCCGAGCGTGCCGAAGCCGGGCCGGTCGCTCTTCGGCCCGCCCGCGCCGAAGCCGGTGACGTGCACCAGGACCAGGCCCGGGTTCTCGGCCGCGAGGCTCTCGTAGTCGAACTTCCACTTCGCCAGCGTCGAGGGCCGGAAGTTGACCACGAGCACGTCGGCTCCTCGGGCGAGCTCGCGCAGCAGCTCCCGCCCCGCCTCCTGCCGTAGGTCGAGGGTCACCGACTTCTTGTTGCGGCCCAGGCTTTTCCACATCAGGCCGACGCCGTCTCGTTGCGCGCCCCATTGGCGCAGCGGATCGCCGCCGCCGGGTTGCTCGACCTTGATCACCTCGGCGCCGAACTCGCCGAGCCAGGTCGCCACCAGCGGCCCGGCCGCGAGGGTCGCCGCGTCGACGACCCGGATACCGGACAGTGCTCGTGCGGACATCGATGTCCCTTCTCAGGCTGCTGTGTAATCCTTTACATCAAGAATGTAATCGATTACATCGGCTTCGTTCCTCAGCGAACCCGACGAGGTGCCCCACTGTCAAGCCCCTTGACGGCGCCGGTGGCCGTCGTGTTCCATCGAGCAGAGCCGTGGATGTAATCGATTACATCGCGTTGCTGAAACACCTTACCTCGAAAGACCACAAAGGACGGACAAGCCGACGAAGGGACGTACGCCATGAGCGTGGACGCGAGTCCGGGACGACGTGAGCCTGCCCGGTTGTTCAGGGAGGCCATGGCGAGCTTCCCGAGCGGGGTCACCATCGTGACCACCGCCGACGGCGACGGCCGGTGGTGGGGCTTCACGGCGACGTCCTTCTGCTCGGTGTCGATGGACCCGCCGCTCGTGCTCGTGTGCCTCTCCCGGTCGGCGCGGTGCCATCCCGTCTTCGAGTGCGCCACGCACTGGCTGGTGCACGTGATCGATCCCGCCGACGCCGGCCTCGCGCTGCGCTTCGCGAGCAAGGGCGCGGACAAGTTCGCCGACGCCGGGTTCACCGTGGACGACCGTGGGCTGCCCGCGCTCGACCGGGCCTGCGTCCGGCTGGACTGCACGACGCACGCACGTCACCCGGGCGGCGACCACACGATCCTGGTCGGCGAGGTCGAGCGCGCGCACCTGCGCCCGGCCACCCCCGCCGTCTACTACCGGCGGGACTTCCGGTCGCTCGCGTGAGCCCTCTTCGGTGGAGGCCCGGTCGATCCGGCGAGGTGCAGCTGGGCCGTGACGAACTGCGGCTCGGGTTCGCCGCCACGGGCGGGCCCGCTGTCGAGCACGGTGTTGAGGAGGCGGGCGGCGCGCAGGGCGAGGTCCTGGTAGTCGACGGTGATCCGCGTGAGTGGGGGATCGCTCAACGCGAACCAGCTCGGATGCCCGTAGACCACCAGTGACAGCTCGTCGGGCAGCCGGCGTCCGCTCTCGTGCACGGCCTGTGCCGCGCCGATCGAGAGCGCGCCGCCGCCGACGATCAGCGCCGTGGGCGGGCGCGAGCCGTCGAGCAGGTCCCGCACGCCACGCTTGCCGTTGTCCGTCGTCGGTTCCAGCAGCCGCATCGCGACCGCTCCGCGGTCCAGGCCGGCGAGCTCCAGCCCGCGGTGCAGGCCGCGCAGCCGGGCGGCGCCGTTCGACAGCGCCTCCGGCGTGCCGAGGTAGCCGATCCTGGTGTGGCCGAGCGCCGCGAGGTGCAGCACGGCCTCGGACATCGCCTGCTCGTCCTCGCTGAACACACCGGGGGCGGCGATCCCGCACGCGCGGTGGAACTCCACGACGGGCAGGTTCGACAGCAGCTGTTTGCTCGCCTCCAGGATGTGGGTGCTCGGCGAGATGATCAGCCCGGCGACCCGGCTGGCGACCAGGTCCTTGAGCTGGTGCAGCTCCCGCTCCGGGTCGTTCTCCGTGATCGTGAGGATCAGCTGCGTGCCGTCGGCGGACAGCAGCCGCGCGCATTCGGCGGCGACCGACGAGTAGGCGGGTGTGTCGACGTAGGGGATGACGAAGCCGACGAACGCTCGGCTCACGTTCGCGCTGAGCGCCCTCGCCATCCGGTTCGCCACGTAGCCGCGCGCCTCGGCGTGCTCCCGGATCCGCTGCGCGAGCTCGGGCCGCACGGCGGGACTGCCGTTGAGCGCCCTCGACACCGTCGCGGTCGACACGTCCAGCTCGGCGGCGAGGTCGGCGACGCTGACCTTCGTGACCCGTCCGCGCGTGCCCACCACGACCTCCAGGGAAAATGTAACGTCTTACATCGCACCCTAGGTTCGGCCTGGCCGTGGACGCAACACTCATGATCGCCGACCGGAAGGCCGACTTCATCATGCGGGGCGGCGAGAGCATCCGCGCGCTGGAGGTCGAGGAGGTACTGCCGAGTGGTCCGTGAGCGTCGAGGCGCCGGTGCGGTGGCCGCACTCGCCGCGCCGGTGTCCACGCGGGAACACGGCGTGCTGGACGGCTACCGGACGTCGTGCGGGGCACGCTCGAGCTGCTGGCGCGGCACCGGGTGCCGGTGACCGACGCCGAGCGCAGGACGTGCTGGCTGCTGCTCGACGCACTGGACCTGCCCAGGGAACCGCTGCCC
>NZ_MASU01000016.1 GCF_003202235.1 Prauserella flavalba
CTAACCAGCATCGACGGGGACACCAGGGCCGCGCTGGCGAGCAGCGTGCGGTCGCTCGGCGCCGGTACCGAGGGCACCAAGCGGGACCTGTCCGCCGCGCTGTCCGGGCTCGGTGACCTCGGCAGGCAGGGGGAGGACGCACTCGGCGCGCTGGCCGCGCAGTCCGAGGATCTGCGCCAGCTCGCCGGCAACAGCGCCACGCTGCTCGCCGCGTTGGACAGCCGCCAGGGCCAGATCGCCCAGATGGTGCAGAACGCGAACGAGCTGAGCAAGGCGACCGCGGGTGGTGCCGGGCAGATCGAGGACGTCGTTCGCAAACTCCCCGACCTGATGAACACCGCGAAGCAGGCGAGCGCCGGGCTGAACCGGTTGTCCGGCTCGCTGGCGCCGGTCGCGGGAAATCTCAACGCGGCGGCGCCGGCACTGAGCGCCGCGCTCACGGAGCTGCCGGCCACCTCGGCCGATCTGCGCGGCCTGCTGCCCTCCCTCGACGGCGTGCTGAACAAGTCCCCCGGCACGCTGACCAGGGTCCCGCAGTTCTCCACCGACCTGCGCCGGCTCATTCCCAACGCGCGGGTGGCGATGTCCGACGTCAACCCCATGCTGGCCTACCTGCGGCCGTACGGGCCGGAGATCGCTGGCTATTTCACGAACTGGGGCGACAGTGTCGCCAACGGCGATGCCAACGGCAAGTACTGGAACGTGTACCCGATCCTGGACGAGTACAGCGTCAAGGGACTTCCGCTCAACTACAGCTCGATCGGTCCGTTGAACAAATACAACCCGTATCCGTCGCCAGGAACGCTGAACAACCCTGGCCCGGAGGATCGGCCGTACCCGCGCCTGGAAAGGGAAGGTAACTAAGCGGTGGCGCGGCGCGGTGTGCGGAGGCTGATCGGCCTGTTGCGGCTACGGGTTCGCCCGACGCGGAAGGGCGTCACGATCGCGGTGGGCTCGGTGCTCGCGGCGGGAGCGTTACTCGGCGGCCTTGCCAGGTCCACGATGGAGACCGGGGTCGAGTCGTTCCTGCCGTCCGGCGACGCGTCGGTCGCCAGCCTGAGCGAGCTGGCCGGATCGTTCGGCGGCGACCCGGTGGTGGTGCTGCTGGAGTCCCATGGCGAGCGGCAACTGCTCAACGAGGACAACATCGAGAAGGTCCTCCAGCTGGAAGGCAGGCTGTCCACGCTACCGGACGTGGCCGCCGTGTACGGGCCGGCGACGATCGTGAACCAGATTGCCGGCCAGGCACAGAAGTTCCTGGCGGAGCTGACCGGAAGGCGGGACGCCGACCGTGCCGCCGCGCAGGCGGCCGCGAAGCAGTCCGGGGCGAGCGACAAGGCCGCCGCGAGCGCGGGTGAAAAGGCGGTGCAGGCGTTCGACGCGCGGTACGGGCCGTTGCTGGTCCAGGGGTTGCCCGCCGGGCTGCCCACGCTGCGCAACCCGAATTTTGTCGGCACCGTGGTCTACAACGCCGACGGGCAGCCACGGCCACAGTGGCATTTCGTGGTTCCCTCCGCCGACTCGATCGCGATCCTGGTCCGGCCGAGGGAAGGGATCGAGGCCGATGGCACCAGGAAGCTGGTGGCCGGGATACGCCAGGCGGTCGCGGATGCCGGCATCCAGACCAAGGCGACCACGGTCTCCGGGGTCCCGGCGGTCGCCTCCGGGGTGGGGGAGCAGGTGGCGAAGGAGATTCCGCTGCTCGGCGGGCTCGCCGTGATCGCGGTCGCCGCCTGTTTCCTGTGCACGCCGTGGACACGGCGTAGCCGGCGGTTGGGTCCGGTGCTCACCGCGCTGCTCGCCACCGGGTTCACCGTCGCCGTGTTCGGCTGGCTCGATCGGCCGCTGTCCCTCGGTGTGCTGGCGTTCCTCTCGGTGCTGCTGGGCATCGGCGCGTTCTATCCGATGTATTTCGCGCAACGGGCCCGCCGGCGCACCGTGCTGGCGGTGGCCGCTGGCACCTCGGCCAGTTTCGCCGCGCTGATGCTTTCGCCGTTGCCGTTCGTGCGCGATCTCGGGCTGGCGCTGTCGGTCGGGGTGCTCTTCGCCGCGCTCACCGGGCTGGCGCTCGCGCCATGGCTCGCCGGTGCCCCGGCACCGAACGCCCCGGGACGGTCGAGCGCTCCGCTGGTCTGGCCGCCGTCGACCAGGGGTGTGCGCTTCGGGGTGAGCGCGATCGTGGTGGTGGCGGCAATCGCCGGCTGGGCGCTGTTGCCGGGTTTGCCACTGCGATCGGACTTCCGGAGTTTCGCGGACGGCCTGCCGGCGCTGGCCGATGCGGAACACGTGGAGCAGAAGATCGGTTCCTCCGGTGAGCTCGACATCGTGATCCGCGGCGAGGACGTGCGCTCGGTCGAGGCGTTCGATTGGATGCGGCGGGCGGAGGCGACCGTGATCTCCGCGCACGGCGAGCAAATGCAGCCGGTGGTGTCGCCGGTTTCCCTGCTGCAGTTTCTCGGTCCGGCGCCGACCGGTGAGCAACTCACCTCGGCGCTGCGGCTGCTCCCGCCGTATCTGGTCGGTTCGGTGATCCGCAACGACGGCAAGGTCGCGGTGCTGAGCTTCGGCGTCGAGATCAACGATCTCGGTGCATTGCAACGGTTACGCGATGAGGTGCTGGCGAGCCTGCCGCCGGCTCCGCCCGGCTACCGCACGGAGCTCGCCGGGCTGCCGGTGGTGGCGGTGACCGCGCAGGACATGGTGTCCGCGGACCGGATCTGGGGCAATCTCGCCGGTATCGGTGCCGCGGGCATCATCCTGCTCATCGGGTTGCGCCGGCGTTCCGACGCGGTTCGCGCGGTGGCCGCGGGTGCGATGGCCACCGGCGCCGGGTTCTGTGCGTTGTGGCTCACCGGAATCCCGCTCAGCCCGGTGACGGTGGCGTTGGGGTCGCTGACCACCGCGATCGGGTGCGAGTTCACCGTGCTGCTCGCCGAAGCGGCTAGGCGGGGCAGCAGGCGGTTGCTTCGCTCGGTGCTGCTGGCGACCGCGACCTCGGCCGTCGGCTACGCGGTCCTTGTCGCGTCGCGGCTCGCCGTGATCGGTGAATTCGGCCTCCTGCTCGCGGGTTCGGTCATCCTCGCGCTGCTCTCCGCGTCCTGCGTGGTCGCGGTGACCGTGCGGCGGGAGCACCGCAGACCGGAGGCCGCCTTCCGGCCGGAGACGTCCAAGAAGTCCACCGTGGGAGTGATGGGATGAAGACCGAGCGGAATCAGACATCGCTGCTGGACGAAGGAACCGAACCAGTCGATGAACTGTCTATAAAGGAGTCCACTGACGGCGACGAGCCCAGTGCCGGCCCAGTGGACACCGCGGACACTGCGCAGCCCGAAGACACCGGCGATGCCGAGGGGGCCGAGGGGGCCGAGGACGCTACCGCCGGGCGGTCGGGCCGGCTGCGGCGGGTGGTCACCGTGGGCGGCCGGTTGCGGGTTCCGCGAACGAAGCGGGCGAGGGCGCTGCTCGCGGTGGTGCTCGTGCTCCTGCTCGGTGGCGGCACGGCGGGTTACTTCTGGTGGAAATCGGGCGAACTGCCGGATGGCGTCGCTTTCCGCGTCGGTGACAAAATGGTCACGGTCGACGATGTGAATAAGGAAATGGATACGCTTCGGGCGCTTTACGGCGTGCAGCGACCGACGGACGCCAATGCGCTGGATCGGTATTGGCGGGACGGCGCGAAAGCGCAAGCGGTCAGCATTGTTTTGGACGATGCCGCGCGGGCGCAAAACATTACGATCGCGGACAAGACGGCGCGTGATGTGCTTTCCCGGTATATCGCTCAGCAGATTGGCGAGGGTCCGTCCGCGCGGGACGAATTCGTTCGCGCACTCGGTAATGCCGGAACCTCGGAACAAGCCGTGCTGACCGAGATCAAACGTCAGCTCGCGCTGAACCAGTTGTTCGATCAGGTCACCGCCGGGCAAACGGTCACCGACGAGGAAGTGCGGCAGGCTTTCGACCAGCGCCGTGCGCAGCTCGGCACGCCGGAGCGCCGGCACCTGCGCAATATCGTGGTGCGCACCAAGGAGGAAGCCGATCAGGTGCTCGCCGACATCCGTGGCGGATCGACGTTCGAGGACGTGGCCGCCCGAACCAGCCTGGACTCCACGCGCACCGCGGGCGGAGACCTCGGCGAGCTGAGCAGCGACCAGCTGGACGAGAGCTACCGCGGACCGGCATTCAGCGCGCGGCCAGGCACCGTGTTCGGCCCGGTGCAGAACGAGCACGGTTGGAACGTGGGCAAGGTTGAGCAGGTGCTTCCGCCGATCCCGGCCGAGTTCGAGCAGGTCAAGGGCCGGTTGAAGGACACATTGCTGCTGGAGAAGTCGCTGCGCGTCTGGCGGGACTGGTTGGCGGAGCAGATCAAGCGGGCCGACGTGCAGTATGCCGACCGGTACCTGCCCGCCGACCCGGACGCCCCGCCCGGCGACGACTCCATCCCCGGCAACGCTCCGGCGCCTGCCGGGCCGCCGCGATGACCATCGCGAGCGGCGTGGCGCTGCTGACCATGGCCGGTGCGCTCGTCCTGCTCGGCAGGTGGGGCCGCCGCAACGCGAACCGGGTGCCGCCGTGGTTGTCGTCGAGGGAACGCGAACGGCGATCGCGGACCATGCGCCGTGGTGCAAGGGCCTGCTACGTGGTCGCCGCGGTGCTCACGGTGGCCGGGCTCGGCACGCTGATTCCGGTCGGCTACTGAGCTCGAAGCGACTGCCGCGGAACCTGGTCGCGGCATGCGAGGCGACCCGCGCGCTCGGCCGATGCGGACGCGCGCACAATCGCGACAAGCGCCGAAACGGCGCCGGGCTCACGCATTGTCACACATTGTCCGGCCGCCGGGAAGACGATGCTTCTTAAACACAGTTCTGCCGTTTTTGAACACAGTTCTGCGCAACGAACATGCGTGAACGTGTGTGACGGGACAGGCTGGGCAATTGTGATCCAGCGCACCATTGGCTATATTCGATCAACAGCCGGTCCACGCTCCGCCGGATAGCGGCGACCGAGATTGTTGGTGGACAAGACTGGGAGCACGGCAATGACGCCAGATCCTGTGCGGATCGACGACGGAATCGAAGTCGTTCGGGCCCTGCGTACCACGCGGGGAATAAGCACGGCGCTCGGTGTCTCGGGAAACGCGCGGGATCGTATCGTGGTCCGGCGGCTCGACCTCTCGGTGACCTGGCCGTGGAGCTGGGACTGGCTCGCCCAGGAGCTCGACGTCATGTGGAGTTCCGGGCTGCCGCACCTGGTGCCGACCAGGATCGCGAGCACCAGCCCCGAGCAGGTCATCCTCACCCGGCCGTTCGTGGCAGGCAGGGACATCAGGGAATGGGCCGCGCAGGACCCGCGCCCGTCGATCGATGCCCATCTGCAGCTGATGTGCGAGCTGTTCTTCACGCTCGCGCAGTTGCACGGCATGGGGATCGCGCACGGCGGGCTGAAACCGGCGAACATCATACTGACCGAGGAAACCGGCCAGCTCGTCCTGCTCGACGCGAGCGTCACCCGCACCCAGCTGGCCGCGACCACACACCCCGTCGACTCCGCCGACGGCAGGTACCTGCCGCCCGAGCACGGTGGGGATACGCGCAGAACGGTCGGTTTCGCCGCGGACATCTACGCCTGCGGCCGGGTCCTCCTCGAATCCGCAGCCGAGCGGAACCGCACCGCAAGCGCGTTGCGCGCGCAGGCCACCGAACGCAACATCAGCCAGGAGGGGCTGGCTCACCTGCTGGCCGTGGTTGGCGTACCGCCGGCGCTGCGGCCGATCTTCCTGAAGCTGCTCAACCCCTCGCCGGAGCAGCGCTATGCCAGCGCCGAGGACGCGCTGGCCGGGGTGGAGGCGGTGCTAGCGACCAGCATCGGCGAGACCCGCTACGTGCCGGCCGCCACGACGCGTAGCGGCGGCACGTTCGCCTACGTCGAGCCGCCGCTCGTCGGCAGGCGTGCGGAGCTCGACAAACTCACCTCCTACGTGAAGGGCGCCGCCCGTTCCGCCGGGGCGGTGGTGTGCCTGAGCGGCGAGTCCGGGGTCGGTAAGAGCCGCCTGCTCGATGCGGTCGCCGGGCATGCCGACGGCGCGGGCGTGACCGTCCTGCGTGGCGGTGCGTTCGACTACGCGGCGCAACGCCCGCTCGGGCTGTTCGCGGAACCCTTGCGGGACATCATGGCCTACCTACGGAGCCACCCGGCCGAGGCCGCGCAGGTTGCCCGCGAGATGGGTGAGCTGCTGCCACCGGTGATCGAACTGGTGCCGGGGCTCTCCGGCCTGTTCGCCGATCTGCCGGTGGCCGGGCTGGCCGGCGAGGCATTGGTTGACGGCTCGGCCTCGGCCGTCGCGACCGCCGTCGCCCGCCTCTTCCAAGCGGTGTTCACCAAGGCGCGGCCCGGGGTGCTCATCGTGGACGACTGCCAGTGGGCCGACGACCTCAGCTGGCAGGTGCTCGCCAAACTGGCGTCGGCGATCTCGCGCGGGACGGAGCCGGCAGCGCATTTCTCCCTGATCTGTTCCTGCCGGCCGGAAGCCGTCGCGCAGGTGAAGACCTGGGGCCACGCCAGCGCCGACTTCCTCGAACTGCAACCACTGTCCTCTTCGGACACCGAGGAGCTGGTCCGATCGGTGGGTGACCGGCTCCCCGAGGAGATCATCCCGTACGTGATCAGCTACTCCGGGGGTAATCCGCTGGAGACGCTGTCGGTCTTCCGCGCGCTCATCGATTCGTCCGCGCTGGTCCGCGACGGGGATCGCTGGGTGGTCGACGAGAACGAGATGCGTTCCCTTCCGCTGCTCTCCCAGCCCCGCCCGCTTCCTCCCGTCGGCGGGCGCGAGCGCGCGCGAGCCGATGTCTTCGTCTCCACCCGGCTCGATCGGTTACCGGACAATACCAAGCAGGCGGTGCGGCAGGGTTCCGTTCTGGGCCGCCAGTTCTCGTCCTCGTTGCTGTGCGAAGCCCTCGGTGTCGGGACGAGAAAAGCGCATCTTCTGCTCCGGGAGGCGATGGATCGCGGGATTCTCCGGCGGGTTCCCGATCACGGCGAGGGCAGCTTCGTGTTCACCCATGACCGGCTTCGGGACGCGGTGCTGCGGTCGTTGACAGACGACTGCCGGCGGGACCTGCATCGCCGGGCCGCGCAGGCGCTCGAACGGTCGGCCGAGGCGCAGAGCGACTACGAGATCGCGTATCACTTCGATCGGGCCGGACAGCTCGATCTGGCCATGCCGTATGCGGTGCGTGCCGGCGAAGCGGGCCTGCGGCAGCACGCGCTCGACGTCGCGGAGAGCAATTTCAAGATTGCCGAGGCAGGGCTCCAACTCCGGGAGACGGTCAGCGAGCTGGACAAGTTCCGGGTGTACAGCGGCCTCGGCGCGGTCCACATGCTGCTGGGTAATTACGACCTCGCGGCCAAGGAACTGTCGCTCGCCTACGACGCGGCGAGCTCACTGGACGGTCTCGAATCGGCCAGGGTGGCGACCCTGCTCGGGGAACTGGCGTTCAAGACCGGCCGGCTTGAGGACGCCGCCGACTGGATGAAACAGGGCATGCGGCATCTCGGGTTGGGGATACCGGAACGCGCCTGGGTGGTGGCGGCGTCCTGCATCGGCGAGCTGTTCCTGCTGGCCATCGGGCTGTGCACGCGGCGACTCCGACGGCGCAGGACGAGGGCGGGTGGCGAGCGGGCCCGGCTCGCGGCGCGCATCTACAACCGGCTGGTGTACGAGTGGTGGTTCGCGCGATCACCGACCTGGGTGATCTGGGCGATGCTGCGCACCCTGCGAACCTCCAGGGCCAGCGGGAGCATGCGGGAACAGTCGCAGGCCTATTCCACCGCGGCGGTGTGCATCGCCGGCATCACGCCGGTGCTCGCGACGGTTGCGCTCCGGCTGGCGGTGCGTTCGCTTCGGCTTCGCCAGGCGGAGGATGAGGACTGGGGAATCGCGCAGTCGCAGCACTTTCGGGGCTTCGTGCTGCACGCGGCCGACCGGTACGACGAAGCGATCGAGGCGTTCGACACCGCGATCACCGCATTCGACGTTGTCGGTGACCGCTGGGAGCAGATCGCCGCGCGGTGGCAGAAGGCGTTGTGCCGTTACCGGCAGGGAAGGCTGCACGAAGCCGGGGTGATCGCGCGCGAAACCTACTGGGAGGGAAAGCGGATCGGCGACCGCATCGGCGCCGGCACCGCGCTCGCGATCTGGACCCGCTGCCTGCCGAGCGACGTCAGCGCGGACACGATCGCCCGTGAACTGAGGCAGACCAATTCGGACGATCACCACACCACCGCGATGCTGCAGGCGGCACGGGGCTGGCGGCTTTTCTATTCGGAACAGTACGAGCATGCGGTGGAGGCGTTCCGCAACGCCAGCGAGTCCCTCCGCGAGGGGGGCGTCAGGAACCTGTTCCTCGCGCCCATTGTGACCTCACACCTGCAGGTACTGCGACTGTGGCACGACAAGGCGCCGGCATGGTGGGCAGGGGAGCGGCGGAGCAGGGCCAAGCTCGCCCGCCGCCAGCTCGCCCGTGCCATGCGCTCGGCGCTCATCTACCGCGCCGAGCGGCCAGGGGTGCTGCGGGAATGGGCGGTGATGTCATTCGCGCAGGGGCACAAGTGGCGCGGAAGGTGGATCCTGCGCGCTGCGGTGCGCAGCGCGGCCCGAGCGCGGGCGGACGGTGAGCTCGCCGCCTGCTCCCTGGTGGCTGAGCTGGCCTGGGTGGAATCGCGGCGGGGCGCGCTCGCCCGGTTGCGTCCCGCATCGGAAATGTGCCGGCCGCTTGGCGTGCGGGTGGATCGCGGAATCGTCGAGGCGGTGTCCTCGCGGGTCATGCCGACGGTCGGCGATTCCTCGCGGCACCAGGCGCTGGTCAACGCCGTCGGCAGCATCGTCGCTTCGGACGACGTCGACGAGGTGCTGGAGAAGCTCCGGGAGGCGACCGCCGCCACGACCACCGCGCGCCGGGTGGAGATCGCCAGGGTGCCGGAGAACGCCGACGGACGGGAGTCGCCGCGGTCCGCCACGGAGGAACCGGCGCCGGTCTGCGAGGTCCGGGAGATGAAGCGGACCGAACGCATCGCCAAGCGGGTGATGACCGACGGTGTGGAAGCCAGATCGGTGGTAGCGGCGTTTCCCCTTGGCGAGGGTGATCAGCACGAGCCGACCGTCGAGGTGCTGGCCGCCCTCGCGGGGGCGGTCATCGAACGGGAAGGACTACGCCGTGAGTCCATGGAACGGATCGTCGAAGTGCAGGAGGCGGAGCGCGACCGGATCGCGCGGGACCTGCACGACGAGTTCGGGCACCTGTTCGCCGGCATCATGGACGGGCTCGGCAAGCTGGAGAAAGTCGGCGACGACACCACCCGCAGCCTGACCGTGGACGTCAAGAGCATTGTCCGGCAAGGGATTCAATCGGTTCGCACGGTGGCGTGGTCGCTGCGGCCGTCCGGGTTGGACGACCTCGGCCTGGCCGGCTGTATCGAGCAGTTCGTCGAGGACTGCCGCCGGATCTTCCCGATCCGGTTCGAACTGAGCGTGGCCGGGCAGGAGGGGCGGATCCCGCCGTCGGTGGAAACCGCGCTCTTTCGCATCGTTCAGGAAGCGCTGACCAATGTCGGCCGGCACAGTCGCGCCACCGAGGCGAGCGTTGTGCTCGTGTCCTCCGGTGACACCGTGCGGGTTGTCGTCGAGGACGACGGAATTGGATTCGATGTCGATCGGAACAGGCAGGGCAGGTCGCTCGGGCTGACCGGTATGCGGGAGCGGGCGCGGCTGGCCGGTGGCCGGTTGACCGTCGACTCCCAGCCTGGTCAGGGAACGACCGTGATGGTGGAGGTGCCGACCAGACGATGATTGGTGTAGTGGTGTGCGACGACCACGGCATTATCCGTTCCGGGATTCGCCGGATCCTTGAGGGCACGCCGGACTTCCAGCTCAGAGCCGCCGCCCCGACGGGGAAACTGCTCGTCGAGGCGATCGAGCAGTTCCGCCCGGAGCTGGCTGTGGTGGACATCCGGCTGCCGGACGGCAGTGGGCTCGATCTGCTGGAGTCCATCGCCGCTATCTCGCCGAGCACCAACGTCGTGATGTTGAGCATGTACGGCGCCAGAGGCTATGTCGAGAAGGCGAAAACTCGCGGTGCCAGGGGTTACATCACGAAGGAATGCCTGGAGGAAGAGCTCATCGAAGTCCTGCACGCGGTGATGGCCGACGACAAGTTCGTCTCCTACGTGCGCGAGGAAGCGATTTCTCGGGACGTCGAATGCCATCCGACGGTGGACGTGGACATTCTGTCGTCGAGGGAGCTCGAAGTGCTCAAGCTCATCGCCGCCGGGCTGACGAACTCCGAGGTGGCCGACGAGCTCCGCGTCTCGCCGCGGACGGTAGAGAGCCACCGGGCCAGCGTGCAGCGGAAGCTGCTGGTCAGGACCAGGGCGGAACTGACCAGGGTGGCGCGCGAGGCCGGCCTGCTCGACTGACGCCGACGGCGCCGGCGATCCCCGAGATCGCCGGCGCCGGCGTGCGTGTGTCCGCGCTCTGTGTCCGCGTGTTCGCAAACTGTGCGCGCGTGTCCGCGCTCTGTGTACGCACGTCTGCAGATGGCGTACGCGTGAATGCGAACTGCGGCGTGGTCACCGGCACCACACAGATGAGTTTTCCGGAACAATCACCCTGGACAGGGCACTTCGGGATCGACCGCGCCGTGCCCGTGGCCGCTCAGTTCACCTTGCGCTGCAGCCCTTTCCAGTAGGGCTCACGGAGCTTGAACTTCTGGATCTTCCCGGTGGCCGTCTGCGGGATGGAGTCGCGGAACTCCACCGAGGTCGGCGCCTTGTACCCGGCCAGCTGCTGCTTGCAGTGCGCGATGATCTCGGCTTCGGTGACCTCCTCGCCGTCGGCCTTGACCACCAGCGCCTTGATCGTCTCTCCCCATTTCTCGTCCGGCACGCCGATCACCGCCACCGCGGCCACTCCAGGGTGCGCGAAGATGCAGTCTTCCACCTCGATCGAGGACACGTTCTCGCCGCCGGTGATGATCACGTCTTTCTTCCGGTCCGAGATCGTCAGGTGCCCCTCGTCGTCGATCGTGCCGCCGTCGCCGCTGTGGAACCAGCCGTCCCGCACGGCATCCGCGGTGGCATCGGGGTTGTTCCAGTAGCCGTCCATGACCACGTTCGCGCGAGCCAGCACCTCGCCGGAATCGGAGATCCGCAGCCGTGTCCCCAGCGCTGGGACCCCGGCACGCGAGAGCTTGCGCGCGCGTGCCTCGGCGGGAAGGGCGTCGTCCGCCGGGCGGGACCGGTTGATGGTCAGCAGCGGGGAGGTCTCGGTCAGGCCGTAGATCTGCACGAACTCCCAGCCAAGCTCCTCGCCGAGGCGAGCGATCGTCCTGCTGGGCGGTGGGGCACCCGCGCATACGATGCGCACCCGGTCGCGGCCGGGAATCTCGCCGTCCCACCGCCGTGCGGCGTCGAGCACCGCGTTCCACACCGCAGGCGCGCCGCACATGAGTGTCACACCGTGCTGCTGGACCCGGCGGAGGATCTCCGTGCCGTCGACCTTGCGCAGCAGGATCTGCTTGGCGCCGAGCCCGGCCAGCCCGAACGGCATCCCCCAGCCGTTGCAGTGGAACATCGGCAGCGTGTGCAGGTACACGTCGCGCTCCCAGGCCCTGGTGTGCATGGCCAGCGTGACCGCGTTGACCCAGATGTTGCGGTGGGTGAGCTGTACTCCCTTTGGCCGCGCGGTGGTGCCCGAGGTGTAGTTGATGGTAGCCGTCGCGTTCTCGTCCGGTGACGCCCATGGCGCCGGCTCGGTGCCGAACCGCATCAGTTCCGTCTCGGTTTGCTTGCCGAGCACGAACCGGTGCGGTACCTCGATGCCGGCCAGCGCTTCCTCGAGTTCCGGATCGACGAGCAGTACGGACGCGCCGCTGTGCTGGACGATGTAGTCGACCTCGTCCCTGGCGAGCCGGAAGTTGATCGGTACGCAGATCCGGCCGCTGCCAGGCACCGCGTGCAGGAGTTCGAGCAGGCGCGCGGAGTTGTGGCTGACCACCGCCACCCGCTCGCCGGTGCCGATTCCGAGCGCGTCGAAGCCCGCCTGCCATGCGCGAACCCGATCGCCGAGATCGCGATAGGTGACCTGTTCGACGCTTTCCGCCGGCTGGTTCGGCTCGTCGATCACGGCCACACTGTCGGCGAAGCCGGTCTCACCCCGGTACAGGAAGTCCGCGACGGTGAATGGGACGTGCATTTGCGTCTACCTCCGCAGGGTCGGCACGGCCGTCGGTGCGCGGCCAAGCGACACGGTAGCCCGGTGCCGGGCAATCAACTTCCGTAGTTTTTCCGGATGTTCGTAGGTGGGTTCGAATCGTTCACTGAACGAAGTCGCTTTACGGCGCCGACTTTGCTGGTGCGGGCGCCGACTTTGCTGGTGCGGGCACCAAGTTTGCGGGTGCTGTCCGTGCGGGCGAGCGCGGCACGGACGAAAGGCGGTCGGCTTGTCCAGAACTGGCCAACTGGGTGCCCGAATCGGCCAACTCGGCGTTCGTGGCCTGCGGCGTTCGTGCCCGGTCCTGTCACCGAACCAGAGGTAGGTGGTGTGCATGCGGAGTCATCTGGCTTCGGACATCGAAACGTTCGCCAACGTGCTGTGTGAGCAGGCCGGCGGGGTTCTCTGGGTGAAATTGAATCGGACAAGGGTGCTGAACGCGATCGATTCGGTGATGGCCGCGCAACTGCGTGAAGTCTGGTCGTTGGCGCAACAGGATCCGGACGTTCACACGATCGTGTTATCGGCGGCCGGGGTCGAGGCGTTCTGTATCGGCTTCGACCGAACCGATCCGCCGAAGCCGGTGTTCGACGCGGTGCCGATTAGCCCGAAGGAATGCGGCGTCGACAAACGCGTGATCGTGACCGTGAATGGCATCGCGTGCCGGGAATCGTTCCGCTTCCTGCGCGACGCCGACATGGTCATCGCTGCTCAGAACGCGTCCTTCTTCGAGCCGTGCGTCACCGACGACCTGGCAGGCCGGCCGCCGCTGTCCGTCGACTGGGGTTCGGCGGTGCGTACGCTGTGCGGTGATGAACCGACTATGCGTAACCCGTTGACGGCGCTGCAGGCGCAGCAGCGGGGGCTGGTGCGGGAAGTCGTTCCGCTGGCTTCGTTGCGGGCAGCGGCCGCGCGCCTGGTGGAGGCCGATTGACGGGTTCGGTGACGGTCGCGGACGGATAACGTTTTCTAGGTGTAAAATTGAGCCACGCGAAATATGTTTCGGGTGGGGTGCACATACCTGAGCCGAAGTAGTCGTCGCCGAGGGCGAAGCTCGCCTCCTCGGCGGAGATCGTCTAGACTTCGATCCTCTATCGGGTCGGGAAGAACTACTTCGCGAAGGCGGACGGACCTTTATCGGTGACAGCACCCCTGGCTCACCCGAATTCCGGCATTGCGTTCGGCATCGCCGGACTCGTCGGTGACGAGGCGACGGCGAGTCCGGAAGGTCCGACGAGTGAGAATGCGCTTTCTATAGGTAACGGACTTCTCCAATTCCCCCTCGGCTTTCACGGGGGGGGGGGGGGGGGGGGCGTCGACGGCTTCATATCAGATCGAAGGCGGGGTACGGAAAGCAGGCCGTGGTCCGTCCATTTGGGACACATATACCTCGGCCCAGGGCAACGTTGTCGACGGTGCCAACGGTGACGTTGCGTGCGACCACTTTCACCGGTACGCCGAGGATATCGCGCTGATGGACGAGATCGGCCTGCCCGCCTACCGGTTTTCGGCGTCCTGGCCGAGGGTGAGGTCCGACGGCAGGCGCCGGGAACCAAGGGGATTCGCCTGCTACGACCGGCTCGTCGACGAACTGCTCGGGTGGGACATCGCACCCGTGGTCACGCTCTATCACTGGGACCTGCCCCAGGCACTGGAAGACGAGGGCGGTTGGCTGGCGCGCGACACCGCCGCGCGGTTCGCGGACTACGCGATCGCGATGCACGATGTGCTCGGCGATCGGGTGCGGCACTGGACGACGATCGACGAACCGTTCTGCTCGGCGTTTCTCGGTTACGGCAGCGGGCAACACGCGCCCGGGGTGACCGAGCCGGGCGCCGCGCTTGTCGCGGCCCACCACCAGTTGTTGGCGCACGGCCTCGCCGTGGAAGCGTTACGGGCCGAGGCGACACCGGAGCAGACGTTCGCCATCGCGCTGAGCTTCTCACCGGTGCTGACCGGCGTGGACGATCAGGAACATCGCGAGGCCGCCGGCAGATTCGACGGGATCCGCAACCGGTTCTTCCTCGATCCGGTACTGGGCAGGGGATACCGGCCGACGTGCTGTCCGATGTCGCGTACCTGGACGCGTTGGCGCCGGTGATCCGGGACGGGGATCTGGACACGATCGCGACGCGGACCGACTGGCTCGGCGTCAACTACTTCGCGCCGACCAGGATCGCCCCGCTGCCCGATCCGCGCGCGGTGGGCGATAGGCCGCTGCCGGGCTTGCGCGGGGTGGACATACTGCCGCCGCGTGGCCGGCTGACCTCCTCCGGTGCGGAGCAGGATCCCGGCTCGCTGCTGGATCTGTTGCGGTGGCTGCATCGCTATGCCGGCGGGATTCCGCTCATCGTCATCGGGAACGGAGCCGCCTTCGCCGATACCGTCGATAACGATGGTCGGGTACGCGATCCGAACCGGACCCGCTACTTCGCCGAGCACCTGCGCGCGGTGCACGCGGCGATCGAGCATGGCGCCGACGTGCGTGGCTACTTCGCCTGGTCCGTTATGGATGGTTTCGTGTGGGAGCGGGGGTTCTCGGAGCGATGGGGCCTGGTGCACGTCGACTTCCAGACCCAACGGCGCACGATCAAGGACAGCGCCCGCTTCTTCGCCGAGGTCGTCGAGAGCAATGCGGTGCCACCCGCCGGCCCGCCGCGGTGAGCCTCGCGCCGACGACGGTCAAGGCTTGGTGATCCGGCCGATCGCCCGCACCACGGCGGTGCACCGGTCCTCGACATAGTCCAGGCCCGCGGTCTCGGCGATCCGGCGCGCCTCGGTGGAGATGATCCCTTGCTGCAGCCACAACGCCTTCGCCCCGATGGCCACGGCTTGTTCGGCGATGCCAGGGGCCTCCGGTGCCGGCCGGAACACATCGACCAGGTCCACCGGCTCCGGTATGTCCTTCAGCGAGCGGTATACCTTCTCGCCGAGCAGCTCATCGGCCTCGGGATGCACCGGGATGATGCGGAAGCCCGCGGCCTGCAGGCTCGCGGGTACCGAGTGCGCGGCCTTCGATGGGTTGCGGCTCAGCCCGACCACCGCGATGGTGTTCGCGGCGGCCAGTACACGTTCGGCGTAGTCGGCCATGGTGGGGACAACGCGATCACCCTCGGCCTTGTTCCCGCCGGGGCGACCGGCGGGTGTGAGGCCGCGCGCCAGCGGCACTTCGCGAGCAGATCCCAGGGCACCGAAGGCCATCCGCCAAGGCCCCGGCGTGCAGCCAGCAGAAGCCCACCGCGAGCAGGAACCGGAACCCGTCGTATGCCGACGGCGCCGCCCGGAGACGATCGCGCAGCGCCATGCACCGCGTGGGCGTCGCGCGACGCCCGCCGCAGCCCCTCGTCTTCCGGCGCCTGCAGCACCAGTACGGCCGGGCCTGCCGGACCGCGCCCAGGTCATCGTCCCTGGTGCTGGTTTTCGGGTGACTGAGCTAGAGCTTCCAGACGCGCAGCCCGCGAACGCGGTAGACCGGCATCAGCACGTGCCACGGTCGCCGCTTCAGGAACTTCTGCGAGCAGGTCAGCACGGTGTGCGCGGTGGTGGTGGTCACGTCGTCCCGGTCCGGCCACGCCGCCCCGGACGCGCCGATCGCCAGCCGGAAGACGTTGAGCACGCCCTGCGCTGCATGTCGAACTTCGCGCCGGTGTCGCCGGATGCGGGCACCAGGCGGGCGATGTCGTCACGGAAGGCGTCCAGCGGCCCGGCGCCGAACCGGCCGGCCACCTCGGCGGCGGCCGCGGCATCCCGTGGGGTGTCGTCCACCGCGCGCAGGACGGCGGCGCCGTGGAGCCGCCTGGTGTAGCGGTCCAGCAGCTGCCGCTCCCACCTCGGCAGCGGCCGCCGGTGCTCGACCAGCGCCGAACATTCGTCGTGCGCGGGGCGAAGACGTCCTCGACCGGGTCGTACGCGCCAGCTGCTCGCTGCTTGTCCAGGTGCAGCCTGGCCTCGTACCGTGTCCGCGCGGTGAGCTCGTCCAGCTGCTCCCGCCGCTCCAGCCTGCTCTTGCGATCCACGGGGGGAAGGCTATGCGAGCGACGTCACGCGTGGGGCGGGTTTCGCCGGGAACATCGCGAACCGGCCGCTTGTTCCGTCCGAAGATCCAGGTGAACCCCAGGAGCGGCAGTGCAGATCGGCATTTTCGGCGTCGGCGACCTCAATCCCGACCCCCATACCGGCGTCGCGCTCAGCGAGCACGAGCGCATCCACGCGATCATGACGATCGGGCGGCATGCGGAGGAAGCCGGCTTCGACGTGTTCGCGACCGGCGAGCACCACAATCCGCCGTTCGTGCCGAGCTCGCCGACCACCATGCTCGGCTACCTGGCCGCGCGCACGGAGCGCATCATCCTGTCCACCTCGACGACCCTGATCACCACCAACGACCCGGTGAAGATCGCCGAGGACTACGCGATGCTGCAGCACCTGGCGAACGGCAGGGTGGACCTGATGCTCGGTCGGGGCAACACCGCGCCGGTCTACCCGTGGTTCGGCAAGGAGATCCGGGACGGCATCCCGCTGGCCATCGAGAACTACCACCTGCTGCACCGGTTGTGGCGGGAGGACGTGGTGGACTGGGAAGGCCGGTTCCGCACCTCGACGAGTGGACAAGCGTACTTATGATCAATCTGTTCGGACCGGTGATCGACGCACTCAGTGCGCACACCAGGGTCGGGCGCCGCACGCTGTGGGGATACGTCGTGGACATGCTCAACTTCTACATGCTGAACCCGGCGCGCGGACTCGGCAACGACCTGGACCAGGCATGGAGGAGGAGCGAGCGGCTCACGACCGCGTTGCTCGCCGCGGGCGCACCGATCCGGAAAGGACCACGGCTGTTCTGGTTCCAGCCCGACCAGCCACGGGGCGCGTGGGCGGTGCGCGGCACCTGCTGCTTCGACTACCGCGCCGACCCTGAGCACGGCTACTGCATCACCTGCCCACTGGAAGACGACACCGTACGCCGGACCAAGTTCGCCGAGGCCTTCGGCGACTGAGCCCTTGCCACCCCCGCCCGCGGAGGACACCTGTGGAAAGATCCGCTTCCCTGCTGGGAAGACGTACGGTGCTGGCCGGTCTCGCGGCCTTGGGACTGAGCGCGTGCGGCCCGCGCGCCACACCCCGCGAGGACAGTCCACAGCGGACACCAAACCGGTGACGCACCCCTACGGGAAGACCGACGTGCCACGCTCCCCTCGACGGGTGATCGCGCTCGACCCCGGACAGGCGCTGCAGGTCGCACTCGAACACGGCGTCCCGCTCGTGGCCTCGGCAACGCTCGACGCGGACCCGCCGGTTCCCGGCTACCTTCCCGGCGGGCACGGCGAGTTCGAGCACCTCGGGTTCGGCCAGGTCGACGTGGAGCGGCTCGCCGGGTTCGGCGCCGACCTCATCGTCGGCAACACCGCGTCACTGCAGGACAACTACGACGCGCTGGCCGGGCTGGCGAGCACCGTCGCCTATGCCAACACCCGGGATGCCGTGGAATGGCACGAGTCCGCGCTCACCGTCGCCGACGTCTACGGCGTCCGCGGCGCGCAGCAGCGGAGGCTGGACGAGTACCGGACCCGCGCCGAGCGGTTCCGGGCCGCACACGAGAACGTGCTGGCGGGCAAGAAGGTCGCGCTGCTGCGGTTCACCACCGACGAGCTGCGGATCGTCACCGACTCGATCATCTTCCCCTCGCGGATCCTCACCGACGCCGGGGTCCGGCGCACCGAGTCCAGCACACCCGCGCAGCCCGAGGACACCTACACCAGCCTCTCGCCGGAACAGGTGAGCCGGCTCGCCGACGCCGACGTGCTCATTCATTTCAGCGGGGGCGGCGCGTTCGAGGGCGGCCAGGTCTCCAGCACGTTCCGCAGGTACACCGAGGGCGAGCTGTGGCGGCGGCTGCCCGCGGTGCGGGCCGGCAAGGTGTTCGAGGTGCCGCGAGTGTCGTGGTGGGACGGTGCGTCCACGTCCGCGGCTGGCGCACTGCTCGACGATCTGGAGCGGCTGGTGCCCAGGTTCGCGTGAGAGGCCACGCCGTCACCCGCTCAGGCCGGGCCCGCGGCTCCAGTGCCTGCCGAGCAACGTCGCGAGGTACACGCCGCCGAGCACCCCGGTGGCGACGCCGACGGGCAGCTCCCCCGTGGGAAACACCTGCTGTGCGGCCACATCCGAGGCGAGCAACAGCACGGCGCCGACCAGCCCGGAGCCCACCACGCTCGGACCCGCCGGGCGCAGCAGCCGGCGCGCGAGGTGCGGCGCCGCCAGCGCGACGAACGCGACCGGGCCCGCCGCCGCCGTCGCGGCTCCAGCGAGACCCACGGCCACCACGAACAGCTGCAACCGCGTCCGGCCCACCGGGACGCCGAGTCCGGTGCTGAGCTCATCGCCAAGTTCCAGCAACGCGAGCCTGCGCAACAGCAACACCGACGCGGGCACGAGCACGGCCACGGCGACGGTGGCGATCGTGACGTGGTCCCACGTGCGGTCGAGCAGGCTCCCGGTGAGCCACACGGCGGCCCGGAACGCGTCGTCGACCTCGGCCGTGATCAGCAGGTAGCGGTTCAGCGACAGCAGCAGCGCGCCGATGCCGATCCCGACCAATACGAGCCGTTGCCCCGGCACTCCCTTGCGGTAGGCCACCAGGTACACCACCGCGGCCGTGACGAACGCGCCCGTGAGCGCGCTGAGAGCCACGGCGAGCGCGCCGCCGCCGATCAGCAGGATCTGCAGCAACGCCCCGGTCGCGGCGCCGCCCGCGAACCCGAGCACGTCGGGGCTGCCGAGCGGGTTACGGGAAAGGCTCTGCAGGATCGCCCCGCTCACCCCGAGCGCGGCGCCGACCAGCACCGCGGTGACCACCCTCGGCAGCCGCACCGCCCAGAAGACATAGTCCACTCCGGACGGACCGGGCTCGCCGGCGAGCATCCCGAGCGCGTCGCCGAGGGAGACGGGCAGCTTCCCGACCGTCAACGCGTAGCCCGTCAGCACCAGCAGCAGGAGGGCGAGCAGACCGGTCACCGCGGCGGGCCGGGAGGAGTAGCGCACCGAGAAGCCCGGCACGCGAACGGTTCTCGTGCTCATGCGGCCGCCCGCCTGCGCCGGACCAGTACGACGAAGAACGGCGCGCCCACGATCGCGGTCAGGATCGACACGCGCAGCTCGCCGGAGGGCAGCACCACGCGTCCAGCCACGTCGGCGAGCAGCACCATCACGGCGCCCAGCACGGCCGCGTAGGGCAGCACCCAACGCTGGTCCGGTCCGGTCACCGCGCGCGCCAGGTGCGGGGCCGCCAGCCCGACGAACCCGATCGGGCCCGCCACGGCCGTGGCCAGACCGGCCAGCAGCAGCACCGAGAACCCGGCCAGCAACCGCGTCCGCGGCAGCCCCACGCCGAGCGCCGTGCCCAGCTCGTCGCCCAGCGCGATCGCGTTGAGCCGCGGTCCGAGGGACAGTGCCACGAGCGCGCCGACGAGCAGGAAGGGCAGCAGCTCACCGACCACGGACAGCTCCGGTTTCGCGATGTCGCCGACGATCCAGAACCGGTACTCGTCGAACGCCTTCGGGTCGAGGAAGACCATCGCCTCGACAGCGGAGACCAGCGCAGCGCCGACGGCGGTCCCGGCGAGCGCGAGCCGCACCGGTGCGCCGCTGTCGTTGCCCCTGCTGCCGATGAGATACACCAGCGTGGTGCTGAGGGTGGCACCGAGGAACGCGAACCACACGTAGCCGGTGAAGTCCCCGATCCCGAGGCCGACGATGGCGACCAGCACGCCGAACGCGGCGCCGGCGTTGATGCCGAGCACCCCGGGGTCCGCGATCGGGTTGCGGGTCAGCGACTGCATCAGCGCCCCCGCGAGCCCGAGCGCGATCCCCACACAGATGCCCACCACGGTGCGCGGCATCCGGAGGTCGTGCACGATGATCGCGGGCTCGCTGCGATCGTCCGCGAACAGCACCCTCAGCACCTCGCCGATCGCCACCGGCTGCGAACCGGTCAGCAGGCTCAGCACCACGCAAACCAGCAGCAGCGCGACCGCCACCAGCAGCCCGGTAGTCAGGTGGGCGGACCGTGCCCGCGAACGTTCCGCCTCCTCGGCCCGGGCACCCCCGTTCCCAACCCTCACCCCTGAAGGTTAGGTCACCGTCGCAAGGACCCCGCCAGAACGGTTTTCGCTCCAGTGAAAAGGCATGGCGACGGCAGCCCCGCGGCCGAAACACTGGCGTTCGTCCACACCGGGCCTCCGGCCCGGACCGAAGAAGGGGGAGAACCATGCAGCAGCACACAACGAGGCGGCTGGCCGTGCTGGCCGCGCTTTCCGCCGCCACGCTGATGTTCGCGGGCGTGGCCTCGGCCGCCGCCGCGCCCGCCGAGACCGGCGACGCCGTGTCGACGATGAGCTGCAGCCACTCGCACTCCAACAAGGACGCCGATCACGGGTACGTCGACGCCGACTGGCTCAAGCGCCGCAGCGGCCCGCACACGAGCTGTGAGGCGTGGGGCCAGGAGCCACGCGGCACGAAGATCTACTACCACTGCTACGTCATCACCGACGGCGGGGACTCCTGGACCTGGGGCCGGGTCGCGGGCACCCAGAAGCAGGGCTGGTTCAACGACGACTACCTCAGCGACGGTGGTTCGCTGGAGGAGTGCTGAACCTGAGCCCGTACGCGACGCGAGGGTGAAGGCGGGGAGCTTACGCCGGTTCGCCCGCGTCCCGTCCCGCGTGGCCTCGGTGAACCGTACATCACCGAGGCCACGCCGTGCGGCCCGCTCGATGCGGGCCGCGGCCCGGTGTTCGCGGGCCTCGCCGGGTTAGCCGAGCAGGTCGTGCGCCGCCGCGTGGACCTGTGCCCGCTCGGCGTGGTTGCCCAGCAGGGCCATCGCGAGGCCGAGCTGCCGCCTCGCCGCCCGGCGTCACCGTTTCAAGCGCGAGCTCCGCTTTGGACAGTCCGGTCACCTGGACCGGCCAGCTGACCGGCTCGCGATGCGACCGACTGGATCACAACAGCTTGTCCAGCGTGATCGGCAGGTCGCGGATCCGCCTGCCGGTGGCGTGGTGGACGGCGTTCGCGATCGCGCCCGCGACTCCCGTGATGCCCACCTCGCCGACGCCGATGAGACCGAGAGGCATCGTCGGGTCCGGTTCGTCGAGGTAGGCGACGTCGATCGGCGGGATGTCGGCGTGGACGGGCACGTGGTACTCGCCCAGGCCGGGGTTCATGATCCGGCCCGTGCGCGGGTCGACGAGCGTCTCCTCGGACAGCGCCATGCCGATGCCCATCACGATGCCGCCCCGCAGCTGGCTCACGGCGGTCTTCGCGTTGATCACCCGCCCCACGTCGAACGCCGCCGTCCAGCGCGACACCCGCGTCTCGCCGGTGTCGGGATCCACACGGACCTCGCAGAACTGGGCGCCGCTCGCGGCCCTCATCCAGCGCCGCTGGTCGCGCAGGAGCTTCGCCAGGAACCGCGCCTGCCCGGTGAGCCTGCCGAGGCGGGAGTCCGAGCCGACGGACGCCTCCAGCGACGGCACGCCCGCGCGGGCCAGCACCGCGGCGGGGGTCTCCCCGGGAGGCCCGAGCTTCGCCAGTTTCCGCCGCAGCTTCTGGCACGCGGCCAGCACGCTGCTCGCCACGCTCGCGGTCTGCATCGACCCACCGGCGGCGGGGCTCAGCGGCAACGTCGAGTCGCCGTACTCCACACGCACGGACTCCACCGGCACGCCGAGTGCGTCGGCGGCGATCTGCGCCTGCGCCGTGGCGCCGCCCATGCCCATCTCCTGGAAGCCGCAGCGCACCAGCACGGTGCCGTCGACGGAGAGGCGCACCGTGACGTTGGCCAGGAACTGCCACGCGGGGTGGAACGCCGTGGCCACGCCCATGCCGACGAGCCAGCGGCCGTCGCGCATCGATCCCGGTTCCGGGGTCCGGTCGGCCCAGCCGAACCGTTCGGCCCCGAGCCGGTACGCCTCCCGCAGGTTCCGGTTGGCGAAGCGCCTGCCGTCGATCGGATTGCGCTCCGGCTCGTTGCGCATCCGCAGCTCGATCGGGTCCATTCCCAGTTCGTACGCCAGCTCGTCGATCGCGGCCTCCAGCGCGAAGGTCCCCATCGCGTCGCCGGGTGCGCGCATGGACGTGTTGGAGATCAGGTCCAGCTCCACCAGGTTCTGCCGCACCAGGATGTTCTCGGCGTCGTAGACGTGCTTCGACTGCGACGTGACCTGTTCCGGGCTGCCGCCGACCCGCCCGGTGTACGTCACGCTGGTGTGGACGAGCGCGGTGAGCCTGCCGTCGGTGCGTGCACCCAGCGCGACCCGCTGCGTGGAGGGCGTGCGCCCGCCCACCGTGCGGTACACGCCTTCCCTGGTCAGCAGTAGCCGCACCGGCCTTCCGGTGGCGCGCGCGGCCATGACCGTGAGGATGGTGCCCGGCCAGATCATGGCCTTCCCGCCGAACCCGCCGCCGACGAACGGCGCGATCACGCGCACGCCCTCCGCCGGGACGTCGAACCGGAGTGCGAGGTGGGAGCGCAGCCAGTCGATGCTCTGTGTCGCGTCGTGGACGGTCAGCCGGTCGCCGTCCCACACCGCCGTGGTCGCGTGCGGCTCGATCGCGTTGTGGTGATGCGGAGGCGTGGTGAACCGTCCCTCGACCCGTACGGGTGCTGTCGCGAGCGCGGCCTCGGCGTCGCCCTTCTTCGCCGAGCCGGACATCAGCAGGTTGCCCTTCTGCGGCCGTGCGTTCGGCTCCTCGGCCAGAAAGTCCACTGTGGACCTCATCGGGGCGTAGACGACCTTGACGAGTGCCGCCGCCTCGCGGGCCGCCGTGAGGGTCTCCGCGACGACCACGGCCACCGGCTGCCCGTCCCAGTGCACCTCGTCGGTGTTGAGGTAGGCGACCGACGTGCCGGAGGCCATCGTGCTGAGGTCCAGCGGGCTGACCTTGCGCGGTGGTTTCAGCGCGGGGGCGTTGTGGTGCGTGAGCACGGTGACGACGCCGGGGATCGCGGCCGCCTCGGTGGTGTCGATCGCGGTGATCCGGCCGCGGCTGATCGTGGCGTGCACGAGTGCCGCGTGGGCGAGCCCGGGGTAGGGGTGCTCGGCGGCGAACCTTGCCGCGCCGGTGGTCTTGGCGGTGCCGTCGACGCGGTCGATGGGCTTGCCGACAGCGGGTTCTGATGTTCTCGGCAGGGTCCGGGTCACGTCGCGCTCCCGTCGCTTGTCAGGTCGCGCAGGGTCGCCACGATCGTGCGCCGCGCGAGCTCGATCTTGAAGGTGTTGCCGTCCTGGGCGGTCGCGGCGGCGAGTTCGGCGTCGGCGGCGGCGCGGAAGGACTCCTCGGTCGCCGGTGCGCCGAGCAGCACGCGTTCCGCCTCCACGGCCCGCCAGGGCTTGGGCGCGACGCCGCCGAGCGCGAGCCGCGCCGCGGTGACAGTGCCGCCGCCGGTCTCCAGCGCGGCGGCCACGGACACCAGTGCGAAGGCGTACGACGCCCGGTCGCGCACCTTGCGGTAGCGCGAACGTTCCGTGATCGGTGCCGGCAGCTCGATGGCCGTCACCAGTTCGTCCGGCTCGAGCGCGGACTCGACGTGTGGCGTGGAGCCGGGCAGCCGGTGGAACCCGGTGAGCGGGATGCGCCGGGTCCCGCGCGTGCTCTCCACCTCGACCTCCGCGTCGAGCGCCGCGAGCGCCACGCACAGGTCCGACGGATGGGTCGCGATGCAGTGCTCGCTGACGCCGAGCACGCCGTGGTTGCGGGTGAAGCCCCCGATCGCCGCGCAGCCGCTGGCGGGCTCGCGTTTGTTGCAGGCCGAAGCGCCGTCGTAGAAGTAGAGACAACGGGTGCGCTGCAGCAGGTTGCCCCCGACGGTCGCCATGTTCCGCAGCTGCGCCGAGGCGCCGCACAGGATCGCCTGCGACAGCACGGGATAGCGGGTGCGGATCAGCGGATGGGCGGCGAGGGCGCTGTTGCGGACGAGCGCGCCGATCCGCACCCCGCCGCCGGGCAACTCCTCGACGCCGGTGAGCGGCAGCCTGCTGATGTCCACGACCACGTCGGGCCGCTCGACGTTCTCGCGCATCAGGTCGACGAGGTTGGTCCCGCCGCCGAGGAACTTCGCGTTCGGCTCGTCCGCGACGGCCCGCAGCGCCGTCTCGACGTCGGGAGCCCTGACGTAGGAGAACGTCCTCATCGCGCGACCTCCTGGATCGCCTCGACGATGCCGTTGTAGGCGCCGCAGCGGCACAGGTTCCCGCTCATCCGCTCCCGGATCTCCGCCGGGGACAGCTCGCCGGCCGGCGCGTGCTCGGTGACGGCGCTGGGCATGCCGTCCTTGTGCTCGGCGAGCATCCCGACGGCCGAGCAGATCTGGCCCGACGTGCAGTACCCGCACTGGAAGCCGTCGTGCCGTACGAAGGCGCCCTGCAGCGGGTGGTCGATGCCTTCGATGGTGGTGATCTCCCTGCCCTCGTACTGCACGGCCAGCGCGAGGCAGGAGTTGATCCGCTCGCCGTCGGCGAGCACCGTGCAGGCGCCGCAGGCGCCCTGGTCGCAGCCCTTCTTGGTGCCGGTGAGGCCGAGGTGCTCGCGCAGCGCGTCGAGCAGGCTGACCTGTGGCTGGATGTCGAGCGGTTCATCCGCTCCGTTCACGCGCAAGCGCACCTCGACCACGTCGATCCCCTTCGTTCGGTCCGGTATGGCCAAATTAACAGAACGATGTTCCGTTAACAAGAGGACGGCGTTCTGTTAAGTCGGGACCTATACTGGACCGGATATGGCTGAGTCGACGTTCGTGCGGGCCAGAAGGCCGGAGCACAAGCAACAGCGGCGCGACGCCATCCTCGCGGCGGCCCGCGAACTGGCCATCGAGTCCGGGGTACGCAATGTGAGCCTCGGCAGCGTGGCCGCGGCTGTCGGGCTCGCGAAGTCCAACGTCGTGCGCTACTTCGGCACGCGCGAGGAGATCTACCTCGAACTCGCGATCGAGTGCTGGCGCGAGTGGGCCGACGAGGTCACGCGGCGCCTGGGCGACGGTGCGGACGTCATCGACACCCTCGCCGAGACGCTCGCCGACCGGCCGCTGTTCTGCGACCTCCTCGGCCACACCTCCACCACCCTCGAGCACAACGCGTCCGTGCCCGCCGCCGCCGAGTTCAAGCGCGGCGTGCTCGGCGTCGTCGCCGCCCTCGGCTCGGTCGTGGCGGAGCGGCTGGAGCTGACCGAGCAGGAGGGCATCGAACTCGTGGGGCTGGCCACCGTACTGGCGAGCATGCTCTACCCGGCCGCCAACCCACCGCCGGTGCTCGTCGAGGTCTACGCCCAGAACCCGGACCTCGCCGCCGCGTGCCTGCCGTTCACGCCCACGTTGAAACGTGGGCTCGCCGCCCTCGCGGCCGGGCTGCCCACGCTGCGCTGACGGCTCAGGAGTCGCGCAGCCCCTTGATCGCGGCCTTCGCGAACGCCTGCGCCTTCTGGCAGACCCCGCCCGCGCGGCCCGCGTGGTAGGCGATGCGCACGTTCTCCGTCCGGTCGGCGTCGAGGTCGCGGTGGTCCCACGTGAGCGCGCAGGACTCGGGGCTGACCTCGCGGACGTAGGCCCGCACACCGGAGAGGTCGACGGGCCGGTAGCCCTCCTCGGGCAGGATGCCGGGATAACTCTGTTCGACGGTCAGCGACAGCGATCCGCCCGCCGTCCACTCGCACTCGTGCAGCCGCGTGAGCGTGGTCTTCGTGACGGGCCCGAGCACCTCGCGCGCCCTGGCATCGTCCACAAGGGAGCACGGGTCGACGGGAACGGCGCTGTCGCTGGGAAGGTCCCACTCCCCAGCTCGGTCGCGCAGCCGCTGCACGGTGACCCGCAGCGCCGCCTGCGCGCGCTCACAGGAGCCGCCCGAGGAGTCCTCGGTGCGGATGCCGAGCTCCCGCTCGTTCGGCAGCTGGATGGTGGCCTCGCACCCGCCTGTGAGCCCGCTCAGCAGTACCGGCCTGCCCGCGATCCCGGTACCGGCCTCGGCACCCGTCGCCTCCACCGGCTCGCCGATGATCAGCTTGAGCTGCTCGCCGTCCGCGGTCTCGTATGTGCAGCGGTTGAGGTAGAGCGGTTCCTCCCCCGCCGTCAGCACGCCCGCGCCCTGTACTCGGGCACCGTCGAGCACCGCGCACGGGTCGGTGCCGCGCAGCCGGTCCGCGCTCAACGCCCGCTCCACCGGCAAGCGCGTCGCCTGCGGCGTGGTGGGCTGCTGCTCGTCACCGCCGAGGTTCACGGCCACGATCGTGCCCACCGCCAGTACGGCCGCCGCGCCGAGCGCCGCGATCGCCCACGGGCGGCGCCGTGGAGCGGGCGGGGGCACCGGCGGCAGCGGAGCCGGCCATGACAGCACCGCGCGCACCTCGGCTTCCTGCCGCGCGATCAGCTGCCCCACGGCGAAGGGCCACGGCGACGCACCGGGGGTGACCGGGCCGAGGAAGTCGAGGATCTGTTCCGGCGTCGGGCGCCGCGCCGGGTCCTTGGCGAGGCACGGTTCGGCGAGCGCGCGGATCTCGGGTGGCAGGGCGCTCAGATCCGGCTTGGCGTGCACGACGTTGTAGAGCGTCTGCGGCGCCGTCTCGCCCGTGAACGGACCGTGCCCCGTCGCTGCCATGACGAGCAGCGCACCGAGAGAGAACACGTCGCTCGCCGGGGTCAGCTGCGCGCTCTCGGCCTGCTCCGGCGACATGAACGAGGGGGAGCCGATCACCGCGCCCGTGCTGGTGAGGTCGGAGCCCTCCACGGCCCGCGCGATGCCGAAGTCGATCACGCGGGGACCGTCGGAGGTGAGCAGTACGTTGCTGGGCTTGAGATCGCGGTGGATCAGCCCGGCGCGGTGGATGTCGGCCAGCGCGGCGGCGAGCCCGGCGGCGAGGTACTTCAGCGACGCCGGCGGCAGCGGTCCCGCGGCCTCGACCGCCTCCCGTAACGACGGTCCGGCGACGTACACCGAGGCGAGCCACGGCGCCTCGGCCGCGGGGTCGGCGTCCATGACGGCGGCGGTGTAGGCACCGGACACGCGGCGCGAGACGTCCACCTCGTGCGCGAACCGGTCGCGGAAACCCGGGTCGTGTGCGAACTCCGGATGGATCTGCTTCACCGCGGCGAGGCGCCCGTCCGGCGCGAGGGCCAGCAGCACGCGGCCCATGCCGCCCTCGCCGACGGCGGCGACCGGCCGGTACCGCCCGATCGGCCCGGCCTCGTCCGGTCGCAGTGCCCTCATGGTTGCGGCAACCTCGGCATGATCCGCTCCGCGAGCCGATGGACCTTCCCGCACTCGTCGTCCACGTCGGCTCCGCTGCCCAGCGCGTAGTACTTCACGCGCACCACCTCGGTGAAGCCCTCCTCGACGGGAATGTGCGCCCAGCTGACCTGGCAGGACGGGCTGCCCGGGGCCGGGTTCGCCTGCTGGTACACGGTCCGTCCGCCCACCCGCACCGGCGACTCGTCCAGCCCGCCCTTGCCGGGCTGGACCGCCCGTTCGAGCGTGATGTCCACGGGCCCGCCGACGTCCCACGAGCATCTGTGCAGACCGTCCGGCTCGGTTCCGATCACCACGTCGAAGAGTTCGCCCACCTCGGCGTCGTCGGTCAGCGAGCACGGGTCGACGGTCGCGAGCGTGCCCTTCGCGTCCCGCCAGCCCGCGCCGCCCTGGCGCAGCGCGCCGATCGCCTCGGTGAGGGTGTTCCGCGCGGTGCCGCACGGGTCCGCCTCAGGGGCGTCGCCGACGCCGGGCGAGGTGGTGACGCTGACGCCGTGCGTCTCCTGGTCGGGGATCAGCGCGATCGCCGTGCACCGGCCCTCGCCCTTGGCGGGCCCGACGCTCGCGGGCAGCCCGGCGATCTCGTCGGTCACCGCGGCGTCGGAGGGAACGCGGTCGCCCAGCTGCAGGTCCAGCCACCGCCCGTCGGGCGCCTCGTAGGTGCAGCTGAAGAAATGGACGTCGATCTTCGGCTTCAGCTCGCTGCCGAGCACGCGGCACGGGTCGACGGAACGCAATCCCGCCGCGCTGAGCGGGGCCGGCGGCCCGGTGCTCGTGGGTGTCGTCGTGCTCGTGCCGCCTTGGGCGACCGGTACCGCCGTGCCGGGGGAGGACCTCGTGACGTCGAGCAGCGTCGCCGCGAGCACACCACCGACCACGAGCACGACGGCGGCGACCACGGCGAGCACCGGAGATCGACGCCGTGCCGAGGGCTCGACCAGCGCGGCCCTCGCCTCGGCCTCCTGTGCCCGGATCAGCTCGTGCACCGGGGCGGGCCACGGCTGGGCGCTCGGCGCCGCGGGGCCGAGCCGGTCGAGCAGCTGCGCCGGCGTCGGCCGGTCGGCGGGCTCCTTCGCGAGACACGGCTCCACCAGCGCACGGATCTCCGCGGGCACAGCGGTCAGGTCCGGCTCGGTGTGCACGACGTTGTAGAGCGTCTGCGGCGCCGACGTTCCCGCGAACGGGCTCTGCCCGGTCGCCGCCATCACCAGCAGCGCGCCGAGCGAGAACACGTCGCTCGCGGGCGTGAGCGGGCCGCCCTCCGCCTGCTCGGGGGACATGAAGCCGGGCGAGCCGACCACGGAGCCGCTGCGCGTCAGCTCGGAGTCGCCCTCGGCCGCCCGTGCGATGCCGAAGTCGATCACGCGCGGGCCGTCGGCGGTCAGCAACACGTTGCTGGGCTTGAGATCCCGGTGCACGAGCCCGGCGCGGTGGATGTCGGCCAGCGCCGAGGCCAGCCCCGCGGTGAGGTACCTCAGCGAGTCCGGCGGGAGCGGGCCCGCCGCGTCGACCGCCTCGCGCAGCGACGGCCCGGCGACGTAGACCGACGCGAGCCACGGCGTGTGCGCCGAGGGGTCGGCGTCCATGACCGCAGCGGTGTAGGCACCGGAGACGAGCCGGGACGCCTCCACCTCGCGCGCGAACCGGCTCCGGAAGCCGTCGTCGTGCGCGAACGCGGGATGGATCTGCTTGACCGCGGCGAGGCGACCGTCCGGCGCCACGGCGAGCAGCACCCGGCCCATACCGCCCGCGCCGAGCGAGGCAAGCAGGCGGTACCGGCCGACGTGCGAGGGCTCGCCGGGGTTCAGTGGCCGCACGTCACGCGGGGGTCACTTGCCGACGCCGATGGCCTTGCGCACCGAGCCGAGCACGCGGCCTGCCCGCTCGCGGGCCTTCTCCGCGCCCTCGGCGAGCATCGTGTCGAGCTCGCTGCCCGGCTCCATCAGCGCGTCGTAGCGTTCCCGCAGCGGGCCCAGTTCGGTGTTGAGCACCTCGAACAGCACGTTCTTCAGCTCGCCCCAGCCCATGCCGCCCGCCTCCAGGCGCTTGCGCGTGTCGGCGACGATGTCGGCGGCCGAGGCCGGTGCGAACTGCTCCAGGATCTGGAACACCGACGAGCTGTCCGGGTCCTTCGGGTCCTCCACCGGCGTGCTGTCGGTGGGGATGCGCCGCACCAGCTTCTTGAGCTTGTTCTCCGGCAGGAACAGCGGAATGGTGTTGTCGTAGGACTTGCTCATCTTGCGGCCGTCGAGGCCGGGCAGCGTGTGGCCGGTGCCCGCGTCGGGAATGATGGCCTTCGGCACCTTGAACGAGTACGACTTGCCGTAGAGGTGGTTGAAGCTGCCCGCGATGTCGGCCGCGTACTCGACGTGCTGCACCTGGTCCTTGCCCACCGGCACCACGTCGGACTCCATGATCAGGATGTCCACGGCCATGAGGATGGGGTAGTTGTACAGGCCCATGTTCACGCCGGCGTCGGGCTCCTCGCCCGCCTCGACGTTGCGGTCGCGCGCCGCCTTGTAGGCGTGTGCCCTGTTCATCAGGCCCTTGCCGGTGACGCAGGAGAGCACCCAGTTGAGCTCGAAGATCTCGGGGACGTCGGACTGCACGTAGAACGTCGTCCTGGTCGGGTCGAGGCCCGCGGCCACCCACGTCGCGGCGACCGAGCGCGAGTAGTGCCGGAGCAGCTCGGGGTCGCGCACCGTCGTGAGCGCGTGGTAGTCGGCGATGAAGTAGACCGAGTCGTACTGCTCAGCCAGCTGCAGCGCCGGACGGATCGCACCGATCAGGTTGCCCAGATGGGGCTCGCCGGTCGGCTTGATGCCGGTCAAGGAGACCTTGGCTACGGGCTGTGACATGCGGGCCATCCTACTGACCAGCGGGTGGGCCGACGGCGTCAGGTGAGCTCCAGACCGCCGTCGACGGTGAGCACCTGTCCGGTCACCCAGCCGGGCGCGGCGAGGCGCACGACCCACTCCGCGACCTCCTCCGGCTCGCCGCGGCGGCCGAGCGGAATGCGCTCGCGCTCGGCCTGTTTGACCTCCTCGATCGCCTCGGCGGACAGGCCCGACGCGGCGAGCGCATCGCTCTCCGTCGGCCCCGGCGCGACAGCGTTGACCCGCACGCCGGCCCCGGCGAGCTCCGCCGCCCAGCTTCGGGTGAGGTGCTCCACCGCGGCCTTCGACGCCCCGTAGTGCGCGGCGCCCGGGGACGGCCGGTGGCCGAAGGTGCTCGAGACGTTGACGATCGCGCCCCCTGCGGCGGTGAGGGACGGCAACGCGGCCTGTGCGAGGAGCGTGGGTCCGGTGATGTTGGTGGCGAGCAGATCGGCGACCCGGCTCGCGTCGGTCTCCGCCAGCGGCATCGAGGCGAACACGGCGGCGTTGTTCACCAGCACATCCAGCCGGTTCCAGGTCGCCAACGCGGCGGCCACCACCTCCTGTGCCGAGGCCGGGTCCCTGACGTCGGCCACGTGGTAGCGGATACCGTGCCGCAGCCGAACGGTCTCGGCCAATGCCGGGGCACGCCTGCCGGTGCCGAGCACGAGCGCTCCCGCGTCGGCGAGCGCCACCGCGGTGGCCCTGCCGATGCCCGAGCCCGCGCCGGTCACGATCGCGACCTTGCCGTCGAGCGTCTCCTGGTCGATCACGGAGCGACGCTAGGCGTTGACACCGGTGTGAAGGTCAAGCGACGGCTACCCTCGCGGCATGGCCGGGCACATGACTCCCGAGGAGTTCCGCGAATACGGCAAGCGGGTGGTCGACTGGATCGCCGACTACCTCGCGTCGATCGAGTCGAGGCCGGTCCGGTCGCAGGCGAAACCCGGCGACGTCCGCTCGGCGCTGCCCGAGCGCCCGCCCGAGGAGGGCGAGCCGTTCGAGCACGTGCTCGCCGACCTCGACCGCGCGATCCTGCCCGGCGTCACGCACTGGCAGCACCCGAGCTTCTTCGCCTACTTCCCGGCCAACGCCAGCGGTCCCGCGATCCTCGGCGACCTGTTGTCGTCGGGACTCGGCGTGCAGGGAATGGTGTGGGCGACGAGCCCGGCGTGCACGGAGCTGGAGTCGCTCGTCGTCGACTGGCTCGCCGAGCTGCTCGGGCTTCCGCAGGGGTTCCGCACCGACTCGGCGGGCGGCGGCGTCATCCAGGACACCGCGTCGAGCGCGAGCCTCGTCGCGCTGCTGGCCGCGCTGCGGCGCGCGGGCGGTGAGGGACGCAGGCGCACCGTGTACGTGTCGTCTCAGACCCATTCGTCGCTGGAGAAGGCGGGCCGGATCGCCGGGCTCGCCGCGGGTGACGTGCGGGCGGTGAACGTCGACGAGCACACGCTCGCGATGGATCCGGCTCACCTGGACGAGCTGATTGCCGCCGATGTCGCCGACGGTGCCGTGCCGGCGCTGGTGTGCGCGACGATCGGCACCACTTCGACCACGGCGATCGACCCGGTGCGCCGCATCGGCGAGGTGTGCCGGGCACGCGGGGTGTGGCTGCACGTCGACGCCGCCTACGCCGGGGTGTCGGCGATCTGCCCCGAGCTGCGCTGGATCAACGACGGCGTCGCCGAGTACGCGGACTCCTACGTCACCAACCCGCACAAGTGGCTGCTGACCAACTTCGACTGCTCCGTGCTGTGGCTGGCCGACCGCGCGCCGATGATCGAGGCGCTGTCGATCCTGCCCGAGTATCTGCGCAACGCCGCGAGCGCGTCGGGCGAGGTGATCGACTACCGCGACTGGCAGATCCCGCTGGGGCGGCGCTTCCGCGCGCTCAAGCTGTGGTCGGTGATCCGCTGGTACGGCGCCGAGGGCCTGCGCGAGCACGTCCACAAGGGGATCGCGCTGGCCGACGAGTTCGCCGCGCTGGTCGCCGCCGACGAGCGCTTCGAGCTGCGCCAGGACCATCCGTTCGGGCTCGTCTGCTTCCGGCCGCGGTGGCCGGGATTGTCCACAGCGGACGCCAACGCGGCGACCCTGGCGCTGCTGGAACGGCTCAACGACTCCGGCGACTTGTACCTGAGCCACACGAAGGCGAACGGCAACGTGTTGCTGCGCATGGCGATCGGTGCACCGGCTACCGAACGCGAGCACGTGCTCGCCGCGTGGTCGGCGATCCGGCGCGAGCTCGGCTGACCGGTTTTTGTCGGTGGTCGGCGGCAGAATGGGCTCCACGACGAAGGGGGTCATCATGGTGGTCGGTCAGACGAAGGACGTGGGGTTCCAGATCGGGGTGTCGAGGACGGTGCCCCATCCGCTCGAGTCGGTGTGGGCCTACCTCACCAGCCCCGAGGGGATCACGGCCTGGCTCGGCGAGGGCGCCGTGCTCGGCACGAGGAAGGGCGACACCTACACCACCGCCGAGGGCACCACGGGCGAGCTGCGCAGCTTTCACGTCAACGACCGGGTGCGGCTCACGTGGCGACCGCGCGGCTGGGATCACGACACCACCGTGCAGGTCACCGTCAGCGACGCGGGCGGCCGGACGGTGCTGCGGTTTCACCAGGAATGGCTGGCCGACGGCGACGAGCGGCTCCGCCAGCGGGGGCACTGGCGCGGGGTGCTGGACACCGTGGCCGCCGGGCTCAACCGAGGTAGGTCTCCAGGGTGACGGCCAGCGCGGCGTCCACGTCGCCCGCGCCGAGCGTGTCGCCGAGCCCGCCCCACAACCACAGCTCCGCCAGCCCGTGCAGCGCCGCCCACAGCGACGCCGCGAGCAGTCGCCCGTCCGTGCCAGGGCGCCAGCCCTCGGCCTGTGTCTCGCCGACGAGAGTGCTGAAGTCCTCGAACACGGCGCTGTTGGTGCTCGACAGCTCGGGCTCGGCGGCGTCGATGAGGTCGTGGCGGAACATCAGCTCGAACATCGCCGGGTTGGCGAGGGCGAACTCGATGTAGGAGCGGCACATCGCGAGCAGCCGCTCTCTCGGTGAGGCGCCCGGGATGCGCTCGCCGCGCTCGCGCAGTTCGGCGAAACCGGTCGTCGCGACGGCCGAGAGCAGCGCGGTGCGGCCGGTGAAGTGGCGCAGCGGCGCCCCGTGCGACACTCCGGCCTCGCGTGCGATCCGGCGGAGGGTGACGGCTTCCACGCCCTCGTCGGCGAGGAGCGCGGTGGCGCTCGCGATCAGGCGTTGCCTGGGATCGGTTTCCGTGTCCATGTCCCCAGCTCGTCGGTGAGCGGCAGCAGCTCGGGACGTTTCGGCACGAAGCCGTCGCCGGAGGAGCGGCCGGTGAGGTAGTTGAGCACACGCGTCCTGGCGGACGGCAGCACCGAGCCCCACACCCACCTCGCGTGGGCGAGGAGGTTCGGCTCGGCCGGGTCGCCGGGCAGCGGGGCGAGCCAGCTCAGGTCGAACGGGACGTCGAGCGTCTTGAGCAGGTGCGCGGCGACCCTGCGGTGGCCGAGCTCGCTCAGGTGCAGCCGGTCGGGGCCGAAGTAGCGCAGGTCTTGCGCGGCCTCGTCGGGCCACAGGTCGACGAGCACCGCGCCGTAGTCGTCGGCGGCGGCGCGGACGGCGTCGTTGAACGCCTCGATGCGATGGCGCATCCGGCGCACGATGGGCATGCGGGAGGAGATGTCGCTGAGCGTGAACACCACGACGGTGGGCGCGGCGTCGGTGAGCAGGCGCACGGCCGCCCTGACTCGCCGCGCGACCACCTCGGAGCTGAACGACCGCGAGATCATCAGGTCGTTGCCGCCGCCGAAGAGGGCCACGATGTCGGGGCGCAGGTCGATGGCGGTGGGGATCTGCTCGACGACGATCTGGTCGAGCCGCCTGCCGCGCACACCGAGGTTGGCGTAACGGAAGCCGGGCTCATCCTGAGCGAACCGGCTGGCGACCAGGTCGGCCCAGCCCCGGTAGTGGGTTCTGCCCGGGTAGGGATCGTCGAGACCTTCGGTGCAGCTGTCACCGAGCGCGACGAAGCGTTGGTAACCCATTCAACTCTCCGACATGTTCCGTTCAGCTAGTAGACAATGTCTACCAAACGCGGGTAGACGGTGTCTACATCGCCGGGCGGGGCCGGATCACGCCCGGACCGTGCGGCGCACGGCCCGGGCGGTCGGGGTCACGGCCAGTCGATCTGCGGCGAGCGGTAGAAGTCCACGCCCCGCTGCTCCCAGCGCGGCCCCTGTTCGGCGAGCCGTTGCGAGAACGACTCCCAGTCGTGGCTCGCGCGGGGCGACCAGCCGAGCTCCGCGATCGCGGGCAGCCGGGGGAACGCCATGAACTCGATGTCGTCGATGCTCCGCAGGGTCTCCGACCACAACGGCGCCTCGACCCCGAGGACCGACTGCTCACCGACCCCGGTGACGTGGCTGCCGGGATCCCACTCGTAGGCGTCACGCACCTCGATGAACCCGGCCCACTGCAGGCCGAGCGGCGTGTTCGCGTCGTACTTCATGTCGAGGTACGACTTGTTGGCCGGCGACATGATCACCTTGTTGCCCCGTGCGGCGGCCTCGGCGAGGTCGGCGTTCTCCGTGGTCGTGCCCCAGTACTGCGGCACCACCGACGCGGGCGGGTCGGCCTGCGCGACCTCGTTCCAGCCGAACGCCTGCTTGCCGTACTTCTCCACCAGCGGCAGCACGCGGTTCATGAACGTCCGGTAGTCCTCGTCGGTAGTCGCGTGCGCCTCGTCGCCCCCGATGTGCAGGTACGGCCCGGGTGTCATGGCGGCGAGCTCGCGGATCACGTCCTCCACGAAGCGGTACGTCGTCTCCGAGCCGATGCACAGCGAGGAGTACCCGACCTCGATGTCCGTGCGCGGTGGTGGCGCGACCCCGTCGCAGTTCAGCTCGGCGTAGGTCGACTGTGCCGCGTTGGTGTGCCCCGGCATGTCGATCTCGGGCACGATCGTGATGTAGCGGGACGCCGCGTAGGCCACCAGATCGGCGTACTCGGCCTTGGTCAGGAAGCCGGGGCCCTCGCCGTCCACGCCGGTGCCGGGTCCGCCGCCGACCGTGGTGAGTTTCGGCCAGCTGTCGATCTGGATGCGCCAGCCCTGGTCGTCGGTCAGGTGCAGGTGCAAGTGGTTGATCTTGTACTGGGCGAGCTCGTCGATGTAGGACCTGATCTCGGCGGGCTCGTGGAAGTGCCTGGCAAGGTCGAGCATCGCGCCCCGGTAGGCGAAGCGCGGCTTGTCGACGATCGTCCCGCCGGGCACCGTCCACGCCCTCCGGACCGTGCGGTCGGCCTCGATCCGCGCGGGAAGCAACTGGCGCAGCGTCTGCGCGCCCGCGAACAGCCCGGCGCCGGTCCTGGCCCGGATCGTCACGCCGGACCTGCCGACGTCGAGGCGGTAACCCTGGTCGCCGACCTTCGGTTCGTGCTTGCTCAGCACCAGGGAGATGGCGGAGCCCCGTCGGTCCGAGGACACGACGGGCAGGGAGTAGCCGGTCGCGGGGCGCAGCACGCCCGCGAGGTACCGCCCGACGCGCTTGGCCTCGGCCGAACCGGCCTGCGTGCGGATGGACGTGTGCGGACCGAGCGTGAAATCGGTTCTGGAGTTGGGTTCGACCTCGGCGGGCACGGGGATCACGTCGCCGAGCTCGCGTTCCGGGCCGGGACCGTGGCCCGTCTGCGTGGCCGCGGCCGGGACCGCCGGTAGGCACAGCACGGCCGTGGCGAGCAGGCCGAGAATTGTCCTGCGTTGACGCACGGAGCACCTCCGATGGGGAAGGAGCAGGTGGAGTAAAAGGTATAGACCAATACTGGTCCAGACATCCGCCGTTCGGTGGACACTCGTGCCGGTCAGGTCCTGTCGTGTCGTTGGGCGCGCGGGTGGAATGCGGGCTGTTGAGCGACACCTGCGCGGCGCCGCACTCGGTGAGCACCGCGTCGAGCGCTCGGGCCGGCATCGCCACTCACGGCTGGTGCGGACCGCACCCCGCCTCGAGTGCCCGCGCGGAGGTGTAGGCCAGCATCGTCGTCCTGTTCCGGCACCGCTGCGGTTCGAGGCCGATCTCCGTGACACCGGGCCTGGCCGGTCGGGACGGCACGTACACCAGGTCGCCGCCCGGCGCGGCCTCCTCGTAGTCGTCAACCGCCGGAACGGTTCCCCCGCTCCGGCCGACGCCGCGAATGCCGTGAAGGTCGTGTACCCCACGACCGCTCGTGGGCCGTCGCGCAGCTCCCACAGCTTTATCGGGGCGCCGGGCTCGGGTCCGTGGTCAGCACCAGCACGCCGTCCGGTGCGTACTCGTCCGGGCACCGGATCGCCTGCTCGTCGAAGGCCCACAACTCCCCCATGCAGCGCATGAGAAGGCCGTGTTTCGCCCACCCGGGGGTGGATTCACTCCGGGCGCAGGATCGAGCGCAGCGCGGTGAGCACGTTCGGGTCCTCGATCGTCGAGGGCACGGGCTCGTCGCGGCCGTCGGCGATGCCCCGCATCGTCTTGCGCAGGATCTTCCCCGAGCGGGTCTTCGGCAGCGCCTCGACCACCGAGACGTCCCGGAACGCCGCCACCGGGCCGATGTCGGCACGGACCGCCGCGACCAGTTCCTCCCTCAGTTTCTCCTCCGGGATGTCCACGCCCGCCTTGAGCACCACGAAACCGCGCGGCAGCTGGCCCTTCAGTGTGTCCTTCACGCCGATCACCGCGCACTCGGCGACCGCGGGGTGCGCGGCGAGCACAGCCTCCATTGACCCCGTCGACAGCCGGTGGCCCGCCACGTTGATCACGTCGTCGGTGCGGCCCATGACGAACAGGTAGCCGTCCTCGTCGCGGTATCCGGAGTCGCCGGTGAGGTAGTAGCCCTCGTACCGCGACAGGTACGCCTCCTTGTACCGCTCGTCGTCGCCCCACAGCGTCGGCAGCGCGCCAGGCGGCAGCGGCAGCCTGATCGCGATCGCGCCCTCCTGCCCCGCGGGCAGCTCCTCGCCGGCCTGGCCGAGGATCCGCACGTCCCAGCCCGGCACCGGCATCGTCGCCGACCCCGGTTTGACGGGCATCGGCTCGAGCCCGCGCAGGTTGGCAGCGATCGGCCAGCCGGTCTCGGTCTGCCACCAGTGGTCGACCACAGGGACGCCGAGTTTGTCGTGCGCCCAGTGGTAGGTCTCCGGGTCCAGCCGCTCGCCCGCCATGAACAGCGTGCCGAACCGCGTGAGGTCGTAGGCCGCGGTCTCCTTGCCCTCCGGGTCGACCCGCTTCACCGCGCGCAGCGCCGTCGGCGCCGTGAACAGGGCCTTCGCCCCGTGCTCGGAGATGACCCGCCAGAACGCGCCCGCGTCCGGGGTGCCGACCGGCTTGCCCTCGTAGAGCACCGTCGTGGCGCCGATCAGCAGCGGCGCATAGACGATGTAGGAGTGGCCGACGACCCAGCCCACGTCGGAGGCGGTCCACCACACGTCGCCCGCCTCGATGTCGTAGACGGCGCCCATCGACCATGCGAGCGCCACGGCGTGCCCGCCGGTGTCGCGCACGACGCCCTTCGGCTTACCCGTGGTGCCGGAGGTGTAGAGGATGTAGAGCGGGTCGGTCGCCGCGACGGGCACCAAGTCCACCGGTGACGCGGTCGCCATGAGCTCGGTCCAGTCGGCGTCGCGCTCGCCCAGTTCGGCGCGCACGGCGTCGCGCTGCAACACCACGACCCGGTCCGGCTGGTGCTCGGTGGCGGCCAGCGCGGCGTCGATGATCGGCTTGTACTCGACGACCCTGCTCGGCTCGATCCCGCACGAGGCGGCCACGATCGCCTTCGGCTTCGCGTCCTCGATGCGGGCGGCCAGCTCCTTCGGCGCGAACCCGCCGAAGACGACCGAGTGGATCGCGCCGATGCGCGCGCAGCCGAGCATCGCGATCACGGCCTCGGGCACCATCGGCATGTAGATGATCACGCGGTCGCCCTTGGTCACGCCCAGCGAGTCGAGCGCGCCCGCGAACTTCGCGACCTCGTCGCGCAGGTCGGCGTAGGTGTAGGTGCGCTGCGATCCGGTGACCGGGGAGTCCCAGATCAGGGCGGGCTGCTCGCCGCGGCCCTGCTCGACGTGCCGGTCGAGGGCGTTGTAGGCGGTGTTGAGCTCCCCGTCGGGGAACCAGCGGTACAGCGGTGCGTTCGAGGAGTCCAGTGCGCGGGTCGGCTCGCGGGTCCACGTGATGGCTCGTGCGGCGTCCAGCCAGAAGCCCTCGGGGTCGTCGAGGCTGCGCTGGTAGATCTCGGCATACGCGCCCATCGTGACTGCCTCCTCGTCATCGAGTCCGTGCCTTGAGACCGTAGAACGTTCGTGCGATCAGTGCACGCAGCGAACCCGGTGCGCACCGCCTGCGTCCTGGAAGGGAGGACTCGACATACTCTGGTGCGAACAGAGCCGACCGGCCGAGGAGCGAGGGTGGAATCGATCGCTAGCGCGTTGCTTTCGCTAGCGCACAGACTCTTCCAACCGGGTTTCTGCCCGGGGGACTGGGTGTGGGCGACGAGCATGGCGGGCGCGCTGATCGCGCTGTCGCCGGTGGCGGGTGCGATGCTCGTGGCGCTGGTGCGCAAGTTCACCGGCAACCGCTACAGCGGTCCCGCGCTGATCGCGATCGCCGGGATCAGCCTGGTGTTCGTGCTGCTGCTGCCGTTGCTGCTGGCGACGGGCGTGTCGAGCGTCTACCGGGACGTGTTCGCGGGCGGTACCGGGGGGCTCACCACGGGTGAGGCGGGTTCGCTGGCCAGGGAGTACTGCTTCGTCGGCGTGCAGAGCGAGTACCTCGGCGGTGGTCAGAACATCTACGAGACGCTCTTCTACCCGTCCGACAGCGTGCTGGCCTACGGTTACTACCTCGGCGGCCTGGTCGGGCTGCCGATCCTGGCGTTGCTGGCGATCATGCTGCTCGGCCGCGTCGCGCTGCGCCGCGGCCCGAAGTGGCCCGGGCGTCTCATGTGGGGCTCGTTCGTCGCGTTCGCACTGATGAGCGTGGGTGTGGAGGCGAACACGGCCGTGCACCTGTGGCTCGGCTTCCTGCCCGTCACGGTGCTCGGGGTGATCCCGGTGGCGCTGGTCGGCCCGCCGAGTTGGTCGGTGATCCAGAACTCCGACCGGCCGCCGGAGCCGAAGCCGAGGCCGGAGCCGCCGCGTCAGCCGCAGCCGTCGCAGCAGCCCCCGCCGTACGTGCCGCCGCCTCCCTCGGAGGTGCCTCCTCCGCCGCCGCAGAAGCAGTACCCGCCGACGTCGGTGGCGCCGTCGCCGGAAGCCGCCGGTGCGCTTGCCGCCGTGCCCGGCCCGATGCCCGGCACCACGGATGCCGGTAGCGGCCGGTTCAAGCGGATCCGCCGGCTCGGTCACGGTGGGTTCGGCACCGTGTGGGAGGCGCAGGACACCCAGCTCGGCCGCACGGTGGCGCTGAAGATCGCCCACGCGCCGGACCGGGACACCGAGGAGCGCATGCAGCGCGAGGCGCGGGCGCTCGCGATGCTCAACCACCCGAACTGCGTGCGGGTGTACGACCTGGTCGAGGAGCCGGACGGGCTGGCGCTCGTGATGGAGTACCTGCACGGCCAGTCGCTCGCCGAGGCCGTGGACACCGGTGGGGCGCTCGACGACGTCTCCGCCGGCAGGCTGTGGGCGACGCTGGCGAGCGCGCTGTCGGCGGCGCACGACAAGGGCGTGCTGCACCGCGACATGAAGCCGTCGAACGTGATCGTGGACCCGGAGGGCCTGCCGCACCTGATCGACTTCGGCATCGCGCGCAGCAAGGGCGACTCCAAGCTCACGGCGACCGGGATGATGATCGGTACGCCCGACTACACGGCACCGGAGACGGCGGCGGGCTCGCCCGCGAGCCCGGCGTCGGACGCGTGGCAGCTCGCGGCGACGGTCAGCTACGCGCTGTCGGGCTACCCGCCCAGGGGCACGAGGGAGACGCCGATGGCTGCGCTGATGGCGGCGGCGCGAGCGGAGCCGCCGAGCCAGCTGCCGAGGCAGAGCGTCCACGCGCGGCTGCTCATCGCGTCGCTCGACCCGCAGCCGCGCAACCGGCCGACCCTCAATGCGGTGCGCCGCGAGGTCGAGGGCTGGCTGGCGCGAGTGGGCAAGTCGCCCGACGGTCCGGTCACCAGGGTCGTGCCCAAGGTGCAGTGAGGGCTCCGTTGGCGGCCGCTGAGCCCCGTTCCAGCGAGGAGCAGGGGAGCTTTACTACCGTTTTCCGGGAGTAAAGCTCCCTTGCTCACCGACTGGGGGCGGGAGCCGCTTGCGCGGGCGCGGCGGACGCAGTGAAGGCCACCTTCACTGCGCCCACCCGTCTCCCTCCACCACCCAGACGGAGGCGCTCCGCGCCGCTGAGTCTGATTCCACGCAGGCATGGTGGCCTTCACTGCACGGCGGGCGGGGAACCTCGGGTGACGCGTGGGCTAGCGCCACGAGGGCAGCCACAGCTCCGACTGCCAGTGCTCCGTGGTGATCGAGTCGCCGTTCAGGATCGGCCACAGCCACACGAAGTTGGCCACCACCAGGCCCGTGTAGAGGGCCACCGCGAGCAGCCCGGTGCCGCGCCTCTCGAAACCGTCCCGCGCTCTGCCGAGCACTTGCCCCAGCACCAGCGTCAGCCCCAGCACCAGGAACGGCGCCATCGGCGTCGCGTAGAAGAAGTACATCTGCCGGTCGAGGTTGACGAACCAGGGCAGCAGGCCCGCGAAGTAGCCCACCAGCACGGCCGCGTAGCGCCAGTCCGACCGGAACACCGACCGCCACAGGCCCCAGCCGAGCACCGGCAACGCCAGCCACCACATCGCGGGCGTGCCCACCAGCATCGTCGCCCGCACGCACTCCGTCTCACCGCAGCCCGCCGCGGTGCCGCCACCCGACTCGTAGTAGTAGAGCATCGGGCGCAGCCCCATCGGCCACGTCCACGGCTTCGACTCCCACGGATGCGGATCGCCCGCGGGCGTCGACAGGCTCTCGTGGAAGTCCAGGACGTTGAACGTGTACGCGATCAGCGAGCGCAGCGCGCCGGGGACGAAGCCGAACGCCCCGGCCGCCTCGTTCTGGATCTCCATGTAGTGCCGGTCGGTCGCGGTCTCACTCGCGAACCACGCCCACCAGCTGCTCAGGTACACGAGCACCGAGATCACGCCGATGCCCCACAACGCGGGCGCCAGGTCGCGGCGCAGCACCCCCATCCACGGCCGCGGTACGCCCGCGGCCTTCCGCGCGGCGACGTCGAAGGCCAGGCACAGCAGCCCGAACGCAAGCACCCAGTACATGCCCGACCACTTCACGGCCGTGGCGAGCCCCACCATCACCCCGGCACCGAAGCGCCACCAGCGGAACCCGAGCCGGGGCCCGAACGGCGACTCGTCCGCCCAGCCCTCGCGCACGGCCACCGCGAGCCGCTCGCGCACCTGGTCGCGGTCGCGCAGCAGGCAGCCGAACGCCGCCAGCACGAACACCGCGATGAAGATGTCGAGCATCCCCATCCGCGACTGCAGATGCAGCACGCCGTCGCAGATCACGAGGATCCCGGCGATGGCGCCGAGCAGCGTCGACCGCGTCAGCCGCCGCGCGATCCGGATGGTCAGCAGGATGATCAACGTGCCGGCGATGGCGGCGCTGAACCGCCAGCCGACGCCGTTGTAGCCGAAGATCCACTCGCCCACGGCCATGAGCTGCTTCGCCAGCGGCGGATGCACCACCAGCTCGTAGCCGTAGTTGTCCTCGTAGCCGCCGTTGCGCAGCATCTGCCACGCCTGCGGCACGTAGTGCTTCTCGTCGAAGACCGGCGTCCCCTTGTCGGTGGGGAAGCCGAGGTTCTGCAGCCGCACGAACCCGCCGATGGCGGTGAGCACGAGGGTGACGACGAGCGCGCGCAGCCGGTCCGTGGGCATCGGCTTGCCCAGCAGCGTGGCCTCGCGGTCGCTCGGTGGCCGCCGTGTCCGCCCCGGCTCGGGGCCCACGCCGCCCGGCGTGCGGGTGAGGAGTGCGGTCACGAGGCCCGATCCTACGGGCGGGCAGGTGAAGGCGGAGATTAGCCTCGGGGCGTGCCTCTCGTACTGGCCGGGACCCCGCTCGGCGACTCCCGTGACGCTTCCCCTCGCCTTGCCGAGGCGCTGGCCGACGCCGACGTGATCGCCGCCGAGGACACCCGGCGCCTGCGCTCGCTGGCCACGGCGCTCGGTGTGACCCCGGCCGGCCGGGTGGTGAGCTTCTACGAGGACGTCGAGTCCGCCCGCCTGCCGAAGCTGCTCGACGCACTCCGCGAGGGCGAGACCGTGCTGCTCGTGACCGACGCCGGGATGCCCAGCGTGTCGGACCCCGGCTACCGCCTCGTCGCCGCGTGCGCGGACGAGGACCTGCCCGTCACCTGCATACCGGGGCCCTCGGCCGTCACCACCGCGCTCGCACTCTCCGGGCTCCCGCCCGACCGGTTCTGCTTCGAGGGGTTCGTGCCCCGCAAGCCGGGGGAGCGTGGCAGGTGGCTCGCCGAGCTGGCGGACGAGCGGCGGACCACGGTGTTCTTCGAGTCGCCCCGCAGGTTCGCCGCGACGCTCGCCGAGGCGGTGGAGGCGCTCGGCGGCGAGCGCAGGGCCGCCGTGTGCCGGGAGCTGACCAAGACCTACGAGGAGGTCCGCCGCGGTTCGCTCGCCGAGCTGGCCGCGTGGGCCGAGAGCGACGTGAAGGGCGAGATCACCGTCGTGCTGGCCGGCGCCGGCCCGCGCAGGGCGAACGTCGAGGACCTCGTCGGCGACGTGCTCGCCCGGGTCGAGGCGGGGGAACGGCTCAAGTCGGTCGCCGCCGAGGTCGCCGCCGCCACCGGGGTCTCGAAGAACGAGCTCTACAACGCCGCGCTCGCCGCCCGGCGCGACGCCTGACCGGGCGGGGAGGCGAGCAGGCGCTCCAGCGGCGCCGCCTTGTCCAGGCACTCCTGCCACTCCGCCGCCGGGTCCGAATCGGCGGTGATGCCACCGCCGACCCCCAGCTCCACGACGCCCCCGTGGAGCTCGAACGTGCGGATCGCGACGTTGAGTTCCAGCCCCGCGACGGGGGAGGCCAGCCCGATCGCGCCCGTGTAGACCCCCCGAGGGGTGCGCTCCAGCTCGGCGACGAGGTCGAGCGCACGGATCTTGGGCGCACCGGTGACGGAGCCGGGCGGGAACGTCGCCGCGAGCAGGTCCGCGTCGTCGCGGCCCTCGGCGAGCACACCCTCCACGGTGGAGTCGAGGTGCCAGACGCCCGGCGCCGCGCGGACGGCCAGCAGCTCCGGTACGCGCACGCTGCCCACCTCGCACACGCGGCCGAGGTCGTTGCGCACCAAGTCGGTGATCATCACGTTCTCCGCGACGTCCTTGACCGACTCCCGCAGCTGTTTCGCCAGCGTGTCGTCCCCGGGGCCACGCCGGGGCCGGGTGCCCTTGATCGGCATCGACCGCACGCGCCCGCCCGAGCGCGCGAGGAACAGCTCCGGCGACAGGGAGACCAGCGAGCCCCAGCGCCCGGACAGGTACGCGGCGCGAGCGGGCCGGAGCCTGCGCACGCCCTCGGCGAACAGCGCGGACGGCTCGCCGTCGAACGTGCCCCTGAACCGCGTGCAGATGTTGGCCTGAAACAGCTCACCAGCCTCGATCGCGTGCACGCACTCCTTGACGGCGGCGTGGTGCCCCCCCGGCAGCGGGTGCTCCAGCGCCGTGGGCGTCCACGCCGGTGCCTGCACGGCCTCGCCGAGCAGGCCCGCCAGCTCGGCCGCGAGCGCGTGCGGGGCCGGTTCACCGTCGGGCACCAGCGCCTCGAACCACCAGCGCCCTTCCGCGTCGAGCCGCAGCACGTGGTCCGCCCAGCCCCACACGGCCTTCGGCAGCGCGGCCGCCCTGCCGGAGGGATCGGTGAGGTCGTAGGAGAGGTAGCCGAACCAGCCGCCGCCGACCGTCCCCTCGGGGGCGCCGCGGATCTCGGGCCGCCTCGCCGGGACGGCCAGTGCCTCGCCCACCTCGGTGAACGTTTGCGTGGGCAGCGTCGGGGCGAGCACCGCGCGGGAGCCGAACCAGTCGCCGGTCAGCGCGGCGGGACCCGGCAGGCCGAGTGCGCGGGCCCGGCGGGCGAGCAGCAGCAGCGCGTCGCCCGGCGCCGCGCTCGATCGGAGCTCCGCCCGCGTCAACCACATGCCGGACATTCTCGTCGCGACTACCGTCGGAACCGATGTTCCGGGTGACAGAGACGACACGCGTGGCCAAGGTGACCGGCGCCGACTCGCCCAACCGCACCGCCGAGCGGTTCGGCGTCGTCGCCACCGACCTCGGCATCATGTGGGACGGCGGCGACGGCAGGGTGTTCGTGCTCTTCGGCGACACCTACGGCGAGGGCTGGTGCGGAAACGGCGCGGGCCCAGGCACGGCCGACTGGCGCCGCAACGTGCTCGCCTTCTCCACGGCCACCGACCTCACGTCGGGGCTCGCGCTGGACGGCGTCGTGGAGCGCGAGGGCGGCGGTGCCTGCCAGGTGATCCCGTCCGGAAGCGGCAAGGAGGTCACCGTCATCCCCAACGGCGGCATCGCGGTCGAGGGCAGGCACTACGTGCACTACATGTCCGTGCGGCGGTGGGGGCCGCCCGGCACGTGGCGGACCAACCACGCCGGCATCGCCGTCTCCGCCGACGGCGGACGGACGTGGGACAAACCCCGTTCGGCGCGCTGGGGCAACTTCCGCGGCGGCAGTCGGTTCCAGCTCGGCGCGTTCACCCGCTCCGAAGGCCACGTCTATCTCTTCGGCACCACCAACGGCAGGCACGACGACGCCTACCTCGCGCGTGCGGAGCCCTCCGGCCTGCTCGACACGGGTGCGTACGAGTACTGGGACGGGCGGGGCTGGTCCGGTCGTGAGCGGGCGGCGGTGCCGGTGTTCGCCGGCCCGGTCGGGGAGATGTCGGTCGGCTACCACTCGGGGCTCGGCTGCTGGCTGATGATGCACCTCGACGAGAGTCGCAAGGGCATCGTGCTGCGCTCGGCGGAGCGGCTCACCGGGCCGTGGACGCACGGCGAGGTCGTGGTGTCGGGGCAGGAGTACCCCGCGGTGTACGGCGGGTACCTGCACCCGTGGTCGCTCGACGGTCCAGACCTCTACTACCTGGTATCGCAGTGGGGCCCCTACAACGTGTTTCTCACCCACAGCAGGCTCGAACCCGCTACAGCAGGACGTCCGACAGCGTGAAGGGGTAGACGAGCGCGTCGGCGCCGAAGGGGCGGCCCGCGCTGTGCTGGTGCAGGCCGAGTCGCGAGTGGAACCAGCCCGGCCTGCCCGGGATCCCGTTGTGCCGCACGAGCCACAGCACCACCTCGCTGTCGGCCCACTTGTCAGGGTGGAAGCGGTGCAGCCAGTCCTCGTAGGCGGCGTACACGAGGATCCGCCGGATGCCCGCGGCGTTACGGACGGCCTTGATCCACGACTTGATGAACCGGTCGTCCACGCCGTCGGCGCCGACGTCGATCGAGGGGGCGAGCGCGCCGGGAGCGAAGGCGCCGAGCGGCATGCCGGTGCGCACGAAGTGTTTCGCCTGGTCCTGTACGGCTCCCGGCCGCGCGTAGTGCCGGATCCCGGCGTGCACGCCGGCCCGCATGGCGTCGCCGAGCTGGCGCGCCGCGTTGTCGTCGGTCCAGTTCAGGCTCTCGGTGACCGTGATGGCCGCGAACGACACCGAACTCGCCTTCAGCGCGGACCAGTCGGCGACGGTCTCGTGCAGCGAGAGGTCCATGCCGCGCGCCTCGCCCTGCTCCTCCATGCCCTTCCCTCCCCCCGGTTGACCTCGGCCAATGCAGTGAAGGCCACCTTAACTGCGCCCACCCGTCTCCCCCGCCACCCAAGGGGAGACGCGGCGCGTCGCTGTGTTCATTCCACGCGGGCATGGTGGCCTTCACTGCCAGGGCGTGTCTCTCACCCGGGGCGAGGGTCAGGCGTTCTCCTTCCGGAACGTGCGGGCGCCCCAGAAAACCGTGAGCACCGTCAGCACCAGGAGCACCACGCAGCCGGTGAACAACGCGTCCATCGTCACGTCGCCACGGAAGCTGGCCCGCTCGGCGTCCACGATGTGCGTGAACGGGTTGATCCGCGAGATCGTGTAAAGCCAGTCTGGTGCGAGCCCGGTGGTGATGGGCAGCAGGATGCCCGAGAGCAGCAGCAACGGCAGCAGCACCGCGTTGAGCAGCGCGGGGAACGCCTGCTCGTTCTTGATCGTCAACGCCAGCGCGTACGACGCGGACGCCAGCGCGACCGAGGTCAGCCCCACGATCAGGAGGCTGAGCAGGATGCCGCCGAACGGTGCGTCGAGGTCGAACACCAGGAACGCCAGCACGATGATCAGGATCGCCTGCATCATCGTCTGCAGCGCGTTGTTGAGAACCTTCCCGAGCAGCAGCGCCACCCGGCTCGCGGGGGTCACCCGCAGCCGCTCCACCACGCCGCTGCGGAACTCGGCGAGCAGGCCGAAGCCCGCGAACGACGAGCCGAACAGCGCGAGCTGGATCACGAGCGCCGGGGTGAGGATCGCCCAGCTGCTGCCGGGCGGGAAGCCGGGCGTGTTCGCCACGACCCGCTCCATCAGCGGCCCGAACAGCACCAGGTACAACACCGGCTGCATGATCCCGATCATGATCCAGGCCGGGTTGCGCATCGACAGCGAGAAGTCACGCCGGAAGATCAGCCAGCTGTCACGCAACATGGGCGACCTCCCCCGCCGGCGCGGTCTCGGCATCGCGCAGCGTGCGGCCGGTCAGTGTCAGGAACACGTCGTCGAGCGTCGGGCGCTGCACCTGCATCGAGCGCATCGGGATGCCCGCGGCGTCGAGGGCGCGCAGTAGCTCCGGCATCGCGGTGTCGCCCCTCGGCACCCGGAAGCGCACGAGGTCCTCGGTCACCGTCACCTCGTGGGCGCCGTCGAGCCTGCCCGCGATCTCGGCGGCCGCCGGCGCGGAGTCCTCGGCGACACCGATCACCACGCCGTCGCCGGACACGCTGGCCTTGAGCGAGTCGGGCGTGCCCTCGGCGACGATCTCCCCGTTGTCGATCACGAGGATCCGGTCGCAGAGGGAGTCGGCCTCGTCGAGGTAGTGGGTCGTGAGGAAGAGCGTCACGCCCTGCTCGGCGCGCAGGCGGCGGATGTGCTCCCAGAGGTTGGCGCGGCTCTGCGGGTCGAGTCCGGTGGTGGGCTCGTCGAAGAACACCAGCTTTGGTTCGTGGATGAGGCCCAGTGCGATGTCGAGCCTGCGCCGCTGGCCCCCGGACAGCGTCTTGGTGAGCCGGTGGTCCAGCCCGGCGAGGTCGAGCTGCTCGGTGAGCTCGGCGCCGCGCCGCAGAGCACCGGCCTTCGACAGCCCGTAGAGCCTGCCCTGTAGTTCGATCTCCTCGCCGACGCGGCATTCGGGATGGGTGCCGCCGCCCTGCGCGACGTAGCCGATGCGCTTGCGCACGCCGAGCGGGTCCTTGCGCAGGTCGCAGCCGCCGATGGTGGCCTCGCCCGCCGTCGGGCGCAGCAGCGTGGTGAGCATGCGCAGCGTGGTGGTCTTGCCCGCGCCGTTGGGGCCGAGGAAGCCGACGAGCTCTCCCTCGGCGACGTCGATGTCGACGCCTTTCACTGCGTCGACGGTGCGGCCTCGGGCGGTGAACCGCCTCGCCAGGCCGCGTGCCCTGATCATGGAACCCCCTAGCTATTCAAATTTGACTAGCGGAACACGCGCACTCTTCCCCAAGCATCGGCGGTTAGTCAAATTTGATTACGGCGGGGCGGCCTGGTCCCGGCGAGCCGAACGACGGGCCCTCGTCGGCCATCACGTATTCGCCGGCCCGCAAGCGCTCGATGAGGTCCCTCGTCCAGCTCACGGCCGTCTCGAGCTGCGCCTGCCACAGCCGGTAGAGGGCGTTGACGTGCTGGGGCTGCCCCCACTGCGTGCCGTGTGCCAGCAGTCCGGCGATGCTCGCCTCGTTGCCCTTGAGCTGCGTGAGCCGGTACTTCAGCAGGCTCACCGCCCGCTCGCGGTCGAGCGCGGGGAGGAACGCCACGGCCGCGAGGAAGCCCGCGCTCGCGTTCACGTCGTCGCCGACGTCCGCCAGCTGCTGCTGCAGCGTCCTCAGGAACTCCGACTCGCCCTCGCCCGTCAGCCGGTAGCCGACCCGGTCGGGCCCCACGCCCGACGGCTCCGTCCGCACCTGTTCCAGCAGGCCTTCGGCGGCCATCTTCTTGAGCGCGTGGTAGATCGAGCCGGGCTGGACGTTGGCCCACTTGTCGGCTGACCACGACAGCAGCTCGCGCCGCACCTGGTAGCCGTGCGCACTGCCGTACATCCGCACGACACCGAGCACCAGCAACCGCGTCGCGGACACCGGCCTCGCCTCCACTCCCTGGCGAAAATCACTGAGACGCCATCCGTAGGCTAAACGGGTATGAGCACCCCTGTGTTGACAGCGGTGGCCTGGCCCTACGCCAACGGGCCCCGCCACATCGGTCACGTGTCCGGTTTCGGTGTCCCCTCGGACGTCTTCTCCCGTTACCAGCGAATGGCCGGCAACCGCGTGCTCATGGTGTCCGGTACGGACGAACACGGCACCCCGATCCTCGTCCAGGCCGACAAGGAGGGGCTGACGCCGCAGGAGACCGCCGACAAGTACACCCGCCAGATCGGCGAGGACCTGCGCGGCCTCGGGCTCAGCTACGACCTGTTCACCCGCACCACCACCGGCAACCACGCCGAAGTGGTGCAGCAGATCTTCCTCGCGCTGCACCGCAACGGCTACGTCGTGCCGCGCACCACCACCGGCGCGGTGAGCCCGTCGACCGGCCGCACGCTGCCCGACCGCTACATCGAGGGCACGTGCCCCATCTGCGGCTACGACGGCGCGCGCGGCGACCAGTGCGACAACTGCGGCAACCAGCTCGACGCCGCCGAACTGATCAACCCCCGCTCGCGCATCAACGGCGAGAAGCCGGAGTTCGTGGAGACCGAGCACCTGTTCATCGACCTGCCCGCGTTCACCGAGTCGCTCGGCAAGTGGCTGGCCACCAAGACCGACTGGCGGCCCAACGTCCTCAACTTCACCCGCAACCTCGTCGAGGACATGCGGCCGCGCCCCATCACGCGTGACCTGGACTGGGGCGTCAAGGTGCCGCTCGACCGCTGGCGCGACCAGCCGCTCAAGCGGTTCTACGTGTGGTTCGACGCCGTGATCGGCTACTTCTCCGCGAGCGTCGAGTGGGCGCGCCGCTCCGGGAACCCGGACGCGTGGCAGGAGTGGTGGAACAACCCGGACGCCCGCTCCTACTACTTCATGGGCAAGGACAACATCACGTTCCACGCCCAGCTGTGGCCGACGTTCCTGCTCGGCCACAACGGCGAGGGCGACCACGGCGGCGAGACCGGCCCGTACGGCAGGCTCTCGCTGCCCGGCGAGATCGTGTCCAGCGAGTTCCTCACCATGAGCGGCTCGAAGTTCTCCACCTCGCGCGGCACGGTCATCTACGTCAACGACTTCCTGCGCGAGTTCGGCCCCGACACGCTGCGCTACTTCATCAGCGTCGCCGGCCCCGAGACCCAGGACACCGACTTCACGTGGGACGAGTTCGTGCGCCGCACGAACTTCGAGCTCGCCAACGAGTGGGGCAACCTCGTCAACCGCTCGATCTCGATGGCGCACAAGAACAACGGCGGCGTGCCGGTGCCGAACACGCCGAAGCAGGCCGACGAGGACCTCAAGGCGCTCTCCCGTGCCGCGTTCGACACCGTGGGCGCGCACCTGGGCCGGTCGCGGTTCAAGCAGGCCGCGAGTGAGGCCATGCGCGTGGTGTCGGCCGCCAACCGGTACCTGTCCGACCAGGAGCCGTGGAAGCTCAAGGACGACCCCGAGCGGCGGGACACCGTGCTTCACACGGCGCTGCAGGTGGTCTCCGACGCCAACACGCTGCTGACGCCGTTCCTGCCGCACGCGGCGCAGAAGGTGCACGAGGCACTCGGCGGCACCGGTGTGTGGGCGGCCCAGCCGGAGCTGAAGGAGGTCGAGGACCTCGACATCGCCGGCCGGATGAACCCCGTCCTCACCGGCGACTACGCGGCAGAGCAGGCGCGCTGGGAGTCGGTGCCGATCGAGGCGGGCCGCCCGCTGGCCAAGCCGACGCCGCTGTTCGCCAAGCTCGACCCGAAGCTCGGCGAAACCGGCCCGGACTGGGCTCCCATTGAGTCGTGAGCGCCCGCCGGTGCCGGAGAAACTTCCGGCACCCGCGATCGACTCGCACACGCACCTGGACGCCTGTGGGGTGGAGACGCCCGCCGAGTTGTCCACTGTGCTCGCTCGCGCGGAGGCAGCCGGGATCGAGCGCGTGGTGACGGTCGCCGACGACCTCGCCGCCGCGCGGTGGGCCGCCGAGGCGTCCACGTGGGACGATCGCGTGTTCGCCGCCGTGGCGATCCATCCCACGCGCACCAAGGACTTCGGCGACGCGGACCGGTCCGAAGTGGAGCGGCTGGTGCAGCGTGAGCGCGTGGTGGCGGTCGGGGAGACCGGCCTCGACTACTACTGGGACTACTCGCCACCGGAGGCGCAGCAGGAGGCGTTCCGCTGGCACATCGACCTCGCCAAGCGCATCGGTAAGCCGCTGATGATCCACGACCGCGAGGCCCACGACGACGTGCTGCGCATCCTCGAGGAGGAGGGTGCGCCGGACACCGTGGTGTTCCACTGCTTCTCCGGCGACGCCGAGATGGCGCGGCGCTGCGCCGACGCGGGCTACGTGCTGTCCTTCGCGGGCACCGTGACCTTCCGCAACGCCAAGGCACTGCACGAGGCGGCGCGGCTGGTCCCTTCGGAGCAGTACCTCGTGGAGACCGACGCGCCGTTCCTCACGCCCCACCCGTTCCGGGGAAGGCCCAACGAGCCGTACTGCGCGGCGTACACCGTGCGGGGACTCGCCGAGCTGCGCGGCGAGTCGCTCGACGAGGTCGCGAATGCCGTACGTACCAACGCAGAACGCGTGTTTCGACTGCCGTCCGTTACTTCGAGTTGAACGGACTGCGACATTCGTGCAAGCGCCTACATCAACCGGCCGAGTGACGAAGCTCACGACACTCCGAGGGGTGTTTGCACAACCCCCGAGCCTTCGTTATTGTCCCGTGACCGTGCTGGGTGGTGGTTTTCGAACCGCCAGCCGGTTGGCCCACAGTCACGTCGGTGTACGTCGGGGAAGCGTCCTCCGGGACGTGAGGGACGGCGCTGACTGCGGGAGTCCTGGCCTTACGCGAAAGGGATCGACCCTGTGACTGGTAGCTACGGGCGCGCTGACGCGGGTCTCGACGCATCTCCGAGATCCGGGGGCGCCTCGACAGCCCTGCTCGACCGGCCGAGCGACTTGGACGACTTCGAGTTCTCGCCGGACCCGCACGTCACCCGTCACGACGTCCTGACGGCACTCGGCCCCGACGCCGACAGCCTCATGTCCGAAGCGGACATCGATGTCGACGAGCTCATCCAGCTGATCAACGCCGAGACCACGATGCTGCCGCCGATCGTCATTCCCGACGAGGCGAGCGCCGACCGCACCGCCGAGGCGAAGGAGGAGCCCGAGGACGGGCTCGCCACCGCGGTCAAGACGTGGAAGAAGCGCTTCCTCAAGGGCGCCGTCCTCGCCGTGATGATCACGCTCACGGGCGGTGGCGCCGCGGCGCTCGCGATGAACAAGAGCGTCACCCTCGACGTCGACGGCGAGCGCCAGACCGTCCGCAGCTTCGGCGGCACCGTCGGCGAGGTGCTGGAGGACGCCGGCATCACCGTCGGTGCCCACGACGCGCTCTCGCCCTCCCCGCAGGCTGCGGTCGGCGACGGCGGCGTCATCACGCTCGAGCGTGGCCGCCAGCTCAACCTGATCGTCGACGGCGAGCAGCGCGAGGCCTGGGTCCGCGCCACCACCGTCGGCGAGGCGCTGGAGCAGCTCGGCCTCCAGGACCTCAACCAGAAGGGCACCTGGTTCTCCACGCCGGTCGGCGGCGAGGTACCGCTCGACGGCATGACCCTCGAGGTCAAGACCCTCAAGAACATCACGCTCTTCGACGGTGGCAACCAGCCGCGCGAGCTCTCCACCACCGCCGTGACCGCGGAGGAGCTGCTCAAGGAGCTCAACCTCTCGCTCGGCCCCAAGGACAAGATCGAGGGCGGGCTCGAGTTCAAGATCCGTGACGGCGCCTCGGTGCACATCAGCCGCACCGGTGTCTCGGTGATCAACGAGACCGAGGTCATCGAGCCCGAGGTCCGCACCATCGAGGACCCGGAGCTCGAGCAGGGCACCGAGATCGTCGAGGAAGAGGGCGTTCCCGGCGAGGAGATCGTCACCTACCGCATCACCAAGGAGAACGACCGCGAGATCGCTCGCGAGGAGCTCTCCAGCAAGATCATCAAGGCGGCGAAGGACCGGGTCATCCGGGTGGGCACCAAGGAGCCCCCGCAGCCCGTGATCTCTGACGGCGCCGTGTGGGACGCGCTCGCACAGTGCGAGTCCACCGGCAACTGGGCCATCAACACCGGCAACGGCTACTACGGCGGCCTGCAGTTCGACAAGAGCACGTGGGACGCCTACGGCGGCGACCAGTACGCGGCCTACCCGCACGAGGCCACCCGCGAGCAGCAGATCGCCATCGCCACGAAGGTGCGCGACGACCGCGGCGGCTACAGCGCGTGGCCGAGCTGCCAGTCGCAGCTGGGCCTCCCGTAGCCGTTCTAGACTGACCCGGTGACGGAGACATCGGGCTTGCTCGGCCCTGCTGAGATCCGCGGGCTGGCGGGCGAGCTCGATGTCCGGCCGACCAAGAAGCTCGGCCAGAACTTCGTGCACGACGCCAACACCGTGCGCCGCATCGTCGAGCTGGCCGAGGTCGGTGCCGACGACGTGGTGCTGGAGGTCGGGCCAGGGCTCGGCTCGCTCACGCTCGGGCTGCTGGCCTCCGGTGCGCGCGTGATCGCCGTGGAGATCGATCCCGTGCTCGCCGGGCGCCTGCCCGAGACCGTGCGGCACCACCTGCCCGACGCCCGGGAGCGGCTCACCGTGCTCGGCGCCGACGCACTGCGGGTGCGGGTGGACGACCTGGCCGAGGCGCCGACCGCGCTCGTCGCGAACCTGCCGTACAACGTCGCCGTTCCCGTCGTCCTGCACCTGCTCGCCGAGCTGCCGTCGTTGCGCCGTGGCCTCGTGATGGTCCAGACCGAGGTGGCCGACCGCATGGCTGCCGGGCCGGGCAGCCGTGTCTACGGCGTGCCGAGCGTCAAGCTCGCCTGGTACGGCAGGGCGCGCAAGGTGGCCGCGGTGCCGAGGTCGGTGTTCTGGCCGGTGCCCAACGTCGACTCCTCGCTCGTGGCCTTCGAACGCGGAGAGCCGCCCGAGAACGCCGATCGCGACGTGGTCTTCGCACTCGTCGACGCCGCGTTCTCCCAGCGCCGCAAGACACTCCGCGCCGCACTCGCCTCGTGGGCAGGCTCCGCCGGCCGGGCGGAAGAGCTGCTGACGGCCGCCGGGATCGACCCCCGCACGCGCGGGGAGCAGCTGGATGTCGATCAGTTCGCGGCTATTGCGGCAAAGGTGTGATCTACACCGGCGAGCTTGCGTTCGCGTGGTCGATTCAGGTCTACTTTGAGGGCATCCATCCCGAGCGACTGAGAGACCTGGCTCGCCGAAGTCGCAGCAACCGCCCACCGCGGGCAGGTGCTAACGCCAGGAGCGATGGAGGATCCGTGTATCGCTCGCGAATGCTCACCAGGCGCCGAGTCGTCGATCAGGGCCGCCGCACCGTCAGCGCGTGTCGTCGCCACACCGCTGCCGCCTGATCGTTTCCCACTCGCTCAACCCCTTTTCCAGCGACCGTCTGAGATCCGGACGGGGTGTCGCTGTGCCTCGAGTCGCCTTGGAGCTTGTCGTGATCACCGTCGAAAACATCAGCAAGTCGTTCGCCGCCGGCAGTACCGGGGCGCCCGTGGTCGCGCTGCGCGACGTGAGCCTGGCCGTGGAGGCGGGCTCGCTGTACGGCGTGGTCGGCCCTTCGGGTGCCGGTAAGTCGACGCTGGCACGTTGCATCGCGCTGCAGGAGCGTCCGGACCGCGGGGTCGTGCGGTTCGACGGGCTCAACACCGCCGCACTGGACGGCCGCAAGCTGCGGGACGCGCGCCGTCAGCTCGGGATCGTCGACACCCGGCTGCAGCCGGAACGCACGGTCGCCGGGAACGTGGCCGCGCCGCTGGAGCGGCTCGGCGTCGAAGGCCCGCAGCGCCGCAACCGGGTGGGCACCCTGCTCGACCTCATCGGCCTGACCCGGCGCGCCACGCAGCTGCCCGGCGACCTGTCCGAGGGGCAGCGGCGCCGGGTCGCCGTCGCGAGGGCGCTCGCGGCGGGTCCGTCGGTGCTGCTCGCCGACGACCCGACGGGCGGCGTGGAGTCCGAGGAATCGGGCTCGGTGCTGGCCGTCCTGGATCGCGCGCGGGCCGAGCTGGGCGCGACGGTGCTGGTGACGACGCCGGACGCGAGTGTGGCGCGGCGCGTCTGCGACGACGTGGCCCTGCTGGAGCGCGGCGCGGTGCTGGAGAGCGGCAACGTGCTGGGCCTGCTCGGCAAGCACGGCAGCAAGATCGCCAACCAGCTGCTGCCCGCGATCGAGACATCGCGGGCGGAGGTGGCGCAGTACGACCTGGCCGTGGACGTGGTGCTGGTGGGCTTCGCGGCGGTCGGTGCGCTCCTGCCCGAAGCGGCGGGCCGCTTCGACGTGGAGCTGGCGACGATCGGCGGCGGCCTGACGCGCTTCGGTGACACCCCGGTGGCGCGCTTCCGGCTCGGCGTGCGAGGCCAGCGCGCCGACGCGGCGCTGGCGTGGATCGCCGAGCGCGGTGCCCACGTCACCCACACCCTCTACGGCCTGCGCAACGTCGCCGCCTGAGCTCCGGGGGGAGCCCCTTCTGCAGCGTCCGGGGGAGCCCCTTCTGCAGTGAAGGCCACCATGCCTGCGTTCAACGCAGTGAAGGTGGCCTTCACTGCGGTCGGGCCCACCCCTGGCCGCCACGAAGTGAGCAAGGGAGCTTTGCTCCCGGAAAACGGGAGTAAAGCTCCCTTGCTACCCCCTGGATGTGGCTACTGGGACGGCTGGGGCACGGGTGAGGGACGGCGGAAGAGGACGCCGGCCAGCACGGCGCCCACCGCGAGGACGCCGGCCGCCCAGCCGCTCGCCGTCGCGTAGCCGTGCACCGTCGCGGCGGCTCCGCCCGCGACGACCGAGGCCGTGGCGCTCGCCGCGATGGTGTTCAGCGTCGCCGTGCCGAGCGAGGCTCCCACCTGCTGCGACGTCGTGATGAACGCCGAAGCCACCCCCGCGTCCTTCGGCCGTACCCCCTGCGTCGCCGCGTTCACCACCGTGGGCATCACCAGGCCCGCGCCCGCGCCGAGCAGCATCTCCGCGGGCAGCAGCAGGCCGGCATAGGAACTCTCCGGCGTCAGCCGCGTCAGCAGCGCCATGCTCACCGCCAGCAGGAGCAGCCCGCCCACCAGCAGCGGCCTGGGCCCGAGCCTCGGCGCGAGCCTGCTCGTCACCTGCGTCGACATCAGCACGTTGGCCCCGACGAACGGCAGGAACGCCACCCCGGCCAGCAGCGCGCCGTAGCCCATGATCGCCTGCAGCTGGAACGTCAGGAACAGGAACATCCCGAACATGCCGAACGCCGCGAACGCCACCCCGAGGAACGCCGCCGCCCGCGACCGCTCGGTCACGACGCTCAGCGGCAGCAACGGTCCCTTCACCCGCGCCTGCCTCGCCACGAACACCGCCACGAGCACCAGCGCGGCCGCGAGCAACCCGAGCACCAGCCCCGAGCCGAAGCCGCGTTCCGCCGCCTCCGACAGCGCGTAGACGAGCGAGACGATCGCGCCGCCGCCGAGCACGGCGCTGATCCAGTCGAGCGGGGTGTCGCGATGCCCCTCGACCTTCGGCAGCACGAACACGCCCAGCACCGCGGCCACCGCCGCGATCGGCAGGTTGACGTACAGGCACCAGCGCCAGTCGAGGTACTCCGCGAGCGCCCCGCCCGCGACGAGACCCAGCGCGGCGCCCGACATCATGATCGCGCTGAAGATGCCGAACACCTGCGCCCGCTCGCGCGGTTCGGTGAACGTCGTGGTCAGCAGCGAGATCGTCGACGGCGCGAGCAGTGCTGCGAACACACCCTGGCCCGCTCTCGCCGCGATCAGCATCTCCGTGCTCGTCGCCGCACCGCCGACGGCCGAGGCGAGCGCGAAGCCGATGGCGCCCACGAGCAGCGTGTTCTTGCGGCCGAGCCGGTCGGCCAGCCGTCCGCCGAGCAGCAGCAGGCCGCCGAACGCCACCGTGTAGCCCGTGATCGCCCACTGCCGGGCAGCGTCGGACATGCCCAGCTCCCGCTGCGCCGACGGCAGCGCGATCGTCATGATCGTCATGTCGATGATCACCAGCAGCTGGGCCAGTCCGATCACCGCGAGTGCCCACCATCTGCGCCGGTCGGTGGGTTGCCCCACCGGCGCAGGAGCGGTCGTTGTCATGATTTCCCCTTGTGAGACTGTGTGGAGGCCCGAAATGGCCGGAAAGCACCCGGTTCGCCGATTGCTTACCGGTCGGCTAGTTATCTTGTATGGTGGAACGGTAAGTGATTGCTAGTCGGGCGTCAAGTAAGTTTGAGAGGGTCTCAGGAAGGGCTGGACATGGCGGGGCGGCGCAGCGACACGAGAGAGCGCATCCAGCAGGTCGCGCTGGAGCTGTTCGCCGAGCACGGGTACGAGAAGACGTCCCTGCGCGAGATCGCCGAGCGCCTCGCCGTGACGAAGGCCGCGCTGTACTACCACTTCAAGACCAAAGAGGACATCGTCCACAGCCTCGTCGAGAACCTGGTCGACGGCCTCGACGAACTGCTCGCGTGGGCGAAGGAACAGCCGAGGTCACAGGGGACCACGGAGGAGGTCCTGCGCCGGTTCTCCGCGCTCGTCAACGACGAGCACGGGCCGGAGATGCAGTTCATCCAGCAGAACGTTCCGACGCTGAAGAAGTTCGGCGTCATGCACCCGCTCGGCGCGAAGGTCAGGGAGCTCTTCCAGCTGATCACCGCCGAGGACCAGGATCCCGCCACCGAGCTGAGGGCCAGGCTCGCCCTGGTCGCGCTCGTGCTCGGCATCAACCCGATGTTCGGCGGACCGGGGACGGCCCCGCCGCCGGGGGTCGCGCTGCAGGTCGCGTTGGAGCTGGTCGCGCCGCGCGGCTGAGCCCGCCAAGTACCCTTGACGCGTGCTTGCCGTCGTTCCACCGCCCGTGACCGTGAGGGTGCCCTCCAAGGTGAACCTGCACCTCTCCGTCGGTGACGTTCGCGACGACGGGTTCCACGAGCTGACCACCATCTTCCAGGCACTGTCGCTGACCGACGAGGTCACCGTCGCCGCCGCTGAGGAGCCGGGCGTCGAGGTGTTCGGCGAGGGCGCCAAGTCGGTGCCCACCGACGAGGGCAACCTCGCGTGGCGCGCTGTGCGGGCGCTCGCCGAGCACGCGGACCGCGCCGACGACATCGACAAGGTCGGCGTGGTGCTGCGCAAGGGAATCCCCGTCGCGGGCGGCATGGCGGGCGGCAGCGCCGACGCCGCCGCCACGCTGGTCGGCCTCAGCGCGTTGTGGAAGCTCGACCTGCCAAGGGACGAGCTCGCGCAGATCGCCGCCACGCTCGGCAGTGACGTGCCGTTCGCGCTCTACGGCGGCACCGCGCTGGGCACCGGCCGCGGCGAGGAGCTCGTGCCCGTGCTGTCCCGGCACACGTTCCACTGGGTGCTCGCGTTCGACCAGCGCGGCCTGTCCACGCCCCGCGTCTACGGCGAGCTCGACCGGCTGCGCGCCGACGGCGACCCGCCGAGGGTCGGCTCCCACGCACCGGTGGTCGAGGCGCTCGCCTCCGGCGACCCGAGGCAGCTCGCGCTGCTGCTCGGCAACGACCTGCAGGCCGCCGCCGTCTCCCTGCGGCCGGGGCTGCGCCGGACCCTGCGGGCGGGCGTCAACGCCGGCGCCCTCGCCGGCACCGTCTCCGGCTCGGGCCCCACGTGCGCGTTCCTGTGCGAGAGCGCCGACGCCGCGCTGGAGGTGGCGGCCGAGCTGGCAGGCGCCGGGGTGTGCCGTACGGTGCGGGTCGCACACGGACCGGTCCCGGGCGCGCGCGTCGTCGGCGGTGACGACGCGCCCCGGCACCCCACACCGCCCCAAGTGCACGCCTGATCTCTCCAGCTCTCGAAGGGTTACCTGCCGGATGGCCAACCTGGTCAACCTCGAATCGGTCAGCAAGTCCTACGGCGAGCGGATGCTGCTCGACGGCGTCTCACTCGGCGTCGGCGAGGGCGAGCGCATCGGCGTCGTCGGCCTCAACGGGGGCGGCAAGACCACACTGCTCGAGGTGCTCGCCGGCCTCGCCCCACCGGACTCGGGAAGGGTCAGCCGGGTCCGCGACCTGCGGATGCGCGTGGTCACCCAGCGCACTGCGCTGCCTGAGGGCAGTACCGTGCGTGACGTCGTGCTGGCGGAGTACGCCGCCGAGCACGAGTGGGCCGCGGACGCCCGCGTGCGCTCCATTGTGGACGGACTGGGCATCTCGGCGATCGGGCTGGAAACGCCCACGGCCACGCTGTCGGGCGGGGAACGCCGTAGGGTCTCGCTCGCCGCGGCGCTCGTGGCCGAGCTGGATCTCGTGGTGCTCGACGAGCCCACCAACCACCTCGACGTCGAGGGCGTGCGCTGGCTCGCCGAACACCTGCTCGCGCGGCGGATCTCGCTCGTGGTGGTCACCCACGACCGGTGGTTCCTCGACACCGTGTGCGGCCGGACGTGGGAGGTCGTCGGCGGCAAGGTCGAGCAGTACGAGGGCGGCTACGCCGACTGGGTCTACGCGCGCGCCGAGCGGGCCCGCCTCGCCGCGACCGCGGAGGAGAAGCGGCAGAACCTGGCGCGCAAGGAGCTCGCATGGCTCCAGCGCGGCGCGAAGGCCCGCACGTCGAAACCGCGCTACCGCATCGAGGCCGCCGAGTCGCTGATCTCGGACGTGCCCCCGCCCCGCGACTCCGTGGAGCTGCTGACGTTCGCCAAGCGCAGGCTCGGCAAGACCGTGCTGGAGCTGGAGGACGTGACGCTCGGGACGGGGGAGCGCACGCTGCTCGACGACGTCACGTGGCGCATCGGCCCCGGCGACCGGATCGGCCTCGTCGGCGTCAACGGCTCGGGCAAGACGACCCTGCTGCGGCTGCTGGCGGGTGAGTCGGAGCCGGAGACGGGGAGGCGGATCGAGGGCAAGACGGTGCGGCTCGCGCACCTACGCCAGGAACTCGACGATCTACCTGGTGATCTCCGCGTCCTGCAGGCCGTTGAGGCCGTTGCGGGGCGGGTGACGCTCGGCAAGCAGGAGCTGTCGGCCTCGCAGCTGGCCGAGAAGCTCGGGTTCCCGCCGGCGCGGCAGTGGACGCCCGTCGACGACCTCTCGGGAGGCGAGCGGCGTCGGCTACAGCTCGTGCGGCTGCTGATGGCGGAGCCGAACGTGCTGCTGCTCGACGAGCCCACCAACGACCTGGACATCGACACCCTCCAGCAGCTGGAGGACCTGCTCGACTCGTGGCCGGGCACGCTCGTGGTGGTCTCGCACGACCGCTACCTGGTGGAGCGCGTGTGCGACACGGTGGTCGCCCTCTTGGGCGACGGCAAGATCACCCACCTGCCCGGAGGCATCGACGAGTACCTCACCCGCCGCGCCGAAGCTCCACTCGCGCCCAAGCCGGTCGGGCCTCAAGGCGACCTCGGGGGCGGTTCGGACGGCGGGAACGGAAAGGTTTCCGCCGCGGAGTGGCGGGCGGTCACCAAGGAGCTGGCGCGACTGGAACGCAGGCTCGACGTCGTCCACGAGAAGGAGGCCAAGCTGCACGAGGCGCTGGCCGCCGCGGCGACCGAGCCCGAGCGCCTCATGGAGCTCAACACCGAGCTGAAGACGGTGCTCGCGGAAAAGGACGAGCTGGAGCAGAAATGGCTGGAGACCTCTGAGGCCGTGGAGTGAAAACCCGCTGCTGAGGCACTCCCGTCGCCCGACCGGCCACCCCCTGTGGTGGCGCTTCGCGCCGCTGTGTTCAATCAGAGCATGAGTCGGTTCGTGGAGACGATGGTCGCCACCGCCCACGCGGTCGGCCGGCGGCGGGGCATGGTCACGGGGGAACCCAGGGAGCCTGTCCGCAGGACGTGGTTCGAGGTGCACGAGCGTGCCCGCCGGGTCGGGGGTGGTCTGGTCCGGGGTGGGCTCGAACCGGGCAGCGCCGTCGCCGTGCTCGCCGCCGCGCCGGAGCTGATCGCTCCGACCGTGCAGGGCACGTGGCTCGCGGGCGGCAGCGTCACGATGCTGCACCAGCCGACGCCGCGCACCGACCTCGGCCAGTGGGCCGCCGACACCATCCAGGTGCTCGAGATGATCGGCTCGCGCCTGGTGTTGCTCGGCGAGCCGTTCGACCAGCTCGCTCCCGTGCTCACCGAACACGGCATCGACTACCGCAAGATCGACGACCTGCTCGCCGGCGAACCGATCGCCGAGCCCGTGCCCGTCGGCGAGGATTCGCTCGCCCTGCTGCAGCTCACCAGCGGCTCCACCGCCGAGCCGAAGGCCGTGCGGATCACGCACGGCAACCTCTACTCCAACATCCGCGCGATGGTCGGCCGCGCCGAGCTGGACTTCGACACCGACGTGATGGTGTCGTGGCTGCCGACCTTCCACGACATGGGCATGGTGGGCTTCCTGACGCTGCCCATGACGTTCGGCGTCGAGCTCGTCAAGGTCACCCCGGTCGAGTTCCTGTCAGGGCCGCTGCTGTGGCCCGAGCTGATCAGCCGCTATGGGGGCACCGTCACGGCCGCGCCGAACTTCGCCTACGCGATCGTCGGCCGCAGGCTCGCGAGGGTCGACGACGACAACGCCTACGACCTCTCCCGCCTGCGGATCGCGCTCAACGGCGCGGAGCCCATCGACCCCTCCGCGGTGGAGACCTTCACCGATGCGGGCGCTCGGTTCAAGATGTCGGCCGAATGCGTGTTCCCCGCCTACGGCTTGGCGGAGGCTACGCTCGCCGTGTCCTTCGCGCCGCTGTTCACCGGCCTGGCCGTGGACGTCATCGAGGCGCACGCGCTGGAGGCCGAGAACCGCGCGGTTCCGGTGCCGGAGGGCGACCCGCGCCGCGGCACCGACGACGTCCGCGGGTTCGCGGTGCTCGGCCCGCCGCTGGACGGGTTGACCGCTCAGATCGTCGACGAGCACGGCACGGTGCTCGGCGAACGCGAGGTCGGCGAGATCCGGCTGCGGGGAGAGGCCGTGTCGCCCGGCTACCTGACCGTGCACGGTCCCGCGGCGACGCAGGACGCTGAGGGCTGGTTCGCCACCGGCGACCTCGGCTACCTGGTCGAGGGCGGGCAGATCGTCATCTGCGGGCGCAGCAAGGACGTGATCATCCTCGGCGGCCGCAACGTCTACCCGACCGACATCGAGCGCGCCGCGGGCTCCGTGGAGGGCGTGCGAGCGGGCAACGCGGTGGCCGTCCGGATTGACGCGGGCACCAGGCGGGAGCGCTTCGCCGTGGTGCTGGAGTCCAAACTGGCCGGCGACGAGGCCGAGGAGCAGCGGCTCGCCAAGGAGGTCGCCGCGCGGGTGCGCGACGCCGTGGACGCCCGGCCCTACGCGGTGGTGGTGCTGCCCGCGGGCAGCCTGCCCAAGACACCGTCCGGCAAGGTCAAGCGCGCCGCCACCGCCGTCCAGTTCCGCGCCCAGATCGACGCCCGGGCCTAGGAGCGCGCTGAACAACCCCCGCCCCGCTGCGCGACGCCCGCTCCTCGCCCGCAGTGAAGGCCACCTTCACTGCGTTCAACACAGGCAAGGTGGCCTTCACTGCAACTGGTTGGTCACCTGCGGGCGCGGCGCCACAGGGGCTTGCGGGCGTGGGTGTGTTCCAGCGCCGGGGCGACGTAGGGGCCGCTCGGGGCCGCCGCTCCGGACCTCGCGGCGAGCGTGGTCTCCACGGCACGCAGGAACGTGTCCACCGCCGTCTGGTCGTAGCCACCCCGCTTGGCCAGCGGCGTGAGCCGGAACGCGACGTCGTGGACCTCCGTCGCGCTCACGTCGTCCTCCCCGTCGAGGGTCGCCGCGATGCGATCGAGGAACGCGTCGACCTGCACCTCGTTGTAGCCGCGCGTCCCGAACGGCGCCTCCGGGAACCGGATGTCGCGCACGTCGTCGGACGTCACGGTCATCTAGCGATCCCGCACCGGCTCGATGGCGGGGGACGCGGTCCGCGCGGCGGGCACGTGGTGCGAGCCCGGCCGGACACCGGTCCTGACGAGGAGAGTCTCCTCCACCTCGTCCAGGAACTCGTCCACCTCGCGCTCGTCATAACCGCGCTTGCCGATGAGCGGCCGCCCGAACTGGACGTGGTGCACCTCGGCGGCGGTGAGGTCGTCCTCGTCGGCGAGGGTCTTCACGATCCGCTGGACGAACTCGTCCACCTCGTTCTTCGCGTAGCCACGGCGGCCGATGGGGGCGTTGCGGAACTCGACGTCGCGGACGTCGTCTGCCGTGAACGACATGTAGGGCCTCTCCTGGGTTCGGCTCGGGTCGGGAGTCATCCCGCATTCCGTCCTAGCCCCCGGTGAACGCAGCGGGAAGACTCAGGGAGGTTTGTCGACTCGACCAGGTGCGCGCGACAACGCCATCGAGTGACCGTCAGATCACCGACAGCGACGAATGCGTCAGCCCACGTGGAAGGTGTTCTGCGCCGCGGTGAGGCCCTTGCCGACCAGCTCCTCGACGGCATCGGCGCAGCGATCGAGGTTCAGCGCGAGCTCGCGCCGCTCGACCGTGGAGAAGTCCTTGAGCACGAAGTCGGCGGGGTCCATCCGGCCGGGCGGGCGGCCGACGCCGAACCGGACCCGGTAGTAGTCCTTGGTGCCGAGCGACTTCGTGATGGACCGGAGTCCGTTGTGGCCGTTGTCGCCGCCGCCGAGCTTGAGCCGCAGCGCACCGTAGGGGATGTCCAGCTCGTCGTGGATCACGACGACGCCGCTCGGCGGGATCTTGTAGAAGCGGGCGGTGCCCGAAACGGGCCCGCCGGAGAGGTTCATGAACGAACGGGGCTTGGCCAGCACGACCCTGCGCCCGGCGAGGTGCCCCTCGAGCACCTCGGCCCCGCCCTTGTGTGCCTTGAACTTGCCGCCGATGCGGGCGGCAAGCTCGTCCAGCACCAGAGAGCCCACGTTGTGCCGGTTGCCGGCGTAGCGGGGCCCGGGATTGCCGAGGCCGACGAGCAGCACCTGCTCGCCGGCTCCCGGCAGATCTTGCTCCACGGACGTGGCCTTACTCGCCGTTCTGGCCCTCGGCGGGGGTCTCCGGCTGGTCCTCGACCACGCCGGCGCCCTCGGTGTCAACCTCGGCCTCCATCGCGGCCTCGGACGGCGCCTCGTTGACGGCGACGACGAGCGCCTCGGGGTCGGTCACCAGCTCGGCGCCCTTCGGCAGGGTGATCTGCGAGGCGAGGATCTGGGTGCCGGCCTCGGCGTCCTCGATCGAGACCTCGAACTGCTCGGGGATGTGCAGCGCCTCGACCTCGATCTGGATGGTGTCGAGGTCCTGGTTCACCAGGGTGCCGGGGGCGGGGTCGCCGGTCAGCGCGACCGGGACGTCCACGGTGATCTTCTCGCCGCGGTGCACGATGAGCAGGTCGACGTGCTCGATGTAGTTCTTGAGCGGGTGGATGGTGACCGTCTTGGTCAGCGCCAGCTCGGTGGCCTTCTCGGCCTTCTCGGCGGCACCTGCGACGTCCAGGGTGAGCACGGCGTTCTGGCCGTTCTCACGGATGACGCGGGCGAACTCGATGGCGGGCAGCGCCAGGTGTCGGGGGTCGACACCGTGGCCGTAGAGGACCGCAGGGATCTTGCCGGAACGGCGGGTTCGGCGGGCCGCGCCCTTGCCGAACTCGGTGCGGGGTTCGACCGTCAGACGTACCTCGGACACGGGGATGCACTCCTTGCGGTGGGGTCTTCTGCGTGCTGGTGGCTGTCCGGCGGCGAGTTCCACGACGTGTACGCACACGGGTGGCCGCTCAAGCCGCCGCGTCGATCACGTCGGACACCGAGTGCACCCGGAGCCCGCCTCGCCGAGACAACCTGCACAGTCTAGTCGAGCCCGATTCCGGTTCTTTACGGGGCCGTCACTCCCCGGCCAGTGCGCGCAGCACGGGCGCGAAGGTCTCGAGCGCGGGTTCGAACACGGTGAGGTAGGAGAAGCCGTAGTGCTCGCGTCGTTCGTGCAGGGTCGCGGCGATCTCGTCGGGGGTGCCCGCCAGCAGCTGAGGTGCCTCGAGCAGCCGGCCGATGTCCGGTTTCGGGCCCTGGATCGGCGCGGCCCACGCCTCGATCTCGGCCTTCGGGTCGTCGGAGGTCGCGACGTACTGGACGAGCAGGTTGAACTCCAGCCCGTCGGCGCGCGTGCCGGCCCGGTCGCGGACGAACGTGGTGCGCTCGTGCAGCTCCTCGGGGCTGATCAGGGTGAGCGTTCCCGGCGGCTCGCCCTCGACCTGACGCAGCCCGCCGAAGCCCACGATGTCGGCCTCGCGGGCGGCGAGGTCGAGCACCAGATCGCCGTTGCCCGCGATGAGCAGCGGCGGCAGGCCGGTGCCGAGTCTGCTCCGCAGCTCGGCGACCGTCTCGGCGAGGAAGGCGACACGCTCGCGCGCAGGGCGCCACGGCAGGCCGGCGTCGTCGAACTCGGACTTCATGTGCCCGGCGCCGAGGCCGAGGTCGAGCCTGCCGCCGGTGACGCCCGCGACCGTGGAGACCTCCCTGGCCAGCAGCGCGGGGTTGTAGAACGGCACGTCGAGCACGAACGGCACCACACGCGGCCGCTCGGTCACCGCGGCGGCGACCGCGAGCGCGGGCAGTGGAGCGGCCCTGCCCTCGCCGAGGTGGTCGGGCACGGCGATGACGTCGTAGCCGAGCTCCTCGGCCCTGCGGCACTTGGCGACCCATTCGTCCCGGCCGCCGACGGACCGGAAACTGATCCCGAACCGGAACCTTCGCGTGCTCATGACCGGCACGCTATTGATCCGCTACCCGCCGTGGGAGCCCCTTTCGCGCACAGCAAACGGCCCCCAAGGCCACCTTTGTTGCGCTCAACGCACCGAAGGTGGCCTTGGGGGCCGGTGGGCGAAAGGGTCAGGCGCTGCCGTCGAAGAGGCTCGTGACGGAGCCGTCCTCGAAGACCTCCTGGATCGCGCGAGCCAGCAGCGGCGCGATGGAGAGCACGGTCAGGTTGCCGAACCGCTTCTCCTCCGGGATCGGCAGCGTGTTGGTGACGATCACCTCGCGCGCCTTGCAGTTGGCCAGCCGCTCGGTGGCCGGGTCGGAGAGGATGCCGTGGGTCGAGGCGATGACCACGTCGGCAGCGCCCTCCTCCAGCAGCGCGTCGGCGGCCTTCGTGATCGTGCCACCGGTGTCGATCATGTCGTCGATCAGCACGCACAGCCTGCCGCGGACCTCACCGACGACGCGGTTGGCGACCGCCTGGTTCGGCTTGTCGGGGTCACGCGTCTTGTGGATGAACGCGATCGGCCGGTCGCCGAGCTGCTGCGCCCACTTCTCGGCCAGCCGCACGCGGCCCGAGTCCGGCGAGACGACCGTGATGTCGGCGTCGCCGTAGGTGTCGCGGATGTGGTCGGCGAGCACCGTCTGTGCGAGCAGGTGGTCGACCGGACCGTCGAAGAAGCCCTGGATCTGCGCCGTGTGCAGGTCGACCGTCATGATCCGGTCGGCGCCCGCGGTCTTGAAGAGGTCGGCGATGAGGCGCGCGGAGATCGGCTCGCGGCCCTTGTGCTTCTTGTCCTGCCGCGAGTACGGGTAGAACGGCATGATCACGGTGATGCGCTTGGCGCTCGCGCGCTTGAGCGCGTCGACCATGATGAGCTGTTCCATGATCCACTCGTTGATGGGCGGCGGGTAGCTCTGGACGACGAACGCGTCCGTGCCGCGCACCGACTCCTGGAAGCGCACGTAGATCTCGCCGTTGGCGAAGGTGTGCACCGTCTGCGGGGTGATCGTCACATTGAGGTGCTTGGCCACCTCTTCCGCGAGTTCGACGTGTGAACGGCCGGAGAAGAGCATCAGGTTCTTCTTCGGCGTGCCGGACTTCGGACTCATTCTGGCGACTCCCCGTCGGTATCGGTTTCCTGCTGTGCGGCGAGTGCCCTTTCCGCTGCCTCCGCCGCTGGGGTACCCGGCCTGCGCCGCGGTACCCAGCCTTCGATATTCCGTTGTGGTGCCCCCGAGACCGCGAGCGCTCCTGGCGGGACGTCGCGGCGGATCACCGTGCCCGCGCCACTGTACGCGCCGTCCCCGACCGTGACCGGCGCGACGAACATGGTGTCCGATCCAGTCCGCACGTGGGAGCCGATCGTCGTGTGGCTCTTCGTGACGCCGTCGTAGTTGACGAACACGCTCGAGGCGCCGATGTTGCTGTACTCGCCAATCGTCGCATCCCCGACGTAGGTCAGGTGCGGCACCTTCGTGCCCGTACCGATCTCGGCGTTCTTCGTCTCGACGAAGGTGCCGATCTTTCCCTTGACGCCGAGCCGGGTGCCCGGCCGCAGGTAGGCGAACGGGCCGACGGAGGCGCCGTCGCCGATCTCCGAGTCACTCCCATGTGTACGGACGACGCTGGCGCCTGCACCGACCGTCACGTTCGTGAGTGTCGAATCAGGACCGACGTGACTGCCCTCGCCGACGGACGTGTCGCCGTGCAGCTGCACGTTCGGCGCCAGTACGACGTCGCGGGCGAGCGTCACGCCCGCGTCGAGCCACGTCGTCGCCGGGTCGGTCACGGTGACGCCCTCGAGCTGCCAGCGGCGCACGATGCGGCGGTTCAGCTCGGCCGCGAGCACCGACAGCTGCACGCGGTCGTTGACGCCCTCGGTGAGCCACGTGTCCTCGACCACGTGCGCGCCGACGTGCTTGCCGTCGCCGCGCGCGATGCCGAGCACGTCGGTGAGGTAGAGCTCACCCTGCGCGTTGTCCGTGGAAAGGCGCGAGAGCCCGTCGGCGAGCACGGCGGCGTCGAACGCGTAGACGCCGGAGTTGATCTCGCGGATCGCGCGCTGCTCCTCGGTCGCGTCCTTCTGCTCGACGATGGCGGCCACGTCACCGGCGGCGTCGCGGACGATCCGGCCGTAGCCGGTCGGGTCGGCCACCACCGAGGTCAGCACCGTCACGGCGTTGGCGGTGCGCTCGTGCTCCTCCAGCAGCTTCGCCAGCGTCGCCGTGTCGAGCAGGGGCACGTCGCCGTAGGTGACGAGCACAGTGCCGGAAAGGCCGGAGGGCAGCGCATCGAGCGCGCACGACACGGCGTGCCCGGTGCCGTTCTGGCTCTCCTGCACTGCGGTGGTCACGGTCCTGCCGAGCGTCTCGCCCAGCGTGCCGAGGTGCTGGGTCACCGCCTCGCGGCCGTGGCCGACCACGACGACCAGTTGTTCGGGATCGAGTCCGGCCGCCGCCCGCACCGCGTGCTCGACGAGCGGCCTGCCGGCGATGGGATGCAGCACCTTCGGGAGGTCCGAGCGCATGCGGGTTCCCTCACCCGCGGCCAGGATCACGGTGCTCAGCGGGCCGGTCACGGCACTCCTCACTTCGCCAGGTCTGTACCGGGCCACGATCCTACGTGTGCTCGCCCGCGTCGAACGTGGGGTCGTCCACCGGCTGTTCCTCGGGCTCGCCGCCGGGCTGCGGCGAGGAGGCGATCTGGTTGCCGCCGCCACGTTTCGCCTGGTACATCGCCGCGTCGGCGCGCGAGAGCACCTCCTCGGCGCGTTCCTGCGGGCGCAGGGAGACGAGTCCCACCGACAGGGTCACCCCGTGCGAGAGGTGGTGGGGCAGTGACGCGACCGCCTTCACGGAGCGGTTCAGCGCCTGTGTCGCCGCCGACAGCGGGGCGCCGGGGAGCAGCACGATGAACTCGTCGCCGCCGTAGCGGGCCACGAGGTCGTCACCGCGCAGCGCGTCCCGGAGCGTGCTGGCGACCACGCGCAGCACGTCGTCGCCCTCGGCGTGCGAGTGCTGGTCGTTGACGTCCTTGAAGCCGTCGAGGTCGACCAGCGCGACCGCGAGCGGCTGGGCCATCGCGGAGGCGGCCAGCGAACGCAGCCGCTCGTCCAGCGCGCGCCGGTTGGGCAGGCCGGTGAGCGGGTCCTGGAGGGCCTGCTGCGTGATCGCGCCGTGCTCCGCGGAGAGGCGTTCGTGTTCGCGGCGGGTGTCGAGGGTGGCGATCTGCGACTCGCGCAGCGACCACAGCTCGGCCTCCAGCGTCGCCGCGTAGTCGGCGAGCGGGCTCGTGGGTTTGCTCTCCGGCTCGACGGAGGATTTCGCGTCGCCGCCCTGCTCGCCGTCGCCGAGGCGGGCCAGCTCACGCACGAGGTTGAGCCGCATGGACGGCTGCGAGTTGTCCTCGGCCTGGGTGTGCCGTGCCTCCAGCAGCACGTCGAGCGCCTCGTCGCGAAGGCCGTCGACCTCGAGGCAGCGGGACAGCGCGATGGTGACCAGGATGTTCTCGTGCGGGTAGCCCTGGGTGCCGTGCAGGCGCCGCAGCCGGTCGATGTGCGCGGAGTTGGGGGCGGCGAAGGCCAGTGACGCGGCGAGCACCCCTACCTGGTCCACCGCGGGCACGCCGGCCTCGCGCGGGAACAGCGACTCCGCGAACGGGGCCTCCACGGCGATCGCCATCGAGGCCGCGGTGCGGAACTTCTCCCCGGCCTCGTCGTAGCGGCCGACCCGTTCGAGCCGCAGGCCCCAGCCGAGCAGCATCTTCACGCGGTTCATCAGCTGCAGCGTGATCTCGTGCGGGCCCGCGCTGTCGCGGATCGCCTGGTGGGCGCGTGTGATGACCTCCTCGGCGGCCTCGTAGACGCCGAGCTGGTTGAGCACGATCCAGCAGTCGTTGAGCGCGGACGACAGCAGCCGGTCCCACGCGCGCCTGCCCATCTGCAGGTCGGCGCTCGGTGCGTCGTCGAGCAGGGCCAGCGCCCTGGCGATCTCAGTGAGCGCCGCGTCCTCCTGGCCTGCCAGGACGAGCCGCCTGCCCCGCAGCGCGTGTGCGTCGGCGCGCAGCAGCGCGAGGCCGTGGCGCTTGGTGTGCGCGAGCATCTCGTCAAGTAGCTGCTCGGCCTCGTCGACCATGCCGCGGGTGACGAGCCTGGCGAGCGCGGCGGCCCTCAGTAGCTGTGCGACCAGCACGGGCTCGCCCCTGCGCTGGGTCTCGTCGAGCAGTTCGTCGAGGGTCTCGATGACCTTGAGTTGCTCGCTGCGTTCGGTGCGCTGTACGGCTGCGATCAGCTCACGGGCGCGGCCCAGCAGCCAGGCGTCGGACATGTCGCCCAACGCCGGGCGGCGGGTCTCCTCCGCGTCAAGTTCCTCGCCGTGCAGCCGCCTCACCCCCTACGGGCCACCCGAAACTCCGTTGCTCCGCCGCCAGGGCTCGAACCTGGACTGTCAGAACCAAAATCTGAAGTGCTGCCAATTACACTACGGCGGATCGCGCCTGGTCAGGATAGCCAGTCTGAGATCGGGTACCGGCAAGGGGTGAAGACGCCGCTTTCGGCCTCTCCCGAGGGTGCAAAACCTCCTGTACCGTAACTTACGGAAACGTAGGTAAGGCGACCCTTGCCAAGGTCTGTTCGTGGAAAGAAGTGACGCGCATGACGGCGACGCTCGAAGGTTCCCCCGCTCCCGCCAAGGGCCCGAAACCGATTCTCGACGGCAAACGCGGCCCAGGTGTCCAGTTCGCGGTGTACTTCGGCGTCATCGCTCCGCTCGCAGCGCTGATCGCCGCCGTGCCCTTCGCCTGGGGCTGGGGGCTCACCTGGGTCGACGTGGCCTTGTTCGTGGTGTTTTACGCGGTCTCCGGGCTGGGGATCACCGTGTCGTTCCACCGGCACTTCACCCACGGCTCGTTCAAGGCGAAGCCGTGGCTGCGGGTCGTGATGGCCATCGCGGGCAGCATGGCCGTGCAGGGTCCGCTGATCACGTGGGTGGCCGACCACCGCAGGCACCACGCGTTCTCCGACCGTGAGGGCGACCCGCACTCGCCGTGGTTGTTCGGCACCTCGCCGCTGGCGATCGCCAAGGGCTTCTGGCACGCGCACATGGGCTGGCTGTTCGAGCGCGACAAGAGCAACGCCGAGCGGTTCGCGCCGGACCTGCTCAAGGACAACGCGCTGAAGAAGGTCGACGAGCTGTTCTGGCTGTGGACCCTGCTGTCGCTGGTGCTGCCGGGCATCATCGGCGGGCTCGTGACGTGGTCGCTGTGGGGCGGCGTGACGGCGTTCTTCTGGGCCGGGCTCGTGCGGGTCTGCGTGCTGCACCACGTGACGTGGTCGGTGAACTCGATCTGCCACATGATCGGCGAGCGCCCGTTCGCGGCGCGGGACCGTTCGGCGAACTTCTGGCCGCTGGCGATCCTGTCGTTCGGCGAGTCGTGGCACAACCTGCACCACGCCGACCCGACGTCAGCGCGGCACGGCGTCAAGCGCGGTCAGATCGACATCTCCGCGCGGCTGATCTGGCTGTTCGAGAGGTTCGGCTGGGCGTACAACGTGCGCTGGCCGACGCCGACCAGGCTGGAGAAGCTCTCGGTCGCGGCGAAGTAACCGAGCACGGAGACCCCGGCAGGCCGCCCGTCCGTCTCCCGCCACCACCCGGGCGGAGTCGCCGCGCGACGCGGCTACTCTTTCCGAATGGCGGCGAGACGGCGAGCGAGGCGTGAGGCGGCCGGGGCGCGGCCGAGCGCCCCGGTGCCCAGGGTGCGGATGACGGGCACCGAGCGCAGGCAGCAGCTGCTCAACGTCGCCCGCGAGCTGTTCGCCGAGAAGGGCTTCGACGGCGCCTCGATCGAGGAGATCGCCCACCGCGCGAACGTCTCGAAGCCCGTCGTCTACGAGCACTTCGGCGGCAAGGAGGGCATCTACGCCGTCGTGGTGGACCGCGAGACGCAGCTGCTGCTCGACCGGATGGTGTCCACTTTGCACGGTGGGCACCCTCGCGCGATGCTGGAGCAGGCCGCGGTCGCGCTGCTCAGCTACGTCGAGGAGTCCCACGACGGGTTCCGCATCCTGGTGCGCGACTCCCCGGTCGCCAGCTCCACCGGCACGTTCTCGACCCTGCTCAACGACATCGCCAGCCAGGTCGAGCACATCCTCGGCAAGGAGTTCTCGGCGCGCGGATACGACGGCAAGCTCGCGCCGCTGTACGCGCAGGCGCTGGTCGGCATGGTGGCGCTGACCGGCCAGTGGTGGCTCGACGCGCGCAAGCCCAAGCGTGACGAGGTGGCCGCCCACCTGGTGAACCTCGCGTGGAACGGCCTCTCGCATCTTGAGCACAAACCGAAACTGCGCCTGACCGATTCGTGAGCCCCAGGCGGGTCAGGCCGGGGTGACGCGCAGGAGTTTGTCGTCGGAGCCCTCGGACGTGGTGATGTAGAGGGCGCCGTCCGGGCCGGTGCGGACGCCGCGCAGCCTGCCGTAGGAGTTGTTCAGCTCCTTCGGCAGCGCCAGGTCGGTCACCTCGGTGCCCTGCTCGTTGAGCTGGAAGAGCAGCACCTTCTGACCGCGCAGCGCCACCACCGCGAGCCTGCCGTCGAGCGCGCCCCACTGCTCGCCCGAGAGGAACGCCGCGCCGGAGGGCGCCTCGGTCGACGTCTCACCGGATGTCCACAGTGGAGAGACCGCGTCCGGGAAGCGCTCGAGGTCGGTCATCGGCACGTCCTCGTCGTAGAAGTCGACCGTGCCGCCCTGTGAGGGATCCCAGCCGTAGTTCGCGCCCGCCTGCGAGCGGTTCATCTCGTCGAAGCCCGTCGGGCCGTGCTCGGAGGTGAACACCTGACCCGAGCCGGGACGCACGGCGACGCCCTGCACGTTGCGGTGCCCGTAGGTGTAGACGCGGCGCTCGTTGGCGTTCGCCGACGACGCGAACGGGTTGTCCGGCAGACCCTCACCCGTCCGCAGGTCGATGCGGAGCACCTTGCCGCCGAGGCTGGTGCGGTCCTGCGGGATCGTCGGGTCCTCGGCGATGTCGCCGGTGCCCACCAGCAACGCCCCGTCCTGGGCGATCGTCGGCCGGCAGCCGGAGTGCCTGCCGCTGTCGTTGATCGGCAATCCGGTGAGCAGATCGCGCACGCGGCTCGCGCTCGTGCCGTCCTCCGACAGCGTCCACGTGACCAGGCGGACGTCCACGGCCTGCCCGTTCTCCTGGTGCGTCTGGCAGGTCGTGAACTGCCGGGACCGCTCGAAGTCCGGATGCACCACCATGCCCATCAGGCCGCCCTCGCCCGCGACGTACACGTCGGAGAGATCGGCGCGCACCTCGCTCACGGCGCCGTCGTCGATCAGCTTGAACCGGGCGGGCCGTTCGGTGACGAGGATCCGGCCGTGGGGAAGGAAGCCCAGGTCCCACCCGTGTTCGAGCCCGCCTGCGACCTCTTCGACGCGCAGCGCGGGCACGCCCGCGGTGGAGCCGTCGGAGGCCGAGGGCGCCGAAGGCGTGCCCTGGCTCGGGGCGGGTTCGGCGGCGTCCCCCGTGCACGACGTGGCGACTCCGGCGAGCAGGGCGAAGGCGACAATGCCGATCTTTCGCGCGCGCATGGGGAACAGTCTGCCCCCGTAGCAGGTCTCCTCGCCGTGAACCGCATACCCTGGGAGTGAGAGCCCCTGCCGCCTCTTCGTCCCGGGCAGGGGTCTGTTCTCGTGTGGCTCTTACTCAGGTGAGGGGAATTCGTGGCCGACTCGAACGCGCCGTCGCTGTCAGGGCTGCTCTCCGCCGTTCTTCCCGATCCCGCGCTGCGCGGTGTCGTCGAGCGCGCGGGCGCGCCGCTGCTCGACCTCGACGGCGCCCCGGCGACGCGCCAGCTCGTGCTTGCCGCACTGGCCTCCGACCAGGGCGCCGGCAAGCCCGTGCTCGCGGTGACGGCGACCGGAAGGGAGGCAGAGGAGCTGACGGCCGCGCTCGGCAGCTTCCTCGGCCCCGATGTGGTCGCCGACTTCCCGTCCTGGGAGACGCTGCCGCACGAGCGGCTCTCGCCGAGGGCCGACACCGTCGGCAAGCGGCTCGCGGTGCTGCACCGGCTCGCGCGGCCGGACCACGGCGGCCTGCGCGTGGTCGTGGCGACCGTGCGCAGCCTCATCCAGCCGATGGCGCCGGGACTCGGCAGCCTCGCCCCGATCGAGCTGAAGGTCGGCGAGGAGAGCGAGTTCGAGGGAGTGCTCGACCGGCTGGTCGAGCTCGCCTACGCGCGCGTGGACATGGTCGAGAAGCGTGGCGAGTTCGCCGTTCGCGGCGGCATCCTCGACATCTTCGCGCCCACCGACGAGCACCCGCACCGCATCGAGTTCTGGGGCGACGAGGTGAGCGAGATCCGCGCGTTCGCCGTCTCCGACCAGCGGTCGCTGCCCGGCGAGATCGCCGAGGTCATGGCGCCGCCGTGCCGCGAGCTGCTGCTCACCGCCGATGTCAAGGCCAGGGCGGCGAAGCTCGCCGAGGTGCATGCGGCCGACGAGCATCTCGCCGAGATGCTCGCCAAGCTGGCCGACGGCATCCCGTGCGAGGGCATGGAGGCCCTCATCCCCGTGCTGTGCGAGGGCGAGCTGGAGCTGCTCACCGACGCCATGCCGGAGGGCGCCCACGTGGTGCTCACCGACCCGGAGAAGATCCGCGCCCGCGCGGGCGACCTGGTGCGTACCGGCCAGGAGTTCCTGGAGGCGTCGTGGATGAGCGCGGCCGGGGGAGGCGCGGCGCCGATCGACCTCGGCGCGTCGGCGTACCGGAGCCTCGCCGAGGTGCGCACGCACGCGGGCGACACCGGCAGGGCCTGGTGGACGCTGTCGCAGCTCACCAGCGAGCAGGATGTCTACCACGTCGCGATCGAGGGCGCGCCCGCCTACCGGGGCGAGCTGGAGCGCGTGAGCACCGACCTGCGCGCCCACACCGCCGCGGGTGGTAGCGCCGTCGTGGTGGTGGCGGGGGCGGGCACGGCGACCCGCGCCGTGGAGCAGCTGTCCGCCGCCGACGTGCCCGCGACGCAGGCCGAGAGCCTCACCGAGCCGCCGAAGGCGGGCGTCGTCACGGTCACGTGCGGCGGCCTGACCGAGGGCTTCGTGGCGCCCTCCTCGGCGCTCGTGGTGCTCAGCGAGGCCGACATCACCGGCCGGGGCGCGACCGCGGGCCGCTCGACGCGCGACCTCAACACGAAGATGCCGTCGCGGCGGCGCAACGCGGTGGACCCGATCGCACTCAAGTCCGGCGACTACGTGGTGCACGACCAGCACGGCATCGGCCGGTTCGTGGAGATGGTGCAGCGCACCGTCGGCGGGGCGACGCGCGAGTACCTGGTGCTGGAGTACGCGCCGTCCAAGCGCGGGCACCCCGGCGACCGCCTGTTCGTGCCCACCGACCAGCTCGACGAGGTGTCGCGTTACGTCGGCGGCGAGTTGCCGACGCTGAACAAGCTCGGCGGCTCGGACTGGAAGAACACCAAGGCCAAGGCGCGCAAGGCGGTCAAGGAGATCGCCGCGGAACTGGTGCAGCTCTATGCCGCCCGCCAGGCCGCGCCGGGGCACGCGTTCGGGCAGGACACCCCGTGGCAGCGGGAGCTGGAGGACGCGTTCCCGTTCGTGGAGACCGCCGACCAGCTCGGCGCCATCGACGAGGTCAAGGCCGACATGGAACGCGGCGTGCCGATGGACCGCGTGATCTGCGGTGACGTCGGGTACGGCAAGACCGAGATCGCGGTGCGCGCGGCGTTCAAGGCGGTGCAGGACGGCAAGCAGGTCGTGGTGCTCGTGCCGACGACCCTGCTCGCGCAGCAGCACCTGAACACGTTCTCCGAGCGCATGCGCTCGTTCCCGGTGACGATCAAGGGCCTGTCCCGGTTCACCGAGCCCGCCGAGTCGGAGAAGACGCTGGAGGGACTGGCCTCGGGTGAGGTCGACATCGTGATCGGCACGCACCGGCTGCTGCAGACGGGCGTCCGGTACAAGGACCTCGGCCTGGTGATCGTGGACGAGGAGCAGCGGTTCGGCGTCGAGCACAAGGAGCACATCAAGGCCCTGCGCACCCACGTGGACGTGCTGACGATGTCGGCGACGCCGATCCCGCGCACGCTGGAGATGAGCATGGCCGGGATCCGCGAGATGTCGACGATCCTGACGCCGCCGGAGGACCGGCACCCGATCCTGACCTACGTCGGCGCCTACGACGACAAGCAGGTCGCCGCCGCGATCCGGCGTGAGCTGCTGCGTGACGGCCAGGTGTTCTTCGTGCACAACCGGGTCTCCTCGATCGAGAAGGCGGCGCGGCGGCTGCGAGAGCTGGTGCCCGAGGCACGCGTGGTGACCGCGCACGGCCAGATGAACGAGCACCGGCTCGAGCAGATCATCCAGGGCTTCTGGGAGCGCGAGTTCGACGTGCTGGTGTGCACCACGATCGTCGAGACCGGACTGGACATCTCCAACGCCAACACCCTCATCGTCGAGCGCGGCGACCTGCTCGGCCTTGCCCAGCTGCACCAGCTGCGTGGCCGGGTAGGCCGGGGCCGGGAACGCGGCTACGCCTACTTCCTGTACCCACCGGAGTCGCCGCTGACGGAGACGGCGCACGACCGGCTCGCGACGATCGCGCAGAACACCGAGCTGGGCGCCGGCATGGCCGTGGCCATGAAGGACCTGGAGATCCGCGGCGCGGGCAACATCCTGGGTGCCGAGCAGTCCGGGCACATCGCGGGCGTCGGGTTCGACCTCTACGTCCGGCTCGTCGGCGAGGCGGTGGACGTCTTCCGCAAGCACGCGGGTGCGGGCGGCGCGGCCGAGGAGGAGACCGCGCCCACCGAGGTGCGGGTGGACCTGCCGGTGGACGCGCACATCCCGCACGACTACGTGCCCGGCGAGCGGCTGCGGCTCGAGGCGTACCGCAAGATCGCGGCGGCTCCCGACAAGGAGGGCCTTGACGCGGTGCTCGACGAGCTGATCGACCGCTACGGCCAGCCGCCGGAGCCGGTACGCAGGCTGCTCGCGGTGGCGGCGTTCCGCCAGGCGTGCCGCGACGCGGGCGTCACCGAGGTGACCATGCAGGGCAACAACCTGCGCTTCACGCCGCTGGAGCTGGGCGATTCGCAGCTGGTGCGGCTGAAGCGGCTCTACCCGAAGGCCATCTACAAGGCGGTGACCCACACGGTGTCGGTGCCGAAGCCCACGGAGGGCGGTGCGGGTGGCCGCATCGGTGCTCCGCCGCTGCGGGACGAGGCTCTGCTCGACTGGTGCACGAAGCTGCTGACGTCGCTGACGAAGCAGCCCGCGGGCGTGTGATCAGGCGCGTTTCTTCCACGCCTCCAGCGCGGCGATGACGACGACCGCGCCCAGGATCACCAGCAGCGGCACGACGTAGCCGAGCGCACCCTGCTGTTCGCCGAAGATCAGCCGGAACGGTCCGCTGTGCCTGCCCGCGATCAGCCACCCCGCCAGCGGGATCACGCCCAGCATGAGCCCGGCGAACGCGGTGAGCCCCTGCAGGCCGTTGGCCGCGCCGGTGCGTTCCTGCGCCATCGTTCCTCCCCCATTGCGATGCGATCGCATCGTAAAAGCGGTGCGCTCCCGATGTCAATGCGATCGCATTGTTACGCTGGCGGGGTGCCGAGGAAGGTCGACGTCGAAGCGCAGCGAGCCGAGATCGCCGCCGCCGTGCTGCGCCTGGCCGCGCGGTCCGGGCTGGAGGCCGTGAGCCTGCGCGAGGTCGCCGCCGAGGCCGGAGTGTCGATGGGCCGAGTGCAGCACTACTTCCGGACCAAGGAGGAGATGCTGCTGCACGGCGTGCGCCTCGCGATGCGGCGCATGGACACCCGCATCGCCGAGCGGCTGCGGCGCCTGCCTGAGGAGGGAGACGAGGAGCAGGTGCTGCGCGCCGCGATCGACGAGGTGCTCGGCGACCACCCCGAGACCCGCCAGGTGATCCGGGCGAGCGTCGCCTACTACGCGCGCGCACAGGAGAACACCGAGGTCTTCGAGGTCCTGTTCGGCGACGACGCCCTGCTGCGCGAGCTGGCCTGCCGCGTGGTCCGTACCGCGCAGGCCCAGGGGCGGGCACCCGCCGGGCTCGATCCCTGGCAGGAGGCGCACATCATCTGGGCGCTCGCCGACAGCCTCAGCCTCAAGGTCGCGTTCGGACAGACGTCGAGCGAGCAGGCGATGGCGACGATGCGTTATCACCTCGACCGCGTGCTCGGTTGCGGGGCCCACCCGGGGGTGTGAGAGGGTACGCGCTGTGATCCGGATCATTCGCCGCCCCGTCACGCTCCTCACCGCCGTTGTCGCCGGTCTCGTGCTCGCCGGCTGTGGATCCGGGCCCAGCCAGGTCGGTTCCGCCGCGATCATCGGTGACCGGTCGATCCCTCTGGAGGACGTCCAGCAGGAGGTCCGCTGGCTGCTCGACAACGTGCCCGAGGCCGAGCAGGCGAAGCAGCAGCGCAAGCTCGACCTCCAGGCGCGCGAGGTGGTGCGCAGCCGGATCATCCACGAGCTCACCATGATCGCCGCGCAGCGCGAGGGCCTGCGGGCCGATCCCGCCGAGGTCGACGCTCTCATCGAGGGCAGCGGCGGCGTCGAGGCGGTCGCGCAGGGCGCAGGCGTGATCCCCGAGCGGGTCCGCCAGCTCGCGACCGACCAGGTGCTGTTGCAGCAGCTCGCGCAGCGCTACGTGGACCGCGTCTCCGTGCGGCTCGTGGGCACCTCGATCGTCACCGAGAGCCCCGGCGCGACCGCGAAGGAGCAGGCACTGGAGATCGGCCGCGACATCGCCGCCGACCCCGGCGGCGTAGAGCAGATCGTGCGGCAGAGCGGCAACCAGCTCATCGACAGCGAGCTGCCGATGGCCCAGACCCTGCAGAACCAGCCCGAGATCGCGGCGAGCGCCGTGTTCGGCGCCTCCGAGGGCTCGGTGCTGGTGATCCAGCCGAGCCAGGAGCAGGCCGAGTGGCTGGTCGCGCTGGTCGAGGAACGTAACGTGTCCGCGGGCGGCGCCGCCTCCACCGCGCAGGCCGACCCGCAGTACCTGTACTTCGCGGGCCTGCGGCTGCTGCAGCCCATCGCCGACGAGCTCGGCGTGCGCGTCAACCCCCGCTACGGCGTGTGGGACGCGACGGCCCTGTCCCCGGCGGCCAGCGAGGACGAGCTTTCCGGTTACCAGTTCCAGTCCCGTACCGTGCAGCCATGACCTGGCATTCCCCGACGGTGGTGCTCGTCTCCCCGGCGTGGGCGACGGCGCTCCCTGCCGCCGCGCTGACCGCGCTGCGGCAGGCCGAGCACGTCTTCGCCGCCGCCGACCTGCCTGAGGCGACCCGCGCGGCACTCGACGCGAAACCCGCGCCGGAGCCCGCCGAGCTGACCCGCCACTCCGGGGTCGTGCTCATCTCCACCAGCGCCGATGAGCCGGGCGCGGCCGCGCTCGTCGCCGCCGGTGCGGCCGTGGTCGAGACGCCCGTGCCGCCGCTCGCCCGCGCCGCCGAGGTGATGGACCGCCTGCGCTCGCCGGGCGGCTGCCCCTGGGACGCCGCGCAGACGCACGACTCGCTGCGGCAGTACCTCGTCGAGGAGACCTACGAGCTGCTCGACGCGATCGAGGAGGGCGACCGCGCCGCGCTACGCGAGGAGCTGGGTGACGTGCTCCTGCAGGTACTGTTCCACGCGCGCGTCGCCGCCGAGCACCAGACCGACCCGTTCGGCATCGACGAGGTGGCGGGCGAGCTCGTCGACAAGCTCGTCGGCAGGCACCCCAACGTGTTCTCCGGCTCCGAGGCCGTGCACACGGCCGAGCGCCAGCAGGTGCGGTGGGAGGAGCTCAAGCAGGCCGAGAAGCGTCGCGAGTCCATTGTGGATGGTGTGGCGCTCGGTCAGCCCGCGGCGGCGCTGGCGGGGAAGCTCGGGCACCGCACGGGCCGGGCCGGGCTGCCGTACGACCTGTTTCCCTCCGGCACCGACGAGGGCTCGAAGCTCTTCCGCATCGCGGCGGGCGCGCGCAGGGGCGGGGTCGACCCCGAGGGCACGCTGCGCGCGGTGGCGAAGGCGTTCGCCAACGACGTCAGGGCCGCCGAGCGAGCGGCCCGCGAGGCCGGGTTCGACCCGGCGACCCTCGACGCGGACGGGTGGCGCCGTTTCTGGCCGGTCCAGTCCACGTAACCTGACCGGGTGACCGAGCCCACCCCGTCCGGGCGACCACGCGTGCCGGACGGGCATCGCAGCCCGTTACCCCGGCCCGCCCTCGCCCGGCTCGCGTTGACGCTACTGGTCGTGGCGACGGGCCTCACGCTGATCCTCACCATCGGCGTGCACAAGGAAGACGACGAGCACGACGCCGCGCTGGTGATCCCAGACCAGCGCCCGCGCTCGCACGAGACCGTGCCGAGAGTGGCGCTCGCCGCCCCGGTCGACCGGCCCAGAGCGTCCGACCAGGCCGAACTCGACGCGTGGGCGGAGCAGGTCGCCGACGCGACGGGCATCCCGGCGCGCGTCGCCTCCGCGTACGGCAGGGCAGAGATGTGGCTGCGCGGCGAGCGGCCCGAGTGCCGGCTCTCGTGGGGCACCCTCGCCGGGATCGGCCGGGTCGAGTCGCGGCACGGCGGTCTCGACGGCAACAGCATCGGCGACGACGGCAGGCCGGAGCGGCCGATCATCGGCATCGCGCTCGACGGCTCGCCGGGAGTGCGGGAGATCCGCGACACCGACGACGGCAGGCTCGACGCCGACATCTCGTGGGACCGCGCCGTCGGCCCGATGCAGTTCCTGCCGGAGACGTGGGAACGCTGGGGCGCGCGGGCGACCAGCGACGGCGCCGAGCCGGACCCGCAGGACATCGACGACGCGGCACTCGCGGCGGCGAGGTACCTGTGCGCGCAGGGCCGCGACCTCGCCACGCCGCAGGGCTGGTGGGACGCGGTGCTCGCCTACAACCGCTCGGTCGACTACGGCCAGGACGTCTTCAGCGGCGCCGACGGCTACGCGGAGGCCACCCGCCCCCAGTGAGCCGCCGCAAGCGAGCCGCGCACACAGTGAACGCCAGGGGTGCTAGGTGTTGCCGAGTGCGAGGCGGGCGCTGACCTCGCCGATCGCGTCCTGGTACTCCGGCACGGGGTTCATCGCCGACGCCATCCGCAACTGTGCGAGCGCCTCGACCAACCGGCCGAGGCGCTGCAACGTTCTGCCGAGCACGAAGCGGGCGTAGTGATCGGAGGGATCCATCTCCACCACCCGCGTCAACGCCTGTTCGGCCCGGTTCAGCTGGGCGGAGTGGAAGTAGGCCCGGCCGGCGAGCAGTTGCACGCTCGGCTTGTCCGGTTCCGCGTCGAGCACCGGTTCCAGTGCCTTCAGCGCGTCGAGCGGGCGCCGCCGCTGTACCAGCGCCTCTGCCTGACGGAACGCGCGGAACCGTGCTTCGCCCGAAGGCGCCGGTACTGGCTCCTCGTCAACCATGATTCTCTCGACGGTACCTCCGGGCGCATCGTTTCTCGACCCCCGCCAAGATCTCGAAACGGCCATGATCCGCCTGTTTCCGCTAACGAGAACCGCTGCGCCGCCGATCAACGAGCGTTTTCGTGATCACTCAGTTGGAGGCACCGGCGGAGCCGGATCCGTTCGACCATCCCGATCTGCGAGACCCCCAGCGGGCCCGGCAGGCCGAGCGCAACGCGCGCAAGGGAGCCAGGAAGGGACGCCGGGAGGCGAAGAAGGTCCGCAAGCAGCAGGTCGAGAACTGGGGCCGGCAGCCGAAGAAGCGGTTCCGGCGCACCCGCGCGATCGCGCTGGTCGTGGTGGTGCTCGCTGTCGCGGGCGGTGGCATCTACCTCATTCAGCAGGCACGTGACGACCAGCCCGTCGGCACTTACGCCGACCGGCCCGCGGCCGACCCGATCGACCTGAACCGCCCGTTCGCGGACACCCCCGCGCACGACTGGGCCGAGGGCGCCGACGCCATCGTCGTGCCGAAGGCCGTCGCCGTGGGCGGCTTCACCGCCGAGCGGGTGGCCAGGGCGTACGACGAGGTCAAGGCCATGCTGGTCGCCTCCCGCCTCGACCCGAGGATGATCGAGCACGGCGAGGTGGAACCCTTCCTCGCGCTGCTCGCCGAGGGGCAGCGTGAGGAGATCCGCGGCCAGTTCCGGGAGGCGGAGTGGCCCGCTCCTTACGCGACCCGCATCGCGCCCGGCTTCCGCCTGCTCGCGGCGCCGCCGAGGATCAACGGCACCATGATCGCCGAGCCGGGGCCCGCGCCTGGCTCGCTGCGCGTGCGCACCAACTACGTGTTCGCCTACGCCTTCGACGTCGACGACCCGCGTGAGGTGCCCGCCCCGCTCGACCTCGTCGCCGTCTTCCGCGCCGACGTGTCGTACCTGCTGTACGAGGGCGAGCGGTGGGTCCCGCGGGACCGCGGTTACTTCCTCGACCGCGCCGAGTCGTTCACGTACTCGATGTCGTGCGAGGCGATGCGAAAGGGCCTGCTCGCGCCGGCCTACAGCGACCGGACGGCGCTCGGGCTGCCCGATTCGAGGCGCCCGCCGGAGTACTTCGATCACACCAAGCCCATCCCCGACGTCAACACGTGCGGGGCGCCCGAGGCGGGGTGAGTGCCGGGGCCGGTCGTCCCATGTGGTGGACTACCCCGTCATGAGCGACGAAGACCCGAGGTATCTCGGCCTCGCGCCGTACCTGTACTACACCGACGCGACCGAGGCTCTGGAGTGGCTGACCCGCGTCTTCGGGTTCGAGGAGAAGGTCCGCTACGTCGACGCGGCGGGCGAGGTCTTCCAGGCCACCGTCATCGCGGGCTCGGCTGAGATCCAGCTCACGTGCGTCGGAGCCGACTACTGGGAGGGCAAGGGCGTCGACGGTCCCGTCGGCCAGCTCAACGTGGTGTACGTCGACGACGTCGACGCGCAGTACGAGCGGGTGTGCGAGGCCGTCGGCGAACAGGTGGAGATCACCAGGCCCCAGGACCAGCCCTACGGCGCCAGGCTGTTCACCGTGCAGGACATCGGCGGCAACAGCTGGGCCTTCTGGCAGCGTGTGTCCGACACCGTCGAGCTGCCCGCGGGCTGGCAGGAGATCCGTCCCGGAGATCAATGACGGTCCGTGTCCCGCGCTGAGTGCGTGCCTCCAACGGGTGACCACCGCATGCGGCTACGCTGGTGCCGTCGTCGCAGGCACTACCCGGTGAGGAGCAAGGCGTGGCGGTTATCGAGCAGGTGGGCGCACGCGAGATTCTGGACTCTCGCGGCAACCCGACCGTCGAGGTGGAGGTCGCCCTCGACGACGGGACGCTGGCGCGGGCCGCGGTCCCCTCGGGCGCGTCGACCGGTGAGCACGAGGCCGTGGAGCTGCGGGACGGCGACGCGAAGCGCTACAACGGCAAGGGTGTCGAGCGCGCGGTCGCGGCCGTCCTCGACGAGATCAGCCCCGACCTGGTCGGCGTGGACGCCGTCGACCAGCGCATCGTGGACCAGAAGCTGCTGGACCTGGACGGGACGCCGGACAAGTCGCGGCTGGGCGCCAACGCGATCCTCGGCGTCTCGCTCGCGGTCGCGAAGGCCGCCGCGGACTCGGCCGAGCTCGAGCTCTTCCGCTACCTCGGCGGGCCGAACGCGCATGTGCTGCCGGTGCCGATGCTGAACATCCTGAACGGCGGTGCGCACGCCGACACCGACGTGGACATCCAGGAGTTCATGATCGCGCCGATCGGCGCCGAGTCGTTCCGCGAGGCGCTGCGCTGGGGCGCCGAGGTCTACCACTCGCTGAAGTCGGTGCTCAAGGGCCGCGGCCTCTCCACGGGACTCGGTGACGAGGGCGGTTTCGCGCCGAGCCTGTCGAACAACCGCGAGGCGCTCGACATCATCGTCACCGCGATCGAGAAGGCCGGCTACAAGCCCGGCAGCGAGATCGCGCTCGCGCTGGACGTGGCCGCCACCGAGTTCTTCGACGACGGTGCCTACACCTTCGAGGGCTCCAAGCGCAGCGCCGAGCAGCTCATCGGCTACTACACCGAGCTGGTGAACGCCTACCCGCTGGTGTCGATCGAGGACCCGCTGTCCGAGGACGACTGGGACGGCTGGGTGCGGCTCACCTCGGAGCTCGGCGAGCGCGTGCAGCTGGTCGGCGACGACCTGTTCGTCACCAACCCCGACCGGCTCGAGGAGGGCATCTCCCGCCGCGCCGCCAACGCGCTGCTGGTGAAGGTCAACCAGATCGGCACGTTGTCGGAGACGCTGGACGCGGTGACGCTGGCCACGTCGTACGGCTACAAGTGCATGATGAGCCACCGTTCCGGCGAGACCGAGGACACCACGATCGCCGACCTCGCCGTGGCGACCGGCGTCGGCCAGATCAAGACCGGTGCCCCCGCCCGTAGCGAGCGCGTGGCCAAGTACAACCAGCTGCTGCGGATCGAGGAGACCCTCGCGGACGCCGCGCGTTATGCCGGCGACCTGGCCTTCCCGAGATTCACCCCGGAGAGCTGAGCGAAGACGTGGCCGAGCGGGGCAGGGCGCGCGGCAGGCGAGGCGGGGGACGGGCGCAGAGCTCGTCGCCCCGCCGGCCTCAGCGTGCGCGGCGGGAAGACCGCCGGTCACGCCTGCGCCGTGGGCTGACCGCGAAGCGGGCGTCCGGCGCCGCGAAGGTGCTGGGCATGTCCACCACGCGGCGGGCGGCGGTCGTCGCGATCGTCGTGTGCGCGCTCGCGTTCACGCTCGCCGTGCCGCTGCGCACGTACCTGTCGCAGCGGGCCGACGTCGCCGCGGAGGAAGCGCGGCAGGCGGACCTGGAGCGGCAGGTGGCCGAGCTGGAGGCACGCAAGGCGGAGCTGAGCGACCCGGCGCAGGTGGAGGCCGAGGCCAGGCGCAGGCTCCGCTACGTGATGCCCGGCGAGACGCCGTACATGGTGCAGCTGCCGGAGGACAAGCAGTCCGAGCAACGGCCGGAGGGCGACGAGCGCGCCCCGGCTCAAGGCTCGGCCTGGTACGAAATGTTGTGGGATAGCGTGACCAAGGGTGAATGAGACCGACTTCGAGCCCGTGACCGACGCGGACCGGGAGATCATCGCGCAGCAGCTGGGCAGGCCGCCGAGGGCGTTGCGGGCCGTCGCGGCCCGGTGCCCCAGCGGGCATCCGAGCGTGGTGCAGACCAGTCCCCGGCTGGAGGACGGCACGCCCTTTCCCACGCTCTACTACCTGACGTGCCCGACCCTCACGTCGCTCGTGGGCAAGCTCGAGGCCTCCGGGCTCATGAAGGAGATGACGGCGCGGCTCGGCGAGGACCCCGAGCTGGCCGGCGCCTACCAGCGCGCGCACGAGTCCTATTTGGCCCAGCGCGACGCGATCGACCCGCTCGGCCACGAGGTGAGCGCGGGCGGCATGCCAGGCCGTGTGAAGTGCCTGCACGTCCACCTCGCACACACGCTCGCGTGCGGCCCCGGCGTGAACCCGTTCGGCGACGAGACGCTGGAGCTGTTGCGAACGGAGGGTTGGCCGTCAGGAGACTGCGCTCCGTTGGTCCAGACGGAGCAATCCTGCTGAGAATTCGCTGACGTCGGCTGAATCCGGCTTGCCGTTGAGGCAGTCTTACCCCAGGTCATCGCAGGCACGCGGGTAAGGGGGGCAGGCCGTGGACGCGAGCCGGACACTCGGCGTCTTTCGAAGATTCGGCTTGCGGCACAAGGCTTTCGTCGCCGCGCTCGCCGGAGCGCTCGCCGTGCTGCCCGCGGCGCTGATGAGCGAGACCGCGGCCCGGTGGGTGAGCACGGCCGCCACCGAGTACTCCGGGAACCTGGCTCTCGAAGGCGGTTATCCGCCGGAACCCGGCCAGATCGGTGTCGACGGAAGCCTGCCGCACGCCCCGGATCCCGAAGACCTGACCGCCTACGAACTTCCCGCTCCCGGCCCGCTCGGCATCCCGAGCACGGCGCTCGAGGCGTACCGCAACGCCGCCCGCGTCGTCGGCGCCGAGTTCCCCGCGTGCCACCTCGACTGGGCGTTGATCGCGAGCATCGGGCGCATCGAGTCCAACCACGCGCGCGGCGGCTACGTGAAACCCAACGGCGACACGCTGGAGCCCATCCTCGGGCCCGTGCTCAACGGCGTCGGCCCGGTCGCCGCGATCCCCGACACCGACGGCGGCCGCTACGACGGCGACACCACCTGGGACCGCGCGGTCGGCCCCACCCAGTTCATCCCGGCCACGTGGGCCCGCTACGGCGCCGACGGCAACGGCGACGGCGTCCGCGACCCGAACAACATCTTCGACGCGACGGTGGCCACCGGCCGCTACCTCTGCTCGGGCGGGTTGGACCTCGCCAAGGACGACCAGCTGCGCGCCGCGCTCTACCGCTACAACAATTCCGACACCTACGTCGAAACCGTGATCCTCTGGGCGCAGGCGTACCGCGACGGGGTCGCGACCGTGCCGGACAGCCGGGTGCCGCTCGCCGTGCCGCAGGTGGTGGCCACCGAGGCGCCGTCACCGGTCGCGCCGCCTCCGCCCGCGGCGGGCGCCCCGCCGCCGTCGACGGGCGGCACCGCCACCACGCCGAACCCGGGCACGCAGCTGCCGAGCGAGACGGGCACGCCGCCGCGCACCACGACGACGACACCTCCGCCCACCACCGGCACGTGCGAGCCGCCGCCCACGACGACGCCGACGTCACCGACGGAGACCACGTCGCCGAGCCCGGCGCCGCCGGGGTGCGAGACCACCCCGCCGCCCACGACCACGACCACGACCGGGGAGGTGACGCCGTCGAGCTAGGGTGACCGCATGCCACGCGTAGCCGCCATCGACTGTGGAACGAACTCCATCCGCCTGCTCGTCGCGGAGCTGACGCACCGCCACGACGGCACCGTCGACCTGCGCGACCTGCACCGCGAGATGCGGATCGTGCGGCTGGGCCAGGGTGTCGACGCGACCGGGCGCCTCGCTCCCGAGGCGCTGGAGCGCACCCGGGAGGCACTGGCGGCGTACACGATCGCCGCGCGGCGCAAGGGCGTGGAGAAGGTGCGCATGGTGGCGACCTCGGCCACGCGTGACGCGAGCAACCGCGAGGACTTCTTCGCGATGACCCGCGACGTGCTCGGAGTCGAGGCCGAGGTGATCACCGGCGACGAGGAGGCACGGCTGTCGTTCACGGGCGCGGTCGGGGAGCAGGACCCGGACGACGGGCCGTTCCTCGTCGTGGACGTCGGGGGCGGTTCCACGGAGCTGGTGCTCGGCACGTGGGACGGGCAGCGTGCCGACGTGCTCGCCGCGCGCTCGGTCGACATCGGCTGCGTGCGGATCACCGAGCGCACCCTGCGCAGCGATCCGCCGACGGCCGAGGAGGTCGCCGCAGGCCGTGAGCTGGCGGCCGAGGTGCTGGCCGACGCCTTCGCCGCCGTCGACGTGTCGAAGGCGCGGACGTGGATCGGTGTGGCCGGCACGGTCACCACGCTCTCGGCCGTCGCGCAGGAGCTGCCGGAGTACGACTCGGAGCGCACCCACCTCTCGAAGCTGACCAGGGCCGACATCGACCGCATCGCGGGCGGGCTGCTCGCGGCCGACCACGAGACGCGGGCGGCGAATCCCGTCATCCACCCCGGGCGCGTGGACGTCATCGGGGGCGGCGCGCTGATCGTGCAGGTGCTCGCCGAGCAACTCGCGCGGCGCGGCGGGCCTGCCGACCTGGTGGTGAGCGAGCACGACATCCTGGACGGCATCGCGCTCTCGCTCTCCTGACCCGACTTTCGTCGGTTTTTCGCGCCCACGACGGCACCGCGGTCATAGGTTCCTCTCATCGATTCTCGAGGAGGAACCGAGTGAGAAAACCCAGGCTCCTTGCCGCCGCGCTGGCCGTGCCGCTCATCGGCGGTGTCGTGGGCGTCACCGCGCCCGTCGCGACCGCGCAGCCCGCCCTGTCCGGACCGGCCACCGAGTTCACCGTGCTCGCCGAGGCGGGAAGCAGCACCGCCGACGCCGCACAGGCCGTGCGTGACGCCGGGGGCACCGTGGTCCGCACCAACCCGGCCACCGGACTGATCACGGCGACCGCGCCGGCCAACGGCTTCACCGAGCGCGTGTCCGCCGACCCGGCCGTCTACGGTGCGGCCGAGGCCCGCCCGATCGGCGAGGCGCCGAAGCAGGACGGCTCCGTCACGCCGCACGACGCGGTGGAGAAGGAGAACCAGCACGTCAAGCCCACCACGACGCGGGCGAAGCGGCCGGCGTCGAAGCCCTTCGGGACCGACCCGCTCGACGACAAGCTCTGGGGCCTGAAGTCCGTTCGCTCCGACCTGGCCAGGACCGTGCAGCCCGGCGACGAACGGGTCAAGGTCGGCGTGATCGACACCGGCGTCGACGGCACGCACCCCGACCTCGCGCCGAACTTCGACCGCAAGACCTCACGTAACTTCGTGCGCGACATCCCCGCGGACCCGAACGGCAACGAGGTGGACGGGCCGTGTGAGTTCCGCGGCTGCGTCGACCCGGTCGACCACGACGACAACGGGCACGGCACGCACGTGGCAGGCACCATCGCCGCCGCCGCGAACGGCACGGGCATCTCGGGCGTCGCGCCCGGTGTCACGCTCGTGAACCTGCGGGCCGGACAGGACGCCGGATACTTCTTCCTCCAGCCGGTGGTCGACGCCATCACGTACGCGGGCGACGCGGGCATCGACGTGATCAACATGTCGTTCTACGTGGATCCCTGGCTGTACAACTGTGCGGCCAACCCGGCTGACTCGCCGGAGCAGCAGGCGGCACAGCGCATGACGGTCGAGGCCGTGAACCGCGCGCTGAAGTACGCGCACCGCAAGGGCGTCACGCAGGTCGTCGCGCTCGGCAACCAGCACACCGATCTCGGTGCGCCGCAGCCGGACGCCAGCAGTCCCAACTACCCGGCGGGCAACGAGCACGAGCGGAACATCGACAACGCGTCGTGCCTCTCGATGCCCACCGAGGGCGCGCACACGATCTCGGTGTCCTCGTTCGGTCCGTCGCAGGCGAAGGCCGACTACTCCAACTACGGCACGGAGCAGATCTCGGTGTCCGCCCCGGGCGGCTACTACCGCGACTACTTCGGCACGGACTGGTTCCGGGCCAACGAGAACATGATCCTCTCGGCCTACCCGCGCAACGTGGCGGTCGCGGAGGGCAACGTGGACGCCGAGGGCAACATCACGCCGCAGGGCGTGGAGCTCGGCGTGCAGAAGGCGACCGCCGCCGACGGCACGGTCGGGTACTACCAGTACCTGCAGGGCACGTCGATGGCAGCGCCGCACGCGAGCGGGGTCGCCGCGCTGATCGTGTCGGAGTACGGCCGCGGCTGGGGAAACCGGTTCGGCATGGACCCGGACACGGTCGAGCGGGTGCTGCTCGGCACCGCCGCCGAGATCGCGTGCCCGGTGCCGAACACCGTCGACTACCTCGATGAGGGCCGTGACGAGTCGTTCACCGCGACCTGCACGGGCACGCCGGAGTTCAACGGCTTCTACGGCCACGGAGCCGTGGACGCCTACGCCGCCGTGCAACACGGCGCCCGTCACCTGTAGGCCCACATGCAGTGAAGGCCACCATGCCTGCGGTCAACGCAGGGATGGTGGCCTTCACTGCATAAGGGGTCAGCGGTTGGCGGCGGACTTCACGAACGTCGCCAGGTCCTTCGACTGCTGCACGCGCGAGGGCTCGTGGACGTACATCATGTGCCCCGCCGGGTAGTACACCGTCTCGACGTTGCCCCGCAGCTCCTCCGGGATCTGCAGGCGCGCGAGCACGTGCTCGGCCGCGTAGTACGGCGTGGCGCCGTCGTAGTGACCCAGTGCCACGTGGACCTTGAGGTGCGGGTTGGCGCGCATCGCCGCGCCCAGACCGTCCACGACGGACACCGGGCGGCCCTCGAAGTCCGAGTACGACCACGCGCGGTTGACGTCCATCGAGAGGATCTCGTACGGCAGGTCGTTGGCGTAGCCCAGCTCCGCCCGCACATAGTGGTTGAAGCCCGCCGAGTAGGCGCCGATGATGCGCGAGACGGACGCGTCGTCGCTCATGTGCTCGCGGCCGCCGTCCGGCTCCCACGTGGTGAAGCGGCCGTCCATCCGGCCCGTCGTGAGCCCCTCCTCGCGCAGCAGCTCGGTGAAGAACCGCACGTGCTCGATACGAAGGTTCACCCGATCCACATAGGACTCCGAGAGTCCGCTGAGGTACGCGAGCCTCGCCACCGCGTCCGCGCGTTCCTCCTCGCTGAGCCGGGCCCCGCGCTGCAACGCCCACGGCAGGTCGCGCGAAGCGAACTCCTCGGCCTCGGCAAGCACCTCGTCGAGCGGACGGTCGCCGTGCTTGCCGTGGTAGTGCGCGATCGCGGCGTACGTCGGAAGGTACAGCGAGTACGGCAGGTCGTTGCCCTCGCTGAAGACGATCGTGCCCATGTCGAGCACCGACGAGATCAGCAGCAGACCGTTGAGGTAGAGCCCGTGCCGCTCCTGAAGATGCGTCGCGAGGGCCGCCGCGCGCAGCGTTCCGTACGACTCGCCCGCCACGAACTTCGGTGAGAGCCACCGCTCGTTACGCGACGTCCACAGCCGGATCACCTCGCCGACCGACTCCACGTCGGGCGTGAACCCGTGGTAGTCCTTCGGTTTCTCCCCACTGGCCGCCCGCGAGTAGCCCGTGGAGACCGGGTCGATGAACACCAGGTCGCTGTGCGCGAGCAGGGTGTCCGCGTTGTCGGCGAGGCGGTACGGCGGCGGCTCGGGGTCGTTCACGTCACCGGAGACGATCCGGCGCGGGCCGAGCACGCCGAGGTGCAGCCAGATGCTCGACGAGCCGGGCCCGCCGTTGAACGCGAACGTCACCGGCCGCGTCGCGGGGTCCGCGCCGTCGAGGGTGTAGGCGGTGACGAACACCTCGGCCTTGGGCTTGTGGCCCTCGAACTTGCCGTCGGTGAGGACCTCCTTGCGGAGGACGATCCGGCCGGTCTGCGCGGTGTAGGCGAGCTTGCGGCGTTTGACGGTGAGGCTGTGCTGTGTGGTCACCAGGTCGTCGGTGGGCTCGGCGGGTTCGGCCGTCGCGCCGTCGCCGTTCTCGGGGGTCTCGGTCTCGCCGTTGGTGGTCTTCTCGGGCATGCGTCCAACCTAGATCAAGGGACAATGGAATCGTGGTGATCACGGCGAGGACGCTGGCCGAGCTCGACCGGCAGGTGAGCGACTGCCGCGCGTGCCCCCGGCTGGTGGAGTGGCGCGAGCACGTCGCCGAGGTCAAGCGCGCCTCCTACGCGAGTGAGACCTACTGGGGCAGGCCCGTGCCGGGGTTCGGCCCGCCGGACGCGTCGCTGGCCGTGGTGGGCCTCGCTCCCGCCGCGCACGGCGGGAACCGCACCGGACGGATGTTCACCGGCGACCGCTCCGGCGACGTGCTCTTCCAGGCCCTCTACGACGTCGGCCTCGCCTCGCAGCCGACGTCGGTGCGCCGCGACGACGGCCTGACCCTGCGCGGGACCCGGATCACCGCGCCCGTCCACTGCGCACCGCCCGACAACAAGCCGACGCCGGCCGAGCGCGACACGTGCGGCGTGTGGTTAGCACGTGAACTCGATCTGCTCAAGCCCACGCTGCGCGCTGTGGTGGTGCTCGGCGGTTTCGGCTGGCAGGCGCTGCTGCCCGTGCTGGCCGCCGCGGGGTGGGCGATCCCGAGGCCGAGGCCGCGCTTCGGGCACGGCGTGCACGTGCTCCTCGAAGGCCCCTCCGACCTGCACCTCCTCGGCTGTTATCACGTTTCACAACAGAACACGTTCACGGGCAGGCTGACCCCCGCGATGCTGCGGGAAATCTTCGCGAAAGCGGCATCACTGGCGGGGCTCAACTGAATCGTTTGCGTAACGTGGCGACGCTGGTCACAGCCAGGTAGGGTCCACGAGCGGTTTGCTTGACGCGGTGCGAACATGGAGTCATGGCAGCCAAGTCGGAACCCACGAGGATCCTCGTTCTCGGTGGCGGGTACGTCGGCCTGTACACGGCTCTGGGGCTTCAGAAGAAGCTCCGCGCCAACGAGGCGTCCGTGACCGTGGTCGACCCTCAGCCGCACATGACCTACCAGCCGTTCCTCCCCGAGGCGGCCGCCGGGTCCATCGAGCCGCGGCACGTGGTCGTGCCGCTGCGCAGGGCTCTCCGACGTTGCCACGTGCTGACCGCCCGCGTCACCAAGATCGAGCACGAGCGCAAGGCCGTGACGGTCGAGGCCGCCGACGGGCACATCGAGCAGCTCAACTACGACGTGCTCGTGGTGGCGCTCGGCTCGGTCGCGCGACTGCTCCCGATCCCCGGCCTCGCCGAGGAGGGCATCGCCTTCAAGACCATCGGTGAGGCGATCTACCTCCGCAACCACGTGCTCACCAAGCTCGACGAGGCCGCCAGCACTCTCGACCCCGAGCTGCGCAAGCGGCTGCTGACGTTCACCGTGGTCGGCGGTGGGTTCGCCGGTATCGAGGCGCTCGCCGAGCTGGAGGACATGACCCGCTTCGCGACGCGCTACTACGAGAACATCCAGCCTGAGGACATCCGCTGGGTGCTCGTCGAGGCGGCCGGCCGCATCCTGCCCGAGGTCCGCGAGACGCTCGGCGTCTGGACGGTCGAGCAGCTCGAGAAACGCGGCATCGAGGTCTACCTTTCGACGGCCGCGAAGTCGTTCGAGAACGGCCACGTGGTGCTGTCGGACGGCACGGAGTTCGAGAGCGACACGATCATCTGGACCGCCGGTGTCAAGGCGAACCCGGTGCTCGCGAACTCGGACCTCCCGCTCGACAAGCGCGGCAGGCTCCAGGCGACGGCTGGCCTGCAGGTCGTCGGCCACCCCGACGCCTGGACGGCCGGTGACATCGCCGCCGTGCCGGACCTCTCGCGCACCGAGGAGGACCCGACGGCCACCTGCCCGCCGAACGCCCAGCACGCGGTGCGGCAGGCGCGGCACCTGGCGAAGAACATCATCAAGGTGCTGCGGGGCGGCCAGCCGGTGGACTACTACCACAAGAACGTGGGCTCGGTCGCCAGCCTCGGCCTGCACAAGGGCGTCGCGGACACCTTCAACGTCAAGGTCAAGGGCTTCGTCGCCTGGCTGATGCACCGCGCGTACCACGTCAAGGCGATGCCGACGGTCAACCGCAAGGTCCGCATCATGCTCGACTGGCTCCTGGGCGGTCTGCTCCGTCGCGAGGTCGTCTCGCTCGGGCAGATCAACAACCCGAAGGAAGAGTTCACGCGGGCATCCAAGTCGTAGCAGCTACGGGGGCTTAAGCTGCTCATGCCCCCGTAGCCCAACCGGCAGAGGCAGTCGACTTAAAATCGATTCAGTGCGGGTTCGAGTCCCGTCGGGGGCACTATCTGCGCTGATCAGCGGCCTGTGGAAGTGGGGCGCCAAGATCAGGCGGCCCATTTGCGCCCCAGCCCATGCCAGCATCCTGCGTGATGGACGGCCGGGAGTGCCCGAGCCGGTCAACGAGCCGCCGTCGAGCTAACCAGTTCACCGAGGCACGCCCGCGATTCGGGAGTGCCAGCCGGACGCGAGCGGTCGTCTGTCCGGAGACTGTGTGTTCAAGGTTTCTTCTCGCATCAAGATCAAGTGCCCCAACTAGCGCCCCGCAATGGCCAGGAGATGACCACAGTCGACGAGCCATGACCGAGCCGCACTGTCTGTTATTGGCCCAGTGAGTGCCGCACCGCTCCACTGCTCCCGCGAGCTTGGGCTGTATGGCGCAGTCCGCCGCCAGCGATCGTGATCGGAGAGCACGGTCCCTTCTGCGTAGCCAGGCGGATACGACGGCTGTGTCGTGCTCAGGCGTTGCGGGTGTCCGGGATTTCGACCACGGTTTCGATGGGCACGTCGTGCAGTTCGACCCGGCCGATCTCGAGCTGTGCCGTCGTCACGACGTTCGTGTCCCAGTCCATGTCCTCGGCCTGCCGCGTCTTGAGCCAGCCAGTCGCTGCGACTCGTTCGCCCTCGATCTCGGTGTCTATTCGTACCCGCGTCCGACCTACATGCCGGAGGGTGAGGTCGCCGATCTTGACTTTCAAGGTTCCATGCGGGGACCACCGGGCTGACGACCTGGTCCAGTCCAGCATCACCAAGAAGCCGATCGTCAACACCTTCCTCGCCGGGCAGCGGACCAGATGGCGCCGGTTGGTCGACCTGCGGGCCGCGCTCGCCGAGTTGCCGCCGCGCCAGCGGGCCACCGTGGTGCTGCGGTACTTCTGCCTCCGATGGCGCTCGACATCGACGCCGCGAGGCGGAAGGGTAGGCGGAAGCGGCGGCTTCGCAGCTCCTCGGTTGTCGCGGGGTGCGCCGCCGTGGTGCTCGCTGCGGCCCTGGCGATCCCCGCGGCGCTCGGCTCGCCCGGCCCGGGGTTTCAGGCCGCCGATCCCGACCGGCCGACGACCACCTCGACGACCGGTCCCGACGAGCAGGAGGCGACAGGAATGGTCGACCGGCGGCACAATCCCTTGGTTGCCAAGGCATCGTTCGGCTGGCTGCCGGAGGTGATCACCGGCGTCGAGTACGGGGTGGGAGACCACGGCGATTACGCGCTGGCCGTCGGGCAGGGGGAGTACCCGCCGATGATCTGGCTCGCCGTCTACGACAAGGAGCCGCCGCTCGACCGCCTGGGGAAAATGGGGGGCCAGGCGGTCAGTATTCCCGCCAAGGTTGGCTCGCACGAGGGCTATTGGGTCACGGTGGACCCCGGCGATCCGCTGAACAGGGGTTACGCTTACCTGCGCTGGGAGACCGGGGACGGACGGTGGGCGGAGATCAACGCCTACTACCTCGACTTCCGTGACCCGCAACAGGCGCTGCTCAGGGTCGCCGCCGACGTGAAGGTCGAGGACCGGGCGGTGCCCTTGCCTCTCCACATCAGTGGCCTGCCGGACAATTTCCGTCTCGGTGACGTCACGACCTTGCGCAGGCCCGAGCTGAACGACGGCCTTCCGTGGGCGGTCCAGCTGTTCTACACCGTCAACGGCGCCAACGTGGCCTTCCATGTGAAGCCGGCGGGCGGTGCGCCGCCCAGGTTCGGCGACCCCGTCTGCAAGACCGAGAACGAGTTGCTGGCCTGTGTCACCGTCGACCGGCCGGTGGCCGCAGACCTCGGTCCGATCGGCGGAGCGCAGGGCCTGCTCGACCGCGTCACGCTGCTCGGCCTCGATGAGAGCCGGTGGACGGATCGGGTGATCGGCTAGCTATATAAGCGCTGTTACAATCGGCGATATGACGACCGCCGGGCACAGCGCGGGCGAAGGCGCGGACCCCACCGAGCGGAGCCAGTGGGGTCCGCTGCGCCGCTTGCTGAACGCGATGGACGACGACATCGCCAAGCTCTACGACGAGCGCGGTGTCGTCGGGGTACGGCCGAGGTTCACGATGCCGCTGATCCGCCTGAGTCGTCGTGGGCCCATGACCATCCGCGAGCTGGCGAAGTCGCTGGGCGTCACGCATTCCGCGATGAGCCAGACGGTGAGCGCGATGCGCCGCGAGGGCCTGGTCACCAGCAGTCCGGGGGCCGACGCGCGCACGCGCGAGGTAACGCTCACCGACCGCGCGCGCGAACTCGTTCCCTTCCTCGAAGCCGAGTGGCGGGCCACCGAGGACGCCGTCGCGGAGCTGGAGGAGGAGCTGCCCTACGCGATGACGAGGGTCGTCCAGGACATCGAGGCCGCGCTCGCGCGGCGCTCCTTCCACGACCGCATCGTGCGGCGGCTCGCCCGCGGCGAGTGAGAGCCGCCATTGTCGTCCATTGTGGACATCTATGCCCGCACTCGGCGAGAATCCGTTGCGGCGCTTCAGGTTCCGCCCCGCAACAACGTCACCGGGCTGATCTGAGGGGCATGCACGAGCACGTCGACGGAGGCCCGCCGCGCAGCCGTGTCGATGCGGAAGTCGGGGTCGCGCGCCGGATCGTAGACCAGCCCGATCATCCGGGTGCGAACCGCCACTCCGCACCGCTTCCGTCGCCGGTGCGTCCAGGTCCACAAGGGAGGCCGAGCCCGAGCCTCTCGTCAGTGCCGCGACCGCGTAGCCGCGGCCGAGCTTCTCCCGCAGCGGCGCGCCCGCGTTGCTGCGCGTCCGCCCCAGTGCACGACGCGTGAACCGTTCCTCCGGCCCGGGCGTGTGGACGATCGAGACAGGATCGCGCGGATTCTCGTCGTTCCACTCGCAGCCACCGCAGGACGGGAACCGCCTCCTCGATGCGCAGAAGGCTCTGGCTCGCCGCGAGCAGCGCCACCGGATCGCCCTGTCCCGTGTGGACGAACCGGCCGAGCGCGGCGCCGGCCGCAGTGGTTCCCTCGATGGTCACCGCGCGGAAGCCCGCCGTCTCCACCAGCGCCCTCGGCGAGGCCAACGATCTCCGCCGCGGCCAGCGACGCGGGGAGCGGCACGGCCGGGCCCGCTCAGCCACCCAGGCTCTGACCTCCGCGGAGATGATCACGGTTTCCGAGCGCGGATGAGGCCGGGATAAGGCGGCTGCGGACCCGTGCGGTGACGGGCCGGCAGCCGCACCCCCAGTCGAGCGACTGCCGACCCGAGTCTGCAGGAGCGACACAACACCGCCACGGTTGTTCCACCCGGCGGCGGATTGAGTCTGCCGGAGTCTTTGGTGGCCGATCAATGCGTGTTTACTAATGGACCGATTAGCCTAGCTAATGTTCGGCTTCCTGTTGTGCTGCATCGCTTTCGCCGCCTCGGCCGCTGCCTGCGCGAACGCGCGGAAGGTGGCGTTCTCCGTGCTGGCCGTCCAGACCGGAACCAGCGCCATCGGCGGCAGGTCCGTCACAGGGACCAGCGTGAGGCCCCGGAACGGAATGTGCTCGAGCAGGGTCGCGACGGTGAGATGCAGGCCGTGACCGCGGGCGACGAGCGTCAGCACGTCGTCGGCCGTCAGCTCGGCGCGGTTGGTCAGGCCGACGATGTCCTCGCCGGTGTGCCGTAGCGGCCGCCCCGACGGCGTCACGGGCGGGCTCCACAGCTCGCGCTGCTGCACCGGGGCCGACTTGGACGGGTTGAGCAGCACGCAGTCGGCGAGGTCGTCGAGGGTGACGCTGCCGCGCTTCGCCAGCGGGTGGTCGTCGGGCACGAGCACCGCTCTCGGCACCTGTTCGAGCACGGGACCGACCACGAGCCTCGGCGTCTCCAGCGCGCGGCCGTCACCGCCCGGCGACCAGCACAGCGCGATGTCGGTCTCCCCGGCCAGCAGCGCCGGCTCGGGGTCGAGACTGTGCCGCAGATGCAGGGTGTGCAGGTAGACGTGGCATTCGGGATGCCGCCGCTCGAAGGCGCCCACGATGCGGGTGACCACGTCGTTGCCCATGCTCGGCAGGTACCCGACCCGCAGCTGACTGGTGATGTTGCGGGCCGCGGCCCTGCAGTCCCGCAACGCGCGGTGCAGCTCCTCGTAGCCGCGTTGCGCGCCGACCCGGAACCTTGCGCCCAGCGGGGTGAGGCTCACCTGCCGGTTGGTGCGTTCGAACAGCGCGCCGCCGATCTCGGTCTCCAACGCGCGAATGGTCTGGCTGACCCGGCCCTGCGTCAGCCGCAACCGGGTGGCGGCACGACCGAAGTGCAGTTCCTCGGCCAGTGCCAGGAACACCTCGACCTCGCGCAGCTCCACGCCGACCCACTTCCCGACGAATCACCCTGACCAGGCACTACTACCAGATCGGACCACGTCACGGGCGCAGTTCGGCCCACACGACCTTGCCGTCGTCCGTGTGCCGCACCCCCCACTCGTCCGCCATCGCGGAGATCAGCAGCATCCCGCGGCCGTGCGGCTGCCGAGGCGAGGGACTGCGCACCACCGGGGGCTCCCGCGCGCTGTCGGCGACTTCCACCCGCACGCGGCCGCCACCGGCGAGCACGCGCAGCGAGCTGGCGGAGCGCGCGTGGACGACGGCGTTGGTGACGAGTTCGGTGACGATCAGCAGGACGCTTTGGCGCACCCCGTCGGCGACGGCGCCGAGTGCGCCGTCGGTGGCGTGCCTTGCCTCGGAGGGCGCGTTGTCGTCGGCACGAAGCCGCAGGTCCAGCAGCAATGTGTCGGGTGGCCGTCGCCCCGTCCGCTCAGTCATCGGGCTCGGTGTCGGGGCCGGTCGCCTGCTCGATCTCGAAGAGCGGCACGAGTCCGGCGATCTGCAGCACCCGGTGGGCGTACCGGTCGACGTTGACGAGTCTCACCGTCCCGCCGCGCTCGGTCACCGTTGAATGCGCGCGCACCAGCGCACTGATGCACGCAGAGTCGAAGAACGAAAGGCGCGCGAAGTCCACCACGAGTCTGCCCGCCCCGGCGGAGAAGAGCGATTCCAGCGCGGCGTCGAGCTGAGGCGCGACGCCGTGGTCGATCTCCCCACTGAGCGCGATGTGACCCTCGCCGTCACTGACGAGCTCGGCACGCACCACCGTCGGATTCGCGGTGGCGCCGTTGTTCTCGTGGCCGTTGGTCATCGTCAGCTCACTCCTGGTCACGCGCGCTTCGCAGGCGCCTGGGTTTGTACCTCCCCTGGAGGTGGGTCATGCTGTGCCCTAAGTTTGCCAGGAGGTAAGCGAATCCTCAGCACAACGAGAAATGGCTCAAGGCGCGACGGAGGATGTGGGGCATGACCGCCGGTACCGGCCAGACCATCCGTGACAGGGTGGCCCAGTTCCTGAAGGAAAACCGGTCCGACATCGAACGCGCGTGGGCCGCGACGCCCGTGTTCACCGCCCGGCGCCCCGCGGACGCGGCCGAGGAATGCGCCGAACTGCTCACCGGGCTCAGGCACGTGATCGAGACCGGTGGCGAGGAGGACCCCTCCGCCGACGGCCTCGCGACCGTGCGTCCCGTGCTCGCCTCGCTCGCCGCCCGCTCCGCGGGTGGTCCCTCCGGGAGCGACCGCCCCGACGTCACCGTGCTGAAGGGCCCGCTGCTGCGGCTGTGGCGCGAACAGGATCTGCCCGAGGACATCGTGCACAGCGGCGACCTGGTGCTGTCCAACGTGCTCAACACGTTGCGCATCGCGCTGCTGGAGATCGAGCTGTCTGCCGGTGCGGAGACCATTCTCGCGCAGCGCGCACAGCTCACCGAGCTGTCGACCCCCGTGATCAAGCTGTGGGACGGCATCCTCGCCATCCCGCTCATCGGCACCCTCGACAGCACGCGTGGCCAGGTCGCGACCGAAAGCCTGCTCGAGCAGATCGTCGCCCACCAGGCGCGCGTGGCGATCCTCGACATCACCGGCGTCACCGCCGTGGACACGCTTGTCGCGCAGCACCTGCTCAAGACGGCCGTGGCGGCGAGGCTGATGGGCGCGGAGTGCATCATCAGCGGGATTCGCCCCCAGATCGCGCAGACGATGGTGCAGCTCGGCATCGACCTCGGCGAGGTGGCCACCAGGGCGACGCTCGCCGACGCGTTCGCGCGGGCGCTGGGCATCATCGGCCTCACCGTCCGCCCCGACGAGCGCGCTGCGGGGTAGCGGCCATGAGCGCGACCTCCGTCGTCGAGCTGCAGGACGTGCTGCTCGTGACCATTCAGGGTGAGCTGACCGACGAAGACGCGATGGCGTTGCAGGAGGAGCTCACCACCAACGTCGCGAGGAGCAGCGCCCGGGGCGTGCTGATCGACGTGTCCGGGCTCGACCTCGTCGACTCCTTCCTCGCCAGGACCTTGCACGACATCGCGGGAGCGAGCGCGCTGCTCGCCGCGGAGACGGTGGTCGTCGGGATGCGGCCAGAAGTGGCGATCACACTCGTGGAGCTGGGACTGACCCTGCCCGGCCTCGGCACGGCGCTGACGGTCGCGGACGGGTTGGACAGGCTGAACGGCTCCGCGAGGCGACGATGACGAGCATCCTCACCGTCCAGCAGGTGCGGATCAACGAGGAGATCGACATCGTTCACGTTCGCCAGGCCGTCCGGGAGGTGGCCGTGTCGATCGGCTTCTCCCTCGTCGAGCAGACCAAGCTCGTCACGGCGGCGAGCGAGCTCGCGCGCAACACCCGGGTCCACGGCCACGGCGGCGAGGCCAGGATCGAGCTGGAGAAGGCCGACGACGGCACCACCACGCTGCGGCTCGTGTTCTCCGACAAGGGTCCCGGCATCGCCGACGTCGATCTCGCACTCACCGACGGGTACAGCAGCGCAGGCGGGCTCGGCCTCGGGCTCAGTGGTGCGCGCAGGCTCGCCGACGAGTTCGATCTGAGGACGGCGCCGGGGGAGGGCACCACGGTCTCGGTCGGGTTCCGGGCACGCAAGCCGGCCCGACGGTGAGGGACACGGTCCTGCCGGTCACCGAGCCGGTGCACGTGGGGCAGGCCCGGTCGCTCGCGACCACGGCGGCGCGCGACGCGGGGCTGCCGTCCGCGACGGTCGACCGGATCGCCATCGCCGCGTCCGAGCTGGCGACCAACCTGCTCAAGTACGCCAGGGGCGGGCTGTTCGCGATCACCCGCGGCCCGCTGGGACTCGACCTCGTCGCGGCCGACCGGGGTCCGGGGCTGCGCAACGTGGACGAAAGCATGCGGGACGGCTTCTCCACCACCGGCTCGATGGGCACCGGCCTCGGCGCGGTGCGACGGCTCGCCGACGAGTTCGACCTCTACTCGCGCCTCGGCTCGGGCACGGCCGTGCTGGCGCGCTGGCTGATCGGCACGCCCCACTGGCGCGGCGTGCGTGTCGGGAGTGTGCTCTTCGCCGCGCCCGGCGAGTCGGTCAGCGGCGACGGCTGGACCGCGGTCGACGCCGACGGGCTCGTGACGATCGTCCTCACCGACGGGCTCGGTCACGGGCCCGCGGCCGCCGCGGCCAGCGCGGCGGCGATCGGTCACGTCGCGGCCGACCCCGGTGCTTCGCTGCCCGTCATGCTCGCGGCGATGGACGAGGACCCGGCCTCTTCGCGTGGCTCCGCCGTCGCACTCGTGCAACTCGATCTCGCACGGGGCACACTGTTCTTCTCCGGGGTCGGCAACGTCACCGCGCGCCTGCTCGGGCCGGGTGGGACTCGGGAGACATTGGTCTCGGTTCCGGGCATAGTGGGAAGGAGGCAGCGGCGGGGACGGCGGGCCGATCCGCTGGTCCGACCGTGGTCCGCCGACAGCTGGCTGATCATGCACACCGACGGAGTGTCCGAACGATGGAACGCCGCCGAATGGCCAGGTCTCCTCGGCCACGATCCCGCCACGGTCGCGGGCTGGCTGCTGGGACAGCACATCCGGTGGCGCGACGACGCCTGCGTGCTGGCGATCGCGGGAGGTGAGGCTTCGTGACCGCGGACCCTCGCCTCACCAACGAGCTCAAGGCCGAGGTGGAGCGCGTGCTGAGCACGCGTGACCTCCCTCCCCGTGCCTGGGAGGCGATCACGGCCGAGCTCGACGCCATCGAACCGGACAGCCTCATCGGTGACGTGCTGGAGGCGCTCACCGCCGTCATCCGCGAGCAGCGGGGCGAACTGAGCTGGCACCAGTCGGAGCTCGAGCAGACGAACGCGGGGCTGCTCGCCCTGCACGCCGAGATCGACCGGCAGCGGCGGCGGACGGCGTTCCTCGACGACGTCAGCCGCGCGTCGGCGACCTCGCTGGACAGCGTGGAGATGCTGGACGAGGTCGCGGCACTGGTCCGTGGCAACGGGCTTGCCGATCGCACCAGCGTGTGGACGGCCGCGGGCGACGGTCTCGTCTGCCCCGCCGACCCGCACCGCAAGCCCGACGTGACCACGCGCAGGGCGCTCGCCTCCCACAAGCCCGTCCAGGACGGTGACCACCGCGTCAGCGTGCCGCTCACCGCGGGACCGCACGTGCTCGGCGTCTTCGACCTTCACCGGGATTCCGCCCCGTTCACCCACGACGACATCACGCTCGCGAAGGCCGTCGCGAACCGGGCCGCCGTCGGCCTGCGCAACGCCAACGAGTACGAGCGCGAGCACGAGCTGGCCGAACGGCTCCAGCGTGCGATGCTGCCCGCGCTCGCTTCTCACGACGAGCTCGACATCGTCGCCCGGTACCGCTCCGCCACGCGCGGCGTGCACGTCGGCGGCGACTGGTACGACGCCTTCCACCGGCCGGACGGCACGGTCGTGCTCACGGTCGGCGACGTCACCGGGCACGGGCTCGACGCCGCCGTGGTGATGGGCAAGCTGCAGAACGTGCTCCGGGCGTACGCGATCGAGGGGCACGGCCCGGCGGCGTCGCTGCGGCTCGTGCACGACCTGCTGCGCGGCGAGCCGGGCACGTTGTTCGCGACCGCGGTGGTGGCCGAGGTCGAGCTCGGCACGGGCGTCATGCGCTGGGCGAGCGCGGGTCACCCGCCGCCGCTGGTGCAGGCGCCGACCGGCGAGGTGGAGTTCCTCGACGTGGACCACGGGCCGATGCTCGGCATCAACATCCCGTACGACATCCCCGAGCACGAGCGCCCACTGTCGCCCGGCTCGTCGGTGGTGCTCTACACGGACGGGCTCATCGAGCGGCGCTCCAGTGACATCGACGCGGGCATGGAGCGGCTCGCGGACGCGTTCACCACGTGCGAGGCGGTGCGGCTGGAGGAGCGGACCGAGCACGTTCTGAAGGTCATGCTCGGCGGCAGCGACCACGACGACGACGTGTGCCTGCTGCTGTGCCGGTGGGCAGGCCCGGAACGTTCCGGCGAAACCGCGTCGGCATAGGTCACACTCGCTTCCCGCTGTACTTAGGCTTGGCTAAGTTAACCGGCATGGTTTCCACTCTCTCCCGTCGCAGCCTGCTCGGCGGCGCCGCGGCCGTCGCGGCCTCCGGCCTGCTCGCCGCGTGTGGCCGAGGCGGCTCCGACAACGCGGCGTCCGGCTCGGGTGCCTGGTCCTTCACCGACGACACGGGCGCCACGGTGGAGCTCGACGCCAGGCCCACCAAGATCGCCGGGTTGAATGACGCCATCGCGTCGCTGTGGAACTACGGCATCGCGCCGGTCGGCTCGTTCGGGCAGACCGGCCTAGCCGACGACGTCAACTTCAAGGGGAGGGACCTCTCCAAGGTCACCGAGCTCGGCACCACCCACGGCGAGATCAACCTGGAGCAGCTCGCCAACCTGGCCCCCGACCTGATCCTGACCCACGCCTACCCCGTGGACTCCTCGGGCAAGCTCGACCCCTCGAAGCCGCTGTTCGGGTTCAAGGACCTCCAGCAGCAGAAGCTCGCCGGGGAGATCGCCCCGATCGTCGCGCTCGCGATGAAGGGCTCGGCGGCAGGCGTCGTGGACCGCACCGTGGAGTTCGCGAAGTCGATCGGCGTCACCGGCCAGACGCTGGAGGGGCCGCGCAAGGACTACGAGGCCGCTCGCGCCCGGCTGGAGAACGCCGCGAAGTCCGGGCTCTCGGTCATGGCCGTCGCGGCCTACCAGGGCGATGGCATCTACATCGCCAAGGCGAAGGACGACCCCGCACTGCGCAGCTACACCGAGCTCGGGCTCAACTACCCCGACCCCGGCGGCTCCGAGTACTTCTGGCAGCAGGTGAGCTGGGAGAACATCGTCGACCACCCCGTCGATGTGGTGCTGTACTCGCTGCGCGCGATGAGCGGCGAGGACATGCTGAAGCAGCCGACGTTCGCCGAGACGCCCGCGGGCAAGGCCCGTCAGGTGTTCCCGTGGGAGTTCAGCTCGATGGACTACGTCGCGCAGGCCCGCACACTGAACAAACTGGCCGAAAACCTGGAGGGTTCGCGTAAGGTCACCTGATGGTGACTTCCGGCGCCGTGGACATCGCCGCGGCAGTGCGGGCGAGCGAGCTGGATCCCGTGCGCCCGACCGAGGACGCGCTCGCCCGGATCGAGACCGCCGACGGCGCCGTCGGCGCGTTCCGCAGGGTCCGCGCCGCCGAGGCGCTCGCCGAGGCCAAGGCCCTGCGGGACCGTTCCGACCTGCGCGAGCTGCCGCTGGCGGGGGTTCCCGTGGCGGTCAAGGACGTCGTGAGCGTCACGGGCGAGAGCGTCGAATGGGGCTCCCGCGCCACCGACCACGCCCCGGCGGGCGGCGACCACGAGGTCGTCGCCCGCCTGCGGGCGGCGGGCGCCGTGATCGTGGGGCTCACGCGCGTGCCCGAGCTGTGCATCTGGCCCATGAGCGACACCCCGGAAGGGATCGCCCGCAACCCGCGCCAACCGTCCTATGTAGCCGGTGGGTCGTCCGGGGGCAGCGCGGCCGCGGTGGCCGCGGGCCTGGTGCCGATCGCGCACGGCACCGACGGCCTCGGCTCGATCCGCCTGCCGTCGGCGATCTGCGGCGTGGTCGGCATCAAGCCGGGCCGGGGCGTGGTGGCCGAGTCCAGCGACCCGCAGTGGTTCGGCATGTCCGCACACGGCGCCATCGCCACGACCGCGGCCGACGCCGCCCTGCTGCTCGGTGTGCTCGCCGAACGCCCCGACCTGCGCACGCCGCGCGACCCCGGCAGGCTGCGGGTCGCCGTGTCGACACAGGTGCCGCTCACGCACGCCCCGGTACCGGGCCCGATGCGGGACGCCGTGCGGCGTGCGGGCGTGCGGCTCGGCGCGGCCGGGCACCGGGTGGTCGCCGCGACGCCTGCCTACGGAGCCGCCGCGCTGGGCCTGCTCACGCGCTGGTTCGCCGGGCCCGCCGAGCAGGCGGACGACTTCGGCGTCGACCCGGCGTTGCTGCAACCACGCACCCGTACGCACGTGCGGATCGGCAACGCGGTGCGCAGGGCAGGTCTGGTCCGCGAGGATTCCGCGCGGGAATGGACCCGGCGCGCGGAGGCGTTCTTCGCCGACCACGACGTGCTGGTGACGCCCACGCTCGCGGCGAAGCCGCCGAAGGCGCGAAACTGGCACGAACGGTCGTGCCTGGCCAACGCGGCCCCGTCGATCCGGCTCGCCGGTTTCGCGGGCCTGTGGAACCTGGCGGGCTTCCCCGCCATGTCGGTGCCCGCGGGCCACTTCGCGGACGGCCTGCCGATCGGCGTGCACCTGGTCGCCGCCCCGGGCGGCGAGGCGACCCTTCTGGCCCTGGCGGCGCAGCTGGAGGAGACCACCTGGATGCAGTGAAGGCCACCTTCACTGCGTTCAACGCAGGCAAGGTGGCCTTCACTGCGGACCGGCGCAGCTGGTCAGGAGGACGGCTTGGTGGCGTAGACCGAGTAGGTCTTCTGGCGGTCGGCGCTGGGCGTGGGGCGCGGCTTGTCGCGCTTGCCGTCCGACGACGGCAGACCGGCCAGCTCGCTGTCCTCGTCCTCCACCGGCACGAGGGCGGACTCACCGCGCTGGAGCACCTCGTCGGCCTCCCGCAGCCGCGCGCGGGCCTCCTCGCGGATCTTGGTGAGCCGCTCGACCGTGTCGTTGGCCTCCGTGGTCCGCCGGTCGGCCTCGTTGGTGGCCTCCTCGAGCAGGCGCTTGGCCTTCGCCGTGGCCTCGTCCACGAGGCGCTTGGCCTCGGCCGTCGCCTCCGCGATCCGCCGCTCCGCCGCGTTCTTGCTGGCCGTCTTCTGGTCGGCGATGTGCTTCTCCAGCGCCGTACGCTCCGCGCTCGTCTTCGCGTCGAACTCGCGCTCGATGTTGCGCCGCTTGCGCTCGGCCTCGGCATCGAGCTGCTCACGCCGGCGCGCCGCCGTGGAGGTCAGCGCCTCGACCTCGGCCTTGGTGGCCGCGAGCGCCTCCTCGTGCTCCTCCTGCAACGCCTTCGCGTGGCGGTCGAGCGTTTCCACGAGCTTCATGTAGCGCTCGTGCAGCTTCTTCGAGACGTCGCTGCTCTCCGCCCAGTTCTTCTCCGCCGCGGCCTCCGCGCGCGCGACGATCTCCTCGGCGCGTGTGTTGGCGAGCTGGACGGTGCGCTGCATGCGCTCGTCGAGATCCTCGACCCGCTCCGGTGGCTTCTTCAGCTCCTCCACGCGGTTCTGCAGCCTGCCCAGCTCCCGCCTGGCGTTCTCCAGTTCGCGGGAGACGGTGCTCGACTGCGCCATCGCCGAATCGCGTTCGGCGAGTACCCGCCGCATCTGCGCTTCGAGGTGGTCGACGTACTGCAGCACCTGGTTGCGGTCGAACCCGTGCCACGCCTGGGTGAAGTCGCGCCGGAGCGGCAGCAGGCGGTTGTCGTGCTCGGAAGCCATGCCCCGACCGTACCCGCGCACGGGGTGTCGTCGGCATCAGGCAGGCCGAGAAAGGGTGTGGTGTCTGTCCACCTGAGAGTTCGTGGTATCCGCGAGGGCCGCGGTTACCGAGGGTGTGTCACCAGTGGAATCCCCGCGTGAGCTTGACCAGCGCGCCCGCCGCTCTCGACAGGTGGCGGTCACCCTTGCCGATGTTCAGCTTTCCGGTGCCGCCCGCGGCGGTGGAGTCGGGGAAAACCCGGTATCCCTCGTACGCGATCGCGTTCACCAGGTTCGGTGCGACGGCGTACGCGGCCTGGATCAGGTAACCCTCGGGAGAGCCGATGTGCTTCGGCCGCTCCTTCAGCGCGCGCACGACCATTCCCGCGGCCTGCTCGGGGGACTTCGTCGGGAACGCGTCGTAGATCTTCGTCGGGCGGATCATCGGCGTGCGCACGAGGGGCATGTGGATGGTCGTGAACGTGACGCCGTCGCCGTGCGTCTCGGTCGCGACGATCTTGCTGAAGTAGTCGAGCGCGGCCTTCGACGCGACGTACGCGGAGAACCGCGGGGCGATGCCCTGCACCCCGATCGACGACACGTTGACGATGTGCCCGAACTTCCGCTCGGCCATGTGCGGCAGCAGCGCGAGGATTAGCCGCACGGCGCCGAAGTAGTTGATGGCCATCGCGCGCTCGAAGTCGTGGAAGCGGTCGTAGGACAGCTTCACGGAGCGCCGGATCGACCGGCCGGCGTTGTTGACCAGCATGTCCACGCGTCCGTGGTCGGCGAGCATCGCCTCGACGGCCTTGTTGACCGACTCCTCGTCGGTCAGGTCGGCCGGGTACACCGACGCCTGCCCGCCCGCGGCGACGATCTCGTCGCGCAGTTCCTCCAGCTCGGGCCTGCGCCTGGCGACGAGCAGCGGAACCCCGCCCTCCGCCGCCACCTTCAGCGAGGTCGCCCGCCCGATGCCCGACGACGCACCGGTGATCACGATGCGGCGGCCGTCCAGCTCGCCGCGGGGGCCGTGCTTGCGCGCGCGGAACGGGTCGAGGTGCTCGCGCCAGTACCGCCACAGCGCGGGCGCGTAGCCTTCCAGCGACGGAACGTCCACACCGGACCCGGCCAGCTCCCTGCGCGTCGAGGCCGACGAGAACACCGAAGGGAACGTGAGGTTCTCCAGCAGCACCGGCGGGATGCCGAGGCGGCCGAGCACGGCGTTGCGCGCGATCGTCACGCCCGGCACGTGCTCGGAGAGCTTCACCAGGCCGACCACGCCGCGCGAGATCCGCTCGTCGAGCTCGACGCTGATCGTGGGGGCCCCTGCGGCGCGGGCGAAGGCGTTGTAGACCGACGCCACCGGCTGCGGCTCGGGGTTGACGAGGTGGAAGGCGCGGCCGTCGAGGCCGGGCTTGGAGACGAGCTCCAGCAGCGCCTTGGCGACGTAGTCGACCGGCACGATGTTGGTGTCGCCGATGTCGGGGCCCACCACGGGCAGGTTCGGCAGCGACGCGAGCCTGCTGATGGCGCTGAACAGGTAGTACGGGCCGTCGATCTTGTCCATCTCGCCGGTCTCGGAGTGCCCGACGACGATCGCGGGCCGGTAGACGCGCCACGGCACGTCGTGCTGCTCGCGCACGAGCCGCTCGGCCTCGAACTTCGTGCGGTGGTACGGCGTGAGCAGGCGCTGGCCCGCGTCGAACATGTCCTCGGTGAACACCCCGGCGTAGTCGCCGGCGACGGCGACGGAGGACACGTGGTGCAGACAGCCGACGCGCAGGTCGGCGGCCAGGTCGAGGACGTGCCGGGTGCCGTCGACGTTGGCCCTGACGCTGGCCTCGTCGTCGGCGGTGAGGTCGTACAGCGCGGCCAGGTGCACGAGGTGGCTGACGTTGCCGCGCAGGCGGTCGCGCTCGCTCTCGCCGACACCGAGGCCTTCTGCGGCGAGGTCGCCGGTCACCAGCGACACCTTCTCCGGGTGCGGCCACTGCTGCACGAGATCGGCGAGGCGGTCCCGGGAGGCCTCGCGCACGAGCAGCGAGACGTGCTCGGTGTCGTCCCTGCCGAGCAGCAGCCGCGTGAAGTGACGCCCGATCAATCCCGTCGCGCCGGTCACCAGATACGTCGCCATTGGCGCATTGTGTCAGGCGGGTTCGGCGATGACGACTCGGTTCTCGGCATATCCGGTGTTTCCGCCGAGCCACCGTCCGCCGCACGTGACCAGCACGATCCGGTGCCCGCCGCTCTGGCTGAACAGCTCGGTCGCGCGGGCTGGCAGCTCGTCCTTGTGCAGCGTGACGATCTGGGCGACGCGGTAGCGCCACACCTTCCCACCGGTGTCGCTGACGGTCACCTCCTCGCCGACGCCGATGTCCCAGAGCTCGGCGAACGGTCCCGTCCGCCCGTTCCAGTTGACGTGCCCCGCGAACACGCTCGCGCCGCTCGGCGCGTCGAGTCCCGCGCCCCACCACGTCGCTTCGTCCAGGTCGTCCGGCACGGGCAGCACCGCGTCGGGGCCGACCTCCCTGCGCACGAGTTCGGCCGTGCCGCCCTGGGGCAGCTGGATGGTGCCCGGGCGCTGCCCGCTCGCGACCGGCCGGTCCTGCGCGGGCGGCGGCGCGGCTTCCGGTTTCGGCTCGGGCTTCGCCGGAGGCGGCGCCGGTTCGGGCTCCGGGGTCGCCGTGGTGGTCTGCGGCGCCGCCTGCTCCGGTGGTTGTGCGACGGCGGCCGGTTGCGCGCTGCCCGCGACCGCGACGGTCGGCGGCAGCAGCACCGCACCGAAGACGGCCAGCTCGGCGGCGAGCACCGTGCCCGCCCCCAGCAGGTAGGCCTTGACCCACCTGCCCCTGCCGCGCTTGGAGTACGTCATCGGTCCCGCGTGAACCGCCTTCTGGCGACCAGGCCCACGAGCCCGGACACCATCACCGCGAGCACGCCCATCCCGGCGAGCGCGCCCACCGGGGTGCTCGTGGTGGTGGCGCTCTGTGCGACCGTGGTCGGTTTCTCGCCGGCGGGGATGGTGCGGGGAACCTGGTCGGCGACGTTCTCGATCGTCAGCACGAGCGTCTCGCCCGGCTGGACCGTGCCGCACGCCGACGGTGGGTTCGCGGGATCGAACGCGTCGTCGTAACCGTTCGGCGGGCTCACCTCGACCACGCAGATCTCCTGCGGCGTGCGCAGGTTCTCCACGGTCACCACGCCGTCCTCGCCCTCGGTGGTGACGACGGCGGGCTTGCCGTCCTCGCCGACGAGCGGCTGGCCGTCCTGCCCCAGCGCGGGCGAGGTCTTGTCGGCGGCCGTGATCCGCAGCGGGACCCCGGCGATGCCCTTGTCCGTCGCGGCGTCGACCTTCGCGACCCGCACGATGCCGGGCGGCGTGACGGCCTGCGTGGTGGCCTCGGCGGTCAGCGCCTGCTCGCCGCCGGTCGAGACCACGCGCTGGGTGTCGGTGGTGACCGGGTCCTGCACGTACGGCCGCTCGGCCGGGGCCGAGAGTGTGCCGGAGACCTTCGGGTTCTCGCCGGTGGGCACCACCCGCAGCGTGGCGGTGCCGTCCTCACCGGTGGTGACGGTCTGCTCGCCGTCGACCTCGGCATCGGTGAGCGTCAGCGCCACGGGTACTCCCGGCACGCCCTTGCCCGCCGCGTTGGTGACGCTGATCGTCCACTCACCGGGCGTGCCGATGGTCTGGGCCTCCTCGGGCGCCGCGACGGCGGCCGTCCACGGGCCCCGGTTGGCCTCGGCGTCGGTACGCAGGCGCTCCACGGCCTGCTGGGCGCTCGCGGGGAGTTTGCCGTACTGCAGGTCGACGTCGTAGCCGATCTCGGTGAACGGCTTGTCCGGGTCGAGGTCGGCGGGCGAGCGCGGCGCCGCGGTCCACGAGTGCAGCAGGTGGGCGAGCGCGGCGGCCTCGTCGGGGCTCTCCGTGTCGCCGTAGCGAAGGAGCAGGTAGGAGATGTTGGCGGCGACCTCGGGGGAGAGCTTGTCGCCCCACTTGGTCAGCAGCTCGTCGCCGGGCCGGTACACCTCACCGCTGTCGGGCGCCTTCAGCGCGAACGACACGCAGAACACCTGCTTGCCGCCGACCCGGTAGGAGCCGACCCAGTCGTAGGCGCGGTCGCGGCCACCCCAGGGCTGCCCCGGCGTAGTGCGGTAGCCGGAGCCCTCCTCGACGGCCGCCGACGCGGCCGGAGCCACCACGACCAGTGACAACGCGGCCAGCGCGCACGCGATCAACAGGCGCACGACGGTAGCCCGGCGTGTCGTCGAACCCACCAGTTCCCCCCTTGTGTGATAAATCCCGACACGCCTTCGGGCAAGATCGGGACACTGGTGGTGAGAATGTCCCGAAACGGGTGAGCAGGGCAATCGGCCGAGCGGTGGACGTCGCCGGACGGTAAATGGCACCGAACATTTACGGTGGGTGCACACTGCACGATCGCGATTGTGGGTAAAGTCGCCTTTACTGACCTACGGGAACCGGCCGGCGCACGCGGTCGTTAAGCCCAATGCAAGTGCCAGGAGATCCAGGAGGATCAGGTGCGAACCTCAAGCAACCCGGCGTTCCGGAACCTGCCGACGAGCACCGCGGCAGCCGGGCCGTACGCCGGCTTCAACCAGCCGCAGGGCGGCGTCCCCGGTTACGGCGCGCCGCAGGCCCCGGCCGGTTCGGCCGACCGCCCGATGACCGTCGACGACGTGGTGATGAAGACCGGCGCGAGCCTGGGCGTCACCCTGCTCGTCGGCATCGTCACGGCGATCTGGGCGCAGGGCCAGGCCGCCGCCGACGCGATGGGCCCGATCATGGGCGCCATGATCGGCGGCATGCTCGTCGGCCTCGTGCTGTCGCTGATCATCATCTTCAAGCAGCTCGCCAGCGGCCCCCTGACGCTCGCCTACTCGGCGGCCGAGGGTGTGTTCCTCGGTGCGATCACCGGTGTCTTCGAGCTCCTTTTCCCCGGGATCGCCCTGCAGGCGGTGCTGGGCACCGCGGCCGTGTTCGTGGTGATGCTGGTGGTCTACAAGACCGGCGCCGTCAAGGTGACGCCGAAGCTCACCAAGTGGATCATCGGCGCGGTCGGCGGCGTCGCCGTGCTCATGCTCGCCAACCTGGTGCTGGGCCTGTTCGGCGTGAACATGGGCCTGCGTGACGGCGGCGGCCTCGCGATCGTGTTCAGCCTCGTCTGCATCGGCATCGCCGCGTTCAGCTTCCTGCTGGACTTCGACATGGCCGACAAGGCGATCCGCGAGGGCGTGCCCGCCAAGTTCGCGTGGTACGTCGCCTTCGGCCTCATGACCACGCTCGTGTGGCTGTACCTCGAGATCCTGCGCCTGCTCTCGTACCTGCAGAGCGAATAACACGGACTCGGCTCCTGGACGAAGGGGCGCCCGGCCGGATCGGCCGGGCGCCCCTCGTTGTATCACCCGATCGTGGTCGCGGTGATCACCCCGTGTTAGATGGATCCGTCCAGTTCACGTGTCTGCGATGAGGTGTCCGGTGACGGTTCCGCCCCACCCAGGCCAGCCCGATCCGGGCAGGCCCAACCCCTACGGCCCACCGCCGACGGGCCAGCCTCCCGCGTACGGCCAGCCACCCCAGTACCCGCAGCAGCCGGGCCGGCCGTACCCGCAGCAACCCGGTCAGCCGCCGCAGTACCCGCAGCAGCCCGGGTACGGGCAGTACCCGCCGCCGGGCCAGCCGGGGTACGGCCAGCAGCAGGGCGCCTACGGCACCCCGCCGCTGCAGCCCGCGCCGTTCGGCGACCCGCCGCCCCCGCCGAAGAAGCGCAGGCTCTGGCTTCGGGTCGGCGTGCCCGCCGTCGTGCTGGTACTCCTCGGGCTCGGCGCGATCGTCAGGAACCTCCCGCTGGGCGGCTGGAGCGCTGAGGAGGGCGAGTGCCTCAGCGTCCCCGAGTTCTCGATGAGGGCGCAGGAGAACCCCGAGAAGGTCGACTGCGCCGACCCCGAGGCCAACGTGAAGGTGGCCGTGCGCCTGACCGACGGCGGCAGCTGCCCCCAGGGCGACTACGACTACCTCGCCCTCTCCGACATCAAGCTCTGCCTCATGCTCAACGCGAAGGCCGGTGAGTGCTGGGCCAACGTCACCTCGCAGACCAAGGGCTACGCGCGGGTGCCCTGCACGGATCCCACCGCCGAGATCCGGATCGTCAAGGTCGTCGAGGGCCAGACCGACCCGGCCAAGGCGTGCGCCGGCACCGAGGCCGCCACGGGGGCGGTCTACACCAAACCGCCCACCGTGGTCTGCCTGGCACAGCCCAAGTCCGCTTAGCCGTCAGTTCAGCCGCTCGAGCACCATCGCCATGCCCTGGCCGCCGCCGACGCACATCGTCTCGAGGCCGAACTGCTTGTCGTGGTGCTGCAGCGAGTTGATCAGCGTCGACGTGATCCGCGCGCCGGTCATCCCGAAGGGGTGGCCAACCGCGATCGCGCCGCCGTTGACGTTGAGCCGCTCGATGTCGATGCCCAGGTCACGGTAGGACGGGATCACCTGCGCGGCGAACGCCTCGTTGATCTCGACGAGATCGATGTCGCCGATGCCGAGCCCGGCCCTCGCGAGCGCCTGCTTGGACGCCTCGACCGGCCCGTAGCCCATGATCTCCGGCGAGAGGCCCGAGACGCCCGTGGACACGATGCGGGCCAGCGGCGTGACGCCCAGCTCCTTGGCCTTCGTGTCGCTCATGATCACCACGGCGGCGGCGCCGTCGTTGAGCGGGCAGCAGTTGCCCGCGGTGACGCGGCCGTCGGGCCGGAACACCGGCTTGAGCCCGGCGACGCCCTCCAGCGTCACGCCCGGGCGAGGGCCGTCGTCCTTCGCCACGACCGTGCCGTCCGGCAGCGTCACCGGGGTGATGTCCTTGGCCCAGAAGCCGTCGGCGATGGCCTTCTCGGCGAGGTTTTGCGAGCGCACGCCGAATTCGTCCATCTCCTCGCGCGTGACGCCCTTGAGCCGCGCCAGGTTCTCGGCGGTCTGGCCCATCGCGATGTAGATGTCGGGGACGTCGCCGTTCTCCCTCGGGTCGGTCCAGGTGTCGGAGCCCTGCTCGGCGACCTTCGCGGTGCGCGCCTCGGCGTCGGCGAACAGCGGGTTGTGCGTGTCGGGCCACGAGTCGGAGCTGCCCTTCGCGAAGCGCGACACGGTCTCCACACCCGCGGAGATGAACACGTCGCCCTCGCCGGCCTTGATGGCGTGCAGCGCCATGCGCGTGGTCTGCAGGCTCGACGAGCAGTAGCGGGTGATGGTGCAGCCGGGCAGGTGGTCGTAGCCGAGCTGCACGGCCACGACGCGGCCCATGTTGAACCCGGACTCACCGCCGGGCAGGCCGCAGCCGAGCATCAGGTCGTCGATGTCGGCGGGGTCGAGCTGGGGAACCTTGTCGAGCGCGGCCCGCACCATCTGCGTGGCGAGGTCGTCGGGCCGGAGGTCCACCAGCGAACCCTTGCCGGCCCTGCCGATGGGCGAGCGGGCGACAGAGACGATCACGGCTTCGGGCATGGTGCGTACTCCTTTGCACGACGACGACTAAGCGAGCGCTCAGCTCACCTTTCATCCTGCATCCTGACAGCAGTGAAGGCCACCCTGGCTGCGTTGAGTGCAGTGAAGGCCACCTTCACTGCGTTGAACACAGTGAAGGTGGCCTTCACTGCATGGGCTACAGGGCGACGATCCGGCCCGTACCGCCCACCGGGTACTGCGCGGAGGTGACCGCGCCGCCGAGGCCGTCGGTCAGGTAGTCCTGCAGCGCCTGCTGGTAGGTGGTGCCGACCGGGGTGAACGGCAGGCCCTCGAACGGGTAACCGTCGCCGCCGCGGGCGGAGAAGTCGTTCGTGGCGATCGAGACGGGCGGGCCGTCCACGACCACGCCGTCCCGCACGAGCACCGTGCCGTCCTCCAGCACGACGTCGCGGACCCGCTCGCCGGGCGTGACGATCGTGTTGGTGCCCTCCCGCACGACCTGGGCCGTGCGCGTGACGTCGTAGGTGAACGACACCCCGGACACCTGCATGAACTGGCCCGCGGCGCCGGGTGCCGCGGCGACACCACGTTCGAGCAGCTGGCGGAACACTGTGCGCGGCACGTCCGGCACCACGGCCACGAAGTTCGCGAACGGCGCCACCTCGTACGTGTTGAGCGCCGTGATGTCCCCGGCGGGCAGCGTCGAGTCGTTGCGGATGCCGCCGCCGTTCTGGATGCCCACCTGCGGCGGCGTCACGCCGTACTCCGCGGCGCGCTGCTGACCGGCCCAGCGCAGGCTGTCGGCCACCAGGTCCCCGAGGTTGGTCTCGCGTGAGCGGACGTCGTTGCGCACGCCGTTGAGCGGCACCTCGCTCGTCGCCACCACCGTCTCGGCCAGCGACTCCAGGTGCTCCGCGACCGGCTTCTCCACCTCGGCGCGCACGCGCGGGTCGCCCGCCACCGCGTCGGGGCCGACGCCGGACACGCGGACCGGGCCGGTCTGCTCGTCGTCGACGCCGACGACCTCGCCGCGCCGGTTGAAGTTGAGCACCAGCCTGCCGATGTACTTGTAGTCGCCCGTCGTGGTCACCACGGGCACCGGCCGGCCGGTCTTGTCGTTCGCGTACAGCGGGAAGCCACGCTCGGCGACATCGCCCGGGATGAGCCGGTCCCCTGGCCCGGCGAGGATCTCGCCGCCACCCGCGCCCACCACGGCGTCGACGCCCGACAACTGCGGCACCAGCGCCAGCTCGTTGTCGATGTCCTGCAGGTGGCTCACGAGGATGACCTTGTCGATGCCGCGCCTGGCGAAGTCCGCCGCGAGGCCGTTGGCGATCCCGGCGAGGTCACCGCTCACCTCGACGCCGCGGGGACTGGAGATCGCGGGCAGCTCCGGCGTGGTCAGCCCGATCATGCCGATGCGCTGGCCCGAGGAGCGAAGGACCTTGCTGCGCACGATCGTCCCGTCCTGCGCGTACGCGTCCAGCACGGGCTCGCCGGAGACGTCGAGGTTGGCGCTGACGAAGTCGAGTGAACCGCCGAAGCTCTCGATGAACTGGCCGAACACGTCCGGCCCGAAGTCGAACTCGTGGTTGCCGATCGCGCTGGCGTCGTAGCCGATGCCCTCCACCGCGAGCGCGTCGTAGAACGGCACGCCGTTCTCGAGGCTCGCCGAGAACTCGGGTCCGGCCAGGTAGTTGTCGCCGCCGGAGAGGGTCACCTCGCCACGCCACGGTGCCTGGCCGCGCCTCGGCTTGCCGGTGGTGGCCTCCTGGCGAAGGTCGTCCATGAGCGTCGCGACGCGCGAGGGGCTGCCGTACGGGTTCGCCCCGCCGTCGAGGATCGGGCCCTCGTCGGTGCCGTCGCCCGCGACGCCGAGCAGCGCGGACTCCATGTCGTTGGTGAAGAGCACGCTGAGCGTGAAGACCGGGAACCGGTCGTGGCCCCCGGCCGAGGCCGGCGCGCCCGTGGTGACGAGCAGTGCGCCTGCGAGCGCGGTGGTGACCGCCGCCCGCACGCGGTGTTTCCGTAGGGATCTCACGGTGTCGCTCCTCGCGAGTTCACTCGAACGTATGACCCGGAGAGCTAAGCACAGCGGTCCTATTCGGACAATGCGGCTCGCCCGCGCCGGTGTCGGGTCGCCCCGCACTGTTTACGCTGATGACATGGAATACGCCGAACACGTCATCGACCTCGTTGGCGACACCCCGCTGGTCAAGCTGGGCACCCTGACCGAGGGCCTGAGCCCGCTCGTGCTGGCCAAGGTCGAGTACCTCAACCCCGGCGGCAGCGTGAAGGACCGCATCGCGCTGCGCATGGTGGAAGCGGCCGAGGCCTCGGGAGAGCTGCGGCCCGGCGGCACGATCGTGGAGCCCACCTCCGGCAACACCGGTGTCGGGCTCGCGATGGTCGCCCAGCGCAAGGGCTACAAGTGCGTGTTCGTGTGCCCCGACAAGGTCAGCGAGGACAAGCGCAACGTCCTCAAGGCCTACGGGGCGGAGGTCGTGGTGTGCCCGACCGCCGTGCCGCCGGAGCACCCGGAGTCCTACTACAGCGTCTCCGACCGGCTCGTCACCGAGATCGAAGGCGCCTGGAAGCCCAATCAGTACGCCAACCCGCAGAACCCGGAGAGCCACTACCTCTCGACCGGGCCGGAGATCTGGCGGCAGACCGACGGCAAGATCACCCACTTCGTCGCAGGCGTCGGCACGGGCGGCACCATCTCGGGCACGGGGCGCTACCTCAAGGAGGTCTCGGACGGCAAGGTGCAGGTCGTGGGCGCCGACCCCGAGGGCTCGGTGTACTCGGGCGGCACCGGCAGGCCCTACCTCGTCGAGGGCGTCGGCGAGGACTTCTGGCCGACGACCTACGACCGCGACATCGCCGACGAGATCATCGCGATCTCCGACGCCGACTCCTTCCACACCACGCGGCGCCTGGCCAGCGAGGAGGGCCTGCTCGTCGGCGGATCGTGCGGCATGGCGGTCGCGGCGGCGCTGCGGCTCGCGAAGCGCCTCGGCCCCGACGCGAAGGACGCCGTGATCGTGGTGCTGCTGCCCGACGGCGGCCGCGGCTACCTGGGCAAGGTGTTCAACGACGCGTGGATGTCGTCCTACGGCCTGCTGCCGCCCGACTCCTCCGGCGCGACGGTCGGCGACGTGCTGCGCCGCAAGAGCGGCGGCCTGCCCGACCTGGTGCACACCCACCCGAACGAGACGGTGGCCGAGGCGGTGTCGATCCTGCGCGAGTTCGGCGTCAGCCAGATGCCCGTGGTGAGCGCGGAGCCGCCGGTGATGGCCGCCGAGGTGGTGGGCGCCGTCAACGAGCGGGACCTGCTCGACGCGCTGTTCACCGGCAAGGCCGCGCTCGCCGACCGCCTCGAGGCGCACATGTCGCCGCCGCTGCCGACGATCGGCGCAGGGGAGCAGGTCGGCTCGGCCATGAAGGCGCTGACCTCGGCGGATGGTGCGCTCGTGCTCGAAGGGGGCAAGCCGGCGGGGGTGGTGACGCGCCAGGACCTGCTTGCGTTCCTTTCGGGGCATTAGAAGTCGGACAAGTCTCATCGTGTGCCGGATCTGGGGCGTTACGAGCGATCCGGAGACACATCCGATAGCGTGTGCGCGAGCGAAAATCATCAAGCAAGGTCCGTGTCAAGGGGGTTCAAGACCCACATGAGTGCTCCGCAGCCACCGAACCAGCCCTGGGGCGGCGGGCAGCAGCCGCCGCAGGGCCCTCCAAGTGGCCCCAACCCACAACAAGACAGCCCGTTCGGTTCCTCGGAGCCGACTCAGGTCGTGCAGCCGGGGCAGCAGCCCCAGCAGCCGGCCCAGGGGGATCAGCAGTTCGGTGAAGGCCCGGAGCCGACTCAGGTCGTCCAGCCGGTCCAGCAGCAGGGCGAAGGGCCCGGCGCCGAGTCGACTCAGCTGGTGCCGCCCGGTTCGCAGCCCCCGCCCGCCATCCCGTACGCGCCGCCGCCGAGCGCGGCCGACAACCCCGCCGCGGTGAACCCGCAGCAGGGCTTCGGTCAGCAGCCCGGTGGCTTCGGCCAGCCGCAGCAGCCGCAGGGCTTCGGTGCCCCGCAGCAGCCGCAGCAGGGCTTCGGTCAGCCCGGCGGGTTCGACCCCGCTCAGGGCCAGGGCGGTTTCGGCGGACCGCCGCCTCCCGGACCTTTCGGCGCTCCTCCGCCCGGTGCGGCTCCCTTCGGCGCTCCCGCCGGTGGCGGCGGTGGCGGCAACAAGATGTTCGCGTGGATCGCGGGCGGCCTCGTCGCCGTCCTCGGCATCGTCACGGCGATCCTGGCGATCACGCTGCTCTCCGACCTCAGCGGCGGTGGTGGCTCCGAGGACGACCTGGTCTCGATGTGTGTCGAGCAGAGCGGCCAGAGCGAGGACCAGTGCCGTCAGTACATCGAGCAGGCCGGTGGCGCTGACGCCGTCAACGCGCAGATCGAGAGCGCGGCCGCCGAGGTGCCGGGTCACATCACGTTCTACCTGATCATGATGCTGGTGGGTGGCGTCGTGGCGCTCGCCGCGGGCGTGCTGCACGCGCTTGTCGACCGGATCGGCGCGAACCTGAGGAAGCTCATTCCGTACCTGGCGATCGCGGGCGGCTTCCTGGCGCTGCTCTTCTCCATCCTCCTGATGGCCGAGGGCGGTGACCCGCCGACGCGGATCATCTTCACCCTGATCATGGGCATCCTCATCCTGGCCGTCGGCGTGGTCGCGGTGCTGCCGCAGACGGCGCAGTACGTCGGCCTCGGTGGCGGTTCCGGTGGCCCTGGCGGCCCTGGTGGCTTCGGTGGTCCCGGTGGTCCCGGCGGCTTCGGCCAGCCCGGTGGGTTCGGCCCGCCGAGCCAGCCGGGCGGCTTCCCGCAGCAGGGTCCGCCCCAGGGCTTCGGCCAGCCAGGAGGCCCGAACCCGTCCAGCGGTGGCTTCCCCCAGCCGGGCCAGCCCGGCGGGTTCGGTCAGCCCCCGCAGCAGCCGGGTGGCTTCGGTCAGCCCCCGCAGGGCCCGCCTCCCGGGCAGCCCGGCGGATACGGCCAGCCCGGCCAGCCGCCGCAGCAGTGGTGACGAACTGAACTGAGGATGATGCCCCCGGTCTCTGGCCGGGGGCATCGTCTTTGTGCGACCTTGGTGCGCGATGAGCCAGCCGAGCCTGCCGCAGTACCCGGGGCCGTACCCGCACCAGCCGTACGGCGATCCGCCGCAGCCGCCCGCACACCGGGGTACGGCCGTCGCCGCCTCGGTCCTCGCCCTCGTCGGTGCCGCCGTGCACCTGCTCGGTGTCCTCGCGCTGTTCAGCCGCATCGACGTGGTCTCCCGGTCTCCGTTCGCGCTGACCAGCCTGGTCGCCAACGTCGTGCTCGCCGGGCTCCTGCTGCCGGGTGCGATCCTGCTGCTCCAGCGCAAGGTGGCCGGTCAGGTGCTGGTCGCCACCGGTGCGGGTTTCGCCGTCGTGTACTTCGCGTTCATGGTGCTCGCCGGGTTCGCCGCGCGCCTGTCGCTGAACGGCGAGCTGGACAGCAGGAGCGTGGGCTACAGCTCCGCGCGTGTTCTGGTCGTGTGCCTGCCCGCGATCGTCACGCTCGTGCTGGCGGTCATCGCCCCCACCCGCCGGTGGGTACGCCAGCGGCGGGCCTGGTGACGCGGTCGTAGGCTGAGGGCATGGTTCACGACCCCGCCGGACTCGGCTTCGAGACCCGCGCCATCCACGCAGGCCAAGAGCCGGACCCCCGCACGGGTTCGGTGATCGTGCCGATCTACCAGACCTCCACCTACGCGCAGGACGGCGTCGGCGGCACCCGCGAGGGCGACTACGAGTATTCGCGCACCGCCAACCCCACCCGTACCGCGCTGGAGGAGGCGCTCGCGGCACTGGAGGGCGCGAGGCACACCCTCGCGTTCGGCTCCGGCATGGCAGCCAGCGACGCCGTGCTGCGCGCGACGCTGCGCCCCGGCGACCACCTGGTGCTCGGCAACGACGTGTACGGCGGCACGTTCCGCCTCATCGACAAGGTCCTGACGCAGTGGGGCGTCACCTACAGCGTCGCGCACCTGTCCGACCTCGGCGAGGTCCGCGCCGCGCTGCGGCCGGAGACCAAGCTCATCTGGTGCGAATCGCCCACCAACCCGCTGCTCGGTGTCTCCGACATCCCCGCGCTGGCCGAGGTCGCCCACGTCGGTGGCGCGCGGCTGGTCGTCGACAACACGTTCGCGACGCCGTACCTGCAGACGCCCATCGAACTGGGCGCCGACATCGTGGTGCACTCCACGACGAAGTACCTCGGCGGGCACTCCGACGTCGTCGGCGGCGCCGTGGTGACCAACTCGGACGAGCTGCGCGAGCAGCTGTTCTTCCTGCGCAACGCCTCCGGGGCGGTGCCGGGAGCGTTCGACGCGTGGCTGACGCTGCGCGGCCTGAAGACGCTGGCCGTGCGCATGGAACGGCACTGCGACAACGCCGAGCGCGTGGTCGAGGCGCTCGTGCGGCACCCGAAGGTGAGCCGCGTGTACTACCCGGGGCTCGCCGAGCACCCCGGTCACGACGTCGCGGCGAAGCAGATGCGGCGGTTCGGCGGCATGGTGTCGTTCGACCACGCCGACGGCGAGCGGGCCGCGCTGGACGTGGCGGCGCGCACGAAGCTGTTCATCCTCGCCGAGTCGCTGGGTGGCGTCGAGTCGCTCATCGAGCACCCCGGCCGGATGACGCACGCGAGCGTGGCCGGTTCACTGCTGCAGGTGCCTGCGGAACTGGTGCGGCTCTCGGTGGGAATCGAGGACGCCCGCGACCTGGTCGCCGACCTCGAACAGGCCCTGGCCTAGCTAGGCCGCGTGTGACAATCCCGTTGCCGGCTGCGCGGGGCCGGCGCGGCGCTCGGTTCGTGCGGGGCGCCCGCGCCCGGGGCATGCGTTGGCGGAAGGCCCGAGTACGACCCGGTACGAGGGCTTCCCTCCGCCTTGCGAGCCACCACGCTGATCCCCGCTCGCACGGCAGAGGATTGTCAGACACGACC
>NZ_MASU01000017.1 GCF_003202235.1 Prauserella flavalba
TCACTAGTGCACCCTCTTCCGTGCGGGCCCCTGGATGGGGCTTGTGGTAGGAACTAGGCGGAAGTCGGGGTGACGGCTTGGGCTGGTCGCCCTTTGTGGGCCTTCATGACACTGCCGCCCCCGGCTTCCCCGGAACCGTGAAGCGATGACAAAGGGACGCGCGATCGAGCGCCGGTTAGTGACCACTCTGCTGTCGGTTCCCTTGCCTCCGTCTGGCTCCTGCCCTGGACTACACGCAGGAAGGCGACCCGGTTGTCGCAGCAGGATGGGCCACTGTTCTTCGTGGGGATCGACTGGGCGGGGGCTGAGCATGCCGTGTGCGTGCTCGACCACACCGGCAAGAAGATCGCCGCGTTCACCATCGATCACACCGCCGCCGGTTTCGGCCGGCTGGCCGCCAGGCTGGGCAGCCTCGGCCCGGCCGAGCAGATCCCGGTGGCGATCGAGCGCCCGGACGGGCGCCTGGTGGACGCGCTGCTGGAGGCCGGTCACCCGGTGCTGCCGGTCAAACCGAACGCGATCAAGACCTGGCGCGAGGCCGAAGTCCTCTCCGGCGCCAAATCCGACCCCGGCGACGCACACGTGATCGCCGACTACCTGCGAGTGCGGATCCACCGGCTGCGCCCCGCCGCACCGTTGTCCAGTCACACCAAGGCACTGCGCACCGTTGTGCGTACCCGTAGTGATCTTGTCGAGGCCCGTATAGCGGCGACCAACCAGCTCGCCGCATTGCTGGACGCGCACTGGCCAGGCGCCAAGGCCATCTTCGCCAACATCGAGTCCGCGATCGCCCTGGCGTTCCTGACCCGCTATCCCACCGCCGTCTCGGCGGCCTCGTTGACCGAGAAGCAGCTGGCCGCGTTCTGCGCCAAACAAGGCTATTCGGGCAGGAAACCCGCCGCCGTCCTGCTGGCCCGGCTGCGCTCTGCCCCGGCCGGCACGCTCGATCCCGTGGTGTCCACAGGAGTCCAGGACGCCGTGCTCGCCCAGGTCGGCATGCTTACCGCGCTCAATACCGCGATCAAGGCCCTGGACCGCTCCATTGCCGAGAAGATGGACACCCACCCCGACGGCAAGGTCTTCCGATCCTTTCCCCGTGCGGGCACCATCAACGCCGCCCAGATCCTGGCCGAATGGGGCGATTCCCGCGCCGCGTTCGACCACCCCGACGCCATCGCCGCACTGGCCGGGATCACGCCCGTCACCAAAGTCTCCGGCAAACAACGCGGCGTGTCCTTCCGCTGGGCCTGCAACAAACGCCTGCGCCTGGCCATCACCACCTTCGCCGACAACAGCCGCCACTCCAGCCCCTGGGCCGCCGACATCTACAACCGAGCACGCGCCTCCGGCAAGGACCACCCCCACGCCACCCGCATCCTGGCCCGAGCCTGGATCCGTGTCCTCTGGCGCTGCTGGCAAAACCACACGCCCTACGACCCGGCCCTGCACGGCGGCGCCCAACACCGGATGAAACAGCCGACCGCAGCCTGACTTTGATCTTGAGGTTGACACAAGGGGTGTCATGAGCCGAGCTCCTTCGGGTCGAGGTCCGGCCGCAACCCGCGCCAGGCGGGCGCGCGCAGCCTGCCGTCCTCGGTCCAGTCCTTGAACACGACTTCGCCGACCAGAGCGGGCCGCACCCAGCGGGCGCCCTTCGCGCGTTCCCTCGGGACCTCGTCCGCGAACGGCGACGACTTGCGTTCGAGCTTGCGCAGCCGCTTCAGCAGGTCGCGCAGCATGTCCTCGGTGAAGCCGGTGCCGACCTGTCCGATGTAGCGCAGCCCGCCGTCCTCCGGCAGCCCGAGCATGAGCGAGCCGAACGTGTCCGAGCGCTTTCCCTCGCCCGGGCGCCAGCCGCCGATCACCGCGTCGAGCGCACGCAGGTCGGTGATCTTGAGCCAGTCGGTGCTGCGCTGGCCCGGCGTGTACGGCGAGGCGGCGCGCTTGGCGATCACGCCCTCGAGCCGTTGCTCGTCGGCGGCCTCCACCACGGCGGCGCCCTCACCGGAGAAGCTCGGCGACAGCTGCCAGTGCGGTCCGCCGAGCTCCAGCTCCTCCAGCAGCTGCCTGCGTTGTGCGTACGGCAGGCGTACGCACGAGCGGCCCTCCAAGTGCAGCAGGTCGAACACGAGGTAGGTCACGGGTTGCTGTTTCGCAAGATGCCGCGCCCGCTGCTCGTTGGCGTGCATGCGTGCCTGTAGCGCCTTGAAGCTCGGCCGCCCGTCGCGCAGCGCCACGATCTCGCCGTCGAGCCACACCTGCGTGCTGCCGAGCTGTTCGCCGAGCCCGCGCAGCTCGGGGTAGGTCGCGGTGATGTCGCCGCCGCGCCGGGAGAACAGCGTCGCCCTGCCGCCCTCCACGCGCGCGAGCGCGCGCACGCCGTCCCACTTGAACTCGTACGCCCAGTCGTCGTCCTCCTCGGCGGGCGGCAGCGTGCCGGTGGTCGCGAGCATGGGCGCGACCAGTTCCGGCAGCGGCTCCCAGTCCGGGTCCCGCGGCGGGTCCTTGCGGATCACCTGCCAGTCCTCGCCGCTCGCGAAGAACACGTACTTGCCCTCGACGCGGCTGCCGTGCAGGACGATCGACACCTCGCGGTCGGACCACTTCAGCGTCTCGTAGTGGCCGCTGTCCCAGATGAACATCTGCCCGCCGCCGTACTCGCCCTTCGGGATCTCCCCGGAGAACGTGGCGTATTCGAGAGGATGGTCCTCGGTGTGCACGGCCAGCCGCAGTGTGCCCGGCTCCGTGGGCAGCCCCTTCGGGACCGCCCACGAGACCAGCACACCGTCGCGTTCGAGCCGGACGTCCCAGTGCAGGCGGCTGGCGTGGTGCTCGTGGATGACGAACGTGTCGTCGTCACCACGAGGCACCACGTCGCCGTCCGGCAGCGGTTCCGGCGTGCGCCCCGCACGCCGTTTCCGCCGGTACTCGTCGAGCTTCGACCCCATGACAAGGGTCTACCCGATCCGAACGCTCAGGTCACCCGGTGACGGACTCGACGAGCACGATGCCGCTGCCGATCCGCAGGTCGTCCGGGGTGCGGACGGTGACGAGACCGCGCAGGACCCGGCCGTCGGCGGGCTGCCCGGTTGCCGTGACCGTGCCGGGAACCGTCCACGTGGTTCCGGTCGGCCTCGGCGCGTCGGCGTCGGTCACAGCGATCGTGCCGAACGCCGGGTTCGCGAACAGGTCGAGGTAGTCGTACTCCGTGGAGCCCGAGGGCACCGCGTAGCCGTCGACCTCGACGCGCCACGTCCCCGCGGCGGGGTTGCGGATGGTCACCGACTCCTCGGAGTCGCCGTCGGCGCTGTAGTTCGCCAGCGAGCACGTCCCGCTCGTGCAGTTGTAGACGTACAGGTCGAGGTCGGCGCCGCCGTCGGCGGTGTTGCCGATCGTCGCGGTCAGTGCCGTCGAACCCGGGGTCACCTCGATGTCGTAGCTCTGCAGCTCACCCTCGGCGACGGACGGCCTGGCCACCCGTGCGCTGTCGAGCGGGCCGCCGGTGAGCCGCCCGGTGAACTCGCCGAGCGTGCTCGTCACGGTGTACTCCCGCTCGATCGGCGTGCCGAGCTGTGCCTGTGCGATGACGTCGGGGTTCGGGCTGATCGTCGTGCCCTGCGCGGCGATCGTCAGCGACCAGGGCACCTCGGCCGAATCGGAGGTGCGCCTGGCCTCGACCACGATCTCCCACACGCCCGGCATCGGGTCGGTCACGGCGCGGCTCGTCGGCGAGCCCGTCGGGCAGCCCGCACCGGCGTCGGGGTTGTAACAGTTCGTCGACGACGTCGGGTCGACGGGGACGCCGGTCGGGTCGTAGCGCAGGAACCGCACCTGTCCGGTTCCCGGCTCGGGGCCGCCCGCCGTCATGCCGACCTGCAGGTTGCTCGTGCCCTCCGGTACCCGGACGAACACGCTCTTCGCCTGGTTGCGCTGGATCGTGCCGGACGCCTCCACCACGTAGCCGCCGGCCTCGGTGAAGTCCTGCGGCGCGAACACGGTGTTCATGGTCTGCACGTCGATGCCCGTGGTGCGCAGGTCGTCCAGCCGCAGCAGCGCCGAGTGCGTGCCCGCGGTGCGGGGGTTCACCCGGACGTCGAACGTCACGGGCCGGTCGAGCGGCAGCCGCACCGAGCGGGCGGAGGAGAACGTGCCGTCGTTTCCGACCCAGCTCACGCGGTAGCTCACCGGGCTCGCGGGACCGGTCGTACGCGTGAACGTGTACGTCCGCGTGTACGCCTTGCCGATGGTCACGCCCTCCCGGTCGTGGATGCCCACACCGGTGTTCGGGGTCTGCAACTGTCCGGAGAGGACGGTCGAAACCGGCACCGACGTGGTGACGTCGTGCACGCCGGGGCCGCGAAGCGCCGTGAGCGCCCACAGGGTGTCGATCAACCCGGCACCCTGCGCGTTGGCGTCGACGCCGTCCACGAACCGCGAGGTGGATGTCAGCGCGGAGCGAAGCGCGGTCACCGGTGGCCGCTTGCCGCCGTGCAGCGCCTTGTAGGCGCTCACCAGCAGCGCGGCCGCGCCGGTCGCCTGGGGCGCCGCCATCGACGTTCCGTTGAACATGCCGTACCCGGCGGGCAGCTCGTACGTGCCGGGCACCGGCTCCGGCGCCTGCCAGCGCGGGATCGAGGAGATCGCCGCGCCGGGTGCGATGAGGTCGGGCTTGAACCCGCCGTCCTCGCGGGGACCGCGCGAGGAGAACGGGTGCAGCGACTCGGCGACTGGCGATTCGGAGCCGTAGTTCGACAGCCACGTGTCGTCGGTGATGTAGGAGCCGACGCTCACCGTGTCGGTCGCCACGGAGGGGTCGCCGACGGAGTTCGCGCCCGCACCGCTGTTGCCCGCCGAGATGAACAGCTGCACGTTGTAGGTCTCGATCACGCGGTTGTACAGCTCGGCCCGCGCGTTGTTGCCGTCGTTGAGCGCGGGCAGGCCGCCGATCGAGATGTTCACGACATCGGCGCCGTTCTCGGCGGCGTAGACCACGCCGTCGATGAGCCCGCTGGACGTGCACGACGGCGTGGAGAGGCACACCTTCACCGACATCAGCTTCGCGCCCGGCGCGGCGCCGTCCATGCGGCCGCCGAAGAGATCGTTGCCCGCGGCGATGCCCGCGACGTGGGAGCCGTGCGCCGCACCGGCGACACCGATGTTGACGTAGCCGGCCTTGTCGGTCTGCACCACGAACGCGACGCGCTCGACGACGCCCGTTGCCGGGTCGTCGGCGCCGAAGTAGCCGACGTCCTGCCGCACCTTGTAGTCGATCATCGACTTCTCGTCGGTGAAGTCACCGTCGCCGTCGAGGTCGACCCGCACCTGCTTGGACGTGGTGTCCTGCAGCACGCCGTAGCTGTCGGAGCGGTCGCCGTCGCGGTTGATGTCCCCGCCGGTCTCGCTCGCGGCGGTACCCAGGTCGCCCGCGATCTCGGAGAACACCCCGAAGCTGAAGGTGCCCACGGGCGCGGTCCACTGCCTGCCGTTCGCGGTGAACGTGCCCGAGTAGGTCTGGCTCGACATCGGCACCCACGTGCCGTCGCCCGACGTCGGCGAGTTGGCCGTGTACCAGTCGACGATCTTGCGCTGGCCCGTGCTCGTCCGCGCGAGCGCCGGGTGGTCGAGGTCCACCCCGGAGTCGAGCACGGCGACCGTGGTGCCCCGGCCGTCCCAGAACGGGAACGTCCTGCCGAACTGCGCGGCCTTGGTGTCGCCGGTGGGCAGGTAGGGGTTCACCCTCGGCGTGTTCTCGTCCGGTGCAGGCTGCGGCGTCGGCTCGGTCGCGCCGACGGGAGCGGGCTCGTCACGCGCGATGAGCCCGTCGACGTCCACCGCGTCCACCGACTTGAGCTTCGGTGCGACCTCCGCCTGTCCGATGGGCACGGTGACCTTGAGGTAGTCGAGTTCCTCGTTCGCCGAGCCGACCACACCGCCGATCGACTCCAGCTCGCCCGCCGCGGCGTCGGCGCGCCCTCGCTGCGCCGCGACCAGCAGGGTGACCTGGGAGCGCCCGGCGTCCTCGGCCTGTTCGAGGAGGGTCAGGTCCTCCTGGTCGAGGACCTCCTCGTCGCCGGGTGGCGGCGGTGCCGGTGGTTGTGCCAGCGCCTGCGGGACGCTGAATCCCAACGTGCTCACGGCCACGATCAGTCCCGTGATGCCGGCCCGCTTCAACGAACGTCTTCCGCTCAACTGCCTCGACCTCCCGCCAGCGCGATGCTCCGAGCATCTGCGTGAGGCTCACAAACGTTTCACATCCGGGTGAATCGGGCCGAAAATCCCAACTTTCGTAGGGTTGGGCGACAAGGGCGTGTCCTCGGGACACGGGACGGGTGCGTTCGAAAGGATGTTCGACGGTCCAACCGTCCCCGCCCCACTGGAGGATCGCCCGCCCATGATGGGTCGTACCCACGCGCTCACCGGCTGGTGCGCCGGACTCGCCGTCGCCCCCTTCGCCGGGGTCACCACGCTCGCGCAGGCGCTGGTGTTCGCCGCGACGACGGCCGGTTTCGCGCTGCTGCCCGATCTCGACCACCCCGGCGCGCGGGCGTCGAAGCTGCTCGGCCCGCTCACCGGAGGGCTGTCGTGGTTGCTGCGCAAGGCATCGGCCGGGCTGTACGCGGTCACCAAGGGGCCGCGCGACGAGCGAGGCAAGGGCACCCACCGCCATCTGTCGCACACGGTGCTGTTCGCCGTGGCGCTCGGCTTCGCCACATCGGCGGGCACCGAGGCGGGTGGGCCTTGGGCGGTCGCGGGCGTGGTCGTGTTCGGACTGCTGCTCGCGGAGGACGCGCTGGGCGACTGGCTGCTGCCCGTGTCGGGCGGCGCGGTGGTGTGGTGGGTCTACGAGAACAGCTCCAACGCCCTCGCCGAACTCGACGCCGTCACCGGGCTGCTCGGTATCGCGGTGGCGCTGGGCTGTTTCACGCACTGTCTCGGCGACGCGGTGACCGAGTCGGGCTGCCCGTTCCTCTTCCCGCTCCCGATCGCGGGCGAGACATGGTACGAACTGCGCCCGCCGAGCTGGCTGCGCTTCCGCACCGGCAAGGGCTTCGAGAACGGCTTCGTGTTCCCCGCGTTCGCGGTGCTGGCGGTGCTGCTGATCCCCGGCGTGTGGACGGCCGTGGTGGGCTTCGTACAGGACGTCCTCGGTGGCACCACCGTGGAGGCCGACAGCTAGGCCAGCCACGCCAGCATGCTGCCCCGCGACCAGCAGCGGCCCACGGCCTCGGCGCGCAGGGCCGACTGGTCGAACAGGGCGAGACCGATGATGCTGTGGCCCGACGCGTGGCGATCGCCGAACGTCGGTATCGACGGTGCGACACCGACGCCCTCCGCCGACACCCACGCCACCGCGCGGCCGGTCGCCGCTTCGTCGAGTCGGTGCAGGAACCGCAGGCGGCTCTGGAGCGACAAGCTCGACAGCGCCCACGTTGTGGTGACGACCGGCAGTGCGTCCGAGGGGACCTTGGCGAACGCCTCTGGCAGCACCTCCACGGCGTCACCGCGCAGCAGCAGCGGAGGCGCCGACGCCGCCAGCTCCAGCTCCGCTTCGAGCCGCGCCGCCCGCTCCCGCTGATCCGGTGCCAGACAGGCACGCAGCCACCGGGCGTCGTCGGCGTCGGTCACGTCGAGCGGATCGACGTCCACGCCGACGCGGGCGACGACCTCGGGCAGCGGCAGCGCCGGAACGCGCCGGCCACCGACGATCGAGCACGGCACCCGCACGGCCGACGACGGGTCGCCGAGCGACTGTCCGTTGCCATAGCTGATGTCGACGCGATCGACGTCGAGGTTGAACCCGGCCGAACAGCCCACGTCGATCAGCCCGACCGCGTTCGCACCCGCCCTGCGCGCCGCCTCGGCGATGGCCGGATACAGCACGGCGTGGTGTCCGGTCTCGTCGGCCCGCGCCCGCCGTCGCGTGGCGATGTCCACCACCGAGCCGATCCCGTGCAGCAGCGCGCCGATCGCCGCACCGGCGGCGGCGTCACCGTCCCCGGCGGCGTAGGCCGCGGCGAGCTCCGGCGCCTGGCCCGAGAGGACGAGGTGGTGCAACGCGGCGAGGATCAGCGTGGGGTGCCGTCTGCGCGCGGGCACCGTCTCGATGGCGCGCAGTGCCTCGGGCGACTCGCTCAGCGCGACGGCGACACGCTCGTACAGCGGCGAGATCCTGCGTGCGTCCACCTCGCCGAAGCGCCGGTACGTCTGAGCGAGTCCGCCTGCCATTCCGGTGATCCTATTCGGGATCGCCGTACGCGTTCGCGGATCGGCCTACCGCGGTACCTCGAGGACGAAGAACAGGAAGCACGGCTTGGTCGCAAGGTCACGGAACGCGTCGGGGAACAGTTCCCGGGCGTCCGGGTCGGGCAACGGCTCGCTGATGACGGAAAGGCGGAAGCCGGCCGTGGCGAAGGCATCGGTCATCGCGTGCAACGGCCTGCGCCAGAACCTCATCGGGACGGTCTGCCCGCCGAACGCCCAGTCGAAGGCATAGCTGCTGGTCGCGAAGTAGTCGGGCCGGGGCTCCCGGATCGAACGCACCGTCGTCGAAGGGCAGGCGGTCGTTCAGGTCGGCCACTTGCAGGGCCACCTCGTCACCCAGCGTTCGCCTGGCCAGCTCCAGCATCCCGGCGCTCGCGTCGATGCCGGTGACGACCGCGCCGCGGTCGCGCAGCGCCGCGGACAGGGGACCTGCGCCACAGCCGGCGTCCAGGATCCGGCGGCCCGCCACGTCTCCGGCGAGGGCCAGGATCGCGGGCCGCTCGTAGTACGCGTTCACCAGGCTGTCGCCGGTCTCGGCCGAGTACGCCTCGGCGAAAGTGTCGTAGTCGTTGACCCGGGCTTCGCGTGTCATCCTCGCAATCTAGTGGTCACCTAGGTGTCGTGACCTGACACGTTGTTGTCAGGCGGCGAGCCTGCTGATGGGTGGTCGGCCGCCGAGGGCGGAGTGGCCGCGTTGAGTGTTGTAGTGGTGGAGGAATCGGTCAAGGCCGCGACGGCGGGACGTGTTGCTGGTCCAGGGTCGGGCGTAGGCCCATTCGTTGAGCAGGGTGCGGTTGAAGCGTTCGGCTTTGCCGTTGGTCCAGGGGCAGCCGGGTTTGGTGAAGCGGCGTTTGATGCTCCAGGCCGTGCAGACCCAGCCCCAGTCGGTGCCGCGCCGGTAGACCAGGGCGTTGTCGGTCAGGACGCGGCGCACGCGGATGTTGTGGGCGGCGAACCAGGCCAGCGCGCGGTGCAGGAAGGCCGCACAGGTGTGGTCTTTCTCGTCGGCGAGGACCTCGCTGTAGGCCAGGCGGGTGTGGTCATCGATCGCGGTGTGGACGTAGTCGTAGCCGATCTTGGTCTTCTTGTGGCGGTTCGCGACCGATACCTTCGCCTCGCGCCCGTGCAGTCGCCACCCGCCACCGGCCGGGATCCGGCCCAGTTTCTTCACGTCCACGTGGATCATTGACCCGGGTGTGCGGTGTTCATAGCGGTGGGGGCTGCACCGCGAACCGCGTACCGGCTCGCCGGTAATCGGGTCGATCGCGGCCAGGTGCGGCACGGCGTGGCGGGCCAGGATCCGTCCGACCGTCGACGGGTTGAGACCGAGCTCGGAGGCGAGCGCGACCGCGCCGCGACGGCGGCGTCGCCGCGCGGCCAACACCCGCTGCTCGACCCATTTCGGGGTGCGAGTGGGCATCCGCCGCGGCCGCGACGAACGATCACCCAACGCGGCGTCGCCACCCTCGGCGTAACGGCGCACCCACTTGTACACCGTCGCGCGCGACACCCCCAGCTGCTCGGCCACGTGCGCGGCCGGCCACCCGGCAGCGACACGCTCAACGATCAGGCGACGAGCGAACACATTGGTACGGGCATTAGCGTGAGCCATCGAGGACCTCCTGCGGGTGAATGCCAGACACATCCACTCCGCCAGGAGGTCCTCCCACGTTCAAGCAGGCGCGCCGTCAACAACCTCCCGGGTCACGACACCTAGGCGTTCGCCCGGCGCAGGCGTTCGGCGGCCTGTGCGCGAACGGCGTCACCGCACACCGGCGGGTCGCCGTGCAGGGCCTCCCAGCGGGCGTTGTGCACGGCGGGCCACAGGCTCGCCGCCCACGCGATCTCCCGTTCCTCCAAGGTGAACCGGCGGCCCCGGAGATCCTGGTACGCCGCGAGGAACGCGGCGGAGCTCTCGACCGGCGCCAGCGTCGGCGGCGAGGCGCTCGCGAACGCTCCGCTCGCCGCACCCGCGAGTGCCGCTTCCGGTTGCCACGCCAGGCTGTCCCAATCGTGCACCGCCCACACCTCGCCGTCGCGCCAGCGGAGGTTCTGCGCCTCGAGGTCGGCGTGCCCGAGCACGCGCGGCAGGCCGGCCGCCAGCAACCGCCTGCGCGCCCGTCCGGCCGTGCCGACGACGAACCCGGGCACCGCGTTCTGGTCCCGTTCGTCGAGGAACCCGATCGCAGGCCACAGGCCGGGGCCGGTGTGGTCCCACCGAGCCCACCGCGGATTCGGCAACGGCGGCGCGACGGTGACGTCGGCCAGCTCGGCCATCAGCGACGCGAACACCGCCGCGTACCGCGCGGCGACGTCCGGCGAGTCGCCGCGCAGCAGCTCGCCACCCTGCCGGAACTCCTCGGCGTGCACGGCGAGCCCCTCGACCCCGGTCACGGGCGTGAGCGGCCGCGCGCACGGAAACCCGCGCTCGGCCAGCGCGGCCTGCGCGGCGACACACGACGAGGCCCTGCCGTCGTTCTCCCTGGCCTTCACCACGACAGCGCGTCCGCAGGCCAATCGCAGCCCGAACACGGCGGAGCTGCTCCGCACCGCGAACAGCACGCCGACCGGCTCGTGGCCGAGCTTGCAGGCGCACCAGCCCGGCAGCCACTCGGGGAGCTCCTCCAGTGTCACGGTGCCGACTGTGCCACGCCGGGCGTTCCGGTGCTCAGCACGCCGGGTCGCGGCCGCCGGCTCACCGGTACACGTGCTCGGGATGTGGGTGGCTGAGGAAGTCGTGATGCGAGATCTCCCAGCCGTAGGCGCCCGCGTGGCGGAACTCCAGCACGTCGCCCGCGCGCACCTCGTCCACCACCACGTCGCGGGCGAGCACGTCCTTCGGCGTGCACAGCTCGCCGACCACCGTCACCGGTTCGCCGCGCACGCCGGGCCTCGGCAGCGTCGCGGGCCACGCCTCGACGTGACGGACGCCGAACGGGTGGCTGTGCTGCCACGACACCGGTAGCCGGAAGTGATGGGTCCCGCCGCGCACCAGTACATAGTGGACACCGTGGTTGCGTTTGACGTCCAGCACCTCGGTCAGGTAGCTGCCGCACGCGGCGACGAGGAACCGCCCGCACTCGAAGTCGATCTCCCGCCAGTGCGCGGGGAAGGTGCCCACCAGCCTGGCCAGGCCGTCGGTGAACCGGGTCCAGTCGAACTGCGCCGTCAGGTCCGCGTAGTTCACGCCGATCCCGCCGCCGACGTTGACGACCTCGCAGCGCACCCCGAACGCCTCCTCCCAGCTCGTGATCTTTCGCCGGTAGAGGTCGAGCATCGCCAGATGCGCCTCGGGGGAGAGGTTGTTGGACAGCGAGTGCAGGTGGAACCCCGCGAACGCGACGCCGGGCAGCTCGACGGCGGCCCGTACCGCTTCGGGTAGCCGTGCCTCGTCGATGCCGAACTGTGTGGGGCGGCCCGCCATCGCGAGCGTGGCCTTCGGGAACGGGCCCGCGAGGTTCACCCGCAGCAGTACCGCGGCCGTGCGCCCGAGCCGCGTCGCGGCCTCGGAGATCCGGTGCAGTTCCAGCACGCTCTCCACGTGCAGCCGCGTGACCCCGGCCGTGAGCGCCTGCTCGATCTCGCCCGGCGTCTTGGCGGGACCGCCGAAGAGCACCTCACCGTCCGGCGCCACGGCCCTCGCCTTGGCGAGCTCGCCGCCCGAGGCGACCTCGAATCCGGCGGCGAGCGGAGCGAGCGTGGCAAGGACCGGCTCCGCGCTGTTGGCCTTCATCGCGTAGAACATGCGGCAGCGCTCCGGCAGTGCGGCGACGACCTTGCCGACGTGCTCGGCGAGCGCGCCGAGGTCGTAGACGTACCGGCACACCGGCTCCGGCGCGGTCATGCGCGCGCCAGCGGGTTGGGCACGCGGTGCAGCCGCAGCTCCGTGTCCGGCAGCAGGCGGCGTGTCGTGAGCTTCTCGACGGTGACCTCGGGCTTGAACACGTCGAACAGCGGGTCGCCGAAACGCTCGTGGTGCTCGCGCACCACCTCGCCGATCGTCGCCCAGAAGTCGCGTTCGGACAGTCCGTAGGCGTCGGCGAGGAAGATCGCCAGCTCGCCGATGTTGACGAAGAAGAACGCGTCGAGCAGGAAGTCGGCGACGAGCTCGGGGTCGCCGGTCTCGACGAAGGAGTTGCGGTTCCGGTGGTACGGCGGCGTTCCGCGCAGCGGCGGGCACAGCGGAGGGTCGGCCAGGTGCTCGCGGGAGAACCGGATGCCGTCGTGGAAGTCGCGCAGCGCGACGCGCGTCGGCAGGCCGTCGCGATGCAGCAGCACCATGTTCTGCGCGTGCGATTCCAGCGCGATCCCGTGGCGGCACAGCAGATGCACGAGCGGCACCACGGCCGCCTCCGCGAGCCTGCGCACCCAGCACCGCAGGCCGTGCTCGCGCACCCAGGGGTCGAGAAAGGGTGTCCCGTCGCGTTCGCGGGCCGTGAGCGCGGTGAAGGGTGCCGCCTGCTCGCCGGGATCGAGGAATGGGTGCAGGCTCTCCCGCCAGATGCACGCGAGTGTGCCGTAGCCGTCCTCGCGCAGGAACTCCGCGGCGGGCTCCGGGGTCACGGCCGTGCCCATCACCTCGCCGAGCAGCACGGTGCGCAGTTCCCCGCTCAGGAAGGGATCCGATTCGGCGATGCCCCGCAGCCAGTCGGAAACCAGCGGCGCGTTGTGCACGGTGTGCGGGGCGAGCACCCGGCTGGTGGAGGTGTTCACCAGCGACATCGCGAGCTTGAGGTACGGCCTTCTCGGATCATTCACACAGGACAGTGTGCGGATCGACTGCTGGGGAAGGAACTCATGCGGGTCGCCGCCGAGTACCACCAGCTCGCCCGAGCGCAGCTGTCCGGAGAACGCCCTCGCGACCTGCTCGCGCCATTGCCACGGGTGCACGGGCACAAGCGTGTATTCCGGCGCCGGTGCCGTGACGGCCTTGCCGAGCTGGCCGCGCAGGAAGGCGTGTTCCTCGATCGTCGCCGACGTGGTCACCTCGGTGATCTCGCGCCGCGCCGCGAGCCACAGTGGACGGAACGGGCGGGCGAACTCGGGGCCGTAGGCGAGGTTGTCGGCGACACCGAAACCGATACGGGACTTGTACGCCGGATGGTAGCGGTGCCCGTCGGTGACGCCGGCCTCCAGCGTGTCGAAACCGGACCCGGAGAGCGAGCCCTCGCGGCAGTACTGGGCCAGTGCGTCGTTGAGCAGCGTGTGTTCCAGCTCGCGGGCGAACCGGGCCAGGCACGCGGGATCGGCGTCGAGGCGGTCGGCGATCTCGCCGAGGAACCGGGTCACCGACTCCGGCTCCTCGGCGTCGCGCAGGACCTCGTCCACCGTCACGCGGTCGAAGGTGAACCGCCGCCGCGCCGTGAACGTGTAGGCGACCCCGGCGGCGCCGGCGATCGTGCTGTCGTCCTTGGTACGCACGGCCCCCTCGTAGAGCAGGGACTCCAGCAGCTGCCGCAGCAGCCTGCGCAGCACCGGCCGCATCGTCGGAGCCGTGAGCGCGCGCTGGACGAGGTCGTGGGTCATGGCAGCTCCCGCAGCGGGTTGGGGACGTCGACGTAGTACGGCCGTTCACCGCGGCCGGTGAAGCGGCTGAGCAGGTTGGCCTTGGCGGGCAGTGTGCGGCAGGCGAGCAGTTCCCCGGCCTCCGGCCTGCCCGCGAGGTGCTCGCGCGCGACCTGCCACAGGCGCTCCTCCCCGGCGCCGGTGTGCAGGCCGAGCACGTGCACCACGTGGCCGAGCTGGTTGGTCACGGCGTGGTAGCGCAGCCGCAGCCACGCCTCGGCCTCGTCGTAGAGCACCGGGCTGCCGGGCGTGACGAGCTCGAGCCGGGCCCTCGTGCGGCTCGCCGACACGCCCTCCAGATCGCGCACCCAGAAGCCCGCCGGCCAACCGTCCTCAAGACACAGCAGGGAGTTCTGCACGTGGGCCTCGAAGCTCACGCCGTCGGAGGCGAACACCGACAGCAGCGGCAGCAGCGACACGTCGAGGTAGCGGCGCAACCACTCCTCGGCGGGGCCCCCGAGTCGCGGCGGATCCTCCAGCAGTCCGGCGAGCACCTGGGGCGCCTGCCCGTTGCGGGCGAACGGGTTCTGCCGGAACAGCACGGCGAGGTCCGCGGCCAGCTCGTCGCTCACCACGCGCGGGTCGAGCGTGCGGTAGCCGCTCTCCAGCACCACGCCGAACCCGGCCCGTGCGGGCAGGCGTGCGGCGAGCAGGCTCGCGTCGGCCGCCCTGCGCAGGTGCTCGAGCGGGTTGTTGCGGACGAAGTTGGTGATGCGGACGTGCAAGGGCAGCTTCCACGACACCGGGAACTCCGGGTCGCACACGGTGCGCACCGACGAGGTCGGGTAGACCGGCCTGCCGAGGGGGCCCAGCGGCACGAGCCCGCCCTGGTCGACCAGCGCTGCGAACTCCGGCAGCCCACGCAGGTGCCCGGACTGCCACGGATGCACCGGCAGCGCCTCGTACCCCGGCGGGACGTGGGCGGCGACCTGGGCGGGCACCCAGTCGCCTGGCGCCACGCGCACGTCCACCACCAGCTCCCTCGCCACGGCGAGGTAGTGCGGCACGAACTCCGCACCCAGCTCCGGCGCGTACCGGCCGAGGTCGGCGTCGGTGAAGCCCTCGGCGCTCTTCGGCGTCGGATGGAACGGGTGACCGAGCAGGACGTTCTGTTCGGCGTGGCGGGTCAGCGCATGCGCGCCGCCGCCCGGCTCGCGTCTGCCGCGGTCGAGGTAGCGGGCCGTGCGGCCGACGCTGTTGCCGATCTGCGCGGCCAGCTCGGCCGCACCCGCGTGCCCCGTGGTGGCCTCCAGCTCGGCCAGCAGAGCCGCGACGAACCCGGCATGTCCCGGCGTGGTGTGCTCGGCGTAGCGGTGGTGTCCGCACGGCGAGCGGTGCAGCACCTCGGTGCGCAGCGTCCGGCCCGTCGCGGGCAGCCGCACCGACAGCTCGCCGGGTGCGACGTCGTGGACGCCGGTTTCCCGCAGGTAGGCGTTGAGCAGCCGGGTCCGCGCGGCGTGCTCGGCGGCTACGACAGCAGCGGGTTCGGCACCCTTCCCGTGTTCGCCGGCATGCTCACCCCCGCCGACGGGCCCTGGCGGAGCAGCGGCCGCAGCACCTGCCGGTGCGGCCACGTCGGCGAGTGCAGGAGCAGCCGCTCCACCTCCGGGGGTGGGTTCGTCCGGTCGAGGCTGGTGGCCAGTGCCGCGCGGAGCCGTTTCCACAGGAGCTTCTCCGTGATGCCGTAGTGCCGGGACAGTGCGTCGGCGATGCCGTAGAGGTTGACCTGCAGGCCCAGCGTCTGCAAGTAGCCGACGAGCGCCTCCGGTTCGTCGAGCACGAGCGACTGCCGCGCGCCCGGCTTGACGCGGTAGCCCGGCTCCTCCACCCCGGCCGCGCGCATCCACTGTGGATGGACGCGCAGCGTGTCGTGGTCGCGGAGCACGAACCGGGCGGGCCACCCGTCTTCCAGTGTCACGGCGACGTTCTGGCCGTGCAGCTCGGGCAGCACGCCGTAGCGGAGAAAGCCCAGCGCCACGGCGCAGAACGCCTCCGCGATGGCCGTGAAGAACGGCACCGGATCGCACTCCCAGCCGCTCGCGTAGAGAGCCGGGGCGGCGAACGCGCCCATAGGCACGGCGTCGGTGACGTCGGCCGGGTAGGTGCGCACCTGCGCGGCGAGGTGGCCGGGCCGGTCGGCGAACTCGTCGTCACCGGCCCAGCCGCACCAGGTGCGCTCGTCACACACGGTCACCAGCGCCGCGAGGTCCGGGTCGCACGCGAGGATCGTGCGCAGGGTGCGTTCCGCGCGCTCGCCGTTGTCGAGGTAGCGCGGCGGCAGCAGCCGGGCCGCGCCGAGCGTGGCGATGCCCAGCGGCAGCTTCACGTGCCTGGCTCGCTCTGCGGTAACGAGGGTGCGCAGCGACGACGTCGGCCGGAACCCGCCGAGCCCGCGTGCGACCGGACGGATGTCGCCGCGGGCCAGCTCGGCGGCGAACTCCCTCGGCAGCACGTGCTCGAACTGCCAGGGGTGCACCGGCAGCAGGTGGAACCCCTCGGGCGGTTCCGGCGCGGCCTCGCCAAGGAGCAGGTCGGCGAGGTCCCTGTCGCCGGAGCCGAACCGGAGGCGGTCGGCGCGCACGGCGACCCAGTCGAGCGGGAGCGGTTCGCTGCGTGCGGTGCCGTAGCGGGCGAGGTCGCTCGCCGACCAGCCCGCGGCGGCGCGCGCGGTGGGGTGGAACGGGCGGTTGCGGCTCGCCGCGAACCGTTCCCCGGCGAGCATCCCGAGCGGGCCGTCGATGACGCCGTGGTGCGGCGTCGCCGTCACCTCGCCGTGTTCGACGGCCGTGCGCAGGTCGCGGGCGACCTGCTCGGCGAAGGGCTCGCCGTGGGCGACGATGCTGATCAGCTCGCCGGGCGTGACCTCGGCGGAGCCGTGCAGCACCGGCCCGCCCGCGTAACGCACGGGCTGCAGCGCGCCGCCGTCCCGAACCCGCACGCGCAGCTCGCCGACCCGGTACCACTCACCGTCGAGCACCCCCTCGCCGAACCCGCCGACCCCCTCGCGCACGAGCGCGTCGACCAGGTCCCCCATCACCTGCTCGAGTAGTCCCCCAAGGCCACCTTTGTTGCGTTCAACGCAACAAAGGTGGCCTTGGGGGCTGTCGGGGTCGCTCAGTAGAGGGGCAGGCATGTGCCGATGTCCTGGGATTCGGCGCGACGGTAGACCTCGGCCGCGCACGCGATGTCCTCCACCGCCATCCCCATCGGGTTCAGCAGGATGATCTCGTCGTCCGTCTCGCGGCCGGGCCGGGCGCCGCCGATGATCTCGCCCAGCTCCGCGTGCAGCCGCTCCCGGGAGAACGAGCCCTCCAGCACCAGCTGGTTGATGATCTTCTTCTCCCGGTTGCTCTGCTCCCAGTCGTCCACGACCACCTTGTCGGCGCCGAGGAAGACGTCCTTGTGCACGTCCATGATGGACACGTTCGCGAGGAACGTGCCTGGCTTGAGCCACGAGAACGCGATGTATGGCTGGTCGGTGACGGTGCACGGCACCACGACGTCACCCGCACGCACGGCGTCCTCCGCGCTCGCCGCCACCCGCACCGACGCGCGCTCGCCCACGCACTCGGCCAGCGCGCGGGCGGCGTCCTCGCGCACGTCGTAGGCGTGAATCGTGGTGAGGGAGGGAAACTGCTGCAGCAGCGCGGTCACCTGCGTGGTGCCGATGACGCCGCAGCCGATCAGCGACACGTCCGTGAAGCCCGGCCGCGCCAGGTGCCGCGCCGCCAGGCACGTCACCGCCGCCGTGCGCCACGCGCTGATCAGCCCGCCCTCGAGAATCGCCACCGGATAGTTGGTCGCCGGGTCATTGAGCACGATCACCGCGCTCGCCCGCTCGAGCCCCGACTCCGGGTTGTCGTGCTTGCTGCCGATCCACTTGAGACCGGACATGCCCGCCTCGCCCGAGGCGCCGACGTGTGCGGGCATCGCGATGATCCGGTCGGCGATGTGGCCCTTGCCGACGCGCAGGTACGGCTTGAGCGGCTGCACCGTCCGGCCCTGCGCGTGCGCGACGAGCGCCGAACCCAGCGCGTCGACGTACAGGTCGGAGTGGTCGCCACCGACGGCGGCGACGTCGCCGCGCGTGAGGTAGCGGATGCGGGGTTCGGACATGTGGGTGCTCCTCAGTCGTTGTCGCGGCGGGATTCGGCTGCGGCCAGCCATTCGTCGTCGTAGACGAGGTCGAGATAACGGTCCCCTCGGTCGGGGAAGATCGCCACCACCCGGCACGGCCTCGGCAGCGACGGCAGCGTGCGGCGGATCGCGGCGACGACGGAGCCCGTGGAGCCGCCCGCGAAGATCCCCTCCGTGGCGAGCAGTTCCCGGCAGCCGTGCGCGGCGTCCACGTCGTCGATGTGCACCACCTGGTCGATTTCCCCGGGGCTGCACAGCTCGGGCACGCGGCTGGAGCCGATGCCGGGGATCTCCCGGCGGCCGGGAGCGCCGCCGAAGATCACCGAGCCGACGGCGTCGACCGCCACCACCCGCAGACCGGGGAAGCGCTCGCGGAGCCTGCGCGAGCAGCCGAGGATGCTGCCGGTGGTGCTCACCGCGGCGAAGAGGTAGTCGGGAGGGCGTACCAGCTGCTCGGCCAGTTCGGCGCCGGTGCCGTGGTAGAACGCCTGCCAGTTGCGGTCGTTGGCGTACTGGTTGACCCACACGGCGTCGGGGGCGCGCGCGAGGAGCTCCCGCACCCGGCGGAGGCGGCTCTGCAGGTAACCACCTGCGTCGTCCACCTCGGACACCAGCTCGACGTCGGCGCCGAGCCGGTGCAGCAGCGCGAGGTTGGCCGTGGTGGTCTTCGGGTCCACGACGCAGGTGAACCGCAGGCCGTGCACCCTGGCTGCCACGGCGAGGGCGATCCCGAAGTTGCCGGAGCTGCTTTCGATGAGCCTGGTGCCCGCCCGGATCGAGCCGTCCCGCAGCCCGCTCTCCACGATGTAGCGCGCCGAGCGGTCCTTCATGCTGCCGCTCGGGTTCAGCAGCTCCAGCTTGGCGACCACCTCGGCGCCGGGCTCGGGGAAGAGGCGGCGCAGGGCGACGACGGGGGTGTTGCCGACACAGTCGAAGACGGATTCGCCGACGGACTCGGCCACGGACGAAGCGGCGGTCACTGAACTCCTCGGCTCGGCAGGTCGAACGCCTGTAAGGCAAGTCTTACCTTACCGACGCGGTCACTGTCGATGAGGGTACCGACACCCGCCGTCACTGGACAGGGTGGTGCCCCGGGGCGCGGGCTACCCGGGGCACCACCAGATCGGCGTGGACCTGCGGTCAGCCGCCGGTCGAGGCCGCTACGTCCTCGTCCTCGTCGTCATCGCCCGCGAGCCAGTCGTCGTCGTACACGTCGGAGGGCTCGGCCTCCGCGTCGTCCGCGTCGTCCGTGCTCGCCCACGTGCTGCTCGACGACGCGCCATCGGCGCCGGCCGCCGCGCTCTCGGTGTAGTACGCGGCGTCGTCGCCGTCCGCACCGGCGTAGGTCAGGTCGGAGGCAGCGCCGTCGGCGCCGGCGTACTGGCTCTGGGTGACGTACGAGACGCCCTGTTCCTCGCTGCCCGATCCGGCTGCCACCTGCTCGGTCGCGACACCGTCGGGGCCGACCACGGTCGTCTCCGAGCCGTACTCGTCGGCGGAGGCCAAGCCGGCTGCACCGAACGCGAGGGGGAACGCCAGGGCAGTGGCGACCATGGTCCGTCGAACCGTGCGCATGAGATGATCCTTTCTCTGTGTTCGCACAGGGATGGGACCTGGTCTTCATCGCTTTGCCTGGCACCGAAGGCCAGGTCCCGTTTTCCTTCCGCGAGACTCGCCGGAGCCTCGGATCTCTTGCTACCCGGCGTCTCCGTTCGCTAACCGCCAGTTCCCGCCGGTGTCCACTGTGTTGGTGACCCCACGCAGGCAGGCGAGCGGACCCCTCGGCGGCGAGTGGTGCCACGGCCTCGGAGAGGCCCGTTTTCACGCGTGTCGGGCGATACCACCCGATCAGTGAGCGGGCGCGTGGCCGGAGAGCGGGTCCTCAGGGCTCGCGGCGGTCGATCACCCGGCGCATCTTGCCAACCGAGCGCTCCAGTGTGCCGGGATCCACCACGGCGACGTCGACGCTCACGCCGACGTTGTCCTTGACCAGCGCCACGATCTCGTCCGCGGCGGCCTTCCTGCGCTCGGCCGGCGCTTCGGGCTCGGCCTCGACGTGCACGGTCATGTGGTCGAGACGGTCGCGTTTGGACAGCACGAGCTGGAAGTGCGGGGAGAGACCCTCGACACGCAGCACGACCTCCTCGAGCTGCGTCGGGAACACGTTCACTCCGCGCAGGATGATCATGTCGTCGGAGCGACCGGTGACCTTCTCCATCCGCCGGTGCGCGGGCCGCGCGGTACCGGGCAGCAGCCGGGTGAGGTCCCGCGTGCGGTACCGGATGATCGGCAGGGCCTCCTTGGTGAGCGACGTGAAAGTCAGCTCGCCGAGCTCGCCGTCGGGCAGCACGGTGTCCTCGAGCGGATCCACGACCTCCGGCAGGAAGTGGTCCTCCCAGACGTGCAGCCCGTCCTTGGTCTCCACGCACTCCTGCGCGACACCGGGGCCCATCACCTCGGAGAGGCCGTAGATGTCCACGGCGTCGATGTTCATGCGGCTCTCGAGCTCGGCCCGCATCCGCTCGGTCCACGGCTCGGCGCCGAGAATGCCCACCCGCAGCGCCGTCGAGGCCGGGTCGATGCCCTGCCGCTCGAACTCGTCCAGCAGTGTGAGCAGGTACGACGGCGTCACCATGATCACGCGCGGCTCGAAGTCGGCGATGATCCGCACCTGCCGTGCCGTCATGCCGCCCGACGCGGGAACCACCGTGCAGCCCAGCTTCTCGGCGCCGTAGTGGGCACCGAGGCCGCCGGTGAACAGGCCGTAGCCGTAGGCCACGTGCACGGTGTCGCCGGGCCGCCCGCCCGCCGCGCGGATCGAGCGCGCCATGAGTGTCGCCCAGTTGTCGAGGTCGGTCTCGGTGTAGCCGACCACGGTGGGCTGGCCCGTGGTGCCGCTGGAGGCGTGGATGCGGCGCACCTGCGACTTCGGGACGGCGAACAGGCCGAACGGATAGTGGTCGCGCAGGTCGGCCTTGGTGGTGAAAGGGAACTTCGCGAGGTCGGCGAGCTCGCGGCAGTCGTCGGGATGGACGCCGGTCTCGTCGAACCTGCGGCGGTAGAACGGCACGTTGTCGTAGGCGTGCCGCAGCGTCCACTGCAGACGCTGCAGCTGGAGGTCGCGGAGCTCGTCGACGCCGAGCCGCTCTGCGGGGTCCTGTGTCATGTGACTTCCTTGTCGATGACTCTGCTGCGGCCGCGGAACTCGGCGATGACGGTGCGGCCCTCGGGACCCTCGCGGTGCACGGTGACGTCGTAGATGCCGTTGCGCCCGAACCGGGTGCGCTCCTGCGCGGTGGCGACGAGGTGGTCGCCGAGCCGGGCCGAGGCGACGAACGAGATCTCCGCGCCCGCCGCGACGGTCACGGGACCGTGGCTGTTGCACGCGCACGCGAACGCGGTGTCGGCGAGCAGGAAGACGTAGCCGCCGTGGGCGATGTCGTGGCCGTTGACCATCGTCGGCGTGATCCGCATCGTGGCGACGGCGTTCCCGTCACCCGCCTCCTTGAGCTCGATGCCGAGCGCCCTGGACGCCTCGTCGACGGCGAACATGTCGAAAGCAGCGTTGCCCTGCACCAGCCACACCCTTGCCAACTGACCGAATGGACGGTTAATACTGGGTTTGCCGAGCAGTCGGTGTCAAGGGAGAGCCGATGAGTGTGCCCGACGTCTTCGATCCCACCGTCTTCGCGCGCGGCCTGCCGCACGAACGGTTTCGCGTGCTGCGGGACACCGCGCCCGTGAGCTGGCAGGAAGAAACCGAGGTGCTCGGCTGGCCCGAGGGACCCGGCTACTGGGCGGTGACGCGGCACGCCGACGTCCGGCACGTCCTGCGCACGCCCGAGGTGTTCTCCTCGTGGCTCGGCGCCACGCAGATCCGCGACCCCGAGCGCGACGATCTCGCCTTCATCCGCCGCATGATCCTCAACATGGACCCGCCTGAGCATCAGCGACTGCGCCGCCTCGTCTCCGGGGTGTTCACGCGGCGCAGGCTGGAGCGCTCGGCCGAGCGCATCACCGGACGCGCCCGCGCCCTGCTCGACGCCGTCGCCCCGCACGGCCGCTGCGACCTGCCGGCCGACGTCACCGACGACTTCCCGCTCGCCAACCTCGCCGATCTCCTCGGCGTGCCCGCCGGGGACCGGGGACTGCTGCTGCGCTGGACCAACCGCGTGATCGGCTACCAGGACCCCGAGCACGCCGAGATCGTGCGGGGCCCCGACGGCAAGCCGGTGAACCCGCGCTCGCCCGCTCAGCTGCGGGACATGTTCGGGTATGCGCTGCGGCTGGCCGAGGCCAAGCGCGAGCGGCCGAGCGACGACCTGATGAGCGCGCTCGTGCGGGCCTCGGTCGACGGCAGGGCACTCGACGACGCCGAACTGCAGATGTTCTTCTTCCTCGTGGTGATCGCCGGCAACGACACCGTGCGCAGCGCGCTGCCCGGCGGGGTGCTCGCACTGACGGACCACCCCGGGCAGTACGAGCGGTTGCGGGCCGACCCGGCGCTGCTGCCGTCGGCGGTCGAGGAGATCCTGCGCTGGCATCCGCCCGTGCTGAGCTTCCGGCGCACGGCCACGCGCGACGTCGAACTGGGCGGCGCGCACATCCGGGCGGGCGACAAGGTGGTGGTGTACCACTGCTCGGCCCACTTCGACGAGCGCGTGTTCGCCGACCCGCACACGTTCGACATCACCCGCGAGCCCAACGACCACCTGGCGTTCGGCGACGGCCCGCACCTCTGCCTCGGCGCCCACTTCGGGCGGTTGCAACTGCGGATCTTCTTCCGGGAGTTCCTCTCGCGGCTGCCGATGGTGGAGCTCGACGGCGAGCCGAGGAGGCTGACGTCGAACTTCATCAACGGCATCACACACCTTCCGTTGCGCTGGCGTCCCGTTGTCCCTGGCCACGACGGCGCCTAGGGTCGGAGGATGAGCGCTCCGGCGAGGCCGAGGTCCCGTACGACCTTCCATCCGCTCACGGTCAGCGACGTCACGCGGCTCTGCGACGACGCGGCCGCGGTCACCTTCGACGTCCCGCCGGAACTGGCGCACGCGTACGACTTCCTGCCCGGCCAGTCCCTCACACTCCGCCGCACGATCGACGGCCGGGAGGAGCGCCGGTCGTACTCGATCTGCGCACCCGCGGGCGCGCCGCCGAGGGTCGGTGTGCGCGAGGTGCCCGACGGCCTGTTCTCGACGTGGCTCGTGCGCGACGTCCGGCCCGGCGACGTGCTCGACGTGGGCACCCCCACCGGGAACTTCACCCCGGACGTCGCGGTGCCCGCCCGCCACGTGCTCGTCGCCGCGGGCTCCGGCATCACGCCGGTGCTGTCGATCGTCGCGTCCGTGCTGCGCAACCCCGCCACGACGGTGACCCTCTTCTACGGCAACCGGCGCACCGACACCGTGATGTTCGCCGACGAGCTGGCCGACCTGAAGGACCGCTACCCGGCGCGGTTCGAGCTCGTGCACGTGCTCTCCAGGGAGCCGCGCGAGGTGGAGCTGTTCAGCGGGCGGCTCGACGCGGAGAAGCTCACCGAGCTGTTGCGGCTCGTGCCGGAGCCGGACCGGGTGGGCCACTGGTGGCTATGCGGGCCGTTCGGCATGGTCACCGACGCGCAGGACGTGCTCGAACGGCACGGCGTCGGCTCGGCGCGCGTGCACCAGGAGCTGTTCTTCGTCGACGAGGTGCCGCCCGATCCGGTGCGGCACGCCGAACCCGCGCTCGTCGGCGAGACGAGCGAGGTGACCGTGAAGCTCGACGGCCGCCTCACCACCGCGCTGGTGCCGAAGTCCACGGCCGTGCTCGACGGCGCGCAGCGCGTGCGCCCCGACCTGCCGTTCGCGTGCAAGGGCGGCGTGTGCGGCACGTGCCGCGCGAAGGTGCTGGAGGGGGAGGTCCACATGCGCCGCAACTTCGCGCTGGAGGGCGACGAGGTGGCGGAGGGGTTCGTGCTCACGTGCCAGTCCCGCCCGGTCACCGACACGGTGACGGTCGACTACGACGCCTGAGGCAAGATCGTCACGTGAAGCTGGCTCGCGTGCTGACCGGTGCCGGTCTCCTCGGTTGCCTGGTGTGGTCGGTGCTCGTCGAGGCGGCGATGCCGTCGTGGTTCGACCTCGACGACTCCTGTCCCGGAGCTACCGGTGTCGAGCGGCGCTACTTCCCGCCGAGCGCCACGTGCCTGTACGAGGGCGGCCGCGCGGTCGGTTACCTCCCGCTGTTCGAGACCGTCGTCCTGACCGTCGCGATCGTGCTGCTGGCGGCGGTGACCGTGACCGGGCTGGTGCTGCTCTGGCGGCAGGCGCCGGCAAAACCCCTCGACCAGCACCCGAAGCGGCCTTTTCTCCACGTGCTGGGCGCGGCGGCGCTGGGGATCGTCACCGCTGCGGTCGGCCGGACCGTGGTGATCATCGCGCTGCTCTTGGGTGGTCCGCCAGGTGGGATCACCGCTCTCCTCGTCGTCGCGCTCGGGGCCGTCGGCGTGGCGAGCGCGCTGGACCGGGCCGCCGGGCCCGGCGGGGGAGTGAGCGGTCGGCGCGCGACGGCGCTCGTGGTGGTCGGCGGCTCCGCGATGTTCGCGCTGCTGCTCGCCACACGGGATACGTACGCACGGGAGCACACTCTGCTCGGTCCCGGCTGGGCGATCGCGGCGGCGGGAGGCGCGTTCGCGCTCGCGGCGGGCGCCCAGTGGCTCAGCCGCTCCCTCAGCCCGCGGCCTTGATGAGCGGCGCGTCCCGCGTGAACTTCCGGAACCCGACGCTGTAGTACAGCTCGCGCGCCGCGGGACGCCCCGGCGCGCCAAGGCAGGCGACCGTCATGTGAGTGGCCCCCGCCGCCCGTGCCAGTTGCATTCCGTGCAGGAGCATCGCCCTGCCCAGCCCCCGTCGCCGGTAGCCCGGATGCGTGCCGACCGGTTCGAACTCGGCGGTCTGGTTGACCTCGTCGAGCCACATGATCGCCGAGGACGCCATCGTCCCGTCCGGCGCCTCGACCAGGACGTGCAGGTCGCCGCGATACCCTGGCGCCCGCCGGACGCCCTCGTAGGCCTCGGCCGAGTACGCCGTGGGAGCCCAGGCGGCCAGGTGCGCCTGTACCGCGGCGTCGGGCCCGGCCTCGTCGGCGGTGCGGAACCGGAAACCGGCAGGCAGCACGGGCTGTTCCACGTCGGTGAGGTCCCGCTCGTTGAGCTGGGTCCACGACCCGGTGTCGCCGAGCGAGCCAGGGTCGGTCTCGTAGCCGTGCGCAGCCCACCGCGCCAGGCCGAACTCGTCGGCGGCGCTCGGCAGCACCGTGCGCTCGACGTCGCCCGCCGTGGCGTCGTACCAGCCGATCACCTCGTCGACCAGCCCGGCGTGGCCGGGGTCGACCTGGTACGCCAGGTAGGCGCCGGTGACGTCCTTCACGGACCCGTCGTTGCGCCGCACCCGGTGCGGCAGCTGCGCCCAGCCCCACGCCACCAGGTCCCCGCCGGAGAACCACAGCCGGCGGCGCCGGCTCGCGCCCGCGCTCGCGTGCCCCTTGCCCCAGTTCCAGGCCAGCTCGCCGAACGACGCGTCGGCGTTCACCAGTTCCGGGCGGCCGGCGGTGACCCGCTGCGCCAGCCCCTGCATGAGCCGCACGTCCTCGGCGGTCACGTCGTTCGACATGGTCCGCAACTGTGGCAGGGCCCCGACGCGCCGTCGAACCGTTTTCCGGACCTAGCGGACCCTCGGGTAGGCGGGGGTGAACCGCACCGGCAACCGGTCGAGCAGCACCTCGATCGCGGACTCGACGATCGTCGCGGCGATCTCCTGAGCGGGGTACGGGCAGCCGTGCTCGCCGTCGCTGCCCGCGAACGAGTCGATCAGGCGGTCGGCGATCTGCTCCATCTGCGTGCCGAGCTCCACCTGGTCGACCGCGGCGAGCGCCTCGCGCATCTTGCGGTAGAGCCGGGCCGGGTCGTTCTGGAAGCGAGGGCCGTCGAGCGCCGGCAGCGTCGCGAGTGCCTGCGGCCCGGAAGGTGACGTCACCGGGGCGCAGCCTAGCGCGGCCCTGCGACGAAGATCACGCGGCCGGCGTCCCCTAGGGGCAGCGGCAGGGTCTTCCCCTGATGCGGCCGGAAACCGGTTCTGCCATGGTCTGCTCATGTCGATCGGACTGTTCCCGCGCGCGCGGGACGCGGGCGTCACACTCGGGATCGCGGCGATCGTCGTCGGCGGCACGCTCGTGCACACGGCGGTCGACGACTCCCCTGGACGGCTCACCCTCTGGTCGTGGGTGCTGCTGCTCGCCGCCTGCGGGGCGCTGGCGGTGCGCCGCCGGTACCCGGTGGCGGTGGCCGTGACGACGCTGCTGGCCTCGGGCCTCTACTACCCGTTCGTCGGCCCCGACGGTCCGATCGTGGTCACGTTCGTCGTCGCCCTCTACACGCTCGCGGCGTGCGGGCGCGTGCTCGTGGCGGTGGGGCTCGGCCTCGCCGCGCTCGCCGCCACCGCGTACGGCGAGTACCTCAGCCCCGTGCAGCACGTCGGCAACGCCGGGCTCGCCATGCTCACCGGCTGGCTCGTCGCGAGCATCGCGCTCGGCCGCGCCCGCCGGACCCACCTCGCCTACCTACGGGAGGCCGAGCAACGGGCCGCCACCGAGGAACGGCTGCGCATCGCCCGCGAGCTGCACGACGTGCTCGGCCACAACCTCTCGCTCATCAACGTGCAGGCGGGCGCGGCACTGCACCGGCAGGACGCCGAGCAGTCCCGCGCCGCGCTGGACGTGATCAAGCGGTCCAGCAGGGACACCCTGCGGGAGCTGCGCTCGACGCTCGGCGTGCTGCGGGATGCCGCCGCCCCCGCACCCGGGCTGGCCACTTTGGACCAGCTGGTCGAGCAGGCGAGGGCAACCGGGCTGACCGTGGTCACCGAGGTCGACGGCGAGCGCAAGCCGTTGCCGCCCGAGCTGGACCTCACCGCCTACCGCCTCGTGCAGGAGGCGCTCACCAACGTGCGCAGGCATTCCGGCGCGAGCACCGCCACCGTCCGGATCAGCTACACCTCGCGCGACCTGCGCGTCGAGGTCACAGACGACGGCAGGGGCGGCCGCGCCGAACCAGGGCATGGCATGCGGGGCATGAGCGAGCGCGTGCGCGCGCTCGGCGGCGACCTCACCGCGGGCGGCCAGGCAGGCGGTGGATTCCGCGTGAGCGCACGGCTTCCGCAGGGAGCCAGCGCATGATCCGCGTCCTGCTCGCCGACGACCAGACGCTCGTCCGTGCGGGCTTCCGGTCCATTCTCGACGGTGAGGACGACATCTCCGTCGTCGCCGAGGCCGCCGACGGCGAGCAGGCCGTGCGGCTCACCCGCGAGCACCGGCCGGACGTGGTGCTCATGGACGTCCAGATGCCCGGCACCGACGGACTCGAGGCCACCCGCCGCATCGCCGGGGACGAGCGGCTCGCCGGGGTCAGGGTCGTCATCCTCACCACCTACGACGTTGACGAGTACGTCTACGGTGCGCTGCGGGCCGGTGCGAGCGGCTTCCTCGTCAAGGACACCGAGCCCGTCGAGCTGTTGCAGGCCGTGCGCGTGGTCGCGCGGGGCGACGCGCTGCTGGCGCCCTCGGTGACCCGCAGGCTCATCGCGGAGTTCGCCGGGCGCGTCTCGCGGCCCGAGCCGAGCCCGAGGCTCAACTCGCTGACCGAGCGCGAGCGCGAGGTCATGGCGCTGGTCGCCGCGGGGCTGTCCAACGACGAGATCGCCGAGCGCCTCGTGCTCTCTCCCGCGACCGCGAAGACCCACGTCAGCCGCATCATGACCAAGCTCGCCGTGCGTGACCGGGCGCAGCTCGTGGTGTTCGCCTACGAGTCGGCGATGATCACTCCGGGCTGGCTGAACCAACCCCGGTAGTACGGGATTCCCCGCAGGGGACGACCCACGTGGTACGCCGGTTCGGCACCCGTGCCGGACGCGCGGGTGCACACCGGGGGCGGACGCTGCGCCGCATGAACACACCAACGTCTCCACCGGGCAGGCTCGCCCGGCTCGCCGCCTGGGCGCAGCGGCGGCACTGGCTCGCACTGGGCCTGTGGCTCGCCGTGCTCGCCGCGATCACCGCCACCTCACAGGTCGTCGGCGCCGACTACCACGACGATCACTCGCTGCCCGGAACCGAGTCGCAGCGGGTGATCGAGACCTTCGAGGAGCACGCGCCCGCGCAGCGTGGCGAGACCGTGCAGGTCGTGCTCGCCCACGACCAGGGCGTCGCCGCGCAGCGCGACCGCGTCGAGGCACTGCTCGCCGAGGTCTCCCGCCTGCCCGACGTCGCGGGCGTGCAGAGCCCGTTCACCACGCCGGGGGCCGTGTCGCCAGACGGCACCATCGCCTACGCCACCGTCGCGCTAGACCCGGATACCCCGGCCGAGAACGTCCGCACGCTCATCGACACCGGGCAGAGCGCTCAACAGGACGGGCTGCGGGTCGCGCTCGGCGGCGACCCGGTGCGGGAGGCCGAGGAGGGCGGAGGCGGTGCCGCCGAGGGCGCCGGGATCCTCGCCGCGCTGGTGATCCTGGTCTTCATGTTCGGCTCGCTGCTCGCCGCTGCCGTCCCCATCGTCACCGCGGTGCTCGCGGTGGGCAGCACCATCGGCGCGATCGCGCTCGTGTCGTGGCTCGTCGACATGCCGTCCTACGCGCCGCCGCTGATGATGCTCGTCGGCATCGGGGTCGGGATCGACTACGCGCTGCTGATCTTCTCGCGCTACCGGAGTGAGCTGCTCGCGGGCAGGGACCGTGAGCAGGCCGCCCGCGTCGCGCTCGACACGGCGGGCCGCTCCGTGCTGTTCGCGGGCTGCACGGTGATCATCGCGCTGCTCGGCCTCCTGGCGCTGGGGCTCGGCTCCCTGCGGGGAGTCGCGTTCGCCGTCGCGCTGACCGTGCTGGTCACGATGGCCGCGTCGGTCACCCTGCTGCCCGCGCTGCTCACCGTGTTCGGGCGGCGCATCGAGCGCAGGATCAGGTCCCGCGCGAGCCGCCGCGTCCACGGGCAGCGGTGGCGGGCGCTCGCCGGCGCCGTGCAGCGGCGGCCCGTCGCGTCGCTGGTGGTGCCGGTCGCGCTGCTCGGCGCGCTGTCGCTGCCCGCGCTGGACATGCGGCTCGGCTTCGCCGACGCGGGCACGGAGGCTGAGGGCTCCACGACCCGTCAGGCGTACGACCTGCTCGCCGAGGGCTTCGGCCCCGGCGTCAACGGGCCGCTCATCGTCGTGTCCGAAGGGGACAGTGGCTCCCTGCGTCAGGCGGTCGAGGCCACGCCGGGTGTGGCGAGCGCGACCCCGCCGCAGCCGCTGTCCGGCGGCGTGTCCACGATGCTCGTGTTCCCCGACAGCGCACCCCAGGACGCGGCAACCCACGAACTCGTCGAGCGGCTGCGCACCGAGGTGCTGCCGGACGTGGCCGAGCGGACCGGCGCGACGTACCTCGTCGGCGGGTCGGTGGCGGCGGCCGACGACTTCGCGAGCGAGGTGAGCGAACGCCTGCCGCTGTTCATCCTCGTGGTGGTGGGCCTGTCGGCCCTGCTGCTGGCGGCGGTGTTCCGCTCGCTGCTGATCCCGCTCAAGGCGGCCGTGCTGAACCTGCTCAGCATCGGCGCGAGCCTCGGCGTGGTCACGCTCGTGTTCGGACAGGGCCTGTTCGGCGCGCAGGAAGGTCCCATCGAGGCTTTCGTACCGGTGATGATCTTCGCGATCGTGTTCGGGCTCTCGATGGACTACGAGGTGTTCCTCGTCGCCCGCATGCACGAGGAATGGCGGCGCACGCGCGACGCGGCACACGCCGTGCGCGAGGGGCTCGCGGGCACCGGAGGGGTCATCACCGCGGCGGCGGCGATCATGATCGTGGTGTTCGGCGCGTTCGTGCTCAGCCCGGACCGCATGCTCCAGCAGTTCGGGCTCGGCCTCGCCGTGGCGGTGCTGCTCGACGCGTTCGTGATCCGTTGCCTGATCGTGCCCGCCGTGATGCGCCTGTTCGGCGAGCGGGCATGGTGGCTGCCGAGGGGGCTCGACCGGGCGCTGCCGAACGTCCGGCTGGAGCGCGACGAGCGGGTGGGCGTCAGCTCGTGAGCACCTCGTGCAGGCACAGCACGTTGCCCTCGGAGTCGTGGAACCACGCGGCGCGCTCGTCGCCCATCGTCGCGATGTGGTCCACGGTCCTCAGGTCGTTGCTGTCGAAGTCGTCGAACCGGACGCCGTGACCCTCGAGCTCCTTGATCTCGGCGGGCAGGTCGGTGACCTCGAAACTGAGCGCGGTGTGCTCGCTCTGCGTGCCCTCGGGCATGGGCCGCAGGGCGAGCACGTCGCCGGCGCCCGCGGCGAAGTAGACGGACCCATCGGGCCCGGTGCCGGTGCGCTTCAGCCCCAGCGACTCGGCGTAGAACCGGCCCGCGCGCTCGACGTCGGTCACCGGCAGCAGTGCCGTGATCTGCGATGTGGTGAGCATGATGACCTCCTCGCCGCCATGCTCCGCCGCCGTTTCCGCTGGTGACAACGGTTGTTCCAGCGCGGTTTTTCAGCCGGCGCCGTTGACCTCGCGCAGCGTTCGCATGGCTTCGGCGAGTGACTCCGACGCCTGCGGGCCGAGTGGTTCGAGCACGGTCCTGCGCAGGATGTCGGCACATGCCTTGCGTGCCTGCTCGGCGACCTCCAGCCCGTGCTCGGTCAGGCACGCGTAGGTGACGCGGCGGTCGTCCGCACTGGGTACCCGGCAGATGAGGTCGGCGGCGGCAAGGCGGTCGGCGACCTTGGTGAACCCGCCGCTGGAGAGCGCTGCCTCCTTGGCGAGCCGGGTCATCGGCATGCGGTGGTCAGGGGAACGGACGAGCCTGAGGATGATGTCGAACGAGGCAGGGGCGAGGCCGAACCGCTCGGCGATCTCGCCCATCAGCCGGTCCTGCGTCGCCAGGTATCCCTCGATGACCAGGCCCCACCAGGTCACGATCTCGTCGTCGTCGGGTTCGGTCGGCACGCCCCGAGTGTACCGCAAATGTCTTCTGGAAATATATCTTGCGAGCGAGAGGTTATTGGGTTAGCTTTGAAGCACCCGCTCCCAAGGAGGGAAGCCATGTCGTTCAAGACCAGCGGCCTGCACCACGTCACCGCGATCGGCGGAGACCCGCAGCGCAACGCCGACTTCTACCTGCGCACGCTGGGGTTGCGGCTGGTGAAGACCACCGTCAACTTCGACGACCCGGGTACCTACCACCTCTACTACGGCGACGAGTCCGGAAAACCGGGCACGCTGCTCACGTTCTTCCCCTGGCGCGACGCGCCAAGCGGCCGCATCGGCACCGGCCAGGCCACCACCACGTCGTTCTCCGTGCCGGAGCACTCGCTCGGCTGGTGGAAGCAGCACCTCGAGATCTCCGGCGTCAAGACGAGCGAGATCGCCGCCCGCGACGAGGAGGAGGTGCTCACCTTCCGTGACCCCGACGGCCTCCAGCTCGCGCTCGTCGCCCACCAGCAGGGCGACCCCCGCGACCCGTGGGACACCGCGCTCGTCCCGGGTGAGCACGCCATCCGCGGCCTGCACTCCGTGACCATGTCGGTGTCGCGCGAGGACGCCACGGCGGGCACCCTCACCGAGGACCTCGGGCTGACGTTCTCCGAGCAGGACAGCAACCGCTTCCGGTTCAGTGCCGGTGAGGGCGGGCCGGGTGCGATGGTGGACGTGCTGGTGACTCCGGACGCGCCGAAGGGCCTGGTCGCCGCCGGCACCGTGCACCACGTCGCGTGGCGGGCCCCGGACGAGGAGACGCAGGTCGGCTGGCGGGAGTCCCTGGTGGATCGCGGGGTGAACGTCACGTCCATCCTCGACCGCCAGTACTTCCGGTCGATCTACTTCCGCGAGCCGGGCGGCACGCTGCTGGAGATCGCCACCGACCAGCCGGGCTTCTCGATCGACGAGCCGCTGCTGGAACTGGGCCGCGCGCTGAAGCTGCCGCCGTGGCTCGAGCCCAACCGGGAGCAGATCGAGGCGACCCTGCCGAAGCTCCACCTGCCCAGCGAGAACAACCCGGTACGGGCATGACCACGCTGTCGCTCGACCACAGGTTCGTCGAAGGCGAGGACGACGCGCCGGTGCTCCTGCTGCTGCACGGCACGGGCGGCAACCCGGACGACATCCTCGCGCTCGGCAAGGAGCTGAGCCCGTCGTCGCCGATGCTCGCCCCGGCAGGCCCGGTGTCCGAGCACGGCGCGGCGCGCTGGTTCCGCAGGCTCGCGGAGGGCGTCTTCGACACCGAGGACGTGCGCTTCCGGGCCGAGCAGCTTGCCGAGTTCGTGCTCGCCGCTCGCCGGGCGTACGGGCTGGGCGACCGCAGGCTGGTCGCGGCCGGGTTCTCCAACGGCGCCAACATCGCGGCAGCGGTGATCCTGCTGCGGCCCGACGTGCTCACCGAGGCGGCGTTGTTCGCGGCGATGCTCGCGGTGCCCGAGCCTCCCGCCCATGATCTGTCCGGCTCGCGAGTGTTCCTTTCGAACGGAAGGCGGGACCCGATGGCCCCGCTGGCGTCGAGTGAACGGCTCGTGGCGGTGCTGCGGGAACGCGCCGCGGAGGTCACCGAGAACTGGCACCACGGCGGTCACCAGATCACGCTGGCCGGTCTCGAAGCTGCGAGGACCTGGCTGACCCCCTGAGCCAGGTCCCCGCCCCATGCAGTGAAGGTCACCATGCCTGCGCGCGCTCGTCTCCCACCACCACCCAAACGGAGGCGCTCCGCGCCGCTGCGTTCGTTCAACGCAGTGAAGGTGGCCTTCACTGCGGACGGGTTAACCCTCCGAGCCTGATCCATTTGCGGTTCGCATTCCGGGCGAATGCCCGAATCGCTGCGGCTCAATGGACTAGGCGGCAATGCGCGATTCGGTGTTGCTGCTTTTTCGCGAACTATGCTGTTTACGCTTTCGGAGGCTCGGGGGGAAGGTGCACGATGAACTTCGGTGACATGGTCGACTGCCCGCGATGCCACGGCTCGGGGCTCGCACCCAACCGAAAGGACCCTTGTGGCAACTGCGGAGGACTCGGGCAGGTCCCCAAGTAGCGCGGGCGAGGACTGCCCGCTCTGCCACGGCACCGGCACCCTGTCCTGGCAGCAGCCACAGCCCACTGCTGGCGTGCTCCGCACGATCGAGCTGCCCTGCCCCCACGGGTGCGGCGAGCACTGGAAACATCCCGAGGCCGAACGCGACCGCGTGGTCGAGCAGCCCGACCGCACCCCCGACCGGATCAGGGGCAACGCGGACGAGGCCAACAGCATTGGGGCCGAGTTCATCAGGGGCGCCCTGCGGAACTGGGGTTTCCTCGACGGCGATCAGGACCGTCCGAAGTAGTACGGGCAAGTAACATCCCCTGCGTGGACTCGGAAGACTTGGTGCAACGCGCCGGCAGGATCGCGGGCTGGGCTGCGCGTACGGGTTACTCGCTGGGCAGGCGGCTGCCCGGTGCGGACAGTGCCGAACGCAGCCTGCGGACACTCGAGCAGAAGGCACTCGGGGAGCTGCGCCGACGCCTCGAAAGCGCTGGCGACCCCTACCTCGCCACGCTGAACCACGCGCCGTCCACCAGCAGAAACGTCGCCAACGGCCAGGTGAAGAGCCGCGCGGTCACCGTCGTGTCCCCCGACGAGCCGTTGCGGGTCGCCATGTCCGAGCTGCTGAACCGGTCCACCGGTCTCGACCGCGACCGGTCCCGCGACTACCTCTACGCGATCATCCTGCGCCAGCTGACGCCCGACGAGGCCCGGATCCTCGCCGCGCTCGCCGACGGCTCGCCGTTCCCGCTGGTGGACGTCGCCGAGCGCAGCGGCCTCGGCGCCGCGGGACGTGTCGTGCTGCGCAACGCCTCGACGGTCGGCAAGGCGGCCGGGGTGTCCCTGCTCGACCACGTGCCCGCCTACGTCACCCGGCTCGTCGGCCTCGGCCTCGCCGACATCGACGAGGAGGCGCCCGCGCTCAGCACGCAGTACGAGATCCTGCTGACCGATGACACGGTGCGGGCGGCGGAGCGGATGGTCAAGCGGGCCCGGTTCGTCCGGCGCACCGTGCGGATCTCGCCGCTCGGGGTGAGCTTCTGGCAGGCCTGCGCGCCGAACTGAGTGCGGGGTGCGATCCGGTGGCCGTCGTGTGATCATGGCCACCCACATCGGTGAGGATGTTGGTGGTGCGCGATGGACGAGTACCTGCGGGGAATCGCGGACGACTTCCTGCGGTACTGGGCCGTGTACTGCTCCATCCCGGTGGTCGCCGCGCTGATCGGTTACGTGACCAAGCTGGTCGCGATCCGCATGATGTTCCAGCCGCTGAACTTCACCGGCCTGCGGCTGCGCGGCAAGCCGTTCCTCGGCTGGCAGGGCATCGTCCCGAAACGGGCCGCGCGGATGGCGAGCATCGCGTGCGACACGATGACCCAGCAGCTGGTCACCCCCCGCGAGGTCGTGGAGCGACTCGACCCCGAGCGCATCGCGAAGGAGATCGAGCGGCCGCTGCTCGCCGCCACCGAGGAGATCGTCACCGACATCGCGGCGGAGTACCAGCCGGGGCTCTGGGAGGCGTTGCCCGAGCGCGTGCGCAGGCTCGTGGTCAGGCGCGTGCAGGCGGAGGCGCCGAAGATGGTCGCCGCGGTGATGGACGCGATCAAGAACGACGTCGAGTCCGTGTTCGACCTCAAGGACATGGTCGTGACGAGCCTCGTCAAGGACAAGGCGCTGCTCAACCGCATCTTCCAGGAGGCAGGGCACAAGGAGTTCCGGTTCATCGCGCGCTCCGGCCTGCTCTTCGGCGGGCAGATCGGCATCGTGCAGATGGTCGTGTGGCTCGCGTTCCGGGTCCCGCTGATCATGCCCCTGTTCGGCCTGTTCATCGGCTGGTTCACCGACTGGCTCGCCCTCAAGATGATCTTCCGGCCGAAGGAGCCCACCCGCTACCTCGGGCTGTTCGAATGGCAGGGCCTGTTCATCAAACGGCGCGCCGAGGTTTCCGAGGCCTACGCCGAGCTCATCGCCAGGGAGATCATCACCCCGCACAACGTGATCGAGGCCGTGCTGCGCGGCCCGTTCTCGGACAAGGTCGTGACGCTGATCCAGCGTCAGGTCGACGCGGAACTCGCGAAGCAGACGAGCTTCGCCAAGCCGCTCGTGGTCATGGCCATCGGCAGCAGGCGCTACCAGGAGATGAAGGCACGGATCGCCGACCAGGTGATGGCGCGCCTGCCCGAGACGCTGCACTACATCGAGGACTACGCCGAGGACGCCATGGACATCCGCAACACGCTGGTGTCCAAGATGAAACAGCTCGACGCCGACGAGTTCGAAGGCCTGCTGCGCCCGGCGTTCCAGCAGGACGAGTGGATCCTCATCCTCACCGGTGCGCTGCTGGGTGCGGCGTGCGGAGAGCTGCAGGTGCAACTCGTGCTGCACCTGACCACGTAGTCACACCCCGCAGAGCCAGTCGAGCACCACGGCCGCCGTCCAGGACTGGTTGGTGCTGCCGAGCGGCTTGCCCGTGAACGGTTCGTAGTACTCGCCGAACGCGCCGTCGGAGACCAGGTGCACGCCCTGCGCCCGGAACTCGCTCGCGTGGCGCGGCCAGTTCCGCTGCTCGAACGCCCAGCCGAAGAGCCACGTGACCACCGGCCACTGCGGACCGCGCCAGTACCGCTTCGCGTCGAAGTCCGGCGACGACGGCGACACCGACGGCGGCACCGCGGCCAGCAGGTCAGGATGGCCCGACCACGCGGGGCCGTCCAGTGTGGACATCAGGCGCGACTCGACGTCGGCGGGCAGCCCGCCGCACAGCAGCGGCGAGAACCCCGCGATGGTTTCGGCCGACAGCCAGCGGCCCCCGCGGATGTCGCGGTCGCGGGCCATGCCGGTCTCGGGGTGTGCGCTCAGCGCCACGGCGGCCCTGGCCCGGGCAGCCCACGCGCGCAGGTCGTCGACCTCCTTCCCGTTCCGGCCGAGTTCCTCGCCGAGACCGGCGAGCGTGTCGCACGCCAACGCGAACACGGCCGTGACGAACACGTCGCCGACGAGGAAGGCGGAGGTATCCACGACGCGGTCCGGGTGGTAGTCGGCGCGCCGCAGCTGCTCGATCAGCCACAGGTAGCGGTCGTACTCGTCGTCGCTCGGCCGCTCGCCGGCGTCGTCCACCTGCAGCAGGTCGAGCCGCACGTAGGGCGGCAGGTCGGGACCGGGCAGCACCGCCGCGTACGGCTCGTCCCAGCGCGGCGAATTGTCCATTCCGGACTCCCAGCCGTGCACGATCGCGACGAGCCCGCTGGCGTCCGGGATCCGGTGCCGCACGATCCAGCGATGCCAGCGGTAGAGCGACGACCATGCGCGCTCCGCGAACGCCTCGGCCACCTCAGCGTCGTCCTGCGACGTCTTCCGCGCGATCTCGACGATGCGCCGCACGGCGATCGCGTGCACGGGCGGCTGGCAGATCCCTGAGGTGCGCACGCCGTGCGGGCGCTGCGGGGCCGCGTCGGTGCCCCAGCGGTCGGGGCCGGGGAAGTAGTCGGTGTCCTGGGTGAACACGATGTGCGGGATCATCCCGTCGCGCCACTGCGCGGCCAGCAGCGTGTCCAGCTCGGCGACCGCGCGGCGCACGTCGAGGTAGGCCAGGCCCATCGAAATGAACGCCGCGTCCCAGCTCCACATGTGCGGGTACAGCTTGGGGGAGGCGGTGACGAGGCGGCCGGTGTCGTTGTCGCGCAGCACGAGCGCGGCCCGAGCGGCCAGGCTCGCGGGGTGGAAATGGACGGCGCGGTCGCCCGCGGCGGTGATCACCGGACCTCCAGGAGCAGACTCGTTTCGGGGTCGTACCAACGGCACGCTTCGGGCGGGATGCGCAGGCTCAGGTTCCCGCCGGGTTCGGCGCGGAACGTCGGCGGTGCCTGCACCTTCACCGGCTGGCCGCAGATCTCGGTGGTCAGCAGCGCCGAGGAGCCGAGTGGCTCCAGCACCTGAAGCTCGCCCTGCAATGCGCCGTCGCCGCCCGCGACCTCGATGGCCTCCGGCCGCACGCCGAGCCGCAGGGTCCGGCCCGTGAACGTGGACAGCGCATGCGGCACGGCGAGGGACTGTCCGCCGAGGTCGAGCCTGGAGCCGTCACCGTCCCGCTCGACGGTGCCGGTCAGGAAGTTCATGGGCGGGCTGCCGAGGAAGCCGCCGACGAACTCGTTCGCGGGATCGTCGTAGACCGAGGTCGGGGCGTCGCACTGGGCGATCCTGCCCTCGCGCATGACGGCCACGCGGTCGCCGAGCGAGAGCGCCTCCACCTGGTCGTGGGTGACGTAGAGGGTGGTGGTGCCGAGCTCGCCGACGAGCTTCTTCAGCTCGGCGCGGAAGGAGAGCCGCAGCAGGGCGTCCAGGTTGGACAGCGGCTCGTCCATCAGCAGCACGTCGGCGTCCATCACGATCGCGCGGGCCACCGCGACACGCTGGCGCTGCCCACCGGAGAGCTTGGCCGGGTAGCGGTCGAGGTAGGGGCCCAGCTGCAGCAGCTGCGCCGCCCACTCCACCTTGCGGCGTACGTCGGCCGCGGGCGTGCCGCGCACGCGCAGGCCGAAACCGATGTTCTCGGCGACGTTCTTGTTGGGGAACACCGCATAGGACTGGAACACCATCGAGAGGTTGCGCCGCCTCGGCTCCAGGTAGGTGACGTCCTTGCCGCCGATGACGATCTGCCCCGAGTCCGGCAGCTCCAGCCCGGCGACCATGCGCAGCAGCGTCGTCTTGCCACAGCCGGAAGGGCCAAGCAGCACCATGAACTCGCCGTCGGCGACCTCCAGCGAGACCTCGTCGGTCGCGCGCACCGTCGCGCCCGAGTAGGTCTTGACCAGGTCCCGCAGGACGACCTCAGCCATGATCGGTCTCCCTCATCGCAGCGTCGTTCCCCACATGTTCACGAGATAGCGCCGCATCACGGCGATGAACACCAGTGCGGGCAGGATCAGGGCGAAGCCGCCCGCGAAGCGGTAGGCGGTCGAGGCCTCGTCGAGCGCGGTGAGCACCTGCGCGGGCAACGTTCGATGGCCGAGCGTCACGACGGTCGCGCCGAGGATCTCGTTCCACGACAGGACGAACGTGAAGATCGACGACGCGGCGAGCCCCGGCAGCGCGAGGGGGACCACGACCTTGCGGGCGGCCTGCCAGCGCGTGCAGCCGAAGACCTGCGCGGCCTCCTCGAGATCGGTGGGCACCGACACGAAGATGCTCGCCGTGATCAGGACCGTGGTCGGCAGCGCGAGCGTGGTGTGGACGAGCGTCACGGCGAACACCGTGTCGTAGACGTCGAGACGCAGGAACATCGTCGCGAGCGGCACCGACAGCACCACGATCGGCAGCGCCCGCACCAGCAGGATGAACACCTGGTAGGCATCCTTGCCGCGGAAGGCGTGGCGGGCGAGCGCGTAGCCCGCCGGCGCACCCACGACGAGCGACCAGAACACGGTGTAGATCCCGGCGAGCACGGAGTTGCCCAGTGCCGGGACGGTGCCGGTCGCCTCGAAGAACGCCAGCAGCGTGTCGAACGAGTACTCGCTGGGCAGGAACGGCTTCGGGAACTCGGCGAGCGCGGCGCGGGAGGAGATCGCCGACAGCCCGATCAGCACGATCGGCAACGCCATGAACAGCGTCACCGCGACGCAGGCGGCCTGCACCCACGCCGCCTGCCTTCGCCGCCGTCGTAAAGGTGCCGTGTCGACCGGCGGCAGCGTCCGCTCGGTGGTCTCGGCCGGGCGCGTCTCCGTGCTCATCGCACCCCCTCGGGCTGGCGGACGGTGCGCAGGTACAGCACCGCGGTGCCCAGCGAGATCACCAGCACCACGAGCGCGACCGCGCTGGCGACCGCGGGGTTCTGCAGCACCACGTACCATTCGTAGGTCTCGCCGACGAGCAGCGGGAAGTCGCGGCCGGTGAGCGCCTGCGCAACCGCGAACGCCTGCAACGCGAGGATCGTGCGCAGGATCAGCGCCACCTGCAGGCTCGGGCCGAGCAGCGGCAGGGTGACGTGCCGCAGCCGTTGCCAGAAGGTGGCGCCGAAGACCTGCGCGGCCTCGTCGTACTCACGCGGGATCATCTGCACGCCGGCGACGACGATCACGAACACCAGCGACGTCGCCCGCCACAGCTCCGCGATCACGACGGTGAGCAGCATCGTGGTGGTGTTCTCGTAGTTCAGCCACTGCACGCCGTTCTCGGAAAGCCCGAGCGAGACCAGCAGCGAGTTCAGGTAGCCCCGGTTGTCGAAGATGGACAGCCACACGAGACCCGCGGCCAGCTCCGAGATGGCCAGCGGAACACACCACAGGTAGAAGTGCCCGCTCGCGAACCTCGGCCTCGCCTGCATCAGCAAGGCCATGCCGACAGCGAGCACCACCTGGACCGGCACCACGATCACGATGAGCAGCAACGTGTTGCGCAGCGCCCGCAGGAAGTACGGGTCGCCGAAGAGGCGTTCCCAGTGTGCGAACGTGAAACCGCCGTCGTCGGTGAACGCCGAGAGGACGCCCTGCACGAGCGGCCAGCCAAACAGCGCCAGCATCAGCACGATCGACGGCAGCAGCAGCAACCACGGCGAGCGCAGGCGCACCTACATCACCTCGCAGCGCTCTGCGGCGGGATCGGGAGCCCAGCACGGCACCTTCAGGTCGTCGAGGATGCCCTGCAGCACGCTGGCCTGACCGTCCAGCGTGGTGCGGATGTCGGCCCGGTCGAGCACGATGGACCGGAAGGTGTCCTGGAAGACCTTGCTCACCTCGCCCTCCCTGGTGCCCAGTCCGACGGGCGGAAGGGACAGGATGCTGTCGGCGGCCTCCTGCTGCCGCTTCACGGCATCGGCCTCCAGCTTGATCGCGGGCGGCAGGTCCTGCGGGATCTCGGCCGCCACGGCGGGGAAGAAGCTGTTGGAACGCAAGAGGCCCACCTGCGTGTGCGGCTTGCTCAGCTCGTCGATCGTGCGCCGGGCCAGATCGGGGTCGGTGCTGTCCTTCGGGATCGCGAGCCCGGCGACCACGGCCATGTAGCCGAGCCCGTGCGGACCGCGGGGCGAGGGCAGCATCCGCCAGTTCCGCGGGTCCCGCTCCGGCGCGTCGACCAGCCGCACCACGTGATCCCACGCCATGCCTACCTCGCCGGTCTCCAGCGGTTCCTGCATGAAGTCGTAGGTGGTGCTCGTCGGGCTGCAGTTGGCCCACAGTTCGCGGAGGTACTCCCACGCCGTGGCGGCCTCGCGCGACCGGAACGTGGTGATCTGCCCGCCGGTGAACGAGGGCAGGAGGTAGCCCTGTGTGAACCGGTGGAGCAGTCCTTCCGGTCCTGCGGGCAGGCCGAGCATGGGCCGGTTGCCGTTGGCGCGCCGCGCGGCGATGGCCCAGTCGAGGAAGTCGTCGTAGGTCAGCGCGTTCGCGTCGACGCCCGAGGGCAGGTGCTGGAGCGCGTCGGCGTGCGCGGCGAGCACGTAGCTCGCGTTGGCCCACGGGATGTACCAGCTGCGGTCGGTGCCGGCCTTGGCCAGCTCCAGGTACTCGGCGGGCCAGCCTCGGTCGCCGAGCGCGGCGAGTACGTCGGTGACGTCTTCCAGATAGCCGTCCGCGAGCGGGGCGAGGTCGCCGTGCAGCCCGCCGAGCAGGCCGATCTGCGTGGAACCCGCATCGATCTGGCTGCGGACCTGCCCCGCGAAAGGGCCGTCCTCGATGGTCACGTAGCTGACGCCCGAGACCGTCCTGGCAAGCAGCGAGCGGAACGCCTCCGCTTCGTCGACCGGCCGGAACTGCGTCGACAGGAAGATCATGCCGCCGTTGCCGGTGGTGGCGAACCCGGTGCAGGCGGAAGCGGACAGCGCGAGCGCGCCGAGGCCCGCGGCGCGCAGGAAGGCGCGGCGGTCGAGGCCGGTCGCCGGCATGCGTGCCTCCCGCGATGTTACGGACTTTTGTCAGGTTGGTTAACGTAAGTTCTTTGAGGGATATTGTCAACGTGCTCGTGACCAAGTCGACGCAGACGAGTCCCACCTCGCCGGGACACGTTCTCGGCGTCCTGCGCGCAGAGGGACCGCTGACCCGGCAGGAACTCCAGGAACGGGTCGGCCTCTCGCGCGTGACGATGGTCGAGCGGCTCGACGTGCTACGCCGTCTCGGCCTCGTCCGCGCGACAGGGCACCGCGAGTCCAGCGGCGGTAGGCGTGCCGAGGTGCTGGAGGTCAACGACACCGGCCGCACCGCGCTCGTCGCCGACCTCGGACAGAGCCACGCGACGCTCGCCGTCACCGACCTGCGTGGCACCGTCTTCGCCCGCGACGACCACCGCCTGCCCGTGCGTCACAGCCCACGGGACGTGGTGCCCGTGCTGCTCGACGCCGGCCGCGACCTCCTGAACCGGACAGGTAGGGCCGACACCCTGTGCGCCATGGCGCTCTCCGTGCCGGGCCAGATCGACCACGAGCGCGGCGTCACGGTCGCGCCGCCCACCATGCCCGACTGGAACGGCAAGCCCCTGCGCGAACCGTTCGCCGACGCGTTCGGTGTGCCCGTGCTGCTCGAGAACGACGCCAACGCCCTTGCGCTCGGCGACTACTACGCCATGGGCCGCCCGGACTCGGCCCTGATCGGAGTCAAGGTCGGCACCGGGATCGGCGCGGGCGTGGTCATCTCCGGCCGCATCCACCGCGGTGAAAGCGGCTCCGCGGGCGAGATCGGGCACATGCGGATCGAGGGCAGCGAGCAGCGGTGCAGCTGCGGTCGACGCGGGTGCGTCGCGGCCAGCGCGAGCGGCCAGGCCTTGACCCGCGACCTGCGCCCCACCGGCGTCCGCACCCTGGCCGATGTCGTTCGCCGGGTCGGCGAGGGCCGCGGCGACGCCGTTCGCGCCGCCGCCGAGGCCGGCCGCCTCGTCGGCACGGTGGTGGCCACGATGGTCACCATCGTCAACCCGCGTTACGTGCGCGTGGGTGGCGCGATCGGGGTGCTGCCGCCGTTTCTCGAGGCCCTGCGCCGTACGGTCGAGGCCAACGCCCATGCGAGCGCCCTGCGTAACCTCGACATCGAACCGTCCCAGCTCGGCGAGAACGGAGCCTTCGTCGGCCTCGCCGGGCTCGTCGCCGACGAGATGCTGGCCCCCGCCACGGTCGACGCGATGGTCGCGAACCTGCAGGCAGCTCAGCCGGAGCGCACGTAGTCCAGCAACCTCCTTGTCAGTTCCTGCGGCCGGGCCAGTGCGGGCAGATGGCCGCCGTCCATCTCATCGGGCACGATTCCCAGCCGTTCCCGGACGACGCGCCGCTGGAAGTCCGCGGGGAACAACCGGTCGTCGCGGCACAGGAGGAACCTCGTCGGCACATCCGGCCACGCCGCCAGCGGCCACGGTTTCTCGAACGGCGTGTCGGAAGGGCTCCGCTCGCCCCGCTCGAAGGCCTGCGCGGTGACGTCGGCGGGCACGTCGTGGAAGAACAGCTCACGAGGGTCGAAGTCGACGGTCCTGCCGTCGCGATCGGCCTGTTCCCGCTGTGCACGTTCCTGGCCGGTGGCGCCCCACCATTCCCCCGGCGACTCGCCCGGCTTCGGGGTCATGGCCGCGACCAGGACCAGCAGGCCGACAGGTACCCGCTCGCACACCATGGGGGCGACGAAACCCGACATCGACTGCGCCACGATCACGACGTTCCGCCGACCGCCGATCGCCTCGACCACCACGTCGGTGTACTCCGCCAATCCCGCGGTGTCGTCGGTCCACGGCAGGTCCGGGGTCAGCACCTCGTACCCTTCCGCGCGCAGCCGTGGCGCGACCAGATGCCAGTACCACGAGTCGCTGCCGGCGCCCGGCAACAGCACGAACGTGGTGCTCACGACGCACCTGCCAGCACGCCGGGAACGCGGGTCTGGAAGTCCAGTACCCCGACCCAGTCCGGCCGGACGGCGATCCTGGCCATGCGCGTGCCCGGCCGGTCGACCTCGGCCAGCGTCGCGGCCGCTTGCTCCTCACCGTAGTAGCGCCGGTGAGCCAGGGCGTACTCCTCGACGACACCGTCCACATCGGTCACCTCGGCCCGACCCCTGATCAGCAGGATCTCCGGAGGAGCCGTCGCCGTGTCGATGGTGATCGCCACGGAGGGCCGCTCGCGCAGGGCCGCGATCTTGTGCGCGCCCGCGAACGTCGACATCACCACCTCGGCGCCGTTCCAGTGGAACAACATCGGCAGTACCCGGGGCGTGCCGTCTCTCGCCGTGTAACCGAGCCTGGCGAGCTCCGTCGAAGACAGCAGCCGCTGGGCGACCGCGCTCTCCAGCAGGGCGACATCGCCCTGGGGCAGGGACTCGATCTCGGTGGTTCGCGGTGTGGTCATGATGCCTCCTCGTTCTCGTGGTCCTAAATTAGCACTAGCCAGTCCTGATTGTGAAGTGTAAGTTCGGAGGCATGTCAGGCAAGCGCACCTACGACGACCCGTGCGGCCTCGCCCGCGCGCTGAACCTGGTCGGGGAACGATGGGCCATGCTCGTGGTCCGGGAGCTGCTGAACGGCCCGAAGCGGTTCACCGACCTGCGCGAGGGGCTGCCGAACGCCAGCCAGAACGTGCTCTCGACCCGGCTGCGGGAGCTGGAGGAGTCCGGGATCGTGCGGCGGCGCAGGCTGGGGCCGCCGGTGAGTGCGTGGGCCTATGAGCTGACCGAGCGCGGGCAGGGGCTCGAGCCCGCCCTGTTCGCGCTGGCCAGCTGGGGCAGTCGCACGCCGATGACGTCGGACGCCGAACTGAGTCCGGACGCGCTCGTGCTCGCGCTGAGGACGACGTTCGACGTGCAGGCCGCGGCCGAGCTGAGGTTGGGGGTGGAGCTGCGGGTCAGTGGCGATGTGTTCCACGCCGAGGTCGCCGAGGGGGACCTCACGATGGGGCGCGGGTCGGCCGACGAGCCCGACGCCGTTATCGAGACCGGTGCCGCGACACTGCGTTCGGTGGTGTTCGGGGGCCGGAAACTCACCGAGGCGCAGCGTCACGGAGAGGCCACGGTCGAGGGCGACGACGAGATCGCGCGACGTTTCGTCGAGCTGTTCCCCCGGCCGGCGGTGCGTTAGTCGATCACAAGGAGGAAGGAGGTTCAGGAACGAGCGGGAATCTGCTGCACGGCCCAGGAGTTGCCGTCCGGGTCCGAAAAGAACACGAACCGGCCCCACGGGAAGTCCTGCACGTCGCTGACGTCGACACCCCGGCCCGCGAGTTCGGCGCGTGCCGCCTCGATGTCGGAGACCACCACCTGCAGGCCTTCGACCGAGCCCGGCCGCATCTTCGAGAGTCCCTTGCCGATGGCGATCGAGCAGGCGGAGCCGGGCGGCGTCAGCTGCACGAAGCGGATGTCGTCGTTCACGGTGTGATCGTGATCGGCGTTGAAACCGACCTTCTCTACATAGAAAGCCTTTGCCTTGTCCACATCAGACACCGGAACACTCACGAGTTCGAGCTTGAAGTCCATGATCATCACTCCTGATCGTTGTCGATACGACCACGCTATGCCTGATTCCGGTCAGTTCCTGGCCGCAAGCAGCTCGTCCGACATGAATTTGTCGACGGCCTCGATCGCGACATCGTGGCCGCTGCCCGCTCGGGACCCGCCGAGCTCCTCGGTGTACACGCACACGCCTGTCGCCACGTCCAGCCGCACCAGGTGCGCGTCGGCGTAGCGCAGGTCCGGCTGCCGGTCGCGCACTGTGGGTCCGCCGGCCTCGGCCTCCCAGTCCTCGGACGCCTGTGAGAAGAGCAATGGGCAGCACGAGCAGCGTGGGTCGTAGGCAGGGGTGGGCCTCAGGGTCGCCTGCCACGCCCGCCTGCCGTGGTGCGAGACCTCGCTGACGTCGGTGATCTCGACCGAATCCGGCGTGGGATCGCCGAACCCGCGCTCGGCGTCGGCGAGCTCGACGGGGTCCAGCATGGCTACCCAGTGGTAGTCGACGTACATCGGATCGTCGTAGCGGAGCGGGCCTTCGGCGGGTCTGCGGACCACGAGCCCGTCGGCGTCGAGCCGGGGCTGCTCCGCGCGAGGGTCGAGCGGGCCGAACTGTTCCTGCTCGATGCGGATGCCATCGGCGGTGACGGTCGTCATCGTGCCCCACGGCCGCTTCAGGACCTCCGCGCTGAGCAGCGTCCCGTCAAGGCGCTCGACCCGGAGCCCGTCGGGGCGCCGGATCCACGCGCGGACGGCGGGGTCCGTCCTCTCCGGCCGCCGCCACCGCGCGGTGAATCGCAGGGTTCGCCACCGCCACGGCGACGAGCGGGCGAGTGCGGCGAACCGCGAGCTGGAGACGGAGCCTGGCATGTCCTGAAGTGTGCGGCAGCCAGCGCGCCGATCAAACACAATTGAGACATGGGAAGTGTGGAACTACTGAAGGACGCCTTCGGCCGCATCCAGGAGGAGGTGCATGCCGCTGTAGACGGACTGAACGCCGACCAGCTGGCCCACCGCGTCGACAAGCACGCGAACTCCATCGCGTGGCTCGTGTGGCACCTCACGCGGGTGCAGGACGACCACGTCGCCGGCGTGGCAGGGCTCGATCAGGTCTGGACCGCCAAGGGCTGGGCCGACCGGTTCGGGCTGCCGTTCCCGGCGGGTGACATCGGCTACGGGCACTCGAGCGCCGACGTCGCGAAGGTGCGGGTCGACTCGCCGCAGCTGCTCGTCGACTACCACGACGCCGTGTACGAGCAGACGATCGGCTACGTCGAGGGGATCTCCGACGATGACCTGGAGGTCGTCGTCGACGAGAACTGGGATCCACCAGTCACGCTGGGCGTCCGGCTCGTCAGTGTGATCGGCGACGACCTCCAGCACGTCGGGCAGGCCGCGTTCGTGCGCGGCATCGTGCTGCGCTGAACGGCGTCAGCGGTCGCCGAGCGCGTGGCCGGTCGTGGCGTCGACGTGACCGGGCACCTCGTCGTGGCGGTCGCCGACGGAAAGGGTGCCGGTCGGCTCGAACAGCAGCAGTGAGGCGCCGTCCTTCGAGGACGGCTTGTGCTCGGTGCCGCGGGGAACGACGAACACCGCGCCCTTGGGCAGCACGACGGATCGCTCGCCGGACGGCTCGCGCAGCGCGATCGTCAGCTCTCCGTCGAGGACGAGGAAGAACTCGTCGGTGTCGTCGTGGGCGTGCCACACGTGCTCACCCGCCACCTTGGCGATGCGGACGTCGTAGTCGTTCACCTGCGTCAGGATGCGCGGGCTCCAGAGCTGGTCGAACGTTGACAGCGCGTCGGCCAGCTCGATCGGTTCGTGGGCCATGGCTCCATCCTGGTCGGCAGAGATCAACCCGAGGGTGCTAGGAATCGCACATGCCGCTTGATTCCTCGCACGCACCGCACCGGGTCGTCGCGATCGTCGACGACGGCTCGAACCCGTTCGAGCTGGGCGTGGCGACCGAACTGTTCGGGTTGCGCAGGCCCGAGTTCGGCCGGGCCTGGTACGAGTTCGGGCTCTGTTCGGCGCGGCCTTCCGTGCGCATGCACCTGGGCATGTTCACGCTGTCCGAGGTCGCCGGGCTCGACGCGGTGGAGTCCGCGGACACCGTGCTGGTGCCGAACCGGCCCGACCCGGAGGTGAAGCCCGCGCCCGCCGTGCTCGACGCCGTGCGTGCCGCGGCTGGCCGGGGCGCACGGCTGATGAGCTTCTGCACCGGCGCGTTCACACTCGCGGCGGCGGGTGTGCTCGACGGGCGCAGGGCCACCACGCACTGGCGATGGGCCAAGGTGTTCGCCGCCCGGTTCCCGTCGGTGCGGCTGCAGCCGGACGTGCTCTTCGTCGACGAGGGCGACGTACTCACGGCGGCGGGCAGCGCCGCCGCGCTCGACCTCGGACTGCACGTCATCCGGCGCGACCACGGCGCCGAGGTCGCCAACGCGGTGAGCAGGCGGCTGGTGTTCGCCGGGCACCGGGACGGCGGTCAGCAGCAGTTCATCGAACGGCCGGTGCCCGAGGTGCCTGCCGCGTCGCTCGCACCGGTGCTCGCGTGGGCGCAGGCGCGGCTGGACCAGCCGCTGACGGTCGCCGACCTCGCCGCGCGGGCGGCGATGAGCCAGGCAACGCTGCACCGGCGGTTCCGCGCCGAACTGGGCACGACACCGCTCGGCTGGCTGACGGCCGAACGCGTTGACCTCGCGTGCAGGCTCATCGAACGCGGCGAACGGCGGCTCGACGTCGTGGCCTTCCGCAGCGGGCTCGGCAGTGCGGCCAACCTGCGGGCTCAGCTGCGCAGACGAACGGGGCTGAGCCCGACCGAGTACCGCAAGCGGTTCGCGAGCTAGCGAGTGCTCCCGAAGCGGCGCACGTGACCGCGTCGGCGTGAGCTGACACCGCCCACCCGGGCGCACCTGATCCGGAATCCGCTGTGATGCCGGTCGACGGCCCGCCTCAAGCGGTTCCGCCGCTCGGGCGACAGCCGCTAGCCGGCGCTCTTCGCGGCGGCCTTGGCCGCCTTCTTGAAGTCGCGCACCTCGGCGAGGGTTTCCGCGCTTGTGACGTCGGCGATCGACCGGCGAGAGCCTTCCTCGCCGTAGGCGCCCGCCGCCTCGCGCCAGCCTTCCGGAGTCACGCCCAGCTGCTTGCCGAGCAGTGCCACGAAGATCCTGGCCTTCTGGTCGCCGTAGCCCGGCAGCGCCTTGACCCGCCGGAGCACTTCCTTGCCGTCCGGTTTGCCGGACTTCCAGATCCGGTCCGCATTGCCGTCGTAGTGCTCGAGGACGTGGTGCGCCAGTGCGTGGACCCGGCGGGCCATCGATCCGCCATAGCGGTGGATGGCCGGCGGCTGCACGCACAGCTCGACGAACTCCTCGACCGGGGTCTCGGCGATCTTGGTGAGGCTGAACCCGTCCATGCGGTCCGCGATCTTCTTCGGCCCCATGAACGCATGCTCCATCGGGAACTGCTGATCGAGGAGAAGACCGGTGAGCAGCGCGAAGGGGTCGCTGCTGAGCAGCTTGTCGGCCTCGGCGTCGCCGGTGAGGCGCAGCTTCTTGGGCATGGGTCCATCGTCGCACGTGCCGTCGGCGCGGACCTATTCGCGCGAGAGGTCGGCCTGGAGCAGGCGAGGTGACACCGCGAAGCCGTGTCGCGAGTACGCGGCGACGGCCCTGGCGCTCGAGTGCACGGTCACGCGTTCGAGCCCGAGTTCCCGCGCGAGCGTGAGTACCCCGTCGATGAGCCTGCCGCCCACGCCGTTGTCACGCTCGTGCGGCGCGACATAGGCGCACTGCAGGTCGCCGGACGCGCGTTCCAGGGCACGCGGCGTCGGCACGCGGGGCAGGACCGCCAGCCACGCCATGCCCACGACCTCACCCGCGCGCACGGCGACCAGGCAGCGATGGGTGGCGGCGTTCTCCCGCGCCCAGCCCACGAAATGACGGACGAAACCGTCGTAGGTCGTGGTGGGCGTTCCCCGGTTCTCCAGCACCCAGCGCCAGCGAAGGTCGGCGGCGGCGGGCAGGTCGTCGTCCGAAACCGGACGGATGGAGACGGTGTCCATGTCGTTCAGCCTGGCGTGACGACAGCGGGGTGGGGTGCGGACTCGCCGCACCCCACCCGGTCACGGGACGATGTACGAGTGGGTGTCGAGCACCCGGTGGCGCGGCGAGTACAGCGTCACCGTGTCGCCGCCGGTGTTGTTCAGGAACCCGGCGGAAAGGCCGTTGTAGACGGCGTCGGGGCGGTCGGTGCCAGGGCCGGGGTAGACCCGCAGCAGGCTGCCGGGCTGGATCGTGACGCCCTCGCCGATGCGCAGCAGGTTGCTCGCCGCGTCGCGCACGTAGTGCCCGCTCACGTCGACCGGCCGGGCCGTGGTGTTGCGCAGGGTGACGTGCTCGCCGGTTTCCGGCTGCACATCGTCACCGCTCGGGTTCGGGAAGACGTGGTCGACGAGGACGGCGCCGGGTCCGGGGAACGCGTCCTTGCCTGCGCGCACCCGCAGCGCCGTCTCCGGGTAGTTCGTGATCACCCAGTCGTACCGCTGATGCAGGGCCATCTCGATCTGCGCGGGACTGTCCACGGGGTCGCTGAACACCTTGAGCCCGCGCGCGTGTGCCCTGTCGATATCGGCCGCGGTGGTCACGCGCGGGTGGGCGAACACGCCCACCGTCCAGCCCGCGAGCGCGTCGAGCGCGGCGTCGTCGAGCATCTCGCCACCGGTCAGCACCGCCAGCTGCACCTTGGGCGCGACCGCGTGGAACTCTCGCAGTGCGGTCTCGTTGCGCGAGTGGACCTTGACGCGGTAGGCGCCGGAGCGCAGGACCGCACCGTCGGCGAGTCCGGCCGCCCGCAACTCCTCGGCGAGCTTCGCACCGACACCAGGGCTGTTCTGCGGCGCCTTCAGCTCCAGCGTCAGCCCGGCCCGGCCACGATTGAGGTTCAGCAGCTCCCGCACGGTCGGCACGCGCTGGCCCGCGAACCGCGGGTCGAACCACGAACCCGCGTCGAGCCGCTTGATCTCGGCGAGCGTGAAGTCACCGACGAGGCCCTGCGCCCGTTCGGGGAACACGGTCTCCACGTCCGTGGTGCGTGCCAGCGTGTCGTCGTGCACCAGCACGAGCTCGCCGTCGGCCGTGAGCTGCACGTCGCCCTCGAGGACGTCCGTGCCCTCCGCCAGCGCCCGCTGGTAGGAGGCGAGCGTCTCCTCGGGGGCGAGGCCGGGGGAGCCGCGGTGGGCGGCGACGACCGCTTGGCCGTGTTCGCCGGGGCTCGCGGGCGAGGTGGTGCCCGTCTCGACGGGTCTGAGCGTCGTGATCGTGGTGACGGCGGCGGTGGCGAGTACCGCGGCGGCCAGCGGCACACCGAGGCCGCGCAGGCGTCGATTCACGGAAGGGACCTTTCGCTGGGGATCGGAACCGGTCGATCTTCGAACCGGTGGTTTGCGAATCCCCGACTTCGAACCGAAGCGGGCCGGAACAGAGGGTGACGCAGAGTCGCGCTCGGCTGACCCCTCGCGTGCGACGGCGTGTGCCACTACCGTGCTAGAGGAGAGCCGCTGACAGCTCAGCGGCCGGATTTGCTGCGCTTATAGCACATGCGACACCATGATCGGTACGTTTCTGTCGGCATTGTCACATGTGTTTCTGTGTCGTTGCAGGTAGGCGGAGGGTCCGCACCGATCTCGGGCTGAACGGCGTAACGCACTCTGTTACGTTGCTTGAATATGTCCGGAAAGCACTCAATCCGTGCCAACGGCGATAATCAATCGGCGGGCCACGTGGTGATCGAAAAGCCATCGCGAGCTGATGGTGCCGCCCTGTGGCGAATAGCGCGTGATTCACAAAAGCTTGACCTCAACTCGTCGTACACGTACCTGTTGTGGTGCCGCGATTTCGCTGAGACTTCCGTTGTCGCCAGGGTCGATGGAAATACTGTGGGGTTTGTCATCGGCTATCGCAGGCCCGATGCGCCGGACACCGCGTTAGTGTGGCAAGTCGCGGTCGACGACTCCCAGCGCGGCCGCGGCCTGGCAGGAAAGCTGCTCGACGCGCTGTTCAACCGCCTCGTCGACGACGGTGTGCGCTACCTGGACACCACGATCACGCCCGACAACGAAGCGTCGATCCGGCTGTTCAGTTCCTTCGCCAAGCGGTGGAACGCCCCTCTCGAGCGGTCCGAGTTGTTCGCGGCGAGTGATTTTCCCGATGAGCACGAGCCGGAGGACCTGTTCCGCATCGGTCCGCTCGTGCGAGCCCACGACGAGACTGGGCGCTAGAAAGCGAAAACCCAACAATTGTTTTCGCCCGATAAAGCAGGAGACGAAGCAAGGTGAGCATCTTCGAAACGCTCGAATCCGAGGTGCGCAGCTACAGCCGTGGCTGGCCGACCGTGTTCGATCGAGCGCAAGGCAGTTGGCTCTACGCGGAGGACGGCAAAGCGTACCTTGACTTCTTCGCCGGCGCCGGCGCGCTCAACTACGGGCACAACAACCCGGTGCTGAAGAAAGCACTGATCGACTACATTTCGCGCGACGGCGTGACCCATGCGCTCGACATGTTCACCGTTGCCAAGCGCGACTTCCTCGAGGCCCTGAACGAGGTCATCCTCCAGCCGCGCTCGATGGACTACAAGGTCATCTTCCCGGGTCCCGGTGGCGCCAACGCGGTCGAGGCCGCGCTGAAGCTCGCGCGCAAGGTCACGGGCAAGGAATCGGTCATCAACTTCACCAACGCCTTCCACGGGATGACCCTTGGCGCGCTGTCGGTGACCGGTAACTCGATGAAGCGCGGCGGCGCCGGCATCCCGTTGGTCCACGCCACGCCGATGCCGTACGACCGGTACTTCGACGGCGCCTACCCGGACTTCCTCTACTTCGAGCGCCTGCTCGAGGACTCCGGCAGCGGTCTGAACGAGCCCGCCGCCGTGATCGTCGAGACCGTTCAGGGCGAGGGCGGCATCAACGCCGCGCGGCTCGAGTGGCTGCAGGGCCTCTCCGAGCTCTGCAAGCGGCACAACATCCTGCTGATCCTCGACGACGTGCAGATGGGCTGCGGTCGCACGGGCCCGTTCTTCAGCTTCGAGGAGGCCGGGATCGAGCCGGACATGATCTGCCTCTCGAAGTCGATCGGCGGGTACGGCCTTCCGCTCGCGATCACGCTCATCCGGCCCGACCTCGACGTGTGGTCGCCCGGTGAGCACAACGGCACCTTCCGCGGCATCAACCCCGCGTTCGTCACCGCCACGGAGGCGCTGCGCACCTACTGGCGCGACGACGAGCTGGAGAAGTCCACCAAGGCCAAGGGTGAGCGGGTCGGCGCCGTGTTCACCGAGCTGGTGGAGAGCCACCCCGAGGCGAACCTGGTCGCGAAGGGCCGCGGCCTCGCCAGGGGCCTCGAGTTCCCCACCGGCGAGGTGGCGGGCAAGGTCTGCGCGGCGGCCTTCGACCGCGGCCTGCTCATGGAGACGTCCGGTCCCGACGGCGAGGTCGTCAAGCTGCTGCCCGCGCTGACCACCACCGACGCCGAGATCGAGCAGGGCCTGGAGATCATCACGGACTCGGTGAAGTCAGTACTGTCGCGTTGAGTCAGTTTTCCAACCGGAGAAAGGGAGTACGTTTTGATCGTCCGCACACTCGACGAGGTCACCGACACCGACGCCGACATCAAGACGCCGAACTGGCGGAGCAAGCGCATCCTGCTCGCCAAGGACAAGGCCGGCTTCTCGGTGCACGAGACCACGTTGTACGCGGGTACCGTCAACGACTTCTGGTACGCCAACCACATCGAGGCCGTCTTCGTCGTCGAGGGCGAAGGTGAGATCACGAACAAGGCGACCGGCGAGACCCACCAGCTCAAGCCCGGTTCGCTCTACCTGCTGAACGACCACGACAAGCACCAGGTCCGGCCGAAGACCGAGATGCGCACCGTCTGCGTCTTCAACCCGCCGGTGACCGGCCGCGAGGTTCACGACGAAAACGGCGTGTACCCGCTCGTGGTCGAAGAGGACTGACTGACTGCCGCGACTTCGCGATAGGCGTGCCGGGGTCCCCAGCGGCCCCGGCACGCCGCATCGCGAACCCCGAGGGGGCACAGAAAAACAAACAAAAGAGTGGCACTCGTAGGAGGCGAGTAATTTGACTCTCGCAGAGAGCCGGATTGAGGACAGTTATCCAACCCGTGTGGTCGGTGAGGCACAGCTGCTCGAACGGGCTGATCCCACCGTGTGGGGCGCCGAGGGAGACGGGCCGTTCGATGCGGCCGGACTCGCCTCACACGAGGCGAAGGGCTACACGATCATCGAGGGCCTGCTGTCGCCCGCCGAGGTGCAGGGTTACTGGCAGGAACTCGTACGGCTCTCGTCGGACTCCGAACTCAAGGCCGACGAGCGCGTGATCACCGAGAAGAAGTCCGGCGAGGTTCGGTCGATCTTCGAGGTGCACAAGATCAGCGAGCTGATCAGTGAACTGGTGCGCGACCCGCGCATCCTCGACCGGGCCAGGCAGATCCTGGGCTCGGAGGTCTACATCCACCAGAGCCGCGTGAACTACATGCCGGGGTTCAAGGGCTCGGGCTTCTACTGGCACTCCGACTTCGAGACGTGGCACGCCGAGGACGGGATGCCGAAGCCGCGCGCGGTGAGCTGCTCGATCGCGCTCACCGACAACTACCCCTTCAACGGGGGCCTGATGGTCATGCCCGGCTCGCAGCGCACGTTCGTGCAGTGCGTCGGCGCCACGCCGGACGACCACTACAAGGCGTCGCTGAAGGAGCAGGAGATCGGCGTCCCGAGCGAGCACGACATCACCAAGCTCGCCGCCGAGTACGGCATCGACCAGTTCACGGGCCCCGCGGGCTCCGCGCTGTTCTTCGACTCGAACATCATGCACGGCTCGGGCAACAACATCACCCCGTACCCGCGCTCGAACATCTTCCTGGTGTTCAACAGCGTCGAGAACGCGCTGCAGGAGCCGTTCGCGGCCAGCAAGCCCCGGCCGACCTTCATCGGCAGCAGGGACTTCACTCCGGTCACTCGCTGATCCGCGGGTAAGCGATTGGTAACCGGCCGTGCCGGGGTGGTTGTAGCTGCCTCGGCGCGGCCTGTTACCGTGTCGCACACCTCATCGCGTGACCGATGAGGTGATCGTGGCCCCAGTGGCGCGGGTGGCTCCTTGCTCGGGGTGAGTCCGCACCGGTCGGCCACGAAGCGAGTAGGAGTGAGTACGGCCCCGCGCCACCAGATCGGGACTGGTGGCACGGGGTCGTATTCATGTCTGCGGGCCGTTCGAAACCGCTGGTCACGGCGTTGTGGGTGGTACTATATATGGCATGGTGAAGACGACCGTGTATCTGCCCGACGATCTCGAGGTCCGCCTGGACGCCGAGGCGGCGGCTACCGGCGTCAGCAAGGCGGAACTGATCAGGCGCGGTATCGCGCTGCTGCTCGACTCGTCGTCCCGGCCCAAGCAGGCTCGTTCACTTCCCGTGTTCACGAGCGGCCGGCCGAAGACCCCTGACGAGCTGGACGACGCCGTCTACGAACACATCAAGGATCGTTCGACCCGCCGATGATCATCGTTGCCGACACCTCGGCGTTGTACGCGGCGTTCGACGCCTCCCAGCCAGAGCACGCCAAGGCGCTGGCGGTGATGGAGAACGAGACGCTCGCGATCTCTCCGCTGGTGATCACGGAGCTCGATCACCTGGTGCACCGCGACATCGGCTTTCCGGCTGCCATGCAGGTGGTGGAGGCCCTCGCCGCTCGGATGGCCGACGGCCAGTACCGGCTCGCCGAGCTCAAGCACGGTGACCTCACCGTGGCACAGGAGGTCAGGGCCAAGTACGAGGACCTGCGCCTCGACCTGGCAGACGCGGTCGGCGTCGTGCTCGCCCACCGGTACCACACCGATCGCGTGTTCACGCTCGACCAACGCGACTACCGGGCGATGACGCCGTTGACGCCGCGGTTCCGCTCGTTCCGCGTCCTCCCCGCGGACGGCGGATGACGGGCCGCCTCAGTCGAAGAGGCTCGTCTCCGAGTGGATCTCCAGCAGTTCGTACACCGGACGGCCGCGCCGCCCGTCGATCGTCGTCGTCCTGACCACGCGCAGTCGCGCCGTCACCGGACGATCGAGGTTGAGCTTGATCTCGTCCAGCAGGTCCGGCGCCACGGCGCCCTGGATGGTGCTGCCGGTGTCGCGCTCCAGATAGAAGATGCGCCGCCGGGTCCGCACGCCATCGAGCCTGCCGGTCACCGTCTCGTAGCCGACGTCCTCACGCGACTCCCGCAGGCTGCTCTGCAGCACCCGCGCCTGCTCGGTCGTCATGCTCCGCATCAGCTCGTCGCCGCTGGTCGGCGTGAGCGACAGCCCGAGGCTCGACGTCTTCATCACCGCGTTGACGATGTCGCTCACGGCGTTGCGCACGGTGTCGCGCTGCAGCAGCACCGCGTCGAGCGCGCCGTCGTCGGAGCCGTTGGCCGGCAGGAAGTCGCACAGCTCCTTGACCGCCCGCTCCGACAGCGTCTCGATGCCGTCGTTGATGAGCGCGTCGGGCGCGGCCGTCTCCGGGAAACCGAAGAACATCGCGTTGCCCGCCTGCCCGCGCTGGATCAGCGGCGCCTTCTCGCGGTCGGCAGGCTGCACGTAGGTGATCTCGCCCTGCGGGTTGCGTACGATGTGGCCGATCTTGGCCGTCGCGTCCTGCAACGCCTTGCTGATGTCGGAGAAGGTGTACGCGTCGAGCTGGGAGGAGCCGAGCAGCGACACCCGCAGCAGCGGCGAGCGGGACGTGCGCTCGAACTTGGCGTACGCGGCCATCGCCGACGCCCTCGCCAGGTCGTCGAGCCACGTGCCGCCGGGGATGTTCTCGGCGACGCTACGGAAGACGCTCACCAGGTCACCTCCGCGAAGCCCTTGACGATGCCGTCGACGGGTCCGCGTGACCACGTCTGCTCCCACGCCTCCTCGTCGCCGGGGTGACAGAGAAAGCCGTCGAGCAGCCCGCCGACCGGCTGCACCTGCTCCAGGTACATCGCGGGCTGCTCGGCGATCACGCCACGCAGGGTGAGCTGCCCGTACAGTGCCGCACGGGCCGGGCCGCCGAGCCGCTTGAGGCTGCCCCAGTCGTCGGGGATCAGCACGACGTCGACGTCCTGCGGCAACTGCTCGCTGCGCACGGTGATGGTGCCGCCGACCCAGGCCCGCCCCGACGGAATCAGGCGGGTCACGACCCCGAGGTAGCCACTGAGGGCGCTGAAGAGCACCTCGCGCTCGTTGCGGTGCGGGGCGTCCCACACGAACCGCTCGTAGAGGTCGGAGAGATCGGCGGGGTGACGGCCGGGTGGCAAGACGTTGTCCGAGGTCCAATGCGGGAGCGGCATCAACGTTCCTTACCTCGTCCTCGAACGCACCCGGTGACCCACACCCGCCAGGCAGGGGGTGACCGGGTGCAGCGAATTTATCAGCAGCGGGTGAGCGGCGAGTCAGCCGCCTCGCCGGGACTGCCGGTCCTCGCTCGCCGCGGCGTCGTCCTCGTCGGGCCACTCGTTGCGGACGTGCCACGCCCGCCGGGGCGGGAGCGTGCCCTCCTGATGGCCGAGGTCAGGCGGGGGTTCCGAAGCGTCCGGCACCACCGGGGGCAGCGCGCCGACGGTGGGCAGGTGCCGGGTCGCCTCTTCCTCGGCCGGTGGCGGCGCCGCGAGGGGCGGGGAGTGCCGCTCGTACGGGCGTTGCCGCGAAGGGCGCCGGAACAGCAGCGCGGTGAGCCCGGCGCCGAGTGCGAACGAGATCAGCAGCCAAAGCCAGATCTGACCGAACAACCACAGCATCGATCTCCCCCTTCTCACCGCACCGTGATCTCCACCCGCCGGTCGGCGCTGGTGTCCCCGCTCGGACTGAGTGGACGTGTGTCGCCGTAGCCGATGGCCGTGACCCTGGTGTTGGCGATGCCCGACGCGATCAGCCGCTGGGCCACCGCGTCGGCCCGCGCCTGCGACAGCGCCCGCGCGCCGGCGGGGTCTCCGCCGGGCAGGCGTGCGACGTGCCCGCCGACGTCGAAGCGCACATCGGTGGGCGTGGTACCGAGCAGGTCGAGCACGGCGGTCATCGCGCTTTCCCCCTCAGGGGTGAGCACGGCGGTGTCCGGCTGGAACGAGATCGGCTGCGTCGCCAGCAGCCCGTCGAGCTCGGCCTGCAACCGCTGCCGGACATCCTGAGGCACCCCCGGTTTCCGTTTCGTGGTGGGCTCGGCGGCCTCGGCGGTGCGGACCCCCTCCACACCCGCCACCACGCCGACCGCCCATTCGGCCTCGCGGCCGGACACCCCGGACACGGTCCCGTCCCTGCCGTCGAAGCTGACGGAGGCCGCGGACAGCCCGGCGTGGGCGAGTGCGGACCGTGACCGGGCAAGCAGATCCGACTCGATCCCATCGGCCTCGAATCGAGTCGCGAGGAAGGCGAGCACGCCCGTCACCAGCAGCGCGAGCGGAACCAGCCACCGCCGGCCTCCACCACCGGACATGAACCGACTGTAAACGCGCCCTCGCGCAACCGCGAAACTTCAACGCCTGGCCCCTCCGCAGTGAAGGCCACCTTCACTGCGTTCAAAGCAGTGAAGGTGGCCTTCACTGCGGCAGCCGGGCGCTGAGGTGGGCATCTACCTCGTCTTCGCAGGGTGCTTGCGTTCACGAGCCCGTCTGTCGACGACGCCCGAATCTGAGGCCGTTGTGACGCTCGAAAATGAGGCCACCGGTCGGTGTGTCTAGTCTGCCTGGTTCTGTGTTCTGATGCTGGGCAGGCTGTCGATTCCTCGTCCGCGGAGGCGGTAGCTGGCGCCTTTGAGGGTGAGCACGTCGGCGTGGTGGACGATGCGGTCGATCATCGCGGCGGCGACGGCTTGGTCGCCGAAGACGCCGGCCCAGCCAGAGAACGGCAGGTTGCTGGTGAGCACGAGCGAGGCGTGTTCGTATCGGGACGAGACGAGTTGGAAGAACAGGTTCGCGGCGTCTTGCTCGAAGGGCAGGTAGCCGACCTCGTCGACGATGATCAGCCCGTAGCGGCGCAGTTTGGTCAGTTCCTGCGGCAGTCGGCCGGAGCGGTGGGCTTCGGTGAGCCGGGTGACCCAATCGGTCGCGGTCGCGAACAGCACGCGGTGGCCGTGGCGGGCGGCAGCGACGCCGAGTGCGATCGCCAGGTGGGTCTTGCCGGTGCCAGGTGGGCCGAGCAGCACGATGTTGCGTGCCTCGGTCAGGAAGGCGCCTGAGGCCAGCGAGCCGACCTGGGCCCGGATGGCGGGTTGGGCGTCGAAATCGAAGTCCTCGAGGGTCTTGCGGGCGGGGAAGGCGGCCGAGCGGATGCGTTGTTCGGCGCCGGAGGCGTTGCGCGCGGACACTTCCCGTTCGAGCACGGCGGCCAGGTAGTCCTCGTGGGTCCAGCCCGCGTCACGGGCCTGGTCGGCCAGCCGCTGCGCGGTCTCGGTGATCCGCGGTGCCTTGAGTGCGGCGGCGAGGTAGTGGATCTGCTTGACCGACTCCGGGGTGGTCTTGGCAGCCATCACGCGACCTCCCCGCTGAGCCCGAATGCGCGGTCGTAGTCGGCCAGGTCCCGGGTCAGGTCATCCGCGTTGGTGGCGGTGGCGGCGACCCGTGGCTGTCGTGCCTGCTCACGCAGCGCCTGCGCGATCCGCTTGTGAGCCGGGTCGGTGACGGTGGCGCCGCGGGCCCAGACCCGGGCGTGGTCGGCGACCACGCGGCCGTCGAGGCGGGCCCGGACCCGGTCCAGATCCGCGCTCACCTCGACCATCCGCCCGATCGCGGTCGGGTCGACGGAGTAGTCGCTGGCATCGAGGCGGACGTAGTAGTCGCGGCCGAGCCGGACCCGGTGCCGCCAACCCAGCAGCAGCGGAACCGGCGGCAGCGCGAGCATCCGTGCCCTGTCAGCCTCGATCAGGTCGACCGGGCGGGCCTTGATCGTGCGCACGATGCGCGCGTTCGCGCGGCTCAGCCACTGGTCGAACTGGGTGTTGAAGTCGGCTGGTGAGGTGAAGGAACGGCCGGGCATGAACGAAGTCTCAAAGAACCCGTTGCGGCGCTCGACAATGCCCTTGGACTCCGGGTCGTTCGGCGGCAGCTGCACCACCTTCGTGGCCAGCGTGCCAGTGAACGCCGCGACGCCGGCGGCCAGGCGACCACCGCGACCGATGCCCGGCTCGTTGTCCCAGATCAGCCGGCGTGGCACCCGCCCAAGCCGCCCGATCAACTCCCAAGAGCCGAGCAGCAAGTCCTCGGTCCGCCGAGTGGGCAGCATCCGCCCGGTGATGAACCGCGAGTGCGCGGCGACCATGACCAACACCGGCAACAACGCGCTGGACCCATCCTCCAACGGGATCCGCTTGGGCGGGAACCACAGATCGCACTGCGCCGCGTCCCCCGCCTCCCAGACCAGCCGGTCAGCCGGATCAGGGCGGCGATACCCCGGCCGCAACCGGCGCACGTTGTCCCGGAACCACGTGATCGAGCCGGTCCAGCCCACCCGCTCAGCGATCACCGTCGCCGGCATCTCCGGATGCTCCGCCAAGATCGCCCGCACCCTTGCCTCGAACGGCGTGAACGCCGTCGGCACCGGCCTGCGCTCGTACTTCGGCGGCCGGTCCGACGCCACCGCCCGATCGACCGTCGCCCGCCCGATACCCAACTGCCGCGCGACCTGCCGCCGCGGAACACCGTCCGCGACCAGCCGCCGGATCAACGCCCAGTCCTCCACCGAGATCACCCATCCAATCTGTCTGGGTGGCCTCGTTTTCGAGCGTCGCTACGGCCTCGTTTTCGAGCGTCGTCGACACCGTCCAAGACGATCAACCGCGGACGGCGACCAGGGCGCTACACTTCCGCGTCCGTTCGCGTTTCGCCAGGTTGACAGGGGTTCCGCATGTCGCATCACGCTGGTGTCGTCACATTGCCAGCCGACTTCGTCGGGCGACCGGGAAACCTGCCACGCCATTGTTCGCGACACGGTTTGCGTGCCGTCCGGGAGAGGGACTTCGTCCTCCAGTCAAAGGTGAAGATCGAGGGAAATCGGTTCACTCAAGTGGGTCGCCGGGGTGTTCTCGGGATGGCGGAACGGCTCGATCAGCATGGGAAAAAGGTACGAACCACCGACGTCAAGGGCTGGCCGCTCTGCCGGAAGTGCGTCCGTACCAGGGCACTCTGGCTGGCTGCCGCCTCCGCCTTGTTCTTCGGCGGCCTGGCGGCTTTCGCGGGCTCGCTGATCGTGAGCGCGATCGCCGATGGCATGCCGTGGCTGGCCGGCGTGGCCGTCGCTGGATTCGTGCTGATGCCACTTGCCGCGGTCCCGTTCGTGTTGGGGAGCCTGCCCCGGCTGACCAGGGCGCAGACCTCGCCCGATGGCGCCTCAGTGGTGATTGAGAACCCCAGCCCGGCCTTCACGGCCGAACTGCCGTCGACCCGTTGACCGGTTCGAGTCGGCGTGGTGGCTCGCCGCCGCATGGCCCCTCCGCAGTGAAGGCCACCATGCCTGCGTTCAACGCAGGCATGGTGGCCTTCACCGCGGCGGCCGGGTGCTGAGGGCTGGGGGCTAGTTCTCCGCGGGTTCGATCAGGGTCGTGGCGGCGGGGCGTTCGACCAGCGGGGTCAGGCGCGGGCGCTTGGGGGTGATGCCGTCGCCCATCGACTCCCCGCGCAGGTGCCTGCGGATCCACGGCAGCAGGTGCACCCTGGTCCATTCGAGGTCGGAGCGGCGCAGCGTGAGCCAGTTCGGGTGCCCGTCGGTCTCCGGCCACGGCTCGCGCCAGTCGGCCGGGGTCGGCACCCCGAGCGCCTCGGCGGTCCGCAGCGCGATCCTCCGGTGGCCCTCTGGCGTGAAGTGCAGGCGGTCGTCGCTCCACGCGCGGACGTCGTGCAGCGCGTCCATCGCCCACAGGTCGACGACCTTCGCGCCGTGCCGCTCCGCGATGGCCCACAGGTGCGCGTTGTAGATGGCGACCTTGCCGCGCAGGATGCTCATCACCGACATGCGCTTGGTGTCGGGGCCCGTGAAGATCACCACCTCTATGCCGGCCCCGCGCAGCGCGCCGATGCCCTCCTCGAAGGCGGCCGCGACGGCGTCGACGTCGGCGCCGGGCACGATGATGTCGTTGCCGCCCGCACAGACCGTGACCAGGTCGGGGCGGGTCTCCAGCGCGATCGGCAGCTGTTCGCTCATGATCTCGGCGAGCAGCTTGCCCCTGATGGCGAGGTTGGCGTAGGCGAACTCGGGGCGTCCGCCGGCGAGGATCTCGGCGAGGCGATCGGCCCATCCTCGGAAGCTGCCATCCGGCAAGGGGTCGTTGAGCCCCTCCGTGAAGCTGTCTCCGATGGCGACGTAGCTGTTGTATCCGGTCACGAGGTCTCCCTCCGACAACGCCCTGTGAACCCCTTCTGCTGTCGATCAACAACCGGACGCCCGCCCGCAGTCCCACCTACGAGTGCCCGGCGGTTTGATCGGACGTCATAGTTTCTTCCTTCGTCGGCCACTTACGCAGCCGTATTACAAGATCGTGCTCAGGCGTGTGGCGAAGGTAACCTGCAAAGGGTGACCTAACTTCGCGAATGAGGCAGGCTGGACACGTGACTGACACCCCGACCGAACCCGCTCCCGCCCGCGAGTCGCTCGCGAGCCTGCTGGGCGGGCGCAAGGGTGCGATCGACGCGAGCCTGCCACCCGTCGCGTTCGTGGCGGGCTGGCTCGCCACCGGCTCGTCCATCGGCTGGGGCGCGCTGACCGCGATCGTGGTGAGTGTCGCGGTGGGCGCGTTCCGCCTGGTGCGCGGGGACAAGGCCCGCGCCGTGGTGGTGAGCCTCGCCGCGGTGGTCGCCGCCGCGCTCATCGCGCTGCACACCGGGAGGGCCGAGGACTTCTTCCTCATCCAGCTGCTGTCCAATGTGGCCAGCGCGCTGCTGTGGGCGGCGAGCATCGTGGTGCGGTGGCCGCTGCTCGGCGTCGTCGTGGGCTTCGCACTCGGGCAGAAGACCAGGTGGCGCAAGGATCCGGCGCTGCTGAAGGCCTACTCGCGGGCGAGCTGGATCTGGGTGTTCCTGCAGTACACGCTGCGGGTGCTCGTGTACGGCTCGCTGTGGTGGGCCGGCGAGGTGGTGGCGCTGGGCGTCGCACGCACGGTGCTGTCGTGGCCGTTGGTGGCCGTGACGGTCGCGGTGAGTGGCTGGGTGTTGTACCGGACGCTGCCGGAGAACCACCCTGGGCTGCGGCACCCTCGGCCGCGGTAGCGAGGGCCCCCGGCGAGGGGGAGGTCCGGGGGCCCCGTTGCCTACGGTACCCGTTTCGGACGCGGTGCGTGTTCGCCGAAAACGTCCAGCGCCGCGAGCCACGCCGCGCCGAGCACGCCGTCGGTGTCACTGCGCACGTCGAGCCCGGTGAGCCCTTCGCGCACGGCGGCTCCGACCGGGCCGTTCGCGGCGAGAACACTGCCGACGAGCACCACCGGCGTGCGCTCGCCCGGCTCCCTCGCCGCGAGGGCGAGCTCGACGAGGTGGGCCGCGGCCCTGCCGACGATCTCGTCGGCGACGGGATCGGTACCGGCGGCCTCGCTCACCAGCGGCGCGAAGCGGGCAAGGCGCACCGGCAGCTCGGCGTTGGCCGCGGTGATGAGCCGGTGGTGCGCCTTCGGCTCGTCCTGCTCGACGCCGGTCTCGGCCAGCACGGCCCTCACGAGCGGCCCGGCCTCGCCGCCCCTGGTCAGCACGTCGAGCGCGGCCCGCACGGCCTCCCTGCCGATCCAGTACCCGGAGCCCTCGTCGCCGAGCAGCCAGCCGTAGCCGCCCGCCACCGACACCATGCGCCGCTTGCGGATGCGGCCCGCGATCGAGCCGGTTCCCGCGACCAGCACCGTGCCGTCCGGGTCCTCGGTCGCCGACGCGAACGCGGCCTCAGCGTCGGACACCACGCGCGGGGTCACGCCGAAGCCCGCACCTCGCCACGCCCGGTCGAACACGTCGGCGACGGCGGGATCGGTCAGCTTGCTCGCTCCGGCCATGCCGATCACGAACGCACTCGGCTCCGAGGGGCCGAGACCGCCGAGCGCGGCCGTCACGGCCCCCGCGATGGCGGCGGCGGCCTGCTCGGGCGGGTGCGAGTTGGGGTTGGCGCCGCCCGCCCTGCCCGTGCCGAGCACGGTGCCGTCGGCGCCGAGCGCCAGCGCGCGGGTCGCCGTGCCGCCCGCGTCCACGCCCACCACGTACCTCACCGGGTCTTCGTCACCTTCCGCAGTCCGCGCGGGTTGTCCGGGTCGCCGCCCCTCGCGAGCGAGAGGCCCAGCGCGAGCCGCTGCACCGGCAGCACCTCCAGGACGGGCGCCACCTCCTCCGCCGTCTCGGGGACGTCGATGTGCAGCGCACCCGGCATGTCCGAGGCCGCCGAGCCCACGGTCAGCACGTCGGCGCCCCGCTCGGCGACGGCGCCGAGGACCTCGCCCATCGCGGCGCCGCCCCTGCCCTTGCTCGTCACCGCGAGCACCGCGGTCTCCTCGTCGACGGCGGCCACCGGCCCGTGCAGCAGGTCGGCGCCGCTGTAGGCGCGGGTTGCCAGGTAGCTCGTCTCGGCGAGCTTGAGCGACGCCTCCAGCGCCGTGGCGTAGGAGTAGCCGCGCGCGGCGGCGAGCACCCGGCCGGCGAACCGGTACCGGTCCACGGCGCGGCCGATCCCGGCCCGCGACCCGTCCAGTGTCCGCCTCGCCAGCTCGCCGATGTCGCGGACGTCCTCGCCGCTCCCGCCGCGCACGGCATCGATGAGCAGGTACAACGCGAGCAGGGTCGCCGTGTAGGTCTTGGTGGCGGCCACCGCGTGCTCCTCGCCTGCGCGCACGTCGACGGCCAGCTCGGCGGCCGAGAACAGTCGCGACGAGGGCGTGTTGCTCACGGCCACGGTCAGCGCGCCCTGTTTGCGCGCCGACTCGGTGACCTCCAGCAGGTCGGGGGAGCCGCCGCTCTGGCTCACCGAGATCAGCAGCACGTCGCGCAGGTCGGGCCTGGCGCCGTAGAGGGTGGTCGCCGACGGCGACACGAGCCCGGCGGGCAGCCCGAGCAGTACCTCGATGAGGTATTTCGCGTACAACGCCGCGTGGTCACTCGAACCACGGGCCGCGAGCAAGGCGAACCTGGGCGGGCTGGCGGCGATCGCGCGGGCGACCTCGGCGATGTCGCCCCGGTGCTCGACGAGCCCGGCGAGGATGTCGGGTTGCTCATCGATCTCGGCCGTCATATTCCGGCCGGGTTTGCCCTCTATCACGATGGTCCTCTCGTCACCCGTCGAGGTCTAGACCAATAGTAGACGGGTCCATCGGCGGGTGCGCAGGGTAGTTTTGCAAGTGAGGTGTGAGGCAGTGAGGCGTTCCGGTAAGGAGTCGGTCATGTTGGAGACGGTTTCCGGGGGTTCGTCGGGTTCGGTATCCGGCACACGTGGCCAGCGCGAGCCGAAGTACTGGGCGCTCAAACAGCATCTGCTCGATCTGCTCGAGGCGCTACCCGCGGGTTCACCCATTCCCACCGAGCGGGCGCTCGCCGGTGACTTCAGCGTGTCGAGGACGACGGTCCGCCAGGCGCTCGCCGACCTGACGGCCGAGGGCAGGCTGCACCGCGTCCAGGGAAAGGGGACGTTCGCCGCAGAGCCGAAGGTCGCGCAGCGGCTCCAGCTGTCCTCCTATACCGAGGACATGCGGGCGCAGGGCCGTGAGCCCTCGTCCAAGCTGCTGGAGATCGACGAGATCGTCGCGGAGGGTGAGCTGCCGAAGCTGCTCGGCATCCGCACCGGCGCGAAGGTGCTGAAGCTCAAGCGGCTGCGGCTCGCCGACGGGGAGCCGATGGCGCTGGAGACGACCCACCTGCCGCTCGCGCGGTTCCGCGGCCTGCGCAAACAGATCACGGAGGGCGGCTCCCTCTACGCTGCGTTGCGCGAACGCTACGGAGTGGTGCTCGACCGGGCCGAGGAGACCATCGAGACCTCGCTCGCCGGGCCGCAGGAGGCCGAGCTGCTCGGTGCCGATGTCGGAATGCCGGTGCTGCTGCTCTCCCGGCATTCGTTCGCGGGCGACAAACCGGTGGAGTTCGTGCGTTCCATTTACCGGGGCGACCGCTACAAGTTCGTCACCACGCTGAGCAGGCCCTGATTTTTGATCGTTTTCCGGCCGGCGGGTTGATGAGATCCGCCGCTGGGTACGCGTAGGCCTTGGCGGTTTTCGGCGCGGTGCGGTGATCTTCGGAGTCTACCGTCAAGTCGGCGTGAGATTCTGAGCGTCCATTGTGGACGATTCCGTGTCCGTGCTCACTCTTGGCAACGCCGGGAGCATCTCCGGCGATGAATACGTTGAGGGTTCTGGAGACGGCGAGTCCGCGCGAGCGATCGGAATCATGACTGAGGAGAAGAAGAAAGAAGCGCAAGAGGAATCGGAGAAGTCCGGCCTCAAACCCGCACAGGTGATCGCGGCCGCCCTGGCCGCGATCACCGCGGCGTTCCTGGGGTCGTCGCTGGGTGTGGCAGGGACCGTGCTGGGCGCCGGTGTGGTCAGCATCGTGACCACCGTGGGCAGCGAGCTCTACCTGCGCTCGCTGAAGACCACGAAGGAAGCGACGAAAAAGGCCAAGGCGATGGCCGCGGCGATCACCGACGCGCGCGGCTGGCAGACCAAGGTGCAGCAGCGCACGGCGGTGGCCGACCAGCCCACGGTGCCCACCGCCCGGATGCCGGTGCCCGGCGACGAGCGGACGAGGTATCTGCCGAGGCCGGACGAGACCAAGACGGTGTTCCTCCCCAAACCGGGTGAGGAGGGCGAGACTGCCTCGGCCGAGGAGCGGCGGGCCTGGTGGAAGCGCCGCTGGCCGCTGCTGCTCGGCACGAGCGTCGCGGCGTTCGTGATCGGCATGTTCGTGGTGACCGGCTTCGAGCTGGCCACCGGCAGCTCCCTGTCCGGCGACGGGCGCAGCACGGTGAGTGAGCTGGTCGGCAACACCTCGGGCCAGTCGGAGCACCGGGAGCAGCAGCCCGGTCAGCAGCCGACCACCGAGCAGCAGGCGCCGACGAACTCGACCGAGCCGACCGAGGAGAGCGCCCCCACGCAGGAGAGCGCCCCCAGCTCGACCGAGGAGCAGCAACCCGCGCCGACGGAGTCCTCGCCGAGCAGCGGCTCCTCCGAGCCGACACCGACGCAGGAGCAGCTGCCCCTGCCTGGCGATCTGCCCGGCGAACAGGGAGAACAGGGCAGCGGCGGGGCCGAGCTCACGCCACAGGCGGTGCCGTGAGGCCGTTGCGCAGCTCGGCGGCCGCGGCCCGCGGGTCGTCGGCCTCGGTGATGGCCCTGACCACCACGGCCCGGTCCGCTCCCGCCGCCAGCACCTCGGGCAGCCTGCCCAGGTCGATGCCGCCGATGGCGAACCACGGACGGTCCGTGTCGATGCCGCTCGACACGGACCGCACCAGGTCGAGCCCGGGAGCCTCGCGGCCGGGCTTGGTCGGCGTCGGCCAGCACGGGCCGACGCAGAAGTAGTCGACGCCGGGCTCCGCCGCTGCCGCCCGCGCCTGCTCGGCCGAATGCGTCGAGCGGCCGATCACCACGTCGTCTCCGAGCACGCGGCGCGCGACCGTCACCGGCAGGTCGTCCTGCCCGAGGTGCAGCACGTCCGCGCCCGCGGCGAGCGCGACGTCTGCCCTGTCGTTCACCGACAGCAACGCACCGTGCTCCGCACACGCCTCCGCGAGCACCTCCAGCGCGGCCAGCTCGTGCCTCGCCTCCAGCGGAGCCCCGCCGGTCTTGTCACGCAGCTGGATGATGTCGACCCCGCCCGCGAGCGCCGCACGGGCGAACTCGGCGAGGTCGCCGCGCGTGAGGCGGGCGTCGGTGCACAGGTACAGGCGGGCGTCCGCGAGGCGCTGGCGGATCTGATCACCGTTGAGGCCGGGCATGGCGTCACCGTAGTACGGCCCTGTACGGTGGGGGACGTCCGCACGGGAGCCCGAGGCACGGGCTGAGAGGGAGTCGCCGCTCCGACCGTGGAACCTGATCCGGATCATGCCGGCGCAGGGAGCGTGATTCTGATGACCAGCAAGCCCCACCTCGCGATCGTTGGTGCCGGCGTGATCGGCCTGGCCGTCGCGTGGCGTGCCGCTGCCGCCGGACACCGCGTGACGGTGTTCGACCCCGACCCCGCCCGCGGTGCCTCCTGGGTGGCGGGCGGGATGCTCGCGCCGGTCACCGAGGCATGGCCCGGCGAGGAGGACGTGCTCGAGCTGGGCGAGGAGTCGCTACGGCGGTGGCCCGCCTTCGCCGCCGCGCTGGCCGCCGATGGCTTCGACCCGGGGCTCTCGTACGCGGGCACGGTCGTCGCCGCGTTCGACCACGCCGACTCCGAGCAGCTGCGGATCCTCGGCGAGTACCTGCGTGACCTGGGCCGGGAGGCCACGTACGTGACCGGCCGCGAGCTGCGCCGCACCGAGAGCGGCCTTTCCGGTGCGGTCCGCGGCGGGCTGGTGGTGCCCGGCGACCTCGCCGTCGACAACCGCAGGCTGCTCGACGCGCTGCTCGGCGCGGCGCGGCGGCACGGCGCCGAGCTCGTGACCGAGGCGGCCGAGGACGTCACCGGCCGGACGGTGCGCACGGCCTCAGGCGAGCGCCGCTTCGACGCCGTGGTGCTCGCGGCCGGGGCGTGGAGCGGCAGGCTCGCCCCCGAGCTGGCCGGGCACGTCCGCCCGTTGAAGGGCGAGATCCTGCGCCTGCGGGCCCGGCGGACCACACTGCCGCCGCCGGAGCGCACGGTCCGCGCGTTCGTCGAGGGCAGGCCCGTCTACCTCGTGCCCCGCGCCAACGGCGAGCTGGTGCTTGGCGCGACGCAGTACGAGGCCGGGTTCGATCTGGCCCCCACCGCGCGCGGCGTGCGCGAGCTGCTGGAGGGCGCCGAACGGATCTTTCCGGCCGTCGCCGAGTACGAGCTCACCGAGACCAGGGCGGGGCTGCGGTCCGCGAGCGCCGACAACCTGCCCTACCTGGGCGAACTCGACTCCGGGGTGCTCGCGGCGACCGGCCACCACCGCAACGGGCTGCTGCTCGCGCCCGTCACCGCCGACGCGGTGCTCGCCCTGCTCGCGGAGGCGCCCCCGCCGCCGGGAGCCGCGGCAGCACACCCCGACCGGATCCGCAGCGAGGAACGAGTCTGATGCACATCCACATCAATGACGAGGAGCGGGAGTTCCCCGACGGCAGCACGGTGGCCGACCTGCTGGCCGCGCTGGGCACGCCGCGTCAGGGCGTCGCGGTGGCGCTCGACGGCGAGGTCGTGCGCAGGGCGAACTGGGCCGAGGTCGTCGTGCCGGACGGCGCACGGCTGGAGATCCTCACGGCCGTGCAGGGAGGGTAGAGATGATCGACGAAGGCGATCACCTGGTGATCGGTGACCACAAGCTCACGTCGCGGCTCATCATCGGCACCGGCGGGGCGGCGAACCTCAGCGTGCTGGAGCGGGCGCTCGTGGCCTCCGGCACCGAGCTGACCACGGTCGCGATGCGGCGGGCCGACGCCGAGGGCGGCTCCGGTGTGCTGGAGCTGCTGCGGCGGCTGGGCATCACGCTGCTGCCCAACACGGCGGGCTGCCGCAGCGCGGCCGAGGCGGTGCTGACGGCGCGGCTCGCGCGCGAGGCGCTGGAGACCGACCTCGTCAAGCTCGAGGTGCACGCCGACGACCGCACGCTGCTGCCCGACCCCGTCGAGACACTGGACGCCGCCGAGCAGCTCGTCGCCGACGGCTTCACGGTGTTCGTCTACACCAACGACGACCCCGTGCTGGCCCTGCGCCTCGAGGAGGCCGGCTGCGCTGCCGTGATGCCGCTGGGCGCGCCGATCGGCACCGGGCTCGGCATCCGCAACCCGCACAACATCGAGCTGATCGTGGCCCGCGCGAACGTGCCGATCATCCTCGACGCCGGGATCGGCACGGCCTCGGACGCGACGCTCGCGATGGAGCTCGGCTGCGACGCGGTGCTGCTCTCCACCGCCGTCACCCGGGCGCAGGACCCCGAACGGATGGCCTGCGCGATGCGCTCGGCCGTCACCGCGGGCAGGCTGGCCCGTGCGGCAGGCCGCATCCCGCAGCGGTTCTGGGCGCAGGCGTCGAGCCCGCCACGCTGACGGGTTCACGCGCAGCCGTACCTGCCGCAACGTATGGTGAACCGCAATTTCCGGCGCGCGCGTACCCGAAGGAGCGTTAGGTGACCACGTCGTCGCAAGACGTCCCCGGCAGGTTGTTCCTCGCCATCGGCAGGCTCTCGCGCTCACTGCGGCAGGCGGGCTCGCCGGGGCCCGGCCACGGTGCCATCTCGGCACTGGCCACGCTCAGTGCCTACGGCCAGCTGCGGCTGGGCGACCTCGCGGCGAAGGAGGGCGTGGCAGCGGCGACGATGTCGCGCATCGTCGCCGCGCTCGTCGAGTCAGGCTACGTACGCAGGGAGTCGGACCCGGTCGACCGCCGCGCCTGGCTGGCGACGGTGACCGAGGAGGGTGAGCGTGCGCTCTCCGGGGTGCGCTCGACCCGCATCCACGAGCTGAGCACGCGCATCGACCGGCTCTCCCCGCAGCACCGCGAGGCCCTCGCCGCCGCGCTGCCCGCACTGGAAGCCCTCCTCACCGAGGAGGACTGAGCGGCGACGGGCGGCGGCACTGAGCGGCGTCACCCAGCCGCAGTGAAGGCCACCTTCACTGCGTTGAACGCAGTGAAGGTGGCCTTCACTACAGTCAGGCGACCCAAGGCAGTCACGCGGCCTAGGCAGTCGAGGGTTCCGGCTAGCTCGGGTCGGGTTGGCGCTCGCGGAGGTGCGCCACCTCGGCGCGCAGGGCCCTCAGCTCGGCGAGGATCTCCGCGCTCACGGCGGCCTGCTCGGCGGCGTGCCTGTCTTCCTCTTCGCGGATCTCGTCGCGCAGCTGGTCCTCCATCGCGCTCACCACCACGGCGATGAACAGGTTCAGCACCGCGAAGCTGGACACGAGGATGTAGACGACGAAGAAGATCCACGCCATCGGCGCCTGTTCCATCACGCGCTCGGCGATGTCCGGCCACGCCTCGCCGGTCATCACCTGGAACAGCGTGAACAGCGACGTGCCGAGATCGCTGAAGTCCTCGGGCGCGATGGCGCCGAAGAGTTTGGTGGCCATCACCCCGGCCACGAAGATGATCAGGCCGAGCAGCGCGGCGATCGACGCCATGCCCGGCACCGCGGCCAGCAGGCCCGCCACGACCTTGCGCATCGACGGCACCAGCGACACCAGCCGCAGCACCCGCAGGATGCGCAGCGCCCGCAGCACCGCGAACGGTCCCGTGGCCGGGACCAGTGCGATGCCGACCACCACGACGTCGAAGATGTTCCACGCGTCGCGGAAGAAGTCCCTGCGGTAGACGTAGAACTTGGCGAGCAGCTCCACCACGAAGATCGCGAGCGCAACGTAGTCGAGCGAGTGCAGCAGCGTGCCGTAGCCGGCGAGGATGCTCCGCGAGGTCTCCAGTGCGAGCGTGCCCGCGTTGAAGATGATCACCGCGATGATGAAGTTCTGGAACCTCTTGTCCTCGACGATCCGCCGCACCCGCTCGCGCATACTCACGCGGGCGATCCTAGGCAAAAGGATCAGGCGCCAGCCGCCAGAACGCGGAAACCGGGCCCACCTTGGCGCCCATGGGATACGAGTGCTCGACGGCGTTGCTGACGAACCACTTGCCGAACCGCGCCGCCTCGGCCACCTCCATGCCCCGCGCGAGCCCCGCGGTGAACGCCGACGCCATCGCGTCACCGGCTCCGTGGGTGTGCGGGGTCGCGAAGCGCGGGCCGGGTAGCTCGGTGAACGTCTCGCCGTCGTAGAGCACGTCGACGCATTCCGGGTCCTCGACCAGGTGGCCGCTTTTGACCAGCACGTACCGGGGGCCGAGCCCGTGCAGCGCGACGGCCGCCTCGCGCATGCGCTCGCGGTCGGTGACCTCGATGCCGGTGAGCAGGCGCACCTCGTCGAGGTTCGGCGTCACCACGGTCGCGCGCGGCAGCAGTTCCTGTCGCAGCGCGGCGAGCCCGGCGTCGTCGAACAGCGGGTGGCCGTGCATCGACGCCGCCACCGGGTCGACCACGAACGGCACCTCGGCGTCCCGCCCGACGCCCGCCTTGTCGCACGCCCGCGCGACCGCGTGGATGATCTCGGCGGACGCCAGCATCCCGGTCTTGGCCGCCTGCAACCCCATGTCGTCGGCGACGGCCTCGATCTGCGCCGCGACGATGCGCGCGGGGACGTCCGTGCGGTCGTGCACGCCGAGCGTGTTCTGGACGGTCACGGCGGTGACGGCCACCAGGCCGTGCACGCCGCAGGTCAGGAACGTCCTCAGGTCGGCCTGCAGCCCCGCGGCGCCTCCGGAGTCGGATCCGGCGATGGTCAGCACGGCGGGCGGTCGGGCTTGGCTCATGACCTCCAGTGTCGCTCACCCCGCCTGCTCACCCCCGAAGGCCCGCGCCACGGCGAGGCTGTCCTCGTAGATGTGCTGACGGGTCACCAGGCCGTGCTCGACCGTGAGATGCAGCGCGAACCGGGCCCGGTAGGCCACCCCGGTGGGCCGTGCGGTCTGGCGGATCTCGCCGAGCACCACGGCATCGTCGCCGTCGACGAGCACGCGCTCGATTCGCGTGTCCACGGCCTCGGGCACGTGGTGCGCGCCCAGCTCGCCGTAGTGGGCGGCGATACCGGCGCGGGTGGAGCGGTGCCGGATCCACGGCGTCGCGGGCCGCCCGTGCTCGGTCTCCGGCCAGCTCAGCTTCCAGTCGCAGTCCTCGGCGTACAGCTCGGCGATGCGCGCTGGGTCGCCACCGGCGATGCGGGTCAGCAGCTCGGTCACCACGTCCCGCGTGGTCATGATCGGCATGACGTCGATCCTGGCGCCGCCAGCGGATTCTGGCGATTACCCCGCGGGTAACGGCTCAGCGGCACAGCTCGTGCAGGTCGCCGTCTCTGCCGACGCACGGCGTGTAACCGGCGTCGCGCAGCTCGGCGCGCGCGGTGCCGCTGCGCAGGTAGTCGAGGAACGTCCGCAGGACCGTGCCCTCGGCGGGAACGCCCTTCGTGTAGAGGTACTCGATCGTCCAAAAAGGATAGCCCTGCGAGACGGTGCTCGCGTCGGGGTAGGCGCCGTCCAGCTCCACGATCTCGATCGGCTGCCCGTCGGCCCGCGCTTCGTTGGCCGAGGGGAGGTCGACGTAGCCGATCGCCCCTCCCGTCGCCGCGATCTCGCCCACCACCTCGGCCTCGGTGCCGCGCTCGCAGCGGATCGTCGGCGCGGGCGCGCCCCGGTCGGCCCGCTCGCAGGAGTCCGACGTGAGCCCGCCCTCCGACGCGCCCAGCACCGTGCGCTCGAACGTCTGCCGGGACCCGGACTCCTGGCCACGCCCGACGATGCGGATCGGCAGCGACGGTCCCGGGCGCACCTCGTTCCAGTCGCGGTAGCGGCCCGAGTAGATCCCGGCGAGCTGCTCCCTCGTCAGTGTCTCGACGCCGACGGAGTCGTTGACCACCACGGTGTAGACGATCACCGCCACCGGGTGCGGCACCAGCTCGTCGGTCGCGACGCCGGTCTCGCCGTCCGAGAGCGCGGCGAGCTCGTCGCTCTCGTCGGCGTCGGCGTCGGCGAGCATCCGCACCCCGTTGATGCTGCCCGTCGCGACGGCGCTCACCTCGGCGCCACCGCACGCGTGGGTGTAGCCCTGCGCGATGCCGGCGGCGATGGGGGAGAACGCGCTGGAGCCCACGATCCGCAGCGCGCCGTCGGCGCAGGTGAGCCCTGGCTCGGTCTCGGACCGCGACGCGCCGGCGATGAGGGTCGCGATGAGCGCGCCGGTGAGCAGCATGCCGAGCGTGGCCGCCACGCGCGGCCACGTGGCCTTGCGCTGCGTGCGCTCGTCGAGGATCCGTCCGCCCGAGACGTGCCCCGAGCACTGGACGGCCTTGGTGAGCGGGCCCTTGCGGTTGTGGTCCGGCTCGCGCAGGACCACGACGAGCTTGAACTTCTCCTTGCGCACCAGCTTCAGGTCCTTCAGCCGCACGCCGTCCCACTGCGGGGCCTGAGCCGGTGGTGCGGGCTCCCGCTGCTCGGGCGGCTTTCGCCACCACGCCAGCAGCTTCTGGCGGAGCGTGGTGCGCACCGCGTCGAGGGAGTTGTGCTGCTCCGCCTCGCCGTTCGACTCGGTGGTGCTGAAGAACTCCAGTCCGTCGGTGAGCTGCTTGCGGTGGGTCTCCACGGAGGGCTCGGAGATCCGCGCGTTCCAGATCACCCTGCCGCCGAAGGTGAACTCCAGCGGATTGCCGTCGAAGTCGTCCTTGGTGATGTCGTCGATGCCGGTGTTGCGCACGCGGATCACCACGATGCTCATGCGGTCGAGCAGTTCCGCGATGGGTTCGAGCTCGGCGTCGGCGTGTTTGACGGTGTTGTCGGCGTCCTTGAGGTCGACGGGGCTGAGGCCGAGCTTCGAGTTGTACTGGACGCGGTAGTACAGGCGTTTGCGCCGGATGACGTACCGGTCGGCGAACGGCGCCACGACGGCGAGCAGCGCCGCGATCCCGAGTACGAGGCTGCCCTGGTTGGAGAGGAGCAGCTCGGCCATCGACTCCAACCTCTGTCCGAGGCTCATTCCCGGCGCTCACTCCTCGGCTCGCTGTGGATCAACAAGCCTAGGAGCGGATCAGGCCGGCGTGGCCGGGAAAACCCATCCGTTCATCGGGCGTTCACCCCTCGGTCCGGCTGCGCAGCGCGATGGCGAGCAGGTCGGCTGCGGGGCCGCGCAGCGTCTGCCCTGACGGCCACACGGCGCGCAGCCGCCTGCGCAGGTCGAGGTCGGGGACCGGCACGCGCACGAGCGTTCCGGCGTCCAGCTCGGGCACCACCGCGTGCGCGCTGAGCACCGCGGGGCCGATGCCGCCGATGGCCGCCGCCTTGATCGCGGTGGTGGAGGAGACCTCCAGCAGCGGCGCCGCCAGTTCGGTCTCCCCGCACGCCCGCAGCGCCCACTCCCACGCCTGCCGCGTGCCCGAGCCCGGTTCCCTGCTCACGAGCGGCGTGCCCGCCAGCTCGGCGGCGCGCGGGCGGCGCCTCCGGGACGCCCAGCGGTGACCGGGCGCGACCACGAGCACCAGCTCGTCGGTCGCCACGTCGCTGGCCCGCAGCCCTGGCGGCAGTTCGGGACCCTCGACGAAGCCGAGATCGACGTCGCCCGCGAGCACCTGCGCGGCCACCTCGTGGGAGTTGCCCGAGCTGAGCGCGGTCACCGTGTCCGGATCGGCCGCGCGCAGCGCGATCAGCCAGCGCGGCAGCAGGTACTCGGCGACGGTGAGGCTCGCCGCGATCCGCAGGTGCGTGTGCCGGTCGGCGCGCAGCGCCGCGATCCCGGCCTCCAGGTCGGCGGCCCGCTCCACCGCCGGCAGCGCCCAGCCGGCCACCAGCTCACCCGCCGTCGTCAGCCGCGCCCCGCGCGTGGCCCGTTCGAGCAGGGGCACGCCCACCTGCCGCTCCAGCTGCCGCAGCCGGGCGCTCGCCGCGGGCTGGGAGATGCCGTGTGCCTTCGCCGCGCGGCCGATGCTGCCCAGCTCGGCGACGCTCAGCAGCAGGTCGAAGCTGGTCAGGTCGGTCACCCGGGATGGCAAAGGCATAACCGTAGCCTATGCATCCATCGCGGATCGGGGACTACCAGGGCGGCGCGAGCGGTCGCATCGTGAACGGGTGACGAGCACTCTCCCCGCCCCGGCCCCTGCCCCTCCCAACCCCAGGGCCTCCCGGGTCACGGGCTTCGGACCCAACTGGTTCGCCTCGGTGATGGGCACCGGCATCGTGGCGAACGCCGCGGCGACACTGCCGGCCCAGTTCCCCGGGCTGCGCGCGGCGGCCACCGTCGTCTGGGCGTTCGCGGCACTCGTGCTGCTCGGGCTCACCGCGGCGTGGGGCGTGCTCTGGACCCGGCATCGCGCCGTCGCGCGCGGGTTCGCCCACGACCCCGTGCTCGCCCAGTTCTGGGGCGCCCCGCCGATGGCGCTGATGACCGTCGGCGCCGGGACCCTCCTGCTGGGCCAGGACGTGCTCGGCCTCGGTGCCGCGCTCACGATCGACTGGGTGCTGTGGAGCGCGGGCACCCTGCTCGGCCTCGTCACCACCGTGTGGATCCCCTACCGGATGATGACCACCCACGACGTCACGCCGCAGAGCACGTTCGCGGGCTGGCTGATGCCCGTGGTGCCGCCGATGGTCTCGGCCGCGAACGGCGCGCTGCTCGTCCCGCACCTGCCCGAGGGTGGCGCGCGCACCGCGATGCTGCTCGCCTGCTACGCGATGTTCGGCATCAGCCTGTTCGCCACGCTGTGCCTCGTGCCGCAGGTGTGGCAGCGGCTCGTGCACCACAAGACCGGCGCGGCGGCGACCGTGCCCACCGTGTGGATCGTGCTCGGCCCGCTGGGCCAGTCGGTGACCGCGGCGAACCTGCTCGGCAGCGTGGCCGACAGCGCACTGCCCGCGCCCTACGGTGCGGCGGCGGCCGCGTTCGGCCTGCTCTACGGCGTGCCCACCTGGGGGTTCGCGATGATGTGGCTCGTGCTGGCCGCCGCACTCACCCTGCGCACGGCCCGGGTGGGGCTGCCCTTCGCGCTCACGTGGTGGAGCTTCACGTTCCCGCTCGGCACCGTGGTCACGGGCACGAGCGCGCTCGCCGCCAGGATCCACTCCGGGCTGTTCGGCGTTGTCGCCGTGGCGCTCTACGCGCTGCTGGTGGTGGCGTGGGCGACGGTCGCCGCCCGCACCTCACGCCTCGTGGTCCAGTCGCCAGAACGGTGACACCGGGCCGATCCCCTTGCCGAGCGGGTACGCCTCGGCGACGGACCGCTCGATGAACCGCTTGCCCGCCGACACCGCGTCCGGCACCCCGAGGTCCTTGGCCAGGGACGCCGTGATGGCCGAGGCGAGCGTGTCCCCGCCGCCGTGCGTGTGCTCGACGTCGTGGCGGGGACCCTTCAGCTCGACGTACTGCACGCCGTCGGAGAGCAGGTCCACGCATTCGGGGTTGTCGTACATGTGCCCGCCCTTGACCAGCACCCACTGCGGCCCGAACTCCAGCAATGCGTCCGCCGCCGCGCGCTGGCTCGCGGTGTCGGTCACCTCCACGCCGGTGAGCAGCCGCACCTCGTCGAGGTTCGGCGTCACGAGCGTCGCGCGGGGGAACAGCTCGGTGCGGATCGCCTCGAGCGCCTCCTCCCGCAGCAGCGGGTCGCCGTGCATCGACGCGGCGACGGGGTCCACCACGAACGGTGTCTCCCTGTGCCGTCCGATGTGGACCTCGTCGAGCGTCTCGGCGACGGCGCGGATGATCTCGGCCGTGGCGAGCATGCCGGTCTTCGCGGCGTCCACGCCCATGTCGCCGGCCACCGCCCTGATCTGCGCGGTGACGACATCGACGGGTACCTCGCTGAATCCCTGCACTCCCAGCGAGTTCTGCACGGTGACCGCCGTGATGGCGGTCATCCCGTGCACCCCGCAGGCGAAGAACGTGCGCAGGTCCGCCTGGATGCCGGCACCACCGCCGGAATCGGATCCGGCGATGGTGAGGGCGGTTCTCGGGGTCGCGCTCATGACCTGTCGACCACCGGCAGGTACACCTGGTTGCCGTGCTCGCCGAACTCCTCTGACTTCTCGCGCATGCCCGCCTCGATGGCCTCCACGGAGGACAGTCCGTGTTCCTCGGCGTACTTGCGCACGTCCTGGGTGATGCGCATCGAGCAGAACTTCGGCCCGCACATCGAGCAGAAATGCGCCGTCTTCGCGGGCTCGGCGGGCAGTGTCTCGTCGTGGAACGAGCGAGCGGTGTCCGGGTCGAGCGACAGGTTGAACTGGTCGTGCCAGCGGAACTCGAAGCGGGCCTTGGACAGCTCGTCGTCCCACCGCTGCGCGTAGGGGTGCCCCTTCGCCAGGTCGGCGGCGTGCGCGGCGATCTTGTAGGTGATCACGCCGGTCTTCACGTCGTCGCGGTTGGGCAGGCCCAGGTGTTCCTTCGGCGTGACGTAGCACAGCATCGCGGTGCCGTACCAGCCGATCTGGGCCGCGCCGATGGCGGACGTGATGTGGTCGTAGGCGGGCGCGATATCCGTCGCGAGTGGACCGAGTGTGTAGAACGGTGCCTCGCCGCAGAGCCTCTCCTCCAGCTCCACGTTCTCCTTGATCTTGTGCATCGGCACGTGTCCAGGCCCCTCGATCATCACCTGCACGTCGTGCTCGCGGGCGATGTGGGTCAGCTCGCCGAGGGTCTCCAGCTCCGCGAACTGCGCGCGGTCGTTGGCGTCGGCGATCGAGCCGGGGCGCAGGCCGTCGCCGAGCGAGAACGTGACGTCGTACTCCCGCAGGATCTCGCACAGCTCGGAGAAGTGGGTGTAGAGGAACGACTCCCGGTGGTGTGCGAGGCACCACGCGGCCATGATCGACCCGCCGCGCGACACGATGCCGGTGACGCGGTTGGCCGTGAGCGGCACGTACCGCAGTAGCACGCCCGCGTGCACGGTCATGTAGTCGACACCCTGCTCACACTGCTCGATCACGGTGTCGCGGTAGATCTCCCACGTGAGCTTCTCCGGCTCGCCGTTGACCTTCTCCAGCGCCTGGTAGATCGGCACGGTGCCGACGGGAACGGGCGAGTTGCGCAGGATCCACTCCCGAGTCTCGTGGATCCGCTTGCCGGTGGAGAGGTCCATGATCGTGTCGGCGCCCCAGCGGGTCGCCCACACCATCTTGTCCACCTCCTCCTCGACCGACGACCACACGGCCGAGTTGCCCATGTTGGCGTTGATCTTGACGAGGAAGTTCTTGCCGATGATCATCGGCTCGGACTCCGGATGCCTCCGGTTCACCGGGATCACGGCCCGGCCACTGGCCACTTCGGACCGCACGAACTCGGGCTCGACGCGCTCACGGGCGGCGATGAACTCCATCTCGCGCGTGATAACGCCGGCCTTGGCCCAGCCGAGCTGGGTGCGGTGCTCGCGGCCGTCGATCCAGCCGGAACGCATCGGATGGAGTCCATTGTGGACATCGATGACGGCGTCCGGATCGGTGTAGGGGCCGGAGGTGTCGTAGACGTCGAAGTGCTCACCGTTCGAGAGGTCGATCCGGCGAACGGGAACGCGCAGGCCGGATTCGGTGTGGACGTAGGCCTTGCGGGAACCGGTGATGGGACCCGTGGTGACGGTCGGCTGGACGGCGGCGTTGTTTTCCAGGGTCGTCAAAGAAAGTCACTCCCTACGCTGGCATTACCCAGTCAGGTTCCTGCGGTCGGCGGCGCCGGGTCCACGAAACGGACACCAGCCGCCCTCTCAGCCCGCCAAGGCGCGAGCTCCCGCGATGTTCGGTTGTCCCACCGACCATGCCATGCGGCGAGGCAGACCTCAACCCACAAGTTCGGTCGGTGTGGCGTAGACGTCAACCATCGCGCCGTTGCGCAACACCGTCACCGGCAGCCGCGTGCCGATGACCTCGGCGAAGAGCTGGCGCTGGATGCCCTGCGCGTCGGAGACGGGGGAGCGCGCGACGGTCAGCACGAGGTCACCCGAATGCAGTCCGGCGCGGTCGGCGGGCCCTCCCGCGACCACCTCGACCACGCGCACGCCCGCGGTCTGCCCGGTGCGCTCGGCGACGTCGTCCGGCAGCGGCGCGGGCACCCCCACGACGCCGAGGTAGGCCCTGCGCACCCGGCCCTCCACGAGGAGGGTGTCGATGATGCGCCGGGTGGTGGCGTTGACCGGAACGGCCAGGCCGAGCCCGAACCCGGCTACCGCGGTGTTGACGCCGACCACCCGGCCCGAGGAGTCGGCGAGCGCGCCGCCGGAGTTGCCGGGGTTCAGTGCCGCGTCGGTCTGGATCACGTCCTCGATCACCCGCGCGGTCCTGCCCTGGCGGACCGGGAGGGCGCGGCCGAGCGCGCTCACCACTCCGGCCGTCACCGAACCCGAGAAGCCGAGCGGGCTGCCGATGGCCACCACGAGCTGGCCCACGACGAGCCGGTCGGCGTCCCCGAGCTCGGCGGGATCGGGAGCCGGCCCGCGCACGCGCAGCACGGCGAGGTCCGAGAGCGGGTCGGCGCCGACGACCCGGAAGTCGGCCTCTGTGCCGTCGGTGAAAGTCGCCGTCCCGCGCTGGTCGCCGCCGACGACGTGCGCGTTGGTGAGCAGGTAACCCACGTCGAACACGACCGCGGAACCGCCGCCGCGCGCGAGCCGCACGCTCGCGACGTGCGGGGTCACCGTGCGGGCCACGGCGCTCACGGTGCGGGAGTAGGCGTCGAGCGCTTCGGCATCGGACACCGCGACCACCGCCTTCGATTACACCGTTACACACTCGATTGTGCGCTCGGTTCGCGGCGGCGTGCCCTCCGTTCGCCGTGGGCGAATCAGTCCTCCGTAGCGGGCTCGGGCAGCCAGCTGTTGCCGGGAACACCCCACTTGTTCGCCTTGAGCATCTTCTTCGCGGCGCGTGCGTGACGGCCCACCAGCCGGTCGAGGTAGATGTAGCCGTCGAGGTGGTCGGTCTCGTGCTGCAGGCAGCGCGCGAAGTAGCCCGTGCCCTCGACCTCGATCGGGTTGCCCTCCAGGTCGAAGCCGGTGACCTTGGCCCACTTCGCCCGGCCCGTCGGGTACGACTCGCCGGGCGCCGAGAGGCAGCCCTCCCAGTCGTCGTCAGGGTCAGGCATGGTCTCCGGAATCTCGGAGGTCTCGAGCTTGGGGTTGACCACCAGCCCCTTGTGCCGGACGCCCTCGTCGTCGGGGCAGTCGTACACGAAGATCCGCAGGTCGACGCCGATCTGGTTGGCGGCGAGCCCCACGCCCTCGGCCGCGTACATCGTCTCGAACATGTCCTCGGCGAGCGTGGCCAGTTCGGCGTCGAACTTCTCCACCTCGCGGGTGGGCGTGTGCAGGACGGGGTCGCCGGCGATGCGGATGGCGTGGATGGTCACGACTCAATTGAACACAGCGGCGCGGAGCGTCTCCGTGGGGGGTGGTGGCCGGGCGACGGGCCGGTCGGACCCGCGATCCGGAACCGGGACGCGCCGGGCATGGTACGGGCGCGAGTCCTGACCGCGTGATCTAATGGCGCAGCGGAACGACAGCCGTGTGATTTCGCCGAGATTGCGAGGAGCCAGATGGACGCCGCGGAGTCGATGGCCAAGAACGGCCAGCCGTCCCCGCCCGCGCCGGCCGGTGAACCTGCGGAGGGACTGTCGCAGCGCGAGCAGGAGGTGCTCGCGTTCGAACGTCAGTGGTGGAAGTACGCCGGGGCGAAGGAACAGGCGATCCGCGAGCTGTTCGGCATGTCGCCGACCCGCTACTACCAGATTCTGAACCGGCTCATCGACAAGCAGGAAGCCATGCGCGCGGACCCGATGCTGGTCAAGCGACTGCGGAAGACGCGCGCCGCGAGGCAGCGCACCCGCGCGGCACGGCGGTTGGGGATTGAACTGCCATGAGCATCTTCGACGGGCTGTCCAGGCCGATGCGCGCGGCAGGCCTCGGGTTGCTCGCGGTCGCACTGGTCGCGGCCCTCGTCGGCGGCATCACGCTGCTGACCGGCAACGGCGAGTCCGACGAGACCGCGCAGCCGACCACCTCGCGGGCGCAGCCGTCGCCGACGGGCGGCAACGGCACCTCGCGCCCGGAGCCGACGTCGGGCCAGGCTTCGCCCTCGACCACGACGGGCCAGCCCTCCGCGCCGGGGTCGGCCACCTCGCGGCCCGGCGACACCCCGGCCCCCGGTGGCAACGGTGACGGCGACCAGGGCGACGGCGACGGTACCGATGGCGGCCAGAGCGGCGACGACCAGCAGGCAGGCGTCCAGCAGTCGGTGGGCGTGCGCGTCTACAACAACAGCAACATCAAGGGGCTCGCCTCCGAGGCGGCCGACGACTTCCGCGCGCAGGGCTGGAACGTCGTGCAGGTGGCGAACTACCCCTCGGGCATCATCCCCACCAGCACCGCCTACTACCGCCCTGGCACCGGCGAGGAAGAGGCGGCGCGTGCGCTGGCCGCCGCGTTCGGGCTCCGCGTGGAACCCCGCTTCGACGGCATCAAGGACTCGAGCGCCGGCGTGATCGTGATAGTGACCATGGACTACCAGGGCGCCAGCAAGGGCAAGTAGCCGCGAGTCGTGCACTCCTGCTCGCGAGTCGTGCGTTCCCGACGCCGAGTCGTGCACTCCTGCTAGCGAGTCGTGCGTTCGCGTGCCACGCTGCCCGTCTTGGCGACCGGCCCACCTGCGCGAGTGCACAACTCGCGGTCCTGGGCGTACGACTCGCGGTCGTGAGTGCACGACTCGCGAGTGGGTCAGCGGTTTCGGTTCGCGTAGGCCTCGAGGGTGGCCAGCTGAGCCGGGTCCAGTGAGGGGCGCACGGCGTCGCGGGCCTTCGCCAGATGGGTGGCCGTGACCTCGGCGGCTTCCAGTGACTCGCGCATCGCGCTGAGGGCGGCCTCCCTGATCAGGGCGGCGCAGTCGGCCGCGGAGTAGCCGTCCAGGCTCGCGGCCAGGTCGTCGATATCCACATCGGACGCCAGCGGGGTGTTGCGTGCGCTCGAGCGCAGGATCGCCGCGCGCGCCTCGGTGTCCGGCGGCGGCACGTAGATGAGCCGCTCCAGCCGTCCCGGCCGCAGTAGCGCGGGATCCACCAGCTCGGGCCGGTTGGTGGCGCCCAGCACCACGACGTCGCGCAGCGGCTCCACACCGTCGAGCTCGGTCAGCAGCGCGGCGACGACCCGGTCGGACACCCCGGAGTCGCTCGACTGCCCCCGCCGCGGGGCGAACGCGTCGACCTCGTCCAGGAAGATCAGCGACGGCGCCGCCTCGGCGGCCCGCCGGAACAGCTCCCGCACGGCCCGCTCCGACTCGCCGACCCACTTGTCCATCAGCTCGGCGCCCTTGACCGCGAACACGTTCAGCGCGCCGGTGCCCGCGAGCGCCCGCACGAGGAACGTCTTGCCGTTACCGGGCGGCCCGTAGAGGAGCACGCCACGCGGCGGGGCGACACCGAGCCGGGAGAACGAGTCCGGGTAACGCAGCGGCCACAGCACCGCCTCGGTCAGCGACTGCTTCACCTCGGTCATGTCGCCCACGTCGTCGAGGGTCAGCCCGCCCGTCGCCAGGGTGTCCGAAGTGGACATCGAGATCGGGCGGACGGACTCCAGCGCGTCCAGCAGGTCCTGCTCGGCTATCCGCGGTTCTGTGTCGTCGTCGCGATGCCGAAGCGCGGCCCGCAACGCGGCGTCCCTGCGCAGCGCGATGAGGTCGGCGGCAACGAACCCGGGCGTGCGCTCGGCGATAACCCCGAAGTCGACACCGGGCTCCACGGGCGTGTCCCGCAGCAGGATCCGCAGCAGCTCGGTGCGTACCTGCGCGTCGGGCAGGCCGATCATCAGCTCCCGGTCGAGCAGGTCGACGCCGCGTAGCCGAGGGTCGACGGACTCGGAGTGCGCGGTGGTGGCGACCAGCGCGAACCCGTTCCTGCCGAGCGCGGCACGCAGGCGGTCGAGGATCACCGTAGCCACGGGCGGCGGCTGCTGAGCGGGCAGCAGCGCGTCGATGTCGGTCACCAGCAGTACTCCGGCGCCGTCGCCGGACATCGTGGCCTCGACGGCCTGTGCGACGCGGTTCAGCGCCGCGTCTGGCTCCAGCACGGCCACCGTCGGCGCGGCCAGGCACACGACCCTGACCTGCTCCGTGTGCGCGACCGAGCGGACGAGCGTGGCCTTGCCGACGCCCTCGGGCCCCGACAGCAGCACGCCGAGCCTGCCGGACGTGCCGAGCTTGGCCAGCAGGTCGGGCCGGTGAAAGGCCAGGTCGATCCACTCGCCGAGCCGTCGCGCCACGGCGCCCTGGCCCGCGAGATCGGCGATCGGAGGGGGCGGATCCTCGGTGTCCTCCACGACGATCTCGGCGGGCGCAGGAACCGGGGTGACGGCGGTAGGAGCCTCCGCGGGAGCGGAAGGCGCCGGGGCCGCTCCGCGCCAGCCGACCACTGTGGACTGTCCGACCGCGACGGGGCCGGAAGGCTCCGTGGCCGTGACGGTCAGCAGTTCGGTGGTCCAGGAGGCGCCGATCGCGCGGGAGAGCTGCCCCCGCACCGCCGAGACGTCGGAGCCGGGCGGCGGCGCGAGGTCCTGCGGCAGCAGCGACACGGCGTCGCCCACCGTGAGCACCTTGCCGATCAGCGCGAGCCGCAGCGTGCCCGGGTTGAGCGACATGCTCGCGAGACGGGATCCCGAGACGGTGACCGTGCGGGCCACCGTGACGTCACACGGCGCCACCACGACCTCGGTGCCTTCGGTGACGCCCAGGTTGGCCATCGTGACGTCGTCGACGAGCACCACGCCCGGTGCGCTCTCGCCCGTCGCCGGTGCGGCGAGAGCGGCGCTGACCCTCGCCCCGGTGAGGCGGACGGCGTCCCAGGCCCGCAGCCCCAGTGCGTCGAGCACCTCTGGGTGGAGGCGGACGACCCCGCGGCGGGTGTCGAGCGCGGACGGGGTGTGCCGGACGGTGAGTGCGAGCTGCGGCGACGTCACATCGCCCACCTTAGAGGCGTGAGGTCACTCGCCGCGCTGGCGCAGCCCGATCCGCCGCCAGTTGCGGCGGCGGGGTCCGCGGCCGGCGGCGTCCGGCCCGTAGACCCTCGGCACGTGGGGCGGCGGCGTCGGAGGCGTCCGCGGGCGCAGGACCGCTCGCCGTGCCGCACCGGCGACCCGGCGGAACTGCGGCCTGCGCAGGCCGAGCCGCCGCTGGCTGCGGGCCCTGCGGATGGCGCGGCGCTCGCGCGGCGGGACGTCCCACGCCTCGGGGTGATTGGCCAGCCAGTGGTAGCGGCGGACCGAGTAGGGAATGTGTGCCAGGTACAGCAGCAACGCGCTCGCCAGCGCGATCAGCGGGTACTGGATGATCGCGGCCGCGAGCAGGCCGACGCCGACGAGCAGCGGCGCCACCGCCTTGGCCGGGGCGCGCAGCTTCTTGAGCGACAGCGTCGGGATGCGGCTGATCAGCAGTCCCGCCACGGCGACGGTCCACATCCAGACCACGCCCTCCGACGACCACCAGCTCTCGCCGAACTCCAGGGTCAGGATCACCGGCATCAGGGCGAGCAGCCCGCCTGCCGGTGCCGGTACGCCGACGAAGAACTCGTTCGCGTACGGCGGCTGCTCGGTGTCGTCGAGCAGGGTGTTGAACCGCGCGAGCCGCAGCACCATGCACACGGCGAAGATCAGTGTCGCGACCCAGCCCAACCGGCTCGACTCCGGTAGCCAGACGTAGAGCACGAGCGCGGGCGCGACGCCGAACGAGATCGCGTCGGAGAGCGAGTCGAGCTCGGCTCCCATCTTGGAGGTCGCGTCGAGCAGCCGGGCGATCCGGCCGTCGAGGCTGTCGAGCACGGCGGCGACCCCGATGGCCCCGATCGCCAGCACGTAGTCGCCGACGAGTGCGAACTGCACGGATGACAGGCCCGCACAGAGCGCGAGCACGGTGATCGCGTTGGGCAGCAACCGAACGCCGGGCGTGGCCATCGCTCAGCCCCTCCCGGACGGGAACTCGGCGATCGGCGTCTCCCCGCCGATGGTGCGCTGGCCCTTGCCGACCAGCACGCGGCTGCCCGGCGGCAGGTAGGTGTCCACCCGCGAGCCGAACCGGATGATGCCGTAGGTCGAGCCTGCGGCGACCTGGTCGCCCTCGCCGACCTGGCAGACGATGCGCCGCGCCACGAGGCCGGCGATCTGGACGACGACGAGCTCGTGGCCGTCGTCGGTGCGCAGCAGCACCGAGTTGCGCTCGTTCTCGTCGCTGGCCTTGTCGAGGTCGGCGGAGAGGAACTTGCCGGGCCGGTAGGCGACCCGCTCGACCTTGCCGGTCGCGGGCGCGCGCTGGACGTGCACGTCGAAGACCGAGAGGAACACGCTCACCCGCATTCTCGGCTCGTCGGGCAGGCCCAGCTCGGCGGGCGGGACGGCCTCCTCGATGAGGGACACGAGGCCGTCGGCCGCCGCGAGCACGAGGCCGTCGCGAGCGGGGGGAACCCGGCGCGGCTCGCGGAAGAACGCCGCCGTCGCGAGGGTGCCGAGGCCGGCGAGCAGGCCCAGGCGCTTGGAGACCTTGCGCAGGGCGAGCGTGGCGACGGCGCCACCGAGTACGAAGGGCCTGCCCGCCGGGTGCATGGGCGGCAGGGTCTCGCGGGCGAGCTGCAGGGCGTGGCCGAGGGTGTGGCCCTGCGCCTCGCGGTCCGGCGATGCGTGTGAGGTGCTCACGAATTTCTTCTTTTCCGCTGCTCAGACGGCCTGCGCCCGCGGGAGTGCGTGCTGCGGGCCGGAGCGGCTCATTCCGGTCGAAGTTCCCATATCGTCCGTTGGGACTGCCATGCACCACGCTACGCCAAGGTCAAGAGCTGGACGGGCCGGGTGGCGTGCGCCCCCCGACGCCGTACGCCACCCGGCCACGGATGGCCGATCCTAAGCCCTGGAGGCCAGCCAAGATAACCCCGCGTGCGGTAAACGTTACAAACCGTCGCCGTGGTGAGGGAGTTCCCGACCGCTCAGAGCAGGAGGACGTCCACCTCTTCGCCCTCGGCCACCTCCGTGACGTCCTCCGGCAGCACGATGAGGCAGTTGGCCTGCGTGAACGAGGCCAGCAGGTGCGAACCCGGGCCGCCCCTCGGCCCCACGACACCGGTGACCTGACCCTCACTGTGGGTGTAGTAGCCGCGACGGAACTGCCGCTTGCCCTTGGGCGACTCCAGCGACTCGGTGAGGTTCGCCCGCACGTGCTGCCGGTCGACGCCGGTGTGCCCCAGCGAGGCGAGCAGCGCGGGCCGCAGGAACGCCTCGAAGGACACGAGCACGCTCACGGGGTTCCCCGGCAGTGTCACCACCGGGACCCCGTTCCACCGTCCGCAGCCCTGCGGCCCGCCTGGCTGCATGGCGACCTTCGAGAACTCCACGCCCGCCCCGGCCAGCGCATCCTTGACCACCTCGTACGCCCCCGCACTCACACCGCCCGAGGTCACCACGAGGTCGGCGTCCGCGAGCCTCGGTTCGATGGCGGCGCGGAACTGCTCGACGTCGTCGGCCACGCTGCGCACCGACTCCACGCGGGCACCGAGCGCCTTCAGCGCGGCCACGAGCATCACGCTGTTGGACTCGTAGATCTGGCCGTGGCGCAGCGGCTCCGGCGGCAGCACCAGCTCGGTGCCGGTGGAGACCACGAGGACCCTCGGCGGGGCGTGCACGGCCAGCCGGTCCATGCCCACGGCGGACGCGAGCCCCAGCTGTGCGGGGCCGAGCACGGTGCCCGCCGTGAGCGCGACCGTGCCGGCGGCGACATCCTCGCCCGTGCGCCGGATGTGGGCACCGGGTGCCGCGTCCGCGAAGATCCTGACCTCGCCGGTGCCGCCATCGGTGCGCTCGACGATCACGACGCTGTCGGCGCCCGTCGGCATCGGCGCGCCCGTCATGATCCGGTCCACCGTGCCCGGCAGCAGGGGTGGCACGTCGGTGCGCCCGGCGGGGATGTCCTCGCTGACCGGCAGCGTGACGGGCGAGTCATCGGTGGCGCCCGCGACGTCCACCGAGCGGACCGCGTAACCGTCCATGGCGGAGTTGTCGAAGGGCGGCAGCGAGACCTTCGCGCGCACGTCCTCGGCCAGCACCAGGCCGGCGCAGTCGGCGAGCGGGAGTTCCACGGCGGGCCGCGTGCCGAGCAGCTCGGTCACGGTGGCGCGGTGTTCGTCGACGGAGATCACGCGGACCATCCTCCCCCGGTTCGGCCCCCGTGCAAGACTCTCCCCGCCGAGGAGAGCAACAGGGGAGGATTCATGCAGGTACAGCTCCGGCACCAGCCGTCGTTCGCCGTCGCCAGGCTCGTGCTGGCTCCGGGGGAACCCGCGCAGGTCGAGTCGGGCGCGATGGCCGCGACCAGCTACGGCGTGCACGTCCAGTCGCAGGCGCAGGGCGGGGTCATGAAGGGGCTGGGCCGCGCGTTCCTCGCGGGCGAGTCGCTGTTCATCTCCACCTACACCGCCCCGCAGAACGGGGGCTGGGTCGACGTCGCGGCGCACCTGCCCGGCGACATCCAGGTGATCAACCTGGACGGGCGTACCGGCTGGTGCGTGACCAGGGGGTCGTGGCTCGCCTCCTCCTACGGCGTGCAGACCGAGACCAAGTGGGGCGGATTCGGCAAGCTCTTCGGCGGCGAGGGCGGGTTCCTGACGCACGCCACCGGCCAGGGCCAGCTCCTCGTCGCCTGCTACGGCGCGATGGACGTGGTCAACCTGCAGCCGGGCGAGATGATCACGATCGACTCGGGGCACGTCGTCGCCTACGCCGAAACCGTGCAGTCGCAGTTGCGCAAGGTCTCCTCTGGTCTGGTCCAGACGCTGAAGAGCGGCGAGGGCTTCGTGTTCGACTTCGCCGGGCCGGGGCAGATCCTGACCCAGACGCGCAATCCCTCAGCACTCGCCGCGTGGGTGGTCGCGCAGGTGCCTTCGCGGTAGCCGGACATGCAGGTGCACACGCGGCACACGCCGGCCTTCGGAGTGGCCAGGATCGTGCTGTCGCAAGGAGAAGCTGTCCAGGCCGACGCCGAAACGCTGCTCGCGAACAGCTTCGGCGTCACCGAGACGCGCCCAGGACGCAAGGGTCCCTCCATCTTCACCGCTCCGGCGGGCGGAGGGTGGCTCGACCTGGCACCGGGCCACGCCGGCGACATCTACCCGCTGGAGTTCAGCGGGCGGAGCGGCTGGTCGGTGGCCCTGGACAAGGTGCTCGCCCGGCCCGCGACGGTCAAACGCGACCAGCCGTGGCCCGCATTGCAGGCGCTCTTCGGCGGCGACACCGGATTCCTGGAGCATTTCAGCGGAACCGGCCAGCTCGTGCTGGCGTGCAAGGGCCCGGTCGACGCGCTGACCCTGGAGGCGGGCGAGGTGATCACGGTGCGCCCGGCGTATCTCGTCGCCTACCCCGACGCGATCCAGGTGCGGTTGCGCGCAGTGGACCCGGCGGCTCAGCAGTCGGTGCGAACCGGTGAAGGTCTAGCGCTGGACTTCGCCGGTCCGGGAACCGTTCTCGTCCAGGCGCGGAAGTAACGGCCGCCGGTCGTCGTAGTTACCGCAAATTGACCATTGCCGAGCGCTGTTAATCCGGTAGCGTGATCCAGGCTTGGAACGGGGGCAGGCGGGACTGCACCGTTTTGGTTTGGTACAAGGAGGACGCCGTGGCTGTCGGCACGGTCAAATGGTTCAACGCGGAAAAGGGCTACGGGTTCATCGAGTCCCCTGAGGGGCCCGATGTGTTCGTACACTACTCCGCCATTCAGGCGGACGGATTCCGGACCCTCGACGAGGGCGACCGGGTGGAGTTCGAGATCACGGCAGGCCGCGACGGTCGCAGCCAGGCCGCTGACGTCCGAAAGGTCTAGTAGGCGGGACCACCGCGTACCTGAACTACCGACACTTCGCGCTACACCTGGGGCGTGGGCGTTAGGCTGCGCCCTGTGACAGGCGATGTGTCGGGGGACCTCACCGGTCGGCGGCTGGGCAACTACCGCATCGACGGTGTGCTGGGTCGTGGCGGCATGAGCGTGATGTACAAGGCCACGGATGTGCGTCTGGGGCGCAAGGTGGCCTTGAAGGTGATCGGGGAACACCTCGGTGCCGACGCGGAGTTCCGCGAGCGCTTCGTCGACGAGGCACGCAACACCTCGGCGATCGATCACGCGAACATCGTGCCGCTGTACGACTTCGGTGAGCTCGACGGGATGCTCTACATCGCCATGCGGCTGGTCGACGGTTCCGACCTGGCCAGCCTCATCGGCGGCGCTCCGATGAAGCCGGAGCGCGCCATCGGGCTGCTCGACCAGGTGGCCGACGCGCTCGACACGCTGCACGGCCGCGGGCTGGTGCACCTCGACGTCAAGCCCGCGAACGTACTCGTGACGAGCCGCGAGTCGGCGCGCGAGCACGTCTACGTCGCCGACTTCGGGCTGACCAGGCGCGGCGCGACCGGGCACCGGACGCGCGGTGGCGACTTCCTGGGCTCGCCCACCTACGCCGCCCCGGAGCACCTGCGCGGCGAGCCGCTCGACGGGCGCACCGACCAGTACGCCCTCGCGTGCATGCTCTACGCGTGCCTCGCCGGGAAGCCGCCCTTCCAGGGCGACGTGCAGACGGTGATCAAGGGGCATCTCAACGGCGACCCGCCGCCGCTGTCGCGCATGGTCCCCTCGCTGCCCGCCGTCGTGGACGAGGTCGTCCGCAAGGGCATGGCCAAGAACCCCGGCGACCGCTACGCCACCTGCGTCGAGCTGATCTCGGCCGCGCGTGACGCGCTCAAGCCGGACCCGGCGATGTCGGCTCCGCGACCGGGCAGGCATCCTGTCGCGGTCGCCCAACACGGAGAGGGGGGCCCGGTGCATCCCTACGGTCAGCAGCCGGGACAGCAGCCAAGTCAGCCCGGACAGCCCGGACAGCATGGGCAACCCGGACAGCAGCCGCCACCGCAGCAACAGGGCTTCGGCCAGCAGCCGCCCCCGCCGCCCGGCTACGGCCAGCCGCAGGGTCCGCCGCCTCAGTACGGCGCCGCCGGACAGGGCATGGGCATGCCCCCACAGGGGCCGCCGCCCGGCTACGGCCCGCCTCCCCAGGGTGGGTTCCCGCCGCCGCAGAAGAAGGGCGGCAAGGCGTGGATCGGCTGGGTTATCGCGGCCGTCGTCGTGATCGGCGCGGCCGTCGCGGCGATCATCATCTTCACCAGCGGTGACGAAGAGGGCGAGGGCAACACCAACCGGCCCGCCGAGCCGACGGGCAACTCGCAGGCACCCGAGATCCCCGTCGGCCCCGGTTCGCAGGGCAACGAGCCCACGTCGACCGGCAGCGACGACACCGGCGGAAACAACCCGCCTCCGACCTCGATCCCGGTGGTTCCCGGCACGGGCGGGTGAGCGTGTTTCTTGCACTCTCCCCCTGAGAGTGCTAAACACGGAATTGGCACTCGGCACCGTCGAGTGCTAGGTGGTCGGCCGAGGGCCGGCCGCCTGAAGGTCGGGACGGTGAGGCCACGTTCGGGGGATCCCGGACTGGTCGTCCGTCGCGGGCACCGAGCCTGGCCGAGGACGTGTCCGATTACCGGAGGACCACACCGCAATGGCCAAACTGATTGCGTTCGACGAGGACGCCCGCCGCGGTCTCGAACGCGGCCTGAACACCCTCGCCGAGGCCGTCAAGGTGACGCTTGGCCCCCGTGGCCGCAACGTCGTGCTCGAGAAGAAGTGGGGCGCGCCGACCATCACCAACGACGGTGTCTCCATCGCCAAGGAGATCGAGCTCGAGGACCCGTGGGAGAAGATCGGGGCCGAGCTCGTCAAGGAAGTCGCCAAGAAGACCGACGACGTCGCGGGTGACGGCACCACCACCGCCACCGTGCTCGCCCAGGCCCTCGTCAAGGAAGGCCTGCGCAACGTCGCGGCCGGCGCCGACCCGATCGCCCTCAAGCGGGGCATCGAGCAGGCCGTCGAGGCCGTGACCGAGCAGCTGCACAAGGCCGCCAAGGAGGTCGAGACCAAGGAGCAGATCGCTGCTACCGCCTCGATCTCGGCCGCCGACCGCACCATCGGTGAGCTCATCGCCGAGGCGCTGGACAAGGTCGGCAAGGAAGGCGTCGTCACCGTCGAGGAGTCGAACACCTTCGGCCTCGAGCTCGAGCTCACCGAGGGTATGCGCTTCGACAAGGGCTACATCTCGGGCTACTTCGTGACCGACGCCGAGCGTCAGGAAGCAGTTCTCGAGGACCCGTACGTCCTGCTGTTCGGTTCGAAGATCTCGAACGTCAAGGACATGCTGCCGGTGCTCGAGAAGGTCATGCAGTCGGGCAAGCCGCTGCTGATCATCGCCGAGGACGTCGAGGGCGAGGCCCTCGCGACGCTGGTCGTCAACAAGATCCGCGGCACGTTCAAGTCGGTCGCCGTCAAGGCCCCCGGCTTCGGTGACCGCCGCAAGGCGATGCTGCAGGACATGGCCATCCTCACCGGTGGCCAGGTCATCAGCGAGGACGTCGGCCTCAAGCTCGAGAACGCCGACATCTCCCTGCTGGGCAAGGCCCGCAAGGTCGTCGTGACCAAGGACGAGACCACCATCGTCGAGGGCGCGGGCGACGCTGACCAGATCCAGGGCCGGGTCAACCAGATCCGCGCCGAGATCGAGAACAGCGACTCGGACTACGACCGGGAGAAGCTGCAGGAGCGTCTCGCCAAGCTCGCCGGTGGTGTCGCGGTCATCAAGGCCGGCGCCGCCACGGAGGTGGAGCTCAAGGAGCGCAAGCACCGCATCGAGGACGCGGTGCGCAACGCCAAGGCCGCCGTCGAGGAGGGCATCGTCGCCGGTGGTGGCGTGGCTCTGCTGCAGGCTGCCGAGGCCGCCTTCGCCGGCCTGAAGCTCAAGGGCGACGAGGCGACCGGCGCGAACATCGTCAAGATCGCCGTCGAGGCTCCGCTCAAGCAGATCGCCATCAACAGCGGTCTCGAGGGTGGCGTCGTGGTGGAGAAGGTCAAGTCCCTCCCGCAGGGCCACGGCCTCAACGCCGCGACCGGCGAGTACGAGGACCTGCTCGCGGCCGGCGTGCCCGACCCGACGAAGGTCACGCGCTCGGCGCTGCAGAACGCCGCCTCCATCGCCGGCCTGTTCCTGACCACCGAAGCCGTGGTCGCGGACAAGCCGGAGAAGGAGAAGGCCCCGGCCGGTGACCCGACCGGTGGCATGGGCGGCATGGACTTCTGAGTCCAACCCCCTTTCTCGATCCCCGAGGGCACTCGTGCCCTCGGGGATCTTTTTATGCGTCCTCCTCCGGCATGAGCAGCCAGCAGGCCGCATACAGCAGGACCGGAGTGCCGAGGCCGAAGATCGTGGTGGCGACGAGCCCGATCCGCAGGATCGCGGCGTCGACGCCGAGCAGGCGGGCCCAGCCGCCGCACACGCCGGCCAGCATCCGGTCGCCGCGGCTGCGGCGGAGCTTCTTGATCGTCACGTTGTCGGTCATGACTCCATGCTGCGCGGGCGCGGCTGCCGGGACATCGGGGAGCGACCCGGAGTGATCCCGGAACCTCCGACCCCGAGACCGCCCTGGAGTTACTCAAACTGTCCATGATCGCTTGGCGCCGTTAGGGTCGGATGCATGCCCGGATCAGTGCTCGGAACCGAGGTGCGGCGGGTCGAGGACCCCGAGCTGCTGCGCGGACAGGGTTCCTACGTCGACAACCTCGAGGTCGAGGGTGTCCTGCATCTCGCCTTCGTGAGGTCCCCGTTCGCCCACGCCGAGGTCACCTCCATCGACGTCAGCGAGGCGGAGAAGGCGGCAGGTGTGGTCGCCGTGTACACCGCGGCGGACCTGGACCTTCCGCCCGTGCGGCAGTTCATCGAGATCAACCCCGACTGCGTGCGGCCCCCGCTCGCGACCGACCGGGTCCGCTTCGTCGGCGACCCGGTGGCGGCCGTCGTGGCCGAGAGTGCGGCCGCGGCCGCCGACGCGGTGGAGCTCGTCGACGTCGACTACGAGCCGTTGCCCGCGGTGGTGGACCTCGAGCAGGCGCTCGAGGAGGGCGCGCCGCTCCAGTTCCCCGGCCTCGGCTCCAACATCGCCGCCGGTGAGCGCGACGCCGCCGGCTCGGAGATCCTCGACGACGCCGACGTGGTGGTCCGCGCGCGGATCGAGAACCAGCGCGTGGCCGTGGTGCCGCTGGAGGGCAACGCGATCGCCGTGGTCCCCGGCGGGCCGGACGAGGACTACGACCTCACCATCCACGTCTCCACGCAGGCGCCGCACGCCGTGTGGGCCTTCGCCGCGAAGGCGTTCGGCCTGCCCAAGCAGCGGGTGCGGGTCGTCGCCCCGCACGTCGGCGGCGCGTTCGGCGGCAAGTTCGGCCTGATCGCCGAGCACGAGGTGGCGATCGGCGCCGCCCGTGCACTGTCCCGTCCGGTGAAGTGGGTCGAGACGCGCTCGGAGAACCTGCAGGCCATGCCGCACAGCCGGGCCCAGGTGCAGTACGCCGAGCTGGGGCTCAAGTCGGACGGCACCATCACCGGACTGCACTGCCGGATCATCGGCGACTCCGGTGCCTACGCGGGCTTCGGCGGTGGTTTCGCCCTCGGCCCGACGCGGACGATGGCGCAGGGCGTGTACCGGATCCCGAAGATCAGCTTCGGCGCGCTCGCCGTGCTCACCAACACCACGCCCACCGGGGCGTTCCGCGGAGCAGGGCGGCCGGAGGCCGCGGCCTTGCTGGAGCGCCTGATCGACATGGCGGCCGCGGAACTGGACCTCGACCCGGTGGAGCTGCGGCGGCGCAACTTCCTGCAGCCCGACGAGTTCCCCTACACCACGGTCGTCGGCACGAGCTACGACTCGGGCGACTACGACCTGCCCCTGCGCGAGGCGCTGCGGCTGGCCGACTACGACGAGCTGCGCGCCGAGCAGGTCCGCCGCATCGAGGCCGGGCAGCACACGCTGCTCGGCATCGGGGTGAGCACCTACGTCGAGATCACCGGCGGCGGGGGCGGCGGCGAGTACGCCTCCGTCGAAATGAGCCCCGAGGGCAGGGCGACGATCAAGGTCGGCACATCCGGCCACGGTCAGGGCCATCCCACGTCGTTCTCGATGCTCGTGTCCGACGCGCTCGGCATCCCGATGGAGTCGATCGACTTCGTGCAGTCGGACACCTCCGTGATCCCCCGCGGCGGCGGCACGGGCGGCTCCCGGTCGCTGCAGATCGGAGGCAGCGCGGTACGCGAGGCGAGCGAGCTGCTGGTGCGGCGCGCGAAGGAGCTGGCCGCCTCCCGGCTGGAGGCCGCGGTCGAGGACATCGAGCTCACGGAGGACGGCACGCTGGGCGTGGTCGGTGTCCCGGGCACGAGCCTGAGCTGGGCGGAACTGGCGCGGGCCGCCGAGGAGGACGGCGGCACCCTCGACGCTAACGTCGACTTCAAGCCCGACGGCGCGACGTTTCCGTTCGGCGCCCACGTGTCGGTGGTGGAGGTCGACGTCGAGACCGGGTACGTCCGCCCGCTCCGGCACACCGCGGTGGACGACTGCGGCCGGATCCTCAACCCGCTCATCGTGCGCGGCCAGCAGCACGGGGGCGCGGCGCAGGGCATCTCGCAGGCGCTGTGGGAGCAGGTGACCTACGACGAGGACGGCAACCCGGTCACGGGCACCCTCGCCGACTACCTGGTGCCCTCGGCGATGGAGATCCCCGACCTGGAGGTCGCCAACACCGAGACCGAGACACCCCGCAATCCGCTGGGCGCCAAGGGCATCGGCGAGTCCGCGACCATCGGCTCGACGCCCGCCGTGCAGAACGCCGTCGTCGACGCGCTCAAGCACCTCGGCGTCCGTCACCTCGACATGCCCCTGACGCCGCAGCGCGTCTGGCGGGCCGTCGAGCAGGCGCGCGCGGGGCAGCTGCCGTCGCCGTGGCGGGAGCCGCCGACCGCGTTCGACACCCTGCCGGTGCGCGCGGAAGGGCCGAACCCGCACGCCGACGAGGCCGCCGTCTGATCACCCTGTGCTAGCCGCTCAGCTCCCGCACCCGGGCGAGCCTGCCCAGCCACCGCCGCCGGGTCTCGTCGTCAGCCGCGACGCCGCCGACGAGATCCGGTTCGGGGGCGCGCCGGGGCACGGGCAGGTGACCGTCCACAGCTGACAGCGATGCCGTCGTGACGTCACCCGTCAACAGCGAGAGGGTGCCCAGCCCGCAGGCGAACTCCAGCGACGGCAAGGCCCCGGCGAGCGCCAGCTCGGCCGCCAGGCCGACGCTGCTCTCGACGGCCGACGACACCACGCACGGCAACCCGCACGCCTCCGCCACCCGCAGGGCCCTGCCTACACCGCCCAGCGGCGCCACTTTCAGCACGGCCACGTCCGCGGCACCGGCGACCGCGACCCGGAGCGGATCCTCGGCCCGGCGGATCGACTCGTCCGCCGCGATGCGCACGTCCACCTTGCGGCGGACCATCGCGAGCTCGTCGATCGTCGCGCACGGCTGCTCGACGTACTCCAGCCCGCCCGCGGCGCGGGCCAGTTCCCCGATGGCCGTGGCGGCGGTCTCGACATCCCAGGCGGCGTTGGCGTCCACGCGGATCGCGCCCGCGGGCCCCAGCGCGTCGCGCACGGCGGCCACCCGCTCACAATCGTCCACAAGCGACGATCGCGAATCGGCGACCTTCACCTTCGCGGTCCGGCACCCGGACGCGGCGACCAGCTCGTGCGCGCGCTCCGGCGACACCACCGGCACCGTGGCGTTGACCTCGACGCGGTCGCGCACGGGCTCCGGCCAGCCCTGCTCGCTCGCCTCGACGGCGGCCGCCAGCCACGGCACGCACTCGGCGTCGGAGTAGTCCAGGAACGGGCAGAACTCTCCCCAGCCCGCCGGACCGCGCAGCAGTACCCCCTCGCGGACGGTGATGCCCCGGAAGCGGGTCCGCAGCGGGATCGCGTAGACGTGCTCGGTTGTCACCTGTTCATTGTCTCGTCCCTTCGTCGTGTTTCGGTGCGGGTGTGCCGGGGGTAAACCCAGGAAGGACCTGAGTGTGAGAGGAGTGATGAACGTGGCCGACACGCTCACCGGCCGCAAGGTCGCCTTCGTGGTGGCACCGGAAGGTACCGAGCAGGTGGAGCTGACCCGGCCATGGCAGGCCGTGCAGGACGCGGGCGGACAGCCGGAGCTGATCTCGTTCGAGTCCGGCAGTATCCAGGCCTTCAACCACCTGGACAAGGCCGACACCTTCACCGTCGACAAGGCCGTCACCGACGCGTCGGTGGACGACTACGACGGGCTCGTCCTGCCCGGCGGCGTCGCCAACCCCGACCAGCTCCGCACCAGCCCCGACACCGTGCGCTTCGTCCGCGAGTTCTTCTCCAAGCAGAAGCCGGTCGCGGTGATCTGCCACGGCCCGTGGACCCTCATCGAGGCCGATGTCGTCCGCGGTCGCAGGATCACGTCGTGGCCGAGCCTGCAGACGGACCTGCGCAATGCCGGCGCCGAATGGGTCGACGAGGAGGTCGTGGTGGACCAGGGGCTCGTGTCGAGCCGCAAGCCCGACGACCTGCCCTCCTTCTGCGACAAGCTGGTGGAGGAGATCGCCGAGGGCGCCCACGCCGGCCAGGCCCGTAGCGCCTGACGAGCCGCGTGTAGCGGGTCTTAGCCGCCGTCCCCGTTCGCGTCCGGTGACGTCACGCGCAGGCCGACCTTCTCGGCCAGCGCGATGGCGTCGCCGGGCGCTTTGACTTTCATGTCGTTGTCGAAGTAGACGTACACCTCCCTCGGTTTCCGCTCGGCAGGCCCGGCGACCGTGTGCTCCGTGCGCGGGCTCCGCCCCGCCCTCCACGCCGTGACCTTCCGGGCCCAGTCCGTCAGCGCGGCGTCGGTGTAGCCGCTGGCGTAGAGTTCCTCGTCGCCGTGCAGTCGCACGTAGACGAAGTCCGACGTCACGTCCTCCAGATACGGCCACGTGCCCGCCGTGTCGGCGACGACGAGCCCGATGTCGTGCCGCCGCAACAGCTCCACGGCCTCGGCGCTCGCGAAGCTCGGATGCCGCACCTCCAACGCGTGCCGGAGCGGACGGTTCTCGTCGATCCGCAGGTAGGGCACGGCCTTCAGCTTCTCGTCGTGCCGCTTTCCCAGCGCGGCGGCCTCCTCGGTCGAGCGGGGCAGCAGATCGAAGAAGCCCACCAGCCGCTCAGGATCGAACCGCAGCCGAGGCGGCAGCTGCCAGAGCAGCGGCCCCAGCTTGTGGTCCAGCGCGAGCACCCCCGAGGCGAAGAAGTTGCCGAGTGCCGATTCCACATCCCGCAGCTGCTTCATGTGCGTGATGAAGCGGCCGCCCTTGACCGAGAACAGGAACTCGTCGGGAGTCTGCTCGAACCAGCCGCGGTACCGCTCCGGCCGCTGGAGCGAGTAGAACGAGCCGTTGATCTCCAGCGAGTTCACGCGCCTCGACAGGTACTCCAGCTCCCGGCGGTGGGCGAGGCCCTTCGGGTAGAACGTCCCCCGCCACGGCGGGTACAGCCAGCCCGACGTGCCGATGTGGATTCCCTTGCCGTGAACCGGAATCGCCACCTCTTCCCGCGCGTGTGCCCCGATTCCAGACTGACACGAACCGGCCCATTTCGCTCAGTCCCACCAGAACGACCACAGGCGCTTGCCGGTGAGGTTGGTGGCGAACTCCCGCAGGCTTCCGGGCTGCTCGGTGAAGTTGCCGAGGCAGAAGGCACGGTGCTCGGCGGCGACCACGAGAGCCCGGTCGCGGCTTTTCGGCGTTGCCGCCACCGAGAGGTCCAGCGTGTCGAAGCCGAGTGAGATCAGCACCGCGCCGAACCGGTCCTCCCAGCTGCGCAGCACGGCCGAGATCGCAGCGACCTGCTCGGTCATCTTCCGCATGCCCTGCCATCCGAGTACAGCCGGGACGTCGGCGGGCCGTGGCGACTCGACGATGCCGAGCCTGCAGTCACCGCGCGCTGCGAGGATGGAGCCGGTGTTGCCCGCCTCGGCCAGCGGATCGGCCCGGCGCGGCGACTTGCGGGCGAGACCGGGGAACGCCGTGTCGAAGGGATCCAGGCACTTGCCCTCGCAGCAGGGCGCCGTCCACCAGCCGGCCAGGGCCTGCTCGGCGTCGACGTGGTCCACGTCGTCGCCTGCCGGTGGTAGCCAGCCACGGTCGTCGATCCAGTCCTCCCCGGTCAGCTCGAATCGCGGGTCTCGCGGAATCAGCACCGGCCAGCGCCCCGTACGCGGGTAGGCGGCCACGCACGCGAGGTACAGGTTCGCGTCGGCGATCGGTTCGTCGGACAGCCAGAGGTCGTTGTGCATCCGGCCAGGCGGCAGCTCGAGGTCGGACGACGGATGGATCAGGCGGCGCGAACGGAAGTGGACAACGGTCATGGTCAACCCCTCTGTACTGGCGATCTCTTGGTGATTCGAACACTAGTTCGAGGGTGTGACAGTTTTGCCGCCGGAGCGGAGATCTGCTCGCGGTTCACTCAGGTGGGGGACTGACGAAACCAAGGGCTCTCTGGTTACTTTTCAGTAGGCTACCGAGAAGTAGCCAGCCGCTCAGCGTCGAGGAGGCCCCATGCGCCGGGTCCTGGCTGTCGTTCTTTCCGCGCTCACCGCCATGCTGGTCGCCGCACCCGCCGCGGCAGCCCAACCGGCCTACTCCTCGTACGTCTCGCTCGGGGACTCCTACACCTCGGGTTCCCTGATCCCCAACCAGGTCGACCTCGCCTGCACGCGGTCGGACCGCAACTACCCCTCACTCGTCGCGCAAGCGCTTGCTCCCGCGGAGCTCATCGACGTGAGCTGCGGCGGCGCCACCACGGAGGACATGACGCGCCCGCAGTGGGGCATCGCCAACCGGCCCCAGTTCGACGCGCTGCGCCCCGACACCCAGCTGGTGAGCGTGGGCATCGGCGGCAACGACATCCCGTTCATCGAGGTGGTGACGACCTGCGCCGCGCTGAGCGCGACCGCCCCGAAGGGCGCCCCGTGCAGGACCTACTACAACGCCGCGGGCACCGACCGGCTCGTCGAGAAGGTACGCGCCGTCGGCCCGCAGGTCGGCGCTGTCTTGCAGGGCATCAAGGACCGTTCGCCCGAGGCGCACGTCGTGCTGGTCGGCTACCCCAGCCTGCTGCCGGACTCGGGAGCCGCGTGCTGGCCGCTCGTGCCCATCGCGGCCGGTGACGCGCCCTACCTGCGCGATATCACCAAGCTGCTCAACGAGGTGCTGGCAGAACAGGCCGCCACGCACGGCGCCACCTTCGTTGACACCTACACCAGCAGCATCGGGCACGACATGTGCGCGCCGGCGGGCGTCAGGTGGGTCGAGGGCATCCTGCTCGGGTCCCCGGCCGCGCCGGTGCACCCGAACGCGCTCGGCGCCCAGAACCAGGCGCGGCAGGTGCTGGCCGCGCTCGGCGCGTAGCTACAGGGGTCGCAGCAGGTCGTCGGCGTCGATGATCCGGTAGGCGTAGCCCTGTTCGGCGAGGAACCGCTGCCGGTGCGCCGCGTACTCCGTGTCCAGGGTGTCGCGCGAGACCACCGAGTAGAAATGCGCTTGCCTGCCGTCCTCCTTGGGGCGCAGCAGCCTGCCGAGCCGCTGGGCCTCCTCCTGGCGGGAGCCGAAGGTGCCCGACACCTGGATCGCGACCGACGCCTCCGGCAGGTCGATCGAGAAGTTCGCGACCTTCGACACCACGAGCTTGTCGATCTCGCCCTTGCGGAACGCGTCGAACAGCGCCTCGCGCTCCTTGTTCTTGGTGGAGCCCTGGATGACGGGCGCGTCTAGCTCGGCGCCGAGCTCCTCCAGCTGGTCGAGGTAGGCGCCGATCACCAGGGTCGGCTCCCCGGCATGCTTGTCCACAATAGACTTGATGACCGCGGTCTTGGTGTGCGCCGTCGACGCGAGCCGGTAGCGCTCGTCGCTGTCGGCCGTGGCGTAGGACAACCGCTCGGCGTCCGTGAGCGTCACCCGGACCTCGATGCAGTCGGCGGGCGCGATCCAGCCCTGTGCCTCGATGTCGCGCCACGGGACGTCGTAGCGCTTCGGGCCGATGAGCGAGAAGACGTCACCCTCGCGGCCGTCCTCGCGCACGAGCGTGGCCGTCAGGCCGAGCCTTCGCCGCGACTGGAGATCCGCCGTCATCCGGAACACCGGTGCCGGCAGCAGGTGCACCTCGTCGTAGACGACGAGGCCCCAGTCGCGGGAGTCGAACAGCTCCAGGTGCCGGTACTCGCCCTTGCTCTTGCGGGTGATCACCTGGTAGGTGGCGATGGTGACCGGGCGGATCTCCTTCTTTTCGCCCGAGTACTCGCCGATCTCGTCCTCGGTCAGCGACGTCCTGGCAATGAGCTCGCGCTTCCACTGCCTGCCCGCGACCGTGTTGGTCACGAGGATCAGCGTGGTCGCTTCCGCCTTCGCCATCGCCGCCGCGCCGACCAGCGTCTTGCCCGCCCCGCAGGGGAGCACCACGACACCGGAGCCGCCGGCCCAGAACGCGTCCGCCGCCTCGCGCTGGTAGTGCCGCAGCGCCCAGCCGTTCTCGTGCAGCGAGATCGGGTGGGACTCGCCGTCGACGTAGCCCGCGAAGTCCTCCGCGGGCCAGCCGATCTTCAACAGCATCTGCTTGAGCCGGCCGCGCTCGGACGGGTGCACGACCACCGTGTCGTCGTCGATGCGCGCACCCAGCATCGGGTTGATCTTCTTGTTGCGCAGCACCTCTTCGAGCACGGCCCTGTCGGTGGTCGCCATCACGAGCCCGTGCGCGGGGTGGTTCTGGATCTGCAACCTGCCGAAGCGCCCCATCGTGTCGACCACGTCGATCAGCAGCGGCTGCGGCACCGGGAAGCGGGAGTACGACGTGAGGGCATCCACCACCTGCTCCGCGTCGTGCCCGGCGGCGCGCGCGTTCCACAGGGCCAGCGGCGTGACCCGGTAGGTGTGGACGTGCTCGGGGGCGCGTTCCAGCTCGGCGAACGGCGCGATCGCGATCCGGGCGTCGTCCGCGCGCTCGTGATCCACCTCGAGCAGCACGGTCTTGTCCGACTGGACGATCAGGGGGCCATCAGTCACGCCCTCCTTTATACGTTCCCCCGGCCGGAAAGTGCCCGGCCCTCGGATCCCAGCAGGCGGGAGGGATTTTCCGATCTGGTGGAGCTCGGGCAGGGGAACGCAATACCATCGCCGGGCATCCCCCGCTGGACCTGCGGGCGTCGTCGGCGGCCATCGCGCGGGCCGCTACCCTCCAGTGGTTTCCCGGGGACCAGCCCCACAGGTGTGCAAAGGAAGCCAGGTGACCCGTCGCAGCAAGCGTCCCCAACGGGCCGACGCGACGGATTCCGGGCTTGCCGGAGGCCGTTGGCGACTCGGCAACTGGAAGCTGCGGACCCGGTTGCTCGCGATGTTGCTCATCCCGGTACTCGCCGTCGTGGTGTTGGTGGGCGTCCGCATCGCGGCCGACCTCGACCGCGCCGACGAGTTCGCCGACGGAGCCCAGCGGGTCCGCGTCGACACCACCGTCGCCGCCGTGGTGCACGAGCTCCAGCGGGAACGTGCCCTCACCGTGCGGTACGTCGCGGAGGACCGGCTGGGCGACCTCGCCGGGCTGCGCGCGCAGCGCGAGCGCGTCGACGCGGCGATCGGCGACTTCGACCGCACCCTGGGCTCCGCGACCCCGGATCTTTCCCAGCAGGCCGCCGACGGCTTCCGGCTGCTGGACGAACGCCTCGGCGTGCTCACCGATCTCCGGTTCGAGGGCGAGAACTCGACCTCGCCGGCGGAGGTCGTGCTGCGCTCGTACAACGAACTGATCTCCGGGCTGCTCGACATCGGCGACCAGGCCGCCCCCGGCCAGAGCGACCAGGAGCTGGCCCGCACGCGGCTCGCGGCGAACGCGCTCGCGAGGGTCAAGGACCAGCTGTCGGTGCGGCGCGCGCTCGTTGCCGAGTCCCTGGTCGCGCAGGACCTGCCCTCAGACCGGATGCGGGCGCTCCTCGGCGCCGAGGCGGAGCTGGCGGCCGCGCACAAGGACTTCACGAAGTTCGCGACCGACGACCAGCGGGCGCGGTACGACGAGACCGTGCGCGGACCCGCCGTCGACGCCGGGAACGGCATGGTCGAGTCGGTGCTCAGCAGCGCCGAGGCGAACGAGGCGTTCCCCGAGATCGACCCTGGAGAGTGGGACGCCGCCGCGACCGAGACCGTCGACCTCGTCAAGCAGGTCCAGGACTCGTTGTACGGCCAGATCCAGCAGCGCTCGGACGCGCTCGCCGCTGACGCGCGAAGATCCGCGATGACCGACGGCGGCGTGATCCTGGGCGTGTTGCTCGTCGCGGCCGTGCTCGCCGTGCTGATCGCGCGCTCGCTGCTGCGGCCACTGCGGGTGCTGCGCAGCAGTGCGCTCGACGTGGCGCAGCACCGGCTGCCCGAGGCGGTCAAGGGGATCCTCGCCGACCCGGACCCCCGGCCCGAGGACGCCCATCGTCGCGCCGTCGAACCGGTTCCCGTGTTCACCAGGGAGGAACTGGGCCAGGTCGCGAGGGCCTTCGACGCGGTGCACGGCGAGGCGGTGCGCCTCGCGGGCGAGCAGGCGATGCTGCGCGAGAACGTCAACTCGATGTTCGTCAACCTCTCGCGGCGCAGCCAGGACCTCGTCGAACGCCAGCTGTCGGTGCTCGACCGCATGGAGGAGCACGAGCAGGACCCCGACATCCTCGGCGGGCTGTTCGAGCTGGACCACCTGGCCACGCGCATGCGGCGCAACAGCGAGAACCTGCTCGTTCTCGCAGGCCAGGACGCGGGGCGTCCGCTGCCCGGCTCGGTGTCGGCCGACGAGATCATCGGCGCGGCACTGTCCGAGGTCGAGCACTACCAGCGCATCAACGTCGCCGCGACACCACGCCTGGCCGTGCTGGGGGAGGCCGTGAGCGACCTCGTGCACGTGATCTCGGAGCTCTTCGAGAACGCCACCGACTACTCCGGCGACGACGCGCCCGTGTCGGTGGTCAGCTCCGTGACCGAACACGGCGAGTGGCGCATCGACATCACCGATCGCGGTGCGGGCATGCCGGAGACCGAGATCCGGAGGGCCAACGCGCGTCTGGCCGAGCCTCCCGAGGTCGACGTCGAGGTTTCGCGGCGCATGGGGCTCTACGTCGTGTCGCGCCTCGCTCGCAGGCACCAGATCCGCGTCCGGCTCTCGGCCGCCGACATCCGGGGGCTGACCGCGACGGTGGTCGTGCCGGCCACCCTGATCCAGCCCGGCGACCCCGTGTCGCCGCCGTTGCCGGTCGAGGCGGCCGCCCCGGTGTCACCGGAGCCGGCGCACGTCCCTGCTCCCGAGCCCGAGCCCGAGCCCGAGCCCGAGCCCGAGCCCGAGCCGGAGCCCGAGCCGGAACCCCGGCCGTCGCCGGAGGAGCAGTGGCCCCCGGTCGAGCCCAGGCACTGGCCGGAGGCGGAGCCTCTGCCCGTGCCCCCGGAACCGGTCGACGCGTGGCGGGAACCCGCGGCGCACCGGGCCGCGGTGCGGTGGGCGCCGCCTCCGGAGTGGCCGGTCGAGCCCGACGAACCGTCGCCGGAGGAGATCACCGAGCCGCAGCCCGCGCTCGCCATCGACACCCCGACCGACCGCCTGCCCGCGTACCAGGAGGTCCTGACCCAGTGGTTCCAGACCTCGGACGAACCGCTGGCCGAGCATGTCCAGTGGCCGACAGAGGACGACGAGAGCCCCACCGTGAGCCGCTCGCCGGAGGACGTGCGCACGAGGATGACCAGCCTGCAGGACGGGGTCCGGCGGGGACGGCACGCCCGCGCCGAGTGATCCCGCTCAGTGCGGGCGCAGCCCGTCGAGGATGACGTTCAGCGTGCGGCCCCGCATCGAGACGTCGGTGGTCCACCTCGTCGCCTGGCTCGCACCGATCAGCAATGCGATCACCTCGTCGACGCCGACGTCCTCGCGCACCCTGCCCGCCTGCTGGGCACGTTCGAGCAGGGTCGCCAGCGACTCGCGGACCTCCTGGCGAACGGGGGAGTCCGTGTCCGCGACGTCCACGCCCTCCGCGGCCAGCGCCTCCGTGAGTGCCTGTTTCGGGCCGGACTGCCCGACGAGCCGCTCGAAGAACTCGTGGAAGGCGGAACCGGCGTCGTCGCGGGTGGCCAGTTCGGCGGCGTCCGCGCCCACCTGCCTGAGCCGTTCCAGGTAGACGGCTTCGAGCAGCGCCTCCTTGGTCGGGAAGTGCCGGAACACCGTGCCGACGCCGACTCCGGCTCTTCTTGCGACCTCCTCGGTGGATGCCGTCGTGCCCTGCTCGAGGAATACCTCGTCCGCGGCCGTGAGCACCTTGGCCCTGTTGCGGAGTGCGTCCGCGCGCGGGCTCACCGCGGCACCTCGTTGACAACCGGAGTCGCGGCTCCGTATTCTTCAAGCGGAGTCATGACTCCGATACTACCGGGAGGTGGCCGATGGTCGAAGTCAGGAGCCCGCGCGAGGTCTTCGAGGCACAGCTGCGCGGTGTGATGAACGGGGAGTGGGACACGGTTCCCGAGCTCTACGCGGAGGACGCGGTGGTGGAGCAGCCCTTCGCCAAGCCGCGAGAGGTGCGGCTCGTGGGGCGCGAGGCGATCAGGAAGCACTTCGCTGGTGCGGCAGGGCTTCCGCTGGAGATGCGGGCTCGCGACCTCGTCGTGTACGAGACCACCGATCCGGAGGTGATCGTCGCCGAGTGCGACTACGACGTGACCGTCACGACGAGCGGTCGCGAGCTCTCCGTTCACAACATCTTCGTGGTCAGGGTGCGCGACGGCCGGATCGTCCGGTCGCGCGACTACCACGACCCCGTGGCGCTCGCCGGAGCACTGGGGTGACGTGATGCCGTTCCCGTCAGTGGCTGGCTTCCTTGGCGGAGTCGCCGGTCTCGGCGGCCGCCTCCTCGGTGGCCTCCCATTCGGCGGCGTCCGCGGTGGCGGTGGCCTCGTCGGACGTCTCTGCCGCGGTCTCCGGGGCCGCGGGCCCGCCCTGGAGCAGCCGCGCGACCTCGCCGCGCAGCGTCACGAACTTCGCGGACTCCCTCGTGGCGATCTGGTCCCGCTCGGCAGGCAGGTCCACGGCCAGGTCAGCGACGATCGTCGCCGGCGACTTCGACAGCACGAGCACCCGGTCGCCCAGGTACACGCTCTCGTCGATGTCGTGGGTCACCAGCAGGATGGTGCTCTGCTGCTCTCGCTGGACCCGGCGCAGCAGGTCCTCCAGCTCGAACCGAGTCTGCGCGTCCACGGACGCGAACGGTTCGTCCATGATCAGCAGAGCCGGCTTGCTCGCGAGGGCACGGGCGATCGAGACGCGCTGCTGCATGCCGCCGGAGAGCTGCCAGGGGAACTTCTTGCCGACACCGGAAAGGCCCACTGCGTCGAGGGCTTCCTGAGCACGCTCGGCCCGTTCCTGTTTGCTCAGCTTGCGCCAGCGCAGCGGGAACTCCACGTTGCGGGCCACGGTGAGCCACGGGAAGAGCGACCGGCTGTAGTCCTGGAACACCACGGCGAGGTCGTCCGGAACACCCGACACCTCGTCGCCATGCAGCCGCACCGAGCCGCCGGTCGGCGGGATCAGGCCCGCGATGCACCGCAGGAGCGTGGACTTCCCGCAGCCGGAAGGGCCGACGATGCAGGCGAGCTCGCCGGCGTCGACGGAGAAGGACAGCTCTCGCACGGCCACATGAGCGCCGTCGCCCTTGCCGTAGCGGTGGTTGAGGCCGGTCACCTCGAGCATGGTCGGCACGTCAGCCTCCTGTGGGTTGCGAGGAAACGGAACGGGCGGTCACCCATCGTCGTTCCGAGTGGGTTGCCAGCGGAGTACGCGACGCTCGACGGTGAGCAGCACCGCGTTCAGACCGTAGCCGAGAATGCCGAGCAGGACGATCCACGACCACATCAGGGGAAAGTCGAACTGCTGCTGGGACGAGATGAGCTCGTGCCCGATTCCGTTCAGCGAACCGATCAGCTCCGACACGACCATCAGGATCAGCGAGATCGACAGGCTCAGGCGCAGCCCGGCGAAGATCTTCGGCAGCGCCGCGGGCAGCACCACCATGCCGATCCAGTAGGGAGCGGGCGTGCGGAACGACCGCGCCGTGTCGACCTTCACGGAGTCCACCGAGCGGACCCCGTCGACGGTGTTGAGCAGGATCGGCCAGATCGCTCCGAAGATGATCGTGGCGACCTGCATCCCGGGGCCGAGCCCGAACAACACCATGAACACGGGCACGAGGGTCGGCGGTGGGATGGCGCGGAAGAACGCGAACAGTGGGCCGACGTACTCCATGCCGGTCCGCGAACGTCCCAGCGCCGTGCCGAGGCCGACACCGAGCACCACGGCGATGGCCCACCCGCCGAGACACCTGCCGATGCTGGGCAGGATGTGGTCGAAGACGGTCTCGGAGAGGAACAGCTGCGACGCAGGTCCGGAGAACCACAACTCCACTGCCGTGGTGACGATCTGGCTCGGTGGCGGGAAGAAGACGCTCGCCGCGAGGCGGGTGGCGAGTTCCCACACAGCTACCGCGCCGATGAACACCAGCCAGTTGCGGGCGAAGCCGGAGATCCCCGCGGCCGCCTGGCTGCGAAGCCGAGTGGCGCGGTCGGTCACCTGGGTCACTTCGCAGCCTCCCCCACGGCCTCGTTCCAGCGGAACATGCGCCTGCCCATCCGTTCGAGGCCGTCGTTGATGAGGTACCCGATCACGCCGGCGACCACCGTGCCGGCGAGCACCTGGTCCATGTTGGTCCCACCGGAACTGGCCTCGAGGATGAAGTTGCCGAGCCCGCTCGACGCACCGGCGACGTACTCGGTGCTCACCACGAGGATCAGCGCGATGGCCGCGGACATCCGGATGCCGGTGAAGACGAACGGTGCCGCGTGGGGCAGTGCGACGGACGTGAGCATGCGCGAGCGGCTCGTGCCGCAGGCGCGGGCGGTGTCCATCAGCACCGGATCGATCTCGGCGAGGGCGTAGATGGTGTTGAACAGGATCGGCCACACCGCGGCGTACACGGCGAGCGTGATCTTGGCTTCCGGTCCGCCACCGACCACGAGGAGCACCAACGGAATCAGTGCCACCGAAGGGATCGGACGCAGGAACTCCACGATCGCCCTGGTCGCAGTGCGCAGCCAGGCGACGCTGCCGAGCACGAGGCCCGCGGGCACCGCGACGGCGATCGAGATCCCCAGCGCGATGGCCCACGCCAGCACCGTGGCGATCACGTCCCGGATGAAGGGCTCCTGGCCGAGCAGGTCCACCGTGGTCGCCAGAACCTCGGACGGTGGCGGTACGAACAGCTCTGGCACCAGGCCGACCCTCACGGCTCCTTCCCAGATGAGGAAGAAGCCGATCAGGCCGGCCAGGTTTCGGTACAGGGAGCGCACTAACTATCAGCCGCCGGCTGCGCGATCATCGACGAGGCGTCCATCTTCTCCTGAATACCACCGAACTCCAGGAGCAGGTCGGGAACGCGCTGCAGGCGCCGAGCGTCCAACTTGGACTGGAAGGTCAGGAGGTTCGTCATCGACGCGATCTCCTTGTCCACCTTGGCGAACTCGACCATCAGCGGCTCGATCTTGCTGCGGTCGGCGGCTTCGCGCGTGGCCTTGTCCAGCGCGCGCTGGAACGCGGCGACGACGTTGGGGTTCTCGTCGGCGAACTGCGCCTGCGACGCGTAGCCCGCCGTCGGGAAGTCCTTCGTGGGGCCGGTCGCGGTGTCGAACACCGGAACGGCGCCGATCGTCTTGGCCGCGGAGGTGATGAAGGGCTCCGTCATGAATGCCGCGTCCACGTCACCACGCTGAAGGGCACCCGCCATCTCCGGGAACGGCAGCGAAACCCACTGCACGTCGGAGAAGTCGACGCCGTTGGTCTTCATGACCGACTTGGTGAGCGTGTCGGACATGGTGTTCTCGCTGGTGATGGCGATCGACTTGCCGGGGAGGTCCTGAACCTTTTTCACCGGCGAGTTCGGCATGGTGACGACCATGGTGCTCTTCGGTCCCGCGGAGGAGGCGTCGGCGACGAACTTGAACTCCGCCGCGCCCTTGCTCTGTGCGATGAAGAACGGGGTGTAACTGCTGTAGGCGACGTCGACCTCGCCGTTGATGAGCTTGGTCAGCGATGCCTGGCCGCTCGGGGCGTTGACGACCTCGACATCGAGACCCTCGTCCTTGAAATAGCCGTTCTTCATCGCGAGATGGAACGGTGCGAGGTCGATCGTCGGCATGACCGACACGGAGATCTTGGACTTCTCCAGATTTCCGTTGCCGCCCTCCGACGAGTCGTCGGATCCGCCCAGCATGCCGCAGCCACTGGTGGAGGCCAGCATGACGAGGGCGGTCGCGAAGACGCCGACCCTCGCGCGCCGTCTGGAGCCTCGTGCCAAGCGGAGTGTTTGTCGAAGCAAGGCCAACTCCTAGAGGAACAAAGAGGTCACTGTAGTTGTGTACCGAGTGGATTGGGGATGGTTCAAAGCTGGACCATCGCAGTACGCGGTCACTCTAGAGAACGGAGTGAACACATCACAATGGGTGCTCACCGGCCCGGGTCAAGTGGTGCACGTCACTAGATTGTTCGAACCAATGAGTGAGCTGCGCTACTTAGCGTGTTCGTCCTGCTCGACGCGAAGAAAATTGCGCCGGTTGGCGGTAGGCCTGTTGGTGCTTATGCACAGCCCTCGCCTGTAAGGGTTACATGTTCACCAGGTCTTCGCTACTCTCTGCCTCTGCGAACTCGGTACAGACCACCACTTCAGTGAGAGAGTGCCTGTCATGGCTGAGCGGACGGGGCGTTTCCCGCAGGTCGGAGACGCTGGCGAGACGGCGGCGACGAGCTACTACCTGGTCAGCTAGGTAGTCGGGCGAGTTGTGCAAGGGCAAGGCCCCGACACGATGCTTGCGCTGAAGCGAACCCCGTCGCCCTGTCCCTGTGGTGCGGTCGTGCCGAGAACAGGCTTGTTATCTGGTGGATGGCGTCCGTTCGAGCCGCGGATGTCCGAGGACCTGCTGGCTCGAGTCTTGGGAGTGTGCTCGTAGTGCTCGACCAGAACGCGGAGGAAGGAACCGGCGCGGCGGGCGCCGGCACGCCTGCCGCGCCGAATGCTCCCCAGTCGGCCCGGGAAGGCGCCGCGGAACAGGAGCGCTCTCGCCGGGGACTACGCAACTGGCGCGTGCGCTCGAAGCTCGCGCTGGTGCTGATCATTCCGACGGCGACGGCTCTCGTGCTCGGCGGCCTGCGTGCGTTCGACGCGCTGGACAGGGCCGACGAGTTCCAGCAGACGGCGGAGCAGGTGGACCTCGCCATCAGCATCACCTCGGTCGTGCACGAGCTGCAGGCCGAGCGCACGCTGGCCGTGGCCACGGTCGCCTCCAACGGCGACCCTCGCAGACGCGGCGCGCTCGACGCGCAGATCCTGCAGGTCGACCGGGCCGTGTCGCAGCTGCGCGGCGTCGCCGACGAGATCGACACCGAGGACCCCGCCGCCAGAGACCGGTACAACAGGGGCATCCAGCGGCTCGACGCGCTGGGGCCCCTTCGCAACGCCATCAACTCCTCGCCTTACTCGGATGTTTCCGCGCTGTCCACCTATTCGTCGATTTTGGACGAACTGGTGCGGCTCGGCCGCGAGGTGAACACCGCGGTCACCGACCAGGACCTGCTGCGCGAGGGCACGACGATCCAGGCGGTCAGCGAGGCGAAGGAGTTCGTCGCCCGCCAGGACGCCGCCCTGCAGATCGCCGCTCTGCACAACGAGTTTCCCGCCGACCTCCTCGACCAGGCGCGGTCGGCGTTCGCCGGTGGTGAGGCGGCCGTCGAGACGTTCAACGCTTTCTCCTCGCCCGAGCAGCGTCAGCTGTTCTCCGACACCGTCAGTGGTCCGGAGGTCGACGGACGGCAGCGGATCAGGGAGCAGTCCTTCGTCCGCGCCGAGCTGGACGAGCCGTTGTTCATCAACAGCAACGAGCTGGCGAACAACACGACGGTCACGCTCGACAAGTTCCGCACGGTGGAATCGCAGCTGCTCGACAACCTGCGGGCCCACGCGGGCAACCTCGCCGACTCGGCCACCACCGCCGCGTGGCGCGACTCCGGCATCGTGCTCGCCGCTCTCGCCGCCGCGCTGCTGCTGATGCTCGCCATCGCCCGGCTGATGCTGGGACCGCTTCGCGTGCTGCGCAGCAGCGCGCTGGAGGTCGCCTACGTCCGGCTGCCCGAGACGGTCCGGCGCATCCTCGCCGACCCCAACCCGATCGAGGCGTCGCGCAACGCCATCGCCCCGGTGCCCGTGTACACCAGGGAGGAGATCGGCGAGGTCGCGCGCTCGTTCGACGTGGTGCACGAGCGGGCGATCCGGATGGCGGCCGAGCAGGCGCTTCTGCGCGAGAACGTCAACGGCATCTTCGTCAACCTGTCCCGGCGCAGCCAGCGCCTGGTGGAGCGGCAGCTCGGCGTGATCGACCAGCTCGAGGCCGACGAACAGGACCCGGACCAGCTCGCGAGCCTCTTCGAGCTCGACCACCTCGCCACCCGCCTGCGGCGCAACGGTGAAAGCCTGCTGGTGCTCTCCGGCGCCGGCCTGGCGAAGTCGGTCTCCCGGCCGGTGCCCGCCGCCGATGTGGTCGGCGCCGCGGTGTCCGAGATCGAGCAGTACGCCAGGGTCGAGGTCGGCACGATCCCGGACGTCGCGGTTCAGGGCCGCGCCATCCACGACCTCGTGCACCTGCTCGCGGAGCTGCTCGACAACGCGACGTACTTCTCGGAGCCCGATACCAAGATCAGCGTGCGCGCGGTGGTGACGAGGCGGCACGCCCTCGCCATCCAGATCACCGACCGCGGTGTCGGCATGACCGAGCAGCAGCTGACCGAGGCGAACGAGCGACTGGCCGATCCGCCTGACCTGGACGTGTCGGTGACGAGGCGCATGGGGCTGTATGTGGTCGCGCGCCTGGCCAAGAGGCACGGCATCGAGGTCCGGCTGCGGGAGAACGAGGACATCGAAGGCGGTGTCATCGCCCGCGTCGTGGTCCCGACCGAACTGCTCACAAGCCCGCCCCAGGCCGAGGAACCGGTGGCACCGCCGAGGATCAGCGCCCAGCGCAACGGCTCTCACGAGGACATCTCGTCGCCGTCGCTGCCGCCGATCACGAGCTTCACCGATCCGGCCGAGACCACACAGCTGCCGCCGACGGCGCCCGCGCCCGCGAACCCGCAGGCGCTTGCCTCGCCGTCGTCCGGCGAGCCGCAGCGCGACGCGAACGGGCTGGTGCCGCTCGACCAGCCGATCAGCCTCGACGACCTCGTCGGCGGTACCACCAGGGCGGCCGGTCCGTTCGTCAGCCCCTCGCCGCCGGAGCCGCCCCCGCCCGCGCGGGAGCAGGAGCCCCAGTGGCCCGCAGAGCAGCCGGAGGCGGAGACCGCCAACGGCAGCGGACACGGGTCCGGTGACAGTGACTACACGCTCGCCCTGCCGAAGCGCGAACCGCGCTACGTTCCGGTCACGCCGGAACAGCCGGCCCAGCAGGAGCCGGCAGGGGGCGACGGCAGCGCACTGGAGGACGACGTTCCCACCAGGAGGTTGCCGATCTATCAGTCCGTACTCTCGCGCTGGTTCAGCGAGGAAGAGCCGGAGCAGGAGCAAGCCGAACCGGAGCAGCAAGTGGAGCCGGACAGCTATGCCGAGGAGCCGGAGGCCACGTCCGAGGAAGAGTGGCGGAGTGTCTCGGACAGCGGATGGCAGGCGGCACACGCCCTGCTGGAGTCGAAGAACGAGGAGATCACGCCCGCCGGCCTACCCAAGAGGGTGCCCAACGCATACTTGGTGCCGGGCTCGATCCGGCCGACCGAGGGCGACGCGTTCAGGGACACCACGGTCGGGAAGCCGGGGCAGGGCGCCATCGCCAGATCGGCCGATGCGGCACGCAACCGCATGATGAGCTTCCAGCGCGGGTACCAGAGTGGCCGCCACGCGCTGAAGGAGCCGTCGGCCGAAGAGACGCAGTTCGATTCTGTTACGTCGAGCGGGTCGGGCGATCGATCCACCGACAACGGGGCGAAGGAGTAAGAGTTGACACGGGCTGGTGCAGCGCAGCCGGGGGCGCCGAAGCAGGGCGGCTCCGGTCAGAAGGGGAGCTTCGCTTGGCTCATCACGGACTTCGTGCACCGCGTGCCGGGCGCGGCACACGCTGTCGTGGTCTCGGCCGACGGTCTGCTGCTCGCGGCGTCACGGGGGCTGCCGAAGGACCGGGCGGATCAGCTCGCCGCCGTCGCTTCGGGCCTGACCAGCCTCGCGCGGGGCGCGGCCCAGGTCTTCGAGGGCGGCGCGGTCGCACAGACGGTGGTCGAGATGGCCAACGGCTTCCTGTTCCTGATGTCGGTGTCCGACGGGTCCTGCCTCGCCGTGCTCGGCTCGCCGGACAGTGACATCGGGCTGGTCGTATACGAAATGACGTTGCTGGTCGACCGGGTCGGTCAGCAGATGACGCCGGAGCTTCGTGCTCAGCTTCAGGGTGCGGTGCGGCGGTGAGCCGGTGCAGCCAGATCGCGCGGCGACGACGCGTCCGACAGGCACAGTGAGAAAACACTGAGGAGACCGCCGTGGATTCCGGGCACTCGCGAGGTGACCGCCGACTCGACAGAGGCCAGCCGGCCGGACGCTGGCCGGACGAGTCGGACAACGATGTGGCCTACCGCGATCGGGACGACTGGGGCGACCGTGACTGGCGTCCCTCACGGTTCGACGGTCCGGCGACCGGGAGGCCGGCGGATACGGGCGAATGGCTCAGCCCGCTGGACACGGGCACGCAGGGCCCTGCCGATTTCGACGTGAGCGAGTACCGGCAGCGGCTGATGAGCGGTCCCGGCTCCGAGCTCTACGGCATGGGCGGCGGCGGGCTCGTCGAGCCGGACGAGTCGGCGGCCTTCTCGGCTTTCGCCGAGCGCTCGCTCGACGGTGGCCCGCCTTCGCAGGACCTCGTGCCGTCGCCGGTGCCGAGGCAGGCGAGCGTGGAGCCGGAACGGCCGGCCGAGACCACGTCCGGTCTGGTCCGGCCTTACTTCCGTACGAAGGGCAGGACCAAGCCCGCCTACGACCTCGCGCTCGAGGCGCTGGTGTCGACCAGCGACCAGGGCCGAAGGCTCGAGCGGGTCCGGGTGCCGGAGCACCGGTCGATCTGCGGCCTGTGCCTGGACACCCGCTCGGTCGCGGAGGTGGCGGCGCTTCTGAAGCTGCCGCTGGGTGTGGTGCGGGTTCTGGTTGGTGACGTTGCAGGTCTCGGACTGGTGCTCGTGCACTCCGCGACCTCCATGGTGGGGGACCGGCCCAGTATCGAGTTCATGGAAAGGGTGCTCAGTGGCCTTCGGAGAATTTGACTCCGACGCGACTACGTCTGCGGCGAGCGGTCCGACCTCGTCGGCCAAGATCGTGGTGGCCGGTGGGTTCGGCGTCGGCAAGACGACGCTGGTGGGCGCGGTCTCGGAGATCGCCCCGCTGACGACGGAAGCGTCGATGACCGAGGCGAGCCTCTCGGTCGACGACCTCTCCGCCACGCCACACAAGATGACCACCACGGTCGCGATGGACTTCGGGCGTATCTCGCTGGACTCCGACCTGGTCCTCTACGTTTTCGGCACACCGGGTCAGCACCGGTTCTGGTTCATGTGGGACGACCTCGCACTCGGCGCGATCGGCGCGGTGGTGCTCGTGGACACGCGGCGGCTGGCCGACGCGTTCCCGTCCATCGACTTCTTCGAGAACCGGAAGCTGCCGTACATCGTGGCGATCAACTGCTTCGACCGGCTGCTCCACCACCAGATCGAGGACGTGCGCCACGCGCTCACGATCTCGCCGTCGGTGCCGATCATGGCGTGCGACGCGAGGGACAGGGAGTCGGCGAAGCAGGTGCTGATCTCGGTCGTCCAGCACGCCATCGCTCACGACAGCGCGCTGCAGGCGGGTTAGCTCCCCGGGCCAGGTCACAGGGTCGTGCCGCCGCCCGCGTGAACAGCACGCGCGTACGGGGGACTTGTCCGCGACCGGTTTGACCTGGCTAATAGTCTGGCCGCTGGAACAGTGTGCGCAGGCGAGGAGGGACAGTGACGGCTTCGGCCCAGCAGGGCAGCTTCGGCTGGCTCATCACCGACTTCGTGCGCAGGGTGCCGGGTGCCGCGCACGCCGTTGTCGTCTCCGCTGACGGGTTGCTGCTGGCCGCGTCGGACGGCCTGCCGAGGGATCGGGCCGACCAGCTCTCCGCCGTCGCCTCCGGCCTGATCTCGCTGACGCTGGGCGCCGCGCGTTGTTTCGAGGCGGGCAACGTGAACCAGACGGTTGTCGAGATGGAGCGCGGGTACCTCTTCCTGATGTCGATCAGCGACGGCTCCTGCCTGGCGGTGCTCGCTGCGCCCACGTCCGACATCGGCACGGTCGCGTACGAGATGACGCTGCTCGTGGACCGGGTCGGTCAGCAGCTCACACCGGAGCTGCGGGCGCAGCTGCAGGGCGGGGTGCGTGGGTAACCGCGTGGACGCATGGGACGCCTTGCATCAGGGGACCGGCCGTGAGGGCTTCGACTCGCCCGAGCGGTTCGATCTGACGAGCCTGCCGAAGCTGACGCGCAGGGAGCCGGTGCGCGGGCCCGCGCGATTCGAGCACCGTTCGCTGGTGCGGCCGTACGCGCGGACCGGAGGCCGGACGCGGCCCGGGCAGGACCTGCAGCTGGAGTCGCTGGTGGCGACGAGCGAGCGGGGCCGCCGTTACCTGGGTGCGGCCACCACCGTGCAGCGGTTCATCTGCGACCTGTGTGTCGAGGTGCGCTCGGTGGCGGAGGTCGCCGCGTACTCGCGCCTGCCGCTGAACGTGGCGAAGGTGATCGTCGACGACCTCGCCGCGGCCGGTGCGGTGGAGATCCAGCAGCCGGGCATGCTGCTGACGGACCGCTCGTCGCGCGACTTCATGAGCCGCATCCTCGAGGGTCTCCGCGCACTCTGACCACCACCCACACGTGCGGTCCCGTATGGGAGCAGGGGACCTTTGCTCCCGGAAAACGGGAGTAAAGCTCCCTTGCTCCCTTCTGGGGCAGGAGTGGGTCAGTCTTCGACGAGGGCGGCCGAGGTGATGCGGTGCAGTGGGTAGCGCTCGTTGTCCGAGCTTTCCAGGATGCCCCCGCCGACGCGGACCGGCGTCACCACGCGCTGGCTCGCCGTGCCGTGGGAGTCGACGAAGCCGATCCACACCTCGCGTTGCTCGCGGGTCGCCTGTGCCAGCAGGGCCAGCGTCGCCGACGTGTCGGATCCGCCTCCCGCCGGGAGACGCACGGTCTTGCCGCGTTTCGTCGTCGCGGCCCGGTCACCGGCGCGGATGTGCGCCAGCACGGCCTTGAGCTGCTCGGGGCTGATCGGATTCTGCTGGGGCGCCGTCCTGCGGACCGGGCGGCCACGAGCGGCGATCCGGCGTCCGCTCGGGCGCAGGTCGAGGATCCGGCCCGCCGCGTCCTCCGCCGCAGGGGCGAAGCCCGCCGCACGGAGTCCGTCGAGCATGTCCGCGAGCGGATAGGGGCTCACCAGCACGGTCGGCGCGATCTTGCGCAGCTCGAACTCCTGCGCCGCCGGGGTGCCGAGCACCTCCGCCAGCAGCACCTCGTCGTCGCAACGCAGGAACGACGCCGCCGCACCGCCGCGCAGCCGCCCGTGCCTGCGGGCGACATCGTCGATCAGGTACGTCAGCGACTGGGGCACCGGCGTCGCCGAGCGCGTGCGGAACAGCTCGTGCAGTTCGTCGGCGGTGCGCCCGCTGTCGAGCGCCCTCCGCACCGACGCCTCGGTGACCCGGTACACCGTCGCGTGACCGGCGGACTCCACGTCGGCCACGGCCGTGATCGCCGCCGCGAGATCGGCCTCCAGCGGGCCGGGGGCGACCACCGTCAGGTCGGCCTGCACGAGCACGTGATCGACGGGCCTCGGCAGCGCGTCGGCCATCGCGCTCGCGGCGCCGTGCGGATCCCCCTCCAGCAGCGCGCCCGCCGCCGACGTGAGCGCTCCCAGCGCGACCATGCCGATCGCCGACGCCTCGGCCATCGTCCAGCGGACGAGGTCGTCCCGCAGCCGCCCGCCTCGGCGCGGCGCCCGCCAGGCCAGCAGCGCCACGAGCTCGTCGACGCCCTTCACGCCCGCGCCACCGGGTAGCGCGGCGAGCACACCCAGTACGCGGCGCCGCGCACCCGGAGCCAGCGGACGGCGCAGGTCTTCCGACAGCGGGGCGAGCGCCTTGTCCTTCGCGTCCCGCTGACCGGCGAGGCCGGGCAACCTCGGCAGGTCCAGCCACGCCTGCGCGACCCCCAGCCAGCGCAGCGCGGGCGGCGACGACAGCCACGAGTCGGTGAGCGTCGTCGGCACCCATTCCGGCGTGGTGTCGTCGCTCGCCGCCGCCAGCCCCGCGCCGAACGCCAGCTCGGCGAGCAGCGTGGCCCTGGTGTCGTCGACGTCGAGCTCCTTGGCGATGCGGCGCAGCTCGCGCACCCCGAGCCCACCGGACTTGAGCACCGGTGACGGCTGCGCCGACCACAGGTGCAGCAGGGATTCGAGGTTCCGCAGGAACTCCGTCGCCTCACCGGCCGCAGCCTGATCCACAGTGGACTGCTGGTGCGGGTTGGTGGGCAGCTCGGGCTCGCTCAGCGACTCCTTCGGGTAGACGACGCCGTCGCGCAGCGCCAGCCCCACCTCGCGCGGCAGCTCCACGGTCTGGTCGTCACGTCGGATCAGCAGCCCACGCGCGAGCAGCCGCTGCACCGGCGTCTGCGCCTCCGCCAGTTTCACGTCGGCGGCGGCGTCGCGGGTGCGGCCGATCGGCGGGCCCGCCGAGAGCTTGGCCAGCAGTGCGTGTTCGTCCTCGCCCACCTCGGCGAGCACGACGGCGAGGTCGGGCACCGAACCGGCGGGCGCGCCGAGGCCGGCCGGGAAGGGACCGAACACCTCCCGCGTGGCGGGGGCGATGCCGAGTGCGTCGTCGTCGCCCCACGCGAGGGCCAGGCCGCGGAGCCGGTCCAGCGCGGGCCCCACGTCGGTGCCGAGCAATGCGGTCACGTCGTCGCGGCTCACCGGCTCTGAGTCGGCACCGGCCACCACCAGCGTCTCCAGCACCGCGAGCGTGGCCGTGTCCAGGTTCTCGCAGGCGCGCGCGATCGACCCCACCGTGCCGGCGCGGGTGGCGAGCACCGACGAGTCGGCCGGGGGCGGCGTCGCGAGATCGCGCCGGGCGCGCAGCAGGTCGGCCAAAGCGTCGTCGGGCACCGCGCGCAGCCAGTCCGCGAGAGAGAGGGCGGCCATCGCTGACCACGATATCCCCTGCTTTTCCCCATCGGGCACACTGAGGGCACCGTTGGTCGAGTTGTGGAGGACGACGTGGCGAAGGCCGACAGCCGGAAGAGCAAGCGGATCGATCCGACGTGGCCCGAGGTGCCCGCGGGCGAGCACCCCGTCTCGGAGCTCGCAGCGGACCGGCAGGGTGCCCTCTCCCCGTTCGGCGAAATGACGTTCCCGCTCGAGGCGGTGCCCTACGAGCACCCCGAGACCGAGATCAACAAGCGCGGCTGACGAGGCCCCGGACCTCGGGGTCTGTTACTCGCCGGTCACCGATCCTGGCCGCCGGTGGCGGGGGTCACGGGGCTAGTGTTCTGACCCGTATAGGTCATTTTTCGATGCGGGGGTAATCCGATGCCCGTTCCCGGTCCTGGTTACTCGATCACCGTGCGGCTGGAGGCACCGCCCTCGGCCAGCGCCGCCGGTGACCTGACCACCGCGGTCGGCCAGGTGGGGGGCGTGCTCACCGCGTTCGACGTCGTGGAGTCGCACAGCGACGCCATCGTCGTCGACATCACGGCTAACGTCTCCTCGGCCGATCACGCCGAGGATCTCACCAAGGCCCTCAACGCGCTGCCGGGCGTGCACGTGCGGAAGGTCTCCGACCGCACGTTCCTCATGCACCTCGGCGGCAAGCTCGAGGTCAGCCCCAAGGTCGCGCTCCGCAACCGGGACGACCTCTCCCGCGCCTACACCCCCGGCGTGGCGAGGGTCTGCCAGGCGATCGCCGCCAACCCGGAGGACGCGCGCAGGCTGACGATCAAGCGCAACACGGTCGCCGTGGTCACCGACGGCTCGGCCGTGCTGGGCCTCGGCAACATCGGCCCGTCGGCGGCGCTGCCGGTGATGGAGGGCAAGGCGGCGCTGTTCAAGAAGTTCGCGGGCGTCGACGCGTGGCCGGTGTGCCTGGACACCCAGGACACCGAGGAGATCATCCGGATCGTGCGCGCGCTCGCCCCCGTCTACGCGGGCATCAACCTCGAGGACATCGCCGCGCCGCGCTGCTTCGAGATCGAGCGGCGCCTGCGCGAGCAGCTCGACATCCCCGTCTTCCACGACGACCAGCACGGCACCGCGATCGTGGTGGTCGCCGCGCTGCGCAACGCGCTGCGCGTGGTGGGCAAGCCCATCGAGAAGTGCAAGATCGTGGTCAGCGGCGTCGGCGCGGCCGGTTCGGCGATCATCCGCCTGCTGCGGCGCAAGGGCCCGGCCGACATCGTCGCCGCCGACATCGACGGCATCGTCCACAGCGGCCGCGACAACCTCGACGACAACCTGCGCTGGGTTGCCGAGCACACGAACAAGGACAACGTGTCGGGCACGCTGCACGACGCGCTCGTCGGTGCCGACGTGTTCATCGGTGTCTCCGCACCCAACCTCTTCAGCGCCGAGCAGGTCGCCACGATGGCCGACGACGCCGTGGTGTTCGCGCTCGCCAACCCCGATCCGGAGATCGACCCGCTGGAGGCGCAGAAGCACGCCGCCGTGGTGGCCACGGGCCGCAGCGACTACCCGAACCAGATCAACAACGTGCTCGCGTTCCCCGGCGTGTTCCGCGGGCTGCTGGACGCGCAGGCGCACCAGATCGACGACGAGATGCTCCTGGCCGCGGCCAATGCGATCGCCGACGTGGTGGACGACCGGCTCAACGCCTCGTTCATCGTGCCCAGCGTGTTCGACGCGGCTGTCGCGCCCGCCGTTGCCGAGGCCGTGAAGGCGGCCGCCAGGAAGGAAGAAGTAGCCTCGACGTCGTGAGTGAACTGAGCCACGTCGACGAGGCGGGCGCGGCCCGCATGGTCGACGTCTCCGGCAAGGCCGTCACCGCGCGCACTGCGGTCGCGAGCGGTCACGTCCGCACCACGGCCGAGGTGATCGGCCTGTTGTCCGAGGGCGGGCTGCCCAAGGGCGACGCGCTGGCCACGGCGCGGCTCGCGGGCATCATGGGCGCCAAGCGCACCTCCGAGCTGATCCCGCTGTGCCACCAGATCGCGCTGACCAAGGTGGACGTGAGTTTCGAGCTCGGCACCGACAGCGTGCGCATCGAGGCAATGGCGCGCACGAGCGACCGCACCGGCGTCGAGATGGAGGCGCTCACCGCGGTCGCCGTCGCCGGGCTGACGCTGCACGACATGATCAAGGCGGTGGACCCGGCCGCGACGCTCGACGGCGTACGGCTCGAGACCAAGGACGGCGGCAAGACGGGCAGCTGGCGCCGGGAGGAGAACCGATGACACGCACGGCGAGGGTGATTGTGGCGTCCAACCGGGCCGCGACCGGAGTCTACGCCGATCAGACCGGTCCGATCATCGCCAAGTGGCTGACCGAGCGCTCCTACGACGTGCCGGAGCCGATCGTCGTCGAGGACGGCGAGCCGGTGGCGCAGGCACTGCGGGGCTGCCTCACCGACGACGTTGACGTGGTGATCACCACCGGTGGAACGGGGATTTCGCCGACGGACCGCACGCCCGAGGCGACGGCGCCGCTGCTGGACATCGAGCTGCCCGGCCTCGCGGACGCCGTCAGGGCAGCGGGGCAGGAGAAGGTGCCCACGGCGATGCTCTCGCGCGGGCTTGCCGGGATCGCGGGCCGGACGCTCGTGGTGAACCTGCCCGGCTCGCGGGGCGGCGTGAACGACGGCCTCGACGTGCTCGACACGGTGCTCGACCACGCCGTCGACCAGATCGCGGGCGGCGACCATCCCCGGCATGGCGCCGGTCACGCCGAGCCGGCCCAGGATGCGGAGGGTGGAGCTCACGCCCGCGTGGCGCTGGCGCAGGTGACCGAGACGGAGTTGTCCGTCGAGGAGCACGCCCAGCTGGTGCGTGACGCGGGCGCGGGTGCCGTGGTGACGTTCGGCGGCGTGGTGCGCGACCACGACGACGGCCGCTCGGTGACCTCCCTGTACTACGAGGGGCACCCGAGCGCGGGCGACGTGCTCGCGCGCGTGGTCTCCGAGGTGGCCGCCCACCGGGCCGGGCTGCGCGCCGTCGCCGTGAGCCACCGGCTCGGCGCGCTGGAGATCGGCGACGTGGCGCTCGCGTGCGCGGTCGCCGCCGACCACCGGGCCGAGGCTTTCGCCGCCTGCGCGGAGCTGGTGGACGAGGTCAAGGCCCGCCTCCCGGTGTGGAAGCACCAGAAGTTCACGGACGGCACCGACGAGTGGGTCAACTCGCCATAGTGCACGACTCGCGGTCGGGAGCGCACGACTCGCGAACCGGAACGCACGACTCGCGGCCAGGAACGCACGACTCGCGGTCCTGAGCGCACGACTCGCGAACAGCACAAGGGCCCCACCGTCCGGGGGACACGGTGGGGCCCTGTGTGCCGGGTCCGCAAGCCTTCGGGTAGGCCCGCGGACCCGGCATCCGCGCCGTCAGGGGCAAGTGAGTCCGCGTCAGCGGGTCACTTGGTGGCGATCTTCTGGCCGACCACGATGTAGTCGGGGTTCGAGATGAAGTCCTTGTTCAGCTCGGCCAGCTTGGTGTAGCCGCCCTGAACGTTCTTCTTCTCGGCGATCTTGGTGAGGGTGTCACCCTCGACGACCGTGTAGTCGCCCTTCGGGTTGGACTTCGCGACACCGGTGAGCGGCGGGGCCTGCGGGGCCGGAGCCGACTCCTCGACAGGAGCGCTCTCGTAGGAGGTGGTCTGCTCCGAGGTGCCCTCGGTGTTGCTGCCCGAGTAGCTCGCGCTGGAGCCGGCCTGAGCGCCGCACACCGGCCACGCGCCGATGCCCTGGCCCTCAAGAACGCGCTCGGCGACCGCGATCTGCTCCTCGCGGGAAGCCTCGTGGGCCGAGCCCGTGCCGCCATAGGCCTGCCACGTGCTCGGGGAGAACTGCAGACCGCCGGAGTAGCCGTTGCCGGTGTTGATGCTCCAGTCGCCGCCGCTCTCGCACTGCGCGATGGCATCCCAGTTGACGCTGTCGGCCTGCGCGGGGGTCGCAGCGATCGCCAGCGGCGCACCCACGGCCAGCCCCGCGACAGCGACGCGGGCGAAGGTGCGGGAAGCAGCGGAGGTCTTACGGTGCTTGCCTCGATAAGCCATTTTCGACTCGGTCTCGTCTTCCGCGCCTCCGTGCAGCGAGGCAGGCCGCATGGACCTGGCCGGCTCTCCAAGCCGGCTCACATCGCCGTCAGGCTCCGTTCCCTCTCGTCCCAGTCCGGAAGTCTCTTTCGCTCGGGGTTTTGGTCCGGGCCTCCCGCCGGACTGGGTTCGGCGCTACGGGAGTCCCGGTCTTGCTCTGGTCGGTCGGGGCCAACCGAGAAGCGACGGTACGTAACGACACCCGTGATCGGAAATTATCAAGCCTGTGACCTAGGTCACAGTAACACCACGCAACCTCGAGCGATTCCAGTGTTCTCGCTGGTCAGGGCGCCGTTATCCGGCCGTTTCCTTCTCGAGATATTTCACGGTAAGTGAGGTCTGTGTCACGTGGATTTGGCGCGAATACTCCGTTTGTGACTACCACTTGGCACGGAGGAAGCCGGCCAAACCCGGCAAATCATCCGTGTTGATGTGGTCCACTCCGGCGTCCACGAGAGCCTTCCAGACCGCCGTGCGGGCCGGGCCGGGGGTGTCCGGCGTCGCCCAGAACCGCACGCGCTGGCCCCCCGCATGCGCCTTGTTCACGACCTCTTCGAGCAGGCTCCGCTCCGCGGCCGGGAAGGCGCCCTCACCGGCCCAGGTGAACAATTTCGTCCAGTTGTCTGACACCAGCGGCGTCAGTCGCGCGTCGGAGCCCGGCCCGAGGTCGGTGGCATCGCCGATCCGGCCGTCGTAGAACGCGAGCCGGTGGCTCTGCTCGCTCAGCACGGTCCTCGGGCGGTTCCCGGACAGCACGACCGTCACAGCGCCCTCGCGCACGCGCCCGCGCGCGTACGCGGAGAAGAGGAACCCGTAGCGCGGGTGCCGCAGTCGCCGCTCCAGCGCCGCGTACGTGCTCTCCGCCTCGGTCTTGATGTCCACGAGCAGCTGGAAGTCCATCCGGCGCCGGTAGACCCCGCCGTGGTTGGCGAGCACCCGCGCGCGCAGCGGCTCCAGGTACAGCGATTCCAGCGTGCGAGACGGGGTCAGGTCCTCGGGGTCGTGCCCGACGAGCAGCTCGCCTTCCACCAGGTGGATGTCGGCCTCGACGCTCGTGAAGCCCTCGGCGAGCGCGTCGAACAGCGGGCGCTCGTGCTCGTAGTCGTTGTGCGCGTGCGCCCTGGCCAGTGGACGGACCCAGGAGCGGGGGCCGGCCTGTGCGAGCGCGGGGGCGCCGAGCAGGCCCGCGGTGGCGGCCGAAGCCGTGAGGATCGTGAACGAGCGGCGCGACAGCGGCATGCGGGCCAGCCTCTGCCGCCCCGGCGGCCACGGGGTGAACGGACCGGCACCAGCCGGTCAAGAGCAGGCGAAGTCCAGGACTCAGCCGCCCGCGAATGGCGGCAGCACGTCCAGCTCGGCGCCGTCGGGCAGCTGCCTGCTGATGTCGCGCACGGCGATGCCGTCGAGCAGGAAGCTCGCGGCCTCCAGGATTCGCGGCAGTTCGGCCGGGTGCAGCTTGCGCAGCTCGTCGATGGCCTCGCTCACCGACGCGCCCGCGGGCAGCCGCAGCACCTCCTCCTCGACCCCGCTCGCCGCGCGGGCCGATGCGAAGTAGCGCACCAGCACCGTCGTGGCGTGCTGTTCCCCCTGCGTGTCCGCGACCTGCCCGGACGACGGCGATCCCACTGCTCAGCCTCCGATGGCGCTCATCGGCCGGATCGGCTGGGCGAAACCGGCCTCGTTGATCTCGTGGCCCGCGAGCTTGCCCCACATCGTGGCGCGCCAGGTGTCGGCGATGTCGTCGTCGCTCGCCCCGCCGCGCAGCAGGGCCCGCAGGTCGGTCTCCTCGGTGCTGAACAGGCACGAGCGGATCGCCCCGTCCGCAGTGAGGCGCGTGCGCTCGCACGCGGAGCAGAACGGCCTGGTGACCGAGGGGATCACGCCGACCTCGGCGGGTCCGCCGTCGACCAGCCAGCGCTCGGCGGGGGCACCGCCGCGTTCGGCCGGGCTCGGCGTGAGCGTGAACTCTGCGCCCAGCAGCTCGAGGATCTCGTCGGCCGTGATCATCTCCTTGCGGTTCCAGCCGTGCTGGGCGTCGAGCGGCATCTGCTCGATGAACCGCAGGTGGTAGCCGTTGTCGAGCGCGAAGCGCAGCAGCGCGGTCGCCTGGTGCTCGTTGACGCCGCGCATCAGCACCGCGTTGATCTTCACGGGGTTCAGTCCCGCGTCCCTCGCGGCGGCCAGTGCGTCGACCACGTGCCGCAGCCGGTCGCGCCGGGTGATCCGCTCGAACGTCTCGCGGTCGACCGAGTCGAGCGAGACGTTGATCCGGTCGAGGCCCGCGTCGGCGAACGCCTGCGCGCGCTTGGCGAGGCCGATGCCATTGGTGGTCATGGAAAGCCGCGGCGCGGGGTCGAGGGCCTTGATCCGGGCGACCAGCTGCTCCAGGCGGGGCCGCAGCAGCGGTTCGCCTCCGGTGAGCCGGATGTCCGTGACTCCGAGCAGCGACACGGCGATGCCCATGAGCCGCAGCAGCTCGTCGTCGGTGAGCAACTGCTCGCCGGGCATCCAGTCGAGACCCTCCGCCGGCATGCAGTAGGTGCAACGCAGGTTGCACTTGTCGGTCAGCGAGACTCGCAGGTCGGTCGCTACCCGGCCGAACGTGTCGATCAGGGCGGGATCGTCCGGGCGCGGTGCACCGGACGTCGTGCGAGCGCCGGGCACCCTGGGGGTGCCGAGATCTACCGCTGTCATCGCCCCCAGCCTAATGCGGGATCCGCCGCGGTTGTGAGCTTGCTTGCATACCGAATCGGCAGCGACATGGCCGAAAACGCACCTGCGGAGATAATCTCTCCGTCATGCCGCATTTTCGGTTCTCAGAAGCCGCCCGGCTGCTGGGTGTCAGCGACGACACAGTCCGCCGCTGGGTCAAGGCCGGGCAGTTGCGCGCCGGGGAGGACTCCTCGGGCCGCAAGGTCATCGAAGGTTCCGAGCTGGCCGGGTTCGCCAGGGCGCAGGCCGCCGAATCGGCGGACCCCACCGGGGTCGGTCGCTCCGCCCGCAACCACTTCGTCGGCCTCGTCACCGACGTCGTGGTGGACAAGGTGATGGCGCAGGTCGAGCTGCAGTGCGGGACACACCGCGTGGTGTCCCTCATGAGCTCGGAGGCCGTCGAGGAGCTGGGGTTGCGGCCCGGCGTGCTCGCGGTCGCCGTCGTCAAGGCCACCCAGGTCATCGTGGAGACCCCCGGAGGTAAGCAATGAGGAAGCTCCTGCCCGCGGCGCTCGCCTGCGTGCTCGTCGCCTCCGCCTGCGGCACGTCTGCCGGAGACGGCACGACGACGCTCAACGTCTTCGCCGCCGCCTCGCTCACCGAGGCGTTCGGGGCGCTGGAGAAGCAGTTCGAGGCCCAGCACGAGGGCGTCGACGTGCGGCTGAACCTCGCCGGTTCGTCGCAGCTCGCCAGCCAGATCAACGAGGGCGCCCCCGCCGACGTGTTCGCCTCGGCCAACGAGAAGAACATGGACAAGGTGATGGACGCGGGCGGCGTCGAAGGGCGGCCCCAGACGTTCGCCACCAACCAGCTGACGATCGCCGTCGCACCGGGAAACCCGAAGGGCGTCGAGGGCTTCGCCGACCTTGCGCGCGAGGACCTGACCGTGGTGGTGTGCGCGGCGCAGGTGCCGTGCGGAGCGGCGACCGAGGAGGTCGAGCGGGCCACCGGGGTGACCCTCGCACCCGCCAGCGAGGAACAGGACGTCAAGGCAGTGCTCAACAAGGTGCGGCTCGGCGAGGCCGACGCCGGCCTGGTGTACGTCACCGACGTGACGTCGGCGGGAGACAAGGTGGACTCGGTGGACTTCCCCGAGTCGGAGCGGGCGATCAACGAGTACCCGATCGCGGCGCTGTCCTCGGCCGGTGAGCCCGAGCTCGCCAGGCAGTTCCGGGACCTCGTGCTCGGCGAGGTGGGCCGGAAGGAACTGACCAGGGTGGGCTTTGGCGCGCCGTAACCGCTCCGTTCCGTGGGTGCTGTGGATCCCGGCAGGGCTGGCGCTCGCGCTCGTGGTGCTGCCCGTCGTCGGCCTGCTCGCGCGTACGGACTACGCCCGGTTGCCGGAGCTGCTGACCTCTGGCGCGTCGCTGAACGCGTTGCGGCTCTCGCTGGTCACCGCCGTGCTGTCCACTGTGCTGTGTGTGCTGCTCGGCGTTCCGCTCGCCGTGGTGCTCGCGCGCTCGCGGAGCCGGGGCGTGCGGGTATTGCGCGCGGTGGTGCTGCTGCCGCTCGTGCTGCCCCCGGTGGTCGGTGGCCTGGCGCTGCTGTTCCTGCTGGGGCGCAACGGATTTCTCGGCTACCTGCTCGACGTCACCGCCGGCGTGCGCATCCCGTTCACGACGACGGCGGTGGTGATCGCGCAGACGTTCGTGGCCATGCCTTTTCTCGTGGTGAGCCTGGAGGGCGCCCTTCGGGGCGCGGGTGACCGCTACGAGCGCGTGGCCGCGACCCTGGGCGCGAGGCCGTGGACGGTGTTCCGCAGGGTGACCGTCCCGTTACTGCTGCCCGCGCTCGGCTCGGGCGCGGTGCTGAGCTTCGCGAGGGCGCTGGGCGAGTTCGGCGCCACCATCACGTTCGCGGGCAGCCTGGAGGGCGTGACCAGGACGCTGCCGCTGGAGGTCTACAACCAGGCCGAGGCCGACGTGGACAGTGCCGTGGCGCTCGCACTGCTGCTCATCGTGGTCGCGGTGGTGGTGATCGCCGTGGCGAGGCCGCGCGCGCTGGAGGGCAGGCCATGACACTGCGTGCCGAGATGAAGCTCAGCAGGGGTTCCTTCTCGCTGTCCGTGGCCCTCGACGTGCCAGAGGGCACCGTGCTCGCGGTACTCGGGCCCAACGGCTCCGGCAAGTCCACGCTGCTCGGGTGCCTCGCGGGCCTGCTCGTGCCCGACGACGGTGTGGTGACGCTGGGGGAGCGGACGCTGACACGCAGTCCCCGTCTGCAGGTCCAGCCGCACGACCGCGGCGTCGGGCTGCTCGCGCAGGACGCGCTGCTGTTCCCGCATCTGTCCGTCGTGGACAACGTGGCCTTCGCGCCCCGCTCGCGGGGTGCCTCCAGAGCGGAGTCGAGGGCCGTCGCCCGGCGCTGGCTGTCCGAAGTGGATGCCGCAGGGCTGGCCGACCGCAGGCCCGCGCAGCTCTCCGGCGGGCAGGCGCAGCGGGTCGCCATCGCCCGCGCGCTCGCCGGTGAGCCCGACCTGCTGCTGCTCGACGAGCCACTCGCCGCGCTGGATGTCGACGCCGCGCCAGCAATCCGGGGCCTGCTGCGCAGGGTGCTGCGCTCGCCGGGCAACCGCAGGGCCACGGTGCTGGTGACCCACGACCCGCTCGACGCGCTCGCCCTGGCCGACCACGTCGTGGTGCTCGACGGCGGGCGCGTCGTGGAACGCGGGGCGACAGGGGAGGTCCTTTCCGCGCCGAGGACCCCCTTCACCGCGCGGATCGCCGGGCTCAACCTCGTCGCAGGCACCGCGGAGGAGCAGGGCCTTCGCCTCGCAGGGGGCGGGCTGATCAGCGGCATCCCCTCTCCCGACGTGGTGGCGGGGGAGCCCGCGGTCGCAGTGTTCGCGCCAGGGTCGGTGGCGGTGTACCCGGCGAGTGAGCTCCCGGAGGGAAGCCCGCGCAACACCGTCGCCGCTGTGGTGGGCGCGCTGGAGCCGCACGGCCCGGTGGTGCGGCTGCGGACCGTCGACGGGGACGGCTGGGCCGAGGGCCTCTCCGCCGACCTCACTCCCGCGGCGGTCGCGGAGCTGGCTCTCGAGCCCGGCACGCCGATCCGGCTGGCGGTGAAGGCGACCGCGGTGACGATCCAGCCGGCGTTCGGCAAATAGGCTTGGGGCCATGAGCGATCAGCGGTGGAGCTACCTGACCGACATGGACGGTGTACTGGTGCACGAGGAGCACCTCGTGCCGGGCGCCGACGAGTTCCTCGCCGAGCTGCGCGCCAACGACGCGGCGTTCCTCGTACTGACCAACAACTCCATCTACACGCCGCGTGACCTGCGGGCGCGGCTGCTGCGCACGGGACTGGACGTGCCCGAGGAGGCGATCTGGACCTCCGCGCTCGCCACGGCGAGGTTCCTGCAGGCCCAGCGCCCGAACGGCTCGGCGTACGTGATCGGCGAGGCCGGGCTCACCACGGCGCTGCACGAGGTGGGCTACGTGCTCACCGACAGCGACCCGGACTACGTCGTGCTCGGCGAGACGCGCACGTACAGCTTCACCGCGATCACCAGGGCGATCCGCCTGATCGAGCGGGGCGCGCGCTTCATCGCGACCAACCCGGACCCGACGGGTCCCAGCCGCGAGGGCATCCTGCCCGCGACGGGTTCGATCGCGGCGCTCATCGAGCGCGCCACGGGTCGTTCCCCTTACTACGTCGGCAAGCCGAACCCGCTCATGATGCGGTCGGCTCTGCGTGCGCTCGGCGCGCATTCCGAGCACACCCTGATGATCGGTGACCGGATGGACACGGACGTGCACTCCGGTATCGAGGCAGGGCTGCAGACAATCCTCGTGCTGTCCGGCATCTCCACGCGGGAGACGGCCGAGCGCTACCCGTTCCGGCCGACGCTCGTGGTGGACTCGATCGCCGACCTCGTGGGACGCACGAAGGACCCGTTCGGGGCGGCCTGATCTTCCGGCCCGGCGGCCAGGCCTTATCGTCGGAGAGGTGACGGACCATCCCACGTTCGTCGTCGGCGATGTCCACGGCTACCGCGACGAGCTCGCCGACGCCCTGCGAGACCACGGGCTCGTCGACGACTCCGACGACTGGGCGGGTGGCGAGGCCCGCCTCTGGTTCCTCGGCGACTTCGTGGACAGGGGACCGGACGGGGTCGCCGGGATCGAGCTGGTGAAGAAGCTGCAGGAGCAGGCCGCCGAGGCGGGCGGCTTCGTGGAGACGCTGCTCGGCAACCACGAGATCCTGCTGCTCGGCATGTACCACTTCGGCGACACGGCCGTGCCGTCCGACTTCGGCCCGCGCAGCTTCGCCCGTAGTTGGGAGATCAACGGGGGGCAGCTCGCCGACCAGGACGACCTCACGCCGGAGCTCGTGAGCTGGCTGAGCGAGCGGCCCGTCGCCGCGAACACCGCCGACCACCTGCTGTTGCATTCCGACACGCTGGAGTACCTGGAGTGGGGCGACACGACCGAGGAGATCAACGACGCGGTCCGCGAGGTGCTCGCCGGTGACGATCTCGCGCAGTGGTGGGACGTCTGGCGCCGCATGACCACCCGGTACGCCTTCCGCGGCCCGCACGGGCAGGAGGCGGCGGAGACCCTGCTCGACCAGCTCGGCGGCGAGCGGATCGTGCACGGCCACAGTGTCATCGCCGACCAGCTCGGCATCCACCCGACGCAGATCGAGGCGCCGTTCCTCTACGCGGGCGGCAGGGCGCTGGGCATCGACGGAGGCCTTTTCGTGGGCGGGCCGTGCCTGGTCGTGGAGCTCCCCTGGGAGCCCCACGACTGACTGCAGTCAACGCAGGCATGGTGGCCTTCACTGCGGTTGGGCACCGCGGCCGGCGGCATGTCATGCGAGCAGCTTCGCCACCGCTTCGCGCAGGGGTGTGGTGGGGCGGCCGATGAGGCGCGCGAGCTCGCCCGTGGCCTCGGAGAGCAGGCCGTCGCGGGTGTTGCCGTCGAGCGCGACGACGAACCCGGCCGTCTCCTCGGGCAGGCCGGCCGAGAGCAGCGCGCCCTTGTGGTCCTCGGGGCTCAGGTCCTGGTAGGTGACGTCCTTGCCGGTCACGTCGGCGACCGCGGCCGCGATGTCGGCGTAGGTGAACGCCGTGTCGCCGGAGAGCTCGTACACCTTGTTCTCGTGACCGTCGCCCGCGAGGACGGCTGCGGCGCCGGCCGCGTAGTCGGCCCTCGTCGCGCCCGCGACGCGGCCCTCGCCCGCGCTGCCGACGTAGGTGCCGGTCTCGGCGGCCTGGCGCACGCCCTGCTCGTAGTTCTCGATGTACCAGTTGTTGCGCAGGATCGCGTAGGGCACGCCCGAGTCGCGGATGACCTCCTCGGTCGCCTTGTGTTCCGGCGCGAGGATCAGCGGGCTCGTGCCGGCCTTTGGCGCGCTCGTGTAGGCCAGCAGCGAGACCCCCGCGGCCTTGGCCGCCTCGACGACGGCGGTGTGCTGCGGCACGCGCCTGCCGACCTCGCTGCCCGAGATCAGCAGCACCTTCTCGGCGCCGTCGAACGCCGTCTTGAGTGTGTCCGGCCGGTCGTAGTCGGCCTCGCGGACCTCGACGCCGAGGTCCGCCGCCTTCTCCGGGCTGCGCACCGCGGCGACGATCCGGTCGGCGGGGACGGTCTGCTTCAGCGCCTCGATCACCAGGCGGCCAAGGTGCCCGTTGGCACCGGTCACGACGATCACGTGGGTTCACTCCTCGCGGGTTGTTGAATGCTCACCTTTCAGTCTGTACTAACTTTTGGAAAGTGCAACCCGAGAGTTAGTGCTATCTTTGTGACATGGAGGACGTGGACCGGCTGGTGCCGGACGTGTTCGCGCGCGCGTGCGAGTCGCGCACCGTGGTCGAGCACGTGGCGGGCAGGTGGGGGATCCTCGCGCTCGCCGCGCTGCACGAGGGGTCGTTCCGGTTCAACGCGCTGCGCCGCCGTGTCGACGGCGTGAGCGAGAAGATGCTGGCCCAGACGTTGCAGGCGCTCGAGCGCGACGGCTTCGTGCACCGCGACGCGCAGCCGAGCATCCCGCCGAGGGTGGAGTACAGCCTCACGCCGCTGGGCAGGCGGACCGCCGAGAAGCTCGTGGAGCTGATCACGCTCGTCGAGTCGAGCCTGCCCGAGGTGCTCGGCGCGCGGGCCGCCTACGATGCGGCCAGGGCGGAGCCGGCGTCAGTCGCGCACGGGAACGATCTCGCGGCCCAGCGGCACCAGTGACACCGGAATCATCTTGAGGTTCCCGATGCCGAGCGGGATGCCGATGATCGTGATGCACAGCAGGATGCCGGTGACCAGGTGGCCCAGCGCGAGCCACCAGCCCGCGAAGACGATCCAGATGATGTTGCCGAGCAGGGAGAACGCGCCCGCGTCGCGGCGGTCGGTGAGCGTGCGGCCGAACGGCCAGAGCGCGTAGTTGGCGATGCGGAACGAGGCGAGCCCGAACGGGATCGTGATGATCAGGACGCAGCAGATGATCCCGGCGACCACGTAGCCGACGGCCATCCAGAATCCCGCGAGCACCAGCCAGATCACGTTCAGCAACAGGCTCATGAGCCCATTGTGCCCGTTGGGCCGGTCGCGGCGGCGGCTCAGCAGTTCAGCTCGCCCGCGAAGACCGTCACCGCCTGCCCCGAAAGGTGGACGCGGTCGCCACGCAGGCGCATGCGCACGATGCCGCCGCGCGACGACGCCTGCTCGCCGACCAGCTCGGTGCGGCCGAGCCGCTCCGCCCAGTACGGCGCCAGCGCACAGTGCGCGGAGCCGGTGACCGGGTCCTCGGGGATGCCGACCTTGGGCGAGAAGACGCGGCTCACGAAGTCGAGCCGAGGCCGGTCGCCGGGCGCGGTCACCGTCACGCCGCACGGTACGTCGAGCAGGGCCAGTCCGGCGAGGTCCGGCTCGACGGCCCGCACCTGCGCGGCGGACGCGGCCCGCACGAGGATGTCGTCGGAGGTGCGGGTGACGTCCTCGATCTCCACGCCGGGTAGCAGTGCCGAGACATCGTCGCTCGCGGGCACCGGCACGTCGGCGGGCAGGTCCAGGCGCACCCAGCCGTCGCGTGACTCGCACCGCAGCTCGCCCGCGCGGGTCGTGAAGACGTGCGATCCCCTGAGTACGTGCGTCGTGGCGAGCGTCGCGTGCCCGCAGAGGTTCACCTCGGCCAGCGGGGTGAACCAGCGCAGCGGCTTGGGTTCCTCGCCGAGCACCACGAACGCCGTGTCGGCGTGTCGTAGCTCCGCGGCGACGTGCTGCATCCACGCGGCGTCGGCGGGTTCGTCCAGCAGCACGACGCCGGCCGGGTTGCCCGCGAAGGCCCGGTCGGTGAACGCGTCGACGACGAAGAGGCGCATCAGACCAGCAGCTCGCCCTCGGCGACGGTGACGGCGGAGCCCGAGAGCCGGACACGCTCGCCCAGCAGAGCCGTGCGCACGATGCCGCCCCGTTCCGACGCCTGCTCGCCGACCAGCTCGGCGCGGCCGAGCCGCTCCGCCCAGTACGGCGCCAGCGTGCAGTGCGCCGAGCCCGTCACCGGGTCCTCCGGAACGCCGACCGCGGGGCCGAAGACGCGGCTGACGAAGTCGATCCCGGGCTCGTCGCCCCGCGCGGTGACGATCACGCAGCGCGCGTCCACCGTGGCGAGCGCATCGAGATCCGGTTCGGCGCCGCGGACCAAACCGGCGTCGGCCACCACCACGAGCACGTCCGACACACCCCGCGCGACGTGCTCCGGCGTGAGCCCCGGCAGCCCCGCCGACACGTCCACCTCGGCCGGTTTCGGCGGATCGGCGGGGAACTCCATCGCGACCCGCCCGTTCTCCGCCGTGCAGCGCAGCGCACCGGAGCGGGTGCTGAACACCTGCTCGCCGCCGAGCACGTGCGCGGTGGCGAGCGTGGCGTGCCCGCACAGATCGACCTCGGTGGTGGGCGTGAACCAGCGCAGCGGCTTCGGCTCTTCCGTCGTCACCACGAACGCCGTCTCCGAGTGCTTGAGCTCCGCCGCGACGTGCTGCATCCACGCGTCGTCGGCGGGCTCGTCGAGCAGCACGACGCCGGCGGGATTGCCCGAGAAGGGCCGGTCGGTGAAGGCATCCACGAGAAACAACCGCATATCGCGACAATAGGCGGATCGGGTGGTGCGATCCCCTCCATTTGCAGATGGCCGGTTCCACCTTGCGTTCCTAGACTGCGACCGAGCCGTCAACGCCGACGTGGAGGAGGGGCAGCATGTCGTACTCGCCCGCAGTTCCCAGCTATTCATCCGGTATCTCCGACGTGCCCTTGCTCGGAGACACGATCGGCGACAACTTCGACCGCACCGTGCAGAGCTTCGGCGACCGCGACGCGCTCGTCGACCGGCCGAAGGGACAGCGCTGGACCTACCGTGAGCTGGCCGCCGAGGTCGACGCTCTCGCGCTCGGCCTGCTGGAGAAGGGGATCGGCAAGGGCGACCGGGTGGGCATCTGGGCGCCGAACTGTGCCGAGTGGACCTTCACGCAGTACGCGACCGCGAAGATCGGCGCGATCCTGGTCAACATCAACCCCGCCTACCGGTCGCACGAGCTGGAGTACGTGCTGAACCAGGCCGGGATCCGGATGCTGGTGGCGGCGGAGAAGTTCAAGACCTCCGACTACGCGGGCATGATCGCCGAGGTCAGGCCACGCTGCGAGGCGCTGACCGACGTCGTGCTCCTCGGCGGTGCCGACTGGACGGCGCTGCTGGAGGCCGGTCGGCGGGCCGACCGCGCGCGGCTCGCCGACGTGCAGGCCACGCTCAGCGCCGACGACCCCATCAACATCCAGTACACGTCGGGCACCACCGGTTTCCCGAAGGGTGCGACGCTCAGCCACCACAACATCCTCAACAACGGCTTCTTCGTCGGCGAACTGTGCGGCTACACCGAGGCCGACCGCATCTGCATCCCGGTGCCCTTCTACCACTGCTTCGGCATGGTGATGGGCAACCTCGCGGCGACGAGCCACGGCGCGTGCATGGTGATCCCGGCGCCGTCGTTCGAGCCGAAGGCCACGCTGGAGGCGGTGCAGGCGGAGCGCTGCACGTCGCTGTACGGCGTGCCGACGATGTTCATCGCCGAGCTGTCCGATCCGTCGTTCGAGTCGTTCGACCTGTCGTCGCTGCGCACCGGCATCATGGCGGGCTCGCCGTGCCCCGTGGAGGTCATGAAGCAGGTCATCGAGCGGATGGGCATGGCGGAGGTGTCGATCTGCTACGGCATGACCGAGACGTCGCCGGTGTCCACGCAGACGCGTGCCGACGACTCGATCGAGCGCCGCGTCTCCACGGTCGGCCGCGTCGGCCCGCACCTGGAGGTCAAGATCGTCGACCCGGAGACGGGCCTCACCGCGCCGCGCGGGGAGCCGGGCGAACTGTGCACGCGCGGGTACTCGGTGATGCTCGGCTACTGGGAGCAGCCGGACAAGACGGCCGAGGCGATCGACGCGGCGCGCTGGATGCACACCGGCGACCTCGCGGTGATGGACGACGAGGGCTACGTCAACATCACCGGTCGCATCAAGGACATGGTGATCAGGGGCGGCGAGAACATCTACCCGCGGGAGATCGAGGAGTTCCTCTACACGCACCCGGACATCCTCGACGCGCAGGTGATCGGCGTGCCCGACTCCAAGTACGGCGAGGAGCTGATGGCGTGGGTCCGGATGCGTGAGGGTGCCGAGGCGCTGACCGCCGAGAGCCTGCGCGAGTTCTGCTCCGGCAAGCTCGCGCACTACAAGATCCCGCGCTACGTCCACGTCGTCGAGGAGTTCCCGATGACGGTCACCGGCAAGGTCCGCAAGGTCGAGATGCGGGCGAAGTCGGTGGAACTGCTGGGACTCGAGGACATCGCGAGGCTCAAGCACGCCTAGACGTGGTCGCGCAGTGCGCCCGCGACCTCCTCGGGTGCCAGCTGCCGCGAGCCGACGTAGTACAGCACGGAGCCCGGCGACAGCTCGTCGTCCCAGCCCGGGTTGACCACGAGCCTGTCGCCGGCGCGCGCGGCGAGCAGTGTCGCGCCGTGGCGGCGGTCCAGTGCGGTGCGGCAGTCTCCCGCCCGCACCGGCCCCGCCGACTCGGGCAGGGTCACCGAGTAGGTGTTGGCGCCGCCGTGGGTCATCAGCTCCGCGTACACCTCGGCGATGCCCGGGGACTGCAGCTCCTCGGTGATCATCCGGGGCGTGTGCCACTGGACGCAGCGGATCCGCTCGCCGACGTAGCCCAGCAGCGAGGAGCGCGCGAGGTCCCGCAGGGTCACGACGGTGTGCACGTCGCTGGTGAGGTGGTCGACGGCGAGCGCGATCGCGAGCGCCTCGTTGTCGTCGCGGGCGTCCACGAGCACCCCGGCCGCGCGGTGCACGCCGGCCCGGCGCAGCACGTCGTCGTCGGTCACGTCGCCTCGCACGTAGTCGACGGGCTGGTCGGCCATCGGATGCGGGCCCACGTCGTCCCACGCGCACAGCACGAGCTTGCTCGCCGTGGCGTCGGCCAGCAGCTCGGCCGCGATGCGCTCGGTGCGGCCCGGCGTGTAGCCGATGAGCACGACGTGACCCGACGCGTCGACGGTCCCGGAACCCTGCATTCGCCGTCCCCTTCGCCGTTCGAGCACGGACGCGATCTTGGTGAACACCGTGGTGAGCGCGGTGATGCCGCCGACGACCACGTAGGCGCCCACCACTCGGCCGGGCACCGTCTCCGGGAAGAAGTCGCCGTAGCCGACGGTGGACGTGGTGACCACGAAGTACCACCAGTAGTTGCCGGGCCGCACCAGCTCGCTGCCGTTGGGCTCGGCCAGCGCCATGAGCGGCCAGCTCGTCGCGAAGACGAACAGGATCACCACGAAGGGAGTGGCCCAGCTCGTGAGCACGCTGATTCTCGCGAGCAGTCGCGACAGCAGGAACGGCACGCTTCTCCCGGAGTTCTCGCCCCCTTTTCGGCGAAGCCTAGCCGACGATCAACTCCCCGAGGCGACTTCGGCGAAGGCCTTGGCGTCCTCGTTACCGAAGGTCTCCTCCAGCTGCTCCGGTGAGTAGTCCACGTCGATGGCGGCGAGGTCGGCACCCCTTGCCGACTCGATCGCACCGAGCCTGCGCTGGGCACGGTCGGCCGCGTACTGGACGAACTCCTGGTTGTCGATGCCGAACGGCGGCTCCTCGAACTGGGCGTTGACCCACTCGATCATGCCGAGCGCGTGCGGGAGCAGCTCGCCCATGCGCTGCTGGACGACCTCCCACAGCGAGTCGTCGGCCGCGATGTGCCTGCGGCACGTGAACGTGCCCCACGCCATGTGCCTGCGCTCGTCGTCGCCGATGCGGCGCACCAGCTCCTGCATCCCGGGCAGGATCCCGCGCACGGTGCAGACCTTCTGCCACGCGTAGTACCCGGTGAGCGCGAGGCTGCCCTCGATCACGTGGTTGTAGGTGACGCTCGCGCGAATCTGGTTGGCGGGGCTGGGATCGCTCGCCAGCACGTGCAGCGACTCGGGCAGCTCCTCGTAGAAGAGCTTGCGGTAGTGGGGGTTCTCCGCGACGTAGGGGTGGAGGTCCTCGGTGAGGCCGACGGCGTCCATCCAGCGCCGGAACACCTCGGTGTGCTTGGCCTCCTCGAAGCAGAACTGCGTCAGGTACATCTCGTCGGCGAGCCTGCCCTCGGAGGCCATCGCCTGCATGAACGGCTGGATGTCCTCGGTCACCGCCTCCTCGCCCGCGATGAACTGGGCGCACAGGTACGTCGCCGAGCGGCGCTCCTCGTCGTTCAGTGCCTCCCAGTCGGCACGGTCGGCGCTGAAGTCGATGTCGGCGGGGTTCCAGAACTTCTTGTTGCCCTTGACGAAAAGGCGCAGCGGGAACGACTCCCAGTTGAGCCCTCCGCGGCGCAGTGACTGAAAGCCTTCCCGGTGCGGTGCGATGGTGCCGGTCATGGTCATCCCTTCCGTTTCACTCCGTTGTGGACGAATGGATCAGTGCCGCGAGGACGGCGCGGACGCCTTCCGCCGCCTCCTGCGCCGTGTGCGTCGGCAGCACGAGATAGCTCAGCGTGAGCCGGATCTGGGTCTCGGCGACGAAGTCCGGATCGGACAGTCCGGGCAGCCGTTCGCGCAGGTACGCCACGGCCACCTCGCCCGCGGCGCGGAGAATTGGCTCACCGCGGGTGGTGAGGTAGGGCAGCAGGTCCTCGCCCGCCTCGGTGCCGAGGGCCGCGGCGACCAGCCGGTTGCGCCGTGCGTGCTCGATGGTGAACACCGTCGCGTCGTGCACGCCGGTGAGCACGTCGGCCGCGGCGTCGAGGCGCCGCTGGATGCCCTCGGCGAACTCGGCCATCGTGCGCAGCGCCACCGCTTGCACGAGCGCGGCCTTGCCGCCGAACTCGTTGTAGACGGTCTGCCTGCTGACGCCCACCCTGGCCGCGACGTCGGCCATCCGCAGCCCCGCGTACCCGCGTGCGGGCAGCAGGTCGGTGGCGGCGTCGAGCAGCTGCTCCCGCAGCGACGCCTTCGTGCGTTCGGTGAATGAGGTGACCTGCGACACGTGCCCAGCTTGACATAGCTGCGTTTTGTGTCAAGAAGCTCGACATCCTCCGTTCGGATGTAAACTCCGGCGACCCGATACGGTGGCCTGGTGGGGATACGTGTGGGGTGTGTCGGCTTCGACCTGGACATGACGTTGATCGACCCTCGGCCGGGCATGATCGCGGCGATGGGGCAACTCGCGGAGGAGAGCGGCTATCCGCTCGACGGCGAGTACTTCGCGGCCAACCTCGGCCCGCCGCTCGACCACGTGCTGCGCGGCTTCGAGACCCCGGAGGAGCGGATTCCCGAACTCGTCACCCGGTTCCGCGAGATCTACCCGGACGTGGTGGTGTCGCGCACGGTCGCGCTGCCCGGCGCCGCCGAGTCGCTGGAGGCCGTGCACGGGCTCGGTGGCACGACGCTGGTCGTGACGGGCAAGTACGAGCCCAACGCGGCACTGCACGTGAAGGCGCTGGCGTTCGACGTCGACACCCTCGTGGGCGACCTGTGGGCGACCGGGAAGGCGGCGGCGCTCACCGAGCACGGCGCGGTGGCCTACGTCGGCGACTACACCGGTGACATGGAGGGCGCGAGGGCCGCGGGAGCGATCGCGCTCGGCGTCGCCACGGGACCGTGCACGCGCGAGCAACTGCTGGCGGCGGGCGCGGACGTGGTGCTCGACTCGCTCGCCGAGTTCCCGGACTGGCTGGCGGCTAGCGCTGGCGGTGCTCGCGGACCAGCGCGATGAGGCCGAGGCCAAGGCCGAGCGGCGTGATCACGCCCGCGGCCGCCGACAGCCACACGGGCAGGTCCTCCAGCCCGGCGGCGAAGAGGACGAACACGACGACGACGGCCAGCATGCCGAGGGCGAACAGCGCGATGCCGAGCCTCATCAACCAGGACTTACGGGCGGGGTTCGCGGCGGTGTCGCGGACGGCGGTCTCCATGTCGCCATCTTAGGGCGCACTATGTCCTTCTCCGTACGGTGTGTGGCGAGATAGGCTTGATGGATACGCGTCCTGGGTACGCACCTGGGGCGCGTTCGTCGTGCGGGGCCGGCCACGGCGGCCGGGCGCGTTGCAGGAGTAGCGAAGGAACGGGTGAGGGCAGTGCCGACCGGCAAGGTCAAGTGGTACGACGCGGACAAGGGATTCGGCTTCGTCACGCAGGATGGCGGCGAAGACGTCTACATCCGGAAGTCCGCGCTACCGCAGGGGGTGGAGGCCCTCAAAGCCGGGCAGCGGCTGGAGTTCGGCGTCGCCGATGGCAGGCGTGGACCACAGGCTCTCTCCGTTCGGCTGCTCGACCCCCCGCCCTCGGTCGCCGAGGCGCGCAGGCGCCCCGCCGAGGAGCTGCACGGCCTGATCGAGGACATGATCAAGCTGTTGGAGATGCGGGTCCAGCCGGACCTGCGCCGTGGCCGCTACCCGGATCGCAAGAACATCAAGCGGATCGCCGAGGTGATGCGCGCCGTCGCCAGGGACCTCGACCCCTAAGCGCACCCAGCGGTCCCCAAACTGCAGTGAAGGCCACCATGCCTGCGTTCAACGCAGGCATGGTGGCCTTCACTGCGGTCGGGCTCGGTCGGGCCAGCCGGGTCGGCAGGGGTTACGCCGGGTCGATCTTCAGCGACCACACGCCGCGCGCGAGCAGCTGGGGATTGCCGTTCTCGTCGAGGATCGGGTTGCCCTGCTGGTCGGCGGCGTAGGCGCCGCCGAGCTGCTGGATCTCCACCGTCAGCAGCTGATCGGTCGGCTTCTCCGGGGTGACCGTGACGGCGGTCTGCGGGTCGTCGCGGTCGGTGAACGTGCGCGGCGGCAGCAGCTTCACGGCGCCGGAGGCGTCGCGGTACTCCGCGTACAGCGTCCACACGGTGTCGGTGATCTCCGAGGGCAGCGACACCTGCACGGACTTGCCGGGGCGCACCTTCAGCGACACGCGCTGGCCCGCCGGCTCGCACTCCTTCAGCATCCCGTCGCAGTAGACGTCGTACGGCTCGGCGACCACCGACTCGCCGTCGGCGTAGAACGTGACCTCCGGGAAATGGGTACCAGAGCAGCCGGCCAGAACCACCGCCGCGGCACCGAGGACCGCTACTACCGCACGTCGCATGACCCGAAGATTACGGTCCCCGCCTCGCGCCGGCGGGATCGGGGCGCAGTGGGCGGTCGCCGCCGAGTCCGGGGACGAGCGAGGAACCCTTGCGCACGAGGTAGGTCTGCGTGAGCCCGAGCGCGAGCAGGACCGACACCACGAGGAAGCCGATCCAGTACGTCGGCGGCAGCAGCAGGCCCACCGCGCCGCCGAACACCCATGCCAGCTGCAGCACCGTCTCCGAACGGCCGAACGCCGACGCGCGGGACTCCTCGGGCAGGTCGTCCTGGATCACCGCGTCGAGGCTGTTCTTGGCGAGCGCGCTCGCGGTGGCGCCGACGAGGCCCACCACGGCCGCGGTGGCGAGCCCGGCCAGCAGTGCCGCGAGGATCGTCGACGCGAGCGTCGCGGCGACGCAGCCGAGCACCACCTGGTCGGACTTGCCGAAGTGCATGCGCGAGCCCAGCGCGTTGCCGAGGAAGCCGCCCGCACCGGCCGCGGCGCCGATGATGCCGAGCAGCAGCAGCTGCATGAACGGGCTGTAGTCGCCCTCCTCGGTCTGCGCCTTCACCGCGAACGCGGCGAACATCATCAGGAAGCCGGTGAGCACGCGGATGGTGCCGTTGCCCCACAGCGCGACCACGATGTGCCTGCCCATCGGCTGCCGTTTCTTCCGCACCGGCATGCGCTGGCTGAGCGACGCGGGCACCTCGCCCTCGGTGACCTCGACCCACGACGGGATCCGCATCGCCTGCACCGCGCCGACCACGCAGATGGCGGCGGTGAACCAGAGCGCGCCCGCCGAGCCGATGACGGAGTTGATACCGGCGGCCACGGCGCCGAACGCGCCGCCCGCGGCGAGCCCGAACACGGCGAGCCGCGCGTTGGTCTTCGACAGCGTGATCTCCGGTGGCAGCACGCGTGGCGTCACGGCCGCCTTGAGCACCATGAACGACTTCGAGAGCACCATCTTCCCGAGCGCGGCGGGGTAGAGGACCCACGAGTCGAAGTTCAGCGCCATCAGCACGCACATGAGCGCCTGACCCGCCGACGCCACGCACATCGCGAGCCTGCGGCCCCGCTGGATCTTGTCGAGCGCGGGACCGATCACCGGGGCAACGAGCGCGAACGGCGCGATGGTGATCAGCAGATACAGCGCGACCTTGCCCCGGCTCTCACCGCTGCTGGCCGCGAAGAAGAGCGTGTTCGCCAGCGCGACGGCCATCGCGGCGTCGCTGGCGTAGTTGAGCATCACCGCGTAGGTCAGCGACGTGAGCCCGGACTTCTCCGCGCCGTCGGCCTTGGTGGCCCTGCGGAAGGCGTCGACGGCCTGGCCCGACAGCTGGCGGCTGCGCAGCGCGGCCACCCGCGTGACCGTGAGCTTCTTCGGCAGCTTCGGCAGGCTGTTGTCGGCGCCGTCGAAGCGGTGCTCGGCGCGCGCCCTGTCGTCGTCCTGCGCCTGCCTGCCCGGGTTGTCGGTGTCCCTCGGCTGGCCGGGCGCGTAGCCGCCGGTGTCGTAGCGCTCGTAGTCCCGGGGCGGCTGCGGCGGCGGAGGCGGCTGGTTCCACGGCCTCGGTGGAGGCGGCGGGTACGGGCGGGCACCCCGGTGCGGACCCGGCGGCGGCTGCTGTGGTGGCGGCTGCGACGACACCGGCGGGGTCTGCACCGGCACGGCTCCGGTCGGTGCCTCGTCGGCGGTCGGCTGCGGTGCGGGCTCGGGGCGGTAGGCCCTGGTCGGCCTCGGCGGCGGGGTGACGCGGGTGCGCTCGGCAGGCGGCTGGTTCGCCCCGGGTTCGGGCGTCCATTTCCGCTTGCCCCTCCTGCTCGAACGCATGTACCCAATCCTGCCGTACTCAGGGCGTCCTGCGCTGCGCGATCAGGACACCGGGACGAGATTCACCCTGAACATCTTCGGCCACAGCTTCCCAGTGATCAGGAACTGGTCCGTCCCCGGATACGCGGCGATGCCGTTGAGCACGTCGGCGCCCTCCTCCTCGCCGGGTTCGAGCAGGCCGGAGGCGTCGATCCGGGCGGTCACGGCGCCGGTGCGGGAGTCGATCCGCACGATCTCGTCGGTCTGCCAGACGTTGGCGTACACGTCGTCGCCGACGCACTCCAGCTCGTTGAGCGCCTCGATCCGCTGACCGGCATCGGCGACCGTCACCGAGCCCGTCTCGGCGAAGGTCCGGGGGTCGCGGAACGTGAGCGTGGACGTGCCGTCGCTCATCACGAGCCGATCGCGCCCCGGCTGGTGGCAGATGCCCCAGCCCTCTCCGGAGTACCCGACGCGGCGCCGCTCGGCGAGCGTCCGCGCGTCGCGCTCGATGGCGACGCCGTTCTGCCAGGTCAGCTGCCACACCGTGTCGTCGACCACGGTGATGCCCTCGCCGAATAGCGGCTCGGGCAGCGCGACCTGGCGCGTCGGCTCGGCACCGGCGGGGCCGGCGCGCAGTGACGAACGGCCGACGAGCCCGGTGCCCTCGTAGAGGGTGTCGCCGGAGAACTCGAGGCCCTGGGTGAACGCCTGCGGGTCGTGGGGCAGTTCCCCGACCACCTCGACCCGCAGTCGCTCGGCGGAGGCGGGCCCGGGAGCGGGGTCCTCGGCGGCGGCTCCACAGGCTCCGACGACCGCGACGACGGCGAGGATGGTCATGACGCGCTTCACGTCACCAGCCTGACACGAACGCGCTGGGTTACGTGCTGCACAATTGGTGCTTATGACCCTGCTGCTCACCCTCGACGACGGCGCGATTCGCCAGAAGCTGGTCGATGCGGTCGAGCTGGCGCGTGAGGCCGCCGTGCTCGACGCGGGAGCGGAGCACGTCGGCGAGCACGTCGCCGTCGAGCACGAGGACGCCGTGTCGGCGACCCACCTGTTCGACTCCAAGCTCGCCGGGTACCGGGGCTGGCGCTGGTCGGTGACCGTGGCCACGGCCGGGGTCGACGAGCCGGTGACGGTCAGCGAGGTCGTGCTGCGGCCGGGCCCTGATGCGCTGGTGGCCCCCCGGTGGGTGCCGTGGGAGCACCGCGTGCGTCCCGGTGACCTCGGGGTCGGCGACATCTTCCCGACCGACGCCGACGACCTGCGGCTCGCGCCCGCCTACCTCGACTCCGACGACCCCGAGGTGGAGGAGACGGCGCACGAGCTGGGTCTCGGCCGGGTGCGGGTGCTGTCGCGCTACGGCCGCGAGGAGGCGGCGACCCGGTGGCACCGGAGCGAGTTCGGGCCGCGCTCCGACATGGCGCGCAGCGCCCCCGACGTGTGCGGCACGTGCGGCTTCTACCTCCAGCTTGGCGGCTCGCTGCGCGCGGCCTTCGGCGTGTGCGGCAACGAGATCTCGCCGGCCGACGGGCACGTGGTGCACGCCGAGTACGGCTGCGGCGCGCATTCCGAGGTCGAGGTGGAGGTGACGTCGTCGGTGCCGGTCGCCGAGCTCGTCTACGACGACTCCCTGCTCGACATGGAACCGGCGGCCGGTGAGCCAGCCGAGTCCTGACCCCTTCGCGACGGGCGCGCTGCGTTCGTCGGTCCTGCGGGCCTGGCGGGACTCGCCGACGAGGTTCACCGAGGACACCAACGCCGAGCAGGACCTGAGGGCGGGCGGCTACCGCGATCGCCTGTTCGTCGAGCTGGCCCAGAACGCCGCCGACGCGGCCGCCGCCTCCGGCGAACCGGGGCGGGTCCGGGTCTCCGTTGTGGACGGTGAGCTGCGCGTCGCGAACACCGGTGCTCCGCTGGACGCCGAGGGCGTCGCCGCGCTCGCGTCGCTGCGGGCGTCGGGCAAGCGCGAGGGCGCGGTCGGCCGGTTCGGGGTCGGGTTCGCCGCGGTGCTCGCGGTGACGCCGGCGCCGCGCGTGGTGTCGCGGACCGGCGGGGTCGCCTTCTCCGAGGAACGCACGCGCGCGGAGTCAGGGCGCGAGGGCACCGTGCCGATCCTGCGGTTGCCGTGGCCGGTGTCGGCCGACGAACCCCCGCCGCCGTCCGGTTTCGACACCGAGGTGCGCCTGCCGTTGCGCAGTGCCCTTGGTGCGGGCCCCGCCGACCTCCTCGACCGCATCCGTGCCGAGGTGCCGGATCTGCTGCTGGCGTTGCCGTGGCTCGCGGAGGTCGACGTCGACGGCGAGGTGTGGCGGCGGTCCGCCGAGGGCGGCGTCGTGGAGCTGACCGCGCCGGACGGGCGGCACACGCGCTGGCTGACGCACGCAGGAGACGGCTGCGTGTGGGCGGTTCCGGTGGACACCGACGGGGCGCCGCGGCCGGTCGAGCAGGACGTGCTGCACACGCCGACGCCCACCGACGAGCGTCTTTCGCTGCCCGCCCGCCTGCTGGCCTCGGTGCCGGTGGAGCCGTCGCGCCGCCGGGTGCTCGCCGGCGCCGCCACCCGGGATGCGCTCGCCGCCGCGGCACGGGCGTACCCCGGGCTCGTCCGGAGCGTGGCGCCCGCGCACCGGCTCGCCCTCGTTCCACGAGCAGGGTTCCCGCTGTCCGAAGTGGACACCGAGCTGAGGGAGCTGGTGACGCGAAGGCTCGCGGGGGAATCCTGGCTGCCCGCCGCATCGGGCGCCGAGCTGCCCGGCGAGCGGGCTCGCGTGCTCGGCACCGACGAGCCCCGGCTGGCCGACCTGCTCGCCGACGTGCTGCCCGGCCTCGTCGCCGCGCCACTGTGCGGACCCGAGGCCGCGAAGATCCTCGCGAGCGTGGGTGCGAGCACCGTGGGCGTCGCCGAGCTGGTCGAGGCGGTCACCGGCAGCACGCGTGAACCGTCGTGGTGGCACGCGCTCTACGCCGCGCTGTTCGACGCAGTCGAGCGGCACGCGATCGCCCCCGGCGAGCTGGGCGCGCTGCCCGTGCCGCTCGCCGACGGCCGCACGGTGCCGGGGCCGAGGGGCGCGCTGCTGGTGGACGACCCCGAGCCACTCGCCGACGCCGACATCGTCGGCCTGCACATCGTCCATCCCGAGGCCGTGCACCCGCTGCTGCAGCGGCTCGGCGCCACGCGTGCCGGGCCCGGCGACCTGCTGGCCGCGCCCGCGCTGCGGGACGCCGTGGAGCGCAGCGTCGAGGACGCACTGTCCGGAGTGGACGTTCTGCCGCTCGTGGAGACCGTGCTGCGCCTGGCGGGCGGGACCTCCGGCGAGGACCTCGGCGCCCTCGCGCTGCCCGCGAGGGACGGCTGGCGGCGGGCCGACGAGCTGGTGCTGCCGGAGTCGCCGCTGCTGGAGGTGCTCGATCCCGAGGCGCTCGGCGAGGACGCGCCGCTCGACGTGCTGGACACCGGATTCGCCCGGCGCTGGCCGCAGGACGTGCTGACGGGCGTCGGCGTGCTCGACACGTTCCCGGTCGTCGACGACGAGGAGCCCGCCGGACCCGACCACGACCTGCCCGACGAGGACGAGTGGTGGGACTCTCGCGACACGCCGCCCTCGCGCGTGCTCGCCGTGCGTGACCTCGACCTGGTCGCCGACGACGCGTGGCCCGCCACGGTGCGGTTGCTTGCCGCGAGGCCGGAGACGTGGCGCGCGCTGAGCGAGCCCGAGGGGCACACGCGATGGTGGCTCGCGCGCGCGGCGCTGCTCGCCGACCGCGCGCCCGGCGAGTGGCGGCTACCCGAGGCCGCGCACCTGGCGGGGTTGTACGAGCCGGTGCCCGACGTCGGGCTGCCCGTCGATTTGCTGGAGGCGCTCGGCGTGCGCCGCGACCTGACGCCGCGCGGAGCCGAGGACGCGGAGGACCTGTGCGCGCGGCTCGCCGACCCGGACCGCGTGCTGTCGCCGGGGCTCGTGCTCAGGGCGCACGCGGCGCTGGCGGGCGTGCCGCCGGAGTACGCCGAGGAGCTCGATCCGCCCGCACGCGTGCGGGTGCTCGACGGCTCCGTCGCCGACGCGGCGGACGTGGCCGTGCTCGACGCGCCGTGGCTGGCGGCTGCGTGGCAGCCGAACCGGCTCGTCGCGCTGCCCGGCTACGCCGAGGCCCCCGCGCTGGCCGAGCTGTTCGACCTGCCGCTGGCCGGTGACGTCACGACGGCCGAGGTGACGAGCGAGGGCGAGTTCGCCGCGTGGCGGGACCTGACCGCGATCGGCGAGGTCGCCGACCTGCTCGGCGCCGAGCCGCCGAACGGCGGTGTGTTCGTGCACGAGAAGCTGACCGTGGGCGCCAGTGCGGTGCCGTGGTGGTTCGACGGCGCACTGCACGCCGCGGACACCGCGGCGGGGCTCGCGAAAGCGTTCGCGTGGGCCGCGGACCGCTGGGCTCAGCGCCGCACGATCGAGGCCCTGCTCGACGACCCCGACCCGCGCACCCTCCTCACCTAGCGCCCACCCGCCCACTCGCCCGCAGTGAAGGCCACCTTCACTGCGGGCGCCCGTCTCCCACCACCACCCAAACGGAGACGCTGCGCGCCGCTGTGCCGATTCCACGCAGGCATGGTGGCCTTCACTGCGGTCGGTCAGAGGTCGCGCTGGGCTCCGCGGGAGCCGCGGCGGGAGGCCGCGGACTGCCAGGCGATGATGACGAAGCCGACGCAGCCGAGGCCCGCGCCCGCCAGCGCGGTCCACAGCCAGTCGCCGTCGACGCCGGCGACCAGCATGGCCACGAACGCGATGAGCCAGATCACTGTCCCTGTGATCACGGGCGCCCAGAGACCCACCAGCACCTTCGGCAGGTCCGGCGGCGGGCGAAACTGACCCGTAACACCCGGGGAGTTGCTGGCTTCGTCCACGTGGGACAGGCTACCGCTGCCGGTACGACTGGAGGCAGGTGACGATGGCACGGACGAGCACCGAGAAGCCGACGGCGAAGCCGCTCGACAGCTTCTTCAAGATCAGTGAGCGCGGCTCGACGGTCGGCAGGGAGGTGCGCGGCGGGCTGGTCACGTTCGTGACCATGGCCTACATCATCGTGCTCAACCCGCTGATCCTCGGCAGCTTCAGCGCCGAGGGGCCGGGCGCGAAGACCGACGCGACCGGGGCCATTCTCGGCGTCCCGCAGGTCGCGGCTGTGACGGCGCTCGTCGCCGGGGTGCTGACGATCCTGATGGGCGTGGTCGCGAACTTCCCGTTCGCGCTGGCCGCGGGGCTCGGCATCAACGCGCTCGTCGCGTACACGATCGCGCCGCAGATGACGTGGGCCGCCGCGATGGGCCTCGTGCTCGTCAACGGTCTCGTCGTGCTGCTGCTCGTGGTCACCGGCGTGCGCAAGATGGTGTTCAACGCGGTTCCGCCACCGCTCAAGGTCGGCATCGCCGTCGGCATCGGGCTCTTCATCGCCCTGATCGGCCTCGTGGACGCAGGGTTCGTCACGCCGGGCTCGGGCACGCCGGTGCAGCTCGGCATCAACGGGTCCATCGCGTCGTGGCCCACGGCCGTGTTCGTGGTGACGCTCGTGGTCATGGCGATCCTGGTGGCGCGGGGCGTCAAGGGCGCGATCCTGCTGGGCGTGCTCTTCGGCACGGTGCTGGCGATCGTCGTCGAGGCGATCGTCAACGCGGGACCCTCGAACGGCGAGATCGCCACGGGCTGGAACCTCGGCTACCCTGCGCTGCCCGACGACGTCTTCGGCATCCCCGACCTCTCGCTGCTCGGCGAGGTCAACTTCGACGCCTGGGTGCAGGTTCCCGCGATCACCGCGGCGCTGCTCGTGTTCAGCCTCGTGCTCACCGACTTCTTCGACACGATCGGCACCATGACCGGCCTCGGCCGCGAGGCGGGCCTGGCCGACAAGGACGGCCAGCTGCCCAACGTCGGCAAGGGCCTGTTCATCGACTCGCTCGGCGCCGTCGCCGGTGGGGCGGCCTCGGCGAGCTCGAACACTGTCTACGTCGAGTCGGCCTCGGGGATCGCCGAGGGGGCGCGGACGGGCCTCGCGAACGTGGTGACCGGCCTGCTGTTCATCGCCGCGATGTTCTTCACGCCGCTCTACGAGGTGGTGCCCATCGAGGCGGCGGCGCCCGCGCTCGTGGTGGTGGGTGCGCTGATGATCCGGCAGATCACCGAGATCGACTTCCGGGACTTCACCGTCGCACTGCCCGCGTTCCTGACGATCGTGGTCATGCCGTTCACGTACTCGATCGCCAACGGCATCGGCGCCGGGTTCGTGAGCTACGTGGTGCTGCAGGCCGCGACGGGCCGCGCGCGCACGGTCCACCCGCTCATGTGGGTCGTCTCGGTCGCGTTCGTCGTCTACTTCGCGATCGGTCCGATCCAGGCCGCGCTCAGCTGAGGCCGTGGCCCGACTGCAGTGAAGGCCACCTTCACTGCGTTGAACGCAGGCATGGTGGCCTTCACTGCAGTCGGGTGACGTCCAGGGCGAGGAGGGTTCGCAGGGCTTCGGTGCCCGCCGGGGTGACGGCGACCGCGCGGTGGGTGCCGACGCGCTTGACCCAGCCGTTCGCCAGCAGGCGGTCGCAGATGCGGGCGCCCGCGAGGCCGGCCAGGTGCGAGCGGCGCTCCGTCCAGTCGAGACACGCCTTCGCGAGTGGCCTGCGGCTGCTCCGCAGGTCCTCGGGCGGGACGCCGAGCGGGCCCGTCAGCCAGTCCACGCCCTCGCCGGTCAGCGCGAACCCGGCGCTCGTGTCGAGCAGGCCGCGGCCGGCGAGCGCGTCGGTGATCGCGACGCCCAGTCTCCCGGCGAGGTGGTCGTAGCAGGTTCGGCCTCGCGCGAGCGCGGCCGACACCCGCGACATGCGCAGTGAGACCGGGCGCTCCCTTACCGGCTCCGGGTGGGCGACGAGCCCCTCGAGCAGCTCGGCGACCCTCGGGCCTGCCAGCTGGACGTAGCGGTGCCTGCCCTGCCTGCGCTCGACGAGCAGCCCGCCGCCGACCAGCTTGCCGAGATGCTCGCTCGCCGTCGACGCGCTGACGCCCGCGAGCGCGGCCAGCTCACCGGCGGTCCACGCGCGCCCGTCGAGCAGCGCGAGGCAGAACCGGGCACGCGTGTCGTCGGCGAGTAGCCGGGCCAGCGCGGCGAGGTCGGACGAGCGGGACATGACCACGATTCTGCGCCGCCGACGGTTCGGCTCGCACCGAAGAGTCCCGCTCCTACCGTGAGGGCATGAGCACCACGGCCTTCCACTACCTGCACCATCGCGCCGAGCCGCTGCTGCTGCCCAACGCCTGGGACCACGCGGGCGCCGCCGCGCTGGTCGCGGCCGGTTTTCCCGCCATCGGCACGACGAGCCTCGGCGTCGCCGCCACGCACGGGCTTCCCGACGGCGAGGGCCGTACCCGCGAGCAGACGGTGGCGCTGGCGCGGCTGCTCGCCCCGTTGCCGTGCCTGCTCACGGTGGACATCGAGGGCGGGTTCAGCGACGACCCCGGCGAGGTCGCCGACCTGGCGCAGGAGCTGGCCGACGCGGGCGTCGTGGGCGTCAACATCGAGGACGGACGGGGTCAGGGCTCGCTCGCCGAGCCGGACACGCAGGCCGAACTGATCGCGGCCATCAAGGAGCGCGTGCCCTCGCTGTTCGTCAACGCCCGCGTGGACACCCACTGGCTCGGCGTCGACACCGGCTCGCTCGCGCCCACGCTCGACCGCGCCCGGCGGTACGCCGGTGCCGGGGCCGACGGGATCTTCGTGCCGGGGCGGTTGCCGGACGTGGCGGCCGTGGCCGAGGGCGTGGACCTTCCGCTCAACGTGCTCTACCTGCCCGGCGGTCCCTCGGTGGCGGAGCTGGGCGCGCTGGGCGTGCGGCGGATCAGCACCGGCTCGCTGCTGTTTCGTACGGCCCTGCAGGCGACGGTGGACGCGGCCGTGGCGATCCGCGACGGCGGTGCTCCGCCCCGCGAGGTGCTCTCGTACGCCGACGTACAGCGGCTGATCGGGTGATAGTGGTTGCCTTGCTCACCATCGGCGCAGGTCCGGCGAGATCGTAAGGTATGCTAAGGATGTGTCCGACCCTGCTCACGACCGGTCGCTGGCGAGCCACCTGCGGCTCGCGGTCGTGCGGTTGAACCGCAGGCTACGGGCACAACGAACCAGCGAGGACCTCTCGCTGACCCAGATCTCCGCGCTGTCCACTTTGCACAAGTGCGGCGCGATGACCCCGGGTCAGCTGGCCGCGAAGGAAGGCGTGCAGCCCCCGTCGATGACGCGGGTGATCGCGGCGCTCGAGGAACTGACCTACGTGGAGCGCACCCCGCACCCCACCGATGGCCGCCAGGCGATCGTGGCGATCACCGACAAGGGGCTCGAGTACGTGCACGCGACGATTTCCGCGCGTGAGGCCTGGCTGGACGGAAAATTGGCGGAACTGAGCGGCGAGGAGCGCGAGGTGCTCTCCAGAGCCGCCGAGATCATCGACAGGATGGCGGGCCACGGCTGACGCCCCCACCCTCGTCGCGGGAGGCGACAACACGGCGTGAGCATCACGGGTAGCACAGCTCAGACACCTGTTCCAGAACCCGTTACCCCACCTGCCGTAACCGCCCCACCGGACAAACCGCGCAATGGCATGTTCGCGTCCCTGCGCGTGCGCAACTACCGGCTGTTCTTCTCCGGCCAGATCATCTCCAACGTCGGCACGTGGATGCAGCGCATCGCGCAGGACTGGCTCGTGTTCACGCTGAGCGGCAACGACCCGGTCGCGCTCGGCATCGCGGTCGCGCTGCAGTTCACGCCCACCCTGCTGCTCTCGCTGTGGGCCGGGGTGCTCGCCGACCGCGTCGACAAGCGCAAGCTGCTCATCGCCATCCAGACGGGCACGCTCGTGCAGGCCGTCATGCTCGGCGTGCTGGTGCTCACCGACGTAGCCGTGCTGTGGCACGTGTACCTGCTCTGTTTCGTGCTCGGCATCCTCTCGGCGCTGGAGGTGCCGACGCGGCAGTCGTTCGTCGCCGAGATGGTCGGCAAGAACCAGGTGGCCAACGCCGTCGCGCTCAACTCGTCGATCTTCAACATGGCCAGGATCGTCGGGCCCGCCATCGCCGGGTTCGCGATCGTCGCCGTCGGCACCGGCTGGTTGTTCCTCGCCAACGCGGTGAGCACCCTGGCCGTGATCGCCGGGCTCGCGCTGATGAAGGGCGACCAGCTCTTCCGCGGTCCTGCCGTCGCACGCGGGAAGGGGCAGTTGCGCGAGGGCCTTCGCTACGTGCGCGGACGCTCGGACCTGATGACGGTGATGGTGCTCGTGTTCTTCGTGAGCACGTTCGGCATCACGTTCTTCACGTCGCTCGCGATCGTGGCGGGCAACGTCTTCGGGACCGAGGCCGACGGCTACGGCATGCTCTCCACCCTGCTCGCGGTGGGCACCTTCACGGGTGCGCTGGCCTCGGCCCGCAGGGGAAGCAGGCGCAAGCCGAGCGTGCGCGTGCTGCTGCTGTCGGCGTTCGCGCTCGGGGCGATCGAGTTCGGGACGGCGTTCATGCCCACGTACCTGGCGTTCGGGCTCGCGCTGGTGCCGCTGGGGTTCGCGACGATCACGTTCCTCAACACGGCCAACGCGCTCGTGCAGACGTCGGTCAGCCCGCAGATGCGGGGCCGCGTGATGGGCCTGTACGTGCTGGTGCTAATGGGCGGCAACCCCGCCGGCGGGCCGATGACGGGGTGGATGGCGGAGACGTTCGGCGGGCGCTCGCCGTTCTACCTCGGCGGGGCGATCGCGGCGCTCGCGGTGGTGGTGTGCGCGGTGGTCCTCTACCGTGCGCGGCGGACCCCCTTGCGGAGCGGGATGAGGTTAGGCTAACCTCATACATGTCCGCTTCGTGGTGGGAGCGGCAGTCAGTTCGGGAACGGACGGGGCCCCGGGTCGGCGACACCGACCCGGGGCCCCGTTCCCGTCTGCACCTGTATTCAAACTGCCCCCAAGGCCACCTTTGTTGCGCTCAACGCAACAAAGGTGGCCTTGGGGAGCGTCAGGTCCTCTGCGTCAGGGGAGGAGCAGGCCGTTGCGGCCGGCCTTGGCGTCCTCGAAGCGCTTGCCGATCTCAGCCCAGTCGAAGATGTTCCACAGGGCGTTGACGTAGTCCGGCTTCACGTTCTTGTACTGCAGGTAGAACGCGTGCTCCCACACGTCGACCAGCAGGATCGGCGTGGTCGGCAGGATGAGGTTGTTGTGGTGGTCGCGCAGCTGCTGCGTGATCAGCGTCTTGCCGATCGGGTCCCACGACAGCGCACCCCAGCCGTTGCCCTGGATCGTGGTGCAGACGGCGGTGAACTGCGCCTTGAACTTGTCGAAGGAGCCGAACGCGTCGTCGATCGCCGCGGCCAGCTCGCCCGTCGGCTTGTCACCACCGTTCGGGGAGAGGATCTTCCACCACACGACGTGGTTGGCGTGACCGGCGAGGTTGAACGCGAGCGTGGTCTCGAGGCCGACGATCGAGCCGAAGTCGTTGGCGTCCCGCGCGGCGGCGAGCTTCTCGAGGGTCTGGTTCGCGCCGTTCACGTACGTCTGGTGGTGCTTGCTGTGGTGCAGCTCGTTGATCTCACCCGAGATGTGCGGCTCGAGGGCGCCGTAGTCGTAGTCGAGATCGGGGAGCTCGTACGTGGGCATTAGCCCTCCTTCTTCCGTGCTTTCGACACAAGTCCTTCAGGTTGCAAACCTAGTAGCCTGCCGATGCGCTGGCTAACCGGGCCGCTCCCTGTTGACCTTGCTATGTCGAGCTAACTGGAGGTCAAGAGGGTGTTACGACGCTCACGCGGCCCGGTGGTCCTCGATCGTACGGGCGAGGTCGGCCAGCACGGCGATGTTGAGCTCGAACGCCGTCAGCGTCTCGTCGACGACGCGCTGTCGCTCGGCCTCGTCCCAGGGCGCCTCGTCGAGCAGCGCGCGGTAGCGCTTGCGGAACGCCGATGGGCTGCCGAGGGTGCCGAAGTCGTAGAACAGTGCGCCGGGGCCGGTGACGCCGTAGGTGCGCTTGAGCAGTGAGCCCACCACCTGCCCGCCCGCCAGGTCGCCGAGGTAACGCGTGTAGTGGTGCGCGACGTAGCCGCCCGCCCAGTCGAACGCGACCGAGCGCAGCCTGCGCACGTACTCCTCGGTGGCGGGCACGGGCTCGATCTCGGCCCGCCAGTTCGGCCCGGCCAGGAACTCCAGGTCGGCCACCAGCGCGGGCGTGCGGCGCAGTTCGTCGATCACGAAGGGCGCGCCGACCGGGTCGCCCGCCATCGCGTCGGACGCCGCTTCGAGGGTCGAGTAGATGAAGTAGTACTGGGCGGCGAGGCGGGTGTAGCCCTCCAGGCTCAGCCCGCCGTCGAGCAGGGCGCCCATGTAGACCGAGCCGTGTGCGCGGTCATGCACCTGCTTGGTGGACTCGCGCAACGTCTGCGAGAACGCCGTCACCGTCATTACGCCCTCCTCGTTCTGACACCCTGTCAGAAAGAGCGTAGGCGAAACCTGGTGGTTAGGCTACCCTTATTTCTGGTTACCAGCGGGTTTTACTCCGACCGCGCGCAGGATGAACGCCACCGCGGTGTCGATCGCGCCCCCGAGCTCGTCCGCGGGCACGTCCACCACCTGCCGCGCGCCCAGCGCCCCGGTGATCATGGGGACGACGATCGCGGGGTCCTGCTCGGGGAACACCCCGCTCGCGACGCCCTCGGCCAGGATGCCGCGCAGCTCGTCGGTGATCGGGTCGGCGTGCGCCGCGATCCGGCGGTACGACGACGGCGCGAGCGCCGACGCCAGTGTGCTGCCCGGCGGCAGATGGTGGTCGGCGAGCGAGCGCAGCTGGAGCCGCACGAACGTCGCCAGCTTCTCCACCGGATCCGGCGCGGCGGCCACGGCCTCGGCGAGCCGCGTCACGTACTGCGCGGCCTCCTGCTCCACGAACGCGACGAGCAGGTGCTCCTTGTCGGGGAAGTGGTTGTAGATCGCCGTGCGCCCGACGCCCGCCTCCGCGGCGACCCCGGCCAGCGTGATCGCGTCGAACCCGCGGTCGTACAGCTGGTTGCGCAGCGCGTCGAACACCCTCGTGCGGACCTGCTCGCGATGCTCGTGCAGCGAGCCACCGATGATCTTGGGCATCCGCGCACCTCCCGTGAGAGGTCAGGTTACCGGCCACGCGTGCACGGGCTCGCCCGCTTTCGCCAGCTCGAGGTACCTCTCGAGCATCATGGCCAGCGCCGTGTCGCGGTCCATCCCCCTGGACTGCGCGTTCGCCACGGTCTCGCGCTGCCACGCCGCGCCCGTGCGCTTGGTGACGCAGCGGCGCTCGATCACCCCGAGGTAGCGGTCGGCCGCGGCGTCGGAGACGTCCGAGTTGCGCAGCCCCTCCCTGGCGAGCGGGAGCAGCACGCGCAGCGCCAGCTCGTCCGGCGGCAGCCAGCCGATGCCGGGCCAGTACAGCTGGGCGTCGAAGCCGTTGCGCGCGCCCGCGTACAGGTTCTCCTCGGCGGCCTGGAACGACATCTGCGTCCACACGGGCCGTTCCTGTTCGGCGAGCGCGCGCTGCGCGCCGTAGAAGAACGCCGCGTTGGCCATCATGTCGAGCACCGTCGGCCCCGCGGGCAGGACACGGTTCTCGACGCGCAGGTGCGGCTTGCCGTCCACGACGTCGTACACCGGCCGGTTCCATCGCCACACGGTGCCGTTGTGCAGGCGCAGCTCGGAGAGCTTCGGCGCGAGCCCCGACTCCAGCGCCTCCATCGGCTCCTCGTCGTCGGTCTCCGGCAGCAGCCCGGGGAAGTAGCGGACATTCTCCTCGAACAGGTCGAAGATGGACGTGATCCAGCGTTCGCCGAACCACACCCTCGGGCGCACGCCCTGGTTCTTCAGCTCCTCCGGGCGTGTGTCGGTGGCCTGGAGGAACAGCGGGATGCGGGTCTCCTGCCACAGCGCCTTGCCGAGCAGGAACGGGGAGTTGGCGCCGAGCGCCACCTGCACGCCCGCCAGGCACTGCGCGGCGTTCCAGTGCGCGGCGAACTCCTCGGGCGCCACCTGCAGGTGCAGCTGGACCGACGTGCACGCCGCCTCGGGCAGGATCGACTCGGCGTAGCTGCGCAGTCGCTCCGGTTGCTGCCCCGGCAGTCCGGTGCCCTCCAGCGAGAGCAGAGTGTGCTCGCCGCGCGCGGCGAGGATCCGGTCGTTCAGCAGTGAGTAGCGGGCGCTGTTGGTGAGCCATTTCTGGTCGAAGTGCTCGTTGCTCAGCGTCGGCAGGATGCCGATCACGGCCAGGTGTGCCCCGGTCTCCTCGGCCTTGGCGCCGGCCATGCCGAGGTAGGCGTGCAGGTCGTCCTCCAGCTGCAACGCCGAGTCGCCGTCGAGCGGCCGCGGCGGCACGTTCAGTTCCAGGTTGTGCTGCGAGAGCTCCGTGGTGAACGACGGGTCGTCCAGCGCTTCGAGCACGGCGGCGTTCGACATCGAAGGGCGCATCGCCGCGTCGACCAGGTTCAGCTCCACCTCGAGTCCGATGTGCTTGCGGGGAAAGGAGAAACTGCCCTCCGCGAGCATCCGTGCCAGGGTGTCGAGACAGCGCTGCATCTTGCGGCGGTATCGCCCCCTGTCCCGTGGGTTGAAGGAGTCCGGTGACACGTCCTTGCCCATGGCGTATCCCTTTTTTCCACTCCGGCCACGGCTCCCCGAAACGCCCCGGCGTTGTCCCTGCCAGGCGAAAACGTTGGCATATGAGGGGGGCCGGAGCTAGCGGCCAAACTAGTGCCGTCCGTCACCTCCTGCTAACGGAGCGCAAGCAACACCTGTTCGCACCAAAGAAGTACCCAGCATTCGGAGCACCGACGCCCCGGCGTGCGGCGGATGGGAGACTCGGCAGGTGGCGCCGTTGATCTATCTCGATGATCCCGCCGACGGGCGGCTCGACGAGTTCCGTGATCTCACGACCGCCGACCGCAGGCCCGACCGGCCGGGCGGCCGTGGTCTCGTGATCGCCGAGGGCACCGTCGTCGTCCGCAGGCTTCTCGAGTCCCGGTACCGGGTACGGGCCCTCCTCGGTGTCGAACGGCGTTTCGCCGAACTCGCCGACGACCTCGCGGACGTCACCGCGCCCGCCTACGTGACCTCGGCCGACACGATGGCCGAGGTCGTAGGCTTCCACCTCAACCGCGGCGTGCTCGCCGTCGCCGACCGCGTGCCGCAGCCGCCGCTCACGGAGGTCCTCGCCGGGGCGCGCGTGCTCGCGGTGTTGGAGGGCGTCGGTGACCACGAGAACCTCGGCTCGCTCTTCCGCAACGCCGCCGCGCTGGGCGTCGACGGCGTGCTGCTCGGCCCCGGCTGCGCCGATCCGCTGTACCGGCGCAGCGTGCGCGTGTCGATGGGACACGTGCTGCGAGTGCCGTTCACCAGGCTCGACGACTGGCCGGGGGCGCTCGAGGTCGTGCGGGAGCACGGTTTCCCGATCGCGGCGCTGACCCCGAGGCCCGGCGCCGTCGAACTCACTAAACTGCCGTCGGTCGCGGGCGAGCGGGTGGCGCTCATGCTGGGTTCCGAGGGGCACGGGCTCTCGGAGCAGGCGCTCGCCTCGGCCGACCTGGCAGTGCGGATCCCGATGGCGGGCGGAGTGGACTCGCTCAACATCGCCACCGCGGCGGCCGTGGCGTTCTACGAGGTGACAGGGCGGGGTTGAGGTGGCGGGGGGCGCCGAGGTGGAGCTCCGGGTGCGGGGCGACCGGGCGATGCTGGCAGGCGGCGACAACGAGCTCGAGGTGGACCCGCGTTCGCTCGCGCTCGACGCCGAACTCGCCGACGCGCTGCACGAATGGGCACGCGTGGCCTCCGCCGTGCGCAGGACGGGCAGCGGCGAGGGCGGCGACGTGGTGGCTCGCCGGGGCAGGCAGCTCGCCGGCCGCGTCGCGGAGTCGCTGGGCGTCTCGGTGAGCTACCGGGACCCGGTGACCGGCCGGACGCTCGTGGTGCCCGCCCCCGAGCGCGAGCCGGGGCCGCCACAGGCGTCCCGGCTGACGCGGCTGATCGGCTCGCGGCCGGGCATCGACGAGCGGACCCCGTGGGGCACCGGTCTCGTCGTGGCGCTGTTCCTCGGTGTCTTCGTGATCGTGGCGATGCTCGCGCTGGTGAGCACGCTCGCCACGGAGACCACGGAGTGGGTCGGGCTGGTGGCCGCGCTCGTGGTCAGCGCGGGCCTCGCCCCGTCGCTGTGGCTGGCGCGCAAGCTGCCGATCCTGCGCTGGGTGGTGCTCGGCGTCGCGTCCGGTGTCGCGCTGTCCTGGATCGGGGTACTGATCATCGTGTTCTGACGGGCACAATCCGGACATGACGGATCCGTTGGAACGGCTGCGGGCGATCTGCCTCTCGCTCCCGGAGACCACGGAGCGGCTCAGTCACGGCGAGCCGACGTGGTTCGTGCGGGACCGCAAGACGTTCGTCATGTACGCCGACCACCACCACGACGACCGCGTGGCCTTCTGGTGTGCCGCGCAGCCGGGCACGCAGGAGGCGCTCGTCGCGCACGATCCCGGCCGGTTCTTCCGGCCGCCCTACGTCGGCCACCGGGGCTGGCTCGGGGTGTGGCTGGACGTGACCGTCGACTGGACCGAGATCACCGAACTGGTTACCGACGCCTACCGCCAAGTTGCTCCGAAGGGTTAGTGGCCCAGTTGGAGCAATAGCGGGTTTCTCCAGGTCGGCAACGTAATATGGAACACCCTGAAAGGCTCCATTCGGGCGACAGGTAGTTTGGCGGCCATGGCTTCGTCGATCACACCAGACGTGTGCAATGTCGTGGTTACGGGCGGTAGCGGCTTCATCGGGCGTGCTCTGGTGGCGGCGTTTCGCCAGCGCGGTGCCCGCGTCACCGTTGTCGACCGCGAACCGGGGACCGTGGAGGACGAGGGCGTCACGCACATCCAGGGCGACCTCGCAGATCCGGCGATCCGGGAGCGGGCCATCCTGCCCGGCACGGACGGCATCGTCCACCTCGCGGCCATCACCTCGGTGCTGAAGTCGAGGGAGATGCCGGCCAAGACCTACTCGGAGAACGTCGCGATCACCCACGAGCTGCTCGAGCTCGCGCGGATGCACGGCGTCCCGAAGTTCATCCTCGCCTCCACCAACGCCGTGGTCGGCGACGTGGGCACGAACACGATCACCGAGGACCTCGCGCTGGCCCCGCTCACGCCGTACGGCGCCACCAAGGCGGCCTGCGAGATGCTCATGTCCGGCTACGCGGGCGCCTACGGCATGACCACGTGCGCGCTGCGCTTCACCAACGTCTACGGGCCCGGGATGTCCCACAAGGACAGCTTCGTGCCGCGCCTCATGCGCGCAGCGCTGACCGACTCGGGCGTGAAGGTCTACGGCACCGGTGAGCAGCGCCGCGACCTGGTGTTCCTCGACGACGTCGTGCGCGGCATCCTGCTCGCGTTCGACTCGGGCCACGTCGGCAGGGCGATCGTCGGCGCGGGCCGGTCCGTGTCCGTGCTCGACCTGATCGAGACGGTTCGTGAGGTCACCGGCTGCCCGATCCCGGTCGAGCACATCCCGGCACCGGGCGGGGAGATGCCCGCCGTGGTCGTCGACATCTCGCGCAGCGCCGACACCATCGGCTACGCGCCCGCCTACGACCTCAAGGCCGGCCTGGCTGCCACCTGGCAGTACTTCCTCGACCACGACAGGCAGAAAGTGCGCTGAGTGACCGGGTTCCTGCGCCGCCACTGGCTCCTGCTCCTCCTGCTCGCGGGCGGCATCACCCTCCGTGTGCTGACGTGGCTCGCGTACCAGCCCGCGCTGCTCTACATCGACACGTTCCGCTACCTCGACAACCTCGAGGCGCTGCGCCCGACCGACCTGAACCCGCTCGGCTACACGGTCGTCCTCAAGGGACTCCTTTCGCTCGGCGGGTTCGGGTTCGTCGCGGCCGTGCAGCACGTCGTCGGCGTGCTGATCGCGCTGACGCTGTACTCGCTCACCCTTCGCTACACCTCCCGCACCTGGCTCGCCGCGATCGTGGCCGCGCCCGTGCTGCTGGACGCCTACCAGCTCCAGATCGAAGAGAACGTCATGTCGGAGGTCTGGTTCCAGGCCCTCCTCGTCGGTGCTCTCTGGCTGTTGCTGTCGCGCGGTGAGCCGAAGTGGTGGCGGGTGGCGCTGGCAGCCGTGCTGGTCGCGGCCGCGGTGCTCACGCGGACCATCGGCATCACGGTCGTGCTGCCGATGGCGGTGTACCTGGTGCTGGCGGGCGGTGCCTGGCGCACTCGCGCGGGCTGGAAGCGCATCGGCGTGCGGATCCTCGCCGGGGCGCTCGGGTTCGTGATCCCGCTCGTCGCCTACGCCGCGTACTTCCACTCGCAGGCGGGCCGGTGGGGGCTGACCGGCGCGCAGGGCAACGTCCTCTACGGGCGCACCGCCGCGATCGCCGACTGCAGCCAGCTGCCTGCCGGCGACGCTGGCCTGCTGATCTTCTGTCCCCCTGAGCCGCTGGACGAGCGGCTCAGCATCGACTACTACACGCACTTCCGGTACGGGGACCCGAACTGGCCCTACGTGCCGCTGCCCGACGACCGCACCAAACAGGAGCTGGCCGACGAGTTCGCGTGGACGGTCATCCGGAATCAACCGGTCGATTTCGTGACGGCTATCCTTCATGACTTCTCGAAGAACTTCGCGCCGGTCAAGACGACGGCCCCGAATGATGTGCCAGTCGAACGCTGGCAATTTCAGACAATCTACCCGTATCACGACATTGGGGCAGAAAGCGTGCAAATCTACAACGCGACGACGCTTGCCTACGACGGAGTGCTGCCGAGTGTGAACGTCGAGCTGGCCTCGTTCCTGCGCGAGTACCAGCTGGGCGGCGGTTACACGTGGGGTCCCGTCCTGGCTCTCGCCGGGGTGCTGGGTCTGCTCGGCGCGCTCGGCGTCGGCAAGGCCCGCAGGTCGGGCCTGCGCGCCGCGGCCTTCCTCGCCACGGGCAGCGGGCTCATCATCCTGCTCGGCTCCGCCGCGTTCGAGTTCTCGTGGCGCTACCAGCTGCCCGCGCTGGTGCTGCTGCCCCTCGGCGGTGTGCTCGGCCTCGCCGCGATGTTCGGGCTCGCCAAGCGTGATCCGGGCACCGGGGGCCGCAGGCCGAAGATGGCCGACTACCCCGACGAGGTCGACGACGGTGCCGTCGCCGACTTCCGGGCCCGTTACGGCGACGCGCCGCTGACCCCGCTCGTCGTGGTGATCGCGGCCTACAACGAGGCCAAGGGCATCGGCCCGGTGCTGCGGAACATGCCGACCCACTGCGGCGACCTGCCGGTCTCCACGCTGGTCGTGGTGGACGGCGCGACCGACAACACCGCCGAGGTGGCCGAGGACAACGGCGCGTACGTGTGCGTCGCCCCGCGCAACCGCGGCCAGGGTGGCGCGCTGCGGCTCGGTTACCACCTCGCGGCCGAGTACGGCGCCAAGTACATCGTCACCACCGACGCAGACGGTCAGTACGACAACGCCGAGATGCCGATGCTCGTCAAGCCGCTGCTCGACGGCACCGCCGACTTCGTGACGGGCTCCCGCAGGCTCGGCACGGGCCAGTACGACAGCAAGGTCCGCTGGCTCGGTGTTCGCGTGTTCGCTGTGCTCGCCTCGATTCTGACAATGCGGAAGATAACGGACACTTCTTTCGGGTTCCGCGCGATGAGCGCGGAGCTTGCCAGGTCGGTGACCTTGCGGGAACCGCAGTACCAGTCGTCCGAGCTGCTGCTCGGCGTGATGGCCAGGGGCGCGCGCGTGCTCGAGGTGCCGATGACCATGCACCTGCGCAACAACGGCCAGAGCAAGAAGGGCCGCAGCCTCAAGTACGGCGCCAACTACGCCAGGGTCATGACCGGTACCTGGCTGCGCGAGTACGTGCTGAGGGGCGGCAAGCGGCGGGCCGCGCTGCCCCAGCCGGTGCGGACACCCACGGACGCACGCGAAACGGCCTGAGCGTCCCGCTCGCAGCCGTAACGACGAGAACGGCCCCAGACTCCCGAATGGAGTCTGGGGCCGTTCTCGTAGAACTGAGGCTGCTTTTTTTTGCAGCGGGTTTTCTTAGCGGGACGCGGCCACCTGGACGTTGCCGCCGCGGTAGACGAGCCGGTCGAGCAGCGCGAACTTGAACGCGAAGACGATCGCGTAGCTGCTGAGGTAGGCGACGTCGAGCACCACGATGCGCGTGAAGCCGGAGATCTCAAGCGGCTCGGTGATCATGCCGGCGAGGGTGGTGAGACCGACCGAGGCCGCCGCACCGAGGCCGATGACGACCAGGTAGGGCATCAGTTCCCGCTTGACGTCGGGCTTGCCCTTGCGACCCCAGGCCCAGCGCCGGGCGACGAACCAGTTGGGGATAGCGCCCGCCACGAAGGCGACCGCGCTGGCGGCCGTGGGACTCGCGCCCCACCACAGCAGTCCGATCAGGGTGACCTGGCTGGCTGCGGTGGCCAGCACGGAGCTGGCACCTGCTCTGACCAGGCGAGCGATGAACCGCGGCTGGCCAGCGTGCGGCTGCGGCGGCTTGGGCGCGGTTGCGGTTACGGTGCTCACACACCCCATTGTGCCAACCGCCTTTCGGGTGGTCGCAACAGCGTCCTTATTCTTACGGCGGGTTGATGTCAGCCCGTTATTAAGACAAGGTGGACCGGACAAGAGGCCGGGGGTGCCGGAGATCAAATCCGGTACACGGTCAGGTAACGATCTGGAGGAAGTCGAGTCGTGCGAGTCCTCGTTCTCGGTGGTGACGGATATCTGGGGTGGCCGACGGCGCTTCACCTCTCGGACCGTGGCCATGAGGTTGCTGTGGCCGATAACTTCGCCCGCAGGAAGTATGACGAAGAGCTGGGCTCCCAGAGCCTGGTCGCCATCGAGGACCTGAGCGTCCGCGTGGCGGCGTGGAAGGAAGTTTCCGGCAAGGAGATGCCCATGTACGTGGGTGACCTTGTCGACGCGGACTTCGTGTACCAGATGGTCCGCGAGTTCCAGCCGGACGCGATCGTCCACTTTGCCGAGCAGCGGGCGGCACCGTACTCGATGATCGACCGTGAGCACGCGGTCTACACGCAGTACAACAACGTTGTCGGCAACCTCAACGTCATGTACGCCATCGCCGAGATCAACCCCGAGATTCACCTGGTGAAGCTCGGGACGATGGGTGAGTACGGCACGCCGAACATCGACATTGAAGAGGGTTGGATCGAGATCGAGCACAACGGTCGCAAGGACCGGATGCTCTACCCGAAGAAGCCGGGCTCGTTCTACCACCTGTCCAAGGTTCACGACTCGCACAACATCGAGTTCGGCTGCCGGATCTGGGGCATGCGCGCCACCGACCTGAACCAGGGTGTGGTGTACGGGCAGCAGACCGAGCAGACGCTGCGCGACCCGCGCCTGGCGACCCGCCTCGACTACGACGCCGTGTTCGGCACCGTGCTGAACCGCTTCGTGATTCAGGCCGTGCTCGGCCAGCCGCTCACCGTGTACGGCAAGGGCGGTCAGACTCGCGGCATGCTGGACATCCGCGACACGGTCGAGTGCCTGCGCCTCGCGGTGGAGAACCCGGCCGACCGCGGTGAGTTCCGCGTGTTCAACCAGATGACGGAGAGCTTCTCGGTCAAGGGCGTGGCCGAGCTGGTGGCCGAGACCTTCCCCGGTCCGGTCCAGATCGACTACCTGGAGAACCCGCGCTGGGAGCTGGCGGAGCACTACTACAACGTCAAGCACACCGGTCTGATCGAGCTGGGCCTCAAGCCGCACCTGCTCTCCGACACCCTCATCGAGTCGCTGTTCCCCATCGTCGAGGAGAACAAGCACCGGGTGAACATGGAGAACATGCTGCCCAAGGTCAAGTGGGCCAGCCCGAAGAACAGCTGATCGCCTGACGCTCCCCAAGGCCACCTTTGTCGCGTTCAACGCAACAAAGGTGGCCTTGGGTGTTTCTGGCGTCGTTATCCCCGCTGGCTGCGGACGCCCAGCAGGACGTCCTCCCAGGCCGGCACCGCGGGGTGATTCTTTTTCCGCTTGGGCTTTTGGCGGGCCTGGGGCGCGGGCTCCGGCAGCAGCGCGTCCGGCTCTTCCCCGGCCTGAACCCTCGGCATCTCCGTGGTGTCGTCGTCGCTGGGCTCCGGAATCGGCGCCTCGATGACCTTCGCCCCGGTGTCCTCGCGGTAGTCGAACATGGGCTGCTCGTCGTCGGGGCGCTCCACGGCCCTCGGCACGCGGTAGGAGTTCGGGTCCAGCAGTGCCTCGGCGAGCTCGTCGATCGCGGTCACCGTGCCGCCGTGCGCGCCGGGCGAGAACGCCCAGTGCGCACGGTTCTCCGACCGGCCCGCCATCCAGTGCAGGCCGACGATCCAGCGGCCGTCCTCGCCGCGCCACGAGTCCCACGTCGACTGCGAGTAGTCCTGCCCGCGCACGCCGAACGAGTACGCGACGACCTCGCCGAGCGTCTGCACGTCGGGGCCGTCCTCGCGCACCGGGTGTGCCTGCTGGGCGAGTTCGGCGGTGCGGGACCGCTCCAGCAGCACCGGGTAGGCGAAGCGCTCGACGCGCTGGAGCGGCACTCCGGCGGCATTGGCGACCTGCTCCACCGACTCGCCTGCCCTGATCCGGGCCTGAATTTCGCGTGGTCGCATGTGGCTCTCCAGCTCGATCTCGATCTGGCCGAGGCGGGTGATGTCGCCGCGGGCGGCCGCGCGCAGCCGTTCGTCCGCAGGCAGGAGGAAACGCTCGCGGCGGGCCGGGTCTTCGCACACGATGGACTTACCGTCCTCGTGCAGCCCCACCACCCGTAGCGTTCGCATTCCCGCCTCCCATAGCGCGTTCACCGTGATAGGTGTCCACGGTAGAACGGCGCGTCGCCTTGACCGGCGAGGCGCGCCGAGTCCCGAGCACATCCATCTCAGTGATTCTCGCCGCCACAAGCGCCCCACAGACGCAGTGAAGGCCACCTTCACTGCGTTGAATCAACACAGCGGCGCGCAGCGTCTCCGTTTGGGCGCAGGCATGGTGGCCTTCACTGCAAGGGAATCGCCTACTTGGCGAGGTGCTCCACGACCCAGTCGACGCACTTGGTCAACGCGGTGATGTCGTCCGGCTCGATGGCGGGGAACATGCCGACGCGCAGCTGGTTGCGGCCCAGCTTGCGGTACGGCTCCACGTCGACGATCCCGTTGGCGCGCAACGTCTTCGCCACGGCGGCCGCGTCGATGTCGTCAGAGAAGTCGACGGTGCCGACGACCTGCGAGCGCAGCGAGGGGTCGGTCACGAACGGCGTGGTGTAGCTCGTCTTCTCGGCCCACTCGTACAGTCGGCTGGACGATTCCCTTGTGCGCGAGGTGGTCCAGTCGAGCCCGCCGTTCGCCAGCATCCACTCGATCTGGTCGACGAGGAGGAACAGCGTCGCGACGGCCGGCGTGTTGTATGTCTGGTCCTTGCGCGAGTTGTCCAGGGCGGTGGGGAGTGAGAGGAACTCCGGCACCCAGCGGTCGGACGAGCCGATCTCGCCGACGCGCTCGATCGCGGCAGGCGACATGAGCGCGATCCACAGCCCGCCGTCCGAGGCGAACGACTTCTGCGGCGCGAAGTAGTAGACGTCGAAGTCCTCGGCCTTCACCGGCAGGCCGCCAGCACCCGACGTCGCGTCGATGGCGACGAGCGCGCCCTCGCTCCCCTCGGGCCGCCGCACCGGAACGGCCACACCGGTCGAGGTCTCGTTGTGCGCCCAGCCGACGAGGTCCGCGCCCTGCTGGTAGGCGATCTCGGGCGCGCTGCCGGGCTCGCCCTTCACGACGATCGACTCGCCGAGGAACGGCGCCTTGTTCGTCACGGTCGCGAACTTCGAGGAGAACTCGCCGTAGGTGAAGTGCTGCGCACGCTCACGCACGAGACCGAAGGCGGCCGCGTCCCAGAACGCCGTCGTGCCGCCGTTGCCGAGCACCACCTCGTAGCCCTCGGGCAGGCCGAACAGGTCCGTCAGGCCGGCGCGCACTCTGCCGACGAGGGACTTGACCGGCTTCTGCCGATGGGACGTGCCGAGGACGTTCGCGCCCTCTTTGGCGAGGTTGGCGAGCTGCTCCTGGCGGACCTTGGACGGTCCGCACCCGAACCGGCCGTCGGAGGGCTTGAGCTCTGCGGGAAGGGTCAACTCAGCGGCTTCGGTCATGCCCGTAGTCTGTCACGCCCGCCAGCCGGCCTCGTCCACGCCGCCGGGCACCGGTGCGGCTGGGTCGTATGGGGTGCGCGTGAACACGAACGTCGCCAGGTCGAGGTGGGTCGGCGTGCCGTCGGAGGCCCTGCCGACCACGAGGGTCTCGCCCGCGTAGTAGCCGTCGAGCCCGAGCCAGCGGTCGTCGCCGAGCGGGCGGAACCGCGAGGCGCGGCCCGCGCCGGTCGCCGGGACGAGGTCGAGCCAGCCGTTGCCTAGCACCCGCAGGTGGTACGGCGTCGGGCCCCAGTGCCAGAGTCCGGTGAGCGGGAGCAGCGAGCGGTCGATGTCGGCGGGCGTCCACTCGGCGGGCAGCGGCGGCTCGTAGTCGTCGGCGATCGAGATGAGGTCGGTGACGAGCGAGAGGATTCCGACGCCCGAGGTGGTGTTGGCGAAGGCGACCGCGCCGGTCTGGGTCGCCGGGTCGATCAGCGTGCACGCGAGGAAGCCGGGCATCGACCCGGTGTGCCCGGCCAGCCGCTTGCCGTTGACGCGGATGAGCTGCAGGCCGAGTCCGTAGCCCGCGTTCCACACGTCGCCGTCGTCGACCGTGGCCACCTCGCGCATCTCAGCCACGGTGTCCTGGCTCAGCACGTCGCCGGTGCGCCCGCCGACGAACGCCGTGAACCTCGCGAGGTCGTCGAGGCACGACCAGAGCTGCCCGGCCGGTGCCATCGCCCCGGCGTCGTACGCGGGCTCGGGCAGCACCACGTCGGCGAAGGGGTGCACCGCGCAGCCCCGCGCGTGCCTGCCCTCGGGTGCCGCGGTCGTGTTGGTCATCCCGAGCGGTTCGAGCACCTCGGCGCGCAGCGCGTCGAGCCAGCTCGTGCCGCGCACCCGGGCGACCAGCTCGCCGAGCGTGCCGTACCCGACGTTGGAGTAGTGGAACCGGCGGCCGGGGCGGTGCTTGACCTCGTCAGCGGTGAGGCTCGCGCTCAGGTCGGTCCACGTGCCGCCGGGCGAGCGCTCCCACCACGCGCCGGGCGACTCGGACGTCAGCCCGCTGGTGTGGGACAGCAGCTGCGCGATCGTGGAGCCGCCGAAGCTCGTGCCGGGCACGTGCTTGTCGAGCGGGTCGGCGAGGTCGAGCCTGCCCTCGTCGCGCAGCCGCAGCACCACGGTGGCGACGAGCGACTTGGTGATCGAGCCGATGCGGTACTGCGTGGCGTTGTCGGGAGGGGTGCCGTCGACGGTGCCCCGCGCTCCCGACCACACGATCTCGCCGTCGCGCACCACCGCGGCGGCCAGCGACGGTGCGCGACCGCTCACCTGCTCGGTGGCGATCCGGCGGAGGAGGACGAGTTCGGTGGTAGGGAGCATGGCGGCCATGTTAGCCAGCCCGCAGTGAAGGCCACCTTCACTGCGTTCAACGCAGTGAAGGTGGCCTTCACTGCGGTCGGGTGGGTGGAACCGGGTGTCCGTCGAAAGGATGACGTCTCGCGCCGTGGCCCTTCCTACGCTCGCTGTCGGGGAAACGGGGGTCCGATGGTGGCGACAGGAGCCGCGAAGCGGCGCAGGGAACGGAACGAGCTCGCGGCGGCGCTCGCACGCGGGCCGGTGGAGGTGCTCGACTTCTTCCTGCCGCTGTGGGCGGGTAGCGCGCTCGGGGCCACGCCCGCGCAGGTCGGTGCGCTGACCGCGCTGGAGACGCTCGTGTCGCTGCTGGTGCGGCCGGTGTCGGGGGTGCTGGCCGACCGGTTCGACCGGGGCAGGCTCGCCGCGCTCGGCGCCGTCCTCTATGGACTGTCGTTCGCCGGGTACGCGGTGACGCCGGGGATCGGGCCGGCTTTCGGGGCGGCCGTGCTCGGCGGTGCGGGCGGGGCGCTGTTCTGGGTCGCGCTGCGGGCGCGGGTCGGCGAGGGCCTCGCCGATGACAGCGGCGTGTTCAGCAAACTGTTCGCCGCGGAGGGCGCGGGGACGTGGATCGCGTTCGTCGTCGCGATGACGCTCGTGTCGCGCATCGACTACCGGGGTGTGTTCTGGCTCGGCGCGGCCGCGTGCGGGATGGCGGCCGCGGTGCTGCTGGTGCCGTCGGGGCAGCGCGCGGTCACCGCGGAGCAGGCGCCGAAGCTGGCCGACCTCGGCAGGCGCATGCGGCCGGTGCTCGGGCTCGTGGCGCTGACGGCGCTGGCCGAGGCGGGCGTCGCGTTGCTGTTGCTGCTGCACCTGCAACGCGGGCACGAACTGGAGCTGAGCGAGATCGCGGCGGTGTTCCTGCCGGGGTTCATCGTCTACAGCACGCTGCCGGACTACCTGCACCGCATCGTGCGCCGGATGGGCAGGACGCTGGTGCTGTCGGCGGCGCTGGTGTGCAGCGCGGGGTTCGCGGCGGGCCTGTCGTTCGCGCCGAACCCGTTCGTGCTCGCGGGGATATGGGTGCTCTCGGCGGTGGCGTTCGCGGCGGCGATCCCGGTGCAGCAGTCGATCGTGGCCGAGGCGGCGGGGGTGAGCCTGGGCCGGGGGATGGGCATCTACGAGAGCGCGACGCTGCTGGGTGCGACCGTCGGCACGTTCGCGGCCGGGCTGCTCTACTCGGCCGGCAACGGGTGGCAGGCCGCGTGTCTCGGTGCGGGGGCGCTGCTGCTGGCGGGTGCGGTGCTCGTGCGGCCCGCGGTGCGCGCGCTCGGCGTGGCGGAGTACCCGGCGGAGCCCTCGCCCGAGCCGGAACCCGAGCCCGAACCGGAACCGGAGCCCGGGAAACCGAAGGAACCCAGGGAGTCCGAGGGGTCCGGTCTGCGCAACTGGTACGTGCACGCCGGCGTGTTCGTGCTCGCGCAGACGGTGTTCGCGGTGCTCGGCTACGGCTGGCCGATCGAGGCGGTGTTCGGCGGCCCGCACGACCCCGGCTGGTTCGTGAACTCCACCGGGCACTGGCTGCGGGATGTGAGCCGGATCTGGTGCTACGTCTTCGTGGTCGACACCGTGTGGACCTGGGGCAGCGTGCTGTGGAGGCGACGCCGCTATTGACAAATTGTCTACCATGACGAGATGTCTCATCAGTGGGTGACGGCCGATGACGGTGTCCGCCTCTCCGTGCGCAGCAGCGGCAGGGCGGACGGGCCCACGCTCGTCTGCGTGCACGGCTACCCCGACGACTCGGCGCTCTGGGACGACGTCGCGGCGCGCCTCGGCGAGCGCTTCCGCGTGGTCACCTACGACGTGCGGGGAGCGGGCGCCTCGGACAAACCGGCCGAGCGCGCCGCCTACCGGCTCGACCGGCTCGCCGCCGACCTCGCGGCCGTCGTTGGCGCGGTGCGGCCAGAGGGCAAGGTTCACCTGCTCGCCCACGACTGGGGCTCCATCCAGACCTGGCACGCCGTCACCGGCGGATGGCTGGACGGGCGCATCGCGTCGTACACCTCGATCTCCGGGCCGAGCCTCGACCACGCGGCCCGCTGGCTGCGCGCACAGTTGCGCAAGCCCACGCCGCGCCGCCTGCGCAACGCGCTGCGTCAGCTGCTGCACTCCACCTACATCGCGTTCTTCCAGCTGCCCCGCGTACCCGAACTGGTCTGGCGCACCGGCCTGCTGCCGTGGGCCCTGCGCAGGCTCGAACCCGGCGTCGGCAGGCCGAACTCGTCCGACGGCCGGTACGGCCTCGAGCTGTACCGCGCCAACATGCTCACCCGGCTCGGCAGGCCGGCCCGCCCGCACGCCGACGTGCCGGTGCAGGTGCTCGCGCCGACCGGCGACGCCTACGTCACGGCGCCGCTGCAGACCGAGCTCGACTGGGTGCCCGACCTGCGCGTCCGGCACGTCGCGGGCAGGCACTGGCTGCCGAGGCAGCGTCCCGGCGTCGTCGCCGACGCCGTCGCCGAGCTCGTGGACCACGTCGAGGGCGGGCCGGAGGCGAGGGGCCTGCGCCGCGCGCGCGTGAACCCGCCCTCACCCCGGCGGTTCCCCGGCAGGCTTGTGGTGGTGACAGGTGGCGGCAGCGGCATCGGGCAGGCCACGGCGCTCGCGTTCGCCGAAGAGGGCGCGGACGTGGTGGTCGCCGACATCGACGGCCAGGCCGCCGCCCGCACGGCCGAGCTGGTGAGGGCAACGGGCTCGGCCGCCGCCGAGTACACAGTGGACGTCAGCGACGGTGCGCGGGTCGACGCGTTCGCCGCCGCCGTGCGGGCCGAGCACGGGGTGCCCGACATCGTCGTGAACAACGCCGGAATCGGTGTGGCGGGCTCCTTCGCCGACACCGGCGTCGGCGACTGGGAGCGCGTGATCGACGTGAACCTGTGGGGCGTGATCCACGGCTGCCGGGCGTTCGTGCCGATGCTCACCGAGCGGGCCGAGGGCGGGCATATCGTCAACCTCGCGTCGATGGCGGCGTACCTGCCGAACAAGGTGTTGCCCGCCTACTCCACGACGAAGGCCGCGGTGCTGATGCTGAGCGAGTGCCTGCGCGCGGAGCTCGCGAGCCACCGCGTCGGCGTCACCGCGGTGTGCCCCGGCATCGTGCGCACCCCGATCGCCGAACGCACCGTGTTCGCCGGGGCGAGCGAGCAAGAACAGGCGCGGCGCAGGCGCAACGGCGCCAAGCTGTTCGCCAGGAGGGGGTTCGGGCCCGAGCGCGTGGCCGCCGACATCCTGCGCGCCGTCGAGCGGGACGTGGCGCTCGCACCGTCCACTCCGGAGGCCTCGGTGACGCTGACCCTGTCCCGGCTCACCCCTGGCCTGTTGCGGGCGATCGCGCGGTGACCGAGCGCAAGCCGCGCCGCATGACCCGCGCGGCGCGCAGGGACGACCTCATCGCCGCGGCACTGGAGCTGTTCAGCACCCGCGCCCCCGAGGACGTCTCCGTCGAGGACGTCACGGCGCGCGCCGACGTGTCGCGGGCGCTGTTCTACCGGTACTTCGCGAGCGTGCGCGAGCTGCGGGTCGCCGCGTTGCGGTCGGTGGTGGACGGGCTGCTCGCCCGGCTCGCCGCGCGCGCGGAGGGCACGCCGTACGATCGGCTGCGTGCCGCCGTGCGCGCGCTCGCCGAGGTGGCCGCCGAGCACCGAGCGGGCTACGTCGCGCTCGTGCGCAGCGGTTCCGCGATCGCGACCTCGGAGACCAATGCCATCGTCGACGAGGTCAGGGAGGCCGCGGTGGGGGTGATCCTCGCCGACGCGGGGATCACCGACCCGTCACCGATGCTGCTCACCACGCTCCGCTGCTGGACCGTGGTGGTCGAGGGAGCGCTGCTCACGTGGCTGCGGGAAGACGGCCTGGAGCAAGGGAAACTCGACGCGTGGCTCGTCGACCAGCTCCTCGCCATGATCGGTGCCACCGAGCGGCACGATCCGGACACCGTTATTTCATCGGTTTTTCATCCACCGCGACGTCGTACTTGACGTTGTCGCCCTCGACCGAGGTCACGGTGACGGAGACGCCGTAGCTCGTGCCCTGGTGGGCGAGCACGCACCGGGCCTTCGTGCCCTGCTCGGCGTCGATCGCGCCGGGGCACTCGATCTGCTCGGGGCGCTGGCCGACCCGCTGCTCCAGTGCGTCCGCCGTACTGCGCTCGAGGTCCTCCTTGGAGACCTGCTTGGTGGTGCTGATCTCCGCCGAGCAGGCGGTCAGCGCCAGTGCGGCGAACGCCGTGACGAGCAGGGTCCTGGCTGTGCTCCACATTGTACGTCCAATTTGTCCGGCCACGAGGGGTGCGCCGTGCACCCGTTCGGACGCTAGCACTGCTGGACCCGGGCCGGAGTTTCGGCGGCATTGGCCGCGCGGAACCCCGCGACGGCGACCGTCGCCGTCGCCGCCAGGAAGATCACCTGCATCAGTGTGCGCGGCACGAGCGTGTCGTCCCACGGCAGGTTCGTGCCGTTGAGCGCGAGGTTGACGTTGGCGGGGAACATCACGACGAGCAGCACCGTGAGGCCGGCGGCCGACCAATGGGCGAGCTGCCGGTGGAACATCGCGAGCGCGCCCGCGATCTCCAGCACCCCGGTGACCGTCACGAGCAGGCCGGGGGCGGGCAGGAAGCCGGGGACCATCGCGATCAGCTCCTCGCGCATGCCCGCGAAATGGGCGACGCCGGTGAGCAGGAACATGGCGGCGACCCCGCCGCGCAGGGCGGTGGGCAGCGGCCGCAGCCTGGGCCGCCACAGTCTGCCCACGGCGAGGACGGCCGCCGTGCCGGCGACGAGCGTGATCAGGGGTTCCATGACGCATACTCCTATCTAGTCGGTGACTAGATAGGAGTATGCGCGCTTATTTAGGCAGTGACAAGTTCTATTCGAGGCTGGTCAGGAACGGTTCGCGAGCGTGTCCCACCCCTCGACCTCTGACGGCTTGCGCGGCGCGGGGCCGACGTACTTGGCCGACGGCCGCACGAGCCTGCCCGTGCGCTTCTGCTCGAGGATGTGCGCGGCCCAGCCCGCCGTGCGGGCCGAGGTGAACATCGCGGGCATCATGTGCGGCGGTACCTGCGCGAAGTCCAGGATCACGGCGGCCCAGAACTCCACGTTCGTCTCGATCGCCCGGTCGGGACGCCGCTCACGTAGCTCGGCGAGCGCGGCCTCCTCGAGTGCCGCCGCCGCGTCGTACCGGGAGGCGCCCAGCTCGCGGCAGGTGCGGCGCAGCACGCGGGCGCGCGGGTCCTCCGCGCGGTAGACGCGGTGGCCGAAGCCCATGAGCCGCTCCTTGCGGTCGAGCAGGCCCTTCACGTACGCGCGCGCGTCGCCGGTGCGCTCCACCTCCTCGATCATCGGCAGCACGCGTGCGGGCGCGCCGCCGTGCAGCGGACCGGACATCGCGCCGACCGCACCGGAGAGCGACGCCGCCACGTCGGCGCCCGTCGAGGCGATCACGCGCGCGGTGAACGTGGAGGCGTTCAGGCCGTGCTCGGCGGCCGACACCCAGTAGGCGTCCACGGCCTTGACGTGCGCCGGGTCCGGCTCGCCACGCCAGCGGACCATGAACCGCTCGGTGATGGTCTTCGCCTCGTCGACCCTCGACTCCGGCACCGCGGGTACGCCGACCCCGCGCGCCGACTGCGCGACGTAGGACAGTGCCATCACCGAGGCGCGGGCGAGCTGTTCGCGCGCGGTCTCGTCGGAGATGTCCAGCAGCGGCTGGTACCCCCAGATCGGCGCGAGCATCGCGAGCGCGGCCTGCACGTCGACGCGGACGTCACCGGTGTGGACGGGGATCGGGAACGGCTCGGCGGGTGCCAGCCCGTTGCGGAAGTGGCCGTCCACGAGCAGCCCCCACACGTCGCCGAAGCTCACCTTGCCCGCGAGCTCCTCGATGTCGACACCGCGGTAGCGCAGGGCGCCGCCGTCGCGGTCGGGCTCGGCGATCTCCGTGCGGAAGGCGACCACGCCCTCCAGGCCGGGGCGGAAACCGTCGTCGGGCTGTTCGGAGGGGGTTTGGGCCTTGCTGATCGTCGATGTCACCGGAATGGACCTTTCCAAGCGAGTTCCCCGACAGGTCGTCAACCCGTGCGAGGCCCACGCACAGGTGCCTCCTCGCACGGTGTTGGGGCAACTTTCCTCCTGTTCATCCCCGGTATCAATCGAAAGATGCGGTGGTTTCGGTCACGATTACGAGAACGATTCAGCGTGCCGGCCCCTCTGGCACGTAAATCCTTTGTTTCCGGTGGCGGGGCTTCTGCGTTTCCGGTGATAAGCATTGCCCATGCACTTGAGCCCTCAGGAGCGAGACAAGCTGCTCGTCCACGTCGCCGCCGACGTGGCGCGGCGCAGGCTGGAGCGCGGGCTGCGGCTGAACCACCCCGAGGCCGTCGCGCTCATCACCGACCACGTCATCGAGGGCGCCCGTGACGGCAGGACGGTCAGCGAGCTGATGTCGAGCGGCCGCGAGGTGCTCTCCCGCGAGCAGGTGCTCGGCGGCGTGCCGGAGCTGCTCGACTCGGTCCAGGTCGAGGCGACGTTCCCGGACGGCACGAAGCTCGTCACCGTGCACGACCCCATCGCGTGAGGAGCGAGCCCGTGCGACCAGGCGAGATCATCCCGGCAGCCGAACCGGTGCCGCTCAACCCAGGCAGGCCACGCACGCGCCTGCGGGTGCGCAACACCGGCGACCGGCCCGTGCAGGTCGGCTCCCACTTCCACTTCGCCGACGTGAACCCCGGGCTCGACTTCGACCGCGAGGCGGCAGCGGGGCAGCGGCTCGACATCGCCGCCGGCACGGCCGTGCGGTTCGAGCCCGGTGTCGAACGCGAGGTGGACCTGGTGCCGCTCGCCGGCGGTGCCGTCGTTCCCGGCCTGCGGAGGAGGTCATGACCGCCGTGCCTCCGGAGCCCGCGGCCTCGCTGTCCCGAGAGCGCTACGCCGAGCTGTTCGGGCCCACGGTCGGCGATCGCGTGCGCCTCGCCGACACGAACCTGCTCATCGAGGTCACCGAGGACCGCAGCATGGGCGCGGGCTCCGGCGACGAGGTGCTCTTCGGCGGTGGCAAGGTGATCCGCGAGTCGATGGGCCAGGCGATGGCGACGCGGGCCGAGGGCACGCCCGACCTGGTGATCACCGGCGTGATCGTGCTCGATCACTGGGGCGTGGTGAAGGCCGACGTCGGGGTGCGCGACGGCCGCATCGTCGGCATCGGCAAAGCGGGCAACCCGGACACGATGGACGGCGTCGACCCCGCGCTCGTCATCGGGCCGTCCACCGAGGTGCTCGCGGGCAACGGCAAGATCCTCACCGCGGGTGGCATCGACTGCCACGTGCACTTCATCTGCCCGCAGCTCACCGACACCGCGCTCGCCTCGGGACTCACCACGCTGATCGGCGGCGGCACCGGGCCGGCCGAGGGCAGCAAGGCCACCACCGTGACGCCCGGCGCGTGGAACCTCGGCCGGATGCTGCAGGCCATGGACGACCAGCCGGTGAACGTCCTGCTGCTCGGCAAGGGCAACACCGTGCGCGCCGACGCGCTGCGCGAGCAGCTCGCCGCCGGAGCGGGCGGGTTCAAGCTGCACGAGGACTGGGGCACCACGCCCGCCGCGATCGACGCGTGCCTCTCGGTGGCCGACGAGTCGGGCGTGCAGGTGGCCATCCACACCGACACGCTCAACGAGGCCGGGTTCGTGGAGTCGACCATCGACGCCATCGGCGGCCGGTCGATCAACGCCTACCACACCGAGGGCGCGGGCGGCGGGCACGCGCCGGACATCATCACGGTCGCCGCGCTGCCGAACGTGCTGCCGTCGTCGACCAACCCCACCCGCCCGCACACGGTGAACACGGTCGACGAGCACCTCGACATGCTCATCGTCTGCCACCACCTCAACCCGTCGGTGCCCGAGGACCTCGCGTTCGCGGAAAGCCGCATCCGGCCCTCGACGATCGCGGCCGAAGACGTGCTGCACGACCTCGGCGCGATCTCGATGATCGGCTCCGACGCGCAGGCGATGGGGCGGATCGGCGAGGTGGTGATCAGGACGTGGCAGACCGCGCACGTGATGAAGCAGCGCCGGGGTGCCCTGCCAGGAGACGGGGCCGCCGACAACCTGCGTGCTCGCCGCTACGTCGCGAAGTACACGATCAACCCGGCCATCGCGCACGGACTCGACCACGAGATCGGTTCCGTGGAGGTGGGCAAGCTCGCCGACCTGGTGTTGTGGGAGCCGAAGTTCTTCGGCGTGCGCCCGCACGTGGTGCTCAAGGGCGGCTTCATCGCGTGGGGCGCGATGGGCGACGCCAACGCCTCCATCCCCACGCCGCAGCCGTACCTGGCCCGCCCGATGTTCGGCGCCTCGCCCGCCGTCGCGGCGGAGAGCAGCTTCCACTTCGTCGCCGGATCGGCGGGCGCGGACGTCGCCGACCGGCTGCGGTTGCGGCGCAGGCTCGTGCCGGTGCGTGACACGCGGGTGCGCACGAAGGCCGACATGGTGCTCAACGACGCCACGCCGGACATCCAGGTCGACCCTGACAGCTTCGCGGTGCGCGTGGACGGCGAGCTCATCGAGCCGATGCCGGTCGCCGAACTGCCGATGGCGCAACGGTATTTCCTGTTCTGATGGACGTGCTCTCGCTGCTGCTCGCCGACTCGCGGTTCCCCGGCGGGGGCCACGTGCATTCCGGAGGGCTGGAGGAGGCCGTGGCGCGCGGGCTCGTGACGAGCGAGCGGGACCTGCCACCGTTCCTCAGTGGACGCCTGCGCGGTGCCGGTGAGCTGGCCGCCGTCTTCGCCGCGGCAGCGGCACACGCCGCCGCGCGGGGTGTCCGAAGTGGATACTGGCTGCTGCTCGACGCCGAACTGGACGCGCGTACGCCGTCGCTCGCCCAGCGCGAGGCCTCCCGCGCGCAGGGCAGGGGCACCGCGCGGGCGGGCCGGGTCGCGTGGCCTTCCCCGGTGCTCGCCGGACTGCTGGCCGCCACGCCCCGGCCTCACCACCCGGTGATCCTCGGCGCGCTCGCCGGGATCGCGGGCACACCGCCGCGCGATGCCGCGAGGGCCGCCGCCTACCTCGCCGTGAGCGGACCCGCGAGCGCGGCCGTGCGCCTGCTCGGGCTCGACCCGCTCTCCGTCAACGCGATCGTCGCCGCACTCGCGGGCGACCTGGAAGCCGTCGCCGCGCGGGCCGCCGCGTCCGCGGGTGCCGAACCAGCAGACCTGCCCGCACCGGGCGCACCCGCGCTCGACCTGCTCGCCGAGGCACACGTGCGGCAGCACAAGAAAAAAGAGGTGCGTCTCTTTGCCAGCTGACAACCACGACCACGAGCACGGGCACGGTCACGGGCATTTCCACCCCGTGAACTTCGACCCGACGGCCACCGAACCCGACCGCTACGCCGCGCAGCCACAGCGCGGCCGCGCCTACCGGATCGGCATCGGTGGCCCGGTCGGCAGCGGCAAGACCGCGCTCGTCGCGGCACTGTGCCGCGCGCTGGGCGACGAGCTGAACCTCGCCGTCGTGACCAACGACATCTACACCACCGAGGATGCCGACTTCCTGCGCAGGGCCGGGGTGCTCGACGCCGACCGGATCGAGGCGGTGCAGACGGGCGCGTGCCCGCACACGGCGATCCGCGACGACATCACCGCCAACCTCGATGCCGTCGAGCAGCTGGAGGAGCGCTTCCCCGGCCTCGACCTGGTGATCATCGAGAGTGGCGGCGACAACCTCACGGCCGTGTTCAGCCGGGGGCTCGCCGACAGCCAGGTGTTCGTGGTCGACGTCGCGGGCGGCGACAAGGTGCCCCGCAAGGGCGGCCCCGGCGTCACCACGGCCGACCTGCTGGTGATCAACAAGATCGACATCGCCCACCTCGTCGGCGCGGACCTGGACGTGATGACCTCCGACGCCCACCGGATGCGCGGCGAGCTGCCCGTGATCGCGCAGTCGCTGGTCGAGACGCCGGACGCCCCCGCGGTCGCCGACTGGGTGCGTTCCGTCCTTCCCGTCGCGGCGGCGTGAAGGCACACGCCAGGCTGACCGCCGAGCTCGACCCGGCGTCGGGCCGCACCCGGCTGCGCGAGCTGCGCTCGATGGCGCCGCTGACGCTGTTCCCCAAGCGCGGCGGCGGCACCGCGCAGGTGCACCTGGTCAGCTCGGCGACCACGCCCCTCGGCGGCGACGAGCTGACCCTCACCGTCAGGGTCGGCCCCGGTGCGTCGCTGCGGCTCTCGGGCGTCGCCGCCACGCTCGCGCTGCCCGGCAGCCACGGCGAGCCCAGCTCGGCGGCCGTGCACCTCGAGGTGGCCGAGGACGCGACGCTGGAGTACCTGCCCGAGCCCACCGTCGTCACGGCCAGGGCTCGGCACACCGCGACGCTCACGGCGTCGCTCGCCGACGGCGCCCGGCTGCGCACGAGCGAGGTGCTCGTGCTGGGCCGCGACGGCGAGCGGCCGGGCGGCCTGGTGACCACCACGAACGTCACCAGGGGAGCCGTGCCGCTGCTGCGGCAGCGGCTCATGATCGGCGACCCGCTGCTCGACGCCAGCGCCGCATACCTCGCGGGCCGGAAGGTGCTGGCGAGCGAGGTGCTGGTGTGGGGAGCCGATCCGGCCGAGGCGGTGGGCGGCGATTGGTGGTCGGTGACGCCACTCGCCGCCGGCGGCACACTCCTGACCGTGCTCGCGCCCGACGCCGTCGAAGCGGGCGCCCGGTTGGCCGTCGCCAGGCGGCACCACCCCGGATGGACGCCCGGGTGTCACGATCCAGTGGCGCCCGTCACCGATCAGACGGTTTCGCCGCGATCTGGGAACCCCTAACGTCGGCTGAATCAGGCGGGGTGAGGCCCCACAAGGGCGCGCGGAGGTTGCGGCATGCCGGAACTCGACAAACTGGACAACGAGGTAGCGGGCAGCGCGGACATCACCGTCCGGCTGCCCGGCATGAGGGTCGCCTACAACGGTGAGGCGTTCGACGAGTCCTCGCTCGCCGACACCTGGACCGAGCAGCTGCAGCAGTGGCTGGACCAGGCCGTTTCCGCCGGGCTGCCCGAGCCCAACGCGATGGTGCTCGCCACGGCGGACGCACAGGGGCTGCCGTCCTCGCGGACGGTCCTGTGCAAGGGCCTCGACGAGCGCGGCGTGGTGTTCTACACCAACTACACCTCGGCCAAGAGCCACGACCTCACGGTCACGCGCTACGCCTCGGTGACGTTCCCGTGGTACACGCTGCACCGGCAGGTCACCGTGCGCGGCGAGGTCGAGAAGGTGGATCTGACCGAGGTCGCCGAGTACTGGGCGTCCCGGCCGAGGGGTTCGCAGCTCGGCGCGTGGGCCTCCCCGCAGTCGCGGGTGGTGGACGGCCGTCGCGCGCTGGACAACGCGCTGAGCGCCATCGAGCGCCGGTTCGAGGGCGTCGACGAGGTGCCCGTGCCCCCGCACTGGGGCGGCTGGCGGATCCGCCCCGACACGGTCGAGTTCTGGCAGGGCAGGCAGGACCGCCTGCACGACCGCCTGCGCTACGTGCGCACCGAGGACGGCTGGCGAGTGGACCGCATCGCCCCGTAGCCACACCTCCACCTCCCACCAAATTGCAGTGAAGGCCACCTTGCCTGCGTTCAACGCAGGCAAGGTGGCCTTCACTGCGGTCGGATCGATGGGGTGGGGCCGGGTGCGGGTGGGGTCGGGACGGCGAAACTCACATGCGCGGGGATCGTTAGCGGGCCTAATACTGCAACGGCAGTTAGGTGAGTGGGTGGCCGCGGCGTTTGTAGTGGCTGAGCCGGGCTTGGTGTTGTCGTCGGCGGCGCCAGCGGGACCAGGCCCAGACGTGGTGAGCGGTGTCGGTGACACGCAAGACCAACTTGGTGAGCAGGCGCCGGATCTCCGGTAGCGTGAACCCGATCATGCCCGGCTCAGCGACGTCAGCTCCCCTTTTGTGGCGAGGGATCGGGAGACGGCGAGCCAGGCGTGGGCGAGCATCGACAGGGTGATGTGGGCATACCACGCTCGCCAGGACCGGACCTGATATTGATCGAGTCCAGCTTCGTTCTTGGCTTGCTGGAAGCACTCCTCGATCCGCCAGCGAGCTCCGGCGATCCAGGCCAGATCCAGCAGGGTGGAGCGGCGGGGTCCGTAGCAGACGTAGTAGGCGATCTCGGTCGGGTCCGAGAGCGAGCGGCGGGCGAGCAGCCAGTGCCCGCGCCCGGCCTGCCAGCCGATCCGGATCGGCACCCGCGCCCAGTCATACTCTCGTGGCCCGTGTGCCCCGGCCCCGACCGACAACCGCCGCCACGCCCGAGCGGGCAACTCCGCGATCAGCTCATCGGCTCGGGCCTCGCCACCGCCGGTGGTGACCAGGGTGTCGTTGACCTTGGTGGCCAGCACGTGCGCGGCATCGTGGGCTTCCAGCCACAACCGCAGGTACTTGACCTGCCCATACGCCTCATCAGCAGTGATCCACGCGAACGGCACCTTCGCGGCGAACGCCCGCGCCAGCATCGCCATGGCTTGACGCGGCTTGGTCTCGAACTCGGTGCCCTCCGGGATCGCTGCCCGCCGGCACCGGTCCTGGTCGGCGATCCACGGCTCGGGCAGATACAGCTCCCGGTCGATCAGCGCATGCCCACGAGACGAGGCATAGGCAAGAAACGTGCCGATCTGGCAGTTCTCGATCCGACCGGCTGTTCCCGAGTACTGCCGCTGCACCCCGGCCGAGCGCGTGCCCTTCTTCAGGAACCCGGTGTCGTCCACGATCAGCACGCCACCGGGCTCGCCGAGGTGCTCGATGACATAGTCGCGAACGTCGTCCCGGACCCCGTCGATGTCCCAGTCCGCCCAGCGCAGCAGCCGCTGCATCCCATCCGGGGACACCTCCCCGGCCTGCTCGGCCAGCGTCCAGCCGTTCTTCCGCTCCAACCCTGCGACCAGGCCCGATACGTACTCCCTAGCCCGATTCCGCGGTTCAGACCGTCCGAACCGGCCCGCGATCCGCTCGTGCACCCGGTCCAGCTGATCCATCACCACATCGACCACCACCGGGATGATCTACCACAACACCGCCAACTGCCGTTGCAGTACTA
>NZ_MASU01000018.1 GCF_003202235.1 Prauserella flavalba
CCAGCGCCTATGCCGACTTCATCGATGAACTGCAGCAGGACGTCACCATCCCCATCCAGCCGCCGATGGACGACCTTGCCCCCGGCACTCGCGCAGTGATCTACCTGCGCGTGTCCTCGACCGGGCAAGTCCGGACCGACTACAACCCGGAAGGCATCTCCATTCCGGCCCAACGGGAAGCGTGCTTGCGCAAGGCGCGGGACCTGGGCGTCACGGTCATCGACGAGTACGTCGAGCCCGGACGCTCAGCCATGGAGATGACTAAGCGCGAAGCATTCCAACAGATGCTCGCGCGGGTGCGCAGCCAGGGCGACGTTGACGTCATCATCATCTACCAGCTCTCGCGCATGGCGCGGAACCGCTACGACGACGCGATCGTCATGGCAGACCTGCGCAAGCGCGGCGTCACCCTGGTCTCGGCCACCGAGGCCATCGACGACACCCCGGTCGGCCAGCTGATGCACGGCATCCTGGCCACGTTCAACGAGTACCAATCCCGCCAGTCCGGTGCCGACATCGCCTACAAGATGGGCCAGAAGGCCCGCAACGGCGGCACGCTCGGCCGCGCGAAGCTCGGCTACCTCAACCACATCGACCACTCCGACGGCCGCGTGATCCGCACGATCATCGTCGACCCCGAACGAGCGCCCTTTGTCCAGCTGGGTTTCGAGCTCTTCGCCACCGGCGACTACACGCAAGAAGAGCTGGCTGACGAGCTCTACGACCGCGGCCTCCGCACCAGGGCCACCCGGCGACACCCAGCCAAGAAGGTCTCCGAGAACAAGATTTCGCAAATGCTGCGCGATCGCTACTACCTCGGATACGTCGAGTACGACGGCGAAGAAATCCAGGGGCGACACGAGCCCCTCATCGACGAGGACCTCTTCGACACCGTCCAGGAGATCCTCGAATCGCGCATGACGGCACAAGAACGCCGTCGCGTCCACCACCACTACCTCAAGGGATCGCTGTTCTGTGGACGCTGCCAACGCGACGGCATCAAGCGGCGGATGATCATCCAACGGACCATCAACTCGAAGGGTGCCGAGTACCTGTACTTTTTCTGCCGCGGCCGGCAAAAGGGGCTGTGCCAAGCACCCCACGTCAACGTCACACTCGTCGAGGACGCGGTTGAGCGCCACTACTCCGCGATTCGCTTCAGCCAGCCGTTCATCGCTGACATGCGCGACCAGATCGATGCCGTGCTCGGCGAGCAGGAAAAGTCCGCACGCCTGCTGCGCAAGCAAATCACCACACAGCTCAAGGAACTCGACACGAAGGAGGAGAACTTGATCGACCTCGCCGCCGACAGCACGCTGCCTCGGACCAAGGTCAAGGAGAAGCTGCGCGACATCGCCCGCGAGCGCCGCCGGCTGGAGGAGCGCCTCGACACAGCCAACGCCGACCTCACCGACAGCGCCCAGCTCGTCAACGCCAGCCTTGCCCTCCTCGAACAGCCCGACCAGCTGTACCGACGCTGCAACGACCAACAGCGCCGCCTCCTCAACCAGGCGATCTTCCACGCCCTCTACATCGAGGACGACAAGATCACAGACGGTGAGCTCCGTGAACCCTTCGGCGAACTCCACGCCATCCAAGGTCAGCGGACCGCCGCATCCAACGCGGAGGACACAAACAAAAGGACCACCCGCAACGCGGGTGGTCCTTGCACGCCGTCAAGCGTCACGGTCCTACTTCGTGGCCTTCATTCAGGCACTTGTTCTAGTAAGACCCCTAGGGTGGAGCTGAGGGGAATCGAACCCCTGACCTTCTCGATGCGAACGAGACGCGCTACCAACTGCGCTACAGCCCCTTGAGGAAGCTCGATGAGCATAACAGTGGCGCTATGCCCACCGAGCAAGGGGGTCCTATTCCCCGGCAGCCCTCCGATACGGCAGCTGACCGGGATCGTCGAGCTCGTGGAAAGCGGGGTCCTCATCCTCCAGGTCCACGACCACGGCCTGCCTGCGGATGCGCGACGTCGGCACCGGCTTGCGCTCGAGGCCCACCAGCTCGCGGCGCGGGGGCTCGACCACCTCCACGTGCGCGGACTCCTCCACCGGCTGCGGCCGCCTCGGCGCACGCCTCGCGGCATTGTTGTACCGCGCGAGCCTGCGCTGGCGGATCTCGTCCTCGATCCGCACCTGCCTGCGCAGGTAGACGAGGTAGCCGACGAGCACCACGTCGGCGAGGGCGTTGAGCCACCACACGACCGGCAGCACAAAGCCCGCGACCACCGCGGTCACCACGACCACGAAGATCAGGCCGAGCACCACCCGCTGGCGGAACGCGTACTTGGCGCGGGCGGCGATCTCCGCGGCCTCGGGGTCGAAGCCGCCCCGGCCGGGCCGGTAATGGCGCCCGGACTCGTCCTCGGCAACGGGTCTGCGGACGGGTTCTGGCTCGGGTTCGGGCTCCGGCTCGTCGAAGTCCTCGTCCAGGTCTTCGTCGAGATCCTCGTCGAGGTCGTCGTACTCGGAGTCGACCAGGTCCTCGTCATCGGCCCGCTTGGCTTCTCCGGACATGGCGAACCTCCTCCGCCATTGGTTGTGTGCACTCCCGCTCCGCACGACCCGCGCAGCCAACGCGGAATCGTTGGTCTGCGTGATCTCCTGGCGCTTGCGCGCGACCATGGGAACGAGAACGACAAGCCACGCCGCGGCGAGCGCGACAATGATCAACGAGCTTGGCATCTCCCGTCACCTCCCCCGACCGTTACCGCTGTCGTCGTGGATCGCGCGACCAGTCGGGTGGTCGCCCCACTCCCGTCACCACGCTGACCTTCGTCACGCTAGTCACAGGAGTAACAGAAAACCCGGCGACTCGCCGGGCGGATCACGCAAACGCGTAGCTAAACCGGGTGAAGATCTCACAAAGTGTTAACGCGCTTCAGGCAGTTGTGCCTTGCCGTCGGCAATGAGCCGCGCGGCGAAACCCGCCCCCATCTCCTCGGCTGTGACCGCGAAAGAGATGTGGTCGCGCCAATCACCGGCCACATCGAGATAACGCAGGAATAGTCCTTCCTGCCGGTAACCCGCCTTACCAAGTACCCGCAGGCTGGCCACGTTCTCCGGGCGCACGGTCGCCTCGAGCCGGTGCAGACCTGCCGCCCGGAACGCGTGGTCGGTCACCAGCGCGACCGCGGCCGTGGCCACCCCGCCACCGGCGAGCTCGGACGACACCCAGTAACCCACCCACGCCGACCGCAGCGAGGCCCTGATCACGTTGCCGAGGGTGATCTGCCCCGCGAACGCGCCGTCCACGGTGATCGCGAAGGGCAGGCACTGGCCTCGCCTGGCGAGCGCCCGCAGCGAGAGCCACTGCGGCGGCCAGGCGCCGAAGCCGTTGCGGTCGGCCCACGAGCCGGGCGAGGTGGGCTCCCATTTCTCCAGGTAGTCGCGGTCACGCAGACGGATGCGGCTCCACTCGCGCCCGTCGCGCAGGTGCACCGGCCGCAGCGCGACGTTGCCGGCACGCACCACCAGCGGACCGAGCCTCGCAGGCCAGCCGGGGTGGCGTGGCTCGGTGCCGTAGGGGCCTGCGTACACCTGCGACGTCATCGCCGGCGATCAGGCCCGCTGGGCGAGGAACGTGACCTTGACCTGCTCCCCCGCGGCCACCTCGGTGAGGTCCTCGTCGATGTTGATGAGGCAGTTGGCCTCGGCGAGCGACGCGAGCAGGTGCGCACCCGACGTGCCGAGCGGCTGCACCAGGTACTCGCCGTTGCTCTCGTCGCGCAGCAGCTGCCCGCGCAGGAAGCCCCTGCGACCCTTGGTCGAGGTGACGGGTGAGAGGAGGCGCGCGTCGACGATCCTGCGGTGCGGATTGCGCGTGCCGCGGGCCGCGCGGATGAGCGGCCGGATCATCACCTCGAACACCACGAGCGCGCTCATCGGGTTCGCGGGGATCAGGAACGTCGGCACGGAGTCGGGGCCGAGCCTGCCGAAGCCCTGGGCGGACCCGGGGTGCATGGCCACCCGGTGCAGGTCGATGTCGCCGAGGTCGGACAGCGCGGCGTGCACCTCCTCGCCGGTGCTGCCGCCCGCCCCGCCCGCGACCACGACGACCTCGGACATCAGCAGCCTGCCCTCGACGGTCTCGCGCAGCCGCTTCGGGTCGAGCGGGACGATGCCGACGCGGCTGACCTCGGCGCCCGCGTCGCGTGCGGCGGCGGCCAGCGCGTAGGAGTTGACGTCGTAGACCTGGCCGACCGACGGGGTGCGGTCCACGTCCACGAGCTCGTCGCCGACCGAGATGATCGAGACCCTCGGCCGCGGGTAGACGAGCACCTTCGACCTGCCGACGGCGGCAAGCAGGCCGACCTGGGCGGAGCCGATGGTGTCGCCGCTGCGCACGGCGACGTCGCCGATCTGCACGTCCTCACCCGTGCGGCGCACGTACCCGGCCGAGGGCACCGCACGCTGCACGGTGACCTTCGCCTGGTGCCCGTCGGTGAACGCGGTGGGCACGACGGCGTCGGCGAGCGTCGGCAGCGGCGCTCCCGTCGCCACCCGCACCGCCTGGCCCGGCTGGAGCCTGCGCGGCTGCCGGGACCCCGCGGGGATCTCACCGACGACGGGCAGCTGCACGGGCTCCTGACCTGCGGTGCGCACGTCGACGCTGCGGACCGCGTAGCCGTCCACCGCGGCCTGGTCGAAGCCGGGCAGCGCGTGCTCGGCGACGACCTCCTCCGCGCAGAGCAGGCCCTGCGCCTCGGAGATCGCCACGCGCACGGGGCGCGGCCGCACGGCGGCGCCCAGGGTGAGCGTGAGCTGCTCGTCGACCGACCGGAAGCCTGCGGCATCCGGCTCGTCAGCGGTGATCGGCTCGGGTTCGGTCATGACTCGGCGTTCTCGATTCGTTCTTTCAGCCAGGCACGCAGCGAGGGCCCGTAGTCGGGGTCCTCCAGCGCGAAGTCCACCGCGGCACGCAGGAAGCCACCCGGGTTGCCGAGGTCGTGCCTGCCGCCGCGATGCACAACGATATGCACGGGATGATCTTCGGCAATGAGCAACGCCACGGCGTCGGTGAGCTGAAGCTCACCACCGCTGCCGGGCTCGATGCGCTTCAGCGCGTCGAAGATCGCCCGGTCGAGCAGGTACCGGCCCGCCGCGGCGTACGTCGAGGGCGCGTCCTCCGGCTTCGGCTTCTCCACCATGCCGTGCACGCGCTTGACGTCGGCGTCGCCCGTGTCGGAGACGTCGAAGACGCCGTAGGGCGAGATGTGTTCCTTCGGGATGTCGAACGCGCACAGCACGCTGCCGCCGTGCGCGGCCCGCACCTCTGCCATCTTGCTGAGCACCCCGGTGGGCAGCACCAGGTCGTCGGGCAGCAGCACCGCCACGGCCGCGTCCTCGTCGGTCAGGTTGGGCTCCGCCTGCGCGACGGCGTGTCCGAGGCCGAGCGCCTGCTCCTGGATCGCCACCTCCACGTCGAGCAGGCCCGGGCCCCTGCGGACCTTCTCGAGCAGCTGGGTCTTGCCCTTGCGCTCGAGCGTGTCCTCCAGTTCCGGCTGGTGCTGGAAGTAGTTGACGACCGACTCCTTACCCGGCGATGTGACGATCACCATACGCTTCGCACCGGCCTGTGCCGCCTCGTTCGCGACGAGTTCGATGCCGGGGGTGTCGACGACGGGCAGCAGTTCCTTGGGCACGGCCTTGGTGGTCGGCAGGAATCTCGTGCCCAGCCCCGCGGCCGGCACGATGGCGGTTCGGAACGTGGTGTGACTCGTGGCGCCCGTCATGGCCGCAAAGCCTAGCCTGATCTGCTGTGTGTGACTGAGAATGACAGTCCGGCGACGGCGACTCGCTGACCTGGTGAGTCTCGGACCCACCGGGAAGGAGAAGGCGTGGACGTGCCCGACCGCGTGCTGCCGGAGGCGTCCAAGAGCGAGTGGCGGGCCCTGCTGGCGAAGGGCAGGGCCGCGGTCTCCGCCCAGCAGCGGGTCGCCGAGGCCGCCGCGCTGGCCGACGCGGTCGCCGGGCTCTCCGCCACCACCGCGTGCTGCTACGTCCCGTTCGGCTCCGAACCCGGCTCGATCGCACTGCTCGACGTGCTGCGCAAAGCAGGCACGCGCGTGCTCCTGCCCGTCGTTCCGCCCGCGCCGGGGCCGCTCGACTGGGCCGAGTACACGGGCACGTCCTCGCTGGTCGCGGGGCGTTTTCGCGGCGTGCTGGAGCCGAACGGAGCCCGGCTGGGGCCCGGCGGCGTCGGCGAAGCCGACCTCGTGCTGCTGCCTGCGCTCGCGGTCGACCGCCGAGGGGTGCGCCTGGGCCGGGGCGCCGGTTACTACGACCGGTCCCTCGGCTTCGCCGCTCCCGGGGCGGGCCTCGTGGCCGTGATTCGCGACACGGAGCTGGTGGAGCGCCTGCCCGCTGAGCCGCACGACGTGCGGATGACCGCCGTGCTCACCCCTGGCCTGGGGCTGGTCGAGCTGCCGCGCGAGTGATCGGGTGTGATCTCGGCCTCGATTGCGCCGGCGGAATGTCATCAAGCAAAATTGGGTTAGCACTCTTAGGAGTCGAGTGCCAACGCCGAAGGAGCCCCAGTGCCGACCTACCAGTACGCCTGCAAGGAGTGCGGCCACCAGTTCGAGGTGGTCCAGTCGTTCTCCGACGCCAGCCTCAGCGAGTGCCCGAAGTGCGACGGAGCGCTGCGCAAGCTGTTCGGCTCGGTCGGCGTGATCTTCAAGGGCAGCGGGTTCTACCGCAACGACTCACGCTCGGAGTCCCGCTCGTCCTCGGGCGGCAAGTCCAACGGCTCGGCCACGAGCTCTGACAGCTCCGCCAAGTCCGAGTCGAGCACGTCCAGCTCGTCGAGCTCCGACTCGAGCACGAGCTCGGCATCTTCCCCCTCCACTACGACGGCGGCGAGCTCCGCGGCCTCCTGACGGGGCGGGTTGTCCACATCACCCCGGTTATCCACAGGCTGGTGAATCGCCGCTTCCCCGCGCTCGGCGGGCACTCCTAGCGTCGATCGGGTCGAGGGCGGAACGGCCGCCCTCCGCCCGGACGATGGGGGACGGCGATGAACGACTCGCCAAGGGCACGCCGGTGGCATCACCGGCTTCCGGCGTTCGCCCGTGGCCATCCGGCCACGCTCATCCGGCGCGCGCTCGCCGCCGTGCTGTTCCTGCTGGCGGCCGCGCTGGCGGCCCGTCCCGGCACCGCCGACGGCGACGCGGGTGGCGCCGTCCTCGTCGCCGCGCGCGATCTTCCGCTGGGCACCACGCTGCGTCCCGCCGATGTGCGGGTGGTCCGTATGCCCGATTCGCTGCGTCCCGCCGGGGCGCTCACCGACGCTGACCGAATCGCCGGGAAACGGCTCATGGGTGTCGCCCGCGCGGGTGAACCTCTGACGGACGCCCGGATCGTCGGCGCACACAGCACCCCGCCGGGCACGGCGACCGTGCCCGTCCGGCTCGCCGACGCGGGCGTCGCCCAGTTGCTCCGGCCGGGCACTCTCGTCGACGTGGTCACGCTCGGCGCCGCCGAGCAGCACGAGAAGGTGCTGGCCAGCGGCGCGACGGTACTCACGGTGCTCGGCGAGGGAAGCAGGCCGAGAGACGGCCCGCTCGGTGAGGACGAGGCGCCACTGGTGCTCCTGGCGGCTCCCACAGCCGTTGCCGCACACCTGGCGGCGGTTTCACTGGGACAACCCGTGACGGTTACCCTCCGCTAGCTGGTGTCCTAAGTGGAAGGGAGTGCACGCGTGCTGAAGGGCTTCAAGGATTTCCTGATGCGCGGCAACGTCGTGGAGCTCGCGGTCGCGGTCGTCATCGGCACCGCGTTCACGGCGATCGTCACGGCGTTCACCACGGGCCTGATCAAGCCGCTGATCAACGCGATCGGCGGTAGCGACGCCGCGAACGGCCTCGGGTTCAACGTGCTGAGCGGCAACGACTCGACGTTCCTCGACTTCGGATCGGTCATCAACGCGGCGATCAACTTCCTGATCATCGCGGCGGTGGTCTACTTCCTGCTCGTGCTGCCGATGCAGAAGATCCAGGAGCGGCGCAAGCGGGGACAGGAGCCGGGTCCGGCCGAGCCGACCGATGTCGAGCTGCTGACCGAGATCAGGGACCTCCTGCGGGAGGAGCGGGTCCGCGACTGACGACGAGCCGCACCACGGTCCGGGCTACCGGTCGTGGTGAGGCGGCCGGTTCTCGAGGTACCAGTCGTCGGAAGCCGAGCGGTCCGGTTTGGGGTCCCGCTCGTCCGAGGTGGTCTCGGGAAGGACTTCGCCGAACACCTCGTCGATCCTGCGGTTGCGGGATCGACGAGGTGGCTCGGAAGGCTTCCTGGCTTCGTCACCGGTCACGGCGGGTCCGGTCAGTTCTCGTCGAGGCCGGAGAGTTCGTCGATCACGTAGGGCACGAGGGCGGACAGGGTCGCCATGCCGTCGCGCACGGCAGCGCGGGAGCCGGCGAGGTTCACCACGAGGGTGCTGCCGGAGACCCCGACGAGGCCACGGGAGATCCCGGCGTCGATGGCACCCGCGGCGAGGCCCGAGGAACGCAGCGCCTCGCCGATGCCCGGGATGGGGCGGTCGAGCACACCGGCCGTCGCGTCGGGGGTGACATCGCGAGGGGACACACCCGTCGCACCGACCGTGATGACGAGGTCCACGCCTCCGATCACCGCGGTGTTGAGCGCGTTGCGGATCTCCACGGGGTCCGCGCGCACCACGACGGTCCCGTCGACGATGAACCCGGCCTCCTCGAGCAACTCGGTGACCAGGGGCCCGGCGGTCTCCTCGTTCTCACCCTGGGCAGCGCGGTCGTCCACGATCACCACGAGAGCGCGGCCGAGCCGCTGTGCACTCCGTTCCATGTGCACCACCGTAGTAGAGCGCGGCCCCCGCGCGCCGACGCACTCGCCCACGATCCCAACGCTCAGGAAGGTGTGCCGACATGTGACCGAAGGCTTACGTCCTCTCCGCGGATGCTGCCGCGGCGCCGCGGCGCGCCTAGCGTCGCCCGCGTGCGTGTTCTCGTCACCGGCGGAGCCGGTTTCATCGGCTCCCACATAGCCGACCTGCTGTCCGAATCGGGCGCCGAGCCGGTGGTCCTCGACCGGCTGCTGCCCACCGCGCACGGCGGCGACGAGCCGCCGGACTACGTGGGAACTCACCGGTTCGTGTACGGCGACGTCGCGGACGGCGCGCTGCTCGACGACCTGCTCGACGGTGTGGAAGCGGTGTGCCACCAGGCGGCGGTGGTGGGCCACGGGATCGACCCGTCGGACGCGCCGTCCTACGCCCTGCACAACGACTACGGCACGGCGGTGCTGCTCGCCGCGATGTACCGGGCCGGAGTGCGCAGGCTCGTGCTGGCGTCGTCGATGGTCGTCTACGGCGAGGGCAGGTACGCGTGTGCCGTGCACGGCGTGGTCGTACCACCGGCGCGCAGGAGGTCCGATGTGGACGCCGGGCGGTTCGAGCCGCGATGTCCGGTTTGCGGTGACGAGCTGGCGCCGTTGCTCGTACCGGAGGACGCCCCGCTCGCACCGCGCAGCACCTACGCGGCCACCAAGCTCGCGCAGGAGCACCTCGCGGCGGCGTGGGCGAGGCAGACGGGTGGGACGGTGTGGGCGCTGCGTTACCACAACGTGTACGGGCCGAGGATGCCGTACAACACGCCCTACGCGGGCGTGGCGTCGCTGTTCCGCTCGGCGCTGCGGCGCGGGGAGGCGCCGACCGTGCTGGAGGACGGGCGGCAACGCCGCGACTTCGTGCACGTCCGCGACGTCGCACGGGCCAACGTGCTCGCGTTGCGCGCCGAGGGCGTGTCCGGCGAGCTCACGGCCGTGAACGTCTGCTCGGGCGAGCCGCACACGGTGGGCGAGCTCGCGGCCGAGCTGGCGCAGGCATGTGGGGGGCCTGCTCCGAGAACCGTCGGCGGTGCGCGGCCCGCCGACGTGCGGCACGTCGTCGCGGACCCCGCGCGCGCACGGGCACTGCTGGGCTTCGAGGCGCGGACCTCCTTCGCGGAGGGCATCGCCGAGTTCGCCACGGCGGCGCTGCGCGAGCCGGTGACGGCGTAGCCCTTTCCAGCCGTAGCCGCGTCCAGGCTTCCCCGCGTACCTCGGCGCCCAGATGTGCCTGCCCTCTCGGCATCGCCGGGATCAGGGCGTGGCGAGCGTCAGGGCTTGGCCAGCGGCAGGCGGACCTCGAAGCGGCAACCACCGTCGTGGTTGTGCACCCCGATCCGCCCTCGGTGTGCCTCGACGAGGCCCTTGACGATGGCCAGGCCGAGGCCGCCGCCCGCCGTGGGCCCCGCGGGCTCGGGCGTGCGCGCCCGCGTGCCGCGGAAGGCGACGTCGAACACGCGGGCGAGCTCCTCCTCGGGGATGCCGCCGCACGCGTCGTCGACGGCGAGCAGCGCCTCCTGCCCGTCCACGCCGACGCGCACCGCGACCGTGCCGTCCGGCGGGGTGTGGCGGATGGCGTTGGCGACGAGATTGCGCACGATCCGCGCCAGCTCGGGGTCGCTGCCGATCACCACGGGCCACGTCTGCGCGCTCGCGAGCACCCGCACACGCTTGCGGTCGGCCACGGGGGTCTGCGCGGCAAGCGCGTCACTCACGACGTCGCGCAGCGGGACAGCGGTGAGCTCCAGCCGTAGCGCTCCGGCGGTGATCCTGGACAGTTCGAAGAGGTCGTCGACCATCGCCGAAAGGCGGGCCGCCTCGCTGTTGATGCGCTGCGCGTATCCGGCGACCTCACCGGGCTCGGCCACGACGCCGTCGGCGAGCGCCTCCGCCATCGCCCTGATCCCGGCGAGCGGGCTGCGCAGGTCGTGACTGATCCACGCCACCAGCTCGCGCCGCGACGCCTCGGCCGCGCGCTCCCGCTCGCGGGCCTCCCGCTCCCACACGCTGCGCCGCGCGATGACCCGGCCAAGCACGATGGCCGCGGGCACGGTCACCACCGCCACCAGCACGCACACGAGCAGAATCGTGGTGAGCGCGGTGCTGAACATGAATCCGCTGACCCCGAGCACGCCGGTCAGCGTCGCGACGAGCGGCACGAGCACGAGGACGGTCATCGTGCTCGCCAGCGACCCCCGCCGTAGCCAGTAGAGCACCAGGCCGCCCAGCGCGGCGACCGGCAGGGCGAACAGCAGCGCCACCGGCAGGATGTGCCAGGCGTGCAGGAGCATGTCGGCGAAGGACTCACCGGACTCGATCATGATGGCCGCCCCGCTTGGTACCGGTAGCCGACACCCCAGACCGTCACCACCCGGCTCGGGTTGGCCGGGTCGCGCTCGATCTTCTCCCGCAGCCGACGCACGTGGACGGTCACCGTGGACTGGTCGCCGAAGTCCCAGCCCCACACCTTCTCCAGCAGGTCGGTGCGGGAGTATGCCTCGCCGGGGTGGTTCAGAAAGAATGCCAGCAGGTCGAACTCACGGGCCGTCAGCGACAGCTCCATTCCGCCGAGCGTCGCCTGCCGGGCCGCGGGCACCAGGCGCAGGTCTCCGTCGACGAGGTCCGGCGCGGACGACGACGGCGCCGTCATCCGTGCTCTGCGCAGCACCGAGGCCACGCGGAGCGCCAGCTCACGAGGGCTGAACGGCTTGGTGACGTAGTCGTCGGCGCCCAGCTGCAGTCCGGCGATCCGGTTCTCCTCCTCACCCAGGGCGGTGAGCATCACCACCGGCACCTCGCTGCTCTCCCGCAGGCGCCTGCACACCTCCAGCCCGCTGATGCCGGGCATCATCACGTCGAGCACCACGAGGTCAGGGCGGTGCCCGGCGAGCAGCTCCAGCGCCCGCTCGCCGTCACCGGCCAGCTCGACCCTGAAACCCGCGACCTCCAGGTAGCGGCGCACGACGTCGCGGACGTTCTCGTCGTCGTCGACCACGAGTACCAGCCCGTCCTGCTCACCCATCACGCCTCACCAGACCGTCAGCACCAGGTGGTTCACCGCGAGCGCCAGCGCGGCCTGTCCGGCGAGCCACCACCGTCGCGTCCCCGGCGGCAGCAGCGCCGTCGCGGGCAGCAACCATACGGCGAACGGTAACCAGATTCGCTCCACCTCGGCCTTGGACAGGCCCGAAAGGTCCGCGACGGTCACCGCGAGCAGTGCGGCCCCCGTCAGCGCCACCACCGGCCCCCAGCCGCGGAGCCTGCGCACGCCCGCGACCACGGCCGGGCCGGCCGCCAGTACCAGGCACGCGAGATTGGCCCACGCCCAGTACGCGTACGGCCGGTGAGAGGCGATTCCCTGGTAGTAGCGCTCCACCACGAGGTGGTAGCCGTCGAGCCACCAGAACCCGGCCACCGCGAACACCGCCACGACGCCCGCCGCACCGGCCGCCGCGACCAGCAGGGTCTTGGTCCTGCCGCTGTGCCCGCACAGCACCACCGCGAGCGCGACCGTGCCGAGCAGCAGCAGGCCGTACGACAGGAAGATGCCGAAGCCCAGGAACACACCGGCGCCCAGCGCCGCGGGGAGCGCGGCGGCCCGGCCCTCGCGGAACCAGCGCGTCGCCAGTGCGAGCAGCGCGATGCCACCGGCGGTGACCCCGGCGAAGAGCCCGTCGGCGGACACCCCGAGCCAGACGGCACCGGGAAACAGCACCGCGAACGGCAGCGACGCCCGCGCGGCGCCGGGCCTGCCGAGCGCGGCGAGGGTGACGGGCACCGCCGCCGCCACCAGCGCACCGGCGAGCACGCACCCGATCGCGGCCCACACCGGGCCCGAGAGACCGAGCCGGTCGAGCCACACGAACACGAGCGTCGCGCCGGGCGGATGCCCCGCCACGTGCGTCGTCCAATTGTCCGGCTGCCCGGCCAGTATCCGGTCGGAGAACCCGGCGAGCATCGCCGGGATGTCGGTGATCCCGGGCACCTCGTGCAGGTACTCGTGGGGCGTCGCGAGCCGGCGGGCGAAGCCCCGCGTCCATCCGTCCGCCAGCGCGAGGGAGACGATCCAGGCGAGCGAGGCCACGTAGCCGAGCGGCAGCAGGCGCCGCCAGGGCAGCCGCTCCGCCAGCGCGGGCCCCCACATCAGGACGCACCCGGCGACCAGAACGGCGAGCACCGTGCCCTTGCCGTAGTGCGGCAGCCAGCTGCCGTAGAGCGGCGCAGCCTCGGCCCAGATGACCACGCCGGAGCCGGGCCGGTTGAGGTACGCGCCGACGGCCACGGCGGCGCCGACGAGGAGCGCGGCGAGCGCGACGGCGAGCAGATCGCCTCGGATTCCGAGGGTCTTGCGGGCAGGCGGGCTCGCCGTGGGGGACTCGACCACAGCCGCACGGTAAACCCCGGCGCAGGTCCTCGGCACCACCTCGGCGGCGATCGTCAGAACTTGGTAAGAAATTCGCGCACGTCAGGAATTCGTAAGCACCGCAGCGGTTCCTTACCGTCCAACGTGGACCTAACGTGACCGGCGTGAGGTCTGACCCTGTCGACGTCGTACTCCCGTGCCTGAACGAGGCACCCGCCCTGCCCGGCGTGCTCGCCGGCCTTCCGCCCGGCTACCACGCGATCGTGGTCGACAACGGCTCCACCGACGGCTCGGCCGGGGTCGCCGCCGGGTTCGGCGCCACGGTGGTCACCGAGCCGCGTCCCGGCTACGGCGCGGCCGTCCACACCGGCCTCCTGGCTGCGAGCACGGACATCGTCTGTTTCCTCGACGCGGACGGCTCGCTCGACGCACGCCTGCTGCCGGAACTCGTCGAGCCGGTCCGTGCCGGCGAGGCCGAGCTCGCGGCCGGACGGCGCAGGCCCGAGTCTGCCGGCGTGTGGCCCTGGCACGCCCGCGCCGGCAACGCGGTGCTGGCCGCGGCCCTGCGCGCCAAGGGGCTCGGCGTGCACGACATCGCTCCGATGCGGGCGGTGCGGCGGCGCGCGCTGCTCGCACTCGGCGTGGCGGACCGCGGCTTCGGCTACCCGCTGGAACTGCTGATCAGGGCGGCCCGCGCGGGCTGGCGGGTCCGGGAGTTCGACGTACCGTACGGCCCTCGCGCGAGCGGCACCGTGTCCAAGGTCTCCGGCTCGCTGCGGGGCACGCTGCGAGCCGCGCGGGACATGGCGGGGGTGTGGCGCGCATGAGCGCGCACTACGCCGTGCTCGTGGTCGCGAAGGCGCCCGTGCCGGGGCTGGCGAAAACGCGGCTGTGCCCGCCCGCGACCCCGGCGCAGGCCGCCGAGCTGGCCGCCGCGGCGCTGCTCGACACGCTCGACGCCGTACTGGCCACGCCGGGCACGGTGCCCGTCGTCGCGCTGACCGGCGAGCTGCAGGCCGCCGCGCGGAGCACGGAGCTGCGGGCGATGTTGCGGCGGTGCACGCTGATCCCCCAACACGGCAAGGACTTCGCGGAGCGCCTCGTGCACGCGCATGCCGACACGGCCGTGGCGACCGGTGGCCTTCCGGTGCTGCAGCTCGGCATGGACACCCCCCAGATCACGCCGGCCCTCCTGCACGCGACGGCGGACCTCCTGCGGCGCGACCAGGCCGTGCTCGGACCGGCCGAGGACGGCGGCTGGTGGGCACTGGCGCTGCGCGATCCCGGTCGGGCCCGCGCGCTCGGGGGCGTGCCGATGTCGCGTCCCGACACCGGCGCTCTCACGCGGAAGGCCCTCGAATCGGCCGGACTGCGCACCGCAACCGCCACCCGACTATCCGATGTGGACACCATGCGCGACGCCGAACTGGTTGCCCGGAAAGCACCCGGCGGGCGGTTCGCGGCCGCGCTGCGCACCGTTCACGCGCGATGAGCGGCGAGTTCGACCGCGGCCTGCTCGGTGGCAGCTGCTGGCTGGAGTTGGCGAGCGGCGAACGGATCGTGCTGGCTGTCGAACGCTGGCGCCGCCCGCCGGAGACCGGGGACGACCTGCTGCTCTCGCGCTGCACGGGTCCCACCCTCGACGTGGGGTGCGGCCCCGGCAGGCTGGCCGCCGCGCTGAGTGGGCGGGGCGTGGCCACGCTGGGCATCGACAGCTCGCCGGTCGCCGTGCGGCTCGCCCTGCGCCGGGGAGCGATCGCGCTGCGCAGGGACGTGTTCGCGAGGGTGCCCGGCGAGGGGCGCTGGAGGCACGTGCTGCTGGCTGACGGCAACATCGGCATCGGCGGCGATCCGGTGCGCCTGCTGCGGCGGGTTGCGCGGTTACTCGGCCCGTGCGGCAGCGCGGTCGTCGAGGTCGACCCGCCCGGTCACGGACTGCGCAGGGAACGCGTCCGCGTCGGCGGCCCCGCCGAGGCGGGCGGCTGGTTCGGCTGGGCCTGGCTGGGAATGGACGCGGTCGGCGCCGCCGCGGCGGAGGCCGGCCTGCGGCTGCGCTGGAGCGGCAAGCACGAGCGCCGGTGGTTCGCCGAGCTGACGGCCTGCTGACGCAACCACGCGCAACCGGGCAAGGGGTCCCGGTTGCGCGTGGGCTCTGGATCCCGGCGACCGAGGCCGGAGCTGGTCTCGGCCGCCACCGCGGCCGAGCGTCGGTGGGGTCAGTTGCCTTCGACCGGCTGTCCGCCGAGGGTCACCTCGAGCGTCTTGTTGTTCTGGAGCGTGAGGGTGACCTGCTCCCCCGGTGCCCTGGTGCGCACGGCGGCGACGAGGGCGTTGGCGTCCTCGATCACGCGGTCGTCGAACTTGGTGACCACGTCGCCCGCCTTCAGGCCGGCCTTCTCGGCGGGGCTGCCGGGCAGCACCTCGCCGATCGCAGCCCCGCCGTTGGGTGCGTCGCCGACGGTCGCGCCGATGTAGGTCTGGGTGGCGTGGCCGTTCTCGATGATGTCGTCGGCCGTGCGCCGCGCCTGGTCGATGGGGATCGCGAAGCCGATGCCCACGTTGCCGCCCTCGCCGCCGGCGGCGGACTGGGGGCTGTAGATCACCGAGTTGATGCCCACGACCTGCCCGGACATGTTCGCCAGTGGACCGCCGGAGTTACCGGGGTTGATCGCGGCGTCGGTCTGGATCGCGTCCATGACGGTGGCCTGGTCGCCCGAGCCGCCCGCGGAGACGGGCCGGTGCAACGAGCTGACGATGCCCGCGGTGACCGTTCCGGCGAGCTCGAACGGCGAGCCGATGGCCACCACCTGCTGACCGACCCTGAGGTCGTCGGAGCGGCCGAGCTCCACCACCGGCAGGTTGCTGACGCCCTCGGCGCGCACCACGGCGATGTCGGTCGTCGGGTCACGTCCCACGATGGAAGCCTCGGCGCGGTCGCCGTTCTGGAAGACCACGGTGACGGTGCCGCCGTTCGCGGCGCCCTCGACCACGTGGTTGTTGGTGAGGATGTAGCCGTCGTCGCTGATGATGAAGCCGGAGCCCTCGTTGGCGCCCCGCTGGCCCTCCACCTGGAGCTGCACGACGCTCGGCATGAGCTTCTGCGCCGCCGCCTCGACGGTGCCTGCGGGGGCGTTGCCCGTCTGCTGGGCGGGCGGGGTCTGGTCGAGCGCGCTGACCGAGCTGCCGGTGGTCGTGCTGTTGTCCGCGGCGAGGTATCCGCCCGCGACGCCCGCGCCACCCCCGACCAGCAGCGCGAGCACCGCGACCCCGGCGACGAGTCTGGCCGTGCCCTTGCGCTGGTGCCCGGGGCCGCTCACGGGCTGAGTACCCTGCGCTGAAAACGTGGCCGTCGGGTAGGACGGGCCGGGCGCATGGTGCTGAGCGGCTTGCTGAGCTGCCGGGTACTGGTAACCGGGCTGTGTGGTCTGCCCCTGTGTCGCCTGTCCCTGCGCCGACCACGGGTTCGGCTCGTCCGGTCCCGGCCAACCACCCTGCTCCGGGCCTCCTGGTGCCGATGCGCCGGACCTGTCCGCAGCTGTGGGGTCGTTCTCGGTCATGCACCCATGATGGGCCAGGCTCCTGAGAGCTTGCTGAACTGAACCTGTGGGAAGGACGTGGAAGCGGCTCAGCCCGCAGCGCGCAGGCGCTCGGCGATCTGCTCCGGGGTCGCGTCGTTCACCCACACGGCCATCCCCGATTCGGAGCCGGCGAGGTACTTCAGCTTGTCCCTGGCCCGCAGCACCGAGAACAGCTCGAGGTGCAGCCACGACAGCTCGCGCTCGCGGTGGCGGGGCGCCTGGTACCACCCGGCGACGTAGGGCAGCGGCCGGTCGTACAGGGCGTCGCAGCGGCGCAGCACCTGGAGATACACCCGCGCGAAGTCGTCCCGCTCGGCGTCGTCGAGCTCGGTGAGGTCGGCGACCTGGCGGTGCGGCACCACCTGCACCTGCACCGGCCAGCGCGCCGCGGGCGGCACGAAGGCGGTCCAGAACCGGCCCTCGGCGACGATCCGGGTGCCCGCCTCGTGCTCGGCGGCGAGCACGTCGCCCATGACGTGCCTGCCGTGCTCCGCCCGGTAGGCGGCTGCGGTGGCGAGCATCCGTTCGGTCCTCGGGGTGACGAACGGGTACGCGTAGATCTGGCCGTGCGGGTGGTGCAGGGTGACGCCGATCTCCTCGCCCCTGTTCTCGAAGGGGAAGACCTGCTCGACACCGTCCAGTTCGGACAAGGCGGCCGTGCGGTCGGCCCACACGTCCAGGACCGTGCGCACCCGCGCGGGGCTCAGCTCGCCGAACGACCGCTCGTGGTCGCTGGTGAAGCACACGACCTCGCAGCGCCCCTTGCCGGGCGCGAGCGGGACTAGCCCCGCGCCATCCACCGTGGTGGCCGCTCCCGACACGTTCTGGGCGAACGAAGGGAAGCGGTTCTCGAACACCACGACGTCGTAGTCGGACTCCGGCACCTCGCTCGGCTTGCCGGGCCGCGTCGGGCACAGCGGGCACAGGTCGGCGGGCGGCTTGTAGGTGCGGGTCTGGCGGTGTGCCGCCATCGCGACCCACTCGCCGGTCAGCGGGTCACGGCGGATCTCCGACGCCGCCGCGACGGCGGGCAGGTCGCGGGTGTCCACGGCCTCGCGGGGCGGCGCGTCCTCGTGGTCGTCAAAGTAGATGATCTCGCGGCCGTCGGCGAGGTGACGAACGGTCCTGTTCACCCGCCTGCTCCGGAGTGACGTTTCGTCGGAGCGATCATGAGCTCTCCCACGTGTTCAGACAGAGTTCGCCGCGCGTCGTCGGGCAGCTCGTCGTCGCTCACCACCGCGCTCGCCTCGGCCAGTTCGGCGATGGTCGAGATGCCGACAGTGCCCCACTTGGTGTGGTCGGCGAGCACCACCAGCCTGCGGCCCGCCTCCACGAGTGCGCGGTCGGTCTCGCTCTCGGTGAGGTTCGGGGTGGTGAACCCAGGCCCGTCGGCCATGCCGTGCACGCCGAGGAACACGAGGTCGAGGTGCAGGCTGCGCAGGCTCTGCACGGCGATCGGGCCCACGAGCGCGTCGGAGGGCGTGCGGACGCCGCCGGTGAGCACCACGGTCCGGTCGGGCTGGCTGGAGTCGCGCAGCACGTCGGCGACGCGGATCGAGTTGGTGACGATCGTGAGCCCGGGGATCGCGTCGAGCGCGCGGGCGAAGGTCCACGTGGTCGTGCCGGCCGAGATGCCGATCGCGGTTCCCGGCCGGACGAGTCCGGCGGCGGCGGAGGCGATGGCCTGCTTGTGCTCGAGCTGGCGGACCGACTTGGCCTCGAAACCCGGCTCGTCGGTGCTGTGGCTCGCCACGGACGTGGCGCCGCCGTAGACCTTCTCCACGAGCCCTCGGCTGGCGAGGACGTCGAGGTCGCGGCGTACGGTCATGTCGGAAACGCCGAGCCGCTCGACGAGATCGCTCACCCGGACCGCGCCGGTCCGGCGCGCCTCCTCCAGGATGATCGCTTGCCGCTGCCGCGCCAGCACGTTGACTCCATCCCGCAACCGCAGCCGAACTACACAGAATTTCTCACAAAATTCTACACGATCAAACAGAAGTCAGCCCGGGACACCGGGCAAGCGCATCGTCATCAGCGCGCCGCCCGACTCGCTGCGGCCGGCGTAGACGGCGCCGCCGTGCCGTTCGGTCGACTGCTTGACGATCGCCAGCCCCAGCCCGGAGCCGGGCAGCGTGCGGGCCTCGGAGGAGCGGTAGAAGCGCTCGAACACCTTGGGCAGGTCCTCGTCCGCGATGCCCGGTCCCGCGTCGGAGACCTCGATCACGGCCGTGCCGTCACCGAGGGCGCGGAGCCGGACCTGCACCGTGGAGCCCTCTGGCGAGAACTTGACCGCGTTGTCGAGCAGGTTCAGCACCGCCCGTTCCAGCACGGCCGGATCGCCCGCGAGCACCCACGGTTCGAGCGTCACGTCGAACTCGGTCTCGCCCGCCCTGCGCCGCGCACGGTCGAGGGCGCGTTCCACCACCTCGGCGAGGTCGACGCGCTCGTTCTCGACCCTCGGCTCGCTCTCGCGCGCCAGCTCCACGAGGTCCCCGATCAGCTGCGTCAGCTCGTCGAGCTGGCCGCGGATGTCGGCCTCCATCTCCACCCGGTCGAGCTCGGCCAGTGGCCGTGCGCCGTCCCGGCTCGCGGCGAGCAGCAGCTCCAGGTTGGTGCGCAGCGAGGTCAGCGGCGTCCTCAGTTCGTGGCCCGCGTCGGCGACGAGCTGGCGTTGCCGCTCCTGCGAGTCGGCGACGGCGGCGAGCATGGTGTTGAAGCTGTGCGTCAGGCGCGACAGCTCGTCGTCGCCGGTGACCGGGATCGGCCGGAGGTCCATCGTGCGGGCGACACGCTCGGTCGCGGAGGTGAGCCGCTCGACCGGCCGCAGGCCCGCCCTGGCGACCGCGGTACCGGCCGCGGCCGCCACGACGATCCCCGCGCCGCCGAACAGGAAGAGCACGAGCGACAGCTCCGCAAGCGTTCGCTTCATGGGCGCAAGCGATTGCGCCAGCACGAGCGCCTGCCCGGGGCCCGAGGGCAGCGCGATCACGCGCATGTCAGTCGCGGTGTCGGTGCGCAGCGACGACTCGGCGGTGCCGACCGCCACGGCGCGCTCGGCGTCACCGACGGGTGGCGGCTCACCCCGCTCGGGCCACGTGAGGCCCGTGCCCGCCTGGAGCAGGCCGATGTCGATGTCACTGCTCACCAGTAGCGCGGCGGGCACCTCCCGGAACTGGGCCTGCACGGGGACGCTGGTCACGGCGGCGTTGGCCCGCTCGATGAGGCTGTCGTCGAACTGCTGGTAGAGGTTGCCCCGCACGGTGAGGTAGGCAACGAGCGAGACCAGCGCGACCGCGCCGCCGACGCAGCTGGCCGCGAGCAGCATGACCCGCGTACGCAGCGAGAACCGGCGCGGACTGTCTGATTTCTTCGGCGGGTGCGAGCGGGGTGGCTCGACACCGGGAACAGCGGACATGGGTGGTGCCTGTGTCACGGTGGGGTCTCTCGCAGCACGTAGCCGACGCCGCGCACCGTGTGGATCAGCCGGGGCTCACCCTCGGCCTCGGTCTTGCGCCGCAGGTAGCCGACGTAGACCTCCAGTGCATTGCCCGAGGTGGGGAAGTCGTAGCCCCACACCTCCTCCAGGATGCGGCTGCGGGTGAGCACGTGCTTCGGGTACGACATGAAGAGTTCGAGCAGGGCGAACTCGGTGCGGGTGAGACTGATCGGCCGCTCCCCCCTGCGCACCTCGCGGGTGCCGGGGTCCAGGGTGAGGTCGGAGAACGACAGCACCTCGGAATGCTGCGAGCCCTGGGACTCGGCGCTGGCGCGGCGAAGGAGTGCGCGCAACCTGGCGAGGAGCTCCTCCAGCGCGAAGGGCTTCGGCAGGTAGTCGTCGGCTCCCGCGTCGAGCCCGGAGACGCGATCGGAGACCGTGTCGCGCGCCGTGAGCACGAGAATCGGCAGGTCATCACCGGTGCTGCGCAGCCTGCGGGCCACCTCGAGGCCGTCGAGCCGGGGCATCATGACGTCGAGCACCATCGCGTCCGGCCGGTCGCCGGTGACCTTCTCCAGCGCCTGCGCGCCGTCGCTGGCGACGTCGACCTGGTAGCCGTTGAACTCCAGGGACCGCCGCAGGGACTCACGGACGGCCCGATCGTCGTCGACAACGAGAATGCGCATGGGAACAGTCTTACCGCTTGAGCTGAGACTGTCCTTAACGCCGCGTCACTCGACCAGGCCACCCCTGTACGCGAGCAGGGCGGCCTGGACCCGGTTGGCCGCGCCGATCTTGGAGAGCACGGCCGAGACGTAGCCCTTCACGGTGGCCTCGGAGAGGTGCAGCGACCCGCCGATCTCGGCGTTGGACAGTCCCTGCCCGATGAGCCCCACCACCTCGCGCTCGCGCTCGGAGAGCGAGGCCAGCAGCTTGCGCGCGGGGGCGGCGGCCCGCTGCTCGTCGCGGTGGGCGTTGACCATGCGGGCGGCGACGCTGGGGTCGAGCACGGCGCCGCCGCGGGCGAGGTCGCGAACGGCCCTCACCAGCACGGCGGGCTCGATGTCCTTCAGCAGGAACCCGTTGGCGCCGAAGCTCAGGGCGAGGCTGACGTAGGAGTCGACGTCGAAGGTGGTGAGCATCGCCACCCTCGGCGGCGCCGGCAGCGCCTGAATGGCCCGCAACGCCCGGATGCCGTCGTCGGGGGCGCGCATCTTGATATCGAGGAGGGCGACGTCGGGCTGGTAGCGCCGGGCGGTCTCGACGGCCGATCTGCCGTCGACGGCCTCCCCGACGACCTCGATGTCCGGCGCGACGGACATCATCGCCCGCAACCCCGACCGGACCAGTTCCTCGTCGTCGGCGAACATGACCTTGATCAACCGAAGCCTCCGCGCCGCATCCAAGGGCTAGTTACCCACTGGTAGTCTGGGTATTACAGTGAGCAACTCGCGTGTAGTCAAGGTCCGCCTCACCCACGCGCGGCCGGTACGGCTAAGCTAAGGCCCGAGCACGACCAGCCTCCGTAGCTCAGGGGATAGAGCACCGCTCTCCTAAAGCGGGTGTCGCAGGTTCGAATCCTGCCGGGGGCGCACAAGTCAGAGGCGTTTTGAACCACTCGGTCAACTCATGGTGCGAACTGCCGTGGTCTCGCACAATGGCGGCTGAAAGGACAGCAGGCACCAAGCGTCCGCTTGGCAGGATCGAGCCCCTGCCAAGCGGCGCGCTGGGGTGAGTGTCTACGCCGGCGCCTACCGTTGACTGGCCCTGGTCACTCTCAATTCGAGCCCGACCCCGCCGGCCCCTGCGGCCAGGGCCGCCGAGAAGGTCCGCGTCAGGCTCGTTGACGAGATCAACGAGCAGCGCAGTCCGCGCACGAATACCACCGTCGACCAGCTCATCGACTGCTACCTCAAGCTGCTTGATGTCGACGTCACGCCACGGCGCCGCTACGAGGCCGTCATCCGAACGCACATCTGACCAGTGCTCGGCAAGGTCACGCTAGCGAAGCTCGATGCCGAGACCATGGTCTCGTTCTACCGGAAGCCCCAAATCTGCCGGACCTTCGCGGCGGGCGGCAGTTGCCGGACCCGCCGCATGGCTGCTCGATCCGACGGTGTCACGCGTGCTGATCGCGATCCTACGCGCAGAGCAGGTGACCGCGCGGCATGTCGTTCACACACGGGCCCGTTGGTGCGGCGTGCGAAATGGTTCACGCTCGGCGCGACGTGCCTCCGGGCATTAGCTCCCACACGAGTGGTTATCTCACTTGTGGCCTACGACTACCAATTCGTCCCGGGCGCGAGTGGCGGCTACGTACCGCAGAGATCGACGGCGAAGCTCGGCGTCGGCTCGTTCGGATGGGGCTAGCGCTTCCAGGCGTGCCAATTCCACTGGGGACGGACGGTCGGCCGCGATCACGACCTTGGAGAATTCCGTTCCCTTGGCGCGGTGCATGGTCATGACTGCCACGCGTCCCTGCGGTGGTCGGTCCCGATCGACAGCGCGGGCATCGACGCCACGCTCGGTGAGCGCCGTCACCACCCGGTCACGATGGAAACGGTCCGGCACGAGGACCGCCACGGTGTCGGCATCGGTTCCGGCCCTTACCCAAGCCTGGACATGGTCGCCGATGACCTGCAATTCCGCACCGAGGGATTCGACGGGAACGATCGTCGGTCCGGGGCCGGTCCGCGCCGAACGGTAGCCGGTGGTTTCCGCCTGGTCTTCCAGGTCGATGTACTGACCACCTTCGATGATGTTCATCGCATAGTGCAGGTTTTGCGCAGTGGTTCGGTAGTTCAGGGTGAGTCGCTGCGAACGACCAACGATCGCTATGCGGTACCGGCTCAGCACGACACGCGTTCCGTAGATGCGTTGGTGTGCGTCTTCGGCGATGAACAGGTCATTCGGATGCTCGTTGACGAGTGCACGCAGCAACTGCCAGTGGCTTGGCGAGAGGTCTTGGCCTTCGTCGACGAGAACGTGGTCGGCTGGCTTATCCGTCTGCTTAGCCAGATGTGCGGCAGCGACGGCAGCAGCTTCCGAGAAGTCGAGACTCCCGTCGACGCGACTTTGCGCCCGGTACGCCGCGATGAGCTCCCACACAGCTGAGCGCGTGGCCCGATCCAGTGCTACGCCCCGACCAGAGCGGCGCACTCGAAGGTATTCCGCCTCGTCGTGGATCTTGTTTGGGAGCACGACGTGCCCGTACTCGCTCGACAAGAACGACTCGTTGGCCAACGCTGGCGAAAGTGACGTACCGGTCGACTCGACGATTTCTCGCCATCGGGTGCCGGCTGTTCGGGCGAGTGGCGCGGACCGGTCTTCCCCGAGCACCTCACGTACGCTGGCGGCCAGGCTGCTTCCGGCACTGCGCAGAACAGCAGATGCAAGGGCATCCACACCGGTGACGTACACACCCGGCTGGCCGAGCTTCTTCGCCTGCGGTACTCGTGGGTCGAGTTGCGTGAGGCTGTCGCTGAGCGCATCGGCAAGGTTCGTGGTGAAGGTGGTCAGCACGATACGTGCATCAGGGTCACGGCGCGCCAGCGCGCGAGCACGGTGCACGAGCACGACAGTCTTGCCGGTGCCTGCTCCTCCAGACAGCCTGAACGGGCCTTGGTAGCTGCGTTCGACGTAGCGGCGCTGCTCGGGATGCAGGAAGATCCGCCAGGCGCCGAAGTCGCCTCCTTCGATGACGCGACGCAGCTCGTCCTGATCGCCGATCAAGGCGTACTGGAGGGCCGCTCCTGGTCGTTTGAGGGAGTGCAGAACGTCCGCGTCGTCATCTCCCGAAGGAGCGGTCTTCTCGAGTTCCATCCGCGACACGACCGAATCGACCGTGTCGCCAGCAGCGAGATCGACCAGGATCGTGCCGATCCAGCCGTCGTGCCGCTGGGCAAGATCCAACACAGCGTCTTCGTCCACGGCGGCCAGCGCCTGATCGGCTACGCGCTCCGGCAGTCCGAGAGTCGTGACCAACGCGTCGCGGTCATGCCCCAGACGCACGAGCAACGACTGGCTCGCCGACGGCTTGGCGTCCGTCGGGAACGACTCGGCCGGTGGTTCGACCTCGACGATCTGCGGTAGCCCGTTGATCGGGTTGACGCTCAACCGAACCCGGCACGCCACGGCGATCGCGTCGTCGTGCGGCCAGATGCCGTGGATGACGTAGTGGCGCTCACCGCCACTGTCGAGGCGGAACATGACTGCTCGCCAGAAGTTGTCCACCCTGCCTGTGCGAACCCGTGGATCGGCAGCGTTCTCGATGGGTTCGACGTGCAGGCCAGACGTGGTGTCGTCGATCCCGAGCTTTTGCAGGAATGCCATGGCCTTGCCGCGGATCGAACCGTCGATCTTGCTGGCCAGCTTGCCCATGATGATGGTCGGCATCGTTCCCCCGAATTTCCTATGCCGATGCGAGTGCGACGACGATCTGTTCCAGTGTGGGTTCCACGACCTGCCATCCTGCCGCAATCAAGTCCTCGCGGTCCTGCTGGGGCGTGTGGTCGAAGGCAACGGCGACGCGCTGTGCAGGCCAGCTAACATCGAGCATGATCCCGTCCGGTCCTTCGGTGCCGATCGTCGGTGGCACAATCCCGCCGTGCGCGGCAAGCGCAGTGATCAGCTGGCGTTCGAAGTCCGAGGCGGCAGCGTCGTACACGTCGGCCCAGGCACCCAGCGGCCTGTCTTCCTGTGTCGATTCCTCCACTGGCGCCGATGCCGGGGTGACCAGACTGGTCGTGGTGATCACCGTCGGCCAATCGCGCGCGGTGAGCGCGTTGGCCAGTCGCAGCCAACCACGCCATGCATCGGCGTGCGCATCGTCCAAGGTCTCGTCGCGGTCGTCCAGCACGACCGCAACTCGCACCACCATCGTCGGCAGCATCTCGACGACGGCGGCGAGCGCGCCTGCCCGGTACAGGTGGACCTTGCGATCGCCAACTGGGAGGTGTTCGTCGAGCAGGACCGCCCTGGCGACGACCTCAAGGTCGATGGTGTCGGTGACGGAAACCGGTTGGGCGCCGCGGGAGAGGAGCATCGGCACTGCCCTGCCGACCGCGCGAACCGCGTCCGGAGCCGGCGCGAGCACCCAATCGACAAGCCACTCGACTGGGCCGCGCCCGAGTGCCCGGTATGCCTCCGGCGGCGCCTGGAACTGCGGGACCGTCTGCAGGCTCCCAGCCAGGTCCGGGTGGTACCAGGTCGGCTTTTCGGGTGCGTCGAGATCCGCCACGGTGACGGCGACGACGAGCACGCCGGCGTCACGCAGGTTCGCGCGTTTCGCGGCATCGTCGGCGAGCCTGTTGCAGGTCGACGTGGCGTGGTAGGCGCGACCATCGGTGAAGATGGCGACGTCCGGCACGTTCATGTCGTTGGTGTGCAACAGAAAGTCCGGTCGCGCGTCGGCCACGTTGGCCTGCGGGGTCAACGTCCATTGCCGGTGCCCGCCGGGCAAGGTGAACCGGACTACGTTGCCTGTGGAGCCGGGCGTCTCGGTGACGGTGGCGCCCGCACGACGGAGCTTGGCGACGAACAGCCGGTGGAACGCACGTTCCAGATGAGAATCCGGTTCCTCGTGGGGCGCTACTTCGGTCACCTTCCAGCCCATTTCGGGTGCTGTCGACTCGTCGGCAGGCAAGCCCAGCAGGGTACGCAGGTGCCGTTCTGCCGACGACCTGGATGCTCGGCGGACCATGCCAGGGGCCACGAACGGCAGCAGACAGCGATGACAGGCCAGGCGTTGCTCGTGCCTGCATTCGCACTCACGCACCCGTTGCCAGGCAAGCAACAGCAACTCACGCAGTCGATCCGGGTCGGCGGTTTCGGCGAGATAACCGGTGCCACCGGGCACCACGTCGTGCAGGAGGATCGCGTCGTGGTTGTCGGCGCCGTCCGAATGCGTCGGATCCACCACAAACTCGACCTGGATGTGGTCTGGGTGGCCACCCAGACGCTCACGCAATCCGAGCAGGAGCGCAGCGCCGATGCTGGGAACCGCGAAGTCGTCGCCAACGGTGACCGCTCGCGGCAGCCTGATCAGCAGCCCTTGGGTACGCAACGTTCTGGACAATGCGATCGTGCTGGTCACCTCATCCGTCGCCGTCCGGTAAGGACACCATGGTCGGTGCTCGTGCGGCCGGTTACGTCCGGTCTCGGTGTCTTTCTTCCCGCACCCGGAGCACACCCGGAACAGCTGCCCCAGCCGCTCCTCACCGCTGATCCTGCGGGTGGCGCCCTGGCCAGGTGCTCCAAGGTTGATCCAGCGAATGTCGACGCTGCGCAGGTAGGTGCAGCCGAGCCCGGTGTCCTCGACGAACCAGCGACGCACCACGTTCGCCGGGTCGATGTCGGCGGCGGTGACGACATTGAAGGCGGCCCGGTCTCGGTCGTCGCGCCGGTCGGAGATCGCCACCTCGTCACGCCGGACTTCGGCAGAGACCCTGGTCAGCTCGACCACGTCGAGACGTTGCCCGGTGTCGGAAATGCCTCGGTCGCCGCATCGGGGACACGGCGGGACAGGTAGGTCTCGGCCGCTCTCGGCGACGTCCAGGGCATAGCCGCACGACGGACAGAACGCCCAGGTACGAATGGACGCGCCGTCCAGCCCGAGGTCGACCGCGTCGATGGTGATCTCCCAGCCACGGGCGTAGAACGTGGCGCCGGGAGCGAAGTCGCGCAGCGCCAGCGCGGAACCGCGATTGAACTGGGCTGAGCCATACTCATGTGCACCGGTGTCCGGGTCGGTCCAGGACAACCCGACGTCGAGAGTGACCGAGTCGTCCAGCAACGTGTAGTTGGGGAGCAGCCCGTACTCCTCCAGCACGCTTATCCAATACGTGCTACGCAGGTGAGCGAGCTGGCCTGCGGTGAGCTTCGCGGTGGCCCTCGCCGAGCGCAGTGCCTGCTCGTCGTCGTCGGTGGCAGCGGGGGACGTGACCCTGGCTTCCAGATCCGGCAGCAACTCGGCGATCTTTTCCTGCCGTTGCCGCAAGGTCTCCACCGTGGACTGCCAGCGCGCGCTGGCAGCGTGCACGTGCGCGGCGAAGCCACTGGTTGCTGGCCCAGAACTGGGCCGTAGCCACTCTCGTAGTTCCGTGACGACGTCGGCAGGCAGGTTCGCGAATGTCGAGGTGAACGAAGCGACGTGTTCGTCGGCTCCTTGTTCGGCATGCCGGACGAGTTCGCCGAGGAAGGTGCCCGGCTTGTCCGAGCCGATCGCGCCGACCGCGGTGTGCGGATGTGGGCGACGCGGGTCGCGGGCGAACCCGTCGGCAAGATAGGCGGTGAACTGGCGGCGCAGGATCTCTTCGGCGGCAAGATACGTGGCTGGCGGACGGACCTCACCGTCCACGACGGACAACGGGTCGCCGATCTTGGGGAGCTGGTCGCCGCGCCCGGTGACGAACGCCAGGCTCAACGCGTTGCCGGTCAGCCGACCGGCGCGGCCGACGCGTTGCAGATAGGAGGCCACGGTGCGTGGCAACGAAGCGAGAAACACCGCGGACAGGTCGCCGATGTCGATACCCATTTCCAGCGTCGGCGTCGCGACCAGCACGTTCGGCGCCTGTGGGCTTCCTGCCGCGTTGCGGAACCCGTCTTCGTAGGCCAGCCGGGTCTCGTCGTCGAGCAAGCTGGTGTGCTCACGGGCGACCACACGACGCATGTCCGGTGATGCGTACAAACGTCGGTAGAAGTTGTCCGGCAACTCCTCCTCGCGCAGCCGGCCGCTGCAGCGGACGTGCAAGCAGGGTGCAGCGAGGAGCTGATCGATGGTGGCGGGCGAACCGGGCGTCACGGCCCGGCAGGTGTCACAGACCAGAAGTCGCGGCGTGATGTCCGGCGGCGCGATCACGACGCCGGATGCCGGGATGGCGTACACGGTGGCACCGGAGTCGCTGATAGTCGTGCTGAGCACACCGTCTCGGGCGAGCCGGTCGAACAGCAGCTTGGCCAGCCGCCCACCATCCAGCGGAGACACGTCGAGCACTCGGCTGGTCCAGCGGGCATACCAGGACTGGGATGCGGTGACGGCATCCACGCCGCGCCCGGTTGCGCCGGTCCCACCGACTTTCGGGTACGCGGGAGCGGGCCGGTTTCTGGGGAACGCGGGCATACCTTCGTGACGGGGCCGGCCACCCCAGATCGACCAGTCGCGGCCGTCCTCGGCGCGTAGCCGATCGAACCATGGGTGGTCGATGGCGCCTTGCGCGCGCATCCGGTCCAGCACGCCACGAACCCACGCGACCAGCAGGGCGTCGTCCCGGGTGACGCCATCGAGCTTGTCCTGCCACGACGTGCCCACCAGCGCGGCCCGCGCGACACCTGCGACGCGGTCCGCCGTCCCAGCTTCCACCTCGACGGCCACCGCGCCGGTGAGTTCCAGGGTGCGTCCAGTTCGTGAGTTGAGCCCGAATTCCAACGCAGCGGCCAGCGCGAGCCGTTTCCGCACCCGCGACTGCACGGCTGCAGGCACCGCTCGCAGCGTCGGGGCGTTCCAGAACGGGACGAACGATTCCCGGTCGGCACATTCCGGTGCGAGGATGCGATAGCGGGCGAACGGGTCGTCGCCCGCCCTCCGGATCACCTCGTCGATCAGCGATTCGAGGGTGAGCTGGCCGTCGGCGACGGCGTCGGCGAAGACCGAACGCAGGGTGAGGGTGTGCGAGCGAGCCTGGACGAACCCAGCCCGGTGCGCGGCGTCCTGCACCGAGTCGGTGAACACCAGTGCCTTCTTCTCCCGGGAGTCTAGGCTGGGCGTGCCGAACAACGTGGACAGCGACACCGACAGCAGAGTGGCGATCGCGCTTCCAAGGAACCGGATGCCGTCTTCCTGGCCGCAAGACGGGCAGGTGTCCTTGTTTGCGTCGGCGTCTGCGTCGGGGCCGGTGGTGGTGAGCACCGGCAGGATCCAGCCGTCGCGTAGTTCTGGGTCGTCCTCGGCGACGCTGGTGAGCAGTTCCCGGTGCCGCACGGAGAACCACATCAGTCCCTCGAGGGGCCGGTCGCCTTCCAGGCCCGCGACGGCTTCGACGGGTGCGTACAGCAGCGCCCGGAACCGGCCCTCACGGGCAGCGTGGTTGCGCCGGATGTCGTCGTCTTCGACGGCCAGGCTGTTGCCGACTGGGGCAAGCCCGACACCCCAGCCGGACCGGCCGCAATGCCTGCAGAAGATGGCCGGGAACGACGGCCGGGGCTCGGTGTCGTCCGCGACGACCGGACCGTCGTCGCTCCAGCGGAACCGGGTGGTCGCGGCGGCGGTCCGGTCGATGCGGGTCAGCTCGCGGACCCATTGGTGTACCTCCACCGACAACGCTGCCCGGCCCGCGACCGCGCGTACGTGCCCGAGTGCACCAACTACGTAGCCGACGAACTCCGGGTCGGTGTCCAGCACGTCGGTGGCCAGGTCGTCGAGGGCGATCGCGGATTCGGTGTGCCGGACGAGGTCGTGGATCAGCGGGTGGGCCCGGCATGCGGCGTTGAGCTGTTCCGGCGTGGCGTCGGCGAACGCCCTTTCGTCGAGACCGTAGAGCGCTCCGAGCATGGTGCGCGCGAGTCGTTCGCCGGTCGGGTCGTGTCCGAGCTCCACGACCTTGTTCACGATGCCTCGCACGTCGAGGTCGGCCAAGGGGACCGGAGGATGTCCCGGGTTCGCCCCCGCGGACCATTCGTCGAGGCTGAGCCGGGTCTCGGTGACTACCGCATCGGCGTCGAACTCCTCGCCGAACACGGTGGCGGCGAAGTCGAGCATGACCGTCGGGTCGCCCTTGTCACCCAATGTAGCGGAGGTGGCGACCGGTGCGGCAAGCCCAAGCGGCCGTCGTCGCGCGGCGGCGTCGATGCTCGGGTCGTCGTCGTTCCAGTGGCTTTTCAACGCGAGGCCGAGGCGCCGCAGCAGCATGGCGACATCGGTGCCCTGCGCGCCGTCGTAGGTGTGGAATTCGTCGAGCACCACGTAACGCAGACTGGTCGCCGACTGCCGCCAAAGCTCCTGGTCCTCGGCGCGCAACAGCAACTGGTCGAGCATCTTGTAGTTGGTGAGGAGGATGTCCGGCGCTGTGTCCCGGATGACGCCGCGTTCGGTGATCAGCCCGTCTTTGGTGACTCTGGTGCGCGTCGGTCCTTCCTGGCCGATGTAGAGAGCTGCGGTGACGTCGGCGAGTTCGCGATGCGTGGTGAGCAGCGTGGTCAGCCTCGCCGCCTGGTCGTTGGCGAGCGCGTTCATCGGGTACAGGATCAGCGCCTTGGTGCCCTTTTCGCCGTTGCGCCGGGCACGCAGGACGTGGTCGATGATCGGGTACAGGAAAGCCTCGGTCTTGCCGGAGCCGGTGCCGGTGGTCACCAACGTCGGCAGCGGGCGGCGGTCCTGTCCATCCGCTCTGGATGCGAGCCGGGCGAACGCGGCGGCCTGGTGTCCGTAGGGCGGGAAGCCCTCGTACCAGTCGAGCGTGTCGCGCCAGCCGTCGTCGGCGGGCCGGAACGGCAGGCGGAGGCGGACGTAAGGCCCTTTGAACATGCCGGTGTCCGGATCGGATAGAAACCGGTCGAGCGCCTCGCGTGCATCCCCGTCGGTCAGCCCGAACGTGGTCGTCAGGTAGTCGACGAGCCCGGTCCTGATCCGATGGGCCTGCAGCGTCGGCAGCAGCTCACTCACGAGCGCTCCTCAAGCCGCCGCTGGAACTCCGCATACGCCACACGCATGTCGTGCTCTCTGTCCAACGTAATGAACGGCAACTCGTACGTGTAGGTGTTGCCAGCCTGATTGGTAGCCGTCCGCTCCTCCTCGGACATCCGCTCCCCCTTCTTCCGCCACACGGCGAGCACAGAGTTGGGAACCAAACGTCCGTTGGCATCGTAGTAATAGACTTTCCGGTCGTACCCGTAGAGGACCGAGAACTGCGTCCGATAGATCGAGCACAACTCGTCAGCGCTGAGCCCGAGTGCAAGCGCAACCAGCGCGTCAATTTCCAACAACGCCTGCCGTCGATCAGCCGCGATGCGTAGGGGCGTGTCACTGCTCCACACTGGACCCACATCGCCGAGAGGCTCTCGTCGGTTGTGTTTGAACCCACCAGTCCACTGATCACCTGAAAAGTCCTCGCTATAACATTCACGCCAGAGTCCCCCATATGCGTTCACGATACAGTTCAACCGGAGAGACCTCAAGATCAGAAGATCGTCCAGCGGATGATCTTCACCGATTGGTATCCGATTTGCCACTCCTGCGCGTATTGTTGACTTTTGTGCGACTCTCACCGAGAAGTCGCTCACAATTGATGATAACTTGGCAGCTAGAGAAGCGATCGCCCTCGGAGCACATTCAGGGGATCCCATCGAAAAGATGCCATCAACATGCGCGGCATTCGGAGGAATGATAGCCGGCGTAAGCGTTCTCTCTCCAGTGTTTGCTGCCATACATCGCCAACCGATGCGGTAGTAGTCACGAGCCGCATACTCGCCATCTTCACCCCAGTGCGCGTACTTGAGGTCATAGCGATTTCGGTCCCCGCGGGGCTTGTAAATGGTGATTGGAACAGCATCAGCGGCAAGTTGCTCAAGGTCGCCGACAGACCAGTCATCCTTGTTCTTCATCGTACTGTTCGGAAACTTGTAAAATGGTGTAGCGACAAAGAGATGCGACCCTTGCAGGATCACGTCATCCCATCCCGAGGGCGTGCCCCACTTCGACTCGAAGTAGCCCTTCGTTCGGTCGTTCTTCTCATGCCAACCAGGAGAGAACTGAAGACCCAGCTCGCCGACCCGGGGCAAGTGGGCAAGTTTGTCCAGCGCGGCAGCAGCAGAGCGGTTGACGGCGTAGACCATCCGGGTCTGGCGGACCGGGACGTCGTCCGATTCGAGGACCGCGTGCCAGGTGGCCAAGGTGTCTTCGGTGACCGTGGTGATCCTACTCCGATGCGGCCGCAGATCCCAGTTGCCATCCGGGTCCTTGAATCCGGGTTCGGGACCGGATCCATCGTGTTCCTGTGACCGAATGGCGGTGTCGGGATGATACATCGACACCGCACTGAGGAACTTTACATACTCCCGCGAAGTGCCGTAAATGTTTACGCCATAATGTTTTTGATGTTGAATTTCAAAGAGTTGAAGTTCGTTAATAAACTCCCAATGCTGCCTCAGTCGTGAATACGCCGCCGCCCGCAGATCGCCTGCCTTCTCGTCGGTAAAGTGGGATTCGAGGGTGATCAGACCAATGGTGCCGCGCGGCGAAACGTGTCGCCAGGTTTGTTCCATGAAGCAGCGGTACAGGTCAGGTTGGAGCCCTTGCAGGTGTGGGTACTGGGCCAAGGAGCCAGTGTACTCAGCCAGGCAGGCTATGTCGGTTGCGCCGTCGATAACCAGGTCGCGGGCGCCGGGCAGGGCCAGTGTGGTTTCGCGCTTCTCCGCTCGCTTCTGCTCGGACGGTTTGACGGCCAACTGCCACCAGGGGTCGCCTTCGGCTAGGAGGCCGTCGATGTCGGAGCGAGGACGGACCCAGGGCGGATTTCCTATCTGGATGTCGAAACCGCCTCGGGCAAAGACGGTGGCGAAGTCGAGGTTCCAGTGGAAGAAGCCTTGCTGCTGGGCCACTCGTTCGCACACCACCAGCCAGGGGTGGGCTTTCAAGACCTTGGCTACCGGTTGAGCGCCGGCGAAGGTGAGGTCCAGGTCTTCGGCGTCGTTTAGTTCGTCCCAGTCGGCCGCATGTGCGAGGGTCGGTCCCGAGTTCTTCTTGCGGATCTCCGGACTACGTCCGAGCAATGCCTGTAGTGCCTCGATCCAGCCGTCGAGGTTCGGCGGCGCGACTGGGATGCCGTCGACCGTGACCGTCTTGGTGGTCAGCGGCCAGAACCACAACGCAGTCCACGCGTCCATCATGCGGCGGAGGCGCTGGTAGGCGCCGTTCGGGTCGGCCAGGGTGGCTTCGATCTGCTCGCGTTTAACCGAGCCGCCGACCGGGAGAGCGTCGGCGCCCCAGACCGGGATGTCCCGGCGGATCTCCTGTTCGGCGATGGTGAGCCTGCGGTAGGCGATCTGCCAGAGCACCTCGACTCGGTGGGCCAGTTCGGTGAGCGCGTTCACCTGTTTCTGGGTGGGTTTGGTGCGGACCTTCTTGCGCCACTCCTTCAACGCCTTCGCCGCGTCTGGCGCGAGCGCCGCGGCTTCCTTGGCGTCCGCGGCCGCACCCCAGCCGTCGGCTGGTAGCAGGAAATGATGGATGCCGTCGGTGGCGACCCGGTTGTTGGCAATGTCTTCAACGAGCGAAGTGAGCGGGATGTCGCGCGGGACTTCGGTGAGCCAGGACTTGGTGCTCACCTGGTTGCGGGTATAGACCGCACGGCGCGTGCCGACCAGGGAGTTGCCTCGGCGCAGGTGCAGGCCGAACCAGGGTGCGGACAGTCCGGAGACCATGGTGTCCAGCCAGAGCGAGATCTCCGCGAGCTCGACCGCGGTGGAGTTGAGGTCGACACCGTAGACGTTGTGCAGGGCGAGGTACGCCTTGACCTCTTGCAGGCGCCGCGGGTACTCGTCCGGGTCGATCCGGATGCCGAGTTCCGCCTGCCTGCGTTTGAGGTACTGGTCCGCCAGCTGCCGGACCGCTTCGATCGCGAACGCACCGGAGCCGAGCGCTGGTTCGCAGACAGTGAACGTGAGGATGTCCGCCGCGCTCGTCGTTCCATCCTGGTCGAGGAGTTCCTCCAGCGCCTGGCCCACAGTGAAGCGAGTGAGGACCTCTGGGGTGTAGTACGACGCGGACTGCTGGCGTTCCCGGCCGGCCAGGCGGAAGACGAACGAGCCCTTCGGGTGCAGCACCGGGCGTTTCTCCCCGGTACGTGGGTCGATGGTCTTGACGAAGTCGTTTGGTGAGATGCCGTCGGCACGGTCGACCGGCGCCACCCAGGAACCCTTTGATGCGTCGCCGCCCTTGGCCACCTCGTACAGGTCGGTTTCGGCGAAGAACCCGGTGTAGGACATCAGGCCCTCGTACACCGCGCCCAACTGGTTGATGCCGAGTTCGGCGTAGGAGATGAAGCCGCGGTCCTTGCCACGGGATTCCTTGCTGAGCAGCAGGTGCGTGAGCACCTGCTGCAACGCGGCGTTGCCGAGCCGTACCTCGTCGATGTGCGCGGTCTTCGCCGGCTGGAACAGGTCGGCCCGCAGCGGGTTGAACGTGAGTCCGGCCGCGGCCTCCGCCTCGTCGTGACTGATCGACGGGGTATGGCCGTTGTCGACCAGCCGAAACAGCACCGCCAGGGATTCGTACAGGTGGGTGCCATTACGAGCCTGCGGGGTGGCCAGTTCCACCTGAATCAGCTCACGGAGCCGGTCGAGACTGTAGCCCTGGTCGTATTCCGGGGCGCCCACCGGGAGCACACCGAGCTCGGGTGACGCCTCGGCGTAGAGCAGGAACAGGATGCGGTACAGGAACCGCAGCGACTGCTTCGCCAGCTCCTGCGCCTCGCTGGCGGGCAGCGGATCGAGTCCTTGTGCCCGACGGCGGTCGAGTACCTCGTTGGCGATGATCTCGATCGACAGGCGGACCCCGTCGCGGAGATCCTTCGACACCCCGACCGTGTGCTTGACCGACGCTTCAAGCACGCCGTGCCACCAGATGGCGCCTTCCGCGTCCGGGGCGATCGACTCCGCGGACAGGCAGGTGAGCGCCCGGTCGATCTCGCCAGCCTTCCTGGTGTCGTTGCGTTCGCAGACCAACTGCAGGTCGACCGCAAGATAGCGCCCCTCGGCCCAGCGTTCCCGCTCCGCCAGCAGCGCCCACCGGCCGGCCAGCACCAGCACGAACTCCGGAGCTTCCTCGGCGACGAACAACGACGATGTCAGCCGGGCAACAGACTTGATCTCCTCGTCGTCCTCGGAGAGCTGCACTGGTTCCGGCAACGTCACCGCGTCGCGGGCGAGCAGATCCTCCACCACGACGACCGGGCGAGCGGAAAGCACCACCAACGGGGCATGTTTCTCGACGCCGGGCGCCGACACCCGCAGCAGCGGCCCGGTACGCTCGAGCACCAGGCCGTGGCCGATCAAGCCGAGGATGCCAAGCAGTCGCTCATGCACGTCCGCGGCTACGCCATCGGCCGTGCGGCCGTCACGGGCGCCGGCCTCTGCGGACGGGTCCAGCAGTTCGGTGATGACGGCAAGATCGCGTTCCAGGTCCTGACGGGCGGCAACGAACCTGGATCGGGGCGTCTCGCGACCCTCCTTGTCTTCGTCGTCCCAGAACTTCCGTCGCTCCGACACCTTCGCGCGAAACGACTCCTTGGTCGCCTCGGTGTTGAAGTAGTGCTCGGAGAGCCAGCCTTCACCGACGATGATCGCGTCCGAACCGGCCATTATTTCTCTCCTTCGGCTTCCGGAACGACCGCCAGCAACGGGCGAACCAGTTGGCGGTCCGGGGCCATCGCGGCCACCATCGCCCGCTCCTGGTCCACGGTGGCCCGGCGGCGTTTGAGCTCACTGCGCTGAATCAGGGCCTCAGCCTCGTCGTCCCAGTGGTCCAGCCGGGTCGACCATTGCTCGACCCGGCTCGCCACGTCCTTGGCCGCCGCCTCGAACAACGTGTCCAGGTGACGTTCGGCCTGTCGAACAGCTGGCTTGACGAGCGCTCTCACGTTCGTGACGTCGACCGGACCGGGGTTGGTGCGGACCTGGTCCCAGCCGAGCTCGACGAGCGCGTCCCGGGCCGATGCGTGCGGGGCGATCAAGGCGAACGACGGGTCGTCCTGGTCCGGGAACTGTGCGGTCAGCCATGCAACCGCGACGACCTGGCCGCGCTTGTTGGTCAAGGTGCCGACCAGCAGCACCGTGGGCGCGTCCACGGCACCACGCACCGCGAACACCTCGTTGCGCCCCAACGCAGCCAGCGCCCGGTCCGCCGCCCAGTCCAGCACCGGGTGCAGCGGCGCGAGGTAGTGCGCGTCCGGCCAGCTCAGCTTCGTGGCGTCACGCAACGCGGCGGCCATCCTGTCCTTGCCGCGCGCCGGGGTCGTCGCCAGCACGAGTTTCTCGGTGACCTTTCGTTCAGCGAGGTACCGCTGCGGCAGCACGTCGAAGCGTTGCGCGAGATCGGGTGGCGGTTCGAGTTCAGCGGTACCGAAGTCGACGTCCCTTCGCCAGCTGACGCCGCCCTTGGCCAGTGGCGCGGTGGGGTCGATGAACGCCTGACGCAACGCGTCCTCCAGGTAGGACACCTCGTCGGGGTAGAGCACGAGACCGGGTCCCGTCGTGTCCGGTCGGCTCGGCTCCGGCTCCGGAGTGGCGGGGCTGTCGAAGAGCTGCGCGAACAACGCGGTCAGGTCGTTGCCGGTGGCGACGTCGGCGACCGAGCGGACCACGTCGTCAAGCTCCTTGCTGCCGGCCAGCACCGCGCGGATGTCGTCCTCCTCGCTCTTCACGTCGTAGTGCCCCATCAGTGAGGCGACGTCGCCGAGCGCGGTGTGCGCCTCGTTCTCCTTCTCCAGCAGCCTGGCCAGAATCCGAACGTCGCCGGCAAACTTCTCGCCGTCCGGGTCGAGCAGCAGCGCAGTGATCAGTGGTGGGTGTTTCTGGCCATAGCGGTCGATCCGACCGTTGCGTTGCTCGATCCGGATCAGGCTCCACGGAATGTCGTAGTGGACCAGGTGGTGGCATTGCGCATGCAGGTTGACGCCCTCGGACGCGACGTCCCCGGTGACCAGCACCCGCACCGGCGCCTGTTCCTGCTTGAATGCCTCGACGACCGCCTGCTGTTCGTCGTCGGCGAGCCCGCCGTGCATCAACGCCACGGCGTCGGCGGGCATGTTCAGGTCGTGTGGCAACCTGCGATGAAGCCAGCGCAGCGTCTCCAACCGCTCGGCGAACACCACCGCGCGAACCGGCTTGTTCTTGCCCACCCCGATCTTCTTCAGGTGCTCGACCAGGCGCTGATACTTCGCCGAGGTCCGGCATTCGTCGTTCAGTTCGGCGAGTTTCCGCAGAGCCAGACGTTCCCGCGCGGCCCGATCGTCGTTGCCGAGTCTGCCCAGCCTGCCTTCGATACTTTCACGCAGAGCGGCCGGTGAGGACAGGAACGCCTTGGCCAAGGTCCACGGGAACAACGACGCGTTCTGCCCCGAGTAAGGACTCCCGCCCGTTCCTGGCCACAGCCAGGTGTCCGCAAGTTCGCGGGCGACCGCGTTCTCCTCGGCCGTCGCCGGGACGAGAATGTTCTCCGGTTCCTGCCGCGGCGCCCAGTCGGCGCCGACGACCTGTGCGACCTCGGGGCTGTGCCGGTGCCTGCGCACGACCAGCCTGCGTACCTCGTCCTTGTCGAGCCGGCCGTCCGGTGGAACCGCGGACGGGTCGAGCAGCCGTAGCAGTTCGGCGAACGAGTCGGCGCGACCGTTGTGCGGCGTCGCCGATGCCAGGATCAACGCCTCGGCGTTGCGGGCAAGAATCCTGGCCAGCCGGTTGTTCAAGGTAGCCGAGTTCGACAGGTTGTGTGACTCGTCGATCACCACCGCGTCCCAGCGCTGCTTGCTCAGGCTCGCCACGTAGCGGTCGGACTTCAGCGTGTCGATCGAGATGATCGCCCGCTTGAAGTACGTGAACGGATTACGGGTGGCAGGCAACTTCTGCCGTACCCGCTGAATGCCCGCCGAGTCCAGCCGGACGAACGGCAACGCGAACCGGCACCAGAGCTCGTGCTGCATTTGTTCCAGCACGTGCCTGGGCGTCACCACGAGAACGCGTTCGCCTCGCCCGCGACGCACCAGTTCCGAAAGGATCATGCCAATTTCAAGGGTCTTGCCAAGCCCGACCGCGTCCGCCAGCAGCAGCCGTGGTCGCAGGTTGGCTGGATCGAGCGCCTTGAGTACCGCCGACTGCTGATAGCTCAACGCATCGGCGAGCCCCCTTGTAGCCACTGACAACGTCTGTTCGCCGATGGGGAGCGGAGTCTTCCGGATCGTCGACTCCAGCCACAGCCGGGCCGTGCGGTAGCGAGGACTGTCGTCGGCGACGACCGTCGCGTCGGCTGGCTCCAGCGGAACGATCTCGTCGAGGTTGCGATAGAACGACGCGCTGGTGTCCCTGACCAGCTCGCCAAGTCCTTGCACATGCACCAGCTGCCCGTCAGCCGTGTCTTCCACCGCGGTGACCAGCCATTCCTCGCCCCTGATGAGCACCGTTGAGCCAGGCGCGAATGCACTGTCGGCTTCGGACTTCGCTGCTGTCACAGCTACCTCTCAGTCGTCGTTACGTCACTGACAAGAGTCGTCACCGGGACGGATTCGTCGCCGATCGATGGTTAGGGTATGCAGTCATGGACCACCCGCCAACGCCGCTGGACACCGCGACGTCTGCTCGACTGCGCCGCCAGCCCCGCTCGGGCACGAAACCAGAGGTGACGTTGCGCCGCGAACTCCATCGCCGGGGTCTGCGGTTCCGGGTCAACCATCCCGGCCTTCCCGGTCGTCCGGACATCGCGCTCACCAGGGTGAAGGTCGCGGTGTTCGTGGACGGCTGCTTCTGGCACCGCTGTCCCGAGCACGGCACGTTGCCACACACCAACCGGGAGTGGTGGCAGGCCAAATTCGATCGCAACGTCGACCGCGACCGAGCCAAGGACAACGCGCTCGGCGAACTCGGCTGGCACGTGTTGCACGTGTGGGAACACGAGCCGACCGAATCGGCCGCCGATCGGGTCGAGACCGAGTGGCGGCGCAGGGTCATGAGCTGATCCGCAGGTAACCGCGGGGACCGAACAGTGTGCCCCGATTCAGGAACCGGTTGAAGAACCTGCACGACGGCTCGCCCAGATGCACGCAGGCGCTGCACGCTCCACTGCCACGGCTACACCCCGGATCCAGCGGGCATCGGTGCTCGGCGTCCACGAACGCCGTCAATAGATCATCCAAATTCGACTCGAATACCGCCTGCAAACCACCTAGCACGAAGTCACCCCGTGCCGCCGCGTACACGAAGAATCCCACGTGCCCGGGAACCAGGTACTCGCTCAATGCGTCTCGTTCGATCCCGGAGAATGCCGCCGTTTGCCGGATGAACCGGTGCGCGTAGGTGTGGATCAACTGCAGCAGGTCCGCGCCCGCAGAGCCGGTAGACTGGGGGGCCTTCTTGTCCGGCGGTGTGATGGATTCCAGGATCGCCACCCTAGCCACGACAGGATCGGTGTCCCCCGCCGACCACCCTGCCAGCGCGTGGCCCTGCCCGGTGAGCCAGTTCGCCGCCCGTACCGGGTCCAAGCGAACCAGGTACGCCTCGGTCTCGGCCAGGTTGCCGTAGAGCCGGTAGCCACCTCCGCGCCGACGGAACGGCACCAGCGTGCACTTCGATGGGTTGTCGTCGCCCCTGGTGAACCCATACATGGCCGTGAGGACCGGGAACCGGTCGACCAAGTCGAGGCCGTCGATACCCGCGCGCGCCAGCGCCGCTGGGTAGGCTGTGCGATAGCGCTGATCGAGTTGGTCGCCAGGCGTTGCGCTGCGCAATGCGGTGGTCGGCTGCCTGCTTTCAGCGAGCGCCATGGCGATGTCGACAGCCGCGCGCTCCGCCTCATCTCGACGCGCTTCGGATAAGGAATCAACCGGATGCTCACCGGGTTTCGCCAGTTGCCCGCCCTGTTCGGCCATGTCCGCCATTTTCTTGGCGAACGTCTCGTCCATGCCATCTTTGATCAGCTTGGCGAGGAATTCTTCCTTGGTCTGCTTCGATTCGACGTCCGCCGGACGCTGCGCGGTGAGACCGTCCACCACCCACGCCAGTGCCTTCCGAGCGCCGCCCGCCAGCTTGAGATTTTCCCGATGTTCCGGGCGAGGCGGGTTGATCAGAACGAGGCCGCGTGGCGTGTAGACGGTGCGCGCCTTGTGCACATTCCACCGGAACGTACCGTTGCCACACGGACATGGTTTGTTGAACCCGAGTCCGGTCATCGTTTTCGTATGGCATTCCGGACATTCGAACGTGATGTCAGCCGCCTTGGCACTTTTCGGAATGACGACCTTGACATCGTCGTGGGTGACACAGCGCCGGATCCATGGAACTTCGATTCGACCGCAGTCGTGAATGCCGACGAAGTGCAATTGACCCCAGCGGCGCTGTCCGCATTTACACGACCGGTTCAGGCTTTTCCCGATGCGTTTGCAGGCGCGACACAACCACACCTCCGGATACCGTTCGACGGTGACGCCGCGCCGCTCGTCCAATTCAACGACCTCGACCGATGCACCCCGATGCAGTTCCGCCCCGATTCCACTGTCGTTGTCGTTCGCAGTCCACGCCGCGATCTCGCGCAGCAAACTCCACCGCACTCGATCGATGTCCACCTCGATCGCCGAAGGCGCCGACCATTCGGTGACCCGATAGATGTCGCCGCGAAGGTCGACGGTCTGCTCCGGCAGAAATGTCCGCAGGATTTGACTGCCGCTTCGACTTCCCAAAATCGTCATGTCGTTCCAAGCTCAATCGTGAATGGGCGCGGTCGCTTCGACGTCCCGCAGGCTCCTCATCGGCGGATTCGGCCCGATCTCGCCAATGAAGTTCGTCTTCATGGTCGGGTCTTCAAGGTCGACAAACCATTCCTTCAGCCAGTCGAGGATCTGCTGCTGATGCAGGGAGTCCTCGGCACCGTCGAGGCCGAACACCGCCGCGACCACGTCCGCCTCCTCCTGCGGCGTCAGCCCGATGATGCGCAGGTAGTCACGCAGCTTCTCGGGCGTGCTCAGCCGCTGCTTACTCGCTGGTTCCCGGATCATCAGCGTGCGGGCAGCGACCGCACCCGCGATCGTGAGATCGAGGACGCGGCGGCTGCGCCTGGTGATCGGGATCGGATCGACGAACCGGTCGCCCTGGCGCACGTACGGGCCGAAATGCCGGAACGTCTGCGCATCCCGCTCGCGGCCGATCTTGTGTAGCACGTACACAAGGCCCGGTCGGGTACGGCCGACCCGCGCAGTCGTCTGGATGAACTCGGCGGTGGTCAACGGCAGGCCGAGCATCACCATCGTGTTGAGCCGTTCTACGTCCACCCCATGCGAAAGCATCGAACTCGCAGCGACCACGTGCACCCGCTCGAGAAAGTCGTCCTCCGGCTTCTCTAGCCGTTCCAGAATCGCCCTAACCTCGTCGAACTCGGTCTGGCCAGTGAGCTGTTCTACGTTGATCCCGTCAACGGTGTTGTTGCTGCCGAGGCTTCGCCCAGCAGCCTCCACGTCGTAGAGGGTGGAGCCGTACACGACGTTGGTACCGTACTGGCTGACCAGCATCTCGGCGTGGTCGGGATCGACGCCTGCTTCCGCACAGACCCTCACCGGTTCCTTGATCAACTCCCTGACACAGCGCTGCAACGTGTCCAGGGTCCGGTCACTGACATGTTCGAGAGTCACCCCTCGAGGTGCGACGGCGACGAACCGGCGCAACGGTTGATCGGTCGGCACCGTCCAGAACGACTCGCCTGCGCGGGGCCCAGGTTGAGGAAACACCCGCCCTTCACGCTGGTACAGCACGTCGACCTGCCGTTCGTAGCCCGTCAGCGTCGCGCTGCTAGCCACGATCTTGGCCCGACTCCGGGTCGTTTCGTACTGCAGATGGTCGAGCAGGCTCTCGTAGTGCGCGTCGACGGCGCCGAGGCTGTCTCGCAGTAGGTGCAATTCATCCTGGAGCCGTAGGGTCGGGGCGAACCGCTTCGCGTCCATCGGCAACTCCCTCGAACTGCCCTGACAGTTTGGCACCAGACAGCCGTTCGGCGTTTTCGCGCGTTCCGCGTAGGTGAACCCGTGCCACTTCTCTGAACAGAACCTGCGCGGTGGCCCGACCAGCCCACGCATGGCCTGCTGCAGACCGATCGACGCCGCCTTGTCCAAAGTGCCGACCACCACCGTCGGTAGGAATCGGAACACCTCCTGGTCCACTACGTACACCGGAAGCGGACGACTCCCGTAACGACAGCTCTTGTTGGTGCACCAGTGTTCCAACGTCCAAACCTGCCTGTTGAAGCGCATGCGCAGGTTCTCGTCACGGCAGAATGGGCAGCGCAACAGCACCTGGTACTTGTCTGGCATCCCCGGGCTATCCGGGCTGACGTCGTCGTGCTTCGCCGTCGCCGTCGGCACGATCTTGTTGGGGGTGCCTGCCTGACCGACGAGGAAGCCAAGGCTGAACGGCGCCCCGCCGACCTCGTGGTCCTGACGCACGACTTCCGCAGAGGCCAGGCTGTCGGCGAACCGCTGAGTCTGTTGCAAACTGAGCAGACGCAAAGGAAATCGGGACCAGGCGGTTACCCCCATCGTCTTTCCGGTGAGCCGGTCGTAGAACGCCGCCGTCAGCAACAACCCCAGGTACGTTTCAGTCTTGCCGCCACCGGTGGCGAACCAGACGGTGTCGACGTACTTGGCTTCGTCCGCCGGTTCGGCCAGGAACCGGACCGACGACAGCAAGAATCCAACCTGGAACGGTCGCCAGTCCGGGTACTTTCCCCTGGTGCTGTCGCCGATCGCCTCGTTCATCAATCGGAAGGCCCGTAACAGTGTGGGTGTAGATTCCAGCAACGCAAGGCCGGTACGGAGCCGGTCCAGCTCGGCAAACACGGCCTGCGCGGACGTGTCGGCCTCGGCACGCATGGCGTCCGTCCAGCCCTCAGCATCCTGCCGGGCGTCCAGCACGGCTGGTGACCAATGCGCCTCGTCGTACTCGGCCAGCGCATCCACCAGCTTCGCCAGCTGCGGCAACGGGTCCCGGGCCAGGGTCGTGAAGCTCAGGTCCGGCTTCGCATAGGTGTCGTCCCAGTAGATGGGCCTGCGGGTTTGCACGGTGACGGTGTCCGTGCTGCGGAAGACCCCTGGCGCCACCACGTCGACCCCGACGTTGACCCCGTACGCTGGCACGGCCCGGTCGTATCGGAAGCTGTCAGGAAGTGACTCCATCTGGAACGGCACTGTGGCCAGGCCCGAGATTTCGATCTCGGTCTCGTACAAGTGCGAATCGGTGAGCCCCCTCTGCGGGCTCGTGTTGACCAACTGCACGACCAGTTCGGTCTGCTGGTGCCAGTCCTCCACGTCGACACGTATCTCGGCGGTCAGACCCTGTGCGCCCACGGCAGCGAAGGCCGCAGCCAGTTGCGCGGAGCCGAACGATCCGCCGTTGGCGCCGACCGACACTGGCACCTTCTCCTCGACGAGGCCCGTACGCCACCAGCGCTTGTCTGGCTCAGGCCCGTCTCTGCCATCCTTCACCCATCCCCTGGCACGAACGATCACGGTCATCGACCACGACGGAGGGTTTGCCGGGCGCAACCGGATGCCGATGGCACAGGGGTCCAGTCCTTCGGACCGTTCGTCACCAGCAGCTTTCTGGACCTCATCCTCACAGGCCAACCGCCCCAGCCAGAAGGTTCCCGACGGGGCGACCTCCAGGCGATCCAGTCCATCACCTCGCCCGGCTGCGACGACCCGGCGGTCGAGCCAGCCGACGAACGCTTGACACGCTTGCTCCGGCGACTGGGTATTGGTTCCGTTCACCTGCTTTGATCCCCTCCAGAGCGATGCTGGTTCAGTCGAACTTCGGATCATCGGCGACGTACGACCGCAACGAGGTTATACGTGCGCTTTCACGCAGCTTGGCAATCGACGTTCCCTGAATCTGCCGTATACGCTCGCGAGTCACCCCGAACGACACGCCGATCTCGTCAAGCGTCTCCTCGTTGCCCGTCCCAATGCCGAACCTGCGTTTCACGACCTCGACCTCCCTGTCCGACAGTTGGGAGTGAAGCGTGCGTGTCAAATCTTCCCGCATCTGCGCGTGGATGACGATGTGCGCCGGATCGGCGCGGGCATCGCGGCCCTCCTCCGTGATCAGCACATCGGACAAACGGAGATCACCATCATCCCCAAGCAGGGCATCGAGGCTCACCACGGGCCTGTCGATGTCCCGTATCGCCTGAATCTGTCCTGATTCCATGCCCGTTTCCTCAGCGATCTCGGCCAACGCGGGCTCCCTGCCGAGCCGCCCGGTCAGGCCGTGAACCGCCTTCCGCACTTTTTGGACCTGCTCGTGGAAGTGAATGGGGACCCGGATCAACCTGCCGCGGTCACCGATACCGCGCTCGATCGCCTGTCTGATCCACCACGTGGCATAGGTCGAAAACTTGAAACCCTTCGATCCGTCGAACTTGTCAGCCGCACGGATCAGCCCACAATTGCCATCCTGGATGCGGTCCGGGAACTCCACCCCGGACGCCTCGTAGCGTGAGTTCTTGGCGATCGACACCACCAGTCTCAGATTGGCGCACACCAATTCGGTACGAGCGCGTCGTCCGCCCTCGATCTGCGAATGCAGGCTGCGGCGCAAGGCCGCGTCCAATGCGTCACCCGCCGGCCTATCAAGCTCGTTCTTGGCGGCAACGCCTTGTGAGATCAGAGACCACAACTCGATCTCTCGCGCGCCGTCGATCAGGGGATAGCTAGCCACTGCCTTCAGGTACTGGCTGACGGCGTCCTGGTGGTGCCCGGGGTTCGCGGAGCGCCGCGGCCGGACGGGACTGGAGCTCACCAGTTCGACTCCGGCATCCTCCAGCATCTCCAGCAACTCGTGATGCTGGACAGGATTCAGCCCTCGCTTGCTGACGAGCAGCGCGATGTCTGTCTGAACAAGGTGCCGGCCTCTCCGCAACCAGTCTCCGAGCAGATCGTCGAACGCTTGTCCCACGATGTCGTTAACGTCTCGCAAGGAAATCGACTCTGTCTCGCCCCAGAACAACCAAGCGGCATCGCCACTCTGCGCCTCGACTGGGACTCCGTCCCTCATCTGGCTCGACTCTTCGCCCTTCTCGTTGGTGCCACCTTCGCCGGCCGAGCTCGATACACTTTGGCCCAGAGCGACCAGCAACCGGTCGACGTCGCGGTGAGTCAAGCGATGACGCGAGGCAAACTCGATCAAGGACCGCGCGTCCGAACGCCCATCGTGACTCTCCGCGATCGAACGCAGTTCATCGACAAGATCGTCTACGCTCGTGGCGATCGACGGTCGACGCACCGTGTGGCGTGCAGGGGCCGCCATTGACCAAACTCCTCCCTCAGCTCCACAGGAACGTCGGGAAGAAGCACCCCAACGTAAGCATGCAGGCGAAGTTGTTTCCCCAATCGTTATCAAGACCAAGACGTAACGCAAGCGTCCCGACGCAGCCCCCGCTGTGGACCCGCGGACCGACACTCGAAGCCCAGGACGATCACCGGATCGCCCGCCACGAGACGGGGAGTCCTGTCACCCTCTGCAGCCAGAATCGACTACAGTCCCCCTGTGACTGCACGACCCTTCATGATCTCAGCAGTCGATCTGTTTTGCGGCGTCGGCGGGCTCTCGTACGGCCTGCGCGATGCAGGCGTCCACATCGCCGCCGGGATCGACGTCGACCCGGCCTGTGCATACCCGTTCCGCACGAACATCGGCGCGCCGTTCCATCAGCAGGATGTGCGCCACGTCGAGGCTGACGATCTCGCAGCAATGTGGCCCGCGGACGCCCACGTGCGTGTTCTGGCCGGCTGTGCGCCCTGCCAGCCGTTCTCCTCCTACCGACGAGGCATCGACACCTCAAAAGAACCCGCCTGGCCGCTGGTCAACGAGATGCTCCGGCTGATCGAAGCGACGTTGCCGGAGGTCGTGACGATGGAGAACGTGACTCGCATTGTGAGCGCTTCGGTCTTCAAGAGTTTCGTCGTCGGTCTTCAAGATCTTGGATATCACGTCGATGCCGAGTCATGCTACTGCCCGGCGCACGGGGTACCACAGCATCGCAGGCGACTCGTCCTTCTCGCCTCACGGTTAGGGGTAATCACTGTGCCGAAGGGCACACTCGGCCCCAGTGAGTATCCCACCGTGCGCCAAGCGATCCACGCTCTCCCGCCGATTGGACACGGAGAAACACACCCACATGATCGCCTTCACAAGAGCCGCAGCTTGACCAAGATCAATCTGAAGCGCATCAGGCGCTCCACACCTGGCGGCACATGGGAGGATTGGCCCGAAGAGCTTCGGGCCGCATGCCACAGAAAGGCATCAGGATCGACGTTCCGCAACGTCTACGCACGAATGAAGTGGGACGAGCCGTCGCCCACGATAACCACCATGGCGTACAACTTCGGCACTGGCCGGTTCGGTCATCCCGAGCAAGACAGGGCACTCACCTTACGAGAAGCGGCCAACCTCCAAAGCTTCCCGCCGGACTACGAGTTGGTAGCCCCGGACGAGCCAGTCCAGTTCGCTCCGCTTGGTCGGCTCATCGGCAATGCTGTACCACCTCGACTCGCCGAGGCCATAGGTCAGACGATCGTGGAACATGTCAAGGCGACGGTAGTCGAGCCGACCGACCCCGCAAACGCTCTGAAGATCCGCCGGCGAAAGCAACCAGCACGCGCACGCAAACGCGGCGTGTGATCCCACCACGAGCACCAGCGAAAATGACAGCAGGACGCGACTGCCGACGATTAGCTCGCAAGATCATGCTGGTCAGCAGGGCTACGGCTCATCGTTGAACATGACACCTTCGTCTGGCTCGCATCGGTCTTCGCTTCGCGTATGACTAGACCTTTGATGCGAGTTGTGGTGCGACCCGGGGGCTAAAGCGGCTCTCGCGACCAGTGCTGCAAGCACCTAGCGAACAAGATCGCAAGTAGACAGCACGGGGGCGCTGGGTTGGTTCCCTCCTGAAGCGGGCGTTGCAGGTTCGATGCCCGCCGGGGCGCAAATTGTGATCAATGTGTCCTGACCTGCGGAAACTGTCTGCTTCTGACGGGGCAGGCGTGACAACACTGGCTGCGAATGCCACCGCGGGATCGCGGCCCGCCCTACACCGGACTCCCGCCATTGGCCCTTGGCCTGCCACTCGCCGTGCCGATGGGCAGGAGGGTTCACGCCGGCATCCATCCAGGCTGCCTGGCATCGTGGACTTCGCTGCGCTCAGTCACCGAAGTGGCGTGGGTACGACTTCACGCTGGCCGCGATCGCCGCCAGGAAGCAGCCGGAGGGTCAGCCCGGCTGCGACGCCGTTGGCCTCGTAGAAGCCGAAGACGAAGTCCACCTGGTTTCCGAAGTCCACGCCACTCAGTACCGGGACCACGAAGATCGCCACGACGAAAAAGGCACAGAGGGCACATAGACGCCCACGCGCCCGCGATCCTCCGCGCGACCGTGAACGCCCCCGTGACCAGCACGCACGCAGCGGCGATGAGACCGCCGAGGACATTCACCCATCCCAGGCTCGACCATTCACTGGACGGACCGCTGATCTGGAGGTTGATGATCGCGAACCAGACGAGCATGCACTCTGTGGCCAGAGTGAGGCACCAGGCGATCGCCGCTGCGGCGGCGTTGGCTTTGGGGCGCCTATTGAACGAGCCCACGCCGCCCCACGGGGCGGGCCCACCGACAGCCAGGTGCGGCTGCCCGGCCTGCGCCGCGAGAGCAACCCGCGGATCGTTCGGCCCCGGAGACGGGACCTGCCACGCGGCGGGCGGCGCAGGCTGGAGGCGTGCGGACTGGACCATGGTCGGCCTGGCATCCCCGCCGGCCGTGCCCAACCGCGCGGGGGCGACGAGCGCGGCCACCCGATCGCGCCGGGCGGTGATCATTCCGTGCACTGCCTCCGGCCACGGGCGGACGGAGGGTGCCAGCGAGCCGACCATCTCCAAGATCTGGGCCGGGGTCGGCCGCACAGCGGGGTCCTTCGCCAGACACTCCGCGACGATCCGGGGCAGCCGGCCGGGCATCTTTGCGAGGTTCGGCTCACCGGACACCACGTTGATCAGCGTGCGCAGGGTCAAGGACCCGGCGAACGGGCTCACGCCAGAGCAGGCCACGGCCAGCACGATGCCCAACGAGAACACGTCGCTGGCCGGGCCCAGCTCGCCGCCCTCGGCCTGCTCGGGCGACGCGTACCCCGACGCCCCCCGTGCGCGTCAGCTCGCCGCGCCCGCCCTCGGCGTCGGCGGCGCCGGCGATCCCGAAATCGACCAACCTCGGCCCGTCCTCGGCCAGCAGGACCTTCGAGGGCTTGAGGTCCCGGTGCACCGCGCCCGCCGCGTGGATGCCCGCCAACGCGGTCGCTAGCCCCGCCGCCAGCACCAGCGCGGACTCCTCCGGCAAGGGGCCTGTCGCGTCCAAGGCCTCCCGCAGAGATGGTCCCGGCACGAACACCGACGCCAGCCACGGCACCGCCGCCTGCGGATCGGCGTCCACGACCGGGGCGGTGTAGACCCCAGACCCGTGCGCGACGCGGCGACCTCGCGGGCGAACCGCGCGCGGAACCCATCGTCCGCCAGCGCCTCCGACAGCACCTGCTTGACCGCCATCAGCCGCCCCGTCCGCGCCCCACGCCAACAACACGCGGCCCGTCCCGCGGCGCCCCAGTTCCCGGAGCACCCGGTACGGGCCCACCACGCCCGCCTCGGCCTCCGCCAACGGCCTCACCGGAGATCCGCCGGACCCGACTGGATGGTCTTCGCCAACCCCACACGCGCCTCCACGGACACCTCCCCCGGACGAACCCGGCGATTCGAGGCATCGCTGATGAAGCCCCGGTAAGCCCTCGGCGACCCCGCAGACCGGGTGATCACCCTAACTACTCCTCCGGCACGTCGAGATCCGCCATTGTCGCTAGTTCCACCGCGGTGAGACGCTGCTCAGCTGATGCTCGACCCTTTCCATCGAACCTGACTCCTTCCGCCTGGAGCACGTCGCGAGGAGCATCGGTGCGGTCGGGGTCGGGCCAACGGAAGTCAGGAGAGATCTCACCACTGAACCTCAGTACCCGGTGAGCGTTCGGGACTGCGGCGCCACCTAGCCGAGCCCCAACGGCCACCTGATGGCTGCCTATCACCTCCGCCACGTCGGAATAGCTGGTCCAGCGTCCGGCCGGGATGCAGGCGAGGATCTGGTTCATTCGCCACCATCGCGTCTCGACAGGGGCAGCGTCGGCACTGCTGTTCGGGCCGGGCCAGATTCGCAACGCTCGTTCGGACAGGATGCGGCCGCGCTCGCGGATCTCCTGGGCGCCCCAACGGGTACAGCCGGCGATCTCACGGTTCATCGCCATGCCGCTGTCGGCGAGAATCTTCTGTTTCGCGGCGAAACCATCATTCGCAAGCTTCGCGTTGTACGCGGTCAGGCTGAGGTTGCCGAGCGTATGTACGAGCTTCGCGTGCAGTTCTTCAACGGTCTCCTCACCAGTCACCTCGTCGGCGAGCATGTCGCGCCACTCCTGAGTCATCGACTGCGGCAAGACATGCTCGATGGTCAGCGCGGAGTTGGCGAAGTCGACAGGCTCGCCGTGCCGGTAGTCCTCCTCCAAGCAACGCAGGACGAAAGTCCGCTGGGGACCGCGGCCGGTCCAGTAGAAGTTGTTGACCAGAACCGCCTCACGCACGTGCTCATCCGTGGGAAACTTCTTACGTTGCCCCGACAGCAACCTGGTGACTGCTTCGGCAGTGGGGACCGTGTCCCCGAGCTCTTTGACCAGGGTCATGAGGATGCGGTTGGTGTTGGTGGTTCCAATACCAACGATCATCCTGCGAACCAGAAAGCTCTCCACGACACGTAAAGCGCGGGCGGCCTCATTGGCGTCGAGGCGACCGAGATCGTGGGCGACCATCACGCACAGCGCAATAGGGTGCACAACCTGCGCCGCCCACCGTCTGAGCCGGTCGAGTGCCTGCCGAAGGACCAGGTTCGGCTCGGCGTCGGGCGAAAGGACTCGACGGAAGAGTCGCGCCTTATGGTGCAACTCAGTGATCCATTCAGCGATCTCCGCTTCGGTCGTGAACTTGCCCAAGTAGTGCTGCTGGGACTGGTAAACGGCCTCCTGGGTGGCGCGATCGTCCCCGCGCAGCACCAGGTCCAGCCACACCAACTCCTCCAGTTGCTTGGTGGTGAGCGTTTGCTGTAGCGGCAACCACTGGTGCTCGTAAACATGTTCGGCGCTGGCAGGAAGGCGCATGAACAGGTAGTTGCGCAGTAGATCCGCCTGAGTGAGCGGTTGGCCGGTGTGGTTGAGTGACTCGAAGATGCGGTGCACGTTGTCATCCGGGTGTGCCGCAATCTCCACAATGCTCAACTGGCCTGCTATCGCCTGCTCGATACGCACGATGTCGTGCGGATCCTCGGGGTCGTCGATCGCTGCCAGTTCCTTGCGGAAGAAGCGATACGCCTCGCCGATGCGATCGGTTCCGTCGGCGTCCGGCGCTCGTTCGAGGAGCTTTATCCACGACGGCCGGTCCGCCTGAGTGGGAAGTAGCGTGTAGCGGTCTTGGCCATCAGCGAACCGGTTGAACAGGTATAGGTCGTCGATCTTCTCGGCCAGCCGGGCATCCTGTCCGCGCACGTGGTCTTGAATGGCACACAGCAAGATCGATAGGGTCGTCAAACGCTGCTGTCCATCGACGACGAGCCACACCTGCACGCCCGCCGGCGTGTTTGCCGGGCTCGGCGCCAGCACCACAGAGCCGAGGAAGTGCGACGCAGTAGCGTCGCTTTCCACGACCCCGATGAGGTCCTGCCACAGTTGGTCCAGAGCTTTGTGTTCCCAACTGTACGGACGCTGGTAGAGCGGTACGACGTACTGACGTTCTCCCTGCAGCAAGCTGCGGAGAGTGGTCTCGCTGGCCTTCACCAAAGTCCTCCGTTTACCGGGTGCGGCAGAAGGCCGCGGCATTGACGATCTTCGTACGCATGATCCGACATCGGTGACAAGGCGGACAGCGTTAACAACCTTCACCCAGCTGCGCGCAGACTGGCCGCACCCCAGCAAGGAACCACCGACAACGTCAACAGATGTGGGAGTTTCTCACAACCTCGCAGGTCAGCTCGTTGTTGCTCTCGCTTGCCGTTGTGCTGGTGGTCGCGCAGGTGCTGGGGGCGTTGGCCAGGAGACTGGGGCAGCCGGGCGTGGTCGGGGAGCTCGTCGGCGGCGTTCTGCTCGGGCCTTCCATGTTCGGTGGGGCGCACTCCGCGTTCCTCTTTCCGGACGACATCCGGCCTCTGCTCGGCTCGCTCGCCAACGTCGGCATCGCGTTGTTCATGTTCCTCACCGGGCTGGAGCTGGAGGGGCGGCTCGTTCGGGGGCGCGGGCGCGTCGTCGCCAGCGTGTCGATCGGTTCCCTGCTCGTGCCGTTCGCACTCGGCGCGCTGCTCGCGCTCGGGTTGTACGACGACGGCGACCGGCTCGCCTTCACACTGTTCCTCGGCGTCGCCATGGCCGCTACCGCCTTTCCCTTTCTCGCACGGGTTCTCGCCGATCGCGGACTCACCGACACCAGCTTCGGCGGGCTCTCCATCGCCAGCGCCGCCGTGTGCGACGCGCTCGCCTGGTCGGTGCTCTGCGTCGTCGCCATCGCAGGCGGGGCATGCGGTGGGAACTCCTCACCATCGTTCCCTACACGGTCCTGCTGTTCACCGTCGTCCGCCCGCTCATCGGGCGACTGACGACCAGCACGCCCGTCATCGTCGCCGGGGTGCTCTCTTCCTCGGCGCTCACCGAGTGGATGGGGTTGCACCTCGTCTTCGGCGCGTTCCTCTTCGGCCTTGCCGTACCCCGGACGGCGGCGCTCGGCGAGCTCAGGGTCCGCGTCGGTCACGTCGGCGCGCTGTTGCTGCCCGTCTACTTCGTGATCGCCGGGCTTGAGGTCGACCTGTCGACCTTCGGACTCGCCGGCCTGCTCGAACTCGGCCTGATCCTGCTCGTCGCGGTCGCCGGGAAGTTCGCCGGCGTCTACGGCGCCGCGCGCCTGCACCGCCTCGATCGCAGGGAGACCGCCTCGCTGGCCACATTGCTGAACACCCGGGGCTTCACCGAGCTGGTGATTCTCGCCGTCGGCCTCGAGCTCGGCGTGCTCGACCGCAGCTGTACTCGCTCATGGCGGTGATGGCCATCCTCACCACCGTGATGACGGGACCGTTGCTGAACCTCCTCGGCACGAAAACCATGCCAGCCGTTGACAGGGTTTCGCCCTAGCGTCGACACCCATGACCACCTGGAAAGAGTTCGCCCACGCCGCACCACGGACCGCCGGGGTCTTCGCCCGCCGCCACGCCGCCACCGGGAACCTCTGCCTGCTCGCGACGCTGCGTTCGGACGGGTTCCCCCGCATCAGCCCGCTGGAGCCCCGGTTCTTCGAGGGGCAACTCTGGCTCGTCGGCATGCCCGGCACCACCAAGTTCCGCGACCTCGCCCGCGACCCCCGCTTCTGCCTGCACACCGCGACCGTCGACACCGAGGTCAAGGAGGGCGACGCGAAGCTGTGGGGCGTGGTCGAGGACGTCCGCGATCCCGCACTGCACCAGCGCTGGGCCACCGCGCTGTACGAGGAGACAGGGTTCGACCTGCGAGGGAAGGAGTTCGACCACTTCTACGCTGCCGACATCGTCGGCGGCTCGGCCGTGGAGGTACGCGGCGACCATCTCGAGATCACGGTGTGGAAGCCCGGCGAGCCGGAACGGGTGGTCGAAAAACGGTGAAACCGCGCTGAAACCGCGGTGAATCCGGCCCCGCCCATCCTCGTTCCCGTCGTGGCCGCCAAAGGCCACCGGACGAGACGAGGAGACCATGAACACCGTCACTGCCCAGCCGGCGATCGCGGTGAGCGGGCTGCGCAAGTCGTACGGCGAGCACCGCGTGCTCGACGGCATCGACCTGCACGTTCCCACGGGCACGACCTTCGCGCTGCTCGGCCCCAACGGAGCCGGCAAGACCACCACGGTCCAGATCCTGTCCACGCTGATCGGCGCCGACGACGGCACGCTGCGCGTCGCCGGGCACGATCCCGCCACCGAGCCCGACGCCGTTCGCGCCGCGATCGGCGTGACCGGGCAGTTCTCCGCGGTCGACAACCTGCTGACCGCCGAGGAGAACCTGCTGTTGATGGCCGACCTGCACCACCTCGGCCGCGCCCGGCGCAGGCAGCGGGCCGCCGAGCTGCTGGAGCGCTTCGAGCTCACTGACGCCGCGAGGAAGGTCGCCGCCACGTTCTCGGGCGGCATGCGGCGCAGACTCGACCTCGCCATGAGCCTCGTCGCCGAGCCGAGCGTGATCTTCCTCGACGAGCCGACCACGGGCCTCGACCCACGCAGCCGGCGCACCCTGTGGCAGCTCATCCGCGACCTCGTGGCGGGCGGCGTGACGATCTTCCTCACGACGCAGTACCTGGAGGAGGCCGACCAGCTCGCCGAGCGGATCGCCCTGCTGGACCACGGAAAGCTCGTGGCGGAGGGAACGCCGAGCGAGCTGAAGCGGCTCGTTCCCGGCGGGCACGTGCTGCTGCGGTTCGCCGGCGCGCGTGACCTCGGCGACGCCGCCCGGCTCTTCCCCGACGGCACCGCCGACCACGACGCCCTCACGCTGCAGGTGCCCAGCGACGGCGGGGTCCACTCGCTGCGCGCCCTGCTCGCCCGGCTCGACGACGCCTCGGTGGAGGTCGGCGAGCTGTCCGTGCACACCCCTGACCTCGACGACGTCTTCCTGTCCCTCACCGGGCGCGCCGACAACACGAAAGTGAGTGCGTGATGAGCACACTGAGCCTGGCCCTGACCGACTCGGCGACGATGTTGCGCCGCAACGTCAAGCACATGCTGCGCTACCCGAGCCTGACCCTGATGCTCGCCAGCATGCCGGTGGTGTTCCTGCTGTTGTTCGTCTACGTCTTCGGCGGGACGCTCGGCAACGGCCTCGGGGGCGTCGACGGTGGTGGCCGCGCCGCGTACGTGAACTATGTGGCCCCCGGGATCATCCTGATGACCGTGGCCGCCGCGGCGCAGGGCACCGCGATCTCGGTGGCGATGGACATGACCGAGGGCATCATCGCCCGGTTCCGCACGATGGCCATCGCCCGCGTGTCGGTGCTGACGGGACACGTCGTGGGCAGCCTGCTCCAGACCCTGTTCAGCATGGTCATCGTGGTCGGTGTCGCGCTGCTGGTGGGTTTCCGGCCCAACGCCACGCCGATCGAGTGGCTCGCGACGCTGGGCGTGCTGGCGATGATCACCTTCGCGCTCATCTGGCTCTCGGTGGCGCTCGGCCTCGCGGCCAAGACCGTCGAGGCGGCGAGCAACTACCCGATGCCGCTGATCATCCTGCCGTTCCTCGGCAGCGGTTTCGTGCCCACCGACTCGATGCCCGCCTGGCTGCGGGCCTTCGCCGACTACCAGCCCTTCACCCCGTTCATCGAGACCGTGCGCGGCCTGCTGCTCGGCACGCCGATCGGCAACAGCGCGCTGTTCGCGATCGGCTGGAGCGTCGTTATCGCACTGGCCAGCTACCTGTGGGCTCGTAGGCTGTTCAACCGCGATCCGTCGCGTTAGGACGGTCCCGCAGTGCCGCCAGTATGGCGGCGCGCAGGTCCGCCCTGTCCAGGGCGGCGTACTCCGACACCGCGTCGGCGTACGCCGCCCCGTCGGCGTGCTCGGCGGCCTCGCGGGCGCGGGACTCCGACATGGTCGGCTGGAGCTGGCGCAGATACCGCAGGCGCTGGGCGAGCGCGATCATCCGCACGCCCGAGCGGACGGCGCCGCGATCGAGGTCCACCATCGCCAGTGCGAGGAGCAGCGCACCGCACAGCGGGAACGTCGTCGAATGCGCGGGCGAGACGGACTCCCCGGCGGAGAGCAGCCCCGACACCGCGCGCGGCAGGCGTTCGACGATGCTCTGGACCTCGCCGAGCCGCCCGTGCTGGGCGTGGGCGATCACGGTCGTCGCCTGGATCTCCAGTGTCCACGGTTCGAGGCCGGGGTCGCCACGGAAGTACGGGTCGGTGGTGTCGAGCAGCAGCTCCACCGTCTGCCGCCAGCGGGCGAGCCCGGAGTCGACGTCGCCGCGCATCAGGTCGATCTCCGCGCGCACGGCGAGCTCGAAGGACCGGATGGTGATCGACTCGTCGTCCGGCTCGTACTGCATGACCGGAGCCCAGCGCTCGGCCTCGTCGGCGTCGCCGACCTGCAGGTGCGCGAGCACCAGTCCCCACTGGATACCGATCATGTCCGGCCAGTCCCAGAGGTTCTCCAGCTGCGTCAGCGCGGTGTGCAGCCGCTGCCTGGCCTCCTCCCCCCGGTCGGCGAGCAGGTGCAGCTCGCCGACACGCGAGTGGGCCATGATGCGCGCCCAAGCGATGTCCTTGTCGTCGACGGCCGCGAGCATGCGCTCGGCGGCCGCCAGCGCCTCGTCCTCGTCGTCCTCGACGGCCGCGACGTAGCTCAGCACCCCGTTCGCGACCCCTCGCAGCAGTGGCGCGTCGCTCGCGCACAGCTCCCGCAGCCGCGGGTCGCCCGCTCGCAGCGCGTCCGGGTCACGCAGCACGATCCCGAACGCGCGCATGATGGTGTCCGGCGGAGCCTCCGGGAGGTTGCGCAACACGACGACCGAGCGCGTGGCCCTTGGCCCGTCCAGCATGAGCGTCACCCCGGCGCACAGCGCCGCCAGCGTGCGCGCCGGCTCGACCAGCTCAGGGGTCGGCCGGAAATGCGACAGCGGCCGGGAGATCTCCTCGACGATCGCCATGAGCCGCCCGTAGGCGGACTGGACCATCCACAGCGAGATCAGGGGAGCCGCGGCCGCCACAGCGGTGGCCGTGTCCTCGCGCGCGAGTGCCTGCCGCAGCGCCTGCATCAGGTTGTCCTGCTCGTCGTCGATGAACTCCAGCGGAGGCAGCTCGCCCGGCCGGAACACCAGGTCGTAGTAGGCGATGCCGTAGTCCCGGGCCCACGAGAGGAAGGCGGCCGTGACGCGTTCGCCCTCCCCCTCGGCCTCGCGGCGGGCGGCGCTGAACTCGCGCACGGTCTCCAGCATGCGGAACCGGGTGCCCGAGGCGGTCTCGGTGACCTTCAGCAGCGACTGGTCCACCAGGTCCTCGAGGATGAGCACGGCGTCCGCGTCACCGAGCACGTGCCGGGCCGACGCCTCGGTGAACCCGCCGGGAAACACCGACAGCACGCGCATCGCGGCCTGCGCGTCGGGACCGAGGAGGTTCCAGCTCCAGTCCACGACGGCTTCCAGCGTGCGGTGCCGTTGCGGCGCGTCGCGCGGTCCGCCCCGCAAGAGTGCGAACCGGTTCTCGAGGCGTTCGGCGATCTCGGCGACCGACAGCAGGCGCGCTCGCGCGGCCGCGAGCTCCACGGCCAGCGGCAGCCCGTCGAGGCGTGCGCACAGGCGGCTCACCACGTCGCCGGGCAGCTCGGCACCCGGCCTCGCGGCGCGCACCCGCTGCTCGAACAGCTCGACCGTGGTCGGCAGGTCCAGTTCCGGCAGCAGGTACACCGACTCCGACGACAGGCCGAGCGGCGCCCTGCTGGTGGTGAGCACGCGCAGCTCGCCGGTCATGGCCACGAGCGCGCGCACGAGGTCGGCGACGCCCTCGACCACGTGCTCGCAGTTGTCCAGCACCAGCAGCGTGGAACCGGTGCCGAGCACGTCGACGATGCCGCGCACCTCGTCGCGCACGCCGCCGAAGTGCCCGCGCCGGGCCTCGCCGACCCCCAGCGCCCTGGCCACCTCCCCGGCCACCTCATCGCCCTCGCCGACGCCGGCGAGCGGGACGAAGTGCACGACCCGCGCGCTGGCCTCGCGGCTCACGGCGTGGGCGAGCCGGGTCTTGCCGAGGCCGCCGGGGCCGACGATCGACGTGACCCTGGACGTGCGCAGCATGCCCGCGACGGCCGTGATGTCCCCGGCCCTGCCGAGCAGCGGGTTCGGCTCGTGGAGCACGCCGTGCCGGACGGCGGGTGAGCCCGCCCGCAGCAGTTCCTGGTGCAGCGCCCGCAGCGCGGGCCCCGGATCGGCGCCCAGCCTGTCGCGCAGCGCCCTGCGGTAGGCGTCGTAGCGGGCCAGCGGCGCCGAGGGTCCCGAGGTCGCGGCCTCGCTGCGCAGCAGCTCCAGCAGCACCTCCTCGTCCCGGGGCTGTTCCCTCGCCAGCTCGGCGAGCGGTTCGACGGCCTCGGCGTGCCTGCCGAGCCGTGACAGTGCCAGCGCCCGCAGCCGCACGAGCGCCCGGTGTGCCTCCGCCCTGCTCTCCCGCAGTGCCGAGAGCGGGTCGTCAAGGGTTGGCCGCTCGCGGGCGGGGCCGTCCCAGAGCGCGAGCCCCGCCTCGGCCTCCTGGAGCGCGGCGGCGAACTCCCCCGCCCGGAACCGGCGTGCGCTCGCCGCTGCCCGCAGCGGCACGGCCGCGGCGTCGACCCTGTCCTCGGGCAGGTTGAGGCGGTAGCCGGTGGGCGTGCTGGCGATGACGTCCGGCCCGAGCGACGACCGCGCGCGGGAGACCACCACCTGCAGCGCCTTGGTCGGGTTCTCCGGCTGCTCCTGCGGCCAGAGCCCGTCGACGAGGCGGGTGGTGCTGCAGCCGGTGCGCAGGTCGTCGGCGAGCAGCGCGAGCAGACCACGCAGCCGGGGACCGGTGATCTCCTGGTCGCGGAAGCTCACGCGCGAGAGCAGGGTCAGCTCGGTGGTCACGAACACAAGATTAGAGGGCACACCGGCAGGACTTGCCGTCGCGAGCGGGGAACCGGGTTGCGGGCTCACCTAGGGTTGGCCGCATGACAGTGTCCATCGTGGAGTTTCCGGTCGGCGAGGACGGCGCCGCGCCGTACGGCATCACGGCGGGACCGGACGGCGCCCTGTGGTTCACCCTCGTGCACGGTGCCGTCGGCCGGATGAGCACCGGCGGCGAGTACGTGACGTACCCGCTCGACCCGCCGTCCGGGCAGCCGACCGTGATCACCGAGGGGCCGGACGGGGCGCTCTGGTTCACCGAGTCGAAGGGTCACCGCGTCGGCCGGATCTCGGTCGACGGCACGGTGTCGTCGGTGGACGTCGGCGAGAGCGGCCCGTACGGCATCACCGCGGGACCCGACGGCGCGGTGTGGTTCACCGAGATGAACGCGGGCCGCATCGGCCGCCTCGAACCCGGCGGCGCGCTCACGGCGTTCCCGCTGCCCGTGGAGGGCGCCTACCCGGCCGCGATCACCACGGGACCGGACGGTGCGCTGTGGTTCTGCCTGAACCAGGCCAACGCGATCGGCCGCTGCACCACGGACGGCGAGATCACCGTCCACACGCTACCGACCGGGGCCGCCGCGCCCGTCGGTATCGCGAGCGGCGCCGACGCGGTGTGGTTCGTGGAGATCGGCGCGGGGCAGGTCGGCCGGATCACGCCGGAGGGCGAGATCACCGAGTTCCCGCTGCCCGACCGGTCCGCGCGCCCGCACGCGATCGTCGCCGATCCGCGCGGCGGCTTCTGGTTCACGGAGTGGGGCGGCAACCGCATCGGCCACGTCGACGAGTCCGGCCGCTTCGAGCACCACGCGCTGCCGAGAGGGTCGGCGGAGCCGCACGGCATCACCATCGGCTCCGACGGCGCCGTGTGGGCGGCGCTGGAGATCGGCAGCCTCGTGCGCCTCGAGCGCTGCTGACGTGCCCCCAAGGCCACCTTTGTTGCGTTCAACGCAACAAAGGTGGCCTTGGGGGATTGCGAACCAGGCGGAAGAAGGTGCGCAGCTCGTTCACGAAGAGGGCTGGTTGTTCGAACGCCGCGAAGTGCCCACCCCGGTCGAGCTCGTTCCAGTAGCGGATGTCGGTGTAGCGCTTCTCCGCCCAGCGTCGCGAGGGCCGGGGCACCTCCCTCGGGAAGATCGAGCAGCCGGTGGGCACGCCGACGGTGTCGGTGGTGGCGCGGCTGAACCGGTCGGAGACCTCCTTGAAGCTCTCCCAGTACAACCGAGCCGAAGAGGCCCCCGTGCCGGTGAGCCAGTAGATCGTGATGTCGTCGAGCAGCTCGTCGCACGTGAGCACGTTCGCGGGGTCACCGTCGCAGTCGGTCCACGAGCGGAACTTTTCCACGATCCAGGCGCAGAGCGCCACGGGTGAGTCGACGAGGCCGTAGCCGATGGTCTGCGGTTTGGTCGACATCTCCACCGCGTAGCCGGACTCCTGCTCGGCCGCGTGTTCCAGGGCGGCGAGCGAGGCCCGCTCGCCGTCGGTGAGATCGCCGAACGTCGCCGGGTCCGGCGCCGCGATGGGCGGGTTGAGATGGATGCCGATCACCCGCTCCGGTGCCTGCTGCCCGATGCTTGTGGTGATGCTGGTGCCCCAGTCGCCGCCCTGCGCGGCGAAGCGCTCGTAGCCGAGCCGGTCCATGAGCCGGATCCACGCCGCCGCGATGCGCTGCACCGACCAGCCCGGTTCGGCCGGTTTGTCGCTGAAGCCGTACCCGGGCAGCGAGGGACACACGACGTGGAAAGCGTCGGCGGGGTCGGGTGGGTCCGCCAGCGGGCCGATGATCTTCCCGAACTCGACGATCGAGCCGGGCCAGCCGTGGGTGACCAGCAGCGGCACGGCGCCGGGGTGCGGCGAGCGGACGTGCAGGAAGTGGACGCCCAGCCCGTCGAGCTCGGTGCGGAACTGCGGCAACGCGTTCAGCCGCCGCTCGGTGGCCCGCCAGTCGTAGTCCTCTGCCCAGTACCGGCAGAGCTCACGCAGGTACGCCAGCGGAACGCCCTGCGACCAGTCGGAGACGGTCTCGCGCTCCGGCCAGCGGGTGCGCGCGAGCCGGTGCCGCAGGTCGGCGAGGTCGGCCTCCGGCACGTCCAGGCGGAACGGGGTCACGTGTTCTGCCATACGCCCCACAGTAGGAACGGCCACCGACATTCGCGGGCACGTCGATCCCCGGAACGCGGCTTCGACCTCACCATGAAGGCGAAGTACCTGAGGAGGACCCCGTGAAGTACGTGCTGATGATCTACAGCTCCCCGGCGTCGTGGAACGCCCTTTCGCAGCGGGAACGGGACCGGGTGGGGCAGGAGCACGCCGCGCTGGGCGACGAGCTGCGGGAGTCGGGCGAGTGGGTGGGCGGCAACACGCTGGCCGACCCCTCGTGTTCGGTGGCCGTCCGGGTGCGCGACGGCGTGGTGACAGCGACGGACGGCCCGTTCGCCGAGGTCAAGGAGCACATCGCCGGCTACTACGTGGTGGAGTGCGAGACCCTCGGCCGCGCGGTGGAGATCGCGGCGAGGATGCCCGACTCGACGCTGAGCCACGTCGAGGTGCGCCCCGTGATGCACCCCGGGGGGCTGGAGATGTGACCCGCCGGCCTCAGCCGTTACGTGGTGCGCGAGGCGGAGGATCGGATGCCCACCGGGCTCGGCGACGACGAGCGCGGCCGGCTCGCCGAGCAGGCGAGCGCCGCCCGCGCGCTAAACCTGTCCCGAGCCGCCGTTGCCGGTGAAGCGGCCCCACACCTTGCCGGCCGCACCGGACACGGCCTCGCCGACGTCGGAGAATACCTTCGCGAGCGGGTCGGCAGAGGCGGCGAAGGAGTCCTTGTACGACCTCGCGGCCGACTTCACGTCGGAAGCCCAGTCGGCCTGCGGCTCGTCGCCGTCGCGCCTCGGGTAGTCGCCGCCCAGTATCGCGCGGTACTCCGGCGACGCCGCCCACTTCTGCAGCTCCGCCGCGCGTACCACGGCGAGCGGGTGGGACATCAGCTCGATGTTGCGCAGCTTGAGCAGGCTGTCGCGGATGCCCTCCACGTTCTCGTACTCGGCCGCCTGCCGCAGGAACGACGGCACGTCGACCTGCTCGGGGTCCACACCACCGGCCAGCAGCACGTGCGCCCGCAGCGCGGCCTGCGGTTCCTGCGAGCACAACAGGCCCGCCCGGTCGCACGAGAGCTCCGCCTTGCGGTACCACTCGTTGAGCGCGGCGACCACCGCACGAAGGCCGAGCGCGCTCACCGGCGTCCAGGACATGCTCAGCTGTAGCTTGATGAGGCGCAGCAGCATGGTCCGGTACACGGCGTGGCCGGACAGGACGTGCCCCATCTCGTGGCCGATCGCGAAGCGCAGGCCCTCTGTGTCGAGCAGCTCGACGAGCCCGGTCGACAGCACGATGAACGGCTCGTCCATACCGATCGTCATGGCGTAGGCCTCCGCGCCGCGCGCGACGAAGACCTGCGGCACCGGGTCGACGTCGAGCGCCTCCGCGCACTCGCGGCGCAGGCGGTCGATCTCGGGGTACTGCGCGGATCCCACGCGGATGGCCGACCCCAGCGCCATGAGCCGCTCGCCGCGCTCGTGGAAGAACGCGGTCATCGCCTTGATCACCTCGGGAAAGCCCGGCACCATCCGCAACGTCGCCAGCGCGCCGCGGTCCACCGGATGCTCGTAGGCCCTCGGGCTGATCCCCGGAAAGCGCACCCTGCCCGTCGAAGCGGAAACCTCCGCCTTGTCCTCCACCCCAGGCCCCTTTCGTTGTGGCGCAAGCGTAACGGAGATCGCCTGACGCACGGCCGCCAGGCGATGGCGGAAACCAACGACGGGCGCTTGAAAAAAGCCACTCCAACGACTCAGTCGGAATTCGAAAGCGCGGCGTAGTGTCTGCTCGCCCGGTACGGGAGAAGAGGGGTAAACCCAATGTCGATCAACACCGAGAACGGCGCCACCACAAAGCAGATCAATACGCCGCGCACCACGGAACAGCTCGTCGCGGAGGCCGCGACCGCGCACGACATCGGCTTCGGGCGCAGATCCGCCCGCGGGCACGGCTACGAGGTCCGCGGCCTGTCACACCTGCCCATTTCCCGCCTGCACGAGGGCCGGTTCGGCCGCATGTTCCGACTTCCGCCGTTCGTTCCCACCGACGAGAGAATCGCCGAGATCGCGGCGCTGATGAAGGAGAACGTCACTGGCGCGGCAGCTGAACTGGACAATCCGGAAATCCCAGCCGGGTACACATATCTTGGTCAGTTCATCGACCACGACCTCACCTTCGATCCGGTGTCGCAGCTGGACCGGCAGAACGATCCCGACGCGCTGACGAACTTCCGCAGCCCCCGGTTCGACCTCGACTGCCTCTACGGCAGGGGGCCTGCCGACGACCCGTTCCTCTACGACAAGGAGTCCGGCGCCGAGAAGGTCCTCATCGGCAGGCACGACGACGAGGACGACCTCCCCCGCAACGTCCAGGACACCGCGCTGATCGGCGACCCGCGCAACGACGAGAACATCTTCGTGAGCCAGCTGCACCTGACGATGCTGAAGTTCCACAACAAGGTCGTCGACCGCGTGCAGGGCGAGCCCGCACTGCGCCGGGGCAGCGAGACGACATTCGAGACGGCGCAGCGCCTCGTGCGCTGGCACTACCAATGGCTCGTCGTGCACGACTTCCTCAAGCGCGTCGTGGGCGAGCGGATGCTGCGGGACGTGCTCGACGAGTCCCGGCCCTACACGCGCGTGGACCGCCGGTTCTACCACTGGCAGCGCGAACCGTTCATCCCCGTGGAGTTCTCGGTGGCCGCCTACCGCTTCGGCCACTCGATGATCAGGGGCGGTTACAAGCTCAACACGCTCGTCGGGCCGTTGCCGACGTTCCTTCCTGGCAGCGTCACGATCAACCCGCTCGGCCACTTCGGAGGGTTCCGCGTACTGCCGCCGTTCTGGACCATCGAATGGCCGCGCTTCTTCGGCATCAAGGGCCCCGGCTCGGAGAGCCTCCAGCAATCGCGGCTCATCGACGCCAAGCTCGCCGATCCGCTCGCGGACCTGCCCGTGGAGATCGCCCACGATCCGGCCTCGCTCATCGAGCGCAACCTCCGCCGCGGCGCGCGGCTGCTCCTGCCGTCGGGACAGGACGTGGCCCGCCACGTCGGCGCGGACGTGCTGAGCTCGGCCGACCTCGGGCTTCCCGCCGGGAGTCCGGCCCCGCTCTGGTACTACGTGCTCAAGGAGGCCGAGATCCAGGCGCAGGGCAGGCATCTCGGCGAGGTGGGCGGGCGCATCGTGGCCGAGGTGTTCCTCGGGCTGCTGCAGGCCGACCCGTCGTCGTACCTGCGCAACGAGCCAGGGTGGAAGCCGATCCTGCCGAGCGCGGCGGAGGGCGAGTTCACGATGCCCGACCTGATCGCGCTGTCCGGCCACGGCCTCGACCGGATCGGCCCGCCGGGACGGTGAGCCGGGCCCGCCGGGGCCTGGCCGGTCATACCAGGCCCTGGCGGGCCGCCCACACCACGGTCTCGATGGGGGTGCGGAACCCGAGCTGGTCGCACATCGCGCGCAGCCTCCTGCGGATGGTGCGTTCCGAAAGCTGGAGCCTTCGTGCGATGGCCTCGATGGGCAGCCCACTGGCCAGCAGCCGCAGCAAGGTGAGTTCGTCCCTGCTCAGCGCAACGCCTTCGTTGGCAATCACCACGCCGCTCTCCCTGGCCGAGTCCGCTAAATCGTTTCAAACTCGCGCTGCAAGTAGCCTGCGGTCTGCGCTCCCGGGTGTCAAGGGTTACGGCTCGTGAACGTCCACTCGCCGTGCCCGGCGGAGTACACGGCGAAGCCGGGCTCGGCCCGCACGAATCGGGTCCCGCGCGGCGCGCGGACGTCGGCGCGCGCGGCCGCGGGCACGTGCACCTCGGCCGTCGCGCCCACCGGGACGCCCACGGTGAGCCTCAGCTCGCCGTCGAGCCGCGCCCAGCCCGCGCTCACCTCACCGCGCACGGTGTCGAGCGACGTGCGCGCCCACGACACGCCCGTGCGCGCGTCCGGGCGCACCACGAACCGGGCGTAGCCGGCGTCGCCGGGCCGCAGGCCGCCAACGTTCTCGTAGAGCCACTGCGTCACGGTGCCCTGGAAGTAGTGGTCCCTCGACCGCGAGTCGAGATGCCACATCTCCCACATCGTGTCGGCGCCGCTGTCGAACCAGTAGCCCCAGCTCGGGTACGAGCGCTGGGTCGCGATGGCGTGCGCGACATCGGCGTGGCCGTGCGCGCTGAGCACCCGCAGCAGCACGCTCGTGCCCAGCGCACCGGTGTTGAGATGGTCGCCGCGGGCGCGGATGTCGGCGACGAGGCTCGACACCACCGACGCCTCCGCACCGGGCGGCACGAGCCCGAACGCGAGCGGGACCGCGTTCGACGTCTGCCGGTAGTCCGGGTCCTTCGCGGTCCGGTAGTGCCCCTCCGGTGCGAGGAACGCGGCGTTGAGGGCGGCCTTCAGCCCGTCGGCGACGGACCGGTAGCGCTCGGCGACCTCCGGCTCGCCGAGCACGTCGCCCAGCTCGGCCGTGCCGAGCAGCGCGCGGTAGAGGTACGCGGTGGCGGTGAGCCGCGTGTCCTCCGGCGGGTTGCCGCCGTAGCCGGGCGGCAGGTAGTCGCCGAGCGCGGTCACGGCGAGGCCGTCCTGGAGCCTGCCGATCTCCCAGTCGAGGTAGCGCACGAGCGGGTCCCAGTGCCGCCGCGCGAGCCGCAGGTCGCCGTAGCTGCGGTACATCTCGCGCAGCAGGAACGGGAACACGGTCGTCCACTCCGGGGCCGGAGCGAGCTCGGTGTAGCCCCAGCCGCCGCTCGGCACGATCACCGGCAGCTGCCCTGGCGCGCTCTGGCTGTCGGCGAGGTCCCCGATCCACTTGGTCAGGAAGCGCTCCATGCCGAACGCGTGGAGCATCGTGGGCGCCCCGACCTGCGCGTCGCCGGTCCAGCCGTTCTTCTCGTACATCGGGGTGTCGGTGGGGATGCCGTGCAGGTTGTTGAGCACGGTGCGCCGCATCGCCCGGTCCAGCTGCTCGTAGAACGGCTCCGAGCAGCGGAACGAGCCGGTCTCGCGCACGGCGCTGTGCACCACGCGGCCGAGCACGTCCTCGGGCGCCGGCTTCGCGGGCAGGCCGCTCACCTGCACATACCGGAAGCCCTTGTAGGAGAACCTGGGCTCCCACGTCTCGGTGCCGGTTCCCGCGCACACGTAGGTGTCGAGCTGGAACCGCCCGGGCACATGGCCGGTCTGGGCCTGCACGCTGCCGTCCGCGCCGAGCCGTTCGCCGTGCAGCAGGCTCACCTCGGTGCCTTCGGGCGCGCGCACGGTGAGCCTCGTCCAGCCCGCCATCGTCCGTCCCATGTCGACGACGTACTCGCCGGGCCGCAGCTCGGTGATCGCGACGGGCCGGATGGTCTCGACCACCTCGATCGGCTCGTGGTCCTGCGCACGCAGCACGCCCTTCGGCGCGGCCCGCACCTCGGGCGCCTGCCAGCCGCCGTCGTCGAAACCGGGCTCGGTCCAGCCCTTCGGCTCCAGGCGCGCGTCGTGGCTTTCGCCCGCGTAGAGGGAGTTCGTGAGGGTCGGGCCAGTGGTGAGCCGCCAGTCCGGGCCGCTGGCGACCGTCGTGCGCGTGCCATCCGGGTGGTCGATCTCCAGCTGCGCCAGCAACGCCGGCTCGCCACGCCACGTGGGCCGCTGCCAGTTCCAGACGTTGGGCGTGGTCATCGCGTAGAAGCCCCGGCCGAGGGTCACGCCGATCGCGTTGGCGCCCTTGCGGAGCAGCTCCGTCACGTCGTGCGTCGCGTACAGCACGGTCTCGTCGTAGTCGGTGAAGCCGGGGTCGAGCACCTGCCTGCCCACGCGCCTGCCGTTGAGGTGTGCCTCGTAGTAGGCGAGCCCGCTGACGTAGAGCCGGGCGCGGGCGACGGGCTCGCGCACGGTGAACTCCGTGCGCAACAGCGGCGCGGGCGCCTCGTCGACGGCGACGGAGACCTGGCCGCCCCACGGACCCTGGCCGTACGGCGCGAGCACCACCGCGGGCTCCCATCCGCTGTCGTCGAACGCCGGGTCCGGCCAGCCGCTCTGCTCGGTCTCGGCGACGAGCCAGTCCTCGCCGGTCACCAGCTCGCGCCGTTGCCCGCCCGCGAGGTCCACCACGAGCCGCACCAGCAGGCCGCCGGGGTTGACCGACGCGTTGCCGCGGTTGGTGGCGAGCGCGGCGAGCACCACGCGGCCGCCCGAGGCGCGCACCTGCTCGGTGACGTCGGCCTGCTGTGCGCTCTTCCAGCCGTCGACCCGCTCGGGAGCGTGCAGGACCTGCCGCCCGCCGAGATGAAGGGTGAAGTCGTCGTCGGCGGTGGCCACCACGCGCGCCTCCGTCACCTCGGCGTCGGCGGGCAGGTCGAGCGCGGCGCGGAACCAGCGCGGCCCGGTGGGCGCGCCGGTCGGGGTCGCTCCGGTTCCCCAGATCCAGGAGGTACCGGTGAAGTCGAGCGGCGCGGGCGGAGCCGCGGCGCCGATCCACCGGGCTCGCCACGGGGTTGCGAGCAGCGCGGTCTCCCACCAGCGCGCGGCGCTCCACGCCGACGGCCTGCCGTCGCCGTCCCACACGCGGACCCGCCAGTGGTAGCGGGTGCGTGGCCGCAGCGGCGGGCCCGCGTAGGCGATGCCCACCGACTCGGCCGAGACGACCCTGCCCGAGTCCCAGACCGCGCCCGGCCTGCGCGGATCGGTGCCCACCTGTACCTGGTAGGCGCTCTGGCTCGCGCCGTGCCCGTGCGCGGCGAGCACCCACGACAGGCGCGGCTCGGCGACGTCGGTGCCCAGCAGCGTCGACGCGTACTCCACCGTGGTGCGCTCCACCCGCAGCCTGCCGGGCGGCTCGGCTCCCGCCTGCGCCGCGGGCAGTGCGAACGCCGCGACGCCGCCGGCGGCCGAACCGTGAAGGAAACCCCTGCGGCTCAAACCCTGACCCTGAATCGTTTCAAACCCGGACGGCTCTGTCACGTGCCGGAGGTTAGCCCGACTTACCGGCAAGACCGCCGAGATTGTCCGGTTTCGGACATCCTCGTCCCACCGACAACAGAAAGAGTCTTGACAACAAAAGTTGTCGGTGGGAGAGTTCCGGTGTCCGACACGACAGGAGAACCGACATGGGCCACCGATTCGAGAAGCACGACGAGCTCGCGCTGGACGCCACGCCCGAGCAGGTCTGGGACGCGATCGCGACCGGTCCCGGCATCGACTCGTGGTTCATGGGCCGCAACGACGTCCAACCCGGCGAGGGCGGCACCGTCCGCACACTGTTCGGCGGGTACGCGCCCGAGTCACCCATCACCTCATGGGAACCCGGCAAGCGCCTGGCCTACGGCGGCGAGCAGGCCGAGGACGGCCGGTTCGTCGCCTACGAGTTCCTCATCGAGGGCCGGGGCGGCGGCAGCACCGTGCTCCGCATGGTGACGAGCGGCTTCATCCCCGGCGACGACTGGGCCGACGAGTTCGAGGCCATGAGCAAGGGCGGCGCGCTGTTCATCAGCACACTGGCCACCTACCTCACGCACTTCGCTGGCCGCGTCGCGACCCCGCTCACCGTCTTCGGCCCGCCGGTCGGCGACTGGGAGCGCACGTGGAGCGCCGCGCGCGCGGCGCTCGGCCTCGGCGAGCACGTCTCCGAGGGCGACCCGGCACGGTTCACTGTGGACGGAGACGTCGTCGAGGGCGTGGTCTACTCCGTCAACTCGCAGACGATCGGCATCCGCACGCCCGACGCGCTGTACCGCCTCCTCCAGGGCTTCCACGGCGCGCTCGTCGCCGGCCACCACTTCTTCTCCACTGTGGACACCACTCACACCGAAAACGTCTGGCAGGCCTGGCTGGCCGGCCTCTCCCAGGAAGGCAACGACAGATGAGCACCGTGACCTCAGCCGACGGCACCAGGATCGCCTACGACCGGATCGGCAGCGGCGAACCGCTGATCCTCGTCGACGGCGCCATGTGCTACCGGGGCCAGGGCCCCATGACGGCACTCGCCAAGGAGCTGGCGCCGTCGTTCACCGTCTACACCTATGACCGCAGGGGCCGCGGCGAGAGCGGCGACACCCAGCCCTACGCCGTGGAGCGGGAGCTGGAGGACCTCGCGGCACTGCTCAAGGAAGCGGGCGGATCCGCGCACCTCTTCGGCGCCTCATCCGGGGCGATGGTGGCGCTGGAGGCCGTGAACAGCGGTCTGCCGGTGCGCAGGCTCGCAATGTACGAACCGCCGTTGATCGTCGACGACAGCAGGCCGCCGATCCCGGCGGACCTCGCCGCGCAGTACGAGCGGGCGCTCGCGCAGGGCAAGCCCGGCGACGCGGTCGCGAACTTCATGCGGCAGGTCGAGGTTCCCGGCTTCATGATCGCGCTGATGCGGCTGCTGCCGGTGTGGCGCAAGCTCAAGGGCGTGGCACTGACGCTGCCCTACGACGCCGCGTTCGTGACGCCCTTCCAGCAGGGCAAGCCGTTGCCGGAGAACCGGTGGAGGGGCGTCGGCGTGCCGACGCTCGTCGCCGACGGCGGCAAGAGCCCGGCGTGGATGCGGGCCGGCGTCAAGGCGCTGGCCGACCTCCTGCCCGGCGCCGAGTACCGCACCCTCCCCGGCCAGACCCACATGATCAAGGAAAAGGTCCTGGCCCCGGTGCTGACGGCCTTCCTCACCCGCTGAAGCCCGCCACATGCACCGGGCGGGCTTGCCGCTTCCGTAGGATCGCGGGGGTGACTTCCCCCGAGGTGTCCGAGACGCTGCAGGTACTCAACCGGGTCTTCGGCTACGACTCGTTCCGGCCGGGCCAGCAGGAGATCGTCGACCACGTCACCGGCGGTGGCGACGCGCTCGTGCTCATGCCTACCGGTGGTGGCAAGTCCCTGTGTTACCAGATCCCCGCGCTCGTCCGGCAGGGCGTGGGCGTGGTCATCTCGCCGCTCATCGCACTCATGCAGGACCAGGTCGACGCGCTGCGGGCGCTCGGCGTGCGGGCAGGTTTCCTCAACTCGACGCAGGATCCCGACGAGCGGCGCATGGTCGAGGCGGAGTTCCTCGCCGGCGAGCTGGACCTGCTGTACCTCGCCCCGGAGCGGTTGCGGGTGGAATCCACGCTCCAGCTGCTCGACCGCGGGAAGGTCGCGCTGTTCGCGATCGACGAGGCGCACTGTGTTTCCCAGTGGGGGCACGACTTCCGGCCCGATTACCTCGCGCTGTCCGACCTCCACGAGCGCTGGCCCGACGTGCCGCGCATCGCGCTCACGGCCACCGCCACCAAGGCCACCCACGCCGAGATCGCCGCGAGGCTCAAGCTCGAGGACGCCCACCACTTCGTCGCGAGCTTCGACCGGCCCAACATCCAGTACCGCATCGTCCCGAAGAACGAGCCCCGCAAGCAGCTGCTGGAACTGCTGCGGAACGAACACTCGGGCGACGGAGGCATCGTCTACTGCCTCAGCCGCAAGTCGGTGGAGGAGACCGCGGAGTTCCTGGTACGCAACGGGATCGAGGCGCTGCCCTACCACGCGGGGCTCGACGCGCGGACCCGCTCCGAGCACCAGGCCCGGTTCCTGCGTGAGGACGGGCTCGTCGTGGTCGCCACGATCGCGTTCGGCATGGGCATCGACAAACCGGACGTCCGCTTCGTCGCTCACCTCGACCTGCCCAAGTCGGTGGAGGGCTACTACCAGGAGACCGGGCGCGCAGGCCGCGACGGCCTGCCCTCGACTGCGTGGCTGGCCTACGGCCTGCAGGACGTGGTGCAGCAGCGCAAGCTGATCGACGGCGGCGAGGGCGACGCGGCACACCGGCGCAAGCAGAGCGCTCACCTCGACGCGATGCTCGCGCTGTGCGAGACGGTCGAGTGCAGGCGCGTGCAGCTGCTCGCCTACTTCGGCCAGGACGGCACCGCGTGCGGCAACTGCGACACCTGCCTCGCGCCGCCGGAGTCGTGGGACGGCACGGTCGCGGCACAGAAGCTGCTGTCCACGGTCGTGCGGCTGCGCCGCGAGCGCAGGCAGAAGTTCGGCGCGGGCCAGATCATCGACATCCTGCTCGGCCGCAAGACCAGCAAGGTCGTCCAGCACGACCACGACTCGCTGAGCGTCTTCGGGGTCGGCACGGAGCTCGCCGAGAGCGAATGGCGAGGCGTGGTGCGGCAGCTGCTCGCCAAGGGCCTGCTCGCCGTGGAGGGCGACTACGGAACGCTCGTGACCACGCCGGCCAGCGACGAGGTGCTGTACCAGGGCCGCAAGGTCCTGCTGCGGCGCGAGCCGAAGCGGGCCGCGAAGGCATCCACGCGAACGCGCAGGGCCGAGGCCGCCGAGCTGCCGGAGGAGGCGGCACCGGTGTTCGAGAAGCTGCGTGCGTGGCGGGCGGCGACGGCGAAGGAGCAGGGCGTTCCGGCCTACGTGATCTTCCACGACGCGACGCTGCGGCAGATCGCCACGGAACGGCCCAGCACGCTCGCCGAGCTGGGCGGGGTGAACGGGGTCGGCGAGAACAAGCTGGCCAAGTACGGGGAGCAGCTGCTCGAGGCGCTCAGCGCGTAGCGTCCCCCGCGTCCTTCGCGTCGTTCGCCTCCTGGGCCTTGGCTCGTCTGCGCCGCACCACGATCACCACGGCGACCACGGCCACGACCACGCCGAGCACGATCCAGCTGCCCGCGCCGACGGCCTTCTCGATCCGCCTTGCCGCCTCGCCCGCCGCCACCCCGATACCGATGTGCAGGGCGCACCAGGCGGCCGCGCCGACCACCACGGCGGGCAGGAACTTGCGCAGCGGCAGCCGGGCCGTGCCCGCGGCGGCGGGCATGAGCGTACGCAGCACGGGCAGGAAGATCGCGATCAGCACGGCCAAGGCGCCTCGCCTGCGCAGCACGTCGGTGGTGCGGTCCCAGCCGTCGGCGCCGTGCCTGCGCACGACCTTGGTTTGCCGCAGCTTCGGCCCGAGCTTCCAGCCGATCAGGTAGCCCACCGAGTCGCCCGCGATCGCGCAGACCGTCGTCACCGACCACATCAGCAGGAACTCGGGCACGCTGCCGACGGTGGTACCCAGGATGAACAGGCCGGTCTCTCCCGGTGCGACGAAGCCGAGCCCGAGGGTGCACTCGCCGAACACGAGCAGGCCCGCGGCGGCGATCAGCCCCGCGGGAGGAAGGCCACGCAACCAGTCGAGGACGTCGGTCAGCAATGGCGAATCCCTTTCGAATCGGGGCCTGGACGTCGCATTTCTTCATCCTATCGGGCCATTTGGCGTGTCGCCTTTTATTACCCGTTGCACACCCGTCGCCACCAAGGCAGGTGGCCAACCCATGCACGCGCCTGCAAAAGCCCACACCCAGAGTAAACGACTGAAAATGCCATTGTCGCTCCTCGTCGGATTAACGGGACATTAAACATGGAGCTTGTGTGACCTGTATCACAACTACGTCGGGTGAGAAGGTCCGCAAATGCCCCGCTGTACATGGGCTCGTCAACGAGTAACTTCGTCGCCGGTTGCGGTGATCACGCGGCCGAAGCAAAACCGAAACCGAGTCGATAGGAATGGTTGAAGTGTTGAAGAAATCTGCATTTGTCGCCGCGGCGGCGGCCGGACTGATGATGATCGGCTCGCCCGCGTTCGCCAGCGGTGAGATCGACGAGGAGCAGAACGACACCGGCCAGCTCGGCCTCGTGAACGTCGACGACGTCCTCAACGACAACAACGTCGGCGTCTGCGACAACCACGTGAACGTCCTGGGCGTGCAGGTCGCCGACGTGCTCAACGGCCTCGGCGTGCCGCTGCTCTCCCCTGCGGCCGAGACCGAAGCAGCCGCCCCCGACGTCTGCGTCGCCGAATCCGAGGACTGATTCACCCAGAACTTCAGCGCGAACACACACATACACACACTCGAGCGCGGGTGGGGCACACGCCCCGCCCGCGTTCGATTTCGCGTGTTTGATCTTTTGGGATTCGACAATGCCGCGACTCGGCGGCCAATCATTGTCGAAAGCCGACGGCTCAATCGAGGAGCGCGGAATCCGTCGCGACGGACCGAAGACGCACGAGTAACGCGGTCCGTACGCGGTCGTACAATTGTGGATCATCGTGCAACAGCGCATCCTGGCCTCCACCCCTGGCCAATGCGTCGAGTTCGAACGCCAATTGCGCCGCGTCGGTCTCGGGCGTGATTTCCCCGAGTTCGCGAGCCTCGTCGATGGTCCGTTCGTAAAGTCGCTGCCAGTCGCGGCGCGCCGCGGCCACGGCATCACGGACACGACCCGGCCTGGCATCGAACTCGGCCGCCACCGACAGGAAGAAACAGCCGCCGGGAAACACCGGCTCCCTGGCGTACGCGAGCCAGGACTCGCACAGCGCCCGCACGCGCCGGATTCCCGCCGGGGCTCGCCGGGCCGGTCGGACGACCTTGTCGACGTAGACCTCCACGGCGGCGCGCACCGTCGCGAGCTGCAGTTCCTCCTTGGAGCCGAACTGCGCGAACACGCCGCTCTTGCTGAGTTCCAGCTCGGCCGCGAGGCGCCGGACGGACAGGCTCTCAAGCCCTTCGACCGAGGCGATGTCCATGGCCCGGTCGAGGATCGCCCGGCGGGAGTGCTGTCCGCGCTCGACGCGCTTGTCGACCCGTGGCCCGGTCATCACCACACCTGCCCTTCGCTCGGCACCAGCGTAAACCACGGGACAACTGTCCACTAATCAAGCTAGATCTGTCCGGAACATTGACTCATCACCTGCGAAAGTTTTACCGTACGACCGTCCACTTACTTTGAGGTGATGAGATGAGCCTGAGTGAGCACAGCGATCCGCACTGCCTGACCGACGAGGTCCTGTTCCCCCTGCTCTCCGGCGCACCGTGGCGCCGGTTCGCCGTGCTCGGCGACAGCGTCGCCGAGGGCGTCGGCGACCTGCTCGACGGCTACCCGCCGGTGCCGTGGGCCGACCGGGTCGCCGCCGCGCTGCGCGCGCACAACCCCGTGCTGGAGTACCTCAACCTCGGCAAACGCGGGCTCTTCGCCGAGGAGGTGAGCCGCTTCCAGCTGTCCCCTGCGCTGGCCTTCGAACCCGACCTGGCCGTGGTGGCGTGCGGCGGTAACGACATGCTGCGTCGCTCGTACGACCCCGGCGCGGTGGAGGTGGTGCTCGCGGGCATCGTGCGCGCGCTGCGGGAGGCGGGCAGCGAGGTGGTGACTGTCGGACTGTTTGACATCACGAGGTCACCCGTGCTGGCGCCCGAGGTGTCCGGTGGGCTGGAAACGCGGCTGCACGACCTGTCCGGCCGCACGCGCGCGATCGCCGAACGCGAGGGCGCGTGGCACGCGGACCTGACCTCGCACCCCGCGTCGTCGGAGGCGTCGATCTACAGCGTTGACGGCATCCACGTCAACGGCAGGGGCCACGCGATCGCGGCCACCGAAACCATCCGCCTCCTCGCAGCCCATCTGCAGTGAAGGCCACCTTCACTGCGGATTCCCCGCTCAACCAGCCTGCGGGGGAGCATCCAACCGGATCGCCGTGAGCAGCCGGTCGGCGAGCTCGGGCCTGCTGATCACCAGATCCGGCAGGTAGGGGTGGGACTCGTTGTAGCGCAAGGGAGAACCGTCCACGCGCGACGCGTGCAGCCCGGCCCCGAGCACGACCCCGACCGGCGCGGCGGAGTCCCATTCCCACTGCCCGCCCGCGTGCACGTACGCATCGGCCTCGCCGCGCAGCACCGCCATCGCCTTCGCGCCCGCCGAGCCCATCGGCACCAGTTCGGCGTCGAGCCGTTCGGCGACCGGCGCGGCGAACGCGGGCGGCCTGCTGTCGCTGACGAGCACCCGGATCCGGCCGTCATGCCTCGGTCCGAGCGAGGCGTCGTCACTGGCATGGACCAGTCCGAGCGCGGGCTGGGCGACGGCGGCCGCGGTGATGCCCCCGCCCCGCTCCCACAGCGCGACGTGCACGGCCCAGTCCGAGCGGCCCGGCTTGCTGAACTCGCGCGTGCCGTCGAGCGGGTCGATGATCCACACGCGGTCGGCGTCGAGGCGCGCCGGGTCGTCGGCCGACTCCTCGGAGAGCACGGCGTCACCGGGCCGCTCGGCGGCGAGCCTGCTCAGCAGCAGTGCGTTGGACTCGGCGTCACCCCGCTTGCCGAGTGCTTTCGGTTCCAGGTCGGTGCCGTTCTCCCGCACGGAGAGCAGCAGGTGCCCGGCTTCGTCGGCGAGCCGGGCGGCGAGTCGCGCGTCGGTGGTCACCGCTCCAGCAAAGCAAGGACTCGGGCGGCGAGTGTGGCCGGGTCGCCGTCGCCGGGATGGAGGACCAGGTCGGGGGCCGCCGGGGGCTCGTAGGGGGTGTCGATACCGGTGAAGCCGGTGAGCTCGCCCGCGCGGGCGCGTGCGTAGAGGCCCTTGGGGTCGCGGGCCTCGCACACCTCGAGCGGCGTGTCGACGTAGACCTCGACGAAGGGCAACCCGGCGGCCTCGTGCACGGCGCGGACACGATCACGGCCGGCGCGGTACGGGCTGATGAGGGAGACGACGGCGACCACGCCGGCGTCGGCGAACAGACGGGCGACCTCGCCGGCGCGGCGGACGTTCTCGGTGCGGTCGCGGGCGCTGAACCCGAGGTCGGCGTTGAGGCCGTGGCGGAGGTTGTCACCGTCGAGCAGGTAGGCGGGGCGGCCGAGCGCGACGAGCCTGCGTTCCAGCTCGACGGCGATGGTGGACTTGCCGGAGCCGGAAAGGCCGGTGAGCCAGATCGTGGCGCCCTGGGTGGGCCGTTGCTCGCGGGTGACGGCGGCGGACTGCCAGACCACGCTCCGGCCGGGCCGGCGGGGGCCGGTGAGCATGCCGGCGGCCACGGTGTCCTGGGTGACCGGGTCGATGAGCACGAAGCCGCCGGTGGTGCGGTTGCGGCGGTAGGGGTCGAACAGCAGTGGCCGCCGGGTGCGCAGCCGGACGCGACCGATCTCGTTGAGGCTCAACCCGGTCGCGGTCTCGTCGCGGTGCAGGGTGTTGACGTCGAGCCGGTAGTCCAGTTCGGCGACCGTGGCGGCGGTCTCACTGGTGGTGTGGCGCAGGAGGTAGTGGCTGCCGGGTTCGAGCCCGGCGTGCTCGGAGAACCAGCACACCATCGCGTCGAGGTCGCCGTCGGCGTGCGGGCGGTTGCCGGGGCGGCAGAGCAGGTCTCCCCTGCCCACGTCCAGCTCGTCGGCCAGCTCGACGGTCACCGCCTGGGGCGGGAACGCCTCCGCCACCGGCACCCCGCCGGGGCCCCACACCGCGCGCACGGTGGTGGAGAACCCCGAGGGCAGCACCAGCACCTCGTCGCCGGGTTTGAGCACCCCGCCCGCCATCGTGCCCGCGTAGCCGCGGAAGTCGCCGGCGCGGATCACGTACTGCACCGGCAGCCGCACGTCGATGAGGTTGCGGTCGGAGGCCACGTGCACCTGCTCGAGGTGGTGCAGCAGCGACGGGCCCTCGTACCACGGCATCGCCGCGCCCCGGTGCACCACGTTGTCGCCGTGCAGCGCCGAGATCGGCACGAACGTCAGGTCGTGCACGTCCAGCCGGGTCGCGAACCGGGCGAAGTCGTCCTTGATCTCCTCGAACCGCTCCCGCGACCAGCCCACCAGGTCCATCTTGTTCACGCACAGCACCAGATGGCCCACCCCGAGCAGGCTCGCCAGGAACGCGTGCCGCCTGCACTGCTCCACCACGCCCTTGCGCGCGTCCACCAGGATCAGCGCCACGTCCGCGGTGGAGGCGCCGGTGACCGTGTTGCGCGTGTACTGCACGTGCCCGGGGGTGTCGGCCAGGATGAACTTCCGCGCGGGCGTGGCGAAGTACCGGTACGCCACGTCGATCGTGATCCCCTGCTCGCGCTCCGCACGCAGCCCGTCGGTCACCAGCGCCAGATCAGGCCCGCCCGCGCCCCGGTCGCGGCTCGTGCGCTCCACCGCCGCCAGCTGGTCGGTGAACAGCGCCTTCGAATCGTGCAGCAACCGGCCGATCAGGGTGGACTTCCCGTCGTCCACACTGCCCGCCGTAGCCACGCGCAACAACGGAGGCACTAGAAGTACCCCTCCTTCTTGCGATCCTCCATGCCCGCCTCGGAGATGCGGTCGTCGGCCCGCGTCGCGCCCCGCTCGGTCACCCGGCTCGCCGCCACCTCGGCCACCACCTCCTCCGGCGTCGCCGCCGGGGACTCCACGCACCCCGTGCACGTCGCGTCCCCCACCGTGCGGAACCGCACCACCGCCTCGTAGGGCTCCTCCCCTGCCTCAGGCGCCAGGTGCCGCGAGCACGCCAGCAGCATCCCGTCGCGTTGGAACACCCGCCTGCGGTGCGCGAAGTACAACGACGGCAACGCGATCCGCTCCGCCGCGATGTAGGACCACACGTCCAGCTCGGTCCAGTTCGACAGCGGAAACACCCGGATGTGCTCGCCCTTGCGGTGCCGCCCGTTGTAGAGGTTCCACAGCTCGGGCCGCTGCCTGCGCGGATCCCACTGCCCGAACTCGTCGCGGAAGCTGAACACCCGCTCCTTCGCCCGCGCCTTCTCCTCGTCCCGGCGCGCCCCGCCGAACACCGCGTCGAAGGAGTGCTCCCTGATCATCCGCAGCAAGGTCACCGTCTGCAGCCGGTTGCGGCTCGCGCCCCGGCCGCGCTCCTCCACCACGCGCCCGGCGTCGAGGTCGTCCTGCACCCGCCCCACCAGCAGCCGCACCCCGAGCTCCCGCACCGCCCGGTCCCGGAACTCCAGCACCTCGTCGAAGTTGTGCCCCGTGTCGACGTGCAACACCGGAAACGGCAACGGCGCAGGCCAGAACGCCCGCACCGCCACGTGCAGCATCACCACCGAGTCCTTGCCGCCGGAGAACAGCAGCACCGGCCGCTCGAAGGTCGCCGCCACCTCGCGGAACACGTGCACGGCCTCGGCCTCGAGCACACCCGATTGCGAGAGCTCGTAGCCCGTCATCCGAAAAAATTAGAACAAGTTCTTGAAACTGGTCAAGGGTGCGCGGAAGCTGAACGACATGGACATCGCCAGTCTGGAAGAGATCAAGCGCGTCAAGTACCGCTACCTCCGCTGCGTCGACCTCAAGAGCTGGGACGAGCTTGAGGACGCGCTCGCCCCCGACGCGACGGCCGAGTACGGCACGCCCTCCGGCGGCGGGCCGCTCCGCTTCACCGGCCGCGAGGCGATCCTGGACTTCCTGCGCAACACGCTCGACCCCGGCATCATCACCGTGCACTCGGCGGGCCAGCCGGAGATCGAGATCGACGGCGACACGGCCGAGGGCACGTGGTCGTTCGAGGACACGGTGCTCGCCACCGAGCACAACAACACGATGATCAAGGGCGCGGCGTTCTACGAGGACCGCTACACGCGCGGCGCCGACGGCGTCTGGCGGATCCAGCACACCGGCTACACGCGCACCTACGAGTACCTCGTGCCGCTCGGCGACCTGCCCGGTTTCACGCTCACGGCCAACCGCTGGGCGAAGACCCCGCCATTGACCGCAAGCTAGAACACGTTCTACTCTCGGTCGGTGCTCACCCAGCCGTTCGCCGACGCCGTCGTCGAAGCAGAGAAGGTCATCGCCGAGGCGCCGCACATCCAGACCGAACAGGACCTGATCGAGGGCTACGACTACCTCGCGGGCAGCATCAGGGCGTCGCTGCAGCTCGCGTGGGCGTATGAACGGGACTTCCCCTACTTCGTCACCTCCACGGGGCCCTACACGAAGATGGGCCTCGACAACCCCGACGCGCTGTACTTCCACTCGTACCTGCGTGACGACGCCGAGTACGTGGTCACCGGAACCCGTGGCACCACAAGGGATCTGAGCTTCCAAGTGCTCAACGGCGACTACTCGCCGGTGGAGGTGCCCGACAGCCTCGCGGCCTTCGACGACCGTGAGCTGGAGATCAATGCCGACGGGCGGTTCGAGCTGCGGTTCGGCCCCGATCGCGGCAAGGCCGGCCCCGGATACTTCGTGCTGGGCAAGGGATCGGCGATGCTCGTGGTGCGCGAGGTCTACAGCGACTGGGCCACCGAGCGGCGCGGCACCCTGCGCATCCACCGCGCCGACCGCCTCGGTGCCGCACCGGAGCCGAAGGACCGCACGGCGCTGGAGAAGCGTTACGGCGTGGCCGGCAAGATCCTGCTCAGCAGGCTGCGGACGTTCCTCGCGTTCCCGGAGTGGTTCTACCTGAAGCTGCCGGTCAACACGATGACCGAGCCGAGGCGCACGCCCGGCGGGCTCGCGACGCAGTTCTCCTCGGCAGGCCACTACGACCTCGCCGACGACCAGGCGATGATCGTCACGGTCCCCGCCTCAGAGGCGCCGTACCAGGGCATCCAGCTCGGCAGCAGGTGGTACGTCTCGCTCGACTACCTCAACCACCAGACGAGCCTCACCGCCGACCAGGCGCGCGTGGACCCCGACGGCAAGCTGCGGTTCGTGATCAGCGAGCGCGACCCCGGCGTCGCCAACTGGCTGGAACGGCTCGGGCACGCCCGCGGCTACGTGCAGATCCGCTGGCAGCGGCTCTCCCGCGACCTCACGCCGGACGACGGACCCGAGGTCGACGTGGTGGACGTCGGCGAGCTGCCCGCGAAGCTGCCCTACTACGAGCAGGCCAGGGTGACACCCGAGGAGTGGACCGCGCGCATCGCGGCCAGGCAGACCGCCGTCGCGACGAGGATGCTCGGCTGATGTTGTTGCGGGACAAGGTGATCGTGGTGTCGGGCGTCGGGCCTGGGCTCGGCCGCTCGATCGCGGTCCAGTGTGCGAAGGCGGGCGCCGACCTCGTGCTCGCGGCGAGGACCGAGAAGCGGCTCGGCGAGGTGGCCAAGGAGGTCACCGAGCTGGGCAGGCGGGCCGTGACGGTGCGGGCCGACATCACCGACGACGACTCGGCCCGCCGCGTCGCCGAGACCACAGTGGACGCCTACGGGCGCATGGACGCGCTCGTCAACAACGCCTTCGCCATCCCACCGATGACCGACCTGCTCGACGTCGACCTCGACGCGGTGCGGGCGGGCTTCGAGACCAACGTGCTCGCGGCACTGCGGCTCACGCGGCTGTGCACGCCCGCGCTCGCCGAGACGGGCGGCGCCGTGGTGATGATCAACTCGGCGGTGCTGCGGCACTCCCGGCGCACGTTCGGCGCGTACAAGATGGCGAAGTCGAGCCTGCTGTCATTGGCGCAGAGCCTCTCCACCGAACTCGGCCCGCGCGGCATTCGCGTCAACTCGGTGGCGCCCGGCTACATCTGGGCGGGCTCGCTCAAGTGGTACTTCTCCTCTCTCGCCAGGGAACGCGGCGTGGACCCGCAGCAGGTCTACGCCGAGACCGCGGCGACCATCGACCTGCGCAAGCTGCCCGAACCCGACGAGATCGCCGACGCCGTGGTGTTCCTGGCCTCCCCCCTCGCCCGGGCGATCACCGGCCAATGCCTCGACGTCAACGGCGGCGAGTACCACCACTGAGGGGAACCCGATGAGCGTTGGCACCGTCGCCGACCTGCACGCCTCGGCCACGAAGATCACCGGACTCGACGACTTCGGCACCGACGACTACACCGACGGGCTCGCGGTGCTGCTGGAGTCCTACGAACGCGAGGCGGGACTGACCCAGCTGGGCCGCAGGGTGAAGCGGGCGTTCCTGCGGGGAGCGCTCGTCGCGCGACTGCTCAGCGAGGCCGCGTGGAAGGCCCGGCCCGAGTACGCCGACGTCACGATCGAGCGGCCGATCTTCGTCACGGGCCTGCCGCGCACCGGCACGACCGCGCTGCACCGGCTGCTCACCGCCGACCCCGCCCATCAGGGGCTGGAGGTGTGGCTGACCGAGGTGCCACAGCCGAGGCCGCCTCGGCGGACGTGGGCGGACAACCCGGTGTTCCAGCGCATCCAGGCCGGCTACGAGCAGTACCACGTGGAGCACCCCGAGTTCCTCGGCGTGCACGCGATGTCGGCGGACGAGGTGGAGGAGTGCTGGCAGCTGCTGCGGCAGTCACTGCGCTCGATCTCCTACGAGTGCCTCGCGCACGTGCCCGCGTACTCGGCGTGGCTGTCCGAACAGGACTGGGCACCCGCCTACCGCAGGCACCGGCGCAACCTGCAGCTGATCGGCCTGCCCGACGCGGGCCGGCGGTGGGTGCTGAAGAACCCCAGCCATCTGTTCGCGCTCGACGCGCTGCTCGCCGTGTACCCGGATGCGCTCGTGGTGCAGACCCACCGCGCCCCCAAGGTCGCGATCGCCTCGGTGTGCAGCCTCAACGCGCAGGCGAGCGCGCAGTGGTCGGAGACTTTCCGTGGCGAGACGGTGGGGCGCGACCAGCTGGAGCTGTGGGCGCGCGGGCTCGAGACGTTCACCGCCGAGCGGGCCAGGCACGACCAAGCGCGGTTCTACGACGTCCACTACGACGACTTCGTCGCCGACCCGGTGGGCACGGTCGAGTCGCTGTACGCCCACTTCGGGATCCCGTTCAGCGAGGAGGCGCGGGCCGCGATGCGCACGCTGCACGCCGAGAGCACCACGGGCGTCCGCAAACCGGCGCACCGCTACCGCCTCGCCGACTTCGGGCTCACGGAGGGGGATGTCGCCGAGCGGTTCGCCGCGGCCACCCCTTGCAACTAATATTGCCTCCGCTATCCTTGACGCAAACAAGGGAGGCAATCTTCGTGATCAGGCACTCGGCGACCCTGGCGATCAACGAGAAGCTGCAGGCGAAGCGGGCAGCGGGCGAGCAGGTGCTGCACCTCGGCTTCGGGGAGGCCGGGCTGCCCGTCCTGCCCGAGGTGCGCGACGTGCTGGCCGGGGCCGCGCACCGCAACGAGTACGGGGCCGTCGTCGGCTCCGCCGAGGCCCGGCAGGCGGCGGCGGGCTACTTCAGCAGGCGCGGGCTGCCGACCGAGGCCGACGACATCGTGCTGGCGCCCGGCAGCAAGGCGCTGCTCTTCGGACTGCTCGCCGTGCTGCCCGGCGACGTCGTGCTCCCGCAGCCGTCGTGGGTCAGCTACGCCGCACAGGCCGCCCTGCTCGGCAGGCGGGTGCTCGGCGTGCCGGTGCCGGAGAGCGCGGGCGGCGTGCCCGACCCGGAGCGGCTCGACCGGGCACTGACCGGCGCGCGCAAGGACGGCGCCGAGCCGGGCGTGCTGATCCTGACCGTGCCCGACAACCCCACCGGCACCCTCGCCGGGGCCGAACTGGTCAAGGAGGTCTGCGCTGTCGCCGGTGCGCACGGGCTGACGGTGCTCTCCGACGAGATCTACCGCGACCTCGTCCACGATTCTGCCGAGGTGCGCAGCCCGGCGGCCGAACTGCCCGAGCACACGGTGGTCACGGCCGGGCTCAGCAAGAACATGGCGCTCGGCGGTTACCGCATCGGCTTCGCCCGCGTGCCGCGGCCGGAGCAGCGCGCCGCGCTCGTCGGCGTGGCGAGCGAGGTGTGGTCGAGCCTGCCCGCACCGATGCAGGAGGTCGCGGCGTACGTGCTGGCGGAGCCCCCCGAGGTCCGCGCCCACATCGACGCGAGCAGGGCACTGCACGCGGCCGTCGCGCGCGCCGTGCACGCCGAGTTCACCGCGGCAGGCGCGGACTGTCGTGCGCCGCAGGCGGGCTTCTACCTGTACCCGGACCTGGAACCGTTGCGCGCCAAGGGCTTCACCACCGGCGCGCAGCTGGCCGAGCACCTGCTCGACCGGCACGGTGTCGGGGTACTGGCGGGCGCCGAGTTCGGCGACGACCCCGCCGCGCTCCGGTTCCGCGTGGCGACGAGCCTGCTCTACGGCGACGACGCCGAACAGCGGTGGTCGGCGTTGCGCAGTCCCGATCCCGTCACGTTGCCGTGGATCGCGCGGTCACTGGGGCACCTGCGTGACGCGCTGTCCGCCGTTCTCGACGGCGAGTAGTCGTAGGAGGGCTCCCGGCGGCACTTCGAGTACCTCCTCGAGGTACCTCAGTGCCGCGAGGGAACCGGGGCGCTCTGGGCGGCAACGGCCGGACTGCCAATGGCTCAGCGTCGCCAGGCTCACCGGCACGCCGCGGCGGCGCAACCGGTACTGGATCCGCTCGAGCCCGAGGCCCCTGGCACGTATCGCCGCACGCAACGCCACGGCGAAAGGTCCGGTCGCCAGCAGCGACTCCACCTCGCGCGTAGCACTCTGCCCCCGGTCCATCTGTGGTGTTCTCTGACCGGTCATCGCAGCTCCGCTCATCGAGGAACCGGTGCAGCGTATGGGCAACGCGAGAGGCGCCGGAAGGGGCAAAGGTCCCTTGTCAGCATCCCGCCCGCGAGTCGTACGCTCCCGCACGCGAGTCGTGCGCTCCGGACGCCGAGTTGTGCATTCCCGACGCCGAGTTGCCCATCGCCGGAAGAGGCTCCCCGCGCCGAAACGCACAACTCGCGGTCCTGAACGCAAGACTCGCGAACGGGAACGCAAGACTCGCGGGGCGTCAGCGGACCGCTACTGACAGCGCCTGCGCGATCTCCGTACCGAGTGCGTGGGTTTCCGCGCGGGCCGGAGGGCCCACCTTCACCACCACCGGACCGCCGAAGGGCTGACGCTCGACCACCTCAATCCGGTCACCCAGGGTGATCGAGCGCTCCGCGAGATAGCGCAGGAGGTCCGGATCGGTGTCCCACACCCTCACGATCTCGCCGACCGAGCCCGCCGGCAGCTCGTCGAGCAGGCGGGTCGACAGCTCCTCGACGCTGCCGTCCGCCGCGGGAATGGGATCGCCGTGCGGGTCACGGACCGGGTTGCCGAGCTTCGCCGCGATCCGCTCGACGAGCAGATCGGACACCACGTGCTCCAGCAGATCGGCCTCGCTGTGCACCTCGTCCCATGTGTAGCCGAGCTCCGAAACGAGGTACGACTCGATCAGCCGGTGCCTGCGCAGCACCGACCTCGCCAGCTGCCTGCCCGCGGGCGTCAGCTCGATGCCGCGGTACGGCACGTGCGCCACCAGCCCCTGCTGCGACAGCTTCGTCACCATCCCCGACGCCGAGGACGGACTCACCTCGAGCCGCGCCGCCAGCGACGTGTTGGTGACCTGCTCACTACGCTCGACCAGGCCATAGATAGCCCTCACGTAATCCTCGATCGAGGACGAACGCCGGTAGGTGCCATCTGCCATGCCCTCCACGATACGGACCTCACTTCACGCACCATCAGGCCAGGTCAGGACGCCAACGATACCGAATCCACCCGGGCACGGGCTCGGCGCCGAGGTCGGCGTAGAACGCCGCCGCCCGCTCGTTGCCCTCCTGCATGTCCCACTCGACGCGCCCGCTGGTGCGCTTGCGCAGCTCGTTCAGCAGCTCCCTGCCGAGGCCGAGCCGCCGGAACGCGGGCCGCACGAAGATGTCGTCGAGCCAGATACCCGGCCGCGCCTCCCACGTCGAGAAGTTCCACGAGCAGAACGCCATCCCGGCCACCTCGCCGCCAGACTCGGCCATCAGCACCCACGCCTTCGGCTCGGGCCCGAACAGGTGCCGCGCCATGTCCTCGCGGTCGAGCACGAGATCCTCGTTGCCCTCGTAGCGCGCGTGCTCCTCGATGAGCGCGCAGATCTCCTCGATGTCGGCGGCCTCAGCATCACGAACCGGCATGCGGGAAGACTATCGATCGATCGATCGGTCCGTCTAGGCTGTGCGGCATGGACACCGTGGAGCTGACCGTCGCCGATGGAGTCGCGCTCGTCTGGTTGAACCGGCCCGACCGGCTCAACGCCGTGTCGCCCGAGCTGGTGGACGACCTGCTGGGGGCTCTCGACGCGGTCGCCGCCGACGAGAGTGCCCGCGCCGTGGTGCTCGCCGGGCGGGGCCGGGCGTTCTGCGCTGGCCACGACCTGAAGGAACCCTCCGGCGACGGCGACTCCCGGGTTCGGCTGGAGCGCCTGCAGGACGTCACCCGCAGGCTGCGGGGCCTGCCGCAGCCGGTGATCGCCGCCGTGCACGGCTACGCGATCGGCGCGGGCGCGGAGTTCGCGCTCGGCTGCGATCTCGTGGTTGCGGCCGACGACGCGGTGTTCGCCTTCCCTGAGGCCACGCTGGGGCTCAGCATCACGGGTGCGGCATCGCGCCTGCTGCCGCTGCTCGTCGGCCCCGCGAAGGCGAAAGAACTGGTGCTGCTCGGCGAACGCGTCGACGCACCGGTGGCGAAGGGCATGGGGCTGGTCAACGAGATGGTGGGCCGCGACGAACTGCTGGAGTTCGCTCTTGCCTGGGCGGGCCGGCTCGTCGCGAAGCCGCCCGCCGCGGTGACGCTGGCCAAGCGCGCGATCGACCGGGGTGTCGACAGCGCGGTGGAAACGGCGCTGGAACTGGAGATCAGCCACGCCCTGCTCACCGAGCACACGCCGGAGGTCGCCCGCGCCACTACGGAGTTCCGGGCCCGTGACTGACCTCGTCACGCTCGTCACCGGCGCCGCGCGGGAGTGGCAGGACCGCACGGCGTGGGTGTTCGACGCCACCGGCGAACGGCTGACGTTCGGCGACGTCGACCGCCGCAGCGGCGAGCTCGCCTCCGCGCTCGCCGCGCTCGGCACGCGGCGGGGCGACCGGGTGGCCGTGATGTTGCGCAACCAGCCCGAGTTCCCGTTGCTGTGGCTCGCGCTCGCCAGGATCGGGGCGGTGCTGGTGCCCGTCAACACCAGCTACCGCGAGCTGGACGGAGAGCACGTGCTCGCCCACTCCGGCGCGCGGTTCGCGGTCACGACCGGGGAGTTCGCCGGCCTCCTCACCACGATCGCACCCCGCACGCCGCTGGAACGCGTGCTCACGGTCGACGAGCTGCGGCCCGAAGGGGCGCCGAAGCCGGTGCACGCGCCCGAGCTGCCCGTGAACATCCAGTACACGTCGGGCACCACCGGTGCACCGAAGGGCTGCGTCCTGCCGCACCGGTACTGGACGACCCTCGCCGAGGGGCTCGTCACCGGGTTCCCGCACCTGAGCGACAACGACGTCCTGCTCACCGCGCAGCCGTTCCACTACGTCGATCCACAGTGGAACGTCGCGGCGGGGCTCGCGAGCGGCGCGACGCTCGTGGTGCTCGACCGGTTCCACCCCTCGACGTTCTGGGCGAAGGTGCGCGAGCACGGCGTCACGTGGTTCTACTGCCTCGGCCTGATGCCGACGCTGCTGCTGCGCCAGCCGGAGTCGCCGGAGGACCGCGCGCACAGGGTGCGGGCGATCAGCGCGTCGGCCATTCCGCGGGAGCTGCACGCCGAGCTGGAGAAGCGCTGGGGCGTGCCGTGGTTCGAGGCGTTCGGCATGACCGAGACCGGCGGCGACCTGCGGGTCGGGCCCGCCGACCACGACGAACTGGTGGGCACCGGCTGCATCGGCACGCCGACGCCGGCGCGCGAGGCGATGATCGCGGGCGAGGACGGCGAGCCGTTGCCCCGGGGGGAGACCGGCGAGCTGCTGATCCGGGGCGTCGGCCTGATGCACGGCTACCACGACGACCCGGATGCGACGGCGAGGGCGTTTCGCGGCGGCTGGTTCCGCACCGGCGACCTGGCGTGGATGGACGAGCACGGCAGGGTCTTCTACGCCGGGCGGACCAAGGACATGATCCGCCGCAGCGGCGAGAACGTTTCCGCCGACGAGGTGGAGCGGGCGCTGCTGCGGCATCCCTCGGTGCGCTCGGCCGCGGTGCTCCCCGTGCCGGACTCGTTGCGGGGCGAGGAGATCCGGGCGTACGTCGTCGCCGTCGGCGAGCCTGATCCCGAGTCGCTGGCCGGGTTCTGCGGCGAACGGCTCGCCTACTTCAAGGTACCCCGCTACTGGTCCTTTGTGGACACGCTGCCCATGACGCCGTCGGAACGGGTGGCCAAGGGCGAGCTGCGCGGGACCGTCGGAGATCTCACCGGCTCCTACGACCGGGTGGAGCGCACATGGCTGTGAGCACCGGCGAACGCGTGCGCCGCGCGGCGGTGAAACTGTTCGCCACCAAGGGGTTCCACGGTACCGGCATCCGCGACCTCGCGCAGGCCGCCAAGCTTTCCTCGGCCAGCCTGTACCACTACATGGGCACCAAGGAGGAGCTGCTCGCCGGGATCATGCGCGACTGCCTGCGACGTCTGCTCGACGACGCGACAGACGCCGTCGACGGCGTCGCCGACCCGGTCGAGCGGATCCGCAGGCTCGTCACCCTGCACGTCACCGCGCACGCCCGGCAGCCGAACGAGACGAGGGTGGTGGACGACCACATCGACGTGTTGTCGCCGCGGCTGCGCCGGGAGGTCGTCCAGCTGCGGGACGCCTACGAGCGGCTGTGGTCCGACACGATCGAGGCAGGCCGGAAAGAAGGGGTCTTCGACACCGGCCAACCCGCCGTCACGCGCATCGCCGTGCTCGACATGTGCAACGGAGTGGCCCGCTGGTACTCGCCGCGAGGTGCGCTGACGCTGCGTCAGGTGGCCGACCACCACGTCGAGCTCACCCTGCGTGCGCTGGGCGTTCACACCCCCGCACGCTGTGGTTTGGCGAACTCCTGACACCCCCACGCTTGCCCCGGAGCCGCTGCTGAGGGACGCTCGTGGGGTGAGTGAGGAAACAATCCAGCTGGAACTCGACGACGCGGGTCTCGCTCCGGGGCTTCCGACGCCCTCCGACCCACGGGACCAGGTACAGGACGTGCCCTACCGCCCGGTCGAGTTCCGCGATGACGATCTCCCGGCCGCGCTGGAGCGCTGTGCCGGCTGGCTCCGGCAGGCCCAGCAGTGGCTCGGCGAGCCGGTGGACGTGCTCGCAGTCCACCTCGACTACGACGAACGGGACGGCTTTCCGTACTACGACCTGAAGATCCTCTGCAACGAGGAGGACCTCGCAGGCGTGCCGCTGGCACTACGGCAGAAGGGCGACACCGTCCGTTCCTGAGTAGAACCACCCCCGCTGTGGAGGCAGGGCTTCGCGTCCTGCCTCCACAGCGCGAGCTTCCGGGCTTCCTCAGCCGAGGGCTCCTCCCAGCTTCACGTGGCCCTTCAGCAGGTTGCGGGCGATGGTCCTGCGCTGGATCTCGTCGGTGCCCTCATAGATGCGCAGCAGCCGCAGCTCGCGGTACCACCGCTCGATCGGCAGTTCACGGGTGTAGCCCATGCCGCCGTGGATCTGCAGCACGCGGTCGACGATCTCGTTCGCCTTGACGCCGCCGTAGAGCTTGGCGATGGACTGCGCGTGCCGGGAGTCCATTCCGGAGTCCACCTGCCACGCGGCGTGCAGCACCAGCCAGCGCAGTGCCTCGAGCTCCACGCCGGAGTCGGCGATCATCCACTGGATCGCCTGCCGGTCGGCGATGGGCGCGCCGAACGTCTCCCTGGTGTTGGCGTGCTCGATGGCCATCGACAGCAGCCGCTCGCACGAGCCGATCGCGCGGGCGGGCAGCAGGTAACGACCGCGGCCGATCCACTGCATGGCGAGGTTGAAGCCCTGGCCGAGCTCGCCGAGGATCTGGCTCTCCGGCACGCGGACGTCCTCGAAGACCAGCGCCGCGGGACCCCATTCGCCCATCGTGTCGATGTATTCGGAGCGCCACCCCATCTCGCGGTCGACGAGGAAGCACGTCACCCCGCCGTTAGCACCCTTCTCGGGGTCGGTGATGGCGAAGACCATCGTGAAGTCGGCCTCGTTGCCGCCGGTGATGAACGTCTTCTCGCCGTTGATGACCCAGTCGGCGCCGTCCTTGCGCGCGGTGGTCCGGATCGCCTTCGCGTCAGAGCCCGCGCCCGGCTCGGTGATGGCGAAGCAGGACTTGCGCTTGCCCTCGATGGTCGGCAGCAGGTAGCGCTGCTGCTGTTCCTCGTTGGCGTAGAACAGGATGTTGTCGGCCGCGCCGCCGAAGCGGAAAGGCACGAACGAGCGGCCGAGCTCGGCCTCCAGCAGCGCCGTCATCACCGCGGAGAGGCCCATGCCGCCGTACTCCTCGGGGGTCTGGACGCCCCAGAAGCCGGAGTCGCGGGCCTTGAGCTGGAGCTCCTCCAGCTCGTCGGCGGGCAGGCCGGGCTGCCCGGCACGCTCCCTGCGCAGCACCTCCTGCTCCAGCGGGATCAGCTCCCGCTGCACAAAGGTCCGCACCCAGTCACGAATCTCTCGCTCCTCGACGCTGAGACTGAAATCCATCGCCGCCGACTCCCTCGTTACTAAGCGGTTGCTTAGGGACCAAGGTAACGCACGATCGGCCTGGCGACACCTGCCGGGCGCCCCGTAGATTCGCCCTGTGATCGACTGCGCGGTGTGGTGGGCGGCCCCGCTCGCCGAGAGCGGCGAGCACCTGGCGCTGCTCGCACCGGCCGAGCGCGAGCGGCACGCCGCCTACCGCCGGGACGAGGACAAACGCCGGTTCCTGACGGGCAGGGTGCTCGCCAAGACCGTCGCCGCCGAGCACCTCGGGATCGCGCCGGCCGAGGTGGAGTTCGACGCGACGTGCGACGACTGTGGCAGGCAGCACGGCCCGCCGCGCGTTCCGGGCGCGAAGCTGGCGCTGTCGATCTCCCATTCGGGCGAGCGGATCGGCGTCGCGCTCACCGGCGGCGCCGCCGTGGGCCTCGACGTCGAGACCGCGACGAGAAAGGCCGACGACGCGCTGCTGGGCTACGCGCTCAACGACACCGAGCGCGCCGCGCTCGAGGGCCTGTCCGAGCAGGAGCGGGCCGACGCGTTCTTCCGGTACTGGACGCGCAAGGAGGCCGTCATGAAGGCCACCGGGCGTGGCCTTCGGATCCCGCTGACGAGCCTCACGATGGCCCCGCCCGGGGAGCCCGCGCGGCTGACGGGCTCGGCCGACCCCGCGCTGTCCCCCGCGCACACCCGCATGGCCGACCTCGACCCCGGCGACGGCTACCGCGCCGCCGTGGCCGTACTGACGGAACTGACGGGCGAGGAGATGGACGTCACGCAGCGCTGGTGGTCTCCAGGCCGCTGAACCGGCGGAGAATGGGTCGATATGGACGCCGCGCGACTGCTCGAGGACTACGCGCGAGGAGACTTCTTCCTCGCCACGGCGCACCGCACGATCCTCGGCTCCGGCGCGGCCACCGAGCTGACCGGTACCGACGAGGCCCGGCTCGCCGAGCGCGTGCGCAGGGCGCTGGGCGACGCGCCCACCCCGATCGCCGCGGGTGTGCTCCCGTTCGACAGCGCCGCCGATGGCGGCACCCCGGCCCGGCTCGTGATCCCGGAGGGCGTGCGCTTCGCGGGCAGACCGCACCCCGCCGTCGACCGCCTCCCCCGCAGGCACGTCGGCCTTCCCGAACGGGTCACCCCCGTTCCCGAGGGACGACGGCACGCCGAGGCGGTGGCCGACGCGGTGCGGAGGCTCGGCGAGCGGGGCCTGCGCAAGGTGGTGCTCGCGCGGGCCCTCGACCTGGAGTTCGCCGAGCCGGTGCGGCCGGAGGCGATCCTGCACAACCTGGTCAAGGACAACGACCGCGGCTACACGTTCGCGGCCGGCCTGCCCGGCGGGCGGACGCTCGTGGGTTCGAGCCCCGAGCTGCTGCTGTCGCGCCAGGGCGACCGCGTGGTGTCGCACCCGCACGCGGGGTCGATGCCGCGCTCGGCCGACCCGGTGACCGACCGGCAGAACGGCGAGGCGCTGCTGGCCTCGCGCAAGGACCACATCGAGCACGCGGTGCTGGCCGAGGCCGTGGCGGAGGCGCTGAGGCCGTTCTGCCGCAAGCTGGACGCACCGGAGAAGCCGGAGCTGGTGTCGACACCGACGATGTGGCACCTGGGCACGACGATCACGGGTGAGCTGGCCGACCGGGACGTGACAGCGCTGCACCTCGCGGCGGCGCTGCATCCGACGCCCGCCATCTGCGGAACGCCGACCGAGTCGGCGCGGGAGCTGGTGACGGAGCTGGAGCCGTTCGAGCGCGGGTACTACGCGGGCGCGGTCGGCTGGGTGGACGCCGAGGGCGACGGGGAATGGGCGGTGACGATCCGCTGCGCCGAGGTCGCTGAGCGGTCGCTGCGGCTGTACGCGGGGGGCGGGATCGTTCCTGAGTCGGACCCGGGGGCGGAGCTGGACGAGACGTCCGCGAAGTTCGCCACCCTGGCCGAGGCCATGGGGCTACCGCGTGGGTGGCTGGCCGAGTTCTGACCCGGCCGGCCACCCACGTCGGATGAGCAGCCCGGAGAAGCTACTTGAGCGCGTTGATGAGGGCTTCGCGCTGCCGCTCGCCGAGGCCGGCGGCCCGGCGGTCCGGGTCGATGCCTGCCTGCTCGAGCAGCGCGGCCACCTTGACGGTGCCCAGGCCCGGCACGGCCTTCAGCAGCTGCGTGACCTTGGTCTTGCCGACCGTCTTGTCTTCCTTCGCCCGGTTCAGCACCTTGTCGATGCTCTCCTTGCCGGACTTGATCGACGCGAGCAGCTCCGAGCGCGCCTTGCGAGCCTCGGCCGCCTTGGCCAGGGCTTCCGCCCGCTGTTCCGGGGTCAACGTAGGCAAAGCCAACGTACTAATCCTTTCTTCTCGGGTGCCGCGTGAGAGCGGCGACAACCCGGGTCCCCAGGTGCTTGCCCGAGCAAGCGCTGGCCAGGCCGTCACTTACCACGGGCCCCAGTAAACGCCAAGAGGACCGCGACCGCGAAATCGACACGCAATGTCCCCTCAACCGGGTCATGCAGGTCAGGGGGCCACTACCGCGGTGAAGGGGCCCAGTGCTCGTGCGTAACGGTTGTGCACTCAGCACATGCCGATGCCACTTTTCCCGCACTAGGCTCGCGCGTAATCCAGTTCACAGTCGAACGGACCCGCGGGAGAGAACACGATGTTGAGCACCATGCAGGACGACCAGCTTTCCCTCGCCGACCTGCTCCGGCACGGCTCCACGCTGCATTCCGAGAGCGAGGTCGTCACGTGGACCTCTTCCGGCCCGAGGCGGGCCACCTACGGCCAGGTCGGCCAGCGTGCCGCCCGGCTCGCGAACGCTCTGCGCGGGCTCGGTGTGACCGGTGACCAGCGCGTGGGCACGTTCATGTGGAACAACGCCGAGCACCTCGAGGCCTACCTGGCCATCCCCGCGATGGGTGCCGTGCTGCACACCCTCAACATCCGGCTGTTCCCCGAGCAGCTGGTGTTCGTGGCCAACCACGCCGAGGACCACGTGGTGATCGTGGACGGCACGCTCGTGCCGCTGTTCGCCAAGCAGCTGCCGCAGCTGAAGACCGTCAAGCACGTGATCGTCGCCAACGGGGACCCCGCGACGCTGGAGGCACCGGACGGCGTGCAGGTGCACGCCTACGACGAGCTGCTCGCCGCCCAGCCGGAGACGTTCGACTGGCCCGTCGTCGACGAGCGGTCCGCGGCCGCGATGTGCTACACGTCCGGCACCACGGGCGACCCGAAGGGCGTCGTGTACTCACACCGCTCGATCTGGCTGCACTCGATGCAGGTGTGCATGAGCGACAGCATGCGGCTCGACCAGTCGGACAAGGCGCTCGTGATCGTGCCGATGTTCCACGCGATGTCGTGGGGCATGCCGTACGCGGCGTTCATGGTGGGCGCCTCGATGATCATGCCGGACCGCTTCCTGCAGCCGGAGCCCATCGCCCAGATCCTCGCCGCCGAGCGGCCGACGTTCGCGGGTGCGGTGCCGACGATCTGGCAGGGCCTGCTCCAGCACCTCGACGCGAACCCGCAGGACATCTCCCACCTGCGCGAGGTCGTGGTGGGCGGGTCGGCAGCGCCGCCGTCGATGATGCACGCGTTCGAGGAACGCTACGGCGTGCCGATCCTGCACGCGTGGGGCATGACGGAGACGTCGCCGCTCGGCAGCGTCGCCCGGCCGCCCGCGTCGGCGACCGGCGAGGAGGCGTGGCGGTACCGCTACACGCAGGGCCGCTTCCCCGCCTCGGTGCGGGCGCGGCTCATCGGCGACGACGGCAACGAGGTCCCGTGGGACGGCGAGAGCGTCGGCGAGCTGGAGGTGCGTGGCCCGTGGATCGCGGGCGGGTACTACGGCGACGCGGACCCGGCGAAGTTCCACGACGGCTGGCTGCGGACCGGTGACGTCGGCAAGATCACCCCGAACGGCTACCTCACGCTGACCGACCGCGCCAAGGACGTCATCAAGTCCGGCGGCGAGTGGATCTCGTCGGTGGACCTGGAGAACACGGTGATGTCGCACCCCGCCGTCGCCGAGGCGGCGGTGATCGGCGTGCCCGACGAGAAGTGGGACGAACGCCCTTTGGTCGCCGTGGTCCTGCGCGAGGGTGAGCGCGTGACCGCCGAGGAGCTGCGGACGTTCCTGCAGGACAAGGTGGCCAAGTGGCAGCTGCCGGAACACTGGACCTTCGTGGAGGAGGTGCCGAAGACCAGCGTCGGCAAGTTCGACAAGAAGCGCCTGCGCGCCGCCCACGCTGAGGGCAAGCTCGACGTCGCCCACTTCTGACGCCGACGCGCCCCCAAGGCCACCTTTGTTGCGCCCAGCGCAACAAAGGTGGCCTTGGGGAGCGTTACCCCTGAGGTAATCGACTTCGCGTTCCCGGCGCGAAAGGGTGGACGGCATGGACGCTGAGGGCACCGAGTTGTTCCACAAGACCATGCCGTTCACCGAGCGCCTCGGCGTCGAGGTGCTCGAACAAGCCAAGGAGCTCGTGCGCAGCCGCATCGCGTGGGACCCGACGCTGTGCACGCTCGGGGACACGATGCACGGCGGCGTGCTCATGTCGCTGGCCGACTCCACCGCCGCCGTCTGCGCGTTCCTCAACCTGCCGGAGGGCGCGTCGGGCACCACGACGATCGAGTCGCGCACGAGCTTCCTGCGCCCGGTCCGCGGCGGCCACGCCACCGCGTCGGCGAGCCCGCTGCACGTCGGGCGCAGGGTGATCGTGGTGGAGACCGAGATCCACGACGACGACGGCCGCCTCGTCGCCAAGGTCACCCAGACTCAGGCCGTGATCTGATCGGACGAAAGCGGTTTACACACCATCAAGGCAAAGACGAAAATCCTTTGCCATGCGTGGACGTCTCTGCACGGTCGTACTGGCGGTCATCGTGGCTTCCACGGTCGCCCAGCCTCCGGCGCTGGCCCAGGAGGATGAACAGATCGACTACCACGGCTGGAGCGGCGCCCACGGCTTCGCCGGCGAGCTTTCCGGCGTCGAGGCCGGCGAGGACGGCCTGCGGATCGGCACGCCCGCCGGCGTCGACGGCGCCTACGAGTACGGGCGCTGGACCTCGCCGGCGCACGCGCCCGGCTTCGACGCGAGCGAGCTGATCGCCTCCTGGACCGCCGACACCCCGGCGAGGACGTGGCTGCGGGTCGAGGCCAGGGCGCGAACGGCGTCGGGCGCCGACACGGCCTGGTACGTCCTCGGCAAATGGGCACACGGCGACGCCGACCTCCAGCGCACGTCGGTGCCGGGACAGGACGACGCGCATGCGAGCGTCAACGTCGACACCGTCGTCGCCAAGCCCGGCGTGCGACTGCGGTCCTACCAGCTCAGGGTCAGCCTCTACCGCGAGCGCGGCAGCTCGGCCACGCCCGTGCTGCGCACGGCGGGGGCGATGACGTCGCTCGTGCCCGACCGCTTCGAGGTCCCGGTCTCGAAGCCGGGCCGCGCCCGCGGCATCGAGCTGCCCGTGCCCCGCTACGCCCAGAACGTGCACCGCGGCAACTACCCCGAGTACGGCGGAGGCGGCGAGAACTGGTGCAGCCCCACCTCCACCGCGATGGTGCTGGAGTTCTGGGGCAAGGGACCCGGCGAGCAGGAGCTGTCGTGGCTCCCGGAGGACTACCCCGACCGCCCCGTCGCGCACGCCGCGCGCTTCACCTACGACTACGCCTACGAGGGCACCGGCAACTGGCCGTTCAACACCGCCTACGCCGGGCACTACGGACTGAAGGGCCACGTCACGCGGCTGCACTCGCTGACCGAGCTGGAGGACTACATCGCCCGCGGCATCCCCGTGATCACGTCGCAGTCGTTCCTCGCGAGCGAGCTCGACGGCGCCGGGTACGGCACGGCGGGCCACATCATGGTGGTCACCGGGTTCACCGAGGACGGTGACGTGATCGTCAACGACCCCGCGGCCGACGGCGTGCGCAGGGTCTACGACCGCGCGCAGTTCGAGACGATCTGGCAGCGCACCCAGCGCCACGACGCCGAGGGCGACGTCGCGAGCGGACCCGGCGGCATCGTCTACCTCATCACGCCGTGACCCATGCGCGTGTCGCGATGAGCGCATGACCCGTGGCAAGCTGCGGCCCTGGGCAACGTCGCCGGAAAGGACGGGGAACCAATGCCGTACGAGGTGCAGGGCGTGGTGTCGCGCGCGCAGGGTGAGCCGGTGTCGCTGGAGACGGTGCTCGTGCCGGATCCAGGACCGGGCGAGGCGGTGGTGTCGGTCAGGGCGTGCGGGGTGTGCCACACCGACCTGCACTACCGCGAGGGCGGCATCAACGACGAGTTCCCGTTCCTGCTCGGCCACGAGGCGGCGGGCTACGTCGAGCAGGTCGGCGAGGGCGTCACGGACCTGGAGCCGGGCGACTTCGTGGTGCTGAACTGGCGCGCGGTGTGCGGCACGTGCCGCGCGTGCAAGAAGGGCAAACCCTGGTACTGCTTCTCGACGTTCAACGCGGCGCAGCCGATGACGCTCGCCGACGGCACCGCGTTGAGCCCCGCGCTCGGCATCGGCGCGTTCCTCGAGAAGACGCTGGTCCACAGTGGACAATGCACGAAGGTGAACCCGGCCGCGGAGCCCGCGGTGGCCGGCCTGCTCGGCTGCGGCGTCATGGCGGGCATCGGCGCGGCCGTCAACACGGGCGCCGTCACGCGCGGCGACTCCGTCGCGGTGATCGGCTGCGGGGGCGTCGGTGACGCCGCGATCGCGGGCGCGCACCTTGCCGGGGCCACCACGATCGTCGCCGTCGACATGGACGACAGGAAGCTGGAATGGGCGAGGGGGTTCGGCGCAACGGCGACCCTCAACGCGCGCGGCAAGAGCCAGGACGAGATCGTCGAGGCGATTCGCGAGCTCACCGGCTCGTTCGGCGCCGACGTGGTGATCGACGCGGTGGGCAGGCCCGAGACGTGGAAGCAGGCGTTCTACGCGCGCGACCTCGCGGGCACGGTGGTGCTCGTCGGCGTGCCGACGCCGGACATGCGGCTCGACGACATGCCGCTCATCGACTTCTTCTCGCGCGGCGGGTCGCTCAAGTCGTCGTGGTACGGCGACTGTCTGCCGTCGCGGGACTTCCCGATGCTCGTGGACCTCTACCTGCAGGGCAGGCTGCCGCTGGACAGGTTCGTCACCGAGCGCATCGCGGTGGACGGCGTCGAGGAGGCGTTCGCCCGCATGCACAAGGGCGAGGTGCTGCGCAGTGTGGTGGTGTTCGACTGATTCTGTTCACCGACGAGGAGTTCCCCGAGGCTCCGTATCCCGGTGCGCGGCCGGACCGTTCGTTCGTGCACCGGGAAGGAGCGGGGTACGCGCTGGGCACCGCGCCGGACGGCTGGCGCACCGGGCGCGTTCCGGTGCTGGCCTACGGCTCCAACGCGTGCCCCTCGAAGATCACGTGGCTGCGCGAGAACCTCGGCCTCGGCGCGGAACCGGTGGTGGTAGCGCGGGCGGCGTGTCACGGCGTCGCGGCGGTGTGGGCGGCCGGCCTGCGCGCGCGGGACGGCCAGCGCACCGCGACGCTCGCCGCGGCGCCGGGCGTGACGGAGTGGCACGCGGTGTGGTTCGCGACGCCGGAGCAGGTCGAGGTGCTCGACCGGTGCGAGGGCAGGGGCGTGCGCTACCACCTCGCGAGGCTGCGCACGGGCCGGGTGCGGCTGGAGGACGGTTCGGTGGTCGAGGACGTGCTCACCTACGTGGGCGCGGGGCCCGCGCGGATGCCGCTGCTGGTGGACGGCGCTCCGGTGCGCACGGCCGACGTCGCCCAGCACGAGGCCATCCACCTGCAGGGCATCCCCGCTGACACGCACGGCCTCGACGCCGAGCCGATCCCCCTACTGCAGTGAAGGCCACCTTCACTGCGTTGAACGCAGGCATGGTGGCCTTGACTGCAGTAGTGGTGGCCTTTACCGGGGGTGGGGTGGCAGGAGCTTGCCCGGGTTGAGGATGCCGGTGGGGTCCAGCGCGGACTTGGCCGCCTTGAGGACGTCCACGCCGAGGTCGCCGATCTCCGCCGCGAGGTACGGCGCGTGGTCGGTGCCGATGGCGTGGTGGTGGGAGATCGTGGCGGGCACGTCGCCCGCGATCGCCTCCGACGCCGCGCGTTTCGCGCGTTCCCACTGGCCGATCGGGTCGGCCTCGTCGCGGGCGGCGAGCACGGTGAAGTACAGCGACGCGCCGGTCTCGTAGGCGTGCGAGACGTGGCAGAGCACGAGCGGCCGGTCGAGCGCACCGTGCAGCGCCGCCCGAACGCGCTCGTACAGCGGCCCCAGGTCGCCCCAGCGCGCCGCGGTCTCCAGCGTTTCGACGCACACACCGAGGTCGAGCAGAGCGTCCCGTTGCCTCGGCCCGGCGAACCGGTTCCGCAGCCACGCGTGCCCCGGCGCCGTGCCCAGCCCGACCGCGCCCGCCGCCCGCAGGCTGCGCACGGCTTCCCTGCGCCGGTGCACGGCGTCGCCGTACCAGCCGAGGATCAACAGGCACGGCTCGGCGATCCCGCGGGCGTTCAGGTACCGGCGCAGCAGGGCCGTCTTCCAGCTGCCGGCCAGCGCGAGCGTCGACGCCGTTTCGCCCACATCGGACAGCCGCGTGACGTCGGCGAGCAGTCCGCGCTGGGCGAGGTGCCGGACCGCGCGCGTACCGCGTTCCCAGCCGTCGAGCGCGAACGCCTCGAACCGCTCGCGCTCGGGAAGCGGGCGCACGCGCACGGCGACCTCGGTGATCACGCCCAGCGTGCCCTCGCTGCCGATGGCCAGCTGCCGCAGGTCGGGCCCCGCCGCGGACGCGGGCGCGACGCCGAGCCGCCACTCGCCCCGAGGGGTCGCCAGGCGCAGCCCGGTCACCATGTCCTCGAAGCGGCCGTAGCCCGAGGACGCCTGACCCGCGGAGCGCGTCGCGGCGAACCCGCCGATGGTCGCCCGCTCGAACGACTGCGGCACGTGGCCGAGCGTGAGGCCGTGCACCGACAGCAGGCGCTCGGCGTCGGGACCGCGGACCCCGGCCTGCAACACGGCGACACGCGAGACGGGGTCGACGGACACGAGCCGGTCGAGCCGCTCCAGGTCGAGCACGAGCACGCTGTCCTTGCCGCCGCGCAGCGCGGTGACCCCGCCGACGACGGACGTGCCGCCGCCGAAGGGCACCACACCGATGTCGTGCTCGACGCACACGTCGAGCACCCGCTGCACCTGCGCGGGGTCGGCAGGCAGCACCACCGCGTCGGGCACGGCGGGCGGCGAGGACGGGTACCTGCGCCGCAGGAGGTCGAGGTACGACAGGCCCCCGCTGCGCGCGAGCCGCTCGGCCGGATCGTCGAGCACGTACTCCTCGCCGACGATCCCGGCGAGTTTGCCGTGTGCGGCCCCGGGTATCCGGGACGGCGCGACCGGCATGGCCGAATTCGGTGCGACAGGAGCATTCGCGGTGCATTCGCCGATACGCTGCGTCAGCCAGCGCACGGCCTTGGGAGCGAGTTCGACCGCGCTCGCCCCCTCGGGCGTCCACGAACCCCGCAGCCGGTGGTCAACACTGTCGTTCACCACTAAAGTGTGACACATGAAGGCCGAACGTCACACTGCCGTGCAGGTCAGGAGTGCGCTCGCCGAGACCCGCGAACGGCCCGCGGCGAGCCGCGTCTCCGACGACGCGCTGCTCGACGCAGCCAGGCAGTGCGTGCTCGCGAGCGGCGTCCGGCGCACGACGCTCGCCGAGATCGCCCGCACCGCGCACGTCAGCCGCATGACGCTGTACCGCCGCTTCCCCGACGTCCGCAGCGTCCTCGCGGCACTGATGACGCGGGAGTTCGGTGCGCTGCTGCACGGCGTCGCCTCGGAGGTGCGCTCAACCGGCACCGCGCGCGAACGGCTCGTGGACAGCGCCGTCGCGGGCGTGCGCGCGCTCGCGGCCGACCCGCTCATGCGCACGGTGCTCGACCTCGACGCGGACCTGCTGCTGCCGTACGTCACGCAGCGGCTCGGCGCGACGCAGCGGCTGGCGGAGGACGTCGTGCGCGCGCTCGTCGAGGCGGGCCAGCGCGAGGGCTCCGTTCGCCGCGGCGACGTCTCCGCCCAGGTGCGCGCGGTCCTGCTCGTCGTGCAGTCGTTCGTGCTGTCGCTGCGCCCGGCGACCATTGACGTGGCCGAAGAGGCCCTGCTCGCCGAGCTGCGGCACGTGCTCGACGCCGCGCTGGCGCCATGATCAGGGCGTCGCTGTCCGCGCGAAGGCGGACGAGGGAACTGGCCGAGCTGGCGGCCGGCGAGCGCGTGGACGTGCTCGTGGTCGGCGGCGGGGTGACGGGGGTGGGCATCGCGCTCGACGCGGCGTCGCGCGGGCTCTCCGTCGCACTCGTCGAGGCCCGCGACCTCGCCTTCGGCACCTCCCGGTTCTCGAGCAAGCTCGTGCACGGCGGCCTGCGCTACCTCGCGCACGGAGACGTGGCGCTGGCCAGGGAGAGCGCGGTGGAACGCGGCATCCTCATGACCCGCACCGCGCCGCATCTGACCCGGCCGCTGGCGCAGCTCTTCCCGCTCTACGCCACGACACCGCGCTCGGCGCGCCTGCTCACCACGGCCGGCCTGCACGCGGGTAACGCGCTGCGCAGGACAGCGGGCACACCGTCGGCGCTGCTGCCGAGGCCCCGTTCGGTGCCTGCCGCGGAGGCGCTGGCGCTCGCACCGGGACTGCGCCGCACCGGCCTGCGCGGTGGGCTGCTGTCCTTCGACGGCGCGCTGACGGACGACGCCCGGCTCGTGGTCGCGCTGGCAAGGACGGCGGCCGCGCACGGCGCGCGCATCCTCACCAGGGTGCGGGCGACCGAGCTACGGGCCGACCGTGTGCTCGCGCGCGACGAAGACAGTGGCGACGCCGTGGAACTGCACGCCCGGCAGGTGATCAACGCGGCCGGGGTGTGGGCGGGCGCGCTCGTGCCATCGGTGCGGCTGCGACCGTCCCTCGGCTCCCATCTCGTGCTCGACGCGGGCCGGACCGGGCTCGGCGAGACGTCGGTGATGGTGCCCGTTCCCGGTTCGCACAGCCGGTTCGTCTTCCTGCTCCCCCAGCCCTGCGGGCGGATCTACCTCGGAATCACCGACGAGCCGCTCGCCGGTGACCCGCCCGACGTCGCGGAGGCCCCCCAGTCCGATGTGGACTTCCTGCTCGGGGTCGCCTCCGCGGTACTGGAACGCGAGCTGCGGCCCGGCGACGTGCTCGGGACGTTCGCCGGGCTGCGCCCGCTGCTGGCCGCCGACGGCACCACGGCCGACCTCTCCCGCAGGCACGCGGTGCTCACCGACCCGGCGACGGGGGTGCTCACGGTCGTCGGCGGGAAGCTCACGACGTACCGCAAGATGGCCGAGGACGCGGTGACCGCGGCCGTGCGGACCGCTGCGTTGCCGGCGGGTCCCGTGCGCACCGCGAACCTGCCCCTGCTCGGCGCCGCCGACCGCGCCGCGCTGTCCACAGTGGATGCTCCACCCCGGCTGGTGGCCAAATACGGCACCGAGGCCCCACGCGTGGCCGCGCTCGCCGAGGTGGACGACGAGCTCGGCAGGCCCCTGTTCCCCGGCTGCGAGGTCACCGGCGCGGAGGTGGTCTGGGCCGTGCGGCACGAGGGCGCACTCGACGCCGACGACGTGCTGCACCGGCGCACGCGGCTGGGCCTGGTCCCGGCCGAGGCGGCCGCCGCGCGCGAGCGGGTCGAGGACCTGGTCGCCCGCACCCTGCGCGGACTGACCGATACTGCCTGACGGCATCCCGCTCACCGCGTACCCTCTCCCCTGGACGTGGGGAAGAGGGGAAGCAGGCATGGGCGAGCGGACACTGGAGATCGACCGCGTGTCGAAGCGCTTCGGTGACGTCGTGGCCCTCGACGCGGTGACGTTCGACGTCCGGCCCGGCGAGCTGTTCGGCTTCGTCGGCAGCAACGGCGCCGGCAAGACCACCACCATGCGGATCGTGCTCGGCGTGCTCGCGGCCGACGCGGGCGAGGTGCGCTTCGACGGTGCCCCCGTGACCCACGAGACCCGCACCCGCATCGGCTACCTGCCCGAGGAGCGGGGCCTGTACCCGAAGATGAAGGTGCTCGACCAGCTCGTCTACCTCGCTCAGCTGCATGGTGTGCCCCTGAACGACGCGCACCGCAGCGCGGAGCTGTGGATCGAGCGGCTCGGGCTCACCGAGCGGCGACGGGACGAGGTGCAGAAGCTGTCGCTGGGCAACCAGCAGCGCGTGCAGCTGGCCGCGGCGCTCGTGCACGGCCCGGACGTGCTGGTGCTCGACGAGCCGTTCTCCGGGCTCGACCCCATCGCCGTGGACGTGATGAGCGAGGTGCTCCGCGAGAAGGCCGCCACCGGGGTGCCCGTGGTGTTCTCCAGCCACCAGCTCGACCTGGTGGAGCGGCTGTGCGACCGGATCGGGATCATCCGCAGTGGACGGATCGTCGCCTGCGGTTCGGCGGCGGAGCTGACCTCGGGCGCGTCGGTCCGGATCACCGTGCGGGCACCGGGGGCACCCGCAGGCTGGGCGTCGGCGCTGCCCGGCGTGCGCGTGCTCGCCGAGAACGGCGACGGCACGGTGGTGGAGCTCGCGCCAGGCACCGACGACCAGGACGTGCTGGCCGCCGCGCTCGCCACCGGACCGGTCCGCGAGTTCACGCGGCACCACCCGTCGCTCACCGAACTGTTCCGCAGCGCTGTCACCGAAGGAGCCGGCACGTGAACGGCGTCCGCAGGCCCATCACCCCCGCCGCGGCGGTACGGCTCGTGGCGCAGCGGGAGCTGGGCGCCCGGCTCCGCACGCGCGGGTTCCTGATCGGCACGGCCGTGATCCTGGCCGTGCTGGCCGCGTACCTGCTCTTCCAGGCCGCGCTCGTGAACAACGCGCAACGCACGACCGTCGGGCTCACCGGGCAGGCGGCCGCGATCGCGGAACCGCTGCGGGCCGGTGCCGGGCAGCTCGGGCTCGACGTCGAGACGCGCCGGGTCGCCGATGCCGCGCAGGGCAGTGCCGACGTCGAGTCCGGCGACCTGGACGTGCTGGTGTCGGGCAGCCCGGCCAACCTGCGGGTGCAGGTGAAGTCCGAACTGGACCGGGAACTGGAGGCGGTGCTCACCGGGATCTCGCGGCAGGAGGTGCTGAGCGCCAAACTGGTGCAGGCGGGACTGAACCCGGCCGAGGTGATGCGCGACGTCGACGCGGCGCGGATCCAGGTGACGGCGTTCGAGGAGCACGACCCGGCGCAGGGGCAGCGGACGGTGATCGCGCTGGTGATGATGTTCCTGCTGTACATGGGCATCACCGCGTACGGCTCGCTGGTGGCGCAGGGCATCGTGGAGGAGAAGTCGAGCAGGGTGGTGGAGATCCTGCTGTCCACCGTGCGACCGTGGCACCTACTGCTGGGCAAGGTGATCGGGCTCGGGCTGACGGGCCTGGTGCAGCTGGCGATCCTCGGCGTGGCCGGGCTCGCGATGGCGAGCGCGACCGGCGTGCTGACGATCACCGGGGTCGCGACGACAACCCTGCTGTGGGGCCTGGTGTGGTACGTGCTGGGCTTCTTCCTCTACGCGACGGTGTTCGCGGCGGCGGGCTCGCTCGTGTCGCGGCAGGAGGACGTGCAGACGGTCCTGACGCCGGTGTCGATGGTGCTGCTGGTGGGCTTCATCGCGGGGTTCACGGTGGTGCAGGAACCGGAGGGCACGACGGCAACGGTGCTCTCGCTGCTGCCACCGCTCTCGCCCATTCTCTTGCCGAGCCGGATCGCGACGGGCTCGGCGGGCCCGCTGGAGATCGTGGCCGCGCTGGTGCTGACCCTGGCCGCGATCGCGGCGCTGACGTGGCTGGGTGGGCGCGTGTACCGGGCGGCGATTCTGCGCACGGGCAGCCGAATCCGCCTGAAGGACGCCCTCCGGGCGTGACGCCCTCGCGAGTCGTGCGTTCGCGAGCGCGAGTCGTGCGTTCCCGACCGCGAGTCGTACGTTCCCGACCGCGAGTGGTGCGTTCCCGACCGCGAGTCGTGCGTTCCCGACGCCGACGAAGGGAGCAAGGGAGCTTTACTCCCGTTTTCCGGTAGTAAAGCTCCCTTGCTCACCTCCGCCGCTTGACTAGGGCGCCGGGCGCATCCGGCCCGGCTCGGGAGCCGAGACCGGCGAGCGGGCCTCCAGGTACCGCCACAGCGCGTCGCCACCGTTGAAGCTGCTGCGATCCTGGTTCCGCGCGGTGAACAGCGCCGTGAAGCCCGGCGTCGAGTTCTTGGCGAAGAAGTTGTTCGCCAGCGTCGCGATCCGGTAGTCGGCGCCGGGTCGCAGCGGCTTGCCGTCGATCCGGACGTCGGCGGCGTCGACCCGCGACCCGACGGGCTTGCCGAGGTCGTACGTGTAGCGCACGTTGCCGGAAAGGGCCAGCGGCCTGAAGGTGACCGACCCGTCGGCGGCGCGCTGCCACTGGCTCTCGATCAGCTCGTCGAGCTGCCGGCCCTTCACCGTCCCGCGCACGAGCCCGACGCCGATCCCGCTGTCGTAGACGGTCCCGACCGCGAGCTCCGAGAACAGCACCCGTCCGTCGGCGTCCGCCTGGTTGCCCGCCGCGGCGGCGCGGGTGACGTCCCGGCGCAGGATGTCCGGCATCGCCATCGCGAGATCCGCCCGCCCGTCCCGCCTGGCGGCCCACAGGAACGAGTCGGCGGTGAGGTTGTACAGGCTCGACTCGCCCGCGGCGTCGCGAGTGCGCGTCAGGTCCTCGGTCACCGTCGCGACCGGAGTGTTCGCGCGCTCGGCGAGCCGCTTCTTCCAGTACGCGGTCATGCCCAGGATCTCCGGGTCGGGCGGCACGTCCCGAGTGTTCGGGTGGTTCACCGACCGGGTCAGCTCCCGCACCACCTCACCGGTACGCGCATCCAGCCGCAGCTCGATCTCGTTGATCAGTTTGCCCGCGTCGCCCGCCTCGACCACCGGCCTCGGGTTGCCCGCGGGGTCGGGCAGCATGCAGTTGACCTGCGCGTGCCAATGCCCGGTGATGATCGCGTCCACGGCCGGGTCGATCTGGCGGTTCAGCTCCACCACGGGACCGGACGGCGAGTCGCAGTCGTTGTAGCCCGCGCCGCCCCGCTGGCTGAAGCCCTCGTGCACCACCGCGACGATCGCCGAAACACCCTGCCTGCGCAGGATCTTCGCGTAGGTGTTGACCGCCCCGGCCTCGGGCAGGTACTCGATGCCACGCGGGGTGTAGGACATCTGCTCGCTGGAGGTCAGGCTCGTCGTCGTGTGCACGAACCCGACGGGCAGCCTCCGCCCGCCACCCGCGTCGACGTACTCCACATGGTACGGCCGCACCACTGGCACCGCCGTGTGCTCGCGGACCATGTTCGCCGAGTAGTACTCGTAGTCGGCGCCCCGGAACCGCTGGCCCGTGGAGTCGGTGAAGCACAGGTCGTCGTCGGGCCTGCCCTCACACGTGCCGCCCATCATGTGGCGGAGGAACTCGATGCCGCGGTCCATCTCGTGGTTGCCCACGGTGGAGAAGTCGAGCCCGATCCGGTTGAGGTACTCGACGGTCGGCTCGTTCCAGAACCACTCCGTCTCGTCCGGCCACCCGGAGAAGTCGTCACCGGCGGAGAAAAGGATGGAGTTCCGTTCGCCCTCGCGGAGCCGGTCGAGGTGCGTGGCCAGGTAGGCACCGCCGCCGACGGTCTCCGCGGGTGCGCCCGCGGTCGGCCGCACCGTGGCGGTGTACTCGCCGAAGTAGCCGTGGAAGTCGGTGATGGACAGCAGTTGCACCGGCACGGTCGGAGCCAGTGGTTCGGCGGTGGCGGCGGGCGTGAGCGTGCCGAGCAGTACGGCAGCGCTCAACGCGGCGGTGAGGCGGGGAAGACGGGGCACGGACGCAGTCCTCTCGCGATGTGCGACCAAGATCGACACATCGTTGCCCGCTCAGGCGGCTCCCACCGAACGCGCAGTTGAACACCAGGCGACTTCTCACCCACCCCCGGACGCAGTGAAGGCCACCTTCACTGCGTTGAACGCAGGCAAGGTGGCCTTCACTGCAGAGGGACCGACCTGAGGGGTCAGCGCTCCGTGACCGGCTTGTAGTCGCGCTGCTTCTCGCCGGTGTAGATCTGGCGCGGGCGGCCGATCTTGGTCTGCGGGTCCTGGATCATCTCCCGCCAGTGCGCGATCCAGCCCGGCAGGCGGCCCAGCGCGAAGAGCACCGTGAAGTACTTCGTCGGGAAGCCCAGCGCCCGGTAGATCAGACCGGTGTAGAAGTCGACGTTCGGGTACAGCTTGCGCTCGATGAAGTAGTCGTCGGAGAGCGCACGCTCCTCCAGCGCCTTCGCGATGTCGAGCAGCTCGTCGCCGCCGCCGATCTTGCCGAGGATCTCGTCGGCGGTCTTCTTGATGATCTTCGCGCGCGGGTCGTAGTTCTTGTAGACCCGGTGCCCGAAGCCCATGAGCCGGACGCCCTTTTCGCGGTTCTTGACGCGGTTGACGAAGTCGTTCACGTCACCGCCGTCGGCCTTGATGCCGTCGAGCATCTCCAGCACCGCGCTGTTGGCGCCACCGTGCAGCGGGCCGAAGAGCGCCATGATGCCGGCCGAGATGCTGGCGAACAGGTTGGCCTCGGACGAGCCGACGAGCCGCACCGTCGACGTCGAGCAGTTCTGCTCGTGGTCGGCGTGCAGGATGAACAGCAGGTCCAGCGCCTTCGCGACGTCCGGGTCGATCTCGTACGGCTCCGCGGGCAGCCCGAAGGTCATCCGGAGGAAGTTCTCCACGAGCCCGAGCGAGTTGTCCGGGTAGAGGAACGGCTGGCCGATCGACTTCTTGTACGCGTAGGCGGCCAGGGTCGGCACCTTCGCCAGCAGCCGGATGGTGGACAGCTCCACGTTCGGTTCGTCGAACGGGTTGAGCGAGTCCTGGTAGAAGGTGGACAGCGCCGAGACGGCACTGGAGAGCACCGGCATCGGGTGCGCGTCACGCGGGAAGCCGTCGAAGAACCGCTTGAGGTCCTCGTGCAGGAGCGTGTGCCGGTTGATGCGCGTGGTGAAGTCCTCGAGCTGCGCGGCGGTCGGCAGCTCGCCGTAGATCAGCAGGTAGGAGACCTCGAGGAAGTTCGAGTGCTGAGCCAGCTGCTCGATCGGATAACCGCGATAACGCAGCACACCCTGGTCGCCATCGATGTAGGTGATGGCCGAGGACGTCGACCCGGTGTTCACGAACCCGGGGTCGTAGGTGATGTAGCCGGTCTGGGCCAGCAGCTTCCCGAGCTCGATTCCGGGGGCGCCCTCGACGGCGCGGACGACCTTCAACTCGTGTTCGCCACTCGGCAGGCGGAGCACGACGTTCTCGCCCCCGGACTGCGCCGCAGTCGCGTCGGACATGCACATGCCTCTCACGGTCACACGGGCCGGTGGTGACAGCAGGTTTCGCTGGTCACCGCATTCGTACGCGAAGGGCCCTTGAGCCTCGTCGCACACCGCCCCGCTGGGGTATTTATTCCTCCTTACGCTAGTCCAGAAGACGCCTTCTTCGCAGCCGTGGTGTTACCCACAGCTAATCGTTTGCGATCAGGTTCACACGGTCAGCGGGGTGTGCCGTGACGAATACCTCATGCGGTTACAGAAATTGCGCGAGCTCGTCCGCGGTGGGCGGCTCCGCGCCGCTCCGTGACACGGTGATGGCAGCCGCGCGCGCCGCGTAGCCAAGGGCCTGCTGCCAGTCCGCGGGGTCGAGCGCCGAGGGCCGCCGGGTGTCCTGCTGGACGAGCCAGGCGAGCAGCGCGCCCTGCACGGTGTCGCCCGCGCCGATCGTGTCGACGACGTCGACCGGCACGGTCGGGGCGCTCGCCACCTCGCCGTCGGCGGTGACGACCGAGAGCCCGTCGCCGCCCTTGGTGAGCACCACCGCCTCCACTCCGGCGTCGAGCCAGCCCTTGGCGGCCTCCAGCACGCCGGCGCCCTCGGCCAGCCACTCGGCGTCGTCCACCGACAGCTTGAGCAGCCGCACGTACGGCAGCCAGGACGTGAACCGGGCCCGGTAGGCGGCGGGGTCGGTGATCATGTCCGCACGGATGTTCGGGTCCAGCGCGGTGAGCACGCCCCGCTCTGACTCGCGCCGCAGCACCGCCTCATACGCGCTCGCGCCGGGTTCGAGCACCATGCCGAGCGTGCCGAGCGACAGCGCGGTGGTGCTTTCCGGCAGCGGCCCGGGGTCGGCGACGAGCCGGTCGGCCGTGCCCTCGGTGTAGAAGCTGTACCGGGCGCTGGACTGTTCGTCGAGCGCCACCACGGCCAGCGTCGTCGGCTCGGGTCCGCGCTGCAGCAGCGAGGTGTCCACGTTGGACGCCCGGAGTCGCTCGACGAGCGCGTCGCCGAAGCGGTCGGTGGAAACCCGGGAGAGGAACGCCGTCGGCACGCCGAGCCTGGCCGCCGTGAGCGCCACATTGTAGGGTCCACCGCCGAGCCGGGGAGCCAGCAGGTCCACAGTGGACTCCGCGGGGACGAGGTCGACGAGGGCTTCACCACCGGAGACAATCACGGCGGCGATGCTATCCCACCCGCACCCGCCCCCACCCGCTCACGGAGACGCTTCGCGTCGCTGTATTCCCACCCGTCACCCGCCCCCACCCGCTCACGGAGACGCTTCGCGTCGCTGTATTCCCCCTAGCAGAAGCTCCGCCAGCGCCGTGAACGCCTCCGCGTCCGAGACCCCGGTGCGCGAGCGGACCACGCCGGTCTGGATGCCCTCCACGAGCAGGCTCGCCAGCTCCGCCACGAGCGTCGCGTGGACCTCCCGGAAGACGCCGTCGGCGACGCCCTTGGCGATGAACGACCGGATCCGGCCCGCCGCGGCCTGCGAGTTCATGCGGTAGGTCGCCCGTGCCGGCTCGAACTCCGCGACGTCGGCCATGAAGCGGTCGGAGGCGCGTTTCAGCTCGTCGGCGACACCGGCGAGGTAGACCTCGATGATCTTGCGCGCGTCGTCGATGCCGTCGATGCGCTGCTCGATCCGCTCGGCGGCTCCCTTGAAGAAGTGGCCGACGACCTTGACCGCGAGCTGCTCCTTGCTGGCGGCGAGCGTGTACAGCGTCGACTTGGAGCAGCGCAGGCGGGCGGCGAGGTCGTCGAGCGTGAACTCCACGAAGCCCTCCGCGAGGAACAGCTCCTCCAGCTCGCCGAGCAGCGCCCGCTGACGCGCGGTGGGCTGCTTGCGGGCACGGACCTGTTTCGAGGGCATCCTGCTACCGTATATTAGTACTGCGAACGCCACCACAGTACTGGTTTCAGTACAGAAGCCGGAGACGACGATGCCTGCGGAACGACTGCTGCCCACCACCGAGGCCGAGGACCTGATCGCGCTGACCAGGGAGATCGCCCGGGACGAGCTGGCCCCGCTCGCGGCGGAGTACGAGGAGGCCGAGCGCTTCCCGCGCGAGCAGTTCCGGCTGCTCGGCAAGTCCGGGCTGCTGGGCCTGCCGTACGCGGAGCGCTGGGGCGGCGGCGAGGTGACCTACGAGGTCTACCTGCAGGTGCTGGAGGAGATCGCCAGCGCGTGGATGTCCGTGGGCGTCGGGCTCTCGGTGCACACCATGTCGTGCTTCGCGCTCGCCCACCACGGCACGGAGGCGCAGCGGGAGCGGTGGCTGCCCGCGATGCTCGGCGGTGACCTGCTCGGGGCGTACGCGCTGTCGGAGACCCACGCGGGCTCCGACGCCGCAGCGCTGTCGACGCGGGCGCGCCGGGAAGGCGACTCCTACGTCGTCAACGGCGCGAAGGCGTGGATCACACACGCCGGGCAGGCCGACTTCTACACGACGATGGTGCGCACGTCCGACGAGCCGGGCGGCGCAGGCATTAGCTGCCTGCTCGTCGACGGTGCGACACCGGGCCTCGCGGCCGCCCCGCCGGAGCGCAAGATGGGACTCACCGGGTCGACCACGGCGCAGCTGCTCTTCGACAACGCGCACGTGGACGCCGACCGGCTGATCGGCGCGGAGGGCGAGGGGCTCAGGATCGCGCTCGCGTCGCTCAGCTCCGGCAGGCTCGGGATCGCCGCGTGCTCGGTGGGCCTCGCGCAGGCGGCGCTCGACGAGGCAGTCGCCTACGCCAAGGGCCGCACGCAGTTCGGCAAGGCGATCATCGAGTTCCAGGGCGTCGAGTTCCTGCTCGCCGACATGGCGGCGGCGGTGGAGTCGGCGAGGGCGACCTACCTCGAGGCCGCGCGGCGCCGCGACCGGGGGCTGCCGTTCCAGCGCCAGGCGTCGATCGCGAAGCTGGTGGCGACCGATGCGGCGATGAAGGTGACCACCGACGCCGTGCAGGTGCTCGGCGGCGCGGGCTACACGCGCGACTTCCCCGTCGAGCGGTACATGCGCGAGGCGAAGGTTCCCCAGATCTTCGAGGGCACCAACCAGATCCAACGCATGGTGATCGCCCGCGAACTCCGAAAGGGCTAGCCAACTTCCCCCAAGGCCACCTTTGTTGCGTTGAGCGCACCTAAGGTGGCCTTGGGGGAAGACAGGGCGGTTACTCGCGGTAGCGGCGGTCGGCGACCACGCCTTCGCCGGTGGCCTCGTCGAAGTGGTAGACCTCGCGGCCGCGGACGAACACGCGCATCGCCCGGTTCATCACGTCCAGCGGGTCGCCCGACCAGATCACCACGTCGGCGTCGAGGCCCGGCTTCAGCGCGCCGATCCGGTCGTCGAGGCCGAGGATCGACGCCGGGTTGATCGTCAGCGAGCGCAGCGCCGTCTCCGGGTCGAGCCCCTCCTTCACGGCGATCGCGGCCTGGTAGACGAGGAAGTTGATCGGGATCACCGGGTGGTCGGTGGTGATCGCGATCTTCACGCCCGCGCGCGCCAGGATGCCCGCCGAGCGCAGCGTGCGGTGCCGCACCTCCACCTTCGAGCGGGACGTGAACAGCGGGCCGAGGATCACCGGCACGTCGCGCTCGGCGAGGAAGTCGGCGATCAGGTGCCCCTCGGTGCCGTGGTTGACCACGAGCTTGTAGCCGAACTCCTCGGCCAGCCGCACGGCGGTGACGATGTCGTCGGCGCGGTGCGTGTGCTGGTCCCAGTACAGCTCGCCGTCGAGGACCTTCGCGAGCGTCTCCAGCGTCAGGTCGACGTCGTGCGGCTTGCCCTCGCTCAGCGCGTGGTCGCGCTGAGCGGCGTAGTTGCGGGCCTTGGTGAACGCCTCCCGCAGGATCGCCGCGACCCCGAGCCGGGTGGACGGTGTCTTCTTCTGCTCGCCCCAGATGCGCTTGGGGTTCTCGCCGAGCGCGCTCTTCACGCTGATGCCCTCGGCGAACAGCATGTCGAGCACCGTGCGGCCCCACGTCTTCACGCCGACGGTCTGCCCGCCGATGGGGTTGCCCGAGCCCGGCTTGATCACGACGCTCGTGACGCCGCCCGCCAGCGCGTCGTCGAAGCCGACCTCGTACGGGTCGATGCCGTCGATGGCGCGGAAGCGGGCACCGTTCGGGTCGGTCATCTCGTTGGTGTCGTTGCCCGACCAGCCCTCGCCCTCCTCGTGCACGCCGAGGTGCGCGTGGGCGTCGATGAAGCCGGGCAGGACCCACGAGCCGGACGCGTCGATGAGCGTCGCGCCGTCCGGAATGTCCACATCGGCCTCCGGGCCGACCGCGACGATCCTGCCACCGTCCATGAGCACCGTGCCGCCGTCGATGGGATCGCCGTCTACGGGCACCACGTAGCCGCCGGTGATTGCCTCAGTCATGGTTCGTCACGCTAACGAATCCTCCACCCGAATGCCCCAGTTGCCCCGCCATTTTTCTCCCGGTTCCAGGGTGATGAGGTCGGTGCCGGAGTTGAGCGCGTCCGCGGGGCACGTCATGGGCTCGATCGCGATGGCCCTGCCACGCCCCGTGAGATCGGCAGGCGTGAACACCTGCACCCAGCGGAAGTCGGCCTCGGTCCACACGTCCAGCGTCGTGTTGCCGTGCGTGAGCAGCACGTGGTGCCTGCCGTCCTCGCCCTCGGTGAGCCCGCCGAACGCCGTGTCGAGGTCGAGGTCGCCGACGACGCGGCCTGCGCGCAGGTCGTACTCGGTGCCCTCCACGGCCTGTTCCTCGGCGTAGGGCAGCTGCTCCTCCTCGGCGTAGGGCCGCACGCGCGTCGCTGGGAGGGTCAGCGTCAGCTCGTCGGTCGGCACGTCGCCGATGCGGAAGTACGGATGCGTGCCGACGCCGAAGCCGATGGCGCGGTCGCCCTCATTGCTCACCTCGTGCGTGACGGTCAGCTCGCGGGGCGCCAGCTCGTAGACGATGCCGGTGCGCAGCGGCACGGGCCAGCCCGGCTCGTCCTCGATGTCGCAGGCCAGCGTGATCGAGTACTCGGCGTGCTCGAGGAGCTGCCATTCCTTGCGCCGGGTGAGCCCGTGGATGGCGTTGCCGCGCTTGGCCTCGGTCACCTCCAGTTCCTGCGGCTCGCCCTCGAAGGTCCACCGCGCGGCCTTGGTGCGATTGGGCCACGGCACGAGCACCTGGCCGGCACCCTTCGGCGGCTCGTCCTCGGCGGCGAACGTCTCCAGATACGGCACGCCGCCGACCTCGAACGCGCGCAGCCCGGCACCGATCTCGGTGACGACGGCGCGCGCGTTGCCGCGGATGAGCTCGAACTGTTCCCCAGTCGGATTGACCATTGCCGCACTGTATCGGCCCGGAAAGTTACTAGACCGGTCGTCATAGTTCGCGGTAGCGTCGCTTCCATGTCGCGCAGAACCGACACCCGCGACCGCATGCTCAGCACGGCGGCCGAGCTCTTCCACACCCAGGGCTACCACGCCACGGGGCTCAACCAGCTGCTCAGCGCGGGTGGCGCCCCGAAGGGCTCCTTGTACTTCCACTTCCCCGGTGGGAAGGAACAGCTCGCGGCCGAGGCGCTCGCGATCTCCGGAGGACGCCTGCACGACGTGCTGCGGCAGACCCTCGAGACCGCCGACGGGCCCGGTGCCGCGATCGAGACCCTCATCGGCCACCTCGCCGAAACCCTTGCCGCATCTGAGTTCCGGCGTGGCTGTCCACTCTCGACGGTCGCGCTCGACGCCGCCGACAGCGAGCCGATCCGGCGGGCGTGCGCGGAGGGGTTCGGCTCGTGGCAGGCCGTCTTCGAGGACGCGCTCACCGGCGCGGGCATCGCGGCCCGGCGAGCGGGTGAGCTGGCCACGGTGGTGCTCGCCGCCGTGGAGGGCGCGCTGCTGCTGGCCAAGACCCGGCACGACACGGCTCCGCTGCGCGCGGTCGCCGCGCACCTGCGAATCACCATCGAGGGGGAGCTGCGATGACCCTGCGCGTACACCACTTCGACGCGGGAACCATGCGGCCCGCCACTGCCACCGCAGTGAAGGCCACCTTGCCTGCGTTGAACGCAGGCAAGGTGGCCTTCACTGCAGCCGGCGCACCTACTCGGCCAGTGCCTTCTCGTCCAGTTCCTTCTGTTCGGCGCCGCGCATGAAGAACCAGTTGACGACCCACAGCAGGAGGCCGACCGCGAGCAGGATCAGCGCCACGACGTAGTCCCTCGCGGGACGGCCCGACAGCGGGCTCGCCAGGTAGATGCAGAAGATCGCCGCCAGCACCGGGATCACCGTCGGTGCCCTGAAGTGCTTGTGCTCCACCTTCTCCTTGCGCAGCACCAGTACGGCGATGTTGACGATGGCGAACACGGCCAGCAGCAGCAGCGCCGTGGTGCCACCGAGCACGCTGATGTCCACGGTGGACACGAGCACGATCGCGATGGCGCTGGTGAACAGGATCGCCACCCACGGGCTGCGGCGGAACGGGTGCACGACGCCGAGCTGCTTGGGGATGATGCGCTCGTTGGCCATGCCGTAGATGAGCCTGCTCGCCATGAGCATGTTGATCAGCGCGGAGTTGATCACCGCGAAGAGGCCGATCGCGGAGAAGATCTCCCTGGGCATGCCGGGGGCGCCGATGTCGATGACCTTGAGCAGCGCGCTGCTCTCGGCGGCCTCCAGTTCGTTCGCGGGCACCAGCAGCGACGACGTCACCGACACGAGGATGTAGATCGTGGCCGCGATGACCATGCCCCACAGCATCGCCTTCGGGAAGATCCGCACCGGATCCTTGCATTCCTCGGCCATGTTCACCGAGTCCTCGAAGCCGACCATCGCGAAGAAGGCCAGCGACGTGGCCGAGGTGATGGCCACGAGCCAGGTCTGGTCCTGGGTGTTGAACTCGACCAGCCGCGACGGCTCGCCGTCCCCGTTGAGGACCGCCCACACGCCGACCCCGATGATGATCAGCAGGCCCGCCAGCTCGATGCACGTGAGCACCACGTTGGTGGTGACCGACTCCTTGACGCCTCGGAAGTTGATCGCGGCGAGCATGAGGATGAACAGGATCGCCACGAGCGGCATCGGCGAGGTGATGAACTCGGCGAGGTAGGTCTCGCCGAACGCGACCGCCGCCGACGACGCCGACGTGATGCCGGAGCACATCACCGCGAAGGCCACGAGGAACGTGAGGATGCGGATGCGGAAGGCGCGGTTGGCGTACAGCGCGGCCCCCGCCGCCTTCGGGTACTTGCCCACGAGCTCCAGGTAGCTGAAGGCGGTCATGAACGCGACGATGAACGCCAGCAGGAACGGCAGCCACAGCGCGCCGCCGACGCGACCGGCCACCTGGCCAGTGAGCGCGTACACCCCGGTGCCGATGATGTCGCCGACCACGAAGAAGAGAAGAAGCTTCGAACCCATGACCCTGCGCAGCGCAGGTTGCCCGCTGCCCGAGGTGCCGGGAGCCGTCGTTGTCGCATCCGCCATGCGGCGAGTGTGCCGCATCACGTGGGTGACGGAAACACCAGCATGCCTAGCGTTGTGTTAAGACTTCGCCCGCTCGTCCGCGGCCGCCCGGTAGTACCAGAAGGCGGGCAGGAGCAGGGTCGCCACGATGACGAGAACGATCACGAGCAGGCCACCGCCCGTTGCGGCGACCGCGGTGCCGGTGCCCGCCGCGACCCAGCCGTGCGTGAGGTCGGCGATGCGCGGCCCGCCGGCGACGACCACGGTGAACGCCCCCTGCGTCCGGCCCCGCATCTCGTCGGTCGCGGCGGACTGCAGGATCGCCATGCGGTAGATCGCGCTCACCATGTCGGCGGCACCGGCGATCGCGAGGAACACCACCGCGAGCCACAGCGACCGCGCAAGCCCGAAACCGGCGACGGCCGCGCCCCAGACGCAGATCGCCACCACGACGGCGACGCCGTGCCTGCGCACGCGGCTGACCCAGCCCGAGGTGAGCGTGATCAGCATGGCGCCCACCGGGATCGCGGCGTACAACCAGCCCAGCGCGAGTCCGCCGCCCGGCGGGTCGCCGAACGTGCGCTCGGCCATCTCGGGGAACAACGCGCGCGGCATCCCGGCGACCATCGCGACGATGTCCACGACGAACGAGGCCAGTAGCACCTTCTGCGCGGCCATGTAGCGGAAGCCGTCGACGATGTCGCGCAGCCCGGCCCTGCGCACCTGACCGGACAGCGGCGGCAACGGCGGCAGCCGCCACACCGCCCACAGCACCACCACGAGCGCGACGGTGTCGACGAGGTACAGAGTGGACAATCCGACCACCGGCATGAGCGCGCCGGCGGCCAGCGGGCCGAACACGGCGCCGAAGGTGTTCATCGTGCCGGTGAGAGCTGCCGCGGAGGGCAGCAGGTGCTCGGGCACCAGCCGGGCGACCACGGCGTTGCGGGTGGGCATGTTGACCGCGAAGAACGCCTGGTTCACGGCGAGCAGACCGAGTACGAGCCACACGGAGTTCAGCTCGAGGAACGCCTGCGCCCACAGCACCGCCGCGGTGAGCGCGATGCCGGTGTTGGAGACGATCAGCAGTTTGCGGCGGTCGACGGTGTCGGCGATCGCGCCGCCCCACAGGCCGAAGACGAGCAGGGGCACGAGCCCGAACGCGCCGGTCAGCCCGACGTAGGCCGACGAGCCGGTGATGTCGAAGACCTGCTTCGGCACGGCGACCGCGGTGAGCTGGCTGCCGATGGCGGTGACCATCGAGCTGACCCACAGCCTGCGGAAACCGGCGATCCGCAGCGGACGGCCGTCGACGACGATCGAACCGAGGAGCCTGCGCCCTCTCGACGGGGCCTCCTCGGTTCGATCGCTCACGACTATTTAGC
>NZ_MASU01000019.1 GCF_003202235.1 Prauserella flavalba
GGCCATGTCAGACGCGGCCTGCCCGATCGGGGAGGGGCTCGATGATCCGTCCTCGCCGGGTGCCGGCCGAGAGGACGGCGTTTCCCGCGAACTCTGCGGCGGGCATGGCTGAAGCCCCACACCGGTTACCGGTGTGATCTTGTCTGGGGTGCCTGCCGTCCAGGATTCGCGACGTCAATTGATCGCCCGGTATCCCCCGGGCAAGTGAGTCGTTTTCCGTCCCCGGGGCGAGCTGTTAGTCTCGCGTGGCCGTTTCCCGCTGGTTGTCGAGCTTGTGTGGGAGGGGACATGACCGGGCACGGACACGGCCGTTGGCGGATCGGTGATCGAGTGACGTATCTGGCTGCCCGTCGTCGCGATTGGAGTCGTGTTTGCCGCCGGGCGACAGTGGTGGCCGAGCCCGTTTTCGATCGTTACACGACCACGTGGTGGGTTCCGGTGAAAGCGCCTGATTCAGCCGCGGATCGCGAACCGAGCTGGGTAAAGGCGGAACGAATTGTGGATGTCGAGGGGGCGCCATGAGTGGCGATCATGCGGCGGAGGCGAGGCCCGACGGCGCAGGGGAGTCGACGCCGTTGTTCGATCAGATCGTCGGCCGCCACGGCTGGCCGTTTGCTGACGAGTCCGAGCCGGACGCCGACGTGGGTGAGGTGGACGACCAGCGCCAGGTGGCGGTATCCGCCGCTGCCGCGACGCCGGCGGAGCCCGTACGGCAGTAGCGGTTCGGGTGCCCGCGTTCAGCGCGCCCGCAGTCGGCGATGCTCTGCGTTGATCGCGAACTCGTTCGTGGGACGACGGCCCAGCGATCGGTATCCGTGGTGTCGCGGGCGAAAGTCGTACCCGAGGGTGCGGTCCGTGGCACTTCACCGATCTGGCGGATCGGTGAAACACCCCTACCCGACGCGAGGCTCGGCGCAACCGGTGTCCGCGATCGCTTCCGTGCACGTCTCGTATGTCGGCATTGTCCGCTCGAGGCCCACGATCTCGAGTACCCGGTTCAGGTGACGGCACGGGACGACGGCGAGTCGGGCATGGCGCGCCCGAGCCCTTTCGGCCAGCTGGAGCAGGTAGCTCACGGCGCTGCACCCACAGAACGTGACCAGGGAGAAGTCGACGATCAGCGCGTCGGTCGGTCCGGTCGGCTCGTCGCCCACCGCGCTGTGAAACCGGCCCACGGTAGCCATGTCGACGTCTCCCGCGAGTGTCACGACGCAGCAGGTGCCAAGGCGGACGACCGTGGCAGAAAGCGCACCCGAATCGGCCTGGACAGGGCACGGATGCGGGTTGTGTTCCGGCATGGCGACGTCCAATCCGGCCACGCAGGTCGAGGTTCCCCAGGGGTGTCTCGCCCCACGACCACCTGTGCTCGGTTGGCGATAACGGACCTCCGACGGTACGTCGGATCCGTCGATCGGGCGGCGGGTCTCACCCTTGTGAGTGGCATGCTCGTTGAGCACCAGTGGCCAGCCCCACGAGTCGGTGCTCACAGCGATATTGGCCCTCGGGCGCTGGTTCAGTGGCCGGGAACGATGCCGAAGGCGCGGATCTTGCGGTAGATGGTGGCCCTCGACATGCCGAGCTCGGCCGCGGCCCGCTCTTTGTTGCCGTGGTTGGCCGCGAGGCTGCGGACGATGGCGTCGCGTTCGATCGACTCGAGCTGGGTGAGCCGACGTCGCGTGATGGTGCGGCACTCGGCGGGGAGGTCGGTGACCTCGACCGTGCCGGAGCGGTGGTGCCGGGAGACCTCGGCCAGCACGCGTTCCAGCTGGCGGATGTTCCCCGGCCACGGCAGGCGCATGAGCTGGCGCAGGCACCCGTCCGAGGGCGCCAGGTCGCGGCCTTTCGCGTGGCGGGCCAGCAGGTGCGGAACGAGGCGGCGCAGGTCCTCGGTCCGGTGCCGCAGTGGTGGCACCTCGACCGTGTGCGCGAAGAACGGCATCAGCCATCCGGCGGCGTCGGCGTCGCGTGGTGCGCCGCTGAGCGTGACGGCGACCCACGAGGGCACCTCGGCCGGAGGAGCGGCCTGCCACGTGGTGAACAGGTCGGTGAGGCGCCGCATGCCTTCGGTGCCGAGTGTGTCGGCGTGCCGCAGGACCACCGCCGGCGAGTTTCCTCCCGCGACCTCCTCGGCAAGGGCGGCCGCCCATGCCTCGTAGTCGTCCACGCCCTCGCAGTCCCGGACGATCAGGTGCCCACCGGGTGAGTGGTGGCGGGCGACGGCCTGCGCGAGCGCTGCTTTCCCGGTGCCGCGCTCGCCGGTCAGCACCAGCCAGTTGCCGCTGGTGAAGCTCGCCTGCGCGGCGGAGCACGCCTGCCGCCAGGCCGGGCTGCCGCCGACGACGCCGGCCAGCTGCGGATCGGCGTGGCCTGCCGTGCGCCGCGAGGCGGACTGGCTCTTGACCCGGAACACCCCGCCCGCGAGCACGGAGCCGCTGTACACGGGCCGGTACTCCAGCCGGGCGACCACACCGGACGGAAGATCGGCCAGAACGGTGACCGGTGTGGACGATCCGGCGACATCGGCACTGTGGGTGATCAGCGCCGCCCGGTCGGCCGCGTCGTAAAGCTCCCTGGCGTGGTTGTTGACCATGACCACGTCCTCGTTGACGGCGAGGATCGCGCCCGATCCTCGCCGGCACGAGACGAGGTACTCACGGAACAGTGCGAGCTCCCGGGCGCCGGTACCGGCGAGCATCGCCTCCTCGATCTGCTTGGCCGTCCGGCGCGCCAGCGTCAGGAGCAGCGGGCCCGGTGTGCCGGCCCAGGAGGTCAGGTCGAGTACGCCGACCAGCTGCCCGCGCACCGGGTGGTAGATGGGCGCTCCCGCGCACTCGAAGTCGGCCAGGCGGCTGTTGAAGTGCTCGAATCCCGACACGAGCACGGGCTCCTGGCATTCGAGGGTGGTGCCGATCCCGTTCGTCCCGATCGACTCCTCCGCATAGCTATAGCCGGGTGCGAGCGAGATGCGGTCGAGGCCTGAGTCGAGCGATCGGTCCATGCTGGACCGGTGCACGACCAGGCCGTCGGCGTCGGTGAGCAGGACGGCGACCGGATGGGCGGCGAGCTCGCTGCACAGGTTGTCCAGGATCGGCGTGGCGCTGCGGACCAGCATGCTCTCCTCGTCGCGGTCGGCGACGAAGACGGGATCCGGCTCGTCGGCGTCGACCTGGTGCTCGAGGGCGCGTCGCCAGGAAGCGGAGATGATGTCCCGCACGCCGGGAAGCTCGGGCAGAGGACGTTCGAGGAACTTCTCCCGCAGGGCGCTGACCTGCGAGTCCGACCTGTGTCCGTGCGTCGTCACCACCGTCTCCTTTGACGTCGGTTGCCGGGGCGCTGTGCCTCCAGGCCCATCGTGGCGGGCACCGCTAGGCCGCGCAGTCTCACATTGAGACAGAACTTACCTGCGATGCGCAACACACTCTCCTTCGTCAGTGACGACCGCCGGGCAATTTGACCCCGGTTTCGAGGAGGCTGAATTGAGCAGGCAGAGTCTCACCAAGGCGCACAACAAGATCACGGAGCTGTCCTGGGAGCCGACGTTCGCGACGCCGGCGACGCGCTTCGGCACCGACTACACATTCGAGAAGGCACCGAAGAAGGACCCGCTCAAGCAGATCATGCGGTCGTACTTCCCGATGGAGGAGGAAAAGGACAACCGCGTCTTCGGGGCCATGGACGGTGCGATCCGGGGGAACATGTTCCGGCAGGTGCAGCAGCGCTGGCTGGAGTGGCAGAAGCTGTTCCTCTCCATCATCCCGTTCCCCGAGATCTCCGCGGCGCGAGCGATGCCGATGGCGATCGACGCCGTCCCGAACCCGGAGATCCACAACGGACTCGCGGTGCAGATGATCGACGAGGTCCGGCACTCGACGATCCAGATGAACCTCAAGAAGCTGTACATGAACAACTACATCGACCCGGCCGGCTTCGACATCACGGAGAAGGCGTTCGCGAACAACTACGCGGGCACCATCGGCCGCCAGTTCGGTGAGGGGTTCATCACCGGTGACGCGATCACCGCGGCCAACATCTACCTGACCGTCGTCGCCGAGACCGCCTTCACCAACACGCTGTTCGTCGCGATGCCCGACGAGGCCGCCGCCAATGGCGACTACCTGCTGCCCACCGTCTTCCACTCGGTGCAGTCCGACGAGTCTCGCCACATCAGCAACGGCTACTCCATCCTGCTGATGGCGCTGGCCGACGAGCGCAACCGGCCGCTGCTGGAACGCGACCTGCGCTACGCCTGGTGGAACAACCACTGCGTGGTGGACGCCGCGATCGGCACGTTCATCGAGTACGGCACCAAGGACCGCCGCAAGGACCGCGAGAGCTACGCCGAGATGTGGCGCCGCTGGATCTACGACGACTACTACCGCAGCTACCTGCTCCCGCTGGAGAAGTACGGGCTGGTGATCCCGCACGACCTCGTCGAGGAGGCGTGGAACCGGATCACCAACAAGTTCTACGTGCACCGCGTGGCGCAGTTCTTCGCCACGGGCTGGCCGGTGAACTACTGGCGCATCGACGGGATGACCGACGCCGACTTCGAGTGGTTCGAGGACAAGTACCCCGGCTGGTACAACCAGTTCGGCAAGTGGTGGGAGGCCTACAACCGGCTTCGCTACCCGGGCCGGAACAAGCCCATCGCGTTCGAGGAGGTCGGGTACGAGTACCCGCACCGGTGCTGGACGTGCATGGTGCCCTGCCTGGTCCGCGAGGACCTGGTGGTCGACAAGGTCGACGACCAGTGGCGGACCTACTGCTCGGAGACCTGCGCCTGGACCGACAAGGTCGCCTTCCGCCCCGAGTACGAGGGTCGCGAGACGCCGAACATGGGCAGGCTCACCGGGCAGCGCGAGTGGGAGACGCTGCACCACGACCGGGACCTCGCCGACATCGTGAAGGACCTGGGCTACGTCCGCGACGACGGCAAGACGCTCATCCCGCAGCCGCACCTGGACCTCGACGACCCGAAGAAGCTGTGGACCCTTGACGACCTCCGCGGCATCCGGTTCGCCAGCCCGAACGTGACCCTCAACGAGATGACCGACTCCGAGCGCGAGGAGTGGGCGGCGGCGTACCGCGCCAACCCCAACGTGACCGCTGCCTGACGGCCGCCAGGACCAGCGGACGGCGGTGGCGGCCGCCTGAGGCGCCGCCGCCGTCCGCTCCCGAGAATCGAGTGACCCATGGCCGACAAACATCGCATCTCCTTCGAACCGGTCGACATCGAGATGGAGGTCCGCGAGGACGAGAAGATCCTCGACGCCGCGTTCCGCCAGGGCATCCACCTCATGCACGGCTGCCGCGAGGGACAGTGCTCGGCATGCAAGTCCTATGTCCTGGACGGCGAGATCCAGATGGAGCGCTACTCGACGTTCGCCTGCAACGACGCCGAGGTGGAGGAGGGCTACGTGCTGTTGTGCCGGGCACACGCCTTCAGCGACTGCACGATCGAGCTGCTCAACTTCGACGAGGAGGAGCTGCTCAACTCCGCCCCGTTGCAGGAGATCCGGACCGAGGTCGTGGAGATCGTGCCCCACACGCACGACATCGTGGGCCTCAAGCTGAGGCCGGTCGACCCGCCGGCGTACGAGTTCAAGCCGGGCCAGTACGCCGACCTGACCATCCCGGGAACGGACGAGCACCGGTCCTTCTCGATGGCGACGACACCGTCCACACGCGACCACATCGAGTTCGTGATCAAGAAGTACCCCGGCGGCCGGTTCTCGGCGCTGCTGGACGACGGCATCGAGGTCGGCGACCCGATCGACCTCACGGGCCCCTACGGCAACTTCACCCTGAAGAACGGGCACGTCCTGCCCCTGGTGCTGCTGGCGGGCGGGGCCGGGATGGCGCCGGTCCTCGGCCTGTTGCGGCACCTGAGCGAAACCGGCGACACCCGCCGGATCCGCTTCTACTACGGCGCCCGCACCCCCGCGGATCTGTTCTATCTGGACGAGATCCGCGCACTGGGCGACCGGCTTCAGGACTTCGAGTTCGTCGTCGCCCTGTCCGAGTCCGGTGCCGGCGCCGAGGAACTCGGCCTCACCGCCGAGCACGGCATGGTGACCGACGTCGTCGAGGCGCGGGAGCCGGAGCTGCACCGGTCCGAGGTCTACCTGTGCGGGCCGCCGCCGATGGTGGACGCCGCGCTGGAGCTGGCCTCCCGGCAGGGCGTGCCGGACGACCAGGTGTTCTACGACAAGTTCACCACGTCGGTTTCTGACGAGTAGATATCAGAGGAGATATCGCATGGCGAACAGCGCAACGGCTGCGCCCAAGGTGCGCAGCTTCCCGAAGGTGGAGTTCACCGACTCCGAGGCAGGCGCACTGGAGTTCCCGAGCTCCAAGAGCCGCACCTACAACTACTTCACGCCGGCCAAGCTGCGGGCGACCGTGTACGAGGACGTGACCGTCGACGTGCAGCCGGACCCGGAGCGGCACCTCAGCCAGGGCTGGATCTACGGCTTCGGTGACGGCCCCGGTGGTTACCCGCAGGAGTGGACGGCGGCGAAGTCGTCCAACTGGCACGCGTTCCTCGACCCCAACGAGGAATGGGAGCAGACGATCTACCGCAACAACTCGGCGGTGGTGCGCCAGGTCGCCCTGTGCCTCGAGAACGCCAAGCGCGCCGGCGCCTACGGCAACTGGAACACGGCGTGGCAGAAGTTCATCGCGAGCAACCTCGGCGCCTGGATGCACGCCGAGAACGGCATGGCGCTGCACGTGTTCACGTCGATCCAGCGCTCCGGCCCGACCAACATGATCAACACCGCGGTGGCCGTCAACGCAGCGCACAAGATGCGCTTCGCCCAGGACCTCGCGCTGTTCAACCTGGACCTGTCCGAGTCGCTCGACACCTTCGACGGATCGGTGCACAAGCAGGTGTGGGCCTCGGCCGAGGAGTGGCAGCCGACCCGCAAGGTCGTCGAGGAGCTCACGGCCGTCGGCGACTGGGCCGAGCTGCTGTTCGGCACCAACGTCGTCTTCGAGCAGCTCGTCGGCCAGCTCTTCCGGTCGGAGCTGGTCATGCAGATCGCCGCCAAGAACGGCGACTACATCACGCCGACGATCGTCGGCACCGGGGAGCACGACTACAGCCGCGACCTGGGCTACACGCGCGCGCTGTTCCGGCTGCTCACGAGGGACGAGAAGTTCGGCGAGAGCAACAGGGAGCTGTTCGGGCGGTGGCTCGCGAAATGGGTGCCGCCGTGCCTCGACGCCGCTCACGCGTTGCAGCCGATCTGGTCGCAGCCGGCGGAGAAGACACTCACGTTCGCCGACTCGCTCGGCGCCACCAAGGAGAAGTTCACCCAGCTGCTCGAGGAGATCGGGCTCGACGTGCCGAAGGAGTTGGAGAAGTGAGCGGCAGCATGCAGTTCGGTTCCCAGGCCGGATCCTCGAACATGTGCGGGGTCACCCTCATGAACACCCCCGTGGGACGGGTCGTCGCCGACGTGATGGCGACCAAGGAGGGCGTCTCGCTCGTGGAGTACCCGTCCATGATCCGCGTGGACGGCACCAGGCTCCTGGAGTTCGACTACGACGAGCTCACCGAGGCGCTCGGCGAGTCCTTCGACGGTTCGATCTTCGAGGAGATCAGCTCGACGCACTACGGGCGCATGGTGCACCTGGACGACCGCACGCTGCTGTTCGCCAACCCCGAGGACGCCGCCGAGTACATCGGCTTCGACCTGCTCGCACACGGCTGACGCCGGACGGCCCGATCCGGGTGGTGGCGGGACCTTCGCGGGGGAGTCCCGCCACCACCGTTCCCCAGCACACGACCACAGCACAGGGTGAGGAGCCTCTCTGATGTACGAAAAGGATGGCGAGCGGTACTACGTCGTCGACGGACATGTCCACATCTGGGACGGCCGCGCGTCGAACCACAGGAACGTGCACGGCAAGCAGTTCATCGACTGCTTCTACGACTACCACAGGAACCTCAGCCCCGAAGAGGTCGTCTGGGACTACGACACCTACACCTACTACGGCGCCGAGCGGTTCATGAAGGACCTGTTCCAGGAGGGCTACGTCGACCACGCGATCTTCCAGGCGACACTGCTGCGCGACTTCTACAAGAACGGGTTCGGCCAGACCGAGGAGGCGCTGGAGCTCACCAGGAGGCACCCCGGCAAGCTGACCTACAACCACGCCTACGACCCCCGTGACGGCAAGGCGGGCCTGGAGCAGCTGCGCCGCGACGCCGAGCGGATGAACCTGCAGGGCGTCAAGCTCTACACCGCCGAGTGGCACGGCGACTCGCGGGGCTACAAGCTCGACGAACCGTGGTCGCGCCGGTACCTCGAGGAGTGCCTCGAACTGGGCATCAGGAACATCCACGTCCACAAGGGACCGACGATCCGCCCGCTCGACCGGGACGCGTTCGACGTCGCCGACATCGACAAGGTCGCCACCGACTACCTCGACCTGAACTTCATCGTCGAGCACGTCGGCCTGCCGCGGCTGGAGGATTTCTGCTGGATCGCGACGCAGGAGTCGAACGTCTACGGTGGACTCGCGGTCGCGATGCCGTTCATTCACACGCGGCCCCGCTACTTCGCCCAGATCATCGGTGAGCTGCTCTACTGGATCGGCGAGGACCGGATCCTGTTCGGCAGCGACTACGCACTGTGGACGCCGAAGTGGCTCGTGGAGCAGTTCGTCGACTTCCAGATCCCCGAGGACCTGCCGGAGTACCCGGCGATCACGCCGGAACAGAAGAAGAAGATCCTCGGGCTCAACGCGGCCGCGTTGTACGGCCTCGACGTGCCCCGGCAGTTCCGGCTGCCCGGCGAGGTGACGGGGGCGGGTGTGTGATGACCAGTACGGTCCGGTCCGTCGAGGCCGAGGTGCTCTCGGCGCTGGCGACGGTGATCGACCCCGAACTGGACGAACCCGTGACCGAACTGGGCTTCGTCCGGTCGGTGACCATCGACGACAACGGCGTGGAGGTGCACCTGCGGCTGCCCACCTCGTTCTGTGCCCCCAACTTCGCCTACCTCATGGTCGCCGACGCCTACGACGCGCTGGCGGAGGTGCCGGAGGCAGGCCGGGTGCGGGTGCTGCTCGACGACCACCACGACTCCGACAAGATCAACAAGGGGACGGCCGCCGGGCTCGGCTACGTCGGAACCTTCGGCGTCGAGGCTGAGGACAGCCTCGACGAGCTCCGCCGCACGTTCCAGCGCAAGGCGCACCTGGCCGCGATGGAACGGTGCTGCCGTTCGGCGCTGGCCAGCGGTGCCTGGACGATCGAGGAACTGCCCCTGCTGGAGCTGTTCGACCTGCCCGTCAACCCGCTCAAGTCGGCGTTGGTGCGACGGCGCGAGGCCATCGGGCTGCCCAGCCATCCGCACGCACGCGTGCTGGTCGACCACGACGGCACGCCGATCGCGACGTCCGACGTGGCGCTGCGGTTGCGGCTGGCCGCCGCCACCCGCGTGTCCATCGAGGGCAACGCCCACTTCTGCCGGGGCCTGCTCGCGACCCGCTACGCCGGCACCGACCAGGCCACCCCGGTCGTCACCAACTCCAGGAGCCACGCATGAAAGCCGCACAGGTCACCGGGTACCACCAGAACCTCGAACTGCGCGACGTCGACGAACCCAAGATCACCGGGCCGCTGGACGTCGTGGTGAAGGTCGGCGCCGCCGGGGTGTGCCGCACCGACATCCACATTCTCGAAGGCCAGTGGGCGGAGAAGTCGGGAGTCACCCTGCCTTACACGATCGGGCACGAGAACGCGGGCTGGGTGCACGCGGTCGGTGACGCGGTGACCAACGTGGCGGTGGGGGACAAGGTGATCCTCCACCCGCTCATGACGTGCGGCCTGTGCCGGGCCTGCCGCCTCGGCGACGACGTGCACTGCGAGAACTCGCGGTTCCCCGGCATCGACACCCACGGCGGCTACGCCGAGTACCTGCTCACGTCGGCCCGGTCGTGCGTGAAGCTGGACGACAGTCTCGAACCCGCCGACGTGGCCGCCCTCGCCGACGCCGGGCTGACCGCGCAGCACGCCGCCGCCAAGGCCGCCCGTGCCCTGCGTCCCGGCGACGTCTGCGTGATCATCGGCGCTGGCGGCCTCGGCCACATCGGCATCCAGTGCCTGAAGGCGATGAGCGCGGCCACCCTTGTCGTCGTCGACCGCAACCGCGGGGCGCTCGAGCTGGCCCAGCAGGTCGGCGCCGACGTGACGGTCGTCGCCGACGGTACGCACGTCGAGCAGGTCCTCGAGCTGACGGGCGGGCACGGTGCGGAGGCGGTCCTGGACTTCGTCGGCGAAGGCGGAACGACCTCCGAGGGCGTGCGGATGCTACGCCGCGCGGGCAACTACTACGTGGTCGGCTACGGCGAGAACATCGACGTCCCCACCATCGACATCATCTCGACGGAGATCAACTTCATCGGCAACCTGGTGGGCTCGTACACCGACCTGCAGGACCTGATGACGCTCGCCGCGCAGGGCAAGGTGAAGCTGCACACCGCCCGGTACGGGCTGGACGAGTTCCAACGGGCGATCGACGACCTGAACGCGGGCAAGGTGCGTGGCCGCGCGATTCTCATCCCCTGATCAGGAAGGAAGCAATCATGGCGAAGGAGCTGCGGTTCAGTGTCGATGCGCGGCGCCAGCTCGAGCTGGGCGTCAACACGCTGGCCGACGCGGTGAAGGTCACCCTGGGACCCAAGGGGCGCAACGCCGTGCTGGAGAAGTTGACGGGGCCACCGACGATCACCAACGACGGCGTGACCATCGCCAGGGAGGTGCAGCTGCGCGAGCCGTTCGCCAACATGGGCGCCCAGCTGGTCAAGGAAGTCGCGATGAAGACCAACGGCGCCGTCGGCGACGGCACCACCACCGCGACGGTGCTCGCGCAGGCGATGGTGCGGGAGGGCATGGCCGCGCTCGGTGAGGGGGCGAACCCCATGCGGGTGCGCCGGGGCATCGAGGAGACCGTCGAGGCCGTCGTCGAGTGGCTCCGCAAGTCGGCGACCCAGGTCGCGGGCGAGACGGAGCTGGAGCGGATCGCGACGCTGGCGGCGAGCGACGACGAGCGGATCGGCCGCGTGATCGCGCAGGCGCTGGCCGCGGTCGGCCGTGAGGGCGTCGTCGAGGTGGAGGAGTCCGACGAGACCGGCCTGAGCGTCGAGCTGGTCGACGGGATCGAGTTCGACCACGGCTACACCTCGCCGTACATGGTCACCGACCGGGAACGGATGGAGGCCTCCTACGACGACCCGGTGATCCTGCTGACGAACAAGAAGATCAGCCAGGTGCAGGAGCTGATGCCGACCGTGGAGGCGGCCCGCCGGCTCGACCGGCCGCTCGTGATCCTCGCGGAGAACGTCGACGGCCCCGCCCTGCAGATGATCGTCAGCGGCAATGTGCACGGCACCTGCCCGGCCGTCGTGGTGCGAGCCCCTGGCTTCGGTCACCGGCGCGTGGCGGAGCTGGAGGACCTCGCCGCCGCGCTGGGTGGGCGGGTGGTCAGCGAGGACTCCGGTGTCACGCTGACCGAGGTCACCGAGCGGGATCTCGGGCGCTGTGCACACATCACGGTCACCGAGGAGACGACGACGATCATCGGCGGCGCCGGTGACGAGGCGACCGTGCGGGCCCGGATCGGGCAGCTGGACAAGCAGCTCCAGCGAGCCCGGATCGAGCACGACCAGGACAGCCTGAAGCTGCGCATCGCCAGGCTGGCTGGCCGGATCGCCGTCGTGCGCGTCGGCGGCGCGACCAGCGTCGAGCTCAAGGAGCGGATGCTGAGGGTCGAGGACTCGCTGGCGGCCGCGCGCGCGGCGCTGGAGGAGGGCGTCGTGGCCGGTGGCGGCGCACCGCTCGCGCAGGCCGCGCGCTGTGTGGACCTGGTCGGTCTCGACGGCGACGCCGCGCAGGGCAGGGAGATCGTGCGCCGGGCACTCGGGGAACCGCTGCGGTGGATCGCGTCCAACGCGGGCTACGACGGCGACGAGGTCGTGGAGCGGGTGTCCGCAATGGACAACGGTGGCGGGTTCGACGCGCTCACCGGCGAGTACCGCGACCTCTTCGACGCCGGTGTCGTCGATCCGCTCAAGGTGACCCGCTCGGCGCTGGAGAGTGCGGCGTCCATCGCGGCGCTGCTGATCACCACCGAGACCGCGGTCGTCGAGGAGGTGCTGGTGAACCCCGGTGCGATCATCGATCCCGGTTTCGGCGACCTCGCCGAAGGCATGGTGCGTCCGTCGAACATCTACTAGGCCGTGGCTGCCTTCCCGCGCCTGGTACCAGGCGCGGGAAGCCACTGGACCGCCGAAGGAGGCCGTTCATGATCGACCTGGAGTACCGGGCGGGAACGATCGTGATCCGAACCCGGACAGGGCCGGTGCTGACCTCCGAGCTGCTCGAGGGCCTGAGCGCGGCCCTCACCTATGTCGGAACGGTCCATCCGATCGTCCTCACGGGCGCCGGCGGCGTGTTCGCTCCCGACCTGGACCCGGTGCCCGGCCCCGGCCGAACGCGGGCACGGGCCGGCCTGCGGCGGGTGCTTGCTGAGCTGCGCGCCCATCCGCTCCCTGTGGTGGCCGCTGTCAACGGCGACGCGGTGGGCGCCGGCTACCTGCTGGCCGAGGCCGCGGACGTCCGGGTGATGTCCGGAGGATTCCTCCAGCCCTCACCTCGGAGCGGGGTGTCCTACTGCGCGAGGACGGCGGTGACCGTGGGGCTGGTCGAACACCGGTGCCCTGCCGCGGAGCTGATCGCGGCGAGCCTGCGGCAGATCGGCCGCCTCAGCGGCGACCCGGTCATGGCGGGCAGGCCCGGCTGACGAGTTGAAGGGTGTGCGGGGTGGCACCGAGGAAGGATCGGGAGAACGCGGAGCCCACTGAGCGCGACGTCTCCGCGAGGTACGAACCAAGCCTTGACGCGGCCGGGTCGCCGGTGAACGACCGGAGGGAGGTGCACGCGGTCTGTCTGGAGAGGGCGCACCGAACGCTGATTCGCTCTGGCTGGCAGCTCGACACGTGTTGCTGAGGGCGAACGCGTCCGGCGCGGCGAGATCGGGCCGCGCACGCCCGGATCGACGGCCCCATCCGGTTGGCGGACAACGTCCACAATGGTCACGCGCTGGACCCGACGGAGCGCCAGGAGAAGGCGACTCCCGTGAATCCCTCGGAGGCATCCCAGAGGCGACATGCCGCGTCGGCGTCCCGCGCCCTGGCCGCGCGCTGGACCAGCTTCGGCGCGCTGCGTCCTCCAGGAAGCCGCTGGGGCCCGCATAGCTGTTTCCGGGAAGGTCGGCAACGGCGGCGTACAGGGTCGGCAGTGCGCCGTCGTCGTCGCTCTGCGCGAGGAGGCTCGCGACCGCCTTCTGCACGACGTGGCGCACGCGTCGCCGGCCGTCGAATCTCAACAGGTTTGTGGCCGCCATGCCGGGATGTGCGGCGGTCGCGATCACCGGTGACCCTGCCTCGGTGAGGCGTCGCTGAAGCTCCGAGGTGAACAGCAGACTGGCGAGCTTGGACTCCGCGTAGGCGGGCATCGCCCGGTATGGCCTGTGTTCCCAGTTGAGGTCGTCGAAGTCGATCGAGCCGAACCTGTGCCCGTTGGACGAGACGGTGACCACGCGGTCGCGAAGGCGTGGCAGGAGCAGGTTCGTGAGGGCGAAATGCCCGAGGTGGTTGGTCCCGAACTGCAGCTCGAAGCCGTCAGCCGTGCGGGAGAAGGGCGGGATCATAACGCCGGCGTTGTTGATCAGCAGATCGATGGGTTCGGCGAAGTCCTCGGCGAACGCCCGCACCGAGGCGAGATCGGCGAGGTGGAGCTGCCGGACGTCGACGTCGCCGGTGATCGAGGCGGCGGCCTCGCGGCCCTTGCCGGGATCGCGCACGGCGAGCACCACACGGGCCCTCTTGGCGGCCAGCGCTCGGGCGGCGGCGCGTCCGATCCCGCTGTTTCCGCCAGTGACGCCGACGAGGGATTCGTCGTGCAGCAGCGCGACCGTGCGTGGCGGGCGACGATGCTGATGTGGCGCCTGGGTTGCGCGGTCAACTCCGCCGTCGGCATCTCGGGGCTTGCCCGTGAGCACGCCGACCGCTTGCGCGAGGAGCTCGACGAGACCGCGGTTTACGCGGTTCTCGATCAGGACGCGGTCACCTACGCCGTCCACAGCGAGCCGGTGAAGCCCGTCCGAGCGCACGTGCGCCTCGGTAGCCGGCATGGCCTCTTGACGTGACCACAGGCCGGGCGGTCCTCGCGACGATGACTAGGCGGAAGCGCGCTCTCGCGCACCCACTCGGCTCCGCGCAGCCATGGTCAGTCTCCTTCGGTTCGGCCACGGCCGAACGGGCACGCTCGCTGGCAGCCTTTCGGGGCCGCGACGCCGTGGTGCCGATCCAGCTTGACGGCTGTGGTTCCGGACAATATCTTGACTAACTGGTAAGGTTATTTTACTGTCCTGGACAACCATGACGAGGAAGGCACGATGATGTGTTCTGCGAAGGGGTGGAGGCGGCGACGATCTGCGGTTGCGCTGACGATCGCGATGGTCGCCACGGTTGCCCTGTCAGGGGGCTCGGCCAGCGCTGTCGCTGGGGGCGAAACGGAGGCGCCCGAACGCGAATGGCTGGACATCCGGGTATTCGCCGACGTGCCGGAGCCCGGTCATCCTGAGGGCATCACTGTTGCCGATGACGGCACCGTCTACGTCGGCACCCAGCAGCACATCACCGAGCTTCCCGAGGGGCCTTCCAAGATCTTCGCCTACACCCCGGACGGAGAGTTGACCCGCGAGTATGTGATCGAAGGTCAGGATCCGAATCGTGGTGCCGGGATCGTCGGTCTCGCTCAGGACGGCGACGGCGTCATCTACGCGCTGGATCGGTACCCGCAGCGGGTCATCGCACTCGATCCGACGACCGGCGAGCAGCGGGACTACGCGACCTTCCGTCAGGTGAAGGATCTCTGTGTGTCCCTTCCAGCCCTGGTGCTGGTCACCCAGTGCGTCGTACCTGACGGGCTCACCTTCGGCCCGGACGGCTCGCTCTACGTCACCGATGTCGGTCAGGGCCTGATCTGGCGAGTTCCGCCCGGCGGGGGCGAGGCCGAGGTCTGGTTCTCCGACCCGCGCATCGAAAGCATCCTTGGCGCCAACGGCATCGCCTTTGTCGACGAGGACACGCTGATGTTCGCCCAGACTCTCACCGGGCCATTCGACGGACCACTGCCCCGGGTCGACACCAGCAAGCTGTACACCCTCGACATCCGGCCGGACGGCAGTCCGGGGGCACTCGAGACGTTCTGGCAGAGCAGGCCGCTGGACGGCATGGATGGCTTCGCTATCGCGGAGTCGGGCAACATCTACATCGCCATGGCGCTCGCCAAGTCGGTCGTCGTCGTTTCCCCGCAGGGCCGGGAGATCGGTCGCAATCCGGCCAACCTCCTGGAGAACCAGCTCCAGGAGGTTCCCTTCGACGATCCGGCCTCGGTGGCGTTCTTGGGTGACCGCGTCCTGGTCACCAACCACTCGCTCTTCCTCGGCAATCCGCACTCCTTCGTGGTCCACGACGTGTACGCGGGAGAGAAGGGCAAGCCGGAGTATCGGCCGATCATCAGGGCAGGCTCATGACCCGCCGGTTGACGGGCAAGGCCGCGGTGGTGACGGGTGGGGCACACGGCATCGGAGCCGCGATCGTCGCCAGGTTCGTCGCCGAGGGTGCCTCGGTGACCATCGCGGACGTCGAGGAGACGGAAGGCAGGGCCCTGGCCGAACGGCTGGGGCCCGGGTGCCGGTTCGTCCCGTGCGACGTCACCCGCAGCTCTGCGGTGGCCGGGGCCGTCGACTCGACCGTGGCGGAGTTCGGCGCGCTGGATGTCATGGTCAACAACGCCGGCGTCGGCGCCGCCTCCAGTGTCGTCGAGATGGACGAGACGCAGTGGCGGCGCGTCATTCAGGTCAACCTCGACGGCACCTTCCACGGCATCAAGCACGCCGCGCCCGCGATCCGGCGAGGTGGCGGAGGAGCGATTCTCAACCTGTCCTCGATTGCCGCCGGCCGGGCGATGCGGGGGATGGCCGCCTACTCGGCGGCCAAGGCCGGCATCGAGGCGCTGACCCGCACGGCCGCGGTCGAGCTCCGGGAGAACGGGATCCGGGTGAACGCCATCGTTCCAGGATTGGTTCAGACCGCTGCGGCCCAGCAGGGCTCGGAGGTGCTGGCACGCGGGCTCGGGATGAGCGTCGACCAGTACTTCGCCACCAGGCAGGGCCGATGGGGAACCGCGGACGAGGTCGCCGCCGTGGCCGTCCACCTCGTCAGCGACGAGGCCTCGTTCACGTCGGGCCTGCTCTACCGGATCGACAACGGCGGCACCGCATAGGTGTCGTGGCGGCACCTGAGCACGTGTGCGACGGAGGCCCACACCAGTACGAGAGGATCGAATATGGAGGCTGTCACAGCCGGTGACGCGGGGCGACAGGAGTTCGTCGCCGCCGTGCGCGAGTTCACCAAACGCAAGTGCGGAACCCGGGAGCAGCGGCTGGCGCTGACTGACGGCGGCCGGCTGGTCCATAGCCAGCCGCTGCACCAGGAGGTGGCCGATCTGGGCTGGGTGGGCTGCGCCCTGCCCGAGGCGTACGGAGGGGGTGGCGGAAGCGTCACCGATGCCTGTCACCTGGTGGAGGAGCTGGCGTACGGCCAGGCGCCGCTGTACGGACTGGTGATCGCCTTGGTGAGCGCCTCCGTCGTCGAACGATTCGGCACCGAGCGGCAGAAGCAGGACATTCTGGGGTCGGTGTGCCGCGGAGAGCTGCTCGCGACCGCGATCAGTGAACCCGACACCGGCTCCGACGCGGCATCACTGCGGTGCAAGGCGGAGCTGCGCGGCGGAGACTACGTCATCAACGGGCACAAAACCTGGATCTCGTGCGCGCACCTCGCTTCGCGAATCTTCGTGCTGTGCCGGACCGCCCAGGGCGAGGATCAGCACAGCGGCATCACCATGATCGACGTGCCCGCCGACGCTCCGGGGGTGACGGTGCGGCCGATCCCCACCCTGGGCGGCGACGAGGTCAACGACGTCTACTTCACCGACGTGGTGGTGCCGGCCGATCGCGTCATCGGTGAGGTCGGCGGCGCGTGGCGGCAGATGATGAGCTGCCTCAACACTGACCGGCTCATGTGCGGGACGATGTTCCTCGGGCGTGCGCGACGCACTTTCGACGACGCACTGGAGTACGTGCGCCAGCGGGAACAGTTCGGCAGGCCGATCGGGAGCTTCCAGGCGATCCGGCACCGGATGGCCGACCTCGCTACCGAACTGGAGTGCTGCCGCCTGCTGGTCTATGAGCTGGCGTCCAAATTGGATGCGGATCCGAACCGGCAGGTGCCTCGCGAGGCCTCGATGGTGAAGCTCAAGGTCACCGAGACCGCCAAGCGGCTGGCCATTGAGGGCATGCAGTTGCTGGGCGGTGCAGGCTACACCAAGGAACACGACATGGAACGCCACCTTCGCGAGTCGGTGGCGGGCACCGTGTACGCGGGTACGAGCGAGATTCAGCGCGAGATCATCGGCAGGTCGTACGGCCTGTGAGTACGAGGCGCGACCAGGTGCGGGCGTGTGTTGCCGCGGCGGCGCTCGTCCCGCCGTTCGAACCGAAAGGACATGGTGATGGGTAAGGAATTCCGCACGCTGGCCAAGGGCGGAGACTACTTCGAGGGCGTGCGCTGGCATAACGGTCGTTGGTACGCGTCGGATGCCTTCCGCGGCGCTGTGCTCAGCCTGGATCGGGATGGGCGGACCTCCGAGGTCATGCAGGTCGACGCGCTGTGCTCAGGCCTCGGCTGGCTTCCGGACGATTCGCTGCTCGTGGTCTCGATGAAGGACCGCCGGTTGCTGCGGCGTAGTCCGGACGGAGCGGTGACCGAGCACGCTGACCTTTCCGGGCTGTCGGAACACTGGATCAACGACATGTTCGTGGACGGGGCGGGGCGGGCGTGGGTGGGCAGCATCGGCTTCGCCATCGTCGAGGGAGCAGACCCTGTGCCCGGTGACCTGCTGTGTGCGGACCCTGACGGGGCCGTGCGGGTCGCGGCGTCCGGCCTCTGGTGTCCCAACGGCATTGTGGTCACCGGTGACGGGCGCACTCTGGTCGTGGCCGAGACGTTCGCGGGCAGGCTCACCGCTTTCACCATCGAGAACGACGGATCGCTCACCGGCCGGCGCACCCTGGCGCAGTTCGGCGACATGCCCGAGCCGGGCGGTGCCGCCGAAATGCTCGGCGCGCTCGAGCTGGCTCCGGACGGGCTGACCATCGACCGCGACGACCACGTATGGGTGGCCGACGCCGCAGGCCGGCGATGCGTCCGGGTCTCGCCGGACGGCCGGATCACCGACGAGGTCCCGGCGCCAGGCAGCGCCAACCTCTACTCGTGCGCTCTCGGCGGTGTCGGTGGCACCGAACTGCTGCTCGCCGTCGCCGAGGGGTTCTTCGAGGCCGCACAGGGGCTGACCGGGACGGCTTCGCTGGTGGCGACCACGGTCGATGTGCCGGTCGGCGGCGACAGCTAGGGAGAGACGGCATGGATCCCGCACGGCTACTGCGCAGGGTCTCGCAGGACTACCGCGACCGGATCGCGGTCAAGTGCGACGACCGTGCACTGACCTATGCCGAGCTCGCCGAACGGGCGAGCCGGCTGGCGAACGCGCTGGCCGACCGTGGTCTCGAGCAGGGCGACCGGGTCGCTCTGCTCGGCGACAACTGCCTCGAGTCGCTCGAGCAGATCGTCGGGACGGCCATCGGCGGCTTCGTCCGATGCTCGCTGCACGCCCACGACGCGCCCGAGCGACATCGCTACCTGATCGAGCACACCGGCGCCAAGGCGCTCATCATCCAATCGCGCCACTACGAGCGGATGGCGGGCCAGCTCGAGGACATCACCGGCCTGCGCCACGTGATCGTGCTCGGCGACACCGACGTGGCGCCAGGGGTCAGCCGGTACGACGACGTCCTCGCGGGGGCGTCCCCCGAGCAACCCGACGTGCGGCTGGAAGACGACGATCCGCACGTCATCAGGTTCTCCGCCGGTACCACGGGCTTGCCGAAGGGAATCGTGATCTCGGTCCGCGCGACGATGGGCATGGGCAACGAGTTCGCGATGGTGCTGCCCAGCTTCGACGAGGAGGATCGTTACCTCGCCGCCGGGCCACTCACGCACGCTGCCGGCATGTTCATCTATCCGTTGCTGGCCGCGGGGTCGACCACGGTCGTCATGCCGGGCTTCGACCCCGGAGGCTTCCTCGAACTCGTAGAGCGGGAAGGCGTCACCTGCACCCTGGTGGTGCCCACGATGATCCAGATGATCACCGACCACCCCGACGCGGGTACGAAGGACCTCACCAGCCTGCGAGCGGTCATGTACGGCGCGGCTCCGATATCGGAGACCACGCTCGTCAAGGCCCTCGATCTGTGGGGCAGCATCATGTATCAGCTCTACGGTCAGAGCGAGGTCGTCCCGATAGCGGTGCTCACGCCCCGGCACCACCGGGTGGACGGCCCGCAGGAACGGAACCGGCTCTCCTCGGCAGGCCGGCCGAGCCCGAACGCCTGGGTGCGGATCGAGGACGAGAACGGCAACGCACTGCCACCCGGCCAAGTCGGAGAGATCGTCGCGCACGCACCGTGCACGATGTCGGCCATCTGGAGAGACGAGGCCGGGACCGCGGCCCGGTTCACCCCCGACGGCGGGGTACGGACCAAGGACATGGGCTATGTGAGCGAGGACGGCTTCCTCTACCTCGCCGACCGCAAGGAAGACCTGATCATTTCCGGTGGGTTCAACATCTGGCCCGCCGAGCTCGAGAACGCGCTGGCCGCCCATCCCGCCGTACAGGAGGCCGCCGTCGTCGGCGTGCCCCATCCGAAGTGGGGCGAGACCCCGCACGCGGTCGTCGTGGTCCGTGAAGGCAGTGAGGTGACCGAGCAGGAGCTGATCGAGTGGACCCGGAACCGGGTTGGCTCGTACAAGAAGGTCACCGCTGTCCGGTTCGCCGACGCGCTGCCCAAAACCCCGATCGGCAAGGTGCTGCGCCGCGAGGTACGGGACAGCTTTCTCGCCGTCACCGACGGACTGGGCCGGGCCTGACCTCGACCGGAGACATCGATCGATCGCCCCGGCAGCGCGTCGTTGTCGGGGAGTGAGGAGCGCGCTGCATCGTGTCCGATTCCAACTCCGACAACGCCGAGCCGCCCGTTCTCTACGAGCTCCGTGGCTCGGCGGCGTGGATCACGCTCAACCGGCCCGCCGCTCACAACGCTTTGTCGGCCGAGGTGGTCGCGGGCATCGCGGACGGGCTACGGCAGGCTGGGGAAGACAGGAGAGCCCGTGTGGTGGTCCTGGCTGGGAATGGCCCTTCGTTCTGCGCGGGCGCCGACCTGAAGATGGTGCTGGCCCGGGACCCGGATGCGGCCGGAGCGCGGCAGCTCTCCGCGTTTCTGCGCTCCGTCTCCGATCTCTGTGCCGCGATCACCCGGCACCCACTGCCGGTGATCGCCGCGGTACACGGCAACGTCGTCGCAGGTGGGTTCGAGCTGATGCTCGCTTGCGACCTTGTGCTCGCGTCCGAGGACGCCGCGATCGCCGATGGCCACGCCAGGTACGGGATGTTTCCCGGCGGGGGTGGCGCGATCCGGCTGCCGCGCAAGATCGGCAGCAACCGGGCCAAGTATCTGCTGTTCACCGCTGAGTCCTGGGACGCGGCGCGCATGCGCGACTGCGGCGTGGTCAACGAGGTCGTTCCCGCGAACGAGCTGCGTGCGCGGGTGCAAGGGCTGGCCGAACAGCTTGCCACGCACAGTGCCGCCGGCCTCGCCGCGATGAAGCGGGTGGTGGAGCAGGGGCTGGATCAGCCGATGGACCGGGCGCTCGCACTCGAGCTCGCCGAGTGTGAACGGTACGCCGGCGGAAGTGGGGACTTCGACGAGGGACTGCGGGCCTTCGCGGAACGACGGACCCCGAGGTTCACCGGTCGCTGAGCAGCCGACAAACGACTGAGGAGACTTCATGAAACTTGCGAACAAGGTGGCGCTCGTCGCGGGTGGCGCTTCGGGCCTGGGGCGTGCCGTCTGCGCGGACCTCGCAACGCACGGCGCCGCGATCGCGGTGCTGGACCGGGACGAGGCACAGGCCAAGGAGACCGTCCGCGACATCGGTGGCGGACTCGCCCTGGCCGTGGACGTCACGGATCCGGACGATGTCGAGCGTGCCGTCGACGAGGTCGTGCGCCAGTTGGGTGCCATCCACCTGAACGTCAACACCGCGGGTATCGTCGATGCCGCGAAGATCGTCTCTCGCGGCGGCCGCCCGGCGGCCCTCGAAGACTTCGACCGGGTGATCAGGACCAATTTGTGCGGCACCTTCAACGTGATGCGGCTCGCTGTCGCCGCCATGCTCCGCAACGAACCGGAGAACGGCGAGCGGGGCGTGGTGGTGAACACCTCGTCGGGCGCGGCGTACGAAGGCCAGTCGGGACAGGCGGCGTACGCCGCGAGCAAGGCCGGCGTCATCGGGCTCACTCTGCCTGCCGCTCGCGACCTTGCCGGTCATGGGATCCGGGTCAACGCGATCGCCCCGGGGCTGTTCGAGACGCCGATGGCGGCAGGGTTGCCCACGCCGGTCCAGGACGGTCTGGTCCGGATGATCACCGAGCCTCGCCGGCTGGGCAGGCCCGCTGAGTTCGCGCAGCTGGTGCGCAACATCGTCGAGAACGGTTACCTCAATGGCGAGTGCATCCGGCTCGACGCGGCCACCCGGTTGGCGGCGCAATAGGGTCCCGGCCCTGAATCCGACTCCCCGCGTGGTGCTCCACGCGGGGAGTCTTTCGTGCGCTGGTCTCCCAGCCACGGTTCGGCGGTGGGGGCTGTGGACGTCGGCTGACCGTACAACGGGTCCGTATCACGGAGGCCGAGCTCCGTATCACGGAGGCCGAGACGTCGGATGGGGTAGGGCTTCGACGAAGCCCTACCCCATCCGACGCCTCCTGCCGGGGTCGCGGCGGTTACCAGCGTCGGCTCAGTGGTCGCCGCCCGTGGCGTTCGTGGCGGTTCCGCGGACCTTGGCCACCACTGCCTGCTCTTGGGCTGAAGGTCGACGAGTGAGGCTGGCGAGGACCGTGACAGCGATCGAGACCGGGATGCCGATGAGAACCTCGGAGGAGTCCGGCAGATCGAGGCTGAGGTAGCACGCCAGGAACGACCCCGCCCCGGCGACCATGCCGGCCGCCGCACCGGTCGACGTGCATCGACGCCACCAGATGCCGAGGATCATCGGCGCGAAGAACGCCGATGCCAGGAAACCGACGGCGGCCACGTAGAGCACCACCAGGAACTCGGGCGGGTTCAACGCGAGCACGATGGCGATGATCCCGATCGCCCAGGTCGACATCGTGGCCACCCGGACAACCTGCTTCGACGAAGCCCGTGGGTTGATCACCCGGGCATAGAGGTCGTTGCCGATCGCGGAGTTGCACGCCATCAGGAGCCCGGCGGTGGTCGACATGACCGCGGCCAGCACGGCGGCTGCCATGAGTCCCTGCAACGCCGGCGACAGCACCGACGCGGAGAGCGCGAAGAACACCGCATCCGGCTTCAGCTCCGCGATGTTCGGGAGGGTGGCCGCCACGGGTGCGAGCACGAACGCCACCGACAGCACGATCACGCCGTACAGGATCATCGCGTAGTTCAACGAAAGTCGAGCCGATCGGGTGCTGCGTGCCGAGTAGACCCGCATGATGACGTGCGGCAGCACGCAGATACTGGTCGCCGAGGTCACGAACCCGCCGATGTAGGACCAACTCGACAGCGCGCCGCCCACCGCACCATAGGACGGAAACTCGTTGGTGGCCTGTACGTAGACGTCGCCGAAGCTCGGTACCGAGAAGTAGGCCACCACCGCGAAGGTCACCACCATCACGACCATGAGGACGCCTTGCAGCACGTCGTTCCACGTGACGGAGAGAAAGCCGCCCAATGAGGTGTAGAGGACGAAGATGACGCCGGTGACCAGCACCCCGAGCTTGTAGTCCCAGCCAAGGATGGCGCTCGCGACGATCCCGGAGCCGGTGAGCTGCGCGACCATGTACGCCGCGCTCGCGATGACGATGATGATCGGCGCGGTCACTTTGATCAGCGGATTGTTGAAGCGTTCGTTGAAGAAGTCCGGAACGGTGTACTTTCCCACGCGGCGCAGAGGCCGGGCCACGAGCAAGGCCGCCACGGCGAATCCAAAGGTTGCACCCGCGGCGAGGCTCACCGTGTAGGGCAGCCCGAGGAACAGCGTCATTCCCACCGCGGCCATGATGGTGCCACCGCTCGCGAGTGTTGCGAGGAACGCCCAGGAGTTCGTGAACGTTCCCACCGCGCGTCCGGCGATGAAGAACTGGTCTGTCGACTGTCGCACGCGTCGCTTGGCGAGCCAGCCGAGCAGCACCGTGACCACGAAGTAGCCGAGCACCATGATCAGCGTCATTGCGGAATCTCCTTGGTTAGGCCCCCTGGAACGTGATGTCGCGCTCGAGGCACGTACTCAGTCGTCCTGTCGGTCAGTGGTCAGGAGCGACACGACTGGAACGCAGAACATGTAGGCGGCGAGCAGCCATGCGGTGAGGCTCACCCCGGCGAGTCGCACGTCTCCCACGGCGGGAAGGAAGGCCACGACGGCCCACCCGAGGAAGAGCACCACGACGATGTTCTGGGTGCGGCTGAGCGACGTGACAGAGGAACTCATGACGGCCTCCGTGGACCTGGTCGGCAAGCGGACAGTGCCAAACTTGCCTGTCTGGTTAGGTTTGATTCACGGATGCTAGAGGCGTGCGGTCGGGGCGTCAACGGTCAGGCCGAGGGTGGGCGATGCCGCCGTGCGGACGGGAGCAGGCCCGGTGTTCCGGGTGTGAGGGACCCGGTTCAGTCGGTCGCGGGAGGGAGAATGTAGCCCGTGAGCAACTGCGTCGCGTGCTCGAGCAGCTCGTCGGGGCTCAAGCGTCCCTTGCTGTCGTACCAGCGCGAGATCGACAGCATCATCCCGTTGACCAGGTTGACCACCGTCATCACGTCGAGGTCCGCGCGGACGACACCTTCCTCTGCGCACAGTTTGAACAGGCTGGTCGCGGTGTGGTTCACCTCGCGGGCCCAGGAGTTGTAGTTGCGCAGCGCCTTCGGTGAGAGCTGGTGCTGGTCGGCGTGGAGCACCGCGTAGTAGGTCCGGTAGCGGATCGCGGAATTCACCTGCACCTGCAGGTAGCGCATCAGCTTCTCCCGCGCAGGGAGGTCGCTGGCGACGATCTCCTCGATGCTGTGCCGCAGCGGGTAGATGATCTGCTCGACGATGGTCTCGAGCAACCATCGCTTGGACGTGACGTACTGGTAGACGGTCGGTTTGCTGACGCCGGCCTCGGCGGCGATGTCACTGATCGTCGCTTCGACGAAGCCCTTGCGCTCGAAGACGCGCGCAGCCGCGTCGACCAGTTGCTGCACGCTCGTGGCGCGCTTTCGTGCCATCCCGCCTCCTCGCGCGAAAGCCTAGCCCACCCGGATCGCCTCACTGGTTCGTGGCGTGGTCACGGGCGGGGTCTTTCGTTCTTCGCTCTTAACACTATACTGTCCAGTTAGTTTTGATTTCCGGTGAGGGAGGAACAACCGTGCGGGACGTCGTCGTAGCCGGGGTGGGGATGACCGCATTCGGCAAGCAGCCGGACAGCTCCCTCTCCGGGCTGGCCACCGAAGCCGTCGATTCGGCGCTCGCGGACGCCGGGTTCCACGGCGAGGACATGGACGGGCTGGGGATGATCTACTACGCCAATGTCCTGTCCGGACTGCTCCAGGGGCAGGAATCGGTGCGAGGCCAGCACGCGCTGTCCCGTACCGCGGTGGCCGGCGTCCCGCTCATCAACGTGGAGAACGCGTGTGCTTCCGGCTCGACCGCGCTGCACCAGGCATGGCTGTCGGTGGCCTCCGGTCAGGTGGATGCCGCACTCGCCGTCGGAGTGGAGAAGCTGCACACCGACGACAAGGCTCAGGCGCTCGCCGCGCTGACCTCCGTTCTCGACCAGGAACGTCTTCCGGAAGTGCTCGCCGAGCTCGGGGCCGCCGGCGGTGGGTCGGTGTTCATGGACTTCTACGCCCGTGCGGCGACCCGCTACATGGAACAGACCGGAGCCACCCGGGACGACTTCGCGAGGGTGGCGGTCAAGAACAGTGAGCACGGTTCGCGCAATCCGAAGGCCCAGTACAGCAGGAAGCTCACGGTCGATGAGGTGCTTGCGGCGCGCCCGGTCAGCGGCCCGCTCACCGTTCCGATGTGTGCTCCGATGAGCGATGGTGCGGCTGCGGTGCTCGTCGCCGCACCGGAACTGGCCCGGCGCTGGGGGGCCGATGGTGTTCGCCTGCGTGCCGTGGTGGTCGGCGCAGGGCGCCGTGGAGCACTCGGCGAACTGCTCCCGGCCGCCGCGCTCAGCGCGTTCGAGCAAGCCGGGATCGGCCCCGAGGACATCGACGTCGTCGAGTGTCACGATGCGGCCGCGCCGGCGGAGCTGATCGTGCTCGAGGAACTCGGGCTTTGTGCGCCCGGCGAGGCCGTGGCGGCACTACGCGACGGGGCGACTCACATCGGTGGAGAACTGCCCGTCAATCCGAGCGGAGGACTGCAGAGCCGAGGACATCCGCTCGGTGCCACCGGTCTGGCCCAGGTCGTCGAGCTGGCGGACCAGCTCCGTGGCCGCGCCGGGGCGCGGCAGGTTGGTGAGCCCCAGGCGGGTCTCGCCGAGAACGCCGGGGGATACCTCGGACCCGACGCCGCCGCGGCGACAGTGACGATCTTGAGCCGTTAGGCGGATGGTGGCCGTCCGTCTTGCTGCGGCACGGGCCACCGACCGCGACACGAAGGAGCCATGAACGTCCGTGATCGACTACAGCTCGTACGAGAACATCCTCGCCACCCGCGCAGGTTCCGTGCTGACCCTGACGTTGAACCGTCCGGAGCGGTTCAACGCGGTCAACCACGAACTCCACGAGGAACTGAGCCGCATCTTCACCGACGTCGCCGTCGACGACGCGACGTCTGTGGTGGTCCTGACCGGCGCGGGGCGCGCCTTTTGCGCGGGCGGCGACTTGAAGGCCTTCGCAGCGGATGCCGAGGAGAAGGGCCGCGCGGGCCACTACCTCGACATGGGATCGGCCAAGCGGATCATCTTCTCCCTGCTTGACCTGGAGAAGCCGATCATCGCGAAGGTCAACGGTCACGCCATCGGCCTCGGTGCGACGCTGGCCCTGTTCTGCGACCTCATCTATATGGCCGACGATGCCCGGATCGGCGATCCTCATGTGTCCGCGGGTGTTGTCGCCGGCGACGGCGGGGCGATCATCTGGCCACAGCTCGTCGGATACGCGCGAGCCAAGGAGTTCCTGCTGACCGGCGACCCGATCCCGGCAACGCGTGCCGCGGACATGGGACTCGTGAACTACGCGGTTCCCGCCGAGGACTTGGACCGGATTGTCGATGAGCTGGCCGCGCGGCTTGCGTCGGGGGCGCAGGAAGCCATCCGGTGGAGCAAGGTGTCGGTGAATATCGGCCTCAAACAGCTCGCTCATTCGATCCTGGACACGTCGATCGCCTATGAGACGCTCACGATGCGCAGCCCCGCGCATGCCGAGGCCATCGCGGCCTTCTCCAACGGACGGCGGCCGGACTTCACCTCATTCTGATCGGTGGCACGCTCCGGCCGTCGGTGGTGGTGCGTTGGCGGGAGGGGCGTCCGGCGGGGACGGCGAGGTGGTCGAGTTCGGCGATGGTGCGGGAGGAGCCGTGTTCGGAGTCGGCCATGCGGGAGATGGTTTCTTCCTGAGGGTGCCGCCGATGTCGTTGGCGCCCCCGCGCAGGAGCTGGGCGGTGCCTTCGTCGCCGAGCCGTCCAGCCGGTTCGTGGCGAACGTCGCCACACTGGGGTTCCATCGGGGATTCGGGCTCAGCGTCACGCTGTCTCGGATCGTGGGCGCGCAGCCGGCGGCCGAACCCCTCTGCAACGGACGCAGGAGCCCCGGCGACGAGGCACTGCGGCCCGGCCTGGCCGGCCGGCTCGCCGAGCCGGGCCGGGTGCGGGAGGCCGCGTTGACCCTCACCAGGGCGATCGCGGCCTCCGCACCTCTGGCCGTCGCCTCCATCCGCGCGACACTACGGGCCGGACTCGCCGACGCCGTCGGGCAGGCGCTGGAGCGGGAGCTCACGGAGCAGGCGCGGCTCGGGGCCACCGAGGACTGCGCCGAAGGAGTCGCGGCCGCACGGGAACGTCGCGAGCCCACCTTCCGCGGTCGCTGACCGGCGAAATCGGCGGTGCGAGCGCCGCCACGGCCAGTCTCCCGCGGCGAGTCGGCGTGAGGTCCGGTGCGCTTCGATCGAGCCGGACCGCTCGCTCAGAAGTCAATATGTGTCGGTCGACGCCATTTAGTGCTAATGTGCGCTCCGCATCAATGTTGATAGCTGAACGGGGAGCCGATGAGCGTGCCGCTGTCGCCTGACGACGTGTCCGACCCTCCGGTCCGTCGCCGCCTGGCGTACCGGATCGGTCCACTTGTGTTGCTGTGCCTGGGAATCGTGGCCGCCGTGCTGGCGTGCACGCTCGCGCTCGGCGAGGCCCGCCGTCCCGGCCCCGGGCTGTGGCCCCTGCTGGCCTCCGGGCTGCTCGTGGCGGTCGCGGCGCTGCTGCTGTTCAGGGAGGACCCCGCCGACTACGAGCGGTGGACCAGGGGTACGGCACGGGTCGGCGTGGCGGTGCTGAGCGTGGTGGCGTTCATCCCGCTGTTCCAGTTCACCGGCCTGCTGCCGGCAGGCTTCCTGCTGCTGGCGTTCTGGCTGCGGTTCTTCGCGCGGGAACGGCTCTTCAAGGCGCTGATCCTGGCCGCGTCGGGTGCGGTCGTGCTGCAGCTGGTCTTCGTCGAGGTGCTCGGCGTGCCGGTGCCCGCCGGACCGCGGTTCGGGCTCTTCTAGGGATTGGGAGCACACACATGCTCGATGGCCTGCTCACCGGTCTCTCGGTGGCGTTCTCGCTGACGAACCTCCTGTACGTCCTCGTGGGCGTACTGCTCGGCATGATCATCGGCGTGCTGCCCGGGCTCGGGCCGACCGCCACGATCGCGCTGCTGCTGCCGATCACCTACGCGCTCGACTCCACCTCGGCGATCATCCTGCTCGCCGGGATCTACTACGGCTCGATGTACGGCGGCACGATCACCTCCGTGCTGCTGCGCCTGCCCGGCGAGGCGGCGTCGGTCGTGACGACGTTCGACGGCTACCAGCTGGCGCAGCAGGGGCATGCCGGTCCGGCACTGGGGATCGCGGCGATCGGCTCGTTCGCCGGTGGCATCCTCTCGGTGCTCGGCCTGGTCCTGCTGGCCCCGCTCATGGCGACCGTGGCCGTCGGCTTCGCCCCGCCGGAGTACGCGGCGCTGTCGCTGCTCGGCATTCTGCTCGTGGTGTACCTCGGGCAGGGGTCCGTGCTCAAGAACCTGTGCATGGCGGCGGTGGGCCTGTTCCTCGCCAGCGTCGGGCAGGACCCGATCACCGGGACGCAACGGTTCACCTTCGGTGAGGTGTCGTTGTTCGACGGGTTGGACTTCGTGGCCGTCGCGATGGGCCTGTTCGGGGTCGGGGAGATCCTGTACAACCTGGAGAACAGCGAACGCGGTCAGCAGGTCAAGGCCAAGATCAAGAATGTCTGGCCGAGCAGGCGAGACCTGCGGGACTCGGCGGGCGCGATCGGCAGGGGATCGCTGCTCGGGTTCGTGATCGGCGTGCTGCCGGGCGGCGGCGGGGTGATCTCCTCGCTGGCCTCGTACGCGGTGGAGAAGCGGGTCGCGAAGGACCCCGGCCGGTTCGGCAAGGGGGCGATCCAGGGCGTCGCCGGGCCGGAGTCGGCCAACAACGCGTCGTCGTCCTCGTCGTTCATTCCCTTGCTGACGCTGGGGATCCCGCCCAACGTGGTGCTGGCGCTGATCTACGGTGCCCTGCTCATCCAGGGGGTGACCCCGGGCCCTGACCTGATCACCGACAAGCCCGAGCTGTTCTGGGGTGTCGTCGCGTCGATGGTGATCGGCAACGTGATGCTGCTGGCGCTGAACCTGCCGCTGGTGGGGGTGTTCGTCCGGCTGCTGAAGGTGCGTACCGGGATCCTCGTGGCCTTCGCCATGCTGGTGACTCTGGTCGGTGTGTTCTCGGTGAGCAACGACGTGTTCGACATCTGGGTGGTGCTGGCGTTCGGCGTGCTCGGCTGGCTGATGCGCAAGGCGAACTTCGAGCCCGGTCCGCTGGTGCTGGCGTTCGTCCTCGGACCGTTGCTGGAGAAGTGCTTCCGGCAGTCGATGCTGATGTCGGGTGGCAGCCCGGACATCTTCGTCAGCCGTCCGGTGTCGGCGGGCATCCTCGTCGTGGTGGCGCTGGTGGTGGTACTGAGCGTCGCCGGTGCGCTGCGCCGGAGGCGCTCCGCGCGGGACGACGAGCGGGAGCCGACGCCGTCCCGGTGAGCCGGGCTCCCGTCAGCGCGTGGCCGACTCGATCGCCGCGGCGGCCTTCAGGAGTGGCTCGACCCAGCTGTCGAGCACCTCGTCGGTGACGCGGCCGATCGGTCCCGCGATGTTGAGGCTCGCGACCGCACGTCCGTTCGGGCCGCGGACCGGTGCGGCGAGTGCGGCGGCGCCCGCGACCGTCTCGCCGTGGCTGCGCGCGTAGCCGAGCTTGCGGATCTCCGCGAGCTCCCTGCGTAGTTCGCTCGCGGTCTTCGGCTGCGCGCCCGCCGCGGGTTTCTCGGTCATCGTGGTGAGCTCGGCGTCCACAACGGACTTCGTCAGCGTGGCCAGTATCGCCTTGCCGGGCGCGCCCGCGTAGAGCGGGAACGCGTGCCCGATGCCCGAGCCCATGCGGATGGGCTGTTCACTGACCAGCTCCATGATGCACACCCGTTGCCGCTCGAACAGCCAGTACAGCGCCACGGTCTCGTTGGTGAGCCTGCGCAGCTCCTCCATCTCCGCCAGCGCGACCGTCTGCAGGTCACGGCTCTGCACCATCGAGTTGAACAGCTGCGCCACGGCGGGGCCGAGGTGGTACTGGCGGGCGCTGGAGTCGGTGACCAGGAAGCCGTGTACGCGCAGTGCCTTGGTCAGCCTGCGTGCCGTGGCCTCCGGGAGATCGGTGCGCGAGGCGATCTCGGCCAGGGACAGGGTCGACTCGTTGCCCCCGAACAGCTTGAGGATCTCGAGCGCCTTCTCGACCGTGCGCGCTCCCTGGACAGCGGAATCTGCGGCCACCTCGATCCGATCTCCTGTCCTGTCGGGGCAGGGACGCTGCCCGTTGCCGGCACTCGTCAGGTTAGTGCGCGAGAGGCGTATTCGGACATCGGCCCGCCGATACTGGGAACACCCGCTAGGCAACTTGGCCACAATGTGCAATGATTCGACATATAGTAGTCAACACGTAGAGCGGAGCGATGGGCAGCAGATGACCACCAGCGCGCACCTCCACGCCAGGATCGGCCGGGCCACGATCGGTGACGCCTTCCGTCGCAACGCCGAGCGGCGCCCCGGCAAGCCTGCGATCGTGGTGCTGGACAAGCAGGGAAACCGGTGCGAGTGGACCTATGGGGCACTCAACGACCGCGTCAACCAGGTGGCGCGCTGGCTGACCGAGGCCGGTGCGCGGCGCGGGGACGTGCTCGCGATCGTGGCGCCCAACTGCGAGGTCTACATCGTGCTGTACCTGGCCGCGCTCAAACTCGGTCTCGCGACCACCGGCGTCAACCCCGCGCAGTCGGTGGACGACGTCTGCTGGCAGATCGACCACGCCGGCGCCAGGATCATCGCCGTGCACGGCGACCACCCCGAGGTGCGCGACGCGCTGGCCGGGCACCCGGCGGTGCGGTTCACCTGGGACACCGCGGATCCTCGAGCTGACTGGCGGCTGCTGGATGTGGCTGGGTTGCCCGCCGGGCCGGAGCCGGAGACCGACGTCAGCGAGGACGACCTCGCGCTGCTGTCCTACACCAGCGGAACGACCAGCAGGCCGAAGGGCGTGCGCATCAAGCACCGCAGCTACCTGCTCTCGACGATGCCGGCGCTGCTGCTGGCCGGTTACATCGGACCGCACGACCGGTACATGTTCATCAAGCCGTTCTACACGCTGGCCGGGCTTGGCAGCCTCACATCGCTGCTGATGACCGGTGCGACGATCGTGCTGCCGGGGAGCCGCAAGCCGGACCACGTACTGCGCGCGATCGCCGCGGAGCGGGTCACCAAGTTCGCCCAGACGCCGACGTTCTTCGCGGCGATGGCGCAGCACGAGGACTTCGCGTCCGCCGATCTCTCCACTGTGGAGCAGCTGCACAGCTACGGCGGGGTGCTGTCCAGGGACACCCTGGCGCGGTTCATCGCCAAGGCGCCGCACGTGCGCTGGGCGAGCTACTGGGGTCAGTCCGAGCTCGCGCAGCTCGGCGCGATCGGCTGGTTCGCCCGGCTCGAGGACATCCCCGGCGGAGACCTGCGCTGGATCGGCAGGCCGACCAGCCACCTGGACGTGCGCGTGGTCGACGAGCACGGCACCGACGCCGAGGTCGGCGAGCTCATCTGTCGGTCGCCGTCGCTGATGGCCGGTTACCACCGCGACGAGGAACGGACGCAGCGGGTTCTCACCGGGGGCTGGCTGCGGACCGGCGACGTGGTGCGGATCGACGCCGAGGGCAACCTGTACTTCCTCGACCGGCTCGGCGACGTGATCAAGACCGGCGGCATGAACGTCTCGTCGGCCGAGGTCGAGTCGGTGCTGCTGGAGAGCGAGCACGTGCTCGAGGCGGCCGTTGTCGGCATGCCGGACGAGTACTGGGCGGAGGCGGTCACCGCGGCGGTCGTCGGCAAGCCAGGCACCCGGATGGATGTTGCCGCCCTGACCGCGCACTGCCGTGAACGGCTGGCCGGGTTCAAGCGTCCCAAACGAATCGTCGTGCTCGCCGAGCTGCCCAAGGATGCGCAGGGCAAGATCCGCAAGCGCGAGGTACGTGACCTGCTCGCCCGGCAGGACGACGAAAGCACGAGTACCGAGTAGACATCAGCGTCGTGCGGTTCGTGCCGCACGGCCTCGACGAGGAGGCCACATGCCACCGGTTAGCAGGCGACGCGTACTCGCCCTGGCTGCGCTCGCCCTGTCCACCACGGCGTGTTCGACCGGGGAACGGTCCGGCACGGCACCGGAGGGGGCGTATCCCGCGGGGCAGATCAGGTGGATCGTGCCCTACGGCGCGGGAGGCAACACCGATCTCGTCTCCCGCGCCGTGGCCAAGGCGATGTCCGACGAACTCGGCCAGACGATCGTGGTGGAGAACCTGCCGGGTGCGTCCGGCGCTGTCGGCATGCAGACGCTCATCACGGCCGCACCCGACGGCTACACCATCGGCCTGGTCACCGGGTCGACCGCGGTGCTGGTGCCGATGCAGAACGACCTGGACTTCGACCGCCGTTCGATCACGTCGATCGGGCTGATGCTCGAACAACCGTCCATTCTGGCCGTCGGCCCTGGCTCGCGGTTCCGCACCGCGCGGGAGTTCTTCTCCGAGGCCAAGCGGAATCCGGGAACGCTGACCGTGGCGGTGCCCGGTGCGTCGACGCCGGGCGCGATCGAGCTGCTGAGGCTGGCGCGCGAGTACGGCGTGGAGGCCACCGGCGTGCCCTTCGACAGCAACGCCGAGGTGCTCACCATGCTGCTCGGGGACAATGTGGACGCGATCTTCGTGCCGGTCGCGGCGGACGTCGTGAAGAACCTTGAGGCGGGCACGATCGTGCCGCTCGCCGCCTCGCCCCGGCAGCGGCTGGACTGGCTGCCGCAGGTGCCCACGCTCGTCGAGCTCGGCTTTCCCGAGCTGTACCAGGCGAGCTCACCGATCGGCCTTGCCGCGCCCGCGAACCTGCCCGCTCCCGTTCGCGACGAGCTGGTGCGCGCGCTGGGAGCCGCGCTCACCGATCCCGCCGTGGTGGAGGCGATCGACGAGCGCTTCATCCCGGAGACGTTCGGCGGCCCGGAGGCGATGGACGCCCGGTTCGCGTCCATCCACGACGCCTACCTCCCGGTGTTCCCGGACTGACCGCCGTGGTCAGTGGGTGCCTGCCGCGCCCAGCCAGTCGCGGAGCACCTCGTGCTGGTGGGCACCCGGCTGCGGGGCGGGCGCGCGCACGGCGGTGGTGGTCCGGGAGAACCGGGGCGCGGGCGCGGCCTGCAACACTCCGTCCCGTTCGACGAGCGTGCCGCGCGCGCGGATGTGCGGATGCTCCGCCGCCTCGCGCAGCCCGGCGACCGGTGCCACACACGCGTCGCTGTCCGCGAACGCCGCCAGCCATTCGGCCTGGGTGCGGGTGCGGAACGCGGCGGCGATGCGCTGGGAGGCGCGCGGCCAGTCCTCTTCCACCCGCTGTCGGCTGGGGTCCTCGTCGAGTCCGAGGATGTCCAGCAGCTGCGCGTAGAACGGTGCCTCCAGTGCGCCGACCGTGAGGTACTTGCCGTCGGCGGTCTCGTAGACCCGGTAGCACGGGGCGCCGCCGTCGAGCAGGTTCGTGCCGCGTTCGTCGCTCCATTCGCCTGCCGCGACCTTGCCGTGCACCCAGGCCAGCAGGTGCGCGGTTCCGTCCACGATGGACGCATCGATGACCTGGCCGGTGCCGTTGCGTTGTGCTTCGTGCAATGCGGCGAGCAGGCCGATCACCAGATAGGTCGCGCCACCGCCGAAGTTGCCGACGAGGTTCAGCGGGATCTGGGGCGGGTTCCCGGCGTCGCCGATCGCGTGCAGCGCGCCGGTGATGGCGATGTAGTTCACATCGTGGCCCGCGGCGGAGGCCAGCGGTCCGTCCTGGCCCCACCCGGTCATCCGGCCGTACACCAGCCGTGGGTTGCGCCGGAAGCACTCGTCGGGGCCGACGCCGAGCCGTTCGGCGACACCCGGCCGGTAGCCCTCGATGAACAACTGAGCCTGATCGATCAGGCGTGACAGCGTTTCCTTGTCGTCGGGGGCCCGCAGGTCGAGGACGACCGAGCGCTTCCCCCGGTTGAGCAGATCCACCCTCGGGTCGACCTTCACCTGGCGTACCGACGGCGGGCGGTCGATCCGCACCACGTCGGCGCCGAGTTCGGCGAGCAACATCCCCGCGAACGGGGTGGGTCCGAGCCCGGCGAGCTCGATCACGCGTACGCCGTCCAGTGGGCCGGTGGGCATCGACATCTCCTCCGAGGCGGGGATCACTGTGTCCCGATAGCCATAATGTGTCATAGTATGACACATAGTAGACATCGTTCGCGGTGTGGTGACTCGAGACTGGAGATCCCGGATGGCCCTTCCCCGACCCCCCGCCGACGTCGACGTCGAGGAGCTGCGCTCGGCGGTCGGTGCCGCCAACATCCCGACGCTCGTCGCCGTGCTCTTCCAGCTGACCGGGGATCGGTCGTGGCTGGAGAAGCCGTACGCACCGGAGCGCGGGCGGGGGATGGACGACAACGACAGCGGGGGACTGCCGGACGAGGTGCAGGACGAGATCCGCGCCGCGACGGTCGACGCCGTGCGGGCGTGGGCGGAGGGTCGTCCCCCCGCGGTACCTGCACCCACCGGCGACGACCTGGTGGAGCTGCTCAGCGTGTGCATGGGCGAGCCGGTGCCCGCCGACTTCGAGCCGATGATGGCCGAGACGCTGGGTTTCCGTTCCGCCGCACCGAAACGTCCCGAGCGGGCGGTTCCCGAGGACTTCTCGGTCGTGGTCATCGGTGCCGGGATCTCGGGCCTGCTCGCCGCGATCCGGTTGCGGGAGGCCGGAATCCGGCACGTCGTGCTGGAGAAGAACGACGACGTGGGGGGCACCTGGTACGAGAACGACTACCCCGGAGCAGGGGTGGACACCAAGAGCTACCTGTACTCGTACTCGTTCTTCCCCCGCAGCTGGACCAGCCACTACGCCAGGCAGGGTGAGGTCCAGCGGTACCTGTGCGACGTGGCCGACCATTTCGGGGTGCGGGACGCGATCAGGTTCCGCCACGAGGTCACCGACGCGCGGTGGGACGAGGACGGGCGGCACTGGCTGGTCGGTGCCGTCGACGCCGGGGGCGCACGGCACGAGTTCGTCGCGAACGCCGTGATCACCGCGGTCGGCCAGCTCAACCGGCCCAAGGTGCCGGACATCCCTGGTCTGAGTTCGTTCGCCGGGCCGGCATTCCACTCCGCGGAGTGGCCCGAAGACCTGGACCTGACCGGCAAGCGGGTCGCGGTGATCGGGTCCGGCGCGAGCGCGATGCAGATCGTGCCCGCCATCGCAGGCCAGGTGAGTGAGCTGACCGTGTTCCAGCGCTCCCCGCAGTGGATCGCCGAGGCGCGCGACGTGTTCCGCCCCTACACGTCCGCCCAGCACTGGCTGATGGACAACGTGCCGTTCTACCTCGACTGGTACCGCGCCCGGCTGGCCTGGACCTTCAACGACAAGGTGCATCCGACACTGCGGATCGACCCGGAATGGGAGCACCCGGAGCGGTCGGTCAACGCCGTCAACGACGGGCACCGCAGGGCGTTCACCCGGTATCTGGACCGGCAGCTGGCTGACCGGCCCGATCTCCGGGCCAAGGCGTTGCCGGACTATCCGCCGTTCGGCAAGCGGATGCTGCTGGACAACGGCTGGTTCGCCGCGATCAAGCGGCCCAACGTCGAGCTCGTCGCGGAGGGCGTGGCCGAGGTGACCGAAGGCGGGGTGCGCGGTGATCAGGGGACCGAGCGGGAATGCGACGTCCTCGTGCTGGCGACGGGATTCCACGCGCACCGCATGCTCTACCCGATGTCCGTGGTCGGACGGGACGGACGGGCGGTGACCGACGTGTGGGGCCCGGATGACGCCGCGGCGTACCTGGGCATCACGGTTCCCGGGTTTCCCAACCTGTTCCTCACCTCCGGCCCGAACACCATCCTCGGGCACGGCGGCAGCCACATCACGATGGCCGAGTGCCAGGTCAACTACATCATGGATCTGTTGTGCCAGCTGGTCGACGGCGGCATCGCCGCCGCCGAGGTGCGGGAGGAGATCTACGACAAGTTCAAGTCCGCTGTGGATGCTGCGCACTCGCGGATGATCTGGTCGCACCGCGGGATGGAGAACTGGTACCGCAACGCGCACGGGCGGGTGGTGTCGACGACACCGTTCCGTGTCGTCGACTACTGGACCGCGACGCGACAGGCCGACCTGGCCGACTACCACGTGGATCGGGGCGAGCGGGCCGGCACGCCTTAGCGAGAAGCCGGGCCGGGCTCCGGTCGCGGCGTTGACGGCGGAGCCGGCGAGGTTCCGCCGTCGGTGCTACGGGGCCCGTCCCGAGAGCCGGGCCCCGGCGATCGCCTCCTCGAACAACTCGCCGCGGTGTTCACCCAGCAGCAGCGCCAGGCGGGTCAGGAATCCCTCGCGGTCGTCCGCGCCGACCTCGTCCAGGGCGCTGGAGAGCGCGAGCCAGTTACGCTCCCGGTCGTCCACCTCCACGGGCTGCGGAGGAACCGTGGAAGGCCGGCCGCTCCGGCGTGTCCCCGCGACGAGGTGGCCAACGATGTCGGCCAGCCGGCCGGGGTCGGTCACCCGGCACAGCACCAGCCCGTCGGGCCGGATCACGAACACCTCCCCGGCACGGGAGCCGAGTGCGGTGGCGAGGTCGCCGTCCGGATCGTCGAGCACTCGCAGCTCGCCGGTCGGGGTGACCGCCGTCCCGGCGGCAGGCGCGACCACCGCGCGGACCGGTTCGGGAGCCAGCTCCGTGGCGAGCCGTTCGGCCCACCACGCCACCTGTTCCGCCCGTTCGGCGTTCACCCCGGCGGCCAGCACCGTGAAGCCGGATCCCCGCTCGGCGGAGAGGGACGACACCCGGACGCCGCTCTCGGCGAGTACCCGCACCCGCCGGTCCTCCAGCGGATCTCCCGGAAGCAACCCGGACACGCCCGGCTCGGTGGGCCAGGTCAGCGGTGAACGGTGGGCGTGGGTGGCGCTGGACTGCCGGGGATTGAGCAGACCGGCGAACTCGGGACGACGCTCCGCCAGCACCAGTACCGCGTCCCGGGTCATCCGGTAGCCGTGGCCTCCCGGCGACATGATCATGGTCGACTTCCCGGCGTTGGCGACGTTCTGCTGCCACGCGTCGTGCCGCTCCGCCGAATAGGCCTCCAGCAACTCGGCGTCCGCTGAGCCGTGTACGACGGCGGCGAGCTGCCAGGCCAGGGTTTCCGCGTCCTCCATGCCCGAGTTGAGGCCGCGCACCCCGAAGATCGGAACGAGGTGTGCCGCGTCTCCGGCGAAGACCACCCGGCCGTGCGCGAAGTCCGGCAGCGCCAATGCGTGCGCCCGGTAGAAGCCGTGCCACTCCAACGTCCACGGCACGTCGTTGTCGAGCCACTCCAGATGCCGGGTGATCCGGTCGCGGATGCGTCGTTCCTCCGTCTCGGCTTCCGCGTCGGCGGCGGCGTCGACCTGGTAGTCGATTCGCCAGATGTCCCTGGGCTGCCGGTGCATGATGATCGTCGACCCGGGGTTGCTCGGCGCGTCGAACCACACCAGGCGCTCCGCAGGCAGCGCCGATGGCCAATGGATGTCGGCGATGACGTAACTTCCCTCGTAGCTCGTGCCCGTCATCCGCAGGCCGAGCAGGGACCGCAGCCGGCTGCGGCCGCCGTCCGCGGCGACCACCCACCGGGCGCGCAGCCGCCGGGTACCCGCCGCGGTCGAGACGTCGAGCCGGACCTCCTCGTCGTCCTGCCCGCACGCGACGACCTCGGCTCCCCAGTACAGCGAGATCAGCGGCTGGTCCTCGATGGCCTCGACCATCACCTGTTCCAGTTCGGACTGTGACACGTTGACCATGGGCGGCCGGACGGCATGCGCCGCGTACGGCATCGCGAACCGCAGTACTTCGGTGTCCCGGTGAAAGCTCCGGCCTCCCACCCACGGCAGCACGATCTTCTCCAGCCGCTCGCCGAAGCCGAGCCGGTGGGCCACTTCGAGGCTGTGCCGGGAGACGCAGATGGCCCGGCTGCCGAAGGAGACCTGGTCGGCCGCCTCGAGCAGCGTCACCGGAACGCCGCGGCGGGCCAGTCCCAGCGCGACCGCCATACCGACGGGGCCTGCGCCCGCGATCACCACGGGCAGGACCTCGTCGGTGCAGGGGACGTCCGACGCCGGGTACTTCTCGGGGCGGTAGTAGGTGCTCATCCTCACGCCCTGCCCAGGTCGTTGTCCTTGGTCTCCGCCACGAAGGCCAGCGTCACCAGGCTGACCACGCACATCGCCACGAGGTAGCCGATGACGTATCCGGGCGATCCGCCCGCCGCGGCGGCCAGCGACGCCACGATCACCGGGGTGAACCCGGCGCCGAGCAGGCTGCCGATCTGGTAGCCCAGCGAGGCGCCGGTGTAGCGGGCGCCGGTGCCGAACTGCTCCGAGACGAACGCGGCCATCGGCCCGAAGGTCAGTGACTGGCACAGCGACAACGACAGCACGAAGCCCGTGACGACCAGCACGGCGTTGCCCGACCCGATCAACAGGAACGCCGGGTACGCGAGCACGATCATGCCGATGAGCCCGAAGCGCATGACCGGCCGCCTGCCGATGCGGTCCGAGAGCCACGCCGCGCCGAGGATGGCGAAGATCGCGAGGAACTGGCTGATCGCGAACGCGCTGAGCCCCATGGACTCGCTCACGCCGTGAGCCGCGGCGTAGTTGACGCCGAACGTCGAGAACAGCGCCTGGATGACGAACCCGCCGGTGACCACGAGCCCGGCCAGCAGCAGGTTCTTCGGCCTGCGCAGGATCCGCACGAGCGGCATGCGGTTCTTCTCGGTGCGCTGCGCCTCGCGTTGGGCCAGCGCCTGCTCGAACAGCGGGCTCTCCGACACCCTCGCCCGCACGAACAGGCCGATCACCAGCAGCACGACGGACAGCAGGAAGGGGATTCGCCAGCCCCAGGACAGGAAATCCTCCTTCGGCAGCAGTGCGGCGAGCGACAGGGCGACCGTGCCCAGCAGCGCGCCGGTGGGGCCGCCCGCGTTGGCGAACGCCGCCGCGAGCCCGCGGTTGCGGCCATCGGCGTGTTCGAGGGACATCAGCGCGGCGCCGCCCCACTCGCCGCCGACCGCGATGCCCTGCGCGGCGCGCAACACGATGAGCATCAGGGCACCCCACGTCGGGATGGCAGGCACCAGTCCCACGAGGAAAGACGCGACGCCCATGATGGTCATGGACAGGATCAGCATCCGTTTGCGCCCGATCCGGTCGCCGAAGTGGCCGAACAGGATGCCGCCCAGTGGGCGGGAGAGATAGCCGATCGCGAACGTGGCGTAGGAGGCGATGAGAGCGACCCCGGGGCTGAGGTTGGTGAAGAACACCGGGCCGAACACCACCGACGACGCGGTGGCGTAGAGGATGAAGTCGTAGAACTCGATCGTGCTGCCGAGGTAGCTCGACACCACCACCCGGCGGACGTCCTTGCGGCGCGCGGCGCCGTGCTTCTCGTCGGTGAGAGTCATGACGGTTGTTCCTTGGGGGAGAAGGTTCTAGAAGGGATAGCCGGCGACGTCCCGGCGAGCGGTGATCCACCGGGTCTCGGTGAACGCGTCGATGTTGTGCGCGAGCCCGCCGAAGCGGGTGCCGTTGCCGGAGGCGCCGAAGCCGCCGAACGGGATGTTCGGCTCGTCGCCGACGGTCTGGTCGTTGACGTGGGCGATCCCGGTGGGCACGGCCTCGGCGAGCTCGAGCCCCTTGCCGACGTCACGGGTGAAGATGCCGAGTGACAGGCCGTACTCGGAGTCGGCGGCCAGCGCGACCGCCTCGGCCACCGTGGAGAACGGGACCACGGGTGCGACGGGACCGAACACCTCGTGCGCGTACGCCGGCGCGGTGGTCGGCACGTCGGCCAGCACGGTCGGCCGGTAGAACAGGCCCTCGTGGGTCCCGCCCGCGGCCAGCCGCGCGCCGGCCTCGACCGACGCGGTGACCAGAGCGTGGATCCTGTCGAGCTGGTTCCGGTCGATGATCGGTCCGAGCGCGACCTGGCCGGTCATCGGGTCGCCCACCGGCAGGGCGTCGGCCTTGGCCGCCAGCTTGGCGACGTACTCGTCGTAGCGGGACTCGTGCACCAGGTGCCTGCCGGTGGTCATGCACACCTGGCCCTGGTGCAGGAACGACCCGGCGGCACCGGCTGACGCCGTGGCCTCCAGATCGGCGTCCTCCAGCACGATGATCGCCGAGTTGCCCCCGAGTTCGAGGTGGACCTTCTTGAGCCGGCGCGACGCGGCCGCGCCGACCGCGCGGCCCGCGGCCGTGGAGCCGGTGAACGAGATGACCGGTACGCGCGGCTCGTCCACCAGCGCCCCGCCCACCTCCGCGCCGCCCGGCAGGACCGAGAGCACCCCCTCGGGCAGGCCGGCCTCCTCGAACACCCTGGCCAGCGTCACCCCGCCGGAGACGGCGGTGCGCGGGTCCGGCTTCAGCACGACGGCGTTGCCCAGGGCGAGCGCCGGCGCGACCGACCGGATGGCCAGCACGAGCGGGAAGTTGAACGGGGAGATCACTCCGACCACGCCGGCGGGCACGCGCTTGGAGTAGCTCCACCTCGGCGCCTCGCTCGGGATGACCTCGCCGAGAGGGTGTGCGGGGAGCGCGGCCGACTGGTAACACTCCTGCGCCGCGATGTGGGTCTCCAGCTGGGCCTTCGCCCGCAGGGAGCCCGACTCGCGCATGAGCCAGGTCTCGATCTCGTCGGCGTGCTGTTCCCACAGCGCACCCGCCCTCCGCAGCACGGCGGCGCGTTCCGTGTGCGGCAGCGACGCCCAGCGGCGCTGCCCGTCGACGGCAGCGGCCACCGCGTCGGCGAGGTCACCGACGTCGGCCACGCCCACACTGCCGAGCGTGCCTCCGGTGGCCGGTTCGACGACCTTGGTCTCGCCGGCGCCACCCGCGCGCCACCGGCCGTCGAAGATCTTGCCCTGCCAGCGGGCCTCGTCGAGGAAGGCCATCATCAACTCCTTGGTTCCTGCGGGAGGCCGGGGATCAGGTTCAGCTCATCGGTATGGGCGCCGCGAACGGACCCGATCACATCGCGGGTGTCGGTAGCAGCCATCACTAACTCCCTTGTCAATGAAGGTGGTCTCGGGACCGGTCAGTCCGGTGTCGCGATCGCGCCGCCTGCCAGCAGGCTCGCCGCCTCGGGAACCTGCCAGTCGGACAGCACCGTCGCCGGGTCGGTGTCGCCAGGTGCCGCCGGTGGGGGAGGGAAGCCGGCCGGGGTGCGGCTGAATCGGGGCGCCGGCGCCGGTTCGACGTTCCCGTCGCGCTCGATGAAGGTTCCCCGTGCGGCCAGGTGCTCGTGACGCGGTGCCTCGCGCATCGACAGGACCGGTGCGGCGCAGGCGTCGGTGCCGTCGAAGACCTGTGCCCACTCGTCACGGGTGCGGGTCGCGAACACCTCGGCGAGCCGGGCGCGCAGGCATGGCCAGCCCGCGCGGTCCCACTGTCCGGGAAGGTCCTCATCGGACAGGCCCAGGAGGCCGAGCAGCTGAGCGTAGAACGGCGGCTCCAGCGCGGCGACGGCGACGTGTCTGCCGTCGGCCGTCTCGTAGACGTCGACGAACGGGGCTCCACTGTCGATCAGGTTCGTGCCGCGCTCGTCGTTCCACGCGCCGCCGGCCAGCAGCGAGTACGGGCTGGCCATCAGGTGCGCGACGCCGTCGACGATCGCCGCGTCCACTACCTGGCCGCGACCGGAGCGCGTGATCTCGTGCAGGGCCGCGAGTACACCCGCCACCAGGTACATCGCTCCGCCGCCGAAGTCGCCGACCAGGCTGAGTGGCAGCTGCGGCGGTCCACCCGCGCGTCCGATGGCGTGCAGTGAACCGGTGATCGCCTGGTACGTCGGGTCGTGCCCGGCACGCTGCGCGAGCGGGCCGTTCTGGCCCCAGCCGGTCATCCGGCCGTAGATCAGCCGCGGGTTGCGGGACAGGCAGTCGTCCGGCCCGATCCCGAGCCGTTCCGCCACGCCGGGCCGGTATCCCTCCAGGAGGACGTCCGCGTGCGCGGCGAGCGCGAGCACGGCGGCCGGGCCGCCAGGGTGCTTCAGGTCGACCTCGATCGTGCGCTTTCCCCGTTGCAGCGTGTCGAATCGCGGGTCGATCGGCATGGTGAACCCGGCGTGGGGCCGCTCCACCCGGACCACGTCGGCGCCCAGGTCGGCGAGGAACATCGCGGCGAACGGGGCGGGGCCGAGCCCGGCGAGCTCGACCACCCGCAGCCCCGCGAGCGGGCCCGTCATCGGACCGTGCGGGCTGGTTTGCCGGGCGTGCCGTGCGCGGCGATGAACTCCTCGTTCAGCTCGATCCCGAACCCGGGGCCCTCGTTCGGATAGAGCTTGCCGTCGCGGAACACCGGGACGTTCCTGGCGATGTCGTGCTCGATCGGCTCCTTGTCGTTCTCCCACTGGCCGTGGATGATCAGCGGGCCGAGGTTCTCGTGGGTGAACTGCGACGCCCACTGGTTCGCGATCATCAGGTGCGCCGAGGGGCTCGCCTCCAGCCCCGAGCCGATCATGCAGCCGCTCATCACGGCCAGGTCGGCGAGCCGTGCCAGGGTCAGCCAGCGCTGCGCCTTCAGCAGGCCACCGGCCTTCTGCATCTTGATGAACAATCCGTCCGCGGCGCGCCGGTCGATGATCTCCTTGAGATCGTGCAGCTCCTGCGCGGACTCGTCGGCGAAGACCGGGGTGTCGATGCGGGCACGCAGGCGGGCCATTCCCTCGATGTCCCAGTACGGCACCGGCTGCTCGATGCAGTACATGTCGTAGCGGTCGAGCCTGCGCATGGTCCGCAGGGCCTGCTCGTAGTTCCAGAAGCCGTTGGCGTCGACGACGATCCGCGCGGAGTCGCCCAGCGCGGCGCGGACCTCGCGCACGTTGTCGACGTCGTGGTCGGCGTTGCCGTCGGACTTGAGCTTGATCAGCGAGTAACCCTGCTCGTGTGCGATGACGGCCTCGCGGACGACCTGGTCCACCGGGCCGGCCGAGGCCACCCACCCCTGTTCCGAGGCTTCCGCGCACTTGCCGCCGAGCAGCTGGTAGACCGGCACCCCGAGCGCCTTGCCCTTGAGGTCGTGCAGCGCGAAGTCCACCAGTGCCTTGGCCTGGTTGTTGTCCCGGACGAAGGTGTCCAGCCGGCCGACGATCCGCTCGATGTCGCGTGGGTCGGCGCCGAGCAGGAACCGGGGCGCGATGTGGTCGCAGATCATGGCGATGATGGAGTCCTGCGTCTCGCCCCGGTACCACGTCGAGGTGTCGCCACCGTCACCGAAGCCGACGAGCCCGTCGTCGGTGGTGAGCTTGAGCAGGACGCTGTGGATGTGGGTGATCCTGGTGCCCGGCATGAGGAAGGGCCGCTTCAGCGGTGTGGACACCGGTAGCGCCTCGACTTTGACGATCTTCATTCGGCTTCCCCTCTGCGGATGGTGGCGCCCGCGGCGCACAGCGAGTCGATGGCGGCGTCGTCGAATCCGGCCTCTCGCAGGACCTCCTCGGTGTGCTCGCCGAGCAGCGGCGCGCGCCGGGTGACTTCGCCGGGTGTGCCGGACAGCTTCACGGGCACACCGGTGACGGCGACCCGCCTGCCCGTGCCGGGCTGCTCGACGGTCGGCAGCATGTCGCGGGCGGCGAAGTGCGGGTCGGCGAAGATCGCCTCGGCGTCCATGATCGGTGCCAGCGGCACCTTGCCGCCCAGCAGCTCGACGAGCTCGGCCACGGTGTGTCGTTCGGTCCACGCGTTGACGATCTTGTAGACCGCGTCGCGGTTGACCCACCGGGCGTGGTCGGTGGCGAAACGCTCGTCGGTCACCAGCTCCGGCCTGCCCATGACGTCGCAGAGCTTTGTCCACTGTGGCCGGTGAGGAGCGCCGAGCGTCACCTTGCCGTCCTTGGCGCGGACCGTGTCGAACGGCGCGAAGCCCTGCAGCTGGTTGCCGATCGGCCTGGGGGAGACTCCGGCGGTGGCGTAGGTGTTGACGACCACTTCGGACACCGCCAGAACACTGTCCACCATGGCCACGTCGACGTACTGGCCCTTGCCGGTTCGCTCGGCCTCGCGCAGGGCGGCGATCGTGCCGAATGCCGCGAACAGCCCGGGAACGGTGTCCCCGAGGCCGGAGCCGGCGCGCACGGGAGTGTCCGCGTCCGGGCCCGTGATGCTCATCAGCCCGCCCATGGCCTGCGCCACGATGTCGAACGCGGGCCAGTCGCGGTAGGGGCTCTTGCCTCCCACGGCGTCGCCGAAACCGCGGATGGAGGTGTACACCAGGCGAGGGTTGCGCGCGGCGAGCGTGTCGTAGCCGAGCCCGAGCCGCTCCATCACCCCGGCGCTGAAGTTCTCCACCAGCACGTCCGCCGTGTCGACCAGCCGAAGCAGCACCTCGCGCGCCTCGGCCGTCTTCAGATCGAGGACGATGCCGCGCTTGTTGCGGTTGGCCGAGCCGAAGACCCCGCCGTACGGCCGGTGTTCGTCGTCGGCCGCGAACGGCCCGGTGTTGCGCAGGAAGTCACCGCGCGGCGATTCGACCTTCACGACGTCCGCGCCGTGGTCGGCCAGCAGCGACGTGCAGAACGGTCCGGACAGCGCCTGCGTCAGGTCGACCACCCGCACGCCCCGCAGCGCCCCGCTCACCTCGACACCTCGCGGCCCAGCAGCGCCCGGCCGATGACCACCTTCTGGATCTGCGGCGTGCCCTCGCCGATCTCCAGGCCGGACACGTCGCGCAGCATCGCCTGCAGAGGAAGCTCCTCGGAGTAGCCGAGGTGGCCGTGCAGCACGATGCAGTCGCGGATGGTCTGCAGCGACACGTCGGTGGCCATGAGCTTGGTCATGGCCGCCTCCTTGGTGAACGGCCTGCCCGCGTCGGCCAGTGACAGTGCCCGGTAGGTGAGCCAGCGCGCGGCCTCCAGCTGGGTCGCGTGCTCGGCGATCGGGAACGACACGCCCTGGTTCGCGGCGACCGGGCGGCCGAACGCGTGCCGGCTCGTGACGTGCTCGATGGTGAGATCGAGTGCCTTGCGGGCGACCCCGGTGGACATCAGGCCGATCACCGAACGCGTGTAGTCGAACTCCGCCATCACGAGGCGGAAACCGTTGCCCACCCCGCCGAGTACGTACTCGTCGGGCACGAAAACGTCGTCCAGGAACACACCGGCCCGGCCAAGCGGCTTCCACCCTGGGTCGTGGAACTTCTGCATGCTCACGCCCGGCCCGTCCAGCGGCACCAGGAAGGCCGTGACGCCGCTGGTCTCCTTGGCCTCCCCGCGGACCTTGGCGAAGGTGATCATCGCCTTGGCGTGCGGGGCGAACGTGATGGAGGTCTTCTCGCCGGAGAGCGTCCAGCCGCCGTCGGCGCGCTCGGCCCGCATCCGCATCGCCATCGCGTCCGAGCCGCTGCCCGGCTCGGTCAGGCCGAGCGCCACGACGTGCTTGCCCTCCACGATGCCCGGCACCCACTGCTCGGCCACCTCCGGTGCGAGGAAGCGCTCCAGCAGCGGGCCCGTGAGGTTGTCGGTGTAGGCGAGCTGCGACAGGTAGAAGTCCGCGTACGCGAGCTCCTCGTGCGCGATGCCGAGGTGGACCTTGGTCAGCTCGTCGCCGATGCGGCCCTGCCCTCCGAGCTTCTCCGAGACACCGAGCCCGAGGAGGCCCTGTGCCGCCATCTTCCCGGCGAGGTCCCATGGGAACTCCTCACCGTGGGCGCGGGCGAGGTACCCGTCGGCGAACGGTGCGGCGAAGTCGCGCACCCAGCGGGCGAACTCGTCGTAGTCGGGTGCGAAGAAGACGGGCGGCGGCAACGACGCGGGCATCGGTGGAGTCCTTCGGTCTCTGTGGTGACTGCCGACTCAGCATCGCCGCTGGAGAACCTCTGAAAAAGCACAGAAACCGAGGGAACTATATGAGCAGAACTACGGAATGGGCTCCTCGGTCGCGTGCACGACGAACCGGATGAACTCCCGGGTGACCCGGCTGAGCATCACGTCCTGCTTCCAGGCGATCAGCAGCCGCACCGGTTCGAGCACCGGATCGTCGATCGGCCGGGACACGACCTCGAGCCCGCCGTAGGTGGTGTTCACCTGCGGCTGCTGCAGCATGATCGTCCAGCCGAGCCCCCAGCCGACGAACGCGCGGACCGTCTCGAAGTTCGCGGAGCGGTAGCCGATCCTCGGCGTGAACCCGGCCGCCGCGCACACCTGCATCGCGTGGTTGGCGCTCGGGTTGGTGTCGAACAGCACCATCGGCTCGCTCGCGAGGTCCTTGAGCGTGACCGGCCCGGGACTGTCGGCCAGCGGGTGGTCGCGGGCGACGACCAGCGCGGGGTGACGGGTCAGCAGCGTCGTGCTCTGCCATGACGACGGGAGCTCGAGGTCGTACACGATCGCGGCGTCGAGCTCGCCGCTGTCGAGCTTGTGCGCGAGCTCGTCGGCCATCGCCTCCCGGAAGCGGATCGTGACGCCGGGATGCCGCTCGGTGAACCTGGCGAGCAGGGGCGGCAGGATCGTCGGCCCGACGGTCGGGTAGCAGCCGAGCGACAGCGGCCCGGTCAGCTCTCCGGAGCTGTTGGCAGACTCGGCCTGCATCTCCGCGGCCTGCTGCAGCAGCAGGCGCGCACGCACCAGCATGGCTTCGCCGGTGGGGGTCAGCTGTACCCCGTGCGCCCGCCTCCGTACGCACAGCTGGGCACCCAGTGCCTTCTCGAGGTCGTTGATCGCGAGCGACACCGCGGACTGCGAGACGAGCATGCGCTCGGCGGCGGCGCTGATCGTGCCGGTCTCGGCGACCGCCACGAACGCCGTGAGCTGCCGCAACGTGAAGGATGGCGACCGGTCGAGCGAGGACACGTCCCGAGCATAGGCCGCAAGCGGGTGAGTCGCCTCGACCCGACGTTCGGCGCGCCCGCGGCGCGCCGGCCTCCCGCCACGCCGGTGCGTAGCCGTGACATTGTCCAACAATGAACCGCTATACTCGGCTCGATCAAGAACCTACTCCACAGGCAGGTGCGTAGTGGTAGAGCTTCGGGACACCCAGCAGAGCCGGGTGATCGGCCAGAAGGTGCTGCGCCCGCGTGAGCAGGTGGAGGAGCGCATCCGCGTCGCGATCCTGTCCGGTGAGCTCAAGACCGGCGACCTGCTGCCGCCCGAGGTGGAGCTCGCGCGGCAGTTCAACGTCAGCAGGACCACCGTGCGCGAGGCGCTGCGGTCGCTGACCACGCAGGGCCTGATCTACAAGGTGCCGGGCTCGCGCGGGGGCAACTTCGTGCAGTTGATCGACCATCACTCGCTCGGTACCGCGGTGATCGACAGCGTGCACAACCTGCTGACGCTGGGCAGTATCGAGTTCACGGAGGTCGCCGAGGTCAGGCAGCATCTGGAGGTGCCGGCCGTCCGGCTCGCCGCGGCCAACCGCAGCGCCGAGGATCTCGAGCGACTCCGCGACATCGTGCGGAGGCAGAAGTCGGCGTCGGTCGACGATCCCGAGGTGCCCAAGCTCGACGAGCAGTTCCACTCGCTGATCGCGCAGGCGTCCGGCAACCGCGTACTGGCCTCGTTCGTCTCCGCGCTGCACCACGAGACGGAGCCGGTGCACTACCTCGATCTCTCGCCGGATGTCGGCCGGGCCACCGTGCGGCAGCACAAGGCCATTGTGGACGCCATCGCCGCACAGGATCCCGACGCCGCCGAGGACGCGATCGTCAAGCACCTGACGTACCTGCGCAAACACCTCGCCGCCCACGTGAAGCGCTGAATCCGGCAGTTCGCGCCCGTCGTGCCTCGCGCGACGGGCGCTTTGACGTGCGCAAACGCGATCACAAGGGGGCCAGCCGACTTTCAAAAGTTGGACCTTGAACAAGCGGACTTTCTGGCTTACGGTTGCTCCCATCGCAAAGACGCGTCGTTCCGGGCGCATGGGCGACCTACTCAGGAGACAGCAGCATGGCTAACCGGGCCTCGGCTCCTCCGGTGTCCATCGGCAAGATCGCATTCGCGAGCTTCATCGGCACCGTGATCGAGTTCTTCGACTTCTTCATCTTCGGCACCGCCTCGGCCCTGATCTTCAACAAGATCTTCTTCCCGGCACTCGACCCGCTCGCCGGCACGCTCGCCTCGTTCGCGACGTTCGGTGTCGCGTTCGCGGCGCGTCCGCTCGGCGGCGTGCTGTTCGGGCACTTCGGCGACCGGCTCGGCCGCAAGACGATGCTCGTGCTGAGCCTCGTGCTGATGGGCGTGGGCACCGCGATGGTCGGCGTGCTGCCCACCTACGCGCAGATCGGAATCTGGGCGCCACTGCTGCTGGTGCTCTCGCGGCTGCTGCAGGGTGTCGCGATCGGTGGCGAGTGGAGCGGCGCGGTGCTCATGGCCGTCGAGCACGCCCCGCCGGGCAAGCGCGCCTTCTACGGGAGCTGGCCGCAGTGCGGTGTGCCCGCGGGTCTCGTGCTCGCCACGGCGTCGTTCTACCTGGTGGAGCAGCTGCCGGAGGACGCCATGATGACGTGGGGCTGGCGCATTCCGTTCCTCGCCAGCGTGGTGCTCGTGCTGCTCGGTCTCTACATCCGGATGAAGATCTCCGAGTCGCCGGCGTTCCAGTCCGTTCAGGACAAGGGGGAGCAGTCGCGGTTCCCCGCGGGCGAGGTCATCCGCAAGTCGTGGAAGGGAATTCTCATCGCCATCTTCTCGATGGCCGCGGCGAACATTCCCTTCTACATGGCCACGGTGTTCGCCCTGAGCTACGGCTCCCAGCAGGAGGGCATCACGAGGGGCACGGTGCTGCTGGCCGTCTGCATCGCCTCGTTCGTGCAGATCTTCACCATTCCCGTCGCGGCGATCCTCGCCGACCGGTACGGCCGCAGGCCGGTGCTGCTGGTGGGCTGTGTGATCACGGCTCTGGCCGGGTTCCCGTTCTTCTGGCTCATCGACACCGGTAGCACCATCGCGATCATCGCCGCGATGATGATCGCGTTGCCTATCGCCCACTCGCTGACGTACTCGACGCTGGCGAGCTTCGTGCCGGAGCTGTTCGAGACCCGCCTTCGCTACAGCGGTTCCGCGATCGGCTACCAGGTCGGCGGCATGATCATGAGTGGGCCGGTGCCGTTCGTCTCGGCCGCCCTCTTCTCGGCCGCGGGCAGCGCGTGGCCGCTGTCGCTCTACATCGTCGTCGGCGGGGTGCTGACGTTCGGCGCCGTGTACGTCGCCCGCGAGTCCTATCGCGACGACATCGCGGAGAGCGGCAAGGAGGACGACGCCCGGCGTGAACCGAGTCCCGCGTCGTGAACACGGCTTGACGAACAGGCTAATGTCCAACAATATGAGGACGTGGTAATGAACGACCAGGATCAGCGGGGGCCCGTCGCAGGGCCGCTCGCGGGGCTGAAGGTCATCGACATGACGACCTCCTACGCAGGTCCCACGGCATCGATGTACCTGGCCGACCTGGGTGCGGACGTGATCAAGGTCGAGCGGCCGGGTGTCGGTGACGACACCCGGTCGTGGGGCCCTCCGTTCGTGCAGGACACCTCCGCGTGGTTCGCCTCGGCGAACCGCAACAAGCGCTCGGTCGTGATCAACCTGCGGGAGCCCGAGGGGCTCGCCACGTTGCGCAGGCTGATCGGGTCGGCGGACGTGTTCATGGAGAACCTCAACCCCGGCAAGCTGAAGTCGCTCGGCATCGACCACGACACGCTCCGTGCCGAGTTCCCGCGACTCATCTACTGCGCGATGTCGGGCTTCGGCCTCGACGGGCCCGACCACGCGCTGCCGGGCTACGACCTCGCCGCGCAGGCCCGCTCGGGGATCATGTCGGTCACCGGCGCGAAGGGCGGCTCCCCGCAGCGGGTGTCGTCGGCGCTCTCCGACGTGATCACCGGGATGTGCGCCGCGCTCGCGGTGAGCGCCGCGGTGGTACGGCAGCGGGAGCACGGCGCCGGCGAGCTCATCGACGTGTCCCTGCTCGACTCGGACCTCGCCGTGATGGCACCGCGCATCGCGGCCTACCTCGCCGGCGAGCCCGAGCCCGCCCCGAGCGGCGGCACCGACTCCGTGCTGGCCGTGTACCAGTCGTTCCCCACCGCGGATCGTGATCTCGCGATCGCGATCGGCAACGACCCGATGTGGCGGCGCTTCTGCGACATCATCGGGCTTGCCGAGCTGGGAGCCGATCCCGCACTCGCGGACAACGCGGGGCGGAGGGCCCACCGCGAGCGGCTGGTCGCGGCGGTGACCGAGAAGCTCGCCGACCGGACGGCCGCCGAGTGGCTGAAGATCTTCGGTGAGGCCGGGATCCCGTGCTCGCTGGTGCAGCGACTGTCCGAAGTGGTCGAAGATCCCCAGGTGGTGGCCCGTGGCTGCCTGCTTCCCGTGCCGGGAACGGAAGGAGCGATGCACAGCGTGCACAGTCCGTTCCGCTTCGCGTCCATCCCGGAACCACGCAACGTGCGTTTTCCGGCACTGGGCGCGCACACCCGGGAGGTGCTGGGGGAGTTCGGGTTCACGGGCGAGGACATCGACGCGCTCGTCGCCGGCGGCGCCGTGCAAGATGGGACCGAGGTGAGGGTCGGTGAGTGAAGAGTTCGTGACCGTCGGCAGGCCCGGCGACGCAGCCGTGGCCGTCGTCCGGATCGAGCGGCCGCAGGTACACAACGCGCTGAACGCCGCACTGCTGCGCGCGCTCGGTGACGAGATCGCCGCGCTCGGTGCGGACGGCCGCACGCGGGCCATCGTGCTGACCGGCTCGGGACAGAAGGCCTTCAGCGCCGGGGCCGACCTCGACGAGCTGGCGACGCTCGACGCCGAGGCGGCCCACGTGGTCATGCGCGCGGGGCAGGAGGTGATCCGCCGCATCGAGCGCAGCCCGGTGCCCGTCATCGCGGCCGTGAACGGGCTCGCGCTGGGCGGCGGGTTCGAGCTGGTGCTCGCGTGCTCGTTCGCCGTGGTGTCGCGCAGGGCGGCGTTCGGCCTGCCCGAGTCCGGCCTCGGGCTCATTCCCGGCTACGGCGGGACGCAGCGGCTCGCGAAGGTCGTCGGGCCGTACGTCGCCAGGCACGTGATGCTGACCGGCGAGCGCATCGACGCCGAGCGCGCCTACCAGCTCGGCCTCGCCGTGACACCGCCGACCGAGCCGGACGAGCTGCTGGCGGCGGCGCTGGGCATCGCGGAGACGATCACCGCCCGCGGCCCGGAGGCGTGCCGCGCGATCCTCGACGCCGTCGACCGCGGCCGGGACATGCCGCTCGACGCCGGGCTGGCGCTGGAGACCGGGCTCGCCGCGCTCGCCATCGGCGGCAGCGAGTCCACCGAGGGTGTGGCCGCCTTCAAGGAGAAGCGCGCACCGAAGTTCGAGGGGCTCGCATGAACACGGCACCGCTGGACATCGACCTCGACCCCAAGGCCTACCTCGCGCACCACGAGAGCCTCGACGAGTCGGCGGCCGACGCGCTACTCGACGAGCGGGAGCTGCGGGTGCGCGCCGAGGTCCGCGACGTCGTGGCCCACGAGGTCGCGCCACGGGCGGCCGGGGCCGACCGCACCCACGAGTTCGTGCACGAGAGCTACCAGGCGCTCGCGCGGGCCGGGCTCGCCGGGCTGATCTTCCCCAGGCGGTTCGGCGGCACGGAGGACACCAACGTCGCCTACGCCGCGGCGATGGAGGAGATCACGGCGGGCTGCGCGGCCACGAGCCTCGTCTACATGACGCAGATGCACGGCGCGTACCCGATCATGATGGCCGGGTCCGAGGAGCTCGCGCAGCGCTACCTCCCCGGCCTGCTCGCCGGCACCGCCTACGGCGCACTGGGCATCACCGAACCGGGAGCGGGCAGCGACGTCGCGAGCCTGCGCTCCGTCGCCGAGCCCGCCGACGGCGGCTACACGCTGCGCGGGTCGAAGACGTTCATCACCACCGGCGACCGCGCCGACGTGATCATCTGCTTCGCCACCGTCGACCGCTCGCTCGGCCGCAAGGGCATCACCGCGTTCGTGCTCGACGGCGGGTGGGCCGGGCTCGGCCGCGGCACGCCACTGTCCAAAATGGGCATGCACGGGTCGAGCACCGCGGAGCTGTTCTTCGACGGGGTTCACATCCCCGCCGACCACCGCCTCGGCGAGGAGGGTGGCGGCTGGCGCATCGTGATGAACTCCGTGATCAAATCGCGGATCAGCGCGGCGGCGCAGGGCGTCGGTCTCGCGCGTGCCGCCTATGGGCGCACACTGCGGGCGCTGACGCGGATCCACGGCGCCAAGCTGCCCGACGAGGCCGCGTTCGCGCTGGCGACCCTGCGCGGGAAGATCCTGCAGGGCCGGCTGTTGCTGTTCACCGTGGCCCGCGAGGTCGACCGCTCCAGTGCGCCGGATGCCGGGCAGATCGGCATCATGAAGCAGAGCTGCACCGATCTCGGCTTCGACACCGCCCGCGAGGCCATGCGCATCCTCGGCCCCTACGGCGACCTCGCCGATCTCGGCGTCGAGCGCTGCCTGCGCGACGCGAAGGTCACCCAGATCTATGACGGCACCAACGAGGTGCAGCGGTTGCTGATCGCGCGCGACACCGCACGGAAGGTAGGAGAGCAGGCATGACCTCGCTGACGGGCAAAGTCGCCATCGTCACCGGAGCCGGCCGCGGCCTGGGCCGGGCCATGGCCGAGGCGCTGGCCGAGGCGGGAGCCCGGGTCACCGTGGCCGCCCGTACGGCGACGGAATTGGACCGGTTCGTGGCCGAGCAGCGGGAGGCGGGCCGCGAGGCGCTCGCCTGCCCCACCGACATCACCGACGCGGCCGCCGTTGAGCGCATGGCCGAGGCGACGGTGGAGCGGTTCGGGCAGGTCGACATCCTGGTGAACAACTCGGGGATCGTGGCCACCACACCGCTGCTGGACCAGGAACCCGGCGAGTGGGACCGCGTGATCGCCACCAACCTGCGCGGCGTCTACCTGGCGACCCGTGCGGTGGGCAGGCACTTCGTGGCGCAGAAGTCCGGCAAGGTCGTCAACATCGCGTCGAACTTCGCGTTGCAGGGCGTCGCCCACCACGCCGCCTACTCGGCGTCCAAGGCCGGGGTGCTCGCGTTCACCAGGTCGATGGCGATCGAGTGGGCCCGCTACGGCATCCAGGTCAACGCCATCGCACCCGGCTACTTCGCCACCGACCTCAACGCCGACATGCGCGCCGACGCCGCGGCGACCGAGAAGGTGCTCAAGGCGATCCCGGCGAGACGGATGGGTGAGACCGGCGAGATCAAGCCGTGGCTGCTGCTGCTCGCCGGCCCGGAGTCGGACTTCATGACCGGCGAGCACATCGTGCTCGACGGCGGCCAGACCGTCCGATAAGGACGCCCAAGCACAGAGAACGGAGACAACGACGTGACTTCGCAGGAGCGCACCGTCGCGGTGCTCGGTGCCGGGACCATGGGGTCCGGCATCGCCACCGTGACGGTGCGGGCAGGCTATCGGACCCTCATCCACGACCTCGACGACGCGCGCGTCGCCCGCGGTGTGGACACCGTGCGCGGCTTCCTCGCCAAGAGCGCGAAGCTCGGCAAGCTCACCGAGGAGCAGGCCGCGGAGGCCTCGGCCCGCGTCGAGGGCACCACGGAGCTGAAGGACCTCGCGGGTGCGGGCGTGGTGATCGAGGCGATCTTCGAGGACCTCGCCGCCAAGCGCGACCTCTTCGGCAGGCTCGACGACATCGTCGGCAAGGACACGCTCTTCCACACCAACACCTCGACGCTGTCGGTGACCGGCATCGCGGCGGGCTCGGCGCTGCCCGAGCGCGTCGTCGGCACGCACTACTGCAATCCGGCACCGCTGATGAAGCTCGTCGAGGTGGCCGACGGCAGGCACACGGCGAGCTGGGCGCACGAGGCGACGATCGAGTTCCTCGCCTCCGTCGGCAAGACCACCGTGGTCACCAAGGACCGGCCGGGCTTCATCGTCAACCGCTTCCTCATTCCGTGGGAGAACAGCTGCATCCAGGCGCTGGAGAACGGCCTGGGCACCAAGGAGTCGATCGACGCGGCCGTCACCGGTGCGCTCGGGCACCCGATGGGCCCGTTCAAGCTGCTCGACGTGGTGGGGCTCGACATCCACCAGCAGGTGGCGACGAGGCTCTACGAGCAGCTGCGCGACCCGAAGTTCTTCCCGCCGCCCATGGTCGACCGGATGGTCGCGGCGGGCGATCTCGGCCGCAAGACCGGGCGCGGCTTCTACACCTACGACGACAACCGCCTGTTCGGTTCCTGAGGAGAGACCCATGTCCGACATCCACAACGTGGCAGTGCTGGGCTTCGGCACGATGGGCGCCGGGATCGTGCAGGTCGTGGCGGCCTCCGGCCGGGAGGTCACCGTGCTGGAGGCCGACCAGGCCCGCGCCGACGCCGGGCTTGACCGCCTGCGGTCCTTCCTCGACGGCGGCGTCCAGCGGGGCAAGCTCACCGAGTCCGGCCGCGACGCCGTGCTGGCGCGCGTCCACCCGGTCACCGACGTCACCGCACTGGCCGGCAGCGACCTGGTGATCGAGGCCGTCACCGAGCGCGCCGACGTCAAACGGGAACTGCTGGGCAGGGTCGCCGCCGTGGTCGCCGAGGACGCGCTGATCGTCACCAACACCTCGGCGCTGTCGGTGACCGACCTCGCCGGAGCCGTGTCGAACCCGGAGCGGTTCGCGGGGCTGCACTTCTTCAACCCGGCTCCGCTCATGAAGGTCGTCGAGGTGGTGCGGGCGCTGCAGAGCGGTCCGGGGGTCGTCGACCGGCTCGTGGCGTTCGTCGAGGCCATCGGCAAGGACCCGGTGGTGGTCAAGGACCGGCCGGGGTTCCTCGTCAACCACCTGCTCATGCCGTACCTCAACGACGTCATCGCCGAGTACGACGCCGAGCTCGCGAGCGCGGAGGACATCGACACCGCGATCAGGCTCGGCCTCGGCTACAAGCTGGGCCCGCTGGAGCTGCTCGACCTGATCGGGCTCGACGTGCACGAGCACGCCACGCGCAGCGCCTACGACGCGACGCTCGACCCGAGGTTCGCGCCGCCGCCGCTGCTCCAGCAGATGGTGGCCGCCGGCTACCACGGCAACAAGAACGGCCAGGGATTCCGCACGGGGAAGGGGAACGCTCAGTGACGAGCTACACGGACATCACCGTCGACCGCGACGGCCCGGTGGTGACGATCGCGATCAACCGGCCGGACGCGGGGAACAAGTTCCGCCACGAGACGTGCCTCGAGCTCTCCGACGCGCTCCAGCGGTTCCGGCTCGACCCCGCCCTGCGGGCCGCGGTGCTCACGGGCACGGGCGAGAAGTTCTTCTGCATCGGCGGCGAGCACGAGGAGAGCACCTCGCTGGACCAGTCGCAGGTGCTGCCGATCATCGACGTGTACCAGGCCATCGACACCATCCCGAAGCCGATCGTCGCGGCGGTCAACGGCTTCGCCGTGGGTGGGGGAAACGTGCTGCACACCGTGTGCGACCTCTCGATCGCGGCGGACAACGCCGTGTTCCGCCAGGTCGGCCCGATGGTCGGCAGCTTCGACGCCGGGTACGGCAGCTGGTACCTCGAGGACACGATCGGCCGCAAGCGCGCCAAGGAGATGTGGTACCTCAACCGCAAGTACTCCGCCAAGGAAGCGCTGGAGATGGGACTGGTCAACGAGGTCGTCCCGGCCGCGCAGCTGCGCGAGCGGGCGGCCGAGGTGGCACGCGAGCTGACCACCCGCAGCCCGCTGGCGCTCGGCGGCCTCAAGGCCGCGTTCTCCGGCAAGCACAACGGCGTCTCCGGCCAGGCGCGCATGGCGCACGACCAGCTGCTGAGCGTCTACCTCACCACGCAGGAGGCCCACGAGGTGAGCGCGTCGTTCGCCGAGCGCCGCAAGCCCGACCCCGACAGGTTCTGGAAATGAGCCCGGCCCACTCGGAGGAACAGGCCGACCTGGTCGCGATGCTCGACGCGCTGATGTCCGATGTGGACACATCGGTCGGTGACGACCGGCCCGCCGAGGTCGCCGCGCTGCGGCGGCAACTCGCCGGGCTCGGCGTGTGGACGCTCGGGGTCGCCGAGGAACTGGGCGGGGGAGGGGCCGACGACGTGCTCGCGGCCACCGCCTTCGCCCGGCTCGGCCGGTGGCACGCCGCACTCGGCTGGGCCGCCGTGCAGGCGCACGCCGCGGCGGAACTGCTGGTCGGGAATCCGGAGCTGCGGGCCCGCGTCCACACCGGGGAGATCGCCATCGCGGTCACCGAGGGCGCGCGCGTGGACGCCGCGGGGGAGACCCCGCACGTCGTCGTGCTCACCGGTGATGGAGCACGCCTGTACGAACCGGACTCGCTGACCTACCGGCCCCTGCGCCGCACCGGTCTCGACGGTGCGCTCACCCGCTCCGTCGAGCTCGTGGGCGCGGGCAGGGCGCTGGACGGTGACGTCGCCGGGGCCAGGGTGCGCCTGTGGCTCGGCGCCGCGGCGGTCGCGGCCGGGATCGCCGACGCCGCCGCCGGGGCCGCGCTCGGCTACAGCGCCACGCGGCAGCAGTTCGGCGGCCCGCTCACCGCGTTGCCCACCGTCAGGGACTCGCTGTTCGCCTCGTCCGGCGCGGCCGCGGTGCTGCTGCGGCAGGTGTGCCAGGGCACCCCCGCGACGCCGTGGCAGGCCGCGGCCGTGCTGGACACCGCGTGCGAGTCGGCGGTCGACGCCGCCGCGAGGGCGGTGCAGTCCCACGGTGGCTACGGCTACCTCACCGAGTACCCCGTCGAGCGGCTCCTGCGCGACGCGGTGTCGCTGCGGGCGGCGACCGACACCGCGTCGGCACGCCGGGCCGGAGCCCTCGACCTCGCCGGTTCCGCGAAAGGACAAGCATGAGCTCCTCACTCGCCGAGCTGCTGGGCGGCCAGCACACACCGCTCACCGACGCCGACGCCGAGGCGTTCCGCGCCGCCGGCTTGTGGCAGAACCGCACCCTGCGCTCCGTCCTCACCGACGTCGCCGACCGGTACCCCGAGCGCACCGCGCTCGTCGGGTACCGCACCGGCAAGCCCGTGGCGCGGCAGAGCTACCGCGAGCTGGACGCGGCCGCGCACCACGCCGCGGCCGCGCTCGCGAGCCTCGGCGTCGGCCGCGGTGACGCGGTGGTGCTGATGCTGCCGAACTGGATCGAGTACGCCGCACTGTTGTTCGGCATCAACGAACTCGGCGCGATCTACGCCGGGATCCCCGTGTCCTACGGCGAGCGGCAGGCGGCGGCGATCCTGCGGCGCAGCAAGGCGAAAGTACTCGTGATTCCCCGGTCGTGGCGCAGCACCGACCACCTCGGGCTCTCCCGCACGCTGCGCGCCGAGCTGCCGCACCTGGAGACCGTGGTGGTCCTCGACGACGACCCCGCCGGCCTCGGGGACGGCGAGGTGCTCTGGTCGTCGCTCGCCGAGGTCGAGTCTCGCGAGATCGAACCGCCGGACCCCGGCGAGATCTGCTACCTCGGCTTCACCTCGGGCACCACGGGAGAGCCCAAGGGCGCGATGCACAACCACGACACGCTGCTGCACGACGCGCAGGCCCTTGCCGACCACCTCGGGCACTCGACGTTCGGCGACCCGATGGTGCAGCTCGTCGCCTCGCCGGTCGGCCACCACACCGGCTTCATGTGGGGCGTGCTGTTCACCGTCCACCTCGCGGGCACCGGCGTGCACGTCGACCGGTGGGACCCGACGTGGGGCGCCGAGGTGATCCGCGAGGAACGCATCACCGCGTTCTTCGGCGCCCCGACGTTCCTCCAGGACATGATGCGCACCGACCTCGTGGGCGACCCCGACTGCCCGCTGGAATGCCTCGTGATCGCGGGCTCGCCCGTGCCGAGGACGCTCCCGGCCAAGGCGGGCGCGGCGTTCGGCGCCTACATCGCCCCGGCCTGGGGGATGACGGAATGCGGGATCACGATCTCCTGCACTCCCAAGGAACCCGACGCCATCCAGCTCACCGACGGCTCGGTGTTCGCGGGCTCGGCGGCTCGGGTGGTGGACGCGCAGGGCAAGGACGTACCACCGGGTGTGACCGGTGAACTGCTGGTGAAGGGCCCCAGCATGACGCTCGGCTACTACGACCGTCCGGATGCGACGGACGCGGCGTTCCTTCCCGGACTGTGGTTCAGGACAGGCGACACCGCGAGCCTCGACGAGCACGGCTGGCTCTCGCTGCGCGGGCGGAGCAAGGACATCATCATCCGCGGCGGGGAGAACATCCCGGTCACGGACGTCGAGACGCTGCTCTTCGACCACCCCGACGTGCTCAACGCGGCGGTGGTGGCCTACCCCGACGAGCGGCTCGGTGAGCGGGCGTGCGCGGTGCTCGTGTTGCGCGAGGGCGCGACGCTGGACCTGCCGGGGCTGTGCGACCACCTGCTCGCGCAGGGACTGTCGAAGCACTATCTGCCGGAACGGCTCGTGCTGCTCGACGAGCTGCCGGTGACGCAGAGCGGCAAGATCCAGAAGTTCAAGCTCCGGGAGCTCGTCACCTCGGCGAGCGGGGACTGAGGGGCACGACATGACAACGACCGCCGACCGGCGGCCGCTCGCCGGCGTGCGCGTGCTCGACCTCTCGACGCTGCTGCCGGGGCCGCTCGGCACGCTCCTGCTCGCGGAGGCCGGTGCCGACGTGATCAAGATCGAGCGGCCCGGCCCGGGTGACGAGATGCGTTCCTACCAGCCGAAACTCGGTGAGGCGAGCGCGAACTACGCCGTGCTCAACCGCGGCAAGCGGGCGTTCGCCGCGGACCTCAAGGACCCGGCCGACCGTGACCGCGTGCTCGCGCTCGCGGCCCGCGCCGACGTGGTGATGGAGCAGTTCCGGCCGGGCGTGGCCGAGCGCCTCGGCCTCGGCTACGACCAGGTCCGCGCGCTGAACCCGGGCGTCGTCTACTGCTCGATCACCGGGTACGGCCAGCGCGGCCCCCACGCGGCCAGGGCAGGGCACGACCTGAACTACCTGGCCGAGTCCGGGCTCCTCGGCGTGGTCACCGACGGCACGGGCGCGCCGCAGCTGCCCGTGTCCGTCCTCGCCGACATCGCGGGCGGCACCTACCCTGCGGTGGTGAACATCCTGCTCGCCCTGCGGCAGCGGGACCTCACCGGCGAGGGTTCGCACCTCGACGTCTCGATGGCGCACAACCTCCAGGTGCTCGCCTACGGCTACTTCGCGACCCACCAGGGCAGCGGACGCTGGCCGGAGCCGAGCGCCGAACTGCTCACCGGAGGCAGCCCGCGCTACCACGTCTACTCCACTTCGGACGGACGACACGTCGCCGTCGCGGCCTTGGAGCAGAAGTTCTGGGACCGCCTGGTGGAGCTCATCGACCTGCCGCCGCGCTTCGCCGCCGACGAGGGGCAGGAGCGGGCCGTGATCGACGCTGTCGCCGAGCGCATCGGTGCCCACCCCGCCGAGCACTGGCGCAAGGTGTTCGACGGCGAGGACGTCTGCACCACCGTGGTCGCGACGTTCGACGAGGCGGTCGAGGCCGGGCTGGTGGAGCCGGACCGGCCCGAGCGGCTCACCGGGCCCGGCTTCGACGTCGGCACCCTGCGCAGTCCGGTCGATCCGGCGTTGCGTGGCGAACCATGCGCGCTCGGCTATCCCGCGCTGGAACCGCTGCCCACCGAGGCCGGGCGGCTCTGGTCAACCGAATCCTGAAAGGACAGTCCGTGCGCGCAGTACAGGTCACCGAGTTCGGCCCGCCGAGCGGCCTCACCGTCGCCGAGGTACCCGATCCCGAGCCGGGGCCAGGAGAGGTCGTCGTCGAGGTCGCGGCCGCCGGGGTCAACTTCCCCGACATCCTCGTGGTCGAGGGCACGTACCAGAACCTGCCGGAGCGGCCGTTCAGCCCCGGCAAGGAGGCGGCGGGCACCGTTGTCGCGGTCGGCGAGGGGGTCGAGCGGCTGACCGTGGGGCAGCGGGTGCTCACGCTCGTCGAGTACGGGGCTTTCACCGAGCGGTTGCTCGTGCCCGAGGAACTGGTGGTGGAGATCCCGGACGCGATCTCGTTCGAGGAGGCCGCCGCGTTCGGCCTCGTCTACAGCACTGCCCACTTCGGGCTGGTGCGCAGAGCGCGGCTGCGGGCCGGGGAGTGGGTGCTCGTCACCGGGGCGGGCGGCGGTGTCGGTTCGGCCGGTGTGCAGCTCGCGAAGGCGCTCGGCGCGAGGGTGATCGCGCTCGCCCGCGACGAGGAGCGCGCGGAGCTGGCTCGGGCCCAGGGCGCCGACGTCGCGCTGATCTCCGACGTCACGACACTGCGGGACGATTTGCTGCGCGTGACCGACGGCCACGGCGTGGACGTCACGCTGGAGATGGTCGGCGGTGACGTCTTCAGCCAGATCGTGCGGGCCACCGCGTGGGAGGGTCGCGTGGTGATCGTCGGCTTCGCGGCCGGAACGCAGAACCCGATCAAGCCGGGGCACCTGCTGGTGAAGAACATCGCGGTGCTGGGCCTGCAGAGCAGCGACTACCGCGACCGCACGCCGGCGCTCATGCGCTCGACGATGGAGGAGATGCTCCAGCTCTACGTCGAAGGCAGGCTCACGATCCCGGTCGACGCGGTGTTCCCGCTGAGCAAGACCGGCGACGCGCTCCAGGCGGTCAAGGACGGCGGGATCAAGGGCAAGCTCGTGATCGTCCCCGAGCGGTCGTGACGCGGCGCGCCGGGGGATCGCGGAGACGGGACACGTAGCGAGTGGGTGGGTTGCCCGGACCTCCCCGTCCCGTGACAACCCACCCAGCCCGTTGAACCGAAGAAGGAATGTGTGTGCGACGCTACCGGTTCTCGCTACGCCGGGACGGAGCCCAGCGCACCCTGCACGATCGACGGGATCGCACCGGCCCAGGCCGAGCTGACCGCGCCGAACACTCCCGCGCCGAGGTGCGTACCGGACTCGTTCCAGGCGTTGACGTAGTCGGCGCCGGTCGGGTTGGACGGAACCTCGGGCGGCGTCACCAGGTCGGCCGAAGCCACTCCGCCACCAAGCCCCAGCGCGGCCACGCCGATCACGGCGGCGGTAGCGGTGCGGGCAAGGGTCTTACGCATGTAGGTCTCCTCAGTGATTCTTCGTTTCCTGATCGGCATCCCGGTCGTCTCCGACCGCGTGATGCCTCGGTGGACAACGCAGAAGCCCGGCGTTCTGGCCGCGCCTCGCACTGTCGCATGTATAGGTTCAGACAACATGGTGGAGCTCGCAAGATCAACTCGGCATAGTCAACCGGTTGATCTCCCTCAGTCGTCGGACATGGCACCCACCGGGCACGGAGAATGCGACTCGTCATCCGGTTCGGGTAGCTGGAGCGGGTGAGAACGCCATTTTCGCTGCCGGCGCGGCGACTATTAGTGATCAACTTTCGGCTGGCGCGGGGCGTTGCCCGGTCGCCCGGGCGAGTGAAATCGCCTTCGGCCAATGAGAACCGAGCCGTGACGACGGCGCGTTGGACCCCAGGACGAGGGATCGGACACAGTGGACGCGAAGCTCCGGCTGGAAGCGCCGGGCGGACGAGAGCGGCGTCGGGTTCACACCGTCGGGAAATGGCAGCCGACGAGATCCTCGGAGACTTTCCAGATTCGGCGCGCGTCGTCTTCACTGCGCAGGCGTGAGTACAGCTTCTGTTCGGCCGGCGGGCCGGACAGGTGACCGAGGCCGCTGGGGCCGTAAAGACGGCCGCCTTCGGCGCTGGGCGAGGTCGCGGCATAGAGCGCGGGCAGCAGTGCCGACCCCACCGTCCCGAACAGGATGCCGCGCGCGGACAGCGCGCGGATGAACCGACCGAGTGTCGTGTCGCGGCTGCGGCCGACCTCCGGGCGCGCGGCGAGAAGGTTCGTGGGCGTCACCCCGGGATGGGAAAGGTTGCTCGTGATGCCCCAGCCGCCGTCGCGGCTGCGCCGCTCGAGCTCGAGACCGAACAGGCCGAACGCGATCTTCGACTGGCTGTAGGCCCCGTTGCCGTTGTACTTCCGTTCCCACTGGAGATCGTCCCAGTTGATGGAGTGCTGGTTGGCGGCGATGCTGATCTGCGAGGTCACCCGGGCCTTCCCCGCGCGCAGGAGCGGAAGAAGCCGGGCAACCAGGGCGAAATGCCCGAGATGGTTGGTGCCGAACTGCAGCTCGAAACCGTCCTTTGTGGTCTGCCGGTCGGGCGGCGTCATGACTCCGGCGTTGTTCACCAGGAGGTGGATCGGCCGCCCCTCCTCGGTCAGCTGATCGGCCACCGCGGCGACGGACGCCAGCGAGGACAGATCCAGCTCCCGCAGGGAGAGCTCGGCACCGGGGTGCTGCCGGCGGATCGTCGCGAGCGCGGCCTCGCCCTTGCGGGGGTTGCGGACCGGCATGACGACCTCCGCGCCCGCCGCGGCGAGCCGGGTCGCGAGGCCGAGGCCGACGCCGTCACTCGCTCCGGTGACCACCGCGAGCTTGCCGGTGAGATCGGGAACCGGGATGTCCGGCGTGGTCTTCGCCATTGTTCCTCCTGCTGTCGTCGTATGGTGAGTCAGAGTTCGAGACCGGGCCTGGTGGCGTGCTCGTAGGTCTGCGGTTCCTCGGCGTCCCCGGCCAGTTCGCGCGCGGCGGCCATGTTGGTCTGCTGGGCTTTCCGCCAGGCGGCCGGTCGCGGCGCAACCGGTTGCGCCGGATTCTGATGGCGTGGAACGCCGGCGAGAGCAGTGCGTCGGTGACGGCACCCCCGGGCAGCCCGAGTTCGTCCAGAACGGTGTTGCCGTGAAAACGGCGGGCCAGCGCGCGCAAAGCCTGCCGAGCCATGCCGTGCGGGACGCGGGCCACCTCGTTCAGCGTTCCCGCGATGGTCTCCAGGGTCGCCGCGGCGAGGACCGCGGTTTCCGGGATGGCCGGCCCGGTCACCGCCTGCATGAGATCGTCGACCCGCTGGGCGTCGTCGTGGCCGCTGATGCCTTCGATGAGCCGGGGATCCACTCCCAGCAGGTGCCCGACATACGACCAGTACCGGTAGAGCGACGCGAGCTCCGCGGAGGTGCGCGGGAAACCCATGATCTCCTCGGCGCGGTAGCTGGCCAGCGTGAAATCCATCCACGTGCGAGCCAGGTCGACCTGGTTGACCGGCACACCGTAGGCCGCCTCGTCGTATCCGCGGCGGCGCGCGAGCCTGCGCATGTGCGCGTGCATCATGCGGACCTGCAGTGTGGCGACATATCCGGCGTTGCCGCGCCGCAGCGAGCCGGGGAGCATCGCGGTGTTGACCCATCGCCCGGTCTCCCGCAGCCGCCGGGGGACTCCGTCCACCAGGCGCCCGGTCATCGCGAGGACGGTCGCCATCGACGGCGACTGATAGGTACGTACCAGCGCGCCGGCGGCCAGGCTGACGATGTGAACGGGTGGCGGAGCGCTGAAGAAGGGGAGCGAGGCCTCGTCGAGGAGCGTGTCGTCGACGTAGGCGGGCGCGGTCTCGGTCTGCTCGAGCAACGCGGCGACGCCGGGAGGGGGATCGTCGACGCTCGCGAGGCCGTGCTCGATGCCGTGGTGCAGCTTCGCGCGCGCCTCATGGCCGCTGGAGTGGAGTTCCTCGACGACGGCGTCCGCGAGCGGATCTCCGGTGGTGAGCGCCCAGCCCGCCAGGTCGGCGCGACCGTCTCCGAACTGGGCGAGGATGCCCTGCCTCGAGCTGCGGGCGGTCGGCCATTCCCTCGGTCTCGCGCCGAGCGTTGCCTGGGTCATGCCAGCTCCATCCACCTAGTTCCTGACACCTGTCAGGTTAGGGTTATTCTGACGCGTGTCAAATTTTGTCATCCAGGTGGGACGAGATCCGGAGTCGTGGGGAGAATGAGCGCATGACGGTGGAGGAGCCGCTGACCAGGGCGGCGCGCGGGCCGGGACGTCCCGGAGCGAGCGCGCGCCCGGTGCCCACCGAAGCCGAGATTCTCCGGCGGGGGATGGAGGCCTTCGCCGAACTCGGCTACGACCGAACCTCGGCGAGAGAGCTCGCGAGACGCCTGGGCGTCAGCCACAACTTCATCAACGACCGCTACGGGTCCAAAGCCAACTTCTGGCGGGCGGTGGTGGATTCGATGCTCGAAACCGACCAGCGGGAGCGGCAGCGGCTGCTCGAAGCCGACGTGGACGACGCCGAGCGGGTTCGCGCTGTGATCGGCCACTTCTACCAGGCCGCCGTCGAGGCGCCGCTGCTCGGCCGCTTGCTTGCCGACGAGTTCGCCCGTGAGTCCGAGCGCCTGGACTACCTGTACGAGAAGTACGTGGCGCCGACGCTGGAGCCGCTGGTCCCGGCTCTCGAACGCCTCATGGCGGCGCGCCGCATGCCCGCCGTGCCCCTGGATGTGCTCTTCTTCGCCGTGATCAGCCCGGTCGCCGGCCTGGTACAACTGCCCCTGGCACATCGGCTCGGCCGGGCCCAGCCGGTCACCCGGGAAAGCCAGGAACGCACCGCGCGCGAGCTCGCGGACCTGATCGTGGACGGATTGCTCGGCCGGGACCGGCGCTAAGGAGTTCGGTCACTCGCCGTGCGTGGACCCGGCTGCGCGGTCGGCGGCCCAGCGGGAGTCCGCGCAACGCACGTGCCGGCTTTTTCCGCCGCGGCTGTGCCGTGATCGGATCATGCCTCGGTGGTGGCCGCGAACGCCTCCCGCACGGCGCGGGTGGTGCTGCGCAACGCGGCTATCAGCGCGGACTGCTCGCCGTCGCGGGTGCAGAGCGAGACCGGGCAGGGTTCGACATCGACGACGGGGACGAAGACGACGCCGGGGTGACGGTAGCTGTCGACGACGGAACCACCGGTGATCGCGATCGCTTCGCCGCGTGCGACCACCTCGAGGAGCTCGTCCATCGTGTGCACGGTGGGTCCGTAGCGGACCGGTTCTCCGCTCGGGCGCGGGTCGCAGGCCCACCATCGCACCCATTGCTCGTCGCTCCTGTCGTCCGTGACATGGGGTTCGCCGTCGAGTTCGGCCAGGACGACGCTGGCGCGTGCCGCCAGCGGGTGATCGACCGGGAGCGCCACGACACGGGGCTCGCGGCGGATCGGATCGAGCTGTAATCCGTCGGCGTCCGCGATCGGCGGACGCACGAGCGCGGCGTCGACGGTTCTGTCGCGGACCGCGGTCGCCTGTTCGTGCCAAGCCAGCTGCATGAGCTGGACGGTCACGGCGGGGGCGCCGCGTTGCAGCAGGTCGAGGATTCTCCGGGTGTGCGTGCCGGTCGCCGCGCTCATGAACCCAAGCCGCAGGACGCCGTGGAGATCGCGACGGTAGGCCTCGATGGCGGCGACGGCCCGGTCGGCCGCGGCCAGTGCCGCGCGCGCCTCCGGGAGGAAGCGCCGGCCCGCTTCGGTGGGAACGACAGGGTGTGCGCTGCGGTCGACGAGTTCGGCACCGAGCTTGCGCTCGAGAGTCCGAATCTGCTTGCTCAGTGCCGGACCGCTGACGAAGAGCTTGGCGGCTGCCCGGCCGAAGTGACCTTCGTCAACCACGGCCGCGAGGTAGCGCACGAGATGCAGGTTCAGGTCCACGGTGACTCCTCCCGTGGCCAGTGTGGCACGTCATCGCCAACCGATCGCTGAGGCCAGCAGTGATAACGGGATGGTTAATGCTGTGGCGGCGATGTGTCCTGGACGCCGGGGACTGCGGGGACCAGCCTCGAGGGCACCACCAACGACGGAGGCACCGCGATATGAGCCGATACGAGCAGGAGTTCGTGACGATGTTCGCCGGGCTGGAGAAACAGCTCGCGGACATCGAGAACCCGCGCCACCGGGCGATCTTGAAGAACTACCGGCGTCATGGCCTGCTGGAGGTGTCCGGGCGCTACCGGGAACTGCTGGCGCCGGACATGACCGTCGAGCATCCGCAGTACCGGCTCCACGAGGGCGGCCAGTCCCTCGTGCTGGACGGGATGGCCGAGGTGACGGCGTTCTACGAATCACTGGTCGCGGCCAACGCGCTGGTCATGTGGGTGGCCGAGCAGGACATCGCGGTCAACGACCACGGCTTCTCCGGCGAGGTCGTGTTCAACGCCTTCGTTCCGGCGCCCATGCTCGGTGAGAGCGCCTTCGGCAACGTGCGCGCCGGAGACGATCCGTCCGAGATGTACCTGCTCAAGCGCACGCTCGCGTTTGTCTGGCCGTACGACGAGCGGGGCCGGCTGATCGGGGAGCACGTGTACGAGGACGGCGCCTCCCGCGAGATCACCAAGCCGGACCCGGCCGACGTCATCACCGCCGAGCGGGCGGCGGAGCTGCTCGCTCCGGAGATCGACAAGGTCCTGCCGTGAGCGTCGCGCTGGTCACGGGTGCGGCCGGTGGACTGGGCTCCGCGATCGCGGCCCGTCTCGCCGAGGACCATGCGGTACTGCTGACCGACGTCGATGCCGAGCGGCTGGCGGACGTCACGGCACAGCTCGCGACGGACGGCGCCAGGCTCGCGCACACCGTGTGCGACGTCTCGGAGCACGCCTCGGTTCGTGCTGCGTTCGAAACCGCCGAGGCCCAGCTTGGCGAGGTCAGCCTGCTGGCCAACGTCGCGGGTGTCGGAAAGTTCGTGCCGTTCGGCGAACTGACCGCGCGGCAGTGGGACCAGACCTTCGCGGTGAACACCCGGGGCACCTTCCTGACGTGCCAGGAGCTGTGTCGACGCCGCGCAGGCAGGCCAGGGGCGATCGTCAACATCGCCTCGATCGGTGCCCGGCTCGGCATGGACGTTCTGGCCGACTACGGTCCCTCCAAAGCCGCGGTGATCGAACTGACCCATGTCGTGTCCCGGGTCGGTGCGCCGACCGGCCTTCGCGCCAACGCGGTGATGCCGGGTCTGATCTGGACCGACATGTGGCAGAAGACCAGCGAGTGGCTGCTGGAGAACGACCCCGCCCACGCCGGGTCATCCGCCGAGCAGATCTTCATGGGGTTCGTGGAGTCGCTCGTTCCGATGGGCAGGCCACAGACCACTGAGGACATTGCCGACATGGTCGCGTTCCTGCTCTCCGATCGGGCCGGGAACGTGACCGGTCAGACCATCTCGGTCGACGGCGGCGTCGTTCTCACCTGAGCACAGAGCCCCCGATCCGCCCCGTTCAGACAGAAAGAGGAACGACTTCATGACCAGCACGGTCCCAGCTCCTGCCGGCCCTGCGTTCTGGATGACGAACCCGGGCAACACCCCGAAGGGTGCCCGGAAAGAGTTCGTCGATCCCCACGACATCCCGTGGACGGACTGGCTCATGCCCGGGACACGCTTCAAATTGCTCTACGTCAACCTCGTGACCGGTGGCTTCACGCTGATTCTGCGGGTGGACCCGGGAGTGCGGGCCACCCCGCACTGGCACATGGGCAACGTGCAGGCGTACATCCTGGACGGAGGGTTCCACTACCACGAGGACGACCCGGGCCGGGCCGGAACCTACACCTGCGAGGTCGCCGGCGCCGTCCACCAGCCGATCGCGCCGGAGGGAACCACGATGCTGGCCTTCGTCGAGGGGCCCATCGCGGGCTACCTGCCCGATGGGCGACTCGGGGTCGTCGCCGACGCCCGGCTGCACTACTACATGGCGCGCGACAACAACGCCATCGCGCTCACGCAGATCGTCGACTACGCCACCGACCCGTCGCTCGACCTGCACCCTGAGGCCCGGCGGTGACCGGGCGCCTGCAGGCAAGGTCGCCCTCGTCACGGGGGCGGCACGGGGCCGGGGCGGATCACCCGCCGTCCGGGCCACCGCGCCGTACCAGGTTCCGCACACCTGGCCAGCGCGTGCAGTAGTGACAGCGGTCCCGGCAGAGCCGGGGTCAACGGGATGAACACCCTGCGGCTGTAGGTGACGGCCAGCAGCGACTCCAGGTCCTCTCCCCGGGGCGTGCAACAACACCGCGGACTCGGTGACGTCCAGTGCGACGCCGTTCGTGGTGCCGTTGAGTGCGCGACGCAGCGCGGAGGACGAGGGCGGGGTCGGCAGGCGCGAGGTGCCCTGCGACGCGGTGTGCACGAAATGGTCCTTTCGCGTCGGTGACCGGAGCGTCCTGCTCATCGTGGAACGGGCCTTCGCCGCCACAGCCGAGTGGTGTGCACGCCGAGGCCGTAGGCGGCGGCCGACTCCAGCCCGGCGGCAGTGTCGACGTCGAGCCTGAGCGAGGGATACTCGCCGGCCAGCCGCACCGCGCCCGCCTTCTCGTGCAGCGCTGCCGAATCCCTGCCGAAGGCGGGGTTCAGCAGGACGGGGTTCGCCGCGGCGAGAAGGGTCGTTCCGCTACCGGCGGTGTCAGCGACGAACGCTTGCCCGCCGGTCTCCGCGGCGGCGCGAAGCGCGTCGTCGAGCTCCCCCGGCCGTAGCGCGGGTAGATCACCCACGAGTACGGCGCACGGACCGTCGTCGGACAGCTGCCGCAGGCGGTCCCGGCCGAGGCGAACCGCTGCGTTGAGGCCGGGAAGGGAGCCTTGGGCGCAGAAGTGACAGCCCAACGGGCGGAGAACCCGCCGTAGCTCCGTGTCGTCGGTGACCACCAGGAGCTCGCCGATGCCTGCGCAGGCCCTGACGGCGGCCACGGTGTCGAGGGCGAAGGCCCGCGCGTAGGCCTTCGCGTCGAGACCACCTCGGCGCAGCCGGCTTTTCGCGCGGTCCAGCTCCTTCAGCGGTACGACCACGTTCCACATGGCGTCACCTCGATCACGCCGTGTCCGCGTCTTTCGCCAGGGTGCGCTGGCGCCAGGCGCCGTATGCCGCGCCGGCGACGAGCAGGAGCGGAAGGAAGTTGACCCAGGGCTCCTCAGTGCCGGTAACGCTGCTGAAATTGAGAACGATCAGTACCTCGCAGCCGATGAGCGCCAGCCCGGCGATCGATGGTGCGATACGAGTCGCCCACAGCGAGCCGTTCAGCCGTCCTCGGGTAGCGGCGACGATCACGCTGACGCAGACCGCCGTCATCAGCAGCACGATGCCGAGAGAGTTGTGACCGGCGACCGCGGGCAACAGCCCCGCGAACACCGACGTTCCGGTCAGCACGAACGGTGCGAGAATCAGCATCGACAGGGCGATCTGCGTGCCGATGCTTACGCGAGGGGAGTGCTTCGGGCCGTGCGTCCGGGACAGTGAGCGGGGGAGAAGGGACGAGCGCCCCAACGAGAACATGTACCGCGTCGCCACCGCGTGCATGGAGATCGCCGCCCCGACGAGACTTGCCGCGACAACGAAATAGAGCACCGGGCCGGACCAACGTCCGAGGTAGGTGACGAACACCGTGCCGAGGAGCGTATCGGGGTTGGCGCGAGCGGCGGCCCCGACATCGTCGACCGCGGCCGTGACCGCCCAGGTGCCCGCGGCGTAGGCCACCGTCAAGGTGAACAGCACCAGATAGGTCGCTCGGGAAACGAGTCGCGATGGCTTCTTCCCCTCCTCTCCGTACGCCGCCGCCGATTCGTAGCCGGTGAAGATCAGGAGAAGCAGGGCGATCGACAGGTAGACCCCTTCGCTTGCAAGACCTCCGGGCGAGAGGACCTCGAGCGAGAACCCGCCAGGGTTCCGCACGAGAACCGCCATGATCAGCATGACGAAGAGTGCGAACTGCGCCGCGCAGATGACGCTGGTGAAGCGGGCGAGGGTCGCGATTCCGCGGAGTGACAGCGTTGCGACGAGCGCCAGGATGAGCACCGTGTAGCACCACCACGGCAGGTCGACACCGGCATAGGTGGCCAGGCCGATCGCGATGAAGTGTCCACCCATCGCGGCGAATGCCGCGGCGGCGACGTTGTACAGGATGGTAGCGATGATGGCGCCAGCGGCACCGATCGTGCGACCGAGTCCGTGCGAGATATAGGCGTAGTAGGCTCCAGCATCCACCACGATCCTGCTCAGTGCGGTGTACGCCGTGGCGAAGAGTGCCAGCAGTACGGCGATGAGGACGATCACGAGGACGGTGCTCGTGCCGACACCCACGCCGAGGCTGATCGCGATGTTGGAGCTGAGACTGGTGAGCGGTGCCGTGCCCGCCAGCACCATGATCGCCACACCAGTCGCGCCGATCGCGCCGCGTTCGAGCGAGGCCGGCTGCTGCGTGGAAACGGGTCGATCAGAACTGTCGCTCGTCGGGAGATCAGGTCGCATGTGCTCGCCTTTCGTCGAATAGGTCAGAACACGCTGGGTTTCGACCTGGCACCTGTCCATGCGATGCCGGCGCGGTTGCGAACGTATGATCTGCGACACTTCCGGCGCATTGACGGAAGCGCCAACGTGGGACACCCGCGCTTGTGCACCGCGCACACGCCGGTCGACACTGGTCCCCGTGGCGTCGACGGTCCGTAGTGGACTATCGCCGGGTGCGTACCCGGCCGCGATCCTTGCGGGGCGCGGTCCTGTTCGTCGCCGCCTTGGCGGCCTTCAGCTGCGAGCGCATCCCGTCCAGCAGGAGTTCCAGTCCGAAGTCGAATCGCGCGTCGAAGTCGAGCAGGCGTTCAGCCGGGCTTGCCCGCAGATGCGGATGCTCGTCCGCGCGAAGGACATCGGTGAGGGTGCCGGCCTCGCCACCGGAGGCGCCCTGCTGTTCGAGTGCCTCGCCCAGTACGAAGCAGAAAACCGAACTGGTGGCCCACAGCGCACGTTCCCGGGTGAAACCGGCGTCCTGCATGCAACCGACAAGAGTGTCGATGTACGTCAGGTTGTTTCGCTTCGCGGCGTAGTTGCCTCCGACGATGCGAGCGCCGTCGCGCTGTGAGAGCAAAGCCGACCGTAGTCCCGTGGCGAGGTTTCGGACCCGGTCCGTCCAATCAGGGGTGTCGGGGCCGGCGTTCGTCAAGGCCCTGCCGAGAATCGCCTCGGCCAGCTCGTCGATGAGTGCGTCCTTGTTGTCGAACAGGCGGTAGATCGTCGGAAGGTGGGCGCCGAGGCTCGTGGCCAGCCGGCGCATCGTGAGCGATTCCAGGCCACCCGCGTCGACCAGCTCGAGAGCCTCCCGCACCACCCGGTCGGCGCGCAGCGCGGCCACCCCGTCTCGCCCGCGGCGTTTCGCCTCCGTTGACACGTTAACGATGTTATCACTACACTCCCGGGCCTATCCAGTAACACTGTTAACGAAGCGAGCATCTGATGACGCAGCTCAGTGAACTGACAGCTGGAATCCCCGAACCGCACTCGTCGGCCTCCTCCGAGCTTCCGGTGGTCGTCTCCCAGCTCCGGTGGGAGGCGGAAGGCGTGGTCTCACTGCGGCTCCGGTCGCGCACGGGGGAACTGCTTCCCCGGTGGGAGCCGGGAGCGCACGTCGACCTGATCCTGCCGACCGGGATCGAGCGGCAGTATTCCTTGTGCGGCCCGATCGAAGACCGATCGAGCTACCAGCTGGGTGTCCGGCGAGAACGGACCAGCCGCGGTGGATCGGAGTACGTGCACGCGTTCCTGCGTCCAGGACAGCCACTGCTGCTCAAGGGGCCGCGCAGCAACTTCGGCTTCCGGCGGGCCGCGGCCTACCTGTTCATCGCCGGCGGTATCGGGATCACGCCCATCCTGCCGATGGTGCGGCAAGCGCAGTACTGGGGCGCGGAGTGGCAGCTGCTCTACGGTGGTCACACCGCGGATTCGATGCCGTTCCTCGACGAGCTTCGCGAGTTCGGTTCGCGTGTGCGTGCCTACCCCTCGGACACGGTCGGGCGCATACCGCTGGCCGAGGTCGTCGCACAGGTCCGGCCGGACCTGAAGATCTTCGCCTGTGGCCCCGAGTCGCTGATCTCCGCCCTCAACGAGGCCACCGCGCACTGGCCCGCGGGTTCCGTGCACGTCGAACGCTTCAAACCGCGTCCGCGGGTGCGCACCGAGGACAAGCCCTTCGACGTGGTGTGTGCGGCTTCGGGCAGGACCGTGGAGGTACCGGCCGGCCGGAGCATCCTCACGGCACTGGAGGAGGCGGGAATCCGGTCGGCGGCGTCGTGCCGATCCGGGCTCTGCGGCTCCTGTGAGACCGCCGTGCTGGAGGGCGTGCCCGACCATCGCGACGAGATTCTCGCCGAGAACGACCGTGCCGCCGGTGACCGGATGTTCATCTGTGTCTCGCGTGCACGGACACCGCGGCTCGTGCTCGATCTCTAGTCGCTGTCGTCCATGTCGTGTCCCTCTTTCCCGGTCAGGTCAACCCAAGGAGAGCCGAGATGCACGCGGTCCGAACCCCTGACTACCCGCCGAGCCCGCCCCGTACAGCCGCAGACTCGTACTCGCCGATCACGATGGAGCGAGTCCGTGAGGTGATCGGATATCCGGAGCGGTTCATCGCGGAGAAGAAGGAACCGAAGCTGGGAGAGTTCACGGCTCGGTTCATCGCCCACAGCCCGTTCTTCTGTATGGCGACCGTCGGTGCCGACGGGTGGCTGGACGCCAGCCCCAAGGGAGATCCTCCCGGCTCGGTCAGGATTCTCGATGAGTTCACGCTTGCGATACCGGACCGGCCCGGAAACAAGCTCGCCGAGACCTTCGAGAACATCAGCCACAATCCGGCGGTCGGCCTCGTGTTCTTCGTTCCGGGCCTTCGAGAGGTGATCCGCGTCAACGGCGACGCGTTCATCACAGACGATCCGGAACTGCTCGACATGCTGGGCGCGGACGGGAAACCAGCCGTGCTGGCGACCATCGTCCGCATCCGCGAAGTGTTCGGGCAATGCGGCAAGGCGGTCATCCGCTCGAAGCTGTGGGAAGGCGACCGGCGGGAATTGGCCGACGCCGTGACATTGGGCGGTGACTTCTACACGATGACCATCGCCGAGAACGCTCGGAAGATGGCGGAGAACCTCGGGGAGCTCGTCGCCGGTGGCCTTCACGACGTCATCGACGACCATTACAAGCATCACCTGTACTAGGGTGCCGGGGCTCAGGCGCGAGCGAGTTCAGCCTCGGCGTACCCAGGAACCGAGGACCATCAGGGTCTTGGTGCCCGTGACGGTCCCGGTGCGGCGAAGGGTGTCGATCACCTCCTGGAGGTGCGCGATGTCGCGGACGCGGACCTGGATCAGGGCGTCGGGGTCACCGGCGATGGTGTGAATGGCTTGCACCTCGGGCATCTTCGCGGTGGTCGCGACGATCTCGTTCACCTTGGTCGTGCCGACGTAGCGCACCTCGGTGAAGGCCTCCACGCCCATGCCCAGCTTGGCGTGGTCGATCTGCACCGTGAAGCCCGTGATCACGCCGTTCTCGCGGAGCCGGTCGACGCGCCGTTTGACGGCGGCGACCGACAGCCCCAGTATCGGCGCCATCTCCGAGTAGCTCCGCCGCCCGTCCTCCTGCAGCAGCTTCAGTAGCTGACGATCGGCGTCGTCCACCTCGACCATCGCGTCGATCTCCTTCCGGCCGCTCCGCGGCGCGTACGCAAAGATGTTCAATGACGAGGCCTCTGTTGTCAATTTCTTTGCATGGTTTGCTGGATCGCTAGCTGATTGCTTGCGTCTCCGCCGCTGCTCCGGGTGTGATCGATCGACCAACCACCACGGCGTGAGGACGGAGTCCGAAGTGAGCACTGCGCGTGCTGAGGTGAGCCTCGACGACAAGTACGTCGCCGAGAACGGTCGTGTCCTGCTCTCCGGAGTCCAGGCGCTGATCCGGCTGGCACTCGAACAACGGCGGCTCGACGACGCGCGGGGCCTGAACACGCGCGTCTTCGTGTCGGGGTACCAGGGCTCACCTCTGGGGGGAGTGGACCTGGAAATGGGACGCGCGAAGCGATTCCTCGACCCGGCCGGCGTGGTGTTCCGTCCGGGGGTCAACGAAGAGCTCGCCGCGACCGCGGTCGCAGGCACCCAGTTGCTCGGGCAGCTGCCGGGCCGGCGCTACGACGGCGTCACCGGCTTCTGGTACGGCAAGAATCCCGGCCTCGACCGTGCGGCGGATGCCATCAGGCATGGCAACGTGGCCGGCACGGCCGCGCTCGGCGGTGCGGTGGCGTGGATCGGCGACGACCCGGCGAGCAAGTCGTCGACGGTGCCGAGCTCGTGTGAGCCGATGGCGCAGAGCCTGTCCATGCCGCTGCTGGCGCCGGGCACGATCCCGGAGATCGTCGAGCTGGGCCTGCATGCGGTCGCGATGTCCCGCGCGACAGGCCTGTGGAGCGGACTGAAGATCGTCGCCGATGTCGCGGACGCCTCGGCCACCATCAGCGTCGACGCGCTGCGGCACGGAATTCCGCACCCGCCGAACACGGGCAGGGATGCTCCACCGACGCTCGTGGGCCCCGCATCGCTCGACGCGGAGCACGACATGCTCACCCGCCGGCTCGACCTCGCGCGGGCCTACGCCCGGGAAACGGGGCTCAACCAGGTCACGTTCACCGCGCGCCGAGCCCGGCTGGGAGTGCTGGCGTCGGGCACCGGGTACGCCGTCGTCCAGCGTGCGCTCGACGACCTCGGGCTGGGGGAGCCGGAACTGGAGGCACTTGGAGTGCGGCTGATCCGGCTGGCGATGCCGTTCCCGGTCGACGCCGGCGCGCTGGCCGAGCTGACCTCCGGACTGGAGGAGGTGCTCGTCGTCGAGGACAAGACGCCGTTCCTGGAAGGCCAGCTCAAGGACGCGTTGTACCGGCGGCCCGACGCGCCGCGCGTCGTCGGGCGCCGTGACGAGCGCGACCGGCCTCTGCTGCCCGCGCGGGGGACCCTCGGCGCCGAGGATGTGGCACGGGCCCTGAGCACGCGCGTGACCACCGTCGCCGGACCGGACGCGCTTCCCCCGAGTGCGCACTCCCGCCTCGCCGCGATGCGGCGGCGGCGCGCGCGCATCGCGTTGCCGACCGTCTCTGCCGCGCGCACGCCCTACTTCTGTTCGGGCTGCCCGCACAACACGTCCACCCGCACCGACGACGAAACGCTGGTCGGCGTCGGCATCGGCTGCCACACGATGATCGCCCTCGACCAGAGCGGACGAGGCAGGCAGATCGGGCTGACCCAGATGGGGGGTGAGGGCGCGCAGTGGATCGGGCTGGCGCCGTTCACCGACGACCGCCATTTCGTGCAGAACCTCGGTGACGGCACGTTCCACCACTCGGGCTCCCTGGCGATCCGTGCGGCGGTCGCGGCCGGAGTCACGATCACCTACAAACTGCTCTACAACGACGCTGTCGCGATGACCGGCGGCCAGCGCGCCGAAGGCCGGCTCGCCGTTCCCGAGCTCACCCGGTTGCTGGCCGCCGAGGGGGTCCGGCGCGTCGTGGTGACGACGGACGACCCCGCCCGCTACCGCGGTGTCCGGCTCGATCCGATCGCGACCGTCCGCCACCGCGACGACTTCGCCGCCGCTGAACGTGAACTCGCCGAGCTCGACGGTGTCACGGTGCTGATCCACGACGACCGGTGTGCGGCCGAGGAACGCCGGCTGCGCAAACGCGGCCGGCTGCCCACCCCCGCGGAGAAGGTGGTGATCAACGAACGGGTCTGCGAGGGCTGTGGCGACTGCGGCGACGTGTCGACCTGCCTGTCGGTCCAGCCCGTCGAGACCGCCTTCGGCCGCAAAACCCGCATCCATCAAGCGTCCTGCAACTCCGATTTCTCCTGCCTGAAGGGCGATTGCCCTTCGTTCCTGCTCGTCGAGCCCCGAAGTCCCGTGTCGCGGGTGGTTCCCGAGCTTCCGGTACGGCTGCTGGAACCCGAGCAGCGGTTCGGCAAGGAGGGCGTTCTGATTCGGATGCCCGGAATCGGCGGCACCGGTGTCGTGACCGTGTCCCAGATCCTGCAGATGGCCGCCCACCTCGACGGCCTGTTCGCCGCCGGCCTCGACCAGACCGGGCTGGCGCAGAAGGGCGGACCCGTGGTGTCGGACGTGCGGATCGCCAAGGAACCCATCCGCGGGTCCGTCCGCGCGGCCCGGGGCACGGTCGACGTCCTCCTGGGGCTGGACCTCCTCGGCGCGGCCGACGAGAGCAACCTCGCCACCGCGTCCCCGGACCGCACGATCGCGGTGGTGAGCACCTCGCTGGTGCCGACGGCGGCGATGGTCACCAACCGGGTGGCTCTGCCCGGGTCGCCGGACGACGCCGTGAACCGCATCGCCGAAGCCACCCGGCACGAACGCAACCTCTACCTCGACGCACAGCGGCTGGCGGAACTCCTGTTCGGAGATCACATGCCCACGAACATGCTGCTCATCGGTGCCGCCTATCAGCACGGGTGCATTCCGATCGCCGCCGAGGCGATCGAGCAGGCGATCCGCCTCAACGGCGCCGGGGTGGACACCACTCTCGCGGCCTTCCGCTGGGGCCGCGCCGCGGTCCTCGACGCCGAAGCGGTGGCCGCCGCGGTCACACCATCCGAACAGGCGACCGTCGAGGTCGACGCTTCCTCGAGGGCCATCGTCGAGAGCACCGCGGCACGCGGCGAGCTGGCGGACGCACTTGCGACCCGGGTCGCCGACCTGACCGGCTACCAGGACCGTGCCCACGCCCGCCGCTATGCCGACGAGGTCGACCGGGTGCTGCAGCGGGCGACGCGGGTGGCCGGGCCGCGCGCCGGAGAGCGGATCGGCCTGGCCTACGCACGCGGCCTGCACAAGCTCCTCGCCTACAAGGACGAGTACGAGGTCGCCCGGCTGCACCTCGACACCGTGGAGAAAGCGCGCCGCGATGCCGAGTTCGGCCCCGACGCCAAGGTCTCGGTGCTGCTGTACCCACCAGTCCTGCGCGCACTCGGTGTCACGCGCAAGATCCGGCTCACCCGCACGTCCGGTCCCGCGTTCCGCGCGCTGCGTGCCGCCCGCAGGCTTCGCGGCACGCGGCTCGACCCGTTCGGCTATGCCCGGGTCCGCCGCGTGGAACGGCGCCTCGTCGAGGAGTACCGGGAGCTGATGGATCAGGCACTGTCCACTCTCGACGAACACAACGTCGACCTGGTCGTCGAGCTCGCCGAGCTGCCCGATGTCGTCCGCGGCTACGAGGACATCAAGCTCCGCAACGTGGCCGTGTTCCGCGACCGCGCGGCGACCCTCCTGCGACAGATCGCCGGCGCACCCGCCGCAACCGGACCGGCGCAGCCCTGAAACTCCCAACGGAGGCCTTCATGACAGCCACGACCTCGCCCGAGGACATGTCGATCACGCGGATCGAGTCCGCCACCCACGAGGAGATCCGCTACTGTCACGACCAGCGCAGCGGATTGCGCGCCATCATCGCCATCCACGACACCACGCTCGGCCCCGCGCTGGGCGGAACCCGGTTCCGGCCCTACCCGGATGTCGAGAGCGCGCTCGAGGACGCGCGCAGGCTCAGCGAGGGGATGACGTACAAGGCAGCGGTGGCAGGCCTCGACCTCGGCGGCGGCAAGGCGGTGGTCATCGGCGATCCAGCGACCGCCAGAACGCCCCGGCTGCTGGAGGCCTACGGCCGGTTCGTCGGCTCGTTCGACGGCCGCTACATCACGGCCTGTGATGTCGGGACGACGTCGCAGGACATGGACGTGATCAGCAGAAGCACCGAGCACGTCGTCGCACGCACCGAGGCGGCCGGCGGGCTGGGGGACAGCGGGTACTCCACCGCGTACGGCGTCTTCGCGAGCCTGCGCGCGGCCGTCGAACATTCGACGGGACAAGGGGATCTGAACGGCGTCCGGGTCGGTGTCGAGGGAGCGGGCAAGGTCGGTTCCCAGCTGGTGGGCCTCCTGCTCGAGGACGGTGCCTCCGTGCTGTTCAGCGAACCCGACGGCGAGGCACGGACGAGACTGCTCCAAAGGCACCCCGGGATCGTGCACACCGAGTCCGTGCTCGACTCGGACGTCGACGTGTACGCGCCCTGCGCACTCGGAGCCACGCTGACGTCCGGTTCCGCCGAGGCCATCACCGCGCGGATCGTCTGCGGCGCCGCGAACAACCAGCTCGCGGACCCCGGCGTCGAGCCCCGGCTGGCCGCCCGCGGCATCGTCTGGGTGCCCGACTACGTGGCGAACGCCGGAGGTCTCGTCCAAGTCGCCGTCGAGCGTGCAGGCGGCACGCTCGCACAGGCCAGGTCGCGCATCGGAAAGCTGACCGGGTTCGTGGGCGAGATCCTCCGCACGGCTGCCGCCGACTCCGTGACCCCTGGCCAGGCCGCGCGCCGGATCGCCGAGGAACGCTTGCGCAAGGCGGCTTCGCGATCGACGTAGGTCTTGTCCGTCGACGCCACGTACGGGTGCACCGTGCACAGTGGTCCGTTCGCAGGTTCGTCGTCGTGACCGATGCGAGGAAACGGGGCTGATTCCTAACGTTGGGTGCAGGCCAGTCCGGATTCCCGGGGGTTCACCAGGCCACCCCACACGACAGGAGTCTCTCTCATGACCTACCCCGTCCGAAGCCGGCTGGGGGTGTTGCTCGGCAGCACCACACCGCCAGAACAGATCGGCAAGCTCGCCGCGGACGCGGAGTCCGCGGGGTACGGCGAGTTGTGGCTCCCGGAGGATTACTTCTTCCTCGGCGGGGTCGCCGGTGCCGCGATCGCTCTCGGTGCCACCACGAGGATTCCGGTGGGTATCGGCGTCGTCTCCTCGGTGGTCCGCCATCCGGCGCTGCTCGCCATGGAGATCGCGACGCTGGCGCGGGCTTACCCCGGCAGGCTGATGCCGGGCATCGGGCACGGTGTTCCCGGATGGACGGCACAGATGGGGCTGACCCAGAAGTCCCCGATGAGCGCCCTGCGCGAAACGCTGACCGGTGTCAGGGCGTTGCTCCGTGGGGAGACGGTCGACGACGAGGGGCGGTTCGCCAGCTTCCGGCAGGTCGCACTCACGCACTCGGTTCCCGAGCCCGTGCCGCTGTTCACCGGGGTGCTCGGGGACAAGGGCCTTGAGCTGACCGGACGGCTCGCGGACGGCCTGCTGGTCAGCGCGCTCGCGCCGGTGGAGTACGTGCGTGCCGCGCGGCGGAAACTGGACGCCGCCGCCGCTGCGGCGGGGCGCACGGAGCGCATCACGATCAGCGTGCTGGCCGCCGCCAACGTCACGAGGGACCCGAGCCAGGTGGCCGCCGCGAGGGACGCGCTCAAGGCGGTGCTGGCCTTCTATCTCGCCGCGACGGGTCCCGCGCCGTTGTTCGGCGCCGTCGGTGCCAACGAACAGCTCGCGGACATGCTCTCCCGCGGCGGCCCGGAGGTCGTCGCCGCCGAGATGCCGGACGAGTGGCTCGACATCTTCGGCGTCGTCGGTGACCAGGAGGCGGCGCGGTCCCGCCTCACGGAGTACCTCGACGCCGGTGCCGACAACGTCTCCATCGCCACCGTGGTCGCCGAAGGAGCGGACGAGACCCTCGCCGCCGTCGGCGAGCTGACCAGTGAGTTCACCTACTGCAAATGAAAGGGCACGACATGAGCACTGACCTCGAACAGATCCTCGCCGTTCACCGTGGCTGGTACGAGTCGAACGTCGGGCTGGTCGCCGACTCGATGCTGCCGTACTTCCCTTCCGGGGACGGCTACCACCAGTTCAACACCAACGGCCACACCTACCACGGCGTCATGGACAAGCACCGGCTGTGGGTCAACGCGCAGAAGCTGGGCGTGAACATCACCGCGATCAAGGACGTCGCCGACCCGGACGTGCAGATCTTCGGCGACGTGGCGCTGCTGACGGCCGAGGGAGTGGCGGAGATGGTGCTGCCGACCCCCGATGGCGGGCTGTCGGAGCCGGCCCAGACGCCGTTCCGGGCGACCGAGTTCTACCGGCGCGACGACGGCAACGGGAAGCCGGAGTGGCGGATCTGGCACATGCACGCCAGCGTCGCCGACAAGGTGATGCCGAAGTACGGGACGGAATGACGATGGCGCTGGAAGGTTTCAGCGTCGACGGGCCTGCGGGCCGGCTCTCGGTGTTGCGCACCACCGACGCCCGGCACGGCGATCCGCTCGTGCTCCTCCATCCCATCAACTCCGCCGCAGTGGTCTGGACCGATGTCGCCGCTCGCCTCGACCGGCCCGTCGTGGCCGTCGACCTTCGCGGGCACGGCGGCTCCGTGGCGGAGGGCCCGTTCACCGTGGAGGAGGGGTATGTGCCGGACGTGCTCGCGGTCCTCGACGGCCTCGGGCTGGACCGGGTGCATCTGGGCGGCGGTTCGCTCGGCGGCACGATCTCCGTGGCGCTGGCCGCGCTGTACCCGCAGCGGGTGCTCAGCGTGACGACGTTCGGCTCGACGCTCGGCACCGGGGTGCCCGCCGAGCAGATCGACGCGATGGTCGCCGAGCTGCGGGCCAAGGGAACCGCCGGCTACTTCGCCGACCTCGTCCCACAGGTCGTGGGGTCAGCTCATCGCGGGTCCGCGCGAGTGCTGCAGGTGATGGCAGAGGCGGTCGGCGCTCGTTCGGAAGCGGTGATCGCCGAGATCCTCCACGGGGCCTTCGGGGCCGACATCCGGCATCTCGCCGGCAAGGTCGCTGCCACCGGCATCCCCGTCGTGGCGGTGGCGGGCACCGAGGACGTCACCTGTCCGCCCGCGATGTCGCGGGAACTGGCCGAGACCACAGGGGGCACCGCCACGACCCTCGCCGGGGTCGGTCACCTGCCGATGCTGGAGGAGCCCGACCGCGTCGCGGAGATCCTGCGCGGAAACATCGCGACGGTCACGGGAGCGGCCTCGTGACCTACTCGATCGTCGCGCGGGATCCCGGCACCGGGGAACTCGGCGTCGGCACGCAGACCCACTTCTTCGGGGTCGGCGCGTTGCTGCCCTGGGCGGAGGCGGGTGTCGGCGCGGTCGCCACCCAGGCCTTCGTGAACGTGGGTCACGGGCCGCATGGCCTGGAGCTGTTGCGAGCGGGGGCTTCCGCTCCCACCACTGTGGACGTTCTGGTGGAGGGGGACCCGGACTGCGCTTATCGCCAGCTCGGCGTTGTCGACGCACAGGGCCGGGTCGGCACGCACACGGGCGCGTCCTGCGCGCCCCACGCAGGCAGCGCCCGGGGCGAGCAGGTGACAGTGCAGGGCAACATGCTCGCCGGCCCGGACGTGTGCCGTGCCGCGCTCGCGGCGTTCGAGTCCGCGGACGGTGACCTCGCCGACCGGATCCTCGCTGGACTGCACGCCGCGGAGGCCCGGGGAGGCGACGTGCGCGGCAGACAGTCGGCAGCGTTGCTGGTGGTCTCGGGCAGGCGCAGCACGACCCCGTGGACGGAAGTGGTCGTCGACCTGCGTGTCGACGACCACGCGGATCCGCTCGCCGAGCTGTCCCGGCTGCTGCCCCGTGCCCGCGCGTTCGCGGCCGTCGGCGGGGTGATGTTCGCGCGGGGCCTGGCTCTCGGCCCCTTCGAGGGGGTCGGACCGGACGAGCTGGAGGAGCGGCTGCGCGAGCTCGCGCAGGCGGCCGAGGTCATCGGTCCGGAGAACCGAGAAGCCGACTTCTGGCGCGCGGTGCTCCTCGCGCGTGCCGGGCGGTACGAGGAGGCCGCCGGCCTGTTCGCCGAGGTCGTCGCGTTCCGGCCCGCGTTGTTGCGCTTCGCCGAGGGACTCGCGCCACTGGGGTTCCTCGACGACAAGGCGCTGGCCGGGCTCACCTCGCGCGCCGGGGAGCGGGTATGAGCGCCGAGGCGGCCGCCGCGGCCGTCGACGCCGGGCGGGTGACGGAGCTGGCGGCCGAGCTGATCCGCTGCGACACCCGCAATCCCCCCGGGGACGAACGGCCCGTGGTCGAGCCGCTGCGGGCGGTGCTGCGCGAGCTGGGTGCCGAGGTCGATATCGTGGAGCCCGAGCCGGGCAGGCCGTCGGTGCTGGCCCGCATCGGTTCCGGCGACGGACCCACCCTGCTGGTCAACGGGCATGTCGATGTCGTTCCGGTGGTCGAGTCGGAATGGTCGGTGCCCCCGTTCGCCGGGCACGTACGCGACGGGTTGCTCTACGGCAGGGGAGCCTGCGACATGAAAGGCGGGATCGCCGCCGCGCTGGAGGGGGTGCGGGCCTGCGGTGACGCCGGTGTGGTTCCCGCGGCGAACCTCGTGTTCCACCTCGTGGCCGACGAGGAGACCGGCAGCCGGGTGGGTACCGAGGCACTGGTCGCCGCGGGGCTCGTGCGGGCCGACGCGGCGGTCGTGCCCGAGCCCAGCGAGTTGCAGGTGTGCGTGGCCGAGCGTGGTTCGCTGCTGGTGGAGATCGTCGTACGCGGGCGGGCCGCGCACGGCAGTGACCCCGCCGCCGGGCACTCCGCGGTCGCCGACGCGGCGCGGCTGGTGTCCGCGTTGCACCTGGCCGACTTCGGTGTGGAGGCGCATCCGCTGCTCGGCGCGCCCACCTGCAACGTCGGCATCGTTCGCGGTGGAACCGCGGCCAACATCGTGGCCTCAGAGTGCCGGCTGCGGGCGGATCGCAGGGTGCTGCCGGGCCAGACGCGTGAGGAGGCGCTGCGGACCCTGACCGAGTCGATCGACGCCGAGGGGGACTTCGACTACGACATCGACGTTCTCGCCTTCGCCGAGGGGTCGGAGCTGGACGCCGCGCACCCGTTCGTGTCCGAGGTGCGGAAGGCGGCAGGTCAGGCCCCGGTCCGGGGGCTGTATCTGGGGACGGACGCGCGGTTCCTCCGCAACCAGCTCGGCATCCCGGCCGTCGTGTACGGGCCGGGCTCGATGACCGTGGCGCACGCCGCCGACGAGCATGTCCCGGTCGCCGAGCTGGTCACCGCGGCCCGCACCTTCGCCAGGTTGTACGCGACCTTCGGCGGTGGCGGTTAGGGTTCCCGGATGGAGCGGGTGACCGAGAGCGCGATCGGCGACATCGTGCGCGGGGCCGTGCATTTCGGCAGCGGGGGCGGCGGTGACCCCCACCTGGGAGGGCAGCTGCTGACCGCGGCCGTCCGCCAGTACGGGCCCGTTCCGCTCGTGCGGGCCGAGGCTCTCGCCCCCGATGCTCTCGTGCTGCCCGTGGTCTCCGCGGGCGCGCCGTATGCCCTGCTGGAGAAGGCGCACAGCGTCCACGAGGCGGAGGCCCTGCGTGCGGCGGTGGAGGCGAGGGCCGGGCGGGAGTGCGCCGCGGTGCTGCCGGTGCAGCTCGGCAGCGCCAACGTGGCCGTGCCTCTGGCCGTCGCGGCCCGGCTCGGGCTGCCCTGCCTGGACGCCGACCTGATGCGGCGCACGCTTCCCTCGATCGACATGACCCTGTTGAGGTTGCTGGGGCACCCGGTGCCGCCGGTCACCCTGGTCGGCTGCACGGGTGCCCAGGTGGAGTTCAGCAGCGGTGACAGCGCTGTGCTCAGCGAGCTGCTTCGCGCCGTGATGCCCGGTCTCGGACTGGTCGCGCTCGCCAGCGCGTACGGGGTGACCGCGGGAGACTGCGCCCGGCTCGGGGTCGACGGATCCATCAGCGACTGCGCCAGGATCGGCGCGGCGCTCGCCGCCGTCACGCCGGGAAGCGACGAGGGGTACGCGCCGTTCCTGCACGCGTGCGGCGGCCGCATGGTGTGCACGGCGACGGTGGCCGAGCTCGTGCAGCATTCCACCGACGGCTGGCCACGTGGAGTGGTCTCCCTGAACACGTCGGAAGACTTCGTGCGGATCGACTTCCAGAACGAGAACCTGATCGTCAGCAGGTCCGGCACGGTGCTGGCGACCGTGCCGGACCTGATCTCCCTGGCGGACGCCGACACGGGCATCCTGTTGCAGACCACCGACCTCGCACTCGGTCAGGATGTCCATGTCATCACCAGCCCCGTCGACGAACGCTGGCACACGCCGGCCGGGCTGGACCTGGTGGGACCGCGCGCGTTCGGCTACGCCGTCGATCCGGTTCGGTTCGACGGCACGGCCACCCTGGTCTCGGCCGGTCCACGATGACGAGGCCTGCGGAAACCCGGCTGCGGGTGGGTGTCGACGGTGTCCGAGCCCGCGCGGTGGCCGTCGACGGGGAAGGCCGGCTCGTCGCCGTCCACCGGGGCCGGCGAGGCGACTCGCCCGCGCGCGTGCTCGACGCGTTGTTCCGCCGTGGTGCCGGCACGGCGTCGACGGACCGGGTGGTGGCGATCCTGCCGGACCTGACGCTCGCCGGGTCGGCCCGGCGGGCACGCGTCGGCGTCTTGCGCATCGGCGCGCCCGCCGCGACCGCTGTGCCGCCGCTGGCCGGCTGGACCACCGAGCGGGCGAGTCTCGCCGGACCGGTGGCGATGGTGGGCGGTGGACACGAGTACGACGGGCGGGTCGCGGCGCCGCTGGACGTGCCCGCGGTGGCGGCGTTCGCGCGGACGTGTGCGGGAAAGGTCGACGCGATCGCGCTCACCGGGGTGAACGCGCTCGAGAACCCCGAGCACGAACAGCTGGCCGCCGCGGTGATCGCCGAGGAACTCGGGCCGGACGTCCCCGTGGTCCGCGGCGCGGAGACGGAGGCGCTCGGGCTGCTGGAGCGCGAGAACACGGCGGTACTGGACGCGGCGCTGGCCCGCGCTGCCCGCGCGCACATCGACGAGCTGAGCGCGTCGGTCCGCGGTCACGCCCCTGGCGCGGCCCTGTATCTGGTCCGGGGTGACGGCACGGTGCTGCCCGCGCTCGACGGGTACCGGCACGCGACGGCATGGCGCGGGGCCGCCCTCGGCGGGCTGCTCCACGGGGCGGCGCGGTTGGCGGGCGTGCCGTCGGCGATCGTCGTCGAGGTGACCGCCGACCGGGCGGTGGTCGGAACCACGATCGACGGCCTGCTGCCGGATTCCGGGCTCCCGCGCGAGATCGACGGCGTCCGGACGGGGCTGAGGGCGCCCAGGCTGACCGTGATCCAGCGGCGCGACGCCGCCTTCACAGGACGGCTGCACGCGGCGCTCGCCCGCGCGGGAGGAGGGCCGGACGAGCTACCGGTCGTGCTCGTCGGCGAGGCGCCGGACGACCTGCCCGCCCTCCCTGGCATCGCGCCGATCAGGCCCGAGGACGGCGATCTCGCCGCCGCGTTCGGCGCCGCGGCCGCCGAGGCGGCGGGCTCCGTCGACCGGATCTTCTGGCAGGGCACCGGTGGAGGGCAGGACTCGGTGACCCGCGCACGCATGCTGGCGCTGGACGCCGCGTTGCGTGCGGGCGCGGATCCGCGGAAGCTGCGGGAGACTCCGGTGAGGGAGGCGCTGATGACCTACGTGCCCGTGCCTGCCGCACGTCTCCAGGTGACCGCCGTGGGGCCGTTGCTCGAACTCGCCGACGTCGCAGCGGTGGAGCCGTGATGGCCTCGCCGTCGGTCACCCTCGGGCAACTGCTGGACCTCGGCCTGCTGCAACGCTACGAGGTGCTCGGTGGTGAGTCAGGCCTGCGGCGGCCCGTCCGCGTGGTCGTCGTCGGCTCCACCGTCCACGAGATCTCCGAGCTCGCTGCGGGCAGCGTCGTGGTGTTCGGACGTGAGCAGCTCGCCCTCGACGACCTCGCCATGGATCTCGCCATCCGGCGGGCAGGCAGCGCGGGACTGTCGGGCATCATCGCCGCCAGGACCTCCCGCCAGGTTCCGTTCGTCACCCGCCGGCTGGCGGACCGGTTCGCCCTGCCGCTCATCGGCGTCGACGACATCGGCCCGGCCGGCGTCGTGGCCGCCTTCGACCCGTACGTCCGCGCCCCGGAGATCGCGGGGCTGAGGGTGCTGGGCGACGCGGCCCGCCGATTCCAGCGCCCGCCCGCCAACGCGAACGCGCTCACCTCCTCGCTCGCGGCGACACTCGGAGAGCCCGTCGCGCTCGTCGACGCGGAGTCGCGGTTCGTCGCGGGCGATCCGGCGGTGCACGCACTGCTCGGGACGCACCCGGCCGCCGACGAGCTGGGCGGCCCGCACCCGGTCGCCGTGACGGTTCGCGCGGGCGAAGCGGACATTCTCCTGCAACCGGTGCAGGTCGACCCCGCGGGGCTCGCGGTCTACTGGATCGCGGTGCGCCTGCCCGGATCGGCGGCGGGGGTGCTGCTCGAACCCGTCCGGCAGGCGGTGGCGATCGCGGCGCTGTCCTTCGCCGTGCACGTGGCGGGCGACGCCGTGAGGTCGGAGCGGGAGAACCGGCGCCGGTCGCTGTTGCTCAACGAGATCCTCGAACAGCCCGGCGATCTGGGCCGCCGTACGGCCGAGCGGGCGAGCGCCCTCGGCTGGCGCCTTGCCGGCTGGCACACCGCCGTGCAGGTGCAGGTGTCGCACGCCCCCTCCTCGGTCCGGCTCTCCGCGCTCGGAACCGAACTGGAGGAACACCTGGCCGAGCATGGCCTGAGCGTGGCACTCGTGGAACGGGCCGAGGGCTGGGTGTTCTGGTCGACGACCGAGGCGGAGGCCGATGCCGGGGACCCGGGGCCGCTGACCAAGCGGGTCGCCGCGGCGCTCGCGGCGGCGGAGGCGGAGCATCCCGGGCTGCGGCTGTGCGCCGGGGTGGGTGGCGCGCACGCGGGCACGGCGGGCATCGGCCGGTCCGCGGACCAGGCACGGCAGGCCGTACTGCTCGCCCGCACGACCCGCCGCCCCGCCACCGTCGAGCACATCGACGCCGTGAGCACCAGGAGGCTGCTCGCGGGCTGGTACGGCTCGGCCCCGCTGCGTGGTGCCGCGGCCGACCTGCTCGCGCCGCTGCAGGACGCCGATCCGTCCGGCGAGCTCGTGCGGACTCTGCGGTGCTACCTGGACTGCCAGTCCTCGGCCAAGGCCGCCGCGACCGTGCTCGGCGTCCATCGCAACACCGTGATGCAGCGCATGGAACGGGTCGCGCAGCTGCTGCCCGCGGACCTCGACGAGCCCGACGACCGGCTGGCCGTGCACCTGGCGGCACGCGCCGTCGACGTCCAGTGGGACGATCCCGCCTGACGAGCCGCACAGCGCGGGCGCTCCGCTTTCGGCCACCGAGCACGATGACCCGGCCCCGGCGGGCCGGTTGACTCGCGGACATGAACGGAAAACACGGCGCCAACGCGCACATCACGGTGGGCTACAAGGCCTCGGCGGAGCAGTTCGGGCCGCGCGAGCTGGTCGAACTGGCCGTGCTGGCCGAACGGCAAGGGTTCGACTCGGTCATGGTCAGCGACCACTATCAGCCGTGGCGGCACCGGGGCGGGCACGCGCCGTTCTCGATGGCCTGGCTCGCCGCGGTGGGGGAGCGCACGGAGCGGATCCGGCTGGGCACCAGCGTGCTGACCGCGACCTTCCGCTACAACCCCGCGGTGGTGGCTCAGGCCTTCGGTACCCTCGGCGCGCTGTACCCGGGGCGGGTCGTGCTGGGCCTCGGCACGGGCGAGGCGCTCAACGAGGTCGCGGTCGCGAAGCTCGAGTGGCCGGAGTTCCGGGAGCGGTTCGCCCGGCTCCGCGAGGCCGTCGAGCTGATCCGTCTGTTGTGGACAGAGGAGCGGGTGACCTTCGAAGGAGACTACTACCGGACGGAGAACGCGACGGTCTACGACCGGCCGCCGCTGCCGGTCCCGGTCTACGTGGCGGCGGGTGGGCCGTTGGTGGCGAAGTACGCGGGGAGAGTGGCGGACGGTTTCATCTGCACCAGCGGCAAGGGCATGGACCTCTACACGGAGAAGCTCCAGCCCGCGGTCGATTCCGGCGCCGGGCAGGCCGGCCGCAAGCCGGGCGACGTGGTGCGCTCGATCGAGATCAAGCTGTCCTACGACACCGATCCGAGGGCGGCCGCCGAGAACACGAGGTTCTGGGCTCCGTTGTCGTTGACCCCCGAGCAGAAGCACGGCATCTCCGACCCCGTCGACATGGAGAGGGTCGCCGACGAGCTGCCGATCGAGCAGATCGCCGGCCGGTGGATCGTCTCCACGGACCCGGACGAGGTCGCCGAGCGGGTCCGCCCCTATGTGGACGCCGGGTTCACGGACCTGGTGCTGCACGCGCCCGGCGGTGACCAGGCCCGGTTCCTCGAGCTGGCGGGGAAGGACCTGCTGCCCCGGCTGCGGGCCCTCGGCTGAGCCGCACCGGCCGTGCCACGACCTGTTACCGCACGGTTCACTCGGTGCTCATCGCACGGTCCCGCGGGCGTCACGGTGCTCTGAGCCCACTGACGGCACCGGGCGCGGTACCTACCCTTGCTCCATCGCGGTTTCCGGTCCCGTAGCAGGGAAGGTGAGGTGGCTCGATGACGGTCGTGGACAACCTGGCGAGCGAACCGGCTGTCGCCGGAATTCCTCCGCTTCCCGCCGCGGGTGCGTCCGGGCCGGTGCGGTTGCGGCAGCTCATCGGGGCCCGCCGTGGCTGGCTCATGGTGGTGGCACCGGCCACGGGAATCGACCGGCCGCTGGCAGGGGTCATGACCTGGGAAGCGGATCGGGCACCTGGCCGCCACCAGCTGCTGCTGGTGACCTCGCCCCACCCGACCGGCGACGAGCTCGCCGAGGTCCTGGCGGAGGCGGGCAGGGCCGAGGCCTGCGCGGTCGTGGTGCGCAGCGGCTGCCTTCCCGCGGAGCTCGATGTGGGCCTGGCGGCGGACCGGGCGGGGGTGCCGGTACTGGCCGTCGCCGGCCGGGTCGGCTGGGAGGAGGTCGCAGCGCTCGCCCGTTCCCTCGTGTCCGCCGCCCGGTTCGGAGTGCGGGGAGCGACACCCACCGCCGGTGGCCTGTACGAACTCGCCGAGGGCGCGGCGCTCGCGCTCGACGGCGCGGTCGTGCTCACCGACGCCTGCCTGCGCGTGCTCGCGTTCGCCTGCGGGGACACCGTGGACGATCTGACCAGCAGGACGATCCTGGCCCGGCGCGCCCCTGAGCCGCTGCGGGAACAGCTTTTCGTCGACGGGTACAGGCGGAACGTCACGAGAATCGAGGTGGAGGGCGCCGGCTCCCGGCTCGTCGCTCCGATTCTGGTCGGTGACCTCGTCGCCGGTTACGTGGTGCTGGCGCCCGGCGCGGACACTCCCGATGGCGCGCCGCGCGTGCTCGGCGACGTCGCGGCCGCTGCCGCCGCGTGGTTCCTCGACGAACAGGCCGGGCCCGACGACGAGGACATGGTCCGTGCCGAACTGCTGCGCGGGCTGCTGACCGGAACGGGCTCACTGGAGGCGCTGACCGAGCGACTCGGCCGGCCCGCTGCCGCGCACTGGTGTCTGATCAGCCTCAGCGCGCACGGCGAAGGGCAGACCAGGGGAGCCGGCGCGGCCCGCGGTGTCACCCCCGACATCGAACGGTTGCTGGCGCGCTGCGCGCGGATGCTGAACCCGAGCGCGGCCACGGCCGTCCTCGGCGCAGTGGCGTACGTGCTGGTCCCGCACTCGCCCGGTTCCGGCTCGTCGGTGTTCGCCGAGCGGTTGCGCCGGCGCGCCGCGACACCGGCCGGGGCGCCGCTGGTGGCCTGCTTCAGCCGGGCGGTGGCAACCGGTGACGAGGCCCGGGCCGAAGGCCGCCTGCTCAGGCAGGCCGTGGCGGTGCTGGCCGCGCGTCCGTCGGCGGCCACGGCCGACCTGGCGGGACTCCGTTCCCATGTGGTGATCGCCGAGCTGGCCGGCCTGGCCACCGAATACCCGGGGCTGCTCAACGGCGCGCTCGACGTGCTGCGCCGCAACGAGTCGCCCCGCAACGCCGAGTACCTGGACACGCTGTTGAGCTGGTTCGACGCCGGCTGTGACGCCACCAGAGCGGCCGCTGCCTTGTGCGTGCACCGCAACACCTTCCGGTACCGGCTGCAGCGCATCGAGCAGCTCTGCGGGGTGGACCTCGACGACGCGGTGGAGCGGTTCACCCTCGAGTTACAGGTGCGGCTCCTCGTCCTGCGCGGAGGCTGGTGAGCCCGTCGTGCCCGCAGTGAAGGCCACCTTGCCTGCGTTCAACGCAGTGAAGGTGGCCTTCACTGCGGTCTGGCCCGCGGTCGTGCGCTGCGCGTCATTCGGTGTCCGGCCGGGTGGCTCGTTCGACGAGTTCGATGAGGTGCTCGTAGGTGTGACCGGTGGCGCGGGTCATGCCGAGCTCGCACGTCCGGTTGCAAGAGACGTGGGCGTCGTGACCGCCGGACTGTCCGGCGCCCTCCGCCAGTTCCGCCGCCTGCCGGGCGGTCGCCGACGCCGTGAGCTCGGGATGGAGCAGCCCTCGGTCGCCCGCGAAGCCGCAGCAGTTCCATTCGTCTGGTACGACGACGTTTCCGGCCACCGCGGCCGCGACGGAGCGCAGGTGAGTGTCGATGCCGAGCCTCGTCGCCGAGCACGTGGGGTGCAGCGCGACGGACCCGGCCTTGGCGGTGACGGTGAGGAGGGGCAGCAGCGTGGTCGCGGTGAACTCGACGGCGTCGACCACCTGGAGCCGCCGGTAGGGCTCGCCGGCGTTGGCGACCAGGTGGCGCAGCCCTTCGGTGCAGGACGCGGCATCGGACACCACGGGAAGCTCTCCCTGCCGGGACGCGTCCCAGAGCGCGGGGAGCACCTTGGCGGCCATCGTGTCGTAGCCGCGGGTGAGTCCCTTCGATTTCCAGGGGGTGCCGCAGCACAGTTGCGGCAGATCGTCCGGCGTGCCGAGGGCGAGCCCGGCGCGTTCGCACAGTCGCTGCAGAGCCTCGGCCGAGCCGAGCCCCGCGCTGCCGAACATCGTGCCGGTGCACGAGGAGAACAGGATGGCCGACGGTGATCGGTCCGGGTCACGCACGATGCGACGGCGCTGGCCACCTCCGGGCAGTTCGGGCGACCACAGCGGCACCGTGTCGGGCCCGGCGAGGGAACGGGCGGCGTGGTTGGCCTTGGTGACCAGGGGGAGAGGCAGGCGGGCGGCGGCGTCGAGGGCCCGGGCGGCCGTGCGGGTGCCGAGGTCCCAGTGGCGAGCCGCCGCGGCCCAGGCGCTGTCCGCGACTCGTCCGGTCTGCTCGGCGCGCAACCGCCTGACGAGGTCGCCGGTGTTGATCGTGACGGGGCACGTGGTCTGACACATCCCGTCCACGGCGCAGGTCTGTGTCGCGTCGTAGTCGTACTCGGCCACCAGCGCCTCGTACGTCTCCCGGTCGCCGTCGCGGCGGGCGCGCTCGATCTCGCGGCGCAGCACGATGCGCTGGCGCGGCGTGGTGGTCAGGTCACGGCTGGGGCAGACGGGTTCGCAGAACCCGCATTCGACACACCGGTCGACTTCGTCCTCCACGGGCGGTGCCGACTTCAGGGCCCGCAGGTGGGCGTCGGCGTCGTCGGAGAGCACGACACCCGGGTTGAGCAGCCCGCGCGGATCGCACAGGCGCTTGACCTCGCGCATCATCTCGTACAGCTCGTCGCCGTACTGGCGGCGGACGAACGGCGCCATCATGCGTCCCGTCCCGTGCTCGGCCTTCAGCGAGCCACCCCGGCCGAGAACGAGGTCCACCATGTCGTCGGTGAACCGCGCGAACCGGTCGAGCGGAACGCCGTCGCCGAGCCGCTCGGTCAGCATGAAGTGGATGTTGCCGTCCTTCGCGTGTCCGAAGATCACGCTGTCGCGGTAGTCGTGCCGGTCGAACAGTGCGGTCAGCGCCTCACACGTCGGCAGGAGTTCGGGGACCGGTACGACGATGTCCTCCAGCAGTGCGGTCGTCCCGGCGGGCCGCGCCTCGGCCACCATCGCGTAGAGCCCCTTGCGGACGTGCCAGTGCGCGGCGCGTTGCGCGGGATCGGCCGACAGCGCCGCCGGAACGATCGTCGGGATCAGCCCGAGCGTTCCCTGCGCGGCGTCCACGAGGCCGTCGGCTTCGGCCGCGGTATCGGCCTGGTATTCGACGAGGAGGGCCGCGTGCCGGTCGACCGCGAGGGCCTTGAGCGTCGCGTCGGCGCGGTCGGCGCGCTGGCCGACGCGCAGCGAGGTGGCGTCGAGCAGTTCGACGGTGGCCGGCCCGGTCGCCACGAGCTCGGGCAACGCGGCGGTGGCGGCCGCCAGGTCCTCGAACACGAGGAGTCCGGTGCGCGCGTGCCCGAGCAGGGGAACCGTGCGCAGGACGATCGACGACACGAACGCGAGCGTGCCTTCGCTGCCGACCACCAGGTGGGCGAGGATGTCGCTCGCGCTGTCGTGGTCGAGAAACGAGTTCAGCCCGTAGCCCATCGTGTTCTTCATGGAGAACTGCCGCGCCACCCGGTCTCGGAGCACGGAGTCGCCGCGAAGCCGGTCCCGCAGCCGCAGCAGGCCGGCGTGCAGCTCCGGTTCCCGGGCCCGCAGCTGCTCGTCGGCGTCGGGCGCCCCCGTGTCCAGCTCCGTGCCGCTCGGTAGCACCAGCCGCAGGGATTCCAGGGTGGCGTAGCTGTTCGCCCAGGTGCCGCAGGCCATCCCGCTGGAGTTGTTGGCGACGACGCCGCCGACCGTGCAGGCCACTTCGCTGGCGGGATCGGGGCCCAGCTTGCGGCCCCACCGGGCCAGTCGCGCGTTGACCTGGCGGACGGTCGCTCCGGGACCGACCCGGACGCGGGCACCGTCGTCGAGCACCTCGATGTCGCGGAAATGCCGCCGCGTATCGATCAGAACCCCGTCGGTGCCGGCCTGTCCGGACAGACTCGTCCCGCCGGAGCGGAAGGCCACGGGCACACCGGCTTCGCCGGCCGCGGTGAACACGCGGCCCACTTCTCCGGCGGTCGACGCCATGACGACCGCGCGCGGTGTCAGGCGGAAATGTGACGCGTCGTGGGCGTAGGCGAGGCGGTCGGTCAACCGGTCGCGGACCGCGGTGTCGTCGCGTACCGCGCCGCGCAGCCACGCGAGCGACTCGGGCCCGCTCTCGGCGGCCGGGGTCATCGGCTCCTCTTTCGTCCGGCGAGGTGGTCGGTTTCCCGCCGTAGCAAGGACTCCAGCCATTTCTCCCGTTCGGCTTCCATCCGGGACGCGATGGTCGCGATGCCCAGGGCCACGACCGGCTGACCAGCACGAGCCGGCACCGCCATGCTGATGCCGACGGAGTCGTCGACGACCATCCCGCGGTTGATCGCGACGCCGCCGCGTGCCCGGGCGTCGGCGACGAGCTCCAGGATCACCGAGGCGGACAGCGGCCGGTACCCCTGCTCGATCTCGGTTTCGTTGGCCTCGACGATCGCGGCGGCCTCGTCCGGTTCCATCGCGGCCAGGAACGCCAGGCCGGCGGCGCCGACTCCCAGCGGCAACCGGTCGCCGACCTGGAGCACGTGGCTGCGGATCGGCCACCGCCCCTCCTCCCGGTAGACGCAGACATGGTGGTGCCTGCGGCGGATCGAGACGAAGGCGACGTCTTCCGAGACGGCCGCCAACCGGGTGGCGGCCGCGAGTGACTGCTGCTGGACGCCGTAGCGCGGTTCGGCGGCGACGCCCACGACGTAGGCCTCGGGGCCGATCCGGTAACGCCGGTCGGGACCTTGCTCGAGGTAGCCGGCTTGCAGCAGTTCGGAGAGCAACCGATGAGTCGTGGATTTGGCGAGGCCGGTCTCCTCGGCCACCGCGGCCACGGACAATCCGCCGCGTCGCTCCCAGGCTGCGATGAGCGAGAGCAGATCGAGTGCACGCCGCACGCTCTGCGATCCCTGCAGTGCCTCCGCGCCTGCCCGCCGACCTTGTCGTTCCATGTTATGGAACGAATTCTGCTGCATTATCACAGGCGAAAGCTAAGAGTGGTGCCACGAGCTTGTCAAGCTCCACATTATGGAACTACGAACTGGGCATTCGCGTCGGTTGATTGACGGGGTTTGGCCTGGCCTCGCACCGTCGGTGGCGCTGAGGAGCTGCTTCAACGACGAACGGAGAACTCCATGGGTGCTCCCGCCATGACGACCGGCGGTGCAGGCACGAACCGTTCCGTGCCAGAGGGCCGTAGGGCGGCCGTCGTGGACTGTGATGTCCACGCCGTCCTTCCTTCGGCCAGGAACCTGCTGCCCTACCTGGACGACTACTGGGCCGATCAACTGGTCGCGCAGCTGGCTCCGTACTACGAGCCCGGCTACCACCCGCCCGCCTCACCGATCGCGGAGCGACCCGGGGCCACGCCCGGTCCGGACGGGCGCGCCGGCACCGCCGTCGACGCACTCGTCGCGGACGTCTTCACCGACGGCGGACCCGACTTCGCCGTGCTGAACTGTCTCTACGGCGTCCAGCAGATCCACCAGCCGCGCCGGGAGATCGCCCACGCCCGCGCTCTCAACGACTGGATCGCGCGGGAGTGGCTGGACGCCGACGACCGGCTCCGGGCCTCGATCGCCGTACCGCAGGGCACCCCCGACGCGGCGGCCGAGGAGATCGACCGGTGCGCGGCCGACGGCAGGTTCGCCCAGGTGCTGCTGCTCGGCCAGTCCGAGCTGCCCTACGGGAGGCAGATCAACTGGCCGATCTGGGAAGCCGCCGAGCGTCACGGTCTGCCGGTGGCCCTGCACATCGGCGGGGTGTTCCGGCAAGCGCCGACCTCGGTCGGCTGGCCCAGCACCTACCTGGAGTGGTACGTCGGGCAGCAGTCCAACCTCGAAGCACAGCTCGCCTCGATCGTCTCCGAGGGCGTGCTGCAGAAGTTCCCCTCGACCCGGATCGTGGTCAGCGAGCTCGGGTTCGGCTGGGTTCCGCCGTTCCTGTGGAAGTTCGACAAGCTCTGGAAGAGCTACCGGCCCGATGTGCCGTGGCTGACCGAGCGGCCTTCCGACCTGATCCGCCGTCACGTCCGCTTCACCACCGCCCCCTCCGACGGCTTCGAGCAGCCGGGAGCGCTTGATCGCCTCGTCGACCGGCTGGGCTCGCAGGACATGCTCGTCTACTCCAGCGATTACCCGCACCGCCATCACTCCGCGCCGCGCGAGATCGAGAACGGCAGCTCGGATCCCGCGCTGATCGACCGGATCCGGCGCGCCAACGCCTTCGACCTCTACGGCCTCAGCGTCCCCTCGGACCTCTGAACCGACGGAAAGGTGACCACGATGACCACATTGCAGGAGCGGCCGTACACAGTGGACCTGCCGGTTCCGAGGGTGACCACCGGCATCGCCGACGTCGACATCCATCCGGTGCCGCCGGCGGACGCGCTGACCGCGTACCTTCCGCGTCGCTGGCGGGAGATCGTGCGCGAGTACGGGGTCCGCACCACCAACGGCCTGTTCAACCTCGGCGAGTACCCGCAGCTCTACGGCGGCGCCATGCGGGCCGACACCTGGCCGGAAACCGGTTTCCCCGGCTCCGATCTCGACCTGATTCGCAAGCAGTTGCTGGATCTCTACGACGTCCAACTCGGTGTCCTGCAATGCATCTCGCCCGGCGGGCAGGCCCTGAATCCGGCATCCCAGGCACTGCGTCCCGAGCTCGCCGACGCCCTCACCCGTGCGGTGAACGACTGGCAGCTCGAGCACCTCGTGCGGCCGGAGCCCCGGTTGCGTGCCGCGATCTCGGTCGCCTTCGAAAGTCCCGACCTCGCGACCGCGGAGATCGACCGGCTGGGTTCGCATCCCGGGGTGGTCGCGGTCCTGGGGCTCAGCAAGACCCGCGATCCGCTCGGCAGCCGGCGGTACTGGCCGATCTACGAGGCGATGATCGACAACGGGCTGCCGATGCAGGTCCATCTCTCGCAGGGCGGCGGAAATCCCAGCACCGGCACCGGTTGGGCGTCCTACCACACCGAGTACCACGTCGGGCAGGTGCAGAGCTTCCAGTCGCAGCTCCTCAGCCTGGTGCTGTCCGGGACGTTCGACCGTTACCCGGAGCTGCGGATCATGTTCGTGGAGGGGAATGTCGCGCACTTCGTGCCGTTGCTGCAGCGCCTGGACTACCACTGGGAGACGTTGCGCAGCGAGGTGCCCGATCTGCAGCGCAAACCCTCGGAGTACCTCGCCGACCACGTCTGGGTCTCGACCCAGCCGATCGACGAGCCCGACAAGCCCGCCCACTTGGAGGAGTACATCGAGGAGTTCGGCGCCGACAACGTGCTGTTCGCCTCCGACTATCCGCACTTCGACTTCGACGCGCCGAACGCGGTCTTCCCGCCCTCGTTCCCGGCGGAACTGAAGGACAAGATCCTGCGCGGCAACGCCGTGCGCTTCTTCGGCCTGGAGGACGGCGCGTGACCCGCTACATCGTCGCCAACGCCACGGACATCGCGCCGGGCGAGCGGAAGATCGTCGAGCTGGAAGGCCGCTCGGTGGGCATCTTCAACCTCGACGGCGAGTACTACGCCCTGTTGAACAGATGCCCCCACGCCGGCGCGCCGCTCTGCGAGCACGGGACCGTCTTCGGCGTCTCGTCGGCCGAAAGCCCGGACAAGCCGATCGACTACGAGCGGCAGCGTTCGCTGCGCTGTCCCTGGCACGCGTGGGAATTCGACATCCGCACCGGTGTGTCGTTCTACGACCCCCGCAACGCGAGGGTGCGCAAGTACGAGGTGGACGTCGTCCCCGGCTCGCCCCAGGACGTGGCCGGCCCGGACGGCGGCCGTCAGGAGGGGCCACTGGTCCTCGAGGGCTACGCCGTGTCGGTCGAGGGGGACGTCGTCGTCGTCGACACCAGCCGGCGGCGGCCGGGCCGTACCCGCGAACAGGCCGCGGAACGCCGTCCCGCCGCCACGGCCTGAGCGATCTCAGCGGAGGAGTCATGATCGCCAACCCAGCCGGGCCCACCGGCGAGCCGCGCGAACTCGTCACTGTCGTCGCCACCAAGGACATCGTCGCCGACGATGTCGCCGTCGTGGAACTCGAGCCGGCGAAAGGGGAGCGGCTGCCCGCATGGACGCCCGGGGCCCACCTGGATCTCGTGCTGGAGCCGGATCTCGTGCGCCAGTACTCGTTGTGCGGCGACCCGGAGAAGCCGGACGCCTGGCGCATCGGCGTCCTGCGGGAAGCCGACGGCCGCGGCGGCTCGGTGCACGTCCATGACCGCGTCCAGGTCGGCGACAAGATCCGCTGCCGGGGACCCCGTAACAACTTCCCCCTCGTCGACGCGGCCGAGTACGTCTTCGTCGCGGGCGGCATCGGCATCACGCCGATGTTGCCGATGATCGCGCGCTGCGCGGCGCGGAACCGTCCGTGGAGTCTCGTGTACGGCGGACGCACCCGCGCTTCGATGGCGTTCCTCGACGAGCTCGCGCCCTACGGCGACCGCGTCACCGTGCGTCCACAGGACGAGTACGGGCACATCGACCTCGCGGCGGCGCTGGGCGAACCCCGGGACGGGGTCGCGGTCTACTGCTGCGGACCGGCTCCGCTGATCGGCGCCGTCGAGGAGTACTGCACCGCGTGGCCGGACGGGACGCTGCACGTCGAGCGGTTCCGCGCCGCCGAGAACGTGCTCGACGGGCGGAACACCGCCTTCGAGGTCGTCTGTGACTACTCGGAGATGGTCGTCGGCGTGGCCGCGGGGCAGACGATCGTCGACGCGCTCGCCGCGGCGGGCATCGCGGTCCCGACCTCGTGCCGCGAAGGGACCTGCGGTACCTGCGAGACGGTCGTCCTCGACGGCGTTCCCGACCACCGCGACTCCTATCTGAGCCCGCAGGAGCGCGTGAGCAACGAAGTGATGACCCCGTGCTGCTCGCGGTCACTCACCCCGCGCCTCGTCCTCGACCTGTGACCCCGGCCGGAAAACGCAAAACCACTGCACGAAGGAGTGCGCTGACATGAGTGACCAGACGAGCACACCGGCCGGGTCGGCCGTGATCGTGGGAGGAGCCCGCGGAATCGGGCTCGCCGCCGTAGGCCTCGCCGCTTCCCGCGTCGCCGCGATGACCGTGCTCGACCTGCCCGAGGAGGCTCCACAGGTCGGTAAAGCCTTTCCGGGCGCGCGGTACCAGTGTGCCGACGTACTGGATCCCACGAGCCTGGAGAAGGGCTTCGCGCTGGCCGCCGAACGCGGGCCGGTGACGAGCGTCTTCGTTCCGGCGGGCATCACGCTGCCGGCCCCGCTGCTCGAGGTGCGCCAGGAGGACGCGCAGCGCTGCCTGATGATCAACATCATGGGGGCGGTCAACACGATCCAGGCGGCGGCGCCCCACCTCGCGCCGGACGCCTCGATCGTGCTCTGCGCGTCCGTGGCCGCCTACACCGGCGGTGGCTACATCGGTGGACCGGTCTACGGCGCCTCCAAGGCCGCCGTCATCAGCCTGACCAAGGGTGCGGCCCGGGAGCTCGCACCGCGCAAGGTCCGGGTCAACTGTGTGGCCCCGGGAACCACCGCCACCGGGATGATCGGCGACGACCCGGACGTCCACGCGATGTTCGTCGAACGTTCGCTGGTCGGCAGGCTGGCCAGCCCCGAGGACATCGCCGAGTCCGTGCTGTACCTGTGGTCGCCGGCTTCGTCGTTCATGACCGGCGCCGTGCTCGATGTCAACGGCGGAATCAGGCTCTGAACTCCCGCCCCCACCTGGAGGTTTCCATGACACAGCACCCGCATTTGACCGGCTGGGCGCACACGCGGTTCGGCAAGTCCGAGCAACCGGACGTGGAGTCGCTGATGGCCGAGGTCAGCGCCGCCGCCGTCGAGGACTCCGGGCTCACGCCCGACGACATCGATGCCGTCTCCGTCGGGGTCTACGGCACCGACACGACCAACCAGCGGTTCGAGGCCGCACTCGTCGGCACCGGCACGCCCGAGCTCGCCGGTGTCCCCGCCGTGCGTTCCGAGAACGCGTGCGCCACGGGCAGCGCCGCGCTCTACGCCGCGCTCGACATGATCGAGGCCGGCCGGGCCCGCGCGGTACTCGTCGTCGGGGCCGAGAAGATGACCCGTGCCCCCGCTGCGACAGTCACCGACGTCCTCCTCGGCGCCGCCTACCTGCCCACCGAAGGGCGATACGGCAGCTTTCCCGCCGTGTTCGCCTGGCTGGCCCGCGAGTACGCCCGGCGCTACGGCGACCCCCGTGACGCGCTCGCCCGCATCGCCGCCAAGAACCACCGCAACGGCGTGGACAATCCCTACGCCCACTTGCGACGCGACCTCGGCTACGAGTTCTGCGTGACCGCATCGGAACGCAACCCGGTCGTCGCCGATCCGCTCCTGCGCACCGACTGCTCCATGGTCTCCGACGGTGCCGCCGCCATCGTGGTGACCACGGCCGACGTGGCGCGCGCCGCCCGCCGGGCGGTCGCGGTGCGAGGGCGGGCGCAGGCCAACGACCCCATGCCGCTCACCTCGCGGCCGGATCCGCTCGCGTTCGACGCGGCCGCCGCCGCCTTCCGCGGCGCGCTGCGCGAGGCGGATGTCGGTCTGGCCGAGCTCGATCTGCTCGAGACACACGACTGCTTCACCGTCGCCGAGCTCCTGCAGTACGAGGCCTTCGGGCTCGCCGAACCGGGCAAGGGAAGCCTGCTGCCCGCCGAAGGTCGTACCGACCGTGACGGCGCGTTCCCGGTGAACGTGTCCGGTGGGCTCAAGGCGAAGGGGCATCCCATCGGGGCCACCGGGGTGTCCCAGCACGTGCTCGCCGCGATGCAGCTCGTCGGTGAGGCGGGCGGGATGCAGCTGCCCCGGGCGCGACGGGCTGCCGTGTTCAACATGGGCGGCGCCGCCGTCGCCAATTACGCGACCGTCCTGGAGGCCGGCCGATGAACACCCCGACTCGTGCCGTCAACGTGGCGGAAATGCTCGCGCAGACCGCGCGCCGACTGCCCGAGGCCACCGCGGTGGTGCACGGCCGGACCCGGTGGACCTGGCGCATGCTCGATGAGGCCGCCGACCGGGTGTGCGCCGAGCTTCGGCGCCGGGGCGTGAGCCGCGGCGACTGCGTCCTGCTGCACGGCCACAACCATCCCGAGTACATCCAGTCCCTGTACGGGATCTGGCGCGCGGGCGCGGCGGTGGCGCCCACCAACGTGAGGCTCACCCCGGCGGATGTCGCGGTGATCGCCGACGTGTGCCGGCCGGTCACCATGATCGCCGCGGCGGACGTGGAAGCGCACGTGGAGGCCGTGCGCGACGTGACGGGATTGCCGGGCGGCGTGCTGTGGCTCGGAGCTGAGGCCTCCGCCGATACCGTCGCCGCGCTGCCTGCCGCGTCACCCGCTCCGGAAACGGTCTACGTGGGCGATCATGCGTGGTACTTCTTCACCTCCGGCACCAGCGGGTCGCCCAAGGCCGCGATCCTGACCCACGACCAGCTCGGGTTCGTCACCACCAACCACGCCGCGGATCTGATGCCCGGCCTGTCCGAGACCGATGTCTCGCTCGCTGTGGCTCCGCTGTCGCACGGCGCGGGCGTGCATCTCCTGCCCCAGGTCGCCCGCGGCGCGGCGACGGTCCTTCCGGAGGGCCCGGGGCTGCGGCCGGAGGAGGTGTGGGAGCTGGTCGAGCGGGAGCGGGTGACCAACATGTTCACCGTCCCGACCATTCTGAAGATGCTCGCCGGGGACCCCTCGGCCGACAAGTTCGACCACTCCTCGCTACGGCACGTGATCTACGCGGGTGCCCCGATGCTCAACGCCGACCGCGACCACGCGCTGGACGTCCTCGGACCGGTTCTCGTGCAGTATTACGGCCTGGGAGAGGTCACCGGCAACATCACCGTCCTCACGCCTGCCGACCACGGCAGGCCCCAGCCACCCGAGTTCGAGATCGGAACCTGTGGCCGGCCCCGGACCGGCATGCAGATCGCCATCCTCGACGCCGACCGGACCGAGCTCGGGCCGGGCGAGATCGGGGAGATCTGCGTGGCCGGCCCCGCCGTGTGCGCAGGCTATCTGCGCAACGAGGAGGCGACGGCGGCCGCGTTCGACGGCGGCTGGTTCCACACCGGCGACCTCGGGGCCGTCGATGAGCACGGCTACCTCTACATCACCGGGCGCGCATCGGACATGTACATCTCGGGCGGGTCCAATGTGCACCCCCGCGACATCGAGGAGAAGCTCGTCGCTCACCCCGCGGTCGCCGAGGCCGCGGTGCTCGGCATGCCACACCCGAAATGGGGCGAGATCGGGGTCGCGGTCTGGGTGCGCCAGCCCGGTCACGACACCGGCGACGCCGAGCTGCGCGACTGGCTCGAACCCAAGCTGGCCCGGTACAAGCTGCCCCGCCAGTTCATCCGCTGGCGGGAGCTGCCCAAGTCCGGCTACGGAAAGATCGTCAAGCGCACCATCCGTGATCAGCTCATGGCCGCGGGCTGGACCGCGCCCGACTGAACATTCCCTCCGAACCGGCCTCCTCCACCGGCAACCGATCGAAAAGAGGTTCCCGTGAGCAACTCGTCAACGTCGACGACACCGCCGGCCGCCCGCTGGCGGCGAACAGGTCTGCTGCTCTTCCTCGTTTACCTGGTCGCCTTCGCGGAGCGGGCGAACATCAGCGTCGCCGCACCCGCGATCAGCGCCGACCTCCACCTCGCCGCGACGACGATCGGCGTGGTGCTGTCGGCGTTCTTCTGGGGCTACATCCTCACTCAGGTCCCCGGCGGCTGGCTCGCGGGAAAGATCGGCCCGACCAAGGTCATCGCAGGCGCACTGTTCTGCTGGGGTGTCGTCTCGATCGGACAGGCACTCTCCGGCTCCACCACGGCGATGATCGTCTGGCGGTTCCTGATGGGCCTGTCCGAGGGCGTGGTCTGGCCGGCGTTCGCGGTCATGTTCGTCGTCTGGTTCCCGCTGCGGGAGCGAGCTCGTGCGGCAGGTCTCTCGCTCTTCGCGCTCCCCGCGTCGTCGATCATCATGGTCCCTTCGGCGGGCTGGCTGATCGAGACCTGGGATTGGCGTGTCATGTTCGTGGTGCAGGGCCTGCCCGCGTTCGTGCTGGCGTTCGTGGTGTTGCGGTACCTGAAGGACTCGCCGGAACAGGACGCCAGGCTGTCCGACGCCGAACGTGACCACATCCTCGCGACCCGTGCCGAGCGCGCAACCGGCGCCGAGGCCGCCTCGTTCTGGACGGTGTTGAGGTCACCGGCCGTCTGGGCCTGCTGCCTCGTGTACTTCCTGTGGTTGACCGGTTTCTACAGCTTCGGCCTGTGGCTGCCCACCGTGGTCGGGCAGCTGTCCTCACGGGGAATCGGCGCGGTCGGGCTCCTGTCCGTCATTCCATTCGCCATCGCCGGCGCGGCCATGCTGTTGAACTCGCGGGCCGCCGATCGTTCGACGCGCCCGAAGTCCTGGTTCGTCATTCCGCCACTGGCCGTCGGTGGCGTCGCGCTGCTGTTGCAGCAGTTCCTGCCTGCCACGCTGGGCGTCCAGCTGACGCTCATGGTCGTCACCGGAATCGGTGTGTACGCGGCGTTCGGACCGTGGTGGGCATGGGCCCTGCAGTACATCGCTCCCGAACAGGCGGGCCAGGCCAGCGGGATGATCAATCTGATGGGCAGTTTCGGCGGTGTCGTCGGCCCGGTGATCGTCGGATTCGTCGCCACCGAGGGACACGCCGCGAGCGGGCTCTACGTCCTGGGTTTCTGCCTGCTCGTCGGCGCCCTCGTCGCATTCGGCATCGCCCGCGTCGCCCCGCGCAACTGGGCGGCCACCACCGCGGCTGCCGCCGTGAGGGCGAAGTCCACTGTGCTCGAACACTCCGAAGAGGCCCCGAAGCGGTAGTCACCGCCGCTGCAGAGACGGCCTTGCGGCGCCCGCGCGACCACCGTGCGGGCGCCGCCAGCGCGTCAGCGCGCTGTGCCGCAGAGATCGAGTGCGATCGCCGAGAGTTCGTCGACGAGGTGTGGCCTGCCGGCGTAGCGGCGGGTCCGGGTGAATTCGTTGACCAGGGCGAGGGCGCCGTGGATGCGGAGCCTGCCGCCCGCTTCGTCCACCTCGGGGTTCGCCCGGCGGAGCAGATGGACGAGTTCGGCGACGTATTCCTGCTGGCCGGCGCGTGCGGGCGGGAGATACCGTTCGGGCAGGGCCGCGACCTCGTGAACGAGGATCGCCATCAGGTCGCCGTGCTCGATGCGAGGTCTGGGAACCGCTTCCTGACAACACCCCGCCGCTGCGACCGGCCTGGCAACCGGAAGCTCGCTGCCGGCACGGGAACTCGGGTTCGCGTGCGCTCTCGACGGTCGCGGACCGCGTCCGGCGTCGCGGGGTCTCCAAGACGCCGTGAGGGCGGCGTACCGACCGACCCTGCGCAACGCGATCCGCCCGCCCAGCTCAACAGGCTCCGCCGCTGGCCCGCGGCCTCACTCGGCGCGCAGCCGCGCGAAGAGGGCGTTCGCCCTCTCCTTGTCCCACAACAGAACGGAGCCGATGCCGGGCACCGTCGACGAGCCGTTCACCGGCACCGTCCTGGTGATCAGGCCGCCCTCGCCCGGGTCTCGTAACGCGAGGGCCAGCTGGGCGAGGTGCTGCAGATGGTCGCCGTCGGAGAACGAGGTGCTGGACAGGGCCTGTCCCGTCAGCGGGACAAGTTTGACCGGGTTGAGCAGGACCGCACGGCTGGCGCATTTCGAGATCAGGGCCGACAGGAAATCCTGCTGGTGGTCGGCTCGCTCCAGGTCGCCATCGGCGAACGCGCGGGTGCGCATGTACCCGAGCGCTCTGGCGCCGTCGAGTTCCTGGCAGCCGCGGGGGAGATCGAGGTTGATCTTCGGGTCCCACACGTGTTCGGCGAGGCACACCCGCACGCCGCCAACGGCGTCGACCATTCCGGCGAATCCGCCGAAACCGATTTCCAGATAGTGATCGATGTGCAGGCCGGTCATGTCCTGCACCGTTCTGGAAAGCAATGTCGGACCGCCGAGGGCGTACGCCGCGTTGAGCTTGTTCTGGCCGTGGCCGTGGATCGGAACCAGTGAGTCGCGGGGCAGGCTGATCAGGCTGGGCGGCGCCGCTCCGGACGGGATGTGCAGCACCATGATCGTGTCGGTACGGGTTCCGCCCGCATCGGCCTCGCTGCCGGTGTTGAGGTGTCGCCGCTGCGCCGCGGACAATCCCTCCCGGCTGTCGGTGCCGATCAGTAACCAGTTGGTGCCCTCGGCCTCACTGGGCCGTCCGGAGTAATTCATGAAAGCAGGCACGCGCTGCAACGAGAAGTCGAGGTACACGGTGGTCGCGCACGCGACGAACACCAGTGACACCGCCGTGATCAGGAACAGCCTGCCAATCCGGCGAGCGAACGATCGCAAGATTTCCCTTACCTACTCAGTCGTTAAGTAACCCACATGCTTCCCATCAGTCACTCTTGTCTCAATAGTGACCGCATGGTTATCGTACTGTGCCCATCTGGCCCCAATGAGTGAGTGCCTTGTGGGTGAAGACGTCCGACTCAACCACCGGGAGTAGTGAATTGCCTGGCCATCGCCTCGACAGCCGCAGAGCCGCGACGAGGAGAACCAGCCCAGCACGGCCCAGGCACGGCCGCCACGCGCGGACGGGTCAACGACGGGCGCCCACCCGCAACCGGGCACTGCCCCGGACGCATGGCTCCCGCGCCTCCGCGCTGAGCGCAGCCGAGACGACACCGATCTTCCTGGGCCCCGGATTCGGCCTGCCGCGCCGCGGCGACCGCCCGGTCTTCGTCGACGCCACCGGCCGCAGGCGGCGCCTGGTCCGTCGGTTCGCCCTGTTCACGAGCTTCGTGTTCACCTGCGGCGTATTCCTGCTCATCGCCGCGATGTTCGGTGCGGACAGCAGACCGCCCCTGGTGACGCGACCGCAACCCTCCGTTCCCCGCCCGCCCAGCGCGCCCGCCTCGCCCGTCACCTCGGCCTCCGCACCGCTGCCTGCGTCGAGCCGCCCCCATCCGCCGCTCGCACCGGCGGAGCCTGCCGGGACGGCGAATGACATCCGCACCACCATCCAGAACCCGCCCGTCCTGTCGGTGCTGGTCACCACGGCGGAGGTCCCGGCGCGGCCGACCCAACCAACGCGCACACGTCCTGACAGGCCAGGGCAACAACGCTGAGGCGCGGCAGTGTCCCGCCGCCGCAAACCTGCGAAATCCCCCCGCGCGCACTGGCTGTTACTCGGCCTCCTGCTGTCCGGCATCAGCGCGTTGCTCACGGTGAACATCCTGGTCTCCGGTCAGCTCGACAACGGAGAGAGCCGGACGGCGGGGTCCCGCGAGTTCGTGCCCGAGTCCGTGTACTCCGGCGGTTCGGTCGTCGACCCTCGTGAGCCAACCGTGCGGCACCTGCCCGCGCGCACCATCGCGCTGACCTTCGTCGACGGGCCGGATCCGCGCTGGACACCCCGGATCCTGCGCGTACTCGCCGAACACCGGGTGCGCGCCACGTTCTTCGTGACCGGGGCGCATGCGGCGCGGCACCCCGAGCTGGTCAGGCGGATCCTGGCCGAGGGGCACGAGATCGGTAACCGCACGATGACCCGGATGGACCTGCGGGAGGCCGGTGACACCCGGGTCCAGCTCGAACTGCAGGCCACCGACCTGGTGCTGGCCGGTGCCGCGGGGATCACGACGAACCTCGTGCAGTTGCCCTACACGACCACCGGCTCGCTGGACTCCGGGGCGTGGAAGGCGATGCTCCGCGCGGGCAACCACGGCAGGCAGGTCGTGGTCGCCGATCTCGACTCGCGGGACGTGCGGCAACCGGGCGCCGAGGCGATTGTCGCCAACTCCACACCCCCCGACGATCGCGGTGCCGTGCTCCTGATGCACGATTCCGCGGGCGTGCAGACCGTCACCGCACTCGATCGCCTGCTGGGGTCGCTGGCGGAAAGGGGCTGGCGGGTCGACTCCGTCGGCGGCGCGTTCGGTGTGTCCGGTGCGACCAACCCGGCCGGTGTCCTGGAGCGGGTCACCGGACTGCTGCTCGGCTGGTCGGTGCAGGCCGCCGGGTGGCTCGCGGGCGCGCTCCGGATGCTTCTCGTGGTCGCCGGGGCGCTGGCGATCCTTCGCACGCTGGTAGTACTGATCGTCACCCCCATCCACGTGCGGCGGGTTCGGCGCCGGCGGCTCTCCGGGCCGACCGGCGAACCGGTCACCGTGATCGTCCCGGCCTACAACGAGGAGGCGGGCATCGCGGCCACCGTGCGGTCCGCACTCGAGTCCCGCTACCCGGCGGAGGTGATCGTCGTCGACGACGGTTCCACGGACCGGACGGTGGAGGTGGTGCGGCGGCTTCGCCGGCTGCATCCCCGCATCCGGCTCATCCGGGGCGAAAACGCGGGTAAGGCGGCGGCGTTGAACGCGGGCCTTGCCGCGGCCCGCTCGGAGATCGTGGTCATGGTCGACGGCGACACGATCCTGGACCGCGACGCCGTGGGGTGGCTCGTCGCGCACTTCACGGACCCGAGCATCGGTGTGGTGTCGGGCAACGCCAAGGTCGGTAACCGGAAGGGACTGCTCGGCCGGTGGCAGCACATCGAGTACGTGCTCGGCTTCAACCTCGATCGCCGCGTGTACGACGTCCTCCAGTGCATGCCGACCGTGCCGGGCGCGATCGGCGCCTGGCGGCGCTCGGCCGTGCTGAATGTCGGCGGAATCTCCCACGACACCCTCGCCGAGGACACCGATCTCACCATGTCGCTGGAGCGGGCCGGGTGGCGAGCCGTCTACGAGGAGAGGGCGGTGGCCTGGACAGAGGCGCCCGCGACGGTCGGGCAGCTCTGGAAGCAGCGCTACCGCTGGTGCTACGGAACGCTGCAGGCCGCGTGGAAACACCGGCGAGCCGTGGTGGAACGCGGCGCGGCGGGCAAGCTGGGGCGGCGTGGCCTGCCGTACCTGCTGCTGTTCCAGGTGCTGATGCAGGTGCTCGCGCCGGTCATCGACATTGTGGCGTTCTTCGGGCTGTTCACGGCGGATGCCGCAGAGCTCGCGGTGACGTGGTTCGGTTTCCTGCTGCTCCAGCTGGTGCCGGGTGTGCTCGCGTTCAAGCTCGACGGCGAGCGTCTGCGTCCGTTGCTCGTCCTGCCGTTCCAGCAGCTCGTCTACCGGCAGCTGATGTACCTGGTGGTGATCCAGTCCCTCGTGACCGCGGTGGCGGGCGCCCAGTTGCCGTGGCACAAGCTCGAGCGCACCGGACTCGCACACTCCGGGTTGGCGAGGAATCGCTGACGCCTCTCCCGGAAACCGCGTCCACGCGGAACAGCCGGACCTTTTTCGATGTTCGATTGGCGAAAGGGAGGATTACCATCATGCAATTCCGATATTCAATTTGACCCGTTTGTCTCGTGGATGTTCTGAGCTATTATCGGCAACTATGGCGGAGGGTCGCCGGGACACAGCCGCTACTGCCGGAGTCGGTCGTCACCGGGCAGCGATGTCGCCATGATCTGGGAAGTGCTGGTGCTCGGTTTCGTGCTGAGTCTCGACAACTTCCGGGTCTCGATCGCGCTCGGCACCGTCCCATTCGGCCTGAAGCGCGCCCTGCAGGTCGCGCTGACCTTCGGGCTCTGGGACGCGATCATGCCGCTGGCCGGGCTGTTGATCGGTCGCGAGATCGGGGAGTCCGTCGGGGACGTCGCCGAGTGGGTGGGCGCGGCCGCGCTCGGCGCGTACGGTCTCTACCTCGTGATCTCGGCCGTCCGTAACCCCGAGCCGGACGAGCTGGACCACCCGTGGGCGCTGTTCGGCATCCCGTTGACGCTGAGCCTGGACAATCTGCTCGCCGGCGCGAGCCTGGGGATTCTCGGGCTCTCGCCGTGGTTCTCGGCCGCCGTCTTCGGGGTCATGACCGCGGTGTTGTCACTGGGCGGGCTGCTGATCGGGCGGTTCGCGGCGCGCCTCATCCGGATCCGCTCGGACCTGCTGAGCGGGGTCACCCTGATCATCGCCGCCGTGGCGTTGCCGTTGGTGTTCGGCGGCTAGGCTAGTACTGCAACGGCAGTTAGGTGAGTGGGTGGCCGCGGCGTTTGTAGTGGCTGAGCCGGGCTTGGTGTTGTCGTCGGCGGCGCCAGCGGGACCAGGCCCAGACGTGGTGAGCGGTGTCGGTGACACGCAAGACCAACTTGGTGAGCAGGCGCCGGATCTCCGGTAGCGTGAACCCGATCATGCCCGGCTCAGCGACGTCAGCTCCCCTTTTGTGGCGAGGGATCGGGAGACGGCGAGCCAGGCGTGGGCGAGCATCGACAGGGTGATGTGGGCATACCACGCTCGCCAGGACCGGACCTGATATTGATCGAGTCCAGCTTCGTTCTTGGCTTGCTGGAAGCACTCCTCGATCCGCCAGCGAGCTCCGGCGATCCAGGCCAGATCCAGCAGGGTGGAGCGGCGGGGTCCGTAGCAGACGTAGTAGGCGATCTCGGTCGGGTCCGAGAGCGAGCGGCGGGCGAGCAGCCAGTGCCCGCGCCCGGCCTGCCAGCCGATCCGGATCGGCACCCGCGCCCAGTCATACTCTCGTGGCCCGTGTGCCCCGGCCCCGACCGACAACCGCCGCCACGCCCGAGCGGGCAACTCCGCGATCAGCTCATCGGCTCGGGCCTCGCCACCGCCGGTGGTGACCAGGGTGTCGTTGACCTTGGTGGCCAGCACGTGCGCGGCATCGTGGGCTTCCAGCCACAACCGCAGGTACTTGACCTGCCCATACGCCTCATCAGCAGTGATCCACGCGAACGGCACCTTCGCGGCGAACGCCCGCGCCAGCATCGCCATGGCTTGACGCGGCTTGGTCTCGAACTCGGTGCCCTCCGGGATCGCTGCCCGCCGGCACCGGTCCTGGTCGGCGATCCACGGCTCGGGCAGATACAGCTCCCGGTCGATCAGCGCATGCCCACGAGACGAGGCATAGGCAAGAAACGTGCCGATCTGGCAGTTCTCGATCCGACCGGCTGTTCCCGAGTACTGCCGCTGCACCCCGGCCGAGCGCGTGCCCTTCTTCAGGAACCCGGTGTCGTCCACGATCAGCACGCCACCGGGCTCGCCGAGGTGCTCGATGACATAGTCGCGAACGTCGTCCCGGACCCCGTCGATGTCCCAGTCCGCCCAGCGCAGCAGCCGCTGCATCCCATCCGGGGACACCTCCCCGGCCTGCTCGGCCAGCGTCCAGCCGTTCTTCCGCTCCAACCCTGCGACCAGGCCCGATACGTACTCCCTAGCCCGATTCCGCGGTTCAGACCGTCCGAACCGGCCCGCGATCCGCTCGTGCACCCGGTCCAGCTGATCCATCACCACATCGACCACCACCGGGATGATCTACCACAACACCGCCAACTGCCGTTGCAGTACTA
>NZ_MASU01000020.1 GCF_003202235.1 Prauserella flavalba
TCGGGCGGGGCCTGTCAAGTGCTCCGCAGGTGTGTTGCGCGGCGAGGTGATCGAGGCTTCTGGTAAGGCAGGGATCGACCAAGATCATCCTGCTGCGAGAGGTCCCGTTGCGCGATCAGTGTGCCCTTTCTTCGTCCCGGCTCACCGGGGAGGATGCCCGATTCCGGATGGCGCCGGGGCATCTGGGCGAGTTGACTCGTTACCTCCCCGTGGAGCTCGTCGACGCCGTGTTGGCCGAAACCCGAACCGTGGAGCGGAGACTGCGGTGCCTGCCGTCTCGGGTCGGGGTGTACTTCGTCTTGGCGCTCACGCTGTTCCCGTCGTTGGGGTACTCGCGGGTGTGGGACAAGCTGACCGCCGGGCTGCGGAGTTATGTCCGCCTCTGCCCGAGTGAGAAGGCTCTTCGTGACCTCCGTCGGCGGCTCGGGCCCGCGCCGTTCAAGGCCTTGTTCGAGATCGTGGCTGGTCCTCTGGCGCAACCGACCACGGCAGGGGTGTGCTACCGGCGCTGGCGGACCGTCGCCTTCGATGGCTGCAGCGCGGTGAAGGTCCCCGACTGCGAGCGCAACCGCGCCTGGCTGGGGAGGATCCAGGCGCGGCTGGGTTGGGCGGGCTATCCCATGCTTCGGCTGATGACATTGTGCGAGACAGGGACGCGCGGCGTGCTCGGCGCCGCGTTCGGACCGATCAGCCAGTACGAAACCGGGTATGCACGCCAGTTGCTGCCGCTATTGGACGCGACCATGCTCGTACTAGCCGACAGAGGCTTCGACGCCGACGACTTCCTCGCCGACACCGCCGCGACTGGCGCCCAGCTCCTTATCCGTGTGACCGCCCGACGCCGGCCGGCGATCCTTGCCGCACTACCCGATGGTTCCTACCTGACCCGGTTGGGCCGCTTGAAGCTCCGCGTCATCGACGCGGAGATCACGATGACTGCGAGCAGCGGTGAACGGGTTGTGGAGCACTACCGGATCGCCACCACGCTGCTGGACTGCCGTCGTGACCCCGCCGAGACGCTGGTGCGGCTCTACCACGAACGGTGGGAGGTCGAGTCCGCCTTCTACGCCCTGCGGCACACCCTGCTGCGCGGAACCGTACTGCGGTCACACGATCCCATCGGTCTCGAGCAAGAACTGTGGGCCCAGCTCACCGTCTACCAGCTCCTACGCACGGCCATGGTCGACGCGGTGGAGTCCCGGCCAGGCTCCGATCCCGACCGCGCCAGCTTCACCATCGCTCTGGAGGCCGCGCGAGATCAGCTAACCCTTGCCGCGCCGGCACAAGACGCCGCGCGCGACGCACTGATCGGTGTCGTCGGCACCGCGATCCTGGCCGGTCTGTTGCCTCCTCGACGTCGCCGCACCAGCGCCCGAGCGGTCAAGGCAGGTCGCACCCGCTATCCCGTCAAACCGGATGAGCGTCGTCCCCGCCGCAGTCGCCCGATCACGAGCCTGGTCCTCATAGTCCGGCCCGCTCCTACCAGCCCACCGTCGACCAGATCAGACGACCCCGTAGATCGCCGCAAGGCTGTCCGCGGGACCAGGCCGATGGGCGCAGGGCACCGCAACCGCGTCTTCCACCTGATGTCCCGTCAGCCGGACCGTGTCTGGCGCCCGATCGAAGTCGCCGCGCACCTGGACGTCCCGAACATCGCGACGCAGATGAACCAATGGGCCACCGAAGGCGTGCTCCGCAAAGTCGGCTACGGCAAATACACCCTGGCCGACGAATGGAAAACAGCCCATTGACAGGCCCCGTCCCGGCTTAACTTCGTGGCCTTGGGCGTCCGAGACGTGTTTTTCCTGATCTGCGATGGTCTCAAAGGACTTCCCGACGTGGTCGAACAAGTGTGGCCGCAGACGATCGTGCAAACCTGCATAATCCACCTTATCCGGAATTCGTTCCGATTGACATCGAGGAAATACGCGGACGAGCTGAAACGGGACCTAAAAGCGATCTACTCTGCACCGACGGCGGATGCCGCGGAAGTTGCATTGGACGAGCTCGATGATAAATGGTCGGAAACCTACCCAGCATTGATTCGACTCTGGCGCAAAGCCTGGACCGAGTTCGTGCCCTTCCTTGACTATGACATCGAGATCAGGAGGATGATCTGTTCGACAAACGCCATTGAATCCCTCAACGCCCGCTACCGCCGCGCGGTACGGGCACGCGGGCATTTCCCGACCGAGCAAGCGGCTATGAAGTGCCTGTACCTTGTCACCCGAAGCCTCGACCCGACCGGCACCGGAGCCGCCCGCTGGGCAGTGCGCTGGAAGCCCGTGATCAACGCTTTCGCCGTCACCTTCGGTGACCGCTGGCCGGGAGCCGAGACCTACTAATCGAAACCGCCAGAAACACCGCTCGTGTTACGGACCTCCGAGGTACTCGGCGACGTCCTCAACTGTCCATAGTCGACTCAATGGGTTTATCCTTCCATACTTGGCAATGGCTTCTTCGATCTCCTCCTTTGCGATTCGTCGTCGCTCGCGAGCTTTCGCGGCGGCGGTGTTGGCGAGTGCGGCGTCACCGATGGTCAGCCAGCCGACGCCGTCGAACAGCCAGTTCAAGGTGACCGTGGCGTCGTCGCCGGTCAGGTCAGGATCGGCCGGCGTATGACCGGGATGCTCGGGTGGTTCGCCGCGTTGGTAGGCCTTCCGCACGGCCCGTAGCGCCGTCAGGGTGGTGGAGTAGTGGCGGCTTTTGGTGGAGAAGTGGCCGCCGAAGCCCAGCATGTGGGCCCATTTCTGGAGCTTTCCCCAGCTCTCGGCCCAATCCAGGGAGTGTCAGATTTTCGGCTCTGTCGCTGATCTTGTGATGTCTTCTTATTAGTTGGTGAGGAGTACGCGTTTGCGGAGGAGGTCGAGTCCGGCTCGGCCGTACATCTGTCGCTTGATCATTTTGATGCGGTTCACGTGGCCTTCGGTGGGGCCGTTGCTGTAAGGCTGGGTGAGCGCGGCGGTCACGGCGCTAGCGTCTTTGCCCAGTCCGCGGGTGAAGGAGTGCAGGTAGGGCAGGTCAGAGCTGCGCACGGTCGTGATCCACGCGCGTAGCCGGGTGGCGTTGCCTGGGCTGGGTGTCAGCAGTTCCGCGAAGCCGTGGACGGCATCGGCGAGATCGATCATCTCGGGGCAGGCGCTGGTGAGTTCGTCGCGCAGGTGTCGTTGGACGTCGGTCAGGCGATCAGGGTGGGTGAGGATGAGGCTGGTGAGGCGGCGCGGCGAGATCGAGGCCCGATCGTTTTCGACTCGTCCCTGGTTGATGTAACGGGCGAGGAGATTCGCGCTGCCTTGGTAGCCCAGGGCTTTGATCTCCTTGAGTAGCTGTGTCACGCCGACGGTGGGGTCATCGGCACGGCGTTGGCGGAGATGTTCTCGGTATGGGTCGACCAGCGTGGGCCGATAGACCGGGGCGCGCACGAGACGCTCTGGTTCGGTGATGCGTGCGTACCGTTTGACGGTGTTAAGGGCGAGGTTCAGTCGTCGTGCGCACTCCAGCATTCCCACACCGCGGTCGAGGAGGTCGTGGACGTGGTGCCAGCGCTCGCGGGTGGTGGTGGCACGTGTGCCCTCACGTATCGTAGGGCGAAATCGTCCACGCCCGCCACCGTCACCTCACCGCGCGGCGGGTCCGGTGGAGCCCGGACACGCCGCAGGATCGTGTCTCGGCCACAATTGATGCCGATCGCCGCTGCCAACCGCGCGCCGGCGCGGCCGGCCAGCGCCAGCCCAATGCGCGCCACCATGTCCTGCCACAACGGCGTCGCTCGAGAGTGTGGAGTGGTCACACCCGGGACTTGCTCGGTGAAGGTCACGGCGGCACACTTTCCGTTGGTGCAACGGAAACGCCGCACCTGGAGGACAACCACCACGCCAGCCCCTGCCACCGGAGCATCCGCCAACGTCCTGTCGTAGCGGCCGTGGACCCGCCCAGAATACTTCCCACAGTGACGGCAACGAGCACGATGACCGCGGACCCGCGCGGAGACGACGACTTCGTCGACCTTCCGCTCGATGTGTTCTACGATCAACTCACCGAGGTGAGGCCACAAGCTATGACTGTCCACACTGCACAGTCGCCACCCTATGATGCTTCGAGTCAGAAACCAGGTAGACACTCCACAAGATCAGCGACAGAGCCGTTTTTCTGACAGACCCAGACCCTGGTGTGCGGGCGTCGGGTGTCGGGCCAGTCGATCCACTCGGCTGTCGCTCGACACCTGGTAGCGCCGTGGTTCAGATATGGCCCTACTTGAACGCGTCGGGGTAAAGACGGGCCGAGATGGTTTCCACGGCGTCGATGTTTCCGAGCGTTCCGGGGTACAGGTCGCTTTGCGGTACCGCGATGAGAAGGTCGTTCTTGACGGCCGGGATGTCGGGAAACGTGGTGCGCAGGTAGGTGCGGGTTTGTTCTTCCTGCTGGGGGCTGGCGGTGCCGAATACGATGGCGTCCGGGTTGCGGCTGATGATTTCTTCCGGGTTGATCTCGGCGGCGAAGAAGTCCGCGAATTCGGGGGCGTCTGGGTCGAAGACGTTTTCACCGCCGGCCTTGCTGATGATGTCTGCTTCGACGCCGGCTCCGATGGCGCCGAGGGAGTTTCCTTCGACGTAGACCTGTGCGACGGAGAGGCGTGGGTGGTCGGCGATTGCGGTCTCCACGGCCGCAAGCCGATCTTGGGCGTCTTGTGCGAGGTCAGCGGCGGCGTCGGGGACGCGGAGGATGTTGCCGAGGTTGGTGACGTCGGTGAGGACGTCGGTGACCTCGGCGGTGTTGCGCCGGTCAGCGCAGCCACCGGTGGCGACATACGCTTGAGCGCCGTTCTGGGCCAGTTGGTCGATGCTGGCGAAGCCCTGCTCGGCGGTGAACTCGTACTCGGTGGGCGAGACCACGAGATCGGGCTCGGCGGCGAGCAGGTCTTCGCGCGCTGGTGGCGCGTCGGTGCTCAGCACGGGGATGTCGGCGGCCTGCTGCGCGATGTCGCCCGGAAGGGGCGAGGTGTCGGTCTGGGCTTGCCCGGCGAGAGAGTCCTGGACGCCGAGGCGCAGGAGCAGCTCGGTCTGTGACGGCATCATGCCTACGATGCGGGCCGGTGTGGTGTCGAAGGACAGCTCTCGTCCGCAGTTCGTGATCGTCACCGTCTCGCCTGAGCCGCCGGTGGAGGCGGTGTCGCTGGTGACACCGGTTCCGCACGCCGTCAGGGCCAGTGATGACACGGCGAGCAGCGAGAGCGTCGCCGTCAGGGGCCGGCGGCGCGGACGCCGAGACGAGGTGGTCTGGTGGGTGGTCATCGGGTGGTGGTCCCTTCCTGAATGGAGTCCAAGGGGTGGACGTGGGCGCGCCCGGTCGGCTGCGGGCTGCGGGAGTCGAAGAGGAAGTGCGGCTGCCGGGTGTCCGGGTGACTGACGACGGTGGATTCGACCCGGAAGACGGAGCGGATGAGGTCGGTGTCGAGGATGTGCTCGGGCGTGCCGTGAGCGACCAGATGCCCGTCGTTAAGCACACCGATGGCGTCGCAGGAGCGTGCCGCGAGGTTGAGATCGTGCAGGGCGATCAGCACGGTCCTGTCGGTGGCCCGGATCAGGTCGAGCAGTTCGAGCTGGTGGGCGATGTCGAGATGGTTCGTCGGCTCGTCGAGGACGAGCACCGGCGTGTCCTGGGCGAGTGCCCGGGCGAAGAGCACGCGCTGGCGTTCCCCACCAGACAGCGCGGAGAAGGCCCTGTTGACCAGGTGGCTGGCGCCGACCCGGGCCAGGGCGTCGCAGGCGAGGGCGATGTCGGCCTCGGAGTCCCGGCCGAAGCCTCGCCCGTGCGGGATGCGTCCGAGGAGCACGAGTTCAAGGACGGGGATCTCGAATTCCTCGCTGTGTTCTTGCGTCATCACCGCGACACGTTGCGCGAGCTGCCTGCGGGTGAGGGCGGTCATGGGGGTCTCGTCGTAGCGGACCGTTCCTGCCGAGGGCGCGTCGATGCCGGAGACGGCACGAAGCAGCGTGGACTTGCCGCTGCCGTTGGGGCCGAGCAGCCCGAGGACGGTGCCGGAGGGCACCGCGATGCTCACGTCGGTGACGATGCGGCGTCCGCCGCGGTAGGCATCGAGGTTCTCGATGGCGACTCTCATCGGCTCACCCCCACGCTGTCGGCGCGGTCGCGCCGCAGCAGCCACAGGAAGAAGGGCGCACCGACCAGCGCGGTGAGTACTCCGAGCGGGATCTCGGAAGGGGCGGAGAGGGTGCGGGCAAGCAGGTCGCAGGTGGTCAGGAAGACCGCGCCGGCGAGGAGGGCGATGGGCAGCATCTTGCGGTGATCGGAACCGACGATGATGCGCGCGATGTGCGGGACGATGAGCCCGACGAATCCGATGCCGCCGGACACGGCGACCGCGGAGCCGGTCAGCAGCGCAGCGGCGACAAGGATGCCGCTGCGCAGCCGGTTGACGTTGATGCCCAGCGAGCTGGCGGCCTCATCGCCGACCAGGAGCGCGTTGAGCGCCCTGGCGCGCAGCGCGGCGAAGAGCCCCACGACGCACAGGGCGATGGCGGGCAGCAACAGGTGGCTCATCGCCGCCGCCGAGACCGATCCCAGCAGGAAGAACATGATGCTGTAGACGTTCTGCGCATCGGTCGAGATGGTCAGGTAGCTGGTGATCGCGCTGAACAGCGAGCCGAGGGCGACACCGGCGAGGATCAACCGCTGTGGTGCGATACGACCGCCTTTGCGCGCCAGGACGTAGACGGCCGCGGTGGCGATCACCGCGCCGATGAACGCCGACGCCCCGATCCCCAGTGAGCTGAGCCCGATCCCGAGCACGATGAACGACACGGCTCCGACTCCGGCTCCCGCGGAGACACCGAGGATGTAGGGCTCGGCCAGCGAGTTGTGGACCACGGCCTGCATGAGAGCGCCCGCCAGCGCCAGTGCGGCCCCGGTCAGCGCGGCGAGCACACTGCGCGGTAGCCGGAACTGCCACACCGCGTTGTCCTGCACGCTGCTGAGCGAGCCGTCGGACATCCACGGCATTCCGGGAACGAGATGCCCGACGATGATCTTGAGACTGTCGGCCAGCGGCACGCCGATGGTGCCGATGCTCGCCGAGACCACGATCACGGCCAGGAGCGACAGCGTCAGCGTGGGTATGAGAATCCGCACGGCGAGGGCTCCACGGCGACGCAGCCGCCGGGGCGGTTCGGGCGGGTTCGGGCCCGTCGTGGTGGCGCTCCCGTCGGTTTCTGGTCGTGAACTCGTCGGGTCCGGCCGGGGAGAGGCCGGGTCCGGGCTTCGGTGGTTTACCGATGTCATCTGTGGTGTGTGCTTTCTGCGGTCGGCGACGTCGTGGGTCGTGCTGGCCCGGTGGTGATGGCGGCGAAGCTGAGCACCGTCGCGCCGAGGCGATGGAGGCTGTCGAGATGGTTGCTCCCGTGGCCGGTGCGGTCGGCACGCCACACGGCGGCGTCGCCGCCTCTGTCCCGCAGGGCGTCGACGACCGCTTGGGTGGCATCGGCGTTGACGCGGGAGTCCTCCGCGAGCACGATGCCGAGGAATCTCGGAAGCCGGATCCGGTCAGGCAGAGTGTGGGCGCGGTGTAACGGTGAGATGCGGCGCAGTTCGTCGATGCCACCGGGACTGTCCGGATCGCCGAACTCGTTGATCCAGTGGTGCCCGAGCGGATGGGCGTCGAGGTTGAGCAGGTCGAGCGGGGCCGCGGTGCTGACGACACCGGCGCACAGGTCCGGGAAGCCGAGTGCGCAGCTGGCTACCAGCACACCTCCGTGGGACGCGCCGGCCAGTACCAGTTGGTCGGGCCGGGTGTAGCCGGCCTCGACGAGGCCGCGGGCGACGCAGGCAAGGTCGTCGATCCCGCGGTGCTTGTTCCTCCCGCGACCGGCATCGCGCCACGCCTTGCCGCGTTCGCCGCCGCCCCGGACGTGGGCGATGGCGTATCGGCCGCCGTGTTCGATCCAGGCGGGGATGGTCGGTTCGAACACGGGGAGGCTCGGCACCCCGAATCCGCCGTAGCAGGTAAGGATCAGCGGAGTCGGCCCGTCGATGTCGACGGGAGAGGTGATCGCCACCGATATGGTCTCGCCGTCGTCGGCGGTGACCGTGTGCCAGTGGGTGCGGGCGGCCGCGGCGTTCTCGCGGCTGCTGGTCTCGGCGGTGTCTGCCAGCAGCTCGACGGCTGGGACGATGCGTGGGGGCAGCGCCGGTGCTTCGATGAGAACGTGAACCCGGCCGGCGTCGGCACTCACCCCGCTCGCCACGGCCGGAGCTCCTCGGTAGCTGACGAGGCGCTCGTCGATGACGTGTCCGTCGGCGAGCCGGAGGAGGACGCTGTGGCCGTCCCGGACGGCGCCAATGTGCACGTGCCGGCCTGCGACCGCGAGGGACGTGATCTGCAGGGCAGGATCCTGCCAGGACCATTTCTCGGTCCCGCCGGGCGGGTCGAGGACATGAAGCGTGGTGCCGTCGTCGATGAGGACGTCGTCGCCGATGCCGACGGCCCGGACGACTGCCGGGAACGAGGCGAAGTGTCTGCCGGTGGCACGGTCGACCATGCGAGTGGGTGTGCCCGGGCGGCTTTCGCAGAGGAGCCCGCGCGGGCCTGCCGGGAACAGCCGCACGCGCGCCTCAGCGGTCAGTTCCGTGGTCGTGACCCGATGGGCGGTCACATCGAGGCTGATGAGGCGTTGGGGTTCTCGGGCGACGAGGTCGACCGTGCGCGAGTGCGCGTCCCACACCATGGGCTCGTAGCGACAGCGGACACCCGGATACGGGTGGACCTGACCGGATGCGACGTCCACGATCGCGAGGTTCGCGTTCTCATCGGCGTGCTCGGCGAGCTGGATCGCGATGTGGCGGCGATCAGGGGCCGCGGCCATGCGCAGAATGTGCCCGTCCGGTTCGATGACGGCCTCACCAGTGTCGGCGTGATAGATGCCGCGACGCTGCCGCCCAGGTAGGCGGCTGAGTGTGAAACCGCCTTCGGGCAGGCCAGGCCGGCCGTGCTGCTCCCAGCGGGACAAGGCGGCATCCAGCGCAGGGTCGATCGGGACGATCACCTCAGTCACGGTTCACCGGCCGACCGGGTCGACGGCGCCGCCGTGCCAGTACAGGTGCCCGCCCTCGTCGAGTGGCGTGGGCACGGTGAGGGTGTCGATTCCGTCGTGGCCGATCAGGTGCAGCTGACTGTCTCCGCCGCGGGTGACGGCCACCATCGAACCGGTGGGGTCGAGGGCGATCGCCCTGCGCTGGGCCGGGGAGTCGCCGACCGGATCCCACGGGAGGTGTCCGGCGGCCGGTGGACGGGACAGTGCTGGCAGTGAAACCGTGCGGAGGCGGTGCAGATCCGTGCCGGAGCGGTCCACGATCGTCACTTCGTCGCCGTCGGGATGGATCGTGGCCACCGCTGCCCGCCCTCCGCCGAGAGCGAACCGGAACGCCAGCCCCGGGGGAAGTCCCGTGCTGCGCGTGTGGCCGGTGGAGAGATCGACGTCCACGAGATGGTTCGTCCAGGCGGTCCACTGACCCGGGGAGGTGGGACCGCCGCGGACGACGCCGACCGCTCGGCCCGTGGCTGGATCGAAGCGCAGGTAGAACGCTCGCCCCGGAACCGGCCACGGGGTGCGGCCGATCATGCGGGGCACACCCTGATCGATGACGAACCGCTCCAGGCCTCGGCTGGTTGCTGTCGCCGCGATCCCCGTCCGGTGATCGACGGCATCACCATGCCCGTCAGCGGCGAGATCTGTTGTGGCCCGCCCGCTCAGTTCTGGCACGTGCGAACCTACGTCCAGGCCGTCGCGGAGCGGGATCGCTTCGATGGCTCCGGGTTCTCGGTGCCGTAGCACGATCGCCGGTTCGCCGTCGCGCTGGTCGGGAACGACAAGGACGCCGGGTTCGCCGACCCGGGTGCGAAAGCGCACCGATTCGTCCTGGTCGACATCGACGACGGTGACGACATCGCTCCACACGTCCGGGTTCGCGCCCATCCCCGTCGTGATCACGACATACCGGCCCGTGACATCGCAAGCGAGATGTTCGCCGGGGATCGCGACCGGGATCCGCCGTCGCTCGTCGCCCGTGTGCACCACGAGCGCGCCGCCGCGGTCGTCGACGAACGCCCACCCGCGAGGGCGGCCCGCCCGTTCGGGCAACGACAACACGCCCGCGTGTTCGGCCAGCACGCCGGAGCCGAACGGGCGCACGGCAGCGCCGTGAACGGCGTACACGCTCCCTGCCCGGTAGTCGGCGACCACGAGCCGCGGAGTATCCATGCTCCCAAACCTATTAGATATGAAAATCGTTATCAACTAGGGTCGAGGTGTTCGCCTCGCGAACTCGGGCCGGCCTTCCCGCCGGCACGGCTCATCTATCGAGAGGAGTCCGCAATGGACACGCAGATTGTCGCCGAGATCGAGGAGCCCGAGCAGCTGGCGCACCTGTCGGCCACGCACTCGAACGCGCTCGTCGAGAACCCGTTCGACTGACCACGTCGTCAGCGAGAACACACTCCGGTCGGGCAGCCCTTTTGGGGTTGCCCGACCGGGCCTGTCCGAAAGGCCGTCTATGGTCCCCAAAACTCCTGTCGCTCACGTGCCCGCTACTGGCGCGCAGGTGCTGATCGACTTCGATGGCACCGCGATGGTACGCACGTCCGCGGGCCGGTTCCTGCGTCTGCAGGCGCCGCCGCCGGGGCTGTGGGACGTCCTCACCGGGGCCTCGGCCGGTGACGAGGCGACCGCGGCCTACCTCGCCGCGCTCCAGGAGGAGATGACCTCACGTGAGGCCGCCGACGCTCGACACCGGTGGCCGGTCTCCAGGCGCACGGTGGGGTTGCTCGGATCCGGTGCTGTCATCGACGAATTGGCCCAGGCACTGGGTGAATGGGGTGTGAGCACGCAGCGGTACGCCACGAGCGCCCAACTGCTGGCGACCCGGCACCCGGGGCCGGAAGGCGAACCGGTGACTGGTGAGGGCGGGTCCGTCGCTCCGGTTCTGGTGATCGCCTATGCGGACTCGCCCGCGGAACGGGCCGACTGGGACCGGCTGGATGTCCTGCCGGGCGCGGGGGTCGCGTGGCTGCGCGCCTACCGGGAAGGTGGGAACTGTTTCGTCGATCCGATCGGCGTGACCGCCGAGGACCCCGGCAGCGAGCAGGTACGGCGTCGGCGCTTGGCGGCCAGCCTCGTGCCCGGACAGTTGGCCGCCTGGCAGCGGGCGGCCCCCGCGGACGGCAGGCCGATGCCGTCCAGCGCGCGCATCTTCCTGGTCGGCCGCATCCTCGCCGTTTCCTTGGCATGGGCGCAGGAGACCGCGCTGCTGGAGGAGTACCGACAGACGCTGTGGAAGTTCGTACCGGCGACCGGCACGGTCAGCGAACACCCCGTCCTGGGCTACGCCCCGCCGCACGTGCCCGATGAGCCGGTGATCCGACGGTGATGACACCGATGCAGCCACGCGAGCATGTGTGCCGCATGCGCGACGGCACTGAGCTTCGAGGGCAGTTCTGGGAGTGTGCGGCCCCGGCAGGCCTGGTCGTGATCCGAACCCCCTACGACGCGCGGCAGCACGCGGCGACGGCGAGGTCCTGGTCGGCGCGCGGCTACCACTGCCTGATCCAGGACGTCCGCGGACGGTACCGGTCCGGCGGCGACTGGACCGCCTACCAGCACGAGGAGGACGATGGGGGCCAGGTGCTCACCCAGCTGGGCCGCGAGCACCCCGGACTGCCGATCGTTCTGTTCGGTGCATCCTATGCCGCGCACGCGGCCCTGGAAGCCGCTCGCGGGGCAGCACACGTCGGCAGCGTCACGGTCGCGGCGGTGATCGTGCTCGTCCCGGCGCTGGGACTTGCCGAGACCGCGTGGGACAGCTCAGGCACTCCGCAGATCCGGCATCGGATCGGATGGTGGCACGAACACGGCCGCACCCGCTGTGCCCAGAACCCGCTGTCCGCGGCCGAACTCGCCCGGCGCACAGCGGAAGCCGACGACGCCGGTGTTGTCGATGCTGCGAAGAACTGGGGCTGGACACCGCACGCGCTAGCGCAATGGCGGCGGCTGTGGCAGGCCGAGCGGATCGACCTGGCCGCACGCTACGACCTCGGCATCCCGCTGTTGGTGATCAGCGGCGACGACGACTTCTTCGACAACGACGCCCGCCGCCTGGCGCGCACCTGGACCGCGGCGAGCCACTTCGTCACCGGGCCTTGGGGCCACAGGTTGGCCGGAGACATCGCCGACCCCGAGCTGCGGAGCCGTTTCCGCGCTGCCGGCGGCTTGGGCGGCATCATCGAGGCGTGGCTGTCGGCCCACGACCTGTCCGGAACCGCGGCGGGGTGGACCGAGGTCCTGCGGGACGCGCCTCACACTCGCTCGACGCTCGATCCCGCCGACGGGGCTTGGCGTCACGAAAGGACTGCGCCATGATCCCCGTCAACGCCGGCCAACCGCGTGAGCACGCCGAGGGTGAGCTCGCGACGACATCACCGCCCCGCCAGCACGTGCTGCCCGTCGAGACGCTGGTAGACCCAGAATGCGGCGTCATCCGCTCCGTCCGCCGGGTGCCGCACCCCGCCGGTGCGCCCACCGCCTACCTCGCCTTGACCGCCGCGGTCTCGGACGCCCGCCGGCTGGGCGAATGGCCGGCTGACCGCGTGTCCCTGGGCACCTCCTTCGGCGATGTGGAACAGGCCCGCATCGCGGCGGTCGCCGAAGGCGTCGAACGGTACTGCGGCAACTGGCTCCCCGCCGAGCTCCCTGCCGAGGAGCTCCGCATCGCGACCAGGGCCCAGCTGCTCGACGATGCGCTCACGCCCATCCCGCTGAGTGCGCTGCCGGTGTTCGCCCCCTGGCAGTACGACCGGGAGAACTTCCCCTACGAGCGATGCACCGAACACACGCCCACACTGTGGACCCGCTGCACCGACGAACACTCCGCGGACGTGTGGGTCCCTGCCTCACTGGTCTACCTGAACTGGCGGCAATCCCGATTCCGGCAGCTGCGGCGCATCCATCACCTCAACTACGCGGGCATCGCTACCGGACAAGGCGCCGAGGACGCCCGCGACCGCGGCGTCCTGGAGATCATCGAACGTGACGCGCTCGAAGTGTGGTGGCACCTCGATGGACCCACGATCGGCATCGACCCCGCCAGCGTGCCCGGCCTCGCGGACGATCTCGACGGCAGTAGCCTGACCGTCTCGCTGGTGGTCATGCCCTCGGAGTTCGCTCCCGCCGTCGCCGCTCTCGTGCACGATCGGGACCGTGGCCTGTACGCGGCGGGATTCTCCGCCGCCCTCGACCCGGCACAAGCCGCCCGCAAAGCTGTCCTGGAAGCCGTGCACACCTGGATCTACACCCAAGGCTGCACGAGTGCCGACGGGTGGGTGTTCCGTGCTGTCGAGCAAGGCCTGATGGCCCGCGGTCTGTACCTCGATTTCCGCGACGACGCCCGTTATCTCGACGCCGCGGGTCAGCACTGCGAGCACATCATCGACCTCGGCGCGCATGTCCAGCTCTGGCTCGATCCCCGCGTCCACGACGAGGCGCGCCGCTTCACCGCTCCGGCCGGCGGAGTACGCCCGATCACCGACCTGACGGCGGTGACCATGGACGAGGTCTACCAGCGCCTGAGCGCACGCGGACATGGCGTCATCACCCGCGACCTGACCACCAGCGACATCCGCCGCACCCCATTGCGCGTCGTCCGGACCATCATCACCGGTCTCGTCCCCAACGCGCCGGCAGCCTTCGCCTACCTCGGCATGCCCCGCTTCGAGCAGGCCGCCCTCGACCGGGGATGGCGCACCTCATGGGACGGCGGCCCGGCAGACCTCACCCTCATCCCGCCCCCGCATATGTAGGCCCGCCAATGACCCCCATGACCACAGGCACTCCCGCAGACGGCACCCGGCGGCACGCGATACCGGCGATGTCGAGCCTCCCGGAACCCCTGGCACGCGCCCTCACTCCGGAGAGTCCCGGGCCCCCGGTGGCACCCGGACCCCGCGTCAACCCGTGGCAGAAGGCAGGGGCGGCGCCCGTCGCCGTCCCTGAGCGTCTGCGCAGCCTGTTCGACGGTCTGTGGCACAGCCCCGGTTACCACCACCTGCCCGACGGAACCGCCACCAGCATCCGGCAACGACCGGTGCCGTCGGCGGGTGCCGCCTACCCCGTGCACAGCCATCTCGTGGTCGGCAGCGCGGGCCTCGACGGTCTCGATCCTGGCCGCTACCTCTTCGATCACGAGAGTGGGAATCTCCTACGGCGGGTCGGATGGGACAACGAGCGTTCGCGTCCCGCCACCGCGCAGACCACACTGGTGCTGACCGTACAGCCCGGCCGCAGTTTCGGACGATACCGCCACCGCGCGTGGCCGCTCTGGATCGCCGATGTCGCCTATGCACAGACGGCGGTGGAGTTTCTCGTCACCGAGCGGCTGAGGACCTCGACCGGTCCCGGGCCGCGGCTGCGGGCGCTGCTCGGTGTTCCGCGCGCGGCCTGCGCTCAGCCGTGGCTGAACCGAGGACTCGTCCCCGAGATCCCGCTGGCGGCCGTCGAACTTCCTCCATCGTGGACAGTCGATGTCGGCCGCAGCCATGCGTTGGCCACCCGGCGCTCTCCGGCGCTCAGCGAGTTCGAACAGGCCACGGGCCGTCGCCCGGATCCGCGCGCCGTGGAGGTCGCGCGCCTGTCCGGACAGGCCTGGGTCCTCGGGGCGGACCGGGTCGAGACGTGGTCGGTGCCCGCGCAGGCCCCGGCTCGGGACATCGCCGAGGCCGTGTGGCAGGCGCATCGTCGCGCCGCGTCACTGTGCTACGAGGGAGTGCTGTCGGGCCGGTGGCGGAGCCGGCCGGTCTCCGGAATCGCCGCCGGCCATGGGCGCTGGATCACCCATGCCCTCGCGATGCTGCCGAGCAACGGGCACGGTCACACAAACGATGCCCAGGAGGCCGCCGCATGATGATCGTGCGCGAGCTATGGCGCGAAGCGGCCCGGTTCCCTGCCGCACTGGCGTGGAGCATCGCTCTCTTGGTGCTCGTCTTCGCCACCCATGTCGGGCAGGCCGTGGCGATCGCGTGGTCCATGTCGGCGGTCCTGGACGGGCAGGCGCAGGACGTGCTCGTGGCTCTGGGGGCCATCGTCGGGATCGCACTGGCCCGACTGGTGCTCTCGCTGGTTCAAACCTCGGCGGCGGCGCGGCTGGGCGGACACGTGCGGGAGACCGTACGCCGCCGGGCGATGCGGGCCGCGCTGGTCCCCGACCGTCTGCACGACACGACCGTCCGGGACGGATCGATGCGGGCGACGCTCGGCGATGGGATCGATGGCACCGACGCGTACGTGTCGAAGTACATCCCCGTCATCGCTCAGGTCTTCCTCACCTGCCCGCTGGTGATCATCGCCGTGGTGGTGCTGTCACCCTGGGCGGGCCTGTGCGTGGCCGTCGGGGTCGTGCTCGCGCTGGCCGGGCCGATGGCGTGGAAGCGGATGATGGCCCGGCGCGGACTCGATCATTGGGACAGCTACGAAGCTGTCAGCGCCGACCTGCTCGAATCCCTTCGGGGCATGTCCACGCTACGTACGCTCGGTGACGTGCCCGCCACCCGCCGGCGCTTGCACGCACGTTCCGAAGCATTGCGACGGGCCACAGAACGGGTCATGCGGGTGTCGCTGGCCGAGACGGGGGTGACGGACTTCGCGATCCAAGCCGGTATCGCCGCCGCGGCGGTCGCCGCGCTTGCCCAGGCCGTCACCGGGCAACCGCCGGCCATGGACGTCTACCTGATCTTGTTGCTCGCGTCCGAAGCGTTCCGTCCGATCCGGGAACTCTCCCGCCACTGGCATGCGGGGTTCCTCGGCCTGACCGCGATCCCCGGCCTGGCCCGCATCGGTGCTTTCGCCGGGGCGACAGACACGGCACAGCCCACCTCGGCGGCCGGTGCCGGCCGCGCGGTCGCACCCGAGCAGGCGAGGCAGTTGCGGGTGAAGGCGCTGAGCTTCCGTTACGCCGACGCGGACGGCCCGGTACTCGACGGTCTCCATCTGACCGCGCGCAGGGGCACGCTGAGCGCCATCGTCGGCCCCTCGGGGGCAGGTAAATCAACCCTGTTCGACCTTCTCCTTGGATTTCTCACCCCGGATGCCGGGACGATCGACCTGGACGGGCGGGCACTGCGGGGCGGTGACATCGCGGTGGTTTCCCAACGGCCGGTGCTCTTCGCCGGAACCATCCGCGAGAACCTCGCCGTCACCGGGACCGTAGCGGAATCCGAGCTCATCGCTGCCTGCCGTGCGGCTGGCATCCTCGAGGAGATCCAGGCGTTTCCCCGCGGCTTCGACACCGAGGTGACCGAAGCAGGGTCGAGTCTGTCCGGCGGGCAACGCCAACGCCTCGCCCTGGCTCGCGCGCTGCTGGCGCACCGGCCGGTCTTGCTCGTGGACGAACCGACGAGCGCCCTGGATCCCGACCGCGCCGCCGACGTGATCGAGACACTGCACCGGGTCGCCGCCGAGCGCATCGTGATCATGATCAGCCACCGTCCCGAAACACTCACCGGGGTGGACAACGTGCTGCGGTTGGACTTCGGTCAGCTGGACAGGAGCACCCCGTGACCACGATCCCTCCGCCGCGCACCTTCCGTGCACTGCTGCCGGTGCTCCGCCCCGAATGGCGGGGCATGCTCGGGAGCTATCTCATCGGCACCGCCAGTGCCATGGCGCTGGCGGCTTTGTCGGTCCTCACCGCGTGGGCCGTCGGCCACGCGGTCGTCGAACGCGCCCTGCCCGGGCCGGGATGGTGGATCGTACTGACCGGCCTCGTCGTGGTGCGGACAGTCCTGACCTGGCGGGAAATGGACGTCTCCCACGCCCTGGCCTACCGGGTGCTGGCGCGACTGCGGATGGCGCTCTTCGACGCCTACGCACGCAGCGTCCCCGGCCGACGCCGTGAGCATTCCGGACATGCCGCAAGCGTGGCGATGGACGACATCGAGAAGCTGGAGTTCTTCTACGCCCACACCATCGCCCAACTCGGTGCCTCCATCACCGTGTTCCTCACCTGCCTGGCCACCGCGTTCGCATTCCTGCCCGAAGCGGGCATCGTCCTGCTCGCGGGTAGCGTCCTCGTCGCCACCAGCGCGTTCTACGGAGCCGGAGTCATCCGGCGGCTGGGCGCGACCGAACAACAGGAACGCTCCTCATTGTCAGTACGGATCGTTGACGCGCTCGGTGCCCTGCGTGAAGTCCTGGCCTACGGTCTGACCTCGCGCATCATCGCCGACACCGTCGACGCCACGACCCGGATCACCGCGATCGCCCGGCGACGCGAACTGCTGACGCAACTGGTCACCGCCATCCGTGAGTTCATCGTCACCGCGGTCGTCATCGGCGTGATCGCCACGAGCGCACTCGCCGTCGGCGTGCTCTCCAGCACCGCCGAGCCGCGACTGTCACCGGCGCTGCTCCCAGCCCTGGTCGCACTCGCCATCGCGGGAGTCTCGGCCACCACCGACGCGACGACCACCCTCACCCAACTGCACCCACTGGTGGCCAGCGCCCAGCGTGTCGCCGACGGCATCAACCGGCCCCCGGTCGTCACCGCGCCGACCTCGCCGCGGCCGCTCCCCGACGGGCCGCTGGGCCTGCGGTTCCGCGACGTGTCTTTCTCCTACGACGACCGGCCAACAACACTGTCGTCCTGGTCAGCGGACATCGCTGCCGGCGAACACGTGGGCTTGACCGGACCCTCGGGTTCCGGCAAGAGCACCCTCCTCGCCCTCGCCGCACGACTGTGGGACCCGTCCTCGGGCAGCATCGAACTCGTCGCCCGCGACGGCGCGACCCTGCCCCTCAACCAGCTCGACGACACTGCCCTCCGAGGGGCGGTCGCACTGGTCGATCAGGACGCGACCTTGTTCCACGGAACCGTCCGCGACAATCTCCTCCGCGGCACCACACCGCTGCCCGACGAGGAGCTGACCGCGATACTCCACCGGGTAGGTACCGCCGAGTGGATCGGTCTCGACGACGACCTCGGCCAAAGCGGGCTCCGGCTCTCCGGCGGACAACAAGCCCGCCTCTGCCTAGCCCGCGCCCTCGTCCGCCAGCCCCGGATCCTGCTCGTCGACGAGGTCACCGCCAGCCTCGACCCCGGCACCGAACGCGCGATCTCAAACGTCATCGCCGACTTCACCGGCACCGCCCTGATCGCCTCGCACCGTGCCGAGACCCTCAGCCGACTCGATCGCAGCATCGACATAGGTTCCGAGCACACCCACCGCACCACCGATGTCCCAGCCACCGGGGGACCGTGACCTACCAGCTCTCAAGATGGCTCAGGCGAGTTGCTTGGCCGGTGTCTCGGCCGCCTTGGTGCCCATGTTCGCCAGCCGTCGCTTGTGGACTATCAGCGCGGCGCCGAGCGAGATCACGGCGGCGAAGGAGAGCCACACCGCCGGGATGGCGGCGTTCCCGCCCGACAGTTCGATCAACGAGGTTGCGATGGCGGGCGTGAATCCGCCGAAGATGGCCTGGGCGACGCTGTAGGCGATGGCGAATCCGGTGACCCGCACGGTTTCGGGCATGATCTCGGTGAGCGTGACGACCATGGCTCCCTGGTAGGCGCCGTACAGGGCGGAGAAGATGAGCAGCACGGTGAGCAGCCTGCCGAACGAGGGAGCCGTGGTGAGCCAGGTCAGCAGCGGGTAGCCGGCGAGCGCGGTGAGTGCGGAGGCCGTGATCAGCAGCCGGGTCCGGCCGACCCGGTCGGAGAGGGCGCCCATCACGGGGATCCAGAAGAAGTTCGACAACCCGACGCAGACGGTGGCGACGAACGAGGCGAGATATCCCAGGTTCAGCTCGCGTTCCCCGAAGGTCGGGGTGTAGGCGGTGATGAGGTAGAACATGACGCTCGTCAGGGTCACCAGCCCGACCGCCAGCGAGACGATCGGCCAGGCGGAGGCGAACGTCCGGAAGATCGTGCGCACGCTGGGTGTGCTGTGGCTGGTCCGCTCGGTGAACGACTCGGTCTCGGGAAGCGTGCGCCGGACCCAGAAGATGAAGGGCAGCACGAGCGACCCGATCAGGAACGGGATGCGCCAGCCCCAGTCGTTGAGCTGGTCCTGGGTCAGGGCCGCCGACAGCGCGACGCCGACGAGGGCCGCGAAGACCACGCTAATCTGCTGGCTGGCGGACTGCCAGCTCACGTAGAAGCCACGGCGTCCGGGTTTGGCGATCTCCGCGAGGTAGACGGACACGCCGCTCGACTCCGCTCCCGCGGAGAAGCCCTGCAGGAGCCTGCTGAACACCACGAGGATGGGTGCGGCGATGCCGATCGTGCTGTAGGTGGGCACCGCGGCGAGGATGACGACGCTGATCCCCATGATGATCAGGCTCAGGATGAGCCCGGCCCGGCGGCCCTTGCGGTCCATGTAGGCGCCCAGCACGATGGCGCCCAGCGGGCGCATGAGGAAGCCGACGCCGAAGGTCAGGAACGACAGCATCGTGGAGACGAACTCGTTGCCGGTCGGGAAGATCGCGGTCGCGATGGCGCCGGCGTAGAAGCCGTACACCGCGAAGTCGTACATCTCGAGGAAGTTTCCCGCCGCGGCCTTGATGACGTTGCTCCGCGGGTTCGCCGTTGATCGGGAGCCGGACATCAGCCCTCCTGTGTTCCAATATTTGTAACAGCGTCTTATATCTCGGAAACGGAGAGCAGTGTGTGTCGCGCTGCCTGGCCGTGTCAATGGATTGACGGCACCGTTGAGCTGTGAGTATCGTATTTTGAAACGCTGTCCTGTATATTAGAACGCTATGGACAGCACTCTGATGAAAGGACTGCGCGTGCTGGAAACGCTCGCGAGAAGCGACGAGCCGCGCGGGGTCAGCGAGCTGGCCCGCGAGCTCGAGCTGACGCGCAGCAACGTGCACCGCACCCTGCAGACCCTGGCCGCGGCCGGCTACGCCCGGCAAGGCGCCGCAGGCACCTACGAATGCACGCTCAAACTGTTCGAGCTCGCGAGCTCGGTCATGGAGCGGGTCGACGTCAAGCGCTGCGCTGAGCCGCACATGCGGCGGCTGGCCGAGCTCACCCAAGAGACCGTGCACCTGTCGATGCTCAGCGGGGCCGAGGTGGTGTACCTGGACAAGATCGAGAGCCCCCAGCCGGTGCGGGCGTACTCGTCGATCGGTGGCCGGGCGCCGGCGCACTGCGTGGCCTCGGGAAAGGCGTTGCTCGCCGAGGTGAGCGACGCGGCGCTCGCCGAGATGTTCGGTCCCGACCTTCCACAGTGGACTGATCGGACGATCCGTACCCGCGAGAAGCTCGTGACCGAGCTGGCCACCGTCCGTGAGTCCGGATACGCCGTGAACCACGGCGAATGGCGATCGTCCGTCGGCGGCGTGGCTGCCGTGATCGTGAACGCGGCCGGGAGGGCGGAGGCGTCGATCGGCGTGTCCGGCCCGATCGAGCGCGTCGAGCCCAAGTCGGACGACGCCTACCGCGACGCGGTGATCGAGGCCGCCCGGGCGATCTCCCAGGAGATGGGTTGCGCCGCGTATCCGCCGCCACGGGCCTCCCGGTCATGAGTCCCGCCCCTGTTGTCCCACGAAGGTGAAGGTGTGTGCTGATGGTTGTTCCGTTGCGTGACATCCGTGTGGTCGAACTCTGTACGGTCGCCTCCGGCCCCTACTGCGGCATGCTGCTCGCCGATCTGGGCGCGGACGTCGTCAAGGTGGAACAGCCCGGCACCGGTGACACGATGCGGCACTGGCCGCCGATCACCGACGGTTTCAGCGACAACTTCGCCTCCCTCAACCGGAACAAGCGATCCGTCGCCCTGGATCTGAAGGATCCCGAGGACAACGCGAGAGCGCGCCGGCTCATTGCACAGGCCGACGTGGTGATCGAGAACTCCCGGCCCGGCGTGATGGCCAAGCTCGGTCTCGGCTACGACACCGTCAGCGCCGAGCAGCCCCGGCTGGTGTACGCCTCGATCTCCGCGTTCGGCCAGACCGGGCCCCGAGCACGCGAAGGCGGTTTCGACCTCACCATCCAGGCGATGAGCGGGATCATCAGCGTCACCGGGGAACCCGGGGGCGCGCCGGTGAAGTGCGGTGTGCCGATCTCCGACTTCGCGACCGGCCTGTACGCGGCCCTCGCCGTGGTCGGCGCCCTGCGGGAGGTCGACCGCAGCGGCCGAGGGACACACATCGACGTCTCCATGCTCGGCTCGTCACTCGCCATCGCCGCATTGCAGGTGAGCGAGTACTTCGGAAAGGGAGACGACCCGGCCAAGCTGGGGTCCGCGCACCCGCGCAACGCGCCGTACCAGGTGTTCGCCGCCTCCGACGGGCACTTCGCCATGGCGGCGGGCAACGACAAGCTCTGGCAGGCGACGTGTACCGCCCTCGACCGGCCGGACCTGGCGCAGGACGGCCGGTTCGCCTCGACGGCATCCCGTGCCCAGCACCAGGACGAACTGCGAGCCCTGCTGGAAGCGCAGTTCGCGCGGCACACCACGACGGAACTGATCGCCCTGTTCGAACAGGCGGGCGTGCCGTGCGCTCCCGTCAACAGCTACTCGCAGGCGCTGGCCGATCAGCAGGTGGACCACATGAAATGGGTGTCGGAGCTCGACCTGCCGGGCGGACGCACCACCCGCACGTTCGGCTCACCACTGCGCTTCGGTGGCGAGGCGCCCAAGATCCGGCGGCGCCCGCCCGCGCTCGGGGAACACAACGCCGAGGTCCTGGCCGAGCTGGGGGAGGGCTGATGGAGGAGCTGCTCGTCGACCGGGACGGCCGGTCGCTCACCCTCACCCTGAACCGGCCCGCGAAACGCAACGCACTCTCCGAAGCGCTGGTCGAGGCCCTCATCGAGGCGGTGCGCTCCGCGTACGACACACCGACCGACCTCGTCACTTTCCGGGGCGAGGGCAGAACCTTCAGCGCCGGCTTCGACTTCGGCGGTCTCTCCGAGACGTGCGACGGTGAGCTGCTGCGCCGGTTCGTCCGGATCGAGCAGCTCCTGCAGCTGATCCACTCCGCGCCGTTCGACACACTCGCTCTCGTCCACGGGCGCGTGTTCGGCGCCGCGGCCGACCTGCTCTGCGCGTGCGATCACCGGGTCGGTACCGCCCAGAGCACCTTCCGGCTCCCCGGGCTGGCGTTCGGCATCGTGCTCGGCACGCGGCGGCTGGCCGACCGCGTGGGGCAGGCCGCCGCGCGCCGGATCCAGGGCGACGGCAGCACGCTCGACGCGGAAAACGCGAGGAACCTCGGCCTGCTGACCGAGATCGTGGAGCCCGGGGACTGGGACAAGCGGCAGGCGCGGGCCGTCGAGGAGGCAGGCCGGATCGGCGCCGAGGCTCGCGCGGCCTTCCACCGGGCGCTGACTCCGGACCACGCGGATGCCGACCTGGCCGACCTGGTGCGCTCGGCGTCAGTACCCGGGCTCCGGCAACGCATCGAACGATTCCGAGAGGGGACCGCGGCGTGACAAGCAAGCTCGTATCGCTGGTAGAGCTCACCAGCCACATCCAGGACGGCGACTCCGTCGCGCTCGGGGGCAGCTTCCTGCACCGAGGGCCGTTCGCCGTCGTCAGGGAGCTCATCCGCGCGGGCCGGCGCGACCTGGAGATCATCAAGCAGTCGCCGGGCTACGACATCGACGTGCTCTGCCGGGCGGGCAGCGTCCGCCGGGCCAGGGCAGGCATCGTCGCGATGGAAGGCAACTTCGGCCTCGCGCCCTGGTACCGCAAGGCGATCGAGAACGGCGCCGTCGAGCTGGAGGAGCACGCGTGCGCCACGCTCACCGCGGGCCTGCGCGCCTCGGCCTACGGCGTGCCGTTCCAGCCGATCGCCGGTGTCCACGGTTCCGAGCTCGCCGCTCTCAACAAATGGGCGGAGCTGCCCGATCCCTACGGCTCGGGCACGACTGTGTGGGTCATCCCGCCCATCCGGCCGGACGTCGCGGTGATCCACGTCAACGAGGTCACCGAGCAGGGCGACGCGCGGGTGTTCGGGACCACCCACTGGGACCGCATCATGACCCGGTCCGCGCGCACGGTGCTCGTGGTCGCCGAACGAGTCGTCGACGAGTCCGAGTTCCGCGCACGGCCGGAGCTCACGCTGGTTCCCCACTTCCTTGTCGACGCCGCGTGCGTGGTGCCCGGTGGCGCGTGGCCGGGGTCCTGCGCGCCCGACTACGGCATCGACTACGACGCCGTGCGCGACTACCTCGTCGACGACGAGGACAGCCTCACCGCCCACCTCGCCACCGCCCCCGAGTCGAGGAGCTAGCCCCATGACCGACGACTGGTCCCCCTTCTCCTACGTCGTGACCAACTTGGCTCGCTTCGTCCGGCCGCACGAGGTGACCTTCAGCGGCGTCAACTCCAGCTTCCCGATGCTCGCGTGCCTGCTCGCCAAGAAGGCCTACCCCTTCGACTTCACCTACCTCAACGTCGCGGGTGGCGTGGACCCGGAGCCGCCGTACGCGCCACTGTCCAGTTCGGACCCCGTGCTCACGCACGGCACCCGCTCGATCTTCGCGAACGAGGACTTCTACGACTTGTGCGCGCGAGGCGGCATGGACCTCTGCTTCCTCGGCGCGGCGCAGATCGACGGCTACGGGCAGACGAACGTCTCCTGCATCGGCGACTGGCACCATCCGAAGGTGCGCCTCCCGGGAGGAGGCGGTGCGGCGGTGATGCTGCCCACCGCCCGGCGCTGCTGCACCTGGCGCACCGAGCACTCTCCGCGCGCGCTGGTCGAGAAGCTCGACTTCGTCACGGCGTCCGGCGGCATGCACGGGGTGGTGACACCCATCGCCGTGTTCGTCCACGACGGCGAACGACTGCGGCTGGACTCCTGGCATCCCGCCGTCACGCTCGAGCAGGTGGTGGAGCGCACCGGCTTCGCGTTCGACGCCGCGACCGCTGCGCCGACCGAACCCCCGACCGAGGTCGAGGCCGCCGCACTCCGCGAGCTCGACCCGGACGGTGTCTTCGAACGCGACGCGGGACTGGTGCTCTGATGGTGGACGGTTCCTTCGCCGAGCGCATCGAGCACGCGCTGCGCGAGCATGCCGCGCGGGGCCGGACCGCGCTGGTCGGTGAGTTCGGTCGCGTCTCCTATCGGGACCTTGCCGACCGGGCGGCCTCCGCCGCGGCCACCATCCACGGCTGGCGGCTCCCTCCCGGCTCCACGCTGGGTATCGCGGCGGCGAAGAATCCGGACGCCGTCGCGGCCTTCCTCGGCGCGCTGCGGGCCGGCGTGTGTGCGTGCTTCCTGGAACCCAGGCTGAGTCTCGATGCCACCACCGCCCGGATCGAGGAGTTCGGCATCGCGCGCGTGGTCACCGGTGGCGGGGACTTCCACGTCCCGCAGCACACCACGCAGCCCATCGCCTCGCTGTTCCCGAGCACGCCTTCGCCGCACTCCGAGCCGCTCCGCTGGCCCGGTGACGACGACCACGCCGTCATGCTGTTCACCTCCGGCAGCACGGGCCGGCCCAAGGCGATCAAGCTCACGCACGCGAACCTGCGCTGCAACGCCGAAGGCGTGCTCGAACGGACCGGTATCACGCCTGACGACGTGCTGCTGCACATCATGCCGGTGCATCACACCAACGGCGTCAACAACCAGCTCATCGCCCCGCTGCTCGCCGGCGCCACCGTCGCGCTCGTCGAACGGTTCGACGCGAGCGCGCTGGAGTCGCAGCTCGCGCGGTACGAGCCGACGATCGTCACCGGGGTGCCGACGATGTACCTGCGGGCGCTCGACCACCTCGGCCCCGGCTACCGGCGGCGCCGCCTGCGTTTCCTGCGCTGCGGGTCGGCGCCGATCACGCCGGTGCAGCAGCAGCGGATCGAGAGCGCGTTCGGCGTGCCGCTGGTACTGTCCTACGGGTTGTCGGAAGCGACGTGCACGTCGACGATGAACCCGCCCGGAGCGCGGCGCGTCGGCAGCGTCGGGACGGTCCTCAACGGACAGTCGGTCGGCATCTTCGCGCCCGGCGGCGCCGAGCGCGTGGGTGCGGGTGAGGAGGGGGAGGTCCGCATCGCCGGGCCCGCATTGATGGAGGGCTACGTCGGCGGCGAGGACAGCCCGATCGAGGACGGCTGGCTGCGCACGGGCGATCTCGGTCGCCTCGACGCCGATGGCTACCTCACCATCACCGGCCGGATCAAGGACGTGATCATCCGAGGCGGCGAGAACATCGCCCCCGGGGCGATCGAGTCCGTGCTCGCCAGGCACAGCGGTGTCGCGCAGTGCGCCGTCGTCGGCGTCGAGCACCCGGACCTCGGCCAGGTTCCCCGTGCCTACGTGGTGCCGGCCTCGGCGTCCAGCCCGCCGGACGAGGCCGAGATCCGCGACTACCTCCGTGCCGAGCTGTCCCGGCCGTACGTGCCGGACCGCGTGCACTACCTCGAGGACCTGCCCGTCAACCGCGTGGGCAAGATCGACCGGAACGTCCTGCGCGAACTCGGCCGGAACGGAGGAGGACGGGCATGACGCGAACCGCCACGTACGACCTCGGCGCCTTCATCGCCGACGTCGGCTTGATCGTCGCCGAGGGGGCCGACGAGAGCAGGACGACCGAGCAGGTCGCCGACCGGCTCCGGGAGTTGCTCGCCTCGGGACTGCAGCTCTCGGAAGCCGTGGTGCGGCCGCGCGAGGACAGGTACGTGATGCGTCCGCTGTACGTCCATCCGGACGCCGGCTTCTCCATCGCGTGCGCGGTGTGGAACGTCGGCCAGAGGACGCCGGTGCACGGTCACGAGACCTGGGGTGTGGTCGGGATCCACTCCGGGATCGAGCACGAGACCCGCTATCGCAAGCCGGGCCGGCCGAGGGAACCGCTCGAGGCCCTCCCCGCCGCGGACTGGGGTCCCGGCGAGGTGACGGTCTGCTGCACCACCGACGACGACGTGCACCTGGTGGAATGCGGCAGCGACGTGCCCTGCGTCGGCATCCATGTCTACGGCGCCGACATCGGCACGCTGCCCCGGCGCAGCTACGACCCCGAGACGGGCGAGGTCTCGTGGTTCGTCTCTCCGTGGGGTGGGTGACGGTCGAGCACGCACCCCGTGGCAGTACTGGCGGTTCCGGGTCGGGGACGACGAGCACGAAGAGCTGAAGCAGGTATGTGGCATGTTCTTCGCTGCCAATGGGGTGGCCCCGAGCAACCTCGGCGCCAGCTGAAGCAACCGCAACCCTGACGCTTACCGTCCTCGACTCGGGTCGTGCTGCCGGGTGGGTTTGGCGGTGCGCGGGCGCGTGGGCTTGCTGCTGCGGGCGATGGCGCGGGCGGGGGGTTCGGGGTAGGCCTCGCCAGCTGTCGCAGCCGTCCGGAGAGCGCTGCCCGGTGGTACAGCTTCAGCTGCCGCGCATGCCGCCCGGCCGTCGTCGTCAGTCGTCGAGTAGCCGCCACGCGGTGAGGGCGAGCCTGGCCCTCGTCAGCCCGGTGGGTTCGGTGAGCTCGACGCCGAGGGCCTGCCCGATCCGTTCGAGCCTGCGGGCGACGCTGCTGTGGTGGAGGTGGAGCCGCTCGGATGCCTGGCGCAGGGAACCGGTGGCGCAGTAGGTGTCCAGTGTTTCCAGGTCCTCCGGATTGACGGCCAGGCGGGCGATCGCGGCGACGTCGGTGTTGGCTCGTGCCACCTCTTTGGGTACCTCCGCGAGCAGGGCCAGCGATCCGAGGTCGTGGTGGCGGACGACGGGCAGGCGTCCGGTGGCGAAGCGCAGGGCGGTACGGGCCTGGCACCACGAACGTTCCGGGCTGCCGGTGGCGCCGATGCCCGCGCGGACGCCCGCCGGGAACCGTGCCGGATCCAGGTCGGCGGCCAGGATGACGCCCACGCCGTCGAGTGGCGCGGCCTTCACCAGTCCGGCCGGGCAGACCAGGGCGCCGACCCGGTCGAGCGGATGCGGGGACCGGACGGCCGCGACGCGGACGGGCTCCTCGGGGGCGAAGCCGAGGAGCCGCAGCGCCCGGTTGCGGCCCGCCTCGTCGCTGTCCGCGCTGATCACCAGCTCGACGAGGGCCGGGTCGGCCATCGTGGTGCGGGCCGGGCCGTACCTTTCCACCACGGCCGCGGCGGCGATGGCGAGCCGGTCGAGCACCACGTCGTCGAGCGAGCTGGGTGTGGTCGCGCGTTCCAGCCACACCGTGCCGAGGTCCTCGCCGTCCAGCGTGATCGGCATCGTGGTGGACGCGGGTTTCGCCGGTTCGGGCGCGGGTTTGCCGTCGGGCGCGTAGCGGATCACCGTCCCCTTGTCGTGCAGGCGGATCCCGGCCACGCACTCGGCCAGGTTCGCCGAGGCACGGACGAGCGCGGGCAGGTCCACGCGCCTGCGCATCAGCGTGTCGTAGAACATGACGACGCGCAGGGCGCCTTCGACGTGGGAATCCAGTTGCGACAGCCGCTGCGCCAGTGCCTCCATGCCCTCAGGATATGCGCGATCGGTGCGCGAGCAGGGCCGATCACGCGACGGATGGCGGCTGACCTCCGCGCTCGCCTGCGCAGAGGATGGTCGGCATGGATCCCGAACTCGAAGCCTTCCTCGCCCTGTTCCCCAAGACCGACCTGACCGATCTGGAGACCTCGCGCAAGAACTTCGCCGAGCTCGCCGTCGCGGTTCCCGCACCCGATCTCACGGACATCCACGTCGAGAACCGCACGGTGCCCGCCGATCCGGAGGTGCCGGTGCGGATCTACCGTCCACACCTGGCTCAGGGCGCCCTCGTCTGGATGCACGGCGGCGGCTGGGTCATGGGGGACCTGGACACCGAGCACCCGTGGGCGGCGCGGCTGGCCGAGCTCTCCGGTGCCGTGGTGATCTCGGTGGGCTATCGTCTCGCTCCCGAGAACCCGTTCCCCGCCGCGCTGGACGACTCCTACGCGGTGCTGAACTGGACGGCCGAGCACGCCGCCGAGCTCGGCATCGACCCCGCGCGGATCGCCGTCGGGGGACACAGCGCGGGCGGGGGCCTCGCGGCGGGCGTGGCGTTGCGGGCGCGTGACGAGCAGGGGCCGCCGATCCGGTTCCAGCTGCTCAACCAGCCTGGTCTGGACGACCGGCAGGAGACCTGGTCGGCGCGCACCTTCACCGACACGCCGTGGATGAACCGCGACAAGGTGACCGAGGCGTGGCGGCACTACCTCGGGTCCGGGCCCGCCACGCGCTACGCCGCCCCGGCCAGGGCGACCGACCTGGCCGGCCTTCCGCCCGCCTACGTCTCCACCGCGGAGTTCTGCCCGAGCCGCGACGAGGACATCGAATACGCGCTGCGGCTGCTGCGGGCGGGGGTGCCGGTGGAGCTGCACCAGTGGGCGGGCACGTTCCACGGGTCGCAGGCGATCCTGTCCGCCGAGGTGTCGCAGCGCCAGCTCGCCGAACTCGGTGCGGTCGTCGGCCGGGCGCTGGCCGGCTGATGACCGCCACCGACCTCGCCGGGGCGAGCACACCGTTCACGTCCACCGCCACTGCCGGGGAGCCGCCGAGCGCGGCCCGGTTGTTGCGCCCCTTCGCGGGGAGCTTCGCGGCCGTGGTGGTCCTGCAGGTGATCGGTGCCGTCGCGGGGCTCGCGCCGCTGCTGGCGGTGGCCGAGCTGGGCCGGACCCTGCTCTCGCCGGGGCCGGTGGATCGCGGGCACGTCTGGTTCGTCGTGCTCGCGGGCGTGGCGGGGCTGCTCGTTCGCCTGCTGTTCACGGCCGCCTCGGCGGGCATCGGGCACCTCGTCGACGACCAGGTGCAGCTGTCGTTGCGCCGGGCGCTGGCGGCGCGGCTGGGCAGGGTGCCGATCGGCTGGTTGGCCCGCCGCCGGACCGGGGAGCTGGCGAAGGTCGTGGGTGACGACGTGAGCGCGGTGCACCCGTTCATCGCGCACGCGCCCAGCGAGCTGGTCGCCGCGTTCGTGGTGCCGCTCGTGTCTCTGGTCTACCTGTTCACCGTCGACTGGCGGCTCACGCTGATCACGCTGATCCCGGTGGTGCTCGCGGTGGCGCTGGTCCCGCTGATGATGACCCCGGCACGGCTGCGTGAGCAGGAGGAGTTCGACGCGGCGATGGGCCGGATCGCGAACTCCGTCGTCGAGTTCGTGCAGGGCATCGCGGTGGTCAAGGCGTTCGGCGGCGCAGGGCGGGCGCATCGCCGGTTCCGCACCGCGACGGAGGACTTCGCTCGCGTCTTCTTCCGGTGGGTGCGGGGCCTCTCCGTGATCGCCGCGGGAATGCAGCTGGCCCTGTCTCCGCCGTTCGTGCTCCTGGTCGTACTGATCGGTGGCACCGTCCTGATCACGGGCGGCGGCCTGGCCCCCGCCGACCTGTTGCCCTTTCTGCTGCTCGGTCTCGGGCTGACCGCTCCGGTCGCAGCACTCGGCCACGGGTTCGACGACCTGCAGGCCGCGCGGCGTGCGGTCGGCCGGATCCGGGAGGTGCTCGCGGTGCCGTCGCTGCCGGAACCCTCGCAACCGGTCACGCCGCGGGGGCACCGGGTGGAGCTGCGGGACGTCCGCTTCGCCTACGAGCCAGGGCACGAGGTGCTGCGCGGCATCGACCTCGTGCTGGAGCCGGGAACGGTCACCGCGCTCGTCGGACCGTCGGGCAGTGGAAAGTCCACAGTGGTCCGGCTGCTGCCGCGGTTCTTCGATCCCACGCACGGTTCGGTCACCCTCGGCGGAGTCGACCTGCGCGAGATCGGCAGTCGCGAGCTCTACCGGAGGGTCTCCTTCGTTTTCCAGGACACCGTGCTGCTGCGCGCGCCGGTCACGGACAACATCGCGCTCGCGGCACCGGGCGCCGGCCTCGGCGACGTGGTGCGTGCCGCCCGGCTGGCGAACGTCCACGAGCGGATCCTGGCGCTGCCGCGGGGATACGAGTCGGTGATCGGCGAGGACGCCGTGCTCTCCGGCGGTGAGGCGCAGCGGATCGCGCTCGCTCGCGCCGTGCTCGCCGACGCGCCGATCCTGGTGCTCGATGAGGCGACCGCCTTCGCCGACCCGCAGACCGAGCAGGCGGTGCGCCGGACACTGACGACGCTGAACAGCGAGCGCACGATCCTCGTCATCGCGCATCGCCTGGAGACCATCGCCGACGCCGACACCGTCGTGATGCTGGAGCACGGGAAGGTCGCCGAGCGCGGCAGCCCCGCGGAACTGTTGGCGGGCAACGGAAGGTTCGCGTCGTTCTGGCAGTCCCACGGAGGAGGAGAGCCCCGATGATCCGCATGTTGCTGCGGGTGCTCGGACCCGAGTACGCGAAGCCGGTGCGCCGCACGGTGGCACTGATGACGATCACCGCGATCGCCGAGGGACTGTCCTACGCGCTGCTGGTTCCCGTGCTGCGGGCGCTGTTCGGCGGCGACCCCGCGAGCGCGTGGCCGTGGCTGGCCGGGTTCGGTGGCGCGGTGGCGGTGTTCGCCGTGCTGCGTTACCTCGGCGACCTGTCCGGGTTCCGGGTCGGGACGTCGCTGCTGCTCGGGATGTACCACCGGCTCGGTGACCATCTGGCCCGCCTGCCCATCGGCTGGTTCAGCGCGGCACGGGTCGGCGAGGTGTCGGTGCTCGGCAGCCGCGGGGTGCTGGGCGCGATGGGCGTGGTGGCGCACCTGCTGGCGCCGTTCATCTCCGCCTGCGTGACGCCGTTGACGATCGTGGCCGTGCTGCTCACGCTCAACTGGCAGCTGGGCCTGGCCGCACTGGCCGCCGCACCGGTCGTCGCGGCGGTGCAGCTGCGGACGGGCCGCTCGATGGCCGCACACGACGCTGAGCGCCACGAACGCGACCACGAGGCAGCGGGCCGGGTCATCGAGTACCTCCAGGCACAGCCGGTGCTGCGGGCGGGCGGGCGGACCCACGAACGGTTCGCGATGCTCGACGACTCGCTGCGCGAGGTGCAGCGCGCATCCCGCAGGACGTTGCTGTCGGCGCTACCCGGCACGGTGGGCCTCACGCTCGCGGTGCAGGCGATGTTCACCGTGGTGCTGATGCTGGGCACCTACCTCGCCCTCGGCGGAACCATCGGCGTGGCGGAGGTGCTGGCGATACTGGTGCTCGCCGCGCGGTGCGCGGATCCGCTGCTGTCGCTGTCGGATATCGGCGGCAAGCTCCGCGGTGCGCGTTCCGAGCTGGCGAGGCTCGACGCGGTGCTGAGCACCGAGCCGCTGCGGGAAACGCGTGAGCCGGTCGAGCCGGACGGTCATGGCCTCGAGTTCGACGCGGTCACCTTCCGGCACGGCGACCGCACCGTGCTCGATGAGGTGTCGCTGTCGGTGCCGGAGGGGCAGCGGCTCGCCGTGGTCGGGCCATCGGGTGCGGGCAAGAGCACGCTGCTGCGGCTGCTCGCGCGGTTCCACGACGTCGACGCGGGCACGGTGCGCGTGGGCGGCGCGGACGTGCGCGAGATCGAGACCGAGGCGCTCATGGCGCGGATCGCGATCGTCTTTCAGGACGTCTACCTCTTCGACGGCACGATCGAGGAGAACGTGCGGCTCGGCCGCCCCGAGGCGAGTGTCGCCGAGGTGCGGGCGGCGGCGAGCGGGGCGGGGCTCGACGAGGTGGTGGAGCGGTTGCCCGGCGGCTGGGCGGCGAACGTCGGCGAGGGTGGCGCGCTGCTGTCGGGCGGTGAGCGCCAGCGGGTGTCGATCGCGCGGGCGCTGCTCAAGGACGCGCCGATCGTGCTGCTGGACGAGGTGACCTCCGCGCTGGACCCGGTGAACGAGGCGGCCGTGCACGCCGGCCTCGAGCGGCTGCTCTCGGGCCGGACGGTGGTACTCGTGGCCCACCGGCTGCGGACCGTGCGCGGTGCCGATCGCATCGTCTTCCTCGACGGCGGCCGGGTCGTGGAGGAGGGCGGCCACGAGGAGCTGTTGCGCCGGGGCGGCCGCTACGCCGCATTCTGGAGCCTCGCCACGATGCCGGCGTAGGCCGGCTCAGCTGTGCAGCACGCCACTGAGGATGTCGCTCTGCTTGAGGGAGTCGATGATCAGCGAGGTCTGCAGGTAGCGCGCGTGCCGGGTCCACGGCGCACCGGCGAGCACCTCCTGCAGGGCCTGCTTGTCCGGCAGCCGGATGTCGGCCACGAGCTGGTAGTCGCCGATCAGCACGGCGGCGTAGCGCACGTACGGGGCAGCCGCCAGTTCGGCGGCGATGGTCTCCACGCGGTCCGGGCGGCTCTGGATCCACACGATCGCCCCGACCGGAAGGCCCACCGCGGCCGGATCGGTGACCGCGCGGATCGCGACCAGGCCGTCCCGGCGCATGGCCTCGACGCGCCGTTTCGCGGTCTGCTCGCTGAGCCCGCACAGCCGGCCCAGCTCGTCGTAGGATCGGCGGCCGTCCTCGGCGAGCGCTGTGATCAGCATCCGGTCCTGCTTGGGGAGGTTGACCGGCGAGCCGGGGGCAGGCCACGGCGACGCGGACGGGATCTCGCGCAGCGCCGCCACCTCCTCCTGGGTCAGCGCGCCGAAGTCCCAGTCGTGCAACGTCGTCACGTAGCGCAGCACCGGCAGGGTGTCGATCCGCGCGATCCCGGGGATCGCCGCCAGCTCCTGCAGGAACAACGCCGTCACGCGGTGCGGAGGGCACCAGATGTCGGCCACCAGGTCGGCGGTGCCGAACAGCAGGTGCGCGAACACCGTCTCCGTGCGGCGGGCGATGGCCGCGGTCACCGACCACGACGCCTTCGGCTCGCACGTCGCACGCAGCAGGTACTGCTCGCCCCGGCCCAGCCGCCGCGGGTCCGCCATGCCGTGGATGACGACGTGGCCCTGCTCCAGCAGCTGGTTGCCGCGGCGCGCGACGGTGCGTTCGGGCTGGCCGAGCACGGCGGCGATCCGGCGCCACGTCGCGCGGCCGTCGACGTGCAGCGCGGCGACGATGCGGCGGTCCAGCTCGTCAAGAGCGGCCGGTGTAGTTGGAGGCACGCGCCATAGTGTTGGCTGCTTCCTCCACATTGGCAATGCTTCTTGCCGCAAACGTCGCTGATACTCACTCTTGAGGCCACTTCGTTCTCAACGATGAGGAGTGGTGCATGTCTGAGCTCATCGCGGCCACCGCACGCGAGGTCGTCGCAGGGCTGCGGGCCCGGGAGTTCGGCCCGGCCGAGTTGCTCAAGGCGCTGGAGGAGCGGGCCGCGCAGGTGGAGCCCGTCGTCAACGCGATCCCGGAGCGGTTCTTCGATCTCGCACACCGCGCGGCGGAGGGCATCGGGGCCGAGGGCGACCCGGCGCGCTGGCTCGCGGGCCTTCCCCTGGTGGTCAAGGACTACAACGACGTCGCCGGTGTGCCCACCAGCATGGGCTCGCCGATCTTCGCCGGAACGCCGGCGCCCGAGTCCGACGCGATGGTGCGGCGGCTGGAGGCCAACGGCGCGGTCCCGTTCGCCAAGTCGAACGTGCCCGAGTTCGCGGGCGGGCACACCTACAACCCGGTCTTCGGCGCGACCCGCAACCCGTGGGACCCGCGGCTGACCGCGGGCGGCTCCTCCGGCGGCTCGGCCGCGGCGGTGGCGGCCGGACTCGGCTGGCTCGCCACCGGCAACGACCTCGGCGGTAGCCTGCGCACCCCGGCGGGCTACTGCGGAGTCGTCGGGATCCGCCCTACCCCGGGGCGTATTCCCCGCCGCAGCCCCAAGGTTCCGTTCGACGGCCTCTGGGTCGAGGGTCCGATGGCCCGCGACGTGCGGGACGCGGCGCTGATGCTGGACGCGATGGTCGGCTGGGACCCGCACGACCCGCTCACCTCGCCGGATCTGCCCGGGAGCTTCCTGTCAGCGATGTCGGGATACGGTCCGCCGCGCCGGGTCGCGTTCAGCCCGGACCTCGGCCTGCTCCCGGTCGAGCCGGTGATCCGCGAGCGCACCGAGCGGGCGATGGCGGCTTTCGAGCATCTCGGCGCGACGGTCGAGCACGCGTGCCCGGACTTCACCGGTGCCTACGACACCTTCCAGACGCTGCGGGCCGAGCTGGTCGCCGCGAGCCACGGTCCCCTGCTGGGGGAGCACCGTGACCGGATCAAGCCGGACATCGTCTGGAACATCGAACGGGGCCTGCGCCAGGGCACCGACGCCGTGCTGCGCGCGCAGCGCCGCCGCGGCGAGCTCTTCCACGAGGTCGTGCGTTTCTTCGACGACTACGACGTGCTGGTGTGCCCGACGGCGCCGGTCATGCCGTTCCCGGTCGAGCGGCACTGGCCGACCGAGATCGCCGGGACCCCGTTGGACACCTACATCGACTGGATCGCCATCACGTTCTTCGTGTCGCTGACCGCCTGCCCGGTCGTGGCGCTGCCGTGCGGCCTGCACGAGGGGCTGCCGGTGGGCGTGCAGCTGGTCGGTCCGCCCGGGTCCGAGGCGCGGCTGCTGGCGTACGCGGCGGAGCTGGAGGCCGCGGCGGGTGTGGCGGGTCGCCTTCCGGTGACCCCGCGGAAGCATGGGTGAGGCCGTCATGGACAGGCTGACCGCGCCGGTGCACGGCATCGAGCGCGAAGGACCGATCGGGCGCGCGGCACTGCGGGTGTCGGCGTGGATGGAGCGCTGGTTCCCCGACGCGTTCGTGTTCGTGCTCGTGGCGGTGGTCGTCTCGGCGGTGGGCGCGCTGGCCCTCGGGGTCAGTCCCGCCGGGGTGAGCGAGGCCTTCGGGGACGGCTTCTGGGACCTGATCCCGTTCGCGATGCAGATGACGCTGGTGGTGATCGGCGGGCACGTCGTGGCCACCTCGCCGCCCGCGTCCCGGCTCATCGAACGGCTGGCGGCCCTGCCGCGCAGCGGCCGTGGCGCGGTCGCGTTTGTGGCGCTGGTCGCGATGCTCACGTCCCTGCTCAACTGGGGCATCAGCATCATCTTCGCCGGGTTGCTCGCCCGCCGGATCGCGCGGCGGGAGGAGCTGGGCATGGACTACCGGGCCGCGGGCGCGGCGGCCTACCTAGGCATCGGCGGAGTGTGGGCGCTCGGGCTCAGCTCCTCGGCGGCACAGCTGCAGGCTAACCCCGGCAGCATCCCGGCGTCGCTGATGCCCGTCACGGGCGTGATTCCGTTCGCCGACACGATCTTCACCTGGCAGTCGCTGACGCTCGCCGGAACGCTGGTGGTGGTCAACGTGACCATCGCGTTCCTCTCAGCGCCGAAGGCCCGCCACGCGCGCACGGCGCAGGCGATGGGGGTCGGGCTGGAGGACGCGGAACCGGAGCGGTTCCGGCCGCGCCGTCCGGCCGAGTGGCTGGAGTACAGCCCGGTGCTCACGTTGCTGGTCGTGGTGCTCGGCGTGGGCTGGCTGGCGCAGGAGTTCACCTCGACCGACCCGATCGTCGCGATCTCCGGCCTCAACACCTACAACCTGCTGTTCCTGATGCTCGGCATGCTCCTGCAATGGCGGCCTCGCGCGTTCGTCACCGCGGTGGGCAGGGCGGTGCCCGCGACGGCCGGGGTCCTGCTGCAGTTCCCGTTCTACGCGGGCATCGCCGGCATCCTCACCTCGGCCGAGAACGCCGAAGGGCACACGGTGGCGCACGCGATCTCCACGGCGTTCGTGCAGATCGCGACGCCCGGCACGTTCGCGCTGGTGATCGGCGCCTACTCGGCGCTGCTGGGGTTCTTCGTGCCCTCCGGCGGCGGCAAGTGGATCGTCGAGGCGCCCTATGTGATGCAGTCGGCCAACGATCTGCAGTACAACCTGGGCTGGACGGTGCAGATCTACAACGCCGCGGAGGCGTTGCCGAACCTGCTCAACCCGTTCTGGATGCTGCCGCTGCTCGGCCTGATGCGGTTGCGGGCCAAGCACATCGTCGGGTTCACCGCTCTACAGTTCGCCGTGAACCTCCCACTGGTGCTGGGTTTGCTCTGGCTGTTCGGCCAGACCCTGCCCTACGAGCCGCCCGCGCTGCCCTGATCCACAGTAGACACTCGGTCACCCCGCGGGGTGACCGAGTGCCGCGCAGGCGGCGTCGAGCGCGGCGGTCCGCAGCTCGTCGACGGGCGTGTCGGCGAGCAGCACCAGGCAGTCGCCGAGCCCGCCGAGCGCCACGATCGCCCGTGCCCGTGCGGCCACGTCGGCGTCAGGGCCCACCAGGAGCGTCGTGAGGCGGCGCCGCCAGTCCACGATGCGCTCGACGACACCGAACTCGCTGAGCGTCGGCAGGTCGCGCAGCATCAGGCCGGTGACGGCGCGATGCCGGTAGGAGACGTCGAAGTAGCGGCCGAGCAGCTCCCGCGCGTCGACGTCTCCCGCGGCCTCGTCCTCGGCGAGCAGGGCGTCGAGGTCGTCGGTCAGCGGTTGCAGCAGGCTCGCGACGAGCTCCTCGCGGGACGCGAAGTGGTAGTACAGCGCGGGTTTGGTGAGGCTGAGCCGGTCGGCGATCTGGCGCAGGCTCGTCTGCCGCACGCCCTGCTCGGCGAACAGCTCGAGCGCCGCCTCCTGGATGCGCTCCCTGGTCCGGCTCGTCCTCGGTCTCGCCACGGTCACACCCTAGTTCATTGACCGACCGGAAGGTAAACGGTTTACTTACCGGTAGGTCAACGAATGGGGGTATCGATGAACGTGCTGATCTCCGGGGCCAGCGTGGCAGGCCCGGTGCTGGCGTACTGGCTCGCGCGAGCGGGGTTCTCGCCGGTGGTCGTGGAGCGGACGCCGCGCCCCCGGCTCGGCCTCGGCGGCCACGCGGTCGACCTGTTCGCGCCCGCGATGGAGGTGGCGCGGCGGATGGGCATCGTGCCCGCGTTGCGCGAGGCCGCGCTCCCGCCTGCGGCGATCCGGCTCGAACGACCCGGCAGGCGCGCCATCGACACGGACCTGGCCGACCTGTCCGACGCCTTCGCCGACGGCAACCACCTCGAGGTCATGCGCGGCGAACTGGCCTCGACACTGCACGACGCGACCCGCGACGACGTCGAGTACGTCTTCGGCGACTCGATCCGGACGCTCGCCGAGGACGCCGGGGGAGTGGACGTCACGTTCGACAGTGGGCTCAGCCGGCGATTCGACCTCGTGATCGGCGCCGACGGCCTGCACTCGAACGTGCGGCGGCTCGCGTTCGGGCCCGAGCGCGACTTCCTGCACCACCTCGGCGGCTACCTCGCGGTGTTCACGCTGCCGGACCACCTCGGGCTCGAAGGGCGGACGGTGCTGTACAACGCCGTGGACCGCGTGGTGGCGATGTACGCCGTGCCCGGCACCGGGCAGGCGCGGGCGGTGCTGCTGTTCCGCGCGGGCGAGCTTGCCTACGACCACCGTGACGTCGCCGAGCAGAAACGCCTGCTGCGCAAGCAGTTCGCCGGTGCGGGCTGGGAGGTGCCCCGGCTGCTCGACGCCGTGGACGACGCGGACGACTTCTACCTCGACGCGATCGGCCAGATCCGGATGGACACGTGGACGCGCGGCCGCGTGACCCTCGTCGGCGACGCCGGGTACTCGCCGGGCCCCGCCGTCGGCGGTGGCACCACGCTGGCGATGGCCGCCGCATACGTGCTCGCCCGCGCGCTCGCGGATGCCCGCGGCGATCACACCGCGGCGTTCGCCGCCTACGAGCACGGCATGCGCGACTACGTGCTCCGCTGCCGCGGGGTCGCGCCGCGCGTGCTGCGCAACGGCGTCCCGCGTTCACCCGCCCACGTCGCGCTCACCGCCTTCTCGCTGCGGCTGCTGCCACGGCTGCCCAGGGCGATCCGCCGCCGCGCGCTCGCCAACGGGGCCAGCAGCACCCTGTCGTCTTTCACCCTCCCCGGGGAGGATGGACCCTCTGGGGAAGGGAGAAGGCGATGAGCTTCTGGATCTGCCGGACGTGCGCGGTGGAGCACGACGAGCGCGTGGAGGTCTGCGCGATCTGTGCCGACGAGCGCCAGTGGGTGCCGGCCGAGGGCCAGCAGTGGACGACGCTGGAGCAACTCGGGTCGGCGGGCCGCGCGGTCGAGATCGTGCCGCTCGAACCCGGTCTCTTCGGCATTCGCAGCGTTCCCCCGGTGGGCATCGGCCAGCTCACGAAACTGCTGCGCACGCCCGGGGGCAACGTGCTGTGGGACCCGATCGGCTTCCTCGACGACGACGCCGTGCGCCGGGTGCGGGAGCTGGGCGAGGTCGTGGCGATCGCGGCCAGCCACCCGCACATGTTCGGCGTGCAGGTGGAGTGGAGCAGGGCGCTGGGCGGGGTGCCCGTGCTCGTCTCCGAACCCGACCTGGGGTGGGTCGCACGGCACGACCCGGCGATCAAGCCGTGGTCGGGCACCGTCGAACCCGTCACTGGCGTGACCATGACCCAGCCGGGCGGGCACTTCCCCGGCAGCGCGGTGGTGCACTGGGCGGCGGGCGCCGGCGGCCGCGGTGTGCTGCTGAGCAGTGACACCGTCTTCGCCAACCCCGACCGCGTCTCGGTGAGTTTCATGCGCAGCTACCCCAACCGCATCCCACTCTCGGCGGGCGTGGTCGAGCGGGTCACGGCGCACCTCGAACGGTTCGAGTTCGACCGGCTCTACGGCAACTTCGACAACGTGATCGCCGAGGATGCCAGGGCGGTCGTGCGCCGCTCCGCCGACCGCCACATCGGCTGGGTGCGCGGCGACTTCGACCACCTGACCTGACCGCGGCTACTCGATGACCGTGCGCACCGGCGTGCCGCGCTCGACGGTGCGGCTGACGGTGCACAGCTTGTCGTGGGACAGTGCGACCGTGCGCGGCAGCATCGCGCGCGCCGCGTCGCCCTGCTCGCCCTCGGGGAAACGCACGTGGAACGTCACCGACAGGTTCTCCATCCGGTTGCCGCTCTCGCGGTCGGACACCTTGTCGCCGCTGACGGTCACGGTGAACCCGGTCGGCTCGGTGCGCCTGCTCGTGGCCACATCGGTGTCGATCGCCGTGCAGCCCCCGATCGCGGCGAGCAGCAGCTCCACGGGGCTGAAGTCGTCGCCGCCGATGGGTAGCGTGGCGCCGCCGGCATTGTGCGCGACGTAGCGTCCTGCGGCGACGCGCTCGATGCGGACGGACCTTGCGGATGTCGTCATGCCCCGAACCTACCGGTTACTCCATTCGAGTGATGCAGATCACGGAGTGCAACAACGGTTTCTGTGGCTGCGATCCCCACCACGCTGTCGCAACGGAGCGAGGAGTAACCGTGACCAGGCTTTCCAGAACCCTTGTGCTCGGGCTGATGACCGTCGTGCTCGCCCTGTTCGGGGCGACGCTGAGCGCGTCGGCCACCTCCACCGAGCCCATCCAGATCAGCGGCAACCCGTCGTGCGAGGGCGGGCTGAAGATCGACCCCGTCGTGAGCGGCACGTACGGACCCGTGACCATCGTGGTGACGGGCTCGTCGTTCAGCTTCACCACGGACGGCTCCCTGGTGTCCGACGTGATCGTCAAGGGCGGACCCAACGCCAACTGGTACCACTACGACCCCGCCGTCACCGCCGACTCCGGCCTCACGGCGCCGATCAACCCGAACAACGGGCGCCCCTACGGCCTGAGCCACCTGTGCTTCTCGGTCGACGACAAGAAGTTCCCCGACCCCAAGTAGCGGTCCGGCCGGGCGCACCCGCGCCCGGCCCACCCCTTTCCAGGAGGTATCGCGGTGTTCCGTCGTCTTCGGTCGGTCGCGCTGGTCTCGATGCTCTCGGCCGCCCTGCTCACCTCCGCGCCCACGCTCGGCGGTGCCACTGAGCCGCTGCCCCCGGATCTGGGCATGGCACCGATCTCCGATCTGACCGTGGCGACCACGGCCGCAGGGCAGCGCCAGCTGCGCTTCTCGGCGACGATCGTCAACGTCGGCAGGGGCCCGTTCGAACTGTCGGCGAGCCGCACCTCCACGGGCTCGGCGTTCACGGTCTCCCAGGCGGTGGCGCAGACGGACGGTTCACGCACGGTCACCGATGTGCCTGCCACGTTGCAGTTCGGCGGCGACGGCCACGGCCACTGGCACGTCAGGGACCTCGAGTCCTACGAGCTCGTCCGGCTCGACAACGGCGTCAAGGTCGGCACCAGCTCCAAGGGCGGCTTCTGTTTCTTCGACACGACCGCATACCGGCTCTCCCTGCCGGGCGCACCGCAGTCACCGGTCCACTCGGCGAGCGGCTGCGGTGTGGAGAGCTCGCTGACCGTCTCCATGGGACTGTCCGTCGGCTGGGGCGACCGCTATCCCTGGACGCTGCCCGACCAGTACATCGACATCACCAACCTCTCCAACGGCCAGTACCGGCTGATCGCGACCGCCGACCCGCGTGGCACGTTCGTGGAGAGCGACCACGGCAACAACGCGACGTGGGTGGACATCTCCCTGTCCAACCGCAAGAACGGCGCGGCGGTGAAGGTCCTCGGCTACGGGCCTGCGGCGTAGGTCAGGCGTCAAGCCCCACCCAGTGCCTGGTGTCCCTGCGCCGCGCCTGCACCAGTGCCAGCACCCCGAACAGCACGAGCATTCCGGCCCGCTGGCTGTCCGCCGGAGTGGTGCTCCCCGCGTACTCCGGCAGCGCGTTCACCACGAGCTCGGTGAGGACGATCACCAGCGCGAGGACGCTGCCGATCGAGCTCACCCTGACACCGGCGGGTTTGCGCTGGAGCAGTAGTACACAGCCGGTGAGAGAGAACCCGGCGCAGGCGCCGTAGAGCGCGGCGAAGAGCGTCACCAGCAGCGGGTTCAGCACCAGCACGTCGCCCAGCACACCGAACACGCTGACGAACACCGGCAGGCAGAGCAGGCCGACCAGGCCGCCGAACACCACGGCCAGCACGGTCGAGACCCTGCTGGGCCGGTACTGCGTCTGTTCCATGTGCGTTCCTCCGATGGTCAGGCACCCACGGTGCTCAGGAAAATGCGCCACTGGGCCTTGGCGATGTCGGCGCCCTCGGCGCAGATGCTCTGCGCCTCGGCGGCCAGTTGCGGGGGCGGTGCGGGTTCGTCGTTGAGGCCGTAGCAGGGCATCGACCCGGCGAGCTGGCCGACCGTGGACCGGATCTCGCTCGCGGTGGTGAGCACCGCGCCGTAGAGCAGGTGCGCGTGCTCGGGGTTTCCGGCCGTCAGTGTCTGCGCCGTGGCGTCGGCGACGTCGGCCGCCGCCGACAACGCCGTGCCGCACACCGTGTCGGTCAGCGGCGTCTGGCGGGTGCAGCGATCCAGCCCCTCGGTGCCGGGATGCGCGGCCAGCGCGGCCTCGTAGGCGTCCCGGATGTCGCGTTCGACGGGCAGCTCCTCCGGTGTGGGCGCCGGAGCGGAGGTCGTGGTCGTGGGCGACGCGGCCGCCGAACTCCGCGGGGTCGCCGCGTCCTGCTCGCCCGCGCACGAGGCGAGCAGAGCGCCCGTGGCGAGGGCGAGCGCGGCCCGATTGGTCCATCCCATGCCGGTAAAGCTAGCCGCGAGCGCCGCTGAGCTGAGCGACCCTGGCCGGTAAGTGCCACGATCCGAAGTGGACCCAACCGCAGTGAAGGCCACCCTGCCTGCGCTCAACGCAGTGAAGGTGGCCTTCACTGCGGTCCGGCACTGCGGTCCGGACGAGCGGGCCAGGCGGGTCTCAGTGGGATTCGCGGCTGACCTTCGAGCCGCTGGAGCCGCGGAGGAAGTCGAGATCGGCGCCCGTGTCGGCCTGCCCGACGTGGTCGACGTAAAGCCGTTCCCAGCCACGGCGCGGGCTGGCGAAACCGTCGAGGGTGGCCCGGTTCGGCGTCCGCGCGCGCAGCTCGGGCTCGGGCACGTCGAGGTCGATCCTGCGTGCCGCGACGTCGAGGACGACGACGTCGCCGGTGCGCACGAGCGCGAGCGGGCCGCCCGCCGCCGCCTCGGGAGCGACGTGCAGCACGACGGTGCCGTACGCGGTGCCGCTCATCCGGCCGTCGCACACGCGGACCATGTCGCGCACGCCGTCGGCGAGCAGCTTCGCGGGCAGCGGCATGTTCGACACCTCCGGCATGCCGGGGTAGCCCTTGGGGCCGCAGCCACGCAGCACGAGCACCGAGTCGGCGTCGACGTCGAGGTCCGGGTCGTCGATGCGCGCGTGGAAGTCCTCGATGGAGTCGAACACGACCGCCCGGCCGCGGTGGCGGAGCAGATGCGGGGACGCCGCCGCCGGTTTGATGATCGCGCCGTCCGGGGCGAGGTTCCCGCGCAGCACGGCGATTCCGGCCTCCTCCTGCACCGGTTCGGCGCGGGAGTGGATCACGTCGGGGTCCCAGCTGCGGGCGTCGTCGAGGTGGTCGGTGAGGGCCTTGCCGGTGATGGTCAGCGCCGCGGGATCGAGCAGGTCGCGCACCTCGCGCAGCACGGGCAGGAGCCCGCCGGCACGGTGGAAGTCCTCCATGAGGTACTTGCCCGCGGGCTGCAGGTTCACCAGCAGCGGCACGCGGGAGCCGATGCGGTCGAAGTCGTCGAGGGTCAGCTCGATGCCCAGCCGTCCCGCGATCGCGAGCAGGTGGACGACGGCGTTGGTGGAGCCCCCGGTGGCGGCGAGCGCGACGATCGCGTTGTGGAACGACGCGCGCGTGAGCACGGTGCTGGGCCGCCGGTCCCGCGCGACCAGGTCCGTGACGAGCCTGCCGGTCTCGTGCGCCGATTCGAGCAGCCTGCTGTCGGGCGCGGGCGTACCGGCGAGTCCGGGCAGCACCGTGCCGAGCGCCTCGGCCAGGATCGCCATCGTCGACGCCGTGCCCATCGTGTTGCAGTGACCGCGGCTGCGGATCATCGCCGACTCGGAGCGCGTGAAGTCCTCGCGGTCGAGCGTGCCGCCACGGACCTCCTCCGACAGGCGCCACACGTCGGTGCCGCAGCCGAGCGGCGTGCCGCGGAACGTGCCGGTGAGCATCGGCCCGCCGGGCACCACGGCGGCGGGCAGGTCCACCGACGCCGCCGCCATCAGCAGCGCCGGGATCGTCTTGTCGCAGCCGCCGAGCAGGACGACGCCGTCGACCGGGTTGCCGCGCAGCATCTCCTCGGTCGCCATCGCCGCCATGTTGCGCCACAGCATCGCGGTGGGCCGCAGCTGTGTCTCGCCGAGCGACACGACGGGCAGGTTCAGCGCGATCCCGCCCGCCTCGTGGATGCCGTCCCTGACCGAGGAGGCCACCTCGTTCAGATGCGCGTTGCACGGCGTGAGGTCGGAGGCCGTGTTGGCGATGGCGATGTGCGGGCGCCCCGTGAACGCGCTGCCCGGCAGGCCGCGCCGCATCCACGCGCGATGGATGTAGGCGTTGCGGTCGTCGCCCGAGTACCACTCCGCACTGCGCAACTCTGCTGCCATCCCACGCACTATGCCCGCTCGGAGACGATCTCGGGAAGACCCCGTGTATCGCGGGCGCGGGCGGGGTAGGCGGAGGGAGTAGAGCGCAACCCGACGTGACGAGGAGGCGCGATGAAGCAACACGAGATCGTTGCGGCGGTACGCAGGACCGTGAACCTCTCCGACCCCGGGCACGCGGAGTCGGCGACCCGCGCCACGCTGTCAGTGCTGGGACAGCGGCTCGCCGGGGGCGAACCGAAGGACCTGGCGGCGCAGCTGCCGCCCGCTATCGCCGAGGCCCTGCCCACCACCGGCGGGGGCGAGCCGTTCGGGGTGGAGGAGTTCTACCGCAGGGTGGCCGAGGCCGAGGGTCGGGACTGCACCCAGGACAGCGCACGGGAGCACGCCCGTGCCGTGGTGGCCACGCTCAAGGAGGGCGTGAGCAAGGGCGAGTTCGACGACCTGGTCTCGCAGCTGCCCCGCGACTACCGGGACGACCTGCTCTCCACGGCGCCCATCGGCGAGCACCGCTGATGGAGCGCACACCCAGCCACGAGGCGAGCCGGGGGTTCGCCGCGGTGCCCGCCATCGTGCTCAACACCGCCGCCGACCCGTCCCAGTCCAAGGCGTGGCTGTGCGACGTGCTCGGCGTGAGCCCTGGCGACGTGAGCTGCCACCTCGACCCGCCGCGCGCGTACTTCGCGTGGCCCGAAGGCAAGGCGGAGCTGCGCGTCGACGGCGAGGGCGCGGGCGCGAGCACGGCACGGCTACGTCTCAGCGGTGACGGCGACCTCGCGCCCCGCGCACTGGACGCACTCGCGAGCCAGGTGGCCCAGAACCTCGACCCTGGCTAGGCCCCTCACGGCATCGGCATGCCCTCGCGGGCGAACTCGCGCTGGGAGAAGCCGATCAGCTCCCGGACCGTCGCCGTCGGGATGGTGCCCTCGGGATAGGCGATCACGATCGCGTTGGGCTCGACGTCGTCGGCGATACGGCGGTAGGCCAGCGGCAGTCCGTCGTAGGTGAAGTCGCCGTGCGGGCGGCCCATGATGATCGTGTAGCCGAGGCCTCTGGCGACCATCGAGCGGATGGTCTCGACGTTGGTGCTGCGCCAACGGACCTTCGGCTCGAAGCCCGCGGAACGCAGAATCGACTCGACGTGCGCGGTCGCGGGCTGCAACCCGAGCAGGATGGCGGTCTCGTCCTCCAGCTCGCGCAAGGGGATCTCGTCGAGCGCGGCCAGCCGATGTGAGGGCGCGAGCGCGATCTGCACGCGGACGGGCACGATCTCCTCGCTCGCCATGCCCGGCGTCAGGTGGTTGCGGTAGACGAGGACGACGTCCAGCTCTCCCGCGCGCAGTCGTTCCAGCAACAACGCGGAGGGGCCCTCCGAGATCTGCACGTCCACGCCGGGGTGGTGCTCGACGAAGTGGGCGACGATGCGCGGGAACAGCCACGGCGAGAGCGTGCTGAAGCAGCCGATGCGCAACGGGCCCGCCAGCTCGCCCCTGACGATGCGTGCGACGGAGTCGATGTCGGCAGAGCGGGCCAGCAGCTCACGCGCGTGCTCGTACACCCACCGGCCTGCGGGCGTGACCGTGACGCCCTTGCCGCGCCGACGGAGCGTGAGCTGCACCTTCAGCGTCGACTCCAGGTCCTTCAGCGCGAGCGACACGCTGCCGGCGGAGACGTGCAGGCGGCGCGCGGCGGAGGTGACCGAGCCCTCCTCGACCGCGGCCGTGAAGTACTGGAGCTGGCGGAGCGTGTAACCGGTCACTTCAAGGATCTTAAAGAACTTCTCCGGACTTTTGTCATTGTCTCAATCAAGCCCGCCACGCAGAGTGAGTGCGCGACCGGCCTGCGACGGCAGGGGAGAAGAAGGGCTTGACGATGGACACCGACAGGGCAGCGGCGCCCGAGCGAGAGCCGGAGACGCTGCGGGGACCCCAGATGCGGCGCATCCTCGCCTCCAGCTTCATGGGCAGCGCCATCGAGTTCTACGACTTCATGCTCTACGCGACGGCGGCCGCGGTCGTGTTCCCGCGGGTGTTCTTCGCGGAGCTGAACCCCGCGCTGGCCAGTTTCGCCGCGTTCGGCACGCTCGCGGCCGGCTACGTCGCCCGCCCGCTCGGCGGGCTCGTGTTCGGCCACTTCGGCGACCGGATCGGGCGCAAGGGCGTACTCGTGACATCGATGCTCGCGATGGGCATCGCCACCACCCTCATCGGCCTGCTGCCCTCCACCGCGCAGGCCGGTTCGGTGGCCGTGGTGCTGCTCGTGCTGCTGCGTGTCGTCCAGGGCATCGCGGTCGGCGGGGAGTGGGGCGGAGCGATGCTCATCGCCATCGAGCACGCGCCGGGCGGCAAACGCGGGTTCGCCGCGTCGTTCGCCAACCTGGGCGCCCCGGCGGGATCACTGCTGGCCGCGGGTGCGCTGTCGCTGGCCTCGCTCCTGCCCGACGCACAGTTCTTCAGCTGGGGCTGGCGGATCCCGTTCCTGCTCAGTGTCCTGCTGGTGAGCATCGGCCTGTTCATCCGGCTCAAGGTGGCCGAGAGCCCGTTGTTCCGGCAGTTCGAGGACGAGGCGCAGCACCGCCGGATCCCGATCGTGGAGGTGCTGACCCGGCATCCGAGAAACCTGGTGCTGGGCACGCTGGTGGCCATCAGCCAGCTGACCATCTCGGGCATCGCGAGCGTGTGGGCCGTCAACCACGCCGTGACGCAGGGCGCCGACAAGACCGGCGTGCTCAACTCGAAGGCGCTCGCTGCCATCGCGCTGTTCCTCGCGACCCTCGTCAGTGCGCGGCTGTGCGACCGGTTCGGGCGCAGGCCGATCCTCATCGGCGGGATCGTCGCCGCGATGCTGTTCGCCTACCCGCTGCTGTTGCTGGTGCAGAGCGGCACCGTCGCCGGGTTCACCGTCGCCGTGATGGTCGGGCAGGGCATCCAGGGCGTCATCCTCGGTCCGCTGGCCGCCTTCCTCGCCGAACTGTTCCCCACCTCGGTCCGGTTCACCGGCTCGTCGCTCTGCTTCCAGGGCGCCTCCACCCTCGGCGCCGGGTTCACGCCTGCCATCGCCGCCGCATTGGTCGGCGCGGCGGGCGGCGGGATCCTCCTGCTCGGCGGCGTCTGGATCGGCGCGCTCGCCGTCTGTCTGCTCGCCGCGTACCTCGCCACCGAGGGGCGCCGCCGCGACCTCGCCTCGATCCGCTGAGAAACCCCGCGACCGCAGAAAGGAATCCCGTGCCGATCATCGACGTGCACACCCACATGCTCACCCCCGCCTACCTGGAGACGCTGAGGAACACCGCCGACTGCCCGTACACCGTGCGCCGCAACGCCGCGGGCGCCGACGCCGTCTTCCGCGGCGACACAGGGTTCGTCACGCTCACGCCCGAGATGTTCGACTGGGACGCGCGCATCCGGGACATGGACGCCGCCGGGGTGGACGTGGCCGTGGTGTCGCTGACGTGTCCCAACGTGTACTGGGGCGGGCGGGAGACCAGCGCCGCCACGGCCGCCGCGATGAACGACGAGATGGGCCGTGCCGCCGCGGCCGCACCCGGCCGCGTCCGCTACCTCGCGTCGCTGCCCTGGGAGTACGCCGACGACGCCGTGCGCGAGCTGCACCGGGCCCGTTCGGCGGGCGCCGTCGGCGTGATGGTGCTCGCCAACGTCAACGGTGTCCCGCTCACCGACGAGCGCTTCGCCCCGGTGTGGGCCGAGATCGACCGGCTGGGCCTGCCCGTACTCGTGCACCCCACGGCCCCTCCCGGGCTCGAGGACATGTCGCTGACCGACTACCACCTCGTGTGGAGCACGGGGTTCACCTTCGACACGACGCTCGCGCTCGCCCGCATGATCATGGATGGCTTCTTCGACCGGTACCCGCGATTGAAGATCATCGGCGGGCACGCGGGCGGCTACCTGCCCTTCCTGATCAGCAGGCTCGACAAGGGCTTCGAGGCCTTCCCGCAGTGCCGCGCGCGGATCGACCGCGCACCGAGCAGCTACCTGTCGCAGATCTACGTCGACAGCATCGTCTACACGCGACAGGCGCTCGACTTCACCGTTGAGGTCTTCGGCGCGCAGAACGTGCTCTTCGGTAGCGACTATCCGCACAAGAACGGCCGGATGGAGGAGATCGCCGGCCTGGTCGGCGGCCTGCCTGCGCACGACCGTGAGCTGATCGAGAGCAAGAACGCCTCGGCCCTGTTCGGGATCTGAGCCCTACTCCGAGTGGCGCGCGAGGACGTGGTCCCGCGCGCCCTCGACGTGGGCGGTGATCACGCGCCGCAGCAGCGAGGCGTCGCGGGTGCGCAACGCCTCCACCATCGCGGCGTGCTCGTCGTCGATGCGGTCCAGCTCGTGTCCGGAGCGGACCCAGCGGCGGCTGTAGGGCTCCACGAGGTGCAGCAGCTGGTCGATGAAGCGCAGCGACAGCTTGCGCTCGGCGAGCTCGTAGATCCGCCGGTGGAACCGGTAGTTGACCACCGCCCTGCCCGCCGCGTCGGCGCCCATCGCGCGCATCTCGTCGGCGAGCGCCTGTAGCTCGTCGATGTCCCGATCACGGCAGCCGCGCACGATCTCGTCGGCGAGCGGCGGCTCCAGCTGCAGCCGCAGCTCGAAGAGGTCGACGATGTCGGCGCGGCTCAGCTCGGCGACGTGCATGCCGCGCTGGGGCAGCACCTCGATGAGGCCCTCGGCGGCCAGCGTGTGCAGCGCTTCGCGCAGGGGTATGCGGCTGACGTCCAGCTCCGCGGCCAGTTTCTCCTGGACGAGGCGGGTGCCGGGGAGCAGCTCACCGTGCCGGATCGACGTGCGCAGCCGCTCGGCGATGACGTTCGCGCTGTTGCCCGTTTTGGCCGCTGTGTTCACCGCCGGAGTCTAACCCCTTGCGTACGGACGCTGCGACTGTATACATTCGCAGCGGTTCGCCACTGCAGTGAAGGCCACCTTCACTGCAGTGGATCAACACAGCGGTGGCCTTCACTGCAGTGGGCTGCGAGCGAGGAGGGTCCGCGAGATGTCCCGTGCTGTCGACGTCGCCGTCATCGGGGGAGGGGTGCTCGGCCTCGCCACGGCGAGGGCGGTCCTACTCGCCGATCCGCGCCGCTCCGTGACCGTCCTCGAGAAGGAACCTCGCTGGGGAGCCCACCAGTCGGGCCACAACAGCAACGTCATCCACAGCGGCCTCTACTACCGCCCTGGCAGCCTCAAGGCACGGCTGGCGCGGGCGGGCGGCGAGGCGATGATCCGCTACTGCGAGCGGCACGACGTCCCCGTGCGGCGCACCGGCAAGATCGTGGTGGCCACCGCGGAGAAGCAGCTGCCCCGCCTGGACATGCTCGCCGAGCGCGGGCAGGCCAACGGCGTCACCGTGCGGCGGCTCGGCCGGCGCGAGATCGCCGAGCAGGAGCCGAACGTCGCCGGGATCGCGGCGCTCGCCATCGCCGAGACCGCCATGACCGACTTCGGCGCCGTGTGCCGCGCTATGGCGGACGAGCTGACCGGGCTCGGCGCGACCCTGCGCACGAACGCGCCCGCACTGTCGTTCGCCGGCGGGGGCGACCGCACGGTCATCCACACCGACGGCGAGGAGCTCCGTGCCCGTGTGCTCGTGAACTGCGCTGGCCTGCACAGCGATGTGGTCGCGCGCGCGGCAGGCGACCACCCGACGGTGCGGATCATGCCGTTCCGCGGCGAGTACACGGAGGTGCGGCCCGGACGCAGGGACGTCGTCAGCAACCCCGTGTACCCGGTGCCCGATCCGGACCTGCCGTTCCTCGGCGTGCACGTGACCCCGATGCTCGACGGCTCCGTCCACGTGGGACCCAACGCGGTGCCCGCGTTCGCGCGCGAGGGCTACCGCTGGCGCGACGTCGACCGGCACCTGCTGGCACAGCTCGCCCGCGACCCCGCGCTACGCGGCCTCGCCCGGAGGTACTGGCGCTACGGGCTCACCGAGATGGCCCGCTCGCTCGTGTGGCGGCTCTACGTGCGCGAGGTCCGCAAGCTCGTGCCCACGCTGGGCGGCGAGGACCTGCGCCGCCACGGCAGCGGCGTGCGCGCACAGGCGGTGCGCGACAACGGCGAGCTGGTGGACGACTTCGTCATCGACCGCACCGCGCGCGCGATCCACGTGCTCAACGCCCCGTCGCCCGCGGCGACGTCGAGCCTCCACATCGGAGCCCACATCGCGGCCGACGTCTTCGAGCACCTCGGCGAGAACGACCTCGCCCGTACCGTCCGCGCGGACACCGCCGCGGCCTGACAGCGAAGGAGAAGCCGGTGCGAGTTCCCGCCGAGCGGGTGCGGCAGCTGATCGTCGACGTCCTGACGGCGTGGGGCATGGACACCGACCTGGCGGGGACCACCGCCGACGTCATGGTCGGCACCGACCTCGCCGGCATCGACTCCCACGGTGTGTCGATGCTGATGACGTACGAGAAGTTCCGGAGCGAGGGCAGGATCGACCTGCGCGCGCGGCCGGTGGTGGTGCGGGAGAACGCCGCGTCGGCGCTCGTCGACGCCGGTGGCGGCATCGGTCACCCGGCGAGCGAGTTCGCGATGCGCAAGGCGATCGAGAAGGCCCGCGCCAGCGCGGTCGGTGTGGTGTCGGTGGTCAACTCCCACCACTTCGGCGCCGCGGGCCATTACGCCGAGCTGGCGGCGGCCGAGGGCCTCGTCGGATTGGTCACCAGCTCGGCGAACCTCTCGTGCGCGTCGCCGACCGGTTCCGTGGTGCCCCGGCTCGCGACCAACCCGATCGCGTTCGCCGCCCCGGCCCGCCGCAACCCGCACTTCCTGCTCGACATCGCCACCACCACCGCCGCGGTCAACAAGGTGAAGGTCTACGACTACCACCGCAAACCGCTGCCGCCCGGCTGGGTCCTTGACGAGGAGGGGCGGCCGGTGGAGGACGCGGCGGTCGCGATGCGGATCATCAAGGAGGACGACCTCGGCGGGCTGACCCCGCTGGGTGGCACGCCGGAGATGTCGAGCCACAAGGGCTACGGGCTCAGCATGATGGCGCACATCCTCGGCGCGACCCTGTGCGGCGGCACGTTCCCGGCGATCCGGGAGCGCGACGACCCGGACGCGCCGCACAACATCGGGCACTTCTTCCTCGCGCTGGACCCGGCGTTCTTCCGCGCGGCCGGCGTGTTCGAGGACGACCTCGACGACGCCATCGACCTCCTGCACGAGACCCCGCCGCTCGATCCGTCCTCGCCCGTGCTGGTGGCGGGCGACCCGCAGGCACGGGCACGCGAGGAGCGCACCCGCGACGGAATCCCGATGCCGCGGCCCCTGGTCGACCAGCTGCGGGACGTCGCTGAGCGGGCCGGGGTGGAGTTCGCGCTGTAGCGATCCCCGCTCAGCGGTGCGCGCTGTGCATGTCGGCCGTGTGCAGCGCGCTCCGCGCACGCCAGCGGGCGAGCACCCGCAGCAGCCGCTCCTTGGCCGCCTTCGCCTCGTCGTCCTCCGCCGTCCACAGGTTGCGCAGCTCGCCGGGGTCGGCGTCGAGGTCGAACAGCTGGCCCTCCTCGGAGTCGATGAACTCGACCAGTTTCCAGCGTTCGTCGCGCACCATCGTCATCAGCTCGGTGCCCGTGAGGATCATGTCCCGCGCGTGCTCGGAGAACACGTACTCGCGGCCCTGCCAGTCCTCGCCACGCAGCGCGGGCACGAGCGAACGTGCCTCCATCCACCCCGGTGGCTCGACCCCGGCGAGCTCCAGGATCGTCGGTCCGAGGTCCATCATGGACGTCAGCGCGTCGATCCTCCTGCCTCCCGCCACGCGGCCGGGTCCCCACACGATCGCGGGCACGCGCACGCTTGGCTCGTACATCGTCCACTTCTGACTGTGCCCGTGGTCGCCGAGGCAGTCGCCGTGGTCGGAGGTGAAGAGAATGACCGTGTCGTCGAGGACTCCGCGCCGTTCCAGCGCTTCCAGCAGCAGCCCGAGCTGCTCGTCGATCATCGTGATGTTGGCGTAGTAGTGCCTGCGCTGGCGTGCCGACTGCTCCTCGGTGGGCGCGGCGAGGTGCACGATCGCGTCGTGGTCGTTGGCCTGGTGGTGTTCGCGCAGCTCCTTGAGCGCACTCGGCTGACCGGCGAGGTCCTCATCGGACACCACGGGCAGCGGGACGTCGCGGTCGAGGTAGGGATCCAGGTGCCGCGGCACCGGGTCGTAGGGCGGGTGCGGGCCAGGGAAGCCGATCTGCAGGAAGAACGGCTCGTCGCCGGGATAGGTGTCGAGCCACCAGCGGGCGTGCCCTGACACGAAGACGTCGGAGTGCATGTCCTCGGGCAGCGTCCACTCGAACGCGCCGAGCCGCTCGCCGTAGTCGGCCCGCTCGCGGTAGGTCGTGCGCGTGGGCTTGCGCTCGCCGAGCATCCACAGTGCCTTGTCCCACTGGTCGTGGAAGAACGGGACGTTCGGGTGGTCGCGGTCCTTGTTCTCCACCACCGTGCGCTCGTGGAAGCCCATCGGCGTCTCCCACGGGTGCGTGTGCATCTTGCCGACGTTCACGCAGCGGTAGCCGGACTCCGCCAGCGTCTCCACCCACGAGTGCCGCCACACCTCCTCGTTGCGCAGCACGCCGAGGCTGTGCGGGTACACGCCCGTGAAGAGGCTCGCCCGCGACGGCGAGCACGACGGCGCGCTCACGTAGGTGCGGGTGAACGCGGTGCCCTCGCGCACGAGCCGGTCGAGGTTGGGTGTGTCGACGTGGTCGTGGCCCAGTGCGGCGATGGTGTCGAACCGTTGCTGGTCGGTGATGATCAGAACGATGTTCGGGCGGCTGGCTGACGGCATGTGCTGACGCGTTCCTTTCACTGCGGGGTGTTCACGAGTTCGTCGCGATAGGTCTCGGAGGCGAGCAGGATGCAGCCGAAGCTGACGAGGCAGACGAGTCCCATGTAGATCGCGACGGGCCAGTAGGACTGGGCGAACGCGGCCGCGAGCGCCGTCGCGATCGCGGGGGTCGGGGCGCCGCCGATGAGCGCGGAGGACTGGTAGGCCACGCCGAGGCCGGTGTAGCGGGTGCGGGTGGCGAACAGCTCCGCGAAGAGCGTGCCCTGGATCGCGAACATGCAACCGGTGCCGACCGCGAGCATCACCACGATGATCGCCCAGACGGCCAGTGTGTTGCCGCCGTCGAGGATGGGGAAGTAGGCGAAGCCGAGCCCGCCGCACAGCACGATGCCGAACAGGTACACGGGCCGCCTGCCGACGCGGTCGGAGAGGTGGCCGATCAGCGGGATCGTGGCGATCTCGACGGCGGAGGCGATCACGAAGCCGGTGAGCATCACGTGCTCGGGCAGGCCCAGCTGCGTGGTGGCGAACGCGATGCCGAAGACGTTGATGACGTTGAACGTCACCGCATCGGCCAGGCGCGCGCCCGTGGCGATGAGGATGTTCTTCGGGTGCTCGCGCAGCAGCGCCAGGAACGGGAACCGCGGCGCGCTGCGCTCCTCGCCGGTGAACGCGGCGGTCTCGGGCAGGTTCCTGCGGATGTAGAACGCGACGAGCACGAACAGGCCGCTCAGCAGGAACGGGATGCGCCACGCCCATCCCTCGACGACGTCCCTGGGCAGCAGCTGCACGAGCGCGAACACGCCGGTGGCGGTGAGCAGCCCGATCGGCGTGCCCATCTGGTGGATGCTGCCCATGATCCCGCGCTTGCCTCGCGGTGCGTTCTCGAGCGCCACCAGCGCGCCGCCACCGAACTCGCCGCCGATGCCGAGCCCCTGCACCAGGCGGAACGTGATCAGCAGGATCGGGGCGAGCACGCCGATCGAGGAGTACGTGGGCAGCAGGCCGATCAGGAACGTGCCGCCGCCCATCAGGCTCACGGTGATCATCAGCATGCGCCGCCTGCCGACGCGGTCGCCGAAGTGGCCGAACAGCACCGCGCCGAGCGGGCGGGTGACGAAGCCGCCCGCGAACGCGCCGAACGACTGGATCATGGCGGCCGTCGGCGAGGAGCCGGGGAAGAACAGCGTCGGGAACACCAGCCCCGCGGCGATGCCGAACAGGTAGAAGTCGTACCACTCCAGAAACGACCCGGACACCGACGCGATGAGCGCGCGTCGCGTGGTGGCCCGGCTCGCCGTCGCGGTGCCGGTGCTCGCCTCGGCCATGTGATCTCCCGCCGTTGGGCTCTCATATGAGCGAACTTAACTCTCAGATGTGAGGCATCATGGATCGTGGCGGCGGGCGGAGTCAAGCCCGGATGCGGTTCACGGCGCGACGGGCGGGAGACTTGAGAGCGGGAATCGTGCCAGGAGGAGGACGAAACGTGGTCGATGACGGATCCGCGCCGCTGCCGGCTGGAGAACCGTCGGCGGTCGAACGCGAGGCACTCGCCAGCGGCGACGAGACCACGCTGGCGATCACGATCTCCCGGCGCTACTACTTCCAGGAACAGTCGAAGGTCACCATTGGCAAGGCGCTCGGGTTGAGCCGCTTCCAGGTCGCGCGGCTGCTGCAGGAGGCCCGCCGCGACGGGCTCGTGCGCATCGAGATCGGCAGGCCCGGCCGTGTCGATGCGGACCTGTCCGCCCGGCTGCGTGACGAACTGGGCATCGACAGGGCCGTGGTGATCGAGAGCGCGGGCGGCGGGGTCGACCAGCTCGGCAGGGCGCTGGCAGGCACGCTGGCCGAGGAGTCCACCGAGGCCAGCGTGGTGGGGCTGACGTGGAGCCGTGCGCTGGTGTCGATGGCCCGGCACATCCGCAGGCTCAGCGCGCACTCGGTGCTCCAGCTCGCCGGAGCCCTGTACCCGCCGGACGGCGTGCCGGGGTCGGTCGAGGTCGTGCGCACGGTCGCCGCGGCCGCGGGCGGGGCCGCGGCGCACCCGATCTACGCGCCGCTCGTCGTGTCCGACGTCGACACCGCGGAGGGGCTACGCCGCCAGCCCGAGATCGCGGCGGCGATGGAACGGTTCCGGCAGCTCGACATCGCGCTCATCTCCGTCGGGGCGTGGCAGCCGGGCGGATCCGCGGTGTACGACCTGCTCACCCCGGCCGAGCAACAGCGGCTCGCCGACGCGGGCGCGTGCGGGGAACTCTCCGGCCGCGTCTTCGACCGCGACGGCAAGCCCGTGCCCAGCGACCTCGACGACCGGGTGGTGGGCATCGACTCGCAGACCCTGCGTGCGGTGCCGAAGCTCATCACGTCCAGCTACGGCGCCCACCGCGCCCAGGCCACGCGCGCGGCGGTCGCGACCGGGTGCGTGCACACCCTCGTGGCCGATGACGAACTGGCCCGGGCCCTCCTCTCTGGCGCCTAGCGTGCGGTAGAACGGTGGCCTCGCAGGTGGGGGCGCCGCTGCAGTGAAGGCCACCTTCACTGCGGTCAACGCAGTGAAGGTGGCCTTCACTGCGGTCGGGGTGGTGGTGCCCGCGCCTAGGCTTCGGTGAGCGAGGCTCGCAGCTCCGCCTGGCTCTTGAACAGCGTGCCCGCCGTGGGCAGGGCGTCGCGGTCCGGCCAGGTTTCCGTGTCCCACAACGACGAGCGCGTGAAGGCCCGGCCACAGTGGACGAACAGCTCGCCGACCTCCACCGTGATCGCCAGGTCCGGCGCTGTGCCGTTCACCGCCAGCCGCTCCAGCAGCGGGCCCTCACGCACGATCGTGGCCCTGCCGTTGACCCGCAGCGTGTGGTCGACGCCCGGGACGACGAACAGCATGCCGACCTGATCGTTGCGCAGGATGTTGCGCATGCTGTCCACGCGCCGGTTGCCGTTGCGGTCGGCGAAGGCGAGCGTGCGGCCGTCGCCGAGGACGAGCACGGTGCCGGCCGGGTCGCCGCGCGGTGACACGTCCACGGTGCCGTCGTCGGCGCTCGTGGCGAGCAGGAAGAACGGCGAAGCCTCCAGGAACCGCCGCGACTCGTCGTCGATCCCGGCCACCGGTTTGTCGAGGATCACCTGCGCGGGCTCCTCCACCACCTCGCGCAGCTCGTCCTCCGTGGACACCGCCTTCATGGTGTGGTGCCTGCCGATGGGCACGATCAGCGGGGTCGCCGAGACGGGGTCGGGCACCACCCGGCACGGCAGCCCGAACACCTCGCGCACCAGCTCCTCCGAGACCACCGCGGCGGGCGCGCCCTCGGCCACCGGCTCGCCGTCCTTGAGCAGCAGAAGGTGATCGGCGTAGCGGCAGGCGAGGCTGAGATCGTGCAGCACGGTGACGATCGCGGTGTCCTCGGCGTGGTTGAGGTCGGCGAGCAGGTCGAGCAGCTCCACCTGCTCGGCCACGTCGAGCAACGTCGTCGGCTCGTCGAGCAGCAGCACGCCCGTGCGCTGGGCCAGCGCCATCGCGATCCACACGCGCTGACGCCAGGCGGCGGACAGCTCGTCGACGGGCCGGTCGGCCAGCTCCAGCGTGCCGGTGGCCCGCATGGCCCCTGCCACGGCCTCGTCGCCGGCACCCGGGCCGAGGCCGACGACATCCGCCACCGTGATGCCCTCCGGCGCGGACGGCAGGAGGCCGAGCTTCCCCGCGACCTCCACGCCCGGCAGCGTGTGGATGGCCTTGCCGTCGAGGCACGTGGCGGCCGACCGCAGCGCCCGCGCCCGCTCGCGCAGCAGAGCCGACCTGCCGGAGCCCTGAGGCCCGGCGATCACGGTGAAACCCGGCTGGTCCGGCACGTCGCGGTCAGCCCGCGAGCGCGTCGGCGAACATCGGCACCGTCTTGTCCAGCGCGTAGGACAGGCCGACCACCGAGGCGCTCGAGAACGCCTGCGACACCGTGGGGTCGCTCAGCACCACGCTGCGCCCGTCCTTGACCGAGGGAATGTTCCGGTACAGCGGGTCACGGGTGGCCTGGTCGGCTTCGACGCCGATGGGGAACAGCACCGTCAGGTCGGCGTCGAGCAGGTCGAGCCGCTCGTTCGAGATCGGCACCCAGAAGTCGTCACCGGCGAGCTCCTGCACCGTCGGCGAATTGACGAACCCGAGCTGCTCCAGGAACTCGACCCGGCCGTCACCGTTGACGTAGGCGCCCCACGACTCGGCGGTGCGCGCGGCGACGGCCACCGTGGTGTCCTTGAACTCGGGGTGGTCCTGCGCGGCCCTGGTGAACTTCGCCTCGAGGTCGTCGTGCAGCTGCCTGGCCTCGTCCTGCTTGCCCAGTGCCTTGCCGATCAGGTCGAGCTGGTCCTGCCACGAGGTCAGGTAGGCGTCGGCGCCCTCGGGGACGCTCACCACCGGCACACCGAGCTGGCTGAGGCGGTCGTAGCGCTCGCGGTCGCCGCTCGCGCGGGTGTCGAGGATGAGGTCGGGGTTCAGCCCGGCGAGCTGTTCCAGGTTCGGTTCCATCGTGCCGAGCTGGGCGGGCGGGTTGGTGTAGCGCTGTTCGACCCACGGTCCGAGGCCGTCGCCGCCGACGGCGAGCCAGTCGCTGACGCCGACCGGCTCGACGCCGAGCGCGAGCGCCACCTCGGCGTCGCTCCAGCCGAGCGCCACCACGCGCTGCGGCGCCTTCTCGATCGTCACGTCGCCGAACTTGGTGTCGACCGTGACGGGGAAGCCGGTGCCCGTGTTGGTCTGCGCCTGGCCCGTGTCCTCGCCGCCCTCGTCACCGCCCGTCGAGCAGCCCGCGAGTGCTACGAGCACACCGGCGAGCAGCACGGCGAGACCTCGACGGACCGGGGAGAGGGCAGTGCGCATGGCGGGTGGCCTTTCGCGGGACGGCTCTTAGCTGTGGCTACCCTAACTTCCGATCCTCGTTCTGAGTACGTCCGGTTCGATGACGACGATCACACGGTCTTGAGCAGGGTCGTCACCAGCTCGGCCACCTGGCCGGTCTCGATCAGGAACCCGTCGTGGCCGTACTCCGAGGTGAGCACCCACGGCTGTCCGGAACCCGGCAGCGCGGCGGCCAGCTCACGCTGCTGCCGAAGCGGGTACAGCCGGTCGCTGTCGATTCCGGCCACGACCGTCGTGGCGGTGACCCCGCGCAGCGCGGCCGCGACGCCGCCCCGGCCCCTGCCGACGTCGTGGGTGTTCATGGCTTCGGCCAGGCGCAGATAGCTGTTGGCGTCGAAGCGGCGGGCCAGCTTCGCCGCGTGGTGGTCCAGATAGGACTCGACGGCGAACCGGCCGCCGGAGAGCGGGTCCTCGCCGGGCTGCGGGTCGCCGTCGAACCGGGCGGCCAGTTCCGGTTCGCTGCGGTAGGTCAGGTGCGCGATGCGCCGCGCGATCCCGAGCCCGCGGTGCGGCCCGTCTCCGTCCGGGGCGAAGTAGTAGTCACCGCCCCGGAACCCGGGGTCGGCCCTGATCGCCGCGAGCTGGGCCGAGGTCCAGCCGATCTGGTCGGCGCCGGAGCGGGCGGGTGCGGCGAGGACCGCGAGCCGCCGCACGCGCCGCGGCTGCGAGACGCCCCATTCGAGCGCGCGCATGCCGCCCATCGACCCGCCGAGCACGAGCGCCCACGAGGCGATGCCGAGCTCGTCGGCCAGCGCGACCTCGGCGGTCACGAGGTCGCGGATCGTCAAGTGCGGGAACCGGCTGCCCCACGGCAGGCCGTCCGGCGACGTCGACGCCGGTCCGGTGCTGCCCTGGCAGCCGCCGAGCGCGTTGGGTGCCACGACGAACAGCTCGCCGGTGTCGAGCGCCCTGCCCGGCCCGACCAGGCCGTCCCACCAGCCCGGGCCGGGATGGCCGGGCTGCGCGGGTCCCGCCACGTGGCTGTCGCCGGTGAGCGCGTGCAGCACCAGCACCGCGTTGGAGCCGTCGGCGGCGAGCTCGCCCCACGTCTCGTAGGCGAGGCGGTAGCCGGGCAGCACACCGCCGCGCTCCAGCGCGAGCGGCCGCGGGGAGCGGAACCACCGCCGCCGGCCGGGCGGGTCTCCCTCGCGCCAGGCGCCGCTGACCGGAAGGAGACCGCCCGTCCGGTCGGTCACAGCTTGTCCTTGGCCGCCCGGAAACCCGCCTCGAGGTCGGCCTTGAGATCCTCGATGTGCTCCAGTCCCACCGACAGCCGCACGAGGCCGGGGGTGACGCCCGTGACGGTCTGCTCGTCGGCGGTGAGCTGCGAGTGGGTGGTGCTCGCCGGGTGGACGATGAGGCTGCGCACGTCGCCGATGTTCACGAGCTGGCTGAACAGCTCGGTGCCGTCGACGAACGCCCGGCCCGCCTCGACGCCGCCGCGCAGGTCGAACGACACCACCGCGCCCGCGCCCTTCGGCAGGTACTTCCGGGCCGCCGCGTACCACGGGCTCGACGGCAGCCCCGCGTAGTAGACGGCCGCCACCTCGTCGCGGGCCTCCAGCCACTCGGCGAGGGCCTGCGCGTTGGCGACGTGCCGTTCCAGTCGCAGCGACAGCGTCTCGATCCCCTGCAGCACCAGGAAGCTCGTCAGCGGGGCGATCGCGGCGCCGGTGTCGCGCAGCAGCTGCACGCGCAGCTTCGCGGCGAACGCGCCGGGGCCGAGCGCCTCCCAGTACCGCAGGCCGTGGTAGCTCGGGTCCGGTTCGGAGAAGTCGGGGAACCGCTCGGTGTGGGCGCCGAAGTCGAACGTGCCGCCGTCCACCACGACGCCGGCGATGGCGGTGCCGTGCCCGCCGAGGTACTTCGTCGCCGAGTGCACCACGATGTCCGCGCCGTGTTCCAGCGGGCGCAGCAGGTACGGCGTGGGCACCGTGTTGTCCACCACGAGCGGCACGCCGACCTCGTGAGCCAGAGCGGCGACCGCCTCGATGTCGAGGACGTTGGACCTCGGGTTGCCGAGCGTCTCGGCGAAGAACAGCTTGGTGTTGGGCCGCACCGCCGCCCGCCACTGACCCAGGTCGTCGGGATCGTCCACGAAGGACACCTCGATGCCGAGCTTCGGCAGCGTGTAGTGGAAGAGGTTGTAGGTGCCGCCGTAGAGCGAGGCGCTGGACACGAAGTGGTCGCCTGCGCGCGCGAGGTTGAGGATGGTCGCGGTCTCGGCGGCCTGGCCCGAGGCGAACGCCACGGCGGCGACCCCGCCCTCCAGCGCGGCGACGCGCTGCTCGAACACGTCCTGCGTCGGGTTGTTGATGCGCGTGTAGATGTTGCCCGGCTCGGCGAGGCTGAACAGGTCGGCGCCGTGCTGCGTGTCCCGGAACACGTACGACGTCGTCTGGTAGATCGGCGTCGCCCGCGCTCCGGTCGCCGGGTCGGGGGTGGCCCCGGCGTGGATCTGCTGCGTCTCGAACGACCAGCTCGCCGGTGTCTGCGTCATGGGATCTCCCTCTGTGTTCGGAAAACTCTGTGTCCGGACCAGAGTTAGCGGACGCGGGGTGTGCGGGACACCCCTTCCCAGCACGCGGAACGAACGCGGATTTCTCCTGGAGAGAAAGGAATTCCGGATAGCACGACCGGGTGAGCGAGCAGCGGATCACTTGCCTTGCGGTGGTGGACATGACCGGCCGTCGCCGGAGCGGTGGGGCGGCGAAGGGCGGCTACCAGCGCCTCGACGCCGACCGTGACCGTCGTGCTCGTACAGGCGGCCCAGTTCGCAGGGAACCGGTCGGCACGCAAGGCGTTACGGCAGAGCGGGCAGGGCTCGCCGGTGCCCCGCCCGCCTCGCCGTCACGGCGTGAGGTCGATCGCGGAGCGGAACGAGCCGTCCATGTAGAACGGCGTCGACGTGTGCTCGTGGGTGATCCGCCACGTGCCCTCGATCCGGCGCAGGCACACGGTGGCGCGGTACCAGAGGTCGAAGCCCTCCGCCGAGCCGCGCGGCACGGCCGACATCCGGTTCAGGCTGTGGCAGAAGGCGACGTCGCCGCCCACGGTGACGTCGAGGTCGCGGACCTCGGCGTCCACGGGGCCGTCGAACGTCGCCAGCCATGCGCGCACGCCGTCCGCGTCGAGCACCTCGGCGCCGGTGTGCCGCAGCGGCGGCGCGAGGTCGAACTTCACGGTCTCCGCCGTGTAGCGGGCGACGAGCGCATCGGCGTCGCCCGCGCGCAGCGCTTCGGTCTGTTCCGCGATCACGTCGCGGACCTCGGCCTCGGCCCGGCTCAGTACGGTGCTGTTCATCGGATCCTCCTCGGTCGGGCACCCCTCTCGGTGCCGCTCACCGGGGTGTAGAAGCCGGAGCGGCGATTTCGACGCCCATCGGTGAGAGAATTCGCGGGAGTTCCGGGAGGCATCGGTGAAGTACGTGATCCTGATCTACGGCAATCCCGCGTCGCGTGAGCTCTGGTCGCGGCTCACGCCCGAGCAGCGGCGGGAGGGGCTCGCCGACTACGCCGCGCTGGACGCCGACCTCGCCGCGTCGGGGGAGATGATCGTGTCCGAGGCGCTCGCCGATCCGGCGAAGACCACGCGGGTCACCGTGCGCGAGGGCACCACGCTGACCAGCGACGGGCCGTTCGCCGAGGCCAAGGAGCTGCTCGCCGGGTTCTTCCTGGTCGACTGCGAGAGCACCGAGCGGGCCGTCGAGATCGCCGCGCGGGTGCCGGAGGCCGCGTTCGGCCTTGTGGAGGTGCGTCCCGTGGTGGAGCTCGACGAGCTGGCGGGGTGAACGAGCCCGCCGCTTTCGAGGGCCTGCTGCGCGAGCTGGCCCCGCGCGTCGTCGCCGTGCTCGTGCGCCGCTACGGCGGGTTCGACGCGTGCGAGGACGCCGTGCAGGAGGCGCTCCTCGCCGCGGTGCGCCAGTGGCCGGACGAGGGTGTGCCCGCCAACCCGATGGGCTGGCTCGTCACCACCGCCTCGCGCAGGCTGATCGAGCTGTGGCGCAACGAGTCGGCGCGCAGGCGGCGTGAGGAGGTGGTGGCCGCGCAACCCGAGCCGGAGCCCGCGCCGGGCGTCGACGACACGCTCACGCTGCTCATGCTGTGCGCTCACCCGTCGCTGACGCCCGCGTCGCAGGTGCCGCTGACCCTGAGGGCGGTCGGCGGGCTGACGACCGCGGAGATCGCACGGGCGTTCCTCGTGCCGGAGGCGACCATCGCGCAGCGCGTCAGCAGGGCCAAGCAGCGCATCAGGGCCTCCGGTGCCGAGTTCCGGCTCCCGCCCGAGGCGGAGCGCTCCGAGCGGCTCGGCGCGGTGCTGCACGTGCTGTACCTGGTCTTCAACGAGGGCTACACCGCCAGTTCGGGGGAGACGCTGCAGCGCGTGGAGCTGAGCGAGGAGGCGATCCGGCTCACCCGGCAGCTGCACGAGCTGGTGCCCGGCGACGGAGAGGTGGCGGGCCTGCTCGCGCTGATGCTGCTCACCGACGCGCGGCGGCCCGCGCGTGCCCGCGACGACGGCACGCTCGTGCCGCTCGCCGAGCAGGACCGGTCGCGGTGGAACGCCGCCGCGATCGCGGAGGGCACGCAGCTGCTCACCCGCACCCTGGAGCGGGCGCCGATCGGGCCCTACCAGCTGCAGGCCGCGATCGCGGCCGTGCACGACGAGGCGGCGAGCGTCGAGGACACCGACTGGCGGCAGATCCTTACGCTGTACGACCTGCTGGAGGCCGTCGCGCCGGGCCCGATGGTGACGCTCAACCGCGTGGTCGCGGTGGCGATGGTCCACGGCCCCGAGCGCGGCCTTGCCGAGCTGGCCGAGGCCGAAAGCGACCGGGCGCTCGCGGGGCACCACCGGGTCGACGCCGTCCGGGCGCACCTGCTGGAGCTGGCCGGGGACGCGGAGTCCGCGCGCGAGCACTACCGCAGGGCCGCCCGCCGCACGCTGAGCCTGCCCGAGCGGCGGTACCTGGAGTCCCGCGCCGCCCGGTGACGGGAATCATGCGGGATCTTTCGCCCTCCGCTGGTCGGCGGATTGCGCCCCGGTGGTGAACACAGGTTTACTTCAACGGGCGCGGTGAACAGAGGTTCACCGCCGTCGCCAGCCAGCCGAGGGAAAGGGGAGCTCAGTCGTGGCCGCACGGTCGTCCACCGGGTCGAGAGCGGCGATCGGGGTGCTCGCGTCGTCGGGCATCGTGGTGTCGCTGATGCAGACGCTGGCGGTCCCGCTGCTGCCGGAGTTCCCTCGCCTGCTCGGCACCACGCCCTCCAGCGCCGCGTGGCTGATCACGATGACGCTGCTGACCGGGGCCGTGTTCGCGCCGGTGCTCGGCAGGCTCGGCGACATGTACGGCAAGCGGCGCATGCTGCTCGTCGCGCTTGCTGCGATGGCGGTCGGCAGCGCGCTCGGCGCCGTGAGCAGCGAGTTCGTGGTGGTGCTCATCGCACGCGGCCTGCAGGGGGTCGCGATCGGCGTGATCCCGCTCGGCATCAGCATCATGCGCGACGAACTGCCTCCTGAGCGGGTCGGCACCGGCATCGCCGTGATGAGCTCCACCCTGGGAGCCGGTGGTGCCGTCGGCCTCCCACTCACCGGGCTCGTCGCCGAGCACGCCGACTGGCACTGGCTCTTCGCGGGCTCCGCGGTGTTCGCCGTGATCCAGATGGTGCTCGTGTGGCTGCTCGTGCCGGAGTCGCCGGTGCGCAGCGGCGGCCGGTTCGACGCCGTGGGCGCGATCGGGCTGTCGGCGGCGCTGCTGTGCCTGCTGCTGCCCGTGTCGCGCGGGACGGAGTGGGGCTGGGGCAGCCCGCTCGTGCTCGGCCTCTTCGGCGCGGCGCTCGTGCTCTTCCTCGCGTGGGGTTACTACGAGCTGCGCGTGCCCTCCTCGCCGCTGGTGAACCTGCGGGTCTCGGCGCGTCCTGCGGTGCTGCTGACGAACCTCGCCTCGGTGCTCATCGGAGTGGCGATGTTCGCGTCGTTCATGGTGAGCGCGCAGATGCTGCAGGCGCCGAGCGGAACGGGGTACGGCTTCGACCTCTCACTCATGCTCAGCGGGGTCGCGCTGCTGCCCGTGGGCGGTGCGATGGTGGCGTTCTCCCCGCTGTCGGCGAAGATCTCGGCCCGCTGGGGTCCGGCCGTCACGATGGTGCTCGGGGTCGGTGTGCTCGCGGTCGGCAACCTGGCCCGTCCGCTGGTGCACTCGCCGCTCGCCGGGGTGATCGTGGTGGTCACCGTCACCGCCATCGGGGCGGCGCTGGCCTACGGCGCCGTGCCCGCGCTCATCATGCGCGCCGTGCCGATGTCGGAGACGGCGGCGGCCAACAGCCTCAACGCACTGGCCCGCTCCATCGGCACCTCGACGTGCAGCGCGATCGTCGCGACGGTGACGGCGGGCATGGTGGTGGAGGTCGGCGGTCACGTGTACCCGTCCACCGACGCCTACACCGTCATCTTCGTGATCGCCGGTGGCGCCGCCGCGCTCGCCGGCGTGATCGGTCTGCTGATCCCGGGGCCGGGCAAGGGCGCCGAGGCCGTGACGGTGCCCTCACGGGTGGCCGCGACCGCGAGCGGGTCACGTTAGCCTTACGCCGTGTCCACTCCGGAACCGGTCGCTACAGCGCCTCGCGACGCCTACCTGACCCGCGCCGCCGTGCTCCAGGCCGCCCGCCGCCGGTTCTCGTTGCACGGCTACGCCGACGTGAAGCTGCGCGATGTCGCCGCCGACGCCGACGTGAGCGCCGCGCTGGTGCTGAAGTACTTCGGCAGTAAGGAAGAGCTCTTCGCCGAGGCGTCCAGTTTCGAGGCCGACGCCGCGGTGCTGCTCGACTGCCCGCTGGAGGAACTCGGTGAGCACCTCGTGCGCACCCTGCTCGACTACCACGAGCGCACGCAGGCCGATCCCTTGCTGCGCGCGCTGTTCACGTCGTCGCGCCCCGGTGGTGCGACGTTCCGCGAGAACTTCGAGCGGCAGTTCGTCGCCGAGCTGAGCCGCCGCCTGGACGGTGCCGAGCCGAGGCTGCGCGCCGAGCTCGTCTGCGCGCACCTGATCGGCCTCGGCGCGACGCGGCTCGTGCTGCGCATCGGCGCCGAACCCCGCGAGCGGGTGATCGCGAGGACGGCGCCGTTGCTGCAGGGCTGGATCGACGGCACGGCGCCGTTCTAGGAGCGTGCTGAACGACTCCGCCCGTAGCGAGCGGCGATCCAGGCGCCGTCTGGGCGTCGCGCAGTAGGGCAGCGGTTGTTCAGCGCGCTCCTAGGGATCGGGGACCAGCGTGCCGAGATCGATGCCGGGTCCGTTCTCGGCCTCGTCGATGTCCTCTTGAATGTCGGGGGCGATGTAGTCCGTCATCGGCGGGCGCGGAGCGGGTTCCATCGCCCGCTGCCTGGCGATGTCGTCGCTGTCACCGTCGCCGCCGCTGTCGGCGGACACCGCCGGCGCGGGCTCGGGCTCCACGGCAACCACGGCGTCCTCGGCCACCGGCACGGGTGCCGCCGTCACCGGGGGCGGCGGGGGAGGCGCCGGCTTCGCGACGGGTGTGGCGAGCAGCTTCAGCTCCCTCACCTCGTCGAGATCCCGCACGGCCACCGCGGACTCCGTCACCGTGGCCTGTCGCGTCGCGGGTGGCTCCGGCGTGGCGGTCTCCGTCGGCCAGAGCGTGATCGCGAGTGCCGCGGCGGGCACCACGGCTGCCGCCGAGCCCAGCGAGATCCACAGCGTGCGCCTGCGCATGGGCGTACACCTTTCGTGTAGTTGTGGCGCTGAACCTAGCAGTCAGCTTTCCTTGACCAACTCGATGTCGGCAGTGGTGAATCCTTGGCGGAACCGGCTCACGGGGCCGTTCTGGTGAGCACGCGCAGCCCGAGCCGCTCGGGCAGCCCGGCGAACGCGGTCAGCTCGTCGAGGTGGTGCACGCCGGGCGGCAGGCCGCGGCCGAGCAGTGTGTGCGCGACGTGCGCGGCGACCAGTCCGGTGACGTGCCCCTGGGCGTTGCCGGTGAGCGCGTAGGCCACCTGGTGTCCGTTGTGGACGGCCTCGGCGGAGATGGCGAAGCCGTCTGATCCGAAGTGGACCTTTCCCGCCGCGGCCGTGAGCGCCCGCAGCGCGTCCGGCCTGCTCGCCAGGCGCAGCAGACCGGTGCGCCGCAGGCCGAACAGCAGCGTGGTCAGCACACGGGAGTCCAGGCACAGCCGCGTGGTCACGTCGGCCACGCCCAGCGTGCGCCGCAGCGTGTACTGGTCGGAGAACGGGAACGGGTGGACCGTGCGGTACCCGTACCCGGGCAGGAACACCCTGGCGGCACCGTGGGGCGCTCGCTGCCGGGGTGCGACCAGCTGGGTGAGCGTCCAGCGCAGCGCGTCTGCGCCGTGGCGCTCGCCCGCGCCCAGCAGCACGGTGACGTCGATCCGGTCGGCCCCGCCGAGGTCGCGGCACGCGCGCCCGGCGAGCACGTTGGTCAGGCCCGGTGCGAGCCCGACGCTCAGCACCGCGGTGGTGCCCGCGGCGAGGGCGGTCTCGGTCAGCTCCTCGGTGAGCGCCAGCAGGTGGTACGACGCGCCGACGTCGACCAGGTGCACGCCGTTGCTCAGGCACGCGCGCGCGAGCGCCCCGTCGGGCGGCTCGACGCACAGCACCACCACGCCCACGTCCTGCTCGGTGAGCAGTCGTTCGAACCCGGCCACGTCGGTGACGTCGACGCGGGCCGCCGTGGCCCCCGCCTCGTCGGCGAGCGCGCGGGCTCGCGCGAGATCCCGGCCCGCGCACACCACCCGGCCCGGTGACCACCCGGCGAGCGAGCGCGTGACGGTGGCGCCCACGGCGCCGTACCCACCAACGACCAGAACGGTTCGCATGCGCTTACTCAACACGGAAGGAGGACGGCGGTCAAATACGGGCGGGGGGTACTTGGCATTGATACCCCCGAGGGGTATGGTGGCGTACGTTCGGCAGAGGGAGGTCGTCGTGGAGACGCAGCAACACGAGAAGCACGACACACACGCGGGCCACGGCGGGCATGGTGGTCACGGTGACCACGCCGCGGTGTTCCGTGACAAGTTCTGGCTGAGCCTGGTGCTCGCGATCCCCGTGGTCGCGGCGTCCGGCATGGTCGGTGACCTGCTCGGCTACGAGGTGCCCGGCTGGGCGGGCTGGGTCTCGCCGGTGCTGGGCACGGTCGTCTACTTCTACGGCGGCTGGCCGTTCCTGTCCGGCGCCGTGGGGGAGCTGCGCGACCGCAAACCCGGGATGATGACGCTCGTCGCGCTCGCCATCACGGTCGCGTTCGTCGCCAGTGGGCTCACCACACTGGGCATCGGCGGCCTGGAGCTGGACTTCTGGTGGGAGCTGGCGCTGCTGGTCGTGATCATGCTGCTCGGCCATTGGCTGGAGATGCGCGCGCTGGGGCAGGCGTCGGGCGCGCTGGAGGCGCTCGCCGAGCTGCTGCCCGACACGGCCGAACGCGTGGAGGACGGCGAGGTCCGGCAGGTCCCGCTGGCCGAGCTGCGCGTGGGCGACACGGTGCTCGTGCGCTCCGGCGGGCGGGTGCCCGCCGACGGCAGCGTCGTCGAGGGCACTGCCGAGCTGGACGAGTCGATGGTGACGGGGGAGTCACGCACGGTGCGCCGCGACGTGGGCGACCGGGTGGTCGCCGGGACCGTCGCGACGGACTCGGCCATCCGCGTCCGCGTCGAGGCGGTCGGTGAGGACACGGCGCTGGCCGGCATCCAGCGGCTCGTCGCCGACGCGCAGGGCTCGCGCTCGCGCGCGCAGGCGCTGGCCGACCGGGCCGCGGCGATGCTGTTCTGGTTCGCGCTCGGCGTCGGGGCGATCACCTTCGCCGTGTGGCTTGCGCTGGGCGATGCGACCACCGCCGTGGAACGCACGGTGACGGTGCTGGTCATCGCCTGCCCCCACGCGCTGGGTCTCGCGATCCCGCTGGTGATCGCCATCTCGACGGCGCTGTCGGCCAAGGCGGGCATCCTGGTGAAGGACCGGCTCGCGCTGGAGCGCATGCGCACGGTCGACGCGGTGCTGTTCGACAAGACCGGCACGCTCACCCAGGGCAGGCCCTCGGTCACGGCGACCGTCACGGCGGGCACGCATACGCGGGACGAGGTCCTCGCCCTCGCGGCCGCCGCCGAGCGCGACTCCGAGCACCCGCTGGCCCGCGCCATCGTGGAGGCGGCCACCGAGCGCGGTGCCGTGCCGCAGGCGAAGGACTTCCGGTCGCTGACCGGACGCGGTGTCGAGGCCACAGTGGACGGTCATGCGGTGGCCGTCGGCGGGCCTGCCCTGCTGCGCGAACGTGGTGCCGAGCCGCCGGTGCAGCTGGCCCGCGAGACGCGGGAGTGGGCGGAGCGGGGCGCGATCGTGCTGCACGTGCTGGTCGACGGTGAGATCGCCGGGGCGCTCGCGCTCGCCGACGAGGTGCGGCCCGAGTCGCGCGAGACCGTGGAACGGCTGCACGCGGAGGGCATCCGGGTCGTCATGATCACCGGCGACGCCCGCAATGTCGCGGAGGCGGTGGCGAAGGACCTCGGCGTGGACGAGGTGTTCGCCGAGGTGCTGCCGGCCGACAAGGACGCGGCGGTGAGCGAGCTGCGGGAGCGCGGCGAGCGCGTGGCCATGGTGGGTGACGGGGTGAACGACGCGCCCGCGCTGGCACGCGCCGACGTCGGCATCGCGATCGGTGCGGGCACCGACGTGGCCATCGAGTCGGCCGGCGTGGTGCTCGCCTCCGACGACCCGCGCGGCGTGCTCGCGACGCGCAGCCTGTCGGCGGCCAGCTACCGCAAGATGTGGCAGAACCTCACGTGGGCGACCGGGTACAACCTGCTGTCGGTGCCGCTGGCGGCCGGAGTGCTGGCGCCGGTCGGGTTCGTCCTTCCGCCCGCCGCGGGCGCGATCGCGATGAGCCTGTCGACCGTGATCGTGGCCCTCAACGCCCAGCTGCTCCGTAGGCTCGACCTGCGCCCCGCCGATCGGGGGTGACGCTGCCGCGTCATCGGCCCGAGGACCCGTTCCGCAGGTCCTCGGGCCGATGACATTCGAGGCAGTTGCTGCATCAATGCAGTTTCTGCAACAATCGTTGGAGTGGAACCAGCGACCACTCCCGGCCTTCGTGAGCGCAAGAAGCGGCAGACCCGGCACGACCTGCATCGGGCCGCCGTGCGCCTCGCTCTGGAGAAGGGGCTCGACCACGTCACCGTCGACGAGATCAGCGCCGCGGCGGGCTACGCGCCGAGGACGTTCTTCAACCACTTCCCGACCAAGGAAACGGCGCTGATCATCGAGGTCGGCGAGGGTGTGGACGACGTGCTCGGCCACCTGCCAGAGCGGATCGCGCCGGACGAGCTCGTCGCGACCCTGCTCGACGCCGTGCAGCGGCACACCCCCGCCGAGCCGACGGTGATCGAGGACGTCAAGGCGCACCACGAGCTCATGGAGCGCCATCCCGAGCTGGTGTCACAACAGCTGCGCGCCTTCGAGACGGCGGAGCGGCAACTGGTCGAGGAACTGCTCCGGCGCAGTGGCGGCGACTCGGCGTGGCCCCATGCGGAGGTGGCGGCATCCGTCGTCACCTCGCTCATGCGGGTCGCGTTCCAACGCTGGATCCGGGACGACGGCGAGCACCCGCTCGATCGCTTCCTGCGCACCGCCACCGACACGGCACGGCGGCTCATGGCCGCGCGCCCCCCGCGCTGAACGACTGGAGCACCCCCGTGACCATCACCGAAACCGGTGACCGGCAATCCTTCACGAGCAAGCAGGTCAGCGCGATCTTCGTGTCGCTGCTGCTGACCATGCTGATGGCCTCGCTGGACCAGACCATCGTGTCCACGGCCATGCCGACGATCGTCGGCGAGCTGCACGGCATCGAGCACCAGGCCTGGATGATCACCGCGTACCTGCTCGCGGTGACGATCGGCATGCCCGTCTACGGCAGGCTCGGCGACCTCATCGGGCGCAAGAACCTGTTCGTCGCCGCCATCGCGATCTTCCTCATCGGCTCCGTGCTGTGCGCGCTGGCCGCCAACATGACGCAGCTGATCTTCTTCCGCGGCCTGCAGGGCCTCGGTGGCGGCGGCCTGATGATCCTCTCGCAGGCGATCATCGCCGACGTCGTTCCCGCCCGCGACCGCGGCCGCTACATGGGAGTGTTCGGCGCCGTGTTCGGTCTGTCGTCCGTCGGCGGCCCGCTGCTCGGCGGGTTCTTCACCGACCACCTCGACTGGCGCTGGTGCTTCTGGGTCAACCTGCCACTCGGCCTGATCGCGCTCGTCGTCGCCATCGTGTCGCTCAAGCTGCCGAAGGGTGAGCAGAGCAAGCCGAGGCTCGACTACGTCGGCACCGTGCTCATGGCCGTGGCCGTGACCTGCCTGATCCTGGTCACGAGCTGGGGCGGGAAGGACTACGCGTGGTCCTCGCCCGTGATCCTGTGGCTGAGCGTGGCCTTCGTCGTCTCCGCCGCGCTGTTCGTGTTCGTGGAGACGAAGGTGGCCGAGCCGATCGTGCCGCTGAAGCTGTTCAAGGACTCCGTGTTCACACTGTCTACTGTGGCCAGTGTGATCGTGGGGTTCGCGATGCTCGGCGCGGCGGCCTTCCTGCCGACGTTCCTGCAGATGGTCACCGGCGAGAACGCGACCAACTCCGGCCTGCTGATGCTGCCGATGATGGGCGGCCTGCTGGTCACCTCCATCGTGTCCGGTCAGCTGATCAGCAAGACCGGCAGGTACAAGGTCTACCCGATCGCGGGCAGCATCGTGGCCTTCGCCGGCATGCTGCTGCTGGCGACCATGACGGCGACCACGCCTGTGTGGCAGTCGGGCGCGTACATGTTCGTGCTCGGCGCAGGCATCGGCCTCATGATGCAGGTGCTGGTGCTCGTGGTGCAGAACGCGGTGCCCGCCAAGGACGTCGGCACGGCCACGTCGACCAACAACTTCTTCCGCGAGATCGGCGCCTCGATCGGCACCGCGGTGTTCGGCTCGATCTTCGTGGCGAGGCTGACCGACGGGCTGCGTGACATGCCGCCCGAGCTGGCGGCGGGTGGCCCCGCGCAGGTCGACGCCAACGCGATCACGCCGCAGCTGGTGCAGTCGCTGCCAGACGACCTGCGGGAGTTCTTCGTCAACGCCTACGCCAACGCGCTGACGCCGACGTTCCTGTACCTCGCGCCGCTGTTTCTTGCCGCACTGGTGGTGTGCCTGTTCATCAAGGAGCGCCCGCTCGCGACCGAGACTGGACAGCAGCAGCCCGCACACGTGTAACGGGCGTCGGGTTCGCCGCGACTCCCGGGCGAGGGAGTCGCCATGAGCAGCAGATTCGCGGTTCGCGCGCGCCGCGCGTTCGATGGTGGACGCGTGCTTCGCGGCGGCGCGCTGGTACTGGTGGAGGACGGTCGGATCGGCTCGGTGCGGGCGTTCGGTCCCGTGCCGGACGGCTGGGAGCTGGTGGAGGTGCTCGGTGCGACACTGCTGCCCGGGCTGATCGACGCGCACGTGCACCTGTGCGGCGACAGCGCCGTCGGTGCGCTGGACCGGATCGCCTCCTACACCGAGGCCGAGCTGGACGCCGTGATCGAGAAGGGGCTGCGGGCGCAGCTCGCCGCGGGCGTCACTACGGTGCGCGACCTCGGTGACCGGAGGTTCGCGACGCTGCGCTGGCGGGGCACGCCGGGGCTGCCCTCGATCGTGTCCGCGGGCCCGCCGATCACCACGCCGCGCGGGCACTGCTGGAACATGGGCGGCGAGGTGTCCGGCGAGCGGCAGCTGCGGGCGGCGGTGGCCGAGCGGGTGGAGCGCGGCGTCGACGTCGTCAAGGTGATGGCGAGCGGGGGCGTGGTGACCGAGGGCACCGACATCATGGCCTGCCAGTTCACGCTGGAGGAGCTGCGGCTGATCGTCACGCAAGCGCATGCGGCGGGCCTGAGGGTGACCGCCCACGCGCACGGGCTGCCCACCGTCGAGCAGGCGATCGAGGCCGGGGTGGACGGCATCGAGCACTGCTCGTGCCTGGTGCCGGACGGCGTCCGCATGACCGACGAGCTGCTGGGCAGGCTCGCCGCGAGCGGCATCGTGGTGTGCCCGACGCTCGGCGTGGTCGGCGATCTGGAACCGCCACAGAGGATTCGTGAGCTGCTGGAGCGCACCGGCCTGACGGAGGAAAACCGGCGGCGCCAGGTGGCCAGGATGCACCAGGCAGGCGTGCGGCTGATCTCGGGCGGCGACTCGGGCATCGCCGACCCGAAACCGCACGGCATGCTCCCGCACGCGATCGCGGAACTCGCGCGGGGCGGCGTGGCCGCCGCCGACGCGCTCGCCACCGCGACCTCGTTGGCCGCCGAGGCCTGCGGCCTCGGCGACCGCAAGGGCCGGATCCGCGAGGGCTACGACGCCGACCTTCTCCTCGCGACCGGCGACCCCCTCACCGACCCGGCGGCCCTCGAAACCCCTCCGACGGTGATCCTGGCGGGCACCCTCCTGCTGAGGTGACCCCCTGCGCGAGTCCCGCTCCGGCCCGCGAGTCGTGCACTCCCGACCGCGAGTCGTGCGCTCCGGCCCGCGAGTCGTGCGTTCCCGACCGCGAGTCGTGCGCTCCGGCCCGCGAGTTGTGCGTTCCCGGCCGCGAGTTGTGCGTTCCCGGCGCGCGGCCGCGAGGTTGTGCTTGGCTTGACGCATGCGCATCCCGCCCCTGGAACCCGCCGCCCGTGTCGTGACCGCGTTGCGAGAGGCTGGCCTGGCGCCGGCGGTCGGCGGCTCCGGCCTGCTGGTCGCGCTGGGCCTGGCGGAGGTCGCCAACGACTGGGACGTGACGGTCGACGCGGACGCCGAAACGGTGACGACGGCACTCGATGCGGCGGGCCTGAGCTACCGCCCACTCGACCAGGGCCGCTACGCGATCGGCGAAGTGGACCTGATGGTCGACTTCGCGCTGCCGGGCCCTGCCGGCGTGGAAGCCCTGCCGACCAGGGTGACGGGGGAGTGGCAGGGCCTGCCGATCGGGGACCCGGAGGTGTGGGCGAGGGCGTACCGTCTGCTCGGCCGCGACGCGAAAGCGGATCTGCTGGAGCGCTACCTCGAGGCACGGGAGCACCAGATATAGTGCGACTCGCTGGGCTCGGAGGTTGTCACCACGGGCTCAAGCGGGAGCCGGAGCGCTCCCAGGGGCCGGTAGCTCAGTTGGTTAGAGCAGGGGACTCATAATCCCTTGGCCGCGGGTTCGAGCCCCGCCCGGCCCACCCTTCTGACCAGGTCAAAACAGCATTCTCCCCAAGCCCCAAGATCATCTGTCCATGGCCGTGTCCATGGGTGGATCGTTGACGTGGCCCTGGCTGTCGTCGGACGCTGTGTGTCATGACTGGGGCAGGGCAGGGGAGCGACCGCCGAGGCAGGGGCAACATCCGCCGCCGCGGTGGCTCGTTGCAGGTGCGGGTGTACTCGGGTGTCGATCCGGTGACCGGCAAGGAGATCTACCTGTCGGAGACCGTCAAGGGCACCGACAAGGCGGCGTACCGGGTCGCCGACAAGGTCATGACGAAGCTGCAGGCGCAGGTTGACCAGCAGCGCGCACCGAGCACGACGGTGTCGTTCTCGTACGCGATTGACGAGTGGCTCCGGACGGCCGACATCGAGCCGACGACGCGACATGTGTACGTCGGGTACATCGGGCGCACGATTCGGCCTGCGCTGGGCGAGATGCCGGTGAACAAGCTCAGCGCGCGCAATCTCGAGACGCTCTATGGCGAATTGCGGCGATGCCGGGTGCGTTGTGATGGGATGCCGTTCATTGAGCACAAGGTTGAGGGCGAACACGACTGTAAGAAGGCGAAGTGCAAGCTTCACGAGTGCAAGGCGATGGCTCAGTCCACAGTAATGCGCCCCGGGTCTGGTGCAGGTCTTGTTGTCTGTCACCCAGCCCGGGCGGGCTGGAAGGGTTGATCGTAGCTTGACGTGCGGTGGGCGGCCTCGATGGCCGCCGGGGTGCGTTGGCCGAGCTCGCCGTGGAGGCGGCGGTGGTTGTACCAGTCGACGTATTCGGCCACGGCGAGCTCAACATCCCGAATCGATTGCCATCCGCGACCAAGAACGATCGGGTTATGGATCAACTCGCCCTTGAGCAACGAGCTGAATGCCTCAGCCATCGCATTATCGTAGGAATCCCCACGCGAACCAACGGAGGCGACCACTTCTGCGTCGGCCAAGCGCTCAGTATAATGAATCGCACGATATTGAACTCCACGGTCGGAATGATGTACAAGTCCGGTCACGTCTTGCCCGGCTCGTTTCCTGGCCCAGATCCCCATCTCCAACGCGTCAAGGGCGAGATTCGTGTGCAACGAGGTCGAGACCTGCCAGCCCACGACCATTCTTGAGAACACATCGATGACGAACGCGGCATATACCCATCCCGAAAACGTCCGGATATAGGTGATATCCGCTACCCAGAGTTGGTTCGGGCGATCGGCGGTGAAGCGGCGCCCGACCAGGTCTGCCGACGAAGGTGAGGCCGCGGCGATAGTGGTCCTGGGGCGCCTGCCCCGCCGTAGACCCTGCAGGCCCTTCTGCCGCATCAGCCGCTCGACCGTGCAGCGAGCCACGCGGATTCCCTCACGGTTGAGCTGGGCATACACTTTCCGTGCCCCGTAGACGCTGTAGTTCTCACGGAACACGCGCTCAATCTCGGTGAGCAGCTCCGCATCCCGCAGGACGCGTTTTGATGGTGCGCGTTTCCTCGCTGCCCAATACGTTCTCGGAGCGATCTGTACACCCGATTCTTTCAGGACTGCGCAGATCGGCTCGACCCCGAGTTTCTTCCCCTCAACAACACGCTCGCGGTGGCCATCGATATAGTCAAAGACCACCGCGAGCGGAACCTCCCGCCGATGGGCGGAATCGTCAGAGGTTACTTGGTCTTGCGGTCGAGCTCCGCGGCGGCGAAAGACGCCGAAGCCGTCTTCAGGATCTCGTTCGCCCGCCGCAATTCACGCACCTCGCGTTCCAGCTCGGCGATCCGCGCAGCGTCGTCGCTGGTGCGGCCAGGTGCCGTGCCGGCGTCGATCTCGGCGCGCTTGACCCACGTCCGCAACGCCTCCGGGTGCACGTCCAACTGACTCGCGACCCGGCGGATGACTGCCATCCGCTGCCCCTCGGCCGCGATCCCATCCAACGCCATCCGCGTCGCCCGCTCACGCAGCTCGTCGCTGTACTTCTTCGGTGCCGGCATGCTCTGCATCCTTCCTGGAATCAAAGCCTGCACAGAACCCGGGGCGCATCAGCCGATGATCTGACGCGCCCGCACCAAGGTCTCCGCCACCGAGCAGGTCGAGATCGGCCGACAGGTGTGCGAGGCGGCCGCCAAGATCTCGTCCCACCCCCCAGCCCGGCGGCGTGATCGGCGCGGAGGCGTAGCCACTCCCAAGACGAGGACGGGCGTTCCGTACCGCGGGTGGGCGAAGATGGAGGCTCCCACCCGGTTCGCGAGACGCCCGTCCTCAGCGTCCGCCGGAGTCAGCCCAGGCCGATTTCCCCGCGCAGAGACCGTGCCTCTTCCTCGGAGTAGCCCAGCCCGCGCAGGATTGCCTCGGCATCCCCGTCGACGACTGGGGGAGCGGACCGGATCGTGCCCGGCGTTTCGGAGAGCACGATCGGGATACCCAGCCGGCGCTCCACCGGGGTGTCGCCGGTCAAGGCGAACATGCCGCGATGCCGCGTCTGCGGATCCCGGGCCACCTCGTCGAGGCCGCGGACCGGCGACACTGGCAGGTCGTATTTGGCAAGGTGGTTCAGCCACTCCCTGGCGGTGCGCCCGGCCAGGATCTTCGCCACCTCGTCGCGAATCCGGAGTTCGTCGTCGTTGGGGCCCCGTGAGTAGTGGTCGGGCGTGAAGGCGAACTCGGCTAGCTCGGGCCGTTCGATTGCCTCGCAGAACCGGGTCCAGAACCACGGTTCCAGGCAGCCGACGCTCAGCAGCTCGTCGTCGGCGGTGGCGTACAAGCCGTAGTAGGCGAACGCACCGGACATCGCGTCGCCACCACGCTCCACCCATGGATTCCCGTCGAAATGCGCACGTGCCGTGGGGGTGGCGGACAGCAACGCTATCGAGGTGTCCACATAGGATACGTCGACGAGCTGACCGCCGTGCCCCCGTTCCCGGGCGAACAGCGCCAGCAGGATCCCCGCGACCGTGTGCGCGGCCGCGGCGCCCAGATCGGCCACCAGGTTCAGCGGCACGCTCGGCGTGGAGCCGCGCGGACCGAGCAGGGACAGGATCCCCGACTCCGCCAGGTAGTTTAGGTCGTGGCCGGGCCGGAGTGCGGACGGGCCGTCCTGGCCGTAGCCACTCATCGCCGCGTAGATCAGTCCCGGATTCTTCGCGCGCAGGGTTTCGAAGCCGATGCCGAGCCGCTTGGTTACGCCGGGGCGGAAACCCTCGATCACCACGTCAGCCTTCTCGACGAGCCGAAGAAAAACCTCCTTGCCCGCGGGCTTCTTGAGATTGAGCCGGATGCTCTTTTTGTTGCGGTCCAGGTGTCCCGGGGAGACCGCCCGGTACTCGGTGGCCGGTCCGGAGGTCGCCTTGGCCCGGGCCTTACCGGGCGCAGGAATCTTGATCACCTCGGCGCCCATGTCCGCGAGGATCATGGACGTGTACAGGCCGGGGGACGCGGTGGTCAGGTCGAGCACCGTGATCCCGGTCAGCGGTCCGGACGAGAGGTCTGGTCGTGTGCCGTGCTCAGCCAATTGAATTTCCCATCGTCGGTGTCGGGTTGGTCGCCTGCGGAGCCGGGTCAGATGACGCCCTGCGCACGCAACGTGGAGATCTCCTCGGCGCCGTACCCGGCCAGCTCGCTTAGCACGTCGTCGGTGTGCGCCCCCAGCACCGGCGGCGGCGCGGTGACCTGCAACGGGCTGTCGCTGAATTTCTGGGCGTGCCCGAGCTGGGGGATCTTGCCCAGGGTCTCGTGTTCGACCTCGATGACCATGTCCCGCGCTACGAGCTGGGGGTGGGAGAACGCTCGGTCCAACGTGTTCACCGGCGCGGCGGAGGCACCTTCCCGTTCCAGCGCCGCGAGCGCTTCGTCCGTGGTCCAGCCGGCGAAGACCTTGTCCAGGATCTCGTAGAGCTCGCGCCGGTTCTCCACCCGTGCGGTCGAGGTAACGAAACGGGAATCGTCGATCAGCTCAGGGCAGCCCAGGGCCCGACAGGTGTTCTCCCATTGCCGGTTGTTGGCAGTGGCTAGCATCACGTGACCGTCGAGGGTCTGGAAGGCCTTCCACGGCACGTTCCACTGGTGCTCGCTACCCCAGCGCCCGGGCACGACCCCCGCGCACAGGTAGGCCATCGCGCTCAGGCTGGTGAACGAAACCCCCGCCTCCAGCAGAGAGGTGTCGATCTTCTGCCCCTTGCCGGTGCGCTCGCGCAGTAGCAAGGCGCTGGTGATGGCGTCCTTAGCGTAGAGCCCGGCGAGGTTGTCCAGAATGGACACGCCGATCTTCACCGGGACGCGGTCGGCCTCGCCGGTCAGGCTCATCAACCCGCACAGTGCTTCGGCGGTCGTCGCGTAGCCCGCGCGCTGCGCCCACGGGCCGTCCGGTCCCCAGCCGGAGATGGAGCAGTAGATCAGCCGGGGGTTGAGCTCCTTCAGATCTTCGTACCCGATGCCGAGTTGGCTCGCCTTGCCGGGGCGGAAGTTTTCGACCACGACATCCGCGCTGCGGACCAGCTTCTTGATCAGCTCCACGCCCTCGGGTGTGCGCAGGTTGACCGTGACGCTCTTCTTGTTGCGGTTCACTGCGAGGAACGCGGTGTTCTGCTCGCCCATCCTCGGGTTGCCTTGGTGTCGGGAGTCATCACCCACCTCCGGCTGCTCGATCTTGATGACCTCGGCACCGTGGTCACCCAGCAGCATCGTGCAGAACGGGCCGGACAGGACCCTGGTCAGATCGATGACGAGAACTCCGTCGAGTGGCCGGGGCGGAGCGTTTTTCATTGTTTTCTCACCCGTTCCTGGAAGATGAGACCTGCGATGGACCAACTAGTCGTCGCGGGTGCGAGCTGCTCGCGGGGCCGTGCCGGTTTTGATCGGTCCACCGGGACGCGGTCGTGGATGGCGGCTGAGTCGCGGTCTGGCCGACCGCGGACGTTCCAGCTCGAGCATCGATATGCTGGCACATGATATCTCAAGATGCAATATGTCACCACCATGCTGTCCAAAGCAGGAGGTTTGCGCTCTGTCAAAGTGGCCCTTGACACGTCATCTGGTATATCAATATCTTGATATCCGCCGTCGGGCGGCCGTGTCGGTGCGGATATCGAGAAAGCGCCGGCTACCCGTGGCCGACGGCCGCACGATCGGCCGTCCAGGTGGAATGGGCGAGCCGTAGCCGGCTAGTGGTATCTGAACTCGGCGGCATCGCCGGGGCCGGCCTCTTCCTAGGTCAGCAGCGTTGCGCTAAGGAGGCACTATGCATGTGCGGTCAGACACGGGGTTCCTGATACCACGCCGATCATCGGGACTGCAGGTTCCGCGGCCGTCCGGCAGGACGGACTGATCCGCGACCCCCCGTTCGCACTCGCTGGGTGAGCTGATTTTCACGGCGAGTTTGGACGTTTCTTCTCCCGTCTTTTCCGGGGTCCGGCACATTCCGGCACCCGATCGATTCGGGTGGCGCGACCGGCGTCTTCGGTGTATGGCTCAAGGCTGTCCCGGTTCCTTCCGCTGTCGCCGTCCTGGGCGGCCGCGCCCCCCGAAATGCCCACCGCACAGGAGGTTTGCACGTAATGGTGGAAAAGTCGGACATTGATCCGCCGGCGCCACTGACCGGTAGAACCGGGCCGGCGGAGGCCGTGTCCAACCCGGTCCGGCCCTCGTTGCGGCAGGTCGGGCCAGGCCTGGTGCTCGCGGCGACCTGCGTCGGGGTCGGCGACATGGTCACTGCGATCGTGGCAGGAGAGAAGACCCAGCACGGCCTGGTGTGGGCCTTCCTCGTGGCCGTGATCATCAAGTACTACGTCACGATCGCCATCGGCCGATGGAATTTGGCCACCGGCAAGACCATCGTGCAGGGATTCCGCGCGATCAGCGTGGTCGCCATCGTGCTGGTGGCGGTCTACGCGGTGATCTGGGGGCTGATGTTCGGGGCCGCCGGCCCGGCGGTAGTCGGGCTCTCCGCGACCGCGATGTTCCCAGTGTTCGACGCGAACACTTGGGCGATCATTCACGGGGTCGCCGCCTTCATCATCGTGCTCGTCGGTCGGTACCGGGTGATCGAACAGATCATGAAGGTGTGCGTCGGCCTGATGTTCGTGGGCATGGTGGGGGCGGCGCTGCTGGTGCGGCCGGACTTCGGCTCGATCGCCGTTGGCATCGTCCCGCGCATCCCGGACGGCTCGCTGTTCTACGTCATCAGCATCATCGGCGGTGTGGGCGGCACGCTGACGCTGACCGCGTACGGCTACTGGGTGCGGGACAAGGGCTGGCGCGGGCGGGAGTTCCTGCCGATGATGCGCCTGGACTCGGCGATCGGCTACATCGCCACGGCGATCTTCGCCATCTCGGTGCTCGTCATCGGTGCCACGTTCCTCTACGGCTTCGGCCGGTCCGTCGACTCCGCAGGAGGACTGCTCGCCCTGGCCGAACCGCTGCGTGACAGCTATGGGCACGCGGCGTACTGGTTCTTCCTCGTCGGCTTCTGGGCCATCGCGTTCAGCTCGGTCCTCGGCGTGTGGAGCGGGGTCTCGTACCTGTTCGCCGACCTCGTCCGCAACGTGGTGAACAAGGGCAAGGAAGTCGACGCTGGCGGCGAAGGCGACAAGGCGCCCCTGCAGAAGACCAAGTCCTACCGCGTCTATCTGCTCCTGCTGACCTTCCCGTCCATTCCCGTCATGTTGCTCGGCTCGCCGGTGTTCCTGGTACTGGCTTGGGTCACGCTCGGCGCGTTCTTCATGCCATTCCTCACGATTGCCCTGCTGTACCTGCTCAACGCCAAGAAATACGGGGTCCGGCGACCGGGTGAGTCGCCGTTCTCGCTGGTCAATATCGTGCTCGCGCTCAGTGCCGTGCTGTTCGTCGTGCTGATGGTCAGCGAGCTGATACGGACGTTCTCGTAGAGAGGAGACCGGGGTGAGTGTGGAAACCCATGAACTGAGTACGGCTGCGGTGCAGGAGATGTTCGACCGCAGCGCCTTCCACCGATGGCTGGGGCTACGGGCGGAGGCCGTCGGGCCGGGCAGTATCGAGATCTCCGCGCGGTGGCGACCCGAGTGGGTAGTCCGCCCGAAAGGCGAGCCCACGCACGGCGGGATCCTGGCGGCGCTGGTCGACGTGGCGGCGGACTGGGCGCTGTACTCCCGGACCGGGCGGGGCGTGCCCACCATCGACCTGCGGGTCGACTACCACCGCGCGGCGGCTCCGGGCGACCTGACCGTCCGAGGCGAGGTGGTCAATTTCGGCCGTCAGATCTCCGTCGCCGAGGCGACGGTGATCAACGCGGACGGCGTGCTGATCGCCAGCGGCCGAGGGGTCTACCTGACCAAGCCCCCGACGTCATGACCGGCGGACGGCTCGCCAGACACGAAGAAGGGCCTCGCCGTGCGAGGGCGGATTCTCGCGGTCGTCGCAACACCTGATGGCCCTACGTGGTTGTCAGTAGATCACGCAGACGCTCGGCTGAAGTTTCCAGCCGAGCGTTCTGCGTGGTCGGCCGTTCAGTTGCTGGGTCCCGTGCTCAAGGTCCGCGGCGCTGTGGATGGACAGGTCGATGCCCAGGGGGTGCACAGCGCGGGAGCGACCTCGCGCCGCAGCCCGCCACAAGCCTGGACATAGATAACTTGGTAGATCTTCTGCGCAGTCACCTGCATGCCGCCGCCCTCGGGGCACTCGTTGCCAGAGCGTGACAGATCTGCTCGGGCGACCACCGCTGGGCAGCCTGAGCGACGTAGTCCCGCAAGGGACCGTCCCGGGCGAGCTTGAACTCCTCGCGCCGCGGGGGCTCTGCGGCCACGCAAGCTGCGCCCGGCGCGGCCGATAGACACCACCGACGGAACGGGCATCGATCTCGCGCTTGATCGTGCGTGCCGGCCGCCCCAGTGCCCGCCTGAGCGCCCGCAGCGACTCGCCCGCCCGACGCAGTCAGCGATCTGCTCTCGCTCCGCCAGCGTGAGGAACCGAGGATGCGGGCGAAGTCCTTTTTCGCGCTCAGTAGCCGACGCTCAGCTTGCCGTCGACGCGCCGGGGAATGCCCGCGACGTTGTCCTCCCGCAGCTCCTCGGGCAGCAGCTCGGGCGGCACGTCCTGCCAGCAGACCGGACGCAGGAACCGCCGGACCGCGGTTACCCCGACGGAGGTGTGCGGTGCGGTCGCCGCGGGCCAGCCGGCGCCGTGCTGGGTCGCCCAGGTCACCGCCATCCCGGGCGGGTAGGAGTTCCACAGGATGCGGCCGGCACGCTCGGCCAGCGCGGTGAACGCGGCGCGGGTGAACTCGACCTCGTCCGCTTCACTGTGCACGGCTCCGGCCAGCGCGGGCTCGAGCAGGCGCAGCGCGGCGAGCAGGTCGTCCTCGGTGCCGTACCGCACGATCAGCCCGTATGGTCCAAAGACCTCTTCCAGGAGGCTCTGGTCCAGCTGCGTGGTGCCTACGCTCAGCACGTGCGGTGCCACCGCGAACCCGGCTCCGCCGGGCCGGACCGCGTCGACCAGGCAAGCCACGTCCTGGTGGCGGGACAGCGCGGCGACCTGGTCGAAATAGGCGTCGCGGATGCCCTGATTGGCGACCACCAGCGGCTCGGCGAGTTCGGTGAGGCGGTGCGCCAGTTCGGCGCACAGGCGGTCACCGTCCTCGCCGGCCGGCACGAAGGCCAACCCCGGTTTGGTGCAGAACTGTCCGGCGCCCTGGGTGAGCGCTTGCGCTAGCCCTGTCCCGATGCCTGCTGCCCGGGTGCGCGCCGCGCCGGGCGAGACCACCAGCGGGTTCACGCTGCCCAGCTCGCCGTAGAAGGGGATGGGATCGGGTCGGGCGTTGACCAGGTCGAGCAGGGCACGCCCGCCCCGCTGCGAACCGGTGAAGGCGACCGCGGTGATCTCACCGCGCTGCACCAGAATCGCGCCCGCATGGTGGCCGTGCACGAGCCCGATGGCCCCGTCCGGGGCACCCGCCGCGGACGCGGCTTTCGCCAGTACCGCGTACGTGCGCTCGGAGGTGGCCGGGTGGGACGGGTGCGCCTTGACCACTACCGGGCAGCCGGCGGCGAGCGCGGACGCGGTGTCGCCGCCGCCCACCGAGAAGGCGAGCGGGAAGTTGCTCGACCCGAAGACGGCGACCGGCCCCAGCGGGACGAGCATGCGGCGCAGGTCCGGTTGCGGGCCCAGCGCGGTCTCCCTGGGGTGTTCGATCGTCGCCTCCACATAGGAACCCTCGTCGAGGGCGTCGGCGAACAACCGGAGCTGGTAGGTGGTACGGCCGAGTTCGCCGCGCAGCCGGGGCGCGCCCAGCGCCGTCTCCGCGTCGGCGACCTCGACGATGCCGGCTGCGTCCGCCTCCAGACCCTCCGCCATGAGTCGCAGCATCGATGCGCGCCCGGTCCGGCCGAGTCGCTGCAACTCCGGTGCCGCCGCCGCCGCGGCACCGGCGGTGGCGGACACGTCGTTGGGACTGGCTTCTTCGCCGAGAAGCTGCCGGACTGCTCCGGTGCGCGGGTTCAGGCTGACGACGGCCGACATGGGAACCTCCAGGATCTCGAGGTTCGGCTACCAGCGTGGGAAGGGGGCGGAGGAACCTCGGGAAAGGGTTTGACACCCGGAATATGAGATATTAGCGTAGCATACATGAGATGTCGGCATGCCCGTCTGCCGACGAGTCCGACCGCCGATTCGTAAGCCGGCTTCTTCAGGTTCATCGATCGCGCGGAGTATGCGTGCTCAGCAAGCCTTTCGGGGCCGGGCACTTCGTCGTCTTTTGAGGAGGAGCGCGAGCGATGCCGCTGTCAACCGAGGAGCTGCGCGAGTTCCGAACAGTGACCCGAAGCTTCGTGCGGGATCGGCTACAGCCCCTCGAGCACACGATGGACACCGAGGACCGGCTGCCCGCCGAGGTCTGGAAGGAGCTGTCCGCGGCTTCGGTGGACCTGGGACTGTGGACTGCGAACATGCCGTCGGCCTTCGGCGGGCCTGACCTCACCCTCAGTGAGCTCAGCTCGCTGTGGGAGGAGTTCGGGCACACCTCTTGGCCGTTCACCTACCTGCTCGGCCGCCCGCACCCGATCCTGGTCACCTGCACGCCGGACCAGCGGAAGAAATATCTCGACCCGCTCATCGGCGGCCAGGCGCAGTACTGCTTCGCGGTGACCGAACCGGGTGCCGGGTCGGACGTCGCCTCGATGAAGACCACCGCAATGCAGGTCGACGGCGGCTATGTGATCAACGGTGTCAAGCACTTCATCACTCATGGTGGAGACGCCGACTTCGCCATTCTGTTCGCGGTGACCGACCGCAAGGAAGGTCAGCGCAAGCCGGAGATGACCGCGTTCCTGGTCGATCGCGGCACGCCCGGGTTCACCGTGGGCGGCAAGCAGGATATGATGGGCTGGCGCGGGGTGCATGAGCACGAGTTGATCTTCGACAACTGCTTCGTGCCGAACGAACAGGTGCTCTGCGAACGGGGCGACGGGATGCGCCTCGCCATGGCCGGCATTGCGCAACGGCGGCTCAACATGGCCGCGTTCTCGTGCGGGATGATGGACCGGCTCATCACACTTTCCCATGAATACGCCCAGAACCGCGTGGTGTTCGGCGACACGCTGAGCCGCAAGCAGGGCATCCAGTGGATGTTGGCGGAGATGGAGGCGCTGCGGTTCTCCGCGCGGGCGACCACGTTCCGGGTGTGCGAGCTGTGTGACGAGGCACGCGCAAGCGGAATGGACGACCTCGCGCTGGCTGGTGAGCTAGCCAAGGAGGTCGCGGTGGCCAAGCTCGTCGCGACCCAGGCGCTGGGCAAGGTCGCCGACCTGGCGGTGCAGATTTTCGGGGGCATGGGCTGGTCCCAGGAGAACCCGGTCGAGCGGATGTACCGGGACGCCCGGATCCTGCGCATCGTGGACGGCACCGACGAGGTGCAGAAAGGCATCGTGTTCCGCAACCTGGCCTCCCGCCGCGACGTCGCCTGAGCCTGCGGAGGGAGCAGCATGGGTGAGATCGAGATCCTGGACATCGACGTGCTGGTCGCGGGCGGCGGGCTGGGCGGTTTGATGGCGGCCTATCGGGCGCGGCGGGCGGGAGCCCGGGTCGCTGTCGCGCTGGGTTCGGGCGGCGCGTCGGCGCGGATCAGCAGCCTGAACGCCGCGCTGGGAGCGAGCCCTGGGGACACCCCGGAGCGGCTGTTTGAGGACATCTTCATCGGGGGCGGGGCACTGTCCGATCCTGCGGTGGTGCGGGCGCTGACCGGGCGCGTCGGCGCGGTGGTCACGGAGCTGGTGAACCTGGGCGTGGGGTTCCACCGCGTCGACGGCAAGCTCGCGCGTCGCCGCGGCGCCGGGAGTTCGGCGGACTGGGCGGTCTACTCCGAGGGCATGATCGGGCACGAGATCTGCCGGGTGCTCCTGGATCAGCTTGCCGAACCCGGTCCGGCTCCGGCCATCCTGCTCACTGGCGCGACGCTGGTCGCGCTCGACGCCGGAACCGAAGGGGTGTGCGGTGGCCTGGTCCATCGTGGCCGGACCGGTGACTGGCTTGATGTGCGGGCATCGGTGATCGTGCTGGCGACCGGTGGCGCGGGCGCGCTGTTCGAGCGCACCACGAACCCGCCCGGCAGTCAGGGCACCGGGTACGCCATGGCACTGGAAGCCGGTGCCGAGCTTGTCGGGATGGAGTTCATCTCCTACGAACCGTTCGTCACGCTCAGTTCGGCGCACAAGAAGAGTTACGATCTGCCGACCACGGTGCTGCATCAGGGCGCCCGGCTGCGCAACAGCAACGGGCGACCGGTGATTTCCGAGACGAACCCCCCGAGTAAAGACATAATCTGCCGGACAATCGTGGAAGAGGTCAACGCCGGGCGGGGCGTGGACGGCGCGTTGATTTTCGACTTGCGCGATATGGCACCGGAGACGCTCGCGCAATACACCGGCCTGACCCAGGCACTCAACGCATTCGATTTGAGCCCGGAAAACGCTGTTCTTCCCGTATTTCCGGCGCAGCACTACATGAACGGAGGTGTGCGGATCAATTCCGACGCCAGTACCAGCGTCCCCGGGCTGCTCGCGGTGGGCGAGGTCGCCGGTGGAATCCACGGTGCGCATCGGCTCGCCGGTGCAGGTGGTGCCGAGGTGGTGGGGATGGGCGCGATCGCTGGCGACACCGCCGCGAAGCTCGCTGCCGACCGGCGGGGGATCGGCGGGCCTCGGCAGGGCCCGCGACCGGAGTTGCTGCCTGCCGGAAGCACGCCGGAGCACCAGAAGCTGCTCGGCACGGCCAGGTCCGCGCTGAGCTCGGCGTGCGGCATACTGCGCACCGAGGACGAGCTGGCCGCGGCTGCGGAACGGCTGGGCGAGCTGTCCGCGCGGCTGGCCAGCGCGGGGGACGGCCCAAGCTACGCCGGGCGCCGGGTCCTGCTCGCCTCGGCCATCGTGGGAGGCGCGCTGGCCCGGCGGGAGAGCCGGGGCGATCACTATCGCGTCGACTACCCGGACCGGGACGACTCCCGCTGGCGCGGCCAGCTGGAGACCCGGCTGCGGGGCCCGGCGGGACAGCTCGAGACGACCTTTTCCACCGCGGCCGCGCCGCCGGTGGGGGTGGAATAGCTCGACCGCCTTCAGCGGCCCTGGCTAGGGAGGCCCTCCAAAGCGGGGATGCGCTGAGTGGTGACACGGGCGTGCTCCTCGCCTGCAGAGGACACCGACTCTGGTCGGTTTGGCGATCGGTATGATGACCGGAGGACACATATGATGTGGAACAACAATTCAAACCAGTCGAATGGTGCAATCAGCGTAGTGGTGATGAGTTCATGCCCGATCTGCGGCAGCTGAAGAACCCGACTCTGGGTAAGACCGTGTCACGCACCGACTTGGTCGAGGCGGCATTGCGGGAGTGGATTCTCACCGGTCAGTTGAGTAGTGGCCAGCAGCTCGTGGAACGCGAACTCGCGCTGGTGCTCGGCACGTCCAAGACGCCCGTTCGGGAAGCATTGATCATCCTGTCCCGGCGCGGCCTCGTCGAGTCCAATACCTACCACGGTATGACCGTGCGCAAGGTGACTTCGCACATGATCCGGTCGGTCCAGCAGGCCCGGATGATGCTGGAACCGGATATCGTCGCCGGTTCGCTCGCGAACTTCGACAAGGAAGCACTGGCGAAGGCAAAGGCGGCGCTGGAGCGCAGTGCGGCGGCCGCCAAGGAGAAGGACTGGGTCACGGTGGCCGCGGAGAACCGTGAGTTCCACCGCGTGCTCTATTCACAGCACGACAACGACCTCATCATCTCCTTCCTCGATCAGCTGCAGGATCAGATCGCGTTGATCGCGCTCGCCAGCTGGGACGACAACGCCGACCCGATCGACGAGGGCGCGCAGCACAAGGAAATCCTCGCGGCGGTCCGTCGCAAGGACGCCGCCACGGTGCGCAAGCTGCTGCGCGGCCACATCCAGGTGCTGTTGAAGTTCGCGGATCGCGTTGCCGAGAAAGAGAGTTCCGGCAAGTAGCCAGTACAAGAAGCTGGCGGCCAGTAGCCAGCTAGGACAGATCGCCTATTCATTCGTGAGTCTGCCCGCGTATCGCTTCGGTGGCTGGCTCCTGCCCGCGGACGGCGGCACACGGTCGGTTTCCTTTTCATACCCTTGGGAGGGTTTCACATGCCTACCGCAAGAAGCGGCGGTCAGCTCGTCGTCGACCAGTTGCTTGCGCACGGGGTCACCACGGCGTTCGGCGTCCCCGGGGAGAGCTACCTGCCCGTGCTGGACGCCATGTACGACTCCACGCCACCGTTCACCTTCGTCACCTGCCGGCACGAGGCGGGTGCCGCGACGATGGCCGAGGCGACCGGCAAGCTCACCGGGCGGCCGGGGATCTGCCTGGTCACCCGTGGGCCGGGGGTCACCCATGCCAGCGTCGGCGTGCACAACGCAGCCCAGGACTCCAGCCCGATGATCCTGTTCGTCGGCGAGCCGCCGAACCGGGCCCGGCATCGCGACACCTTCCAAGAGGTGAACCTGGAACAGACCTTCGGCGACCTGGCGAAGTGGGTGGTGTCCATCCGGGACACCGAACGCCTGCCGGAACTGATCAGCCGCGCCTTCCGGGTGGCCACCGGTGGTCGCCCGGGTCCGGTGGTCATCGGGCTGCCCGAGGACATGCTGTTCGGACAGGCCGAGGCTGAGAAAGTGGTGGCCACCACGGTAGCCCGCCCGCGCCCGTCCGGCGAGCAGATCGCCGCTGTAGCGGCGATGCTCGCCGAGGCCGAGCGTCCGATCGCGATCGTCGGCGGGCCCGGCTGGAGTCAGGGGGTCGCGGACGCGCTCAAGAAATTCGCCGAAGCGTGGCGGCTGCCGGTGGCCAACGCGTTCCGGCGGCAGGACGCCTTCGACAACGCCTCCGATTGCTACGTCGGTGATCTGGGAGTGCAGGTGAACCCCGGCCTGGCCGAGCAGGTTACCTCCGCCGACGTCGTGCTCGCGATCGGCTGCCGGCTGGATGCCATCACCACCGCCGGATACCGTCTGCTGAAGTCGCCGCGCCCGCGCCAGCGACTGGTGCACGTCCATGTCGGCGAGGAAGAGCTGGGCCGGGTCTACCAGCCTGAACTGGCCATCCACGCTGATCTCCAAGCGTTCTGCGAACAGCTGGGCACCGCGGAGGCGCCGGCGGCGCCCCGGTGGGCCGACTGGGCCGCGGACGCCCGGGCTCGGTACCGCGACTGGGTTGCGATCGAGAACCAGGGCGACGCCTCGCGCCTGGCGGAGTTCGTCCGCGCGGTCCGGGCCAAGCTACCCGCGGACGCGTTGATCGCCAGCGGCGCCGGGAACTACGCCGTCTCCGTGCACCGGAACTCTGCCTTCGGCAGCTTCCCGGCGCAGGTGGCGCCGACGAGCGGATCGATGGGCTATGGGCTCCCGGCTGCCATCGCGGCGAAGGTCGCGTTCCCGGAGCGGACGTCGGTGGCGTTCGCCGGTGACGGGTGCTTCCTCATGTCCGGCAACGAACTGGCCACCGCCGTGCGGTATGGGCTCCCGGTGCTCGTGGTCGTGATCAACAACTCGATGTACGGCACGATCCGCGCGCACCAGGAGAAGAAGTACCCCGGTCGCGTTGTGGGCACCTCGCTGGTCAATCCGGATTTCGCGCAGTACGCGCGGTCCTTCGGCTGCGTTGGCGAGGTGGTGGACTCGCTCGAGGAGCTGGACGTACAACTCGACCGGTTCCTGGCCGGGCAACGGCCGACCCTGCTCGAGTTTAGGGTGTGAGCGGGCGTCATGACCGAACCGACGCATGACATCGCCGTGGTCGGCGGTGGGATCCTGGGGCTGACCACTGCGCTAGCCATCACCGACGCCGACCCGTCCCGCTCGGTTGTCGTGCTGGAGAAGGAGGACGGCTGGGCCGAGCACCAGACCGGCCACAACAGCGGGGTGATCCACCACGGGCTGTCCGTGCACCGCTCACGCCTGAGCAGATCCGGGAACACGAGCCGCACGTTCGTGGCCTGGCCGGTCTGCACGTGCCCGCCACCGGAACCTGTGATTTCGCCGCGGTGGCGAAAAAGCTCGCGGACATCTTGCGCGAACGAGGGGTGCGCATGATGAGCTCGACACGGGTGATCGGGTTCTCCGGCGGTGCGCGCGAGGTCGTGGTGGAAACCGATCGGGGCGAGGTGGTCGTGCGGCGGGTGGCCAACTGCGCCGGCCTGCACAGCGATCGGCTGGCGCGGATCGGCGGGCATCGCGACGGGGTACAAATCGTGCCGTTTCGCGGGGAGTACTTCGAACTGAGGCACGATCGGGAGCACCTGGTGCGCGGCCTGGTGTACCCGGTGCCGGATCCCGCCTTCCCGTTCTTGGGCGTACACCTGACCCGGATGATCAACGGTGGCGTCCATATCGGACCCAACGCGGTGCTCGCGTTCGCCAGGGAGGGTTATAGCAAGACCTCGGTCGACTGGGCGGGCGTGCGAGACGTGGCCACCAACCGCGGCCTGCGGGTGCTCGCCCGGCGCTACTGGCGCGAGGGCGGGGGCGAGGTGCTGCGGTCGATGATCAAGCCGCTGTTCGTGAGCGCGGTACGCCGACTGGTGCCCGAGGTGCGCTCCGCGGACCTGGTCGCTGCACCGGCCGGCGTCCGCGCGCAGGCGATCCGCGACGACGGCACGTTGGTTGACGACTTCGCCTTCGCCGAGGACGAGCGGTTCGTGCACGTGCTCAACGCGCCGTCGCCGGCCGCAACCGCGGCGTTTCCCATCGGCCGGGAGATCGCACGGCGGTGCCTGGGTCAAGCCGGCTAGCGATCTTCGGAGACAAACGAGTGCGTGGTCGGGTTTATTACGGCTGGCTCATGGTCGGTGGCCTCAGCGTCTCGGAGCTGGTGTCGTGGGGCGTGCTGATCTACGGCTTCTCGGTGTTGGTGGGGCCGATGAAGCTCGAGCTGGGTTGGTCGTTGTCGCAGATGAACACGGCTTATGCCGCGGGGCTGCTGGTGTCCGCGCTGGTCGCGGTGCCGGTCGGCAGGTGGATCGACGCGCGCGGGGCGCGCAGCGTGATGACCACCGGCAGCCTGCTGAGCATCGGGGTGCTCGTCGGATGGTCCTTTGTGGAGACGCTGCCCGGCTTCTTCGGGCTGTTCGTGGCCGCGGGCGTGGCGATGGCGATGACGTTGTACGAGCCGGCCTTCGCGGTGACGACGTCGTGGTTCCGGGTGCATCGCCCCCGCGCCGTCATGATCATCACTGTCGTGGGCGGGCTGTCCAGCACGGTGTTCGTCCCGCTGACTGGCGTGCTGGTCGATACCGTCGGCTGGCGCGACGCCCTGCTAGTGCTGGCCTGCACGGTGGCGCTGGTCGGCCTGCCGATACACGCGCTGCTGCTGCGCCGGTGGCCCTCGGACCTGGGGCTGGTGCCGGACGGTGCCGCCGCGGCAACGGCGCGCACCCGGCAGGACGCCGTGACCTCGCCGGTCAGCCTGCGCTCGATCGTGTTCCACACGCCATCGTTCCGGTGGATCGCGATGTCACTGTTCCTGGTCAACGCGGCCAAGTTCGCGGTGATCATCAGCCTCGTGGCCTACCTCCTCGGCCGGGGATACTCGCTCGCGATGGCGACCCTGGCCTCCGCGGCGATCGGGCTGCTGCAGGTGCTCGGCAGGCTGGCGATGACCGCGGTGGGGGCCCGGATGCCGGTCGACCGCGCCAGCTGCCTGGTCTTCGCGACGCAGGGCGTGGCGCTGTTCCTCCCGTTAACCACGGCCGGCAGCGGCACCCGGTCGACCGTGTCGATCGCGCTGTTCGTGGTTCTGTTCGGGATCGGGTTCGGACTGTCGGAGTTATTGCGGGGCACTATGGTCGCCGAGTACTACGGCGTGCTGAACTACGGCCGGGTCAACGGGTTGCTGTCGGTTTTCGTCGTCATCGCCCGGGCGGCGGGCCCGTTCGCGGCCGGTCTCGTGGTGACCATGCTCGGTTCCTACGGCCCGCTGCTGGCCGGTGCCGCCATCGCCACCCTGGGCGGTGCGTTCGCCCTGTTCATGGCCGGGCGCACGCGCCCGCCGGAAGTCGCGGACGCCGAGGGCTGACGAGCATCACGACTGGCCTTGTTCGCGCCAGCACGGGTATTCCGCCAGAGTTTTCTCGTCGCGTGGATAGGTTCCGTGCAGTGGTGCGCCGTCGTCGATCCTGGCGAGCACGAATTCCCCGAGCCGGGTTTGCTCGACGGCGTCCTTCGCCCGATTCGGCGATGTCCCGGGGAACGCAGATGATTCCTTCCTCGTCACCGACGAGTACGTCGCCGGGAAAGACCAGGACTCCGGCGCAGCCGATGGGCACCTGCACGTCCACGGCGTTGTGCAGGGCTAGGTTTGTCATGGCCGAGACGTTCGCCGGGAAGTTGCAAAATTCCAGGTCGCGCAGGCTCGGTGAATCGCGGAACGAGCCGTCGGTGATGATCGCCGCCGCACCAAGGCGCAGCAACCGGGTGATCAGAATATGCCCGGCGGAGGTGGCCCGCCCGGCACCCCGGCGGTCCATCACGAGTGTCTGCCCCGGCTCGACCGACTCGACGGCACGCCGCTGCGGATGGTCGTAGTCGTTCAACGCCGACAGGACGTCGAGATCTGTGCCTTCGTTGACGGGTGCTGCGGCAGTCCGGCTCTATGGGCCGCCAGGGCGGCGGAAAGCCTGTACCGGGCCGGGCCGACGGTGGTCACCACGCATACCGAGTCCGACCAGGCTACGGTCGCGGCGATCTCCGTCGTCGCTCGGCGCGCGCTGTGCCAACTCATCGGCCTGCGTTAGCCGGGGACACGTCCCAGAACTGGGGTCCGCGGAACAGACGGGAAGAAGCAAGGACGCAGCACGATCCGCGAACCGATCCACACCTCCGGACACCCCTGGCTCGTTCCCGGAAGCCACATTCGAGCGAGAGCCTTCACGTGTGACATGGCGACGAACGTCAGCGCTGTTGTATCTGCTCGGACCTGGCGGTCTACCTCATCGCCGTCTGCACCCAGTTCGGACAACGAGCGGAGAACGCACTGCTGGCCGGCACCAACGGTGCTTGTCGACGACGCCCGAATCTGAGGCCGTTGTGACGCTCGAAAATGAGGCCACCGGTCGGTGTGTCTAGTCTGCCTGGTTCTGTGTTCTGATGCTGGGCAGGCTGTCGATTCCTCGTCCGCGGAGGCGGTAGCTGGCGCCTTTGAGGGTGAGCACGTCGGCGTGGTGGACGATGCGGTCGATCATCGCGGCGGCGACGGCTTGGTCGCCGAAGACGCCGGCCCAGCCAGAGAACGGCAGGTTGCTGGTGAGCACGAGCGAGGCGTGTTCGTATCGGGACGAGACGAGTTGGAAGAACAGGTTCGCGGCGTCTTGCTCGAAGGGCAGGTAGCCGACCTCGTCGACGATGATCAGCCCGTAGCGGCGCAGTTTGGTCAGTTCCTGCGGCAGTCGGCCGGAGCGGTGGGCTTCGGTGAGCCGGGTGACCCAATCGGTCGCGGTCGCGAACAGCACGCGGTGGCCGTGGCGGGCGGCAGCGACGCCGAGTGCGATCGCCAGGTGGGTCTTGCCGGTGCCAGGTGGGCCGAGCAGCACGATGTTGCGTGCCTCGGTCAGGAAGGCGCCTGAGGCCAGCGAGCCGACCTGGGCCCGGATGGCGGGTTGGGCGTCGAAATCGAAGTCCTCGAGGGTCTTGCGGGCGGGGAAGGCGGCCGAGCGGATGCGTTGTTCGGCGCCGGAGGCGTTGCGCGCGGACACTTCCCGTTCGAGCACGGCGGCCAGGTAGTCCTCGTGGGTCCAGCCCGCGTCACGGGCCTGGTCGGCCAGCCGCTGCGCGGTCTCGGTGATCCGCGGTGCCTTGAGTGCGGCGGCGAGGTAGTGGATCTGCTTGACCGACTCCGGGGTGGTCTTGGCAGCCATCACGCGACCTCCCCGCTGAGCCCGAATGCGCGGTCGTAGTCGGCCAGGTCCCGGGTCAGGTCATCCGCGTTGGTGGCGGTGGCGGCGACCCGTGGCTGTCGTGCCTGCTCACGCAGCGCCTGCGCGATCCGCTTGTGAGCCGGGTCGGTGACGGTGGCGCCGCGGGCCCAGACCCGGGCGTGGTCGGCGACCACGCGGCCGTCGAGGCGGGCCCGGACCCGGTCCAGATCCGCGCTCACCTCGACCATCCGCCCGATCGCGGTCGGGTCGACGGAGTAGTCGCTGGCATCGAGGCGGACGTAGTAGTCGCGGCCGAGCCGGACCCGGTGCCGCCAACCCAGCAGCAGCGGAACCGGCGGCAGCGCGAGCATCCGTGCCCTGTCAGCCTCGATCAGGTCGACCGGGCGGGCCTTGATCGTGCGCACGATGCGCGCGTTCGCGCGGCTCAGCCACTGGTCGAACTGGGTGTTGAAGTCGGCTGGTGAGGTGAAGGAACGGCCGGGCATGAACGAAGTCTCAAAGAACCCGTTGCGGCGCTCGACAATGCCCTTGGACTCCGGGTCGTTCGGCGGCAGCTGCACCACCTTCGTGGCCAGCGTGCCAGTGAACGCCGCGACGCCGGCGGCCAGGCGACCACCGCGACCGATGCCCGGCTCGTTGTCCCAGATCAGCCGGCGTGGCACCCGCCCAAGCCGCCCGATCAACTCCCAAGAGCCGAGCAGCAAGTCCTCGGTCCGCCGAGTGGGCAGCATCCGCCCGGTGATGAACCGCGAGTGCGCGGCGACCATGACCAACACCGGCAACAACGCGCTGGACCCATCCTCCAACGGGATCCGCTTGGGCGGGAACCACAGATCGCACTGCGCCGCGTCCCCCGCCTCCCAGACCAGCCGGTCAGCCGGATCAGGGCGGCGATACCCCGGCCGCAACCGGCGCACGTTGTCCCGGAACCACGTGATCGAGCCGGTCCAGCCCACCCGCTCAGCGATCACCGTCGCCGGCATCTCCGGATGCTCCGCCAAGATCGCCCGCACCCTTGCCTCGAACGGCGTGAACGCCGTCGGCACCGGCCTGCGCTCGTACTTCGGCGGCCGGTCCGACGCCACCGCCCGATCGACCGTCGCCCGCCCGATACCCAACTGCCGCGCGACCTGCCGCCGCGGAACACCGTCCGCGACCAGCCGCCGGATCAACGCCCAGTCCTCCACCGAGATCACCCATCCAATCTGTCTGGGTGGCCTCGTTTTCGAGCGTCGCTACGGCCTCGTTTTCGAGCGTCGTCGACA
>NZ_MASU01000021.1 GCF_003202235.1 Prauserella flavalba
TAGTACTGCAACGGCAGTTGGCGGTGTTGTGGTAGATCATCCCGGTGGTGGTCGATGTGGTGATGGATCAGCTGGACCGGGTGCACGAGCGGATCGCGGGCCGGTTCGGACGGTCTGAACCGCGGAATCGGGCTAGGGAGTACGTATCGGGCCTGGTCGCAGGGTTGGAGCGGAAGAACGGCTGGACGCTGGCCGAGCAGGCCGGGGAGGTGTCCCCGGATGGGATGCAGCGGCTGCTGCGCTGGGCGGACTGGGACATCGACGGGGTCCGGGACGACGTTCGCGACTATGTCATCGAGCACCTCGGCGAGCCCGGTGGCGTGCTGATCGTGGACGACACCGGGTTCCTGAAGAAGGGCACGCGCTCGGCCGGGGTGCAGCGGCAGTACTCGGGAACAGCCGGTCGGATCGAGAACTGCCAGATCGGCACGTTTCTTGCCTATGCCTCGTCTCGTGGGCATGCGCTGATCGACCGGGAGCTGTATCTGCCCGAGCCGTGGATCGCCGACCAGGACCGGTGCCGGCGGGCAGCGATCCCGGAGGGCACCGAGTTCGAGACCAAGCCGCGTCAAGCCATGGCGATGCTGGCGCGGGCGTTCGCCGCGAAGGTGCCGTTCGCGTGGATCACTGCTGATGAGGCGTATGGGCAGGTCAAGTACCTGCGGTTGTGGCTGGAAGCCCACGATGCCGCGCACGTGCTGGCCACCAAGGTCAACGACACCCTGGTCACCACCGGCGGTGGCGAGGCCCGAGCCGATGAGCTGATCGCGGAGTTGCCCGCTCGGGCGTGGCGGCGGTTGTCGGTCGGGGCCGGGGCACACGGGCCACGAGAGTATGACTGGGCGCGGGTGCCGATCCGGATCGGCTGGCAGGCCGGGCGCGGGCACTGGCTGCTCGCCCGCCGCTCGCTCTCGGACCCGACCGAGATCGCCTACTACGTCTGCTACGGACCCCGCCGCTCCACCCTGCTGGATCTGGCCTGGATCGCCGGAGCTCGCTGGCGGATCGAGGAGTGCTTCCAGCAAGCCAAGAACGAAGCTGGACTCGATCAATATCAGGTCCGGTCCTGGCGAGCGTGGTATGCCCACATCACCCTGTCGATGCTCGCCCACGCCTGGCTCGCCGTCTCCCGATCCCTCGCCACAAAAGGGGAGCTGACGTCGCTGAGCCGGGCATGATCGGGTTCACGCTACCGGAGATCCGGCGCCTGCTCACCAAGTTGGTCTTGCGTGTCACCGACACCGCTCACCACGTCTGGGCCTGGTCCCGCTGGCGCCGCCGACGACAACACCAAGCCCGGCTCAGCCACTACAAACGCCGCGGCCACCCACTCACCTAACTGCCGTTGCAGTACTAGTCGATCGGGTCGCGGGCGATCGGGCAGGTCATGCAGTGCCCGCCTTCCCTACCCCGGCCGAGCTCGGCGCCGACGATCGTGATCACTTCGATCCCGGCCTTGCGCAAGGCTGCGTTGGTGAGGGTGTTGCGGTAGGACACGATCGTCACCGACGCGAAGACGGCGAGCACGCTCCCGAAGCCGAGGATCGTCGCACGGCCCACGTCCTCACGGCGGCGGGCGTGCCGGGAGTAAACGCTCGCCCCCTCGACCCCCAGGAACACGAAAACGGTCACCAGCATCGTGCCGCGCACCTGTTCGAACAACGTTCCCACGTAGTCCGCACCTCGGAAGCTCTCCGCGAACACCTGTGGGTCCAAGACGAACAGCGCCAGCAGCACGAAAACGATGATGGGGATGACCTTGTCGACCGTGACGACGCGGTTGATCGCCGTCGCCTCTTTGATGCCGCGCCGCACCAGCAGGAAGAACAGCCACAGCCCCACCGACGAGCACGCAACCGCCAACAGCGTGTCCCCCGCCCCCAGAGCCGGAATCCACTGGCCGAGCGTCGACATGATCAGCACCCAGTAGGTGACATTGCCGACGCAGGCACTCGCCCAGTATCCGGCCGCGGAGAAAAACCCGGTGCACTCCCCGAAACCGGCCTTCGCGTAGGCATAGAAACCGGCATCGAGGTTCGGTTTGCGAATCGCCAGGCGCTGGAATACCAAGGCGAGCATCAACATGCCCGCACCGGCGACCACCCAGGCGATGAGTGCGCCCAGGACTCCGGTCTCCTGCGCGAATCGTCTCGGCAGGGAGAACACAGCCGCGCCCACCAACAGCCTCCACGCCGAAGGGAGCCGTAGCCCAATCATCGGACTCACCGGCAAGCATCGCCAACAACCAGACAGCTAAACAATGCGCGGAGGGGGCCATGCCAATCGGAACCATTAGTCGGATCAGGTGAACCGGAAAGGCCGGAAAGGATTGCCGGACACCGCTTCGTGATCCGGAATTTGTACAGACATATGCAGCGCCGACCGGGAATTGCCAAGGACCAAGCCTGGTAAACGGTTTCGCGCACCCGCGGGACCGTGAGACAGTAGGTTGGTGACGCTCCACACCGATATTCCGACACGTGACCAGCTCGAGCGGCTGATCGCGGCGCGGGATCAGGCCAGCGTCTCGGTGTACCTTCCGACGAGCTCGCTCACCCAGCAAGCGCAGGCGGGCCGGATCGAGCTGAAGAACCTGGCCGCCGAGGCCGCACGGCAGCTCGAGGAGGCGGGGACGGACCGCGGTGCCGCCGCCGATGTCCGCGAGGCCCTCGACGATCTCGTCGAGGACGACGACTTCTGGGCCGAGCAGGCGCGCAGTCTGGCGGTGTTCGCTTCACCCGGCAGCATAAAGATGTACCGGTTGCCGAACCGATTGACGAGCTCCGTGGAGGTCAGCGACCGCTTCTTCGTGAAACCGCTGCTGCGAGCCGTCACCTTTCCACAGGCCGCGTTCGTCCTCGCGCTCGCGGCAGGATCGGTGCGCCTGGTCGAGGTCACGCGCGATGGACCGCCCTTCACCATCGACGTTCCAGGCCTGCCCACGGATGCGGCGAGCGCCGTGGGCAAAGCGTCCATCACTGACCGGTCCCCGATCCGTCGCCTCCAGGGCTCGGAAGGCCACAAGGTCAGGCTGCGCCAGTACGCGCGCAAGGTCGACCAGGCTTTGCGTGGCGTGCTCACCGGCCTCGAGCTACCGCTGATCCTCGCCGCCGCCGAACCCCTGAACGCGATCTACCGCTCGCTGAACAGCTACCCACATCTGGCCGACGCGGGGATCACCGGCAGCCCGGAGGGGAGCACCGATGCCGAGCTCGCGGCCGCGGCGCGGACGGTCCTCGACGAGATTTACGCGCAGGAACTCGCGCAGGTTCGCGACCACTTCGAGCTGCGCTTCAAGCACGGCCGGGCGGCCACGGACCTCGCGACCGTCGCGCGCGCCGCGACCTACGGCATCGTCGACACACTGGTCGCCGACATCGACGTGAAGATGCCCGGATACCTCCACGAAGAGTCCGGCGCCGTGACACTCGCCGAGGAGGATGACGCCTCCAACTACGGCGTCGTCGACGAGATCGCCAGGCGCGTGCTGCTGGCCGGCGGCCGCGTGCTGGCCGTACGCGCCGATGACGTGCCCGAGGGAGGGCCGGTCGCGGCAGTGTTCCGGTATGCGTTCTGAGCCGGCTCAGCGGGTCGCGGAGCGCCTCTGGGGACCGCGCTGATGCGGGTGGTCTGAGTGTCGAGCGCGGTGCTGATCGTCGTCGGTCTCGTGGGCCTTCTGGGCGGCGCCGAGCTGGTGGTCCGGGGCGGTACCGGTTTGGCGTTGCGACTGGGAGTCACGCCGATCGTCGTCGGCGTCACCGTCGTCTCGCTCGGCACGAGCATGCCGGAACTGGCCATCGGCGTCGACGCCGCGCGGCAGGGCAACGCCGGTCTGGCGGTCGGCAACATCGTGGGCACGAACCTCGTGAATCTGCTGCTGATTCTCGGCCTGAGCGCGTTGATCAGTCCGATCGCGTTCGAGAAGCGGACGTTGCGGCTCGATCTTCCGCTGATGACAGCGGCCTCGTTGTTGCTACTGGTCATCGCGCTCGACGGCACGCTGGGCATGCTGGACGGCGTGGTCCTGGTGCTCTTCGGAATCGGCTACACCCTGGCCATCCTCCGTACCAGTCGTCAGCCGGCCGGCAGCGGGCAAGCGGAGGACGCCGCAGCGTCCGTCCCGGAGGATGCCGGTCCCGGGAAAGCGCCACTGTGGCGGAACGTGGTGAACCTGGTCGTGGGAATCGCGGTCATCGTGGTCGGCGCCTCGCTGCTCGTGGACGGCGCGGTGGACGCCGCCAGGGCTCTCGGAGTGAGCGACGCGGTCATCGGGTTGACGATCATCGCCATCGGTACGTCTGCTCCCGAGCTGGTGACCACGGTCCTCTCGACGCTCAGGGGGAATCGGGACATCGCCCTGGGCAACCTGCTCGGATCGAGCGTCTACAACATCGCGATCATTCTCGGGATCACGATCCTGGCGGCGCCGGATGTCGTCCCCGTACCCGACGAGGTGCTCGAAGGCGACCTCCTGCTGATGGCCGCGGCGGCGCTGGCCTGTGTGCCGGTGTTCGTGTCGGGCAGCCGTATCAACCGCATCGAGGGAGGCGTCTTCGTCGCCACGTACGGCGGCTACCTGGCGTGGTTGCTCGCGACCCAGGGCTGATCGCGGCCTCGATCGGCCCGCCGAGCTGACTTGTCCAGCCGGGGTCAGGGTCGGGTCGTTGACGGCCGTGTCGGCGACCCGTTTCCAAGGACGTTCGGTTCGACCTGGGAGGAAACAGCCGGGATCGTCTCGTCCCTAATGCAGTCGAAGATCACCTCCCGCGTGTGGGCGCAGGTGCTGACGAACTGCCGTCGTTACGCCGATCGGCTCGGGGCGGCAGGCGCACGAGTCCGCTCCGGACCCGACGGGGACGAACCACATCCCGGCGCTCGCGCGCACGGCCGAGGCCGGCGAGGGGCCGCTGGGCGCGGGCTGGTCAGCGAACGGTCGTCGGGTTTCAGCTGAGCCGTGGACTCGGCCAGCTGCAGGTAGTAGGCCCAGCGGCCCTCGACGCCCGCGAGCTGGCTACGCAGCGTGTCGATCTCCTGCTCAGTCGCGAACCGCGCCTTCGGTCGGGTTCTGGCGCTGTCGAGCGCGACCTCGGCGAGTTGCTCAAGCATGGCGGCACCGACCCTCGTACGGCGTCGCCGAGGTCACCGGGCCATCGACGTCCTCTCCCCTGATGGCCTGAGTCAGCGCCCTGACCAGGCAGGTACGCGCCCCTCCGTTCACGACTCCGGAGCGCAGCGTCGGGAGCTCGGTCGTGCAGGTCCAGGCAATGCCGGACGCGTCATCCACCGCTCCGACCGGCACAGATGCCATGAGGTGACCCCCTGTACAGCGGCCAGGAGGCTTGGGCTACTCTATTCCCCAGCAAGTCCGAGTGGCGGAATGGCAGACGCGCTAGCTTGAGGTGCTAGTGCCCTTAACGGGCGTGGGGGTTCAAGTCCCCCCTCGGACACAGTTTCGTGGCATCCGTGCTACATCTGACGTACTGGTGCTTCAACACACTCCAACACCCTGAACTGGCACCATGTCGGTCCAGGCGCCACCCCCAAGGGGTAGTGGGCATGACCGGCGGTGTCATCGACCCGGTCGCTTTCCCTGCCAGCCGGGTCCAGGACGGACGGGCCGCGACGGCCGCCAACCAGCCACTGCCGCTGCCTGTGGTGCCCACCGGGCGTGCCGGGACGGCGGTGTACGGGCTGGCGGCCGTGGACGGGTCGCCGACCGTGCGGTGTTCGACGCGCTGCGCTGGGTGGCCGGGACGCCCTTGGGCATCAGCTTCACGCACGGCGTTCTCGTCGTCAGCTCCGATCCCCGTGGCGGGTTCGGCATGACCCGCCAGGGGCATCTCCGGCTGCCCGCGCCGATACGGCAGCATTGCGGCCTCGGCGCCGGCGACCCGGGTACTCCTGGCCGCCTACCGCGATCGCGGCATCCTGCTGGTACACCCACCGACGGTGCTCGACAAGTTGTTTGCCGAAATCCACGCCTCACCGCTGGCCGGTGATCTGGCATGACCGCCGAGCATCACGGGGCGCCGGTGGATCGGGCGGCCGATCTTGAGGCCGCCAGGCTCTTGCTGGCTCGGATGGGCGTCAGCGGGTCTGTCAGAGAAAATCTGACACTCGCAAGCAGAGGCCGTCTGAAGGGGATGGTTCCCGGTGAGGTGGCCGTCAGCGGTCGATGATCTGGGAGATGAGGATGTCTCTGGTGTGAGTGAGGTGGCTCTCGACCGCGGCGGAGGCACGGGTTTCGTCGCGCTGGAGAACGGCATCGTGGATCTCCCGATGTGCTGCGAGGACCTCGGTGAGGGGACGCGTTCTGGTGGTGGAGAGCCGCCGGACGTGTGCCTGGCCCCGCGCGCGGCTGACGGCCTCAGCGACCTGTGCGTTACCCGCGGCGCGGAGTATCGCGTCGTGGAACGTCGTGTCGTGTTGCTGGAATGCCATCTCGTCGCCCGCGACGCACGCCGCCTCCATGGCGGTGAACGCCTCCCGCATCCGGTCGAGTTGCTCGCTGTTGTCCGACGACGCGGCAAACGCCGCGGACGGGACCTCGAGTAACAGGCGCAGCCCGAAGAGGTCGCGGACATCGGTGACGGACGGCTCGAGGATGCGGACGCCCTTGCTTCGTTCGAAGGAGACGACGCCCTCGGAGGCGAATCGGAGGAGGGCCTCGCGTACCGGTGTGCGGGACACGCCGAGCTGGCGAGATATCTCGACGACCGAGTGGAGGGTGCCGGCCTCGAGTTCGCCTCGGAGCATGGCCTCTCTCAGCTCGGCGTAGACGCGCTCGGTGAGTGAGACGTCATCGGCGATCGATCTCAAGTGCAGCCCTTCGCGAACCGGTAGCGGACGGGGAGAAGCCTAACCGCAGTCGTTGTCACAGGAAGTCCAGGTCCGCGCCTTGGCTGGCCGGCAGGACGGTCTGCGCGTACAGCCGTCGCCACCCCCGGGCCGGTGGCTCGGCCCTGGAGTACCTGGTGAGCCGCTCCTCGAGAGTGGCCTGGTCGATCAGCAGGTCGACCCGGCGCGCGGGGACGTCGAGGCGAATGAGATCGCCGTTCTCGACGGCGGCCAGCGGGCCACCGACCGCGGCCTCGGGGTCGCAGTGGAGGACCACGGTTCCGTAGGAAGTCCCGCTCATCCGCGCGTCCGAGATCCGGACCATGTCGCGTACGCCCTGCCTGGCGAGCTTCGCCGGGATCGGCAGGGCGCCACTCTCTGGGAAGCCCGCGGCGACGGGACCCGAATAACGCAGCACCAGAACGTGTTCCTCGGTGATCTCGTTGTCGGGATCGTCGAGGACGGCCGCGATGTCCTGGCTCGCATCGACCACGAAAGCGGGGCCGGTGTGCCGCAGCAGGTGCGGGCTCGCGGCCGAGGTCTTGATGATGGCCCCGTTGGGGGCGAGCGATCCCGTGAGGACGGCCAACGCCCCGGGCCGGCTCAGGGGCCGTTCGAGTGTCGTGATCGCCGTCTGCCACTCCTGGTGCTCGGGCACGTCCGCGAGCAACTCGCCGAGAGCCGTTCCAGTCGCTCCGGTGGTTGTGAGGTCCAGATGAGGGGCCAGCTGCTTGAGCACGGCCGGGATCCCTCCGGAACGGTGCAGATCTTCCATGTAGAGCCGACCGGAGGGTTTGAGGTCGACGATGAGTGGAACGTGGGCCGCGACCGTGTCGAACTCGTCGAGGGCGAGGTCGACTCCGGCACGGCGGGCGACCGCGAGGAGGTGCACGAGGGCGTTGGTGGAACCTCCCAGCGCCGCGAGGACCTTGATCGCGTTCTCGAACGCAGGACGCGTCAGTATCTCGCGCGGTAGCCCGCGGCCTTCGCGGGCCATCTCCACGATCCGTCTCCCGGTGAGCGCGCCGTGCCGAAGCCGCGCACCGCTGCTGGCCGGCGGTGTCGCGCCGCCCGGCAACATCATGCCCAGCACTTCGGTGAGTGACGCCATCGTGGACGCCGTACCCATGACGGCACAGGTGCCCGCTGTCGTCACCAGCTCGCCCCGTGCTTCGGTGATCTCCGTCTCGTCGAGCACTCCGCCACGGTGGTCGCCCCACAGGCGACGGCAGTCGGTGCAGGCGCCCAGACGCTGGCCGCGCCAACTGCCGGTCAGCATCGGACCCACCACCTCGAGCAGCACCGGCTTGTCGGCCGAGGCGGCCGCCATGAGCTGCGCGGGCACGGTCTTGTCGCATCCGCCGAGCAGAACGGCGCCGTCCATGGGCAGGGCCTGGATCATCTCCTCGGTGTCCATCGCCATGAGGTTGCGGTACAGCATGCTCGTCGGCGACGTCAGGATCTCCCCGAGCGAGATCGTGGGGAACTCCATGGGGAGGCCGCCGGCTTCGAGGACGCCGCGCCGCACCGCCTCGAGCAGACCCGGCATGTCGCGGTGACAGGTGTTGTAGTCGGACCTGGTGACGGCGATCCCGATGATGGGCCGGTCGAGGTCGACGTCGTCGTAACCGGCGGAGGCGAGGAACGCGCGGCGCAGGTACCGGCTGAAGCCCTCGTCGCCGTAGCTGGTGCGCGACCGGTCGATCGCCGATCCGGCAGAACTCGGGCTCATCAGCGGTTCTCCTTTGGCGCGGCGGGCAGCGTGGGGTCGGTGATCGCGGAATAGGAACCCGGCCGGCGTGCGCCGAAGATGCTCACCTCGTACTCCCCTGGGGTGAACACGAGATTCTTGGTGCGGGCTCGTTCGAGCTGGACCTCGGCGATGAACGTGCCCACCTCGTCACCCGCGTCGAGAACGATGTCGGCGTCGGGGCCGACGATCTGGCTCCGGCCCAGAAAGCGCAGGCCCGCTTCCTCGTCCGGCCGGTCCGCGATCGCGAGGAAGACCCTGTTCTCCCAGGCCCGCACACGCGTGGCGAGCTCGGCCAACAGCGTCGCGGACGCCGGCCACGCTGTCGGCATGACGATGATGTCCGCGCCTGCGAGTGCGAGCTCGCGGGCAGACTCCGGGAATCGCAGATCGAAGCAGATCATCATGCCGACCCGGCCGAATGGCGTGTCGAACACCCGGGGGGCGCCGTCGCTGCCCGGTGCGACGAATCGATCCGCTCCCATGAACGGAATGTGCTGCTTGCGGTAGTGGTGACGTGCTCCGTTGGGGGCGAACGCCAGGGCCGTGTTGTAGACCTGCCCGTCAGCCCCGCGCTCCAGGAGACCGAGCACGGCGTGGACCCCGGTCTCGCTCACGGCGTGACGGAGGGGGCGCAGCGCCGGGTCGTCGAGAGGCAGGGCGGCCCGCCGCACGGCGTCCTCGTCGTCGAACACGTAACCGTGCAGGTAGCACTCGGGGAAGATGAGCAGGTCGACCCCCTGCTCCCCCGCGCTGACGATCTCGGCGAGCGCCGAGTCGATGTTGGCGGCGACATCGCCGAGTACGCTGCCGCGCTGTACCAGCCCAACGCGCGAGGTCCCCGGCGAGGTCGGTCCGGGAGCAGGCATACCGGTCAGGGTTGAGGAGAACACGTCGATGATCCTGACATGCTGCATGCAGCATGTCAAAGCTTGACGTGCTGCATGCAGCATGTCAGAGTCCGCTCGCTCGTTGAACCTCGCGCGACGGCGCGCGACCGGGTCCGCAGCCCAACGGGCCGGAGAGAAGGGTGTGACAGAGTTGACCACCACAGAACGAACCGACGAGCAGCGTCGCGAGCTCTCGAAAAGAATCTTCCGCAGAATCGTGCCGCTGCTGTGCGTGGTGTATGTGATCAGCTTCCTGGACCGGACGAACATCGGCTTCGCGAAGGACCGCCTCGAAGTCGATCTCGGGATCTCCGCCGCGGCATACGGACTGGGCGCCGGTCTGTTCTTCCTGACCTACGCCTTGTTCGAGGTACCGAGCAACCTGCTGATGCGCAAGGTCGGCGCCAAATGGTGGATCGCCCGAATCATGATCACGTGGGGCCTGCTCTCCAGCGCTACCGCGTTCGTGCAGGGCGAGATCTCGTTCTACGTCCTCCGGTTGCTGCTCGGCGCGGCAGAGGCCGGGCTTTTTCCCGGCGTGATCTTGTACTTCACGTACTGGTTCACCCGTGCCGAACGAGCCAAGGCCAACGGGTACTTCCTGCTCGGCGCCTCGATCGCCAACATCGTCGGCTCCCCGCTCGCCGGCGTGCTGCTGAGCCTCGACGGGCTCGGCGGCCTGCACGGCTGGCAATGGCTGTTCATCGTCGAAGGCATTCCCGCGGTCGTGCTCGCCTTCGTCGTACTCCGGGCATTGCCGAACTCCCCGCACAGCGCATCGTGGGTCACCGAGGAGGAAGCGCGCGATCTCCAGGCTCGGCTGGACGCCGAGGCCGACGTCGCACAAGACCGGAAGGGTCATAACCCCGTCATGCGGATCCTGCGGGACGGGCAGATCCTCCTCGCGATCGCGGTCTACTTCTGCCACCAGGTGGCGATCTACGCCGTGGCCTACTTCCTGCCCAGCATCATCGGCAGTGCCCAGTCACTGAGTCCGATTCAGACGGGTTTGCTCAGCATGCTTCCCTGGCTCGCCTCCGGCATCGGGGCACTGTTGCTGCCACGGCTGGCCACGACCGCGTCCCGTGCTCGGCTGCTCATCGCGTCGGCCTTGATCGTCATGGCGGCGGGTTTCGTCCTCGGACTCGTCACCGGCCCGGTGTTCGGTCTCATCGGCATGTGCATCTCCGGATTCGCCTTCTGGTGCGTCAACTCCACGATCTTCACCTTCCCCGCCTCCCGGCTCACCGGTGCGGCCCTCGCGGGCGGTCTCGCGTTCGTCAACTCCTGTGGCATTCTCGGCGGCTTCGTGGGTCCCTACCTCATGGGACTCATCGAGAACGCCACCGGCAACCCCTCCTCAGGCCTCTGGGCCGTCGCCGCGCTGCTCCTGATCGGGGCCGGGCTGACCATGCTGCTCCGGCAAGGACACGAACGTCCCAAGGCCGAAACTTTGGGCCACAAAACCAATCCAGCGTTGGACTACAACCAGTCCGGCGGGTGAACTGCGTGGCTCAGCCATCCGACATGCTGCCGCATGGCTGACCCTCGCACCCACATCTCGCAGGAGACTTCGACTTTTCGCCTTGCCCCGCGGTCACCGCACCAGACCAACGTTCGGGAGGCCAGAGGATGATGTCGTTCGCGCAGTTGCGCTGTTTCGTCGCCGTCGCCGAGGAGTTGCATTTCGGCCGCGCCGCCCAGCGGCTGCAGATGACACAACCTCCGTTGAGCCGTCAGATCGGGCTGCTCGAGCAGGAACTGGGAGTTTCGTTGGTTGACCGGTCCCGCCGATCGATCCGGCTGACCAGGGCAGGAGCCGCGTTCCTGGACGAAGCCCGGCAGTTGCTCCGCGGTGCCGAGCGCGCCGCGGAGACCGCCCGGTTGATGTCCACCGGCCAGATCGGCCGGCTGGCAATCGGGTTCACCGCAGCCAGCGCCTACCGGAACCTGGGTCGTGTCCTACGGCAGTTTCAGCGACGACTGCCAGAGATCGAGATCTCGCTGACGGAGATGGTCAGCGGTGCCCAGCTGGACGCTGTCTCGAACGGGACCCTGGACTTCGCCATGATCCGCCCGCCGGTCCGGCGCGATGACATTGAGTCACGGATCCTCCACAGTGAAGCACTGGTCGCCGCCGTGCCCTGCGGTGACGCTCTCGCTCAGGCCAGCGAATCGCTGACACCCGCCGACCTCGACGGCCGGGATCTGATCATGTACCGGCCACCCGAGGCGAGGTACTTCCACGACCTACTCACCCGGATTTTTCATGATGCCGAGGTTTTTCCTCGTTTTCCCCACTACCTCGCACAGATCCACTCCATGCTGGCCCTCGTCAACGCCGACCTCGGGGTTGCGCTCGTGCCGGAAGCCGCCGCGCAGCTGCGGTATCCCGGTGTCGAGTTCCGCGCGATCCGCCTCCCCGATTGGGGGCGAGTCGAGCTGGCGATCGCTTGGCGACGAGACAACGAGAACCCCGCTCTCACTGCGGCGTTGAGCGCGCTGGTCCCTGATTGAAAATAGCCGGTACGCCATGGCGACTCGCTATTCCGTAATTTACAAGCGATACCTGAAATTTCAGGAAATCGTACGTTTGAGCCACTGAAAACCTCGGTTCCGCTCACCCGGACCGTCCGGAAACCACACGTCGGATGCGTCCGATCCATTCTTTGTATCGGTACATCCGAAAGTTGTGTTGGACTTGTTTTGGTCGCTTCCCTAACGTCGACTCGACACGTCCACAAATCCCCCGCCCTCACGGCACAAGGAGTTCAGCGCCGATGCCCGTGTTCACCCCGACCGAACTGGCCGAGCGACTCGGCTCTGGGTTGCTGTCGTTCCCGGTCACCCATTTCACGCAGGATCTCGCCTTCGACGAGCCTGCTTATCGGGACAACATCGTACGACTCGGCAAGTACGACGTCGCAGGCCTGTTCGCCGCAGGCGGGACGGGCGAGTTCTTCTCGCTGACGCCGGCCGAGATCGGCGCTGTCGTCCGGGCGGCTGTAGAGAGCGCCACTCCGGAAACCCCCATCGTGGCCCCGGCGGGCTACGGCACGGCGCAGGCGGTTTCCCTGGCCCGCGACGCCGAGGCCAATGGCGCGGACGGGCTGCTACTGTTCCCGCCCTACCTCACGGAGTCCTCTCAGGAAGGTCTGGCCGAGCACGTCCGCGCGGTTTGCGGTGCCACCTCGCTCGGTGTCGTCATTTACAGTCGGGCCAATGCTGTCTTCGAGCCGGAGACCGTGGCCGCTCTCGCAGCCGACTGTCCGAACTTGATCGGCGTCAAGGACGGCGTGGGGAACGTGGAGACGCTGACCCGCATCCACGCACTCCTCGGAGACCGGTTGGTCTACATTGGCGGGCTGCCGACGGCTGAGACGTTCGCGCTGCCGTACCTGGAGCTGGGCGTCACCACGTACAGTTCAGCCATCTTCAACTTTCTGCCCGAGTTCGCGCTCGACTTCTACGCCGCGGCACGGCGCGGCGACAAAGCCCGGGTCCGTCGATTGCTCGCTGAGGTCGTGCTGCCCTACACAGCGATCCGTGACCGCCGCGCCGGTTACGCGGTGAGCATCGTCAAGGCAGGCATGGACGTCACCGGATTCCCGGCAGGACTTGTCCGGTCGCCGTTGACCGACCTGGACACCGACGAGCGCGCGCGGCTAGCCGCGATTGTCACGCGGGCCGAGGCCGCGCTCGGGGACACCTCCACTTTGAACACGCCTTAGGCAGCCTGCTCCCGGCTGTAACCCTTCCATCGTTGTGAGGACCAATGACACCGCAATCACGGCTATCGGCAGTGCCGCGCGAGTACTCCGTTGCACCAGCCCGCCCAGCAGGGTGCTCCCTGGCTGCCGACGACCAGCGTCGCCGGCAGCCGATGCCCTTCCACCGGCGGCGGCGCCCGCAAGCGCAGGGTCGTGATGGAGGGCTGCCGCGGTGACCACCTCTGAAATCAGTTCGGACGACGTGCGCCGGTCGGCGCCCGAGGCCATGCTCGTCGGTCAGAAGCCCCGAAGGCGGCGCCTTGGCCGCGAATCGGTTGCGGCTGGGGCGAAGGCGGTCGCCGGCCTCATCGGGATCTTCGCTCTGTGGCAGGTTCTCGTCGTAGTTCTGGATCCACCGGAGTTCCTTCTCGTCGGGCCGATTTCTGCGTTCGCCGAGTTGCTCGAGCGGCCGGGGTACTTCGCGAGCAACACCTTCATCACGTTGCAGGAAGCGCTCGCCGGCTTCGCGCTCGGGACCGCACTGGGAGTCTTGTGCGGCGCGGCGTTGCATTACTCGACGACTGTGCGAAGTTTTCTCTACCCCGCGCTCATCGCGATCGACACAATCCCGAAGGTGGCGCTCGCGCCGCTGTTCATCGTGTGGTTCGGGTTCGGCTTCGAATCGAAGGCCTTCGTGGCCATGGCCATCGCGTTCTTCCCGCTGGTGATCAACACCTACGACGGCCTGAGGTCCGTGCCTCACGAGCTCCAGGAGCTCGCCCGCATCAACAAGGCATCGCGGTGGAAGAAGATGACGAAGATCGAGTTCATCTATGCGATCCCGGCGATCTTCTCCGGAGCGAAGATCTCGATCTCGCTGGCTGTGGGCGGCGCCGTAGTCGGCGAGTTCATCGCCGGCTCACAGGGGCTCGGTTACGTGATCCTGCTCGCCAACAGCCAGGTGGACCTGCCGTCGATGTTCGCGGCCTTCATCGTCCTCGCGGTCATCGCGCTGGCGTTGTTCTTCATCGTCGATCGCGCGGGACGCAAGCTCTTCCCGTGGAAGAACCACTCGAGGTGACCGCGCGGGATGGAGGCACGGATGCGGGACTCACGCCGTTGGATCGCTGTGGCAACGGGCGTGGCGCTGCTCATGGCCCTCGCCGCCTGCGGAAGCAAGAGTGGGAGGGACTCGATGACCCTCATGCTCGACGTCGGATATCTCCCGAAGCACGCACTGTTCGTCTCGGCCGTCGAGCGGGGCTTCTTCGAGGCGGAAGGCATCGACCTCACGGTGATGCCGGGTTCGGGATCGACCAACACGGTCACCTCCGTCGATGCCGGCAAGGTGGACGCCGGGTGGGCGGATTTCGGGGCGACGATCATCAGCCAGGGCCAGGGTGCCGACGTCAAACAGGTCAACCTGCTGCAGGCCAGGTCCGCCTACGCGGTGGTGGCCCTCGCCGACACCGGCATCTCCAGCTGGAAGGACCTGCGGGGTAAGACAGTCGCGACCGAAGGAGCCGGCGCGATGACCGCGATGTGGCCGTTCGCGATGAGCAAACTGGGGTTCAAGGAGGGCGACGTCAACGTCGTTCACGCCTCGAGCGGATCGAAGATCCCCGGGCTGCTGGCCGGACAGTGGGACGCGAACCTTGCTCTGTACGTGTCCGACCAACCGGCCATCGACGCGCTCGACCGGCAAGCCGTGGTCCTGAAGTGGTCCGAGCTGGGCATCGATCTCTATGGCAACGGGATCGTCGTCTCCAACGAGAAACTCAGGGCCGATCCCGCCCAGGTGAAGAGGTTCAACCGCGCGATGCAGAAGGGTTACCTCTGGGCGTGCGGGCATCCCGCCGAGGCCGCACACGACTTCCAGAAGGAAGTCTCGGGCTTCAAGGACAGGACCATCATCCTCGCGATCAACGAGCAGTGCTCCCTCACCTGGGGCGAGGGCGCCTCGGCGAGCAAGTTCGGGGTCATGGACGACGCCGGTGCCCAGGAGATGCTCGACGTCGCCCACCAGTTCCTCGGCCTGAGCCCCGACAGCGACCTCACCACAGCCAGCGTGTACAGCAACGACTACCTCGAACCGTTGCAGCGCGACGAGACCATCCAAACACCGTGACAGCCGCGACGGAGAGTCACATGAACAACGAGTACGCCATCTCGGTCAACAACGTGGGCAAGACCTACCGGTCCAAGGACGGCCACGACAACACGGTGCTCAAGAATCTGGACTTCCATGTGAAGCCCGGTGAGTTCGTCTCGATCGTCGGGCAGTCCGGAAGCGGGAAGACGACGCTGCTCAAGACGATCTCCGGCCTGCAGGAGCTCACGGAGGGCGAGATCCGGGTCAAGGGCAGGCTGATCAGCGAGGGGCTCGAAGACATCGCGATGGTGTTCCAAGCTCCGGTGCTCCTACCGTGGCGAAACAACATCGACAACGTGCTCCTGCCCCTCGAGTTCCGCGGGACACGGACCGACGAGTCACGCCGCTACGCCCAGGAACTCCTGGAGATGGTCGGACTGGGCGGCAAGGCCACGCGCTATTCCTACGAGCTCAGCGGCGGAATGCAGCAGCGAGTCGCCATCTGTCGCGCGCTGGTCTCCCACCCCGAACTGCTGCTCATGGACGAACCTTTCGGCGCGCTCGACGCGATGACCCGCGACTCGATGAACTTCGAGATCCAACGGATCTGGCAGAGCACGGGCTGCAGCGTCCTCTTCGTCACGCACAGCATTCCCGAGGCAGTCTGGCTCGGTGACCGGGTGGTCGTTGTGGGCGACCGCCCCGGCCGGATCGTCGCCGACATCTCGATCGACTTTCCGCGGCCCCGGAACAAGGAGCACAGGTTCTCCGCGGCCTTCTCCGACTACGTGACGGAGATCGAATCCCATATCGGTGTCACGGCCGGGATCAGCTGACCGACGCCGCCTCGCACCAGTCGAATATCGACAGCGACACAAGAGGAGTACGAATGCTGAGCCTCACCGCGGATGCCTCACAGGTCGAGCAGATCTACGGACTCGACGCGCGCAAGAGCCTGCTGTTCTCCGCGATCCGTCTCGACTCCTACCCGCTGGTCGCGCCGCTGATCGCGCGGACTGACGCGGGCCGGTATCTGCTCGTGCGCCAGCAGGAGCAAGGTAACGCCCTGTCGGCCGGAGTCCCGAAAGCGCAGATCAAGTTCTACGCCCCATGGGTCACGATCGACCCTCGCATCGTCGCCGATACCTCCGCCTCGGCGTCCCTGGCGACCCTGGTAGAGGATCTCGCCGACGGCGCGCCGGTCCGTCTTGCGGCCGACGTCGTCTACAGCCACTACCGCACTCTGGCCGGTTCCGTAGACCTCGTCGTTGACGGCCAGGACCCAACCCCGGTCACCGCCTACGAGATCGACGTCGAGACGGTCCTCACGCGATTCGCCGGGTGGCGGCAGGAAGGTGTCCGCACCGCACGGCGGCTGATCGAGGACGTTGAGCACCTCTCGGGCCTGTCGGAAGAGTTCTCCGCTGACCAGGACAGCCGGTTCGAGGCCCTCCGAGCTCTCATCGACGACCGCTCGCTCGACGCCCTGCTCATCACCGCACCACCAAACTTCACCGAGGTGACCGGGTTCGCCCAGCCGAACGGCGCGGCCGCCCTGTGGCTGCCCGACATGAACAGGCTCATCGTGCTCGCACCCGAGGGCACATCCGGCGTTCACGGGTCGCCCATCGACCAGTTCCCATCCGTCGGCGCGGCTGTCCGGACGCTGGCCCGTGGAGCACGGACCGGCGTCGAGGACGAGTGGATCACCGTTGGTCTGGCCCGCGAGCTCGAGGACGAGCACGCGGAGCTCGTCCCTGTCTCCACGGACCTCGCCCATTGGCGGGATGTCCGCGACCACGAGGACCTCGCGTTCCAGGTCATCGCCGCACGCGCGAGCGTATTCGCGATCGAGGAGGCCCTGGCCTGGGCGGAAGAGGGCCTCGACGCCGGCCGCTCGTTCTCCGAACTCGACATCAACGCCGTGTACCTCGACAAGCTCACCGAGTTCCGCACCGCCGACGAGATCCCGTTCGACATCGAGCCGTACTTCACAAACCTGCACTCGTCCAACCGGATGCTCTTCCCAGGCCCACCAGTGGACTTCCCCATCAACGCCGACACGACCTGCATCCAGCTCGACGCCGGTGTTCGCGTGGTCATCGACGGGGTCACCGTCGCCACCTCGGACATGGCCCGAACGCTCCCCCGCACCGCGGCGGCGAAGGAGGCGTACAACTTCTTCTTCGAGGTGGTCCGGCAGGGGATCATCGGCCAGCTCAGGCCCGGCGTGGTGTGTGAGGACGTGCACGAGGGAACCCTGCGTTACCTCGCGCCTCACCTCGATCGGATGGTCGAGATCGGAATGCTCGGAACGGACGTCGATTTCAACACCGAGTACCGCAAACGGAACGTCGGGCACCTCATGGGGAAGCAGGAATCGTTCGCGAACGAGCTCAGGCCCGGCTACAAGCACGTCCTCGAGGTCGGTTCCTACGGTGCTGCCGAGATCCCGTGGCGCTACGAGAACGCCGCGATCGGCACCGAAGACCTCTGGTACGTCGGACGAGACCGAACCTACATCGTGAGCAAGCGATGACGCCCGCCTCCATGACCACCGCGTTGGAGCGTCTCGAGTCACTGCGCCTCGAACTACCCGTACTAGGAGCACCTCGCTACGCGTATGAGGCCAGCGTGCGCTGGGGCAACCTGCTGTTCGTATCCGGCCAGATCTCGAGGACCGCGGCAGGTGAGGTCCTAACGGGTCGGCTGGGAGACAACATCGACACGACCGCCGGGGCGTCGGCGGCCCGGGTTTCCGCGCTCAACCTGCTGGCACGCCTCCACGACGCGGTCGGCCTCGACAAGATCGAACGGATTCTCAAAATCACCACGTGGGTCACGAGTACGCACGACTTCGTCGATCAGCCGACCGTGGCGGACGGCGCGTCACGGCTGCTGCCCGACGTTCTCGGCGACGCGGGTCGGCACGCCCGAACCGCTCTACCCGCACACGTGCTCCCTGCGGGTGCGCTCGTGGAGATCGAAGCCACGGTCGCCGTACGCGACTAGCATCGCGTGCGCGATGCGAGCTCGCTCGCCCTCGTGCTCAGAACGGCCCTCCGCCCTGCACACGCCAGGCGATCGCGGCATCGCACTGCCGCCCGCGCCATCCTCCGAGCCATGCTGTGGCGTGTGGGCGGCCCGGTCTCCGGAACTGCTCGAGAAGTCAGCGAAACCCGCCCTTGACGACAATCAGCCTCCGACCTAACTTGAGATCTCAGATGACTTGAGATCTCAAGGAGCGATATGCCGGCGTGGAGCTGCGACACCCTGGTGGCCTTGCCTTCCACCGAAGGCGAGCCGGTGCTGCTGGGCAAGAACAGCGACCGTCCGGTTTTCGACGCCCAGCCGCTCCGTTTCTTTCCTCGCCGCAGCGCCAGCGGGGCCGGCCGGCTGCCCTTGGCCTACGTCGAGCTGCCGGAGGCGGCGGAGTCGTTCGCCCACCTCGGCGGGTCGCCGTACTGGTGCTGGGGCCACGAGATCGGCCTGTCCGAGCGGGGCGTCGCGATCGGCAACGAGGCACTGTTCACCCGGGACGTGGCCGCGAACATCGCAGCCACGAACCGCGGCGAGGTCCTCCCCCGGGGGATTCTCGGCATGGAACTGGTGCGACTGGGGCTGGAACGCGGGCGGAGCGCCGAGGACGCCGTGGAGGTCATGGCGGAACTGGTGCAGCGGTATGGCCAGTGGGGCTCGGGTGTGCCCGGCAGAGCCCCTGTGGAGGGCGCCTACGACAACTCCTACCTGGTGGCCGATTCACGGGAAGCGTGGGTGCTGGAGACCTCGGGCCGCCGGTGGGCGGCCAAGCGGATCGACCGGGGCACGTACGCGATCTCCAACCAGCCGACCATCCGTCGTTCCTGGGACGCCGGCAGTCCCGACCTGCTGGCACACGCCGTCCGGTCCGGATGGTGGCCGGAGCAGCGGGGCGAGCTCGACTTCGCCAGGGCCTACACCGACCCGGCCGTGCCGTTGCAGGCGTCGCATCTGCGCCTGAGCCGCTCGCGGCAGCTGCTGGCCGAGGCCACGGACCTCGGCGGCGTGGACGTGCCTGGCATCAAGCGGATCCTGCGCGACCACTACGAGGACACGTTCCTCAACGGTCCGTACTTCACCGCGGCACTGCCGGATTTCCTGTCGCTGTGCATGCACTCACATCCCGCGGGCTTCACCTGGGGCAACACCGCGAGCTCGAGCGTGTGCGTGCTGCCGCGCGAGGGCGAGGGCCTGCCGCACCTGTGGTGGACGCCGCTGACCCCGTGCACGGGCGTGTACTTGCCGGTCTTCGTCGCAGCGGGAACGGTGCCCGAGGATTTCACGAGAGCGGGCGCCACCGCGGCACGGGCCAGGCCGGAGGACGCCGCGCCCGACAGCTTCAGCAGTGACTCCTACTGGTGGCGGTTCCATCAGCTGTTGGAGGCGGTCAAGGGCGACGCACTGGGCTGGGACTTCGACGACCGCCGTCCGATCGTGCGCGCCGCATTCGATCCGCTGGAAGCCCGTTGGGCGGCCCGGCTGCCCGAGGTCGAGAAGCAGGCGCTCGAACTCATCGGGCAGGGCGCGGGCACCCGGGCGGCCGCGGAGCTCGCACGATTCACCGACGACTGCGCACGCGAGGCGACGGCCGTGCTCACGGAACTGCTCGACGGATTCGGCATACCCACAGGGGAAGGACGAGCATGACGGAACGGCAGGAAGCGCCGCAAATCGCACACGTGCGCAGCAACGGACAGGTCACCCTGCCCGTGCACGTCCGGCGCGCCGCCGAGCTGCGGGAGGGCGATGTCGTCGAGGTGGTGCTGCAACCCGACGGGGCCATCCTGCTCCGACCGGTCGACGTGCTCGACCGGGTGCATGCCGACGCGCTGTACCAGGCCGGACCACCGGACCTGCCCTCGCTGGCGGACGTCAGCCCCGAGCAGCGGGCGAGCGAACTGGTCCGGCGGCGGCAGCTTCCGCCCCGCACGGGTCGTCGTCTCGAGGAGTTGCTGCGGCGCTACCTGCGTGGCGCGCTGAGCCACAAGGCACTGGTCACCGAGGCGTTGGTGCTGGGCCTGCCCGCGGCGTCGATCGCCAACCTGCTCGCCGAACCCGGAACGCCGGATCAGGGCCGGATCACGGCCGGTCCCCCGCGCTCACGTGCGTTGCCAGGCACCGCGACGGCGAGCGGAGACGCCCGCGTCGTACGGATCGCCCAGGCGTTCCACTCTCTGCTCTACCTCCCGCTCTACGTCGCGCACGACGCCGGCTTCTTCGCCGAGGAGGGGCTCACCGTCGAGATCAGCACCGCCGGTGGCGGCGCCGAAGCCTGGTCGACCGTGGAGAGCGGACATGCCGACTACGCCGTGCACGACCCGGTGTTCGTGATGCGGGCCGTGGAACAGGGAGTCGAGGACGCGGTGGTAGTCGGCTCGGTGTGCAACGGCCAAGCGATCGTCGCGCTCGCGAAGGATCCGCGGATCGAGGCCACCGACGACCCGCACACGTTCATCACCGAGACCGTCGCCGGGCGCACCATTTCCACGCAGCCACAACCGGACTCGCAGTGGGCGCTGTTGCGTTTCCTCAAGTTCCTCTGCGAGAGCGGTGGTGCCGCGGACTACCGCAACCTCCAGGTCCCCATCGGCACGGAACCGAGAGCGGTCTTCGACGGCACGGCCGATCTCTGCCTCGCCTTCTCACCACAGGCAGAGTCGGCGATCTCGGAGGGATTGCACGAAGTCTTCGACTTCTCGCGCTTCTTCGGCCCGTACCTGCTGTCCGCGCTCAGCAGTCTCCGCTCGACGGTGCACGAGGACCCCGCCGTCCACCACGCCGTGCTCCGGGCACTCGAACGTGCTTGTCAGTACGCGCACGCGTTCCCCGAGCAGGCCCTCGACATCGCCCGGCACGAGTTTCCCGACGTCGATCCGGGCGTCGTGAAGGCAGCCACATACCGCTGCCTGCGCCACAACTTCCTGCCCGAACACGTCGCCGTCGACGCCGAGGCATGGAAGGAGAACGGGGTCATCAACCGCTTCGTCGGGACGATCCAGCAGTACCGAGAGATGGCCGAGCTCGTCGACAACGAAGCCGGCCTGCACGCCTACCGCACGCTGGGCAACCTGCGTCTCACCTGGGACACGCCGAGGCCGATCACCAGGGTCGTGAACCCGGCAGGACGTCCGGACAAGCCGCCCACTATCCGCTGAACCTCCGCCAACCGCAGAACGGATGGTCTGACACATGTCGCTGCGCGAGAAGTTCCGAGGGCCGACCACCTCCATCGACGAACAGATCGAGAGCTACGCGATCGACCGCGTACCGGCCTCGAAGAGATGGCCCATCCCCGCGATCAGCCTCGTGCTGCTGGGCAACGCCACCGCGATGTTCTTCTTCTCCTTCGGCGCGCAGCAGACCTTCCTGGTCGGCTGGCCGTGGCTGCTCGCGCCGATCGGTTACTTCTTCCTCGGGGCCATCGGCATCGGCATGCTCACGATGCGCATGGCCAGCAGGGAAGGTCTTTCGCAGAACCTGCTGAGCAGGGGACTCGGCTTCGGTAGCCGAGGCGCGGCCGTCACCTCCTTCATCTACGCGATCAACTACATCTACTACTTCCTGTTCGAGGGCACCATCGTCTCCCACGCGATCTCCTACCAGTTCGGTATCGAGGTCGGCTCGGCAGGCGGCATCGCCATCTTCGCCCTGGTCGGCCTCGCCACCCTGGCCCTCGTCTGGCGTGGCATGCACGCCATGTCGTTCCTGCAGGCCTGGGGCTTTCCCTTGTTCCTGATCCTGCTCGCCTACGCACTGTGGCGACTGGGCACCGCGCACGAGCCGGTCGGCCCCTCGGGGTGGCACGCGACCGGTGAGGTCGGTTGGGCCGCGATGTGGAGCGCGTTCAGCTTCGCCAACGGCCAGATGATCTTTCAGGGGTTGATGGCCACCGACTACGGCCGCTTCGCCGCCCAGCGGATCCGCTACCGGGGCACGGCCGCGATCATGCTCGGCGAGCTGATCCCCATGTTCGCGGTGATCTTCCTGGGCGTGTTCCTCGGCGCGAGCCTGCTCACCGAGCTCGGCCCGGGCGGACAGTCCCAGGCACAGGATCCGGGATTCATGTTCGTGCACACCATGGGCTTCGCCGGGGTGCTCTTCGTACTCGTCACCCAGATCCGGATCAACGTCATGAACCTCTACTCCGGATCCGTCGCGCTGGCCAGTGGGTTCGACGTCGCCGCACACTTCCGGCCTGGGCGTCCGTGGTGGATGTTCCTCGTCTGGTTCGTCGGCGTCATCTTCTACGCTGTCAACGTCATCGACAGCCTGGGCACGTTCCTCGCGATCACCGGCGTGCTCACCAACACCTGGGTGCTGATCATCCTCGCCGACTACTTCATCTGCCGCCGCCTGCTGGGACTGGCAAGGCGCGAACAGATCGAGTTCCGCGAGCACGAGGTCAGGGCATGGAACCCGTGCGGACTGACCTCTCTCGGCGTCGCGGTGCTGGTGGGCGCGCTCGGTATCGTCGGGATCTACCCGATCTACTACGCCTCGTTCGCCGCGATGCTGCTCGGGCCGGTACTCCACGTCGCCATTACCGTCGCCACCCGCGGTCGGTTCTACCGAGTACCCACCAAAAAGGACAGCAGCCAGGAGGCCGCCGACACCCCCGTTATCGAACGATGACCTCAACGCGTCAGCGCCTCACCGCGGAGGCTCGGGCGATCTCCGCGATCTGCCGCTGGCCGCTCGAACCACACGTTGGCCATCGTCCGCAGCCGACGGCATCTGGACGAAGGACCTCGCGCGCGCCCACCGGCTAGCCGGGAGGCTGGAGGCCGGGACGGTGTGGGTCAACACCTACCGCGCAATGTCGCCCATGTCGCCCCGCTCCGGCTAGTACACCCGCTTCAAGAGCGTCCGGATCAACACCGGCGAAGAACCGGCGGGCGACCCCTTCGTCCTGCGCTCCTGACCACCTGCAGTTCCGCCGCGGCCATGGCCACCCTCGGCATGGTCGACCCGGCAACTGGCCAGACTGGCCTGCTCCCCGAGTTGTGTGCATCCGGACGCGGCATTGCGGGGATACCCGCGGCCCGCGCCACCGGGTGGCGGGGTGACTGCGACCCGGTGCCAGGTGGACCAGCCTAGGAGGAGACCACCTTGAACCGCGCGACGCCGTCGCGAAGTACCGTCGTGTCACCGACCTGGGCAGTGAACGCCGTCGTGTGCTCGGCAGGACCCGCTGAGAGGTCGAGTGTGTCGCCGGGCAGGACGGGGGCGGTGAATCGAGCTTCGAGCTCGACGAGATCGCATGGATGGGCCTGCGCTGCCTCCGCAACCGATTTCGCCGCGATGCCCAGAGTGCAGAGGCCGTGCAGGATCGGCCGGGGGAAGCCGTTGGCAGCGGAAACCTCGGGGTCGATGTGAATCGGGTGGCGGTCGCCAGTCAGCCGGTACAACGCGGCCAGGTTCACGGGGGTGGGATACTGCGCCTCCCAGGCTGGCTGGAAGGTCCGGCCGCGTGAGCCGGGGCCGCGCCGGCCGCCCCACCCGCCGAGTCCGGGAAGGAAGATCGAGTAGGTCGCCGTCCAGTCCGCACATTCCGCGACGACGTCGACGAGCGCGCCCTTACCCTTGTCCCACACTGCGGTGACCGCTCCGGACACCCGGACGGTGCCGGACGGCCGCAACGGGCCGCGAACCTCCAGCCGTTGTGCGGCGTGGAGCGACCGCGCCGGGTCGTACGCGCCGAGCGCACCGGTCGCTTCCACGGTCCACAACCCGAGCGTGAGGGCGAAGGCCGGCAGAACCCTCAGATCTCGCTCGTACACGAGATCGAGTTCGTCCTCGCGGGCGCCGACCGCCAGCGCGTACAGAATCGCGTCGCGTTCGGTGTAGGAGAGCTCCCGCTCGCCGAGACTCGTCCCCGCGAGATCCTGCACCCTGATGGTCGTGCTGCTCATCGAAACGCTCCCCTTCTGCTGATCGCCTGGCGACGTTCGTCCGAATCCAGCAACTCCAACCGCACGCGCTCCCAGCGCCCGGTGTCCCAGACCGCGTCGTCGAGTTCGGCCAGTAGTGCCTTGGTCTGTCGGAACGCCGGGCCGGGCACCGGCAACTTCTCCGCGACGGCATGGGCGCGCGCGACCGCCTGCCCGCTGGCCACCACTTCCGACGCCAGGCCGTCATCGGCGTCGAGCCGCTGGCCGAGTAGCACCAGGCGGGTCACGATGTCGCGGGGCAGTGTGCGATGCAGCCGGGCAATGGTCTCCGGCCGGTAGAGCAGTCCCAGGTCCACCGCGGGCACCCGGAACCACGCGCCCGCCCCCGCGATGCGGAGATCACAGGCCAGTGCGAGCTCCACGGCGGCGCCGAGGCACGGGCCCTCGATGGCGGCCACCACCGGCACGGGCACGGCGCGCACCGCCTCGATCGTCGCCGCCAGCTCCTCGTCGAACGCGAGGTCGGCGCGCGTCCCGGTCAGCTCACGGAGGTCAGCGCCCGCGCTGAACACGTCGCCGTCGCCGCTGAGCACGACTGCGGTCGTCTCGCCGGGCAATGTGGCGAGGTCCGCACGCAAGAGAGCGAGCACCCGGCGGGACATGGCATTCCGCCGTTCCGGCGCGTCGATGCGTACGTCGTGGACGCTCACCGGACCGCCGCCGACTGTGAGTCCCAGCGCCGCAGCACCGGGTCGCGGTCGAACTCGACGGCGGACTCCAGCTCCTCGGCCACGTCGAGCAGTAGACCTTCGCGGTCGTGGCCGCCGACGAGCTGGGCGGCCACCGGCAGTCCTTCCACGGTTCCACACGGAATCGTGACCGCGGGGGTGCCCGCGACATTGAAGGGCACTGCGAAGGGGAACGCGCCCCACAGTGCGCCGACCGGCTCGCCGGCGATCTCGCGCGGCCGTTGCCGCAAGGGGAACGGCGGGACGGCGGTCGCGGGGGTCAGCACGAGATCCACCTCGTCGAACAATGCCGCGACCCGGGCCCGGTACTCCGGCAGAGCCCGCCGAGCGGAGGTGACCGTCGCGGGGTCGAGTTCGGCCGCCGCTCGCAGGGTCGCGCGCTGGTATTCGGTGATGCGTTCGGACTCGGCGAGCAGGTGGCCGCGTTCCGCGCGCTCGTCGGCCAGCACGAGGGGCCCGAAGACGTCCTGCCACCCGGCGACGGGCAGGTCGCGCTCCTCGACGAGATGCCCTTGTGCCTCCAGGACCTGCGCGACCCGCGCCACCGCCGCGGCCACGCCAGGGTCGACGGGGCGGTGCTCGGGATTGGCGCACCAGGCGATGCGCAGCGGCCGCGGAACCATGCCGCGCGGATACCGCCGGCCCGCCAGCACTTCGAGGATGACCCGCGCGTCGTCCACCCGCCAGGCGAGCGGCCCCGGGCTGACGAAGTCCGTCATGGCGCGGAAACCGCCTTCATCCCGGCATCGGCCGAGCGTCGGCTTGACGCCCACGAGCCCGCAGAACGCAGCGGGGATGCGAATCGACCCACCACCGTCGGACCCCACGGCAGCAACGGCGAGACCGGCCGCGACCGAGGCCGCCGCACCCCCGCTGGAACCGCCGGGCGTCCGGGCCGGATCCCACGGGTTCGCGGTGTCGTCACCGAGCAGGTTGTCGGTCGTCGCCGACTGCCCGAACTCGGCGGTGTTCGTCTTCCCGGTGAACACCGAGCCCGCGGCGCGCAGCCGCCTCACCACCCCCGAATCGCCGGGCGCGATCTGTCCACGATGGACGAGTGAGCCCAGGGTGGTCTCGACGCCCTTGACGTGGAACGCGTCCTTGACCGACAGGGGAACACCGAGCAACGGCGCGCTCTCTCCGCGCCGGTACGCCGCCGTCGCCTCGGCCGCCTGCTCCCGAGCCTGCTCGGTCACCACGGTGACGTAGGCGTGCAGCGTGCCGTCGAACTCCTCGATGCGGGCCAGCACGTCTTCCAGCAGTTCCACCGGACTCAGCGTGCCCGCCCGGAACTCGGCGGTGAGCTGCCGGATCGGCCGGTACACCGGTTCAGGCATGGGGCGCCACTCCCCCGCTGATCCCGTAGACCTCGCCGGTGATGTAGCCGGCGTGCGGACCGACGAGGAACGCCACCAGCGCGGCCACGTCGTCCGGCACGCCGACCCGGCCGACAAGCGATCGTTGCTGGGCGTAGCCGTCGAAGAACTCGTCCGGGTAGATGCGGCGCAGGAAGTCGTTGTAGATCAGGCCAGGCGCCACCGCGTTCACCCGGATTCCGTGCGGGCCGTTCTCGGCAGCGGCGACTCTCGTGAGCGCGAGTACGCCGGCCTTCGCGGCGGCGTAGGCGGCGCCGTGATCGGTGCTGGTCTCCCAGGCCGCGATCGAGCTGATGTTCACGATCGAGCCACGGCCACGCTCGATCATGTGCGGCAACGCGAACCGCATCGCGTGGAACGTCCCGGTGAGGTCGACATCGAGACAACGCCGCCAGGTCTCGACCGACATCTTCGCGACGGGTTCGATCTTGCTCCAGCCGGCGTTGTTCACCAGCACGTCGATGCGGCCACGGTGCTCCACGACCTCCTCCATCACCTCCTCGACAGCGGCCGGGTAGGTGACGTCCAACGGCAGCGACAGGAACGGACGGCCGTGTTCCTCGGCCAGCCGCGCCGCGAGTTCCTTGCTCCGCCGTTCGTGTGCGTCAGTGATCACGACGTCGAAGCCGTCGGCGGCGAGCCTGTGGGCAACGGCCGACCCGATCCCGGCCCCGGCCGCCGCGGTGACCACGGCAACGTCCCCCGTCATGCGGTCACCGCCGGAATGATCCGCTGCGCCAGTTGTTCCATCCGGCGGCGCCGCCCTCCGGAGAGCAGGGCGAAGGTGATCCGATCGAGGTCCAGCGAGGCCAGTTCGCGCAACCGCTCCACACAGTGCTGTTCGTCTCCCACCAGGGCGACCGATCGCACGAACTCGTCGCTCACGAGGTCCTTGTGGCCGGCGTGCAGAGAAAGGTGGTCGACGAGGTGATAGTTGTCGTTGGCGGCGGTGAACTCGGGCCGGAACCGTTCCCAGGCCGGTGGCATGTTCTTCCAGACGGCGAAGGTCGCTGCCTGGCTCGTCGCCCACGCGCGCACGTCGGCCAGGGCCTTCTCCTCATCCTCGTCGACGCTCATGGTCACGATCAGATCGATCAGCAGCTCGCTGCGATCGCGCCCCGCCTTCTCCAGACCCTCATAGATGTAGTCCAGCTGCCACCGGCAGAACTCGGGGTCAGCGGCGCCCATGAGGATCGCGCCGTCGCAGCGTTCTCCGGCCAGGCGCAGCATGCCGGGCTGCGACACCGCGAGGTAGATGGGAATCTGCCGACGAGCCGTCGCGAGCCGCACCTCGGTGCCGTACAACTCCTGTTCCTCCCCGCTGAACAGGGCTCGGAACTCGCCTATTCCGGCGCGGAGATCACCCAGTTTGGACGGTTCTCGGCCGACCGCGTGCACCGCCGACCAGCCGGCGCCAAGGCCGAGCATCGCGTGCCCGCCGGACAGCTCGTCGAGCGCCGCCGTGGCGCTCGCCGTCACGGTCGGATGGCGGGTCACCAGGTTGGTGACCGCGGCACCGATGTGCAGCCGCTCGGTCCCGAGCGCGGCCAGGTACATCGCGGCATAGACATCCTTCATGCCGAGATGGAAGTCGATGAACCACATCGCGTCGAATCCGTGTGACTCGGCTTCCTTGGCCAGGTCGGTGATTCCGCTCAGCGGTTCGCGTGGGCTCACTCCCATGGACAGGCCCCAGCGGTTCATGGTCATCGCGTGCTCTCCAGGGCTTGGCGGAGGGTCTTGGTGACGGCCTCCGGTTGGTCGACGTTCATCAGGTGTCCGGCGTCCGGGATCTCCGCGTACTCGGCGTGCGGCAGCGAGCCGAGGATGATGTCCGCCGCCTTGCGCGGGCAGAACATGTCGTGCTCGGCGCCGATCACGGTGACAGCGCAACGAATTCCGGCCAGCGCGGGAGTCAGCGGCCGCTCGTACAGCTGTGCCATGGCGCGGGCGGCGTTCACGTAGCCCAGGCCGGAACCGATGGCCTCGAGCCGCCACTTCGTCAGCTGTCCGACATCCGTTCGCGCGTTGCGGAGGGCCGCGGTGGTGTCGGAGTGCATCGCCTCCGCGACGCGGTCCCCCTGCCGGACGCGCTCGATCCGTTCCTGGTAAAAGCCGACCGCCGCGCGGCCGACGACCGTGGAGGTGCCCAGCACCACCGCTGCACGCACAAGGTCCGGTCGCCGGGCGGCCGCGCCGAGCACCACGGTGCCACCCAGCGAGAAGCCGATGCAGATCGCCGGGCCGCTCACCGCCTCGAGAAAGCCGATCAAGTCGTCCCGCAGCTGCTCCGGGGAGCCGTCGGCCGCTCCCAGCGAGGTGCCGCCGTGGCCGCGGAGGTCGTAGGCGTAGGTGCGGTAGTCGGTGAGCGCGTCCTGCTGCGTGCGCCAGCTCGTGTGGTCCTCGGCGAGGCCATGCACGAACACGACCGCCGGGCCCGCACCCTCCGCACGGAAGGCGACGTCGATATCGCCCACCCGCTGTGTCATCGGCACTCCTTCGCCAATCGGTTACGCAGTTCCACCTTGCGGATCTTGCCTGCGGCGGTCTGCGGCATCTCGTCCACGAACCACAGCCGTTCCGGCCAATGCCGCCGCGGCACGTTCCGCTCGGCCAGCCACCGACACAGCCCGTCGAGATCGGGCCTCGCCTCATCGGGTTGCACGACCGCGCAGATGCGCTCGCCGAGCCGCTCGTCCGGCACCCCGATCACGGCGACGCGGCGCACGGCCGGATGCGCGGACAGCGCGTTTTCCAGCGGCAGCGGAGAGATGTTGATGCCGCCGCGAATGATGAGGTCCTTCAGCCGGCCCGTGATGCGGACATAGCCGTCCGGATCGAGCACCGCGAGATCGCCGGTGCGGAAGAATCCTTCGGGCGTCAGCGAATCCCGGTAGAGCTCGGGCTGGCCGAGGTAGTCGACGAAGACACCCGGGCCCCGCATGACCAGCTCGCCCTCTCCCCCGGGCGGACCGAGCGTGCGCAGGTCGAGGCCGGGCAACCCGGTGCCCGCGGTCTCGCGCACCCGCCGCAGAGGATCGCCGGGAACGCATGTGGTGACTCCGCCTTCGGTCATGCCCCACAACACGCTGACGAACGTGCCGGGCGCCTCCCGCGCGGCCTGGTCCACGAGCGCGGGCGGCACCGGCGCCCCACCACACAGGAAGGTGCGCAAACCACCGAGCTTCTCCATGCCCGGCTGATCGAGGAGATCCTTGAGAAACGGGGTGGCCGCCGCGGTGAAACCACATCGGTGCTCGCGGATCAGCGACACCGCGAGAGCGGGTTCCCAGCGTTCCTGCAACACCAGCTCCGCGCCAGTGAACAACGACAGGCGGCCACCGTGCCACGCCCCGACGCTGTGTCCCAACGGGGAAGCCATGAAGATCGGCCGCTGCGTGTCGATGCCGAACCGCTGCACGAACCCGGCATTGACCGCGCCGAGGGTCGACTCGGTATGTGCCACCGCCTTCGGCATGCCCGTGGTGCTCGACGTGAACATGAGGTGCGCGAAAGTGGTCGGCGCGCGCTCCCCACTGTCAGCGCGATACCAGGTACGTTCGCCGTCGTCGACCAGCCCCACCGTGACCGGCCGCCCGCTCGCCCTCGCCGCGGCGACGGCGGCCTCGCCCGCGGTTCCGGCACCGTGACGAGCGGCGACGAGCGCTCGCGCGCCGATGAGGTCGCAGATGTAGGTGACGGTCTCGGCCGGCGTGATCGTCGGGAGCGTCGCCGGGACGGCCCCGAGCCGGAGGCAACCGAGGAACACGACCTGCCAGCCGACGCGGTTCGGCAGGCACTGCAGCACCACGTCTCCCGCGGCGACGCCGTGACCGGCCAGCTCGGCGGCGACCCGGCCGGCCTCCTCCCACAAGGCCTGACGAGTGAGGGCCAACCCACGATCATCCCGAACGGCCGGTGCATCCGGCGCGGCAGAGACGAGCCGACGGAACCGGTCTACCAGGGGTTCAATCATGATCGGCGCTCCTCGCTCCGCGGGGCCAGTGCACCTCATGGTGAGCAGGGCCGACAGCCAAGTCAAGAGAGTGACATCGCTTTTTTTCGATATGTGCGTCGCTTTCAGTCCGAAGGAGCAGTAACATGAAGCAACGACGGGCAAGAGCCGAGGGAGGCGTTCGTGGCTGCAGTTCCGACCACGCCGAAAGGCAAGCAGACACGACAAGACATCCTTGGCGCGGCGCGTCGGGTGTTCGCGCGCGACGGCTACGTCGCGGCCACGATGAGCAGCGTCGCCACCGAAGCCGGACTGTCACTCGGCGGCCTGTACCGGTACTTCTCCAATAAGGAAGACGTGTTCGAGTCGCTCATCGGAGACATCCACGAGGAGCTGTACCGGGCCAGCGGCGCAGAGCACGACTTCGCCGAGAATCCGTACGATGCGCTGCTCGACGCCAACCGCGGGTACCTCGACCACTACTACAGCAACCGGGACGTCATGCGCGCGCTCATCGAAGCGGCCAATGTGGACGCACGCTTTCGCGATTTCTGGTTCAAGATGCGGGACCGGCACATCGACCGGTTCGTGGAGGCTCTGCGCGAGCAGCACGGGATCGAGAAGATCGACGGCCTGCCCGCCCGGCTCGCCGCCGAGGCCGCCGCATGCATGGTGGAGCAGTCCGCCTACGTCTGGTACGCCCACGAGGAGCTGCGCACGGAGACGGTCCCGGTCGAGGACGCCGCGCGACTGGTGACGCACGCCTGGCACAACATGTTCTTTCGCGGCTGACCACGGTTCCGACCGTGACCCAGAGTGGCGGCCGCTCACCCTAGAAACAAAAGCGACACCACCTTTGCGAAAAAGCGATGTCACCCTCTTGACATCGGTGACACAAGACACAATCATTGAGTCGCACGCGGCGTGACCTGCCGCTTTCACCGCGCAGAGCGTTCGCCCGGCCGCGCATGCCTGAGCGAACCCCATATCGGCGGACCTCGCCGGTCCTCCCGGCGCCGCCACTCATCAGTCACGAGGTGCCTCATGGCTACGCAGGATGACGCCCTGACCACTACGCGGAACCCCTCCCCCACGCGCTCCGGTGACCGTTCCCGGAAGGCCTTGATCGGCGCCTGGCTCGGGTTCTTCGTCGACCTGTTCGACATCTACCTGCCGATCATCGCGCTCGCCCCAGCGATCGCCTACTTCATCTCCCCAGGGCTCGGCACGGCCGGAGTCGGCATCGTGAGCGGCTGCATCTTCGCGGCCACACTGGTCGGCCGGCCGATCGGCGCGGCCATCTTCGGCCGGATCGCCGACACCGTGGGCCGCCGACGGGCCACGATCGTGGCGATGACCGGCGCCGGCGTGGTCACGCTCGCCATCGCGGTACTGCCCGGCTACCACCAGCTCGGCATCCTCAGCGTCGTGCTCTTCATTCTGCTGCGGCTGCTGGCCGGCGTCTTCCTCGGCGGCGAGTACACCGGAGCGAACCCGCTGGCGATGGAAGCCGCACCGCGCGAGAAACGTGGCCTGTACAGCGGAATCATCAACACCGGGTTCCCGCTCGCCTACGCCGCCGTCTCGATCATCACCCTGGTGCTGTTGCTGATCATGCCCTCACAGGGCGTGGACAGTGCGTACGCGCAGTGGGGCTGGCGGATCCCGTTCGTGATCGGCGCCGTGCTGTCCTTCGTACTGGTGCTGTACTACCGGAAAACGGTTGAAGAGTCGGCCGTGTTCACCAAGGCGACCCGCACGGGCTCCCCGCTCAAACAGCTGTTCACCGGAACCAACGCCGTGAGTTTCTTCCAGGTTTTCGTGCTCATGACCGGCTTCTGGCTCTCACTCCAGCCGATCGCCGCCTCGCTGCCCCTGCTGCTCGGCAAGAACGGCCTCGGCATGTCCAGCCGGTCGGTCACACTCGTGCTGGTGGTGGCCTACCTCCTACTGGCGGTGGTGGACATCGCCGCAGCTGTGCTGAGCCAGCGGATCGGCCGACGGCGATTCCTCGTCCTGGCGAGCGCCGCGATGGCCACGGTCGCGACCGTCGTGTATCTCGCATTGGTGCGATACGGCGCCACCAACTCGGTCCTCGCCGTCATCGCGACGATAGCCCTCGTACTCCTCGTCGTGAGCCCGTGGGCAGTCCTGCCCGCCTACATCAACGAGCGATTCCCCACCTCCGTGCGAGCCTCCGGCTACGGACTCGCCTACAGCCTCGCGGTGGTCCTGCCGTCGTTCTACGCCTTCTACCAAGCGGGCCTCGGCACGATCATGCCGTTCAACTACACCGGAGCGGTCCTGTTGTTCCTCGGCGCCGTACTGGTTCTCGCTGCGGCACTCTGGGGCCCCGAAACCAGGGACGTCGACCTCCACACCGGACAATGAGCCGTCGGCGGGAAATCTGCCGTTGCGGCCTGACCGGGAGGTCGGTCATCAAGAGTCCACTGAGGTCGCCAGCGAAGGTGGAAGCCATCGACGACATCGGTTCCGCCTTCGCCGGCGCGGCGACCTTCCGTCTCGTTAGGACTGACAAGTCCCAGCGATCGCGAGGAACTGCGCGCGGTGATCGCGCAGCAGAGGATGTCGCCATGAGCGGAGAACGAGCGGAGAGCACCCACGCGGCGGCGCCGCTGGCACCCCGCTTATTCTCCTCCGATGCCGGTCGTCCTTGCGCAGGACCGGTTGACTGCCGTTTCTGCAGTGTGGCCTGCAGCAGGATCGCGTTGTCGCCTGGCGGACGGCCGTTGGGGGAGTCGTGCGGGAGTGCCCAGGCGCGCGTGCCGAGTTCGTCGCGGTGGTGAGTGCCGGGAAGACGTGGCGGCCGATCACGACATCGTCGAAGCCGGTTACCGAAACGTCACCCGGGACGGAAAGGTCCGTTGACGCAGCTTGGAGATGGCGCCGATGCCGGCGCACCGCCTCGCGCTGGCGGCACCATTGGGCGCTACCGGAACCATCGACGTTCGGCAGGCCTCGCTGACCACGGCCGGATACGAACCCGATGTCCTGCTGGAGTGCTCCGGCATGCCCAAAGCACTGACACTGCGGCTGGCGCACGTGCAGAACTTCGAGATCGAACTCACCGGCACGTTCCGATACGCCAACACCTGGCCGACGGCCATCGCGCTCTCCGCTTCCGGCGCGGTCGACCTCGACCGACTGGTCACCCACCGGTTCGGCCTCGCCGACGTCGAACAAGCGCTCACCGTTTCCACCCGTGACAAGACGGCGGTCAAGGCCGTGGTGTATCCGCAGGAGCAGAGGCCAACCTGGTGGCGACGAGTTGAAGCTGGTCACATGGTGATGGAGAAATGGCCCTCGTCGTCCGGAGGACCCGTGGGCACCGCCTCGACGTTCTCGCGGCTTCTCACGACGGTGCGCGCTGGAATCGAAGAACATCGGAACGTCCACTACGGCAGCGATGCCACGCATCGACACGTCGGTCCACCCCAGCACCGGATGCGAACGCACGGTACCGCTCCGCGGATCGACCCATCCCCCGGCGCACACGCCCGCGGCGAGCAGGTCGGCGCCGATCCCGTCACACGCGGCGAGCAGAAGGTCCGACGCCTCTTTGACCACCTCGTCCGGATCGCGCCGAGACACGTTGAGCATGTCCGCGGCTTCCTGCGTGGTCAGCACGGCGTTGCGCGGCACGATGTTGATGGCCTGGCCCTGTGCCATCGCGGCCACCACCTGCTGCAACACCTCGTACACCTCATGCGGCAGAGGCACACGGGTACCGTCCGGGCCCACCAGCTCCGCAGTGTCCTGCTCGTGCGGCTCCGACCGGTCGTGCCGACGGCCAGGCTGCTCCACATGGAGTGCCTGCAGAAGTGGCTCGAGCTCGGCGGGCCCGGCCGGGAACACCGTGTGCTGCTCAATCGCGGCAGTCATCAGACCCCTCCCTGATCGCTGTGCCACCTTTAACGACCTCCAATGACCGGTCTAAACGAAAAAAACGAAACCCTCTAGTGTGGCCTGCCCCGGATCACCCTTGCGCCAAGACGGCAACCCTTCAACCGACCGCCTATCATTCGAATAGGTGTTCGAATTGTGTCAGCTTCCCCCTGGCATGGGCACGTCTCGGCGTTCTGCGGGAAGGGAGCGAGTGACGTGGCGTTCACCAGCGGTCACGGGTCCAGCTGGACCGCGCTGGAGGGCAGGCTGTCGGGCCGGGTGCTGACCTCGGCTGATGGGCATGACAGTCCGACGTCGCGGCAGTCCCGGGACGGCTACGTGCCCCCAGATGATCTCCTTGGCCCGCGCCGGGGCCCGGACGATCCCTCCGACGTCGCGCGGGTGCCGTATGCGGAGCTGCACGTGCATTCGAACGTCTCCTTCCTGGACGGTGCCAGCCACCCGGAGGAGCTGGTGGAGGAGGCCGCCCGGCTGGGTTTGGATGCGTTGGCGATCACCGATCACGACGGTCTTTACGGTGCGGTGCGGGCCGCGAACGCGGGGCGGGAGCTGGGGGTGCGGATCGTCTACGGCGCCGAGCTCAACCTCGACCGCCCCGGTGAGCGTTCCGGGCCGACCGACCCCGGCGGCGAGCACCTGCTCGTGCTCGCCCGCGGCGCCGAGGGGTATGCGCGGTTGTGCCGGGTGATCTCCTCGGCGCACCTGCGCGGCGGGGAGAAGGGCCGCCCGGTCTACGACCTGGACGAGGTGGTGGGCGAGCTCGCCGGGCACGTCCTGGTACTGACCGGCTGCCGCCACGGCGCCGTGCGCCGCGCGCTCGGCGAACAGGCCGAGCACCCCGAGCCCGCCCGCACCGCACTGGAGCGGCTGGTAGCCCAGTTCGGCGCCGAGCACGTCGCGGTCGAGCTCACCACCCACGCCGGGCCGCTGGACTCCACCCGCAACGATGTCCTGCACGGATTGGCTGGCGAACTGCGCCTGCCGGTCGTGGCGACCACCGCGGCGCACTACCACCATCCCCGCCGGGTGTATCTGGCGCAGGCGATGTCGGCGGTGCGGGCCCGGCGGTCGCTGGCCGAGATGGAGGGCTACCAGCACGCCGCCGGCGTGGCCCACCTCAAATCCGGCACCGAGATGCGGTACTGGTTCGACCGATGGCCCGGCACCGTGCAGAACGCCGCCCTGCTCGGCGTCGAGCTCGCCCTGGACCTCGACCTGATCGCCCCGGACCTGCTGCCCTTCCCCGTACCCGACGGGCACACGGAGGCCAGCTGGTTGCGCGAGCTCACGCTGCGGGGCGCGGCCGAGCGCTACGGCCCACCAGAATCCGCACGGCAGGCGTACCGGCAGCTGGAGCACGAGCTGGCGGTGATCGAGCAGCTCGGGTTCCCGGGCTATTTCCTGATCGTGTGGGAGATCGCCGACTTCTGCCGCCGCCACAGCATCCTCGTGCAGGGCCGAGGGTCGGCCGCGAACTCCGCGGTCTGTTACGCGCTCGGGATCACCAACTGCGACCCCGTCCAGTGGGGGCTGCTGTTCGAGCGATTCCTGTCGCCGGAGCGGGACGGCTACCCCGACATCGACCTGGACATCGAGTCCGACACCCGCGAACAGGTCATCCAGCACGTCTACCAGCGCTACGGGCGCCGCCACGCCGCCCAGGTGGCCAACGTGATCACCTACCGGGCCCGCTCCGCGGTGCGTGACGCCGCCCGCGCCCTGGGCTACTCGATCGGGCAGATCGACGCCTGGTCCAAGACCGTCGACCCCTGGTCCACCGTGGCCGGCGCGGCCGCCGAACCCGACCCGGAGCACGACATCCCCCGGGACGTGCTCGGTCTTGCCGCGGCTTTCGAGGGCGCGCCCCGCCACCTCGGGATCCACTCTGGCGGGATGGTGATCTGCGACCGCCCGGTCAGCGAGGTGTGCCCGGTCGAGCACGCCCGGATGGAGAACCGGACCGTGCTGCAGTGGGACAAGGACGACTGCGCCGACGCCGGCCTGGTCAAGATCGACCTCCTCGGCCTGGGCATGCTCTCGGCCATCCACTACGCGATCGAGGGCATCGCGGTCGACATCGCGAAACTGCCCCTCGACGATCCCCGGGTCTACGACATGCTCTGCGAGGCCGACAGTGTCGGGGTGTTCCAGGTCGAGTCGCGGGCGCAGATGGCCACCCTGCCCCGCCTGAAGCCGCGGGACATGTGGGATCTGGCGGTGGAGGTGGCGTTGATCCGGCCCGGCCCTATCCAGGGCGGCGCCGTGCACCCCTACCTGCGCCGCCGCGACGGTGAACCCTGGCAGCACCTGCACCCCGCGATGGCCGGCGCCCTGGACCGCACCTACGGGGTGATCCTGTTCCAGGAACAGGTCATGCAGCTCGCGATCGACGTCGCCGGATTCACCGCGGCCGAGGCCGACTCCCTGCGCCGGGCGATGGGCTCCAAACGGAGCCACCGCAAAATGGAGCGCCTCCGGCAGCGCTTCCTCGAGGGCGCGGCCGCCAACGGCCTGGTCGGCGCGGACGCCGAGCGGCTGTTCGCGCAGATGGCCGCCTTCTCCGACTACGGCTTCCCCATGTCCCACGCGCTGTCGTTCGCGCACCTGGTGTTCGTGTCCGCCTGGCTGAAGCGCTACCACCCGGCCGCGTTCTGCGCCGCACTACTACGGGCGCAGCCGATGGGCTTCTACTCCCCGCAGTCCCTGGTCGCCGACGCCCGCCGCCACGGCGTCCGCGTCCACGGCGTCGACCTCAACGCCAGCCTGGTCCACGCCACCCTCGAACCCGACCCCGACTCCACCGGCGGGCACGCCGTCCGGCTCGGCCTCGGCTCGGTACGCACCCTCGGCGACGAGCCCGCCGCACTAATCGTCGACGACCGCCACCGCGGCGGCCCCTACGGCAGCGTCGCCGACCTCGGCCACCGCGTGAACCTGACCCGCCCGCAGATGGAAGCCCTCGCCACCGCCGGCGCCTACCGCGGCCTCGAAACCTCGCGTACCGCGGCGCTGTGGTCGGCAGGCGAAGCCGCCCGTCACCGACCGGGCATGCTCCCCGGCACCAGCACCACCACCGTCCCACCACAATCGCTACCCGGAATGAACGCCTGGGAGCTGATGGCCGCCGACATCTGGGCCACCGGCATCACCCCCAACCGGCACCCCGTCGAGATGCTGCGCGCCCAACTCGACCAGCTCGGCGCCCTGCCCACCGGGACGCTGCGGCAGGTGCCGTCCGGGACACGAATTCAGGTCGGCGGCGCCGTCACCCACCGGCAATCCCCGCACACCGCCGGCGGGGTCACCTTCCTCAACCTCGAAGACGAAACCGGCATGGTCAACGTCGTCGTCTCCCAAGGCTTGCGCCGCAAATACCGGCACGCCGTGCGCGCCGCTCCCGCGCTACTCGTGCGCGGCGTCCTCGAAACCGGCAACGGCGCCATCAACCTCGTCGCCGACCAACTCACCCCGCTCGACATGCGCCAACTCGCCACACCCTCACGCGACTTCCACTGACAGCGAACTAGTTGCTAGTTCGCGCAACCCATTCGTGAGCTGCGTTCCATCGCTTTGGCCAGCACCGGGTAGAGCCGGGCGAAGACGGGGTGGCGGATCGGCCGGCCGCTCATGGTGGTCACCATCGCACCGGGAGTTCGACCAGTCCACCGGTCAGCACGTCGTGGCGCATACGCAACTCCTCAACATCGACGGCCAAGCGCAGTCCCGGGAACCGGGTGGCCAGCTGAGTGAAGACCGCGTGGAGTTCCAGGCGGGCCAGCGGGGCGCCGATGCAGTACCGCGCACCGCGCCCGAAGCTCAGGTGCGCCCCGGCCGCGCGGGTGATGTCGACGCGATCAGGGTCCGGGAACACCGCGGGATCGTGGTTCGCCGCTCCGTTGTCGAGCAGGACGAGGTCACCAGCGCGGACGGTGTGGCCGTCGATGTCGAGGTCGGTGCGGGCGTAGCGCGGGATGCCGCCACCGCCTTTGCCCGGTGCTCGCAGCATTTCCTCGACGGCGTTGGTCACCAGTCCTGGGTCGGCCACCAGTTTCCGCCACTGCTCTGGGTTGGCGAGCAGGTGCAGGGCGCCGAGGCCGATCTGGACCACGGTGGTCTCGTGCCCGGCGAACAGCAGCGCCATGGACAGCATGGCGGCCTCGTCGTCGGAGACGCCGTCGGTCGCGCACAGCCGGGAGATCACGTCGTCGCCGGGCTCGTTGCGTTTGCGGGCGACCAGTTCCCGGCCGTAGCCGAACAACTCGCCGAGGCCGCGCTCGGAGCGGGCGCGGTCGTGGATGTTGGCGGCATCGGCGGTCCAGGCGCGGAACTGGTCACGGTCTTCGTAGGGCACGCCGAGCAGTTCGCAGATCACCAGGATGGGCAGCGGGACCGCCAGTGCGGCGTGCAGGTCCGCCGGTGGTCCCTGCTCGGCCAGCCCGTCGAGCAGCCGGGTGGTCAGCTCCTCCACTCTGGGCCGCAAGCCGCGCAGGTGCTTGGGCGAGAAGTGTGGCTGCAGCAGGGCGCGCATCCGGGCGTGGTCGGCGTGCTCGGTGTCGAAGTTGCCCTGGGGTCCGCCGAACAGCGCCGACTTCCCGGTCCGGGCCGCGGTGTCCGGGGCGCGGTGGGCGCGGCCGAGGCGGTCGTCGTCGAGCAGGGCCCGGACCTGGGCGTGGCCGGTGACCAGCCAGGCCTCGTCCCCCACCGCGGTGCGCACCCGGTGGATCGCGCCCTGCGCACACAGTTCGCGCAGCCGCGGTGCACTGGCCAGGGGTCCCGTCTGCTCGAACGGTAACTCGGCGAGAACGTCCATCGCACACCTCCATGATGTTCATATGTATTGTACAAGGTAACTTAAACAAGCTGCGCGTCTAAGCTGCTGTGAACAAGAGGAGGGAAAGATGGCCACCGACTCCCCGGCCGTGAAGCGCCTCCCGCGGGCGCAGCGGCGCGAACAGCTCCTCGACGCCGCCACCCGTGCCTTCGCCCGCAGCGGCTACGCCGCGACCGGCCTGGACGACGTCGCCGCGGAAGCGGGCGTGACCCACGTGATCCTCTACCGGCACTTCGCGTCGAAAGCCGAGCTGTACTTGGCAGTTCTCGACCGTGCTTGCGCCCGGCTCAGCCAGGACGTCGGCCCCAGCACCGGCGAGTTCGACGACAACGCCATCCCCGCACTGCTGCGCGCCGCCGCAGCCGACCCGGAGGCCTTCCGGCTGCTGTTCCGCCACGCCGCCCGCGAACCGGAGTTCCGCGACGTGGTCGACAGCGTCCGCTCGGCGTCGGCGGAGATCGCCCACCGCCACCTCCGCGAGGCGATCCCCGCCGGCCCGTGGCAGCAGTGGGCCACCCAGCTGGTCCCGGCGCTGACCCTTGAAGCCGCCATCGCCTGGCTCGACGCAGGCCAGCCCGACGACCCCGTCCACGCGGCCCAGCGCATCAGCCAGGCCATCGAGGGTGTGATCCAGGCGGCCAGCGGCTGACTTCCGTTGCGTCAGCGTTCCTGCGCGATCAGCGGCAGCGCGGGCACCCCGACCTTCGGGCCCAGGACGTCGGGGCCCTCACGATGCTCGGCGCGGGCAGCCAGGACTTTCTGCTCGACCTCATCGCAGGTCCTGGTGGGCATCGTGTGCGGCCGCGACGAGCGCGTGACCAGACCGGCTTCGCCCTCGACCGCATAACGGTCGATCCAGGTCTTCACACACTGACGAGAAACGCCCATCGCGGCGGCGATGTGGGCCTGTGGCCAGCCTGCTTCGTGGCGTTGAACGATCAGTCGACGACCATGCACGGCCAGCCGGGCACTACCGTGGGACACGAGAACCTCCGGGTCGGAGTGGGCCTTAGACAAGCCACATCCCATCCGGAGGTTCTCGCCCGTTCAACCAGGCTCGCCGCTACCAACGTCCTGGCCGGGTACAGCTAGATGCCTATTCTCGCCGCATCATCGGCTGATCCCTGGGCGAGCAGCAGACAACGGGACTCGTCACCGACGCACTCGGCATGGCAATGCTCCGCAGAAACCCCAAGCCCGAATCAACGATTCTGCATTCCGATCACGGCACGCAATTTACATCGTGGGCTTTCGGGAAACGGTTGCGCGACGCCGGGTTGCTCGGCTCGATGGGTACGGTCGGTGACCGCTATGACAATTCAATGAATGGAGTCGTTCTGGGGAACTATGCAACTCGAACTACTCGACACACGATCATGGGAAACACGGGGCCAGCTTGCCAATGCGATCTTCGAGTGGGTAGAATGCTGGTATAATCCCCGGCAGCGCCATTCCAGTATTGGAATGCTCAGCCCCATCGACTATGAGACACATTTATGCCCGCCCCCGCAGGGCACCTGACCCCACACCCAACGTGCCCGCCAAACGGGGGCATCGACAGCCCGGGGCGCTGCGCGGTGAGGGTCGGGTCGTGGTCGAGAACGGCCATCAGGACTTGTCGTTCGTCGAGTTTGGGGTCGGCCAAGGCCCAGGTGACCGGCAGCCCTGCCGGGGTGCAGACCAGGTGCAGGCGCGGCCCCAGAAGAACCGGGAGTGCGACGGGCAGTAGCTGTAGCCCGCCCAGCCGGCGAGGTTCGAGCGTTTGGCGCCTCCGCCGGGAGCGGGCGCATTCGATCGGGGTGGAGTCGACGGCCCTTACGGATCTGCTGCTAGCACTGGCAACCGGACGGTTTTCGACGTGGCAGCGCACCTGGCCTCCCCATCCTGTGTCAGCGGACCGAGGGATTGTCAGCGGCGTCCCACTCTGCCCGCACACTGGCCGTGTCCTGCCCCGGAACCGGCGGATTGCTCGGCGTGCCCGGCCTGCTGCGGGAGAATCGCGGCGCGGGCATGGCCTGGCGACCGTTGCCCGGATCGGACACCGTGCTCCGGGCGACGAGTTGTGGGTGTGCCGCAGCCTCATCGAGGTCCAGGACCGGCGAGACGCAGGCGTCTGTGTCGGCGAAGGCCTCGGCCCACTCGTCCCGGGTCCGCGCCAGAAACGCCTCCGCGAGCACTGTGCGCAAGCGCGGCCAGCCGGAGCGGTCGAGCTGGTCCGGCAGTGCCGAAGAGTCCAGGCCGAGGACCATGAGCAACTGTGCGTAGAAGGCGGGCTCGACCGCACCGACCGCCACGTAGCGACCGTCCCTGCACTCGTAGGTGTCGTAGAACGGTGCGCCCGTGTCGACGACGTTCGTGCCCCTCTCCAGAGACCATAACCCCGCCTCGTGAAGACCCCAGACCATCTGCATCAGCAGACTGCTGCCGTCGACGATCGCGGCATCCACGACCTGCCCCTTCCCGGATCGCCCGCGTTCCAGCAGGGCCGCCAGGACTCCGAGAGCGAGGAACATCGAGCCGCCGCCGAGGTCACCGACCAGGTTGAGTGGTGGCACCGGTGGGCCCCCGGCCCGGCCGATCGCGTGCAGAACGCCCGAAACGGCGAGGTAGTTGATGTCGTGGCCCGCCCGCTCGGCCAGCGGCCCGTCCTGCCCCCAGCCGGTCACGCTCGCGTAGATCAGGCGCGGATTCAGAGCCAGGCAGTCCTCGGGGCCGAACCCGAGCCGGGCCATGACACCGGGACGGAATCCCTCGATGAGCACGTCGGCACGCCGGACGAGAGCATCCACCAGCTCACGCCCTTCGGCTGACTTGAGGTCCGCGGTGACCGACCGCCGACCGCGTAGCACGAAATCCTGCTCCGGAGGCAAGAGCACTGTCGCGTCACCACCCGGGCGCTCCACGCGGACAACATCGGCGCCGAGATCGGCGAGGAGCATCGCCGCATGCGGGCCCGGCCCCATGCCCGCAAGCTCGACGACTCGCACGCCACACAGAGGTCCACCCATCGTCACGCCCCACGCACGGCCGCGTCGCGCGCATAACGCACACCTTCGCGCACCTCGACCGGGACGACCGGGATCGCGCCCTCGACGACCTGCGCTCGAAGCACGTGTTTCCGGATCTTGCCCGACGGTGTCAGCGGGAACTGATCCACCGCCGCCCACAACACGGGAACCTTGGCGTAGGCCAAGCGATCGGCGCAGTACTCATAGAGCTCCTCCACCGGCAGCCGTCCCCCGTCCCTCACCCTGACCACGGCGGCAACGATCTCCCCCAACTTCTCGTCGGGGACGCCGATGACCGCGACATCGGCCACCGCAGGATGAGTGAACACGAGCTCCTCGATCTCCCGCGCGTAGAGGTTCTCCCCACCTCTGATGATCATGTCCTTGAGCCGGCCGGTGATCCGGACGAAACCACGTTCGTCCATTGTGGCCAGATCACCAGTACGCAGCCAACCGTCTTCGGTGACTGTTGCCCGCGTGGCCTCCGGATTGCGGTAGTAGCCGTTCATGACCGAGTAGGCACGGATCCAGATCTCACCGGGATTGCCGCATGGCAGGAACTCGTGCGTGTGTGGATCGACGATGGCGAGCTCGACATTCGCCTGCGGCTGACCGATCGTCTCCGACTGGTCCTGAGGGGAATCCGTGAGGTGGGTCTGCAGGACGATGGGCCCCTCCGTCATGCCGTACACGATCGAGAACCCGCAGTCGAAGGCGTTCTTGACCCGCTCGACGAGTTCCACCGGCACGGTGGCGGCACCGGAGATGACCGCACGGAGGGTTCCGAGGTCACGGTTGCCGAAGTCGGGATCCTCCAGCATCGCGATCAGCATGGTGGGAACGGCGAGAGTAAGGGTGCACTGCTCTTCTTCAATGGTCTGGAGGACCTGTGCGGGATCGAAGCGGTTCAGGATCACGACCGTGCCGCGGTGCGACAGCGGTCCGATCGTCGCGGTGATACAACCCGCGATGTGGGAGAGCGGCAGCATGTTGGCCCACACACCGCCATCCGCGAACCCCGCCCGGCGGGCGCAGTAGAACGACGTGTTGACGACCGCGAGGTGATGGAGCTCCGCGCCTTTCGGGAACCCGGTGGTTCCAGATGTGTACTGGATCTGCACGGTCGACGTCGGATCGAGCCGTGGCAAAGCCACCGCCGGCGGCTCCTTCCCGAGCAGATCGGGCCCCAGAAGATCGAGCACCTCACGAAGCTCGGGCAGGTTCGGTCGTAGCTCCGCGATGACTTCGGCCCTGGAGAAGCCCCGGCCGGTGTCGTCGTGGACGATCCCCGCCGCGTTCGACTGCCCCAGGATGTAGGCGAGCTCCGAGGTCCGATACGCCGGGTCAACGGCCACGAGCACCACCCCGGCCAGAGCCGCTCCCAACTGGGTGATGATCCACTCCGGCGAGTTGCTTCCCCACACGGCGACACGCTCACCGGTGTCGAAGCGCTCGAGGAGGTTGCCTGCTACCCGTTCGGCGGCCGTGAGCAGCTCGGCGTACGTCCACCGGCGCCGGGTCTCGAGGGGCGCGCTCCCGTCGACAAGGGCAACGCGATCGGGCACCTCGGCGGCGACCCGACGCAGCAGCTCTCCCACCGTGGTGGTCAACAGAGGCTCTTCGTCACTGGTCCAGTGGGAGAGCCGCGAGCTCCCCGACGATGTCGCTGGCAACATTGCCGACTCCATTCCTGATGTCGTTCTCGGCCCCTGCGAAAGCCACACCTCTCAACCAGGCATGGCGGGCGCGAGGACCGCTGAGGCACGTCCCTTCAGCACGACCGTCTCGCCTTTGGCCGCGACGACGGTGAGCCTGGCGACCTCACGGCCGTCGTCGCCGGACGCCACGTCGGCGATCTCCCCTGTCAACGTGATCGTGTCGCCGACCAGTACGGGCGCCACGAAGCGGACCTCGAAGTCGGCGAGCCGCTCGACACCGCACCAGTCGGCGATCCACGCGGCGACGATGCCCGCCGTCATCTGCCCCATCGCGATGGGGGCGTCGAAGCCCGCGCGCCTGGCCAGCTCCGTGTCGTAGTGGAGGGGGTTGAAGTCCCCGCACGCCCCGGCGAACCGTAGAACGTCGGCCTGTGTGAGGGGTCCCAGGATCCGCTCGGGCAACTTCTGTCCCGTTTCCACGACGAACGATCCGCTCACGTGCTCGGCCTCTCGATCACGACATCTTCCTCCGTCGCGACGATCTGCCCGGTCGCGTCGACGAAGTCGGTCTCCAACGTCAGCACCCGCAAATCGCCGCCCGACCCCGGCTTCCGCTCGTCCTTCACCACGCGTCGTGTTCCGACGATCATGTCGCCGACGACCATCGGGCGCCGGTAGGTCCAGCGGACGGAGCCCACCACCACGCGCCCGATGTCGAGTCCGAGCTGAGCGACCCACTCACGCTGGTCGCGATAGTGGAGGCTCACGACGACGTACGTCGGGGTTGCGACGACGTCGGCGTGCCCCCTGGCCACGGCGACCTCCCGATCGGTGTAGACGGGATCCTCGGCGAAGGTCGCCCGCGCGAACTCCCGCACCTTGCCCCGCTCCACCTCGAACGACACGACATCGACAACGCGTTCCAGAACGACTCCTTGAATTTGGTCTGACCATGATTTTGGACACAGCTGTCCCAGGTCAGACGAGCTGAATCCGCTGACCAGCGCCCCTGCGCCCGAGCCTGGCTCAGTCGGCAGGGACGTCGATCTCGACCCGGTCCTCGACGAGCTTGACGGCCGAGGCGTACGCGTGCACGTGCTTGCTCATGCGACGAGCGGCGGCAGCCTCGTCCTGGTCCCTGATCGCCTGGGTGACCGCCTCGTGCGCGCGGGCCGTCGCCTTGCGGACGTTCTCGTCGACGAAGCTGCGGTTCTCGGTCGACAGGTAGATCGCCTTCGACAGCGCCGACATCAGGCCGACGAGTAGCTCGTTGTGGCTGGCCTCGGCAACCCCGACGTGCCAGTCGACGTTGGCCTGCAAGAAGTCCGCCAGCGAGCCGGCCGACCGCGCCATGGCGGCGTTCGCCGCGTCGATGCGCTCGAGATCGGCATCCGTGCGCCGCCTCGCCGCCAACTGCGCGAGCATGGGCTCGATCGTCTCGCGTGTCTCGAGCAGCGTTTCCATGCGAATCCGACGGCCCTTGATGAACATGCTGACCGTGCTGGCGACCGACTCCTCACCCGGCAGGCGGACGAACGCACCGCCGGCCCGTCCGGTCTTGAGCCTGACGAATCCCTGTGCCTCGAGGATGCGCAGCGCCTCGCGCACCGTCGTGCGGCTCATCTGCGCCTGCGTGACCAGGTCCCGCTCCGGTGGCAGGGCCGTGTCCTCGGGGAAGTCACCGGAGAGGATGCGCTCGCGCAGCGTGTCCGCCAGCACGTCCGAGGCCTTCGGAACCTCGATATGGGGCAGCTGCACGAACGTCCGGACCGTGGTGGCCTGCTGGTCTGTGTCACGTTCCATGGACATCTGTTTCTTCCCTCTCCCCTAGACCACGCGACCAGACGGCGCTGTCAACGTCAACATGGTGACACTCGACTCTGTCTTGCTACCGGCGCAGTCAGCGCATGATCCTGATCCGCCGTGGTCATGGGGAGGAGCCGGGGCAGTCGCGTTCTGGTCCGGCTGCGAGCCTCCGTCGAGCGACTCGGCCGCGAGCAGTGCCGCACCGTAGGCACCGGTGATCTGGGGGTTCTCCGGAATCAGAAGTTCCTCACCCAACGCCTCTGACAAGGAGTGGACCACCGCCGCGTTTCGTGCGACGCCACCGGTCAGGGCGACCGGCGAGGCCTTGCCGACCTGACCGATCAGCCCGAGGGTGCGAGCGGCGGCCGCATGGTGGACCGAGGCCGCGATATCGGCGGGATCATGTCCCTTGGCGAGCAGAGCGATCACCTCCGTGACCGCGAAGGTTGCGCACAGGCTGCTGATCTCGAGATCCGCCTTCCCCCTGCTCGCGAACTCGCCGAGGGACTCGATGTCGGTTTCGAGCGCGTGGGCGAGGCCCTCGTAGAAGCGACCGGTACCGCTTGCGCACCGATCGTTCATCGCGAAGCGTTCGACCCGCCCTGCCTCGTCGACCTGGATCGCTTTGGTGTCCTGGCCGCCGATGTCCACCACGAGCCGCACCCCCGGGAACAGCGCCGCGACGCCCCGGGCGTGCGCACTGATCTCGGTGAAGACGAAGTCGGCGCCGCCCGGAACGAGTCGTCGCCCGTAGCCGGTGGCGGCGACGGCCCGCACCAGGTCGCGCTCGATCCCGGCTTCGCCGAAGGCCTCGTCGATGGCGCGCTGAAGCCCCTTCCGGCTGACCGTGCCGGTCTCGACGACCGCGGTCGCGACGATCTCGCGCCGCTCGTCGATCACCACGCACTCAGCCGACGTAGACCCCAGGTCCATGCCCACGACGTAGGCGCTCATCAGCACTCCTTCTCCGCTACCTACCCTGACCGCATCCGCCGGGACGCACCGTCCCGGCCGGGTCAGTTTCGCGCCCGCTTGGCATCGATCGTCTCCAGCAACGCGGCGAGGCGCGTCTCCAGGATTTCATCCTTGTAGAAGGCCGCGTCGGCGATGTCGCCTTCGAAGAAGGCCGTCGGAATCCCGAGCTGGTTCTCGGCGACGCGGGCGAGCAGGTGCTGGTGGTTGGTGTAAGCCCGGCAGGTACGCGACGCGTGGAAGATGACCCCGTCGATCCCGTAGTCGTCACAGTCCTTGGTCATCGCCTGCTTCAGCGTCTTGAATCCCTGACTGTTGGAACACAGCAGGTAATGCTGCGCCAGTCCCCGCAACGGGTTCTCCGGATCGATCAGCTGAGGTTCCTGCCAGAAGTTCTGGTGGGTGTAGCGCCCGCAGATCACGGCAGCATCGGCGTCGGCGAACTTCCTGGCAAGCCAGCCGAGCTTGTTCCAGTTCATGATCCCGTCAAAGTACAGGCGGTACCGTTCGTCGGCCACGCCGGCGACACCGCTGGCGAGCCGGTCGGCGACCTCGTCCTTGACGCCCTGGAAGTAGTCGATGAGGCGCTGCTCGGCAGGCATGAAGTTGATGTGCGCGATGCTCGCGACCCAGTCCCAGTACGTCGCGGGGGCTGGCTTGGCCATGCAGAGCGCCATGGCTTCCCGGCGCAGCTGCGAGGCGGCCTTGATGTAGCTCATGATCTCGCCGAGCTTGTCGTGGTCGAAGGGCCGCCCGGTCTGAACCTCGAGGAACTCGATCAGTTTCTCGAGCTGGTCCACCACATAGTCGGTGGCTGTCTCCCACTCCTCGCCGACGAGGTAGCCCGCATCCGGTTTGCTGCCGAACATGTACGGCAGCGAGAGCGTGAAGATCGGGACCTTCTTGCCGAGGATCCGGTAGGACATCTGGTCCCACTGCTGCCCGGTGCTACAGCCCTGGTAGCCGTTGACGAAGAAGTCGGGCTCCGGGAGACGGCTCGCGAGCTCCCGTTGGTCCACCGTGTCGACGATGCCCGTCTCGCTCTCGCCGAAATCATTGGTGAGGACCGCACACCCCAGGTGCGTGCGCGAGTAGGAGCACAGCTCGTTCACGTAGCCGTACTCCTCCCCCGCGAGCTGTGCCGGGCCCTCGAGGTGCTGAGCCGCCAGCCGAGCGGAGAAGGCCTCGCCGTGGCACCACGAGATTCCGGCCGCTTGGAACAGCGGGTTGAGCGCGTGGCCGTTGTACCAGACGACCTGGGCGCCACGCTCCCGCGCGGTGAACAGCTCGTCCCAGTACGCGCCGACCAGTTCGCCGCCGCGGCCCGTCATCCTGAGCCGGTTGGACTTGTCTTCGAGCAGACTCGCCATCGTGTTCCCTTCCGTGCGGGGTCGCACCCGCGTCAGGCAGTCGGCACCCGCGTGAGCGTCCTGCTGCGCTTGGCCTGTTCGAACATCGCCTCGATCCGCGTGCGCATGGTCTCGAGCGGCATCCCCTCGTGCTCGGTTTCCAGGAGCAGGTGGGGGATCCCCTTCGCTTCGAGCGCCTTGCGGAGTTCGGGGAGGTAGAGCATGTGCGGTTCGCAGTACTTGACGAGCAGCGAGATCACCACTTCGGCGCCGCTGGAATGCACTGCGTTCAGAAGGTAGGTGTCCCAGTCGACATCGGACTGGGCACGAGTGGGACAGGGGATGTTGACGTTGCGGTCGAGGTACTGGCCCACGAGAGCGTCGACGGGCGAGCCGGACTCGTCCGCGTCCGTCGAGATGTAGCGGGCGCCGTGGAAGAGGTCGTCGTCCACCACGATGCCGCCGCTTTCCTCGATCACCTCCAGCAGCTCCGGCTTGGGCGCATGACAGAAGTGCCCGGAGAGGTGGACCCGGACACGGTCGTCACGCGGCGCGGCCGAGGACTGCGCGACCAACTCCTCCAGAAGCGCGTTATGTTCCTCGCGCTGCATGACCATGCTCGACTTCACCATGGTCTGCAGCTCGCCCGAGGTGAACCGCGAGTCTCCAGAGCGTCGCTGCTCGTACAGAGCGCGCAGCAGCCTGCGACCACGGTTGTAGGTCTTGATGCTCTCGCGGAGCCGCTCGTCGGTGATCTGGACGCCGGCGAAGGACGACAGCTCGTCGACGAAGTCGGTCATCGTGAGCCGGGCCTGGTCGGTCGTCCACGGGTCGTTCATCGAGGAGATGAGCTGACCGAAGTAGAACCGCCGGCCGGCGGTGAGCTCGCGGATCACGTCGGCGGCGCCGATGAGCTGGATGCAGTGGTCGGCCATGAAGAAGCCGTCGTAGGCGTCGAGGCGGCCCGTGGCGGCCTGGTCGGCGAGGTTGCGGGAGTAGCCACAGTTGAACTCGCTCAGGAGGTTGTTGCCCAGCGTGATCGGATTGCGGTCCTCTTGCACGATCACGGGCAACAGGCCTGCCGCGTGGGCGATCTCAGCCGGGAAGTTCATGGGGAACGCGGCGATCGCGCGCCCTCCGGTCCTCGCCTTCCACTGCTCGACGTAGCCGGTCGGGTCCTCCGCGGCCCTCGACATGGCCGCCAGTGGACTCACCGCTGTGTGCTCCATGGCGAAGCCTTCCTTCCTCAAATCCGTCCGACACGCGAACGAATTATGGTCTGATCATAAATCTGTTGGTAATTCTCTGCAAGGGTCCAACCAAATACGCTCACTCGTGTGTGTCCAGGGAGCTCAACCCGCGTTCGAGCGACTCGCGGTGCGCCGGGGCCGCGACGGCGATCAGCCTCCGGGCGCGTTCGGCGACCGTGCACCCGGTGAGCAGCGCGATGCCGTGCTCGGTGACGACGGCATCGACGTCGACTCGCGCCGTGGAGACGACCCCACCGTGGAGCGCTGGCACGATCGTGGACTGCCCCTTCACCTCCGACCTCAACGCGATGATCGAACGCGCGCCGGTCAGGGACGCGGCCCTGCTGAAATCCACCTGTCCGCCGACGGCGCCGATGTGCACGCCCCGCGACAGCTCCGCGCCGACCTGGCCCAGCAGGTCGACCTCGATCGCGGAGTTGATCGACACGAGCGACCTCAACCGCGAGAGCACGGCGGGCGCGTGCGTGTAGCTGGCCGGCCGGAACTCGGCGGGCATCTCTGGGATCCGGTCGTAGAGCGACGCCGATCCGAGTGCCGCCCCCGTGACGACGAGACCCGGGTCGATCTCCTTACGTGCGCCGGTGAGGACGCCCTTCTCGATCAGGGTCAGCACGCCGTCGGTGATCAAGCCCGTGTGCATGCCGAGGTCGCGGTGCCCCGACAGCGATTCCAGGACGGCGTTGGGCAGGGTCCCGACGCCGATCTGGAGCGTGTCGCCGTCCTCGACGAGCGAGGCGACGTACGACGCGATGCGCCGGTCCGCGTCGTCGGGCGGCCGGGCGATCGACTCCCGCAACGGCCGGCAGGTCTCGATGACGGCGGAGAACCGGCTCAGAGGAAGGCGAACGCCCCCCACGGTCGGCGGCATGCGGTGGTTGATCTCGGCGACGAGCCTGGTCGTGTGAGGGATCGCGTCGGCGGCGTAGTCGACGCCGATGCCCAGCCCGACCTTGCCGTCGGGCCCCGGCGGTGAGACCTGGACGAGCCCCAGGTCGGTCGGCAGCTGGCCGCGCTCGAACATGCGCGGGATCGACGAGTAGTGACAGGGCACCACCTCGAGCAACCCGTGCTTCGACAGCCCGCGCAGCTGTCCGAGCCCGCCGTAGGACAGGACGGTGAGGCCGTCCGGGAGGTCACCGGCGAGCCGCTCGTTCCAGGTCAGTCCGCTGAAGGCGCGGATCGGGCCGATCGAGTCGACCTGATCGAGGAGTGTGTCGACCAGCGGCTCGGGCTCGGCACCCGCCTGACTCCACCACAGGCCGCCGCCGGGCCGCAGCAGCCTGGTGAAGTCGATCTGGCCGGCGAGGGACATCGTCATACCCGCTGCACCAGCGTGGCGGTGCCGAGGCCGCCGCCGCAGCACATCGTGACGAGACCGGTCTCCACGTCGCGGCGCTCCATCTCCGCCAGGAGGGTGGCGAAGAGCCGCGCGCCGGTCGCGCCGACCGGGTGGCCGAGCGCGATCGCGCCACCGTTGACGTTCACCTTGTCGAGATCGGCCTTGAGCTCCTGCTCCCAGGCGAGCACGACGGACGAGAACGCTTCGTTGACCTCGATGAGGTCGATGTCGTCGATCGTCATCCCGTTGCGCTCGAGCAACTTCCGGGTCGCGGGAATCGGTCCGGTCAGCATGATCGCCGGGTCGACACCGACGGTGGTCTGGTCCAGGATCCGCGCGCGCCTGGGCAGACCGAAGCGGTCCACGGCCGAGTCCGAAGCCAGGACCAGCCCCGCGGCCCCGTCGGTCATCGGGGACGCGCTGCCCGCGGTGATCCTGCCCGGGTGCGGGCCGTCTTCGGGGCGGAAGACCGGCTTGAGGCGGGCGAGGGACTCCACCGACGAGTCGGCCCTGATGCCCTGGTCGCTGGTTCGCACGGCCCCGTCGAGCTCGAAGGGGATGATCTCCCGTTCGAAGCGACCTGCGGACACGGCGTCGGCCGCGAGCCGGTGCGATCGCACGGCGAACTCGTCCATCGCCTCGCGGGTCAGTCCCCACTGCTCGGCGATCCGCTCCGCGGCCTCCCCCATCGACGGGAAGTCCCACACCTCGAGCAACTCGGCCGGCCATGCCGGGCCGTAGAGCTTCTCGATCTCGCCGACCGCCGCCATCGGGATGTGGCCCATGTGCTCGACTCCGCCCGCGATCACGACATCGTGCGTGCCTGACGAGACGCAGGCCGCCGCCATCGCGACGGCGCTCTGGGCCGAGCCGCAGCGCCGGTCGAGCTGCGCGGCCGGGACCATCGGCGAGTAGCCGGCGGTCAGCCAGGCGTTGCGCCCCACGTTGCGCGACTGCTCACCGAACGGGGCCGTGTTGCCGATGAGCACGTCCTCGACGTCGGTGTGGGCGAGACCGGTCCCGGCCAACAGCGCCTGGTAGACCGTCGCGAGCATGGTGTTCGGGTGCACCTCGCGGTACCACCCCTTCTCGCGGTGGCCGCGGCCCATCGGGGTGCGGAGCGCCTCGACGATCCACGCGTCGCGGCCGGTTCCTGCGAACGCCATCAGATCACCGTCCCTCCATCGACCGGCAGGATCTGCCCGGTGATGTACGAGGCGGCGTCCGAGGCGAAGAACACGAACGTCGCCGAGACCTCCTCGGGCTCCGCCCACCGGCCGAGGGGGATGCGCGCGAGGGTCAGCTCCGCGAGCTTCTCGTTACCGCGGATGTTGGCGGTCATGTTCGTGGCGGCCAGCGGTGCGACCGCGTTGACCGTGATGTTCCTCTTCGCCAGCTCCCTGGCCAGTGACTTGGTGAGCCCGACGACCCCGGCCTTCGCCGCGCCGTAGTTGGCCTGGCCGATCGTCCCGACCAGGCCGGCCGCGGACGTCACGTTGATGACCCGGCCCGTGCCGTCCTGAGGCAGGTACGGCAGCACAGCGTGCGTCACGGTGAAGGTGCCGCCCACGTGCACGTTCAGCACGTCGTTGAACTGTTCGGCGGTCATCTTGTCGAACATCGCGGGGGAGATCGCGCCCGCGTTGTTGACGACGATGTGGACGGTGCCGTCACCCAGCGCGGCAGCGTTTTCCGCGGCAGCGGCAGCGGCCCCGGCGTCGCGGACGTCGACCGCGGCCGAGCGCGCCGTGCCGCCCGCCGCCGTGATCTCGTCGGCGACCGCCTGCGCGGCGTCCTTGTCGAGATCTGCGACCAGCACTGCCGCTCCGGAAGCCGCGTAGGCCTTCGCGACAGCGGCGCCGATGCCGTTGCCCGCGCCCGTGACGAGGGCGGTGCGGCCGGCGAGGGAGAAGAGAGACATCAGTAGCTCCTGGGAAGTCCGAGAACGTGCTCGCCGAGGAAGTTCAGGACCATCTCCTGGCTGATCGGCGCGATGCGGGTGAGGCGGGCCTCGCGGAAGTAGCGGGAGACGTGGTACTCCTCCGAGTACCCCATGCCGCCGTGGGTCTGCAACGCGCGGTCGGCGGCCGCGAAGCCGGCGTCGGCGCAGAGGTACTTGGCGGTGTTCGCCTCACGACCGCAGGGCTGACCGCTGTCGTAGAGCCAGGTCGCCTTCCGCAGCACGAGTTCCGCGGCGTCGAGCCGGGCGAGCGCATCGGCGAGCGGGAACTGGATGCCCTGGTTCATGCCGATCCGCCGGCCGAACACCTCGCGCTCGTTGCCGTATCGGACGGCGCGGCTCAGTGCCGCGCGGCCGATGCCCAGTGCCTCGGCGGCGACCAGACAGCGCTCCGGGTTGAGGCCGTCGAGGATGTACTTGAACCCCCGTCCCTCCTCGCCGACCCGGTGCTCCTCGGGGATGCGAAGATCGTCGATGAACAGCTCGTTGGACGTGACCGCGTTGCGGCCCATCTTCCTGATCGGACGGATGTCGACGTGCGCGCGGTCGAGGTCGGTGAAGAAGAGCGTCAGGCCGTCGGTCTTCCTGCTGACGTCCTCCGCCTTGGAGGTACGCGTGAGCAGGAGGATCTTGTCCGACTCCATCGCCTTGGAGATCCACACCTTGCGGCCGTTGACGACGTAGTCGGTGCCGTCCCGCCTGGCGAACGTGGTGATCTTCGTGGTGTCCAGCCCGGCGCCCGGTTCGGTCACACCGAAGCAGACGTGCAGGTCTCCCTTCACCAGCCGGGGAAGGTTCTCCTGCTTCAGCTCGTCCGAGCCGTGCATGATCACCGGGTGCATGCCGAAGATGGACATGTGCATGGAGCTCGCGCCGTTCATGCCCGCGCCCGAGGCGGCCACCTCCTCGAGGAGTATCGATGCCTCGGTGATGCCGAAACCACTGCCGCCGTACTCCTCGGGGGTGGTGATGCCGAGCCAGCCGCCGTCCGCGAACGCCTGGTAGAACTCGGTCGGGAACTCGTGGTTGGCGTCCTTCTCCAGCCAGTACTGGTCATCGAACTTGGCTGCCAGGTCGGCCGCTGCCGTGCGGATCAGTTGCTGGTCCTCGGTGAGTTCGAAGTTCACCTGGAACCCCCTTCGAGTCTGATGAGTTGTGGCGGGCCGCCGGGAGGAACAGGAGTCACGCCTTCGGAGCCGTCGGTGCGAGCGAGCCGCCCATGATGGAGTCGCGCAGCGCGAACTTCTGGATCTTCCCGGCCGCTGTGGTCGGGTACGCGTCGACGAAGAACCAGACCGACGGGGCCTTGAAGCGGGCGATCTTGTTCCGGCAGTACTGCTGCAGATCCGAGGGCGTGACCGTGGACGAGGGAACGGTTCGGACGACCGCTGCGACAACCTCGCCCAGCTCGTCGTCAGGAATCCCGAGCACGACGGCTTCCGCCACGTCGGGGTGCTCGAAGAGCACGTCCTCGACCTCACGCGGGGAGATGTTCTCCCCGCCGCGGATGATCATGTCCTTCAGCCGGCCGGTGATCCGGAGGTACCCGCGTTCGTCCATCGACCCGAGATCGCCGGTGTGCAGCCAGCCCTCCTCGTCGAGCGTGAGACGGGTCGTCTCCGGGTCGTCGAGGTAACCGATCATCATCTGGTGGCCGCGGCCGCAGATCTCGCCCTCGACGCCGAGCGGGACGATGCTCCCGTCGACGGGGTCCGCGATCTTGATCTCGACCTGCTTCACGGGCCGTCCGATGGTCTCGGACTGGTCCTCGGGGGTGTCGTCGACACGCGTCGTGGTGACGACACCGGAAACCTCCGTCTGCCCGTAGATGTTGGTGAAGCTGCAGCCGAACGCCGCCTTCGTCCGGCGGATGAGCTCGGCCGGAACCGGCGCGGCGCCGGACACGAGCGTGTGCACGCTCGACATGTCCCGCTCGGCGAAGCGGGGGTGGTCGAGCAGCCTGATCAGCATCGTCGGCACGAAGAGACCCATGTTCACCCGCTCGCTCTCCATGAGCTCCAGCACGAGACCGGGTTCGAACTCGGGTGCGACGACGTGGGTGCCCTGGCGCGCGACGATGCCGAGGCAGGCCGTCACGCAGCCGCCGACGTGGAAGAGCGGCATCGCATTGAGCCACACGTCACCGAGTTCCATCCCGCACTGGGTGAGGACGAGGTTCGGCGTGTTGCAGATGCCACGGTGGTGGAGGAGCACTCCCTTGGGGAACCCGGTCGTCCCGCCCGTGTACTGGATCTGCGCCGGGGACGCGGCGTCGACCACGGGTAGCTCGACGTCCGGGCGACCGGCCGCGAGGAAGTCCTCCCACTCGCTGAAGCGCAGGATCGTCCGCACCGACGGAATGTCCTTGGCCAGCCGCGTGACCGTGGCGAGGAGGTCGTGACCCCGGTACTCGTCAGCCAGGAAGACCCCCGCCGCCGCGGACTTGCGGAGGACGTACTCGATCTCGCGTTCCTGGTACGCCGGGTTGGCGGTGGCGAGGACGAGCCCCGCGAGGCCCGCGCCCAGCTGCAGAACCACCCACCGCGCCGAGTTCGGCGCGAGGATGAGGATCCGCTCCCCCGGCTCGAACCGATCGAGCAGGGTGCGCGCCACCGATCGGGCCTCCTCGAGCAGCTCGGCGTACGTCCACCGGCGCCGCGCCGCGGGGTCGCGCAGGCCATCGACCAGCGCGACGCGGTCCGGCGCCTGTGCGGCCGCGCGCTCGAGCAGCTTGCCCACCGTGAGGTCGTTCTCGATCTGGTAGGACCTGTCGGCAGGCCAGTACGACGTCGTCAACGGAAGCGCCCGCGTCTTCTCCATGATCATGTCCGTTTCTCCGACTGACTCGGCTGACGAGGCGTCAGGCCATGGTCAGGCCACCACTGACCGACAGCGTCTGTCCGGTGATGAACCCGGCCCCGTCGCTGGCGAAGAACCGGACGGCGGCGGCGATGTCGGCCGGCTCGCCCAGACGGCGCATCGGGACCGCGCGGACCATGGCCTGCATCGTCGCCTCGGCCTTCTCTTGCTTCTCCAGGACGCTCTCCATCGCCGGGGTCCGCGTGGGCCCGGGGCAGACCGTGTTCGCGGTGACGCCGGCACGCGCGGACTCGCGCGCGATGGTCTTGGTGAACGCGATGATGCCGCCCTTCGCACCGGAGTAGACGGCCTCCATCGAGGACCCCACCCGGCCCGCGTCGGAGCCGATGTTGATGATGCGACCGGCCTTGCGCTCGAGCATTCCCGGCAGCACCTGCCGGACGAACCGGAGCGCGGCCTTGAAGTTGACGTCGATGATCCGGTCCCAGAAAGTCTCCTCGGTGTCCACGAAGAGCAGGTGCTCATCGAAGCCCGCGTTGTTGACCAGGACGTGGATCGGTCCGACGGTCGTTGTGATCTCGTCCACGACGGCCGCGACACGGGCGCTGCCGGTCACGTCGACCCGATGCGGCGACGCGGCCAGTCCGCGGTCCTGGAGGGCCTTGGCCACTTCGCTCGCCGTCGCCTCGTCACGGTCGACGATGGCGACGTGGAAGCCGTCCTCGGCCAGCGCCTCGGAGATCCCGCGGCCGATGCCCTGACCGCCACCGGTGACGATCGCAACTCGCTTGTCGGTACCCACTGTCTTCACTCCTTGTTGATTTCGCGGGGCGCTAGCCCAGGTCGACCTTCGTCGCTCCCCCATCGACAGACAGGGTTTCGCCGGTGATCCATGCCGCGTGGTCCGAGAGCAGGAAGCAGACCGCGGGTGCGACATCCTCCGGGGTCCCGAAACGGCGCATCGGGTAGCGCGTGAGCAACTCGTCCTCGTGTCCACTGGTTCTCGCCTCCGAGAACCGGGTCTTGATGATCGCCGGAGCGACCGCGTTGACGCGCACACGTGGTGCGAGCTCGAAAGCGAGCTGCATGGTCATGTGCCCGATCGCCGCCTTGGACATGGCGTAGACACCGAGGTTCTCGGCGGTGTGCCTTGCGGCCACGGACGTCACGTTGACCACGGCGCCGCCGGCCTCGGCCAGCCCGTTGCGGCAGGCGCTCTGGATCATCGACAGGCAGCCGACCACGTTGATCTCGAAGGTCTTGAGCACCACCGGCGCGGAGGCATCGACCAGCGGGCCGTAGAACGGGCTCGCACCGACGTTGTTGACCAGGAAGTCCAGCGTTCCGAAGCGCTCGCGGACCTTCGACGTCACCGCGTCCGCCGCCTCGGCGTCTCGCACGTCGGCCTGGACCAGCAGCAGACGGTCACTTCCGAGCTCCCGTTCGGCCTCCGCGAGCGACTCGGTCTTGCGCGCCGTGATGGCGACGTTGGCACCGCGGCCGTGAAGCTCTCGCGCGATCTCGAACCCGATCCCCCGAGTCCCGCCGGTGACGATGGCCGTGCGTCCGTCGAACTGTGTCTGGTTCATGGGCGCTCCTGTGTCTTGCGGGACACCCGCACGCGGTCGCGACGACGACTCGCTTCGCAATTTTCGGTCATCGTCGCTCCAACGTCCGTCGTGATTGATCGAGAAGCGGCGCGATGAGATCCCCGACCGTCTCAAAGCCCTCGGGCGTGTTGCCTTCCAGGAAACGCCGGTGGATGCGACCGCGGAGGACCGCGAGCTTGAGATAGCCGAAGGCGGCGTACCACGAGAGCCCAGCGGGTTCGGTGCCGGTGCGCGTCGCATAGCGTTCGCTCAGCTCGCCGAACTCCGGGAAGCCGAGGGCCGGGTCGATGCCCTTCCGCATCCCGTCACCGCCGGGGTTGTCGACTCCCTCCCAGTAGCACTGGAGGAGCCCGAGGTCGGTGAGCGGGTCGCCGAGGGTGGCCATCTCCCAGTCGAGGACGGCGACGATGCGCCCGTCCCCGGACACCAGCACGTTGTCGAGACGGTAGTCGCCGTGCACGATCGCGGAGCCCTGACTCTCCGGCATCCCGGTGCGCAGACGCTCCACCAGCGTCTCGACACCGGCGAAGCCGGCGAGCACGTCCTCGGCCTGACCGGTCCAGCGGGCGACCTGCCGCTGGAGGAATCCGGCCGGACGACCGAAGTGACCGAGTCCGACAGCCTCGGGATCGACGCCGTGCAGAGCGGCGAGCACGTCCACCAGCTCAAACGACACGTCGTGAGCGCGTTCGGCCCCCAGCAGCGCGGTCTGCGCCGTGGTGCGGAAGACCGTGCCCTCGACGAAGGCCGACAGGTGGAACGCGGCGCCGATGACCGACGGATCCTCGCAGTAGTGCAGCACCTCCGGCACGGGAACATCACTGGCCGCCAGTGCGCCCATGACGCGGTACTCGCGGCCCATGTCGTGGGAGGCGGACGGCCGCTCCCCCAGCGGCGGCCGCCGCAGGACCCACCGCCCGGCGCCAGCCCCCAGCTCGAACGTCAGGTTGGAGTGCCCTCCGGCGAGCAGCATCGCGGTGAGCTCGCCCGACACAAGCCCCGGGACGGTTCTGTCGAGATAGGACCGCAGCGCACGAAGGTCGAGCCCGGGAGGCGACTCATCGTGTCCGGACGCGCCCTGTGGTGGCGCCGTTGCCATTGTGTCGTTCATCGTCCATCCGTTCACTGAAACCGCGGCGGCCGCTTCTCGAGGAACGCCCGCATGCCCTCGCGTGCGTCCGGCCCGTCGAAGAGCGCCTCGACACGCGACACCTCGCCCGCCAGGCCCTCGGCGAGCGGGACCTCGAAGCTGGCGTCGACCAGCTGGATCACGTCCGTCAGCGCGGGAATCGACAGCCCTGCCATACGCGTCGCGAGGCTGACGGCCTGTGCCTCGGCCTGGCCCGTCTCCGCGACGCGGTCGACCAGTCCCAGCTCGAGGGCTTCGTCCGCGTCGAGGAGCCGGGCGGTCAGCATCAGCTCGAGAGCGCGCCCGCGCCCGACGTACTTCGGGAGACGCTGGGTGGCGCCCGCACTCGGGATCAGACCGATCTTGGCTTCGGGAAGCCCCAGCTTGCCACCCCGAGCGGCAACGCGAAGATCGCACGCCAGCGCGAGTTCCAAGCCGCCGCCGAGCGCGCTTCCCTCGATCGCCGCGATCGTCGGCCGGTCGAGTGCCGCGACGCGCTCGACGGTCGAGCGAAGCCTCCGTCCGTACGCCATGAAGCCGTCGCGGTCCACGTCGACCATCGTCTTGATGTCCGCACCGGCCGCGAAGAAACCGTCCACACCGGACGCGATCACGATGACGCGGGCACCGTCCTTCTCCGCGACGTCGAGCGCCTCGTCCAGGCCGTCGAGCAGCTGAGGCGCGAGCGCGTTGACGGGAGGGTTCTCCATCCGGATGACGAAGACGCCGTCCCCGCCTGCGGATGCGCTCACCGCCGTGGATGTGACCTCCGGGCTCACCATGACCCTCCCGTCACAGGTACTGCGCGAAGTCGGGCTTGCGCTTCTCGGAGAAGGCGCGGGCCCCTTCCATCGCCTCGTCGGAGTTCGCGAACGTGTCGAGCCCCACCTCCGACAGCAGTGCGATGCCGGCCTGGTGCTCGGTGTCGGCGTTGAAGGCCTTCTTGAGGAAGCGGAGTGCGGTCGGGCTGTAGTCGGCCATCGTGTTCACCCACTCCTTGGCGGCGGGGATGAGCTCCTCCTTGGGCACGACCTTGTTCACCAGACCCCAGTTCAGCGCGTCCTGGGCGGTGTACTTGTCCAGCAGGAACCAGATCTCGCGGGCGCGCTTCTCGCCGACGACCCGGGCGAGATACGACGCGCCGAAGCCACCGTCGAACGAGCCCACGCGCGGGCCGCTCTGGGCGAAGGTGGCGTGCTCGGCCGCGATCGACAGGTCGCAGATGACGTGCAGGACGTGCCCACCGCCGATCGCGATGCCGTTCACCGCGGCGATCACCGGCACCGGGACATCGCGGATCAGTCGCTGCAGGTACGTGCCTTCGAACAGACCGTTGGACGTCGGGCCGTAGTCGCCGGTCTCCGCCCGCTGCTTCACATCGCCACCCACGCAGAAGGCGCGGTCGCCTGCGCCGGTCAGGACGATCCCACGCACCGACTTGTCCGCCCAAGCCCGCTTGAAGGCGTGGATGAGCTCCTCCGTCGTCTTGGCGCGGAAGGCGTTCATCCTGTCCGGCCGGTTGATCGTGAGGACAGCGGCCGGGCCGTCGACTTCGTAGGAGATGTCCTCGTAGTCCATGTTCGCTACTACCTTTCTAATGGTCGAATGGTATGAGCATATATACCGCTAGGGGGCGAGACAAGAGGTTCCGCAGCCCTTCGGCGACCGCTGACGCGTGTCTCATCGCAGGACCACCGGCTTCACGTGGAGGGCAGCCGCGACGGCAACGTCTCCGCGACACAGCAGTGCCCAGGTCGCCGCATCCGCGTACGCGGCACGCAGAGCGGGGAGGTCCTCCCACCACAGTTCGTCGACGGCGTCGTACGCCGGGCGTGCCGTGCCGACCGGCCAGCCGGTGACGGTGTTCTGGACGTACCGGCACAATCCCGGAACGCGCTTCAGCTCTGTCGGCGAACCGAACCAGGCTTCCTGGAACTGCCGCGACGCGGTACGGGCCCGCCTCCTCGCCAGCAGGACGGTCTTCACCCGGCCCTCCGACCGAGTCAGGACCGCGGTCTCCTCCACGCGCAGGTAGTCGTGGCGAGTGACGTCCATGAAGGTGGGCTCGTCGCGCCGGGCTCCCTCGAGGTAGGCCGGGTCGGCGTGCAGTCCACCGGTGCCGTCTTCGGGGCCCGCATCGTCGAGCCAGGCTTCACTGATCCCATCCAGCACCGGCGGCTCCACGGGCGAGAAGGGCCAGGGCTGCACGTGGTTCTGCACGTAATGGCGCAGGCCCGGAATGCGGAGCGCGAGCGGGCCGTGCACCGTGCGCCAATGAGCCGAGAACGCCGCCTGGGACAAGCCCGGGCGGCGCACGATCAGCGCGAACAGCTTGCGCCCGCTGGGAGTTCTTGCTTCAACCATCGATTTCCCTTCCGCGCAAGCCGCGACGGTGCTATCCCCTGCTCGGACCGCTGAGGCGAAAGTTCGGGTCGTGCTTGCGGATCTCGCGGCGGGCGATGGACATCTTGTGGACCTCGTCAGGTCCGTCGGCGAGGCGAAGGGTCCGCATCTTGGCGTACATGTAGGCCAGCGGAGTGAACTGCGTGACGCCGGCAGCTCCGTGCACCTGGACGGCGCGGTCGACGACCTCGAAGCAGATCTCCGGAATCGCCACCTTGATCCCGCCAATCTCGGTCGCCGCCTCCTTGTTCCCGACCGTGTCCATGAGATGCGCGGCATGCAGGACGTACTGGCGCGCCATGTCGATGTTGATCCGGGACTCGGCGATCCACTGCTGGATCGTCCCCTTGTGAGCGAGCGTGGAGCCGAACGTGCGGCGCCGCAGGGAGCGGGTGATCATGAGCTCCAGCGCACGCTCCGCCACCCCGATCGCACGCATGCAGTGGTGGATCCTGCCCGGGCCGAGCCGGGCCTGGGCGATGGCGAAACCTCCGCCCTCCTCGCCGAGCAGGTTGTCGACCGGCACCCGGACCTCGCGGAAGATCACCTCGGGATGACCGCCGCGCTCCTGGTATCCGAAGACCGTCGGCAGCGCGCCGAACTCGATCCCGGGCGTGTCCAAGGGCACGGCGAGCATGGAATGCTGCCGGTGCCGCGGAGCGTCCGGGTTGCTCCGCCCCATCACCACCAGGAGCTTGCACCGCTGGGCCTTGGCACCCGAGCTGAACCACTTCCGACCGTCGAGAACGTAGTGGTCCCCGTCCCGGGTGATTCGAAGATCGATGTTGGTCGCGTCCGACGACGCGGCGTCGGGCTCGGACATCGAGTAGGCACTGCGGATCTCACCGCTGAGCAGCGGCCCGAGCCAGCGGCCCTTGACCGCCGGGGTGGCGTACTGGTTGAGGATCTCGATGTTGCCCGAGTCCGGTGGCTGGCAGTTGAACACCTCGGAGGCGAACCACACTTTGCCGAGCTGCTCCGAGATCGGCGCGTAGTCGACGTTCGACAGACGCGTGCCCGGCTGGCCGGGCTCGAGCTCGGGCAGGAAGAGGTTCCACAGCCCTTCGGCGGCGGCCTTCGCCTTCAACTCGTCGACGACGGGCGGATGACCGAACGGCCCGACCTCCTCGAGCTCTTCGTAGTAGCGACCTTCACTCGGATAGATGTGCTGGTCCATGAAGCGCTGGGCGGACTCGAGGACCCGCCGGCCCTCGGCACTGAATTCGTAAGGCATCGAGCATCCTTGCCGTCGATCTGCTGTTGAGCTGGGCGTTGCGGGTCTCGAGCGTCCCGGCGTGCCGCCTGCCGGGGCATCGGTCACCACCGCGAAGAGCGACCTCAGACTAGGCCGGTTTGGTTGACTGAGCAATATGCTCAGACCAAACTACAAGCGCGCATCGAAACCAACTGGCCATTGCCATTGCGAGTTCGGTCTGACCATACTGAGGCGCTTCCTTCGGGAGGGAACGCCGACACGAGAGGCGGGCGATCAACCGTGACGTACGAATGGCAGCCGACGGCTGACTACCTGGAGCACTCCAACGTCGCCCGGCTGATGCAGCGACTCGACGTGAAGACGGCCGACGACCTCCGCGCGGTGTCGGTCGAGGACATCGGGAAGTTCTGGCAGACCGTGGTCGACGACCTGGCGATCCCCTTCCACACGCCGTACACGCAGGTCCTCGACCTCTCGGGCGGCGTCGAGTGGCCCGAGTGGTTCGTCGGCGGCGGCGTGAACGCCGCCGAGGCCTGCCTGTCGCGTTGGGCGGCGGAAGACCCGAGCGCGCTCGCTGTCGTACACGAGAATGAGGACGGAGAGGTCACCACCCTCACCTTCGCCGAGCTCGACGAGGCCGCCTCGAGGCTGCGAGCCGCGCTGCGCGAGCTCGGCGTCGGCAAGGGCGACGCCGTGGCGGTCTACCTGCCCATGATCGCCGAGGCCGTCGTCGCGACCTATGCGGTGGCCGGCATCGGAGCGATCCTCGTCCCACTCTTCTCCGGCTTCTCGCCCTCGGCGATCGCGGCACGCCTCCGCGACGCGGGCGCCGTCGCGGTCGTGACCGCCGACGGCACCCGCCGGCGCCGACGGCCGGTCCCGATGCTCCAGCAGCTGCGGGCGGCCCGGGAGCAGTGCCCGACGGTCCGTACGACCGTGGTCGTGCACAACCTGGACGAGCCGCTCGACCTGACCGAGGGCGAGGTCAGCTGGGCCCGTCTTCTCGAGAACGACCCCGACCCGGTGGTCGAGCCGACCGCGGCATCGGACGTACTCCTGCTCGCCTACACCTCGGGCACCACCGGAAAGCCGAAAGGCGCGGTGCACACCCATGCCGGCTTCGTGCTCAAAACCGCGTCCGAGCTCGCCTACGGCTTCGAGGTCACCCGCGGCCGAACCCTCGCCTGGATCACCGACATGGGCTGGATCATGGGCCCGCTGTCGATTTTCGGAACGCACTCCAACGGAGGCACTCTTCTCCTCTACGAAGGCTCGCCCGACATTCCGGACACGGCCAGACTGTGGAACCTGGTCGAGAAGCACCGCATCTCGACACTCGGCCTGAGCCCGACCCTCACTCGCACACTGCGGGCGGCGTCCACGGCGAGGCCGAACCAGGACCTCTCGACCCTGCGCGTCATCGGATCGACGGGCGAGCCGTGGGATCCGGAGTCCTACGAGTGGCTCGCCCGCGGCGTGCTGCGCGAGCGGGTTCCGATTATCAACTTCTCCGGAGGCACCGAGGTCGGCGGGTCCTTCCTGTGTCCCTATCCGGTCGAGCCCATCAGGAGCTGCTCCCTGGGCGGCCCGGCACTGGGGATGGACGTCGACGTGGTCGACGACCACGGCACGAGCCTGCGGGGCGCCATCGGCGAGCTCGTGTGCCGCCAGCCGTGGCCGTCGATGACTCGCGGTGTGTGGCAGGACCCGGACCGCTACCACGAGGCCTACTGGTCGACGTTCCCCGGGATCTGGCGCCACGGCGACTTCGCCAGGGCCGACGAAGACGGCTGGTACATCCTCGGGCGGTCGGACGACGTCATGAACGTTGCGGGCAAGCGCGTCGCGCCCGCCGAGATCGAGTCGGTCGTCGCCGCCGATCCCGATGTCGCGGAGTCCGCGGTCGTCGGCGTGCCCAACCCGCAGAAGGGCGAGGCCATCTGGGTCTTCTACGTCGCCCGCGCAGCGGCCGCGAGCTCCGACGACGACATCGCACGGCGCGTGCGCACCTCCGTCGCGGAAGAGGTCGGGAAACCGTTCGCGCCGAGCCGCGTCGTCCGCGTCGAGCAGCTGCCGAAGACCCGCTCCGCCAAAATCCTTCGCCGCGCGATCCGTGCGGCCGTCCTCGACAGCGATCCCGGCGACCTGTCGGGTGCGGAGAACCCCTCGGCAGTGGATCAGATCCGCCTGCAGCTGCACCGCGAGCGCTGAGCTCCCCCGGCGAAACGACAGAGGAGCAGAACATGCCCCAGTACGACAACACCATCGAAGGCGAGACCCGGCGCGTCCACATCCGTGAGGTCGGGCCGAGGGACGGGTTCCAGAACGAGCCCGAGACCATCCCGACCTCTGACAAGATCCGATTGATCAACGCGCTCGGCCGGGCCGGTCTCAAACGCATCGAGGTCGCGAGCTTCGTGCGCCCCGACGTACTCCCCCAGCTCGCGGATGGAGTCGAGGTGCTCCGCGGCATCGATCTGCCCGACGACGTGGCACGCCAGGTGCTGATCCCGAACAGCCGAGGGCTGGACAACGCCCTGCGCCAGCGGGAGTACTTCGACGAGGCGACCCTGTTCGTGAGCGCGAGTCAGACCCACAACAGGAAGAACATCAACCGCACCGTCGAGGAGACGATGGGGGAGGTGCGGAGGATGGGCAAACGCGTCGTCGACGAAGGGCTGCGTTTCTGCGCGGTCGTCGCCACCTCCTTCGGCTGTCCCTACGAGGGCAGGGTTCCGCCGGAGCGAGTCCTCGATCTCGCCGAGCAGTTCGCCGAGGCGGGTGCCATGGAGATCGGCTTCGGGGACACCACCGGCATGTGTAACCCGGCGTACGCGAGCAGGTTCTTCGCCGCGGCCATCGAACGCCTGCCGGGCATCGAGGTCACCGCGCACTTCCACAACACCCGTGGACAGGGCCTAGCCAACGCGTACGCCGCCTTCGAGGCCGGCTGTCACAGCTTCGAGTCGAGCTTCGGCGAGCTGGGCGGCTGTCCGGTGCCCAAGGGCTCGACCGGGAACATCGCGACCGAGGACCTGGCGAGCATGTTCCACGAGATGGGGGTCGACACCGGCCTCGACCTCGGCCGGGTCATCGAGGCCGCCCTCGACGCACAGGCCACCCTGGGCCGCAAGCTCTCCAGCCACTCGATCGTCGCCGGCCCCGTCGCGTGGTCACCGCGTGACCGGGGCCGCAGCCTCCCCTGCTGAGTCAAGAGGACCGCACAATGCCCGTCCAGTACCAGGTTGACGACCACGGTGTCGCCTACCTCCATCTCGACTCCCCCGAAACCCGGAACGCACTGAGCAACAAGCTGCTCGACGAGCTGCTCGAAGCCCTTGACCGGGCGAAGTCCGATTCCGCCGTCCGAGTCGTCGTCCTCGGCACCACACACGACAAGGTCTTCTCCGCGGGCGGCGATCTCAAGGCCCTCTCCGACGCCGAGCCGGCCATCACGAAGTACGCGGGCCTCGACCGCTTCCCCCGGTTGTTCCTCGCCCTGCAACAGCTCGGCAAGCCGACGATCTGTGCCGCGTCCGGCGACGTGCTCGCCGGTGCCTTCGGCCTCGCACTCGCCTGCGACCTCATCCTCGCGCGGAAGGGAATCCGCTTCGGCTGTCCGGAGATCAACGTCGGCGTCTTCCCCTTCATGATCTCGGCGCTCATCTATCGCAGCGTTCCCCGCGCCAAGGCCAACGAGCTCATGCTTCTCGGGGACCTCATCGGTGCCGACGAGGCCCTCGCACTGCAGATCGTCAACGCCGTTGTGCCCTCCGGCGAGTTCGACGACACCGTCCGATCCTGGGCCCACAGACTCGCCACCAAGTCACCCCTGCTGACGAGACTCGGCAAGGACGCGATCGCGACGACCCGCGACATGAGTCTCCCCGACGCGCTGAGCGTCCTCCAGGCGCAGCTCGCGCTCGCCCTCACCACCGACGACATCGTCGAGGGAGTCACCGCTTTCCGCCAACGCAGAGATCCGCACTGGTCGGGCCGCTGAGGCCGGACAGCGTGCGGTCCCCTCACCACACAAGACAGGAGTCCATTCACACACGAGATCTGGCAACCGTAGTTCTCGACATCGCCCCAACCACAGCTGCCTTCACCAGCCGTGCCGATCATGATCGCCGGCCGGTTCGTGCTCAATGAGGAGACACCATGGCATCCACCCCGACGTCGCATTCCGCGACAACCCCCGTGCGCGCCGCCATCGCGAGTTTCGTCGGCGGCATGCTCGAATACTACGACTTCTTCGTCTACGGCACGGCCGCCGCGCTCGTGCTCAACAAACTGTTCTTCACCGGTCTTTCGCCGGCACTCGGCACCGTGGCCGCGTTCGCGACGTTCGCGGTGGGCTATGTCGTGCGGCCGTTGGGCGGCATCGTCTTCGGCCACGTGGCCGACCGCATCGGCCGCAAGCGAAGCCTGGTCGCGACGCTGCTGGTGATGGGGGTGTCGACGGTCCTGATCGGCGTGCTCCCGACGTACTCCGCGATCGGTGCCGCGGCGCCGATGCTCCTCCTCGCGCTGCGGCTCGTTCAGGGTTTCGGGCTTGGCGGCGAACTCGGCGTGGCCTCGGTGTTCGCCGTCGAACACGCGCCGCCAGGGCGACGCGGATTCTTCGGCGCCTTCGCCTACTCGGGACCGTTCGCGGGGCTCGTGCTGTCCACCGGTGTGTTCGGGCTCCTTTCGCTGATGCCCGCCGAATCCTTCGCCAGTTGGGGCTGGCGTATCCCGTTCCTGTTCAGCATCGTGGTGGTCGCGGTGGCTCTGGTCGTGCGGCTCGGAGTCCCCGAACCCGAGGTCTTCCGCAAGACTGACGACGCGGGCGCGAAACCACGGGTGCCGGTGGTGGAAGCGCTGCGTGGGCACAGCAAGGACGTCATCGCGGTCGCACTGATCTCCGCCGCGCCGAACACGATCTTCTACATCGTGACGGTTTTCTCGTTGTCGTATGCCACGACCGCACACGGCGTGCCACAGACGACCATGCTCGGCGTCGTCACGCTCGCCGCTGTGTTCCTCTTCACGGCGACTCCGCTCTGGGGCGGGCTTTCCGACCGCATCGGCCGCAAGAAGCCGATCATCTACGGAACCATTGCCGAAGGCATCCTGCTGTTCGTGTTCTTCCTGGGTCTCGAGACCTCCAACACGCTGGTGATCTTCGGGGTCAGTGTGCTCGTGCTCGGGCTGGGACACGCCGTGGTCAACGGAGTGGTCCCCGCCTTCTTCTGCGAGCTGTTCCCGACGCACATCCGTGCCAGCGCGGTGTCACTGGGTCAGCAGCTCGGGGGCGTCTTCGGTGGTTTCGCCCCGTTGGTGGCCGCCAGCCTCATCGGTGCGAACTGGGGTGGCTGGCTGCCCCTCGCCGGCTACGGCGTGGTGCTGTGCGCGCTGGGCGTGTCCGCGACCTTTGTCGCGCTGCGCCGATGGGACCGCTCGGTCGTCGCCGCACCTACCGTGACGGCGGTTCAGGGCTAGCCCGTGTTCACCTGTCTGCCGGCCGCGGGCCGGCGGCCGGCAGACAGCCGAGCCTGATCGGGCAGATCTGGAGCAAGATGAGCCGGTGACTGGAAATACTGACGACACCGTGTGGGAATCCCAGGGTGAGTGGGACGACATCCGGTACGAGACCACCGAGGACGGCATCGCGAAGATCACGATCAATCGGCCGGAGGTCCACAACGCCTTCCGTCCGCAGACACTGGTCGAGGTCTCGTCGGCGCTGACCACAGCTCGCGAGGACGAGTCGATCGGGGTGATCGTCCTGACCGGCGCGGGAGAGAAGGCGTTTTGCTCAGGTGGTGACCAGCGTGTGCGCGGCGACAGCGGCTACCAAACCGATGCGTCAGCGACCGGAAGGTTCCACGTCACCGACCTCCACGTCGCGATGCGCCGCTGCCCGAAACCGATCATCGCGATGGTGGCCGGCTGGGCGATCGGTGGCGGTCACGTACTGCACCTCGTCTGCGACCTGACCATCGCGGCCGACAACGCCGTGTTCGGACAGGTCGGCCCCAAGGTCGGTTCGTTCGACGGCGGCTACGGCGCCAGCATCCTCTCCGACCTCGTCGGCCCGAAGAAGGCCAAGGAGGTCTGGATGCTGTGCCGTCGGTACGACGCCCGGACGGCGCTCGAGATGGGCCTCGTGAACACTGTCGTACCGCTGGCGGAACTCGAGGCGGAGACGATCACGTGGGCGCGGGAGATCCTCGCGCTCTCGCCCTGGGCGGTGAGACTGTCCAAATTGAGCTTCCACGCGCACGAGGATGGCTACGCCGGAATCCAGGCCCTCGCCCACGACGCGAACCTGCTCTTCTACGGTCAACCAGAAGCCCAGGAGGGCCGGGAGGCGTTCAAGGCGAAGCGCGAACCAGACTTCACGCGGTTTCCGCGCCGCGCTTGAGCCGATTCTCTGGATTTGACAGCACCACAACGGAAACGGACGGATCATCAGAAATGACAAGGCCAGCATCGGAGACCGGCGGATCAGCCCCGCGTACTCCCGATCAGCAACCCGATTTCCAGCTCCGGGGAGCACGGGTTCTGATCGCGGGCGGCACCTCGGGAGTCGGACTCGCGACTTCCCGGGCCTTCGCCCGGGCCGGAGCCGCCCACGTGGTTGTCGGCGGGCGCAATCCGGAACGAGGTGAAGCCGCCGCGAAGGCCGTCGCCGCCGAGGCGACCGCGACGAGCACGTTCGTCGCCGCGGACGTGAACACGGTCGACGGTGCCACCGGGCTCGTCGCGTCTGCCACCGAGCAGATGGGCGGGCTCGACATCGTGGTGAACTCCACGGTCGCCCCCTACATGCCGGTTCCGCTCCACAGCATGCCGATCGAGGATCTCCACGCGGTTCTCTCCCAGCAGGCGCTGGGAACCATGCTGGTCTGCCGGGCGGCGATCGATGTCATGCGTCCCGAACAGAGCGGCGCCATCGTGAACATCGCCTCCGACGCGCAGCGCGTACCCACACCCGGGGAGACGGGAATCGGCGCTGCCATGGCGGCGATCGTCACCTTTTCGCAAACGCTCGCACTCGAAGCGAAGCGGTATGGCGTCAGGGTCAACGTCCTGACACCGTCGATGATCGTGGACACCGGCTCCCACGAGCGCGCTCTGGCCACCGAGTTCAGCAAGAAGATCTTCGACCGAATCGCCGCGCAGGCCCATCTCGGCCTGACCGAACCCGAGGACCTGTCGAACGCGATCCTCTTCCTCGCCTCCCCGCTCGCGCGCCGGATCACCGGCCAGGTGATCAGCGTGAACGGCGGCATCTCGATCGCGAGCTGACGCGATGCGGGCCATCCAGTACCTCGGTGCCGGCCAGGTCTCCCGAACTGACGTGCCGATGCCTACCGCAACGCCGGGCCGGGTCCTCCTTCGCGTCGCCGCGGCGGGCATCTGCCACACCGACGTTCACTTCCGTGCGAGCCCGCACCCGGCCATTCCCCCAGGCACCGTCCTCGGGCACGAGATCGCCGGCACGATCGTCGAACGGGGAGACGGGGTCACGTCGTTCGCCGTGGGTGACCAGGTGATCGTCCACCCGGTGTGGTCGTGCGGAACCTGCCGGCAGTGCGTCGCCGGAGTCACGAACGCGTGCCTGAGCACCGCGGGACGGCTGAGCCAGCCACCGGTTCCCGGTGTCTCGGTCGACGGCGGCCTCGCGGAGTTCGTCGCGGTCCCGGCCACGGCGTTGGTGGCCGCGGACGCACTTGACCCGGCGTTCGCGGCCACGCTGACGGATGCGGGTCTGGTGCCGTATCACTCGATCAACGCCGTAGGCGACCTCCTGCGCCCGGGATCGTGCGCGGTCGTCATCGGGATCGGCGGCCTGGGCCAGTTCGCGGTCGAGATCCTCAGAGCGTCCACGGTGGCGAAAGTCATTGCCCTGGACGTGAGGCAGCAGGCCCTCGACGAAGTGCGCGCCAAGGTCGACCACACATTCGTGTCAACCGATGACGACATCGCGGAGAAGGTGCTGCGCGCCGCCGGCGGACACGGTGCCGACCTCGTGCTCGACCTCGTCGGGACCACGACGACACTCGCGCTGGCAGGCGCCGTCGTCGCGCCGTACGGCACGATCCGCGTTCCCGGCCAGGGCGACGGAACGCTCCAATTCGAAACCGCCCGAACATCGACGACCCTCCCGCGAGGCGCGACCATCAGCCGCCCGTACAGCGGCACCCGGCAGGATCTCGTTGACCTCGTAGCCCTCGCCCGCACCGGATGCCTCACCACCAGGATCACGCACTACGGCTTCGAGAACGCCCTCACCGCGTTCGACGATCTGGAGAACGGCCGGCTCGTCGGCCGGGCAGTCGTCATCATGGACTGATGCCCTCCACGCCGCTGACGTAGCAGCGGCGCGCGCCCTGCGCGCATAAGACCGCCGTCGAGGGGCGGTGGACCCGACCGCACCGGTCGATCAACGTCGCACCCGGCGACATCGCATCCAACCGGGCGGCCACCCGAGCCACCACCGCACGAGTCGCGGACGGTCCGGGTCTAGCTCGGCCCAGCGGTGGGGAACCGCTGGGTCCACCGCCGGACCGCGTCCGCGGTCGCGCCATGCGCCTCGAGCCAGCCGTGGACTCCTGCGGGGGATGCCGTCCACAGGTCGAGGACGGTTTCGATGGCCTCGGGTGGCGCGCCGTAGGCGCTGCCGGCCACACCATTCTGGTCGCGGCTGTGTACGTGGTTGGTGCGGCGCAGCCGCGCGATGATCGCGTCGAGGTTGTGCTGGGTCAGCATGTAGTCGGCCACGATCTCGTCTCTGGACACGCCCGCGCACGCGAGCAGGAGCGCCACGGCCACGCCCGTGCGGTCCTTGCCCGCCGCGCAGTGGATGAGCAGCGGCCCGGGCGCGGTGGCGGCCAGCGTCACCACGCTGGCCAGCTGCGGCGCGGCCTGCTGGACGAACACCCGGTAGATCGCCCCGAGGTCGTCGCGCGGTAGCGCGCTGAGCTGGGCGTCGTCGAGGAACGGCAGAGCGTGCACGGTGGTCCCGGCGACGGCCAGCGGGTGCGGTGCGTCGAGTTCGCCGGGCGCACGCAGGTCCAGCACGGTGCGCGCCGGCCACGACGGCAACGCCCGCGGCGGCAGGTCCCCCGCCAGCGGAGCGGCGCTGCGGTACAGCACCCCGGCGGCGGTGCGCCTGCCCGGACCCGCGGGGAGGCCGCCGAGGTCGCGGACGTTCGGGAGCACATTGTCGTCACAGGTCAGGGTCATACGAGCCTCTTCCTCAGATGTGCGCTGGCCCGGTCAAGCACGACGACGACAACGAGCACGACGAGCACGATGGTCAGCACACTGCCGTATTCGAACAGGCGCAGCTTCTGGTTGAGTTCCATCCCGATCGGACTCGGAGAGTACGACCCACGACGTTGGGAACAGCCCCGCGGGCGCGGGGACGACGCCCCCGAGGGCTGGCACTACGTGAACGCCATGGGAACAGCCCCGCGGGCGCGGGGACGACCCTGCCAAGGCCACCATCCCGCCCGAGCTGGAGGGAACAGCCCCGCGGGCGCGGGGACGACCTCGGGCCGCCGTTGGTCGCAACGTTCCAGGCGGGATCAGCCCCGCGGGCGCGGGGACGACGACGACAAATCAATCGGGCTGCCCACCAAGGCGGGATCAGCCCCGCGGGCGCGGGGACGACCAGAGGTCGCGCGGATCGAAGTCCGGCGGCTCGGGATCAGCCCCGCGGGCGCGGGGACGACCCCGCCTACGTGCTCATCCTGGTCGGGCTCCGGGGATCAGCCCCGCGGGCGCGGGGACGACGTGGAGATCGACCCGTCGGTTCCTTCGGTGTTGGGATCAGCCCCGCGGGCGCGGGGACGACTCCCACGCCCACTGGCCGTCGGCCTGTGTGGCGGGATCAGCCCCGCGGGCGCGGGGACGACCCCTTGCCCACAGCATCACCGTCCGCTGCGCTGGGATCAGCCCCGCGGGCGCGGGGACGACGAGGGCGGTGTTCTGCCCACTGGGTATGGGTCGGGATCAGCCCCGCGGGCGCGGGGACGACCATGCTGACGGCTGCTGATCGTCTTCGCGAGCGGGATCAGCCCCGCGGGCGCGGGGACGACGCTGAACGCGTCCTGCTCGTCGCCTGTCACGCGGGATCAGCCCCGCGGGCGCGGGGACGACACATCGTCGCTGATGGCGCTGGTGGCACTTTCGGGATCAGCCCCGCGGGCGCGGGGACGACCCCGCGGATCTGGTGGTGTTGGAGGGTCCGTCGGGATCAGCCCCGCGGGCGCGGGGACGACGAGAACTGGGTGGTACGGAACCCTGCTCCGGAGGGATCAGCCCCGCGGGCGCGGGGACGACCACGGCTGGAACTACGGCGGCCAGGCGAAGACGGGATCAGCCCCGCGGGCGCGGGGACGACACCCGCGAGTTCGTGCTCGACCTCGGCCGGATGGGATCAGCCCCGCGGGCGCGGGGACGACACTTGTTGACGTGCGGTTTTACGACGGTCGGTTGCGGTTTTCGTTCACTTCTGGCGGTTGCGGCGGCGTCGACTTGCTGTGCTCCATCCGGTTCTCGGCTGTCGGGTGGGTTTGGTGGGGCGGAGCATGAGTCGGATTCCTTCGAAGTCGATGGGCACCCAGTCGTGGGCGTGAACTTCGAAGGCGAGGCCTTGCTCGTTGTTGGCGGAGTACACCATGATCGCCCGCCCGGTCTTGACCATCTCGGTAACTCGTTGCCAAGCAAGCGTACGCACTCGTTTGTTGATCTTTCCAACGAACACGCCGGGCGATATTTCCAGGAGCCAGCGGGTGAGGTGACCGCGAAGTCCGACGGGACATGCGGCGACGACGATGACGGTCATGGACCCGCCCCATCATCGTCGAAGTCGTCGAACTCCCCGTAATCGCCGTACGAGGTACCCGCCGCGACGGTCCGTCCATTGGTGTCCCAGAGCATGACGACGTCCGGGTTCTCGAAGGCTTCGGGGCCGTATTCGACCGCTTCAGCTTCGTCTGGGTCTGCGAGCAGGGTCTTGATGTCACGGACACAGGTTTCCAGGAACGCTCCATCCTTCATCCGGTCGCGAACCTCGCGCCGGGTTACCGCGCCGATGTCGCCGGCGTCACGGGCGGCGATGTCGAAGGCAATGGGGATGGTGATCTCCGTTTTGTACAGGTCGGCGACGTCGTAAACAAAGGAGCGGATGTGCCCGGTGTGGATGAATCCAAGCCCAGGTGCCAGACCGAGCGCGACGATAACTGCGTGGACGACACCGTAGAGACTGGTGTTGGCCGCGGACAGGGCTTGGTTGACCGGGGTGCCGTCGTCGAAGTCGGCGGTGTTGTAGTCGCGGCCTTCCCATGGCACCCCGGTTCGGCTGGAGTGCGCGCGGTAGATTCCCCGCACTCGAGCGCCTTCGCGGCCGCGCAATTGTTGCATGGTGAGGCGGCTGGTGTCCTCGTCCGGGAATCGCATCGCGTACATTCGGCGTGCGACGCGCAGCCGTGAGGTCTGGTTGGACACGAGCGCGGCTTGCCGTTCGAGTAGACGTGACGAGTGGGTGAGGGTGCGGCCGTGGGCGTAGTAGCGGACGCCGTGTTCGCCAACCCAGACCGCGGTTGAGCCGCTCTCGGCAAGTAGCACCATGGCCTGCTGGCTGATCGTCGTGCCTGGGCCGAGGAGCAACGCTCCGAGCGTTGCTGCGGGGATGTGAACTGTGCCGCGAGTGTCCTGGGCGGTGATCGCATTCGCGTCCCGGTTCACGACGCAGTGCTCGAGGTAGAGAAAAGTGAGCCGATCTTGTGCGCGGGTCAGGTGTGAGACCGGGACAGGTCGGGCGCCGGGGATGTCGGACATGCCGTCAACCGAGCGGCGCGAGGGTCAGCAGACCGCAGCCGTAGCCTTTCCCCGACCCGATGCCGTGGGTGAGGCTGCGGCGAAACGTTGCTGCGTCCGTGATTTCGAGACGTCCCTCGAACACTGCTGTGGCGAGGGTGACTGTGCGGCCTTGCCGGGGAAAGCGCCAGACCCGCCGACCGTGGACAGCGACGTCTGGCTCCTTGTCGGCGCCGTCCAGGGTGATGGCGGGAATGCCAAAGCCGTTCCGTTCGGTGCGGCGTAGCAACCACTCGGTCTGCTGTTCGACGGTGACATGGCCGAACCGTTGTGAGCGGGTGGATTCCTCGAATTTTGGCCGACTTGACACGGGGTTGGCGGCAAGCCGGAACGCCCACTGGCTGCCGGCATCCAGACGGTTGAGCAGCGGGGTGTAATCGCGGGTCTCCCAGCCTTGAGTGGCGGGCCAGCCTGCGGTTTCGACCAGGTGCGTCAGATCGGGTCGGTGAGGGCTGACCACGTACAGCAGCGCCTGGCTACCGCGTTGGTCGATGCGCCACAGGATCCGGCCGTACTCGGTCGGTTCTCGCTGGTTGGCCGGAAACCCATGGAGAACCGCACCGTGGACCCGGTGCGGTGAGGCGAGAAGTGTCCGAGCGCCCCGGCGGGCGGTGTTGATCTCGAATCGGGTCAGGTACATCAGTTCAGCCCTTCCAACAAGACCATGGGGTCGTGCGGGTCCGGCGGGTTGCGCACCCCGTTGTGGAGCGTGTTGGGGATGGTGACGGGATAGCGGATGACGCTGCGCCAGCCGTACTGGCGGTGACGCTGGTCAAACGAGATGGGGTCGTCTCGCACGACGTCGCTACCCGGCGTTTCGAGCGGACAATCCCTGGTGACCTCGAGTGTCGCGTTCGGCTTTCCGTGGCGTTCCTGCACCCGTCTCGACGCTAGCCATTCCGCTGCGGCGAGGACTTCACCGACATCGCCATCACGCAGGCCGTGGTCGAGTTTTCCCGCGGGGGGACAGGATTTGCGACCGAGGAACAGCGGATAGACGGGGCGGCGCAACGCTGCTCGTAGGCCCTCGAGCAGCGCGAGGTCTCCTTCTACGGCGACGGCAAACACCGCGTCGGCAAGGTAGAACCGCTGCGACAGGGGCATCGACTCGGCACCGTCACGAGTACGTGCGGTCTGAAAGTCCCGTTCCACCTTGCCTGGCTGGTCGATGCGCACACCGATGCGGAGTTCGAGCAGGTCCTCCAGGGGATCGGTCCTGCGGCGCCCGGTGGCGGAGGCGAGCAAGCCGATGACACCGCTACGACTGGGCATCCGATCGGTGTTGCGACGCGTGAAACGGCTGCCGGTTCCCCACGACTGCAGCGGACCGGCGAGCCGCAGCAGTAGTGCGGTCACGCCGTCGCCGCCAAACGGCCGGCCACCAACTCGCCCAGTGCTCGCACAGTGGCGCCGATGGTGGAGCGTTCCGCGATCTCGCTCAGCGGATCGACTCGGTCGCCGCCTCCGAACGCCCACGCGGTCACCGGCCGCTCGTCGAATGCCTCGTGTTGTTCGGTGGCGTGCGTGGCCAGCCGTTGGATAGCCGTTGCGATTCGGCCCGCCTTTTCCTCAGCGGTGATAGCGTCTTCGTAAGCGCCGACCAGATTGATCGGCTGGGTCTCGCGGACGATCACCAGCACGGCATCCGGTAGGGTGCGGTTGGCGAAGGTGTTCTGCTTGCCGGTCGGCATGCTGGTGATGAAAGCCCGCGTGAAAGCTTCGACTGCGCGCCGGGTGACGTCCGTGTTGCCAAGATTCTCCTCGAGCTGGTCGACGTCGACGGTGGCATAGCGGTACAGCGTGGACGAGTTGAACTCCACGGCGCCGATCATGCCGGCACCGGCGTCCTCCTCCTCATCAGCCTTCTTGTGGTCGTCTACCGCTGTGAAGTAGTCGAACTCGGTGGCCACCTCGTGCACGCTCAGCGCGTGCGCGACCTGCGCCGCAGCCTCGACGTTCAGGTCGGTCTGGTCCGCGACCATCCGCCCGAACAGCGACACGTCGACAGAGTTCTCCTGATCGGCGCGCGTCTTCGCCTCCTTCGAAGCGATCTTCACCGCGCCGCCGTCGGCCTCGCGCGCCGCGTTGATCGCCAGCTCGGCCAGGCCGGCCACTTGACGATTGCTGAGGAACAGCAGAAACCCTGACTCCTGCGGAGCGTCCTTCTTCCTTGCGGCCGTCAGTTTGACACCGGCGGCGGCCAGCACAGCGGTGGAGAGTTCCTCCGCCCGATCGGCGAAGGACGGGTCCTGCTTGGCGATCTCATCGGCAACCAGCTCCACCACACGCTTGGTGCGTACACCGAGTTCGTTCCGGTCCAGCAGGTCGGCAAAGGCGTCCCGGGTCGCCCGCTTCCAGGCTTGGCTCGAGACACGGGCCCGGCGTGCGCCACCATAGGTAGCGGTTTTCGGGCTGCCTGTGTCATCGCGGTTGATGTTGCTCGGCGGAACGGTTTGCAGGACATGGATGTCCACGATGGTCCTCGGCATGTGCTTACCTTTCAGACGTCGGTGTTCTGGTTGGCCGGGAAATGGAAGTCCCGGCCCCACCGGAGCTTCACCGATGCGGTGCGATCGGGGTACTGCCAATGCAGCAGGTCAACGGCGAGCCGGCCGTAGTCAATCGGGACTCCGTTGGCGCGTAGCAGCTGCACGATTCCGCGGAGGTGATGAGACAGCTCGGCGAGGCTGTCCGCGGTGCCCAATGCGGCGAACCGGTGTGCTACCGAGTGCTCGACGTACTTGGTCACGTCCTTCTCGGTGATCAGCATGCGGATCGACCGGCCGAGTCGCTCTCCTCGCTTGTGCATCGGCTGGCTCTGGGACTGTTGGTGTGCCGCGTACAGTGTCATGGCCAGATGCGCGGCGGCTTCGGCGCGGGTTGGCTCATCGCTATTCGGGTCGCCGACGAATTCCTTGGCATAGGTGAAATCCAGGATGTCCAGAACACTTCCCGGAGGTCTCCCCAGACCCCGTCGGAGGCGGGCAAGTGCAGCCACACCACCCGGCCGGTTCCTCAGGTAGGCACCTTGGATATCGCTCACGCGCTTGTCAACGGTCGACTTCATCAGCTCGGTGAAGCTCACGGTTTCGGTCATCTGTCAATCCTGTCGAGTGGTGTAGCTAGGCCGCGGGCTTGTTCACTGGAGATTCTTCGGAGACACCAGCCATGGGAAGGGCCTCGCGAAGCGCGGTACGGAATCGGGCATCCGCGTGTGCGGTTGTATAGACGCGCTTGTTGTGCACACGTCCGACCCAGCTGGCCGGTGACGCGGCCCGGACCAGGTCCTGCCCTAGCCGGCCCACGGTCTCCCTGGCTGTTCGGTGCCAGCTGATCTGGCGTTCGGTCGGATCGGAGTCGGGGCCAAGCGCGCTCAGCCACTCGCGGAAAAGCGGATCCAGTGCGGCGTAGGCATCCTCGGCCGCCCTCGCCCTGGGTCCGGCCGGGTCGCCGCCGGCGGCGACCGTCAGGTCAGCGGCCAGGAAGCCCAGCGCCTTCGCGGCGTTCTCGGATGCCTCGACGCAACTCTCCGCCACGCCCTTCAATGGCTCGGCGTCGCGCGCGGCCAGGACCGCCTGGATGGACAGCGCGTCATCGATGACTTCGTCGATGACGGACTCGTTCGATCCGTAGGTGATACCGAGTGTCCTCACGCGAATGGGGTAGGTGCGATCGAGGATTTCCTCCGTGGCCAGATACCCAAGCCATTCGGTCACCGTCGCCGTCAGGCGGCGTGCGGCCTCGGCGCCCTGACCGCGGGCGTAGTCGGGTAGCATCGATGCCAGCCCGCGCCAGATCGCCCTTTCCTCATTGTGCTTCAGCGGCATGTAGACAGTCGTCTTGAACTTCTTCGACTGCGGGTCGCTGTAACGCCACGCGGAGTGGGTCTCGGTGGTGTGCATGTTCTGTGGCGCGAGCTTGTCGCCATTGCAGATCAGCACACTGATGACGGTCCCGTTCTGCGGGTTCAACCGAATCCGACGGCTCTGCCACGTGAACAGGGCCACCGGCCCGGCCGGTTTCAGGAACTCGGGATCTTGTTCGCCTGGACCGAGCGGCGGCCTTTCCCAGCTTGGTACGTCCACCACGCTGGTATGGTTGCTGATCTCGTGCGGGATCAGGTTGAGCAGCAACGTGTCTCTGAGCGTGCGTCCCTCTGGCAGCAGCCCACCGAGCTGGCCACACCAGGACACACCGATCGGGTAGCCCCTTCCTCCCTTCACACGGTCGTCACCGACGGCGCCGGACTTGATTCCGGAAGGGTCGAACGCCTGGCAATGCACCAACCATCGCGCGGCCTCGGCGTAGCTCAGCGACAGATCCTTGGCAAGCCGCGTCGTGAAGAACGAACGCCCGTTGGGCACGTCCGCGACCAGCTTGCTCAGATCCGACCACTCGCCCTTGGCAGTGCGTAGGCCGGCGACCTGCATGAACGGCGTAGTCTCATGGAAGAGCTCGAACCGATCCCGGTTCCGGTTGAGATAGCCCTCGATGGTGTCCATCGGCAACGATTCCGCTTCCCAGAGCGCCTCCCAGTACTCCACTGTCGATGGGCCGCGCAACGCGCCATGCAGAACGGCAAGGAGGACGCGGGTCAGGGCGAACACCTGCGTCGGAACGTCGCCAACAAGCCCGGCCAGCTGGCTCGATCGCCGTAATACGTCCACAAGCGACAGTTCGGAGGTTTCGCCGTTCTGGTCGCGCGCGAGAAGCCATGGCTGCTCGATCAAGTTGAAACTTGGCAGCTCCGAGGTGCTTGTGTCAGATTCGATCATGAACCAGTCCTCGCCGGAGGTCGTAGGTGAGACGGTAGTCGTTCAGCTTCGCCTGCCGGTGCTGGTCAAGAACCAGAACGAGCTGCCCGGTGAGCTGAGGGGTCTTGTCGAAGCTGGTGAATCTGCTGGCTTCGAGTTCGCGAATGACGTCGTCGATCACGCCACTGTGGCTCAGTGCGTAGGGGAGCCGGAGGCTGCAGGCCGCGACGACGCGCGCCAGCCGGTAAGGCACAGGCCCGTCGAGAGGGAGTTGCGCTCCACCATGCCTCACCCAGTCAGGCACGAGCAGGCCGCCGTCGACGTCGCGTTGCACGATGAGAACCTCAAGCGATTCCTCGCCATCGCGTACCTGAGCCAGGCCTTGCGGGCTGTCGTCGTCCACGTCGCCGACTCCGGCCCGGACCCAGCCGCACAGATCGTCAGCGGCATCGGACTCACCGAGGAGGAAGTCGCCAGCGGCACGTCGACGTTGCTGAGCGCGATCAGCCGCAATGCGCTCGGCCACGGCCAGCTTCGGTTGCCAAGACTTCGGCCCGACGGGTGTGTGGCCATAAGCGGCGTGCACCAGCGGTGCGATGTCATGCGGCACAGACAATGTATCGCGGCCGTGAAGGATCGCCGCGGCACGCAGAAGCGGATACTCGCCGTAAACCTTGCGAGATTCCGGCACGGCCACGACCGGACCTGTATTCCAGTCGAGCACACCGACGAGCGCACAACGTGGCTGCCGCACCGGTGTGGGACGGGCACGTCGATGGCGGTGCAACCGACCTAGCCGCTGGAGGACGAGATCGGCCGGCGCCAGGTCGGTCACCATGAGGTCGAAATCGATGTCGAGGGACTGTTCAACGACCTGTGATGCAACGACGATGTGTATGTCGGGCCGTTCGCATTCGCCAAGCGGTGACCCGAACCTCCGCAACAGATCCCGGTCCTTCTCGGCTCTGTCGCAGGCGAGAAATCGGGCGTGGTTTATGGTCACAGCGTCCACGCCGAACGTCGCCGACAGGTGCTCCGCGGTCTCCTGCACGCGAGTTACCGTGTTCCGAATGACGACGGCGCACCCACCTTCGGAGAGGTGCCTGCTGAGGTACTCGGTCAGCATGTCGAGGTCGTCCCCAATTCTGTCCAACTGCACCGAGCTGGCCGGCTCGGGCAGCGGCAGAACGACAGATTGAAGACCAGTACCCGAGACTTGCGGGTAGCCGTCGGCGAGCGCGCCGGGGGTTTCCCGCCCGCGGCCCGTGTCGTAGGCCTGCAGCAACTCGCTCCGGCGATCCGGCGGAAGCGTCGCCGACAGGAGAACGACCGGAACGCGGTACGCACCAAGCCAGTGCAGGACGCGATGCAGATACTGTGACATGTAGACGTCGTAGGCGTGCACCTCGTCGATGATCACGACTTTGCCTGCCAGCGCGAGGTGCCGCAGCATCAAGTGCCTGCTTTTCAGCCCAGCGAACAACACCTGGTCGATCGTGCCGACCACGAACGCCGCGAGCACCGACTTCTTCCGGCCGGAGAACCACGCGTGGACAATCGCTGCCTCGTCGTCACCGACACAGCCGTACCGTCCTCTGTGCACCATGCCGGCGAACTCGTCGTTGAGATGCGCCTTGCCGTGGGCGAGCCGTAACGAGACCGCCCTGCCGTCCGAACTCCCGGGGAGTCTGTCGAGCCATCGGCGCACCCGGGAGAACATGGCGTCAGTGGTCGCCTGCGTGGGTAGCGCGATGAACACCCCGTCCGCGCCGCTGCGTCCGGCCAGCGCCTCAGCAGCCAGTAGGGCGGCCTCGGTCTTGCCGGACCCCATCGGTGCCTCGATTACGAGCATTCCTGGCTCGCCCTGCGCCACGGCGGCGTTGACCGCGGCTCGCTGAATCGGGTTCAGCGAAGCGTCAGGATAGCCGAACCTGTCCTGGAACAACTGGTCCCGATCGTCCGGTATCGGTTGAGCGGACCATTGCGCCGGTAGCGCCAAGCTCGACCATCCGTACTCCAACCGTTCCCGCGTTCTGTCATCATCCGGTTTCTCGGGCTCCCTGGAAAGGGCTTCGACCGGACGAAGCGGAAACAACTCGTCGTTCGAGGCGATCCAGTCGGCAATGATCACGATCGCTGTGAGTAACGCCTGGCTCGGCAGACTCAACCGCACATTTCGATAACGCGCGAGTACCTCGCGGCCCCCGATCCGGTCAGTGGCGCGGTCAAGCAGGAACCAGCGCAGTCGATGCCATACGCCCGTCCCTGCCAGGTCCGCTCGATCCCTGGCCAGGCTGAGCTGCGCACGTTCCGGCGGAACACCGTGATGGCTACCGACTACGGAGGCCAGCTGCGCAGCCATGCTTTTCCGGCGAGCAAACCCCAGGTCGTCGACCATCCAGTCCCGTACCGCCAGGTGTCCGATAATCGCATGGCCGACTTCGCGACGTTTGGGGTCGCTCGCGAGCGCAGGCTTGTAATCGAGACCGTATCGATCCATGTATCCGGCAAGGTCGTTGACCTGTACGCTGAATGCCGGAGAAACCTTACCGACATCGTGGACGCCGGCAAGCCAACTCGTCAGGACACGAACGCCGGCGATTCCATCCGGTAGCTCAGACGAAATTCGAGCGATTATCTGCGGTGAGACCCATGATTGAATGAGCTTCTCGGCGACCGCCATCGCGTCGTCCAGGTGCTGGTACAGCGGGTTCCATGCGACGCAACGACCAGTATCGTCGCGCGCGGCTTTACCCCAGGCCGACAACCAGGCACGGTCATCCACTGTGCACTCCCCAGCATCCGAATGTCTACACATCGCTTGGGAGTTCACGGCCGTTACCGGGGATGCTGCGTTGCCCGGGGTGCACGAGCTGCGTGCATGCTCACGGTGTACGTGCGCGAGCCGTAACGCCTGGCACGGGCGGTCGATACCAGGCGAGTCGCGGCTGGCGTGGCGGTGGCGGTGGCCGTGCATCGGCCCGTCGCAACGGGGCCGGACTCCGGGAGGTATTCAGATCGATACGGGGCCTGCGGCCAAAGTGAATGAAAATCGCACCCATCCGCTGTAACATCGCAGGTCAGCAAGTGTCGTCCCCGCACCCGCGGGGCTGTTCCCGCCTGATCAGTCACGGGAAGACTCCTCGGTAAGTCGTCCCCGCACCCGCGGGGCTGTTCCCCCATCGCACCGGAGATCGGACAGGAGCGAGAAGTCGTCCCCGCACCCGCGGGGCTGTTCCCGTCGTCACCACTTGGGCCAGGCTCATCGTCGAGTCGTCCCCGCACCCGCGGGGCTGTTCCCTCGCCGACCTCCTCCGTGAGAATGGCAAGCCAGTCGTCCCCGCACCCGCGGGGCTGTTCCCTCCGGCACGCGGTCCTCGTCGACCGTGCCGAGGTCGTCCCCGCACCCGCGGGGCTGTTCCGCCCTCCAAGAGCTCGGCGTCAATGCCGAGCGCGTCGTCCCCGCACCCGCGGGGCTGTTCCCGGTCACAGGACCCGCGGTCAAACCGAGGATCGGTCGTCCCCGCACCCGCGGGGCTGTTCCCCGGCACGGCACGTTCCGCACACCTGGGTGGAAGTCGTCCCCGCACCCGCGGGGCTGTTCCCTTCGGCGACGACAACTCGTCCGGGTTCATGTTGTCGTCCCCGCACCCGCGGGGCTGTTCCCCCGGGGGTTCAGGCGGTCACGCAGGTCAACGGGTCGTCCCCGCACCCGCGGGGCTGTTCCCGAAGGAGCTCCTCATCGACCTCGGCTGGACACGTCGTCCCCGCACCCGCGGGGCTGTTCCCGCAACTCCGCCGAGCAAGTCGACTGCCCCGCCGTCGTCCCCGCACCCGCGGGGCTGTTCCCTGCCCACCCGGCAGCGTGCTGCGTAACACTGGGTCGTCCCCGCACCCGCGGGGCTGTTCCCGGTCCCCAGATCAAACCCAGGGACAACAGGCCGTCGTCCCCGCACCCGCGGGGCTGTTCCCCTGACCGTCGACCAGCGGGCCCGTGTTGCGGTAGTCGTCCCCGCACCCGCGGGGCTGTTCCCGGCGCCTCAAACTCCTCAGTGACTGAGTACGTGTCGTCCCCGCACCCGCGGGGCTGTTCCCGGGGCGGCGGCCTCCAGCGCGTGCTGGTAGACGTCGTCCCCGCACCCGCGGGGCTGTTCCCTCCCCAACCCGACCATGACGATTCTTCGCGAAGTCGTCCCCGCACCCGCGGGGCTGTTCCCTTCGTCAGCAGGAACGACCCCAGGGCGCCGACGTCGTCCCCGCACCCGCGGGGCTGTTCCCTGAGCCCACGACCTGCGGCCCGAGAAGAACTCGTCGTCCCCGCACCCGCGGGGCTGTTCCCGTGACGTTGTCGCGGCGCATCATTCGGGCCGTGTCGTCCCCGCACCCGCGGGGCTGTTCCCAGCCAAGCTCGACAGGGAGACGGAAGAGATCAGTCGTCCCCGCACCCGCGGGGCTGTTCCCTTCTCCGCTGCTTCGAAGACCGGTGAGTCGGGGTCGTCCCCGCACCCGCGGGGCTGTTCCCGCAACAAGGCTCTTGACGAGGCCGATCGTCTTGTCGTCCCCGCACCCGCGGGGCTGTTCCGTTTTCCCATGCAACGCCACATCAACGAACCATGTCGTCCCCGCACCCGCGGGGCTGTTCCCTCCGTGGACTTCGGCATCCACTTCGACAGCTGGTCGTCCCCGCACCCGCGGGGCTGTTCCGTCCAGTCGATCCGTCCCCGCGCGACCCCGTCGGTCGTCCCCGCACCCGCGGGGCTGTTCCCATCCCGGTCAGCGAAAGACCCGCCGCTAGGCCGTCGTCCCCGCACCCGCGGGGCTGTTCCCAGGTGCGATCCGGCGACGAACTCCGCGGTGAAGTCGTCCCCGCACCCGCGGGGCTGTTCCCGCCCGTGTCGATCGACGCTGACACCATCTGGTGTCGTCCCCGCACCCGCGGGGCTGTTCCCTCGCCAGCGGCCACCCGCTTGGCCAGCTCGTCGTCGTCCCCGCACCCGCGGGGCTGTTCCCGAAAAGCACTGCGATCAGGGCCACGTAGGAAAGTCGTCCCCGCACCCGCGGGGCTGTTCCCACCCGCAGCGACCGGCCCGTGGGTGACACGTAGTCGTCCCCGCACCCGCGGGGCTGTTCCCGCGCCGAGGATCTTCGACGCCCGCGCACCGGGGTCGTCCCCGCACCCGCGGGGCTGTTCCCTCGGGGTCTTCGAGGTCGAACAGCGAAAGGCCGTCGTCCCCGCACCCGCGGGGCTGTTCCCTCGGGGTCTTCGAGGTCGAACAGCGAAAGGCCGTCGTCCCCGCACCCGCGGGGCTGTTCCCACCACCACGACGGCGAGGGCGGTACGACGGACGTCGTCCCCGCACCCGCGGGGCTGTTCCCACCGTGCACGTCATCGGTCTTCTCCCCCCTCGGTCGTCCCCGCACCCGCGGGGCTGTTCCCGAGAACTACACGATCCTCTGTACCGCCCTGGCGTCGTCCCCGCACCCGCGGGGCTGTTCCCACTGGCACGCCGCTTGTCTTGTCGACCATCTCGTCGTCCCCGCACCCGCGGGGCTGTTCCCTCTTGGCGTGGACTCGGATGGACGACGAATACGTCGTCCCCGCACCCGCGGGGCTGTTCCCGCCCAAAGCATCACTGTTCGGCGGTCGGTTTGGTCGTCCCCGCACCCGCGGGGCTGTTCCCTCGATCGTGTCGCCGGCCTGTCGGCGTGCCAGGTCGTCCCCGCACCCGCGGGGCTGTTCCCAGCTGGGCGGCGTCCTCGGCCAGGTCAGCCCGGTCGTCCCCGCACCCGCGGGGCTGTTCCCGGACGTTCGAGAAGGACGGCCAGCGCCGATCGGTCGTCCCCGCACCCGCGGGGCTGTTCCCTGAACTGCTAGTGCTCGGATTAGCTACGCCTAGTCGTCCCCGCACCCGCGGGGCTGTTCCCGGTGGGTGTGACCTCACCCAGTGTGGTTTTCAGTCGTCCCCGCACCCGCGGGGCTGTTCCCACGCGCAGCTTGTACCGGGGCAGCGCAGCCCTGTCGTCCCCGCACCCGCGGGGCTGTTCCCGACCAGCTGACTGAGGCGCAGGTGGAGTTGCAGTCGTCCCCGCACCCGCGGGGCTGTTCCCATATCCGGCCACCCGTCCGGCAGATTCGGGTGGTCGTCCCCGCGCCCGCGGGGCTGTTCCCATCGTGACCACCGCGCCGACAGTGCGCGAGTCTGGTTCTGAGGTCGCCGCTTAACTGGAGTGGTACCGCGGAAAAGGCGTGTCGCCAAGGGGCCTCACACAACGTGGCTGGTCTGTTCCGTTCTTGAGAATGTGGTGGG
>NZ_MASU01000022.1 GCF_003202235.1 Prauserella flavalba
TGTCGACGACGCTCGAAAACGAGGCCGTAGCGACGCTCGAAAACGAGGCCACCCAGACAGATTGGATGGGTGATCTCGGTGGAGGACTGGGCGTTGATCCGGCGGCTGGTCGCGGACGGTGTTCCGCGGCGGCAGGTCGCGCGGCAGTTGGGTATCGGGCGGGCGACGGTCGATCGGGCGGTGGCGTCGGACCGGCCGCCGAAGTACGAGCGCAGGCCGGTGCCGACGGCGTTCACGCCGTTCGAGGCAAGGGTGCGGGCGATCTTGGCGGAGCATCCGGAGATGCCGGCGACGGTGATCGCTGAGCGGGTGGGCTGGACCGGCTCGATCACGTGGTTCCGGGACAACGTGCGCCGGTTGCGGCCGGGGTATCGCCGCCCTGATCCGGCTGACCGGCTGGTCTGGGAGGCGGGGGACGCGGCGCAGTGCGATCTGTGGTTCCCGCCCAAGCGGATCCCGTTGGAGGATGGGTCCAGCGCGTTGTTGCCGGTGTTGGTCATGGTCGCCGCGCACTCGCGGTTCATCACCGGGCGGATGCTGCCCACTCGGCGGACCGAGGACTTGCTGCTCGGCTCTTGGGAGTTGATCGGGCGGCTTGGGCGGGTGCCACGCCGGCTGATCTGGGACAACGAGCCGGGCATCGGTCGCGGTGGTCGCCTGGCCGCCGGCGTCGCGGCGTTCACTGGCACGCTGGCCACGAAGGTGGTGCAGCTGCCGCCGAACGACCCGGAGTCCAAGGGCATTGTCGAGCGCCGCAACGGGTTCTTTGAGACTTCGTTCATGCCCGGCCGTTCCTTCACCTCACCAGCCGACTTCAACACCCAGTTCGACCAGTGGCTGAGCCGCGCGAACGCGCGCATCGTGCGCACGATCAAGGCCCGCCCGGTCGACCTGATCGAGGCTGACAGGGCACGGATGCTCGCGCTGCCGCCGGTTCCGCTGCTGCTGGGTTGGCGGCACCGGGTCCGGCTCGGCCGCGACTACTACGTCCGCCTCGATGCCAGCGACTACTCCGTCGACCCGACCGCGATCGGGCGGATGGTCGAGGTGAGCGCGGATCTGGACCGGGTCCGGGCCCGCCTCGACGGCCGCGTGGTCGCCGACCACGCCCGGGTCTGGGCCCGCGGCGCCACCGTCACCGACCCGGCTCACAAGCGGATCGCGCAGGCGCTGCGTGAGCAGGCACGACAGCCACGGGTCGCCGCCACCGCCACCAACGCGGATGACCTGACCCGGGACCTGGCCGACTACGACCGCGCATTCGGGCTCAGCGGGGAGGTCGCGTGATGGCTGCCAAGACCACCCCGGAGTCGGTCAAGCAGATCCACTACCTCGCCGCCGCACTCAAGGCACCGCGGATCACCGAGACCGCGCAGCGGCTGGCCGACCAGGCCCGTGACGCGGGCTGGACCCACGAGGACTACCTGGCCGCCGTGCTCGAACGGGAAGTGTCCGCGCGCAACGCCTCCGGCGCCGAACAACGCATCCGCTCGGCCGCCTTCCCCGCCCGCAAGACCCTCGAGGACTTCGATTTCGACGCCCAACCCGCCATCCGGGCCCAGGTCGGCTCGCTGGCCTCAGGCGCCTTCCTGACCGAGGCACGCAACATCGTGCTGCTCGGCCCACCTGGCACCGGCAAGACCCACCTGGCGATCGCACTCGGCGTCGCTGCCGCCCGCCACGGCCACCGCGTGCTGTTCGCGACCGCGACCGATTGGGTCACCCGGCTCACCGAAGCCCACCGCTCCGGCCGACTGCCGCAGGAACTGACCAAACTGCGCCGCTACGGGCTGATCATCGTCGACGAGGTCGGCTACCTGCCCTTCGAGCAAGACGCCGCGAACCTGTTCTTCCAACTCGTCTCGTCCCGATACGAACACGCCTCGCTCGTGCTCACCAGCAACCTGCCGTTCTCTGGCTGGGCCGGCGTCTTCGGCGACCAAGCCGTCGCCGCCGCGATGATCGACCGCATCGTCCACCACGCCGACGTGCTCACCCTCAAAGGCGCCAGCTACCGCCTCCGCGGACGAGGAATCGACAGCCTGCCCAGCATCAGAACACAGAACCAGGCAGACTAGACACACCGACCGGTGGCCTCATTTTCGAGCGTCACAACGGCCTCAGATTCGGGCGTCGTCGACACCACCGCCTTGGCGCATGCCAACGGGCGGACGTTCGACCGCTCTTGACCCGTCGCAGGGCGCCTTGCTGACTCGGCTACCGTCAGCGAACGCCGGAGATGACGAGTCAGAAGGAGTGTCGTGATCCATTCGGTGGTGTTCGACGTCGGGGAGACCTTGCTCGACGCCACGCGCGAGTTCGGCGCGTGGGCTGATTGGATCGGCGTTCCGAGGCACACCTTCTAAGCAACCGACGCGAGTCGATGCCATGCTTGGTGGCGAGCTTGCGCGCCAGGGGGTGACGTACGGGCCGTTGCCGTCAGTCGGCGCCGACTCCGCGGGCCGCTCTTGCGGCGCAGGCTGAAGGCCCGGTTGCCGCGCGGCGAGCGGAGCGCTCGTACCACCGATCACGGCCGGCGACCGGCGAGGGAACCTCGGTGTCGACCTTGTCGATGGAGACCTCAGCAGCGGCCTCGGTGACTCTCACCCAGCTCCGGCAAGGTCACCGGAGTGCACTGGGATCATGGCCGCACGCCGGTCACTTACCCCGCCACACGGGAGCTCGCTTCTCCGCGAAAGCACGCGCACCTTCCCGTGCGTCCTCGGAATCGAAGACGGGGCGGACCAGCGCCTCCTGCTCACGGAAGGCTTCGTCCGTGGTCCAGTCGAGGCACCGGCTGATGACCTCCTTGGACACCCGGACGGCCAGTGGCGCGTTCGCGTTGATCCGGCGCGCGAGCGCGAGTGCTTCGGTGACCGCTTGCCCGGGCGCTACCAGCCGGTTGACCAGCCCGTGGTGATATGCCGCCTCCGCCTCGATCGGATCGCCGGTGAGTGCGTGTTCCATGGCCAGCTGGTAGGGCATTCGCAGCGGCAGTCGGAGCAGGCCACCGGCCGCGGCGACGAGACCGCGCTTGACCTCGGGAATCCCGAAGCGCGCGTCCTCGGCCGCGACGATCAGGTCGCACGCCAGCGCGAGCTCGCATCCGCCGGCCAGCGCGTAGCCCTCGACGGCCGCGATCACCGGCTTCCGCAGCCTGCGTTCCGTCATGCCCGCGAGACCCAGGCCGGGTATCACGACACTTTCACCGCGCAGGAAGGCCTTGAGATCCATGCCGGCGCAGAAGGTGCCGCCGGCGCCCGTGAGGATTCCGCACAGCAGGTCCTCCCGTACCTCCAGCTGGTCGAGTGCCGCGCTGACGGCGCCGGTGACCGCCGCGTTGATCGCATTGCGAGCCTGCGGCCGGTTGATCGTGATGATCAAAACGTGATCCTGCTCGTCGACCCGTACCTCGTCGCTCACCGCGGCAGCTCCTTTCCCGATGGTGCGAGGCTTCGCGCGATGACGTTGCGCTGGACCTCACTGGTCCCTTCACCGATCTCGAGGATCTTCGCGTCGGCGTAGAAGCGCGAGATCGCGGATTCGCGGATGAAGCCGTAGCCGCCGTGGATCTGGACGCTCTCGCTGGCGACGCGGTTGGCGACCTCGGACGCGTACAGCTTCGCCATGGCCGCCGCCTGGGCATAGGGACGTCCCTGGTCACCCAGCCACGCGGCACGGTAGACCAGCCAGCGCGCGGCTTCCACCTCGGTGGCCATGTCGGCGAGCTTGTGCCCCACCGCCTGGAACTTGTTCAGCGGGCGCCCGAACTGCTCGCGATCCTCGGCATGGCGGATCGCGAGGTCGAGTGCGGCCTGTGCGAGCGACAGGGAGAGTGCGGCGACGCTGACCCGCCCTGCGTCCAGAACCTCGAGAAACTGGCGCAGCCCGTTGCCCTCCTCCCCCAGCAGATGGTCGTCCGGGAGCCAGCAGTCGGTGAAGATGAGCTCGCGGGTGTCGAGGGCATGCCACCCGAGCTTGCGTAGGGGCTGGCCCTTGTCGTAGCCGGGCGTGCCGTCCGGCACGAAGAAGGTGCCGTACCTGTTCCTGCCGTTGTCGTCGGTGCCGGTGACCGCGAGCACGGTCACCCCCAGGCTCATCTCGGTGCCGGCGTTGCTGATGAACATCTTGGTGCCGTTGAGCACCCAGCCGTCTTCGGTCCGGCGGGCCCGGGTTCGGATGCCCGCCGCGTCCGAGCCGGCCGTGGGCTCGGTGAGTCCGAATGCGGCGAGCTTCTCGCCGGTCGCGAGCGGGACGAGCCAGCGCTTCTTCTGCTCGTCGGTGCCGAATCGCGCCAAGGGGAGGATGCCGATCGTGGAGTGCGCGTTCCAGGCGGCCGCGACGGACTGGTCGGCCTCGCCGAGGGCTTCCATGGCGGCCACGTAGGACACCAGCCCGGCGTCGGCGCCACCGTAGGTCTCTTCGACGAGCATGCCCATCAGGCCAAGCTCGCCGAGGCTGCGGAACACCTTCGCCGGGAAGTAGCACCGTTCGGACCACTCGGCCGCGTACGGCGCGATCTCCTTGGCGGCGAAGTCGCGGCACATTCGTTGGAGGGCAACGGTTTCCGCTGGCAGGTCGAAATCCATGTCAGTGCTCCTTGGGGTCCAGCAGGATCTTCAGGTGGGAACCCGAGCCGAGTTCGCGGAACGCGTCGAGCCCCTGAGTGAGCGGATACACGCCGGTCAGCAATGGTGTGGGGTCGAGGCGCGCGGTGGCGATCAGGTCGAGCACGCGTGGGATGTCGAAGTTGTAGCCGAGCGATCCGAGCACGGTCCGCTCGAAGGGCACGATCTGTGTCAGCGGAATCGAGGCGGCGCCCCCGCTGATTCCCGCGAGCACGGCGCGCCCCCCTCGCCTGACCGTCGAGATGGCGAGTTCGACCAGTTCGGGCCGTCCCGTGGCCTCGACGACGACGTCCGGCCCGACCCTTCCCGTGCGCAGGAACACCTCGCGCCGCACGTCGGTGACAGCGGGGTCGTAGACCTCCGTCGCGCCCAGCTCGGCGGCACGCTTCGCCCGGTCGGGTGCCGGCTCGCTGACGTAGATGCCCGCGGCCCCGGCGAGTTTGAGAGCCATGAGCGCCGCTATGCCGATCGGGCCCGCGCCGATCAGCAACGCCGTGTCGCCCGGTTGCACTCCGGCCCGCCGGATGGCGTGCAGGCCCACCGCGAGGGGCTCGGCGAGCGCCGCCAGCTCGTCCGGCACTCCGTCGGGCACCGGTACCAGTCCGACGGTGGGAACGGTGACCAGCGGCGCGAACGCCCCCGGCGACGCGAGGCCGACCGAGCCGCCCTTCGCACAGATGTGGTACTCGCCGTGGCGGCACCAGCGGCAGGTGCCGCACCGCAGGCACGGGTCGACCGCCACCCGTGTGCCGACTTCGATTCCCGGGACCGGGGAGCCGAGTGCGGCGACGCGGCCGCTGAACTCGTGTCCCAGCGTCAGCGGGGGCGTGGCCCCGGTCAGCGGGTGCGGGGTGGTCCGGATCAGGTTCGGACCCGCGGTGTACTCGTGCAGGTCCGTCCCGCAGACGCCGGTGTAGGACACCTCCACGATCGCCTCACCGGGTCCGGGAGCCTGCGGCTCGGGTACCTCGTCGAGCCGCAAGTCCCCTCTGCCGTGCCACCGCAACGATCGCATCCGACCCACCTTCGCGTCAGAGTTGTTTTTTCGAACAATCGGTACAAGAATCGTGGTTCCCCGCCAGATGTCAAGGGGGCGGGCCGAAACCCCAGCAAGACAAGGGCAGAACGCGATGACTTCCACTCAGGCGAGCGACGTCGGCGTCGATGTCGCCGAGAAGACCGAGATGTACCGGCGGATGCGGCTGATCCGCCAGTTCGAGGACCGGGCGTCCCGGCTGTACCGCACCAACCAGATTCCCGGTTTTCTGCACCTGTCGATCGGGCAGGAGGCCACGGCGGTAGGGGCGTGCTGGCCACTCGACGACCGCGACGTCATCACCTCGACCCACCGCGGCCACGGGCACTGCATCGCCAAGGGCCTGGACGTGACCGGCATGTTCGCCGAGCTGATGGGCCGGCGAACGGGGACGTGCCAGGGCCGGGGCGGTTCGATGCACATCGCCGACCCCAGGAAGGGGATCTTCGGCGCCAACGGCATCGTGGCGGCCGGTCTGCCCATCGCCACCGGTGCCGGTGCCGCGGCGCAGTTGCGCGACCGCGGCGGAGTGGTGCTCGCGTTCTTCGGCGACGGCGCGGTCGCCCAGGGCATGTTCCACGAAGCGGTCAACCTCGCCGCGGTCTGGCAGCTGCCGATCATCTTCTGCTGCGAGAACAACCACTACGCCGAGTTCTCCGCCGCGAAGGACCAGCACCGGGCCACATTGGCCGACCGGGCTCGCGGATACGGCATCCACTACACCCACGTCGACGGAAACGACGTGCTCGCCGTCGCCGAAACGACCACGGAACTGGTCCGCGACCTCCGCCGGGGCGGCGGTCCCGTGCTGCTGGAAGCGGAGACCTACCGCTGGCACGGGCACTACGAGGGCGACCCGGAGCGCTACAGAGAGCCCGAGGAGCTGGAAGAGTGGAAGACGCGTGATCCACTCACCCTTCTCGCCTCGCACCTGGAGGCTGGCCGCGTATCCGAGATCGACCGCGAGGTGGACGCGGTGATCGACGAGGCGGTCACGGAAGCGCAGGCCGCGGAGGAGCCGGCGCCGGAGACCCTGTATCACTTCGTCGGCGTCCCGCGCGAGCCGGTGCCAGAGCCGCCCGAACCCGACGGCGAGATCTTCCGCACCATGGACGCCGTCCATGAGGCGCTCGACCACGAGCTGGCCGCCGATGAGGACGTGTTCCTGGCCGGCATCGACGTCGCGGCGGGAGGCAACGTCTTCGGGCTGATGAGAGGGCTGGCGGAGAAGTACCCCGGCCGCGTTCGCGACACCCCGATCTCCGAGAGCGCGATCGTCGGGGCGGCCGTGGGGGCGGCGATGGCAGGCCTGCGTCCCGTAGTGGAACTGATGTACTTCGACTTCCTCGGCGTGTGCCTCGACCAGCTGATGAACCAGGCGGCCAAGCTGCGTTTCATGACCGGCGGCGCCGTGAGCCTGCCCTTGGTGGTGCGCACCCAGTTCGGCGCGGGCAAGTCGTCGGGAAGCCAGCATTCACAAAGCCTGGAGGCATTGCTGGCACACATCCCCGGACTCACCGTGGTCATGCCCTCGACCCCCGCGGACACCTATGGCCTGCTCCGGTCCGCGATCCGCGACCCCAATCCGGTCGTCTTCGTCGAGAACCGGCTCCTGTACGGGCGCAAGGGCCCGCGACCGCGGCCCGGCCACCTGGTGCCGCTCGGCAGGGCGGCGGTACGCCGCGAAGGCACGGACGTCACCCTGGTGTCGTACTCGAAGGTGATCCACGACTGCCTCGCGGTCGCCGAGGACCTGGCTCGGGAGGGGATCAGCGTCGAGGTCATCGACCTGCGCACCATAGCGCCGCTGGACACCCAGACGGTGCTGCGGTCTCTCGCCAAGACGAACCGGCTGGTCGTGGCGCACCAGGCCGTCGAGTCGTTCGGCGTCGGTTCGGAGCTCGCCGCCGTCGCCGCCGAGCACGGATTCTGGACCCTGGACGCGCCCGTGGTCCGTGTCGGCGCGGCTCGCACACCCGCGCCGTACGCTCCCTCCCTGGAGCGTGCCTGGCTTCCCGACCGGGACAGGATCGCCACAGCCGTGCGGAAGTCCGTTCTCGGCTAGCGTGCGCGCTTCCGGGGGCCGCGGCTAAGCCCCCTCGCGCTCCCGGAAAGAGCGCACCCGCTCCTCCAGATCATCGGCGTCGTAGGACGGGCTCCTGAAGCCGGAGATCAACGTCGCGCAGTACTCGCGGGACAGGAACTCGGCGTCCCACTCGCCGTCGGGCTTGGCCCACTGGTAGGTGTGGTTGTGCATGTTGAGGAACTGCAGCATCGCCAGGCGGGCGTTCAGCTTCCGGAAGGCGCCCGACTCCATGGCCTCCACGAGCAGGTCCTGCACGATCTTCTCGAACTCGCGTCGCTGGCGAAGTAGCCGCGTACGGTTGGCGCCCCGCAGGTGCCGGTAGTCGTGCTCGTAGACCCAGATGTGGTCCAGGCGCGCCAGGATCAGCTCCAGCAGCGTCTGCGACAGCAGTCGCAGCCGCAGCACCGGGTCCTCGTCCAGGCCGGCGATCCGCCGCGCAGCGGTCAGCAACGGGTTGAGAACCCGGTTCTGGATCTCGACCAGCAGGTTCTCCTTGGACCCGATGTAGTAGTACAACGCGCCCTTGGCCAGGCCGGCGACCTGACCGATCTCAGCGATGCCGGTCGCGGCGTAGCCCTGCTTCGCGAACAGCTGTGCCGCCTGGTCGATGATCTCCTGCCGCTTGATCTCGTAACCCGGCCCGTGCCCCGGTGGTCTTGGCATAAGTCCAGAGCCTATGCGGCGCTCCCCGCCGCGCGCGCGGTGCCTCGGCGAACCGCCGTCTCGCTTCCTCCACTCTCACCCGGTCCGGGCTTGTCAGGTCAGGACACGAGCCTTAAAGTGCTTCCCGTCACCGTTTCGTAGACCGACTGGTACACGAAACCCGCCACCGGCACAACACACTGGAGTGATGGCCCGTGAGTGATGAAAAGTCCCCTACTCCTCGAGGCCTTGCCGTGCCGCGGGAGGAAGTCTCCCAAGAGGACCTGCACGCGTTGGGCGTCGATCTCGCCCGGGACTTCCCCGGCAGCACCGCTGCCGACTTCCGCCGGTACCCGGTCCTGTCCGAGGGCGGCTGGTTCATCGCCGTGAAACACCAGCGGACGCTCGAGTCGGTCGCCCGCGAGCCGGGTCCGCTGCTCGGCCCGATCATTCTGGCCTCCGACGGTCTCGACGTGAACTGAGAGAGGAGAAGTCACCATGATCGGAGTCGATGTCGGCGGCACCTTCACGGATGTCGTGGCGATCGAGGACGGGAAGATCAAGACCGTCAAGGTGTCCACGGACGTGCGCACCACCGAACGAGGCGTACTCAAGGGGGCCGAGGAGATCGGCGTCGAGACCGCCGAGGTCTTCAACCACGCCAGCACCCACGGCCTGAACGCCGTGATCACCCGCCGGCTGCCCAAGATCGCCTTTCTGACAACGGATGGCCACCGGGACATCCTCGACATCGGACGGACCTGGCGGCCGGTCGAGGGCCTCATGAACCCGGCATGGCGCCGCTCCTACGGTGACGCCAACCGGCCCCTGGTGCCTCGCTACCTTCGTCGCGGCATCCGCGAGCGGCTCACCGCCGACGGCGGGGTGCTGATCCCGCTCGACGAGGAGCAGGCCCGCGCACAGCTGGCGGTGCTACGCCGCTGCGGTGTCGAGGGCGTGGCCATCTGCCTGCTCAACGCCTACGTCAACGACCACCACGAGGAGCGCCTGCGGCAGCTGGTGCACGAAGAGCTGGGTGACGTCCCAGTGTCGATCTCCAGCGAGGTCTCGCCGCTGGCGAAGGAGTTCGCCCGCGCCTCCACGACCGTGGTCGACGTGTTCATGCGCCTGATCTACGACGACTACACCAAGCGCCTCGACGCCGGTCTGCGCGACCTGAAGTTCACCGGCGACCTGAACTTCGCCGACTGCGCGGCCCAGCTGGTGCGCTCCGACGTCGCGATGGAGCACCCGTTCCGGATCGTCTTCGCCGGTCCCGCAGCCGGCACCGTCTCGAGTGCACACTTCGGCAGCCTGATCGGCGCGAAGAACCTGCTCTGCGCGGACGTGGGCGGAACCTCCTGCGACATCAGCATCGTCAGCGACGGCAAACCGTTCGTGAACACCACGTTCGAGCTCGAACACGACCTGATCGTCAACGCGCTGTCCAACGAGATCTCCAGCATCGGCGCCGGAGGTGGCAGCCTCGTCACGATCAACGCGGCCGGCGAGCTGAAGGTGGGGCCGGGCAGCGCCGGCGCCGACCCGGGCCCCGCCTGCTACGGCATCGGCGGCACACAGCCCGCCACCACCGACACCTGCCTGCTCATGGGCATCATCGACCCGGAAGGGTTCGCGGGCGGCCGGATGAAGCTCGACCCGGAGCTGTCGCGGCAGGCGTTCGAGGCGCTCGACACGAAGCTCTCCTTCGAGCAGCGGGTGTCGTACGCGTTCAACATCGGCATCAACAACATCGCCGAAGGCGTCACCAACATCGCGATCCAGCACGGCGTCGACCCCCGTGACTACAGCCTCGTCGCCTACGGCGCGGCCGGGCCGATGCTGCTGCCAGCCGTACTCGACCTGGTGCACGCCGCCGAGGTGATCGTGCCACCGCACCCGGGTCTGTTCTCCGCGCTCGGCCTGGTCAGCACCGATCTCGTCTACGCCGACAGCCGCAGCGCCTACACCTTGCTCACCGCCGAGGCGGCCGAGTCCATCGACAAGGTCTACCGCTCGATGGAGCAGCGACTGTCCGAGCGGTTGAAGGAGAAGGACCGCGGCAACGTCACCTTCGTCCGCAGCTTCGACGGACGGCTGGCGGGCCAGACCTGGGAGACGCCGTTCATCGCGGTGCCCGACGGTGAGATCACCGCCGAAGGCGTCGAGCAGATGGTGGCCAACTTCCACGAGGCCTACGCCGAGCGATCCGGCAACAAGTTCGAAGCGCTGCCGGTACAGGGCGTGACGTACCGGGTCCAGGCGGTCGTGCACGCCGAGAAGGTCGAGTACCCGGTGCTGCCCGAGAGGACGGAGGGCGAGCGTCCGGAACCGACGCGCACGCTGACCATCCGTTACCTGACCGACGAGGACCTGCCCGCGCACGAGTACCAGCGCGCCGACCTGCGCGCCGGTGACACGATCCCCGGCCCCGCGGTCATCAGGGAACCGTTGTCCACCACGTTCCTCGTGCCCGGCCAGACCGCCCACGTCGGTGCCCACGGCGAGCTGCGCATCCGCAAGGCGTGAAGGGAAGACCCATGACTGTTTCGCTGAAAGACCTCGACGACGGGCAGTTCACCGAGCGATACGGCGCCGACCGGTTCACCGCGACCGTCCTCGCCAGCCGGATGCGCTACATCGTGCAGCACATGTGCACGGGCCTGCTCAACAACGCGTTCTCGCTGATCCTGCGCGACTGGTACGACTTCGCGGCCACGATCTCCGGTCCGCCGGAGCAGAACTACCCGATGTCGTCGGTGAGCAACAGCCTCGCCATGTTCCTCGGCACGATGTCCGAGGCGGTGCGCAACACCGTCGAGGAGTACGGCCCGGAGAACCTCCGTCCCGGCGACGTGGTGATCTGCAACGACCCCTACCGCGCGGGCAACCACGTCAACGACATCTGCTTCATCCGGCCGGTCTTCGCAGGCGACCGCCTCATCTCGTTCGTCACCCTGCGAGCCCACCAGCTGGACATGGGCGGCGTCGTTCCCGCCGGGTTCAGCGGCACCAAGCGCAACGTGTACGAGAACGGCCTGGTGATCGCGCCGACACTGCTCTACCGCGACAACAAGCCGATCAAGTCGGCGTTCAACCTCATCTTCGACAACGCCCGCTACTGCGCCTTGCTGCTGCCCGACATCAAGACCATCTACGCGAACCTGCTCCTCGGCGAACAGCTGATCCTGGAGAGCGTCGAGCGCTACGGCGTCGAGGCGTACCTGGGCGCGATCCGGTACAGCACCGACGTGTCCGCGGAGGCGATGCGCACGGCGCTGGCCGAGCTGCCCGACGGCGTGTACGAGGCCGAGGAGGGCATCGACTGCGACGGCATCGACGACACGGTCGACTACCGGATCAAGGTGAAGATCACCAAGTCCGGACCCCGCATGGAACTGGACTTCAGCGGCACCTCGCCTCAGGCACGCACCAGCATCAACGCGGGCATCCTGGACACCAAGACCGCCGTCGGGGTCGCGTTGAAGTTCCTCATCGACCCGGCCACACCGTTCACCTCCGGCGCCTACCGGGACATCGACATCGTGCTGCCCGCGGGCACCTTCATCAGCGCCACACCACCGGACGGCGCCGTGTTCCTCTACTGGGAGAGCACCGGGCCCGTCCTGCTGGCGGTGTTCCGGGCACTGGAGAAGGCACTCGGCCGCAAGGCGGTCGGCGGCGACTACGGCTCGCTCAACATCCACAACGCCAACGGCGTCCTCGAGGACGGCACTCCGTGGGTCACCACCGCCCAGTGCGGAGGGGAGCACGGCCCGTGGGGTGCGACCGAGGCCGGCGACGCGGACAGCTACTCCGTGGTGTACCAGGCCAACAACCTCGACCCGGCGACCGAGGCCATCGAGTCCGAGCTCCCGGCCGTCGTGCTGCGCAAGGAGTACACACCCGACAGCGGCGGAGCGGGAACCAACCGCGGCGGTGCGGCCGTCCTCAAGGACACGCTGTACCTGACCGCCGCCGAGCACTGGTCCAGCCCGCTGCACACCAAGAGCCCCAGCGGACTGGGCGTCTACGGCGGCAAGAGCGGTGGCCTGGGTGCGACGTGGGTCTTCCACGCCGACCGCGGCGACGTCGTGCGACGCAAGGAACTCATCGGGACCACCGACGAGGTCTACGCCGAGGCGACCCCGGTCGCCGGGATGCTGAACCCCGACACGAAATGCATCGACCCTGACGGGAAGTACTTCTACTTCGCCAGTACGCCGGTCTGGCACACCAAGCCACACGCCGTGTTCCGCTACCTCACCAACGGCGGCGGAGGCTGGGGCGACCCGACCGAACGTGACCCTGAACGAGTCAAGAAGGACGTGCGCGACGAGTACGTCACGATCGAAGGCGCCTACCGCGACTACGGGGTCGTCATCACGGGCGATCCGCTCACCGATCCAGAAGGTCTGCAGGTCGACGAGGCCGCCACGCGCAAGCGGCGGGCCGAGATGGCCGCTCGGTAAGGAGGAGGAACCGCATGACTTCCGTCGAACTGACCGAGCGTCAGCGTGAACTACGCGAGCAGTTCCTGTCCGAACGCGGGTACTGGAACCAGTTCTGGGAGGGGTTGCTCAGCCTCGACCCCGAGTTCTTCGAGGCGTATCTCAACTTCTCCGCCGTGCCGTGGCGCAAGGGTGTTCTCGAACCCAAGGTGCGGGAGCTGATCTACACCGCCATCGACGCCTCGACCACACATCTGTACGAGCCGGGGCTGCGCCAGCACATCCGCAACGCACTGGGTTACGGGGCGACCAAAGAAGAGATCATGGAGGTCCTTGAGCTGACCAGCGTGCTCGGCATCCACACCTGCACCCTCGGTGTGCCGGTGCTGATGGAGGAACTGGAAGCCCACGAGCAGCGCAACGGTCAGAACTCGTGAATGGCGTTCTCGCCGCGGGCGGACCTGCCGGGATGCACGGCCAGCAGGCCGTCGTGACCGGCGCCGCCCGCGGCATCGGCGCCCGGATCGCCAGGGAACTGGCCTCCGCGGGCGCCGCGGTGACGGTGCTCGACGTCAACGATCCCGGTGAGACCGTCGCGGCCATCGCGCAAGAGGGCGGGGTCGCTTCCGGGCACGCGGTGGACGTGACGGACCTCGCCGCCGTCCGCCGGATCCTCTCGGCGTTGCCCGCGCTCGACGTGCTGGTCACGTCGGCAGCGGTCTACGGCGACACCGTCGCGATCGACGAGCTGGACGAGCCGGAGGTCGATTTCGTACTGGGCGTCAACGTGAAGGGCACCCTGTGGACGATCAAGGCCGCGCTGCCGCTGTTGCGACAGCGCGGGGGGCGCGTGGTCTGCATCGGCTCCGTCGCCGGCAAGGTCGGCGGTGTGCTGGCCGGGCCGCACTACGTGGCCAGCAAGGGAGCCGTGCACGCGATCGTCAAGTGGCTCGCCAAGACCGAAGCCGGGAACGGGATCACCGCGAACGCCATCGCTCCCGGCGTCGTCGACACCGAGATGGTCACCGGCCGTGGGTACCGGCCCGACTACTGCCCGCTGGGCCGGCTCGCCCAGCCTGAGGAAATAGCACGGGTGGCGGCGTTCCTCGCCTCACCCGCCGCGAGCTACATGACCGGCGCCGTGATCGATGTCAACGGCGGATACGCGATGGCCTAAGGAGAGAACACAATGGACTGTGCTGTCATCACCGGCGCCGCATCCGGCATCGGACGCGCCTGTGCGCTACGCCTGGCCACGACAGGGGCGACCGTGGCGCTACTGGACGTCAACGGGGCCGAGGACACCCGCCGCGAGGTCGAGGAGCGAGGTGGCAAGGCCGCTGAGTACGCGGTCGACGTCACCGACGACAACGCGATCCGCGAGGTCATCGGGCGCCTGCCAGCCGCCCCGCGGGTACTCGTCAACGCAGCAGGCATCATCGTCCGCAAGAAACTGCTGGACTGCTCGGTCGAGGAGTGGCGACGGGTCGTCGACGTCAACCTCACCGGATACTTCGTCCTGCTCCGCAACGTCATCCCGGCCATGGCAGACGCGGGCGGAGGATCGATCGTGCAGATCGCGTCGATCGCCGGCCACACCGGCTACGGGTTCTCCTCCTACACGGCGGCCAAGGGCGGGGTGCTCGCACTGACGAAGCAGCTCGCGGCCGAACTGGCCGAACACCGAATCCGCATCAACTCGGTCAGCCCTGGCGTGGTCGAGAGCGGCCTGAACCGGGACACCCTGAGCAACCAGGCCATCCGTACCGCCACCGTCGACAACATCCCACTCGGCCGCCTCGGCGAACCGGACGACATCGCACGGGTCGTCGCCTTCCTCGCCGGCCCCGAGGCCGACTTCGTCACCGGTGCCGACCTCGTCGCCGACGGTGGCATGATCAGCACGATCCACTGGGGCAATGCGGGCGCCGAGCTGCACAGCTTCCACTCGGAGGACCGCTGATGCACAACTTCGCCGCGGTACTCGAACACAACGTGGGCCGGTACCCGGACAAGGTCGTTCTCACCCAGGGCGAGCGGAGGCTGACCAACCGCGAGCTGTCGACCCGGGTCCACGCCCTCGCGGCCGGCCTCCGCGAACTCGGGATCGGGCGCGGCGACATCGTGGCCCTGCTGCTGTACAACCACATCGAGTTCCTCGAAACGGTGCTCGCCCTCAACCACCTCGGTGCCGCCTTCCTGCCGCTCAACTACCGTCTCTCCCCCACCGAGTGGGAGTTCATCCTCGGCAACGCCGAGGCGAGCGCGGTCCTGACGGAGCCCGAGTTCGCCGATGCAGCGGCCGGAATGCCGGTGCGGCACCGGCTGATCCTCGGCGGCGGACAGGACGGGTGGCACTCCTACGACGACATCGTCGCCCGGCACCTCGGCGAGACGGTGCCGCTGGAGGAGGTCGGCCCGGACGCGCTCCAGCGCCTGATGTACACCTCCGGCACCACGTCCCGGCCCAAAGGCGTGTGCATCACCCACGCCAACCTGCTTCACAAGAACCTCGGCCACATCGTGGAGTTCGGCATCACGAGTTCCGACACCACGCTGGTGTGCGGTCCGCTCTACCACGTCGGCGGACTCGACCTGCCCGCTCTGGCCACCCTGCACGCCGGCGGTTCGCTGATCCTGACCAGGAAGTTCGACGCGAACGAGGTCGTCGACACCATCGAGCGCGAACGCCCGACCAACATCTGGCTCGCACCGTCGATGATGAACGCTCTGCTGCACCTCCCCGGCATCACCGAACGCGACACCTCCTCGATCCGGTTCATCATCGGCGGCGGTGAGAAGATGCCGGTTCCCCTCGTCGAGCGGATCCGGGCCGCGTTCCCGTCGGCCTGGTTCGCCGACGCCTACGGACTCACCGAGACCGTTTCCGGCGATACCTTCAACGATGCCGAGCACATGCTCTCGAAGGTCGGATCGGTGGGCAGGCCTGTCGTGCACCTGCGGGTGCGCATAGTCAACGACCTCGGTGAGGAAGTGCCGCGTGGGCAGCTCGGCGAGATCACCCTCTCCGGTCCCAAGGTGTTCGCAGGGTACTGGCGTGATCCCGAAGCGACGGCGAAAGCCCTGCGTCATGGGTGGTTCCACACCGGCGACATCGGCCGGCTCGACGAGGACGGCTACCTCTACGTCGAGGACCGAAAGAAGGACATGATCGTCTCGGGCGGCGAGAACATCGCGACCCCGGAGGTCGAACGCGTCCTCTACGAGCACCCGGACGTGGTGGAGGCAGCGGTCGTGGGCATGCCCCACTCGCGGTGGGGCGAGGTCCCCAAGGCCTTCGTCGTCCTGCGCACTGGCGCCGCGCTCGACGCCGAGCACCTGAGGGATTTCTGCCGCGAACGGCTCGCGAAGTTCAAGGTTCCGGCCGAGATCCAATTCATCGACGAGCTACCGCGCACACCGTCGGGCAAGGTGCTCAAGCGAGACCTGCGGACGCTTCCGGTGATCGCATGAAAGACTTCGACCTCACCGGCACGACCGCCTGGGTGACCGGTGCCGGCAAAGGACTGGGCCGGGCCATCGCCGTGGCACTCGCCTCGGCCGGCGCCACCGTCGGGGTCACCTCGCGCACCCGTGACGACCTGGAGAACCTGGCCGCGGAACTCGGGAAGGGCACAGTGGTGCTCCCGGGCTCCGTCAGCGACCCAGGGTTCGCCGAGGAGGCGGTCGACCGGCTGGGCAGGCTCGACGTCCTCGTGAACTGCGCCGGGATCAGCCCGGTCTTCAAACGCAGCGAGCGGGTGACCGACGAGGAGTGGCAGCAGATCCTGCGGGTGAACCTCGACGGCACCTGGTACTGCTCGCGCGCCGCGGGGAAGCGGATGCTGGAACAGGGTGGGGGCAGCATCATCAACGTGTCCTCCGTGCACGCCACCACCGGCTTCGAACGGATCGCACCGTATGCGGCCAGCAAGGGCGCGGTGGAGGCGCTCACCCGTGTACTCGCCGTCGAATGGGCCGGGCGCGGGGTCCGGGTGAACACCCTCGCACCGGGTTATTTCGGCACCGATCTGGCGGGTCCGCTGATGAACAGCAACTGGGGCGAGAAGATCCGCCACTCGGTGCCCCTCGGCCGAACCGGCGAGCCCGCCGAGCTCGGAGGCGCCGCCGTCTTCCTCGCCAGCGACGCGTCGTCCTACGTCACCGGGAGCACCGTCTACGTCGACGGAGGGTGGACGGCGCATTGAGCCAACCGCGCTAAACGCGTCCCGAAATCAGGGTGCCGGGAGAGGGGACCGGTGCATGGTCCGACTCCGGCGGGCCGTAGCGCTCGGTCGCGCCCCCGGTCCGCGCTGCCAGCTTGTTCCGCGAGCTCACCCACCCGAGAGCTTGGCCGCCAGCTCTGTCCAGCTGGACCCGTGAACCCCGAACGCCACAACATCACTTCCCTCGTGGGCCACGGAGGCTGCCGCCTCGTCGCCCATCGTGCCTTGCGCGGTTCCGGCGCCGTCAGGTCCGCGGGCGGCGCGGACCTGGTTCTCGCCGCGATCCTCAGCAAGCACGAGGACCAACCTGTGAGTCAGCCAAGAAAACAGGGCGACGATGCGAATCCTGACCGGATCCTGACCAGCCACCGGCAGAAGCCAAAAGCATGACCGAACACGCGACACCGTCCCGCCGAACCGTCCTCGCCGCGCTGGGAGTCGCCCCCGCACCGACCGACGAGTGATGAGTTTTCGCGCCCGCATCCGTCACACCTACGACGGGACACGACGAGGCGGGAGGATGACGTGATGAGTGCGGACATGCGGCTGGAGGAGCTGGGCGTGAGGGGTCTGAACGAGGTCGACGAGCTGGCGTTCTCGGGGCTGGCGGAGCGGCACCGGCGGGAGCTGCACGTGCACTGCTACCGGATGCTCGGGTCGTTCGAGGACGCCGAGGACACCGTGCAGGAGACGTTCCTCCGTGCCTGGCGGCGGCGGGAGACCTTCGAGGGGCGATCGACGTTCCGGGCCTGGCTGTACCGGATCGCCACCAACGCCTGCCTGGACCTGCTCGCCAAGTGCCGCCCGGAGCCTGCGACCGGCGGCGAGGTGCCGTGGCTGCAACCTTACCCGGACCGGCTGCTGGACGAGCTACCCGCGGGCGACGCAGATGAGCCAGAGACCGTCGCCGTCGCGCGAGAGACGATCGAGCTGGCATACCTGGTCGCAGTCCAGCACCTCGCGCCGCGCCCACGAGCCGCGCTGATCCTGCGGGACGTGCTCGGCTGGCCGGCGAAGGACGTCGCGGACCTTCTCGGAGACTCCGTCAACTCCGTGAACAGCGCGCTGCAGCGAGCCCGTGCCGGCCTGCGGGAGCACCTGCCCGCCGACCGACAGGACTGGACCGGCGACGAGGACGACGCCGAAACGCGCGAGCTGGTACGCCGCTACACCGACGCCAGCGTGGCCACCGACGTCCCGGCGCTCGCCTCGATGCTGCGCGACGACGTCCGTTGCTCGATGCCGCCCACGCCGGGCCTCTACATCGGCCGCGACACGGTCGTGAACAGCTGGGTCGAGGCCGGTTTCGAGGAGCTGGAGCACCTGCGCGCCGTTCCCACCTCCGTGAACCGGCAGTCCGCCGTCGCCTTCTACCTCTGGCGCGAGCGGGAGGGCGCGTACCTGCCGCTGACGATCGACGTCCTGCGCGTCACCGGCGGGGCGATCACCGAGATCGTCACGTTCCACGACGACCAGTTCCCGCGGCTCGGACTGCCGGAGCGCCTGCCCGCGGACGGCACGGCATAGTCCCCTGCGGACGCTCGCGCTGCGCGGTGAGCCCGTGTCGCCGCGGTCGCGGTGCAGGCGCGCGACCCGTTCGGCGCCGTCACCCGCGGGCGGATACAGCTGGAGCTGCTTCGCGGCGCGGCACACCGAGCGCCCGGACCCGCATGGGCGACACACCTGGAGCAGGATCCGTGACCCCATTTCGCCCCGAGCCCCACACTGCTCCAGTTGTACGGAACAACGGTGCCGGCGATTCGCTCGAAGTCCGCGATGCGGCTGCCGTGGTCGGGGAAATACGGTGCCGCCGAGGGACTGCTCTCGAACGCCTAGTGGTGAACATCGCGCGCGGCCTGGCCGAAATCAACGGCGCCGCACCGGCGAGCCACTCGATTAAGCGCGGATGTTCGCGGACATGACAGCACTGCGCGGCGGCCCGATCCACATGCTCGCATGACGGAAACGACGGATTTCTTTTGGAGAGCCGAAATGAGCCCTGAGATCGCCGGGCCGTTCGTGAACTTGTCTCCCGTTTGGCCAGGAGGAGGCGTACTCTGTTCGCGGTCTTCTCACCCGGGCGCGCGACCGCGGTCAGTTCGATGCCACCCCGCCCCCGCAACGCGTGCGAACCTCATAGCCGGGCCCGATTCGGTGACTCGCGTGGTCAGGACGAACGAGGGCCAGGTGACCGGGTTCGTGTCCCTGGGGCCACTGGGGTTCCTGGGCCCGCCACTCGCGCGAACCAGTTTCGTCGAGGTGCTCGCGGATCATCGCGAGACCGAGGACGCGCTCTTCGAGTGGGCGGGAACAACGGCGAACCCAAGCGCGACCGGTAACGTCCTTCGTACGCTTCGAGGCAGCGGGAGCACGAACCGCAGGGCTTTGCCAAGTTGCGGGACTTCTGGCGAATGGACTGCTCCACGCTCGATGAGCCGGTATCGCACCGCGATGACCTCACTCTCCACGGGTACCCGAGAGCGGCCGCGAGCGAAACGACGTGGATAACGATCATCAATGGGGCCTGCGCCAGTACAGCTACCTCGGTGCGCTCCTCGGCCTCACCCTCGCCCTCGACGACGAGGCCTTCCTTGCCGGTGGGGAGAACACGCACTGACAGGAACCCCTCCTCGGCTGCTCAGCCGGCAGTCACGACGAGGGAGCGCAGCGTCGAGAAGTCGGGCGAGGCGGCGCTCGTCAGGGCGTCGCTGAACTTCTCCGCCTGGTCCGGCGCGACGTCGGCGCGGGCGCAGTTGTCGAGAAACTTTCCGGTCACACGCGTGGCATCCCAGGGACGCCGCACGCCGCCGTCGACGTCGTCGACCTGGACGGTTCGGGTCGTGCCGTCGGTGAACTCGACCTCTATCGCCGCGGGGAAGACCGCCGGGTAGCCCGAACCCTGCCACGGCTCCCACTCGATCCGGCCGGCCATCTCCAGTACGGCGGGATCCGGCGCGCCGAGGAAGTCGTCCAGTACCACGGCGCCGCGCACCACTTGCAGAGCCAGCACATACGGCAGGCTCCACCGTGCCTCGTCCGCCCGGGCGGGGGCCTGCTTGCGCGCCCACGGCAGAGCGATGATCTGTTCCTGCCCCTCCGGCACACGGCACAGGATCCTGCGGATCCCCACCGGCGAGGCATCCAGCGTGGCCACCGCCTCGACGAACGGGTGCAGGAAATGACAGCACGGCAAGGCCTTGAATGCCGCGTCGGCCAGGTGCCACCGCGAGCCAAGGTCGTTCGACAGCGCGGCCAGCCGAGAAGCGGCCTCGGGGTCCCTCGCGTAGAGACCGAAAAGACCGCGTTCACCTTCGAGGACGTCTGGCGCACCGGTGATTCCGCCTCGCACGAGCGCCACGGCCGAGATCGCGGCTTGCGCTCCGATACCGGCCTGCGCCGCCTTGCTCGTCGCACCCCGGCTCAGGAACGTGAAGTTGCCGGCGGAGAAGCTGGCCGCGACGCCCACGGCATCGATCAGCGCCGTGCGATCGAGCCCGCTGAGCACTCCGACCGCGATCGCCCCGGCAATGGGCCCGGCCACGGACGTTCCCTGAAACCCCGTGCGCTGGAAGCCGCTCGGGGCGGCCAGGCCGAGCCGGATCAGCACCTCCCAGCCTGCCACGAAACTCCGCACCACATCCGCACCATTGACGCCGTCGTTCTCCGCTGCGGCGAGCACGGCGGGGGCGAGGACACTGCTGCCGTGCATCACGGATGCCGTGTGGGTGTCGTCGTACTCGAGCGAGTGGACGAGCGTTCCATTGACGAGGGCCGCTTCCGCCGGCCCGGTGCCGGTCCCGGTGCCCAGGACAGTGCACGGCCCCTGCGCGCGGGGAGCGGCCGGGAGAGCGCGAGCCGGCCCGAGCCGGGAGCCGGCCACGGCGACCCCGATGGCGTCCAGCAGGTGCAGACGGGCGACGCGGTCGATCTCGTCCGGCAAGGCTCGCGGCAGGGCCAGCACTCCGTCGACGAGACGTTCGGCAGCCGTAGCCGTCATCGAGGTCCTCCGAGCAGATCGTCGAGCAGCGTGCCCAGTTTCAGGTCCAGGTCGAGCGCCCGTGCCGGGTCGGTGAGTGTCCGGACGCGCTCGGCGAACCCGGGCCGCAGCTCACCCGTGAGCGTCGCGTACTTGGCCAGGAGCTGTTCGCGCGAGAGCGGGCGGTCGGGGCCGCCCGCCGCGGACAACACCGTCTCCTCCACGACTCGGCCGTCGGTGAGCGTCACCTGGACCCGGGACGGACGGTCGTGCGGCGGCCGAGGCGGATCCGCCCACTCCTCGATCGTGACCAGAGCCCGCAACCGTGCCACGTCCGGATCTTCCAGCGACGAAGCCGCGAACGCCCCGGCGGACGCGTCCCGTGCCGACAACACGGTCGCGACCGCGTGCGGCAACGAGAACCGTCCTGCGAGGCTGGTCCTCGGCTCCGCGTTGCGCAGAGCGGCAGCGAGTGGATGCGCCAGCACGGAGATGGCCGAGATCGCCGAGGGGTGGACCTCCTGGGCGACGCGAGCGGCCGCCTCGACGCTCGAGTGCAGGTACTGGCAGCAGGCGTAGGGCTTCTGATAGCCGTCTTGCACCGCGTACCGCTCCCCCAGCCCGTCGGTGAGTTGGTGCGGCTGAGGCGTGGCGCCACCGACGCGTCCGAATACCTCATCGAGAACGGTCGGGCTCGCGGTCAGTCCGGCGACGGCGACGTCGGCGGCGACGAAACCGAGTTGTGCTCCGGCCGCCGCCCACGCGTTGCGCACGGTCGCGCCCTCGGTGGCGTGCGCGAACGGGCCGGTGAGCGACATCGAGGCGGCGCCGAGAACGGATCGGGTGAACTGGTCGGGAGGCAACCTTCGTGCTGCCGCGATCGCGGCGGCCGCCCCGATCGGCGAGAGGGTCGCATGGGGATGGAGTACCAGCGGCAGCGGCGGCCGATAGGCACGTGCGATGCGGGCGACGACCTCGTAGCCGACCACCACCGCGGCCAGCAGATCGCCCAGGGTTCCTCCCGTCGCCTCGACCTCGGCGAGCGCGGCGGGCAACGTGTACAGCGAACCGTGGCACGTCGCGGGCCGGTAACCGCCGTCGAGCTCGGTCCAGTTCGCCGCGATCGCATTCGCGAAGGCCGCGGCGCGGCGCTCGGCGCGTGTCCCTGGAAGCCCGACGACCGTCGCCTCGCCCGGACCACCCGCCTGGCCCGACACGGTCCGGACCTCCCGCTCGGCGTGAGCGCCGAGCATGGCGGCGAGATCGTCGCAGACGATGGTCAGCGTCGTGCGGAGGACCGCCTCGGGTAGAGCGGCGGTCTCCTGCTCCGCCGCCCAGCCGAGCAGCGTCCGAGCCTCAGACATCTGTCACCTCCACGCGTTCACCAACGGGCGTGGCCGGCCGGGCCGACGCCGTGTGCCTGCGGTGTGCGAGTGTCGCGCAACCGGCCGCGAGCAGGGACAGGGCGACCACATACCAGGCCATCGCGGTGTTGCTTCCGGTCACGCTGTAGAGCCAGGTCGCGAGGAACGGCGCCGTGCCACCGACGATCGTGGTCGGCAGTGCGTAGCTCAGTGACGCGCCCGTGTAACGGGTCTTGGCCGGGAACAGCTCACTGTAGACGGCGGGCTGGGGTGCGTACGCTGCCGACTGCACGACGGCCAGTCCCAGGATCATGCCGAGCAGGATGAGCCACGACTCCCCGGACTCGATCATGGCGAAGTAGGGGAACACGAACGCCGCCCCGACCAGCGCCGCCACCGCGACCTGACGCCGCAGTCCCACTTTGTCGGAAAGCCAGCCGAAGAGCGGGATCGACACGAGATAGCAGACCGAGACGATGGTCAGGTGGTTGATCGTCTCGCCCTTCGGCACACCGAGAGTGCCGGTGACATACGCCAGGGTGTAGGTGGCCACGGTGTAGTAGAGCGCGTTGTTGGAGGCACCGAGACCGGCACCGAGGAGCACCGAGCGCCAGTCGTCCCGCAGCACCTGTACGACCGGCATGGCCAGTACGCCCTCGGTCTTCGCGGTCTCGGCGAAGTCCTGTGATTCGGCGAGTCCTCGGCGGATCGCCAGACCCACCACCACGATGATCACGCTGCACAGGAAGGGAATCCGCCAGCCCCATTGTTCGAACGCGTCCCCGCTGATCGCCGACGCGGCCGCGATGACCAGACTCGCCAGCAGCAGGCCGGCGGGTGACCCGATCTGCGTCGACGAACCGAACAGGCCACGCCGGCGGGCCGGCGCGTTCTCCACCGACAGCAGCGCCGCGCCGCCCCACTCTCCGCCGAGCGCCACGCCCTGGGCGATGCGGCACAGCACGAGCAGCACCGGCGCCCAGACACCGATCGTGTCGTACGCCGGGATGCAGCCGATGAGGACAGTGGCGCCACCCATGATCAGCAGGGTGGTGATCAGCACGTTGCGGCGACCGATCCGGTCGCCGAAATGTCCGAAGAGGACACTACCGAGTGGCCGGGCGATGAACCCGACGGCGAAGGTCGCGAAGGCGGCGAGGGTACCGACAACACCTTCCTGTTCCGGGAAGAAGACCTCCCCGAACACCAGCGAGGCCGTCGTGCCGTAGATGAAGAAGTCGTACCACTCGAGGGTGGTGCCAACGAAGCTGCCCATCGCGGCGCGCCGCGACTGCCCGGCGCGCGACGGAGATGAAGAGGACACGGGTTCGCTCCCTGCTGTTCGTGAGGTTGTTCAGCGGGTCCCAGCCGCGTGCCGGCCCGCGAGCATCCCCAGGCCCAGCGCGGCGAGCAAGCCGTTTCCGGAGGAGTAACCCGAGCCGCCCGCACGGCCGCTGACACCGGCCGCGACTCCGCCCGCCGCGTAGACGCCTGGAACCGGACCGCCACGCCCGAGTACGCGGGCGTGCGCGTCGACGCGAACTCCCCCCTGCGTATGGAAAAGCGCGGGGATCGCGCGCACGGCCGCGTACGGCGGCCGCAGCTTCCCCCAGCCCCAGTTTCCACGGCCGGTTGGATCCTTCGCCGACCCGTCGGCGGCGGCGCGCGCGGTCTCCAGGGTCCGCGCCAGCTCGTCTCCGTCCACCCCGATGGCTTCGGCGAGCGCCGCCACGTCGGCCGCCTCCTTCACCCCGCCCGCGGCGACCAGGTCGGCGAACTCCTCCTCGTGCGCGGCGACCGAATCGCGGATCCTCGTGTCGAAGACGACGTGGATCGGACCCTGCGCTCGCGAAACCTCGGCGGCGAAGCCGGAATAGCCCACCGACTCGTCGCCGATCCGCGCACCGCGGCCGTCGACGAGGATCCCGCCGTGCTCGACGGTCGTCCACGAGGTGATCGAGCCATGCGGGCTCGCCACCGCGGCATAGCCTTGGAACGCGGATTCGTTGCCCATCGTTGCGCCGAGGTCGAGCAGCCACCGCACGGCCTCGCCCGTGCTGCCGTGCGCCCCGAGGTACTCCAGGCCCGAGGCCTGCGGCGCGAAGCGGGCGATCATCTCCGGATCGGCGCCGAACCCGTTGGCCGCCAGCACGACCGCGTGGCTGCGCAAGGTGTAGGTGCCCGAGCGACGTCCGGACACGACCACGCCCCGGACCGCGCCGTCCTCTACCAGCAGGCTCTCGACCGGCGTGTGCGTGAGTACCTCGACATCGGCGGCCTTCGCGGCGCGCAGCAGGTCGGCGATGAGCGCGTGCCCCTTGCGCGACGGCGGCGCGTGCAGCCGTGGCACGCTGTGCCCGACGTGCTTGTAGTCCGTGATCAGCCTCAGGTCCACGCCGTGGGTGTCCACCAGCCACTCCACCAGTGGTGCGCTCGCCTCCGCGAGGACGTGCACGAGATCCTCCGCGTCGTGCGGTCCGGACTGGCGCAGCAGATCCGCCGCCAGCCGCGCGGGCGAGTCGTTGATGCCCGCTTCGGCTTGCCAGCGACTGCCACCGCCCGGTACGGACCCGGTCGAAGCGGCGGTGTTGCCCCCTGGGCGCTCCTCCTTCTCCAGCACCACGGCGGTCGCACCGCCGTCGGTTGCCGCCAACGCGGCGGCCAGGCCGGCTCCACCAGCCCCGACCACGACGACATCGACGTCGACCTCGGGCCGATTCAGCTCTCCCACGGCGTCCTCTCTGCTCAACTGGCGCGCAGCGCCGTGCCGCGCGTCTCGGTCAGGGTCAATGCGGTGCCCGCGCTGATGACGGCGGCGGCCACGAGGAACCACGCGGGCGCCAGTGCGTTGCCGGTGGTGTCGAGCAGCCACAGGCAGATCAGTGGCGCGGTGCCGCCCACGGCCATGCTCGCGAGGTTGAACCCGAGCGCAATGCCGGTGTAACGCACGCGGGAGGGGAACATCTCAGCGAAGGTCGCGAAGACAACGCCCATCAGCGCGGACTCGGGCAGGCCCAGCACCACCTGCGCGAGCAGGGCCAGCACGAAATCGTGGTTGTTCATGACCGCGAAGGCGGGCACCGCCAGCACGCCGAACGCCACCGCGGCCCCGAACAGCAAGGGTTTGCGTCCCCACTTGTCGGCGAGATGACCGAACAGGGGCATCGCCAGGCACGAGACGACCAGCGTCGTGGTGGTCGACCAGAACGCGGCGCCCGCGCTGAAGCCGCCGGTGCGCTGCAGGTGGGTCGACGCGTACACGTAGACCACGTAGTAGCCCGCGAAGAGCAATGTGGACAGACCGAGGGTGCGCAGCAGGGCCGGCAGGTGTGCTCGAACGAGTTCGGCGGCCGGCGCCGAGGCCAGTCCGCGGCCCGAGGACAGCTCGTCGTCGCCGACCGAGTCCTCCAGCCGGAACCGGATCCAGAGGCCCACCAGGCCGAGCGGCAGGCTCAGCAGGAACGGCACCCGCCAGCCCCAGCTCACAAGCTGGTCGTGCGTCAGCACGCTGGTGAGTACCGTCACGGCGACCGAGGCCAGCAACGCGCCGGTAAGCGCACCGAGTTGGACGGTGGAGCACAGGAACCCCCGCCGCGACGGCGGCGACTTCTCCGCGACGTAGGCCGCGGCCCCGCCCACTTCGCCGCCGGAAGCGACGCCCTGCACGCACCGCGCGGCCACCAGGAGGAACGCCGCGCCCACCCCGATCGCGCTGTAGGTGGGCAGCATGCCGATCGCCACGGTGGCGACGCACATCGACAGGATCGTCGCGGCGAGAATGCGCGACCGGCCGAACCGGTCCCCGAGATGCCCGAAGACGAGGCCGCCAAGTGGGCGCAGGACGAACGCCGCGGCGAACGTCGCGAACGTGGCCAGCAGCGCACCCGTGGGGTCCGTTCCGCTCGCGAAGAAGACCACCGACAGGATCGTGGCCAGGTATCCGTAGATCCCGAAGTCGTAGTACTCCACGATCGAGCCGATCAGGCCTGCGGGCACCACTCGAGGGTCGATCGCCTGCGGGACGACCATTGTCGCGCTCCCCTCCGCGGGCACGACTCGATCGTTCGACTCCATCGTGCGAACCTCCTGCTTCTGTGCGCCGGTGACGGGCCGACATCCTGCCTCACCATGCGGCACGAACTGACAACTGTCAACAGTTTTCTATATCGATAGCGCCAGATACAGTGAGCGGGAGCTTGGCTACCATCAACTGTTGACAGCTTCAGACGGTCTGGGACGCGCTACCTGCCCCACGGCATGGCGAAGCGACCGTGTAAGGAGATCTGGTGAGCGAGCAGACACGTCCCGCCAAACTCGGCAGACTGGCGACCTACGCCGGGCGTAGTCTCGAGGTCCTGCGGGACATGATCCTCGACGGCACTCTCGCGCCTGGCGAACGCCTCAACGAGGTACACCTGTCGCAGGCCCTCGGCATCAGCCGGGGCCCGCTGCGCGAGGCCATCCAGCGGCTGGCCAGCGAAGGGCTCGTGGAGGCCGTCACCCACCGCGGCGTCTACGTGCGGTCCTTCTCGCCGCGCGAGCTCTCCGACTTATACGAGCTCCGGATCGCGCTCGAGACACACGCGGTACGGCTCGCGGCTCGGCACGCGCCTGAGGAGCGTATCGAGGAGCTCAGCCGGTTGCTCGACCACACGGAGTCCAGCATGGGCGTCGACACGACCGGTGCCTATCCCGCCGACCAGGACTTCCACGCGCGGCTGGCGGGGCTCGCCGCGAAACCGCCGCTGGTGGTGGCGCTGACCGACGTCGGGCGGAAGATCCAGCTCGCCCGCGCACGCTCGGCCCACCAGCCGCGGCGCGCCCGCACCGCCCTCGACGAGCACCGCGCGATCGTCACGGCACTGACGTCGCGGGACGGCGACCACGCCGCGGCCCTGATCGAAGCACACCTGGTGAGCTCGCTGAACAACGCGCTGGCAGTGCTGGGCACCGAAGAAACCGACTAATTCCGGGCGGGCAACTCGGACAGGGCCGGCAGCAGCGAATCCGTCGTGGTGACGTCCGCGTACTTCTGTGCCATGTCGAAGAGATTGACCTCGTGCACGACGGGACTGCGGTCGTACACGGCGTCCGCGGGCACGCTGACCCGGAAATTGTAGGAGAACGCGTCGGCCACGCTCGAGCGGACGCAGCCCGATGTCGTGCAACCCGTGACGACGAGCGAATCCGCGCCCGTCTCGACGAGGTAGCTGACGAGCGGCGTGCCGAAGAACGCACTGGGGTGCCGCTTCGGCACCAGCACGTCACCCTCGACGGGCGCGACCTCGGCGACGAATTCGTAGCCCTTGGCAGGAATGTCCATGATGGCGGGCACCTTCGCGCCCAGCCTGCCCGCGTCGTAGGACTTCTTCGGCGCCACGTGCGGGTACAGGATCGGCCAGCCCTTCGCGCGGAAGGTCTCCACCAGCCGCGCGATGTGGCCGACCGCCTTCCAGCCGACCTCACCGCAGCTGGTCGGGAACTCCTCGACCGCGGCCTCGAACGGCGCGGGCGTGGTGCCCACCGTCCGGTACTGCACGTCGATGATCAACAGCGCGGGCCGCGAGCCCAGGCCCACGGGTTTGCCGAAGCCGGCAAGGTCATAGTGGCGCAGCGTCATCTCGTCGATCACGCCCGCGCCGCCTACCGTCCAGGTCTGCTCGGTCACGCGAACTCCTTCCGTATCTCCGCCAGCGCGGCCGCACCGCCGTGGGTGCGGGAGAGGTAGGTGCCGGTCGGGGTCGTGGACAGCACGCCGTCGCGGTACGCGAAGTGGCCGCGAACGATCGTGTGCACGATGCGAAGCGGGATCTCCATCCCTTCCCACGGCGAGTACTCGGCCGCCGAGTACTGGGTCTCGGCCCGCACCGTGGTCGTCGCGTTCAGGTCCACGACGGCCAGGTCGGCGTCGGAGCCGACGCGGATGGTTCCCTTGCGGGGGAAGAGCCCGAACAGCTGCGCGGCCCGCGTACTGGTGGCGTCGACAAGCCGTTCCAGCTCGATCCCTCGGCGCAGCCCCTCCCCCACGGTCGTCGGCAGCACGAGCCCCGTGCCGGGGAAACCCGCGGAGGCCGACCAGATGTCCTTCTCCTTGGCGGTTCGGTGGCGGGCGTTGTGGTCGGAGCCGACCGTGTCCACCGCACCGGAACGCAACCCCTCCCAGAGCTCCTCGACGTCCTCGCGGTGCCGCACCGGCGGATTGACCTTGCCGTAGGTCCCGCAGTCGGAATCGGTGGTCAGCGTGAGGTACTGGGTGCAGGTCTCGGTGAACAGGTTGGGATACGCGTTCCGCTGCATCCGCATCGCGTCCAGCGCGGCCTTGCTGCTCGTGTGCACCGCGTACACGGAGGCACCGGTGACGCTGGCGAAGTAGGCGACCCGCTGCACCGCCTCGGCCTCGACCACCGGAGGCCTGCTGCGGTACCAGGCCTCCAGCGGCGGGATCGAGTCGTCCCGCGGCTGGTCGCGCAGTTTCCACACGAGCTCGATGTTCTCGGGGTGCGGGTTGACCACGGCACCGGCCTCGGCCGCCTTGCCGAGGAGCCCGTACATGTAGGCGTCGTCGTTGCCCGGCAGGCCGAGGTACTTGCCCTCGTCACCGCGGAAGTTCATGAAGAACTTGAAGCTGGGCACGCCGAGTTCGCTGACATAGGCTGGGATCTGCGACACCTGCTCATCCGTGCCGAGCACGAAATGGAAGCCGTAGTCGGTGTGCGAGTTGCCCGCCATCGTGGCGTCGGACGCGGCGAACACGCCTTCGTAGGGATCCGCGCTCATGAGGTAGACGAGCATCGTTGTGATGCCGCCCGCGACCGCCGACGCGGTTTCGAGCGACGCGTCGTCGGGGTCACGCGGCACCCGGATGTCCTTGCCGAGGTGGACGTGCGGGTCGATCCCGCCGGGCAGCACGACCTTGCCCGTGATGTCCACCTCCTCGGCAGCGCGGACCGGGGTGCCCGGTGCGACGAGACCGCTGATGACGCCGCCGGCGACCACGATGTCCAGGTCCTGCAACCCCGCGCCGTGCTGGAACACCCGGCCACCACGGAGCTTCAGATCGTGGATGCCGCTCATATCGCCGTTGCTCACCGGATGCGCCTCCGTTCCGCGGTCGCCGCGTACCGCTCCTCGAGCCGGTCGAACTCCGGCTTGCGCACGAGCGCCTGCCGGTCTTCCCAGCTGATCATCAAATCTGCCGCGCCACGGGTGTCCCCGTGCTTACCGAGATGGTTCAGGACCTCGCGCATGCCGACGACCGCACCACGCATCGTGGCGTTGGCGTAGAGGGCCACGGCGAAGCCCAGCTCACCCAGCTCCTGACGGGACAAGATCGGGGTGCGGCCGCCCTCCACCATGTTCGCGACGTGCAGCCCCGGAACCCGGCGGGTGATCTCGCGCATCTCCCCGACGTTCTCAGGAGCCTCGACGAAGATCACGTCGGCACCGGCCTCGAGGTAGGCGGCCGCGCGCTCGCACGCCGCGTCCAGCCCTTCGGTGGCGCGGGCGTCGGTCCGGGCGACGATCACCAGATCGTCGTCGCGGCGGGCATCGACGGCGGCCTGGATCTTGCCGACCATCTCACCGGCCGACACCACGTCCTTGCCGCTGAAGTGCCCGCATTTCTTGGGGCTGACCTGGTCCTCGATCTGGACCCCGGCGACTCCGGCCCGTTCCAGCCGTCGGATCGTGCGCTGGACGTTGAGCGCGTTGCCGAACCCGGTATCCGCGTCCACGATCACCGGGATACCCACGGCATCACAGATGGCTTCGACGTGCGCGCACAGCTCGTCGAGGGTCAGCAGGCCGTGGTCGGGCATCCCCAGGTAGGTGTTGGTCACGCCGGCACCGGTGACGTAGACGGCGTCGAACCCCGCCTCCTCCACCACCCGCGCGGTCAGTGCGTTCGCCGCGCCCGGCAACAGCAGCGGACGATCCTGCGAGCCGACCAGAGCACGCAGTGTTCGCGCCGGGGTGGTCATGAAGCCTCCTCGAGGTCGATCGGAACCGTGGATGATCGGCACTCGTTCACCCTCCGCTTCCCACTCTCTCAGTCAGTCGAGACAGCTGACAACTGTCAACAGTTGGCGAGTTTGCCACGTTGGCGACGGATTGTCACCGGCCGGGTCCAACGGCCAGGTCACACATCCACCTCGCGCGGCCAGGTCACCCGGCTGGCTCAGGAGACGGCCGGCTGGACGGACGGTCTCGCGGCGTGCGCCAACAGCATCCGGCGGCCCAGCAGGACCGCGCCGCCCGCCAGCAGCATCGCTGCCGCCGACACCGACCACGCCACCGTGAACGACATGTGGGTCGCCAGGAACCCGAAGCCGATCGGCCCGACGAATCCACCCGCGTAAACGCCGGCCTGCACGATCGCCGTCGCCGCGGCGGGCGCAGACGGGTTGAGCCGGACGACGGCGAACTGCAGGAGCCCGGGCCACGACCAGCCGAGCCCGAAGCCCAGGACCGTGCCGATAATCAGCCAGACCGGTCCCGGGGCGGCGAGCAGCGCGAGCCCGGCCGCCCCCAGCAGCAGGCAGCCCGCGACCACGGCGACGTGCCCACCGGAACGTCGGTCGGCGAGCCAGCCGTGCAACAGCCTCATCAGCAGCCCGACCACGCTGCCCAGTGTCAGGACCAGCCCGGCCAGTCCCGGGCTCACGCCACGTTCGACCGCGGAAGCCACGAGGAAGATGCCGAGCGCGTTCGCCGACGCGGAACCGAGCCCCGCGGCGGCGGCGATCACCGACAGTGCCGCGGTCGCCCTGTCCTCGGGAACGGCCTTCTCCCGCGAACTGGGCCCGGAGCCACGCGGGGCCGTGATCAGGGAGGCCAGCGCGATCACCGCGCCGATCACGTAGGCCCACCGCCAGCCGATGGTGAGTCCGACGGCGGGAACCGCGACTCCGGAGAGCAAAGTGGCGAGGGGCACCGAGGCCTGCTTCGCCCCAAAGGAGAGCCCCATGCGGACCGTCGGCATCAAGCGAGCCAGCGTCAGGTTGGAGGACAGCTGGCCCATCACGTTGCACCACGCCGAGCACAGCAGGAACGTGAGCAGCGTGGCGTAGTTCTGGGCAAGCCCCGCGATGAGCAGCATGCACGCGGCCGCGCCGAGCACGGCGATCCGGCTGGTACGGCCGGACCCCAGCCGCTCGACGAGCTTCCCGATCGGCAGGGACACCAGCGCGGACACGGCGAAGTACAACGCCACCGCCAGCCCCAGCCCAGCAGGGTCGAAGGCCAACTCGGCCGAGATTTGCACCGTCATCGCCCCGGTGAGGAAGACCGGCAGCACGGTCGAGGTGGTGATCGCAACCGCACCGAATCCCACTCGGAACGCGGACTGCTCGCGGTTCATGACACCGTCCTGACGGCGCCGATCTCGACGATCATTACCAGGACGATAGGTAGCGGCGTGAGGTACCGGCAACAATGGCACGCTGCCCGGCCGCTCGAGTTGAGCGGAGGCGCGAGGCGCCTGCCAGCGGAAACAGGAGGTCCCTCTGCGGGATGGGTGCGCATTCGGCGCCCCGAGTCCGGAGCGCCGACGAGAGCATCGTCACGTTCTCAGCCGAAAAACCGGCCCGTCACGGCAGACGAGCGGAGCCTCCTGCGTTCCGTCGCCACCGCCCGCGGCGCAGCCACGGCAGTATCCGAGGCCACAGGCCATATGCGCCTCGATGGAAACCTGTGCGGCCGCGTGCCAGCGCGCGGCGAGCTGCGCGGTCAACCGGGTCAACCGCTCGGAGCCGCTGGTCAGGACTGCTGCGGTGGGTCGCCGTCGAACGCTCGGTGCAAGCGCTCGCGCAGCACGGGGACACCGCTGGTGCCATCGGCGTCGGTCACCCGGCGGACGTCGGCGCGGCACGCGCGGACGTCCGCGCCGATGATCGACGCGTCGTGTCGGCCGCTGAGAACCGCCGCCACGCGCACCGGCCTCCCTGCCAGGTCCTGAGCGACGGTGGTCATGGCGCCGACGCCCACTCCGCGTCCAATGAGAAGAATGCGCTCCGTGTCATCGTGGACCGTGAACCCTCGCCCCAGGGGGCCGGTGACCACGACAGCCTCACCGACCGCGACGGCCGACAACGCCGTGGTTCCGGCACCGACGACGTAGACGATGTCCGCGACGCCGCTGCGGGCATCGCGGGTGTAGATCGCCATCGGTCGCGGCAGGACCGGTCCTGACTCGGCGTCCGGACTGACCATCACGAACTGTCCTGCCCGAGCTCGCTCGGCGATGGTCGGCGCGCTGAACCGAAGCAGCCGATAATGGTCCGACAATGGGCGGTTGACCAGCACCGGCGCCCGCGCACATGTCGGCGTCGGACGCTCGCCTGCGAGGACGTCCAGAACTGCCAACGTGCTCATGTCAGGCTCTCGTCCAACCGAAGGCGTCCTGCCGTCAACGCGGTCGTCCCCAACGCGATGTCGTCGATGCTCGTCCACTCCGCCGGATGGTGGCTGATCCCCTCCTTGCTCGGCACGAACAGCATGCCGCTCGGTGTGACGTTGTCGATCTGCTGCGCATCATGGCTGGCGCCACTGGTGAGCACGCGCGGCTCGACGCAGAACGGATCGGCAGGACGCCGCGAGCTCGTCGCGAATACCGTCCGGCAGGCGGACCGGCGGGGTGTCCGCGAGCTGCACGCGCTGGAAACCGATCCCGCGGCCCGCGCAGATGGCCTCCGCCCGCCGCACGATCTCCTTCGCGGTGTCCCGCTGACGCTGGGCATCGGTACCTCGCACGTCGACCCACAACGTCGCGTGCCCCGCGATGGTCGTGCTCGAGCCCGGCGTCACGTCGATCTCGCCGACGGTGGTTCGGGTGCCGACGTTGTGTTCCTCGCCCGCCAACGACTCGATGGCCAGCACGAGCTCCGCGGCGGCAGCCATCGCTTCCGCACGCAGGTGCATCGGCGTCCCACCGCTGTGCGTCGCGCGGCCGCTGAGCTCGAGCAGCCGCCGCGTGCTTCCGGAGATCGAGTCGACGACTCCCAAACGCACGCCGTCCGTTTCGAGCACACTGCCCTGCTCGATATGGAGCTCGACGAACGCAGCCCAGTCGGCCGGCCTCCACACGGCGTCCGCCACCGCGGCGGGATCGAGCCCGGCGCCCGTCATGGCGTCCGCGAGACTGACGCCGTCCGCATCCTGCTTCGTCGGCAGGTCGCCGGGACCGGTCAGCCCCGCCGCGATCCGGCTACCGGTGCAGGCCTGTCCGAAGCGCGCGCCTTCCTCGGCCGCGAAAACCACGAACCGTATCGGGTGACGGTGTGCCACATCGTGTTCGACGAGCAACGGCGCCACCTCCATCGCGGCGCACACACCGACGATCCGGTCGAAGGCGCCGCCGTTCGGCACACTGTCCACATGCGAGACCGTGCCGATCGCCGGCAGTATGGCATCCGAGCCGGACCGTTCCGCGATGGTGTTGCCCGCGGCGTCGACCCACACCTTCAGCCCAAGCGTGGACATGGCTCGGCGAACAACTCGTGTGCCGCTCGTTCGAGCGGCGTGTAGGCCAGGCGCGGGACGCCGGGTCCACTGTCTCTTTCGGACAACCCGGCGAACGTGTCGATGCGTTCGCGCAGGGCGCACCGGGTCGGCCACGAGGTCGGTCACCGCACGGTCTCCTTCGCCTCGTGCGACGGCAGCAAGGCGGTCGTGGCCAGTGCCAGCACGTAATCCCCGAGCAGCCGAAGATCTCTCGCGGTAGCTGCTGCCAGGTGATACCGGTCTTGAGCACGAACACGATCCCGGCCAGCGCGGCACGGTCGTCCAGCGGAAGCCGTCCCGGGAACCGTTGCCTGCGACCAGGCCGCGGCGGCAGCACCGGCTCGATACGCGCCCACAAATCGTCCGTAACAAGATCGGTAATCACTCGCCAATGAGCTCAACATCGCTCAACCCCAGCGAAAACGACACACGGATCATTTTGAAAGATCTTTAAGTCCCGGATCGTCTCGGGCACCGTCGACGTCATGGCTGCGTAGCTCGGCTGCCCGCAGAAGTGGATCAGGAACTCGAACTCCGCCCGGCCTGCGGCGCCGAGCAAGTACCACGATCGCGAGGTAACCGCCGAGGACCGTCACCGCGATCACGGTGATGAGGGTCTTTCTCCTGCTGGACACGGAGAAGGAGTTGACTCCGATACCGCCGGCCTGCAGCTGTTCGCTCATCACTTGTGCGTTTTCAGCGCACCGGTGAATGCGTAGGCCGCGAGTCCGACGTCGAGCCGATGGCTTTGCTCAAGAGCGTTGTCGATGTCGCTAAATCGGTTGACCATAGCGATTGGTCCGAAGGGCTCTTCGTTCATTGCGCGGGGCGAGGTGGGTGTGTCAGCGAGCACGGTGGGTTGAAAGAAGTTTCCCGTCTCGCCGATACGATGACCGCCCGATAGCTTGCAGGCGGCGGCGGTTGGCCAGCGGACCCATCTGTACGTTGGCGGCGAGACCATCGGCGACCGTGCTGTCACTCAACGCGAGGTCCCACAGTGGCGTGATCGGTAATCGCGCTGCGGGGCCGACTGGGTCCGGTTAGTGCAGGTGCAGTAGAACGAGGTTCTTCATCAGGATCATGACGACGCCGAGGAGGCCAGCCGCACAGGTCGCCCCAATGAGGGCTGGACCGCGCAGCCGGGCGACCCGCGCCGCCGACCACGCGTGGTACACCAGCAGCACCACCGCTACAGCCAGACCGGCGTTGGCAGCTGCCGCCGGCGAGGCACCAGCGAGCCGTGCGAGCAGCAGCGCTGCCAGCGGCCCGTAGGACGCCGTCACCATGGGCCAGGTGGCGCGCAGCTCCCCGACGACCTGGCCCAGCCTTGGCAGCCTGCCGTTGGACACGTGCTCGCCCAGCAGTTCCGCGTACTCCTCGGCCGACCAGTACACCAGGAGCGTCACCAGCACCGCGACCGCGAGAGCGGTGGTCCGCAGCTGCCCGCCCGCAGCGGTCAGGATCGCCGCGGTGACAATCGCCCCGTAGATCCCGGCCGCTCGGCGACGGCCGGCGGTCCGGACGGCGATCCGCTCAGGGTGCGGGCCGACCATATCCCGTCTCCTCCTGTTGTCCGAAGCGGGCGGACAGCAACAGCGATTCGGTGCGCCGGACCGCAGCTGCCCGCTCCGCGCCGTTGTGGGTCAGTGCGCGCACGGGATCATTCGGGTCCCGACGGGCCCGCAGCTCCACCATGCGCGTCCTGAACGAGACCGGCAGCCCGTCCGGACTCGTTGTCAGGTCGCAGTACCACAGCGCGTCCCGGACCGGACCGCGCTCGTCAGAGAACGCCGCGAGTTGGGGGCCGAGGCCCATCACAGCCGCGACCGACACCGCTCCCGAATGGTGGGCCACCAGCCCGCACACGCGGCCGGGTACACCGAGCCCGGCAAGGTAACGCGCACCGTCGAGCTGGTGCATGCCGCTCGTCCGCACCCCAGCGGCGTAACCGATGTCGTGCAGCCACGCCGCGGCGATCAGCGTCGGCCGGTCGTCGGCTGCGAAGGCAAGGGCGACCGCCTCCGCCTTGCGCCCGACACCCTGGCTATGCGCCCACCGTCGCGGAAGATGTACGGCGAGCAGCCGCCAGGACGTCATCTGTGCCCATTTCTCCAGCGGTGCGCCGCCACGGTACGGCTCGACCGGGCCGAGCCCACCGCCCATCAGCGCCAGTGACATTCGATCACCCTCCGCTCGGCCGCGGTGCGGGCAACACCCCGATCACCAGTCCCATGAACGCCGGGACGTTCAGCCAGACCACGACGCGGATCCCGGCCACGACGACCACGACGGCGTACCCGAGCAGAAGTGCGCACACGGCCGGCAGGTGGCCGCGGGAGGGTCCCACACCGTCCAATGAGGCCCGCAGGCCCCGAGGCTCCTCCATTCGCCCGAGATTAGGGTGGCGGCACCCTGCGCTGCTCATCCTGGCCGGGTGAGACGGACCCCGCCGGGACGTTGGCCGCCGGAGCGGCCATCCCGGTGGAACGGTGACCAGACCGCGCCGAGCGAGGAACGGGGCGCACTCCTCACCCATCTCGGGTGAGGACGCGCGCTGTCGGCCCGGGAGGCAGTGGGTGAAGGAGGACGGCGGCTATAGCGGCAAGCGCGGAGTACGACGATCGCGGCGCGCATCCCCGGAATCGGAATTGATCCAGCGAGGGCAGTACCCACCGACGCGCTGCGGTTGTCGAGGTGTTCGGCGGTTCGCGGCCTCACTGCTGCACTCGTCGGCACAGTAACGACCGTGACGCTGCCCAACTGGGGCAGGCGCGCCAGTTCCCAGCGCGGCGAGCAGCATCGGCACCATGTCGGTCTCCGCGTGTAGAGCGTGATCAGGGTTGGATCCAGGTCACCGTCCTGTCCAGGTCGCTCGTGGTGGGAGAGTTCATGACCGAGGTGTCCAGTGTCCTCGGGAACCGGCCCGGCCGCGAGCGTGAGCAGCACCGTTCCGCCACGGTGCCGCGTCGTTGCCGTCGCCCGCATCCCGAAACCGTCAGGGAACAGCGGCCCCGTGTGCTCACCTTTGACAGGCGAAGAACGGTGTCGAGTGCCGGGGCACGGTGGTGGTCTTCCGGATAGGAGACGGCCATGGCCGAGCAGACCCTCACGGACGGAGGCGTCCGGACACCCGGCACGGCGGCGGCCCGGCGGGGCCGCGGCCGGGTTGTGTCCGGCGCGATGATGTTGATCCTCGCCGGGCTGTTCACGGCGATCACGGCTTTGTCGCCTTGGTCGCGAACCAACACCGCGTCATCGGTCCCGAGGGCACGTTGGTCTTCGACCTCAACAGCTGAAGCTGGATCCAACCCGCGGTCGGCGTATTCACATTCGGGACTGGCATCGCGCTCGCGAGCGGGGCGATCCGGGCCCGGGCAGTCGCGGTGCGGTCCACGATGGCCATGACCCTCGATGGCTCGTGATCTGGGCGGTCGTGGCGCACGGCCGCGCATAAGCAGCACGGCGGCGCGGGCGATGCGCCATGCGTTCGTCTCGACGGCCAGCCGGTACCGCTGGGTGCGGCTGACCGGCGAGTTGGTTCGGCGCGACCACGAGATCGTCGGCACTCTGCTGGCGGCCGCGCTGGCCTTTAGGATCTTCGTCTGGTTGCTGCCCTGCGCCCTGATCATTGCTGGGTTGCTCGGGTTCGGGTCGTCCGGTGGGCGGACCCTGTCGGAACTCGCCAGGGACACCGGCCTCAGCCCGCTCACCGCGAGCCTGCTGGAGAACGTCGGGAAGCAGGCGGAGCAGAGCCGGATGCTCGCCATCGGTGTCGGCGTCGGTTCGCTGGCGCTGGCCTCTGTCGCCCTGGGCCGGGCGCTGGACGGCGTGGTCAACCGGGTCCGGCCCGGCGCCTGCCCACGGGATGCGACCGCCCTCGTCCGGGCGGGCCGCTATAGCGCGGTCCTGTTGGGCACCGTCGCGGCGTGCCTCGGCGGGCCGCTGCTGAGGTCCGTTCTGCACATCCCCATGGTCGTGCTCTCGATCGTGATGGTCGCCGTGTTCACCCTTTTGGGACTGCCGTTGCTGCGTGCTGGCCAACCGGGCCCCTCCAGCGCGCTACTTCCCGGGGCAATCCTTTTCGGGCTCGGCCTGGAAGCGCTGCGGACGGCCGCCGTTCAGTTCCTGCCAGGCAAGCTGTCGCGCGCGTCGGAGCTGTACGGGACGCTCGGCGTGGCGGCCGCCCTGCTGGTCTGGCTCATGCTCATGGCCCGGTTCATCGTGCTGGCCCACGTACTCAACCTCCTGCTATTGAAACAGGAGAACCCTCCACGGAGGAGTTCCGATGACAATGCCCCCTGAGGGCGCCCCGCCACCGACGCCCACGAAGAAGGTCCCGGTCAAGCTGATCGTCGCGGCAGCGCTCGTCGCACTCGCCGTGACCTTCATCCTGCAGAACCGCCAAACCGTGGACATCCGCGTGTTCACCACGACGATCAGCGGCCCGCTCTGGGCCGCGCTGACCGGCGTGCTCATACTCGGCGTACTCGTCGGGCTCCTGCTGGCCCGCGGCGGCCGCCGCGGCAAACGGGAGCACCCTCCCGGGTATGGGCCACGTCGATCATGGCGAGGTGGGTGAACACCCTGGTGTTGCCGGTCTTGCACGTCCTGCGGGAGCGACCCTCGCGCTCCTGTTCTGGGCGGTCACCGGCAGCCTCGGGACTGCTCGTGCCTCGGCCGGCCTGATTGGCCTGGGCGCTGCTCGCCTGGCTGGGGGATCGAAAGATGCGCCGCGGGGAACGCGGGGCGGGTGCACCGGTCAGCCGAAGCCTAGCTCCCTGGCCGCCACGATGGCCGCCCGGCGGTTGTTCACGCCGAGCTTGGCGTAGATGGCGCGCACGTGGGTCTTCACCGTGTTGACCGAAACCCTCAGCGTCGAGGCCACCTCGTCGAGCGGCTGCGGTGAGGCTGCCAGGCGCACCAGCACGGCGCGCTCTCGGCCGGTCAGCACCGTCGCGGCCAGGTCAGCCCCGGCAGCGGCGAAGGTGTGTCGGACCTCCGCCGCGAACGACTCGGCATCACCGAACCCGCCCGTCTGGTCGAGCAACAGCCTGCGGACATCCGGCTCGACGTGTGCGAACGGGCGGATGGTCCGGCCGGGCGCTGCGAGCGCGAGCGCCCGGTCGAGCGCACTGCGGGCCTTGGTACGGCAATCGAGCCGCAGCGCCGCGGCCGCCTCGAGCAGGTCAAGCTCGGCTTTCGTGCCGGGAACCAGCTGGGGTACGCCCGGCTCGCGTGCGGCGACGAGGGCTCGTTCGGTTCCGTCCAGGTCGCCACGCGCAAAGCGGGTGCGCGCCACGGTCAGGTGCCCTTCGGCCGTCGGGCCGAGACGGTGCGCGCCCCATTCGGCCACCTCACGGGCGAGCGGGAACTGCGCCAGGTTCAACGCGCACTGGTGTTCCAGGACCATCGCCATCGCGGCGAGCTGTCGCGGCACCGGCGCTTCGGCAAGGTCGGCCCGGTTCTCGTGTAACAAGCGCAGCCCGGCCACCCGCTCCCCGCCGTCGAACCGGGCCACGCCCTCGACGACCGCGGCCGCGAAACGCAGCACGGGTGAGTCGGCACCCTCCAGCTTCGCGGCGCACTCGAGAGCACCGAACGGATCCGCCTGCAACAGCCGCACGAAGCCGAGCATCGCGTGGCACACGGCCAGCCACGGCGACTGTTCCCAGGTGCCCTGCCCGGCGAGAGCGAGTGCCAGCTCGCAGTACTCCGCCATGACGGCATGCTCACCGGTGACGGCAGCCAGCAGAGCCTGCGCAGTCTTGGTGTGCACTGCGAGGTAGTGCAGGTCCTGCTCGTCGCTGAGCCGGTCGGCGGCCTCGAGTTCCCGGCCTGCCCCCGGGTAGTCGCGGTCGGCGAGCAGCGCGAGTCCGTGGTCGAGCCGTTCCCAGGCCTCCATCGTCGTCGAGAAGCAGGTCCCGTCGTCTCCCGGAACCGGCCTGCGACCGCATGCCAGCGCGTGCGCCGACACGACGAGCCGGCGGAACGCGGCGAGCCGCTCGTCCTCATGGGACGGCCATGCCTGGGCGCTGCGCGCGATGTCCGATTCGGCCGTGGTGAGGTCGCCAAGTTCGAGGTGTGCGAGGCCAGAGAAGAGCAGCAGCCACGGGTCTCGGGCGACGGTGGTCCCCGCGGCGGTCAGCCCGCGAAGCACCAGCCCCGGCCAGCCGTCGAGAAGCATGTCCACCCCGAGGCCGTGCAACAGGTTCGCGGCGGCCCGCTCGTCACCGGTCTGCTCGGCGTGCCGAAGCGCCTCCCGGGGACTGTCGTGGTCGGCGAACCAGGCGGCCGCCCGGTGGTGCAGTGTGGTGACCAGCTCAGGCTGGTGGCGGGTGAGCTCGGCCCGGAGGTACGCGCGGAGCATCGGATGGAGCTGATACCACAGCTGCTCGCCGTCCACCGCGGTCACCAGTACGCCGTCGCGTTCGAGGCCAGCGAGAACGTCACCGACGTCGTCGCGCCCGGTCAGCGACGCGGCCAGCCGCGGCGACACCTGCTCGCATACGCTCAGCATCGCGAGCAGGGCCCGGTTGTCCGCGGCCAGGTGTGACAGCACTTCACCGGTGAGGAAGTCGGCCACCGTGTGGTCGTGGCTCACGTACTCCGAGAGCAGGCGTTCGGGGTCACCGGTGAGGCGCAGCGAGCGAGCGGCCAGCCGGATCCCTGCGGCCCACCCGTCGGTCTGGGCGACCAGGCGCTTCAGCTGGCCGTCGGTGAGCGTGACGCCCGAGCGCGCGAGAAGCTCGCGCGCCTCGACCTGTCCGAACCGCAACCCGTCGGCCCGGAGCTCAGTCAGGCGTCCCTGCACCCGCAGCCGGGCCAGCGGTAGCGGTGGATCCGACCGGGCCGACAGCACCAGCCGGAGATTGCGCGGCTGGTGGCGGATTATCGTCGCCAGCACGCGCAGGGCGGCCCTGCCGGGGACCTCCTGCAGGTTGTCCAGCACCAGGACCAGTCGCCCAGGCAGGGCCTCGATGGCGTCGGCGAGTTCGGTAACGGCGGTGACGATGTCACCGGGCGGCACAGAGGAATCGGTTTGCGCCGGCGCGGGTGGCGCGTGCTCCCCGATTGCCGACAGTAGGGCCGCCAGGAAGTGTTCCGCGCTGTCGTCGTCATGGTCGAGGGAGACCCACACGGCATCGGACCGCGTGGCGATCCACTCGGCGAGCAGTAACGTCTTACCGAAACCGGCCGGTGCGCAGACCAGCGTGACGTCGGAGGAAGCCACAGCATGCGAGAGCCAGGTGCACAGCCCGGCACGATGGACGAGGTTTCCGGGCAGCCGGGGCGGGACCAACTTGATCTGGGACACTGACCAGCGCCGCCCGGTCATCCACTCTCCTGCCCTGTCGCGCATGGGCGCGACAGTATGGAGCGGACAACACTGCCGGTAGGGCCAAGGGGCCCCAGAAGACGATATTTCTACTCCACCAATTCAGCACGCTCGCTGTCGAGAAGTCCCCGAGCGACCGCGACGGCGACGGCGTCCCGCCGTCGCGTGACGCCCAGTTTCGCGTAGATGCCGCGGACGTGGGTCTTGACCGTGTTCGGCGAGACCGTCAGATCGTCCGCGATCTCCTCGATCGACCGCAGTGTGGGCAACAGCCGCAGGACGCTGCGCTCGCGCTCGGTCAGCGGGTCGGGAATCGCATCGACACCGAGACCGCGCCGGCGTGCGAGCAGTTTCGCGGCGAAAGTGTCCCGTGTCCCCAGCCTGCCCAGCAATGCGGTCAGCACCGCGATCACCTCGTCCGGCGCGAACACGAAGGGCAACACCACATCTTGGCGTTGGGCGGCGGACAGGGCGTCGCCGACGAGCCTGCGCGCGCCGTCGGGTTCCCCATAGTGCAGGGAGATCCGAGCCTGCAGGAGGCGGGCTTCAATGCCCGACCACGGCAGGAGGGCAGGCATGCTCCCGTCCAGGACCGGTTGCAGCGTCTTCGCCGCCGAGCCATGGCGGCCGAGCGCGACCTTCCCGCGCGCCCTCATCACGAGCAGCTCCGCGGTGTGCCCGATCTGGCTCTGGCACCACCCCACCACCTCACGGGCCTGGTACCCGGCACCGAGCAATAGCGCCGCCCGATGCTCCAGCACGCCGGCGAGCGCCGCGTACTCCCGCTGCAGAGCCCGGCCGCCCAGCTCGAGACGCGCTCGGCGCATCCGGCGCAGGCCGCTGTGCCGTTCCCCCGAATCGAACTCCGCGGCACCACCGAGCATTTCCGCCGCAACCCTGAGGTTGCCACCGACCCGCGACGCCGGTCCGCTGGTGGAGCTGACGATCCGGGCGACGTGCCGCGCGCACTGCTCCGGTTCCGCCTTCAGCAGTGCGCGGTAGGCCAGCAGCACACCCATCGTCGCGCCCTCGATCGTTCCCAGCGCATCGGAACCGATGTCCGCCGACTGCAGGCGGGCGATCCGGTCCACCGATCGGAAATCGCCCTCAAGAGCCGCGATCTGGCCGAGCATCGTCAAGGCCCGGACGGCGACGTGGCGCTGACCTGCCTCGCCAGCCCGCCGCACGACCGCCTCCAGCCGACCCCGCACCGCGCTGTGCTGGCCGGTCAGCAGAGTCTCCGTCTCCCGCTGCACAACGGCCAGCGCCTCGAGGTCGGCCTCGCGAGCGAGGTCAGGGTCGACCGCGTGGGCCGTGCGCGTGATCTCCGCATGGTCACCGTCCAGCTGCACCCTCCGGGACCGTGTGAGCTGCCGCAGCACCACCAGTTCCGGCGGGGCGTCGGCCGGCCAGGCAGCATCGGCGTGACGCAAGTGCAGATCGGCGGTTCCGGTCTCTCCTGCCTCGAGGCTGAGCGCGGCGGCGATCAGCGCCAGCAGCGGGGTACGCGCCACGAGGCCTTCGTCAAGGACGCCGAGGGCCTGCCGCAGCACGGTGTGCTCGCCGATGAGAAAGAGCATCACCGCGTGGGTCCGCAGCAGAACCACCGTGCGGCCGTCATCCCCGGCGCGGGCGCAATGTGCCAGCGCCGACGCGGGAGCGCCCCGGCGCTCGAACCAGGCGACGGCGAGTAGGTGCTGGCCGCTGAACCGGTCCGGGTCGCGACGTCCGAGATCAGCGAGCAGATAGGTGCGCAGCAGGGGCAGGATCCGGTAGCCCTCGGAGGTGTCCGTCTCTCGCACGGCGAGGTCCTCGGCCGCGAGATCGTGCAACAGGGCCGCGGCGTCGGACTGTCCGGAAAGGATCACTGCCAGCTCCGGTGACAGATCCCCGCACACGCTGACCAGACGCAGGAACTCCTGAACGGGGTCGTCGAAGCCGGTGAGGACCTCCTGGGCGAGGTAGTCCGCCAGCGCGCGGTCGTGCCCGGCGAGGAACTCGTTGAGATTGCCTTCCCGCGCGGCCGAGGACGCGGCCAGCCGCAGGGCGACAGCCCACCCGTCGGCCTCGCAAACCAGGCGGTCGAGCGTCTCGGAGGTCACCACCGCGCCGCTGACGGCGAACAGCGACCGCGCCTCGACCGAGGTGAAGCGCAGGTCGTTGGTGCCCATCTCGGTAAGCCTGTCGGCCAAGCGCAGTCGCGCCAGGGGAACCGGAGGTTCCCGTCGGCCGGACAGCACCAGCCGCACGCCCGCGGGCTGGTGCCGGACCAGCGCCTCCAGCGCTCGCCGCGGCCCCGCGCCCACGAGCTCCTCCACGTCATCGAGGATCAGGAAGACCGGAGTTTCCAGCGCATCGAGCGCGTCAGCCACCTCGGCGAGGAAACCCGGGTCGGCGCTCGGATCGTCGGGCACCCCGAGCGTGCGCAGCGGGCTGCTGGCCGGAACGCCGGGTTGTGCCGCGAGCGCGTCGAGAACCGCCGACCACAGCCGGCGGTCGTCGCGGTCGTACGCGTCCAGCGACACGAGCGCGGTCACGGCATCGTCCATGCGGAGCGCCCATTCGCTCAGCAGCAGGGTCTTGCCGGTGCCCGCTGGCGCGCACAGGACGGACACCGGTTGTTCCGTGGCGCGGTCCAGCAGCCCGAGCAAGCGCGGACGGGAGACGAAGTGCACCGGCAGATCCGGCACCGTGATCTTCGTCCTCGGCACGCGTCTGCGCCCTTTCCCGATCAGCGGGTCCCGCATCGTCATCCCTCTCGCTGATTCCGACAGTGTGCACACGGTGCGCGGCCAATTCCAGCCGCCGTGCGCATCTCACCCAGCACAGGCGAGGAAAGCGGCGGTCTCGACAGCGACCGTGGCGGAGCTGGCACCAAGCAGGGGCCAGCGGCTGTCGAGAACCCCCGCGAGGAGGCGAACCGGTGCCGGAGATGAACTACGAGTTCCGCGTCCACGGACGGTGCTCGCCGAGGCTTCGCGAAGCTGTGGCTGAGTACACCGACATGCGGATGGAGCCGGCCCCGCCCGAAACCATCATCTATAGCGCGGTCACCGACCAGGCGCACCTTCACGGATTGCTGATGCTCCTGGAGGACTTCGGCCTACGGATCGTGTCAGTGCACCAGATTCCCGAGCTGCCACGCCCGGACCCGCGAACGGAGAACGGCGATGACTGATGCGACGAGCCGCGCGGTGGACGCGTCACCGGCACTAACGCCCGACGAGCGCGCCGAGCTGGACCGGTTGCGCATTGAGGTCGCGGCCCGGCGCGAGCGGCCGCCACGCAGGATCGTCTGGCGATCCATCGCGGCGGGCGTCATCCTCACGCTGGGCTGCCTGCTGATGCCGATCGCGTTGCTGACGGTGTGGGTGCACAACCAGGTCGCCGACACCGACCGATTCGTCGCGACGACCAGCCCGCTCATCCGGGAACCGTCGGTGCGAGCCGCGGTCACCGACCGGGTCACCACCACCGTGTTCGACTACGTCGACGTTCCCGCGCTCACCTCCGAGACGCTCCAGGCCCTGCGCGCGCAGGGCGTGCGGCCAGCCGTCGTCGACCGGCTGGAGGGACTTGCCGGGCCGCTGGAGTCGAGCCTGCGCGGGTTCGTCCACGACCAAGTCGCGGGGATCGTGGCCAGTCCCCAGGTGGCCGAACTGTGGGAACGGTCGCTGCGCTCCGCCAGCGAACAGATGAACGCCGTGCTCTCCGGTCAGAGCCAGGCCGTGGTGGTGGCCGACGGTCAAGTGCGGCTCGATCTGGCCCCGTTCATCAACGAGACCAAGCAACAACTAGTGCAGTCCGGCTTCACTGTGGCGAACCGGATCCCCGACGTCCACCCGACGATCGCGATCACCGACGCAACGACACTGGAGAGGACACAGGGCGCCTACTCTCTGCTGGACAAAGCGGCGACGTGGCTACCGTGGATCGCCCTCGCCCTGCTGGCGCTCGGCGTGTACGTGGCTCGTCGGCACCGGAGAGCGCTACTCGGCGCGGGACTCGGCGTCGCGCTGGCCATGCTGACGGTCGCCGCAGCGCTGCTGGTCGTCCGGGGCGCGCTGGTCAATGCCGTACCCCCGCGGGCGACGGTGGCCGCAGGCGACTCCTACGATCTGATCGTCCGGTTCCTGCGCGACGGGCTGCGGCTGCTGTTCGTGGTCAGCCTGGTCGTCGCCCTCGGCGCTTTTCTGACCGGCCCTTCCGCGACCGCGGTGGGAATCCGCCGGGGCGCGTCCAAGGCCATCGGGTGGCTGCGCGGCGGCGGCGCCCGGGCCGGACTGCGCACGGGTCCGGTAGGGCCGTGGGTGCACGCGCACCTCACCGCGCTCCGATTCGGCCTCATCGGTGTCGCCGTGCTGGTCTTCGTCTTCCTGAACCGCCCGAGCGGGCTGACGGTACTGGTGATCGCGCTGATCCTGGTGTTCGCTCTCGGCGTGCTGCAATTCCTAGACCAGCCCCGCCCCGCGGACGACGGCCGCAAGCCTGCCGCCCCGGCGTGACCTGGCACTCGTCGCAGGTACCGGGGTCCTTGCCTGGCACGACCTGACGGCGCGCACACAGCGGGCGGCGTCCCACTCGCGGCCGCGCGCACGGCGCGAAACCGGGCGGCTGCACCGCCAGGGCGGTCTACAGACATCCGAGCGCAGCTTTCGCCTCGCCCAGCGGGCCACCACCTCGTCCGGGCCATGATCTGGATCCGCGCGGCCCGCAGAGGCTCCCCCGCAACCGACGGAGGTCCGGATGATCTCCGGCAGGTCGACCTACCTGACCACCCGCGCACGAATGCCGGCCAGCTCCGGGCACGGTGCGCGGGGCCACGGCCCCTTCCATCACCCGTCGGGAGTGAGGCGTCCACGCGGCGGGCGCGGCAGGGTTGGAGTCGTCGAACCCCGGCTCCGCGGGAGGCGCAATGACCGACAGCTACACCCCACCCCGTCAGCGCCGGACGGCGACCGGCTGGACCGGGTGGATCTCGTTCGGCGGGATCATGCTGGTCCTGCTCGGCCTGTTCCACGCAGTCGAGGGCCTCGTCGCGGTCTTCGACGAGGACTACTACGCGGTACCCTCGTCCGGTCTCGTCGTCGAGGTTTCCTACGACGTGTGGGGCTGGCTGCACTTCGGAATCGGAGTAGCCGCCGTCGTGATCGGCTGCGGTGTCCTGGCAGGCAAACTGATCGCGCAGATCCTCGGCGCGATCCTCGCTGGCGCAAGCGCGATAATCCACCTGGCCTTCGTGCCCGCCTACCCGGTCTGGTCGCTCATCGTCATCACGCTCGACATCGTCGTGATCTACGCGCTGATCGCACACGGGCGGGAGATGCGACTCGCCGACTGACTCCCGCTCCCGGATCGACCGCCTCTGTCGACGCCGCGACGTGCCGCTGCGGGAGAGAACCTTGTGGCGGATGCTCTACGAGTCCCCCAGCCACGCCCTCGGCGGTGCTCGCGCTGAACGTCGAGGACCTGGACCTGCCCAACAAACAAGCCAGGATCACCTCCAAGGGCGCCCGCGAACGGTGAAACCGCTGATCACGAAGAAGCTGGCGCTAGTTCCCGGTTGCGGTCACCAGATCGGGGGGATGAGCCGACGGTCGGTCAGCTCGCCATTCACCGATCACTGGGGCCAGTCGTGTATCCAGCTGTAACGCGTGATGGTGGCGCTCGTCGCTGTGCCGCAGCAGCCAGCTCAGAGGGTGCGGCCAAGTTCGTGCGCGAACTTCGGCGCGATCACGCCGAACCGCGGGAGCAGCTCGGCGGGCACGACCGGTGGTCGCGTGCGCGCCTGAACCATCGCGATGAAGCAGGCGCGTGTCACCGCAGGGTGGAGCTCGAGCTGGTCGAGCAGAGAGTCATCCGCGGTCACGGCCGTGATGTCGAACGGCGACAACGCGGCATCGGGGAAGTCCTTGATGTTGTTGGTCATGATGATCTCGGCTCCGCCACGCACAGCCGCGGCGAGTACATGACGGTCATTCGCCTGGTTGGTCATGACAGGAATGAGCGGCTCGTAGCCCTCGACCAGCGCATCCGGAAAGGCTGTGCGCATCGTGTCGACCCGCCCCTGGGCTCGTCCCGGTCGTAGACCGGGCGGCCTTTCTCCCCGCCGCGCAGGTGCGCCGAGGAGATCACCCGGCACAGCCGGGCGTAGCCCTCGGTGCCGCGGGCGAGCACGAGCAGGTGCTCGCCGCCGGGGTCCGTGCTGGGGTCTGCTTGCTATCGGGACCGTGCGACTCACCGTGTCACGTTCGACGCCCACCTGGTTATCGCTGGGGTTGGAGCCACGGTTCCTGGGATAGCGGGCTGCCGGTCTCGAGGAGGGACCTCAAATTGGACTGCACCGCGGCCCAGCCCTCGGCTGACTCGTCCCGCTCGGCCTGGTCGAGGAAGTTCTCCTCGGTCACGGTGAGCCGCACTATCCCGCCGTATGGCTGGATGTCGAAGGTGATCCGGCCTGCCCCGTTCGGGCGGTCCTCGCCCGGCCGGGGCACGGCCTCCGCCTCATCCGGGCGCTCGCCCCCCCGGTTACCTTCTTCGTGGCTTTTGATCAAGGAGCTGCGGTCGCCAGGCCCGGCATGACTTAGTCCCCAGTCGCACGCATGATCCGGGGGTGGTGTCACCGGGTCTGGTGGCATCAGGGGACCGCTGATAGGGACACGGCCGGCGGGGTGAATGCCGGTGAGCAGGCCGCGGATGCGGTTGCCGAGGCGGGTGGCCTCACCGGCCAGGTCATCGTCGAACCCGACTAGCACCTCCAGCTCGGCAAGGGCGTCGTCACCGACATCGACCTGGCGCAGCGTGTGCGGCAGGCTGCGGGCGGCATCGGCGATGACGTAGGCATCGCGGGCGTCGGTCTTGGCGGTGCCGGGGTAGAGGTCGGCGATGCGGCGCATCGCCAGGCCGGGCAGGTAGGCCACCTGGTGCCCGCAGGCGCGGGCGACCGCGACCGGCAGCGCGCCGATCGTGGCCGGTTGATCGACCACGACCAGCAGCGGCCCGTGGGCGGCGAACGTGTCGAACAAACGCCCGCAGCTTGGGTTCGCTGTTGGGCAGTGGCCCGTCGTGCAGCCGCTTCCCGGCCGGGTCCAGGCCGACGGCGTGGTGGTTGCCTTTGCCGACGTCCAACCCCAGGAACACGCCATAACCGCTGGTCATCCACCACGTCCTTCGTCCGTGGCGGGTGGTCGCCGGTCGAGCATCGATGGCCGGCACCCACGCCTGCGACGAGACCTACCCGAAGGCGGCCGTGTCCCTATTCAGCGGTCCCTCGATGCCACCAGGCCCGGCGACACCACCCCCGGATCATGGACTCAACTAGGGGCATCAGTCATACCGAACCTGGCGACTACAGCTCCTTGATCAGGAACTACGAAGAAGGTAACGGGGGGACCGCTCCGGCCACGACCTCGCTCATCGCACGCGGGTCGGAGTCGAGCGTCGCGCCTGCCCGTTCGAGGTTGGGACGGGAGACGTTGGCCTCGAGCGCGGCGTGCTCGGTCCCGGACAGCTCGTCGGCTACGCGCCAGTACTCCTGTGTGGACAGTCCGCCGATACTGACCACGACGGGGGTGGCGAGCTTCGCGTAGCCACCCAACCCGGACCGGCGAAACTCCGCAGCTCCCCGGCTCGGGATCCGAAACGGAGCTGCGCCGCGCCGGACTCCACTTCGCCAGCACGCTCTCCACCCCGAAAGCACGGGTGCGCGCCCTCTTCGGACGGTCCGCCGGAATTCCCGCCGACGAGCTCGTCGAGAGTGGAGTGGATGCCGACGGTGTCGGCCGGTGAGCGGCGGCTCCGAAGTGCGCCGATGAGGGCGCGGGTGAAGCCAGCGAGGAGCCGTTGGTGGCCGGCGCCATGCTCGACCGCGGCGACGGCATGCCGGCCCGATCACCGACGCCCAGGGGCGGGTCGTCCAGGTTTCACCTGACAGGCGAGCACGAGCCGCAGTGCCGTCAGGGAGCGCAACAACTGCCTCGCGGACTGGAACGCGAGCTGGAGTGCTCCTCGAAGCCGTGCGACACCATGGCGTTTCCGAGTCCGGCGGGTGCGGCGAGTGCGCGCACCTCCGCGAACTCTTCTCCATCGGCACCCTGATCGCGGACGACGATCGCGACATACGCGACATCGTCCGTCGGTACATCGAGAAGTCAGTCAAGCCGCATATCGCCGACTGGTACGAAACCGGCGAAAGCCCGGCGCGCGACCTCCGTGGCCCGCTGTCGTGCCTGAACGAAGCCCGGTTCGGTATCGCCTTTGGCGCGCTCGAGCCCGCTCGGGACTGCCTGGAGACCGCGATCACCTACGCAGCCGAGCGCGAGATCTTCAACCGACCGCTCGCCGCCTTCCAGCTCACCCAGGCCAAGCTTGCCGATATGACCCTCGAACTCGGCAAGGGGATGCCGCTCGCGCTCCAGCTCGGCAGACTCAAGGACCAGCACCAGCTCACGCCCGAGCAGGTGAGCCTCGGAAAGCTCAACAACGTCCGCGAGGCCATCGCGATCGCCCGTGGGTGCCGCGGCGTCCTCGGCGCGGCCGGGAGCACCCTCGACTTCCCGATCCTGAGGCATGCCAACAAACCTCGAATCGGTGCTCACCTACGAGGGCACAAGTGAGATCCACCAGCTCGTGATCCGCTGGGACAAAGCCATCGCCGACAACACCACCGACCCCGCCCACACAACCTGGCGCGACACCGCCTGAGCCACCCCCAACGCATCGGCGAAGCCAGCCCAGACCAACTCGACACACTCACCCGCATGGACGACACACCTGGAGCAGCATCCGTGACCCCACTTCGCGCCGGGCCCCACACTGCTCCAGCTTTGCTCCACCTACTGAACAGCAACTGAAGCGAGATCCACAATGGATGAATTTACGGCGCGACGAAAAAGGCCCGCTGACCTGGCGCTATAACCAGTTCAGCGGGCCTTCCGAAACGTGGAGCTAAGGGGACTCGAACCCCTGACCCCCTCACTGCCAGTGAGGTGCGCTACCAGCTGCGCCATAGCCCCGGGTGAAGCGGGAGTGCCGCTCACGTGTTGATTACTTTACCCCACCGCCTTCCCACCCTCACGCGGGGGTGGCCTCAGCGGTCCGAGCGCAGGGAGGCCGGGTCGAAGGAGTCCAGGTCGTAGACGTCGTCGCCCGCGTCGGTGGGGGCGGCGGGCTGCGTCCGGCGGCCGCCGAGGCGCTCCTCCCTGCGCCACTGGAACTCCTCCACCGTCAGCCCCGTGTCGTCGTTCGCGGCGCGCGCGGGGGCCGGCATGCCCGAGAGCTGCTCAATGAGGTACGTCATGTCCTCGCCGAGCAGCAGGGCGACCTTGTTGTAACTCGCCTGGGTGGCCTCCTGCATCGCGACCTGGGCGACCTCCACGATCAGCGAGCCGAGCCGGTCGGGGCCCCAGTTCGCCGCGGCAGGGGCGAGCCAGAGGTTCAGCAGCTTGCCGCGCGCGTCGACGGTCAGCTGGATCGTGTTGTCCAGGTCGTGAGCCGTGCCCGTGGCCTGGGCCATCAGGGTCTCGACCTGCGCCAACGCGTCCTGGCGGGCGCGCGCGGTCTCGATGAGCTGCTTGGTCGTGGGCTCGGTCATCGCGCGGCTCCCGGGTAGCGCGGTTCGTCCTCGTCGTCAGGCAGCGGTTCGTAGCCGAGCGAGGCCAGCTGCCGGTCGCTGCCCGGTCCCAGCACCGGCGACAGCGCCCGGTACATGCGGTCGCCCGCACGCCGCGTCGCCCGGTTCGCCAGGTCGACGATCTGCTGCGCGACCGCGTCCGTACCTGCCCGCAGCGCGGCGTGCGTGATGCGCACGTCCGTGAGCAGCCCGCCCGGCGCCACCTCGACCCTGATCGAGCCGTCCGCGGACTCCGCCCGCCCGGTGACGCTGCCGACCTGCGCGAACCGCTCCCGCGCCTGCGCGGCCGTCTGTTCCATCTGCTCGCCGACCCGGGACGCCTCCCGGTCGATGTCGATCTCCGCCACTACGCGGCCCCTCCCACCAGATCCAGCGCCGAGCCAGGTCGTGCCTGACGATCCGAGGAAGATCCTCGTACTGGACCGTACTCGGGTCTTCCGACAACGCAGCGAGGCGCCGCGCAGCAGGCAACGGGATCGTCAGACACGACCTAGCCCGTCGGGCGGTAGAAGCCGATGAACTGCTGGCCCGCGTTGTCCGTCCGGATGGGGCCGATCTGCACGGGGTCGCCTGCCTCGATCATCTGCCCGTCGCCGATGACCATCGCGACGTGACCCGACCACACCACCAGGTCACCCGGCAGCAGCTGGTCGATCGACGGCACCTCGGCGCCGACGGTCTGCGTCTTGGCGATGCGCGGGATCTCCAGGCCGGCCTCGCCGTAGGAAGTCATGGTCAGGCCGCTGCAGTCGAGGCCTACGCCGCGCGCGGTGCCTCCCCACACGTAGGGCACGCCGAGCTGGGACAACGCCGCGCGGACGGCCTTCGCCGCCGTCTCGTTGGGCGCCTCGACGGTCTTGCCGTTGGGCAGGTTGATCTTGACACCGGTGCCGGGCTGGGGCGGGATCGCGACCGGCAGCCTCGGCTTGGTCACCGCCCCGCCGCTGTAGCCTCCGCCGCCTCCGGAACCGCCGCCACCGCCGGAGCCGCTGCCCTGCGCGTTGAACGACGACGCGACCTGCGTGCTGCCGCCCGCGCTGCTCGCCGTGGTCGACTCGCTGCCGCCGAGCTTGCCCGCGATGCCGGTGAGCTTGCCGAGCGTTTCGGCGCTGGTGTCGGCGGCCTGCCCGGTGAGCTCGCCGATCTTGCGCTGCAGCGAGACCATGAGTTCCCGCACCGCGGCCTGGCCGCCGGTCGGCACCGGTGGCGTCTGCCGCGCGGCCGCGACGGCCTTCATGGTGTTGCTGATCTCGCGGATGATCTCCTCGCGGATCCGGTCGTTCTCGATCTGGCCGATCTTGAGCGCCTCGGCGGCCTCCGTGACGGCGTCCTCGATCTCCCTGCTCTCGTTCAGCAGGGTCTCGACCTCACGTTCCAGGCTTTCCGACGTGCTCGTGGCGAGGTCGGTCGCGTGCCCCGACGACCGCGACGCCAGCGCGACCCGCTGGCCGCCGACCGAGCCCTGCACGCCGTCGAGCGAGGTCCGCAGCGCCGCCTGGCCGCCGACCGCGCCGTCGATGGCGGCGTCGTCGGTGCGCAGCTTTCCCGCGAACTGGTCGGGCAGGTCCAGTGCCGTGCGCATCACCTGTGCGGTCTCGGTCATCTGAGCTCCTTGCCGAGGCGCTCGATGGTGGCCTGCTGGTCGGCCTCGACGGCGTCGTAGTTGGCGCTCGTCTGCCGTGCGGCGTCACCCATCTGCTGCCACTGCCCGCCGAGCCTGCTCAGCCGCTCCTGCAGTCCCCGCATGCGGTTGGCGTAGGCACCGGCGAACCCGGCCTCCGAACCCATCGCGGAGAAGCCGGCCCCCGCCAGCTCGACGTGCGGTGCGAGATGTGAGTCGCTCGCGCCGCGAAGGTCGTCGCCCGTGGGGTCGATGGCCCGCGCGTAGTCGGCGTACGCCCCCTCGTCGACCCAGAAACCCCGGTGTGGTGTCCCGTCCACGTCCCCTCCTCGTACCCGGGAGTGCGACGCCGGTGGCACGCGAACGGTTCCCGCGGGCACTCCGGGCTCAGCCTAGAACACCCTCCGTGCACGAGAAGGGGAAACGATTAACTCTGGGCGTTCGAGATCAGCTTGTCGAGCCACTGCTGGTCGGTGAAGTCGACGATCTTGCCGTTGTGGGTGACCGTCGGGGTGCCGAAGCCGCGGTTGCCGTTGCCGAAGTCCTGGTGCAGCGAGGAGTCGTTGCTGATGCGCTGCATCTCGGCGGTGAGCTGCTTGTCGAACTTCCCGCTGTTGACGCCCTGGGCGAACGCGGGGTCGGTGATGCCGAGGTCGCGGCCGAGCTCGATCAGCTGCTCCTTGCTGTAACCGCGCTTGCCCTCCTCGGGCTGGTTGGCGTAGAGGCTGTCGTGGAACGCGGTGAACTTGCCCGCGTCGGCGGCGAGCAGTGAGGCGTTGGCGGCGTCGAGCGAGTAGCCCGGCGGGTCCGAGGCCTCCACGAGCATGGGCACCATGTGCGTGCGCAGCTGGAGCTGGCCCTGAGCCACCTTCTGCTCGATCTCCTGGCCGTAGGCCTCCTGGAACTGACGGCACACCGGGCACAGGAAGTCGGCGTAGACGTCGATCGTCACGGGGGCGTCCGGGTTGCCCGTCACGACCACGAGGCCCTCGCGCCGCTCCGGGTACTGCGAGTTCGCGGACTGCGCGGTGGGGATCTTCTGGCCCTCGGTGGCGTTCTGCGAGGCGTTGGTCCAGATGAGACCGCCGATGACCACGGCGGCCACCACGACGATCGCGCCGACGATGATGCCGACGCGCTTCGGGTCGGTGCTCTTCCTGGCCTTCGCCACCGCCTGCTTACCGGCCGACTGCTGCTGTTGCTGCTGTTGCCGGCGCTTGCGCGCGGTCCGCTCCGCTCCGCCCACTGGGGTCCTTCCTCGTGCTCTTCAGGACCTAGGCTAGTGACCGCGTCTGAGAAAGCTGTGAGGAGGCAGGCTTGCCGGTCGCGAGGCTCGTCACAGCAGAGCTGCCGGCCTTACCGGTGCGCGAGGTGCTCGGCGACCTGGACGCCGCGCTGGCCCGGCACGGCAGCGCGGTGCTCGTCGCACCACCGGGTACCGGCAAGACCACGCTCGTGCCCCTTGCGCTCGCGGACGCCGCCGAGGGCCGGGTGGTGGTCGCCGAGCCGCGGCGGCTGGCCGCCCGCGCCGCCGCGAACCGGATGGCCGCCCTGCTCGGCGAGCGGGTCGGCGAGACCGTGGGCTACGCGGTGCGCGGCGACCGGCGCACGTCGAGCCGCACGCGCATCGAGGTGGTCACCACGGGGCTGCTGGTCCGCAGGCTCCAGCACGATCCCGAGCTGCCGGGCGTCTCGACGGTGCTGCTCGACGAGTGCCATGAACGACACCTCGACGCCGACCTGCTGCTGGCCCTGTTGCTGGACGTGCGCGAGGGACTGCGGGAGGACCTGCGGCTGCTCGCGACGTCGGCGACCGTGGCCGCCGACCGGCTCGCCGCGCTGCTCGGGGACGCCCCGGTGATCACGGCCCACACCACGAGCCACCCCGTCGAGGTCGTCCACCGCCCGCCGTCTCGGGGGGAGCGCATCGAGGCGTGCTTCGCGCGAGCCGTCCACACCGCACTGTCCGAAACGGAGGGTGACGTGCTCGGGTTCCTGCCGGGTGCGAAGGAGATCGCCAGGGTGACGGCCCTGCTCGACGTGCCAGGGGTGGACGTGCTCCCCCTGCACGGCAGGCTGCCGGCCGCCCGCCAGGACGCGGCGCTCACCGAGGGGTCACGCAGACGGGTGGTACTGGCGACGGCGGTGGCCGAGTCGAGCCTGACCGTGCCCGGGGTGCGGGCCGTGGTCGACTCCGGACTGGCGCGCGTGCCGAGGGTCGACCACCGGCGCGGGCTGCCCGGCCTGGCGACGGTCCGCGTGTCGGCGGCGGTGGCCGACCAGCGAGCGGGCCGGGCGGGGCGCCTCGGCCCCGGGACCGTCTACCGGTGCTGGCCCGCCCACGAGCACGCGAGCCTGCCCGCGTACCCCGAGCCCGAGATCCGCACGGCCGAGCTGTCCCGGCTTGCGCTGGAGCTGGCGTGCTGGTCGACGCCGGACGGCGGCGGGCTCGGCTGGTGGGACCCGCCGCCGGAGGGCGCGCTGACGGCGGGGCGCAGGCTGCTGCGCACACTCGGGGCCGTGGCGGAGGACGGGACGGTCACCGAGCGCGGCACGCGCATGGCCGCGCTCGGCCTGCACCCTCGGCTCGCCCGCGCGCTGCTCGACGGCGCGGCGGAGGTCGGCGCCCGTTCGGCGGCGGAGGTCGTCGCGCTGCTGGACGAGGGCGCTCAGCTCACCGATGTGGAGGCCGAGCTGCGCAGGCGGGAGAAGGAACCGGACGGACGGCTGCGCAAGGAGGTCCGCAGGCTCGCCGCGCTGGTCGAGGGCGGGCCGGAGGCGCCGGACCCGGCCGCCGTCGTGGCGCTGGCCCACCCTGAGCGGCTCGCGCGCCGCCGCGGTGGGGGCTCGAACGTGTACCTGATGGCCGGAGGGACGGCTGCCGAGCTGCCGCCCGGCAGCGGGCTCGGCGAGTCCGAATGGCTCGCGGTGGCCGAGGCGACCCGCGAGCCGGGCCGCGCACACGGGGTGATCCGCCTGGCCGCGAGAGCCGACGAGGCACTGGCCACGCGGGTCGCGGCGAACCTGGTGACCGAGTCGGAGGAGATCACGTTCTCCGGCGGCGAGCTCGTGGCCAGGTCCGTGCGCAGGCTCGGCGCGATCACGCTCGCCGAGCGGCCGCTGGCCGAACCGGACCCGCCGCTGGTCCGGGCCGCCGTGCGCGAGGGCCTTCGCAGGGAGGGTCTGGGGCTGCTGTCGTGGCCCGCCGAGGCCGTGCGCCTGCGGCAGCGGCTGGCGTTCCTCAACGAGCACGTCGGCGCGCCGTGGCCGGACACCGGCGACGAGGCGCTGCTGTCCAGGGTGGACGACTGGCTGGAGCCGGAGCTTTCCGGTGTGCGAAGGGGCGCTGACCTCGCCCGCATCGAGACGGCGTCCGCGCTGCGCAGGCTCCTGCCGTGGCCGGAGGCGAGCCGCTTCGACGAGCTGGCACCCGACCGCATCGAGGTCCCGACGGGCTCGCGGATCCGCGTGGACTACGCGAGTGGGGAGCCGGTGCTCTCCGTGAAGCTGCAGGAGACGTTCGGCTGGCTCGCCACCCCGCGCATCGCGGGCGGAACGGTGCCCGTGGTGCTGCACCTGCTCTCCCCCGCGGGCCGTCCCGCGGCGGTGACGGCCGACCTGGAGTCGTTCTGGCGCAACGGTTACCTGGGCGTGCGGGCGGAACTGCGCGGCCGGTACCCGAAGCACCCGTGGCCGGAGGACCCGCTGACGGCGGAACCCACTCGAGGAGCCAAGCGCCGCCCCCGTCCGCAGTGAAGGCCACCTTCACTGCATTGAACGCAGTGAAGGTGGCCTTCACTGCAGTGGGGACTTGGTGTAGAGGGAGCGCTCCGGGCGGGTGGGGAGTCTCGCCGCCAGCTCCTCGTCGTCCTCCTCGTGGAGGCCGAGCTGCACCGCCTCGCGGATCTGCTCGCGGTTCTCCCTGACCACCTCGGCGAAGAACCGGTCGATGCGCTCGTCGGTGAGCACGTCCAGGATCACGCGGATTGTCGTGTCCACAACGGACTTGACGATCTCGTCGTGGAACGGCAGCCTCGAGAACCGCCCCGCCTGCGGGTCGTTCTTGAGCTTCTCGGTGACGATCTCCCGCAGCATCTCCTGATTGCTCGCCAGCGAGCGCGCGAGGTTCTCCGGGTAGTTGCCGGTCTCGAGCACCTTCACCACCTCGTCGAGCACCGCGACCGTGACGGGCTTCTTGATCGCCAGCACGATCGGCCGCGAGAAGCGCTCCACGAGCCGCTGGGTGAACTGCTCCCCGAACGCGCGGTCGGCGGTGCGCGCCAGCCGCACGATCACCACGACGATCCGCAGCAGCCGGAAGCCACGCAGCGCGGGGTGGGCGATCGGGATCATGCCGAGCACCTCGTACCAGCGGCGCAGCGGGAACCACTTCTCCCAGCCCTCGGCCCGCCACCGCCACAGGAACTCGATCAGGAACACGCCGCAGATGGACGTGTCGACGATGAAGACGATGTGGGCGGTCCGCGCCGAGTGCTCGAAGAACAGGATGTAGCAGAGCAGGACCACGGAGAAGATCGCGAGCGCGAGCATCACGAAGTCCACGATGGTCACGTCTCGCCCGCGCCGCCGGATACCGCTCGTCATGCGCCGCATTGTGCCCGACGAAAGTCGACCCCTGCTTGTTGCGATCGGGCAGTGTGTCGGCCCTCCTCCCGCCCCTAGCTTCGTGACCTGCACGAGTCCACGGAGGAGAACATGATCACGCTGCGTTCGCTCACGAAGCGCTACGGGGCCAGGACGGTGGTGGACGACCTGACGTTCGACGTCGAGCCGGGCAAGATCACGGGCTTTCTCGGCCCGAACGGCGCCGGCAAGTCCACCACCATGCGCATGGTGCTGGGCCTTGACCAGCCGACGTCGGGGCAAGCGCTGGTCGGCGGACGTCGCTACGCCGAGCTGCGGCACCCGCTGCGGGAGGTCGGCGCGCTGCTGGACGCGAAGGCCCTGCACCCGGGCCGCACCGCGGAGAAGAACCTGCTGGCGATGGCCCGCAGCAACGACATCCCGGACCGGCGGGTCGGGGAGCTGCTGGAGAAGGTCGGGCTCACCGAGGCCGCCCGCAAGCGCACGGGCGCGTTCTCGCTGGGCATGTCGCAGCGGCTGGGCATCGCGGGCGCGCTGCTGGGCGATCCGAAGGTGCTGATGTTCGACGAACCGGTGAACGGGCTCGACCCCGACGGCGTGCTGTGGGTGCGCGGTCTCCTGCGCTCGCTGGCCGCCGAGGGCAGGACCGTGCTCGTGTCGAGCCACCTGATGAGCGAGATGCAGCTGACCGCCGACCGGCTCGTGGTGATCGGCAAGGGCAGGCTGCTCGCCGACGCCCCGATCGAGGAGTTCATCGCCAGCAACAGCGTGTCCGCCGTGCACGTCCGGTTACCGGACGCCGGGGACCGGAGGGCGCTGGCCGAACGGCTGCGCCGCGACGGCGCCGAGGTGGACCTGCCCTCGGACGGCGAGCTGGTGGTCAGGGACATTCCGGTGGAGCGGGTCGGCGACGCGGCGCACGCGCTGGGCGTGCGGCTGCACGGGTTGTCGCCGCGCACGGCGTCGCTGGAGCAGGCGTATCTGGAGTTGACGGCGAGCGCCGTGGAGTACGGCGTCTCCGAGCGGACGGTGGGGGTCTGACGATGGCGGCGACACACGCGGAGTGGACGAAACTGTGGTCGGTGCGCTCGACGTGGTGGTGTCTCGGCAGCGCGGCGGTGCTAATGGTCGGCCAGGCCGTGGCCACGGCGTTCTCGGAGTCGACGGAGATCCCGGCGAGCCGGATCGCGGTGGACGGCGTGTTCTACCTGGTGCAGTTCGTGGTGCTGGCGCTCGCGGCGCTCTTCGTGGCGGGTGAGTACGGGACGGGCGGCATCCGCTCGACGCTGCAGTGGGTTCCGGTGCGCAGGCGGGTGCTGGCGGCGAAGTGCGCGGTGCTCGCGCCGACGTTGTTCGTAGTCGGGGTGGTGCTGGCGGCGCTCGCGATCGCGGTGAGCGTGCCGCTGCTGAACGAGCGGGTGCCGGGCACGCCGGTCGGCGAGGCCGTGCGGACGGCGCTGGCCGCGGGCGCCTACTGTGCGCTGCTGGGAGTGTTGACGGTGGGCGTGTCGGTGGCGCTGCGCAGCGTCGCGGGCGCGCTGACGGTGACCTTCCTGCTCCTGCTCGTGGCGCCGCTGCTGCTCGGCGGCATGGGGCTGGTCGCGGTGCTGGACTATCTGCCGGGCATCGCCGGGGTCAACGTCATGATCGGCGAGGGCGAACTGAGCCCGCTGTCGGGGAATCCGGTGCCGTACAACGAGTTCGCCGGACTCGGGGTGCTGGCCGCCTGGGTGGCGGCCGCGCTCGTGGCGGGTGACGCGGTGCTGCGCCGGCGCGACGCCTAGGAGCGCGCTGAACAACCGCTGCCCTACTGCGCGACGCCCAGACGGCGCCTCGCTGCGTTGTCGGAAGGCCCGAGTACGACCCGGTACGAGGGCTTCCCTCCGCCTTGGAGGCCGCCGCCTGGACCGCCGCTCGCTACGGGCGGGGTCGTTCAGCACGCTCCTAGGGTTCCCTCAGCACCGTCCACAGCAGACTCCGCGCACCGGCGGCGAGCTCCTGCATCGAGGGCTCGCCGCCCGCGCCGGCGAGCGCGTCGAAGACGATCCCCTCACACCAGCCGACGAGCGTGCGCACGTGTGCGTCCGGCTCCGCGACGCCGAGCTTCGTGAGCACCGCGGCCGCGTGTTCGCGCAGCCGCCGCCCGCCCCGGTCGTAGGCCGCGCGCAGTTCGGGCCGCCGGGTGGCCTCCAGCGCCAGCTCGTACCGGGCGAGCGTGCGCGTGCGGCCGTCGGTGACGGCGTGGTGCAGGAACGCCGCGATCGCCTCGGCAGCCTCGTGTGGCCCCTCGACCGGGCGCGCGAGGTAGCCGTCGTCCAGCTCGACCATCCGCTCGATCGTCAGCTCCAGCAGCGCGAGGCGGGTGCGCGCGTAGTACGACGTCGAGCCCGAGGGCAGCCCGGCCTCCCGGTCCACCCCCCGGTGAGTGAGCCCGCGCAGCCCCTCGCGCGCGATCAGCTCGATCGCGGCGTCGCCGATGCGCGCGAGCCTCGGTGTGTCCACGACGCCCACTCTACAGGCGTAGAGTGGGCGTCGTGGACAACGCGATCGTCATCGGCGGCGGCATCGGCGGGCTCAGCGCGGCAATCGGCCTGCGCCTGGCAGGACTGCGGGTCGCCGTCGTCGAGCGCGCGCCCGAGTTCACCGCCATCGGCGCGGGGATCACGCTGTGGCCCAACGCCGTGCACGCGCTGGGCGCGCTCGGCCTCGGCGACCGCCTCGCACCCCTGCTCGCGCCGCAGCAGTCCGGCGGCGTGCACGACGCGAAGGGCAGGCCGATCATCCGGTTCGACGGCGCCGCGTTCGAGCGCCGGTTCGGCTCGCCGCTCGTGGGCATCCGCCGGGCGGACCTGATCGCGCTCCTGTGCGACGCGCTGCCGCCCGGCGCCCTTCGCCCCGGCACCGAGGTCGAGACGGTGAGCAGCGACGGCACGGTGACCTTTCGCGACGGCCGCAGCGAGCACGCGGACGTCGTCGTCGGGGCCGACGGCATCAACAGCCGCGTGCGCGCCACGCTGTGGCCGTCCTGCTCCGGGACCGTTCACGGCGGGTTCACGGCCTTCCGCGCGCTCACCCATGACCGCCCCGACGTGGGCCTCGGCATCTGCTGGGGACCGGGCACCGAGTTCGGCACGATCCCGCTCGCGGGCGGCGCCCGGTACTGGTTCGCGTCGTTCGTCGCCGAGGAGGGCACCCACCACGCCGACCCGAAGGGCCACGTCCTGCGACGGCTCGCCGGGTGGCCGGACGTGGTGCGCTCGCTGGTCGCCGACACCGACCCCGGCGCCGTCCTGCACCACGACCTGCGGGTGCACCGGCGTCAACTGCCCACGTACGTCGCCGGGCGCGTCGCGCTGCTCGGCGACGCCGCACACGCCATGAAACCGTTCCTCGGCCAGGGCGGCTGCCAGGCGATCGAGGACGCCGTCGTACTCGCGGCGTGTGTCGCCGGGCACGCCGACACCGGCCCCGCGCTCGCCGCCTACGACGCCGCCCGCAGGCCCCGCACCCAGGCACTCGTGCGGGCCTCCGCGGCGGCGGGACGCTTCGGCAACGGCGTGCGCAACCCGCTGCTCGCCGCGCTGCGCAACGGCTTACTGCGGTGGCTCCCCGCGCCGGTTGCGCTGCGGCAGAACGCGTTCGCCGCGGGCTGGCGGCCGCCCGCGATCACACCAGGCCGGCCTCGTACGCCGTGATCGCCGCCTGCACGCGGTTGCGCGCGCCGAGCCTGCCCAGGATCGTGCTGACGTAGGCCTTGACCGTGCCCTCCACCACGTGCAGGCGCTTCGCGATGTCCGCATTGGACAGTCCCGAGCCGACGAGCGCGAGCACTTCCCGCTCGCGCTCGGTGAGCCCGGCGACCCGCTCCTTCGCCTTGGCGCTCCTCGACAGCTGCGCGCCCCCGGAAAGCTGGGTCAGCACCCGCTTGGCGACCTTCGGTGACAGGAACGCCGCGCCCTCGGCGACCGCCCGCACGCCCGCGATCAGCTCCCTCGGGTCGCCCGACTTGAGCAGGAACCCGCTCGCGCCGTCGCCGAGCGCCGTGCCGATGTAGGCGTCCTCGCCGAACGTCGTCAGCATCACCACCGCCGTCTCCGGCCGCACCGAGCGGATCTCGCGCGCCGCGGCGAGCCCGTCGAGTCGCGGCATGCGGATGTCGAGGAGCGCGACGTCCGGCCGGGTCAGCCGCACCTGCTCCACGGCCTCGTGCCCGTCGGCAGCCTCGGCCACCACCTCGATGCCGCCGTCGGCCGCGAGGATCGCCGCCACCCCCGCCCGCACCATCGCCTCGTCGTCGGCCAGCAGCACCCTGATCACCTGTCGTCCCCGTCCACCTGCGAAATCCGTTCCTTCGACACCAGCCGCGCGTTCGCGAAGCACAGCTGGTAGGCATCCCCACTCCAGCCGAGCAGCCCCGCGTCGGTGCCGTAGTACTCGCACACCACGCCCGGCGGCTCCCGACCCTGCGGCGCCTCCAGCCGCTCCTGCGACGGCAACACCAGCTCGATGTCGGCCCGCAGCTGCCCGACCCGCATGCGCTCGTAGTCGTCGGCGTCCAGTTCGGACGCGAAGACGTTGTAGACGTAGTAGACGGCGCTCACCGCGAACAGCACGAACACCACGGCCGCGGGGATCAGCAGCGCGTTGAGCAGCGTGCGCCGCACCTGACGGCGGGCGTGGGCGAGCTGGCGCGCCGACTCCGAACCGACCCCGGCCGGTTCCTCCTCGGCGGGCGCGGCGTGGTGCGGCAGCCGCGCCGCCACCACGAACCCGCCGTCGTCGGGCTCCGCCCGCAGCGTGCCGCCCAGCAGCCGCACCCGCTCACGCAGCCCGGCGAGCCCGTACTGACCGGAGGCGCCGGACTCCGGCTCCGACCCGGGAGGTCCGTTGTGGACGGTCACGAGCGTCTCGGTCCGCCCGCGCCGGACCTCGACCGTCACGGCCGCGCCCGGTGAATGCTTCGCGGCGTTGGTGAGCGACTCCTGCACTACCCGGTACACCGCGCGCTCCACCATCGGCGGGGCGGCGCCGTCGTCGACGAACGCCTCCACCACCAGCCCGGAGGCCCGGCTGCGCTGCACCAGGTCGGTGACCGACCCCCCTGCGGGCTCCACCGGCGGTGCGTCCTCCCGCAGCACGCCGATGATCTCCCGGAGCCGCTCGGTCGCGGTCGCCGCGCTCTCGCGCAGCTCGCCCGCCGCGGCGCGATGCCGCTCACCGAGCTCGGGAGCCAGCTCCAGCGCACCGGCCCGCAACGCGATGAGACTCAGCTCGTGGCCCAGCGAGTCGTGCATGTCGCTGGCGATCCGGGCGCGCTCCCGCAGGCGCGCCTGCTCGGCGGTGCTGCGCTGCTGTGCCTCCAGCTGCTCGGCCCGCTCCCACCCGGAGCGCAGCAGGTCCTCTCGCAGTCGCACGTACCGGCCGAGGTGCCAGGGCACGAACGCGGCGAAGAGCACCGTCAACGGCAGTGTCGGCCAGCTCTCGATGCCCTCCGAGGCGAGCAGCGACACCGGCACGCCGCCGAGGGTGATGCCCGCGAGGACGAGCAGCGCCGGCCGCACCCGCACCATCCGTCTGCCCGCGAAGTACCCGGCGGCGAGCATCAGGAACACCGGCCAGACCGGGAACCGGCCGAGGTAGTTGAACAGCACCGTGTAGCTCGACAGCGCCGCGACCGTGAACGAGACCAGCGGCATCCGCCGGGCCGTCGCCATCGCCGCCGTGGCCGTGACCAGTCCCGCGACCAGCTCCCAGTGCGTGGCGTTGTGGCGGGACTCGTACGCGCACACCACGCACACGAACGCCCAGACGGCGATGTCGAGCAGTACCGCCGCCCGGCGCCGCCACCTTTCGTTCACGATCCGAACGCTACAAGGCGGCCCCGGCGGGCGGCACTGCCGAAAGTCAAGCGGTGGTGGCCTTCACGAACTCGAGCACCTGCGGCCACGACAGCGCGTACGCGGTGGCGTTGACCTCGTTGCCGTGCCTGCTGCGGTCGGAGAAACCGTGCTCGGCCTGCGGGTACACGTGCACGATGCTCGGCCCCGTCTCGCGCGACTGCAGCGCGCTCTGCAGCCGGTGGAAGCTCTCGTGCGGCACGATCGTGTCGGCGCCCGGGTAGAGCATCATCGCCGGGGCGCCGATCCGGGCGGTGTGCTCGACGGCGTCGACGGTGTGGTTAGGGGCGGGCGTGCCCGGCACCGTCGGGTGGTAGGCGACGACGTTCGCGATCCGCTCGTCGCGGGCACCCAGGATCAGCGCGAACCGTCCGCCGAGGCACCAGCCGATCACCCCGGCCTTCGTGACGCCCAGCTCGCCGAAGAGATGGTCGAGCAGCCTGCGCATCTCGTCGAGGCACCTCTCGTCGTCGAGCTGCCCCATCAGCTCCACCAGCCGTTCCCTCGGCGTGTCGTCCATGCTCGGCCCGTGCCACGGATCCCAGCTCAGCGCGGTGACGCCCGCCTTCGCGAGGTCGTCGGCGAACTCGCGGACCTGCGCACCGATCCCGGTGATCATCGGCAGCAGGAGCATGCCGCCCGTGCTGCCGCCCTCAGGGCGGGAGAGGTAGGCGCCGAGGTCGCCGACCTTGATCGTGGAAGTCTCGATCTTGTGTGCCATGACCCGCACCGTAAGGCATCATGACCGACTATGGCCCGCTCGCAGCGCACCCTCGCCGAGCAGCTCGGCGCGCCACTTCCGCCGGGTATCGAGGCGCTCGCCGAGGAGCACAAGGAGATAATCGGCGACGCGTTGCGGCAGGCCCGGCGCAAGCAGGCCACGGCACTGTCGGCGGCGGCCGAGGAGTCGCTCTCGCACGTGCCGTTCCTGCTCAGGGGCGCTGTGCGCAAGGCAGCGGGGCTGTGAGCGACGCGCTCGACCGGCTGGAGGCCCATGCCGAGATCCTCAAGCTGGCGCGCGTGCTCGGTACCGACCCCGAGCGTTTCGCCTTCCTGCACGACGTGCCGGCCGCCGACCTCAGGAAGCTTCGCGAGCAGGTCACCGACACACTCTTCGACGCCAACCTCGGCGCGCTGCGCCGCATGGCCGCGGCCAGCAGGCTGCTACCCGCGGCGGCGCTCGCCGGAATCGCCGAGAAGGCGTTCGGACCGCTGCTCGCCGCGCGGATGGCGGGGCTCGTGGACGCGGGCAGGGGCGTGGAGATCGCGGGCCGCCTCTCCCCCGCGTTCCTCGCCGATGTCGCCGCGGAGCTGGACCCCCGGCGGGCCGCGCACATCGTCGCCAAGCTGCCGACGAGCACGGTCACGGCCGTCAGCGGCGAGCTGCGGCGGCGCGAGGACTGGATCACCCTCGGCCGGTTCGTCGGCCAGGTTCCCGACGAGGTCGCCGCGGTGGGCCTGTCCGTGCTCGACGACGTCGCGGTGCTCCGGGTCGCGTTCCTGCTCGACGACAAGGGCAAGGCCGGTTTCCTCCTCGGCACGCTGCCGGAGAGCCGCTACGCCGGGATCGTGCTGGCGGCCCACGAGAACGACCTCTGGTACGCCCTGTTCGACCTGCTCGCCCGCCTCGACGCCGCGCACCACGAGCGGCTGGCGCCGACGGCGGCGAGCCTGGCCGCCGACGTCAGGGCTGCGGCCGCCGAACAGGCCCGCGACCTGGGCCTGCTGGACACCCTGGGTCCCCTGCGCGACGCCTTCCTCAGCTGACCCCGTCCGCAGTGAAGGCCACCTTCACTGCGTTCAACGCAGTGAAGGTGGCCTTCACTGAGCCTTTTCCATCTTGATCTTTGTGTGGTTTGGCGTGTTGGTGTGCCGAACGTAGTGAAGCTCCTGGTAGATGGATCGTCGACCAAGATCAACCCAGGACCACCAGGAGCTTCGCGTGTTGTTGTATCCCGGCACGATCGACCTGTCCACCACCCACCTGCGGTATGTCGCCACCGTGGTCCGCGTCCACCGCCGCCGGATCGGCAGCCGCTGGCGTCGGCTCTCGGCCGGCCAGCAGGCCCTGCTGGTGCTGGCCCACCTGCGCAACGGCGACCCCTACGCGCGGCTGGCCGCCGGATTCGGCATCGGGATCGCCACCGTGTACCGCTACATCCGCGAAACGGTCCACCTGCTCGCCGCCCGCGCACCCACCCTCACCGACGCACTCCGGCGCCTGTCCCGCCACGGCGACAACTACGCCATCCTCGACGGCAGCGTCATCCGCACCGACCGGCTCGCCGCCGACCGACCGTTCTACTCCGGCAAACACCGCCACCACGGCATCAACCTGCAAGCACTCACCGACCCGCGCGGCACCCTGCTCTGGGTCTCCGACGGCCTACCCGCAGCGGTCAACGACACCGCCGCAGCCCGCCACCACAACATCCCCGACGCCTGCCGCCAAGCCGGCATCACCGTGCTGGCCGACAGCGGCTACCACCACATCGCCGACGGGGTGATCACCCCCTACAAACGCGTGGGCGGCGGCCACATCACCACCCGGGAACTCAACCCCGGCCAACGCGTAGCCAACACCGCCCTCGCCCGCGTCCGCGCCCCCGGCGAACGCGCCTTCGCCACCCTCAAAACCTGGCGCATCCTCACCCGCGTCCGCTGCAGCCCCCACCACGTCACCACACTCGCCAAAGCCATCCACACCCTCGAACACCACCCCCACCACCAAGGATGAAAAAGGCTCACTGCAGCAGAGGCGGCAGCGCTCCCGAGGTGATGAGGGCCTCCGCGGCGGCGATCTCCGGGGCCAGATGCCGGTCGGGGCCGGGCCCGTCGACGTGGGCGCGCAGGAGGTCCCGCGCCGCGGCCGTCACCGGAGCCGGGCGCAGCGGGGCACGGAGGTCGAGCGCGCGTGCCGCCGTGAGCAGCTCCACCGCCAGGACCGTGGTGAGCCCGTCGAGCCCACGCCGCAGCTTGCGGGCCGCCGACCAGCCCATCGACACGTGGTCCTCCTGCATCGCGCTGCTCGGAATCGAATCCACCGACGCGGGCACGGCGAGCCGCTTGAGCTCGCTGACGATCGCCGCCTGCGTGTACTGCGCGATCATGTGTCCCGAGTCCACGCCCGGGTCGGCCGCGAGGAACGCGGGCAGTCCGTGCGAGCGCGCGACGTCGAGCATCCGGTCGGTGCGCCGTTCGGCGATGCTCGCCACGTCGGCGACCCCGATGGCGAGGAAGTCGAGTACGTAGGCCAGCGGGGCGCCGTGGAAGTTGCCGTTGGACTCCACGCGCCCGTCGGCGAGCACCACCGGGTTGTCCACGGCCGAGGCGAGCTCCCGGTCGGCGACGGTCTCGGCATGCGCGAGCGTGTCCCTCGCGGCGCCGTGCACCTGCGGCGCGCACCGGAGCGAGTAGGCGTCCTGCACGCGCGGGCAGTCGGGACCTCGGTGGCTGGCGACGATCTCCGACCCGACCAGCGCCTCCCGCATCCGGCGGGCCGAGACCGCCTGGCCGGGATGTGGCCGCAGCGCCTGCAGGTCCTCGGCGAACACGCGGTCGGTGCCGAGCAGGGCCTCCACACTCATCGCGGCGGTGAGGTCGGCGACGTCGAGCAGCCGCTGGAGGTCGGCGGCGGCGAGCACGAGCATGCCCAGCATGCCGTCGGTGCCGTTGGTGAGCGCGAGCCCTTCCTTCTCCGCGAGGATCACCGGCTCGATCCCGGCCCGGCGAAGCGCGTCCGCGGCGGGCAGGCGGTGCCCCTCGGCGTCGAGCACCTCACCCTCACCCATCAGCGCGAGCGCGACGGCCGACAGCGGAGCGAGGTCGCCGGAGCAGCCCAGCGAGCCGTACTCGTGCACGACCGGCGTGAGGCCGGCGTTGAGCAGCGCGGCGAGCGTGTTCGCGAGCACGGGCCGTACCCCGGTGTGGCCGGTGGTGAGCGTCCGCAGCCGCAGCAGCATCAGCGCGCGGACCACCTCGGGCTCCACGGCCGCACCCGCCCCAGCCGCGTGCGAGCGGATCAGTGAACGCTGCAGGTCGACGCGCCGCTCCGGCGGAATGTGGCGCACGGCGAGCGCGCCGAAACCGGTCGAGACGCCGTACGCGGGCTCGGCTGCCTCGGCCAGCGCGTCGACGTGCCGTCGCGCCTCGGTGAGGTTCTTCTCGGCGACCGTGTCGAGGGCCACCGGCACCCGGTCGCGGGCGACGGCGACCACCTGGTCGCGGCGTAACGGCACACCCGTGAGCAGTACCTGATCCGGCATCCGTCCATTCCACCGTCGCCCGAGGGAGAGCATCATCGGCGGTAGACCGGTTGTGTCTCGGATTCCAGACGGGAGGGCGAATGGGCGGCGGGAACGTGCCCGCGCTGCGACGCGGGCTCGCGCTCCTCGGGGCTCTCGCACGGCACGCGGGGCCCGTCTCCGCGGCGGCGCTGGCCCGTGACCTGCGCCTGCCTCGTTCGACGACGTATCACCTGCTCGCGGAGCTGGAGGCCGCCGGGTTCGTGGTGCACCTGCCCGCCGAGCGGCGCTACGGCCTCGGGATCGCCTCGTTCGAGCTCGGCTCGGCCTACCTGCGGCACGATCCGCTCGAACGGCTCGCGGGTCCGATCCTGCGCAGGCTCGTCGACCAGGTCGGCCACAACGCCCACCTCGGCGTGCTCCACGGCAACGAGCTGCTCTACCTCGTCAAGGAGCGCCCTGCACGGCCCGAGACCCTGGTCACCGACGTCGGCGTGCGGCTGCCGGCGCACCTCACGGCGTCCGGAAGGGCGATGCTCGCCCACCTGCCGCACGCCCACGTGCGCGCGCTGTTTCCCTCGGCTGCGGCATTCGTGAACCGGACCGGCCGGGGACCCCGCGATCTCGCCGGGCTGAGGCGCGCACTGGCCGAACAACGCAGGCTCGGCTGGGCCGTCGAGGACGGGCACGTCACCGACGGTTTCGCGTCGGTGGCGTACCCGGTGTTCGATCACGGGGGCAGGCCGATGGCCGCGATCTCCGTGACGTTCCGGCACGTCTGCGACGCCGACGACGGCTGCGCGCGGACCTGGCCGGAGCTGGCCGGCCAGGTCCGGCGCGCCGCTGACGAGCTGACCACGCGCATCGGCGGCAGGCCCGCGTGATGCGGGTTCCCTACTCCTTCAGCCGCTTGAGCAGCATGTCCTTGCCCTGGTCTCCGGCCTTGCGGTTGTTCTCCTGGATCTTGCGGAACCAGGTGGCCAGCTCCCGGTCACCGTCGCGCTCGGCGTCGGCGATGTAGTTCTCCATCTGCCACACGTAGTGCAGCGAGGCCTGGATGGCGCTGATCAGGTTGTAGTTCTTGTCCTTGACGGGGCTCTGAGGTTCGGCTGCCATCAGTCGTCTCCCTTCTGCGTACGCAAGTGGTGTAACCCTTGCTCGGGAGAACAAACGGGGGCCTCATCGCCGCTCTGTCCCTCGGCCGGTGCGCTCCCGCAGCTCGTCGATCAGGCGCGAGGCCTCGGCCTTGCCCAGCCCTTCCGGGACCTCCTCGCCCGTCTCCTGCGCGAGCGTCCGCAGGTAGGACTCCTGCGGTCCGATCACCGGTTCGTCACCGGAGGGAAGTCCGCGCTGCGCGACGCGGTTTCGTGGGCGCGCAACTCGTCGAGCATGCCTTCCAGTTGGTTGTGAACGGCGTCGTAGCCGGCGGCGCCCAGGACGATGCGGCGGGGAGGGTTGTCCTGTTTCATGGCGTTCACGACGGCCTGCACCCCGCGGTAGGGATCGCCGGGCTGTCGGCCGTCCTGGCTGATCATGGAGGTGCGGACGGACTCGACGAGCGGCAGGTAGGCGTCAACCGTCTCGGTCACGGGCTCGTCGGCGAAGCTGGCGTACGCGCGGGTGCGGAAGGCGCCGGGTTCGACGGCGAGCACGTTGATACCGAACGGCGCCACTTCCTGGCGCAGCGTTTCGGTGAGGCCTTCGATGGCGAACTTCGCGGCGGTGTAGTAGCCGAAGCCGACCGTGCTCGTGATGCCGGCGACCGAGGACATGTTGACGACCCATCCGCGGCGGCGGGCGCGCATGCCCGGCAGGACGGCGCGCAGAGTCTCGGCCACGGAGAAGAAGTTCAGTTCGAAGGCTCGCCGGACGTCGGCGTCCGGCGAGCCTTCCACGGACCCGTACCAGCCCCGGCCGGCGTTGTTGACCAGGACGTCGATGCGGCCGAAGCGTTCCTCGGCGGCGTGGACGGAGGCACGGACCTGCTTGGCGTCGGTGACGTCCAGCGGCAGGACGAGCGCTCTGTCGCCATGCCGGTTCGCCCAGTTGTCGAGCAGATGTGGGCGGCGGGCGGTGAGAACCACGTTGTCGCCGTTCTCCAGGGCGACGTCGGCGTAGGTCATGCCGAATCCGCCGGGGCTCCCGCCGGTAATGAACCAGGTTTTCATGCTTACCTCTTGAGCAGGACAGATGGTTGGTGGGCGTGCTTGAGAAGATCAGTTGACTGGCGAGGATTCGTGGTCCCTGCGTCGGCCCTTCGCCCGGTCGGGGCAGGACCCGCCGCAGGTTGTTGACGTAGTTGGACAGTCGCAGGTAGGGATCACTGACGAAGTCGCGGCCGCGCTGGCGGGCCTCGGCCGGTCCGTGTCGACGACCACTGTGTGCTCGGGGGCGAGCAGCGGGCCGGGACGAGCAGACGACGGGCTGTCCGTGTGTGGGCGGGCACGGTCAGGTAGGGGTGGCTTCCGGCGGCACGGCCGGCGGCGAGGCGTAGCGTTCGCGGTCCGAGGGCGGCGAGGACGCGACGGTCGCTAGGAAGTCCTTCGGCATCAAGGGCATCGAGGAACGATTCCATGTGCTGGTACGGCGAACGGTACCCGGTCACGGACTCTGGGTGACCGAGTCCGATGCCCAGCAGGAGACGGTCGGGATGGCGAGCTTCCAGTCGACCGTAGGACTCGGCCTCGACGGCGTAGTCGATTCGGCTCGGACCGTCGTACACCGGGTTGAGCCAGGCTCCGTACCTACCAAGTGTGATCATCGTGGTGTCTCTGCTTTCAGGGCTCGATGACCAACTCAGCGATGCGGCCGTCACGCAGGGTGAACTGGAATCGCAGGTCGACGACGCCACCGGGGAAGTCACCCTCGAGGTGGTGCACGGCGACGTAGTGGTCGTCGTCGATACGCTGGGCCGCGACGAGCTTGATGGTGTAGGTGTACTCACCGCCGGCGCGTGCCAACCAGTCGCGGATCTCGCGCTTGCCGCGGTAGGTGTGCCCCTCGTCGACGGCGATGGCGTCCTCGGTGTAGTAGGCAAGGGCCGGTTCCAGATCCCGGGCGTTGTGTGCGGCCAGGTAGTCGGTGATCACCTCCGGCAGCTGGCGGGCATCGATCGGTTCACTCATGTCGCGGTCCTCTCCATCGTGGGTGTCGTGCACTCACGCTGCGGTCTCCCGCAGGGAGAGGGTCAAGCGCACCGTTCGGCGAGCGTGCAAAGTGGGGGCATGTCCCGTGGACTGACGATCGGCGAGTTCGCGCAGTTGACGCACCTGAGCGTGCGGACCCTGCGCCGCTACCACGAGTCCGGGCTGATCGAACCCGCGTCGATCGACCCCGTCAGTGGTTATCGCTACTACACCAGCGACCAAATTCCCACCGCGCAGGTCATCCATCGGCTGCGTCAGCTGGACGTGCCGCTGTCCGATGTGGCCAAGATTCTCGCCACCGAGGACACCGAGGAACGCGCCGACCTGGTCGGCGGGCACCTGCGGCGGTTGGAGGCCCAGCTGGACCGCACGCGAGCCGCCGTGACCTCGCTGCACCAACTGCTCCGTCCCGACAAGGACCTACTGCCTGTCGAACTCCGCTCAGCGCCCCCGAGAACGGTCGCCGCCGTCAAGGGCTTCGTCGACCACGGCGAGGTGCTGTCCTGGTACGCGGAGGCCATGGCTGAACTCGACGCTGCGGTCACCGGCCTGCAGTCGCTGGGACCGCCGGGAGGGCGCTACGCTAACGAGCTGTTCACCGGTGGACGGGGAGCGGTGTTGGTCTACCGTCCGGTCGCCGACCCGCCGATCCGAGGGCGAGTGACGCCCGTCAACCTTCCGGCCGCTGAACTTGCCGTCGCTGTCCATTTCGGACCCCACGACGACATTGACGTCACCTACGGCCGGCTCGGCACCTGGGTTGTCGAACACGCCCTCGCCGTGGACGGTCCTGTCCACGAAACCTATCTCGTCGGACCACGCGACGACCCGGATCCACGGGCGTGGCGAACCGAGATCGGCTGGCCCGTGTTCCGCCTGGCCGCAGGATGACTTCACGATCGTGCTCATCGCGGCCCAGTTCGTGCGGACCCAGCCCGCGACCCAAACCCGAACAAATCAAGAGCATCTGCCTGGTCTGGGCAGACTCCAGCACCTGACCGCGAAACACGAGTGACTCATGGGTACTCCTCGAGTCGAACGTATGGTCGAGCCAAGGGTCCCCGGGGAGAACCGAGAAACCGGCGCGGGGCGTGGGAGACAAGCACACCGGAGCCGGAAACGACGAAGCGCCCTGCGCGAGCAGGGCGCTTCGTCCGGTGGAGGTGCCGGGAATCGAACCCGGGTCCTCTGTCGCCTTTCCAGGGCTTCTCCGTGCGCAGTTCGCTGTGCCTCTACTCGGCCCCACCGGTCACGCGAACAAGCCGGTGTGACGGGCCCAGCCACTGTTTGTTTCCCTACCAGCTCCCGTGGCCGGGGCTGGAGGTAAGCCTCCTAGCTGATGCCGGCAGACCGGGTCGGAGGCTTCCCCGGGCCGACAGACTCGCACTCGCTCAGGCGGCGAGGGCGAAGTCGCGCTGACTGTTCGTCTTGGCGCTTATTTTAGTTGCGACGACGCTCACGGTGGTCGTTGCCTGCACCGGCACGCTTCCCCTGGATCAACGTCCAGAGTCGAGACCGTTCACCCCCTTCGGATGTTGCTTTCCGATCAGGATAACGCGTGAGGGCAAGTCGTTAATCCCGCAGGCGGAGGTAGGGATGCCCCTACCCCGAACTCGCCAGCGAGCATCATGGTCGCCCCAGGTCAGGCGGGCCATGCTGGTTCCAGTCAGCCACAGAATGGAGTCAGCATGAACCCGGCACGCACCGAAGAGGGCGGCGGCGGCCGCCGGCCGCCGATCGGCGGGTCGGTCGCCTATCTCCTGCTCAACCTGCCCGTCGGCATCGCGGGCTTCGTCTTCCTGGTCACCACCCTCTCCGTTGGCATCTCGACGGCGATCATCTGGGTCGGCGTGCCGGTGCTGGCGCTGGCGGTGCTGGCCACACGCGGCGCCGCCCGGCTCGAACGGGCCCGCATCTACGCGCTGCTCGACCACTACATCGACCTGCCGTACCGGTCGCTGCCCGAGGGAACACAGCAGCGGCGCTGGAAGGCGCGGCTGAAGGACTCGGCGACCTGGAAGGACATGACGTACTTCCTGCTGCTGTTCCCGATCGGTGTCGCCGAGTTCTGCATCGTGCTCACTACCTGGACGACGGCATTGGGTCTTGCCGCTCTGCCGTTCTACTACCGGTACCTGCCGGACGGCGCGTACTACTTCCCGTCCTGGGACCTGCGCTGGTTCACCGTCGACTCGATCCCGTCGTCGCTGCCGTGGGCCGCGCTCGGCGTGCTGCTGCTGGCGGTGTCGGCGGTGCTCAGCAGGGGGCTGGCGAGCGCGCACGCCCGGTTCGCGACGCTCCTGCTGGGTCCGGCTCCCCGGCGATTCCGGGAGGACTCCTTTCGCGGCACGACCGCGATGAGCCCGGTGGCAGGATGATGACCAGCCCAGCCAGGGAGGACTCACGCATGACGGACGCCAAGCCGGTGGCCGAGCAGCCACGGCCGCAGGCCTTCAAGGCCATTGGCTTCATGATCGTGAGCTTCCCCCTGCGGCTGGTGCAGTTCGTGCTGATCGTGACGCTGGCCGCGGTCGGCGTCACCACCGTGATCATCTGGGTGGGCATCCCGATCCTGCTGCTGGCCACGCAGCTCACGCGCTGGTTCGGCGACCTCGAACGGTCGTGGGTCCGCACGGCGTTGGGCACTCCGCTGCCCCCGGTCGAACGGGCGCAGACCGAGGGTGGCTGGATGCGCCGCTGGTTCGGGCAGCTCACCGACCCGACCACGTGGCGCGACCTCGGTTACCTGATGCTCGCGTTCCCGCTCGGGGTGCTCGAGTTCGCGATCGGGCTGGTGGCGGTGATCCTGCTGCCCATCGCGATCTGGGTGGTGCCGAGCATCGGCTGGCTGCACGGCCAGCTGGCGATGTCGCTGCTCGGGCCGCCGAAGGCGCAGCGGCTGGCGGCGAAGGCGTCGCGGTTGCAGGCGTCCAGGGCGCGTGGCGTGGATGCCGCCGAGGCGGAGCGCAGGCGCATCGAGCGGGACCTGCACGACGGCGCGCAGCAGCGGCTGGTGTCGGTGGCGATGAGCCTCGGCCGGGCGAAGGCGAAACTGGACGGCGACCCCTCGGCGGTGCGTGCCCTGATCGACGAGGCGCACACCGACGCGAAGCTCGCCGTGTCGGAACTGCGTGACCTCGCCCGTGGCATCTACCCGGCGGTGCTCGCCGACCGCGGCCTCGACGCGGCGCTGTCGGCGCAGGCCGCGAAGGCTCCGATTCACGTCGACGTCGAGGTGGACGTGGAGCCGAGGCCGCCGGCGGCGGTGGAGACGACGGCATACTTCATCGTGGGCGAGACGCTGACGAACATCGCCAAGCACGCGGGGGCGACCGAGGCCGGGGTGCGGGTGTGGCGCACCGACGACACCGTGGTGGTCGAGGTGACGGACAACGGGCGTGGCGGCGCGCAGATGCGACCGGGGGGTGGGCTTGCCGGGCTGGCCGACCGTGCTGCCACGATTGACGGCGTCATCTCCGTCGTCAGCCCACCCGGCGGTCCCACGGTGATCCGAGCGGACCTTCCCTGCACGTGGTGAGCTGCTGTTGTTCACCACTGGGGAGCTTGGATGCGGGTGGTCATTGCCGAGGATGCCGTTCTGCTGCGCGCGGGGGTCGAGCGCCTGCTGGCCGACGAGGGGATCGAGACGGTCGCCGCGGTCGGCAACGGCGACGAGCTGCTGACCGCCGTCGAGCAGCACCGGCCGGAACTGGCCATCGTCGACGTGCGGATGCCGCCGACGTTCACTGACGAAGGATTGCGGGCCGCGCTGCGGGCCAGGGAAATCGTGCCGGGTCTGCCGGTGTTGGTGCTGTCGCAGTACGTCGAGGAGACGTACGCGGTGGAGCTGCTCTCCGCGGGCGCGGGCGGCGTGGGTTATCTGCTGAAGGAGCGAGTCGCCGATGTCACCGACTTCCTGGACGCCGTGCGCCGGGTCGCGAGCGGCGGCACCGCCATCGACCCGGAAGTGATCGCACAGCTCATGGCCAGGGGCAAGAAGAACCCGCTGGACTCGCTGACGGCGCGCGAGACCGAGGTGCTGGGCCTGATGGCCCAGGGCCTCTCCAACACGGCCATCGCCAACAGCCTCGTGGTCTCGCACGGCGCGGTGGAGAAGCACATCGGCAACATCTTCGCGAAACTCGGCCTGGAGGCCAGCTCCGAGGAGCACCGCCGCGTCCGCGCCGTCCTCACCTACCTGGGCCGCTGACCCACCTCTGCCGCCGCTTGGGGAGCAAGGGAGCTTTACTCCCGCAAAACGGGAGTAAAGCTCCCTTGCTCCCCTTTTGGCTTGCCCAGGCCCACCGACTGCGGTAGGGCAGACCCCACCACGGCCGGCCGAAAACCGGAAGATCAAGACGCCAGCCTGCACGGCTGTGCATCGCACCCCCGTTGACCAGGCTTGATGGCATGACCACGAGCCAGTTGAGCCCACCGCGAACCCGGGACCGCTTCCTCGACATCGTCCGCGCACTCGCCATTCTCGGCGTCGTCGTCCAGCACTGGGCGATGCCGGTGCTCGACTACTCCGGCGGCGCCATCACCACGGGCAACGCGCTCACCACCCCCGGCTGGTGGGCCATCACGTGGCTCTCCCAGGTCATGCCACTGGTCTTCTTCGCGGGCGGGGCCGCGAACCTGATCTCCCTGCGCCGCGCGAGCTCCACTCGCGACTGGCTCGCCACGCGCCTGCGCAGGCTGCTGCTACCCGTGTTGCCGCTGTTCGCCGTGTGGCTCGTCGTGCCGACGGTCCTGCACGACCTCGGCGTTCCCGAACAACCCGTCGCCATCGCCGGGGCGATCGCCGCCCAGCTGCTGTGGTTCCTCGCCGTCTACCTGCTCACCATCCTCGCGACGCCGCTGCTCGCCGCCGCCCACCGCCGCTTCGGGCTGGCCGTGCCATTCGCGCTCGCCGCGGCGGCGGCGCTCGTGGACGTCGCCCGCTTCGATGGCGTCCCGCTCGTCGGCTACGCCAACGCCGTGTTCGTCTGGCTCGCCGTGCACCAGCTCGGCTTCCACTACGCCGAGGGCAGGCTCGGCAACCTCTCCCCTCGCGCCGCCCTCGGCATGTCCGCCGCGGGCTTCGGCGTCACCGCGCTGTTCGTCGCGTTCGGGCCCTACGCCGCGAGCATGATCGGCATGCCCGGCGCTCCCGTGTCCAACATGAGCCCGCCCACCGCCTGCCTGGTGAGCCTCGCCGTCGGCCAGGTCGGTCTCGTGCTCGCCGCGAAGAAGGCGCTGAACCGCCTCGCCGAGCGGCCCGCCGTCAGCGGCGTACTCGGCTGGGTCGGTCCCCGGTTCATGAGCATCTACCTCTGGCACATGCCCGCGCTGGTCGTCGTGTCCGGCGTGCTGGTGCTCGCGCTCGGCTACGCCACCCCGGTGCCGGGCAGCCTGCTCTGGCTCGCCGCGCTGCCCGCCTGGCTGACGCTCACCGGGCTCGTGCTCGCCGGCCTGCTCAGGGTGTTCGGCCGCTTCGAGGCGACGCCCCGGCCCGCGACGGTCACCGCACCGTTCTGGCAGCTGGTCACGGCCGGCCTGCTCGGCTCGGCAGGGCTGCTGGGTCTCGCGGCGAAGGGCTTCGCCAACGGTCCCGAGCTGTGGGTCGCGCTCGTGGTGGGCGCGTTCCTGCTCAGCGGGAAGGCCGTGACACGCGAGCCGGTCGCCGCCTAGGTGTCGTGACCCGGGAGGTTGTTGACGGCGCGCCTGCTTGAACGTGGGAGGACCTCCTGGCGGAGTGGATGTGTCTGGCATTCACCCGCAGGAGGTCCTCGATGGCTCACGCTAATGCCCGTACCAATGTGTTCGCTCGTCGCCTGATCGTTGAGCGTGTCGCTGCCGGGTGGCCGGCCGCGCACGTGGCCGAGCAGCTGGGGGTGTCGCGCGCGACGGTGTACAAGTGGGTGCGCCGTTACGCCGAGGGTGGCGACGCCGCGTTGGGTGATCGTTCGTCGCGGCCGCGGCGGATGCCCACTCGCACCCCGAAATGGGTCGAGCAGCGGGTGTTGGCCGCGCGGCGACGCCGCCGTCGCGGCGCGGTCGCGCTCGCCTCCGAGCTCGGTCTCAACCCGTCGACGGTCGGACGGATCCTGGCCCGCCACGCCGTGCCGCACCTGGCCGCGATCGACCCGATTACCGGCGAGCCGGTACGCGGTTCGCGGTGCAGCCCCCACCGCTATGAACACCGCACACCCGGGTCAATGATCCACGTGGACGTGAAGAAACTGGGCCGGATCCCGGCCGGTGGCGGGTGGCGACTGCACGGGCGCGAGGCGAAGGTATCGGTCGCGAACCGCCACAAGAAGACCAAGATCGGCTACGACTACGTCCACACCGCGATCGATGACCACACCCGCCTGGCCTACAGCGAGGTCCTCGCCGACGAGAAAGACCACACCTGTGCGGCCTTCCTGCACCGCGCGCTGGCCTGGTTCGCCGCCCACAACATCCGCGTGCGCCGCGTCCTGACCGACAACGCCCTGGTCTACCGGCGCGGCACCGACTGGGGCTGGGTCTGCACGGCCTGGAGCATCAAACGCCGCTTCACCAAACCCGGCTGCCCCTGGACCAACGGCAAAGCCGAACGCTTCAACCGCACCCTGCTCAACGAATGGGCCTACGCCCGACCCTGGACCAGCAACACGTCCCGCCGTCGCGGCCTTGACCGATTCCTCCACCACTACAACACTCAACGCGGCCACTCCGCCCTCGGCGGCCGACCACCCATCAGCAGGCTCGCCGCCTGACAACAACGTGTCAGGTCACGACACCTAGGAGGCCGAGCAGCTTGGCGGGCGTGTCGTGCAGGACGGCGCGGAGGAACGGCTCACCCAGCCGGTCGTCGGCGTCCGCCCACTGCGCGATCGCCCGCAGCTGCGTGGCGTAGGAGTACGGGATGTTCGGGAAGTCGGTGCCCAGCACCACCCGGTCGGCGATCCCGGCGAGCCGCGCGGGCCAGTCCCCCGGCAGCGGCATGAAGTTCTCCGTGAAGGGCACGCCCACCATCGTCGTGTCGAGATGGACCCTCGGGTACTCGGCCACGAGGGCCAGCGCCCGGTCGTACTCGGGCATCCCCGCGTGGGCGAGCACGGTCACCAGCCGGGGATGCCTGGCCAGCACCTCGGCGAACACGTCGAGGCCGGTGTGCTCGCCCCGCAGCGGCCCGTGTCCACAGTGGATCACCACGGGCACGCCGGCGTCGGCGAGGGCGCCCCACGCGCCGTCCAATAGCGGGTCCCTCGGGTCGTAGGCGCCCACCTGCACGTGAGCCTTGACGCAGCGAACGCCCGCCCGCAGGGCCGCATCCACATAAGACGCGGCGCCCTGCTCCGGATACAACGTCGCCGTCGGCACGGCGTCCGGCTCCCTGGCGGCGAAGTCGAGCGCCCACTGGTTCAGCCACTCCGCCATACCCGGCTTGTGCGGATAGACCAGCGGCGCGAACCGGCGGACGCCCAGCGACCTGAGCACGGCGAGCCGCTCCTGCTCGGGCAGCCGATAGAACACCGGCCACTCCATGCCGTAGTTCGTCGTCGCGTCGTCGAAGTACGCCCACACCTTCGCGAGCATGCGCTCGGGCAGGAAGTGCACGTGGATGTCGACGAGCCCGTCCAGCCCGAGTGAGCCGACCCACCCGGCGACGTCGTCGTCCGATGCCGGCCCCATCAACGGCGGTACTTGCCCTTGACCGCGCGGCCCATCGCCTTGGCCACCTCGCGCTCGGCGTCGCGCTTGGCGAGGGACTGGCGCTTGTCGTAGGCCTTCTTGCCCTTGGCGAGGGCCAGCTCCACCTTCACCTTGCCGTCCTTGAAGTACAGCGACAGCGGGACGAGGCTGACGCCGCCCTCCTTGGTCTTGCCGATGAGCTTCTCGATCTCACCGCGGTGCAGCAGCAGCTTGCGGGTACGCCGGGGAGCGTGGTTCGTCCACGTCCCCTGCGCGTACTCGGCGATGTGCAGGCCGCGCAGGAAGATCTCACCGTCGTCGACGGTCGCGAACGCGTCGGTGAGCGACGCCTTGCCGTCGCGGAGGCTCTTCACCTCGGTACCGACGAGCACGACCCCGGCCTCGTAGGTGTCGAGGATCGAGTAGTCGTGGCGGGCGCGCCGGTTCGACGCGATCACCTTGCGGCCGACTTCCTTGGGCATACCTTCGACTTTAGCTCTAGTGACGCACGTAGAGGCGGAGCGTCACGTAGCCGGTGATGGCGGAGATCAGCATCGACACCCCGAGCAGGATCGGCGCCACGGGGAACAGCACGTCGAGCAGCTCGATCTTGGGTATCGCCCCGCCCGTGGCCTCAAGGATGCGGTCGAGCGCGACGTACTTCAAGGTGATCAGCCCGCCGACGCCGATGATCGCGCCGAGTGCGCCCGCGACCACCGCCTCCAGCAGGAACGGTAGCTGCGTGTACCAGCGCGTGGCACCCACCAGGCGCATGATGCCCACTTCCGTTCGCCGGGTGTAGGCGGAGACCTGGATGGTGTTGGCGATCAGCAGCACGGCGGCGAGCGCCGCGATGAGCGCGATGATGAACGTGCCGTTCCGGCCGGAGTTGAGCAGGCTGAAGAAGCGGTCGAGGAACTTGTTCTGGTCGTCGACGTTGGCGACACCGGCCTGCCCGGAGAACTCCTGCACGATCACGTCACTGCGGGCGGGGTCGAACAGCTTCACATGCAGGGAGGCGGGCAGCGCCTCGGGCCTGGCCAGCTCGACGAGCTCGGGCTGACCCTCGAAGATCCGCTTGAACCGCTCGTAGGCCTCATTGCGGTCCTCGAAGACCACGGACTCCACGGCCTGGTTGCTCTCGAGCGCCTGCCGGATCGACGCACACGGCTCCCCGGTGCAGTCCTTGTCGTTGGCGCTGATGTCCTCGGTCAGGTACACCGTCACCTCGACGTCGTCGAGGTAGCTCGCCTTCATCTTGTCGATCGTGCGGACGAAGAGCAGGCCACCACCGAACATGCCCAGCGAGATGGCGGTGGTGAGAATCATCGCGATGGTCATCGTGACGTTCCGGCGGAGACCGGTGATGACCTCGCTGAACACGAAGCTGGCACGCATCGGGGGGATGGTCCTTGGGTCGGGGGATATCGGGGGCGGGGGTGAGGAGTGGGTGCTCGGCGCTGCGGGGGATCAGCGACCGACGCCGTACACGCCTCGCTTGTCGTCTCGGATCACCCTGCCGAGGTGCAACTCGACGACACGGCGACGCATGGAGTCGACGATCGAGTGGTCGTGGGTGGCCATCAGGACCGTGGTGCCGGTGCGGTTGATCCGCTCCAGCAGCAGCATGATGTCCTGGCTGGTGTCGGGGTCCAGGTTCCCCGTGGGCTCGTCGGCCAGCAGCACCAGCGGCCGGTTCACGAACGCGCGGGCGATCGCGACACGCTGCTGCTCACCACCGGAGAGCTCGTTGGGCATCCGGTCGGCCTTGCCGTCGAGACCGACCAGCTCCAGCACCTCGGGCACCACCTTCGTGATGGTGCGCTTGGGCTTGCCGATCACCTCGAGCGCGAACGCGACGTTCTCGGCGACCGTCTTGTTGGTCAGGAGGCGGAAGTCCTGGAAGACGCAGCCGATCGTCTGCCGCAGCCGGGGGATCCTGCGGCGGGCCATCTTGGCGACGTCGAAGTTCGACACCATCACCCGGCCCTTGGTGGGCACCTCCTCACGGAGGAGCAGCCGGAGGAACGTCGACTTGCCCGACCCCGAGGGGCCGATGAGGAAGACGAACTCACCCTTGTCCACATCCACGGACACCCCATCGAGTGCAGGGCGCGCCGAGGTCTTGTAGACCTTGGAAACACTATCGAGCCGGATCACGGTCCGCCATCCTACCCACGGCGCCCGTTAAGGCCAGGTTGCCTCCGCAAACCTAGGCCGCTTCGGTCTCCTGTTGCTTGCGCCACCGGATGCCCGATTCGAGGAACGCGTCGAGCTCGCCGTCCAGCACGGCGGTGGGATTGCCGACCTCGAGGCCCGTGCGCACGTCCTTCACCTGCTGGTACGGGTGCAGGACGTAGTTGCGCATCTGGTTGCCCCAGCTGGACCCGCCGTCACGCAGCGCATCCAGTTCGGCACGCTCCTCGGCCTTCTTGCGCTGGAGGAGCTTGGCCTGCAGCACCTTCATCGCCGCCGCCTTGTTCTGCAGCTGCGACTTCTCGTTCTGGCACGAGACGACGATGCCGGTCGGGAGGTGGGTGATGCGGACGGCGGAGTCGGTGGTGTTCACGCTCTGTCCACCGGGGCCTGACGAACGGTAAACGTCCACCCGAATGTCCTTTTCGGGCACGTCGACGTGGTCGACCTCTTCCACCTCGGGCAGCACCTCGACGTGTGCGAACGAGGTCTGCCTGCGGCTCTGGTTGTCGAACGGCGAGATGCGGACGAGCCGGTGAGTGCCTTGCTCGACCGAGAGCGTGCCGTAGACGTAGGGCGCGGTGACCTTGAAGGTGGCCGAGCGGATGCCCGCCTCCTCCGCGTAGGAGATGTCGTACACGTCGGTCGGGTAACCGTGCCGCTCGGCCCACCGCAGGTACATCCGCAGGAGCATCTCCGCCCAGTCCGCGGCGTCGACGCCGCCGGCCTCGGAACGGATGGTGACGACGGCGTTGCGCTCGTCGTACTCGCCCGAGAGGAGCGTGCGCACCTCGAGGGCGTCGACGTCATTCGCGAGGCCCTTGATGTCGTTCTCGGCCTCCGCCTTGCTGGCAGCGTCACCCTCGGCCTCGGCGAGCTCGTACAGCACGCCGAGGTCGTCGAGGCGCTGACGCAGCTCGGTGACCTTGCGGATCTCGGCCTGCTTGTGCGAAAGCTGGCTCGTGACCTTCTGCGCGGCCTCGGGGTCATCCCAGAGGTCGGGGCGCGCGGCCTCTTCCTCCAGTTCGGCGACCTCTTTGCGCAGGGCATCGACGTCCATGACGGACTCGATCTGGGTCAGCTTGCCGCCGAGGTCCTTCAGGACGGCTTCGAACTCAGCACTCACAACCCACAAGGTTACGGCAAATAGTGCGGCCGCTCGCGGCGGCCGCACGTACTCGCCCTGCTCAGCTCGACGAGACGGAGTCGAGCAGCTTCAGCGCGGCCCTGGCGTGCGCCTGGCCGAACTCGGCGACGGCCTTGGCGATCGGGTCGCCCGCCGCCTTCACGGCGGCCTTGGCCTCGTCGAGTTCCTCGCTGTAGGCGGCCCGCGCCGACTCGAGGAGCGTGGCCCGCTGCTTCGGCGTGAGCACGCTGGCGTGCACGACGCGCAGGATCAGTGGGCTACGCAGGTGGTCGGGCCCGGAGTCGCTGGTCAGCCAGCCCTTGAAGGCCTTCTTCCCAGCGGCGGTGATCAGATATTGCTGACTGGAGCGGGGTCCCTGCTTGCCGAGCCGCACGAGGCCCTCCTTGTGCAAGGCGGGAAGCTCCCGGTAGACCTGGCTCCTCGTCACGCTGAAGAACGTGCCAAAGCGTTCCCCAGCTCCCGCGACGAGCTCGCCACCGGTGGCAGGGCCGTCGTGAAGCAGTCCAAGCAGTGCTGCGGCGGTTGCGTTCAAATCGGACACCTCTCTACCGTGCCACGCTTTCGGCCATCTGTCCACTGTGGTCCGGAAATCCGTCCACTGTGGAACTGATGTATCAGGCAGCGCACCCCGGAGACCTCCGGAAACGGAAAAGGCCCGGATCCGAAGATCCGGGCCTTTTCCGCTGGTAGCGGGGACAGGATTTGAACCTGCGACCTCTGGGTTATGAGCCCAGCGAGCTACCGAACTGCTCCACCCCGCGTCGTTGTGAGCACAACACTACCGGACGCCAGAAAAGCCCCCACACCCACCCCCCACTCCCCCGAAAAGCGCCACCGAACACGCCAAAAGGGCTCCACGCCAACCGGGGGTCCAGGGGGCGGAGCCCTCCTGGCGGGGGTCCGGGGGTTCGACCCCCGGGGGAAATGCGAAAGGTGCCGAGGTTCGCGCTCTCCGCGAACACTCGGCACCCAGCAGCTGTAGCGGGGACAGGATTTGAACCTGCGACCTCTGGGTTATGAGCCCAGCGAGCTACCGAACTGCTCCACCCCGCGTCGGTGACACCCACTTTACGCCTGGGTTTCGGCCAGGCGCAAAGCGGGTGCCGATTAGGGAACGGTGACGTCAGCCACCCGCGTTCTGGGCCTCCTCGTAACGCCTGGCGGCATCGTCGAGCCGCTGGAGCGCCTGGCCCTGCGCCTCGAAGTCGCCAGACTGCTGAGCCTGGCGCAGCTGCTCCAGCGCGGCCTGGATGTCGGCAACCGCCTGGTCCAGGTCGGCGTTGTTGCCGCCGGTGGCGGGTGGCGGCTGCTGCTGGTCCGTCGGCGACTCCGGCGACGGTGTCGAGGTCCCCGTGTCGTCCGGCGGTTCCTGAGCCGGGCCGGTCGCCGCGTCACCCGTGCCCTCACCGAAGACCTCGTCGAGGGCCCCGTTCAGGGTCGAGGAGAAGCCGATCCGGCCACCGAACGACACCAGCACGCGGGCGAGCTGCGGATAGCTCTGCGCGTTGCGCTGCTGGATGTAGATCGGCTCGACGTACAGGAACCCACCGGCGACCGGCAGGGTCAGCAGGTTCCCGTAGAGGATGTCGACGCTCTGGTTGCCCAGCAGTGTCCGGTCCTGCGTGAACGCCGGGTTGCTCTGGAAGGCGTTCTGGACCTGGACGGGGCCTTCCACCTGGCTACCACCGGTGGGTAGCCGGAGCACGGTGATCTCGCCGTAGCTGTCCGGATCGGACGACACCGTGGCCCACGCCGCCAGGTACTGCCGGGCGAGCGGGGTCAGCGCACTGGTCAGCTGGAAGGTCGGCTGGTCCTGCCCCGGCGACTGTGCGAGCACGTAGTACGGCGGCTGCTTCGCGGCGTCGGAGTTCGGGTCGAGCCCGCCGGGCTGCGTCGGGTCCTGCGGCACGTTCCAGAACGTCTGCGTGGAGTAGAACTCCTGGGGCCGCTGCACGTGGTACTTCGTGAGCAGCTCACGCTGGATCTTGAACAGGTCCTCCGGGTAACGCAGGTGGTCGCGCAGCTCGGAGGAGATCTCCGAGTTGGGCTTCACCATGCCGGGGAAGACCTTCATCCAGGCGTCCAGCACCGGATCGTTCTGATCCATCTCGTAGAGGTTCACGGTGCCGTTGAACGCGTCGACCGTGGCCTTGACCGAGTTGCGGACGTAGTTGATCTGGTTGTCTGCCTGACGGGCCACACCGCTGAGCGAGTCCTCGGTCGCGGTCCCCAGCGAGGTCCGCTGCGAGTACGGGTAGTTGTTCAGGGTGGTGTAGCCGTCGACGATCCACTGGATCCGGCCGTCGATCACAGCCGGGTACGGGTCGCCGTCGACCGTCAGCCACGGAGCGACCTTCTCGACGCGCTCCCGCGGGTCACGGTTGTACATGATCTTCGAGCCGTCGCCGATGGCGTCGGAGAAGAGGATGTTGCGCTCCCCGTACTCGGCGGCGAAGACGAGCCGGTTGAACCAGTTGTCGATCGGCACGCCGCCGTTGCCCTTGTAGAGGTAGCTGCGGTCGGTGGCCGTGTCGTACTCACCCGGCGCCTGGCCTGGCTGCCCGCCGACGATCGCGTAGTCCGTCGCCAGCTCGCCGTAGTAGATGCGCGGCTCGTCGACGCGAATGCCGGCGCCCTCGGGGTTCTGCGTGTCGCTCGTGCGGGCGATCGGGTAGCCGCCGTCGCTGTTGGCCTCCTCGATGGCGCGGTCGATCGTGTTGGCCGGAGCCGCCACGAAGCCGTTGCCGTGGGTGTACACGAGGTGGCGGTTGATCCACGTCTGCTGGTTCTCCCGCAGACCGCTGGTGTTGATCTCCTTGGCGGCGACGATGTACGACTGCTTCTCGCCGTCGACGGTGTAGCGGTCGACGTCGAGCTTGTCGGGGAAGCCGTAGAAGTTCTCGCGGCCGACCCGCTGGGTGAAGGTCGGGCTCAGCACGTTCGGGTCGAGCAGCCGGATGTTCGGGATCGTGCCCTGGTCGTCGCGGACCTCGGCCGGACTCGCCTGGGAACTGCCCGTGTAGTCCTGGTAGTCGACGTTCTCCAGCCCGTACGCGAACCGCGTGGCGTTCATGTTGCGCTGGATGGATTCGGCCTCGCGCTCGTTGGCGTTCGGGCGCACGGAGAACTGCTCGAGGACCGCGGGCCACGCGACGCCGATGATGATGCCCGAGAGGATCAGCAGCACCAGCGCGATCGCGGGCAGCTGGATGTTGCGCAGGAAGGCGCCCACGAAGAAGGCGACCGCGCAGAACACCGAGATGCACAGCAGGATCAGCTTGGCGGGCAGCACCGCGTTCAGGTCGGTGTAGGTGGCGCCGGTGAACAGGTCGTTGCGGTCGGACAGCAGCAGGTCGTAACGGTCGAAGAAGTACTCGACCGCCTTGAACAGCACGAACACACCGATCAGCACAGAGAGGTGCACGCGCGCGGGCGCCGAGATCTGCCCGCCGCGGCCCGCCAGCCGGACACCGCCGAAGAGGTAGTGCGCGAGCAGGCCGCCGATGAAGGCGACCACGATCGCGACGAAGAGCCAGCCCAGCAGCCAGCCGTAGAACGGCAGCTGGAAGACGTAGAAGCCCATGTCGTGACCGAACTGCGGGTCGGTCTCGTTGAAGCTCGTGCGGTTGAGGAACAGCTGCACCAGTTCCCAGTTGCCCTGCCCGGAGACACCGGCGATGAGGCCCGCGAGCACGGGGATGCCGATGCCGAAGAGCCGGATCCGCGCCACGACGATCGAGCGGTAGCGGGCGAGCGGGTCGTCGGCGCCGGAGACGGGGACGAACACCGGCCGCGTCCGGTAGGCGATCCACAGGCTCACCGCGAGCAGGCCGCCGACGAGGACGCCGGTGGCGAAGAACAGGACGACCCGCGTCAGCAGGACGGTGCTGAACACGCCGCGGGCGCCGACCTCACCGAACCACAGCCAGTCGACGTAGGTATCGAGGAACCGTGCGCCGAGCAGCAGTACCAGGATGATGACGGCAGCGATCGTCAGCAGGATTCGAGCTCGCCGGGACAGCTTGGGCAGGCTGACTGGGGGCCGGGTGGCCACTACGCACACTCCAGTGGTCGAGACTGACGTACTCGGGGCGCCTGCGCTGCGAGCGTCCCATGGTTACCTAACTCTACGGATGGCCGCCAGAGTTCCCGGAACCCCCCAAACCGGGCGCACGCGGGCACCGTCCGGCCGCCTGCCACGATGGTGCCCATGAGCGAGAGCGGAAACGAGGCGGGCCCCGTGAGTGTGGCTGCCCTCGCCCGGGAAGTCGAGGAGTTCGTGGCGACGGCGGGGTGGGAGCAGCAACCGCAGTTGTTCGCGCTCGTGCCGACCTCGGAGCTGCTGCGCCAGCAGCCCGAGCTCGCCGGCCAGCTCGACGCGAGCAGCGAGCTCACCCCGGTGGCCCAGGAGTCCCTTCCCGAGGGCGACCTCGCCGAGGCGCTCGCGACGATCGCCTGGCCGGATGTGGTGCACGGCTGCGCGCTGGCGCAGGAGATCATCGTGCTGCCGCCGGACGCCGAGGCGGAGCTCCCGGACGTCGGCGACGCGGCCGACGCCCGCGACGTGGAACGGCTCAGGCAGGCCGCGGCCGACCACCCGCGGCGGACCGAGGCCAGGCTCGTCGCCGCGGTGCTGCGAGACGGCTCGGCCGCCTGTGTATTGCGCCTGCGCGGCGTGCAGGCCGAAGGCGAGGACGAGCCGGTCGAGGAGATCGTCGAGCACCCCGAGCTCGCCCCGAACCTCGTCGACGCCCTCCGCGCCACCCTCCAGCCGTAACCCACGAGGGAGCAAGGGAGCTTTACTCCCGTTTTCCGGGAGCAAAGCTCCCTTGCTCCCCAGTGCACCGGCAGCCTCAGCACGACGGCGTCGGCCGCCCATCGTTGAGGCTCTCCAGTGCGTTGATCGCGCTGTCGAGGTCGGACACCTTGATCAGGTCCAGGCCGTCCGGGGCCGCCGCCACCGCTTCGGCGCAGTTGTTCTCCGGCACGAGGAAAGCCGTCGCACCAGCCTCCTTCGCGGCGACCAGCTTGAACGAGATCCCGCCGATCGCCCCGACCTTGCCCTTCTCGTTGATCTCGCCGGTTCCGGCGATGTGCTCACCGGACACCAGGTCCTCCGGAGTCATTCGGTCGACGATCGCGAGCGCGAACATCAGGCCGGCCGACGGACCGCCGACATCCTCCAGCGAGATGTTGACGTCGAACGGCACATCCGCCCTGTCGATGGGCTGCATCCCCACGAAGCCCTGCGGCTGCCCGTCCGGATGCCTGGCAAGCGTGACCGACTCGGTCCGCTCCGGCTGGCCCTCGTGCTTGAAGGTGAGCGACACCGTCTGCCCCGGCCGCGTGTCCGCCAGCGCGGCCAGCACGTCGTCCTCGTTCTTGATCCGCTTGCCATTGACCTGCACCAGCTGGTCGCCGGGCGAGAGCACCTTGTCGGCGGGGCTCCCGGAGACGACCTCCTGGACGATGACCTTCACCGGGTACCCGAGCCTGCGCAGCGCGGCGACCTCGGCGTTGCTCTGCGAGTCCTGGAACTGCTGGACGTTCTGCCGCCGGACCTCCTCGTCGGTCTCCCCCGGCCGGAAGTAGTCCTCCCTCGGCGCGACGGCGTAGCGACCGCTGATCCACAGGCCCAGCGCCCCGAAGAGGGTCACCTCGTCGTTGAGCGAGACGGTCGTCATGCGCAGCTCACCGTTCGTCCGATAGGTCCGCTGGCCGTTGATCGACACGACCTGCTCGCCGCCCACCTCGCCGAGCGTGTCGTAGGTCGGCCCGGGGCCCAGTGCGACGTAGGGCACCCGGACGAACGCCCCGAGCAGCACGAACACCACCACGAGCACGCCGCTGAAGACGAGCGTCCAGCCGCGTCGGCTCAGCCGCGTCCTCGAATTCGGCGGGGTCTCCTCCCCGCCGAAGGCGTCCGGCCTGGCGTCGGCTCGCGTGGCTCCAGTCGTCGACGGGTTGTCGCGGGTCTCGCTCACGACGGACAGCGTACGGTGACGGATGTCAGCTCAGGGCGAAGGTCCGCCAGCGGGCAAGTCGTGTGCGGCCTCGTCCGCGTACGGTGGTCCTATGAGCAACCCACCGTTCGGGTTCGGCTTCCCCGACCCCGACAAGCGTCGTGAGAACGAGCCGTCGAACTCCGGCGGCGAACAGCAGCCTGGTTCGGGCGCCGACGCGTTCCAGCAGCTGGGGCAGATGCTCAGCCAGCTCGGGCAGATGTTGAGCCAGGCGGGCAGCTCGTCAGGCCCGGTGAACTACGACCTGGCGAAACAGATCGCACTGCAACGACTCGCCGGTAGCGGCGGATCGTCCATGGGTTTCAGCGCGGGTGACCAGTCCGGCGACACGGCCGTCCGGGACGCGGCGCATCTCGCCGAGCTGTGGCTCGACGAGGCGACGATCCTGCCCGCGGGCGCGTCCACCACCGTCGCGTGGACGGCTCGGGACTGGGTCGACAAGACCCTGCCGACCTGGCAGCGGCTCTGCGACCCGGTCGCCAAGCAGGTGTCCGGCGCCTGGATGCAGGCCCTGCCGGAGGAGGCGAAGCAGGCGGCCGGACCGCTGTTGTCGATGGTCGGTCAGATGGGCGGCATGGCCTTCGGCTCGCAGCTCGGCAACGCTCTGGCCGAGCTCGCGTCCGAGGTGCTGACCTCCACCGAGGTCGGTCTGCCCCTCGGCCCCGCGACCACCTCCGCGCTGCTCCCCGCGAACATCGAGAAGTTCACCGAGGGCCTCGAGCGGCCGGGCAGCGAGGTCATGGTCTTCCTCGCCGCGAGAGAGGCCGCCCACCAGCGGCTCTTCGCGCACGTGCCGTGGCTGCGGCAGCGGCTGCTGGCCACGGTCGAGGAGTTCGCACACGGCATCACGGTGGACACCTCGGCGCTGGAGCAGCTCGCCGGACAGGTCGACCCGAGCAACCCCGCGAGCATCGAGCAGGCGATGTCCTCCGGGCTGCTGGAGCCCAAGACCACCCCGGAGCAGCAGGCCGCGCTGAACCGGCTGGAGACGCTGCTCGCCCTGGTCGAGGGCTGGGTGGACGTCGTGGTGGCCGAGGCGGTCGGCGACCGCCTGCCGGGTGCGGACGCGCTCAGGGAGACCCTGCGCCGCAGGCGTGCGACGGGCGGGCCCGCCGAGCAGACCTTCGCGACCCTCGTCGGGCTGGAGCTGCGGCCCCGGCGGATGCGGGCGGCGTCGGCGCTGTGGAAGCTCGTGGGCGACCGGCATGGCATGGACAAGCGCGACCAGCTGTGGTCGCACCCCGATCTCATGCCGACGGCCGAGGATCTGGACGACCCGATGGAGTTCGCGGACCGGCTCGGTCGCTCCGGGGAGGCCATCGACGACCTCGACCCGATCGCCGAGCTCGAACGGACTCGGCAGGCGGAGGAGCAAGCCAAGTCCGACGAGCCCGGCGATCAGGACGACTCGGGCGAGAGCGGCAGCAAGGGCTGAGGGTCAGTCCTCCGCGTCGAGCCCGGAGATGGCGAGCCCTTCGGCGGAGGACAGTCCTTCCAGGTACCCGATGGCCCGTTCGGTTTTCGGGTAGCGCTGGACCAATGCCCAGAACTTCGCGTTGTGCTGGGCGACTCGCAGGTGCGCCAGCTCATGGACCAGCACGTAGTCCAGGACCCATGGCGGCACCGTGCGCAACCGTTCGCTTACCCGGATGGTCCGGTCGACCGGCGTGCACGACGCCCAGCGGGTGCGCATCGGCGGCACCCAGCGGACGCTCGCCGGTTTCGCGGTGCCGTCCAGGTAGCGGCGGGAGAGCTCCGTGCAGCGCAGCAGCAACGCCTCGTCCGAGGCGCGCGCTGGCGAAGCCCTCCTGTTCTCCGTGCGCTGCAACTTGCGCTGCATCTCGGCGACCCAGTGTTCTTCTTCTGCCTGGCTCATCTTGGCTGGGATGAGCACGACCAGTGTGTCGCCGTCTCGATAGGCGGTGACAGTGCTGCGACGACGCGCGCTCCGCCGCACCTCGATCTTCTGTTCAGGGACTGAAGACTGGCGCTTGTCCTTGTCCCGATTCCTCAATGAGGGAACCCGTGCTTCGGCCACCCAACCACCGTAAGGGCAGGGACCGACATCACGGATGGCTGCAGCGTCACATCGTCCAGGTTGTCCACAATTGGGTTTGCCTGTGGACAACTCGGGGTGTGCTGGATGCGCTCCGGACGAGTTCTTGTAACCCTGTGCGATATGACCAATTCGCTACGCAATGTGAATCTTCCGCGGCGACCTCGCCTGGTGCCCGGTCTCGACGTGCTGGAACGCCGCGCCAACGAGATCCAGATCGGATTGGACCCTCGGCACGCGGTGGTGGCGACGGACCTGCCCCCGATCCTCATGGACATTCTGCGCGGCCTGGACGGCAGCAAGAGCACCAAGTCCCTGCTGTCGCTCGCCGAGAGCGAACACGCCGAACGGCTCCGGGAGCTGCTGACCGGGCTGGCGGAACGCGGGCTCATCGAGGAGGCCGAGCCGCCCGCGCACCCGCACACCCGGACCGACGAACCCGAGCTGTGGTCGCTGAGCCTGGGTAGACGCCGCAGGGACACGGCGGCCAGGAGGGCACAGAGCACCGTGCTGATCCACGGAGGAGGGCGGCTGGCAGCGGCGATCAGCTCCCTGCTCGCGTCGGCAGGCGTCGGCCACCTCGACTCGGAGGCCGACGGCAGGGTCGGGCCCGAGGACCTCGGTTCCGGCTTCGTCGACGGCGACGTCGGCCTGCCCCGCAGACACGCGCTCACCGAGGCCGTGCGAAGAACCAACCCGGCGACCCGAACCGGCAGGCTCAGAGGCAGCCGGCGACCCGACCTCGTGGTGCTCACCGATGCCGTCGTGCCTGCTCCCGAGGTGGTCACCGATCTCGTCGCCGAGGGCTTGCCCCATCTCACCGTCCGCGTCCGCGACGGCATCGGTATCGTCGGTCCGCTCGTGTTCCCGGGCCGCAGCAGCTGCCTGCGCTGCGCCGACCTGCGACGCACCGCACTCGACTCCTGCTGGCCCAGGGTGGCGAGCCAGCTCGCCGGCCGCTACCAGCGCGCCGAGCTCGGCAACGTCTACGCCACCGCCGCGCTGGCCGTCGGCCAGATCCTGCGCGTGCTCACGCCCGAGGACGCTCCCCCTCCGACCTGGAACGGAACGCTGGAGATCGACTCATATGCCGGCACCGTCGATCACCGGGACTGGCATCCGCACCCGGAATGCCCCTGCGGCGCGAGCCGGGTACGACGTGAACCGTAGTCGCGATCTACGTCCCGATACGGCTGCGAGAGGGGTGATCGGCAAGGCAGAATCGCTTGCGTGACCGAATTCCGCGACTCCTCCGACGACCGGGCCGAGGCTGCGATGCCGCGCAGAACGGCTGCGCGGACGGCGAAGCTGGCGAGCCTGCCTCTCGGCATCGCCGGCCGCGCCGTCGGCGGATGGGGCCGACGGCTGACCGGTCAGAGCGCCGAGGAGGTCAACGCAGCGCTCTCCGCCAAAGCCGCCGAGCAACTCTTCGAGGTGCTCGGCACACTCAAGGGCGGTGCCATGAAGTTCGGGCAGGCCCTGAGCGTCTTCGAGGCCGCGGTACCCGACGAGATGGCCGCCCCCTACCGGGACGCGTTGACCAGGCTCCAGGCAGCGGCACCACCCATGTCGGCCAAGCAGACTCATCGCGTGCTCGCCGAGCAGCTCGGACGGTCCTGGAAGCAGCGATTCAGCTCCTTCACCGACGAGCCCGCAGCCGCCGCCAGCATCGGCCAAGTCCACCGCGCCGTGTGGCACGACGGCCGCGAAGTCGCGGTCAAGGTCCAGTACCCGGGCGCCGACGAGGCCCTACGCAGCGACCTACGCCAGCTCCAGCGGTTCAGCCGCCTGTTCCAGGCACTCGTGCCTGGCACCGACGTCAAACCGCTCCTCGCCGAGCTCGCCGCCCGCATGGACGAGGAGCTCGACTACCGGACCGAGGCCGACAACCAGCGCGGCTTCGCGAAGGCCTTCGCTGGAGACGGCCAGGTGCTCGTCCCCAGGGTCGTCGCGAGCGCCCCCAAGGTGGTCGTCACCGAGTGGGTGACCGGCACGCCCTTCGCCGAGATCATCCGGGCTGGCACCCAGGAGCAGCGCAACGAGGCGGGCAGGCTGCTGGCGGAGTTCCACTACTCCTCACCGGCCCGCGCGCAACTGCTGCACTCGGACCCCCATCCCGGCAACTTCATGCTGCTCGACGACGGGCGCATCTGCGTCATCGACTTCGGTGCCGTCGCACATCTGCCGGAGGGCGCGCCGCCCGCCCTGGGGCTGATGATGCGTTACGCACTCGATGGTCGTTCCGCGGAACTGCTCGACGTACTGCGGACCGAGGGTTTCGTCCGGCCCGATTCCGAGGTCGAGGCTGAAGACGTCTATTCGTACCTCCTTCCGTTGGTCGCTCCCCTCACCGAGGAGCGATTCCACTTCACGCGCCGGTGGGCCCAGAAACAGGCACTGCGGATGGGTGATCTGCGTAGTCAGGACTTCCGCACCGGTCGATCGCTGAACCTGCCGCCGCACTGGTTGCTGATCCACCGGGTCACCGCGGGCGCCATCGGCATTCTGTGCCAGCTCGACGCCGAACTGGCTCTGCGCTCCATTGTCGAACGCTGGCAGCCGGGCTTCGCGTCCTGAAGGGCCGAATCGAGGGACTTATCCACAATGGCCGCGTGATTGGCGGGAATGTGCCGTTCGCGGCTCGGATTCATCCACATTTTTCGTGATGACTCCCGCGGCCATCCGCGCCGCGCAAGGCTCGGGTCATGACCACAGCGAGCTGCGCGGCACGTCCCGCGCCCACAGCCATCGACAGCATCATCACGGTCGCCGAACTGCGGGCCGGCGGCATGTCCGAACGCGCGATCCTCACCCGCTGCCGGCCCGGCGGCCCCTGGCGACGGCTCATGCCCGGCATCGTCCTGCTGGCACCCGGCGAACCGACCCGGAAGCAGATCCTGCGTGCGGCGACCACGTATCTCGGCCAGGACGGAGTCGTCACGGGCATCGATGCCCTCGCCGCACACGGACTGGAGTTGCCGTTGCCCCGCACCGTCCACGTGCTCGTGCCGTCGTATCGCCGGATCCTGCCTCCGAACTTCATCCTGCTCGAGCGCACGGCCCGACCACCCGATCCCGTGCTCGTCAACGGGCTGCACTTCGCTCCACCGGCGCGCGCCGCGCTCGACGCCGCACGCACGGAGCACGACCCGGACCAGCTGCGTGATCTGCTGTCCCTGCCGATCTACTACGGGTTGTGCGCCATCGAGGATCTGCAGACCGAGCTCGACGCGGGCAACCAACGCGGTTCGGCGGCGGTGCGCGCCGAGCTACGCCGCATCAGCCGTAACCGCGACACGTTCGTCCACGGTCTGGCCAGACAGCTCACCAGACGCTCGCCGTTACCACCCCCACGGTGGGACGTCACCGTGTGCGACCTGCGCGGCCGGCCGATCGGCGCGGTCGACGCATGGTGGGACGAGGTGGGAATGGGCTGGCAGTTCACTCAGCAGAAGGGCACGAACCCGGAGCGGCATCTGGGCCATCTCGCACTGACCGCCGCCGGAGTCGTGCTGCTGCGCACGCCGAGCGAACGCCTGCGCGGGGATGGCGACGCGATCGTCAAAGAACTCGCGAGTGCGTTCCGCACCGCGGCGACCCGAGCCCGGCCGCTGGTGCAGTGCGAGACGCCCGTGGTGGCCGCATGAGTGTCACCAGTACTCGGCGGGCAGTTTGCCTTCGATGTCGCGCAGGTGTTCACGTGCGCAATGGGGGCACAGCCAGCGCGTGCGCCCGTCCTCTGTTTCACGAACCCAGGCCAGAGCGTCAGCCGTGCCAGCGGAGCCGCGACGGGCCCCGCAAACCGAACACACGGCCGCAGGTTCAGTCATGACCTTCGTCCATGATGGACAGTCCTGGCGTTGAGCAGGTAAAGGTCGTCACGCGCACCGAGGTATTCGGGAGACTCCGGGTCGACGAGCCGCCGCACCGCGTCCCGGTCCCCGTCGCTCAGCCGCTCCTCGGCGATCTCGGCCAGCCAGGCCCATCGTTCCAGGACGAACTCGCGAACCGCTGGTGTCGTCGGCGCAGGGTGGTCCACCAGGTAGCTGAACGACGCGATGTCGGTGAGGCCGGCTTTGCCCAGGGCCACCGTCCAGCCGTAGGGCATCCGCACGGCGCCCGGCATGGTGGCGCGCAGCTGCCGGAACCAAGCCTCATGAGCCGCTGCCAACCGTTGCTCGAGCCCCGGCTCGCCCACACCGACGTCCCAGGGCAGGCAGCGAGTGTCGAGGCCACCTTCGGCCACGGCCAACAGCCCACCGGGCGCGAGAGCACGCGCGAGGCGGTGCACGGCGAGTTGCTGATCAGGGAGGTGATGCACGACGGCCGAGGCCCAGATGAGGTCGGCGGACGAGAGCAGGTCGCTCAACTCGACGGTGCCGAGATCCGTCACGATGGTCTCCACCGCCACCGTGGAACCGCCTGCGATCCGGGCGGCCTTCTCCGCCACCGAGAGGAGTTCGTCCACGGCGTCCACCAGGATGACGGTGCCGCCGCCGCGGCCTCCAAGCGCTTCGGCGAGTGCCGCGCTCATGCCACCCGCACCGGAGCCCACGTCGACGACCGTGGGCTGAGCCGGCAGGTTGACGACGAGCCGTGCGGCAACGGCGTCGAGCCGGTCCCGTTCGAGCGCGTCGAGCCTGCGCAGCGAGGTAAGTCGTCCGGCCCAGTCCACGTCGTCGTGCGTATGTGCTGGCACAAGCACATTGAACACCAAGCGAGCCGCACGTGGGCGGAAGACAGCTGTCCGCTGTCTTCCGCCCACGACGGTCACTATCGGCTGTAGCGGCGCGATCTCATCGCCGCCCAGCGGGCCACGCGGTTCCAGCGACGGGCGGCTCTGGCGAGCCGCAGGTCGTGTCGCGGACCGTCGAGGGCCCTGTGCATGTCCCGTATTCGGGCTCTGGCGAGTTCTTCATGTAGCAACATTCGGAGGGTCTCCTTGTGCATGGTCGGCGCACTGCTCGGTTGTTCGAGCAAGCCGTAGTTCGTCTCGGGCTGCGGGTAGTCCGTCTGCGTGGTCATGCGGCACTCCGCTGTCCTGCGGCCGCGTGCTCCACCACCGGGTTCTTGCGCGGGCGTCCCCGAGGCCGCTTGCGGGCCACGACGGCGCCACGCTCGAAGATCTCGCCGCCCCACACACCCCAGGGCTCCCGTCGCGCCAGCGCACCCGCGAGGCACGCCGAACGCACGGGGCAGTCACCGCAGAGCACCTTGGCGTGCTCGAGCTCGGCGGGGGTCTCCGCGAACCACAGGTCCGCGTTGCCGGATTGGCAGGGCAGGTCGAGGTCTGGCGACGACACGGCGTCGAGCAGTTCTGCGACGCCGGTCGTACCGGACAGCTCGTCGGGTAGCGCCCTCTCTGACGCGAAGGCGGTTGCCGATGGCATTTCCCGTTCTCCTTTGTGTTGTAGAGATTTTCCTGTCGGTCCAACAGGTCCTGAAACAGCAAGAAGGCCGCGGATCCGATGTACGGTTCCGCGGCCTTCGTGAGCCTTATCCCTTGACAGGGCTGTCATGGATATCTCTCACGTGAGCGCAACGGAACACAGGGCTTGTCCTGGATCGGGAACAGAGCGGTCGCCGGACGGAACACCGGGTGCGTGGCCCCGACGTTGGTGTCAACGGCATCGAGCATGAGAACGCGCTCATTGCGAGCGCGAGCGAGCGACCCGAAGTACGGCTGACCAGCCCAGGACACGATGCGACGCCGGCGTGCGGTCATGACCGTCTGATCGGTCCAGGACAGCGAGGTGCCAGCGGTGCCGCTCAGCTTGATGAGCTTCATCAGGGGGCACCTCCTCTCGCTGTCCGCCGGTTCGCCGCCCCATCGGCAACCGGAATCACGGATGCTCCACCCAGTGACTGCAGGTTATTGGTCCTGTGGCGGCGGGGGCAACTTATTTTTGAGAAGTTCCCCCCAAGTGGCGGAAAAAAGTCCTGAGCTGGGCTTTTGCCTGTCTCGCCGTGTCCGCGCGGCTACTTGCCGTGGCAGTCCCGGACCACCGCAAGCACCTCCGCACCGAAGCGGTCGAGCTTCGTCGCGCCGATGCCCGAGATCGAGACCAGGGCGCTGTCGTCAGTGGGTCGTTGCTCGGCGATGGCCACGAGCGTGGCGTCGGTGAAGACCACGAAGGCGGGCACCTTCAGCTCCCGGGCTCGCTCGACGCGCCACTCCTTGAGTCGCGCGAGCAGTTCCTCGTCCACGTCGGCGGGACACTTGCCGCAGCGGCCGAGCTTGATCTCCATCGTGGCGATGAGCGGACCGCCGCAGATTCGGCAGCGCGCCTTGAGCGCCGTCTGTTTCTGCGACCGTGCGACACGGGCGGCGGGGTGGTCCTCAGGAATCAGCCCGTAGAGGAACCGGCTCCGCCTCCGGTTGCGCCTGCCGTCGGGGTTGCGCGCCAGCGCCCACGTGAGCGACAGGTACTCCCGGGCCCGGGTCACCCCGACGTAGAAGAGCCTGCGCTCCTCCTCGATGGCCTCGTCGTTGCCGTCGGCGTGCTGGATCGGCATCGTGCCCTCTGCGAGACCGACCAGGAAGACGGCATCCCACTCGAGGCCCTTGGCGGCGTGAAGGGAAGCCAGCGTGACCCCTTCGACCGTGGGTGGGTGTTGCGCTGCCGCACGCTGGTCGAGTTCCGCGACGAACCGGCCGAGCGTTGCGCCTCCCGTCGTCGCCGCCAGTTCCTCGGCGAGCTCGACAAGAGCGAGCAAGGCATCCCAGCGTTCTTTCGCCGCACCACCCGACGGCGGTTGCTCCGTGAGACCGACATCGGCCAGCACCCGGCGGACGAGGTCGACGAGATCACCATCCGGCTCGCCCGCGGCCGCGGTGCGCAGGGCGGCCATCGCCTGGCGTACCTCGCGGCGGGAGAAGAATCGCTCGCCGCCGCGAACGAGGTAGGGAATGCCCACTTCGGACAGGGCCTGCTCGTACGCCTCCGACTGCGCGTTCACGCGGTACAGGACTGCGATCTCACTGGCGGGCACACCGGCGTCACGCAGCTCGCGGATGCGGCCTGCGACCGCCGCGGCCTCGGCGACCTCGTCGTCGTATTCGGCGAAGCGGGGTGGCGGCCCGTCCGGGCGCTGACCGACAAGGTCCAGTCGCGACCCGGCGGGACGTCCCCGCGCGGCACCGATCACACGGTTGGCCAGTGCGACGACCTGGGGCGTGGACCGGTAGTCGCGTTCGAGCCGGACGACGGTCGCTTCAGGGAACCGGCGGGTGAAGTCGAGCAGTGGGCGGGGGGACGCGCCGCCGAAGGAGTAGATCGTCTGGTTGGCGTCCCCCACGACCGTGAGGTCGTCGCGCCCGCCGAGCCAGGCGTCGAGCAGCCGTTGCTGTGCAGGCGTGACGTCCTGATACTCGTCGACGACGAAGCAGCGGTACCGGTCGCGGAACTCCTCGGCGACGGCCTTGTGTTCCTCGAGTGCGGCGGTGGTGTGCAGGAGCAGATCGTCGAAATCGAGGAGCTGGGCGTTGTTCTTGAGTTGCTCGTAGGTGCGGTACAGCTCGGCGAGCCGGCCGGGCGCTTCGGGCACGTCCCGGTTCAGCCGGGAGACCACGGCCGGGTAGTCGTCGGGGCTGACGAGCGAAGCCTTGGCCCATTCGATCTCGCTCGCCAGGTCGCGCAGCACTTCCACCTCGGTGGGCATGCCCAGCCGGTTCGCGGCCTGCCCGACGAGCCGGAGCTTGTTCCCTTCGATCAGGTCCCACTGCCGGTCACCGACTACCCGTGGCCAGAAATAGCGGAGCTGGCGCAGAGCGGCGGCGTGGAACGTGCGAGCCTGCGCGGCCTCGACGCCGAGCTGGCGCAGCCGGGTGCGCATCTCCCCCGCGGCACGAGCGGTGAACGTGACGGCAAGGACCTGACCTGCGGATACATGTCCGGAGCGGACGAGGTGGGCGATGCGGTGGGTGATGGTCCTGGTCTTGCCGGTGCCGGCTCCGGCGAGCACGCACACCGGTCCCCTCGGAGCGGTGGCAGCGGCCCGCTGTTCGGGGTCCAGACCCTCGAGCAGGTCCGGACGACGGTTCGACTCAAGCGCGCTACCCACGGCCGCATCCTCGCAGAGGGGACCGACAGAGCCGCGTCCGCCTGGCCGCCCGTATCCTGGTTGATTATGGCGGAGAAGCTGGACAAAGAGGCTGCCAAGCAGGCCAAGAAGGAGAAGCGCGCGGCCAGCAAGGCCAGGCGCGGCCAGATCTTCCAAGCGTTCAAGATGCAACGCAAGGAGGACAAGGCCCTGATCCCGTGGATGCTGGGCTCGTTCCTGGTCGTCGCGGGTGTCGCGTTCGGGATCGGGTGGCTCCTGGGCATCCCGTGGCTGCTGCTACCGATCGGAATCATGCTCGGCCTGCTGGCTGCGGTGATCATCTTTGGGCGCCGGGTCCAGAAGAACGTCTTCAGCAAAGCGGAGGGCCAGCCGGGCGCCGCGGCGTGGGCCTTGGACAACCTGCGCGGACGCTGGCGGGTGACGCAGACCGTGGCGGCGACGACGCAGCTCGACGCCGTGCACCGGGTTCTGGGTGGGCCGGGCGTGATCCTGGTGGCGGAGGGGGCGCCGCACCGGGTGAAGAACCTGCTCGCGCAGGAGAAGAAGCGGATCTCCCGGCTCGTCGGCGAAACGCCGATCTACGACATCACCGTCGGCAACGACGAAGGCCAGGTTCCGCTGCGCAAGCTGCAGAACTACATGATGAAGCTGCCGCGCAACCTGAAGCCCCGCCAGATCGACGCACTCGAGGCGAAGCTTGCTGCTCTCGGCAACCGGGGCGCAGCGTTGCCGAAGGGCCCGATGCCGCAGGGCGCGAAGATGCGCAACGTCCAGCGCACCATCCGCCGCCGCTGACCGTCCCCCGCCTCACCTCCTCCTTCCGCACCGGGTGAGCAAGGGAGCTTTACTCCGTTCGGCGCGAGCAAAGCTCCCTTGCTCACCGCGACGGCGCGGAAACTGTCGGTGGTCGTCGGCATCATGGGCGCGTGGTACGAAGACGCGTGTTCGAGCACGATGACCTGCTGCGACGCTTCCCGGGAGGCGTCGCCCCGCGGGCGGCCCTGGTCGCTCTCGGCATGTCTCATTCCGCCATCTCCCGGCGTTGCCGCGCGAACGGCCCGTGGCGCAGGCTCATGCTGGGCGTGGTCATGCTCACCAACGGCACGCCCACGCGCTACCAGCTCGGCAGGGCCGCTCTCGTCCACGCCGGTGCCGACGCGATGATCACCGGCGTCGAGGCGGCCCGCATCCACGGCGTCCGCCGCCTGCCTCCGGACTCGCGGGTGCACGTCCTGATCCCCCACACACGCCGCGTTGCCACGCGCGGCTTCGCCGTGGTCGAACGCACGATCCACCTGCCCGAACCGCTTGTGATCAACGGCTTGCCGGTGGCTCCGCTCGCCCGCGCATTGATCGACGCGGCACATCGGATGGACAAGCTGAGCGACGTCCGAGCGATGATCACCGACGCCGTTCAGCGACAGCTCTGCCATCCTCGGGAGCTACGGCACGAGCTCGAGCAAGGCACGACGATCGGCTCCGCGCTGCCCCGTATCGTGGTTGAGGAGATGGACCGCGGCGTCCGCGCGGCCGCACGCGCCTGGGCCGCGCAGGTCGGCAGGCAGAGCAAGCTGCCGGAACCCCAGTGGAATGTCGAGCTCCGCGATGGTTTTGGTGCGCTACTCGGCGTCGCCGACGCCTACTGGCCGGACATCGGCCTCGCCTGGGCGGTCGATGCGCCGGACTTCCGTCTCGATCCGACCGGCTACGGCAGGGCCACTCGGGAACGTGCCAGGCTGGCGGCCGCCGGCGTGGTCGTCGTGCACACTCCACCGGTCCAGCTGCGGAACGATCCGGCGGCAGTGGTCTCCGACCTGCGCGCCGGCTACGTGCGGGCCGTCAGCAGACCACCGCCCGACGTGCGGACACGACTGGGTCGCGCCGCGGCGTGACCTCCGTCAGCGCAGCCGGACCACGACCGTGCCGGTCAGCCGGTCGTGCCAGCCGCGGTTGTCGGCGTTCCGCACGGCCGCGGGCAGGATGAGGAAGGTCAGCGCTCCGCGGACGACCGCACGCCACAGTCCGGGTATGCCCGCTCCGTCGAGCCTCCCGACCCGGATGCCGCAGGCGGCCATGCCGGGAGTGAAGCCGAAGAACGCGGCGGGCACGATCGTGATCACCGCCCATACGGCGAGTGACCACAGGTTGTACTCCTGCATCACGGCTACGTTCGAGTAGTCGGGACGGACGAAAAGGGCGGTGAGGAGCGACGCCACGATCAGGTCGACCACGAGTGCGAGGAAACGGCGCCCACTCCCCGCGGCCGCTCCTGGGCCGTCCTCGGGCAGCCCCAGGTGTTCACCCGGCCATCGCGGGGGTTCGCGGTCGGCGTTCTCACCAGCTGCGGCGAGCGACGTAAGCCACTCTCCGGTCCATCTAGCCACCTGACCAGGGTATGTCGGTGGCGTCACCGGCATGGCGCCTGGTCTCCTATCCGAAAGATGCGATATCCGCCCACCCGTTAACACCGGCGAAACATTCGGGTGACGGTCGGGCAACACCGCGCTTCTAGCGTGAGCCGAAGTGAGTACTGCCGCACGAGCTCGAACATGAAGGAGTCACCGAGGGTGTCCACTACTCCAGACGATGTCCTGCGTCTGATCGCCGACGAGGACGTGCAATTTGTCGACGTGAGGTTCTGTGACCTGCCGGGCATCATGCAGCACTTCACCGTCCCGGCCAAGTCTTTCGACGCGGACGCGTTCGAAGAGGGTCTCGCCTTCGACGGCTCCTCGGTGCGCGGCTTCCAGTCGATCCACGAGTCGGACATGCTGCTGCTGCCGGACGCCGCCACCGCGCGGATCGACCCGTTCCGGAAGCACAAGACCCTGTCGCTGAACTTCTTCGTGCACGACCCGTTCACTCGCGAGGCCTACAGCCGCGACCCTCGTAACATCGCGCGCAAGGCCGAGCAGTACGTCGCCGAGTCCGGCATCGCCGACACGGTGTTCTTCGGCCCGGAGGCCGAGTTCTACACCTTCGACTCGGTGCGCTTCGACTCGACCGAGCACGGCAGCTTCCACGAGATCGACTCGGTCGAGGGCTGGTGGAACACGGGCCGCGAGGAAGAGGGCGGCAACAAGGGCTACAAGACCAAGTTCAAGGGTGGCTACTTCCCCGTGCCGCCGGTCGACCACTTCGCCGACCTGCGTGACGACATCGTCGCGAACCTGGTCGCCTCGGGCTTCGAGATCGAGCGCGCCCACCACGAGGTCGGCACCGCCGGCCAGGCGGAGATCAACTACAAGTTCAACACGCTGCTGCACGCTGCGGACGACCTGCAGCTGTTCAAGTACATCGTGAAGAACACCGCCTTCGCCCAGGGCAAGACGGCCACGTTCATGCCGAAGCCGCTCTTCGGTGACAACGGCTCGGGCATGCACTGCCACCAGTCGCTGTGGAAGGACGGCGAGCCGCTGTTCTACGACGAGTCCGGTTACGCGGGCCTGTCCGACACGGCGCGTCACTACATCGGCGGCATCCTGGCCCACGCCCCCAGCCTGCTGGCCTTCACCAACCCGACCGTGAACTCGTACCACCGGCTCGTGCCGGGCTTCGAGGCACCGGTCAGCCTGGTGTACTCGCAGCGCAACCGCTCGGCCTGCGTGCGTATCCCGATCACCGGGAACAACGCGAAGGCCAAGCGCATCGAGTTCCGTTGCCCGGACTCGTCGGGTAACCCGTACCTGGCGTTCGCGGCGATGATGATGGCCGGCCTGGACGGCATCAAGAACAAGATCGAGCCGGCGGAGCCGATCGACAAGGACCTCTACGAGCTGCCGCCCGAGGAGGCCAAGAACGTCAAGCTGGTTCCTGGTGACCTGGGCACCGTGCTCGACACGCTGGAAGCCGACCACGACTTCCTGCTCGAGGGTGGCGTCTTCACCCCCGACGTGATCGAGACGTGGATCAGCTTCAAGCGGGAGCACGAGATCGATCCGCTGCGCCTGCGCCCGCACCCGTACGAGTTCGCGCTCTACTACGACGTGTGATGCGAAACCGGGTTTGACCTGGTAAAACGCCTGTTTTCGACCACCCCAGGCCGTCTACAGGCCGTCATAGCGAAAAAACGCACGCGGCCCCGCCATCGGCGGGGCCGCGTTGCGTGTACGAAGCGTAATCAGCACAGGTCAAGACCGGTGGCGCGACGACGGTCGGAGATAGCCCACCCACCCCGATCGGGCGATCTCACTTGATTCTTGACCTAACGATCTTGCTTCTACTATTCGGCATGTCGCTCATCGGTCGGTCAGGCTCGTCTGCTTAACTCTACTCATGGAGTCTTGGGACCCGGACGGGGTTGCGCGCCTGGAGTCGATTCGGGACATGCTGGGCGAGGTCGGCTTGACCGACTTCCTGCGGGAGGAGATCGGCGCGGTCTGGACCGCGAACCGGGACCGGCATGAGCCCGAGGAGCTCTACGATGACTCCTGGACCTTGGCTTCGCAGTCAAGTCGGAACCTGGCGAATCGAATACTCGCCCGCGTTCAGGGCGATGATCGGTGGCGATCGGCCGGCGTGTCCGCGTCGAAGGAACACAACGCCACCGTCCTGCACCTACCGGGCTGCGAGATCCGCATGGTCAAGGCGCCCGCGCGGGCTGGTCGCCGACCTGGGTTTGCCAGCGATTTCGAGTGGTCCAGTGGAGCACGTTTGGACGCGGCCTCCCGAAACCACGCCGTGTATGCGGCGATGGCACCGATGCTGGGGATGGCTTCCCTGTTCGAGGTCGAACAGCCCGACGGCGTGCACCCGGTACATGCCTGCCGCGACGTGTTCGCGGTATGGGCTGGCGACCTGACTTCGGGTTTGACCGCAGGTTGGTTCGGGCTGCCGACGACCGGCCCGGATCGGTGGATCGCCGTCGTCCCGGCATGGTGGGATGAGCCGAATCCCGGTTCGGTCAGTACGGACGAGGTCACGCCGCAGCCTGACAGTGGACCGTCTTTCGGGAGTGGCGTGGCCCCGACTCCGTCCGTCACGCTCAAGCCTCAGACGGGGAAGGGCAACCCGCAGTGACTCCTGAGTCCGGCCCCGTCCTGCGCGCGCGTCGACGGCGGGCCACCGGAACCGTCGTGGATTTCGATGGAAGGCGCTTGTCTCTCGCCAGGCGTCTCCGGCGACTGCAACGGACGACGCTTGCGGCTAAGACCACCGTGACCGCTGCCGCGATCACGCAGTTCGAGCGCGGCACCGCGCGCCCGACGAACGCCGTTGTTGCCGAACTGGCCCTGGCATTGGGGGTTCCCACAGACTTCTTCCGACAAGGCCGCCCCATCGAGCAGGTCCCCGCGAGCGCCGCACACTTCCGATCGCTTCGCGCGACCCCAGCCATCGCCCGCGATCAGGCGTTGGCCTTCGCCGAGATCGCCTTGGCGGTTGTGGACGTTCTTGAACAGTACGTCGACCTGCCCACCGTGACGGATATCGTCGAACCTGTCGACGGCGAGCCCACGTCTGATCAGGTAGCCACCATAGCTGCGAACACACGCAAGAGACTGGGCGTCGAGCCTGGACCCGTACCTCATGTTGTGCGACTCCTGGAAGCCCACGGCATCGTCGTTCTCCGTCTTCTATCCGACGTCGACCCGCGAGTTGACGCATTTTCGACTGAAATCGGCCACCGACCTCTTGTGCTGCTCTCCCCCGCCAAGGATGACCGCGCCCGAAGCCGGTTTGACGCCGCGCACGAACTCGGTCACCTCGTCATGCACCAAGACGTCGAGCCCGGCTCGAAGATCATCGAAAGCCAGGCCCACCAGTTCGCGTCCGAGTTCCTCGCGCCAACTGCCGAACTCGAGCCTGACCTTCCCCGCAAGGTCGACTGGGACCTGCTTCTCCAGGCCAAGACCAAGTGGGGTATCAGTTTGGCGGCGTTGGCATATCGCGCCCATTCCATCGGCCTGTGGAGCGAACACTCATACCGTCGGGCGAATCAGCACCTCGCCGTCCAGGGCTACCCCGAGCCTGGACCACTTGGACCTCCCGAATCGCCTTATCTACTCGGCGCCGCCACCGCGCTGCTATCAGACGCCGGCACAACGCTCGACCACCTCGCCGCGGCCAGCCGCCTGACGATCGACCAGATCAACGGCGTCGTGACCGCGGGCAGCGAGACGAAGCCGCGGCTCCGCGTCACCGTCACGCCGCAACCCTGACCAGCATCGCGATTCTCGGCTCGATCATTAACTGGAGGTTCTGTGCATCTCAGCCGCCTTGCGATCAGGGGGTTCAGGGCTGCAGCTGACGCTGAACTTCAGTGCCGTTTTCCTGGACGGTTCAGCTTGCTGGTGGGTGCCAACAACGTGGGTAAAACCACGGTCAGCGATGCCCTCTACCTGGCGCATCCGCAGGTGTTTCCACGGCTGGGACGACCGCCCTCATCCACCCTTGGTGCTCCTCCACGCACGATCGAGGTGGAGTACGAGTACGCAACCGCGCCTGACGTCGAGGGGCCGCTCGGTCGCCTGCTGCATACTCAGAGCGGCGTCGATGCGAAGGGCGTAGCCACGACGTGGACCCGTGGACTCGGACGATCACTCGGTCAGATCGAGACCAGAGCTTTGGTCGCATCGCCACACCAGGACCTGTTCCGATTGATTTACCTGCCGGCGTACCGCAATCCGCTGGACGAGCTCGCGCGCCGGGAAGCTCGCATCCTGATCGAACTCTTGCGTGCGCAACAGCAACGGGCGAACGGCAGTAGGAACCTTGTAGGGCTGCGAAGCAAGGCGTCGGCCCTACTGGAGGCGCTCACCAGCGACGGTTTGATCAAAGCAGTCGAGGAACGCATCGATGGACATCTCGCGGCGCTCTCGGCCGGAGTCAGCCGCCAACACCCCTTCATCGGCGGTCAAGTCATCGACGATGCGTACCTCGCTCGCGTGCTGGAGCTGCTGATCGGCGTCACCGACAATCGCCTCGACGCACGCCGACTCGAAATTTCCGGCCTGGGCTACATCAACCTCCTGCACGTCGCCGTCACCTTGGCGGCCATCCCGGACCTGACTGCGAACGAAACAAGCACCTCCGACCACCCCGAAACCGACGAACAGCCCGTACCTAACAAAGAACCCGCTTTCGGGCCTGGAGACGGTGCACTCGGGGACAACGGCCAAGACACAATCCAGGCACGTCAGCGGACCGCAAACGCCGACGCCGAGCGCGACTCCGAGGAAGACTCCTTCTTTCCGCCCAGCGCGTTCCACGCCACGGTCGTCATCGAGGAACCCGAGGCCCACCTCCATCCCCAACTCCAGCACGGGCTCGTGCGGTACTTGCGCGCAGTGGCGCAAAGGCGACCAGAACTTCAGGTGATCTTGAGCAGCCACGCGACCGATATCATCACAACGTGCCGGCCCGAAGAGGTCGTTGTGTTGCGCCGCGACCACGTAGGCCGGCCAGTTGCTCGCACTATCGCCACGATTCCTATCGTCGGGCGCAACGAGGTCCTTCGGATGGCCCGTCTGCATCTCGACGCGACTCGGTCGGCGGCACTATTCGCGGAGCGGCTCGTTCTGGTTGAAGGCGTCACGGACGCCCTTCTCGTGCGACAATTCGGCCGCGCCTGGGCTGGCACAGATCTCGAACGGAAGGCGTTCATCGACGCGCTGACCATTGTGGTCATGGGCCATAAGGTCGGCTCGTGGCCCGTTCGCCTGCTCGCCACAAAAGAGTACGAGTTGGCGGATCGCGTGGCAGTCCTGCGAGATAGTGACCTTCCTTTCAATGAAGAACCCCGCCGCCCGGCGTGGCTGACAGACCACGATGACAAGATAGTCGGCTTCTTCCCAAACCATCCAACGCTCGAACCCGCAGTGACGTCCGGGAATGAAGAAGCCATACTCGCCGCGCTCGCTTCCGTCGAACTGGAGCACCCCTCGCCAATCACACGTGAGTCGATTCACGAGCTGTTTCGCAGCGCCAGGAAAGCCAATAAGACGAACGGAACACCGGCAGTTCCCGCCGGACCTGGCGCATCCAAGAAGGGCGAGTTTGCGATGGCGCTCGCGGATATCCTTCTTGACCGCCTCGAAAAGCGGCTCAACGTGACGGTTCCGGATCATATGACCGAGATGTTCACCTTTCTTTACGAGTCATACGTTGCAGAAGAAATCCCGGTACCTGTGACTGCGGAGCCCGGACTCGATGACCACAACATCTAAGGAGGCACTTACTGCCGAGCAAGCCCGAGCAGCCGGAAGTACTGACGCCAACACGTATATCGAAGCGGCGCCCGGCTCCGGTAAGACAACTGTGGCCGCTGAACGATTCGGTATCCTTCGCTTCAGCCCTCACCGCGACGACCGAGCCGTGGTCGCTGTCAGCTTCACACGATCGGCCACGGCAGAATTGGCGCAGCGTATCCGCCGACGCTGGGGGTCGAGCGCGTTGATATGGCCGCATCGAGTGGTTACTCTCGATACCGTACTCTGCGATCTACTGACGTACCTGTTGCGCCGGGGGTTGCTGCATTGGCCTGGAGGCCACGCGGAACTGACCGTCCATGACACCTGGAAAGTCCGTCTCGCACACCATTGGAAACGCCAGCAGCCGTACCTCACCGTCGACGACGACAACAACATCGCCGTGACTGCCGGGTGGGCCAGGGATCACGACAACCGAGTCGATCTAGAACCTTTTCGAGAGGCTGTTTGCGCTGGTGAATGCACTCACGACGACATTCGCAGAGTGCTGGCTACCACACTAAACAGGCCAACTATCGCCAATGCAATTGCGGAACGTCTGCAAGACACGATTCGAGCCCTGATCGTCGACGAGGTATTCGACGCCAACCCCCTTGATTTGTGGCTAGTCGATATCGTCTGCGAACAGGGCATTGACACGAGCATAATCGGCGATCCCTGGCAAGCGCTCTACCGATTCCGCGGGGCTCGACCTGAGCATGTTCCCAATCTCGTCCAAGAGAAGGGTTTCATCCGTCGCGCACTAACCAAGTCGTTTCGGTTTCGCACACAGGAGGCCCAGGCGCTATCAGCGAGGCTCCGCGCCGGACAGCCAGTTACCATTCCATTCGGCACCTCACTGGACGCTGACGTGGTTCTAGCTGGCACATGGAAGAACCTCTGGGGAAGCGGAGATAACGTACTTCCACTCTCGTTCAGCAGTACTCCCGAGAACCCAACCGAGGCGGCGGCTATTCTACTCCTTGATCGGGTCACCCAAATCACTTTGGGTCAGCACGCAACGTTCCTGGGAGAAGCTCTCACAAACCTTGGTATCACCGATCCGGAAGCTGTCGCTCGGATGTCGCAGCCCTTTACCGAGATCCTTGAGGTTCTTGCTAGCGCAGACCCGAAGTCCGCCGATGCGGCCTGGACCAAGCTTGTCGGCGTCGTGCGGACTGAGTCGCCACGGGAATTTCCAAGAAAGCATCCCACACAAGTTGCCCGCCTAGAGAAGATTCGACAGGCCCTTCGGAGTGATACACCGAAATTCATTCCTGGAATCACTATTCACCAAGCCAAGGGGCGCGAGTGGGACACTGTCGCCGTTCGGCTCACCGACGGTGAACGCGAGACACTGGCCAGAGGACTCGATGGCTTGAACGAAGAGCACCGCAAGCTATACGTCGCGTTGACCCGCAGCAGAGTGCGAACGATTTCGATCTGAAGTCTGCGCTGCGCGTGACCGAGGCGCAGACGGCGGAAGGACTGTGAGCTGTCTTTGTCCAGCGACCCTGACAACAACTCCCCTATCGCAAGGAACCCTAAGTCACCTTTCGCGACCACCGGTGCCGTGCCGATGCTGCGACCACCGGAAACCGTCGGGGCTGGGTGAGATGATGGTCACCTGGAGTGATATGGGCACACCGAAGGCCACACCAGACCGGTCCGTGGGCCTATCGGCAGAGAAGGGGCGCGAGGCATGAGCGATATGCGCGGGCAGCGGCCGGTTTCACCTCAGCTCGCCTTCAACTTCGTGCCGGTCACCTTCTCGGCAGAGGCGTTCGACGGCGGTCTGATCGACTTCGAGTCACCCGACCAGCTGAACTTGCTGCGTGCAGAACTGGTGGACACCCACGTTGTGTCCAGGACCCGCGGAGGCATCGCCTGCGTTCCGCTGGTAGCCGACGCGGAACTGCACGGGAAGCCGACGACGTTCGTAACCAGGGAGTACCGACGGCTCACGATGCGGCTGGTGCAACAGGCACTGCTGCGCTCGGTGCTGGAGTGGGGTTACACGCTGCGCAAGCCCGGACGGGCGAACTTCGTATCGCGGCGGGAGGGCAAGGACCTGCTCACAGCGGCCACCCAAGGCCGCAGGGCTGAAGCAGTGCGCGACCTGCACGTGTTCCCGCAGTACGTCCTGGACAGCCGGGTCGTCGGACCGTCCGGTGCCCCCGGCGTGATCGTCGGGGTGAAGACCCGCTATGAGATCGACCTGACCGTCGAGGAGCTGATCGGGCTCGGGGTCAGCGTCCGCGATTGCTACGTGGTGTCCGACGACGGCACGATCGAGCCTTTCGCGCACATGGACCCCACCGCGACCCGCCGCAACGTCGGAGCCGTAGACCACGTCGACGGCCCCGACCTAGTCCTGCGGGATGCGCCCGGCGATCCGCGCGTGGCGGCGAGCCGGGCATGGTTGGAGAGCCGCCGTGACATCTTCCACACCGTCATCAATACGGTGGCGGGCGCGGACGGCGCCCAGATCATCAAGGAGCTGGAGCTGGCCACGTTCGGGCTGCTCGGTGCGTTCGGCCGGTTCGAGAAGACGATCGAGATCGCCGGCAACCTGGCCCGCCGCGGCCCGCTGGAGATCGCCCACGGTCTCTCGGTGACTCTGGAGCCACCAGTCGGCTCGACGAGCACCGCCCGAGCCGCGACATGGAGCCGCAGCGAGGCGCCGACGTTCAAGTTCGACCAAGCCGGCGATAAGACCCACCGCTCGGCCGACCGCGGCCTGGACGAGTACGGGCCGTTCGACGTGGAGTTCTTCGCGAAGAAGAAACCGCGAATCGCGGTGGTCACCCCCCGCGCCCACAAAGGCATCGTGGAGCAGTTCATGACCAAGTTCCTCCACGGGGTTCAAGGCGAGCGGGTCTACGGGCAGGGTTTCATCCGCAAATACCACCTCGGCGGCTGCGATGTCCGCCTGCAACCTTTCGACGGCAGCCCAACCGACGCGGGCGCCTACCGGAAGGCGTGCCAGGCGGTGCTGCAGGCGGGCGAGGTTGACCTGGCCATCGTCATCACGAGCGAGGCCCAGGTGCATCTGACCGGGGACGACAGCCCCTACTTGGTCGCGAAGTCGACGTTCATGGGCCAGGGCGTCCCGGTCCAGGAGGTCCGGATCGAGACCGCCCGACAGAGCAAACTCGGCTATCCGCTCGACAGCATCGCCCTGGCCTGCTACGCCAAGCTCGGCGGCATCCCCTTCGTCATCGCCGCACCACGTGCCTTGACCCAGGAACTGGTCATCGGGATCGGCAGCTCCCACGTCAAAGCCAGCCGCAACACCGCCCCCGAACGAGTCGTCGGCATCACCACCGTCTTCAGCGCCGACGGCAACTACCTGCTGTCCAACACCTCCCGCGAGGCGGACTACGAGGACTACCCCGGCGAACTCCTGCGATCGCTGACCGAGTGCATCGAGGACGTCAAGGCCCGCAACGCCTGGCAGCCCGGCGACGAGATCCGCCTCGTCTTCCATGTGTTCAAGCCGCTGAAAGACGCCGAAGCGATAGCAGTCAAGGAACTCGTGGAAGACCTGACCAGCCAGTACGCCAAGGTCGAGTTCGCCTTCGTGCACGTGAGCACTGACCACGAATGGATGATGTTCGACCGCGCCAGCTCTGGAATATCAGGCCGGGGCAACGGACGCGCCAAGGGCCACTACGTGCCCGACCGCGGCTACGCCGTACCGATCGGCACCCACGAGATGCTGCTGGCCGTCAGCGGCCCAATGGACCTGAAAAGCGCCCTACACGGCGCGCCCAAGCCGTTGTTGCTGAAACTGCACCGTGAGTCCACCTTCACCGACATCGAGTACCTCGCCCGGCAGGCGTTCCGTTTCACCGCGATGTCCTGGCGCAGGATGTATCCCTCGAGTGCACCCGTCACGATCCTGTACTCCGAGTTGATCGCCGACCTTCTCGGTCACCTCCGTCACGTGCGGAACTGGAACCCCGACATCCTCGCCACCAAACTGCGTTCCAGCAGGTGGTTCCTGTGACCGCGCCAGAGGCACCAGACGCTGCCAGCCCAACCGGGCAACTGGCAGCGCAGATCGCCAGCCTGGAACAACTCGTGCTGCGCGCGAACCTGCCCGGCAACCTCGACGGGTTGCTCGCCCACCACATCCTGGGTGATCACCGCGTGAGCTTCGCCTGGAACGTCAACCCCATGACCGCAGGATGGCTACAGGACAACGAGGACCGCCTGGCTCATTCCTCGGGACTGGCCATCCTCGGCTACGGCCTCGCAGAATTCGCCTCCACCGCATCCCACACCGGGCGGCGCCACCTCGCCGAAGGACTTCCGGCACTGATGCGCAAGAACCCTTTCCAGGCCGACGGCGTCACCTTTGTCAACGACCCCGGCCAGGTCGTCGGACTCGCGCTGGCCGTCAACGCCGCCCACGAGTACGCACCCCAGGCACGCACCTGGCTGGCAGAAGTACTCCACGACCCCCGCCTACAGTCCCCAACCGCGTTGCTCGGGATGTTCCACCAGCACGCACGCCACATCATCGCGGCCCCCACTGCTTTCCGACCCGACCCACGCCAACTCGACGACCCTGTCGATCTCGCCGGCCTGCACTGGCTTGTGACCGCCGACAGGAGCGTCGACCTGACTGACCCCAACGACCTGCACGATCTGCGCTCCCGGCTGCTCAGCGGCCTCATCCTGGGACAGACCGAACCATCCTCAGCCCCGCGGGCCGCATTGCTGCTCGCGGCAGCCGCACACATCGTCACGGCCAGCGTCGACGACCTCATCCTCAGCCGCAGCCATGTAGGCGTACTGCTGGGCCGATTCGAGGACGCCATGCGCCACTGGCGCTACGACAACGACACTCTTGATCATCCCATCCGCTGGCCGATCACCGAAGAACGCGAAGTCCAGAACATCCTCTGGCTCATCCTGCGCCCGGTTTTCGACGACCTGGTCGACGAGGAAACCTTGCGCAAACTCGGGCACAGTACCTACCGCGCCGACTTCGGCATCCCGTCGCTCGGTTTGCTCATCGAGGTCAAGTACGCGCGCAAGGCGGCCGACTTCAAGACCTTCGAGAAGGAAATCATCCAGGACTACGTCGGCTACCTGACCGACAACGAGCCCTATCGCAAGCTGGCCGTGTTCATCTACGACGAATCCGCCTCCGTACAAGAACACGGCACGACTCGCAACGCCCTGCTCAAGATGCCTGACATCACCGACGTCATCATCGCCAGCCGGCCCAGCCACGTACCCGTACCCGACCGAAGCAACCGCCGACGAAACAACTCACACTGAGCTGATCTCGCCCGCCAAGGTCAGGCCGTCTAGAGCGCTGTCAGAGTGAACCGGACCGTCGCCTTAGCGGGGCGGCCAGGCGATACGCAGCACGGTCAGTGGGGGCCGAGAAACCCGGCCACCACTGACCACGCAATGTGTCACTCGCCGCCGAAGATGCGGTCGATCGCCGAACGGGTCCGGGCGGCGCTGGAGGGCATCAGGTGTGTGTAGACGCGGAGGGTGAAGGCCGGGTCGGCGTGGCCGAGGTATTCGGCCAGTGCCCGGATGTTCTCCCCCGCGTCCAGCAACACGGAGGCGTAGAAGTGGCGCAGGGCGTGGAAGCCGTCGGCTCGTACCGGTTCGGCGACGCCCGCTTCGCGGAGCGCTGGTTTCCACACGTGCCGGTTGAAGTACATCCGGTGGATCGCGGTGCTTTCGCGGGTGTAGAGCAGCAGGCGCACGGTGACCGGGTCGCCATCGGGCTCGCCCCAGGGCAGGGTGATCTTCAGCGGGGGGAACTGCTCGACGTGCTCCTTGATCGCCAGCCGCACCTCGGTCGGCAGGGGCACCTCGCGGGTCTTGCCGTGCTTGGGCAGGCCGAACACCAACTGCCCGCGCACGATCTTGATCTGGCGCTCGACCCGCAACTTCTCCGTGTCTTCGTCCACGTCGTCCGGCGAGATGCCGAAGACCTCGCCCTGGCGAAGCCCGCATCCGCCGCCGAGCGGCACCGTGACCTTGTACCGGTCCGGCAGGGCGTCGTGCACGCCGTGCACGCGCTCGGGCACCCACGGGACGATCTTGGGGTACTCGCCGCGTGGTGCGGTGACCGACTTCGCGGTGCAGGGGTTCTTGTTCAGGCGTTCGTCGTCGATGGCGGCGGAGAAGATCGCCGAGACGTTCGCGAAGATCAGACGCCGGTAGGTCTCGGCCAGCCCCTTCTTCTGGAGCGCACGGTCCCACTCGCGGATATTCGACGGCTTGATCGCGCTCAGCCATCGGTTACCCAGGTGGGGGTAGACGTGCAACCGCAGTCGAATCTCGGTTCCTTCTCGCGTGGTTTCTTCGAAGGTCTGGGAATTGAGCCACGTTTCCGCGAACTCCTTGAAATGGATTTTGCCCGCGTCGGGGTCGAGATAAGTTCCCTTCTTCATGTCGTTTTCCATCTGGTGCATGAAGTCCTGCGCCGCACCCAACTTGCGGTCGGGGAACGTTTTCGAGCGTTCCTGACCGTCCGGGTCGATGTAGCGGACCTTGTACCGCATCCCCTTGCCGTAGAAGGAAGTCTTCTGCTTGACCGGCCGCCCCTTGGCATCGAGCACCGGCTCACCCGTGTCGGGGTCGATTTTCTCGCTGTACCAGCGGTCCTGGATGTGCGCCATTGTCGTCCCCCTGTCAGGCGGCGTCGGCCGTGGCCCACCGACGAACGGCGGCCGGGTCGTATCGGAGATGCTTTCCCAATTTCCGAGCAGGCGGTCCGGAGCCGCTCTTGCGCCAGGCGCGCACGGTCTCGACGGGGACACGCAAATAGGCCGCAACATCATCCACGGTCCACAGCCGGTCGATACTCGAAGACTTGTCCATTGTTCCTCCAAGACCTTTTCGGCCCGGATTTTTAAACAGCAAGAGCACGGCAGCCCCTTTCGCCGCTGACGAGGGAAAATGGAGGCCGCGTTATTTCAGTTGACGGCCACGGGATATCCACGCTCCATACACCGCAGCCGTCAAGCGCGATTCATAGAGAAGCCTTTTCATCGGCCGCTAGCCACCGGGCGGGCGATCGCCAGTACGTGAGACGCGCGGTCCGCCGTTCGGCCCCGTACGGCGTTGTGGGCGGGTGCCGCGGCGCCGCCGCGCCGGTGTCCGGCCAGGGGGCCGCTGCGCACCACCATCAGCCGGACGGGTGCGGGTCCGCCGAACCGGCTCAGGCCACGGCTGCACCGGATATCCCTCGCGGCGCAGTTCCTCGTCCACGTCGTGCTGCAGCGCGGTGATGGCGTCGAAGGTCCACCCGTCCGGGTGGTGGCAGATTGTCATCACGCGGCCCACCGATCCGACGGCAGGTCGAAAGGGTCACCTGACTCGGGCGGCGCGGTCGCCAGACGGGTGTGCCGGTTGGCGGCGAGGAACTCCTCGGCGGTGACGACCGGCGGGTGCGCCCACGCCTGCGACCAGACCCAGCACGCGCGCGGGGCACGACGACCGTGGTGGCGGCGACCCCAGACTTGGCGACCCAAGTACTTGGGGTTTCGGAGGACGGACCGCACAACGCCCGCGGTCCAGACGCCAGGCTGGCCGGTCTCCGGGTCCAGCGGTGCCGGGTACCGCGCGGCGGTGAGACGGCGGAGGATCTCGGCGATGGGGAGACGGTCTTGGCCGCGCCACAAGAAGATCATGCGAACGGTGCTGGCCTCGACGGGCTCGATCACCAGCCGCGTCCGCCACCTCGGACGACGCCCGGCCGGGGTAACCCGCACACGCTGCGGCCGGTAGCCGTAGGGCACGACGCCCGTGTTGAAGCCCGCCAGGACGAGTTGCTCCGCCGCCCGCCGGGCCTTGGCGGTGGTCGCCGCGTGGTAGTCGCGCAGGACGACCTCGCGCACGAAGGCCGATACTCGGTCAGCGTGAACCGCCCGATCATGGCAACGGCCGCGTCGGAGACGCCGCTTCGCCGTGCACCGCAGACGGGCACGCCAGGACCAGTGCCCAGCAGTCGCGGCCCAACGGGGGATCTCGCCGCCAGAGTCGTCTCGTTCGGTGGTCACGGTGCACCTCCGGTTTGTGAGGGCCGCCATGCCGACGGCAAAGGGGGCGGCGTCCTGCGGGGGCCTCTGTTCCGCGGCGGGCTCTGCGCGGAAACGAGGCGAGGGGCTGGGCACGCCAGCCCGTTGCTTGATCACCCCGCGCGCTCCTTGGTGTCGTGCCCCGCGATGGCGGCGCCGGAGCGGCACGACCAGGGCGAGCAGCCGTCCGGGTCGTCCTCCTCGGCCGCCGTGGACGCGGTGACCAGGCGCAGGTGGCGCTTCGCGCGGGCGGGCGGGTCGAGGTCGACTTCGTCGAGCGGTTGGCAGGAGCGGTGCAGGAAGTACTGCCCGCGCAGCTCTTGGCCCTGGGTGGTGGCGTGCGGGTAGCCGTCGCGGATCGCCTTGTCGAACGCGACGGCGTCGGCCCAGCCGTCCGGGTCGTGGTCGCGGATCCATCGCCAGCCGGCGTTGCCGTGAAAAGGACAGCCCAGGCAGGCGGATTTCACGGTTCCCGCGAAGCCGCGCTCGGCGAGATAGTCGACGCACCGTGCGCGGTCCCAGCCCAGCTCGATCAGCGGGAACACGTTGCGCAAATACTGGACACCCGAGTCCTTCGCGTGCGTGAACTCGTCGGTGCTGATGCCGATGGCTTGCTCGACGTACAGCCCGCGCGGCACCCGGCGTGGATGCGGGTAGCCCAGCAGCTCGCGCGCCGCCTTCTTCAGCGGCCCAATTTTGTACTCGCTAGTACATTGCCTTCGCGCCAAGCCTCGAGTGCCGTCCGGGTTGAGCACGTGCAGCGGCATCGACACGAACCGATGGGCCGGGTCGAGCGCGTCGTCGCGGATGTTGCCCGCCGACACAGTGCGGACCGGGATGCCGAACTTCGCCGCGTGCGCACGGAGACGGGCAAGGTTGGCGTACACGGCCTTCGGTTCCCACCCGGTGTCGGCGAACAGCGCGACATCGAAGCGCGGGATCACTCCCTCACAGGCGAGCAGCAGGACTGCGCTGCTCTGGATGCCTGCGCCGAGGCTCAAGCACCGCAAGGCCGGTCGGGGATCCGGTGTGGACGCTGACCTGGTCATGCCGCGCTCGCCTCCTGTCCGTGGCCGAGGCGGTCAGCGGACGTGCCGGCATCAGCGGCGCCGAGGAGTGCGGCGAGGTCGGCTAGCAGCAACGAGACGGCGTAGGCGGCCTGCTGCGGGACGACGCCGTTGCCCAGCGCGCGCAACTGCGCGGTGCGCGGCAGCGGCAGGCCCGTCACCCAGCCGGGCTCCAAGCCTTGAAGCCACTCGACGAAGGCGGGTGCGAGCACGGGCCGGCCGTGTCGACCCGGCTGCGTTGGGAACGGCGCGGGTCGGCCGAGCACCTGCTCCCACCGCCGCACAGCCGGCGCGTAGACACCCCAGCTCACCTCGCCGCGCGTCGGCTCGCTGTCCTGATCGGACGGCGCGGGGACGACTACGAGGTGCCGTCGCCGTCCGGCGTCGCGCAGTCCGGTGTCAGCAGGCGCATCACGGCCGAGGGCAACATCAGGTCCCCCTTGGAACCGCGTTGCGCCGGAGCGCCCTTGGTCCCGTCGGTCGCCCGCGGCGTCGGCAGCAACGCCTGCGGGTCGACCAACGGGAGCACCTGCTGCGACAGCGGCGGCCGGAACCCTGCCCCCGCGCGGCGTCCCGCCGTGCCGGTATCCGACGCCCTCGGCGTCGGCAGCAACCGCGCCTCGTCGGGCAACGACGGCCCACCGGTCTGCGTCCTGTGGGTGCAGTTTTTCGCATCCGAAGCCGTCGGTGTCGGCAGGAGCTTGACCACCGCATTCACCGCGTCGTGCAGACTCACCTGACGGCCGAGCGCCCGGCGACGAACCGGGTCCGCCGCCCCGCGGTGATCCCCGTCGCGCGCCTGCGGCGTCGGCAGCATCCGAGATGGTGCGGGTTCGTGGCCAGGCGAGCAGGAACACGCGTTCTCGTCGATGTGCCGCGCCGACGTCGGCGGCGCGGACGCTACGCCAGAGCGCGTCATACCCCGCTTCGGCCAGGTCGCCGAGTACACGGTGCAGACCTCCGTCTTTCCAGCGAAGCGCGGCGACGTTCTCCACAACGAGGAGCGCGGGTCGTAGTACGCGAACGCCCGCCACGATGTCGGACCACAAGCCACTGCGGTGACCTTTCTCGATGCCGATACGCCGCCCGGCGGCGGAAATGTCCTGGCACGGGAACCCTGCCGTGAGCACGTCGACCGGCTCCACCGTGGTCCAGTCGATGCGGCGAACGTCGCCGAGATTCGGGACGCCCGGCAGCCGTGCGGCGAGGATCTGACGGATGTGCGGGTCGGGGTCGGCGCACCACGCGAGCCGTCCGCCGCCGAGCGCGGCCAGCACGCCGAGGTCCAGTCCGCCGTAGCCGGTGCACACCGACCCGACAACCGGTCCGCAGCTTGCGGCGACCGACACGTTCGGCGGTGCAGTTGAGGGCACGGTCTGGCAAGTGGCCGCCCGCGCCGCCCCCGCCGCCGTCGTGGGGACGGCGACGAGGGCGGGGGCGGAGCCGCGCCCCGACCGAGACATGGTGCGGCTGAGCCGGGAGGTCATGCCGCCCAACTCCCGGACACGCCCGAGCCATCACTCGGGTTCGCGGCATGTCGCGTACGGCCGCTGAAGGTGCGTCGGGAATCCTGGCGATCCGTCGCGATTGCTGAAGCCGAACTCCGGCGCAACGGCGTGCGGAACACCATCACGTCCTCGTGCGCGATCAGGTGCAGCGGCAGTCCGGCCTCGCGCTGCTTACGGATGAAGTCGCGCTGGAAGAAGCTGCCGCGCGGCACCAGATCGTGCTCGGCCGCGCGCGCCAGCAGCGCGACACACCGCTCAACAGGGATCAGGCCGGCGTGCACGCCGCAGGCCAGGATCTGCGATGGCAGGTCGATCAGTTCGGCGTGCTCGCGCCACGGGCGGATGGTGATGGCGATGTGCCCGCCCGGCTTCAGGTACGGCACCAGCCCGGCGAGGATGCGGGTGAACCCGGACAGCAGCCGGTGGTGGCCGATGTTGGCGAGGTTGCCGCGGTCGAGGGTGTTGCCGTAGCGGTGGTGGTACTTCTGCACGCCTTGGCCGGGGGCGACCGCGACCTGGCCGTGCGTGGACGGCCCATAGGGCGGGGAGGTGACGACGAGCGCGGCCCGCCCGAGATACTCCGGCGGCAGCAGCGCGGCGAGCTGGCGGGCGTCGCCGTGGAACACCCGTCCCTCGTGCTCGACTCCGGCGTCGTGGGCAAGCGCGAGGTTGGCGCGGGAGACGTCAACCCAGTGCGGTTCGTACTCCACCCCGACCGCGCGGCGTCCGGCGTGGACGGCTTCGACGAGGGTGGTGCCGATCCCGCACATCGGGTCGAGCACCACGTCGCCGGGCTGGGTGTAGTGGCCGATGGCATAGGCGGCGACGGCGGGCAGCATCTTCGCCGGGTGCGCGGTCGACTCGGGCACGTAGCGGCCCTTGCGCTGCGCGGCCGGGGACGTTTGCGCGGTCGTCCACACCGACACCGCCGGTTCCGGCACGACGTCCTCGGCGGCGGGACCGGTCACGGTCGCCGAGGTGATAGTGGTGGCGTCACGGCTGTCGGTGCCGGCGATCGAGAGGCGCGTGGTCGGTGCCTCCACAGACACCGGCGCCGTGTCGCGCGCATCGTCGGGAAGGGCGTGCGGGGAGCGTTCGTCGGCCACGGGCGTGCCTTTCTCGCGGTGTGGTCCGGGGTGGGCGGAGTGCAGGATCGGCGCGCCACTCATCGGATGACTCCGGACGCGGTCGCCTGCTCGGCCGGACTCACCGGGAGCGACTCGTACTCGTGCGGCTGGGCGAACACCAGCACGTCGGAGTGGATGCGCCGATGCGGCGCGGGCAGCCCGCGCACGGCCGCGCGATGCGCCGCGCGCGCCTGCGCGTCGGCGGCCGACCCGTCGACATCGGGGACGAGTTCGGTGGCGAACCGGCCGCCGCGCACCGGGGTGTGCAGGGCGACGATGTGCTGCAGGTAGAGCAGGTCGGCGTTCTGCGCCGAGGCGACCACGGCTCCGGTCGGGTCGGTCAACTCACCCCGCGACCAGTCACTGTGCGTGAGCACGGCGAGAATCCCGCCGACGCGCAACAGCCGTGCGGCGACCAGGGCCACGAGGTCGCTGGTGCCCTCGCCACTGTGCTCGGGACGCAGGCTGGTGATGATCAGGTCCGTGTCCGCGGGGATGGCGTCGGGACCGTCGAGCACCGCGGGATCGAGGCCGGACAGCGGCAGCTCCGACACTGTCGCGGCGGTCACGGGAGTGGGCTGCGGGTCGCCGATGAGGTCGGCCCAGAACGGTCGTGACGTCGGGCCGGTGAGGTCGGTCTCGGCCGAGACGCGCACGACACGAACGGTGCGGTCGAGGCGCTGCACGGCGTCCAGCGCGTCGACAACGTCGGCGTCCGGGTCGGCTCCGGGCGCGTGCTCGATCACGCCGTCCGCGCCGACCACACCGAGGCGGGAACGCTCGCCCGGCGTCGCGTTCGGGGTGGGCCAGGGCAGCAGCACGACCCGCGCGCCGGGCTTGCTGAACGCGCCGACGATCCGGTGCACGATCGGCGTCGGCCAACTCGCGTCGAGGTCGATCGCCGCCGCGCCGGCCGTCCACACCGTCGCCGGAGTCGGCGTCTCGGCCGAGCCACCCGACCGCGCGCGGGTGGTCGCCGAGCCGGGCTTGGCGGGACTGATCCGGGTAGTGGTCGAGGCGGTCGGGTAGGGGCGGCGGTCGCCGCCCCGGCGGGCACTGGCCGGGCGGGTGGTGTCGCCGCGCCGCTTCGGGCCGTGCGGCACGGAGCGGCGTGCCGGGCGGTCGGGACGGGTCATGGATGCCTCGCAGAGTCCGGGGATGCGCCGCGCTGGACGTGGCGCCCTGACACCTATCGACTCCGAAAAACGGCCCAATTTTGGACAGGCCCTGCCCAACTTTTTCGAGAAGTTTTCTGGTCGCCCAATGCGGATTCTGCGGACAGAGGATCCGCGCGTGTGCGCTCGCGCGGAGGGATTGCGCGGGATGGTCGTGCACCGATCGGCAGACCACTGAGGAAAGAATTTTGGCTTCCTCCAGCGCTGCGGCGAGGTGACGACGGCGCTTGAGGGTCGACAGACGCGGCGGGCTATTACCGGATCGCCACCAAAACGCCACCAAAACACTGTTACAGCAGTTCAGAGGCTATTACCAACGATCATCAAACGATCTTTCGTCGAGGGATCGCGGACGGCGCAGGCGACCTCTAGATGATCTTTGTGGCGGCCAAAAATGATCATTCAAGATCATCGGTGGCGGTTTGGTGGACTTTTGGTGGCGGTTTCGTGGCGGTTTGGTGGACTTAATTTGGCGTCCTTGTCTGGTCGTTGTTTCACCGGCCTCGCAAGGAGCTGACCGTGGTAGCCAATCACGAATCCGATAGCGCGCCTTTCGAGCGCGACAGTCTGCCGCTGGAATCCGCCCGCGCGGCATTTGAGTGGCTCGTCAGCGGGCCAGATCCGCTGTCGATTGACGGGCGCTTCTTCCCCGGCCTGCCCCAGCGGCGGGTCCCCCTGGATGAGCTGCGTGAGTTGCTGCTCGACCCCGACCTACCGCTGGCGGCGGTGGACCTGGTCTGGATGCACCTGGTCACCCGTTCCCGCGACACCGGCAATGCCTGGACGGTGGCCTGCGTCGGTGTTGCGTTGCCCGCGCTGTTCGCCATCGTCTACGAGTTGGGCGCCCGGTTCGCTCAAGACCACCACGACCTTCAGGGCGCGGTCCTGACCGGGTTCCTGTCCGAACTGGCCAGTATCGACCTGCTTCGCCCGTCAGTGATGTGGCGGCTGCGCTGCGCGGCCCTGCGCGAGGGACACCTCCTTCTGCGAGAAGCGCTACAGCGCCCCACGCCCTGGGAAGAGGCGTTCCACTCCCGCGAGCCCCGTTCGCCGTGGGGACACGAGGACATCGTGCTCGCCCGCGCGGTAGCCGAGGGGGTGATCACCGATGAGCAGGCCGCCCTCATCGGCGCCACCCGGTTGGAGCCGGAGAACTACACGTTGCAGGAGGCCGCCGCGGACTGGGGCGTGAGCTATGACGCCATCGCCAAGTTCCGCCGTCGCGCCGAGCACAGGCTGGCCGCCTGGCTGCTCGAGCAACCGCTGGACGAAGACCCCAACGACCCCAGCGCACGCGAGATGGAGATCCGCGCAGCCCACGCGGCGACCCTCACCGCGTCGGCCCGCGAGGCCACGCACTCCAGGACGCCCTACTCCGCACAGTCACACACAGTGACTGGTGTCGAGGGGATGCCGGAGAAAAAAGTTCAGGGTCGCGTGTCCAAAAAGGCCCCCAAAACCGGAGTCGATACGTGCGGGAGAAGACCAGCCGCTCCCGCGCACACCACCCAGCCCACCCGGCCTGCCGGCATCGCCCGGCGGCCCTCGGGCACGACTCCGGGAGTGCCGCGATGCGCCTGACCCGTTCGCCCCTTCGCCGTCCATCGGTCCGCTGCGGCAACGCCCGTCGGCCTCGCCGCGGTCCTGCCGTTCCGCCGCTCGCGGCGACACGGCCAGTTCGCCGGAACGGCTCCTGCATGTCGCGGCCGAGCGTCGACGCACCCGCCATACCTCCGACCTCTGCCGGGTCGTCAGGCCGGCACGCTGTCGTCCGGCGACGGCTCACCGTGATCACTGAGGTTGTCGCGCTGGCCCTGCTGCTGTCGGCCTCGGCGTCGATGTCCGTGGCGCACGCGGAGACCACGCAGGTGCTCGCGCTGGCCGGGTCCGTCGATGAGGTTCTGACCAACATCCGCAACTGGGTGATGGGGATTCTCGCCGGGTTGGCGACAGTGTTCTTGTCGATCGGCGGGGTCCGCTACGTGATGGGCGGCGGTGACCCCGGCGAGATCGAGAAGGCCAAGACGAGCTTTAAGGCCGCCGGGATCGGCTACGCGCTGGCGGCGCTCGCGCCGCTGGTCGTGACCGTGCTCAAGGGCATTGTCGGGGCCTGAGCCATGTCACGCCGACCAGAGCTGACCTGGCCCACCCGTCGTCGGACACCGGCCGCGCCGACCGTCCGCAGCCTGCGCGGCGACGAGCACACCCAGCTCCGTACGGACGTCATCGACGGCGACCGGGAACTGCTCGCGCCGCCCGCGAGCAGCACCCGGCGCGCCGGTGGCCGCCCGCAGCGGCGCTGGCTGGGATGGCTGCCGCGCATGACGCGAGGCCGCGCGCTGGCGATGCTGGCGGTGAGCTTGGTTGTCCTGCTCGGCGGCACGCTCGCGGTCAACGCCGCCGCCATGCCCGGCAGCGGTCCGATCGCCGCGCAGCCCGCGCCCACCCCGCCACTCCCGCTGCCGACCGTGGGCGACCCGTGCACGGCGGGTTCGACGAATCCGATCTGCCTACTGCCGACGGCCAGTCCCACTCCGTCGGCACCGACCGGGCTGCCCTTGCCGTTGCCGACGGGTCTGCCGACCTGCCAGACCGGGGTGCCGTTGCCGCTGCCCCAAAGCGGGTGCGTCCCGCCCACCACGGCGCCCACGTCCTCGCCCGCGCCGTGCACCGGCGAGGGCTGCATCCCCCAGCCCACGACCTCGGCACCCGCACCGTCCAATCCCGGCACCGGCCAGTCCGGTGACAGCGGCAACGGCGACGGGGACTGCGGGATCACCAACATCGGCGGCTGCATCACCAACGCCATCAACGACCTCTTCCGCGGCATCGTCACCGCCGCGCTCAACCCGCTGCTCGATCTCCTGTCGAAGACACTGCTGACCACGCCGACACCGGACTCGCTGCCGCGCATCGGCGAGTTGTGGAACAACTCCTGGCAGATCCTGCTCGCCAGCTACGGCCTGCTGATCCTCATCGCCGGGATCCTGGTCATGGGCTACGAGACCGTCCAGACCCGGCACTCCATCAAGGAGATCGCGCCCCGGATCGTGGTCGGGTTCCTCGCCGGAGCCCTGTCGTTGTGGGTGGCGACCAAGGCCATCGAGATCGCCAACGGAATCGCGCAAGCCGTGATGGGCGGCGGGCTGGACGCCAGCTCAGCCGGCGACACGCTGAAGAACCTCGTCCTCGGATCACTCAACGGCGGGATCTTCATCATCTTCATCGGCATCTTCCTGGCCGGGATGCTGATCGTCCTGCTCGTCACCTACATCGTGCGCGTCGCCCTCACCATCATCCTGATCGCGGGAGCGCCGATCGCGCTGATGTGCCACGCGCTCCCGCAGACCGAGGGCATCGCCCGCTGGTGGTGGAAAGCGTTCGGCGGCTGCCTGGCCATCCAGGTCGGCCAGTCCCTGACGCTGATCACCGCGATGAAGGTCTTCCTCGCACCCGGCGGGTTCACCCTGTTCGGCCCCACCCTCTCCGGGCTGGTCAACCTTCTCGTCGCGCTCGCGCTGATGTACATCCTGTTCAAGATCCCGTTCTGGTTCCTGGGGGCACTGCGCGGCGGCGGTGGGCGCTCGCTGCTCGGCTCGATCGTGCGCGGCTTCATCGCGTACAAGACCTTCGGCCTGCTCGGCGGTCGCGGCGGTGGTGGCCGCAAGCCGCGCACGTCAGGCGGCGGGGGCGGTCGTGGTGGCAACGGCGGTGGTGGCGGTCGCGGACCGGTCGACCCCTACGCCCGCACCCGCACCACCTCGGACGGGCAGTACATGTTGCCGTTGACCGGAGTGCGCCGCACCCGCCCGGCCCCCAAACCCAAGCCCGCTCCGGCGCCGAAACCGCGCCCCGCGCGAGGGCGTCAGCTGGCACTGCCGCTGGGCGACGACTGGCCCGAGTGGAAGCAGCACGGACCAGATGGCCAGTACCGGCTGCCGCTGGACGTGGAGCGCGTCAAGCCCACTCCGCCCCCGCCCGGCCAGGGCAACACCGGGCGTCGGCCGCATGGACGCACTCACCGCGGGACGCAGTTGGAGTTGCCGTTCGACCCGTACAAGGGCAACCGCCCGAACCGCGGCGGGCAGTACCCGCTGCCGCTGGACGGCGTCCGCCGCACCCCGCGCTCGGCGAGCCCGCCGCCTCCGGCAACGTCACCGCCGCCGCGGATGCGGGGCACGCAGATGGAGCTGCCCTTCGACCCCTACAAGGGCAACCGGGCGACCCGCTCAGGGCAATACCCGCTGCCGCTGGACGGCGTTCGCCGCGTCGCCCCGGCGAAACCAACACCGCCGAAACCCGCGCCCGCGACACCACCTCCCGCCGCCCGGCGCGCGCCCCGTGCGGGGCAGCAACTCCGGCTGCCGCTGGACCTGCCCAAACCAGCTCGCCGCACCCCACCGCCACCCAAGCCTGGAGGTAAGCCGTGACTTCGCCTGTTCGCATACCGGCCGACGTCGACATGCACGACCGTGTTCTCGGCCCGTTGACCGCGCGCCAACTGGCGATCCTCGCGGTGACCGGCTTGGTGCTCTACGCCGCCTGGAGCGCCACACGCGCGTTCGTGCCGATCCCGGTGTTCTTCGCGCTGGCCATCCCGGTCGGGGCGGGGGCGGCGATCCTCGCGCTCGGCCAACGCGACGGGATCAGCCTGGACCGGCTGCTGGTCGCCGCGATCCGACAACGCATGGGACCACGCCACCGCGTCGCCGCTCCCGAAGGCGTGCGCCCCGCTCCTGAGTGGCTGACCGCCGCAGCCAACACCACCGCGACGGGCGCCACCCGGACAGCGCGTACCGGCAAGCGCGCAGCCTCCCGGCGTGCCACGGGGGCGCTTCCGGGCCGGGAGCAGATCTCGCCGTCGGCGCTGCGGCTGCCGGCCGAGGCGGTCACCGAGACCGGCGTCGTGGATTTGGGTGCCGATGGTCTGGCTGTCGTGGCGGTCGCGTCCACGGTGAACTTCGCGTTGCGCACACCGGCTGAGCAGGAGGCGCTGGTCGCCAGTTTCGGCCGCTACCTGCACTCGCTCACCGCACCCGTACAGGTGCTGGTCCGTGCCGAACGGCTCGACTTGTCCGGGCAGATCGCCGAGCTGCGGGCACGCGCGGGTGGGTTGCCCCACCCGGCGCTGGAGGCCGCCGCCGTGGAGCACGCCGACTACCTTGCGCAGCTCGGTGAGCAGACCGATCTGCTGCGCCGCCAGGTGCTGCTGGTGTTGCGCGAGCCGATCGGCGGCGCCACGGCCGCGCCGACCGACGGGCTCGGTGGGCCAGGCCCGCTGGCCGTGCTGTCCTCCCTGGCCCGTGGCAGGCGCCGGGCCAGCACCGCGACCAGCGGGGCCAGTGCCGGGGCGCGGCGGGCGGCCGAGTCGCGGCTGGTGCGCCGCCTCGGTGAGGCCATCGAACTGCTCGCCCCGGCAGGGATCGTGGTCACCCCGCTGGACGCCGGGCAGGCCACCGCCGTGCTCGCCTCGGCGTGCAACCCGGACACCCTGCTGCCGCCCTCGGCGGGCATGGCCGGCGCGGACGAGGTCATCACCACGGCTGGCGGCGCCGACCTGGCCGGCACTGATCTCGCTGAGGACGACCTCGCCGACGGGGCTTTCTGGCGCACCCGCGATCTCGCAGACCGGGACACCGATCTCGACCCCGACGAGCACGACCCCGACAACGACGCCGGGGACGACATCGACGACTGGGACTACGACGACGAAGCCGACGGCGTGCCCGACGACTTCGCGGAGAGGGGGCGGTGGTGATGACCACCCGACCAGGAACTCGGCGCGGCCAGCGTCGCCCGGCGACCCGGCCCGCCACACGAGGCCGTGTCCACAGCTTTGTCCACAGCGGTGCGCACGGTGGTGCCGCGTTCACTCCGGATGCCTTGTCGGTCGGTGCGCGGCACTTGGAGGTCGGCAACGAGTGGGTGGCCAGCTTCGCCGTCACCGGATTCCCCCGCGAAGTGCACCCCGGCTGGCTGTCCCCGCTGCTGACCTATCCGGGGCGGTTGGACGTGGCGCTGCATGTGGAGCCGATCGACCCGGCCACGGCGGCGGCGCGGTTAAAGAAGCAGCTCGCCAAACTCGAGTCCGGGCGGCGGCACACCGCCGAGCACGGCCGCCTGTATGACCCGCAGGTCGAAGCCGCTACCGAAGACGCCTACGACCTGTCGTCTCGTGTCGCGCGCGGCGAGGGCAAGTTGTTCCGCGTCGGCTTGTATCTCACCGTGCACGCCGGATCGGAGCGGGCGCTGTCCGACGAAGTGGCGGCGCTGCGCTCGCTGTGCGCGAGTTTGCTGCTGGACGCCAAGCACACCACCTACCGGTCGTTGCAGGGCTGGGTGTCCACGCTGCCGATGGGCCTGGACCTGATCGGGATGAGAAGGACGTTCGACACGAGCGCCCTCAGCGCGGCGTTTCCGTTCACCTCCCCGGACCTTCCGGCCGCCGACCCGACCAGCGTGGCCGCGCCGTCCGGGGTGCTCTACGGCTACAACGTCGGCTCCCAGGGTTTGGTGCACTGGGATCGGTTCGGCGAGGGAATGCACAACCACAACTCCGTCATCCTCGGCCGCTCCGGCGCGGGCAAGTCCTACCTGGTCAAGCTCGAACTGCTGCGCAGCCTCTACCGGGGCATCGAGATCGCGGTCGTCGACCCCGAGGACGAGTACGCCCGGCTCGCCAGCGCCGTCGGCGGCACCTACGTGCACCTCGGCGCACAGAACGTGCGGCTCAACCCCTTCGACCTGCCCATCCACACCCGCGCCGACGGCCGCCGCACCGCGCCCAAGGACGCCCTCGTCCGGCGCAGCCTGTTCCTGCACACCGTCATCGCCGTGCTCGTCGGTGGCGAGTTGGAGGCTGCCGAACGGGCCGCTCTGGACCGGGGTATCGCCGCCACCTACCAGAGCGTGGGCGTCACCGCCGATGCCCGCACCTGGACCCGGCCCGCGCCGACCTTGCGGATGCTGCGCGACCAGCTCGCCACCGCAGGCCAGGCCGGCGACCGGGCCGCCGGTGAGCTCGCGGCGCGGTTGCACCCGTTCGTCGAGGGCGCGTTCCAGCAGCTGTTCGACGGGCAGACCACGACCAATCCCGAAGGCCATCTGGTGGTGTTCTCGTTGCGGGACCTGCCCGACGAGCTCAAGGGCATCGGGACGCTGCTGGTGTTGGACGCGGTGTGGCGGCGCGTGTCCAACCCGGCGATCCGCCGCCCGCGTCTGGTCGTGGTCGACGAAGCATGGCTGCTGATGAAAGAGCGCTCCGGTGCGGAGTTCCTGTTCAGGATGGCGAAAGCGTCCCGGAAACACTGGGCCGGTCTGACCGTGTGCACGCAGGACACGGCCGACGTTCTCGGCAGCGATCTCGGCAAAGCGGTCGTGGCCAACGCCGCGACGCAGATTCTGCTCCGGCAGGCGTCGCAGGCGATCGACGAGATCACCCACACCTTCGACCTGTCAGCCGGGGAACGGGCATTCCTGTTGTCGGCCGATCGAGGTCAAGGGCTGTTGTCCGCCGGAACGCAGCGGGTGGCGTTCCAAGCCATCGCCTCCCCGACCGAGCACTACCTGGTGACCAGCAATCCCGCAGAACTCGCCGAGTACGCGGCCGACGGTGACACCGACGAATCCCTCGACGCCGAGCAGTCCTATGTCGACCTGGGCTGGGCTGACGACACCGCCGCAGAACACCAGACGGAAACAGGCGAGTTCGGTTCCGTCGACGACGACACCCAGATCGAACTCGATGCCACGTAACGCTCGCGCGCCCATTTCTGCCTGAGCGTTTTCTTTTGCTTTCCAGGAAGGACTTGCTATGCGCACCTGGATACCGGCTGCCCTCGTGCACTCCGATTCGCCCGCCCCGCTCACCTCCAGCGGCGCCAGGCCCAGCGGGCTGACGAACGGGTGGCTCGGGAACTACCTACGCGACCCCGGCGGCGCGCTGCTCGCCCTGCTGGGCCATCTGCGCGACTGGGCGATCACCGTCGGCCCGGTCGCGGCGCCCGTGCTCGCGATCGGTGTCGCCGGGATCGTGCTCGCCCGGCGCCGGTGGGCGCGGCGCTGTCATGCCCGGCTGGTCGCTGGCGCCCGCCAGGTCACCGTGCTGGCACCACCACAGGTTGATCCCGCGGGCGGGGCGGCGTTGTGGTCCAACCTCGTCGGGCTGTTGCGGCCGGCCTGGCGCCGCTGGCTGGTCGGGCAGCCGCATGTGGCGTGCGAATACTGCTTTTCCGAAGCCGGGGTCGCGATCCGGCTGTGGGTGCCCGGCGTCATCCCGCCCGGCCTGGTGGAACGCGCTGTCGAGGCCGCCTGGCCCGGCGCGCACACCCGCGTGTCCAGCCCAGCAGAACCGCCGCTGCCCACGCCGGGCGAGGCACAGCGCCGGCTGGTCATCGGCGGGGAACTCCGGCTGGCCCGCAGCGAGGCGCTGCCGATCCGCACCGACTTCGACGCCGACCCCATCCGCGCGCTGATCGGCGCACCCGTCGGGCTGAGCCGCGACGAGTACGCCTGCGTACAGATCCTGGCCCGCCCGGTCACCGGACGCCGCGTCGCCCGCGCCCGCCGCTCGGCGCGCCGAGTGCACACCGGCAGCTCCACCCGACTGGTCGGGCGACTGCTCGACCTGATCACCCCCGGCGTGGAAACCGGCCGCCCAACCGGCGGGGGCAAGACCAAGTCAGGTGCGTTGCACAGCGACCCGCAGACCTCGCTGGCCTACGCCGCGCAGAACCGGGCGATCGTGGCCAAGCAGCGCGGCTCCCAGTACGAGACCGTGATCCGCTACGCCGTCGCCACCCTCCTTCCCTCGGGCGCGGGCGAGGCCGAGGTGCGCACCGCGCGCGATATCGCCCGCGGCCGGGCACACGCCCTCGCCGCCTCCTTCGCCTCCTACACCGAGCACAACCACTACACCCGCCGCCGGCTACGCCACCCCGGCCCCGTCCTCGAGGCGCGACGGCTCGGGAAAGGTGACCTGCTGTCGGTGGGCGAGCTGGCCGCGATCGCACACCTTCCGGTCGATGAGGCGATCCCCGGTGTCCAGCGCGCCGGGGCCAAGGCGATCGCCCCACCGCCCGGCATCGCCACCCCCGGACCGCAAGCCAAACCGATCGGTGTCACCGACACCGGCCACGAACGCCCGGTCGCGCTGCGCGTCCCCGACGCCCGCCACCACCTGCACGTCATCGGCGCCACGGGCAGCGGTAAGTCCACCCTGCTGGGCACCATGATCCTCGCCGACGCCGAGGCCGGCCGCGGGATCGTGCTCATCGACCCCAAGGGCGACCTGGTCACCGACGTGCTCTCCCGGCTCCCACGCTCGGCCGGGGATCGGGTCGTGCTGTTCGACGCCGACTCGAAGTCCCGGCCACCCTGCCTGAACCCCCTTGATGGTGGGGAAACGGACCTGACCGTGGACAACCTCGTGTCGGTGTTCCGGCGGGTGTACTCGGCGTTCTGGGGTCCGCGCACCGACGACGTGATGCGCGCCGCTTGCCTCACGCTGCGCACCCAGGAAGGTGTCGCCACCCTGGCGGACCTGCCCAAGCTGCTGGCCGACCCCGCCTTCCGCTCGCGGATCACCGCCGGGATCACCGACCCGGTGCTCCGCGGGTTCTGGTCCTGGTACGAGGAACTCACCGACTCCTCCCGCAGCCAAGTCATCTCGCCCTTGATGAACAAACTGCGCGCGTTCTTGTTGCGGCCGTTCGTGCGCGACGCGATCGCGGGTGGCCATTCCACAGTGGACATGTCGGCGGTGCTCAATGGCGGCATCTGTCTGGTGCGTATCCCGAAGGGCAGTCTGGGTGAGGAGACCACCCGGCTGGTCGGCTCCCTCGTGGTGGCACGCACGTGGCAGGCCACCACCGGCCGCGCCCGCACCCCACAACGCCAACGACACGACGCCTCGTTGGTGATCGACGAATGCCACAACTTCTTGAATCTGCCCTACCCGATCGAGGACATGCTGGCCGAGGCACGGGGCTTCCGGGTGGCGATGACCCTGGCCCACCAGCACCTCGGGCAACTCCCGCGTGAGTTGCGGGAAGGCATGTCCACCAACGCCCGCAGCAAGATCTTCTTCAACGCCTCCCCCGAAGACGCGCGAGAGCTGTCCCGGCACACCGCGCCGCGGCTCTCCGATCACGACCTCGCGCACCTGGGCGTCTACCACGCCGCCGCCCGCCTGGTGCTGCACGGCGAAGAGGCGCAGCCGTTCACCATGCGCACCCAGCCACTGCCTCGGGCGATCCCCGGACGCGCACGAGAAATCCGTGGGCTGGCCCGCCGCGCTCTGCACGCGACACAGCGCGCCCGCGCCGCCGGCACCGGCCCGCTCCAGCCTGCGGCACGGTCCACGACCCGGCCTCCGCAGCGACCCGCGCAGCAATCCACCACGCCCGCGGGGCGTTCGCGCCCGCCAGCCAGCGGGAGCCAGCTCGGCGGCATCCGGCCACGCAGCACCGACCCGCGCCGCCGCCGGTCCTGACGCACAACGGGCCGCGCCCGCGCGTCCACGTCGAATTTCCTTACCGCCCAACAGATCCGGAGGTCCGCGGCCATGATTTCCAACCCGACCCAGCAGCGCTCGCTGCGCGGCCACAAGGCCGCCCGCCCGACTCCGCGCGCCGCGAACACCGCCGACCACCAGGCGGTGCTGGCCTGGCGGCTGACCCCACGCGACCGGTGGATCATCCGGATGCTGCACGAGCACCGGGTGCTCACCGCCCACCAGATCACCGCACTCGCGTTCCCCTCGTTCCGGTCCGGCCGGATGCGGCTGCGGGAGCTGTTCCAGTGGGGTGTGGTGGACCGGTTCCAACCGTTCATCTCCTCCGGCACCGCGCCGATGCACTACGTGCTCGCCCCCGCGGGCGCCAGCGTGCTGGCCGCCGAGGATGGCGTGGACGTCAAAGACCTGGGCTACCGCCACGACCGCGCCTTCGCCGTGGCCCACTCCCTGCGCCTGGCGCACACCGTCGGAGTGAACGAGTGGTTCACCGCCCTGGTCGACCGCGCCCGCCACAGCGAGCCCGACGAGCACACCGAGCTGGGCGCGTGGTGGTCGGAGACCCGCTGTGCGCGACACTTCGGCGACCTGATCAAACCCGACGCCTACGGCCGCTGGACCGCTCACGGCCGTGAGGTCGAGTTCTTCCTCGAATACGACCTGGGCACCGAACCACTAGGCAAGCTCGCCGGGAAACTGGCCGGCTACGCCGCGCTCGCCGAATCCACCGGGATCACCACACCGCTGCTGGTGTGGCTGCCGACCTCCCGGCGCGAGGCCACCGCCCGCCAGCTGCTGCACCGAGCCTGGCGCGAGCTGGCCAACCCGCGCACGGTGCCGGTCGCCACCGCAGCGGCCGAACTGCTCAACCCCGACGCCGCGCACCCCAGCCCCGCCGACCAGGTCTGGCTGCCGCTGGACAACCACGGCGGCCAGGGTGGTGCGCGGCGAGAGCTCCACCGGTTGCTCGACGCCTGGCCGCACGTCCTGGCGCCCACTGCGGAAAGCGAACCCGGCGGCGGGGCCGTGGCCTCGCCGGACTCGCCGCTGCTGCTGGTGGCGCCCGCCCCGGCACCCATGCCACCCACCCAGACGACGCCGGCCACCTCGCGTGGGCCGAGCACCGGCAGGCGGTGAGGCCGGTGCTCGGAAAGGTTGCCGTCGCCGTCATCGCGGCGCTCCTGCTCATCCCGCTGCTGATCGCCGCCGGGGTGTCGGGTGCGATCTCGGCCGTGTTCGGCAGCGGAAGCAGCCAGCCCAGCGCGACCGCACTGGCCGACATCCCCGCCGACTACCTCGCGCTGTACCGGGAAGCGGCCGGGGTGTGTCCGGGCCTGGCCTGGACGATCCTCGCGGCCATCGGCAAGATCGAGAGCGACCACGGCCGCTCGCCTCTACCCGGCGTAAGCAGTGGGGAGAACTATGCCGGGGCCGGTGGGCCGATGCAGTTCGAGCAGTCCAGCTTCGACGGAGTGCTTGCCCGCCATCAACTCCCGTCCGGCGGCGCCAGCCCGCCCTCGCGCTACAACCCGCACGACGCCATCTACGCCGCCGCGTTTTACTTGTGTGACAACGGGGTCAGCCGAGGTGACGTGCGCGCGGCGATCTTCTCCTACAATCACGCCGACTGGTACGTGCAAGAGGTCCTCGATCAGGCGAAGAAGTACGCCGACGCCGCCGCGTCGGTCGGTACCGGCGACTGCAACGCCATCCAGGCCACCAACGCCGTCGCGCTCACCGCGATCAATTATGCGTGCGGCCAGCGGGGACTTCCGTACGTTTGGGGAGGGAATGGTCCGCAGGACGGCGGATTCGACTGTTCAGGGCTGACGGTAGCAGCCTACGGCGCAGCCGGGGTGACGTTGCCGCGCACCGCCGACGCGCAGTTCCGGGCTGGACCGCGCGTGCCGGACGGACAGCCGCTGCTGCCCGGCGACCTAGTGTTCTACGGCACCGCCGCGCACATCCACCACGTCGGTCTCTACATTGGTGGAGGTTTGATGATCGACGCGCCGGACGTGGGGCAGCTCGTGAAGGTGGAGCCCTATCGGTACAAGGGTGATGACTACTTCGGCGCTACGCGCCCGGCGAGTTCCGTTGCTGCCTAAAGGGTTCCACGTCGCCGACGCCCGCGCCCATCATAGCGGAGAACGGTCGGCCGTCGCTGTCCACGAGCACAATGCGTTGGGTGAACAGCGGCGGCACGGCCGCGTCGAGCGTGGCGATGTTGTAATCGCTGGCGAGTTCAAACAGGGTGTTGGTCACCTCTCGGATCGTGGTGCGATCCGGGTCGGCCTCGACCGACAGGCCCTCGACCCGGATCTCCAACACCCGTTGCTGCGGCAGCACAGTGATCACGGTGCTTACGTACGACGGGATGCCGCCGTCATCGCGCAACTCGGCGATGTCGGCGGCCAGTCGCACGGCGGCGGCCTCCACGGTGTAGCCGGGACCAATCCCGGCACGAGCACCCCACACGACGAGACAATCCATTGTGGACTCGAAGGAGGTCATGATCCCTCTCTCGTGGGACGAACAGACGATGCCGTTTGCCGTGTCGGGCCTTACTGCCCTCGTTGCGCCCGCAGAGCCCTCCGCAGATCCGCCAGCGAACGGCCATCGGACACCCGCCGGAACACCCCCCAGCCGTTCTGGCCGTAGCCGCACAGTGCGGTCGCCGCACCGGACGGGGTGGCGAACACCCGGCCATCGGCGAGGACGACGGCACCGTCGGCCCGGATCCGGGCGATGTGCCGCACGCTGTTGTTTCGGCGTTCCCAGAGGAACTCATCACCCGGTTTCACCAGCCCGACGTCCAGCAACGCACTGACAGCACCGCGATCCGACCCGGCCAGCGGTGACACGGACGGCGCTGCGGCGTCTTGGCGGGCGGACAATTCGGTGACGCCGGTGGAGAGTTCCATGACGGTGGCGGCGGTAGGGGCCAGGATCACCGGCCATGCGGTGCCTAGATGCAGCCACACCCCGACACGGTGCCAGCGGCTGTGCCGTGCCAGCAGCATCTCCACGTCGACCGCGACGACGGTGTCGTCCAGTGGCGTGACCCGCACGACGAGATCCCCGTCGAACAGGTCGGCTGGGGGCTGGTCGCGAAGCCAGTCACCGACGAAAAGCTCCACTTCCTCGGCGTTGTCGAAGTCTCCGATGATGTCGACAGCCTGAACGAGCAAAGCCCATGTATTCTCGGGCTGGCGCATCGGTGTGACAAAGGTCGGAATGATGATGCCGGTGTCCGCTGGAAGACCTTCCCAATCCCGTAGTGCCGCCTCGCCGTTGATGTGTCCGCTGTCCGCGCTTGGCGCAGCGCTGTCGGCGCGGTGCACAGATTCCGGCGCGGCTACGACCGCGTCGGGGGCCGGGTCGGACGTTTCGGCGGTGTTGTGTTCGGTCGACATGGCGGCGTTCCCCTTCAGTTGCTCGTGCCGGTGTTCCGGTGTTGCTGACAGGCTCGGGAGGTGGTGTGGTGGCTGGGTTGTCAGCGCGCTCAACGGCGCAGCACGTTGACGCGCTCGCCACCGAGCAACGGCTTGTCTTCCGGCCCTGCGAGATGTGGGTCAATCCAAATAGGACGGTGGTCGTTTCGGCTGGGATACCACTGGTTTCGCCAGTGGCCGCGAACGATCCAGCGATGCCGGTATTCGCGTGTCGATGCGCGCGGTTCGTCGGCAATGTCGCCGTGGTCGGAGGGTTCGGTGCGGGCGCGTCGCAGGTCGATGTAGCGGACGGTCGGGTCCAGGTGCGGGTCGTCTCGCGCGATCCGGCGGCGCGCCGCGCGGGGCGCGGTGAGCTGCTCAGAACGGACCAACGTCTGGCCCATCAGCAGCCACGTGGCGAGGATGGTGCGCTCCAGCGCGATCTTCGCATCGGCGTCCATGCCCTCGCCGTTGCTCGGCACGTAGCCGGGCCAGCCCTGCATGTCGGTGAACTCCATCGGCGTCAAGCCGCGCCAGTCGTAGCCGTGCGCCGGAAGGAACGAGGGCGGGATCGGCGCGCGCCGCAGGTTCGGCAGCAGCCCAGCCGCGAACGAGTCGGCGGCTTGCTCGGTCGTCGGCGGGTCGGCATCGGGGTCCAGCGGCGGCTGTTGAGAACCTCGGATCGCGCGGGCGACCACCTGCTCGTGGGGCAGTTCGGCCAGTACCCGGCCGATCTGCGCGGCTCCGGTGGTCCACGCTGGGGTGGCGGTCGCCCAGGTGTGCACCCACAACCCGCCGCGCCCCGGTCCCCAGGACACCGCCGTGATCCCGTCATGGTTGTCAGTGGCGGTCCCATTTACCGGTGGGTGCGCGTAGACCATGAGCCCGACCTGCGCGGGCAAGTCCTCGGGGTGCAGTCGATAGTCGGTCAATGTGGTCGCGGCATGTCCGGCCAGTTCGGTCATGTCGTCGGACACGTAGAACAACTCGGCGGCCGGGAGTTGCGCGGCGAGTGTGCCGCTGATCGTCGCGGCTACGTCGTCGGCGCGGTCGAACACCCGCGATTCGGTGGCCTGTTCGGGGTGCGGGCCGAGCCAGAACGTGAACCAGTTGGCCGCGCCGTCGGTGCCCGGATCACGTGCCCACGACACCATGCGCGCCCTGATTTCGGGAACATCGCGCGCGGTCATCACAAGGGACATGGCTGAGGTTCCTTTACGAAGGTCGATGACGAAGCTCGCCGATTGGCTGTGACGCGACGGGCACGCCGGTCCGGGTTTCCGGTCGGGATCGTTGTGCGCGGTCGCGCTACGGCGCGAACAGCGGCCACAAACATGCCGCCTAGCCCGCGTCGCGTGTTGTCACATCGGTTACGCCTCATCATGTTTCACGGTGGTCGACGTGTATGGACGCTTCGTGGTCGCGCAGTTGTCAACGCCGGCGTGCTTAGCGGGAACGAAATGAACCCGTGTGGCGCAGCTATTCCCAGTAGCGCACCACCGTCTACACAAGACAGACGTCTTGTTTGCCGACGCCGCTTGACTTCACCGACCGAAGGAAGCGTCCATAGTCGTGTAGCCCGAACACACCGGCAGCGCACCGGGGGCCACACCCGCTCCGGCCGGGGCATGACCACCCACCGCCGATGACGAACGCGAATCGAGGGAAGTCATGTCCAGCAAGACCCGCAGCCGCAAAACCCGAACCACCGCGACCGGTACCGCCCGCACCCTGCGGTCCGTCCCCGACCAACCGACCACTGCGACGGTCCGTACCGACACCGAGGACAAGCTGTGGGCGGCGTTGCACGCCAACCCGAACAGCACCGCCGCCGAGCTGTCCGCAGCGGCGAAGATCGGGAAGTCGACCGCGCAGAAGATCCTCGTCAAGTGGGCGGGCGACGGCAGCGTCACCCGCACCCCCGGCATCGCCGACGGCGGGCGGCGCGCCGCTGACGTGTGGGCGATCTCCGAGATCGACACCGCCGCCGACGACACCGCCACCGCCACCGCGACCGACGGCGCGACTGCCGACGAGCGCACGGTGGACACCGCCCCGGCGGACACCACGCCGGACGAGCAGACCACCGCGCCCACCGACTCGGACCCGGCCGACAACACCACTGAGGTCACCCCAGTCGGGGAGACCCTCGCCGAGTCGGCCGACACCGAACCCGCCGCAGCTCCGGCACCCGAGGACGCGCAGGACGCCACTGACGCGACCGACGACGCCGCACCCGAGACGCCCGCACCCGCCAACACCGAGGCGGCCAAGCCCGCCGACGGTGCCACGCCCGACGACGCCACACAGATGGCGAGCGAGGACGGCGGGACGGACGGGAAGACGGAGCGGCTGGCACCCGGTGCGTTGCGCGGGATGGTCGAGGACCACCTGCGCGACCACCCCGGCGAGCAGTTCAGTCCCACCGCGATCGCCAAGGCCCTGGGCGGCAAGTCGTCCGGCGCGGTGAGCAACGCGCTGGACAAGCTGGTCGCCGACGGTGTGGCGGTGAAGACCCAGGACAAGCCGAGGCGGTTCGCGCTCGCCCCGGCCGAGCAGGAGGCTGCCGCCGCGCCCGCCAACTGAAACCGCCCAGCATGGCCGATGTGGGTGCGCCCGACGGAATCCACCGTCGGGCGCACCCACGTTCACGCCCGCCTATCCGGGCAGCAACCAAACTGGGATCGGCGGACGTTGCTGGGCTATCGGGACAGCGGGCGGGCTTGGCTGGCCAGATGTGCCCACCAGGAGCCGTCCGGGACGGGCACGGCCAATCCGAGGACGGCCAGCACCCGCAACACGTACACCTCGATGAAGGAGATCTGGTTGCGAATGACCTCGTCCGTCGCCGCGAAGTCGCGTGCATCGAGGGCGTGGCTGAACGCTTCGTCGGCGGCGCGGTTGTCGCGGTCGGCCGCGCACAACGCCTCCAGCACGGCGTCGGTGTCGGCGGTGTGTCCGGCCTCGGCGGCCCACGCGACGGCCGTCTCGGCGATCGCGGTCATCGCCCTGATATCGGCGACCGCCGCGCGGCCCGCGCTGTCGGCCGGGGCGTTGAGCACGGTGATCCACTGGTGACCGCCGGGGCTGTCAGACAGCAGCAGCGCGGTGTCGCTGTCGCTGATGACAGCGATCAGCACCGGGGCGGCGGTGGCGTCCACCAGGGCGGCGGCGCAGCCGGGCACGTCGGGCAGGTGCCCGTCGATGGCGGCGAGCTGCCAGTGGTCGACGCGCCAGCCGACGAGTTCGACCTCAAGTCCGGCCAGCGGTTCCAGGACCGTCGGCGGCGTCTGGGTGCGGGTGAGGATGAGCGATCCGGTGAAACCCACGATCACGATCCTTTCGTGCGATGGCCGGGCTGCGGCCAGGGGTAAGGCTGGCTGGTGCGGTGCGCGGTGACGGCCTGCGCGGCGACGTCGGCGGCGGAGGTCAGCAGCGTGAGACCGTGGTCGGGGTTGTTGTTCTCGGCGTAGCGGTCGGCGTCGATGAGGAAGTGCAACGCGGCCACGAGGCGCTCGTAGGCGAACGGGGCGTCGTCGGGGAGCACAGAGAGGTTGGGGCCGGGGCCGGGCCGCAGCAGCCCGTGCGCGATCTCGCGGACCGCCGTCGCGGCGAGGTCGGGCAAGGGCCACCGCCGGCGCACGACGAGTTCCGCGGCGCCGGCCACCGCGGTGGCGGCCTCGGCGCGGTGGTCGAGGTAGGTCTGCGGCGTCGGCCGCATCCTCTGTGTGATGGGGATCTGGTGGCCTCGGAAGGTGTAGGTGAATCTCGCGGTCGGCGGCTCGGTGGCGCCGAGGACGGGCAGCTCCGCGGGCGGGCCGGCGGCGGACTCGTCCTGGGTGAGGCGCGAGAGATCGGGCGTGGTCCACGGGCCGCCGCGCCAGGACAGGCGAACCTGGCCGTCGTGGAACGTGCAGGCGTACCAGCCGATGCTGGTGGCGGCTCGCCACGGCCACCCCGGCGCTCCGTCGGGGCCGGGGACGACGGCGAAGCCGCCCTCGGCGGCGCGGTGCGCGAGCAAGCCCACGACGGCCGCCTGGTAGGTGTCGATGTCCTCGGCGGCGAACACGGCCGACAGGCCGTCCTCCGCCGAGGCCGTCGGCGGAGGGCCGTCGGCGCGGCCGTCGAACTCGGCGAGCGAGCCGAGCCAGCGGGCGTCCGGTCCGGGGCCGAGGTAGAAATCGGCGTGTGTGCTGTTCACGTCCCATAACCTCCCGGCGGCCGTGCGCGGTTGCGTGGTCCATTCGACGACGGTCAAGGCCGACGAGCGACCCCGTGTTCGGGGGTCGCAAGTCGGAAAGGGGGTGGCCTCGACGGGGTACGCCGGAGGTCAGCTCGGTTTCACCCAGGCGCACCGTTCGGCGTCCCAGATCCCCTCGGTGTAAAGGCGGTTGAGGTCAGGAAAGCCGGGGCCGAGCATCCAGCCGAGTCGTTCGCAGTCGATCTGGCCGGGCCACCAGCCGGTCCACACGTCTCGGCCGCAGTCGTGGTCGAGGTCGCACATCAGCCGCTGGTATCCGGTCACGAGGCAGCGGGCGACGTCGCAGCCGCCGTCGACCTCGTCGTAGATGTGCGCCTCGCCGACCTCCACATCGCAGTCCGGGCACCGGTCCTGGTAATCGATGAGGCGGAACTCCTTGGGCTGCGCGGTGTTCTCGGTGCTCTCGGCGTTCTCCGTGTTGTTGTCGTTCATCGCGTCCTCTCAGGTGGATCCCGTTGTAGCCCGTGATCGGTGAGCCGATGGGCGAGCCACGCGCGGCCGGTGGTGATCCACACCCGACCGTGGTCGAACGTGAACACCCAGTCGGTGTCGCGGCTGTCTGGCCATAGCCACGGCCAGCCATCGCGCGGGCGGTAGCCGTGTCCGAGGTCCTCGTCGGGCCAGCAGTCGAGCAGGTCGGCTACGGCGTCGGCGTAGGTGAGCGGGTCGGTCGCGGTCAGCAGCAACCGCCCGGAGCCGAGGCCGCGCACGGTGGCGGGATCGGCGTCGCCTTGGAGCGAGCCGAGCCAGACCGCGCGCGGTCCTCGGCCGTCGTAGAAGTCGGCGGTGGTGGTCACCGGTTCACCGCCGAGGCGGGCGGGTGGCGTCACGCAGCCGCTGGTCGATCTCGTCCTGGTCGTGTCCGGTGAGGATGGTGGTCAGCACGATCACGGCGTCGCCTTCCCACGGTGGGCGCAACTCCACGCCGTCGAGGCTGAGGTACTCGCCGGTGGCGGTGACGATGCGCCAGCCTTGTTGCCGCACGAGGTCGGTGCAGTGGTAGCTGCCGATGAGCCGTCCGTGCTGCGTGACGGTGCCGTAGAGCGTTTGTTGTGCGTCGGCGGGGTCAATCACGACCGTGGTCACCTCGCAGTCGTTCTCGACGAAGCGGCGGACGACGAACTCGATCTCGGGCACGGCATGGGGGGGTCATTGGTGATCTCCTGGTGTGCTGATGGTGGGCAGGGCGAGCGCGCGCAGCCCGGTTGATGCAGCGGCTCGTCGCGGGCCTCGTCGGCGGGCCAGATGTCGCCGTCGAGGTACTCGCCGAGGTCGGCGAGGGTCGCGATGCGGGTGGCGGGGATCTCGGCCGCGCAGTCCGGGCAGCGGTCCAGCAGTAGCCACCCGTCGCCGGGGGTGGTGAAGTCGGGGATGAACCGCCACGCGCGACCGGTTAACCGGTCGGTGACGGTGATCAGGTCACCGGGTACTTCTCCGGTGCGGGTGCGGTAGGTGCGGTGCGGGTCGTCGGTCACGAGCACGGCGTTCACGGGCACCTGCAGGGCGGCGGCGACGGTCCGGGCGACACGCGCGCGGCGTGCCCACCGGTTCCACTCGTCGGGGGTGTCGTGGCGGCGGCCGAACCCGTCGGGGTCGGCGGCGCGATGGGCACGCGCGGCGCGCACGGCACGCTCCGCCAGCCCGGCGAGTCCGGGTGGGGTGGTTGTGGTCATCACGACCACCCGAGGGCGTCGGCGGCGGGTGCGGGGAGGTAGCCGACGTGCTCGCCCACGCCGAGCCACACCACGGGCGGGTCGGTGGGCGGTGCGCCGTCGGCGTCGTCCGGGGTGCGCACGACACGCCCGATCGTGTGCTCCAGCGGGTAGCCGGGCTGGGTGGCGCACCGGACGGGCGTGGTGGCGTCGTAACGGTCGAGGGCGGCGATCAGGTCGCCCACGGTCGCGATGTGGTTGTGGTTCATGGTGAACACCTCCGTGGTGTCGGTGGCTGGATTGGGTCGGGGGCGGGGCGTGATTGCCCCGCCCCGGCGGGCTAGGCGGTGGCGGCGCGCAGGGCGGCGGTGGCGGCGCGGCCCACGGCCTGCGCGGTGGTGGTGGGGTCGGTCATCACGTGCACGGTTGCCCCGGTCAGCGGTTCGCATCGGTGGTGCGGGGCGATCCACAGCACCGCGCATCCGGTGGCGCGCAACCGGTCGACCAGCCGCTGGGCGTTGCGGCGAAGCGGGTCGGGCACGTAGCCGTCGGACACGATCACCAGCAGTCGCGCGGCACCCGGTTGGGACAGGCCGAGCGCGCCGTCGAGGGCGTCGATGGCGGTGTCGATGGCCTCCCAGTCGTCCCGCGCGGCGAACTCGGTCACCGCGCGCGGGGTGGTGCCGGGGCGGGTGATCGGGCGGACATGCGCGCCGAAGATCACGGTGGCGGTGTCGGCGGGGACCGGGGTCTGCGCGGCGGCGTTGGCCATGATCCACGCCGTCGAGGCGACCGGACCCGCGAAGGCACCCATCGACCCGGACACGTCACACGCGATGCCCAGCCGCAGCGGCGGGGTCGGTACCGGGGTGCGGGTGGTGCGGGTGAACGGCTCGGCGGTGGGCATCGCCCCGGCGGCGCGTTGTGCCTCGCGTGCCAACGCGCCCCGCATCCGTAGCCGTCCGGGCGGGATCGGCGAGGTCGACTTCGTCGCGACCCGGTCCCGGACCCCGGCGGTGGTCAACGCGCGCGACAGCACCCGCGCGGCGGTGCGTTCGGCGGCGGTTGGCGGACGGGTGCCGCTGATGGCGGTGTCGCCGTCACGGGACCGACCAGGGGCGGCGAACACGCCGTCGGCGGCCTTGTCGGCCTTCCGGCGGGCGGCGTCGTCGGCGGCCTTCTTCCGGGCGGCGATCTCGGCGGGGTCCTCGGGCAGCTTGGCGCGCGCGACCGCCCGCGCGACCTTGCCCAGCGTCTTGCCGATCGCGTCCGCCAACGGGGACGGGGTCGGCGTGCCGGACGGGTCGGCGGTGCCGTCGTCGGTGGGGTCGGACAGGTGCGGCGGGGTGGTGTCGGGGTCGGGTCCGATGATCTCGCACCAGCGGCGGCCGAGGTCGAGCATGGCGTCGGTGTCGTCGTCGACGATCCGGAACGCCGCGCGCCATACCGCCCGCAGTTGGGCGAGTTTCTCCGCGCCGAGCACGGTTTCCACCGCGCGGGCGACGGGTGCAGTTTCCGCGCGGGTGAGGATGCCGCCGTCGGTGCGTCCCAAAAACAGCGCGGCGGTGTGCGCGGCGTCGCGCGGGGTCATTTTCGCCGGGAACGCGGGGTCGTCGAGTTTCAGCCCGCCCGTGACGATGGTCTTCACGCACGCGCGCAACCAGTGGCGGTCGTCGGGGCGGCGGCGAATCTGCGCGTGTTCGATCCGGGGTTCTTCCAGCAGCAGGGCAGCGTCGAGGACCTCGGGGTCGGTGTCGTCGGGCACGGCGGCGTGCCAGCGGGTGTGTTTGCTGTGCGCGCATTCGTGGGTCAGCGCGCCCCACGTGGGGGCGTAGCGTTTCCGGTCGCTGGTCAGGTGCGGGCGGGCGGTGGCGGGGTCGACCGGGTGCAGGTGGGTGCCGTCGACTTCGATCATGGCGGTGGCGTGCAGGAAACACGCTGGGGCACCGTGTCCGGCACCGGGTGCGATGGTGACCAGCAGGTCGTCGCGGTCGGCGATCACGGGGACCTCGGCGGTCAGTGCTGCCGAGAGCGTGTCCCATCCGGGGGCGGCGGGGAACACGGCCGAACCGGTGGCGGCGGGGTCGGCGATGGTGTGCGCGGTCATGGCGGCGTGTCCTTTCCGGACGGTTGGGCGGGTTAGATGCGGGCACCGAGTGCCAGCGGGGCAACGGCTTTCCCGAAGGCGGTGCGTACGGCGGTGGCCACGATGTCGCGGTCCTCTTCCGGGGCAGTGCCGATCAGGTTTCCGGCGGCGGCGTCGTCGCCCAACACGTCGGCGATCTTCTGAAACGCCAACAGTTCCCGCAGTTGGGGTGCCCAGCGGATCTCGCCGTTGGCCTGTCGGGTGGCGAGGTTGCGTGCCACCGCAACCGCCCGCTTGTCGATCTTGAGTTGGGTGGCGAGGTCGTAGTCGGTGGACACCTGGATCTGCACGGAGAACCGGGACGCGAGCGCGTCGGTCAGGACCGCGCCGTGCACGCCGGGATTGTGTCCGGCGACCACGTAGAAACCGGGGGCGGCGTCGATGACCTCGCCGCCGTTGGCCTTGATGATGATCTGGCGGCGGCCGTCCATCGCGGGGTAGACCACGGCGAGCACGGTGGGCGGGATCAGGGTGGCGTCGTCGATGAACAGGGTCCGACCCTCGCGCATCGCGCGGACCAGTGGACCGTGCACGAACACGAACTTCCCGTCCGGGGTTTGGGTGTACTCGCCCACGATGTCGGCGACCGTGGTGTCCCCGTCGCCCTGGATCGTGATCAGGTCACCGAAGGCGGCTTCGATCACCGAGGTCTTCCCGGTTCCGGGTGGTCCGTACATCAGGGCGGCGACCCCGGCGGCGCGCAGCTTGCGCAGCGCGGTCACGTCCGGCACCCCGGACAGCTTGCGCGGGTGGTAGAGCTGCCCGTTCGGTCGCGTGACCGGACCGGTCACCGGGGCGACCGCCGACGGGGCGGTCGGAGTCGGCGTGGTGGCGGTTGGGGTCGCCGGGGGCGGCGTCGGGCGGGGGCGGCGGGGCGTGCCGGACGGGACCGCCACGGGCGCGGCGGCGGCGTCGGCGGTGGTCGGGGTCGACCGGTAGCGGACCGGTTTGGTCGAGGTCTGTTCGGCGTAGCCCCCGGCGGTCAGCGCGGCGAGCGCGTTGCCGACCGCACCGGACGACCGCCCGAGCGTGTGCGCGATGTCGCGCGGGGTCAGTTCCGTGCCCGCGCGGTTGGCGAGGACTTCCGCCACCTGTCGGCGGAGTTCGCCGTTGGGCAACCGACCGCCCGCCGGGGCGGTGGGGGTCGTCGGCGGCGTGGCTGGCGTGGTCATCGCGCGGCGTCCTTTCCGATCGTGTGCGCGGGTGTCAGGCGGTGGCGGTGGCGGGCGCGTCGGCGTCGATGTCGTCGGGCGCGTTCTGGTGGGCATAGGCGGCGGCGTCGGCCGATTCCTGGGTGTGCCCGTATTCGACCCACCCGCAATAGCAATAGGCGGTAACGGTGCCGTCGTTTTCGATGGCGGTGTCGGCGTAGCACATGATCGACTCCCATTCGTCGGACATAGCTCGCGCCGGGCGTGGTATTCGGTGTGGTTTCCGGTTCCCCCGGCGACAATTCAATTATGACTCTGCGCCGCGCCGCGCGCAATGGAAAACACCGCCCATTTTCAAGACTCTTTTCGCGCGCGCCTGTCGTCATTGGTCGCGAATAGAAAGCCGTCCGTACGGTCACAATTCCCACCGATCGCGCCGCCGATTTCCGCAGGTCAGCGAGCCAGTCGGGCGCGCCGGCCGCCGCGGACGAAACGCAGTACACCGGGACGGAAAACAATAGAATTGAAGGACTGGAAAAGGATAAATAAGAGCGTGTCTCACATGGATGTCGGGTGAGATACGGGCATGATCATGGGCTGTGATGGACGAGTTGTCGCGGCGGCTGGTGCCTGACGAGTTGTGGGCACTGGTGGAACCGTTGATCCCGCCTGGAAAGACGCGCCCACAGGGCGGCGGGATGTCGCGTGTCGACGATCGTGCGGTGTTCACCGCGATCGTGTTCGTGCTGACCAGCGGATGTGCCTGGCGGCATCTGCCGCCCAGCTTCGGGGTTACCGTGCCGACGGCACATCGCCGGTTCACCGAGTGGACCGAGGCCGGACTGTGGCGGCAGCTGCACCACGCGGTGTTGGACGAACTGGGTTCCAAAGGCTTGATCGACTGGTCCCGCGCGGTCCTGGACGGAGCCTCCGTCAGGGCTAAAAAAGGGGCGGCCTGACCGGGCCGAGCCCGATCGACCGGGGTAAACCCGGCTCCAAGATCCACGCGCTGTCCGACCGCGCCGGCCTACCCCTGACCGTCGGGATCTCCGCGGCCAACACCCACGACAGCCACGCGCTGCGGCCGTTGGTCAACGCGCTGCCGGCGATCCGATCCCGTCGAGGACCGCGGCGCCGGAAACCGGCCAAGCTGCACGCGGACAAGGCCTACGACATCCCCTCCATGCGCGACTGGCTCCGCCAGCGCGGGATCATTCCGCGCATCGCCCGCAAAGGCATCGAATCCACCGACAGGCTCGGCAAACACCGCTGGGTGATCGAAAGGACGATTGCCTGGCTGACCGGTTACCGACGCCTCACCATCCGATACGACCGCAAACCCAGCCACTACCTCGCCTTCCTCATCCTCGGCGCAGCCATCACCTGCTACAAAAAACTTGCCAAATGAGACACGCTCTAAATAGAGAACGCGGGAGGCAGAAAAGGCAGGATGACCCGGTGAAGTGATCGAGCGGTGTCGGATGCACGGTTGGCCGCACGCCCCGCCCCGATGTGTCTACCGGCTTGTGGGCAAGCGAGTCTGGGATACCAGCGGATCCCCTTACAGGCCCGGTGAGCAGCGGCTTCGCGAGGCGTAGGGGGTGGTCATCTAACGTGATCCCCCGTATGAACCCCATCATGATCCCCCGTATGAACCCCCAACGGAAGCAACTGTACGTGTAGATGATCTTCATTCTGGCTACTCGGTGTGACATCCGGTTAAAGTTCGCTTTGAGTAGGAATACGGTGGAGTGGTTGGGCCGTTCGGCGTAACGTGGAGATCTCCGTCACCGCGACACGAGGAGGCCGGAGCTGGCGCTGCGGTCGCGTTGACCAGGCACGACCGCGTAGGCGACGCCCTCCGGGGGTGCGTCGCCGGAGGACTGCGCCACGGGCACGGCGAGGGGCCGGGTCGGGTGCGCACGGGGAGGCGCTATGACAGTGGGGGACGAGAGGCTCCTTCGGGGCTTGTACGACCTGAAGTACCTTTTCGGGGACAAGTGGGTGCTGGCCATCCTGGTCCTGCTCTTGAAAGGCCCGATGCGGCGCAAAGAGATTCTTTCCACACTCAACTCGTATCCCATCGGTAAAGAATGGTCGGATAAACACACCGTCCTGCATGATAGCTACCTGGCGCGCGTATTGAAAAAGATGACCGAGGAAGGTCTTTTGGTGCGCGCGGAGGACAAGGAGTCTTTTCCGGTGCGGGTCTACTACTCGTTGAAGCCGGAAGTCGTGGAGTTTCTGGAACTCAGCAGGACGATGCTCACCTGGGTTGACGCCAACCCGGAACTGATCGAGCAGGCTCAGGCGTACGCCCGCCGGAATGGTGACGAATTGGAGACATCGACCGATGAGGAATTCGGGCTCTCCGACGAGGACGACGACTAATACGGCAGCCGCACAGTGTGATCTTGGTCGGCGTGTCGTGATCACGAGGGCGGCCACCGCGTGATCAACTTCAAGGTGTGTTGGATCTTGAAACTGACGCGGTGGCCGCGTCGTGGACTGTAGTTGGTGATCCGCTTGCGCGCTGGCAGGCGGGGTTCGGTGAGGTGTTTGGGCTGGTGGCGGGCCGGTTCGCGCAGGTGCAGTCGCGGCGCCGGGCGCGGCTGTACCTGCTGGGGCTGCTGTCGGGGGCCGAGCGCAAGAACTCCTGGACGCTCGCCGAGCAGGCCGGCGAACTGAGCCCGGATGGCATGCAGCGGCTGCTGAACTGTCTACGCCTGGGACGCCGAGGCGGTGCGCGATGACCTGCGCGGCTACGTGCTGGACCGGCTGGGTGATGCGGCCGGTGTGCTGGCCGCCGACGAGACCGGATTCCTGAAGAAAGGCACCCGCTCCGCTGGCGTTCAGCGGCAGTACTCCGGCACGGCGGGCCGGATCGAGAACTGTCAGCTCGGGGTGTTCCTGGCCTACGTGTCACCGCGGGGGCGGGCGCTGGTCGACCGGGAGCTGTACCTGCCGCGCTCCTGGACCGACGATCCGCAGCGCTGCGCCGAGGCCGGGATCGGCGACGAGGTCGGCTTCGCCACCAAGCCGGAGCTGGCGCGGCGGATGCTGCAGCGGCTGCTGGCCGCGCACGGGCACCAGGCGGTGCCGTGGTTCACCGCCGATGAGGCCTACGGCGACAACCCCGGACTGCGCGCCTGGCTGGACGAGCAGAACCTCAACTACGTGATGGCCGTGTCCTGCGACCAGCGGTTCGCCACCCCGACCGGCCCGCAACGCGCCGACCAGCTGGCCGCCGCGGCACCCAGACGCGGCTGGCAGCGGCTCTCGGCCGGCGACGGGAGCAAGGGCCAGCGACTCTACGACTGGTTGCTGCTCGACCCCGGAGCCGACCAGCACCACCTGCTGGTCCGTCGCTCGATCAGCAAGCCCAGCGAGCTGGCCTACTACATCTGCCACGCCAACCAGCCGGTCCCGGTCGCCGAGCTGGTCCGGGTCGCCGGGTCCCGGTGGGGCATCGAGGAAACATTCCAGTTCGCCAAGAACGAGACCGGCCTGGACCACTACCAGGTCCGCCGCTACGACGCCTGGTACCGGCACATCACGCTCTCGATGCTCGCCGCGGCGTTCCTCGCCGTCACCGCCCACACCGAGCGCGCACGAACCGCGTCAAAGGGGGCACCACAGGCGGCATCGACCAGCTGATCCCGTTGTCCTGCAACGAAATCCGGCGCCTCTGGGCCAAGCTGACCCACCCCGATCACCCCCGAGCCCATGCCGACCACTGGTCAGCCTGGCGCCGACTCCACCAAACCCGCGCCAAGCGCAGCCACTACCAGCGACAACGCCTCAAACATCACAGCCTGCGGCTGCCGT
>NZ_MASU01000023.1 GCF_003202235.1 Prauserella flavalba
CCAGCCCGCTCGTGGAGGTGGACGGCCGCCGCATGCGGGTGTCCAACCTGGACAAGGTCCTCTATCCGCACGTGGGCTTCACGAAGGGTGAGGTACTCGACTACTACGCGCGTATCGCCCCGGTGCTGCTGCCGCACGTCAAGGACCGGCCGCTGACGCTCAAGCGCTACCCCAACGGCGTGGAGGGCAAGTCGTTCTTCGAGAAGGACGTCTCGCGGCACGCGCCGGAGTGGGTGCGCACGGTGTGCATCGAGACGCCGGGCAGCTCCCGCGGCTCCGACAAGGCCGACTACGCACTGATCCAGGACCTGCCCACGCTCGTCTGGGTGGCCAACCTCGCGAGCCTGGAGCTGCACATTCCACAGTGGACCGTCGGTCCGCGCGGCGCGAAGCGCAAGCCGGACCTGCTCGTGTTCGACCTCGACCCCGGCGAGCCCGCGACGATCGTGGAGTGCTGCGAGGTCGCGCTGCGGCTGCGGGACGAACTCGCCGAGGACGGTATCGAGGCCTACCCCAAGACCAGCGGCTCCAAGGGCATGCAGCTGTACTCGCCGGTTCGCGTGCGCTCGGCGGAGCGGACCCGCGAGTACGCCAAGCAGCTCGCCGAACGCCTGGAGAAGGCGATGCCCGAGCTGGTGGTGTCGCGGATGGCGAAGAACCTGCGCCCGCACAAGGTGTTCATCGACTGGAGCCAGAACAACACGCAGAAGACCACCGTGGCGCCGTACTCGCTGCGGGCGCGGCCGTCGCCGACCGTGTCGACTCCGCTGCTGTGGGACGAGGTCGCCGAGTGCGAGACAGCGGCCGACCTCGTGTTCACCGCCGACGAGGTGCTGGAGCGCGTCGAGGAGCACGGCGACCTCTTCGAGCCGCTGCTCGCCGGGGACCGCCCGGCGCTGTGAGGCGTTCGCGCTGGGCAACCCATCGCGCGCTGCTGGAGACCGTGGCCGACGTTATGCTCCTCCTCATGCCGAGGTCGGTCGATTCGGGGGGCCACGCGGAGAGCCGCCTCCGCCGCATCGAGGCGGTCACGGACAGCGCCCTCGCCCATCTCGATCTGGAGCAGCTGCTGCCGGAGCTGCTCAAACGCGTGCGCGAACTCCTCGACGCCGACACCGCCACCGTGCTGCTGCTCGACAGCGGCGGCGAGCACCTGGTGGCCGCGGCGGCCTCCGGCATCGAGGAGGAGGTGCGCCAGGGCGTGCGGATCCCGATCGGGGAGGGTTTCGCCGGGCACATCGCGGCCTCCCGTAAACCCCTGGTGATCCAGCAGGTCGATCCGACGACCGTGGTCAACCCGCTGCTGTGGGAGAAGGGCATCCGCTCGCTGGCCGGTGTCCCGCTGCTCGCCGGAGGCGAGATGCTCGGGGTGCTGCACGTCGGCACGCTCGACTCCACCCCGTTCACCGAGGACGACGTCGAGGTACTCCAGGTCGCGGGCGACCGGCTGGCGCTGGCGACCCGCACCGGGCTCACGCGCGGCGAGCGGGCCGCGGCGTCCGCGCTGCAGCGCACGCTGCTGCCCGCCCTGTTGCCCGCCATTCCCGGCTTGCAACTTTCGGCGAGGTACGCCCCCGGCGAGGCGAGCGGCGTCAGCGGCGACTGGTACGACGTGTTCACCCTGCCGTCGGGCTGGCTGTGCGTCGCGGTCGGCGACGTGGTGGGGCGTGGGCTGGCCGCGGCGACGGTGATGAGCAGGGTGCGCACGGCCACCCGCTCGTACGCGCTCGACTCGGACAGCCCCACCGAGGTGCTGACGCGGCTCGACCGGCACATGCGCCACTTCGAGCCGCAGACGATGGTGACGATGGCGTACGCGATGTGGGAGCCCTCGCTCAGCCGGATCCACCTGTCGCTCGCCGGGCATCTCGCACCGGTGCTCGCGCGGCCGGGCGAGCGGGCCGAGCTGATCGAAGTGCCGGTGGACCCGCCGATCGGCATCGGCACCGCTCCCGTGCAGCGCCGCAGCGTGACGGTCGGCATCCCGCAGGGCGCGACGGTGCTGTTCTACACCGACGGCCTCGTCGAGCGACGCGACCGCTCACTCGACGACGGGCTGGCGCTGCTGTGTGAAACCGTCGCCACGGGCCCGACCGAGCCGCTGTGCTCGCGTGTGATGTCGCGGCTCGTCGGCACCAGCCCCACCGACGACGACATCGCCGTGCTCGCCATGCGCAGACAGGAGGCCGAGGAGCTGCGGGAGATCAGCTTCGAGCTGGACGCGATCCCCGAGGTGCTCGCCGACGTCCGCGCGACGCTGCGCCGCTGGCTGCCGTCGGCAGGCGCGACACCGGAGGAGGCCGGGGACATGCTCGTGGTGGTCGGCGAGGCGTGCTCCAACGTCATCGAGCACGCGTACGGTCCGCTCGGCGGCACGCTCTCGCTGCGGCTCGAGGCACGCGAAGGGGAGGTACTCGCCACCGTGGGCGACACCGGCCACTGGCGATCGCCCCGCGGCACCCACCGGGGGAAGGGAACGGAGCTCATGCACCAGCTCAGCGACGACCTCAGGTTCGAACACGGACCGGGAGGAACCCTCGTGCACATCCGCAAGAACGTCACCGGCGGCGATCCGGCATGACGACGGCGAACGTCGAGGTGCTGTCGTCCGACGCCGGTGCGATCGAGATCGCGGTCACCGGCGAGGTGGACCTCTCCAACTGCGAGGTCGTCCAGGACGACATCTTCGCCGCGATCACCAACCACCTGCTGACCGTCCGCCTCAACCTCGCCGGTGTCACGTACCTCGACAGCGCGGGCCTGCGGATCCTCTTCGCGCTCGCGGAGCGGCTGCGGCTGCTGCAGACGGAGTGCCAGGTCATGGCCCCGTTCGGCTCGGCAAGCAGGCGGGTCATCGAACTGTCGGGCCTCAGCAACCTGGTGGAACTCCGGCCCTGACAAGGAAAACCCGCTAGCTTGGCGTGGTGACCTCGGCTCCGGAGCAAGAGAGCGGCAACAGGGTGCTCGCGGGCAGCTGGGTGGTGCTCCTGCTCCTGCTCATGATCGGCGGCGGCGGTGCGGGCGCGTTCGGGCTCGGCACGCTGGCGCGGGACTCGGGACTGCTCGACGGTGACTCCCCGGTGCTGATCCCCGTCTGGATCGCCGGGATCGCCGTAGGCGGCATGACCGGCATGGCCATCGCGGTCGGCCTCCGCGCGCTGCCCCGCCGGCTCCGCGACGGCAGGCTCGGAGAGGTGGCCAGGCTGATCCTCGTCTGTGCCGGGGCGACGGCACTCGGCACGGTGGCGTACCTCGGGATCGTCGGCGGCCTCGTGTCCGTGTGCGCTCTCGTGCTGCCGCACGGAGTGACCGAGTTCCTCGCGGTCATGCTCTCGATCTTCGGGCTGCCCGTCGTCGGCCCCGCGACCTACCACCTCGTCAGCCGAGGGCAACGGCGCGGGCGGGCGGGCGCTCAGCAGGAGGCCGGCTCCGCCACACCCGGGCAGGGCAGCCGGCGCGGCGGCACACCGTGCGTCTCCGGCCGGTACTCGAAATGCCACCACTCGTTGTCGTAGGTGCGGTAGAGGTCGTGACGCGCGCCGTGTTTCTCCAGCCACAGCGCGCCTTCCCGCGGGCGGACGTCGAGCGCGATCCCGGCGACGTGCCCCGATTCGGCGGGCGGCAGCACGCGCAGGCGCGCCGCGGCCGGTGAGCCGCAGCGCCGCACCTCCTCGTCGAAAAGCCGTTGCTGCGCCGCGGGATCCCGGTGCCCCGAGGTGAGCCCGATCAGCTGGCCGTGCCGCCAGAACGCCTCGGTACGCGCGGCGGTGAACGCGGCCCTCGCGCCGTCGGTGAGCCCCGTGAGGTCCTCGGCGGGGAAGCGCAGGCCCAGTGCCCACCCGCAGGCGAGCTCACGGGCCCGCCGAGGACGCCACACCAGCGCGGGCAGCAGCAACACGACGGCGAGGAACACCGTGACGACGGCGAAGAGCCGATCCCGGATGGTGGGTGGTTGGTCCATACCGCTCACGGTCGGCGGCGGATGTGCGCACCTCGCGCCACGCGTGTCACAGTTCGTCGACAGCTTCGCCCGCCGCGGGTCTGTGACAGAACCATGACATTTCCCGCACGAGCCCGGGACATCGCCGGGTGACACTGGTCCGGTGGTAACGGATGTGCGGGCCCGGACGCGCGACGGCGGGGCGGGACTCCTGCTGGCGGCCGTGGCGTGCGTGCTCGGACTTCTGGTGACCTGTGCCGTCTTCGTGTGGACGCCAGCCGGCCAGGAACTGGACCAGCTTCTGCTGGCCGGTCCCGGCCGGGACGGTGCGGCCGACGGGGCGGCGATGGCCCTGCTGTCGGTCGTGGGCGATCCGCTGGTGCTGGCCGTCGTGCTCGGCGGAGTGCTCGTCGCGGGGATGCTGAGCGGGAGGACCCGTGCCGCGCTCGCGGGCATCGTGCTGTTCGGCTGCTCGGTCGCGGGCGCGCGGGTGCTCAAGTCCGTGGTGACGCGGCCCGACCTCGACGTCACCGGATCGACCACACACAACAGCTTTCCCAGCGGGCACGTCGCGGCGACGACGGCGATCGTGCTGGCCGTCCTGCTCGTGCTGCCCGCGAAGGTCCGCTGGTGGGCCGCCGTACCGGGCCTCGCGGGAGCCGTCCTCGTCGGCGCCGCCACGATGATCGCGGGCTGGCACCGGCTCAGCGACGTCCTCGGCGCGATGCTGCTCGCCGGGGCGATCGGGTGTGTCGCCTTCTGGTCGGCGGGCGGCGCCCGGCGGCGGCTGTGATACTCGGCGGCGTGTCACGGGTGTTGCTGATCGAGGACGACGCGGCGGTGCGTCAGGGGCTCGAGCTCGCGCTCGGCAGGCAGGGACACCGCGTGGACGCGGTGGAGTCGGGCGAGAGCGGACTGGACCGGTTGCGCACCGAGCCGCCCGACGTCGTGGTGCTGGACCTGATGCTCCCCGGCATCGACGGCTTCGAGGTCTGCCGCCGCATCCAGGCCACCAGCGAGGTGCCGATCATCATGCTCACCGCGCGCGGCGACGACATGGACGTGGTGGCCGGGCTGGAGGCCGGCGCCGACGACTACGTGGTGAAACCGGTGCAGGCGAGGGTGCTGGAGGCGCGTATCCGCGCGGTGCTGCGGCGCACCGGCCGCGAGCAGGCGGCGCCGGAGGAGCGGTACGGCGACCTGACGATCGACCGCTCCGGGCTGGTGGTGACCAGGCAGGGCGCGCGCGTCGGGCTGACGCCCACCGAACTGCGGCTGCTGCTGGAGCTGTCGGCGACGCCCGGCCGCGTGTACAGCCGCCAGCAGCTGCTGGAATCGGTGTGGGACCAGGGATATCTCGGCGACTCGCGGCTCGTCGACGCGTGCGTGCAACGGTTGCGCGCGAAGATCGAGGACGATTCGGCGGCCCCGGTGTACGTGCAGACCGTGCGCGGGTTCGGGTACCGGTTCGGGCCGTTGTGAGCCGCCTCGGAAGCCTGCGGACCCGCCTGCTGCTCGCGTTCGCGACGCTGAGCGTGCTCACCGCGGTGGCCGTGGCCGGGGCGAGCTACGTGCAGTCGCGCAACCTGGTGCTGCAACAGGCACAGGACGCCGCCGTGGTGTCGATGACGACCCGGCTGGAGACGCTGTTCCCCCTGCGGGATCCGGAGCCGGACGAGGCGGGGCTTCGCGAGATCGCCGGCGTCGTCACCGACCGGGAGACCTCCGCCGTCGCGATCCACGGTGGCGCGCGGTCGGCGGGCGGGCTCGACCCCGAGGTGATCCCGGGGGAACTGCGCCTGACGGTGAGCGACGGCCGGATCGCGTGGCAGCGGGTGCAATTCGGCGGTGCGCCCGTGCTGATGATCGGGACGCCGTTGCTGATCGTGGGGCCCGACGGGATGACCGAGCCGTCCGGCATCGAGGTCTACACCGCGCGCAGCCTGCTCGCCGAGCAGCACAGCATCGAGCAGCTCGCCGAGCGGGCGTGGCTCATCGGCGGGGTGGCGCTGGCGGTCGCGGTCGCCGTCGCCCTGCTGGCCGCCCGCGGTGTGCTGCGTCCGGTGCGGGAGCTGGGCGACGCGGCGCGGCGGCTCGGCGAGGGCGACCTGAGCACCCGGATCGCCGTCCGGGGCTCCGACGAACTGGCCGAGGTCGGCCACACCTTCAACGACACGGCCGCCCAGCTGCAGCGGCACGTCGAGCGCCTGCGCGCGATGGAGGCCGACGCGCGGCGCTTCGTGGCCGACGTCTCGCACGAGCTGCGCACGCCGCTGGCGGCCGTCGCCGCGGTCGCGGACATCCTCGACGAGGACGCCGACGCCCTGCCCGACGAGCTCGGCCGCGCGGCCAGGCTCGTCAGCCAGGAGGCCCACAACCTGACCCGGCTCGTCAACGACCTGATGGAGATCAGCAGGTTCGACTCCGGCGCCGCGGCTTTGGAACCGGACGAGGTGGACGTGGCAGAGGTGGTGCGGGCGAGCCTGCGGGCGCGGGGTTTCACCGAGCGCGTCGAGACCGAACTGCCCCCGGTGACGGCCGTGGTCGATCCCCGGCGGGTGGACGTCATTGTCGCGAACCTCGTCGGCAACGCGCTGCGGCACGGCGAGCCGCCCGTGTCCGTGCGGCTGACGGGCGACGCGGAGTGGGTGACGGTGGAGGTGCGCGACCACGGGCCCGGACTCGACGCCGCCGTGCTGCCGCACGTGTTCGACCGGTTCTACAAGGCCGACGCGGCGAGGGCGCGTTCCGAGGGCAGCGGCCTCGGGCTGGCGATCGCGAGGGAGAACGCGGTGCTGCACCACGACGGCACGCGCAGGGGCGAGCTCACGGCTGCGTCCGCCCCCGACGGCGGGGCCGTGTTCACGCTGCGCCTGCCGCGGTGGGCAGGAGAGAGGGAGGCGCACGCATGAGGCGCGGGCTGTGGCCGGGTGTCGCCGCGCTGCTGGCGCTCGCCGGGTGCGGCGTGCAGCCGAGCGGGGTGATCGTCGGCGCGTCACCACCGAGCGGGGCGGCGGCACCGGGCCCTGCCACGACCCTGTACTTCCTCTCAGCTGGCAGGCCCTTCCCGGTGCTGCGTGCCGGGCCGCCGCTGTCCTATGCGGACACGCTGGCGGAGCTCGCGGCCGGCCCGACGGAGGAGGAGCGAGCACGCGGGCTCGGCACCGAGGTGCCGCCGGAGGCCGCGCCGTTCACGGTGACGGCGAGCGGCGCGGGCCGCGTGGTGGTGACCCTGTCCATGTCGCCGGAGCGGCTGTCCACTGTGGCCACCGAGCAGATCGCGTGCACGGCGGCGGACCGCCGCGGCGAGGTGGTGCTCTTCGGCGAGGGCCAGGGTCGCTCCGCGAGGTGCCCGCGGTAGAGCCGGGGTGAGATACCGTTCGGCCATGCGCAGGAACAGGCTCGTCGGCGTGGTCGTCGCGCTCGTGGTGGTGTGGATCGTGGTCGTCACCGTGCTGATCTCGCGCGAGCCCGAGCCCGGCGCCGCCTCGCCCGCCGAGCTGCGCGACCGGCTCGAACGCGCGCTGACCGAGCGCGACGCCGACGAGTTCGGGCTGCTGCTCGGCGGGCCGGGCGGGCAGGCCGACGACTTCGCCCAGACCTACGTCGACGAGCTGCGCGGCACGACGGGCGTGAGCGTCTCCCTGCGGCCGGACGGCACCGAGCCGCGCGTGGCGACGGTGAGCGGAACCCGCAGCGACGGCGAGCCGTTCACCTACGACCTCAGCGTGAGCGAGGCAGGCGGCCGCTGGCACGTCGACCTCACCCCGCCCCTGTAGCGGATCCGCACGAAAGGGTTCCATGACCAAGATCTTCAACGACCCCGCCGACTTCGCGGGCGACATGCTTTCCGGGTTCGCGCGCGCGTTCCCCGGGTTCGTGCAGCGGGTGCCCGGCGGGGTGGTCAGGGCGACGCAGGCGGCACCGGGCAAGGTCGCGGTGGTGGTCGGCGGCGGCAGCGGGCACTACCCGGCGTTCGCGGGCTGGGTGGGCCCCGGTCTCGCCGACGCCGCCGTGGTGGGCTACGTCTTCTCCTCGCCGTCCACGCAGCAGGTGGTGGCCGTCGCCACGGCCGCCGACGCGGGCGCGGGCGTGGTGCTCAGCTACGGCAACTACGCGGGCGACGTGCTGAACTTCGAGGCCGCCCGCGCCCAGCTCACCGACGCGGGCATCCCGGTGCGCTCGGTGGTGGTGAGCGACGACCTCGCGAGCGCGCCGCGGGACGAACGGTCCCTTCGCCGCGGCACGGCGGGCGATCTGGTGGTCGTGAAGATCGCCGGGGCCGCGGCCGAGGCCGGATACGACCTCGAGGGCGTGGTCCGCGTCGCCGAGCGCACCAACGCGGCGACGGTGTCGCTCGGGATCGCGTTCGAGGGTCCGACGCCGCCGGGTTCCCGTGGTCCGCTGTTCACCGTGCGCGACGGCCGGATGGGCGTCGGACTCGGCATCCACGGCGAGCCTGGCGTGTCGGAGGAACCGCTGCTCGGTGCGCGCGAGCTGGCCGGGCTGCTCGTCGGGCGGGTCCTCGCCGAGCGCCCCGACGGCGCGCGCAGGGCGACCGTGCTGCTCAACGGTATGGGCGCTACCAAGTACGAGGAACTGTTCGTGCTGTGGAACGAGGTCGTGCCCGCGCTGGAGGCCGAAGGGGTCGAGATCGTCGAGCCCGAGGTCGGCGAGCTGATCACAAGCCTCGACATGGCGGGGCTGTCGCTGACGATCACGTGGCTCGACGACGAACTGGAGGCGCTCTGGGGCGCGCCTGCGCAGAGCCCCGCCTACCGCAAGGGTCCCGCCGAGGCCGCCCCGCTCACGCCGAGGCCGGTGCCCGAGATCGCCGAGCGCGCGATCCCGGAGGCGAGCGAGGCGTCGCGGCACGTGGCGAAACTGGTGCACGCGGCGTTCGAGACCGCGGCGGCCGCGCTCGCCGAGGCCGAACCGGAGCTGGGCGAGCTCGACTCGGTGGCCGGCAACGGCGACCACGGGCGCGTCATGGCCAGGGGTGCCCGCGCGGCGGCGACCGCCGCGGGCAGGGCCGTCGAGGCAGGGGCGGGCACGGCCACGACGCTGCTGTTCGCCGCCGACGCCTGGAGCGACCGGGCCGGCGGTTCCTCCGGTGCGCTGTGGGGTGCGGGACTGCGCGCGGCCGCGCGGGTGCTCTCCGACACCGACCCGCCCGCGAACGCCGTGCAGGCCGCGTGCCGTTCCGCGCTCGACGCCGTGACCGCCTACGGCAACGCGCGCGTCGGCGACAAGACCGTGGTGGACGCGTTCCTGCCGTTCACCGAGAGCCTCGAGGCCGACCTCGCCGCCGAGCTGCCGCTCGGCCCGGCGTGGGTCAACGCCTCGGCGGTCGCCGCGCGGGCGGCCGAGGCGACCGCGTCGCTGAGTCCCCGGCTCGGCAGAGCGCGCCCGCTGGCGGCGCGCAGCCTCGGCCACCGCGACCCGGGCGCGGTGTCGTTCGCCGTGGTGGTCACGGCGATCGCGGAGCACGTCGCATGAACACCGCGCGCAGGGCCACGGTGCTGCGGGCTGCGGAGCTGTACTACGACGAGCACCTCACGATGGAGGCGATCGCGCAGGAGCTGGGCTGCTCGCGCGCGACCGTGTCGCGCCTGGTCGGAGAGGCCCGCACCGCCGGGCTCGTGGAGATCACCGTGCATCGCAGCGGCAGGGCGGCGAGCACGCTCGAACGCCTCATCGCGGAGCGCTACGGGGCGGAGGCCACGGTCGTCTCCCCTCCGGAGCGGGCGACCGAGGGCGAACGGCTGCTGCACGTCGCGACGCAGGCGGCGGCGAAGCTGCGGCTCACGCTCTCGCCCGACACCACGATCGCGGTCACGTGGGGCATCACCATCGCCACGCTCGCCCGCAACCTCACACCCGGCGTGGTCCCCGGGCTGCAGGTGGTGCAGATGAGCGGGTCGGGCAACACGTTCTCCTCCGGCGCCGAGTACGCCTCGGGGGTGTTCGACCGCTTCGGCGCGGTACTCGGCGCCCGGGTGCACCATTTCCCGGTGCCCGCGTTCTTCGACTCGGCCGCAACGCGGGCGGCGCTGTGGGCTGAGCACAGCGTCCAGCGCATCGTTCGCCTGCAGCAGCGGGCCGACGTCGCGCTGTTCTCCGTCGGCGCGCTCGGCGGCGGCATCCCCGGCCACCTCTACCGCGCCGGTTACCTCGATCGCGACGACCTGCGCTCGCTCACCGAGCAGGGCGTGGTGGGAGACCTCGGCACGGTGTTCCTCCACGCCACCGGGTCGAGTACCGACCTCGCGATGAACCAGCGCTCGAGCGGCCTGCCGATCGAGACGCTGCGCCGCATCCCCCGCCGCCTGTGCGTCGCACTCGGCGAGGCCAAGGCCCCCGTGCTGCGGGCCGCGCTGCTCGCGGGCGCCGTCACCGAGCTGATCGTCGACACGAGGGCCGCCGAACCCCTCGTCGGCTGAACACATTCTCATCCGAGGCCGCTTCTGGATCGAAACGGCTACCGAAATAGCCCCGATAACTGCAACTCCGTTCACCGACACTGGGCCGTTCTGGTTACGCGTGCTTAGCATCGCCGCAATCTTCAGCGCGTGTCAGGAGTGTCGACGTGGACGCCACCCAGCAGTCCCCCGTTGAGCGCTCGGCGATCAGAAAGGTCGCCGTGCGGCTCGTGCCCTTCGTGGCACTCATGTTCTTCATCAACTACCTCGACCGGACCGCGATCTCGTTCGCCGGCCCGAACGGGATGAACGACGACCTCGGCCTCACCGCCGCCCAGTACGGCTTCGCCTCCGGGGTGTTCTTCGTCGGCTACATCCTGCTTGAGGTGCCCAGCAACATCGCACTGCACCGCTTCGGTGCCCGCAAGTGGCTCGCGCGGATCATGGTGTCGTGGGGCATCGTCTCGCTGCTGTTCACCTGGGTGGACAGCGTCGGCGGCCTCTACACGCTGCGCCTGCTGCTCGGCATCGCCGAGGCCGGGTTCTTCCCCGGCGCGATCCTGTTCCTCTCGCTGTGGGTGCCCGCGCGGCACCGGAGCAAGATCCTCGCGCTGTTCTACCTCGCGCAACCGCTCACCACGGTCATCGGCGCCCCGCTCGCGGGCGCGCTCATCGAGCAGCACGGCGTGTTCGGCCTCGAGGGCTGGCGCTTCATGTTCCTGTGTGTTTCGGTGCCCGCGATCCTGGTCGGCATCGCCACCTGGTTCTACCTCAGCGACCGGCCCGCCGACGCGAAGTGGCTGACCCAGGCCGAGAAGGACTGGCTCACCGCCGAGCTCGAGGGTGAGGCCAAGACCAAGACCGGATCCGGTTCGCACAAGGGCGGCGTGCTGGCCGCGCTGCGCAGCGGTCGCGTGTGGACGCTCGCGCTCATCTACTTCGGCTTCATCTACGGCCTCTACGCACTCGCGTTCTTCCTGCCGACGATCATCAGCGGCTTCGAGGAGGACTTCGGCACCACGTTCACGGTGCTCGAGAAGGGCCTCATCACGGCGATCCCTTACGTGCCGGCGGCGATCGTGCTGTACCTGTGGTCGCGCGACGCGACCAGGCGCGGCCTGCAGACGTGGCACATCGCACTGCCCGCGCTCGTCGGCGGCGTGAGCGTCCCGATCGCGCTGTTCATGGGTTCGCCCGCGGCGACGATCGTGGTCATCACCATCACGGCGTGCGCGATCTTCGCGGCACTGCCCAACTTCTGGACCGTGCCCGCGCAGTTCCTCACCGGCGCGGCCGCCGCCGTCGGCATCGCGCTCATCAACACCTTCGGCAACGTCGCCGGCTTCGCCGCCGGATACGTCACCGGGTTCCTCAACGACGCCACGGGCTCCTACGTCCTACCCATGTTCGTCGTCGGCGGGCTGATGGTGCTCTCCGCGGTGCTGATGGTGGCGCTGGCCAAGCGGGGCCGCGTGCAGACCGGCGACCCCGACGAGAAAGCGGTGACCAAGGCATGACCAGGCTGTTCAACGACCCGGCCGAGTTCGCCGACGAGGTGCTCGACGGCTTCGTCGCGGCACACCGGCGGTGGGTCCGGCGCGTGCAGGGCGGCGTGGTGCGCAACACCGCCAAGACGCCGGGGCAGGTCGCGGTGCTCGTCGGTGGCGGTTCCGGCCACTACCCCGCGTTCACCGGGCTCGTCGGCCAGGGCCTCGCCCACGGCGCGGTGTCGGGCAACATCTTCGCCTCGCCCTCGGCGCAGCAGGCGTGCTCGGTCGCGAAGGCCGCCGAGAGCGGCGGCGGCGTGCTGCTGCTGTTCGGCAACTACGCGGGCGACGTGCTCCACTTCGGACACGCGGCGGAGATACTGACGCAGCAGGGCATTCCCACGAGGACGTTCGCGGTCACCGACGACGTGTCGAGCGCACCCGCCGACCAGGCCGCCAAGCGGCGTGGCGTCGCGGGCGACCTCACCGTGTTCAAGGCCGCCGCCGCGGCCGCCGAAGCGGGGCTCGGCCTCGACGAGGTGTACCGCGTCGCCGAGCGCGCCAACGACCGCACCCGCTCGCTCGGCGTCGCGTTCTCCGGCTGCACGCTGCCCGGCGCGGACGCGCCGCTGTTCACGGTCCCCGAGGGGAGGATGGCCGTGGGCATGGGCATCCACGGCGAGCCCGGCATCGACGAGGCCGACGTGCCGAGCGCCGACGGGCTGGCCGAGCTGTTCGTGAGCACACTGCTCGCCGACCTGCCCGCCGACCTCACCGACGTGCGCGGGCAGCGGGCGGGCGTGATCCTCAACGGGCTCGGCACCGTGAAGCACGAGGAGCTGTTCGTCGTCTACCGGCGCGTGGCGCAGTTGCTCGCCGAGGCGGGCGTCGAGGTGGTGGACCCCGAGGTCGGCGAGTTCGTCACGAGCTTCGACCTCGCGGGCGCCTCGCTCACCCTGTTCTGGCTGGACGAGGAGCTGGAGCGGTACTGGACGGCCCCCGCCGACGCGCCCGCGTTCCGCAAGGGCTCGCTCACCCCGGCGCCGCCCGCGCCCGAGGACCTCGCCGTGGACTCGGCCGAACAGACCGTGCCCGAGGCGAGCGAGGAGTCCCGCGAGGCGGCAGGCGTCGTACTCACCGCGCTGGAGGCCGTGCGCAAGGTGATCGACGGCAACGCCGACGAGCTGGGCCGGATCGACGCGGTCGCCGGCGACGGCGACCACGGCATCGGCATGCAGCGCGGCGCGGTCGCCGCCGTCGACGCCGCGCGGGAGGCGCTGCGGCTCGGCGCCGGTGCGGGCACGCTGCTCGCGCTCGCGGGCGACGCGTGGGCCGACAAGGCGGGCGGCACGTCCGGCGCACTGTGGGGCCTGCTGCTGCGCAGCATCGCGAACACGTTGGGGGACAAGGGGAAGCCCACCGCCGCGACCGTGAGCCAGGGGGTCGCGGCCGGGCTGGAGAGCGTGCTCAAGGTCGGCGGGGCGAAGGTCGGCGACAAGACGATGGTCGACGTGCTGGTGCCCTTCGCCGAGGCGCTCGCGGCCGGGGTCGGCGAGTCGAGGGGGCTCGCCGAGGCGTGGGGGCACGCGGCCGAGCAGGCCGACGCCGCCGCGAAGGCGACCGCGGACCTGGTGCCGAGGATCGGCAGGGCCAGGCCACTCGCCGAGAAGAGCGTGGGAACGCCCGATGCGGGCGCGGTGTCGCTGGCGCTCATCGCCGGCGTCGTGCACGGCGTGCTCGCCGACAGGAAAGGTGTGTGATGACGGCTCAGAAGTGGCGCATCGTGGTCGGGTCGGACGACGCCGGCTTCGACTACAAGGAGGCGCTCAAGGCGGACCTGGAGGCGAGCGAGCTCGTCGAGTCCGTTGTGGACGTCGGGGTGGACGCGGAGGGGCACACCCCGTACCCGACCGTCGCGGTCACCGCGGCCGAGCTGATCGCCAAGGGCGAGGCCGACCGCGCGCTGCTCGTGTGCGGCACGGGCCTCGGCGTGGCGATCTCGGCCAACAAGGTGCCCGGCATCCGCGCCGTCACCGCCCACGACAGCTTCTCCGTCGAGCGCTCCGTGCTGAGCAACAACGCGCAGGTGCTCACCTTCGGACAGCGCGTGATCGGCCTCGAACTGGCCCGCAGGCTCGCCCGCGAGTGGCTCACCTACACCTTCGACGAGAACTCTCCGTCGGCGAAGAAGGTGCAAGTGCTCACGGACTACGAGAGCGTGGGTTCGTGCTGACCCTGGGCATCAGCCTGAAGCTGTACTTCTCCCACGCCAGGACACTGGCGTGGAGCAGGGACGTGGCCGCGCTCGCCTCGCACGAGGCGATCGCGGGGGGGCACGCCGAGCTGTTCGTGCTCCCCTCGTTCCCGAGCATCCCGGCCGTGACCGAGATCTTCGCGGGCACGCCGGTGCGGGTGGGCGCGCAGGACCTGTGCGCCGACGACAGCGGCGCGTTCACCGGCGAGGTGGGCGGGCCGCTGCTGCGCGAGCTGGGCTGCGCCTACGCCGAGGTGGGCCACGCCGAACGGCGGCGTCTCTACGGCGAGGACGACGCGACCGTCGCCCGCAAGACCGCGGCGGCACTGCGCAACGACCTGGTGCCGGTGCTGTGCGTCGGCGAACCCGACCGGGTGCCCTCGGCCGAGGCAGCCGACCGCTGCGTCGCCGAGGTGGCATCCGCGCTCGGCGTCTCCTCGGGCCCCGTGGTGGTCGCCTACGAGCCGCACTGGGCGATCGGCGCCGCGCGGCCCGCGCCCGAGTCGCACATCGCCGAGGTGTGCGGCACGCTCAAGGACCGCCTCGGCGTCCGCGTGATCTACGGCGGCAGTGCCGGGCCGGGCCTGCTGACCCGGCTCGGCACCTCGGTCGGCGGGCTGTTCCTCGGCCGGTTCGCGCACGACCCCGCCGCCGTCGGGAAGATCCTGGACGAGGCGCTGGCACTGGCGAAGGGATCCTGATGGCGATCGGACTGAGCACGTACGCGTTCTTCTGGCGCATCTCCGACCGCGCCGAGAAACCGCTGACGCTCACGCGGATGCTGGAGCAGACCAGGGAGCTCGGCGCGGACGTCTTCCAGATCTGCGACCACCCACCGGTCGAGTCACTGTCCACAACGGAGCTGCGCGAGCTGCGGTCCGTGGCCGGCGACCTCGGGGTGACCCTTGAACTCGGCACGCGGGGCGTGCGGCCGGAGCACCTGAAGCGCTACCTCGACCTCGCCGAGGCGCTCGACGTGACGCTCGTGCGCAGCATGCTGTACTCCGCCGCCGACCGGCCCACGCTCGCCGAGGCCACCGAACGGCTCCGCGAGGCCGTGCCCGGCTACGCCGAGCGCGGCGTGACGCTCGCGCTGGAGACCTACGAGCAGGTGGCGTCGGCCGACCTCGTCGACGTCGTGGAGGCCGTCGGCAGCGACCACCTCGGCATCTGCCTCGACCCGGCCAACTGCGTGGCGAACCTCGAGCACCCGAGGCAGGTCGTGGAGACCACCGCCCGGCACGTGGCCAACCTCCACGTCAAGGACTTCGACTTCGCCCGCCAGGCGGGCTGGGTCGGATTCACGCTCTCCGGCTGCAGGCTCGGCGAGGGGCGCCTCGACTACGGCGCCATGATCGAGCGGGTCAGACCCGCCGAGAAGAACATCAACCAGATCGTGGAGCACTGGCTTCCGCTGCAGGACGACTTCGAGACCACCTGCAGGCTGGAGGACGAGTGGACGCGGCACAGTGTGGAATTCCTAAGGAGCAACTCATGACCACGGTCACCGTCGTCGGCGCGGGCGGCAAGATGGGCCAGCGCGTCTCCAACAACCTCGCGAAGAGCGACTACCGCGTCCTCTACAGCGAGAACTCGCCCAACGGGCGGGAACTGCTGGCGAGCCAGGGCCGCGAGGTGTCCGACTCGGCCGAGGCCGCGCGCGAGAGCGACGTCGTGATCCTCGCCGTGCCGGACGTCGTGCTCGGCAAGGTGTCCGAGGCGCTCGTGCCGGAGCTGAAGCCGGGCGCGATCGTGCTGACCCTCGACCCGGCGGCGGCGTACGCGGGCCTGCTGCACAAGCGCGACGACATCGAGTACGCCGTGGCGCACCCGTGCCACCCCTCGGTGTTCCTGGAGCGCACCACCAAGGAGGAGTACGCCGACACCTTCGGCGGAATCGCGGCACCGCAGGAGGTCGTCGCCGCGTTCGAGTCGGACAACGAGACCGCACGCAAGCTCGCCGACGACGTCATCCGCGTGATGTACGCACCCGTCGTGGACGTCCACTGGGTGACCGTGAAGCAGCTCGCGGTCCTGGAGCCGACGCTCGTGGAGACGGTCGCCTGCATGGTGGGCTCGCTGCTCAACGAGGCACTGCACGAGACCGTGCACACCGTCGGCGTCCCCGAGTCCGCCGCGCGCGCCATGCTGCTCGGCCACGTGCAGGTGGCGCTCACCAACACGTTGCGCGGGTCCAACCCGTTCTCCGACGCGTGCCTCATCGCGATGGACTACGGGCGCGAGACGATCGTGAAGGACGACTGGAAGAAGATCTTCGACGACCGCGAGCTCGACAAGGTGATCGCGCGGATGCTGAAGATCGACGCGGTGAAGCGCTCCTGACCCACAATGGGGCCATGCGCTATCTCCGGCTCGGCCCCGGCGACCGGCTGCCCGTCCTCGGTCAGGGCACCTGGCACATGGGTGAACGCGGACGTGACCGGAAGGCCGAGGTCGAGGCCCTGCGACTGGGTCTCGACCTCGGCGTTTCCCTGATCGACACCGCGGAGATGTACGGCGACGGCGGCGCCGAGGAGGTCGTCGGCGAAGCGATCGCGGGCCGCCGCGACGAGACGTTCCTGGTCAGCAAGGTCCTGCCGCACAACGCGAGCCTGCGCGGCACGATCGCGGCGTGCGAGCGGAGCCTTCGCCGCCTCGGCACCGACCGGCTCGACCTGTACCTGCTGCACTGGCGCGGCGGGCACCCGCTGGCGGAGACCCTGGAGGCGCTGGACCGGCTGCGCACCGACGGCAAGATCCGGCACTTCGGGGTCAGCAACTTCGACCGCGACGACCTGCGCGAGACGTGGCGGACGCCGTGCGGCGAGCACGTGGTGACCGACCAGGTGCTCTACAACCTCACGCGGCGCGGCCCCGAGTTCGACCTGCTGCCGTGGTGCCGGGAGCGCGGGGTGCCGGTGATGGCGTACTCGCCGATCGAGCAGGGCAGGCTGCTGCGTGACCGCGTGCTCGCCGAGGTCGCGCAGCGGCACGGCGTGACGCCCGCGCAGCTCGCGATCGCGTGGGTGCTCCACCAGCCGGGGGTGTGCGCGATCCCGAAGGCGGCGACGCGCGAGCACGTGGAACAGAACGCCGCGGCCCTGGAGGTGACCCTCACGCCGGAGGACCTCTCGGCCCTCGACACCCGCTTCCCACCCCCAAGCCGCCCGGAACCCCTTGAAATGCTCTGACCCCGTCCCTCCGTCCCCCAAGGCCACCTTTGTTGCGTTGAACGCAACTAAGGTGGCCTTGGGGGACGGTCACCGTGGCGGGGAGGGCTCCGTTCGTGGGAGTTGGCGGCGCAGGAGTGTGGCCGAGAGGACGGCGAGTGCGGCGAAGACGGCGGCGCCGACCCAACCCACCGCGTTCAGGCCCTCGGTGAACGCCTCGCGCGCGGAGCCCAGCAGCTCGGCTCCGGTCGGCGAGGGCAGCTCGCCCGCCGCCGCGGCGGCTCCGTTCACGCCCTCCCGCGCCGACTCCGCGACGTCGGCGGGTACCCCCGTGGGGAGCACGAGCCCCGCCCGGTACACGGCCGCGCCGAGGCTGCCGAGTGCCGCCAGCCCGAGCGCGATCCCCAGCTCGTTGCCGGTCTCCGAGATCGACGACGCCGACCCGGCCTTCTCCGGTGGCGCCGAGCCGACGACCAGGTCCGTGCCGAGCGCCGTCGGCGGAGCCACGCCGACACACGCGAGCGTGAAGCCGACCATCAGCAGCAGCGCCCCACCGGTGCCGCTCACCTGCGTGATCACCACACAGCCCACAGCCGCGACGAGCAGCGAGACCACCAGCACGTGCGGCACCGGAAAGCGGCGGGCCAGGTGCGGCGCGAGCTGCGCACTGACGATCATGGCAAGCGCTTGCGGCGCCAGCCACAGCCCCGACTGCAACGGCGAATGCCCCGCGACCGTCTGCAGGTACTGCGGCACGTAGAGGAACGTCCCCGCCATCACGACGCCGCCGAGCATCATCACCAGCAACATCGTGCTGAACGCGCCGCGGCGGAACAGGCGGACGTCGACGAGCGGGTCGGCGAGCGTGCGCTGCCGCCACACGAACGCCACGCCCATCGCGAGCCCGCCCGCGATCGCGAGTCCCTGCGGCCAGCGCCAGCCGTGCGCGGCCAGCTCCTTGAGACCCCACACCACCGGCAGGATCGCGGCGAGCGACAGCACGACGCTGACGAGGTCGAGCCGCCCGGCCACGGGAGCCCGGTACTCCGGCAGCAGCCGCTGCCCCGCCACCAGCAGCACGAGCATCACGGGAACGCCGAGCAGGAACACCGCGCCCCACCAGAAGAACTCGAGGATCACGCCGCCGACGATCGGGCCGACCGCGGTGCCGACCATGAAGCAACTCATCCACGCCGCGATCGCCACCGCGCGCTGGTGGGCGTCGGCGAACATGTTGCTGATCAGCGCGAGCGTGGAGGGCATGAGCGTCGCACCCGCGACACCGAGCAGCGCGCGAGCGGCGATGAGCATCTCCGCACTGGTCGAGTAGGCCGCCACCAGCGAGGCCGCGGTGAACGCGCTCGCCCCGATGAGCAGCAGCCGCCGCCTGCCGATCCGGTCGCCGAGCGTGCCCATCGTCACCAGGAAGCCGGCAACGAGGAAGCCGTAGATGTCGAGGATCCACAGCTGCTGGGTGCTGCTCGCGCCGAGGTCGGCGCTCAGGTGCGGCAGCGCCAGGAAGAGCACGCTCATGTCGAGCGACACCAGCAACGTCGGCAGCGCCAGCATCGCGAGCCCGACCCACTCCCTGCGGCCCGCCCTCGTCGCGGGCTGTTCCATCGTCACCATCTCGGCTCCTCCCGTGTTCACGGGGGACAGACCGGGGCAGGCCGGAGAACTCATCGCGCCCTCGCGATGAGTTCTTCCTGTCGGTGGGGTCTGTCAGGATGAGGACCTCGAGGCAGCGAAAGGGCACGGCCATGCCGCATACCAAGGTCGACGACGAGTTCCTGCGCCAGGCGGATCCGTTCCGGCGCGAACTGCTCGCGCACTGCTACCGCATGCTCGGCTCGGCACACGACGCCGAGGACCTGGTGCAGGAGACCTACTTGCGCGCGTGGCGCGCCTACGACAGGTTCGAGGGCCGCTCGTCGCTGCGCACGTGGCTGCACCGCATCGCCACCACGGCGTGCCTGACGGCACTGGAAAGCAGGAACAAGCGGCCGATGCCCACCGGGCTCGGCGGCGGCAGCGCCGATCCCGGCGACGACCTCGCCGACCGGCCCGAGGTCCCGTGGCTGGAGCCGATCCCCGACGTGCTGGCGGGCGCCGCGCCGAGCGACCCCGCCACGATCGTCACCGAGCGGGAGAGCATCCGCCTCGCACTCGTCGCCGCGTTGCAGCACCTGCCGCCCCGGCAGCGGGCGGTGCTGATCCTGCGAGACGTTCTCAAGTGGCGGGCCGCCGAGGTCGCCGAGGCCGTCGGGGTCACCACCACGGCCGTCAACAGCATCCTGCAGCGCGCCCGCGCGCAGCTCGCGCAGGTGTCGCCGACGCCGGACGACGTCGAGGAGCCCGCCGCGGCGGACCAGCGGGAGCTGCTGGAGAAGTACGTCGACGCGTTCGAGCGCAAGGACGTACCCGCCCTCGTGGAGCTGTTCACCACCGACATCGTGTGGGAGATGCCGCCGTTCGCCTCCTGGTACTCGGGTGCCGCCGACGTGGGCACACACCTGGCCGAGCGCTGCCCGGCGCGTCCCGGCGGCGTGCTCATGGTGCCGGTGGAGGCCAACGGGCAGCCCGCGTTCGCCCAGTACCTGCGCGACCCCGAGAGTGGCGAGTTCCGGGCCTTCACGCTGCAGGTGCTCACGTTGACGCGTGGGGGAATCGGCCACGTCGCCAACTTCATGGACACGCGGCTGTTCGAGCTGTTCGGCCTGCCGCCCACGCAGCCGTCACCCGGGGTCGCGGCCGAGGAAGGCCAGCAGCCGGTCGCCGGGGCCGGCCAGCGGTGACACCGCGACCGGCGCGGCGAACCGTGAAGGCCGGTCGGCACCGCTGACGAACAGGGGCACGAGCTCCAGCAGCTCGCGCGCGAGCGCGCGCGGAATGGGGCGGTCCGCATCGCAGGCGCGGGCGACGTCCCAGCCGTGCACGGCGACCTCGACGGCGCCGGCGCCCGCGACGAGGCCGGCCGCGAGCGGGCTGCCCGCGACGGAGATCGTGCCCGCGTCACCGGCGGAGGTCCACTCGCCCATGAGGTGACAGGCCCGCTCGCGCAGGGCGCCCACGAGGTCGGCGGGGTCGCTTCGGCTGGGCGGATCGAGCGCGATGACGCCGATGTCCGCGGCCTCGGACAGCGCGAGCAGCGAGTCGTCCATGTGCCCGAGCAGGTCGCCGAGGTCCCAGCGCCGGCAAGGTGTCGCCCGGGGCAGCGTCTCGCGGCTGACCAGGCGCAGGCTTCCGAGCGTGTAGCCGATCGCCCGCTCGAGCAGGTCCACCTCGTCGCCCATCGCCCACCTCCGTCGGGAGTACAGACCGGCGAAACCGCACAAACTCATCGCGAGTCGTGCACTCCGGACCGCGAGTCGTGCGCTCCCGACGGCGAGTCGTGCACTCCGGACCGCGAGTTGTGCGTTCCCGACCGTGCCTAGAGCCCGAGGTTCAGCTCCGGGATCCGGTCCCCGTAGCGGGCGACCAGCTCGGCATTGCGCTCGTCGCCACCGGGCACGTTCGCGCTCGTCCACAGCGGCAGCACCACGCCCCGTCGCACGGCGAGCCCGTCGAGTGCCGCGAGCAGGGCCGACCACACGTACGCGCCGAGGATCGTCGACACCGCAGCCGTCCTCGGCGCCGCGGCCGGATGCACGACGTCGCCCGGCGGTACCCCGGTGTCGAGCACCACCGTCGCGTGGTCGGCGAGCCGGGTGCCGGACCGGTCACTCGCCTGTGCCGACGCGGCCAGCGACGTCACCGCGATCACGGGCACGCCCCGCGCGAGCGCCGTCTGCGCGATCTCCACCGGGTACGGGTTGCGCCCGCTCGTGGAGAACACCACCACCACGTCGGCGGGCGTCGGCTCAGCGGCCTCGATCAACGCCCGCCCCCGCCCCGGCTCGCGTTCCGCGCCCGAGCTGCGCAGCGCGCCCAGCAGCGGCAGCACCTGCGGATCCCACAGCGGCCGGACCGCGGCGAGCCCGCCCGCGCGGTAGAACGTCTCGCACACCATCGCCAGCGAATGCCCGGCACCGGCGGCGTACACGAGGCCGTCGCCAGCCACAGCGTCGAGTACCAGTGCCGCCGCCCGTTGGATGTCACCGTGCCGCGCGTCGAGTCCGTCGAGCAGCTCCCGGACGTTCTCCCGCATGCTGGAGCCTCCTTCGATCGCCTGGTCACGCTAGAGCTCGCCAACGCGATTCGTCCAGACCAATTTCAATCTTGACCACCGGCCGCGCACCACTCTAGGTTCTTACATAGGACGTCCTATGTCCAGTTCACTCCCCCAGCAGCAAGGAGGCTGCCGATGCCCGCTGTGTCTCGCCGCACCGCCCTCTCCCTCGCCGGAGCCACCGTGGCCGGTCTCGCACTCGCACCGTCCGCCGGCGCGGCCACCCGCGCCGCGTCGGTGCCGTTCACATCGGGCACCGAGGGCTACCACACCTTCCGCATCCCCGCGCTCGTCCGCACGGCCTCGGGCGAACTGCTCGCGTTCGCCGAGGGCCGCGTCGAGTCGGCGGGCGACACCGGCGCGATCGAGGTGGTGCTGCGGCGGTCGGCCGACGGCGGGCGCACGTGGGGCCCGCTCTCCGTGGTGTCGAGCAACGGCAACGCCACCGCGGGCAACCCGGCGCCGGTGGTGCTGGACGGCGGCGACATCGTCCTGCTCACCACGCGCAACGGCCACGTCACCGAACGGGAGATCATGGAGGGCCTAGTGTCCGAAGCGGACACCAGGCGCGTGTTCGTGCAGCGCAGCACCGACGGCGGGCACACGTTCTCGCCCGCGCGGGAGATCACGGCGCAGGCGAAGGAACCCGGCTGGCGTTGGTACGCGACCGGACCCTGCCACGCCATCCAGCTGCGGCACGGCAGGCACGCGGGCCGCATCGTGGTGCCCGCCAACCACTCCGCCTCGCCGCGGGCGGGCTCACCCGACACCGGCGCGGAGGCGAAGTACTACGGCGGGCACTGCCTGCTCAGCGACGACGGCGGCCACACCTGGCGCATCGGCTTCACCGACACGCGCACCGACGGCTGGATCGCCGCCAACGAGACCACCGTGGCCGAGCTGCCCGACGGCACGCTGTACTTCAACAGCCGCGACCAGGGCGAATCGCCCGCGCACCGTCTCGACGCCTACAGCAGCGACGGCGGCGAGACGCTCGACGCGCCCTACCGCGAGCAGCCCGCGCTCACAGGCCCTCGCGTGCAGGGCAGCGTGCTGCAGACATCCAGGGGCGACGTGCTGCTGTTCGCCGGACCGTCCAATCCGGACGCCCGACGCGCGATGAGCCTCCGGGTCAGCGGCGACCGGGGTCGCACGTGGCGGACGGCGCACACCGTGTCCGACGCGCCCGCCGCGTACTCCGACCTGGTGCAGCTCGACGCCCGCACCGTCGGCCTGCTCTACGAGACCGGGACCGGCGGCAGCTACGAGACGATCGCCTTCGAGCGGCTGCCGATCCCGCGTCCCTGACCCGTCAGCTCGGCGCGTCGCCGAACTTCTCCGCCCCGTGCACGGCGCGGCCCGCGACGAACGTCGCCAGCACGCCGATGTCGCCGATCCGTTCGCTGGGCACGGTGGTGGGGTCGTCGTCGAGCAACACCAGGTCCGCGAACGCGCCCGCCGACAGGTGGCCGCGCTCGTGCTCCTGGCCGGCCGCGTAGGCGGAGTGGAGGGTGTAGGCGCGCAGGGCCTCCTCGGCGTCCACCCGCTCGTGGGTGCTCAGCACCGCACCGGCCTTGGTGGTGCGCTCGACCATCGACCGGATGCCGAGCAGCGGCGCCCCGGCCGACACGCACGGGCGATCGGAGCTGCCCGGCACCCGCAGCCCGGCGTCCACAAAGGACTTGTGCCGGTAGAGCCACGGCACGCGGTCCTCGCCGATCGCCTCGGCCATCGTGTCGCCGATCTCGTACAGGAACCGGGCCTGCGGCACCGGGACGACGTCGAGCGCGGCCATCCTGGCGAGCTGCTCGGGACGGACCATCGCCGCGTGCTCGATGCGGTGCCGCACACCGGGCCTCGGCAGCACACGCTGCGCTTCCTCGAAGGTGTCGAGCGTGAGGTCGATCGCGCGGTCACCGATCGCGTGCGCGGCGATGCGCCAGCCGCCCCTGTGCGCGGCGAGCATGCGTTCCCGCAGCACGTCGGGATCGTCCCCGAGCACGCCAAGGCCGCCATGCCCGCAGAACGGCTCCGTCACCGCGGCCGTACGGCTCGACAGCGCGCCGTCGGTGAAGATCTTCATCGGCCCGATGCGCAGGAAGTCGTCACCGAAACCCGTGCGCAGACCCAGATCGAGCCCGAAGGCGTCGCCGTGCAGCGGGTGCAGCATCTCGCTGGCGGGCATAAGCTCCACCCGCAGCGGCAGGAGCCCACGCTGTCGCGCCAGCTGGTAGGCCGCGGCCTCCGCCGGGCTGTGCCCGATCCAGCCGCCGCCGATCCCGGCCTCGGTGACGTGCGTGAGGCCCTCGGCGACGTACACGCGCGCCGCCCGGTCGATCGCCTCCACCAGCTCCTCGACGGGGTACGGCTTGACGAGCGCGTCGACCAGCTGCTGCGCCTGCTCGGCCAGCAGGCCCGTGGGCGCACCGTCGTCGTCCAGCTCGACGACGCCGCCTTCCGGCACCTTCGCGGAGCCGTCGAGCACCCCCGCCTGCGCGAGAATGGCGCTGCTCGCCACGCACATGTGCGCCGAACGGTGCTTCAGCCACACCGGCCTGCCGCCGCCGGCCCGGTCGAGCGCGGCGCGGTCGGGATGCCCGCCGAGGACGAAGTCGTCGTAGCCGGAGCCGATCACCCAGCCGTCGGAGGGCAGGTTCGCCGCCCGCGCCGCGACCGCGTCGTAGAGCTCCTCCGGCGTGCGGCAGACCGAAAGGTCCAGCTCCGCCAGCGAAAGGCCGTACCACACCATGTGGTTGTGCGCGTCGGCGAAGCCGGGGGTGAGCACGGCACCGTCGCCGTCGACGACGTGCCGCGCGGTCAGCCCCTCGACCTCCTCGTCGACGCCGACGATGCGGCCGTTCAGCACGCCGACCGTGTGCGCGCGGGGCCGGTCACCGGTCAGGGTCAACGCCCGCACGTCACGCAGCAGCAAGTCCAGCATCCGTGTCCTCTCACGCCAGGTTGTCCTACCGTCAACGGCAGCCTAGGCGCATGGTGCACGGCCGGGGCCGTGCCCGTCGAGGACTCCGGAGGTCACTTCCCGCGGCGGTCTCCCTTCACGGTGTGGTCGTCGATGTCGATCTGTTCCTTGCGCACCTCGTCGGTGATCGTCTGCTCCTCGGTGACCTGTTCGGTGCCGATGCGCACACGCTCCACGGGCACGGTCTCCTTCTTCACGACGGGCCGCTCGGCGTGCAGGATGACCTCCTGCTCGTCCTCGCCGATCTTGGCGCTGCCGTCGTGGATGCCGTCGGTGATCGGCTCGCGCTCGATCCGCACCTCCTCGTGGCTGACGGGCACGCTGATCTGCTGCTCCTCGGTGACGACGTGCTTGCGCAGGCGCACGCGACCGGTCTCGACCTGCTCGGTGGAGACCTTGAGCTGCTCCTCGCTGCGGGTCATGGACTCGCCCGTGGCGCCCTTCGACCGGTCCCGCTGCCGGCCACGCAGGCTCTCGGCGCCCGACATGCGCTGGCCCTGACGCTCACCGGCCTGGCCCGCTAGCTGTCCTGCCGCTTGACCGGTGGGCTGGGCGGCCGCGTGCCTGCCGGACTGGGTCATGGACTCGGTCGGCTGGGTGGCCTGGTCGCTGCCGGAGCGCGTGCCCATGCCCTGCATGCCGGCCATCGACTGACGTTCGTCCTTGCCGCGGCGGGCGTTCTCCATCGTGCTGCGCGGCGCGGGCAGATCGTAGTAGCGGTAGAGCTCGACGCTCTCCTCCTGCGAGAGGTGCCCGTCGGCCTCGATCCTCGGAGCGTCGGACACCTTGTCCTTCGCGACCTGGACGTGCAGCCCGTCGGAGTCGAGGCTGGCGCCGCGGAGGGGCACGAAGCTCTCCTTCTGACCGAACATTCCGGTCCGCACCGTGACCCATTCGGGCTCGTGGGTGTCGTCGGCGAGGTAGACGGTGCCCACCTTGCCGATCTTGCTTCCGCGCTGGTCGACGACCGTGCTGTCGACGAGATCGTCCGGCCTCATGGTGTGGGTCATGATCACGGTTCCTCTCGGTTGCCGTTGTCACTGACCCGATGGGGATCCGGGAGGCACTGAGCGAATGCCCGAGGCCCCGGGACGGCAACCGTGGAACCGCTCATGTGGGTGAAGTGCATGCTGTCCAGCGGAAGACGGCTCCTGCCTCGAGCGACCGGATCGGGGAACACTGTTGCCTCGTGCGAGACCGCTGTCTGCACGACGCACCGTTACCAGCCGGCCGGGACTTCGTGTCCGGGAGATTCGCCGTCGTGACCGGCGGGGGCCGCCACCTCGGCCGCGCGATCGCGCTCAGGCTCGCCGAGTCCGGCTGGGACTGCCTCGTCGCCGGACCCGACGAGACCGAGCTGACCGTCACCGCCAAGTCGACTTCGGCATCCGCCGGCACGATCGCGGTGTGCCCCCGCGACGTCGCGAGCCCGGACGGCAGGCACACGCTGACCTCGCTCGCGGCCGGCATCGCCGAGAGCATCGGCCTCTTCGTCAACGTTGATCCTCAGGAGGACCCGCGGACCGTCTCGGCCCTTTCCCGGTGGGCCATTCAACGGATGAGCGGCGCCGGCGGGTCGGTGGTCAACGTGGGGCGCGGGCTGGCCGCGCTGACCCGTGAGCTCGCCGTTGCCGCCGCGCGCTGGAACGTCCGCGTGAACACCGTGGCACCTGGGATGATCAAGACTCCTGAGCACGACGTCAGCCCCGAGATGGCGCAGCTGTTGTGTGACGCGACACCGTTGCGGCGGCTCGGCACACCCGACGACGTCGCCGCGGTCGTGGAGTTCCTCGCCTCCGACGGCGCCGCGTTCGTCACCGGTGCCGAGTGGGTCGTCGACGGCGGCTGGTCGGTGTGGTGAGGCTCAGTTCAGCCTCCAGCTGACCCACCCAGTCCACAGTGGACAGGATGTACCGACCACGGTGATCCTGCACCAGCCGCAGGTAGCGCGGTACACCCGAGCCCCCGGTCAAGCGTGAGCCGGAACACCACTCACTCCGAACCTACGACGATGGATCGAGTCGGAGCGCCGCAGCCGCATGGTCGAACCACGCGGCGAGGAACCGCTCGGGGTCCGTGTCGCCGGGCGTGTGCCCGATGAGCGTGTCGAGGATCGGGTAGTAGGTCAGCGACGCGAGCAGCACGGCGGCCGTCGCCTCCGGATCGGCGACGGCCGCCTCGCCGCGCTCACACAGCCCGGCGATCCACTCCCCGCAGACGCGATAGAGATGGGCGAGCACGCCCTGCCACATCCGCTCGAACAGTTCCGGAAAGCCGCCGAATTCGCGGATCATGATCCTGATCAGGTCCCGCTCGCTGTCCATGACCGCCCACACGACATCCGCCAGAAGCCGCAACGCCTCCCTCGGGTCCTCTGGCAGTTCGGCGACCGCCTCGGCGTGCTTCCTCGCGAGCGTCTCGACGTTGCGGGTGACCGCGTGTTCAAGCAGCGCCTTCTTCGAGGGGAAGTGCTTGTAGAGCGCGCCGGAGCCACCCGTGAGCCCGCTGGCGACCTGGATGTCCACGACCGATGTCGCGTCGTAGCCGCGGCTGGCGAAGAGCCTGATGGCCTCGTCGAGGATGCGGTGCCGCGTCTCGCCAGGCGTTGTTCGAGCCATAGTAAGAGAGTACTCTCTTACTATGGCTGGAGTGACGGTGGAGCGGACCGTCCGGTGCACGCCAGAGGAGTTCCTCGCGCTGGTGATGGACGCCGAGCGGTACGCGAAGATCGACGACAAGCTAGGACACATCGACTGGGTGCACCGCGACGGAGACGTCACCCAGTTCAAATTCCGCTCACGACTGCCCGGCCTGCCGGGGCCCGCGCCGAAGGTCGTGTCGCGGATGCGGCTCACCCCGGGCGAGCGGGTCGACATCGAATACGCCCCGCCGCCGCACAACCGGCTCGTTCGCAGGCTGTCCACCTTCGCGGCAAGCTTCGTCTGCGAACCCGCCGAGGACGGCACGAAGGTGACCAGGTCGGTCGAGATCGGCTTCCCGCCCGCGCTGCGATGGCTCGCCGAGCCGCTCCTGCGCCGGGCACTGCGCCGTGACGTCGAGCGCGAGATCGACGGCGCGAAGGCACTTCTGGAGCGGAGGAAGTAGAAAGGGAGTGTGGAGCCGGCAAGGGGACTCGAACCCCTGACCTGCTGTTTACAAGACAGCTGCTCTACCAACTGAGCTATGCCGGCCTGGCTCGCGGACACGCGAGCGCGGGCCCACTATATCCGCCACCGGCTCACCGAGACCTCCCGGCCGCGCGCGTTCGCCCGACTGCCGCACGGCCTCCGGAAAGTTAGATTGGTCGCCGGTCGCGGTGAACGGAAAACGTGGCGGACGCCACGGTGGTCAGCATGCAACGGCCGGAGCGCGCCGGTCGATGCTACGCGCGGAACCAGTAAGGAGGTGGCTGATGAAACTACGGCCGCGCGCGAGAACGGCGCTGAACCGCCGGCACGCGTGGCAGATCCTGGAAGCACCGGCCGAGGAACGGGCAGAGAAGCGAGTCCCACGGCAACAGCGCGGCCGCACGCTGCGCCAGCGGGCCTGGCACATCCTCGAAGCACCGACCGGCGAGCTTCCCGTGGTCGAGCCCCCGGCGACCATGGGTCCAGAACTTCCCGACGAAGCGACCCTGCATCTGGTCCTCGACCTCGTCGTCCGCATCGGCGAGGTCCAGATGGCCAGTGGCGCGGGCGCTTCCGACGTGACCGCGACGATCCTCGCCCTGACCCGTGCCCTCGGTCTACCTCACTGTGAGGTGGACGTCATTTTCACGTCCATCACCGTCAGCTGTCATCGAGGCAGCGACCTCTCGCCCGTGACGGCGGTGCGCGTGGTCCGCGCGCGCAGCCTCGACTACACGCGGCTCTCCGACACCGAGCGTCTCGTGCAGCAGCTGCTGCGCGGCAAGCTCAGCGCGGAGGAGGGCTACGCCGAACTGCACCGCATCACCAACGCGAAGCACCCGTACCCGCGCTGGGTTTCCACGCTCGCGTGGGGCGGTATGGCGGCCTCGATCTCACTGCTGCTGGGAGCCTCCGGCTGGGCGGCGATGGTCGCGTTCGTGATCAGCGCCGTCGTCGACCGCGTCGGCCGGATCCTGAACAAGCTGTCGCTGCCGTTCTTCTTCCAGCAGGTGGTCGGCGGGTTCGTCGCCACGCTGGCGGCGATCACGTTCGTCAACCTCGACATCATTCCCGAGGACAGACCGACGCTCGTGGTCGCCGCGGCACTGACCGTGCTCCTGTCCGGGCTCTCGACGGTCTCGGCGGTGCAGGACGCGATCACCGGCTACTACGTGACCGCGGCGGGCCGCAGTCTCGAGGTGGCGCTGATGAGTGCCGGGCTGATAACCGGCGTCGCGGCCGCGATCGGGCTCGCGGAACGCCTCGGCGTCGAGCGGACGCCGATCCCCGCGATCGACGCGCTCACGGCGGTGAACCTGCCCATCGTGATCCTCGCCGGGACCGGTGCGGCCGCGTGCTTCGCCCTCGCGTCGTACTCCAGCTTGCGCCCGATGGCGGTTGCGGCGGCGGCGGGTGCCGTCGGCGCGGGCGCCTACGGCGCGCTGACGATGCTGGACTCGAGCCAGATCATCGCCTCCGCGCTCGCCGCCACGTTGGTCGGCCTCGGCGGTGGCGTGCTCGCCCGCAGGCTGCGGGTGACCCCGCTGGTGGTCGCTGTGTCCGGCATCACGCCGTTGCTTCCCGGTTTCGCGACGTACCGCGGCCTGTCGCAACTGGCGGACTTCGGCACGGCGACCCAGCTGATGGAGGCGGTCGCGATCGGCCTGGCACTGGCCGCGGGAGTGGTGCTCGGCGAGTGGCTCGCGCAGCCGCTGCGCACCGGTCTCGGCAGGCTCGAGCGCAAGCTCGCAGGGCCCCGGATGGCCGGTCCGCTCGACGCTGGAAGCCGTCTGGAGTAAGCACATCGCGATAGTGTTTTCACATGCCCGCGACAGCCACGAAGTCCGAAGCACGCGCCGAGTTCGTCGTCGTCGCCAACCGGTTACCGGTGGACCTCGACCGTGCTGAAGACGGCACCCAGCGTTGGACACAGAGCCCCGGCGGGCTCGTGTCCGCGCTGGAGCCGTTCCTGCGCTCCCGCAAGGGGGCCTGGGTGGGCTGGCCCGGGGTTCCGGACGTCGAGGTGGACGAGTTCAGCGACGAAGGGCTCGTCCTCCACCCGGTGACGCTCACGTCCACCGACGTTCGCGACTACTACGAGGGTTTCTCCAACGCCACGCTGTGGCCGCTCTATCACGACGTGGTCGCCAGGCCGATCTTCGACCGCGGCTGGTGGGAGAGCTACGTCCGCGTCAACCGCCGCTTCGCCGAGGCGAGCGCGGCGGTGGCGGGCGAGGGCGCGACCGTGTGGGTGCAGGACTACCAGCTCCAGCTCGTCCCGAGCATGCTCCGCGAGCTGCGGCCCGATCTGCGGATCGGCTTCTTCCTGCACATCCCGTTCCCGCCGGTGGAGCTGTTCATGCAGATGCCGTGGCGGGCGGAGATCGTGCGCGGGCTCATCGGCGCCGACCTCGTGGGTTTCCACCGGCCGGGTGGCGCGCAGAACTTCCTGTGGCTGGCCCGGCAGCTGATCGGCCTGGAGCCGAGCAGGGGTTCGGTCGGCGTCCGCTCGAGACCGGGCATGGTGCAGGTCGGCGACCGCACCGTTCGCGTCGGCGCGTTCCCGATCTCGATCGACGCCGCGGGGCTCGACTCGCTCGCCCGCACCAAGGCCGTCGCCGACCGGGCCGCGCAGGTGCGCGCCGACCTCGGCAACCCGGAGACGATCCTGCTCGGCGTCGACCGCCTCGACTACACCAAGGGGATCGACCTGCGCCTGCAGGCCTTCCACGAGCTGCTGCAGGAGGGCAGGGTCAAGCCAGAGAACGTGACGTTCGTCCAGCTCGCCACCCCGAGCCGCGAGCGCGTGGAGCACTACCAGCGCATGCGCGGGGAGATCGAGCAGATGGTGGGCCGCATCAACGGCGAGTTCGCCCGCGTGGGCCACCCGGTCGTGCACTACCTTCACCAGTCGGTGAACCGGACGGAGCTCGCGGCATTCTTCTCCGCCGCCGACGTCATGGTGGTGACCCCGCTGCGTGACGGCATGAACCTGGTCTGCAAGGAGTACGTGGCGTGCAGGCACGACCTCGGCGGCGCGCTCGTCCTGTCGGAGTTCGCCGGCGCCGCGGCCGAGCTGAGCAGTGCGTTCCTGGTCAACCCGCACGACCTGGACGGGGTGAAGAATGCGCTGGAACAGGCTATTACGCTCGACCCCGCGGAAGGTCGGCGTAGGATGCGCGCCTTGCGTCGTCAGGTCCTGACGCACGACGTCGACAGGTGGGCGCGCTCGTTCCTCGAGGCTCTCGGGTCCGAGACGGCCGCCTGACTCCCCAGACCACTGCGAGCTCCTTGAGGAGGAGTGTTGACAGCCGAGGCCCTGCCCGCTGAGCTGCGGCGCGCGATCATGCAGATCGCCAGGACGCCGCGCCTGCTGGTCGCCTGCGACTACGACGGCACGTTGGCGCCGATCATGGAGAATCCGGACGAGGCGCGCCCTCGCTCCGAGTCGGTCGGAGCGCTGCGCTCGCTCGCCGGGCTCCACGAGACCACCACGGCCGTCATCTCCGGCCGCGCGCTGCGTGACCTCGCGACCCTGTCCCGCCTCCCCTCCGAGGTGCATCTCGTCGGCAGCCACGGCTCCGAGTTCGACATCGGCTTCGTCCACGAGCTCGACGCGCACGCCCGCGACCTGCACAGGCGCGTCGAGGAGGAGCTGGACCGGCTCATCGAGGGCGTCGCGGGCGCGTCGCTGGAGGTGAAGCCCGCGAGCATCGCCGTGCACGTCCGCCGCGCCTCGCGCGAGGACGCACACCGCATCGTCGAGGCCGTCCACAATGGACCATGCACGTGGGACGGCGTTTCGACCACCGACGGCAAAGAGGTCGTCGAGCTCTCGGTTGTCCAGACCAACAAGGGCGCCGCGCTCGACACCCTCCGGCACCAGGTGGGCGCCACGGCTGCCGTGTTCATCGGCGACGACGTCACCGACGAGAAGGCGTTCGCGCGGCTCGCGGGGCCCGACCTGGGCATCAAGGTCGGTGGGGGCGAGAGCCTCGCCCAGTACAACGTGGACGATCCCGAGCAGGTCGCCACCGTGCTCGCGTTCATGCTCGAGGAGCGGCGGAACTGGCTCTACGGTGAGCAGTCTCCCCCGATCGAGCGGCTTTCGATGCTCGCGTCGGAACGCTCCGTGGCGCTGGTGACACCCGACGCGAAGCTCACCTGGCTGTGTCACCCCGGCCCCGACGCGCCCGCCGTGTTCGCCGACCTGCTCGGCGGCGAGAGCGCGGGCCACTTCTCGATCAAGCCGCATCGCAACGGGCTGCCGCTCGGCCAGCGCTACCTGCCCAACACGATGACGGTGGAGACACGCTGGTCGCGCCTGCTGGTCACCGACTACATGGAACCGGAGTGCCCCGCGCACCGCACGGACATCGTGCGCGTCATCTCCGGTGAGGCCGCCGCGTCGATCGTGTTCGCGCCCCGGCCCGAGTTCGGCGGCGTGCCCGTGCGGCTGCTGCCGGAGGAGGACGGCCTCCGGGTGCTCGGCACGTCGGAGCCGTTCGTGCTGCGCGCGCCCGGCGTCCAGTGGGAGATCACGAGCGACGGGCTGCACGACACGGCCAGCGCGCTCGTGCAGCCCGAGCCGGGCAGGCCGGTGGTGCTGGAACTGCGCTGCGGGACGACCGACCTCGGCCCGCACGACCTGCCCGAGCTGGACCGCCGCGCCAAGGCCGGCGAGTACTGGAGCTCCTGGGCGACGACGCTGAAGCTGCCGACGGTGGAACCGGAGCTGGTGGCCCGCTCCGCGCTCACGCTGCGCGGGCTCGCCGACGCCGACACCGGCGGCGTGATGGCCGCGGCGACCACGTCGCTGCCCGAGGAGATCGGCGGCGTCCGGAACTGGGACTACCGGTACTGCTGGATCCGTGACGGCGCCATGACCGTGCGCGAGCTGGTGACGCTGGGCTCGCTGGAGGAGGCCGACGGCTTCCTGCGCTGGCTGCACGGCGTGCTGTCGACGCTGGCTGGCCCCGAGCGTCTGCACCCGCTGTACACGCTGTCGGGCACGCAGCTGGGCGCCGAGGCCGTGATCGACTCGCTGCCCGGGTACAAGGGCTCGCGCCCGGTGCGCGTCGGCAACCTGGCGAACCACCAGGTGCAGCTCGACGTGTTCGGCCCGGTGGTCGAGCTGGTGGTCACGCTGGCGGAGGCGCGCGGCATGCTGCGCGACGAGGACTGGCAGATGGTGCGCGCGATGGCCGAGGCGGTCAAGCGGCGCTGGAACGAGCCCGACCACGGCATCTGGGAGGAGCGGCACATGCCGCGTCACCGGGTGTATTCGCGGGTGATGTGCTGGCTGACGCTGGACCGGGCGATCAAGCTCGCCGAGGTCTACGACCGGCCGATCCCGGCCGGCTGGCCGGAGCTGCGCGACGAGATCGCGGCGGACGTGCTGGAGAAGGGCTGGAACGCGGAGGTCAACGCGTTCACCACGGCATACGACGGCACGGACCTGGACGCGGCGTCGCTGTTCGTGGGCCTGTCGGGGCTGCTGGACCCGCAGGACGAGCGGTTCCAGCAGACGGTGACGGCGATCGAGGCCGAGCTGCGCAGCGGGTCGACGGTCTACCGCTACCACCGCGACGACGGCCTGCCGGGCGGCGAGGGCGGCTTCCACCTGTGCGCGGCGTGGATGATCGAGGCGTACCTGCTGACGGGCCGCCGCACGGAGGCGCAGGAGCTGTTCGAGCAGCTGGTCGACGCGGCGGGCCCGACGGGCTTGCTGCCGGAGCAGTACGACCCGATCGCGGAACGCTCCCTGGGCAACCACCCACAGGCGTACTCGCACATCGGCCTGATCCGCTGCGCCCGCCTCCTGGCAGCCCAGTAACCCGCTAGACCGGTCCGCAGTGAAGGCCACCTTGCCTGCGCCCACCCGTCTCCCGCCACCACCCAAACGGAGGCGCTCCGCGCCGCTGTGCCACCCAACTGCAGTGAAGGTGGCCTTCACTGCAGTTGGGTGGCACGCGTCAGGGTTGGGAGCACGTCAGGCAGCGTCCGCGATGCGGACCGCGGGACGGGGACGAGCGGCAGCCGCTCTGTACGCGGCGTTCAGCTCGGCGACAACCGCGCCGGGGTCATTCAACAGGCGGGACGGCAGCGTCTGCACGACCGTCACACCCACCTCCGCGTAGCGGGTGTTTCTCGCCAACGTTCTCGCGTAGCCGTCGGCGGAGAAGTGGAAGTCGAGCGAGTCGACCTCCCACGCCAGGCCCACGTCGTCCCACCAGGCGTCGGGACAGGCGACATAAGTGCCGTCCGGCCCGCGGAGCTCGTGGTTCCAGTGCGTGGGCGGCACTGCGACATCAGCCACGATGCGACGGGCGTGGAACTCGGCGACGGAGCGGAGCCGCTCGATCTGAGCCAGCACCCGGCGAGGTATCGCGGTGCCCCGCTGAGTGCCGTGTTCCAGCTCGTACGACAACGTCTCCGTAGCGCACTGCCCACGCTGTACGGCCTCGATCAGTAGCTTGGCCACCGGGTCAGCGGCCCTGATCCGGCGGGCGGCATCGAGCACGGCACGCACGGGCGGCGCCAGTGGTACTTGATCGCGCCGGATCGCGGTCGGCATTCGTTTCGTTCGCTCCACCGTGAGGAAGCCACTGCTTTGCAGTTTGTGTTCATGCGGCACCAACACGTGCACACCGGCCGAGGCAGGTAGTGCCGTGTCCCGGAACCCGAGCCTCCGGCAAGCCTCCACGCCGGTGACGACGGCGTCCCCACCTGCGAACAACAACGCAGCGACGACCCGCTGCTCCTGAGTCGGCGGCGAAGTCTGGAACACGACGACGCCCGGCAGCAGGCGACGCCACGGTCCGTCCGGCAGGCAGCGCCGATACACGGTGCTGCTCGGCATGCCCAGCGCTTCCAGCGAAGCGACCCGGACAACACCGAGCCGGCTCCGTTGCCGCAGCAATTCGGGGTAGTCGGCCCAACGTCCTCTCTTCACCAGACAGATCCTGGAAACCACCGCGCCGAAAACGAACCCCCAATCTCCCCACCTGTGGACAACCACCCCCATGTGGACAACTCGCTCGCCACACCCCGACCGCAGTGAAGGCCACCTTCACTGCGTTGAACGCAGGCATGGTGGCCTTCACTGCAGTTGGGCCACTCGGTCAGCCGCCGGCTACCGAGGGGATGATCACCACTTCCGTATGGGGTTGCAGAGGGGTTGCGGGGCCGGCGAGGCGGCGGCACTCCTCGCCGTCCACGTAGAAGTTGACGTAGCGGCGCAAGGCTCCCCGTTCGTCTCGCAGACGCCGTTCCAGCGCCGGGTACCGCTCTCCCAGTGCGTCCAGCGCAGCGCCCAGCGTGCCCGCCGCCACTTCCACGTGCGACACCCCGCCGGCCAGCCCGCGCAGCATCGACGGCAGTCCCACCGAGGCCATTCAGATCACCGCGGCGCGCACGCAGAGCACGTCGGGCAGGTGACCGGCCACCTGGGCCCACGTGTCGCCCTCGTCGGCGCTCGCCCACACCTCGCCGGAGCGCGAGCCGAAGTACACGCCCGCCGGGTCGGCACTGTCCGTGCACATCGCGTCACGCATGACGGCGGACCAGAAGCCCACGTCGGGAAGGCCCTTGGACAGACCCGTCCACGAGTTTCCCGCGTTCTCACTGCGATACACACGGCACCGGCCCTGCGGCGGGAACCGCATCATCGACGACTCGAGCGGGAACGAGTAGATCACCTCGGACCGAGACGGGTGCGCGACCATCGGGAATCCGAAGTCGGCGGGCAGGCCCTCCGCGATCGACTCCCAGTTGCGCCCGCCGTCGGCACTTCGGTACACGCCGCTGTGGTTCTGCAGGTACTGCCGGTCGGGGTTCGCGGCATCCACCGCCACCTTGTGCACGCACTGGCCGTACTCCGGGTACTGCTGCCCCTCCGGCATGAACTCGGCGAAGATCCCGCTGTTCGACGCGGTCCAGCTCGCGCCGCCGTCCTCGGTGCGGTAGACCCCGCCGGTGGACATCGCGACGTTCACGCGCGCCGGGTCTCTCGGGTCCGGCAGCACGGTGTGCAGGGCCTTGCCCCCGCCGCCGGGCATCCAGTGCTCCCGGTGCGGGTGGTCCCACAGGCCCCGCACGAACTCGTACGTGCGACCTCCGTCGACGGACTTGAACAGTGCCGTCGGCTCCACACCCACGTACACCACGTCGGACTCGGGGCCGTACGCGAACTGCCACACGCCCTCCAGCGCGGCGCCGGTGTCCTCGGGGAAGGAGACGGGCGCGTCGTCGGGCTCGCTCCACGTCTCCCCCAGGTCATCGCTCGTGACGACGGTGGGCCCGAAATGGCTGTTCAGCACGGCCGCCGACAGTCGCGGTGTCTCGCGCCGCATGTCGATGCCGATCGCCTTCACGTCCGCGATCGGGAACTGCGGGCCGGACACGTCCCAGTGCCGTCTGTCCCGGCTGCGCGCGAGCCAGAGGCCCTTGCGCGTGCCGATGGCGAGCAGGATTTCCATGGTCACCTCCATGTGAGTCACATCACATCGAAGGCTACGCCGCAACACCGACAGAACCCGGCCGCGTCTCACCGGCGACGAGGCGGCCGGGAGGTCGTCGGGGGACTCCCCGGCCGCCTCCCTGTCACTTCACCGGCACGTACTTCACGGCGTGCACCGCACTCGCGAGATCGCCGACCTCCAGCGCCTTGATGCCCTCCGGCAGCGGCCCCGGGTCGGGCGGCACCAGCGCGTGGGTGAACCCCAGCCGCACCGCCTCGGCGAGCCGCCTGCCGACCCCCGTCACCCTCCGCACCTCGCCGGCCAGCCCCACCTCGCCGATCGCGACGAGCCGGGGCGAGAGCGCCTCGTCGCTGAACGCCGACGAGACCGCCAGCGCCGCGGCGAGGTCCACGGCGGGCTCGGTGACCTTCATGCCCCCGACCGTGGCCGTGTAGACGTCCTTGTCGCCGAGCAGCACGCCGCCCCGCTTCTCCAGCACCGCGAGCACCATGCTCACCCGCGCCGAGTCGAGCCCGCTCACCGCGCGCCTCGGCTGGTTCAGGTGGGAACGCCCGACGAGGGCCTGCACCTCGCACAGCAGCGGCCGCTTGCCCTCCACGGTCACCGTGACCGCCGTGCCGGGCACCGCCTCGGCGTGCCGGTTCAAAAACAGCCCCGAAGGGTCGGGGACGCCGGTGATGCCGTCGTCGCGCAGCTCGAAGCAGCCGATCTCGTCGGCGGCGCCGAAGCGGTTCTTCACGCCGCGGACCATGCGCAACGTCGAGTGCCGGTCGCCCTCGAAGTGCAGGACCACGTCCACCAGGTGCTCCAGCACGCGGGGCCCGGCCACCGAGCCCTCCTTGGTCACGTGCCCCACCAGCACCACAGGAAGGCCGCGTTCCTTGGCGAGCGCCACGAGCCCCGCGGTCACGGCCCGCACCTGCGTGACCCCGCCGGGAGCGCCGTCGACCTGCGGCGACGACATCGTCTGCACGGAGTCGACGATCAGCAGGCCCGGCTTGACGTCGTCGACGTGGCCGAGGATCGACGAGAGGTCGCTCTCGGCGGCGAGGTACATCTCGCCGTGGACGTTGCTGGTGCGCTCCGCCCTCAGCCGCACCTGGCCCGCGGACTCCTCGCCGGTGACGTACAGCGCGGCCCCCGCCCCGTCGGCGGCCGCCCATTGGTAGGCCACCTCCAGCAGCAGGGTGGACTTACCGACTCCCGGCTCACCGGCCAGCAGCACCACGACACCGGGCACGAGCCCGCCACCGAGCACGCGGTCCAGCTCCGAGACACCGGTGGGACGCGCGCGGGAACTCTCCACGTCGACGTCCGCGATGGGCCGCGCGGGCGCGCTCGGCGCTCCTGCCGCGACGCGCGCGATGGGCGGGCGCGTGTCACCGCGCTCCTCGATCGTCCCCCACGCCTGACACTCCGGGCAGCGACCGACCCACTTCGCGACCTCGAGACCGCATTCGGCGCAGCGGTAGCTGCTGGACCCCTTCTTGACCACGCGCAGACCGTAGCCGGGGGCACCGACAAAGCGGCGTCAGTGACCGCCTTCGCCGTGTCCTTCCTCGGCGACCCTCGGCTCCGAGGGGGCCATCACGGGCAGCTCGACGTCGACCGGGCCCGCGTCGCGGAAGGTCAGCGTCGCGATGACGGTCTGGCCGGGGCGGATCTCGCGCTTGAGGCCCTCGAGCACGATCTCGCCGTGGAGCTGCTTGCCCGCGCCGGGCTCGTTCGGCCCGATGGCCAGTGCCGTACCGGCGGGGACGGCGCGGTCACCCTGGACGGAGACGTTGGTCGCGGCGTCGGACGAGACCGACACCAGCTCGTCGTTGCGGCCGCTCCGGTTGACGATGCTCATGAGCACCTCGGCGTCGGAGCCCTCGAGGTAGGCGGCCGGCTGCACGTCCTCGGGGTAGGCGAGCTCGGCGTTGCGGATCGCGATGTCCTTCACCTCGGCCGACGCGCCGTTGATCGCCGCAGCCTGGGTGTCGGTCTGGGTGATCTGCCCCGCCCCGCACCCCGCGACGAGCAACGCGGTACCGAGACCGAGAACGGCCGAGCCCAGCATGCGACGTTTCACTTCCGAGTCCCTCCTAGCTAAGGACTTGCCCTGCCGCGCAGACTATCCCGGCGCCATATTCAGGGCGCGACGTGGTGGCCACTCGAGTGGTGCGACCCACCCCACAGCCCAAGATCAAACGTCCACAATGGATTCTATTAACGCCGGGAAAAGCATCCGCGCCCACCTGCGTGAGTATGCGAATCGACGGTTTGTCAACCCCTGGGCGCCCCTTGATCAGGCCACTGACCTGCGAGGACGAGTGCGGGTGGCTGGTTAGCCCTGGATGCTCCGTGCTAAGCTGGATACAGCGAAAGGGGCAGAGGACACATGGTTTTCAAGGTCGGAGAGACCGTCGTCTACCCGCACCACGGTGCCGCACTCATCGAAGCGATCGAGACACGCGTGATCAAGGGCGAGGAAAAGCAATACCTCGTCCTCAAGGTCGCGCAGGGAGATCTCACCGTTCGCGTTCCCGCCGACAACGCCGAGATCGTCGGCGTGCGTGATGTCGTGGGTCAGGACGGCCTCAACCGCGTCTTCGACGTGCTGCGTGCACCTCACACCGACGAGCCGACCAACTGGTCGCGTCGGTACAAGGCCAACCTCGAGAAGCTCGCCTCCGGCGACGTGAACAAGGTGGCCGAAGTGGTGCGCGACCTCTGGCGGCGTGAGAAGGACCGTGGCCTTTCCGCTGGTGAGAAGCGGATGTTGGCCAAGGCGCGACAGATCCTGGTGAGCGAGCTGGCTCTCGCCGAGGGCACCGACGAGGGCAAGGCCGAGGTGCTCCTCGACGAGGTTCTGGAAACCGCGGCGGTCTAGCAACCCTGAACGTCATCGCACTGGTTCCCCTCGAGGAGCACGACCATCGCCTTTCCGGGGCGCTGATCAATTTCCGGGGCGAGCCGTTGCTGTCGCATGCCGTTCGCGGCCTGCTGCACTCGGACTGCGTGGACCGGGTGGTCGTGGCAGGCCCGCCGCAGAATCTGACCGCGTACGAGACCGTGCTCGAATCGGTCGCGGACACGCGGGTACGAGTAGTCGCCGGGGGCGCCGGCCGTGCCGAATCGGTGCGGTCGGCGTTCGCGGCCTGCTCGGCGACACCGTCGGACGTGGTGCTCGTGCACGATCCGGCGCGACCCTTCACACCGGCCGCCACCATCCGTGCGGTCGTCGATTCGGTGCGCTCCGGGGCGCTGGCAGCGGTCCCCGTCGAGCCCGTCACCGACACCATCAAGCTCGTCGACTCCGACGACGTCGTGTGCGGTACGCGGGACCGCTCGAAACTGCGTTTCACCCAGACCCCGCAAGGCTTTCTCGCCGACGTGCTGCGCCAGGCCGGTCCGGCCGAGCCGCTCGGCGAACTGGGGGCCAAGGTGCACACCGTCGCCGGACATCCCCACGCCATGCGCCTCGCGACGTCGTTCGACCTCGCCGTCATCGAGGCCCTGTTGACCTCGGAGAAACGCCAGTGAGAATCGGCCAGGGCATCGACGTGCACCCCATCGAGGCCGGCCGGGAGTGCTGGGTCGCCGGGCTGCGCTGGGACGGAGTGGACGGCTGCGCGGGCCATTCCGACGGCGACGTGGCGGCCCACGCGCTGTGCGACGCACTGCTGTCGGCGGCCGGGCTCGGGGACCTCGGCGGCGTCTTCGGCACCGGCGACCCGCGCTGGGCGGGCGCGCACGGCGTCGCGTTCCTGGCCGAGGCCCGCAGGCTCGTCGAGGAGGCCGGCTACCGCGTCGGCAACGCCGTGGTGCAGGTCATCGGCAACCAGCCCCGCATCGGCACCCGCCGGGCCGAGGCGCAGCGGGTGCTGGGTGAGGCCGTCGGCGGCGACGTGAGCGTGTCCGGCACGACGACCGACGGGCTCGGCCTCACCGGCCGAGGCGAGGGCATCGCCGCGATCGCGACCACCCTGCTCGTCCCCCGGTAACCGGTAACCTGGATCTGTGACGATTCAGGCAGTGATGTTCGACTTCTCCGGCACCCTCTTCCGACTCGAGCAGAACGAGACCTGGCTCAGCGACCTGACCGACCACAACGGCGATCCTCTCGACGTCGAGGCGCAGGCCGAGATGATGCGGCGGATGACGGCGCCGGTCACGCTCACGGTCGACCTCGACGACGAGCACCGGAACGCCTGGGAGAACCGCGACCTTGACCCCGGCCAGCACCAGAAGGTGTACCTGGAGGTGCTGCGGCAGTCCGGCGTCGCGCGCGTCGAGCAGGCCAAGGCGCTCTACGACCGGCTCATCGACCCGTCCGAGTGGACGCCCTACCCCGACACCGAGCAGGTACTGAAGACGCTCGCGGGCAGGGGCGTGCGCGTCGGCGTGCTCAGCAACATCGCCTTCGACATCCGCCCCGCCTTCACCGAGCGCGGGCTCGACGAGTACGTGGACGAGTTCGTGCTGTCGTTCGAGGTGGGGGCCATCAAGCCCGACCCGGTGATCTTCCGGAACCTGCTCGACCGGCTCGGCACGGCCCCCGAGCACACGCTGATGGTCGGCGACAGCTCCCAGGCCGACGGCGGAGCCAGGGCGCTCGGCTGCCCGTTCGCCCTGGTGGACCCGCTCCCGACGAGCGAGCGCACCGACGGCCTGCTGACCGCCCTGCGCGAGCACTCCGTGCTCTGACCCGTACCATTTCCGCGTGGTCCTACATCTCTACGACACCGCTACCAGGGACGTGCGGGAGTTCCACCCCGCACGTAGTGGAACGGCGTCCATGTACGTCTGTGGGGCCACCGTCCAGGGCATCCCGCACATCGGCCACGTCCGTGGCGCGCTGAACTACGACGTGCTCAGGCGCTGGCTGGTCCACAGTGGACTCGACGTGCTCATGGTCCGCAACGTCACCGACATCGACGACAAGATCCTCACCAAGGCCGCCGACGCGGGCAGGCCGTGGTGGGAGTGGGCCGCGACCCACGAGCGCGCCTTCGAGGACGCCTACACCGCGCTGGGCTGCCTGCCGCCGTCGATCGCGCCGCGCGCCACCGGCCACGTCACTCAGATGATCGAGCTGATGCGGCGACTGATCGACAAGGGGCACGCCTACGCCGAGGGCGGGGACGTCTATTTCGCGGTGAACTCCTTCGACGGCTACGGCGCGCTGTCCGGGCAGCGGCTCGACGAGGTCCAGCAGGGCGAGACGCTGGCCGAGGGCAAGCGCGACCCCCGCGACTTCACCCTGTGGAAGGGCAGCAAGCCGGGTGAGCCGTCGTGGCCGACCCCGTGGGGTTCCGGCAGGCCGGGCTGGCACCTCGAGTGCTCGGCGATGGCGACGACCTACCTCGGCGCCGAGTTCGACATCCACGGCGGCGGCGTCGACCTGGTGTTCCCGCACCACGAGAACGAGCGCGCGCAGTCCAACGCGGCAGGCGACCCGTTCGCGCGGTTCTGGCTGCACAACGCGTGGGTGACGCTCTCGGGCGAGAAGATGTCAAAGTCACTCGGCAACGTCGTGTCGATCCCGGAGATGCTGCGCCGCTACCGCGCGGTGGAGCTCCGGTACTACCTCATCCAGCCGCACTACCGGTCGACGATCGAGTACTCCGACGCCGCCCTGTCGGAGTCGGCGCAGGGCTACCGGCGCGTCGAGCAGTTCCTCCGGCGCGTCGCGGGCTCGGCTGGCGAGGTCCACATCGGACGCCTTCCCGCCGAGTTCACCGCCGCGCTCGATGACGACCTCGGCACGCCGCAGGCCTTCGCCGTGCTGCACAACACCGTGCGTGACGGCAACGCCGCCCTCGACGCGGCCGACTCCGCCAAGGCGCTGGAGCTGGCCGAGACCGTGCGGGCGATGACCGACGTGCTCGGTCTCGACCCGCTGTCGGAGCAGTGGGCCGAGGTCGGGGGCTCGTCGGAGGCCAAGGCGCTCGACACGCTCATCGAAGGGATGCTGGCGGCGCGGCAGCAGGCCCGCAAGGACAAGGACTTCGCGAGGGCCGACGCCATCCGCGACCAGCTGACCGCTGCCGGCATCGCGGTGGAAGACACCCCCAATGGTCCCTTGTGGACAGTGAGAGACTGAGACATGGCAGGCAACTCCCGGCGCCGCGGCGCGATTCGCAAGGCCGGCACCAAGAAGGGCCAGGTCGTCGGTTCCGGCGGCCAGCGGCGCAAGGGCCTCGAAGGCAAGGGCCCGACGCCGAGGGCCGAGGAGCGGAAGGGGCACCCGGCACAGCGCAAGGCCGCCGCGGCCGCCGCACGGGCCGAGAAGAAACGCAACGTCGCCAAGAAGCAGGCCGAGGGTCCCGAGATCATCGCGGGCCGCAACCCGGTGGTCGAGGCGCTGCGAGCCGACGTGCCGGCGACCGCGCTGTACGTGGCGCTCAACATCGACGCCGACGACCGCGTCAAGGACGCCGTGCACCGGGCGGCCGACAAGGGCATCTCGATCCTCGAGGTGCCGCGTGACGAGCTCGACCGCAGGACCGGCGGCGCCGTGCACCAGGGCCTCGGCCTGCAGGTGCCGCCGTTCGAGTACACCCACCCGGACGACCTGCTGGCGATGGCGAGGGACTCGGGTGAGGCGCCGCTGATCGTGGCGCTCGACGGCGTGACCGACCCGCGCAACCTGGGCGCGGTGATCCGCTCGGCGGCCGCGTTCGGGGCGCACGGCGTGCTGCTTCCGGCCCGGCGCAGCGCGGGCATGACGGCCGTGGCGTGGCGCACCAGCGCCGGCACTGCGGCGCGGCTGCCCGTCGCGGTGGCGACGAACCTGACGCGGCAGCTGCAGGCGTGGGCCTCCGAAGGTCTCATGATCGCCGGGCTGGACGCCGACGCGTCGCTCGACATCGACTCGCTCGACCTCGCCACGGATCCGCTGGTGATCGTCGTGGGCTCCGAGGGGCGCGGTCTCTCGCGGCTCGTGCGGGAGAACTGCGACGTGACGGTGTCGATTCCGATGGCGCCCGGCGTCGAGTCACTCAACGCGTCGGTGGCCGCGAGCGTGCTGCTCGCCGAGGTCGCGAGGCGGCGGAGGGCCGAGGGCCGCGTCTAGGGCCCGGCATGGCGGAGGCCACTTGACGGCGGTCTTCACCACGCGGGGCTCCCTACTCCGTTAGGGTCACGTTGCCGCATCGTGCCCAGGGGGTCCCACCGGATGTCGTTCGTGTCGCCACTCTTCCTGTGGTACTTCATGCCCGCGGTGCTCGTCGCGGTGCTGGTGTGCCCCCGGAGCTGGCGAAACGGCATCGTCGCGGTGGCGAGCCTGATCTTCTACGCGACGGGCGCCGGGTCGTTCACGCTGCTGCTGCTCGCGTGCATGGCGATCAACTTCGCGGCGGGTCCCGCGCTGGAACCCGACGAATGGGGCATGCGGCCCGACAACCGGCGGCGCTGGCTGCTCATCGGCGTGATCGCGTTCGACCTGTCGATCCTGCTGGTGTGGAAGTACGCGGGCTTCGCGACCGAGCAGATCGCCTGGTTCGCGCAGCTGTTCGGCGGCGACTTCCCCATCGCGGAGCTGGCGCTGCCGATCGGGATCTCGTTCTTCACGTTCCACCACATCTCGTACGTCGTCGACATCTACCGGGGTGAGCGGCACGCCCTGCGCAACCCGGTGTCGTTCGCGACGTACATCTCGATGTTCCCGCAGCTGGCGGCCGGCCCGATCGTGCGGTACCGGGAGATCGCCGACCAGCTGCCACAGCACCGTTCGCACCGGTTCGACGACATCGCGGCCGGATTCCCCCGGTTCGCGCTGGGCCTGGTCAAGAAGGCCGTGATCGCCGACTCGCTGGCCCGGATGGTGGACGCGTGCTTCGCGACGCCCGCCGACGAGATGACGTTCGCGATCGCGTGGCTCGGCGCGATCGGCTACACGCTGCAGCTCTACTTCGACTTCTCCGGCTACTCCGACATGGCGATCGGGCTCGGCCGGATGCTGGGCTTCCGGCTCCCGGAGAACTTCGCGCGGCCGTACTCGTCGGTGACGATCACGGAGTTCTGGCGGCGCTGGCACATGTCGCTGTCGCGGTGGTTCCGGGACTACGTGTACATCCCGCTGGGCGGCAACCGCGCGGGCGCGCGCAAGACGTACCGGAACCTGTGCATCGTGTTCGTGCTGACGGGGTTCTGGCACGGGGCGGCGTGGACGTTCGTCGTGTGGGGTGTCTACCACGGTGCGCTGCTGATCATCGAGCGCGCGTGCGGCTGGGACAAGGCGCCGAGGGATTCGGCGGCGCGCGCGGCGAGGCGGGCGCTGACGCTGGTGCTGGCGATCTTCGGCTGGGTGCTGTTCCGCTCGCCCGACATGGCGCACGCGGTGACGATGCTGGGGCACATGCTGGTGCCCGATTTCGACGGCCTCTCGGAGCTCGTCGAGGCGTCGCTGACGAATCAGCGCCTGGTGCTCCTGCTGGGCGCGGCGGCGATCTTCTTCCTCCCGGCGCACCCGGTGACGGGCCCGCTGCTGGAGTCGGCGCGCAGCAGGCCGGCGACGGTGCTGCGGATCGGCATCATGACGGTGGGCCTCGCCTACGCGGCGATCCTGGTGGCGACGGGCACGTTCAGCCCGTTCCTGTACTACCAGTTCTGACGCCCAGGTGGTCCGGTCCTCGGGTCGCCCCGTTCGCATACCCTCCTGACCTGCGCGTTGTTTGTCGATCTTTCTCGAGAGTTCTCACGCCTGCCCGCCGCCTGACGGCCTGGAGACGGCCTGGCGGCCTCCGGCCACGCCTCCCCCATCGTCCCGATACGCAGCCTCCTCAGCGGCCGCTGCACCGGGCCAAGGCACGCTTTCCCGCCTGACGCGGTGTGGCGGCCGTTGGACGATCCGGCGTCCGGGGCGGTGGGGAACTGTCTCGTCGCCTGCGGCGGCGCGCTGGCACCCACCTGCGCGCGGCCGTCCGCGCGGCCCGCCGGGCGTAGCGGAGCGGGAGCCCGGCGTGTGCGGCGGCGCGGGCGATGGCGGCGGAGGCGTTGTGAATCTCGCAGAGCTGCGCCTCGCTGGGCAGCTTCTCGCCGTCCGGCGGCGGTACTCCTTGCGATCTGCTTGTGGCGCGGTTCGTCGTCGTTCGAGAAGTTGTCGCTTCCGGCTGAATACTGACCCTCTGGTTCCGCGCGAACTTTGACCCACCCCATGACGATCATGAGGTGCTGAACGTGGAGGACTGGGCGGAGATTCGCCGGTTGCATCGGGCGGAGGGGATGGCGGTTCGGGCTATCGCCCGCCGGCTCGGGATCTCGAGGAACACGGTGCGGAAGGCGCTCGCGTCGCACGCACCTCCGAAGTACGAGCGGCCGGCGAAGGGCTCGATTGTGGATGCGGTGGAGCCGCAGATCCGGGCGCTGCTGGCGGAGTTCCCGGACATGCCCTCAACGGTGATCCTTGAGCGGGTGGGCTGGCAGCGCGGGAAGACGGTGTTCTTCGAGCGGGTGCAGCAGCTGCGGCCGCTGTTCAAACCGACCGATCCGGCCTCGCGCACGGAATACCAGCCGGGCGAACTGGCGCAGTGCGATCTGTGGTTCCCGCCTGTGGACATCCCGCTCAGATTCGGGCAGGTGGGCCGCCCACCGGTGTTGGTCATGGTCTCCGGCTACTCGCGGATCATGGCCGCCCGGATGCTGCCCTCGCGGCAGAGTCCGGACCTGCTGGCCGGGCATTGGGCGCTGATCAGCGACTGGGGCCGGGTGTCCAAGGCGCTGGTGTGGGACAACGAGGCCGCTGTCGGGCAGTGGCGCGGCGGCAAGCCGCAGCTGACCGAAGCGATGAACGCCTTCCGCGGAACGCTCGGCATCAAGGTGATCCAGTGCCGCCCGGCAGACCCGGAAGCCAAGGGACTGGTCGAGCGGGCCAACGGCTATCTGGAGACCTCGTTCCTGCCCGGCCGCGCCTTCACCAGCCCCGCCGATTTCAACACCCAGCTCGAGGACTGGCTGGTGCGGGCCAACACCCGGCAGCACCGTCGGTTGGGCTGCCGCCCGATCGACCGCTGGGAGGCCGACAAGGCGGCGATGCTCGAGCTACCGCCGGTCGCCCCGGTGGTGGGGTGGCGCAGCACCACCCGGCTCCCGCGCGACCACTACGTGCGGCTGGACTCCAACGACTACTCCGTGCACCCCAGCGCCGTCGGTCGCCGGGTGGAGATCAGCGCCGACCTCGACGCGGTCGTGGTCACCCTCGCCGGTGTCGAGGTCGCCCGGCATGCCCGTTGCTGGGCCGATCACCAAAGCATCACCGACCCGGTGCACGCCGCCGCGGCCGCCGAACTACGGCAGGCCCGTCGACTGGTCGCTGTCGCTCCGGTGCAGACCGCTGTCGAGCAGCGCAGCCTGGCCGACTACGACCGACTGTTCGGCCTCACCGACACCCCGGTCAGTGCCGAGGGGGTCGCGTGATGGCCAGCAAGACAAGCAACGGCAACGGCCGCAATGTGGCATCCGAGATCGCCTACCTGACCCGGGCGTTGAAGGCACCCTCGCTGGCCGGGTCGGTGGAGCGGCTGGCCGAACGGGCCCGCGCCGAGACCTGGACCTATGAGGAATTCCTGGCCGCCTGCCTGCAACGTGAGGTCGCCGCCCGCGAAGCCCACGGCGGCGAAGGCCGCATCCGCTCGGCCCGATTCCCGTCGCGCAAATCGCTGGAGGAGTTCGACTTCGATCACCAGCGCTCGCTCAAGCGGGACACCATCACCCACCTCGGCACCCTGGACTTCATCACTGGCAAGGACAACGTGGTCTTCCTCGGCCCACCCGGCACCGGCAAGACCCACCTGTCCATCGGATTAGGCATCCGGGCCTGCCAGGCCGGGCACCGTGTCGCCTTCGCCACCGCCGCCGAATGGGTCGCCCGGCTGGCCGACGCCCACCACGCTGGCAAGCTGCAAGAGGAGCTCGTCAAGCTCGGCCGCATCCCGCTGCTCATCGTCGACGAGGTCGGCTACATCCCCTTCGAAGCCGAAGCCGCGAACCTGTTCTTCCAGCTGGTGTCCAGCCGCTACGAACGAGCCTCGCTGATCGTCACCAGCAACAAGCCCTTCGGCCGCTGGGGTGAAGTCTTCGGCGACGACGTCGTCGCCGCCGCGATGATCGACCGCCTCGTCCACCACGCCGAAGTCATCTCACTGAAGGGAGACAGCTATCGACTCAAGGACCGAGACCTCGGCCGCGTCCCAGCGGCCACCAAGACCAACGACTAGCAACATCCCGGGGTGGGTCAACCTTCACCCGGAACAACCGGGTCAGGATTCAAGCGGCGTTGACAGAAGTCCGGTGCTCGCCGAACAGCAATTTTGACGCCTGCGGACACGCAGGCTCCTCGGCGGCCTCGGCCCTCGCTTCGCCGAGCGTCCCTCCGCGGGTTCTCGCTGCTCACGGGCACCGGCCATTCTTGGCCGCCCGGTGACCTTGTTCGGGCACGCCGGGGGCAGCAGCGTGAGCGGCGGACCGCATCGAGGCAGGTGACGAGAGATGAACCAGAAGGTGGACCTGGCGAGCCGTTACGAGGGCGCGGACGCCACGGGCTCCATTCACATCGCGATGAACCCCCAGGCACTCGTGCTCAGCGTGAGCATCAACGAGGGTTGGCGCAAGAAGCTGGCTCCCGAGCAGTTCGCCGACGCGCTACTCGACGCGTATCGGGAAGCCATGCAGACGGCGATCTCGGCAGCGGCCACGGCGGGAAGCTCCGGGGCCGCGCGGGGACCGGCGAGCCAGGCCATAGCGAAGATCCTGCGCGATTACGACGACGATGGCCCATCCGCTGACTGGTACACCGGTATCCGGGCGAAACTCGATCGGATCAAGCAGCGCCGGAAAGCCATCGAGGAGTACGTCGCGGAAGCCAGGGTCGACCCGATCGACCGAGAGGTGCGCGGCCCGAACGGATATCTCACCTTCCAGCTGCAACGCGGAATTCCGGTCAGCGTCACCGCTGCGGTGCCCGCGTTGCGATCAGCGAGCACCGAGCTGCTCCGCAAGGACGCGATGGCGGCATTTCGCGCGGCGAATCTGACGGCCGAGAACTGACGGCTCCGACCGGCAACGAAAACAACCAATACTTGGAAAGGGTTCACATGCCTGGCTACGAAGTCATCAGCTCGGCGGTGCGCGCCGAGGCACCGAAGTGGGACGAGTTCACCGAGGTGGTGAAGACGACCCGAGCGTTCATCCAGGGTGCCACCCTGGAGAGGACCGCCTTCTTCGTTCTGACCCCCACGGCGGGCATCGAGATCAACCTGGCCCCGGAGACCCATCAGCAGGCGTACGAGAAGGTTCGCACCTACATGGATTCCGTTCTTCAGGGCGCCGAGGTGGAATTTCCGCAAATCGGGGACGCCTTGATCAAGGCCGCCAACAAGTACGACCAGGCCGAGGAAGAGGTCGAATTCGACCTCAACGAAATCTGGACCATCAACAACGAGTTCCACAAGCCCGCGAAGCAACACGGGTAAATCCTGTTCCTCCGCTCACCACCTGGTCAACATTCCGACCTCAACCGACCGAGGAGTCAGCCATGCCACCCACCTTCGCGGAGCTGGAGACCTCATGGAACGAGTCGTTCTCCGAAGCCAAGGACGCCATCGGGCAAATCCAGAATTTTTTCACACAAATCGACAACGAAACGAGCATGGCCGTCGAAATCCTGTCCTCCGCCGTCAAGGTCGGCGTCAAGAGGCTGGGGGAACTGAAGGACGATCTCGTTGCGATGTACAACGAGGCCGAGCCTCATCAACTGCCGGTGATCTCGTTGATGAAGCAGAGCTTTGCCTGGCTCGACAACGTCAAGAGTCCCATCTCGAATCTCTCCCCGCAGGTCACGATCTGGCGCGACCAGAACCTGTCCAGCTGGGGAGGTGGCGCGGGCCGCGCATACCTGCTCGAAAAAACGACACAACAGAAAGCTGCGATCGACGACGTCTCGAAGAATGCGGACAAGATCAGCGAATGGCTGATGGACATCGCGCAGCGGAACGTCGAATACATGCTCGAGTTCGTCGACAAGCTCGGCGTGATAGTCGGCCATTACGCGGGCGCAGCGGCCGCCGCGGCTACCCTGGTCGGCATCGCCGAGGCAATCGGTGATGCGGCAGATGCGGTTGCCGCGGTCTTCGCCGAAATGGTGGACCAGTTGACCGACGTTGCGTCCAGGTTCATGCTCGCGGTATCCGACGAACGAAAGATCGACAGCATTACGACCGACAACACCGCGCTTCCGGGCGGCAAATGGCCGGAGTCGGTTGTCGGCTAGGGCATGACCGGCGCGAGCGGCGCCGATGAGTTTTCCCGGCCCCCCGGGTCTACCCCGGCATGAACAACAACGTGACCGCCAACCTCGCCGTCTCGCTCGACGGCTACACCGCCGGGCCCGGGCAGACTCTCGACAATCCCTTCGGTACCGGGGCGGACGCCCTCACCGCGTGGATGTTCGAGACCGACCTGCCGGGGCGCGAGCGCGACAAGCAGCTGCTCTCCGACATCCACGCCAACACGGGCGCGCACATCATGGGGCGCAACATGTTCGGGCCAGGGCGCGGCGCCTGGGACCAGAGCTGGACCGGGTGGTGGGGTGACGAGCCGCCCTACCACGCACCTGTCTTCGTCCTGACCCACCACGAGCGGGCGCCGCTGAAGATGCAGGGCGGCACCACGTTCACGTTCGTCACCGACGGCATCGAGTCGGCACTCGAGCAGGCTCGCGCGGCCGCGGGCGAGCAGGACGTGGAGATCGCGGGCGGGGCCGCCACCGTGCGCCAGTACCTGGCCGCCGGTCTGCTCGACGAGCTGTGGCTTCATCTCGTTCCCGTGACGATGGGTGCCGGTGAGCGACTCCTCGACGGGGTCCACGGGCTGGCCATGGAACCCGTCGAGGTGATCGGCTCGCCCACCGTGACCCACCTGCGGTACCGCGTCAGCCGCCCAGCCCGATAGCGGCGACCATGAGCGGGATCAGGAGTGCGATCAGGATCGCGCCCGCGACGTCGAAGAACGCGCCGGAGCGGATCATCTTCGTGATGGGCACCGCTCCGGACCCGTAGACGATCGCGTTCTGCGGCGTCGACACCGGCAGCATGAAGCCGAACGACGCCGCGAACGTCGCCGCCAGCGCCGGGATGAACGGGTTGACCCCCGCGGCCTCGGCGATCGGGATGATGATCGGAACCACCACCGCCGCCGACGCGGTGTTGGACGTCGTCTCCGACACCACGATCGCCAGCAGCACCGCGAAGATCACCAGCGTGACGCTGCTCGTGAAGCCGAGCGCGTTGGCCAGACCCGTGCCGACGCGCTCGGCGAGGCCCGTGTCCCGCAGCAGCGTGCCGAAGATGATGCCCGTGCCGAAGAGCAACACCGTGCCCCAGTCGATGCGCGCCGCCTCCGTCCACGTGAGCGTGAACCTGCGCTCCGGCCAGTTCACCGGCAGCAGGAACAGCAGCGCGGCGCCGAGCACGGCCACGACGCCCTCGTCGAGCCGGTTGCTGATCATGTCGTAGGCCTCCGAGTCGCCGCCCGCGACGAGCGCGACGATGCCCGGCGTCACCCACAGCACCACGGTGACCAGGAACGCGATGAGGGTGTTCCACTCCGCGCGGGAGAGCTTGCCGAGCTTCTCCCGCTCGGCGGCGACGTACTCCTCGACGCCGGAGAGCCGCTTGACCTCGGGTCGGTTCAGCAGGATCAGCACCGCGGCGAGCACCACGAACATCAGCACGCACACGGGCAGGGCCATGACCGTCCACTGCAGGAAGGAGATCCGCTCGCCGGTCGCCTCCTCGATCAGCTCCCTGCCGATGAGGTTCGGCGGCGAGCCGATCGGCGTCAGCAGCCCGCCGACGCTCGCACCGTAGGCGAGCACGAGCATCAGCGCGATACCCACTCGCAGCCGCAGCGGATCGAAGTTCTCCCCTTCCGGTGTCTGCCTACGGATGAGCTCCGCGATCACCGACAGCAGGCCGACCGCGGTCGGCAGCAGCATCGCGACCGTCGCCGTGTTGGAGATGAACGCCGAAATGACGCACGTGACGGCGCCGAGCGCCACGATCACGCGCCACGTGCTCTTGCCGACGCCCGGCAGGCTCAGGATCCGGAACGCGAACCTGCGTGCCAGCCCGTGCCGCAACATCGCCTGCGCCAGGATGAACGCGCCGATGAACACGAACACCGTCGACGAACCGAACGGAGCCAGCACGTCGTCGGCGGGCAGCACGCCGAGTATCACGATCGCGGCGACCCCGATGAGGCCGCCGACCGGGATCGGCACCGGCTCGCACACCCAGAGCACCACGACGCCCAGCAACACGGCCGCGAGCTGTTGCTGCGAGGAGTCGAGCGCGGTCGGCACGAACAGGAAGACGATCGTCACCAGGGGCGCGAGAACGAAGCCGACCGTTCTGCGCGCTCTTTCGAACCGTTCCTCGGCCGGCGTCAGCTTCTGCTCGGCCAGCCCGCGATAGGTACTTCCGGAGAGCAGGGCCGACGTGACGCTCTGCGTACGCCCGCCTTCGGCATCATCGCTTGGTCCCATACCGGGACCCTATCGAGTCAGTGATCCACGTCACTAGGCCTCACGGCTCAATGCCCGGATCAATGTCCGGTCTCCGGCACGAGCGCGAGCTGGTCCGGGTGGAAGGCGTCGCGCTGCGGCGGCGGCAGCCACGCCTCCGGCCGGTTGCTCTTGTGCTTGCCCAGTTCCGTGAGGCTCAGCGGCGCGCCGAAGTCGGTGCCGTACGAGTCGGTCTTGTCGATTCGCACCAGGTGCGTCTCCTCGGGCGGCAATCCGATGCCGATCGCGATCACGTACGCGTCGGGCAGCTCGGAGGTGAAGCCGGCCCACGCTCCCGCGAAGTGCCACACCCGCGCCCGCACCGGCTCGCCCTCGACCCGCCAGGTCACCTGAGGCCACTCCTCGTACCGCTTCGCCTGCTTCTCCGCGTGCTCGACGAGCGCGAGAATCAGCCCGTCGGGGCGCGGCACGGACCCGTCCGGAAGGGTCAGGTTGACCAGGCCGAACGCGCCGCCGAAGGCCACCTCGGCGAGCGGGTCACCGCCGTTGGGGCACATGGTCTCGTCGTAGCGCGGCCTCGGCAGCGTGCCGATCCGGACACCGTGCTCGCTCCCCTGCCGCCGATGCCCGAGCCACAGCGCCCACGGCCGGCCGTCGGGGGCCCCTTCGAAGAAGTCCACCCAGCGAGGGCCCCGGAAACCCCAGTCGAGCCCGTAGACGGCGAAGTCGACGGGCAACGATGTTTTGTCTGCGACATCCGAGTTCACCCGGAAATACTGCACTCTTCAACCCGCATCGGCAGCTCGATCGTTACCAAGCCGCAGCATTGGGTGACGCTGCGCGAGATCGCCCGTGACGGTCCGGAGTGGACGATTCCACAGTGGAGCGCGCAAGGGCACACCCCACTGCAGTGAAGGCCACCTTCACTGCGTTGAACGCAGTGAAGGTGGCCTTCACTGCAGCTACCCGACCAAGTGCTGGTGTGGACCTCGATCAGGCCGGCTGGGTGGCGGGCTCCTTCTTCTTGCTCGCCTGCTCCGGCTCGGGCGACGGGCCGAGCCGCTCGATGGCGTCCCGCAGTGCGGTGTGGCTCGCGGCGAGGCGCTCGGCGACGACACTGCGCAGTTCGAGTGCCTCGGTGCGCTTGGCGTTGGCGTCGGCGAGCTTGCTCTCGGCCTCGGCGATCATCTTCTCGGAGCGGGCCTTCGCGGTGGAAACGAGCTCCTCCGCACGGCGCTCGGCCTCGGCGGTCTTGGCCGTGATGCTCTCGGCGGACGCCTTCTCCGCCGCGGCGATGCTCTCCGCGGACTTCTTCTCGGCGGCCGCGATCTCCTCGGCGGACTTCTTCTCCGCGGCGGCGATCTTCTCGGCCGACGCCTTCTCCGCGCTGGCGATCTTGTCGGCGGATGCCTTCTCGGCGGCCGCGATGCTCTCCTGCGACTTCCGCTCGGCGGCCGTGCGGCGCTCCTTGGCCTCGGCGTCGAGGCGGTTGCGCTCCTGCTCGGCCTCGGCGGCCCGCTGCTCGGCGTCGGCTCGGGCCTTCTCGCGGGTCTTGTCCGCGTAGGCGTCGGCGGCCGAGCGCGTGGCCGCTGCCTCCTCCTCGGCCTTCTTGCGGAGGTCGGCGATCTCCTCCTCGGCGAGCTGCATCATCGTCTTGACGCGCTCGCTCATGGCCGCGGGCCCTGACGGGTCCTCGACCATGCGGGTCAGCGCCGCCTTGGCCTCGGTGAGCTCCTGCTGCGCGTAGCTGAGCGCCTTGGTGAGGTCGGCGACCGACGCCGTGGCCTCGTCGCGGCTGCGGGCCGTGCGCTTGAGCTCGGTGGACAGCTTCTTCAGGTGCTCGTCGACCTGTACCTGGTCGTAGCCTCGGAAGACCGTGGTGAACTGGGTGGACCTGGTGGGGTTGGGAGGTACTCCGGCTTCTGCCATTCGGCAACCTTAATGAGTCCACAGGTGGAATCCCATACCTCCAAACGGACGCTTTCTGGACTGGCCCGATACTGTGCGTGCAACGCTGCGCCCACGTGGGGAGGGACGTCTGAATTGGACGCGGTCCTCGACGACATCGCCCGGCACTGGCCGCTGTACGCGGCCATTCCGTTCGTCGCCGCGCTGATCGGCTACGTCACCAAACGGGTCGCCATCGAGATGATGTTCCGGCCGCTGGAGTGGACCGGAATCAGGGGGACGTTCCTCGGCTGGCAGGGCGTCGTTCCCCGGCACGGCGGGCGCATGGCCGCCATCGCGACCGATCTGCTCACCGCGAATTTGCTCGATATTCGCGACGTGTTCGACCGGATCGACTCGGGGCGGATCGCGCGCGAGATCGAGCAGCCGCTGCTGCGGGCCGTCGACGACATCGCCCGCGACGTCCTCGCCGAGTACCACCCGCGCATGTGGGACCGGCTGCCGCCGATGGCGCAGGAGCTGATCGTCAAACAGCTGCAGGCGTCTTCACCCCGGCTCGTCGGGCAGCTCATGGACGAGGTACGGGAGAACCTCGACGACGTGCTCGACGTCAAGCACATGACCGTGCAGCGGCTGACGCAGGACAAGGCGCTGCTGGTGCGGCTCATCCGCGAGACGTCCCGGCCCGAGATGGCGTTCATCGCCCGCTCCGGCATCTACTTCGGATTCGTGCTCGGCATCGTGCAGTCGGTTATCTGGGCGGTGACGAAGGAGCCGCTGGTGATGCCGATCTTCGGTGCCTGCATCGGCTTCTTCACCGACTGGCTCGCGATCAAGCTGATCTTCGTGCCGCGCGAGCCGATCCGCGTGTTCCACCGCTTCACGGTGCAGGGCAAGTTCCAGCGGCGGCGCACCGAGGTGGCGCGGCAGTACGGCGAGCTGATCGCCCGCGAGGTGCTGACCGTGCCGAACCTGATGGAGTCGATCCTGCGCGGCCCGCGCTCCGACCGGCTGATGGCGATGATCCGGCGCATGGTGGCCGAGGCGATCGACGAGCAGACCAGCGCCGCGAAGCCGCTGGTCACCGTGGCCATCGGCACGCGACGGCTCGAGGAGATGAAGCGCGCAGCGGCGGCGAAGGCGATCGAGCGGCTGCCCGACACCGTGTCCCACGCGGAGGGCTACCTCACCAAGGCGATGAACGTCGCCAACATGGTCGAAGAACGGATGATGAAGCTGACGCCGGTGGAGTACGAGGGCCTGCTGCGGCCGGCCTTCCGGCAGGACGAGTGGAAGCTCATCGCCGTCGGTGGCGTCATCGGCTTCATCGTTGGTGAGCTGCAGGTACTCCTGATGCTGCACTGACGGCGTCGACGGCACCGTGCCGTTCGCGACCCCGCACGTAGGCGACCACGCGGCACACCAGATAGATGGTGAACGAGATCGCGGTGACGAAGAAGCTCACGGGCGCACCCGGCGCGAGCGAGAGCACGATGCCGCCGATCGCGGCGACCTCCGCGAACACCACGGCGAGCACGGTCGCCCGCAGCGGGCTGGCCGTGAGCCTGGCCGCCGCGGCGGCCGGGGTGACCATGAGCGCCACCACCAGCAGCGCGCCGACGATCTGCACGCCCAGCGCGGTCGCGATGCCGACGAGCACCGCGAACAGCGGCGACAGCAGGCCGACCGGGACGCCCTTGGCGACCGCGACGGCGGGATCGACGCTCGCGAACAGCAGCGGCCGGTAGATCAGGCCCAGCACCACGAGCACCACGACCGCCGCGACCAGCAGCGCCGTGAGGTCCTGCGGCTCGACGGCGACGATCTGGCCGACGAGGATGCCGAACTTGTTCGACGCCCTGCCCTCGTAGAACCACAGCAGGAGGACGCCGAGGCCGAGCCCGAAGGACAGGATCACGCCGATCACGGAGTCGCGCTCGGACTCGCGACCGCCGAGCAACCCGAGCAACAGCGCGGCCACCACCGCGCCCAGCAGCGCGCCGTAACTCACGCCGATGCCCAGTAGCAGCGCCGCGGCCGCACCGGTGAACGCCAGCTCGGCGGTGCCGTGCACGGCGAACGACATCCGGCGCATCACGATGAGCGGGCCGAGCGTGCCCGCGACGAGGCCGAGCACGGCCGCGGCGAGCAGCGCCGTCTGCACGAAGTCAAGGCCGAGCAGGCGCGCGGTCAGTTCGAAGTCGAACAGCTTGTCCATGATCGGTTACGACACCCGCTCGTCGACGTGATGGTGCACCTCGTCCTCGCACAGCGCGCTCTGCGCACCGGCGACGTGGATCTGCCCGCCGACCCGCAGCACCTCCACGCGCGTGCGGTACAGCTCGGACAGCGTCCGCGAGTTCATCACCTCGTCGGGCGTGCCGATGCGGAACTGGCCGTTGACCAGGTACAGCACTCGATCCACATAGGACAGGATCGGATTGATCTCGTGGGTGACGAACAGCACGGCGGTGCCGGCCTCGCGCCTGCGCCGGTCGATCAGCTCGCTCACCACGCGCTGGTGGGTGAGGTCGAGCGAGGCCAGCGGCTCGTCACACAGCAGGACGTCGGGTTCGCCGATGAGCGCCTGCGCGACCCGCAGCCGCTGCTGCTCGCCGCCGGAGAGCCTGCCGACCGGCGAGGAGGCGTAGGACTCCGCGCCGACCGAGTCGACGAGCTCCGCGACCCGGCGCCGCCGCCTGCCCGCGCCGAGCAGGCCGAAGCCCCAGCGATCGCCGTCGAGGCCGAGCCCGACGAGATCGGTGCCGCGCAGCGTGAGCTGCTCGTCCATCGCGCGCTGCTGTGGGATGTAGCCAACCTTGCGGTTGCCCCTGCCCGGCGACCTGCCGACCACGCGGACCTTGCCCGCGCTCAGCGACTGGAGCCCGAGCAGCACGCGCAGCAGGCTGGTCTTGCCGGAGCCGTTCGGACCGAGCACGGCCAGGAACTCACCGGGCTGGACATCGAGGTCGAGACCCGACCACAGGACCCGGTCGCCGAACCGCAGCCCCGCGCCCTCGATCTCGACGACTCCGCGACTCACTGACCCAGTGCTCCCGCCAACGCGTCCACCTGCGTGCTCATCCAGGCAATGTAGTCCGTCGTGCCCTCGGGCAGCGTCTCGGTCACGTCGACGACGGGCACGCCGGCGTCCTTCGCCGTGCCGACGAGCTTCTCGGTCACGGGCGTGACGGTCTGGGAGTTGTTCACGACGGCCCGCACCTGCTTGCCGGACACGAGCTCGGTGACCTGCTGCTGTGCGGCGACGGGCACGTCGGTCTCGTTCTCGATGGCTTCGGCGTAGTCGTGCGGCGTGGCGTCGGTGATGCCCGCGGACTCGAGCAGGTAGTGCGCGACCGGTTCGGTGGCGACCACCTTGGTGCCGGGGTGATCGGTGCCGATCTTCTCGATGCGCTGGGTCAGCTCGTCGAGGTCGGCCTTGAACGCCTCGGCGTTGTCGGTGAAGGTCTGCTTGGCGCCCGCGTCGAGCTCGCTGAGCCGGGCGGCGACCTTGTCGGCGACCTCCGCGACGACGTGCAGGTCGTACCAGACGTGCTCATTCACCTCGCCGTGGTCGTGGCCGTGCTCCTCGCCGCCCTCCCCTGCGTGCTCCCCGGCGTGCTCGTCGCCGTGCGCGTGGCCCTCGCCCTCGAAGGCGACCACGGGCTCGCCGCCGGAGTTCTGCCCCGCGAGCTGCTCGAAGAACTCGTCGTACCCGCCGCCGTTGTAGACGAGCAGCTGGGCGTCCTGCACGTCGGCGGCGTCCTCGGCGCTGGCCTGGTACGAGTGCGGGTCTGCGGAGGGGTCCTCGACGATCGACTTCACGTCGACGTGGTCGCCGCCGACCGCCTCCACGACGCTGCCCCACACGTTCGTCGACGCGACGACGGAGATGCGGCCGTCCTCGCTCGCCTGCCCGCTGCCTCCTCCGCCGTCACCGCACGCGGTGAGGCCAAGGGCCAGCGCTGTGAGCACCGAGGTCGTGGCGAACAGGCGCCTGGCACGGCGAGAGCTCATCGGCAAACACACTCCGTCAACATCAGTGGTGGGTGACAGTCGGTAGGGATAATGGAAACCATTGTCGGTTCAACTTTACCCTAACCGGTGACGAACACACAGCTCAGCGACCGACGTCACGACTCACCGTCAAGATGTGACGGACGCGGGGCAGAACTTCTGCATTGGCTTCTGAACCGTTACGGTTTGTTCATGAACCGGCCGATGCGAACCCGGCGGCAGGCGACTCTGGCGTCCCTTGCCGCCGAGCTGGGCGTGTCCAGGACGACGGTCTCGAACGCCTACAACCGGCCGGATCAGCTATCACCCGAGCTGCGCAAACGCGTTCTGGAGACAGCCAGGCGCCTCGGCTACCCCGGTCCCGACCCGGTGGCCCGCTCCCTGCGTACCCGCAAGGCGGGCGCGGTGGGTCTTCTGCTCACCGAGAACCTCTCGTACGCGTTCCGTGACCCGGCCGCCGTCGGCGTGCTGGAGGGTCTCGCGCTCGCGTGCGAGGACGCGGGCGTCGGCCTGCACCTCGTTCCGGCGAGCCCCGGCAGGGAGGACGTCGCCGCCGTGCACCGCGCCGGCGTCGACGGCTTCGTCGTCTACTCCGTTCCCGACGATGACCCGCACCTCGCCGCGGTGCTCCAGCGCCCGGTGCCCACCGTGATCGTCGACCAGCCCGAAGTCGAGGGCGTCGACCGCGTCGGACCCGACGACGAGGCCGCCACCGTGAGCCTCGCCAACCACCTCGTCGCACTCGGCCACCGGCAGGTCGGCGTGTTGTGCATGCGCCTGGCCCGCGACCGCAACGACGACTTCGTGCCGATGTCGCGCCAGCAGGAGGCGCACTACCACGTGCAGCGCACCCGGCTCGCCGCGCTGGCGAGGACCTTCGAGGCCGCGGGCGTGGCCTGGGAGAGCGTGCCGGTGGTGGAGCGCTTCGAGCACAACGTCGACGACGGCGCCTCCGCGGCCCGCCAGCTGCTCGACGCCCACCCGCGCGTGACCGCGCTGATCTGCACCTCGGACATCCTCGCGCTCGGCGCGCTCGCCGAGGCGGGACGGCGCGGCCTGCGCGTACCCGCCGACCTCACGATCACCGGCTTCGACGGCATCGCCGAGGCCACGCGCGCCGGGCTGACCACCGTGCACCAGCCGGTGCTGGAGAAGGGCAAGTCGGCGGGCAGGCTGCTCCTCGGCGCCGCCGACCGAGTGGCACCCAAGGTGATCACACTGCCCACCGAACTGCGCGTCGGCACCACGTCCGCCCCGCCCCGCACCGCCGAGGAACGCTGGTTCGGCCCGTAACCGACGTGACGTTCGTCCGGCCGAGTTGTGCGAAGGACGGCAGCCCCGTTCCATTGAACGCATGACGTCGATCGACCTGCTGCTCAAGCGCAACGAAGAACTGGGCAACATCGTGCCCGGCGACCGCTCGTCGGCCAGCCCATCGCTGCACGTCGCGATCCTGACGTGCATGGACGCACGCATCCGCGTGTTCGAGCTGTTCGGACTGCTGCAGGGCGAGTCGCACGTGCTGCGCAACGCGGGCGGCGTCGTCACCGACGACATGATCCGCTCGCTCGCGCTCAGCCAGCGCAAGCTCGGCACCCGTGAGGTGCTGATCATGCAGCACACCAGCTGCGGGCTGAACATGGTGACCGAGGACAGCTTCAAGGACGAGCTCGAGGAGGCCAGCGGGCTGCGGCCGACCTGGGCCGTCGAGGCGTTCCGGGACGTAGAGGCCAGCGTTCGCCAATCGGTGCGGCGCGTGCAGACCAGCCCCTTCCTGCTCCACAAGGACATCGTGCGGGGCTTCGTCTACGACGTGCACACGGGCGCGCTCTCCGAGGTGTCCTGACTAGAGTCTCCGTCGATGCCCATCGACACCGACACCCTCATCGACTGGTTCGACACGGTCGGCCGCGACCTGCCCTGGCGGCGCCCCGAATGCACGGCGTGGGGCGTGCTGGTCAGCGAGATCATGCTCCAGCAGACGCCGGTCGCCCGTGTCGAACCGATCTGGCACGAATGGCTCGCCCGCTGGCCGCGTCCGTCCGACCTCGCCGCCGCGAGCCAGGGTGAGGTGCTGCGCGCATGGGGCAAGCTCGGTTACCCGAGGCGCGCGCTGCGCCTGCACGCCGCCGCCTCGGCCATCGCCACCGAACACGGCGACGTGGTTCCCTCCGACGTCGACACCCTGCTCTCGCTTCCGGGCATCGGCGCCTACACGGCCCGCGCCGTCGCCGCGTTCGCCTACGGCAAACGGGCGCCCGTGGTGGACACCAACGTCCGCAGGGTCGTCGCGAGGGCCGTGCACGGTGCGGGCGACGCGGGACCGCCGTCGAACACCCGCGACATGGCCGACGTCGAGGCGCTGCTGCCACGCTCCGAGTCCCGCGCGGCCCGGCTCTCCGCGGCGCTGATGGAGCTGGGCGCGCTGGTCTGCACCGCGCGCTCCCCGCGCTGCGCGGACTGCCCCGTGACCGACGGCTGCGCGTGGCAGCACGCGGGCAGGCCCGCCTACGCCGGACCCGCCAAGCCCGTGCAGAAGTACGCGGGCACCGACCGGCACGTACGGGGTCTCCTGCTGGACGTGCTGCGGGGGACGTCGGGGCCGGTGGAGAAGGCAAGGCTCGACCTCGTGTGGTCGCAGGCGGGACAGCGCGACCGCTGCCTGGACTCGTTGCTGGTCGACGGGCTGGTGGAGCAGACGGCCGACGGAAGGTTCGCCCTGCCGGGCGAACATTGACAGCACGTAAGCGAATCTTGTTAATGTTTCCCCTCGTTGCGATCGAGGGGAGATCGAGATGACCGGCAAGCCAGTGTTCGACCGGCGCGCGCTGATCAAGGGCGGTATCGCCGCGACCGCGGTCGGCGCGGTCGCCACGTGGCAGGCGGGTCCCGCCGCCGCCTCCGCGCGCAAGGTGGCCGAACCGGTGATCTACGGAACCGACATCTGGGGAGCGCGGCCGCCGAGCAGCCCGATCGAGGTGCTCGACCGCAAGCCGACCTACATCGTCGTGCACCACACCGTGGAGCCCGGCAACACCGAGGACTACTCGCGCGAGCGCGCGTTCCAGATCTCGCGCGACATCCAGACGTTCCACATGGACACGCGCGGCTGGGCCGACTCGGGCCAGCAGTTCACCAACAGCCGCGGCGGCCACATCACCGAGGGCAGGCACCGCAGCCTCGAGGTGTTGCGCGGCGGCGTGCAGCACGTGCTCGGCGCGAATGTCGGCAACCACAACAGCGAGGTCATCGGCATCGAGAACGAGGGCCTCTACACCGAGGTCGACGTGCCGCAGGCGCTGTGGGACTCGCTGGTGCAGCTCGTGGCCTACATGGCAGACCAGTACGGCATCTCGACCGAGTTCATCAAGGGGCACAGGGACTTCAACTCGACGCAGTGCCCCGGCGACGTCCTCTACGCGCGGCTGCCGGAGCTGCGGGAGGCGGTCGCCGCCGAGCTGGGCATGCGTGCGCGCCAGCCCGTGGAGTGGCCGTTGCTCAGCGAGGGCGACACGGGTGACCGGGTGCGCGAGGCGCAGCGGCTGCTGCGGGCGCGTGGTGAGAACGTAGCGGTGGACGGCGTTTTCGGCCCGGCGACCCGTGACGCGGTGAGCTCGTTCGCCACCGCCAACGGAGTGCCCACGGCGACCTGCTACGCGTCGGCGCACGCCGACGAGCGGGGACTCCTCGGCGCCGACATCTGGCCGCTGCTCGCGCAGGGCACGAACCGCCAGGCCCTCAAGACCCACCTGGCCCGCATCGGCTGACCGCAGTGAAGGCCACCATCACTGCGTTCAATGCTGTCAAGGTGGCCTTCACTGCGTTCAACGCAGGCATGGTGGCCTTCACTGCGGACGGTGGCTAGCGGTCGAGCACCTCCGAGAGGAAGGCTTCCACCGCGCCCCGGTAGTGCTCGGGCGCGTCGTCGTGCACCACGTGCCCGGCGCCGGGCACGACGACGTGCCTGCCGCCGCCAGGGGCGCGCGCGGCCAGCTCCGCCTGCTGTCCCGGCGGCATCGCCGTGTCACCGGCCTCGATCACCAGCAGCGGGCACTCCACCTTGTCCACAAAGGACCAGTAGTCGCGGCGGCCCCATTCCGCCGCGATCTCGTACAGGTCTTCGAGGTTGGCCATCAGGTGGTAGCCGTCGGCCCGCTCCTCGACACACTCCGCGAAGTAGTCGCCCGTGCTGCCGAAGAACTCCCTGACGTGCGCGAGCGAACGGAACGGAACCGGCCACGACTCGAAGTGGCCCCGCCACGCGTCGACGGTGCGGCCGCGCTGGTCGGGCGCCATGTCCTCCACCACGACGGCCCGCACCAGCTCGGGCCGCGTCGCGGCGAGCACCCACGCATGTAGCCCGCCCATCGAGTGGCCGATGACGATCGCGGGCCCCTCGCCCAGCTCGGTCACCAGCTCGGCGACGTCGGCGACGAACTCCTCGGTCCGCCACTCTCCCGTTCGCCTCGCCCGCCCGTGGCCACGTGCGTCGAGCCCGACGACGTGCCCGTACGCCGTGAGCCACCTCGCGACGCCCCACCACGTCGTCGCCCTGCCCATGAGCCCGTGCAGCAACACGATGGGCGGCCCCTCGCCACCGAAGTCGACCACACCGTCCCTCGGCTGCATCGGCACCTCGTTCACGTCGTCTTTCCGGCCCTGCGCGTAGGCTCCCGCCATGATCTCCCGCCGCGCGCGGACCGGCCTGCTCCTCGGTCTGATCTGCACCCTAGCCGCGTGCACCGCACCCGGGTCCGACGAGCAGACCCGGCCGCAGCCCACCCCCGGCGTCCCGTCGCCCGGCGCGGCGGGCATCGGCGACCCGTACTACCCCGACGACGGCAACGGCGGCTACGACGCGACGGGCTACGACGTGTCGATCGGCTACGACCCCGCCAACGGCCGCCTCACCGGCGACACCACCGTCACCGCACGCGCCACGCAGGACCTCGAGTCGTTCAACCTCGACCTGCGCGGCTTCAGGATCCGTTCCGTGGAGGTCGACGGCGAGCGCGCGGAGTTCGCGCGACAGGGCGACTTCGAGCTCGTGATCACGCCGGGCGAGCCGCTGACCAACGGCAGCGAGTTCACCGCGCGCGTCCGCTACGAGGGGACACCGCAGGACGCGTCGAGCGCCCAGCTTGGCGGCAACGGCTGGCAGCGCAGCGAGTCCGGCGGGGCGTTCGTGCTCGGCGAGCCGCAGTCGGGCTCCTACTGGTATCCGGTGAACGAGCATCCGAGGGACAAGGCGACGTTCCGGCTCACCGCACGCGTGCCCCAGGACTGGACGGCGGTGTCGATCGGGCGCCAGGAAGGTTCCTCGACGGCGGACGGCTGGACCACGAGCACGTGGGTCGAGTCCGAGCCCGTCGCCAGCTACCTCACCACGGTCGCGATCGACCGGTTCACGATCGACCGGGGACGGCTTCCCGACGGAACCCCGGTGCTGAGCGCGTTCGCCCCCGGCGCCGAGGGCATCCGCCAGGACGCCGCGCGCGTACCCGAGATCATCGAGTTCCTCTCCGGCAAGTTCGGCGACTACCCGGCGACCTCGGCCGGGGGCATCTACCTCGGCGAGAACGTGGGCTACTCGCTGGAGACTCAGGGCAGGCCCACCTACACGGTGTCGGCCGACCTGGAGACGATCGTCCACGAGCTGGCCCACCAGTGGTACGGCAACGAGGTGTCGGTGGAGTCGTGGGCCGACATCTGCCTCAACGAGTGTCTCGCGAGCTATTCGCAGTGGCTGTGGGCCGAGGGCAAGGAGGGCGACGACCTCGACGCCCGCTACCGGCGCGCGGTCGACCAGCTGCGCGACGACCGGGAGTTCTGGGGTCAGCGGCTCTACGACATGGGCGCGGGCCACGAGTTCGAAGGCGTGTACGACAAGGGCATCCTCGCGTTGCACGCGCTGCGCAGGCAGATCGGCGACGAGGCGTTCCACCGGGTGCTGCGGGAATGGCCGGTCGAACACCGCGAGGGCAACGCGAGCTGGCCGAAGTTCGAGCGGTTCGTCGCCGACATCGCGGGCCAGGACCTGGAGGGCTTCTTCGCCGACTGGTTCCGCGGCACCCAGCTGCCCGGTGACGAGCACCTCTATCCCGGCTCGCTGCGCCGGTAGCTTCTAGGCTGGGCACATGGCTGTTGTGAAGATCAACGCGATCGAGGTTCCGGAGGGCGCTGGCCCCGAGCTGGAGAAGCGGTTCGCCGCACGACTGCACGCCGTCGACTCGCAGCCCGGGTTCCTCGGCTTCGAGCTGCTGCGCCCTGTCGCCGGGGACAACCGCTACTTCGTCTACACGAAGTGGGAGACCGAGGAGCATTTCCAGGCGTGGGCCCAGGGTCCCTCGCGGGAGGCGCACGCCGGAGAGCGGGCCAAGCCGGTGGCCAGCGGAGCGAGCCTGCTCGAGTTCGAGGTGGTGCAGAGCTCGGCCCCCAAGGCCGACTGAACCCCCTCAGCGCCCCGCCCCTGTCGCGAGTCGTGCACTCCCGACCGCGAGTCGTGCACTCCGGACGCCGAGTTCTGCGTTCCGGACCGCGAGTTGTGCGCTCCCGACGGCGAGTGCTTCGTTCCCGGACGCGCGGCTCTGGGTCCGCCGACGCCCGAACGCACGACTCGCGGTCCCGAACGCACGACTCGCGGTCCGGAACGCACGACTCGCGGTCCGGAACGCACGACTCGCGAACGGGAACGCACGACTCGCGCCTGCACACGCGAAACGGCGCCCCCGCGCTTTGCGCGGGGGCGCCGTTCGCGTCGCAGCGGTCTGCGGCGGTTACTCCTTCTCGGCCTCGCCGGCGTCGTCGCCGCCCGCGGCGGCGATGCTCACCGGAGGAGCGTCGGGCACGTCCATCGGCTTCGCCTCACCGCGGAAGACGAACCTGGCCTTGTCGTCCTTGTCGTCGCCGGGCTCCCAGCCCTCGACGTCGACGATGATGATCTGGCCGGGCTGCACCTCACCGAACAGGATCTTCTCGGACAGCTGGTCCTCGATCTCCCGCTGGATGGTGCGGCGCAGCGGACGGGCACCGAGCACCGGGTCGAAGCCGCGCTTCGCGAGCAGGGCCTTGGCCCGGTCGGTCAGCTCCAGCTCCATGTCCTTGGCCTTCAGCTGGGTCTCGACCCGCGTCACCATCAGGTCCACCATCTCGATGATCTGCTCCTGCGTGAGCTGGTGGAAGACGATGATGTCGTCGATGCGGTTGAGGAACTCCGGCCGGAAGTGCTTCTTCATCTCCTCGTTGACCTTCTGCTTCATCTTCTCGTAGCGCGATCCCTCGTCGCTGCCGGAAGAGAAGCCGAGGCTCACGGACTTGGAGATGTCCTGCGTGCCCAGGTTCGAGGTGAAGATCAGCACCGTGTTCTTGAAGTCGACCGTGCGGCCCTGACCGTCGGTGAGGCGGCCGTCCTCCAGCACCTGCAGGAGGGTGTTGTAGATCTCCTGGTGGGCCTTCTCGATCTCGTCGAAGAGGACCACGGAGAACGGCTTGCGGCGCACCTTCTCGGTGAGCTGGCCGCCCTCCTCGTAGCCGACGTAGCCCGGAGGGGCACCGAACAGCCGCGAGGCGGTGTAGCGGTCGTGGAACTCACCCATGTCGATCTGGATGAGCGCGTCGTCCTCGCCGAACAGGAAGTTCGCCAGCGCCTTGGACAGCTCGGTCTTACCGACACCGGACGGGCCGGCGAAGATGAACGAACCGGACGGGCGCTTCGGGTCCTTCAGGCCGGCGCGGGTACGGCGGATGGCCTGCGACACGGCCTTGACCGCGTCCTCCTGACCGATGATCCGCTTGTGCAGCTCGGTCTCCATGCGGAGCAGACGCGTGGTCTCCTCCTCGGTGAGCTTGAACACCGGGATGCCGGTCCAGTTGGCGAGGACCTCGGCGATCTGCTCGTCGTCGACCTCGGCGACGACGTCGAGGTCGCCGTCCTTCCACTGCTTCTCCCGCTCGGTCTTCTGGCCGAGGAGGGTCTTCTCCTCGTCGCGAAGGCGCGCGGCCCGCTCGAAGTCCTGAGCGTCGATGGCCGACTCCTTCTCCCTGCGGACGTCGGCGATCTTCTCGTCGAACTCGCGCAGGTCCGGCGGAGCGGTCATGCGGCGGATGCGCATCCGGGCGCCGGCCTCGTCGATCAGGTCGATCGCCTTGTCCGGCAGGAACCGGTCGTTGATGTAGCGGTCGGCCAGCGTGGCGGCCGCGACCAGCGCCGAGTCGGTGATCGAGACGCGGTGGTGCGCCTCGTACCGGTCGCGCAGGCCCTTGAGGATCTCGATCGTGTGCTCGAGCGACGGCTCGCCGACCTGGATCGGCTGGAAGCGGCGCTCCAGTGCGGCGTCCTTCTCGATGTACTTGCGGTACTCCTCGAGCGTGGTCGCGCCGATCGTCTGCAGCTCACCACGGGCCAGCATCGGCTTGAGGATGCTCGCCGCGTCGATCGCGCCCTCGGCGGCGCCCGCACCCACGAGCGTGTGCAGCTCGTCGATGAACAGGATGATGTCGCCGCGGGTCTTGATCTCCTTGAGGACCTTCTTGAGGCGCTCTTCGAAGTCACCGCGGTAGCGGGAGCCCGCCACCAGCGACCCGAGGTCGAGGGTGTAGAGCTGCTTGTCCTTGAGCGTCTCGGGCACCTCGCCCTTGACGATGTTCTGGGCCAGTCCCTCGACGACGGCGGTCTTGCCGACGCCGGGCTCGCCGATGAGGACCGGGTTGTTCTTGGTGCGGCGCGACAGCACCTGCATGACGCGCTCGATCTCCTTGCCGCGGCCGATGACCGGGTCGAGCTTGCCCTCCCGCGCGGACGCGGTCAGGTTCCGCCCGAACTGGTCGAGCACGAGCGAGGACGACGGGGTGCCTTCGCCACGGCCTGCGCCCGCCTCGGCCGGCTCCTTGCCCTGGTAGCCGGAGAGCAGCTGCAGCACCTGCTGGCGAACCCGGTTGAGGTCTGCGCCGAGCTTGACGAGCACCTGCGCCGCCACGCCCTCACCCTCGCGGATGAGGCCGAGCAGGATGTGCTCCGTGCCGATGTAGTTGTGGCCGAGCTGCAGCGCCTCGCGCAGCGACAGCTCCAGCACCTTCTTGGCACGCGGCGTGAAGGGAATGTGCCCGCTCGGGGCCTGCTGCCCCTGGCCGATGATCTCCTCGACCTGCTGGCGGACGCCCTCCAGCGCGATACCCAGCGACTCCAGCGCCTTGGCGGCGACACCTTCACCCTCGTGGATCAAGCCCAGGAGGATGTGTTCGGTGCCGATGTAGTTGTGGTTGAGCATCCGGGCCTCTTCCTGGGCCAGGACAACCACCCGCCTCGCGCGGTCGGTGAACCTCTCGAACATTCCCACTCCCTCGACTGCTGCGCCGGCGGCCCGATCTCATCACCAACGAACTTTTCCGGCAATGAGTTCGGCACCGTGAGACCACTGTAGTAGCCAAGCGCTCGTGTCGGCCTACCACTACGGCGGAATGCACCCCGCCCAAGGTCGGCTCCTGATCGGCCTCGAGCCCGGCCAAGACCTGACACACAGTCCGTTTGTTGCTGGCTGCTGACGTCTGGCACAACGCAGGGGGCCCCGCCGGGATTCCGGTCGCAGATTCTTGTCCGCTCACCGCGAACAGGGCCACGCGATGTTCCCACGAACGGGGAGCACGACTGGCGAACCACCCGGACAGCGGTAAGGTAAGGCAGACCTAACACTCGGATGGAGCAAACGGAGGCGATGCGTGACCGTTGACCGGTCCTTTCGTGATGCTCGACACACTCGGGCCGAGCTCGACGCACTGTCGGGCTCGCTGACGAGGGTGGCCGGGCTCCAGGACCGGGTCGAACTGCGCACCGATCTGCCCGCCGACGGCTGGCAGCGTTGCTCGGACCTGCTCGCCGAGCCGCGCCGGCTCGCCGCGTGGTGCCTCGCCCTGACCGACTGGTTACGCGAGGAGTACGGCGACGCGCCACCGCGCACCACGGCGAGCTACGTCATGTCCTGGTACCTGCGGGTGCCCGCCTACGCGGGTGCGCTCCTGCTGCACCACGAGCGGCGCGTGCCGTCGCTGCGGCCGGAGGAGCTCGGCGTGCGGATCGCTCCCGGCGGGCGGCCCGATCCCACCGGCGTCGCGGTACTGGGCACCTCTTTCTACTGCCTGCCCTTCGACCCCGGCGCCGGGCGGCCCGAGGCGACCGTCGTGGCCGACGAGCGCGCTCTCGCGGCGGTGCTGAGGGCCCGCTACACGGCGCACGCCGCACGGTTCGTGCGCGCGTACGCACCGCTGAGCCCGCTCAGCACGCGCATGCTGTGGGCGGGCGCCACGGATGCGCTGGACGCCTGCCTGTGGTGGGCGGGACTCGACGGGGGCGACGAGGGCGCGGGCGTCGCCGACGCGGCACTCGTGCTCGAGTCGAAGTTCACGCCGCTGACCTCGGCCTCGACGCTGCGCATGGCGCGGGGCGAGGACGGCCGCCGCGCATGGTGCCGCCGCCGCGAGAGCTGCTGCTTCACCTACCTCCTTCCAGAGCGCTCCGAGTGCACGGACTGCCCGCGCCTTGGTCCCCGCCCACGCTGACGCCTCACGCCGCCCAGTCCGGCGAACGGCCGGAGAGCCCCAGCGCCCGGTCGAGCGGCGGCGCCGACGCCGGGACCGGCACCTCCTCGCCGAACACCCCCATGCCGCGCCCCTGCTCGGCCATGCCCCGCATCACCTGCTCGATCGCGGGCCCGGTCTCGTCGGCGCCGCGCAAGCTCCCGCCGGTGGCGCGGGCGAGGTCCCAGCCGTGCAGCACCAGCTCACACAGCACCATCTCGCCGGCCATCCGGGCGGGCAGGTCCCCGCCGCCCATCGACGTGACGCCCTCCCACGCGGAGGGTTCCCCGAGCGCGTCGGCCAGGTCCTCCGTCTGTTTGACGAGCCGCTGCGCCCAGTCACCGGCTACGAGCGCGGCCGACTCCTCGCCGGCCGCGCGGGCGGGCACATCGCTCTTGCGGGCGGCGGCAAGCAGAGCCGGCCCCCAGTACAGGAGGTGGTTGAGCAGGCCGCGCACGTCGTAGCTCTCGCAGGGCGTTGGCTCGGCGAGCTGGTCGCCGCGCACACCCCGCACCACGGCGCAGAGGTCGGCGGCGGCGATCCGGATCGGTTCTCTCAGGTCGGACATGGCACCCATTCCACCTGGCCGGGCGACGTCCCGTCTTGAAGAAAAGCGTCAGTGACGGCCGCTACCGTCGGACCGTGGAGCGCATCCCGCAGGGCATTCTCGACGAGCGGACGGCGGCGAGCACGTTCGAGCTGACCCGCCACGAGCCGGCCGAGCCGCTGCGCCTCTTCGTGCAGTACTACTGGATCGTCCGCTGGGACCTGCGGGGCAGGCAGGCGCACCGCCAGCGGGTGCTGCCGAACCTCTCGGTGCACGTCTCGTTCTCGCGCTCGGCCTCGGGGGTGTGGGGGCCGGGCCGCGACGTGTTCTCCTACCTGCTCGATGGGCGCGACCAGGTGCTCGGCGTGCGGTTCCACCCCGGCTGCTTCCGCTCCTTCGCGGGCAGGCCGGCCGAAGAACGGGCCCTGCCGCTGGCCGACGTCTTCGGCCCGCAGGCCGTCGAGACCGAGGCCGCCGTGCTCGCCGCCACCGGCACCGCCGAGATGGTCCGCCTGACCGACGAGCTGCTGGGCAAGGACGTGCCCGAGCTGGACGCCGCGGGGGCGCAGGCCCGCGACGCGGTCCGCTTGATCGCGGGCGATCCCGGGCTCACGAGGGTCGGCGCGCTGGCCTGCGCCACCGGGCTCTCGGTGCGGACGCTGCAACGGCTGTTCGCCGACCAGGTCGGGGTGAGCCCGAAGTGGGCGATCAGGGTGTACCGGTTGAGCGACGCGGCGCGGCGCATCGCCGACGATCCCGCGCTCGGCCACGCCCGGCTCGCGAGCGAACTGGGCTACAGCGACCAGGCGCATTTCGTCAGGGACTTCACCGCGGTCGTGGGCACCTCCCCGGCGCGCTACGCACACACGCAGACAGGAAAGCGGTGGCCTTCCCGACAAACGGGAAGGCCACCGCCTTCAATTCAGTGAAACCGCTATTTCAGTTTTTGCGGTGATAGGCGTCGACGACTTCCGAAGGGATGCGGCCGCGGTCGGAAACCTCGAAACCGTTCTTCCTCGCCCACGCGCGAATGGCCTGATTCTGTTCGCGGTCGACCGCCGCCGAACGGCCCGGCGCCTTGACGGCGGCAGGGCGGCCCGCCCGCTTCCGGCCACCGGCCCGGCGCGCGTGCTCGACATACTGGGCCAGCGCATCCCGCAATTCTTCGGCGTTTTCCGCGGAAAGATCGATCTCGTAGCTCACCCCGTCAAGCCCGAACTCGACGGTCTCCTCGGCCTCTGACCCGTCCAGATCGTCCACGAGGGAGACAAGGACCTTCTGCGCCATGGTTCCTCCTGTTTAAAGCCGGCGTTAGATCGCGTGGTCACCACGCACGGTCAAAAGCCTTTGACTTGAGACATTAATACCCGTTGCCAGGAGCAAAGGCAAATCAACATCTGCGGATACAGATGTGTCCGCCGCGATTATTCGGGACGGACCAGCGGGAAGAGGATCGTCTCCCGGATACCGAGACCGGTGAGTGCCATCAGCAGCCGGTCGACTCCCATTCCCGCGCCGCCGGTCGGTGGCATTCCGTACTCAAGTGCACGCAGAAAATCCTCGTCCAGGCGCATGGCCTCGCTGTCACCCTTCGCGGCGAGCCGGGCCTGCTCGGTGAGCCGTTCCCGCTCCACGACGGGATCGACGAGCTCGGAGTAACCCGTGGCCAGCTCGAAGCCTCGCACGTACAGGTCCCACTTCTCGGCCACGCCCTCCTCGGTGCGGTGCTGGCGGGTCAACGGGGACGTTTCCACCGGGAAGTCGCGCACGAATGTCGGCGCCACGAGGTGGTCGCCCACGAGGTGTTCCCACAGTTCTTCGACGAGCTTGCCGTGGCCCAGCTTCGGATCGACCTGCAGCCCACGCGACTCGGCGAACGCCCGCAGTTTCTCGACCGACGTTTCCGGGGTCACTTCCTCACCGAGCGCGTCGGAGAGCGAACCGTACATTGTGATTGCCGACCACTCGCCGGAGAGGTCGTACTCGCTTCCGTCGGCGAGCGTGACGACGTGGGAACCGAATGCGGCCTCGGCCGCTTCCTGCACCAGCTCGCGGGTCAGCACGCCGATTGTGTCGTACGTCGCATAGGCCTCGTAGTATTCGAGCATCGCGAACTCGGGCGAATGGGACGAGTCGCTGCCCTCATTCCGGAAGTTCCGGTTGATCTCGAAGACCTTCTCGATACCGCCCACCACACAGCGCTTGAGATACAACTCGGGCGCGATACGCAGGTAAAGATCCATGTCGAACGCGTTGGAATGCGTCACGAAAGGCCGCGCGGAGGCCCCGCCGTGAAGCGTCTGCAGCATCGGCGTCTCCACCTCGGTGAATCCACGCCGGTGGAATGAATCGCGCAGCGCCCGCATCACCGCGGCACGCGTGCGCACCACGTCGCGGGCCTTCGGCCGGAGGATCAGGTCGACATAACGCTGCCGGACCCTGGTCTCCTCGGAGAGCTCCTTGTGCGCGACCGGCAGCGGACGCAGCGCCTTGGCCGTGAGCTGCCAGCTGTCGGCGAACACGGACAGCTCACCGCGCTTGGACGTGATCACCTCGCCCTGCACGAAGACGTGGTCGCCGAGGTCGACGTCGGCCTTCCACGCCGAGAGGGCCTCCTCACCGACCTTCGCGAGGCTCAGCATCGCCTGCAGCTCCGTGCCGTCGCCCTCACGCAGCGTGGCGAAGCAGAGCTTGCCGGTGTTGCGCAGGAACATCACGCGGCCCGTGACGCCCACCTGCTCACCGGTCTGCGTGTCGGCGGGCAGACCGGGGTGTGCGGCGCGGACCTCGGCCAGCGTGTGGGTGCGCGGCACCTCGACGGGATAGGGCTCGACGCCGGAGGCCAGGATCCGGTCCCGCTTGTCCCGGCGCACCCGCATCTGCTCCGGCAGGTCGTCCTCGCTCGTGGGCTGCTCCGGGATATCGCTCATGAGGCCTTAGGGTACGAACACCCGTGCGAGCCGTGCACACGGGTTACCCGTTGCGGGCTCAGCGCACGTTGCGTTCGTAGACCAGCCGCAGGCCCAGCAACGTCAGCTCGGGCCGGTGCTCGGTGATCGTCTCCGACTCGTTCAGCACGAGCGGCGCGAGACCACCGGTCGCGATCACCTCGACGCGCTCTCCCGAACCGCCCGCGAGTTCGCGCGCGATGCGCCGCACGAGGCCGTCGACCTGCCCGGCGAAGCCGAAGACGATGCCCGACTGCAGGCATTCCACGGTGTTCTTGCCGATCACCGAGCGCGGGGGCACCAGCTCCACCTTGCGCAGCGCGGCCGCCCGCGCCGCCAGCGCGTCGACCGAGATCTCGATGCCCGGCGCGAACGCCCCGCCGAGAAACTCGCCCTTCGCGGAGATGGCGTCGACGTTGGTGGACGTGCCGAAGTCCACCACCACGCACGCCGTGTTGTGCAGGTGGTGCGCGGCCAGCGTGTTCACCAGCCGGTCGCCGCCCACCTCCTTCGGGTTGTCGACCAGCAGCGGAACGCCCGTGCGCACACCAGGCTCCACCACGATCTTCGGCACCCTCGGGTAGTACCTGCCGAGCATCACGCGCAGCTCGCGCAGCACGGCGGGAACCGTCGACAACGCGCTGATGCCGCTCACCGAGTCGGCGTACTGGCCGAGCAGCCCGCGCATCGTGAGCGCGAGCTCGTCGGCGGTCATCCGCGCGTCGGTGCGCATCCGCCAGTCACGAACCAGCTCGGCCGACTCGCCCCTCCCCGAGTAGAGGCCGAGCACGATGTTCGTGTTGCCGATGTCGACGGTGAGGAGCAACTAGCTCTCCGCGTGGAGGAGGGCGTCGAGCTTGGCGGCGTCGACCGTCTCCGCCACCGGGAACGCCTGCGGCTCTCCCACCTGCGGGCCGATCGGCAGCGCGCCGCTCACCAGGCCCGTGCCATCGGGTGCCTCGGTCGGGTCGCTGCCGAGGTTGACGATGCGGTTGTCGGCGTCGACGAACACGATCTTCGGCTCGAACGACGCCGCCTCGGCGGAGTCCATCTGCCCGTAGGCGATCAGGATCACCAGGTCACCGGGGTGCACCAGGTGCGCGGCGGCACCGTTGATCCCGATGACGCCGCTGCCGCGCTCACCCTTGATGACGTAGGTCTCCAGCCGCGCACCGTTGGTGATGTCCACAATGCACACCTGCTCGCCGGGCAGCAGGTCCGCGGCCTCCATGAGCTCCTCGTCGACCGTGACCGAGCCGACATAGTGCAGGTCGGCCTGCGTCACCGTCGCTCTGTGGATCTTCGACTTCAGCATCGTGCGGTACATCCGGGACTCCCTCTATACCCCTGCGTCCTCAGTGGACAATTGTGAGCCGTACTCGGCGGCCGCGCCGAGCAACACGGCGACGTTGTCGATCAACCGGGTCTTGCCGACCCTCGCGGCGATCAACAACCGTGCCTCCCCATCGACGGGCGCGGGCCCCAGATCGGTTCCCCGCAGTTCCAGGTAGTCCACCTCGACCTCGGGCCGGGCCGCGAGCGTCTGCCTCGCGGCGTCGAGCACGGCCTCCGCGCCGAGGCGACCCGCGTGCGCACCGGCGACGAGCGCGGCCGACAGCGTCACGGCGTGTTCGCGCTCCGGCTCGGACAGGTAGACGTTGCGCGACGAGAGCGCCAGCCCGTCGGGCTCCCGCACCGTGGGCACGCCGAGCACACGCGTCTCGAAGTTCAGGTCCCGCACCATCTTCCGGATGAGCACCAGCTGCTGGTAGTCCTTCTCCCCGAACAGCGCGTGGTGCGGCCTGACGATGTTGAACAGCTTGGACACCACCGTCAGCACGCCCGCGAAGTGGCCGGGCCGCGACGCGCCCTCCAGCTCCTCGCCGAGCGGACCGGGCTGCACGGTGACGCTCGCGCCCTCGGCGTAGAGGTCACCGGCCTCTGGCGTGAACGCGATGTCGATGCCCATCTCCTCGAGCACCGCGAGGTCACGCTCGAGCGGCCTCGGGTACGCCTCGAAGTCCTCGCCCTCCCCGAACTGGAGGGGGTTCACGAAGATCGACGCGGCCACGATGGTGTTGGGCAGCCGCTTGGCCCTGCGCAGCAGCTCGCGATGTCCCGCGTGCAGCGCGCCCATCGTGGGAACCAGCGCGACGTTGCGGCCCACCGCGCGCAGCGCCGCCGTCACCTTCGTGACCTCGGCGGGCGCGCGGTAGGTGTTGAGCGTGCCTCGGGTGAACTTCGGGGCTGTCATGGGGTTTCACGTCCGTTGTCGAGGAGTTCGTGGAGCTCGGCCGCCGCGTCGGCGCCGAGCAGTCCGGCGGCGGTGGCCCTGTCGGCCGTCCTGCGCGCGAGCGTGGCGTACGTGGCGGCCACGTCCGGCGCCTCGTCCGCCAGCACGGCGAGGTGCTTGGCGACCGTACCGGCGTCGCCCCGTGCGACCGGCCCGGTCAGGGCACGGTCCCCGTGCCGCAGCACGTTGTCCAGCGCGGCGGACAGCAGCGGGGCGAGCAGGCGTTCGGCATGGCGCACACCGCCCGCCCGCAGCAATTCAACACTGTCGGCGACGAGCGTGATCAGGTGGTTGGCGCCGTGGGCCAGCGCGGCGTGGTAGAGCGGCCTGCTGGCCTCCGGGATCCGCACCGGCTCGGCGCCCATCTCCACCGTCAGCGCCTCGCCGACGTTCCAGGCCGCCTCGTCACCCTCCGCGGCGGTGACGCCGACGCCGCACGTGGCCAGCCGCTCCAGGTCCTCCTCACGGCCCGTGAAGGTCAGGACGGGATGCAGGGCCAGCGGGAGCGCCCCCAGTTCCGTGGCGGGGCTCAGAATGCCGATGCCGTGCGCACCCGAGGTGTGCACCACGATCTGGCCCGCCCGCAGGGCACCGGTCTTGGCGAGCCCGGCCGTCATGGGCCCCAGCGCGTCGTCGGGCAGCGCGAGGAGCACCAGGTCGGCGCGCCGCGCGACCTCGTCGGGCGGCAACAGGGGAACACCGGGCAGCAGCTTCTCCGCGCGCCGGACCGAGGCGTCGGACACACCCGACGCGGCGACCACGGTGTGGCCTGCCCTGGTCAGCGCCGCGCCCAGCACGCTGCCGACCCTGCCCGTGGAAACGACACCCACCGAAAGCCGGGCGGGCCGCGCCATCGCGGTCATCGCGCACACCAACGGACGCTCATGGTCAAAACTCCCAAGCTCGTTCCAGTCCCGCTCTTCGGTCGCGGGTACCAGACGACGGCGCGAGAGTAGCCCCCGAACGCGCCGGTAACGGTGACCAGGTGACGAGCTTCACCCGTCCCGGTTCACCCCGTCCGCCCGGCCGTGGCGAGCCGGACGGCCTCCGCGCGGCTGGCCCGCACGACGTCCACCAGCTCCTGCTGACGCTCCTCGCTGAACGGCCTCCGCCGCAGGAACGCCAGCTCCGTGACACCCGCCTGGTATTCCGCGACGGCCCTCGCCGCGGCCCGGCCCGACTCCCTGCGCGCCAGCCGCCGCCAGCGGCGCCGCTCCTTCAGATCGGCGAGCAGATCGATCTCCGAGCGGGCGATCCAGCCCGCGGCGGCCATGCTCGGCAACGCGGCGGCGATGATCCGCTGCTCGCGGCGCCGCTGCCACAGCACGAGCAGGAACACGCCGACGAACATCGGCACCATGATCAGGAAGTAGACGTTGAGGAACGCGGTGGCGCCGCCGAGCACCGCCGAGGCGTTCCACAGCGCGTGCAGGCAGACGGCCGCCACGTAGGCGGCCAGCGGCAGCAGGACCCGCAGCGCCCTGCCGTGGCTCTGCGCGGCGATGCCGAGGCCGATGCCGGTGAGCACCGTGAACAGTGGGTGGGCGAACGGCGAGAGCACCCCGCGCAGGATGAACGCTGCGACGACACCTGAGCTCAGCCCGTCGCCGAAACCCTGCTCGGCGAAGGCCCGGCCGAAGTAGTAGATGTTCTCCGTGAACGCGAACCCGGCCGCGCTGAACCCGGCGTAGACGATCCCGTCGACGACGCCGTCGAACTCGTGCGAGCGCCGCCAGAGGATCACGACCACGGGCACGGCCTTCATGAGTTCCTCGACCAGCGGCGCCGAGACCACCGCGCTCACCTTGCCGCCGTTTCCGGAGCCGAGCAGCAGGTCACCGACGGTCTCGGCGGTGTCGTTGATCAGCAGCGCCGAGAGCGTCGCGACGCACGCGCCCCACAGGAACGTGAGCAGCAGCAGCTTCGCGGGCTCCGGTTCCCAGCGGTCGATCCAGAGGAACGCCGCGGTGACGACGGCGACCGGAACGACGGCGGCGATCACCCCGATCACCACGGCCAGCACGCCGACCCTGACCGTCGCGAGCGCCACCACGAGCAGCCCGCACAACGCGACGCCGACGAGGCCGACGACCGGCAGCAGCACGGTGATTCTGCGGGGCGTGTGCCGGCGCAGGTGCTTGACGGGCCGGCTGGTGATGGGTCCGCTCACGCGGGCACCCTAGCGTCGGCGGCCGTCAGTCCTCGGCACGACGCCGCCTGCGCGGCGCGGAATCACTCGAGCCGTGTGCCGCGAGCAGCTCGCTCACCGACTTGCCCTCGGCGTGTGACCCGCTCGGTTCGGGTTCGGGTGCCCTGCGCCTGCCGCCGCTCGAGCCGTTGGTCTCCGGCTTGGCCCTCCGCCGCCCGGACTCGGCGGGTTCAGCGGCCGTGAAGCCCTGCCACGGCGGCTCCCCTTCGGCCCTGCGCCGCCTGCCGCCGCCGGAGTCGCCGTCGCCGCCGTGCCGCCCGGTGCTCGCGGGCTCCTCGTCGTGGTCGGCCTTGCGCCTGCGCCCACCGGGACGGCCCTGCAGATCGCGGATCTCGGGCGGCAACGTCGGGTTGGGCGTGGCCTCGACGGGCTCGGACTCCTTGGCGGGTTCGGGCTCAGGCAGCGTGACGGGCTCGGGCTCGGGCTCGGGCTCCGGCGGGACCCGGTGTGAGCCGGTGTCCTGCTGCCGGGTCGGCGCCGCGGGCCGGGCGGGCGGCTCCGGTTCCGGGGTGGCTTCGGCGCCCTCCCAGGCCGGCGTCCAGTCGGGGTCGACACTCCTGGCGTAGGTCGTGGGCGGCTCGGGCTTGGCGGCCTTGCGCTGCGGCGGCTCGACGCTCGACGCGGGCCTGCCCCTGCGGAGCGGCTCCATCGAGGGCCGCGTCGGCAGCGGTTCGGGGCGTTGCGGCGCGTGTGGTTGTTTCGCGGGCTCAGGCTGCCGTGCCGGGCGGTTGGCGGCGGGGCGCTGTTCGGGTCTCGACCGCTCCCCGGGCTGCTCCACGGGCCGCTCGGCGGGTTTCCGGACCGGCTGTTGCTGCGGCCGCGACCGCTCCGCGCGCGCCATCTCCGCTCGCGCCAGCTCGGCGGCCTTGGCCGCGCGGGCCGCCGCCGCACCGGCCTGGTCGGTCGGCCGCACCCGCCGGGTCGGCAGATCGGCCGGCCGCTCGACCGGCTTCTGCGACGGCCTGCTCTCCTCCGCGGGGAGGGAGGGCCTCGGCACGAACGCCGTCTTCGGTTCCTGCGGCTTGGGCTTCGGCGGCGGCGCCTGCTGCGGACGCCGGGGTGGGCGCAGCACGACGTCCGGCTCCTTGTCCCGCACCCGGGTGATCAGCTCGGTGGGCCGTTCGGCGACCTCGGTGCCGTTCTTGCCCGCCGTGAGCTGGGCGGGCACGTTGCCGTTCGACTCACCCGCGGTGACGATCCTCGGCTCCTCGCCGATCGAGCGCATGCGGGTGGACTGCGCCGTGAGCGCGACGCGCTCCCACAGCACCTCGCCACCGAACAGGGCCTGCAGACTCTCGCGCAGTGCGGTGACCTCGTTGCGCAGCGCCTCGAGCTCCTCGCGGGACTCCTCCTCGACGCGTTCCCGCGTCTCCGCCTCGATCTCCAGCTCGAATTCGCGCCGGGCGGCGATCTCGCGTTCCAGCTCCAGCTCGTAGATCTCCTGCGCCTGCGCCGCGGCCTGCCCGGTCGCGGCGGCCTGCTTGCGATAGCGCACGGCGACGAACGCGCCGATCAACGCCGCCCAGAGCGCCGCGAGAAGCCCGAGCCGCAACCATCTGAGGTCCTCGGTGAGAACGAGGACCAGAGTCGCACCGATGGCGAGGGCGAAGCCCGCGGCCAGCCACGGCCTACCGGAAGAGTGGCCGCGCGAGTCGTCACCCACGCCAGTCATGCCCAACACCGTACCTTCTAGTAATCCATCCGAGACCTTGTCGGTACTTCGAGCGGTGGCTTTGGCGCGTTAACCGGTCACTCTCCGATCGCGATCATGATCACGGGATTCCGGTGCCCGACAACAGTGCTCCAGCCACAGAGCCGCGGCGATGAGCGCGGCGGCGCAACCGGCGCCGACGATCGCGGCGGGCAGGTCGTCGGACGCTGCGGTGAGCTCGTCGGCACGGGGCGCGAGATAGGCCACACCGGCGAGCCACGCCCCGAGCATGAGGGCTCCGAGCAACGACGACGCCTTGGCTAGTGCGACGGCCCGCGCGATGCCGATGCCGGTGACCACGCGACCGCTGCGGATGCGGTTGCGGACCACGAACGCGAGCACCAGTTCGCCGACGGCGAGGACCAGCAGCGTGGCGCCGGCCAGCGTGGGCAGGCTCGGCATCGACTCGTAGGCCACCTCGAACAGGAAGTAGACCAGCGCGAGGCCGATCACCCCGGCGACGAGCAGTTCCCGTGGCCGAGTGAAGTGCATGCCCCCACCGTAGCGGCAGTGAAGGCCACCTTGCCTGCGTTGAACGCAGGCAAGGTGGCCTTCACTGCAGTGGCGCGCGATGCTTGACCCTCCAGTGGCTGGAGACTCCAGTCTGGATGTCGTGCAGGGGGTAAGCGTGTTCACGATCGGGGAGCTGGCCAGGAGAACCGGCCTACCGGTGAAGACCATCCGGTTCTACTCCGACGAGGGCCTGCTGCCTCCCACCGACCGTACCCACGCCGGCTACCGGCTCTACGACGCCAAGGCGCTCGCCAGGCTCGAGCTCGTGCGCACACTGCGCGAGCTGGGCATCGGGCTCGCCGACGTCGACAAGGTGCTCGCGCGGGCGGAGAGCATCTCCGCGCTCGCGAGCAAACACGTGGAGGTGCTCGACGAGCAGATCCGCGTGCTGCGCCTGCGCAGGGCGGTGTTGCGGGCGGTCGCCAAACGACGATCCGAACTGGACGAGGTGCAACTGATGAACAGACTGGCTTCGATGTCCGACGAGGAGCGCAAGCGCCTCGTCGACGAGTTCTGGCACGAGGTGACCGAGGGCCTCGACGTGGACTCCGAGTTCTACGCCCACATGCGCTCGGCGAAGCCCGAGCTGCCCGACGACCCTTCGCCGGAACAGCTCGAGGCGTGGGTCGAGTTCGCGGAACTGGTGCAGGACGCCGACTTCCGCGCGCTCATCCGCGGCATGGGCGAACAGCAGGCCGAGCGCCGCGCGCGGGGCGAGGACATCGACACGTTCTCCCAGGCACAGAAGGACGCCTGGTGCGGCTGGAGCGAGCGGGCACAGGCCGCGCTCGACGCGGGTCTGCCGCCGGACGGCGACGAGGGACGGGCGCTCGCCGACGACATCGCGCAGCTCTCGCACGCGGAGGGCGAGAGCGACACGCCGGAGTACCGCGCGAAGCTCGCCGAGCAGCTGGCGGCGGGTGCCGACCCGCGCGGCGAGCGGTACTGGCAGCTGATGGCGATCATCAACGGCTGGCCGCCGATCCCCAGCCAGAACGCCGCCGCGCAGTGGATCGTCGCCGCGCTGCGCGCGTCGATCGCCTAGAGGGTCAGGTCCTCGCGGCGGCGGACCCCTTCGCGATCGGAGTCCGGCAGGGCGGCGAGCAGGTCGGCCGCCCTGCCCCGGCCGGGCACCTCGGCCGCGGGGTCGATCTCCAGCCACGGGATCAGCACGGTCGCGCGGTCGGCGGTTCCGGGATGCGGCAGCAGCAGCTCGGGGTCGTCGGAGCGGACACCGTCGACGGTGACCACGTCCACGTCGAGCGTGCGCGGGCCCCAGCGCTGTTCCCGCACACGCTCGGCCTGCCGCTCCAGCGCCTGCCCGGTGCGCAGCCACGCCCAGTGGTCGCGGGCGGGATCGTCCACGATGCACACGGCGTTGAGGAAGTCAGGCTGGTCCTCGACGCCCCACGGCGCGGTCTCGTACACCCCGGACACGGCGACGAGCACGTCCCGGAGGCCGTCGACGGCCAGCCGGAGGTAGCCGAGCCGGTCGCCGAGGTTGGAGCCGAGCGAGAGGACGGCCCTGCTCATCGGTCGCGCCGGACGGTCACGGCCACGTCGGCGAAGGTCAGCGGGATCGGCGCCGACGGCTTGTGGACGGTCACCTCGACGGCGGTGAGCCGCTCGTCCTTCATCACCTCGTCGGCGATCCGGCCCGCGACGCTCTCGATGAGGTCGTACGGCTCGCCGCCGACGATGTCGGCCGCGAGCTGAGCCAGCTCGCCGTAGTGCAGGGTGCCGGCGAGGTCGTCGGAGGCGGCGGCGCGCGCGAGGCTCAGCCACGCCGTCACGTCCACGACGAACTCCTGTCCGTCGCGCTTCTCGTGGTCGAAGACGCCGTGGCGGCCGAAGACCCTCAGGCCGGTCAACGTGATCCGGTCACCCACCGGACGCCTCCCGCCAGGCGGCGGCCACCTTCACGGCGTCGAGCGAGGCGCCGACGTCGTGCACCCGCACGCCCCAGGCACCGGCCTGCGCGGCGAGTGCCGACACCGCCGCCGTGGCGACCTCGCGGCCGGACGGCGGGCGCGGTTCGCCCTCGGCGTCCGCGAGCAGCCGACCGAGGAAACGTTTGCGCGAGGCCCCGACCAGCACGGGGAAGCCGAGGTCGAGGAACACGTCGAGGCTGTGCAGCAGCGCCCAGTCGTGCTCGGCACGCTTGGCGAAGCCGAGCCCGGGGTCGAGCACGATCGCCTCCGTCGCGACACCGGCGGCGAGCGCGTCGTCGACCCTGGCGCACAGTTCGTCGCGCACCTCGGCGACGACGTCCTTGTACTCGGCCAGCGCGTTCATGTCCTTGCTGTGCCCGCGCCAGTGCATCAGCACGAACGGCACACCGGTCTCGGCGGCGACCTTCGCCATGCCGGGGTCGGCGAGCCCCCCGGAGACGTCGTTGATCACGTGCGCGCCCGCCTCGATCGAGGCCGCGGCGACGGCTGCGCGCGTGGTGTCGACGGACAGGACGAGCCCTTCGGCGGCAAGTGCGCGGACCACGGGCAGCACCCGCGCCTTCTCGGTCTCCGCGTCGACCCGCTGCGAACCGGGCCGGGTGGACTCACCGCCGATGTCGATGATGTCCGCGCCCCGCCGCCACATCGCGTGCGCGTGCGCGAGCGCGTCCTCCCGGCTCAGGTACCGCCCACCGTCCGAAAAGGAGTCCGGGGTGACGTTCAGTACGCCCATGACGGCGCACCTGCCCGGCGAGGGAAGGCCTGCGGTCACCGCCGGCCCTTGATGAGGTCCAGTGCCTCCGCCCTGGACGAGGCCGAGGTCTTGAGCAACCCGCGGACGGCCGACGTGGTGGTGCGCGCACCCGGTTTGCGGATGCCCCGCATCGACATGCACAGGTGCTCTGCCTCGACGATCACGATCACGCCGCGAGGCTTGAGCCTGCGCTCGAGCGCGTCGGCGATCTGCGAGGTGAGCCGCTCCTGCACCTGGGGGCGCTTGGCGTAGAGGTCCACGAGCCTGGCCAGTTTGGACAGTCCCGTGACCTTGCCCTGTGAGTTGGGAATGTAACCGACATGCGCGACGCCGTGGAATGGCACCAAATGGTGTTCACAATTATGTGTCAAATGGCCGGAAATCAAAAACGTCGGGTGCGGATCACATGTGAAACTGTAGACCGTGTACGGCTTGGCGTGGGTCGCCGTCACGGGCGTGACCGACTCGACCTCGACGTACTCCGACTCGATGAGGTCCGTCGCATAGTCGTCCTGAGGGAAGCCGTGGCGCCGGAACCAGCTGTCCGCGATGTACAGGTGCGAGGCCCGGTCGAGCTTCGGAGTGAAACGCGCGCCCACCACGGTCGCGAGATCTTCGAGGAACGCGGTGTTGCCACTGCCGACGATCCGGCCGGCACTCTGCTTGCTGCGGCAGCCGTCGCCGTCGATGTAGCCGTCGAGGAAGCCGTTGAAGGTCTCCCGGTCGTTCAGCACCACCATCGGAAACCGCTGCCTCATGTGGTGGGCGTCGCCGCCGACGTACTGCCGCAACAGGTCGGCGAGGTAGGAAGAGACGACCCTGACCCGAAAGCCCGGGACGGGCCGTCCGAGGTAACCGGAGGGACGCTCGACGGGCTCGAGCTTGGCGTCGATCCCGAAGGCTCGGCACAGCGACTCGGCGAACTTCTTCGCGTAGTCGCGGTCGTTCGCGACGAGCGAGACGTACCGCTCCGCCACGGTCCCGTCAGCGCACACGCTACCGACGACGTAGCCGAAGTCGTAGCCCAGGGTGGGCCGCCAGCGGTCGCGGCACAGCTTCCAGGCCGACGTCCACTCGATGAAGGTGCCCTCGACGTCCTTGGCCTCCATCCAGCCGCTCGGCGTCGCCAGCGGGTGGTCCGGGGTCACGACGAAGCTCCCACCGGAGGTCTTCACCTCGACCAGCTCGCGCGTCTGGTGCGAGCTGATGCCCACGACAGTGGTCTCCTCGACCTGGCCGCCGGCCAGCGTCCAGAGCTTGTCGCCGACCTCGACTTCGCGGGCCTGCTTGCGCCCGCCGACCGCGTTCACGGTCTGCTTGCTCGGCACGCACGTCGAATACATCGGGATGTCGGTGACGAGCACCATTTCCTCGTGGCTCTCGTCGAAGGTCCGGTCCAGTACGTGGTCCGGGTCGTTGTAGAGCCCCGCGAACATCTCCCGGTACGCACGCGCGACACGAGCCGGCGTGTCCGCCAGCCCGTCGCGGTCCGGGTCCTCGCCACACGCGAGCAGCAGCTCGCGTACCGCTTTCTCCGCGCGTGCCTGGTCGAACATCCGACCCGTCGCCACCGGGGTGTCCTCCTCCAGAGCCCCGTGGTGGCCGTTGCCGCTCAACTCACTGCCGATGGTGACCGTCCTGATCGTCGGGATCGCCCTGGTGGTGCTGCCCGCCCTGCTGCTGCGAGGGGTCGGGACCGTTGCCGGGCGCGGGGCGCCACGGCTGGCTGGGCCTGTTGCCACCGGGTGAGGTGGCCGGGGTCCAGCCGGGAGGCGCACCGTAGTTCGGCGGGCCGGCGGGGTAGTCGCCGGACTGTCCGCCACCGTAGGGCTGCTGCGGCCACGAGCCCTGGCCCTGGCCGCCGTTGTGCCTGCGGGTGCCGTTCGGGTACCCGCCGCTGCCGCCGCCCGGCGGCGCGTACGGGTTGTACGACGACGGCGGGCTGGCCGGCCTCGGGCTGTTGTACGGCGGACCGCCGGGCAGGTCGCCGCCACCGGGCGCGGTCGCCACGGGCGTGGGCTCGGGCTCCGGTTCCGGCTCCTTCTCGGGCTGCGGCGGCGGCCACGGCTCGCCCCGCTCCATCGCCAGCTCGCCCGGCGTCTTGATCGGCGGCTTGTCCGAGGGCAGGCGTTCGCCGAACTCGTTGAAGGCCGTGATGCGGGGGCGCTTCTCGACCGTCGCGAAGATGCGCTCGAGGTCCCTGCGCTGCAGGGTCTCCTTGTCCAGCAGCTCGACCACCAGCTCGTCGAGGACGTCGCGGTAGGTGTTGAGCACCTGCCACGCCTCGGTGTGGGCGGTCTCGATGAGCTTGCGGACCTCCTCGTCGATCTCGTGGGCGACCTCGAGGGAGTAGTCGGCCTGCCTGCCCGCCGAGCGGCCGAGGAACGGGTCGCCCTGGTCCTGGCCGTACTTGACGGCGCCGAGGCGCGGGCTCATGCCGTACTCGGTGACCATCGCCCTGGCGATCTTGGTCGCCTGCTCGATGTCGGAGACCGCACCCGTGGTGGGCTCGTGGAAGACGAGTTCCTCCGCGGTGCGCCCGCCCATCGCGAAGACGAGCCTGCCGATCATCTCGGAGCGGGTCATCAGCTCCTTGTCGTCCTCGGGGACGAGCAGCGCGTGCCCACCGGTGCGGCCGCGCGGCAGGATCGTGAGCTTGTAGACCGGCTCGATGTCCGGCATCGCCCACGCGGCCAGCGCGTGCCCGCCCTCGTGGTAGGCGGTGATCTTCTTTTCCTTCTCGGAGATGATCCGGCTCTTGCGCGCGGGCCCGCCGATCACGCGGTCGACCGACTCCTCGAGCGCGGCATCGGTGATGACGTTGCCGTTCTGCCGCGCGGTGAGCAGGGCCGCCTCGTTGATCACGTTCGCGAGGTCGGCACCGGACATGCCCACGGTGCGCTTGGCCAGCGAGCTGAGATCGACGTTCTGCGCCAGCGGCTTGCCCTTGGAGTGGACCTCCAGGATTGCCCTGCGGCCGCGCAGGTCGGGCGCGGACACCGGGATCTGCCGGTCGAACCGGCCGGGCCGCAGCAGCGCCGGGTCGAGGATGTCGGGCCGGTTGGTGGCGGCGATGAGGATGATGCCGCCGCGCGAGTCGAAGCCGTCCATCTCGACGAGCAGCTGGTTCAGCGTCTGCTCACGCTCGTCGTGCCCGCCGCCGAGGCCCGCGCCACGCTGGCGGCCGACCGCGTCGATCTCGTCGACGAAGATGATGCACGGCGCGTTCTGCTTCGCCTGCTCGAACAGGTCACGCACACGGGAGGCACCGACACCGACGAACATCTCGACGAAGTCGGAACCGGAGATCGTGTAGAACGGCACGCCCGCCTCACCGGCGACGGCACGCGCGAGCAGCGTCTTACCGGTACCGGGCGGACCGTAGAGCAGCACGCCCTTGGGGATCTTGGCGCCGAGTGCCTGGTAGCGCGCCGGGTTCTGCAGGAAGTCCTTGATCTCGTGCAGTTCCTCGACGGCCTCGTCGGCACCTGCCACGTCGGTGAACGTGGTCTTGGGCATGTCCTTGTTCAGCTGCTTGGCCTTGGACTTGCCGAAGTTGAGGACCCGGTTACCGCCGCCCTGCGCGTTGTTCATCATCCACATCAGCAGGAGCAGCAGGATCCCGAGCGGGATCATGTAGATGAGCAGCTGCGTGAAGAAGGAGTCCTGCGTGACGGTGGTGTCGAACCGGACCCCAGAGTCGCCGTTGCGGGCGTCGATCAGCGCGTTGTACAGCTGACCCGAGGCACCGGCCGGGAACTTGGTGATGACCTGGTTGACCTGCTGGCCGTCGACCTCGATCGCGTTGGCCAGGTGCAGCTTGAGCTGCTGTTCCTTGTCCTCCAGGTTCGCTTCCGTGACGTTGCCGGACTCGATCTGCTGGACGGCCTGCGACGTGGGCACGTGCGTGTACCCGCGGTCGCCGTCGAAGATCATGCTGAAGGCGAAATAGAGCAGCAGAACCGCGACTATCCACAGCAGTGGGTTCTTGAGCAGGCGCTTGCGGTCCATTAGATCCGGCCGTGGTGGCCTCGACCCTCCCTGGCTAGGCGGTACATGTCACATCCGCCGTCACGGTGTTGACAACTGCGATGGGCACGGGGTTAGCCGTCCCACCAGGGTACCGCCCGGCCTGACGAGGCAGCCGGGCGATCCTCCAGGAAGACAACGGCCACCAGCGACCCGATGTTCCCACCAGCTGACACGCAACTCAATGCGTGGGCGCGAACGGAGCCCTCACCGCTACCGCGAGACGGTCGCCACCATCTCTCCGAGCCGGGTACGCAGGGTCTTCGCGTCGGCGGGCGACACGGTCACCCACTCCCTGCCGTCGGTGCCCGCGCGGGACAGGCTGAGGTAGCGGCCCGTGCCCGTGTCGAACCACGCGAGCACCGCCGAACGGCGCTTGCCGCCCAGGTCGTCGCGGCTGTTGGCGGCCAGCTGGCCCCCTCGCGACCTCGGCTGCGCGATCAGCTGGGCGTACGCCTGGCGCGGGTCGGTGGTCCGCTCGGAAAGACCCGTGCGCCTGCGTGCACCGCCCCTCTCGCCCGACGCCGCCGTACCCGCGACGACCCCGGAGCGAGCGGGTTGTGTGCGCAGTGCCTCGTCGATGGGGAGCGTGATGGAGGCCTCGCTGCCGCGCGGAGCCGCGGGGAGCAGGTCGACCACCGCGGAGGCGAGGCCCTCCGGGTAGATCGGGCGCAGCCAGATGCCGCTCGCGTCCTGGATCGCCAGCACCGCCTGCCTGCCGTCGGACGCGGCCAGCGCCCCGACCGGCGGGGCCTGGAACTCCGGGATGAACAGCGCGTCGATGCTGGTCGACGGGCGCGCGAGCAACGCGAGCCACTCCTCGACCGGTGAGTCCTGGATGCCGCGCGCCGCGAACTCGGCGTCTACGCGCTTGCGCAGCTCCCTGCGCTCCAGCTCGGTACGGCCGTGCGAGCGGACCCGCAGTGGGTACGGCAGCTCACCGATGCCGGCCGACTCCCAGAGGAAGTCGAAGGCGACCGGCGTGAAGAACTCCTGCGTGGGCACGATCCTCCCCATGTCAGCCACGGTTCGCTGGGAAGGTTAGCGGACCGTGCCCGGCTCAGAGCGGTGCCGCCGTGGAGTTCGCCGCCCCGGCCAGCATCTCCGAGAGCCGGTGCCGCAGGGTCGCCGCGTCGGCGGGTGCGATCGTGATCCAGTCGCGACCGTCCCGGCCACGCGTCGCCTGCGTGAAGTACCGCCCGGTCTCGGTGTCGAACCAGCTCAGCACGGGCATCCGGCTCTTGCTGCCGGTGCGGCTGCGCGCGTTGGCACCGATCTGCCCACCGCGCAGACGCGGCTGCGCGTGCAGCCTGGCCAGCGCTTTGCGGTCCTCGTCCACGCTCGCCCGGCCACCGTCCGGCGAAGGCGCCCTGCGCTGCATGAAGTCGACACCCGGCCCGGAGAGCAGCTGCTCCAGCGGGACGGTGATCGACTTCTCCTTGCCGCGCGGGGCGGGCGGCAGCAGGCCGACGATGGCGCTGGCGAGCCCGTCCGAGGGCACCCGGTCGAGGAAGAAGCCCTGCGGGTCCCTGATGAGCATGGTGCCCTGCGAGCCCAGCGCGGCGACGACGGCGAGCTGCGGCTCGGCGCTCGGTGCGCTGATCTGCACGGAGTCCAGGCTCACGTCGGAACCAGCGACGACCCCGAGCAGGTCCTCGATGTGCGGTTGCGGCCTGCCCGACTCGTCGACGATGCCGCGCCGCGCCAGCTCGGCGAGTACCTGCTGGCGCAGCGTGGCACGTTCCTCCATCGTCTCGCCGTGAGAGCGGACCTGGAGCGGGTAGGGCAGTTCACCGATGCCGGCGGACTCCCAGAGGAAGTCGAACTCCAGCGAACTGAGCCGCTCCGCCACCGCCTACCGCTCCTCGTCGTCGTCGGGTCCCCAGGCGCCGAGCACCGGCGGCGGCGTGGCCTGCGTGGCGCCGAAGGTCTCGTCGGGGTCCGCCTCGATGAGGAAGGACGCGTGGGTGTGCTCCTTGTCCTCCTCCTGCTGCCCCGCACCGGCGCCCATCCCGCCCATGCCGCCCATCGGAGCGGCCGCGGGCGGCGTGGCGCCACCGCCGATCGTGCCGGCCGGGTTCACGACACCCTGCTGCGGCGCGACCGAGGCGGCACTGCCGCCCTGCTGGCTGTTGGCCGAGGCCTTGGTGTCGGTGGACGACTGCTTGGTGCTGCCGCTGCGATTGCCCTTGGCCAGCGAGCGGGCGCCCGCGTAGCCGAGCGCGCCACCGGCCACCGCGCCGCCGAGCGCGGCGAGGTTGGGGCCACCACCGCTGGGCGCCGAGGGCGCGGCGGGAACCGAGCCCGCGCCGGTGCCCGTGCCAGGAGCCGGGGCCGCCGAGCCGGGGGCCTGCGGCGGCGCCTGGTGCGGCCCGCCGGTGAAGCCAGCGGCGGCGACGTTGTTGTTCGCGCCCTCGGTGACGATCGGGGGCGTGGCTCCGAGGCCCGCGAGCATCGCACCGGGCGCGCCCGTGCCGGGCATCCCGTAGCCGCCGACGCCGCCGACCGAGCCTGCGTACGAGCCCGACGTGCCCGCGAGCGGCTTGAGGCCGAGCGACTCGGGCCCGAAGCTCGGGGTCGTGCCGTCGATCTCCGCCATCGCCGTGGTGTAGGCCTCCAGGTATGCGACCTGCTGGGCCTTCACGTCGTTGGCGGCGTCGAACTGCGGCTTCATGTCCTTGACCATCGCGGCGGGACCGCCCGCCAGCATGGCCGCGGTCTGCTGACCCGGGTCGAACTCGACCGGCTGCGGCATCTTCTTCAGCTCGGCGGCGGCCGCGGCCTGCTGGGCGAGCCGCGAGCTCATCGTGTTGGCGGCCTCGGACGCCTGCGCGCTGGAGTTGGCGATGCCGACGAGCGCGCCCTGCGCGGCACCGGCGCCCTGGCCGATCCACGCGGCACCGAGCTCGGAGATCGCGTTGTAGAGGTCCTCGGACGCCCTGCTCAGGCTCACGCTGTGGTTCGACCACGACTGGCCGAGCTCCTCGGCCGTGCCCGGCTCGTTGTTGACCGTGGCGAAGTTGTAGAGCTGCTGACTGTCCTGCGCCTGCCAGTTCGGCCGGTCGCCGATCGCGCGGTCGTCGCCGTAGGCGAACCCGTCGGCGCGCCCCCTCGCCTGCTGGACGATGTCCGCGACCTCGGAGTTGTCACCCAGCGGAACCGTGGAGCCCGGTTGGGCCTGCCCGGAGTTCTCGAATGCCATGTCGTCGCTCCCCCTGGATTACGCCTGACCGCGGAACGGGTCGGCGCCGGCCTCGTCGATCTCGTGGTAACGGCTCATCGCCGTGAGAATGGCCTGCTCGGCCTGCTCGTACTGGGTGTAGAGGTTCTGCAGCGCCTGCGCGTACGAGTCGCCGCCCCCGTCGGCGCGCTCCGAGAACTTCGCGGCGATGGCGTTGCCCACCGGGTTCGCGCCGAGCCTCGGCTGCGTGGCGAGCGCTCCCGCGTTGGCCAGCAGCGCCTCGACCTCGTCCTTGCCGGTGCGGATCTTGTTCAACACACCCTGTGCGGCGTCGGGATCCACGCCGACCTGACCGGTCGCGGCCGCGGCGCGGAACGCGGCGGCATCCGCGTAGCTGCTGTTCCCCATCTTTTCTGCTCTCTCCTGTCCCCAGCACAGCCAGAAAAACGCCTGTGATCTTCGCTTAGGTTAACGCAACAGCTGTGCCGGTATGACGCGTTCTCGGTGCTCAGGGTTCCGCATTCGCGAAGGTGACGCAATGCGTCCACCTGCGACTACGAGGAGTAAACCTTCGGGTCGAGCGTCCCGATGAACGGCAGGTCGCGGTAGCGCTCCGCGTAGTCGAGCCCGTACCCGATCACGAATTCGTTCGGGATGTCGAAACCGATGTAGCGCACGGGGACGTCGACCTGCACGGCCTCGCGCTTGCGCAGCAGCGACACGACGTTGAGCGAGGCCGGGTTTCGGGCGCTCAGGTTCTTGAGCAGCCACGACAGCGTCAGTCCCGAGTCGACGATGTCCTCGACGATCAGCACGTCCCTGCCCGCGATGTCGCGGTCGAGGTCCTTGAGGATCCGCACGACGCCTGACGAGGAGGTGGCCGAGCCGTACGACGACACGGCCATGAACTCCATCTGGGCCGGGATGGGCAGTGCCCTGGCGAAGTCGGTCATGAACATGACCGCGCCCTTCAGCACGCCGACCAGCACGAGGTCGGCCCCCCTGCCTTCCTGCGGGTAGTCGGCGGCGACCTTTTCGGCCAGCTCCGCGATCTTGTCTTTGATCTCTTGCTCGGTGATGAGCACGGAGGCGATGTCGCCTTCGTACACGGGCCAGTCCCCTCTTGTGGTGGGTTCGGGAGCCTTCACGCTTCCACGCAGAGCTTTCCACGTGATCTGCGCGCTTCAAAATTGCCCGGTAGCCATACCCCGCCCTGCCCCCGCCATTCACCGACGAGCGCGTCGACCGAACGCAGATGGGCGTCGGTCAGCTCACGCACGCCCGCGCCGAGGAGCCACGTGCGCAGCGCCCGCCGCCGCAACGCGGCCGGTGCCTGCGCGAGCACGGTCACGTCGAGCGTCGCGCCGTCGCGGGCCCGCTCCAGCAGCTCCGCGGAGAGTGCGTCGAGCGTGTCGCCGTCCTCGCGCAGCTGGGCCGCGGTGCGGGCGAGCGCCGCGGCGACGCCCCCGTTGAGGACGTCCTCCAGCAGCGGCAGCACCTCGTGCCGCAGCCGCACCCTCGTGTAGCGGGGGTCGGCGTTGTGCGGGTCCGTCCACGGCTCGACGCCCAGCTCGGCACACGCACCGGCGGTGGCCGAGCGCGGCAGCGCGAGCAGCGGCCGTCCCCACGGCGGGTCGAGCGGGCGCATTCCGGCGACCGACCTCGGACCCGAGCCCCGGCCCAGCCCGAGGAGCACGGTCTCGGCCTGGTCGTCGCGGGTGTGGCCGAGCAGGACGAGCCCCCCGTCCTCCGGCAGCGCCCGGCGCAGGGCCGCATAGCGCGCGGCGCGGGCGGCTGCCTCGATCCCGCCTCGGCCGGACACGGTCACGGTGAGCACCCTCGCCTCGTCGGCGCCGAGCTTGCGCGCGGTGATGGCGGCGGTGGCGGCGACCTCCGCGGAGCCGTCCTGCAACCGGTGGTCAACGACGAGCGCGGTCAGGCGCAGCCCGGCCCGGTGCGCCGCCTGTGCCGCGGCGTCGGTGAGCGCGAGCGAGTCGGCTCCGCCCGACACGGCGACGAACAGCTCACCGCCCGCGAGCAGGTTCTCGTGCCGGGCCAGGAACTCCCGCACGGCCCTGCGGACGGCGCTCAGTGCATCCGGCGAACCCACGCCTGCGGATCCCTGATCTCGGCCCGGGTCGGCAGGGTGGCCGGTGAGGTCCACACGGCGTTGAAGCCCTCCATGCCGACCTCGTCCACCACGTGCTTCGTGAACTTCGCGCCCAGTGCGTACTGCCGGATCTTCGCGTCTACGCCGAGCAGGCTGCGCAGCAGCCGGTCGAGCAGCCCGCCGCCCTTGCGGCGCGCGGTGAACCGGCGGCGGATCGTCGCGACGCTGGGGACCACGTCGGGGCCCACGGCGTCCATCACGTAGTCGGCGTGGCCCTCCAGCAGCGTGGAGAGCGCCAGCAGCTTGTCGAAGACGGCGCGCTGCTGCGGCGACTGGAGCAGCTCGGCGAGGCCCATCGAGCCGTCCGACTTGGCGCGCCGCGCCTCCTTGAGCGTCTCGGGGAGCCTGCTGAGCACGGTGCCGAGGCCGTCGCTGTCGGCGAGCCCGCCGACGAGGGTCGCCACCTCGTCGGCGAAGTAGTCGCGCAGCCACGGGACCGCGGTGAACTGCAGCCGGTGGGTACATTCGTGCAGGCACACCCACAGCCGGAAGTCGCGCCCTGACACGCCCATCGCGCGCTGCGCGGTGACGACGTTGGGGGCGACGAGCAGGAGCCTGCCCTGCTTGTCCTCGCCGCCGAACGGGTCGTACTGACCGAGCACGCGGGCGCCGAGGAACGCCAGCACCACGCCGGTCTGCAGGCCGGCGCCTCCTGCGACGAGCGGCGTCAACGGGCCGCCCGGTCCGCTCGGCAGGGCGCGGCTGGTGAGCTCGTCGAGCCCGGCGGCGGCGGCGCGCACCCACCCCGGCCGGTCGACGACGTCGCCGGGCAGCAGCGGCAGCCCCTCGCCGAGGCCGGTCAGCGCGCGGACGTGCCGCTCCGCGTCAACGGTCAGGTCGCGCAGCTCGGTGACGGCGCGCTCGGCCTCCTCCCTCGGCACGACGGGACCACCGCGCACGAGGTAGGCACCAGCCGAGGCGGCCACGGACCAGTCGACCAGCGGGTTCGCCTGCGACTGCTGGTTCACCGTGTTCACGCTCCCGACGCTACCCGCTCGTCAGCCGCAGCCACACCCGCGCAAAGTCGCCGTGATCGCGTCCAGTCCCGCACGTCCGGCCTCGGTCTGCGAGCCGACGGTCATGAGCGCGAACACCAGCACCCGCCCGTCCGTGTCGAGCACGACCCCGGCGAGGGAGTTGATGCCGTCGGAGGGGATCGTGCCGGTCTTGCCCCGGACCCAGCCCTTGCCCTCCGCCGCGGCGGCCTGGGTGTAGCGCTCGGCCAGCGTGCCGCTGCCGCCCGCGACGGGCAGTCCGCCGAGCAGTGGGCGCAGCTTCGCGGTGCGCGGGTCGCCCTTGCCGTCCGGGGCCGCCGCGACGGAGAGCAGCTCGCCCAGCAGCTTCGCGGGGACCTTGTTGCGCAGGGAAAGCCCGCTGCCGTCGCTCAGCTCGACCCCGCTGACGTCGAACCCGTTGCGGGAGAGCACGTCGAGCGTCGCCTGCGCGCCGCCCGTGAACGACGGCTCGGCGCCCTCGGCGATCGCGACGTGCCGCGCGATGACGTCGGCGAGGAGGTTGTCGGAGATCGACAGCGCGGTGTCGACGAGCTCGGTCAGCGGTGCCGACTTGACCTCGCCGAGCACGCGGGCGCCCTGCGGCGCCGTGGTGGTCGGGGTGCTCGCGACCTGCGCGCCGAGCCTGCTCGCGAACTCGCCGGCGAGCTGTTCGGCGGGCCGGCCGGTGCGCATCGACCCGTCGTCGCCGGGCACGCTGCGGCCGCCGTCGAGCATCGCGGGCTCGACGGGCGCCATGTACGTGGACGGTGCGTCCTCCGGCGCCCAGCCCTCCGCGGACGTGGGACCGCTGAACGCGCCGAGGTCGAGCTGGACCTGACTGACGTTGCCGCCGGTGGCCTCCTTGACCTGGGCGACGAGGTCGTCGAGGTGCGCGGCTCCCCGGTAGACCGACTCCTGGCCGTCGGGCAGCGAGGAGAGGGTGATGTCACCGCCCGCGACGAGCACGACGCTGCCCGGTTCGGAGCCCTCGACGACCTTGGTGGAGAACTGCGTGCCGTGGTCGAGGGCCAGCAACGCGGCCGCCGCAGTGAGGACCTTGGTGGTGGACGCGGGCGTGATCGGCTGTCCCGCGTTCCGCTCCCACAGCGTCGTGCCGGTGACCGGGTCGATCACCGTGCCGGTGAGCGTGCCGAGCGCCGGGTTGCTCACGGCACCGGAGATGGCCTGCGAGACGCCCGCCGGGGTCGGCGCCGGGCCGGACGTCGAGGGGCCGGCGAGGTCACGGCTGACGGCGACCGGCTGCGGCGGATCGGCCTTGGGCGCGTTCGGCGCCCACGGCAGGCCGAGCCGGTTGGAGACGTACGGCAGGGCCGCGACGACACCGAGGGCCACCACGAGCACCACGGCCGCACCGGCGATCCACCACGCGCGGCGCCCGCGCCTTGGCGGGCGCTCGGCCGGTTCCTCCCGCTGCGGCTCCTCGGCCTCCGTTTTCGTCTCGGCGGGGTGCTGCTCCCCGGTCGGCTCGATCCGCATGGGCACGGCGTGCGCGCTCGCCGGCTTGATCTCGATGCGCCCCGGAGCCGGGGGCGGCTGACGAGGTTGCTGAGGCTGGGGCCGCGGAGGTGGCGGCTGCTGGGGTTGCGGCTGCTGAGATTGTGGCCGGGCCTGCGGGCGCGGCTGCTGCTGGGGCCGAGGCGGAGGCGGAGCGGCGACCTTCGGCACGAACATCGTGGGCTGCTCCGGCAGGCTCGCCTTCGGCATCGGCAGCTCGTGGGTTCTGCCCTCCGGCTCGTTCTCGCCCGCCGCGTCGTGGTCGGCCGACGGCCACGCGGGCTCTGGCGTCTCGTCCGTGCCGGGCACACACCCCTCCTCGCCGCTTTCGACGGGGCCAACGTCACACTTGCGGCCAGCAGTGCGGCACCCGTCCGATCCGTGGTCCACACTAGTGAGGACGGTAACTGGACAATGTGAGCCGCCCGGACGCGGCACGCAGGCGACGAGGCAGCGAGGACGCGGCGTGGAATTCGACGTCACGATCGAAATCCCCAAGGGGGAGCGCAACAAGTACGAGGTGGACCACAAGACGGGGCGCATCAAGCTCGACCGCACCCTGTTCACGGCCACCCAGTACCCGGCCGACTACGGCTTCATCGACGACACGCTCGGCCAGGACGGTGACCCCCTGGACGTGCTGGTGCTGGTGCAGGAGCCCACGTTCCCGGGCTGTCTCATCAGGTGCCGCGCCATCGGGATGTTCCGTATGCGTGACGAGAAGGGCCCGGACGACAAGGTCCTCGCGGTGCCCTCCGACGACCCCCGCCTGGAGCACCTGCGCGACATCCACCACCTGAACGAGTTCCACAAGCTCGAGATCGAGCACTTCTTCCAGGTGTACAAGGACCTCGAGCCCGCCAAGAGCGTGGAGGGCTCCACGTGGGTCAGCCGCGTCGACGCGGAGACCGAGATCAAGCGCTCGTACGAGCGTGAGGCCGAGCGCCGCGAGAAGGAGGCCGCCGACAACGGCGAGCACTGATCTCCCAGGCCCTTCCGGACGCCCCGTGGCCCTCGGGTCACGGGGCGTCCGGCGTACTCAGGCCCGGTAGCCCGGAATCGGGAACGCCGAGAGCAGCTCGCGGACCTCGGCGGAGATCTTCTGCAGCGCCGCGGTGTCCTCGGCGACGGCAGCGGTGATGGTGCGGTCGATCCACTCGGCGATCAGCGGCTGGTGCTCCGGCTTCAGCCCGCGCGTGGTGATCGCGGCGGTGCCGAGGCGGATGCCGGACGGGTCGAACGGCTTGCGCGGGTCGAACGGCACGGTGTTGTAGTTCAGCTCGATGCCGGCCGCGTCCAGCGCCTTGGCGGCGGGCTTGCCGCCGATCTGCTTGCTGGTGAGGTCCACCAGCAGCAGGTGGTTGTCGGTGCCGCCGGAGACGAGGTCGTAGCCGCGCTCGATGAGCGCCTCGGCGAGCGCCCTGGCGTTGGCCACGATGGCGTGGGCGTAGTCGCGGAAACCGGGCTTGGCGGCCTCGCCGAGTGCGACGGCGATCGCGGCCGTCGTGTGGTTGTGCGGCCCGCCCTGCAGGCCGGGAAACACGGCCTTGTCGACGGCCTTGGCGTGCTCGGCGTCGGAGAGGATCATCGCGCCGCGCGGGCCGCGCAGCGTCTTGTGCGTGGTCGTGGTGATCACCGGCGCGTGGCCGACGGGCGAGGGGTGCGCGCCACCGGCGACGAGGCCCGCGATGTGCGCGATGTCGGCCACGAGCACGGCGTCGACCTCGCGGGCGATCTCGGCGAACGCGGGGAAGTCGATCGTGCGCGGGATCGCGGTGCCGCCGGCGAAGATCAGCTTGGGCCGGTGCTCGCGGGCGAGGTCGCGCACCTGGTCGAGGTCGACCCTGCCCGTCTCCTTGCGCACGCCGTAGCGCACCGCGTTGAACCACTTGCCCGTCGCGGAGACCGACCAGCCGTGGGTGAGGTGACCGCCGTCGGGCAGCGCCATGCCCAGCACCGTGTCGCCGGGCTGTGCGAACGCGAGGTAGGCGGCGAGGTTGGCCGGGGAGCCGGAGTAGGGCTGCACGTTGGCGTGCTCGACGCCGAACACCGCCTTGGCGCGCTCGATGGCGAGCAGCTCGACGGGGTCAATCAGCTGCTGGCCCTCGTAGTAGCGCTTGCCCGCGTAGCCCTCGGAGTACTTGTTGGTGAGCACCGTGCCGGTGGCCTCGAGCACCGCCTGCGACACGTAGTTCTCCGACGCGATGAGGCGGATCTTGTCGTGCTGGCGAGCGGCCTCCGCCTCGATCAACCCGGCGATCTCGGGGTCGGCGGAGGACAACGTGGGAATCGCTGGCTGATGCGTCATGTCACGAACTCCTGGCATGCGGCGGACCTCGCGGGCACCCAGGCGCGCGGTGCCGGCCCTGTTTCGCTCCCCGGTGGTGCTCCACCTCGATGGCGCCAGTCGCTACTGCGCCCTCGATGGTAGTGGAGTCGGCGCGGCTGGTCGCCGTGCCGTATCGAAGGAACAAGCGATAGCGACGAGCGGGTCGTCGGCAATTGAGCGCGGCCATGCGTGCTCGGCGAATCTGCGGCGTCGTTCGGATCGGACCGAACGGAAGCGCTACACAGCTGCGTAAACGTCACCGCCGCGGGGCGCTGCCCCTGCCTAGTGGAGTAAATCCGGCCGGACTCTGGCTATCTCCTGGGTCAACTGTCGGACCGTGGCGATGTTCGGCAGTTTCAGTTCCACTTCCAGACCGGCAGTGGGCGGGGGTTTCAACAGCGCTGCGTGACGGGTGGCGAAGTGACGGTCCACGGGAGTGAACACCAGGGCCGAGCGCACGGCCTTCGAGTTCGGGTCTCCCTTGACCGGCGGGCGCGGTTCCTGGCCGCGGACGGCACGCACCTCCTCCCACTCGATCAGGTCGGATTTGCGGCCGGCCCACCACCGCAGTCCACGTCCGTCGACCACGAAGCGGTGCGTGCGGGGGACGGAGCCGACCATGATCAGCAGGCCGCCCAGCGCGAGCGCGCCGAAGAGGAACGACGCGGCGGTCGGGGAGAGATTTTTCGATTTCGACGATCCCGAGGGGCTCCCGACCTCCGGGAAGAGGGCGACCAATCCGAAGAAGACGCACATGGCTAGCCCGCCGATGAACGCCCACCGACCGGATCGGTACTCGATGACGGGCGTCGCGGGATTCTGAGGCCATGTCTGTTCAGGCACGACTGGCAGCGTAGCTGACGACGCTACCGGCAGTGAGCGCTCAGCCACTACTGCACGAGCCCGGCAGCTCAGCGCCAGTAGCCGCCCGCCAGGGCGGTGCGGGTGAACCGTTCCCTTGCTCCAGCACACGAGTCGTGCGCTCAGGCCCGCGAGTCCCCGCTCGGCACCGCGTCCGCTCCGGTTCGTTGACTCCTTGCCCGGCCGTACGCCGGTCGCGTGCCAGAACGCACGACTCGCCGTCGGGAACGCACGACTCGCGGTCGGGAACGCACGACTCGCGCGGCGGGGCAGTTGGGGGTCAAGGTCAATCCACGGGCTTGATGGTTTCCGCGTGCCTGCGGGCGAGTTGCCGGTAGATCTCGGCGTTGTGCTCGACCCAGCCGCGCGCGGACTCCGACTGCGGCAGGAACTTCTTCGCCGGGCTGCCGACCGCGACGACGTCCGAGGGAACGTCGGTGTTCGGCGGAACGGTCGACCCGGCAGCCACGAGGGTGCGCGCGCCGACCGTCGCATTGTCGAGCACCGTCGCGTGGTTGCCGATGAGGGCCTTCTCGCCGACGGTGCAGTCGTGCACGACGCACGAGTGGCCGACCGTCGCGTCAGGACCCACCTCGCACACGCCGTCGCCGACGTGCAGCACCGAGTTGTCCTGCACGTTGGAGCCCTCGCGGATCAGGATCCTGCCGAAGTCGGCCCTGAGCACCGCGCCGTACCAGACGGAGGCGCCCTTCTCGACGACAACGTCGCCGATCAGCGTCGCGGTGGGTGCGATCCAGGCATCGGGATGGACCTGCGGAGTCTTGCCCTCGAAGGCGAACATCGGCATGTGCGACACCCTAACCAGGCACGGGCCGGGCCAGGGTGCCGCTCGTTCGCTACGGCGCCGAGCCCGTCAGCGGGGTCGTGTCGAGATACCTGACCTCGTAGTCGCGTTGGGCGAACCTCCAGCCGTCCGGGGTGCGCCGGTAGCGGTCGTGGTAAACGGCGTGGTTCGCGTGCGAGCCGCCGTCGCGCAGCCGCCCGAACTCCGCGACGTTGGCACGGCCCGCGGCCGTGTCGCCCTCGATGCCGATCCAACCGGGGTGCACGGTCTGGACGAAGTAGTCCCAACCACCTTGCAGCCGTTCGATCCCGGCGCGGATCTCCGCCCTGCCGCGGAACTCGACACCGGCGCCGGGAATCTTCCACACGCCGTCGTCGGTGAACAGCGACGCGAACCGGTCGTAGTCGCGCATCATCCCGGCGTCGGTGAACTCCCCGCGCAGCGCCTCGATTTCGAGCCGGTCGGCGAGGGACCGGAGGTCGGTCATCGTTGCCGCCC
>NZ_MASU01000024.1 GCF_003202235.1 Prauserella flavalba
TACTCCAGCTGTAGTTCGTGATCGGGTGCTGGGTTTTCGTGTCGTCGCTGGTAGTGGCTTTGCCGGGCGTGATGTTGGTGTCGTCGGCGCCAGGTGGACCAGGCCAGGATGTCGGCGACGCGGCGGGCCGGCTTGAGGATGAGCTGGGCGTAGAGGTGCCTGATCTCGTTGCGTGTCAACGGGATCAGGCCCTCGTGCGGTGGTGTGTGGCGGGCATGGGCGGCGGCGATGGCGAGGAAGGCGTGGGCCAGCATGACCAGCGTGGTCCAGCGATACCAGGAGGTCCAGGTGCGGACCTGGTGCTCGTCCAGGCCGGTGAGTTCTTTGCCGGTCTGGAACGTTTCCTCGATCGTCCAGCGACGCCCGGCAACGCGGGCCAGCTTGGCCAGTGAGACCCGGCGGGGGCTGTAACAGCGGTAGAACGCAGTCTCCCCGGTGCGCCGGTTGCGGCGCATCAGGATCCAGTGATAACCGGTGGTGCCCGCGGGGTGCAGCCGGATGCGGGCCCACAGGTAGTAGCGCCGGCCTTTCGCGCCCGCTCCGGCGGAGAGCTTCTGCCAGGCCCGTTTCGGTAGCGCGGCCGCCCGCTCATCAGCTCGCACGCTCTGCCTGCCGGGCCCGGGAATGCGATGGTCGCAGGCCACGGCCAGCACATAGGCCTGTCCGCGTTGTTCGAGCGGATCGCGCAGGCCGGCAGCGTCTTTGCCGTAGGCCTCGTCCCCGGTCACCCACCCCACCCGCACGCCCGCGTCCAACGCCCGGGTGATCATGGCCAACGCGAGCCGGGATTTCGTGGTGAAGCGGGTCGCGGCGGGCACTCCGGCCCGGTCCCGGCGCCGGGGGTCCTCGGCCCAGCTTTCAGGCAAATAGAGCTCGCGGTCGATGAACGTATGCCCGGCCGGGGTGGAATACGTCAGGAACACCGACATCTGTGAGTTCTCGATCCGGCCCGCCGTGCCCGTGTACTGCCGCTGGACTCCGACCGACTCGGTGCCCTTCTTCAGGTCGCCGGTCTCGTCGATGACCAGCATCGCATCCTGATCACCCAGCTGCTCGACCACGACCTCGCGCAGGTCGTCACGAACCCCGTCCGCGTCCCAGCTCGCGCGCGAGAGCAGGTTCTGCATCCCATGCGGGGTCTTGTCCCCGACAGCCTCGGCGATGGTCCAGCAGTTCACCCGAACCAGCCCGGCCAGCAGCCCCTGCACGAACCGCCCCGCGCGGCGACGCGACTCCACCCGCGCGAACCGGTGCCCCATCCGCACGAACATCTCACCCAGCAGCGACTGCCACCCCGCAGGGTCTACGCTGGCAGCCGCGGCCACCACATGATCTTGAGTTGTCTTCACAAACACCATGATCACGTGGTGGCCGCGCCCATCTCACCGGCCCCTCCAGCAAGATCACGAACTACAGCTGGAGTACTAATGTGCGCCCTTGTGTGGGAAGACCGCAGCTCGCGTATCGACCATGAATCGCTGGAACAGCACCTGTGGGAGCAGGTAGCCGATGACTTACGCACCATGATCGGCTCCCGCAAACTGCCACCTGGCGCGAAGCTGCCGAACGAGCGCGAGCTGGCGGAGCTGTACGCGGTGAGCAGGCCGACTACTAGGCGGGCCGTCTTCGAGCTGCGGAAAGAGGGCTTGCTGATCGTGGTCACTGGCAAAGGGACGTTCGTGCGGCGCTGAACGCCCGTGAATCCTGACCAGGGCAAACGTGTGCCGACGATCTCCATTCGTGTGGATGGACGGCCATACAGGCGACTATCCGATGGGGCAATCCCGGTAGCGTCACGACCGACAAGACCTCGCGAAGCCGCGATGCGGGACGAGCTGGATCAGCGCGAGCCTCTAGTCCAGGCATCGCCGATGCACCGACCGGGCCTTCTGCTGGTAGGATTTAAGGCGGTCGTTCAGGCCGAGGGTGGTGCCGGTGAATGCCGTGACGGCGGACACTCTCCGGCCGAGCGGGGCTGTGTTAAACGCCTGTGCTTGGTCGCTAGGTCGCTCGACCCGACCGGCAAGGGCCAGGTCTTGGGGAGGTCAGCGATATCGCCGACCCTCGCCGTCGCGCACAATGGGCGCGATGAAGATCAACTGGGTATGCGTCGGCTGCGGGCCGCCGTGCGGGGACCGTTTTGCTAGCGGCCAGCGTCGGCGATAGTGATGGGCGCAATGCTAGACGCGCAATGTGTACCGGGTGCTCGTAGGTCCGCGAGGGGTATGCGGTGTCGAAGCCAATGCGCCGGACGAGGATCTTCGCCCGGTCGCGGCACGCCGAACTGGTGGTCGTGTCTTTCCGTCCGTTGGCGCGTGTACTCACGGTAGTCGGCTCGACTCGTCGCTTGACCACCTACGATACCGGCGCCAAGACCGTGGCCGATCTCGGCGCCCGCAACCAGCACGACTGACACCCCTGAAAGAGCCTAATCGAATCTGCCGCTGCACTCTACGCCCCTACGTGAGCGGATGATCTTGCTTCGGCACCATCTCGATCGCCGAACTCCGGCCAGTTTGTCAATTGGCCAAAATGGGGCCAGAACGCCTTCGCTCCATTGAGCGCCGGGAGCATCAACCGCCGCGCTGCGGCGAAACACACCAAAGGCCGATAATGGCCGGTGGATTTCCAGAACGGAAGGACAGATTCTGGAACGGGTGACGACCTGGCGGTAGATCTCCTCGAATCGGGAAAGCGTGCGGTTCTCATCGTGGGTGTCGGCGATCCCCCGGCTCGCGGCACCCATGCTGACACGCAGTTCGTCGGAGATCAGGATTCGGCGTAATGCGTCGGCGAGCCCGGCAATGTCGCCCGAGGTGAACAGGAACCCGTTCTCACCTGGTATGACCAGTTGCAGCAGTGCGACAGCGTTAGCTGCAACTACGGGCAGGCCTGATGCCATGGCCTCGAGCGTCGCGATGCTCTGCAGCTCCGCGACTCCTGGCATGGTGAACACGTCGGCGGCGGCGTAGACGGTCGGCAGCTGCTCGTCCGGCACGAAGCCGAGAAAGTGGACGTGCTCGCGCACCTGGAGTCGGGCCGCGAGGCGTTGGGCGCCCCATCTTCCTGAGTTGAATCAGCGCCCGGGCCGCACGGGCGGCGTTGACCTTGTCGCTGATTGCTGCGCCTCCTGGCCGGCGGGTCGCAGGAGAGCGCCGAACTCCGCGACCGCGCTAGCGAGCGCCTCGTCCTGATCGAGCACAACACCGGTGACGTCGTGGTTTCTCGCGGTCCAGTGGGCGGCGTCGGGCGTGGTGAAGAAGTTGATGTGGCCGCAGGTGCGGTCCACCGAGGGGCCGCAGGCATCACCGGTAGTGCCGGCGCAGACGACCGTGGTGTCGGGGTGCCAGCGTGCGGTGTCGTGGTCGACCTGAACGGTCACAGTGCGGTCGGTGCCGGGTTCCGTGCTGGTGACGGTAATCGGGATGCCAAGCATGGCGGAGATACCGAGGGCGTCGATGGCACACATCGCGTATACGGTGCTTTCTGCGCCGTCCCAGGTGACCCGGTGTCGGGTCGGGGCGTGCGAGAACGGGTAGGCGGCGCGGATTTCGCCCCGCTCGTCGACGGCGAGGACGCCACGGCCGGTCAGTACGATCAGTGCCTGGGTCGGTGAACTGCTCGGGGTCGCGGTTGGTTGCCGCCATACAGGTGATGATGTGCTGACCTTAGGGGGTGTGGTGGCCGCCGATGTCGAGGTCGGCGTGCGAATGCGCCGGGTCAGTTGTAACGGCACGTCGTCGCGGAGGGCCTCGTCGACCGTGTTCCCTGCGAGGGTGGGGTTGTCGCACAGCGCGGCCGACTGGTCCGGGTGGCGCGGCAGCGCGAGGGTGCTGTGGCCAAGGAGGTTGACGGCGGTTTCGTGGCCGGCGACGAAGCAGCCGCAAGTGTCGCGTTGATCCAGGTTTCGGTGAGCTGCTCGTCCAGTGTCTCTGCTGCGATGAGCGCGGAGATCAGGTCGTCGCCGGCTCGTGGCGACGACGGTCGATGAGCAGCTCGAAGAGCGTGGAGCGAGCCCAGTTGCCGCGAGCCCCCCGGCGATCAGTAACGACAGGCGGCAACACAGCGCGGGCGATAACCGAGTGCGCGGCCGGCCAGGGGCGTGCGCTTGCTCCCGTGATCGGGATCGGTGGACATCACGAAGCCGCATCCTTTCGCTCTGGCTCAGGCGCGGGGGTGATGCGCATGCAGGCGGCCAGGGCGGCGGCGTTGTCGGCGGCCAGCGAGCGGGCCAGCAGCACCAGTTCGGCCACCCGCAGGTCGGTCACTTTGTAGTGCGCGAACCGGCCCCGCCGGCGCACCTGCACATACCCGCAGTCCGACAAGCACCCCAGGTGGGTGGACACCCGTCCCTGCGACAGGCCAACCTGCGCCACGCACTCGGTGACCGTGTGCTCCTTGTGCAGCAGGAACTCCAGCAACCGCAGCCGCACCGGGTCGCCCAGGGCGCGGAAGAACTTGGCCACCATCTCCACCCCGTTCGGCTCGGTGGGCAGCAACGTGGCCGGGGGCTCCGGGACTGCAGCCATGGGTTTGCCGTCCTCACATCGGATATGCAACGTATGCGGATGAACGGATACCAGGCTAGCATCGTCGTATCCGCTAGGGCGAATACGTCCAGTGGTTGGCGATCGGACGACGAACGGAGAGGGGCACAGGGATGCCGTACGACCTGGCGGTGACCGGCTCGGGCGGGGGCGCGTTCGCAGCGGCGATCGCGGCCCGAAACAAGGGCCGCACGGTGGTGATGATCGAGCGCAACACCGTCGGCGGCACCTGCGTCAACACCGGATGCGTGCCGTCGAAGGCGCTGCTGGCCGCCGCCGAGGCCCGCCATATCAGCCTGGACGGCCGGTTCCCCGGCATCAGCGTCACCCCGTTCGGCGTCGACCTGCCCCGCCTGATCGACGCGAAGCGGGACTTGGTCGACTCGCTGCGGGCGGAGAAATACACCGACCTGGCCGCCGAGTACGGCTGGGACATCCTCGAGGGAACCGCCACCTTCGCCACCGACGAGCACGCCGACCCGGTGTTGCGGGTCGATCTCGCCGCCGGGGGCACGCAGGCCGTGGTGGCCGAGCACTACCTGATCGCCACCGGCTCGACCCCGTGGGCACCTCCGATCGACGGGCTCGCCGAAGCTGGCTATCTGACCTCCACCACCGCGATGGAAGTCGACACGCTACCCGCGTCGATGATCGTGATCGGGGGCAACGCGATCGGCCTGGAACAAGCCCAGCTGTGGAACCGGCTCGGCGTCCAGGTGATCGTCGTGGAGGCGTTGGATCGGCTGGCGCCGTTCGAGGAACCCGAGAACTCCGAGGTGATCGCCGAGGTGTTCGCCCGCGAAGGCATCGGCGTGGTCACCGGCGCTACCGTCACCCGCACCGACCGGGACGACACCGGCTACCGGGTGACGCTGACCGGCACCGACGGCCAGCCCACGCAGCTGCGGGCCGAGCAATTGCTGGTGGCCACAGGCCGCCGCCCGGCCACCGCCGGCCTCAACCTGGACGCGGTTGGGGTCAAGACCGGATCACGCGGTGAGGTTGTGGTCGACGAGCACCTGCGCACCGACAACCCCCGCATCTGGGCCGCCGGGGACGTCACCGGCCATCCGCAGTTCGTCTACGTCGCCGGAGCCCACGGCACCCTCGTGGCCGACAACGCCTTCGACCACGCCGGACGGACGCTGGACTACCACCACCTGCCGCGGGTCACGTTCACCAGCCCCGCGATCGCCTCGGCCGGGCTGACCGACGCCCAGGCAGTCGAGCAGGGCTACGCCTGCGAGTGCCGGGTCCTGCCGCTGGAGTACGTGCCGCGGGCACTGGTCAACCGCGACACCCACGGCCTGATCAAACTCGTCGCCGAACAAGGCACCGGCCGCCTGCTCGGCGCGCACGTGATCGCCGAAGGCGCCGGGGACGTGATCGCCACCGCCGTGTACGCCCTCGCCAATGACATGACCGTGCAGCAGATGGCCGACCTGTGGTGCCCGTACCTGACCATGGCCGAAGGCATCAAACTCGCCGCGCAAACCTTCACCCGCGATGTGTCAAAACTGTCCTGCTGCGCATCCTGACCGAACGATTCGCCCGCACCACGCCGGGTAGTCACTGCCTGAACGGACGCCACGCATCGGGGAGGAGTTCTCCTGACAAGCACAATCCGGGGCTTGGCCGACGATCTGGCCCTTGGGCCACTTCGGGGTATGCGGCGACGAAGGTGAAGGAACCAGTCAGCATGACGCTCTACCGGTGACGCCTTGTTTCTCGTATCCGGTGACCTGACCGGGTCGGACTTCTCGCGGACCGCGACCGCCGTGTGCTCGTCGGTGCATGGGCGGTCGCGCCACTGGCGGCCGAGTGGATCCACCAGGCCGCCCTGGCCGTCCGCGCCGCCGTTCCCGTCAGCGAGGGATGCTGCTCGTCGTAGCGCTGGACGGCGCGCCGCTGCAGCCACCGCAAGCACCGCAGGCAAACCCCGATCTCGCGATGCTGTCCCAGGCGAACCAGCTCCGCCTCGGGGTACTCGGTGCCGCAGCACCAGCACCCCGTCGCCGAAGCCCGTGCCTGTTCAGGCTGCGCCGACACCAGGATCACCTCCAGCCCCGCAATGATGTGCGCTGAGACCACCATCCCACTAGATGCGGCTATCCGGCTGCGGGTCTATGCTGTGCGAACGGACTGGCTCGGCGGTCGTGCCGCAGAGCTCCCGGACATCCTCTCTGCTTCGACGGCGAGCTCTGCGTGCCGCGCCTGCCGTCTACCAGTCGTCCGCCAGGAGACATCTGTTGACCAGCTACAGCGTTCTGCCCTCCGGTCCCCGCCCCACCGTCATCGCCACCTGGCCCGGCGAATGGTCCGACCACAGTGTCAAGGTCACCACCCTCGCCGACACTGACCAGGCCAGCGAACTCGCGCACGTCCTCACCCGCCTCTCGGAAGGGGCGTGGGACGCCGCCGCCTGGCTGGACACCTACTCCGCGATCGAGGCCGGCCTGACCACGCTCATCGACCAACTGCGCGCACCGGCGGACAAGATCAGTGAGATCCACCTGCCCGAAGGCGGTTACCGGCACACCGACCAGTGGAGCTTCACTGACGTCAAAGGACCTGCCAGCGGCCGAACCGCCCGCGTCCGTGAACGCGATGACCCGCGCCCAGCGGCTCACGATCGCCGACGAACTGTCCTCTGACGCCGCCAGCCGCACGCAGGCGTTGCGTCTCCTGCCGACCGGACAGGATCCCGCCGCGACCTCCCGTGCTTGGCAGATTTGCGAGGTCACCCGATCACTGCGCAACGGCCAAACCGGTCCGCTCCCCGAAGGTGCCGCCGCGTGGTTGGTCCGTGGCTGGGGACCGGATCGCTCACCGGCCGAGCGGTGGGCGGCCCGCGATCGGTTGGTGCGTATCGAGCAACTGGTCTCCGCGTGTCAGGCGCACGGCGGCCGGGCAGCGGCGGAAGACGACCCGATGCTCGCCCACCTTCGTGGTGCCCGTACGCCGTGGAAATGGTCGACGACGAGGTCTTCTATGTTTCCGTGCACGACGGACATCGCAACTCGTGGGATACCAGCCCATACGCACCGATGACCGTCACCCGTGCCGGTAATCGCAACCGTGAATCGGAGATCCTTCGGCGCGCTCGACCCGACCGACGACGACGGATTCGTCCGGACGCTCGGTGAGTGGACCCGGCTCGTGCCGTACCACCGCTGACCGGCCTGCCGCTTCAAACGATCAAGCCGCCAGCGTGCATGCGTCGGAGTCTCTCGGATTCGATCTCGTCCTCGGCCAACTCGACTGTCGCGTCCTCCCCAGCTTCAGAGCGCACAGACCCGCAAGCCGCCGTGCCCTCTCAGCGTCAATTCCAGTCACGTGCGCCGCGTGTCAGCGGAGATCGGCCTCGGGTCGATCGCCGGGTGCTCGGCCCGCCGCGCCTGTCCTACATACGCCGGTTGCCGGGGCTGTGGGAGGGACGTCATACTCGCGTTTGGACGAACTCGAATCCCCGGTGACGGACTTGCTGTGGTAAGCTGACCAGCCGTCAAGGTTGGTGCTGAGCCGGGAAAGCCAACCTCGCAATTGACATCGCCGGCAGCGGTGATGTGTCACTGACGCGGCCAGCTTGGATCCATCCCTCGATGGTCTCAATCCTGCTGGATGCCTGCGGCGATGGCATCTGCGTTGGCAAGCAGAGTCTTCACCGCGTTAGTTTGTGCTGCCTCGCGTCGGTAGGCAAGCTGTACGTCGAGCGACCACCGTGGCAACGTGAGCGACAACTCGACGATAGTTCCAGCCCGCAGTGAATCCACTGCCGCGAATTCAGGAATGATTGCCACATAATCCTGTTTGATCGCCAACTCGATCGCGACTGAGGGTAGTCCAAGAAGTTGGACCGGGCGTTCCGGCGGTCGTCGCGGATATTCGAAGATCTCGGCAAGTATATCCGCGTCTGGATTCCAGCGATAGACGGCAATCCGTGAGGTACTTAGCGCATCGATACTTACCGAAGGTTGCTCGGCCAACGGATGTCGGGGATGGCTCACGGTGAGCAGTCTGGAGCGGCACAAGTTGTGCGCCGTGATGCTTGCCGGAAAAGCCTGATTGATGACCAGTCCGATATCCGCTGTTCCATCCAGTAAAAGGTCGATTACTTCACGACTGTGGGCGACTCGGCAGTGCGCTTGTAACGACGAATCGCTCAAGATCTTGAGTACCGGTGGGAAGAGTTCCGTTCCCAGGCTGGCGGGCGCGGCAAGAATGAGCCGGCTGGATGCCTCGGTTCCCACTGCCTGGTGAGCCTCGCCGAGTAAGTCGAGACAGCGACGTGCGTAAGGCACCAGTCGTTCTCCGGCTGGGGTGAGCGTTGACCCGCGGGCTGTGCGTGCGAACAACTGCGTCGTCAGTTTGTGTTCCAGCGTGGCGATGCGTGCGCTCACGGAGGGCGTCGCGAGTCGCAGTTCCCTGGCCGCTGTGCCGAAGCTTCCGGCGCGGGCAACGGTGAGGAATACAACGAGATCGAATGTTTCCAGGCTCTCATGAGTAGCCATAGGCCCAGCCTAACACTGGCGACAGGGAGATGCCACCTACCGCGCTAGCGTACACGCTGCCATGCTGGCGAAACCCGCGCGAAGTCTATATAGGAGCACCTAACGGGCAGATCGGAGACTCCGATGGCAAAGCGTTCTCCTCGATTGAAAACACTGATGGCAGCGGCGCTATCGCTCGCGCTGGTCAGTACGTCCTGCGGGACCAATTCCGGGGCCGTTGGTTCGAACAATTCTGCGGGCCTGCCGACCACTTTGGTGGTCGCTACGGGTGACTACAAGGTTCCGACGAGCTTCTTGAACAAGAAGGGCGAGCTGGACGGGTTGAACGTGGACCTCACCAGGGCGTTGGGCCGTCGGCTCGGCGTCGAGATGAAGCTGGTGGCCGTTCCGTTCGACGCTGTGATTCCCGGTATACAATCCGGCCGGTTTGACACCGCTCTCTTCAATGTGAGCGATACGCCGGAGCGGCGCGCGGTCGTCGACCTTGTCGACTACGCGCCATCGGGCACTGTGATTGTGACACGAAAAAATGATCGTAAGGGGATCACGGCCAACCCACTTACCCTATGTGGCCGGACAGTCGCGGTGAAGGCGGGGCAGACCGAGTTTAATATCCTGAACAAGGACGTGTCGCCGAAATGCAAAGAGACGGGCGAACCTGCGATCAATTTCCAGACTTTCAAGGACGACAACGGCTTGGAATTCGCCGTGGAGACTGGGCGTGCCGACGCCTTCCTCGGGGGCACCACGGTGACGCCCTACTTCGTCAGCAGGAACTCTGACACGTTCGAGATCGTGGGCAAACTGCCGATTGCGCTGGATCCGCTGGGTATGCCCTTCGCGAAGGGGCGCGATGACCTGGTGGGTGCCGTGCTCGCTGCATGGAAGGAGATATGGCAGAGCGGTGAGTACGAGCGGATCGCGAAGAAGTGGTCACTGCAATCAATTGTTCCAAAGGATATCTCGTTGTTCACCGTGAACGGGGGCGACAAGTCATGACATCGCTTACCGAAAGCCGGGAGACGTCGCTCGACCGCGATCGGGCTACCGCCGAGGACTTCGAGGTCAAACCGGGCCTGCATATCGTGCGGTGGGTCGTGGCGGGCGTGGTTCTCCTCTTTGCTGCGCAACTGGTATACGGCGCGGCGACCAATCCTCGGCTGTCCTGGGACATCGTGGCCGACTACTTCTTTGACCCGCAGATACTTGATGGCCTGCTCGTCACCTTGGGATTGACGATGGTCTCACAGGTGCTTGCAACTGTCATCGGGCTCACCGTGGCGCTCATGGCGCTGTCACACAATCCGGTGCTCGTGGCGGTCGCTCGCATCTACGTCGCTGTGTTTCGGACAGTTCCCACGATGGTGCAGATGTTGTTCTGGTACTACCTTGCGGCCGTCGTACCAGTCTTGTCGATTGGCATCCCATTTGGTCCGGACCTTGTCACACTCGACACAAACTCGGTAATGACTCAGTTCGCAGCGGCATTGCTCGGTCTCGCACTTGGCGAGGCAGCGTTCTTGGCGGAGTACTTCCGTGGTGGAATCATCTCGGTACCGCGTGGGCAGATCGACGCAGCTGCGGCTTGTGGACTGACACCGGCGTGCACATTCCGCCGCATCGTGCTTCCGCAGGCGCTCAGGGTGATCCTGCCTGCCTATGGCAATGCCATGATTATTAACATCAAGAACACCTCGCTAGTCTTCGTAATCGGGGCCGGCGACTTGATGACGCGCGCCCAGCTCATCTACTCCCAGAACTTCCAGCAGATTCCGCTCTTGATTGTTGTCAGCGGCTGGTACATGGTGATCGTCTTGCTGCTCACCTGGCTGCAACGTCGTATCGAGGTTCGATATTCACGGGGTTATGGAGACCGACCGGCGCCCGGAAGAGTGTGGTCCTGGCTCCGTGAGAACCTGAGTACGCGGCCGAGGAGCGTGCGATGAGTGGAAGTATTGTGGTTCGGGCCGTTGGTGTTCATAAATGGTACGGCGATGTGCACGCGCTACGCGGCGTCGATCTCGATGTCCCCCGAGGAAGCGTGGTCTGCCTCCTCGGGCCCTCAGGCTCAGGTAAGAGCACCCTTTTGCGTTGTATCAATCGACTTGAAGTACCGACTTCCGGCGGTGTAGAAATCGAAGACGATTGTATCGGCTACAAGCGGGAGCCGGGACGTCTCCGTCCGTGCAGTTCACGGCGTCTTGCGGCGCAACGTCGCTGCACCGGGATGGTCTTCCAGCAGTTCAACCTGTTTGCGCATATGACGGTTCTGCAGAACGTGATGGAGGGCCAGACAAGCGGTCTGGGTACGCCGAAGGCGCAAGCCCGTGAGCGCGCGTTCGAACTGCTGGACGGCGTTGGTCTTGTGGACAAGGCCGACCATTACCCAGGGCATATCTCCGGAGGTCAGCAACAGAGAGTTGCGATCGCGCGTGCCCTCGCATCGAATCCCAAGGTGCTGCTGTTCGACGAGCCGACCTCGGCGCTTGATCCTGAACTCGTGGGCGAGGTCCTCGCAGTGATGCGATCGCTCGCGCAGGAGGACGTGACGATGATCGTGGTGACCCACGAGATCGAATTTGCGGCAGAGGTCGCGACGGAAGTGCATTTCATGTGCGATGGCTCAATTGTTGAGAGCGGAAACCCGCGCCAGGTGATCGACGCGCCACAGCAGGAGCGCACACAGTACTTCCTCGCTCATATGAGGAAACGTCGCAGTGCGGACACAAAAGCATAGAACTTATCGTGAGTAAATACCACGACAGAAGGGGCTGGAAGCAGTTGACCATTTCAGATCTGGCGAGTTGGAGTGTTGCGAATTCCAGAGCGCGACGTTGCAAACGGTGGTCGCTATATCCGGCAGAAATCATCGACCTGACCGTTGCCGAGATGGACCTGCCGGTGGCGGAACCGATCATGGCTGCCGTACGCGACGCGGTTGATCGCCAGGCCTTCGGGTATCCGCTTCCCGGGCACGACAGCGAGTTGCCGGCCGCCGCAGCGGAATGGCTAACCGCACAAGGTCTGGCGGTACAACCCGAACACGTCAACCTCATTTCGGATGTCATCAAAGGGATGGTGCTTGGCCTCAGACATTTCGCTCCTCCGCATACTCCTGTCGTGGTTATCACGCCTACGTACAGTCGTTTTCTGGACGCGGTCGAGGCCGCGCAACGACAGGTGATAGAGGTGCCGATGCTACTCGGTGAGAACGGCTACAGCCTGGATGTTCCGGAGATCGAAAAGGCTCTTCGGCAGGGCGCGCGGACCGTGCTGCTGTGCAATCCGAGTAATCCTGTGGGCCGGGTCTTCAACCATAGCGAGCTAGCTGAGCTCAGCGTGCTCGTAGAGCGGTTCGGCGCACGCGTCATCAGCGACGAGGTCCATTCGCCGCTTCGGTACGGGACGAAGTTCGTGCCTTACGCGAGCGTAAGTTCGGCGGCGGCGGAGCATTCGATAACACTGACAAGTGCTAGCAAGGCGTGGAACATCCCAGGACTACGCTGTGCGATCATGGTGCTAACGAATCCGGCGGATCAGCTCACCTGGGACGTACTGCCGCGCGCGTCAAAGGGGGGCATCTCGCCTCTCGGGATCGAGGCCTCTACCGCTGCCTTCAAACAAGGGCAGCCATGGTTGAACGAAGCGATCAAACTGCTTGACGTCAACCGGCTGGCAGTCGGCGACTATCTGAAAAGGGCCGGGTTGGGGGGGGTCATGTGTATGCCGGAGGCGACCTACCTCGCCTGGTTTGACCTACGCGAGTTCGGCCATCCGGACCCCCAGCGCTACCTGATGGAGAACGCCGGTGTGGCTACCACTAGCGGTGACGAGCACGGCGTCGGCGGCGCTGGATTCGTCAGGGTGAACTTCGCGACTCCCCAGAGCGTTCTGCTGGACGCCTTGGAACGGATGACAAGTGCGCTACGTAGGTCGCCGACCCGGAACTCGTCCTGATTGCCCGCAGATTGACGATTGACCTCATCCTGGGCCGAGTGTTGTCGGCCGTAGCAACGTCGCGTACCTGTCGGCCGGGCTTTGGTGAGTGGCTGGCCCCTGCGCCGGAGCGGTGATGAACAGAGATGAAGACTCCGATGGAAGGAAAAGTGTCGTTGTGGAATCAAATTTTGCCAAATCGGTAATCGGCGATGTGCGGGTGCATCTCGTGCGATTGCCGGGTATGACGAACGTCTTCCGAGAGGAAGCAGCGATTGTCGAAGTGCAGACAGAAGACGGCGTCAGCGGTTGGGCAGAGGCGAATGGCCTGCTGCTTGCGCTCAAGGCGCACGTAGAGGCGGACCGTCCGCATCCACGCGATCGCGGCCCGCGGGCCGCGCTGGTGGGCCAGCAGTTCGCTGATGTCCATGCTGCGGTGGAGGCGCTCCGCAGCAACACAACGTTGTCTGGACGTTCCGGGCTCGGTCGTGTAGCCAATGGTGCGATTGAGACGGCGCTGTTCGATCTCGCCGGTCGACTCGACGGCGTGCCCGCCTGGCACCTACTTCTAGGGTCGGCCGAAGGTCCCGAGCAGCACGTCATTACTCCCTACATCACGATCTTCAATCGTGGCAGCTACCCCGATGTGGTTGCCAAGGCGAAGGAAGATATCGACCGTGCCAGGAGCTTCGGGTACCGACATTTCAAGATCGAAGCAACCAGTTACAACACCGACGAACGTCAGGCGGTGACGATTGTCGATGAGGTGCGCTCTCACGTCGGTGACTCCGTGACGTTGTTCGTCGATAATGTTTACCGGTGGGCCGAGTATACCGCCGGCGCGGAGGCCGCGAAGGCGTACAAGTCATTGGGCGCCGAGTTTCTCGAGGACCCTTTTCTGCCGGAGCAGTGGGAATGGTGGCGGCGCCTTCGAGACGAGGTCGGTCTGCCGCTCGCGACGGGCGGCGGTATGGAAACGCTGGAACGTTTCTTAGCGCAGATGGAGTTCGCGAACACGGACATCTTGCAACCAGGCGCGCATGTGGCCGGCTTGCTGGGGGCGCACGAGGTAGCGCAGGCGGCTGCGAAGCGGGTCAGGAGTATCACGCCGTTTGGCGTATCGGCAACGACACTCGCAACAGGCGGTGCGCTCCACTTGGCCGCCGCAAATCCGAACGTGAAATACATTGAGTACGCTCCAGCGAATCTGTTTAGGGTATTGCGTCTGAGGTCGGACGTAACACCCGACGAGCCGGAATTGCGGCCCGACGGCACGTTCCTGGCGCCCACAACCCCGGGTATCGGAGTCGACTGCGACACGGACGCCATCGACAAGTACCGGGTGTCGGGGTAGCCAGCTGGCGGACGCTAGCTGGGTGACTAGCCGCAGGGTCGCCGGGTGTGTCGGCACCTGGCGGCCTTTGCGTGCGTACGCCGGGCTACCTGACCGGATCTGCGCCGGACATGGTGCCCGCGCGAATCTCAGGAGAGGTCGGGCGTCCGTCGTAGTCGCAGCAATGGCCCTCAGCCTCGACCCTGTGTGTCAACAAGGGGCGGAAAGGGGAGGACGGCCGTCCCATTCCTACATCCCGGCGACCACGTTGGCGGTGATCCCGGAGGCTGGTTCGTAGCGCCGGTTGGAGATGGTCCGCCGTTGACGTGTGCGGCCAGCCACCAGGGTCAGTGAACCCTTGAACGCGCAGTCCGCCCAGCGTGGCGCGGCACAATAGGCTCGAGTTCGTGGCAACGGCTGTCGGACAGCTCCGGGAGAGACCGAACGGCTACCCGCATGTCTGGGGTCTAGGTGTGCTGTTCGGGGACGTTGGTGATGGGCTGACACGCTGAGGATGATCTTGATATGGGTGAGGACCTCCGGGTTCGGTGTGGATTGCGACATCAACACCCGAACACCAGGAGGTCCTCGATGGTCCACCGTAACGCCTCGTTGACCCCGACGGGCCGGCTGCGGCTTGCCCTGTGTGTCGTGGAGCAGGGATGGTCGCTGCGTCGGGCAGCGGAGCGGTTTCAGGTCAGTCACACCACCGTGGCCCGCTGGGTGGGCCGTTATCGCCAACACGGCCCGGCGGGGATGAACGACCGGTCCAGCCGGCCGCATCACAGCCCGAACCGCACGTCGCCTGAGGTGGAGGCTCTGGTCGTCATGTTGCGGCAGGAGCACAAGATCGGCCCGGTTCGCCTGTCGGTGCGGGCTGGGGTGGCGCCCTCGACCGCCCATGCGATCCTGCGGCGCCACGGGGTGCCGGTGCTGGCCGCGTGTGACCGCGCCACCGGCGAGCCGATTCGCCGCTACGAACGCGCCACTCCGGGCGAGCTGGTACACGTCGATGTCAAGAAACTCGGCCGTATCCCCGACGGTGGTGGGCACAAGGTCCTGGGCCGTGCCCAAGGCCGAGCCAACCAGGTCCGCACCGCCGGCGGCGGCTACCTCTGTCTGCACACCGCTCTGGATGATCACTCGCGCCTGGCCTACACCGAGATCCTGCCCGACGAGAAAGCCGCCACCTGCGCAGCCTTCCTACGCCGTGCGCACGCCTGGTTCGCCAGCCACGGCATCACCATCGAGCGGGTGCTGACCGACAACGCCTGGGCCTACCGCAAAACCACCTGGCACACCACCTGCACCGACCTGCACATCACACCCCGCTTCACCCGCCCCTGGCGACCCCAGACGAACGGGAAGGTGGAACGCTTCCACCGCACCCTGCTCGACGAATGGGCCTACCACCAGCCCTACACCTCAGAAACCCAACGACAAGCCGCCTTCCCCGACTGGCTCGACTGGTACAACTACCACCGACCCCACACCGGCGTCGGCGGCAACACCCCCGCCAGCCGCGGAACCAACCTCACCGAACAGCACATCTAGGGCGGTATCCCTCCCAGATGACGAGTTGACCGAGGGGCTCACGCTGCGGGCAGACCGCAATCCGCCTGCGGCCCGGCGTCGTCGCCGAGCTGCACTACGACAACAGTCTGGTACGTGCTTGGGCGTTGGATGAGCGAACCGGCTCCCCAACCGGGCGCCTTCACCGCCGATCTGGACGCGGCGACGAGATCGCCCTCGGCGCTGTCGCCACGTCGCTCGTTGCGGCTGAACTGCTCCACGGCAGGCCGTTGCGCTCGGTCGACTCGAACGTCACCGTGGTGGACTTGTGCGCGGCCCCATCCTTCGCCCGTGTCGCGGCTGTGAGTGCGGCGCGGGCTCCGGCTGCCGACTGCGACCGTCGAGATGAACCGGCCCCTGTCTAGCTCGCCGTTGACGCCCATCCTCGTAGCGTTGATCTGATACACCTCATCGGCCAGTACCCGGAAGGAGCGGGATGGTGGGGAAACCGTGCGAGTGAGTGGCGCGGGTAGCCTTGGATCTACGACCTGTGTACCAATCAACATTTCACACTCAAGCAGAACCCACTGCGCCGTCAACACCTGGACGATTTCGTCGAGCGCTACGCGTCCGAAACGCCACGCTCCGAGCGGATCGAGTCCGAACGATTCAGGCCGTTCATCTATGACGCCCTTCTCGCGCGCGACAAGGTCAACCTCGACATCACGTGGCTCCGTGATGAGTCACTCGAAGACACCGACAACCTTCCAGCCCCACACCTCATCGCCCGCGAGATCATCGAGGACCTCACCGCCGCACTGGTCGAACTCGAAGTCGTCGCTGCGGCGCTCGAACTGTCATCCGGCGGAATGTCCGACTGAAGAATGACTCGGACATCGAGAGTCCTCCGGTCAATGCTTGTCAGGGGGACTGTTTCACGGACGGTGTTTCCGACCGACACGCCGGGCGTGAGTTCGGCGGGACGGACACTGTGAGTGATGACATCTGATGCTGTGAGCGCATCGAGGAAGACCAACAAGCAGGAGCAACAGCTGTCGGCGGAGCAGGCGGGCCGCAGCCGAGCTGGTGGCGCAGGCGCGCGAGCGTGGGCTGGAGCTGACCGGGCCGGACGCGCTGTTGAAGATGTTCACCAAGAATGTGCTGGAAACGGCGCTGAACGAGGAAATGACTGAGCATCTCGGTCAAGAGAAGAACCATGCCGAGTTTGGACGGGACTCGTCGAATGTGCGTAATGGTACGCGGTCGAAGACGGTGATCTCGGACGCCGTGGGCGAGGTGGAGGTCGAGGTTCCGCGTGGTCGGGAATCGACGTTCGAGCCGAAGATTGTGAAGAAGCGTCAGCGTCGATTGACCGATGTCGATGAGATCGTGTTGTCGCTGTATGCGAAAGGTCTCACCAGGGGGAGATTTCTGCGCATTTCGCTGAAATCTATGGCGCCTCGGTGTCGAAGGAAACCGTCTCACGGATCACCGACAAGGTGGTCGCCGAGATGCAGGAGCGGGCCAGCCGTCCGCTCGATTCCGTGTACGCCGCGGTGTTCATTGACGCGATCGTGGTCAAGGTGCGTGATGGGCAGGTGACCGACCGGCCGTTCTACGCCGCTGTCGGCGTCACCACGGACGGCTGCAAGGAGGTCCTGGGCCTGTGGGCCGGCAGCGGCGGCGAGGGCGCCAAATTCTGGATGAGTGTTCTCGTGGACCTGAAAACCGGGGTGTTAAAGACGTTTTCTTTCTCGTCTGCGACGGGCTGAAAGGACTGCCCGAGGTCGTGGAGAACGTCTGGCCGAGCACGATCGTCCAGAACTGCATCATCCACTTGATTCGCAACTCATTCCGGCTCACCTCGAAGAAGTACGTGAAAGATTCACATGCCGTTGACAACTCGGCCGAGTGAATCGTGCCGCTGCTGAAGTCGTGCTCAGGTGCAGTGCCGCCTCATGGATGCCTCGCGAGCGCCGTGTTGTCCGCTCTGGTTCAGATCTTGATGTCGCCGGTCTAATCGCCCGCACCAACCCGGCCGACTTCGGGCAACGGAGACGTCCCACCGGCCCGCGTCGACCAGGTGTACAGCAGGTCAGGCTCATGATGACGAGCCGGGCGGGGGAACGTCACGGTGATGGCGACGCAAAAGGGTGCGTGCGGCCTCAACACGCTAGTTGATCGTGACGCGCCATCGCTGTTCCGCATCTACGACTACCTACTCAGCGGCGGGCACAATTTGGCCGCCGACCGGCTCGTGGCCGACAAGATCGCAGCTCTGGTGCCCGAATGTGGCGTGCCATCGCTGGGGCCCACCTCGCCGCGCATCCTCGGCGCGACCTCGCGCTTCTGATCACCGGCCTGCGCCACCATCCCGCCAAGGCTTCATCCGGCGCCTTGGATTCGCACGAGCTGCCTGTCGGAGGAGTGCTGCAGATGAGCGACGAGGACCTCGACGTCACCACCGCCCGGCTGTACCGCGGCCTGGTTGAGCAGCCCGGCGCCGAGTTCACCGCCAACCCGCTGGCCGCCGGCCTGGAAGTCCCGGTGACCGAGGTCGAGCGAGTACTCGGACGGTTGCTGGAGGCCAACCTCGTCACCGAGACCGGTGACGAGCGCTACCGGCTGTACGACCTGGTGCGCGACCACGTGACGCCCCTGACCGACCAGGACGACGAGGCCCGCGCGCCTCGCGGTACGTCGTCGGATGATCGAGTGGTACCTGCGGCGCACCGCGGCGGCCGACAAGGTCATCAACCCGTTCCCCCGTCGGTTCAGCCCCGTCTACTTTAGCCTCGACACCCGGGATGTTCCCCGACGCCAAGGCCGCCCTGGACTGGGTCGAGACCGAACGAGGCAACCTCCTGGCCGCACAACAGGTTGCCGCCGACAGCGGCTGGGACGAGCTGGTGTACCAGTTCGCCGACGCCCTGTGGAGCCCCCTGCGCCCCAACTACACCGCAAGCGAACTGGTGTGGTCCCAGTTCCTCGGAGCCAACGCAGCCGCCGACGCCGGACACATCCTGGAGATCGTCTGCCGTACCCGGCAGGGCTTCGGTGAAACCAACCTCGAACTCCACGAGGCCGCGATCGCCATCTGCGCCATCGCCGTACAGCGTGCCACCGAGGTGTGCGATCCGTGGCTGAAATCCGGCGCATTGGCCACTCTCCCGCGCGCACCTCAAGGCCGACGAATTCCCACGCCGCCCGCCCGGACCTGGAACGGGCGCTGGAGATCGCCGAGGACCCCAAGATCGCCGACGCCAAGCTCGCGGTACACCACCTACGGCTCGCGGCGAGCATGTTCGCTGGCATCAGCGACCACATCGGCCACGCCCGCACCGTCATGCACCTGGCGCGAGCCTCACCCTGAACGGGCAGGCCGCCGAGGCGCTGACCGAACTGACCGCGATCGAGCAAGCCGTGCACGACTACGGCTTGGTTGGCTACCTCGCCGACCTATACACCGTGCTGGGCGAAGTCCACGCCGCGCTAGGCAACACCGCCGAGGCCCGCCACCACTTCGGCAGGTCATCGACTGCTACACCGTAGCCGGCCCACTCCGGCTACGGCGACAAGCGGACTCTTGAGCCTGTTCTGAAGCTGATACGGAATGCCGCAGCGGTAACGGCGACGGATTGATGTGCGAGGTCAGGCAACGCCTGGCTCGCTATGTCCGGGCGACGAACGTTCCCCGGCCGAAGCGCGTGACGACTAAGCCGTCCTCCTTCAGCTTCAACAGCGCACGGCCGATCGTCCCGCGGGCTACGCCGTAAATCGAGGCCAGGGCCGACTCGCTCGGCAACCGCACACCTGGCGCCAACGCGCCGCTCTCGATGTCTGCGCGCAGGTCAGCAGCCACCTGTTCCCAGACGAAGTCCGGCCCGTCGTGATCAATGCGGTCTGCGCGATTGTCCCAGCTCACCTGCAGGAAAATACGCACTCCTATGCGCCTACCTTGCCATAGCGACGTCCATAGACGGACACAGACTCCTACAGACGTCCATAGGAGCCTATATTTTACCTGCAATAACGTGAGGAGGTAGAGTCATGAGAGAACCACAAGCGACGCCGCCACCCGCGCGTACCCACCGCGCGGCTCGGGAGGGGTTCACCGTGTCGCCCGCCGATGAACAGTGCCTCCGGATCGCCGACGCACTGCTGGATGACAACGTGGCACAAGCTGAGGTATACCTCTGGGCTGCGTGGCACCCCACCGCCGAGTTTCCCGACGAGGATTACTCTTCCGAAGAAAGGGCCTGGGCCACCGCCATCCGTACCCTTCGCCAGCCTGCTGCGCAGGACCTGGAGAGCGCGCTGGTACGGCTGGACCAGGCGATCTGCGCCGAAACGACACACCTTCTGCAGCACGACGACAGCGCCGCGCGCGACACACTGCGTTCCGTCGGCACCCACCTTCTCGCGCGGGGCCACACGATCCTCACCGTCACGGAGTCCCAGCCATGATCGTGCGACGACTCCGCCGATACGCCAGCCTCACCCGACGGCAATGGGAGGACATGATCGACGTTCTCTGCGAGATCACCATTGCCAGTCACGGCGCGCTCGAACACCTGCAACACCGGGGGCGCGGCATCCTCGAAATCGCCCGCCGACGGCGGCGCCCCCTACCACGAGCGCATGCCCTCGGCGCCGCCGAAACACTCTTCCGCCGCGAAGTACACGAAGCGATCGGCCTGCTGGCCACCTACATCGAGGACAGTGAGATTGACGAACACTACCTCAACGAAGTCGGCGCCGAAGTTCGCATCATCGCCGAACGCATGGAATGCTTTCCCCGCGAACCACTCCCGCCGCCACCATCCAACGACATCAGCGTCCAACTCACGCGCATCAACCACGCCGTCGACGCCGAAGCAGCCATGATCTACCAACTCAAAGACACCGGCCAACCCTCCGCCACGACCTACCTCCGGCGCAGGGGCCTCCACCTCCTCGAGCTCGGCATGCTCGAAACCGAACAAGCCGGCATCGACATCACCGCCATCCGCTCAGCCATCTCCACCGCCTTCAACATCCCCAACCAAACAAATAGCGAAAGTCGCGGCCTGTGCAGATGACCTGGATTTCGCAGGAAGTCACGGGCTGCTTCTTCGGCTAGCAAAGCGCGAACTTGCCTTCCGCGCCCCCATCGGACGCGCATCACAAGTCTGCGTCGTCGAGTCGGATATCAGCTGCCCAGGCCCGGCGGATCGATAACGCACGAGCGCGGGATTGCGAACACAGTTCGGTCCAAGGGCACGGTGATCGTCTCGATTGGCAACTCAGGCACCTCCTGACCTCAGCAGTGGCGCGGTCAGCTCGTGCAGCGGTGTGATCAGCGCCGGGTGGTCGCCGAGTTTTGTGGCCCGGTGCAGCAGCCGTGCCGCCACCCACAACAGGGCCCGCTGGCCGTCGTCGGTGTCCAGCACCGTGCCGAAGGTCCGCCAGACGCGGCGCGCCACGTCGGGGACGAGCAGGCTGTAGCAGTACAGCGAGGCCGCGTCGGTGCCCGCTGGGCCGCGCCCCCAGAATTCCCAATCGAGGATGCCGAGTTCGGGTGCCAGCAGGTTGTTCCAGTGGAGATCGTTGTGGATGGTCTCCCAGCGGCGAATGTGCAGGTCAACGCCGAGCGTGTCACGCACTCGCCGTGTGTCGATGCCGCGCGTGGCGTAGCGAGATGTCGACACTTGGCGCAAACGGTCCAGGCTGTGCGCAGGGACTCCCACCAATCATCCGACAGATCCAGCGGAGCCTGGAGAACATCTGTGGGCGAGCACGGATGCCCGCCTAGGACGGTCATGACGTCGGCGCGGACGCGTCGGTGCTGGTCAGCCGCCTCCCACTGGGTGGTGTCGAGCACGCGCGGTTTCGGTACCCCACGGATGATGTTGGCGTCGAGGTTGCCAGTCCAGAAGTCGCTGCCGTGATCCAGCCATCGGGTTTGCTCAGAGCCCACCCGCAACCAGCAGAGGCCGCCGGCGCCACGGGCGACGGCGACGACGGACCGCAGCCGCCAGCCGAAGGTCGGTAGCTCGACGAGGGTCAGCCCGAAGTGGGCGGCGGCGTGGTCGAGGTTGTCGCGCATCCACGCGCGAAACGCCTCGTCGGAACGCTCAACCTCGGTCATGGAGTGATATGCCGCAGGTAGAACGCGGGCTCGGCGAGGAACCGCCGCCACTGCGCCGTGAGGTCCAGGCCGTCCCACTTCGCCCGGCGTGTCCCGTGGTCGCCGATCTCGATGATGTCGGCACCTGCGCGCCGGAGTGTCCGAGGTCGTGCATGAGCGCCACGAGCTGGAGACACGAGGTGAACGACAGCGCCGCCTCGGGCTCGTCCATGAGATAGAGCCCGCCACCTTGGAACATTTCGGCGAACACGGTCAAAAAGCCCTCGCCGTGACTCATCTCGCTCGTGTCAGCCTCCCAGTGCCCGCTCATCCCGGACACGGCATTCATCAGCCCGAACGCGGTCTCGGCGCGCAGGAAGAACCCCTTCCGTTTGGTGCGCGGGCCTGACCGCATCCGGGCACCTTCGGGTGTGGTTTCGAGTTGCACGACCTCGCCGAGGGGTGTGCGAGGGCGGTCGTTGCCGTACTTGCGGCCGGCGCGCCCGCCGTAGGCGTCGAGTTTGAACGCCTCGGCAATGGCTTCCACGACAGTGGATTTCCCGGAGCCGTTCTCGCCGACCAGCATTGTCACCGGAGCGGTGAATTCGAGCCCATTGTCGGCCAGTTCAGCCACGCACGGCACCGTGTAGGGCCACGAGGTCAGGGCAGCGGGTCGCAGCCCCTCGGGGATGAACGCGCGTCGGACAGCATCCGCCTCTCCCTAATCCCTGTTCGTCAGCCATAGTCCGGTGCGCAAGCCCCAACCGGTCGGCAGTTGCCTGCTGGTCGGCACGCCGGGCTGCACGAGGGTCCGCATTGAGGGTCGCACATGGTCGGCACGCACATCGTCGCCGGCCGATCGGCGAACGCGGTGCGGAGCTCGTTGCTGACGTGGGCGGCTTTTTCGCTGGTCAACGCGGCGGCGAGGCTGCTCTCGCGCACATTGCCGATCGGAAGCCAGCGTGAGAACACGCACGGCCACACGATGCCGTCCGCCGCGACAGCGGCCGAGCCGCGACCGCATTGTCCGCAGAGCTGACCGACCGTGCCCGGCTGCCCGCGGCCGCCGCGCCCGACGTGCCGGAGCCGATCGCGGCCGATCTCAGGTACGCCGAGGTTCACCAGCTCCGCTGCCGCTTCGTTCACTCGCTGATTGTCGGCGAGGTCGATCAGCCCGGCGCGCAGCGGAATTCCGCTGCGCAGCGCCTTGCTGATGTTGGCACGTGTGCGGGCGAGCGAGGGGCGGCCAGTGATGGCAGCGTGCCGGTCAGGGTCGTCGGAGTAGTAGGAGGTCGCGAGGCTGACGCCAGGGCGGGAGAACACATGCCACAGCTCGTCGCTGATATGCACGAGGTTGGTGAACACCTCCACTTGCACATCATGGGCGAGCGCATGGTGCACCAACTCTGGCAACGCCGGGTGCAATGTGGGCTCGCCGCCGATCAACTGCACGGTCGTGACGCCCAGCTCCGCAGCTTGGTCGAGCACACCACGCCAGCCATCGGGCGTCATCGTGCCGTGGGTGCCCATCGGCGAGCTGCCTGCGTAACAGTGAGTGCACTCAAGCTGACAGCGGCCCGTGATCTCCAGCCACAGGAACGTCAACAGGTGACGGTCGCAGGTGACAGCGGTCAGCGCGGCATGGGCGTCATCGGCGTCAAGCACGTTCCAGCTAGCGGCATGCCGCGGAGAGGGTTGCGAACCGCGGACGACCAGTCGCCAAAGAGGTGCCACCTCGCCGCGACCCCTGCCAACGCCGCTGTGGCTGATTCTGCTCCGCAGTCGTGTGTAGAGAGATCGAGCGACGCGGCGAGCGCGCACGTCGGAGAGGCGGTAACAGATTCGAGGTCGCGTGCGGTCTCCAAGCCACCCATGACGGAGACGGCCTTCAGGTCATCTGTCATTCCGCTGATGACCACGCAAAGTGATACGGCTACGACAATGTGGTGAACTCGCGGGACAATGTGGCCTCGTGGCGTGTGCTCCGGCTTATCGTGGACGATCTGGATGCGACGGTCAAAGCGGTACGCGCGGGCTACGCCAATGGGGAGGTGAGTAGGCCCGGTCGTGACGACGTCGTCGTCACTCGGGCGGCCCAGCCAGGCTCGTCGATGCGAGCGGCTCGTCCCCAGGGTCAGTGGCCGAGGACGAGCCAGGCGAGCTGGGTGAGTCGATGCCTTCACAGGTCCTTGTTGCGCATGGCGAGCCTCCTCCCACAGATGGCGGACGGCCGAGTCTGGTAGCCCGAGCCGTCGCGAGCGGGCGCGGAACGAAAGCGGGACCAGTATGACGGCACATGCAACGGGTCGGCACGAGCAGTCGGCTGGCGATCAGCGCGCGGCATCGCGTTTACTACCGCTGCGATTCACGCTGTACTTTGTCGCAACCGTGTTGGCAGCTGGCGCGATCTGGGCGGTGGCAGCGTTAACTGAAACAATCCACGGTGCAGATGGCACTACGTTCGGCGTGCTCGTGGTGTCCGGCCTGGTGGCGGGCGAGCTCGCTGGGCAGATCGAGCGTCGGCGTCGGCGCTTCTCCGACACGCCACACGTGAATTTCAGCTCGGTATGGACGCTGGCTGCCGCGTTGCTGCTGCCCCTGGACTTGGTCTCGCTGGTCGCCGTGGTGCTGTATGCGCATCTCTGGGTACGAAGCTGGCGTGGCGTGACGGGCGTGCGTGCCTACCGCGTCGTGTTCAGCGTGGCCAACGTGATCGTGTCCTGCCAGGTGGCCCAGTGGTTCGCACGAGAGTTGGGCCTGTTCCCGCTCGGGTCGGAGCTGGCACTGACCGGAGTGCTGGCTCTGGCGGTGGTGGTCCTGGCGTATTTCGCGACCAACTCGATCATCGTCGGGATCGCGATCGCGCTGCTGCATCCTGGGCGTTCGCTGGCTGGTTTGACCGGGCCTGCGAGTGAGAACGTGCTCGAGCTGGCTACCTTGTGCTTCGGGACGGTGGCGGCGGTGCTGGTGAGCACCGAGCCGTGGCTGGTGGGGTTGCTGGTGCTGCCGCTGTACGCGTTGCACCGCAGCGTGCTGGTCACCCAGTTGGAGCGCGCGGCGACGCGGGACGGCAAGACCGGTCTGCTGAACGCGGCGAGTTGGCGCGCCCAAGCGGATGCCGAACTCGATCGCGCCAGACGCCACGACAGGGCCGTGGGCCTGCTCATGATCGATATCGACCGCTTCCGCACGATCAACGAGCGCTACGACCGGGGTATCGGCGACGAGGTGCTGGGCGCGGTGGGCGCGACGTTGCGCAAGGGCACCCGGCAGGAGGATCTGTGCGGCCGGCTGGGTGGCGAGGAGTTCGTGATCATGTTGCCCGGGGTGGCCGGGCAGGACCTGGTGCGCGTCGCCGACCGCCTCCGGCGCCGCATTGCGGAGACCACGATTGCCACTGGCGCGCCCCTGCCGCTGCAGGTGAGCGTGTCCATGGGGGCGGCGAGCTATCCGCGGGCCGGCTCGTCGGTGGAGGAGTTGCTGCTGGCGGCGGACAACGGGCTGTTCGCGGCCAAGGACGGGGGACGCAACCGGGTTGTGCTGGCCGGCTGACCCCGGAGTACGTGGTTAGGGTGGCGGTGCTCGGTATTCGCGTGCCCAGTCGACCAGGGATCGCAGGGCGCGGAGCAGGCTGCGTCCAGCCGGGGTGAGCCGGTACCAGACGGCGCCGAATCGGTCTCCTTCCGCTCGACGCTCGACGAGTCCCTCATCGTGCAGTCGTTGCAGGGTGGTCGTCAGGACCTTTTCGCTGAGGGGACGCGTGTGGGAGGCCCAGCCGATGCGTTCCTCGACCTCGTTCACCTCGGCCCGAAGCTCGCCGAACCGTCGTTCTCCCGGCGCCAGGGCAGCCAGTACGGCGACGGTCCAGTCGCCGTTGAGCACGGCGAGGGTGTCGCGCACCTGCTGGCGGTATGGCATGTCCCAATCGGCCACCCCGGTTGCGTATCACGATCAACACCGCGGGTTGACGACCCCCGGCGACCCGATCGGGTGGTGTACCGCAAGACCGTTTTCGAGGGCTGACCTGGTGTAGGTCGAACGGGTGAAGATTGCCCGACTAACCCTGGGGTAAGTCGGTACTTACCTTGCACTCAGTCGAGGTCCGCGCGCTACACGTAGATCAATCCGCCGCCGCGGATGGCGACAGAGGCGCGCAGAGGGGGGACTTGGCCATGGTTCATCGTCGACCGTTGATGACCGCACCCGATCCCGCTGCCGGGGTAGCGAGATGCATCTTCTATGGGTGTGGCGATGCCGGACGAGATGCTGGCGTCTGGGGAGGCGCAGCGGGCTGTGCTCAAGCTCTGATAGGCGCGTTGCTGAGCATGCCTGGCCGCTCAGTGATTCAGGTCTTTGCGTTTGCCTGGCCGCTACGCCGTGGCCAGGTGGCTCCCGGCAGGGATGACGGCGATGAGTGCACCCGCGACGAGGACAGGGCTCAATGCGAGAGTGCTGCGCTGGCGTGGCTGCCGAGCGGCTCGCCAGGTCAGGGTGATGTCGGCTGTGGAGAGTCATGTCAGGGCCGAGGCCCCGTGGTCGCGGGTGGCGACGGGGGCACCGGTGAGTCGGGTGCCGGTGCGCCGGTCTGGTGGTCGCGGCGTTGGTCACCGGCGTGCCGCGCGGGGGGTGTGTGGGATGTCGACGATGTTGTGGCTTATTGGGGTCGGAGTGCTGCTTGGTCCCGGGCTGGTCGCCGTTGCCGAACGCAGCCTGGGCTCTCGTCAGGGACCATGCAGTTCATGTGTGGTGGTGCTGGTTGCGGCGTCGGTGGGGTGTGCGGTGTTGTTCGCCGTGGGGTGGGCGCGGTTTGGACCGGGCCCGGTGGCAGTGGCGTGGTGCTGGGCGTGTGCGATGAGCTGCGTGCTGACGATCACCGACGTACGGTCTGGGCGTTTGCCGTTTCCGATCGTGGCCGCGATGACAGCCGGAGGCTTGGCGTGCTTGACGATGGCTGCGGCCGCCGAGAATCGCTGGACGAACTTGGGCTTCGCCTGCGGGGCGGCGCTAGGGGTGTTGGCCATGGCGGCAGCGGTGCAGGCGGTGGCACCGGAGCACACCGGCGGCGGGGACACCGCTCTGTACGGGGCGGTCGCGCTGTATCTGGGCTGGTTCGGCTGGAATGTCCTGGCGACCGGACTGCTGCTGGCTGCCGGCCTAACCGCGGTAGTCGCCATCGCGGTCGCGGTGGTCACGCACCAAGCGCGCGCCCGTTTTCCCGCCGGTCCTTCCGTGCTGGCTGGCGCCCTGCTGGGGATGTTGTTCGCGTAGCGAACCGATCGACGCTGAGCGTCGGCTCGCGCGGAGCGGACGGCTCTGCGAGTTCGACAGCGTGGGGGAATGCGTGATGGCTTGCTCGATCTGGCGCTCGTCGGCCTGGGGTGTCATCGTGGCGGTGGCGCTCGGCGCTTCGTTGCTGGTGTCCGGGTGCAGCGGCGAGAGGCCGTCCGCGCCACCGCCACTGGATTCGTCTGCGCCATCCCAGGGATCGCTGGCTCCGTCGGCGTCGCTGGATGCGGCGGCCGCGGTAGAGGCCGCGTACACCCAGTTCTGGCCGCGTTCGGCTCAGACGCCGCACAAGCCCGAGGACACCTGGCGTGACGCGATCGCCGCGATCGCCATTGAGCCGCAGCTGAGCGTCACGTTAGAGGCAATGCGCCGCAACAAGGCGGCCGGGTTCACCACCTACGGTGAGGTTGTCGTGCGTATCACTTCGGTCGAGGTGAGCGGCGACACGGCCAAGGTGGTCGACTGTCAGGACGCCTCCCGTGCGGGCCAGGCCGACGCGCGCACCGGTGACCCGAAGACCGTTGGCGTGCCTCGAATGCCGGTCACGGCGACGATGAAGCGCGATCAAGCTTCCGGGCAGTGGAAGGTGGCTCGACTGCGCTTTCCTGGGGGTGCGTGCTGATGCATCGTGGACTGCTCGCCATCCCCGCGTGTCTGGCTGCGGCCACGGGTGTGCTGGCGGCCAGCCCGTCGGCGGCGGCTGACGAACCTCACGATGATGGCCAGGTCGTCGTGACGCCGGTGGACCCGTATGGTCAGTACACGCCACCGCGGGTGGATCTGCGGGCGTTGTACTCGCGCGGCGAGGCGCCGATCCGCCGCGGCGGACCGCAGGCGACGTCGTCGCCCGGGAGCCTAGCGGGCACCGACGGGACCGGGACGGCCGACGCGTCGAGTGGTCTGCCGCCGGGCTGCTTCCTGGGTGGGTTCCCCGTTGGTGACGGCCCGGGAGGTATCCGGTCGGGCGGCAATGCGGTGGGGCTGCGGTGTCTGCCGTCCGTGCCGGCGGATGCCCCGCCGGGGGCGCAGGCTCCCGGCCCACCACCCTTGCCGACTCCGGCAGAGCTGGCCGCGAGAGCGTTCGAGCAGCTTCGTCTTCCTTTGCCGGTGCCGCGGCATTCGCCGGATGTGCGGTTGCCGGATGGGCGGGACGCCACGATCGTTGGGGAGAACACCTGGGTGTGGACCGACCGGAGCGTGTGGCATCCGGCGGTGCAGCGGGTGCAGGTGGGTCCCGTCTGGGCGGAGGTGACCGCGACGCCTGTGGCGATGTTGTTCAACTCCGGCACCGGCGGCTCGATGTCGTGTGCGGGTCCGGGCACGCCGTATGACCGGTCGTACGGGCTGCACGCTGCCAGCCCCGATTGCGGTTTTGTGTACACCCGCTCGTCGGTCGGGCAGCCGAACGACCAGGCCACGGCGGAGTGGGCGATCCAGTGGTCGGTGAGCTGGGTCGGCTCGGACGGCACCACGGAGGTCGGCGGGGACTTCCCGCAGATGAGTTCGCGGGCCGCGGCCACGTTCGCGGTGGCCGAGGTGCAGGCCCTGCGCGCGAACTGACGGACAGGACTTTGACAACCGCATTCTGCGACAGATTCGTTTCTCGCATTCTGCGGAAATAAAGGCAACAACATTTTTGGAATGGGGAAGGAGTTACCCCAGTGGGTACTGCTGTGTCTTTTTCCCGGCCGCCACAGCCGCGCAGCGGCGACTCGGGGCTCACCGGCCAGGGCGAGGAGGGCGATGGCCCGCGGGTGCCCCGGCGGCGCCGCTGGTGGCTGCTGGGCGTCGCGGTCGTGCTGGCCGCGGTGGTCGCGTACGGCAACCACGCGCTGATCGCGGGGCAGGACGAGCGGGTCGACGTGTTGGTGCTGACCCGCGACGTCGGGTGGGGCCAGCGGATCGGCGAAGGCGATCTCGGCGTAGCCAAGGCGGTCCCGGACCAGCGGCTGGCCTCCATCCCCGCCAGCGACCGAGCCGGGGTGGTCGGCCAGGTCGCGCGCTCGACGCTGCCTGCGGGCACCGTGCTCGCCCCCGGCCAGCTGTCCGCGCAGCCGGTTCCCGGGCCGGGCGAGCGCCTCGTCGGGCTGCCGGTGAAACCGGGGCACCTGCCCGCCCGCGGGTTGGCACCCGGCGACCTGGTCCAGGTGACCCCGGTCGCGGGAGGCACCGGAACCGATGCGAGCCAATCCACGGCGAGCACGGCCGGGCCGTTTCGCGCGCGGGTGCTCGGGGTTGGCCCGCCGGACTCCACCGGCGCGGTCACGGTCGATGTCCTGGTCGGCGCGGACACCGCGCAGGCCGCAAGCAGCGCCGCCGCGGGCCAGGTGGTCCTGGTCCAGCTCGGTCCCGGCGCCTAAAAGACGACTGCTGTCTGGAAGGGCGGTGAGGGTGTTGGCAATGATCACGATCGTCTCGGGCAAGGGGGCACCCGGCGCGACCACGACGTTGGCCGCGCTGGCGGCGGCCTGGCCCGTACCGGTGGTGTTGGCCGACTGCGACCCAGCCGGGGGCGACCTCGCAGCGGGCTGGCTGGGCCAGTGGGTCGTGGACGGCACGATCCGCACTGACCTCGGCGTGTTGTCGCACGCCACGGCGACCCGGCACGCGACGGCGGGCGACCCGGCCACGCTGCTCGACCACGTACAGCAGGTTCCTCCGGCCCGGCACGTCGGGCTGCTGGCCGGGTTGAGCGCGCCGGGCCAGCACGCCGCCGTCGGCACCGCCGGGTGGACGCGCCTGACCGCGGCGCTGGCCGCGTTCAAGACCACGTCCGGGCACCCGGCCGACGCGCTGGTCGACATCGGCCGCTACAGCACGCTCACCCCATGGCCGCTGCTGCTGGCCGCCGACCTCGTGCTGGTAGCGGTACGCCCGACCCAGCGGCACATCCTGGCCGCACGCCCGCTGCTGGCCGAGCTCGCCGAGCGGATCGTCCCGCACCGGCTCGGGTTGGCGGTCTGCGCGACGACTCCGGCGGGCAGCCGGGAAGTCCGCGCGGCGCTGGGCCGGGAGGCGGGCGTGCAGGTCGCTGCGGATGCGCGGGCGGCGGCGGTGTTCTCCGACGGCGCCGACGGCGGCACGCTGCCACGCCGGTCGCCGTTGCTGCGCAGCGTGCGCCGCGCGGCGCGCCGCCTGCACGGCACCTACCACCAGGACACCCCGGCGGAACTGCGCACACCGGCCGCACCGGGCTCGCCGGGCGTGCTCACCGGAGGAGCCCGATGACGTTGCCGCACAACGGGTACCGCCCCACCACCGGCCCCACGGCCCCGCGTCGCCCGCCCGACCTGTCGGCACCGTTCGCTGGTGCCCTGGGAACCGGGCCAGCAGCGCCGCCAGCGCCCACAGCACCGCCGGACGGGGCGACGGGCGGCTACCTGGACCCGCAGGCCGTGCGGGCGATCCGGGAGTCGGTCGCCGCCCGCCTGGAACAGGTCGCCGCCGGGGAAGCACATTTGGACTCGCCGCTGTCGGTCGAGGAGCAGCAAGCCCGGATGCGCGCCTACGTGGCCGAGGAAGTCACGGCCTGGGTACAACGTCGCGCCGCCGCGGGCCAGGCGCCGCTGCCAGTCGACGACGAACGGCGGCTCGTGCGCGCGGTGGTGGCCGCGCTGTCCGGGCTCGGCGCGTTGGAGGAGCTGCTGGAGCGCGAGGACGTGGAGAACATCCACGTCCACGGCTGCGACCACGTCTTCCTCGAACTCGCGGACGGCTCGATCGAACGGTGGCCGCATCCGGTCGCCGACACCGACGCCGAGCTGGTCGAGATGCTCGCGGCGATGTTCGCCCGCCAGGGCCAAACCAGCCGGGAGTTCAACGCCGGTCGCCCGATGGGGAACTTGCGGATTCCTGCCGGTGGCCCGCTCGGGGCGCGGGTGGCGGCGGTGATGGAGGTGTCCGACCGGCCGCGGGTGGCGATCCGCCGCCACCGCCTGGTCAACGTCGGCCTGGACGACCTGGTCGCGAACGGCACCCTCGACCCGCTGCTCGCCTCCTTCCTGCGTGCAGCCGTGCGCGCGGGCTGCAACACGGTCGTCTCCGGTGGCCCCGCTGCCGGGAAGACCACCATGTTGCGCGCGTTGTGCCGCGAGATCCCCGCCTTCGAGCACGTGGTCACCGTCGAGGAGGAGTACGAACTCGGCCTGCACATCGGCCCCCGGCCGTTGGTCACTCCGCTGGAAGCGCGCCCAGCGAACTCCGAGGGCATCGGCGAGATCACCCTAGACGACCTGCTCAAGCAGACGCTGCGGCACTCGCCGAGCCGCGTGATCGTCGGCGAAGTTCGCGCCGGAGAAGTCACCGCCATGCTCCGCGCGCTCGGGAACGGGGCGACCGGGGGCATGTGCACCCTGCACGCGATCTCCGCGTCGGCGGTGTTCGACCGGATCGGCGCGCTCGGGCAACTCGCCGATCCACCCCTGGCCATCGACGCAGCGCACCAATGGACCGCCTCGGCGATCGACCTCGTCGTGCACGTCGCCCGCACCGACCATCCCGGGCGCCGGGAGCGGTTCATTGCCGAAGTGATCGAGGTCGGCCCGGTCGGCGATTCCGGCCGCCCGGACACCACCCGGATCTTCGGCCCCCGCCCGGTGGACGGGCGCGCCGTGCCTGCCTACGCACCCAGCCGCGACCTGCTGGAGCGGCTGGAACGCCACGGCTTCGACCGCGCCGCGCTCGACGCCGCCGGTTCCGGCACCTGGCACACCGCTGGTTTCCCAGATGCAGGTCTGCGATGACGACCGTGTGGCCGTGGCTGCTCGGCCTGGCGGCGGTGCTGGCGGTGGCCTGCGCCGTGGCCGCGTTCCTGCCGCTCGCCGCGCGGCAGCCCGACGAGTCCGCTCGAGCAACCACGCCATGGGGGTTGCTTGCTTGGCGAGCAGTCGTCGCACGGGTTCCGCTGCGCCGGGTGTTGCTGGCCGTGGCCGCAGGCGCTGTGGTGTGGTGGGCCACCGGCTGGCCGGTCGCCGCGATCATCGCCGCCGCCGGAGTGATCACGGTGCCGATCCTGGCCCGCGGACACGACGCGCAGCGGCTCATTACCCGGCTCGACGCGTTGGCAAGCTGGGTGCGGCGCCTGGCCGACGTACTCGCCTCCGGCGCCGGTGGCCTGGAGCAGGCGATCGCCAGCTCCGCGCGCACCGCACCCGAGGCGCTCGCCACGGAAGTGGAGACCCTGGCGGTGCGGCTGCGCACCCGCGGCCTGGAGCAGGCGTTGCGCGCGTTCGCCGAGGACGTCGGTGACGAGGCCGCTGACGAGGTGGTCCTTGCGCTGATCTTGCGCTCGCGGGCGGGCGGGCGTGGCCTGGTCGACATCCTCGACGCCAAAGCCACCGCTCTGGAACGGGAAGTGGTGGCGCGCCGGGACATCGAAGCCGACCGCGCCAAACCCCGCACCGACGTTCGCGCGATCCTCGGCATCACCGCCGTCCTGTTGGCCGGGCTGGTGTTCTTCGCCCACGAGTTCCTCACCCCGTTCAACGATGTGCTGGGTCAGCTGGTGATGGCCGGGATCGGCGGACTCCTGGGCGCGGCCGGGTGGTGGATGCACCTCCTGACCCGAACTCGCCGCCCGGCGCGGCTGCTCGGCGCGGCCTCGCGCACCCCGGTGGGGGCACCGAAACCGACGCGGAAGGCGGCCGTGGTCGCCCCGGCCGGGGAGGGGGTGCCGCGATGAGCCCCGGCTTCACCGCTGCGGTGCTGGGCGCGCTCGCAGGGCTCGCGGTCGTGTGCGTGATCCTGGCTCTGGTACGCCCGGCCCCGGTCAACCTGGCCGCCGCGGTCGCCGAGCTGGACGACCGCACCGCTCGCCGCGCCGACGGCGCTCCGCCAAGGGGCCGGTGGGCGACGCGGCTGGAGCACCTCGCCGGCTACTCGGCTCGGTCATCGAGCCGCTGGTGGGGCATCCCCACCGCCGACCTCGACGTACTCGACCACACGCCCGAACGCTATGTCGCCCGCCGCCTGGCCTGGGCCGCAGGCGCCACCGCGGCCGTTCTCACGGTGACGGGGCTGGCGTGGTTCGCCCGGCTCGGCTTTCCCACCACCGTGGTGGTGCTGGCCGCCGTGATCGCAGCCGTGGCGGGATCGGTGGTGCCGGTCCTGGCCGTGCGCGAGGACGCCACCCGGGCACGGGAGGAGTTCCGCCGCGCGACTGCGGCCTACCTCGACCTCGTGGCCCAGGAACGAGCCACCGGCCGTGCGCCGAGTCAAGCGCTAGGCGAAGCCGCCGCGGTCGGCGATTCCTGGGTGTTCGCCCGGATCAGCCGCACGCTCGGCCGCGCGATGCGCGCCGGGCACACCCCCTGGGTTGCCTTGTCCCGGTTGGGAAAGCGGATGGGCGTGGTCGAACTCGCCGACCTGGCCGACATCCTCGCCACCGCCGCCGACGGCGCCGCCATCTACAGCACGCTGATCGCCAAAGCGAGCGCGCTGCGCTCCGCAGCCCTGGCCGCGGACAAGGCCGACGCCAACGCCCGCTCCCAACGCCTCGCGCTTCCGGTGGCGCTGCTGCTGGTCGCGTTCCTCCTGCTGGTCATGTACCCGGCCATGATCCGGTTGATTGCCGGAGGCGCCTAACAAAACCTCTGGGTTCAAAACCGCTGCGGGACAACAGAACCGCAGGTGACGTGAAGGGAGTTGAACACCGATGCCGAAGACAGTCCGCAGCATCCACACCAGAGTCCGGTGGCGCTACGGGCAGCTCGTTGGGGTCCTCACCGGTCTGGCGGTGGCGCTGGTCACCACCGTGGAGAACCGGTGGGCACAGGCACGGGCGTCCGGTGATCGCGGTTCGGAGTCGGTGGAAAAGGCCGTGCTCGTCGCTATCGGTCTGGCCGTGGTGCTCGGGCTCGCGTTCGCCATCCGCGCCGTGGTGCAGAAATACCAAGGCCAGCTCCAGTGATCAGCGCGACCGGACTGCGCTGCGCCGGTGGCTGGCGTGCAGGAGTCAACGAAGGGAGCGACCAGGATGGCGACGACCGAAGAGATCGAACGCCGGGTTGAACAGGCCGACGCCGCTCGTAGCGCGAAACGCTCAGCCGTCGCGAAACGGGTCGGGGAACTCGCCCAGCAAAGGGCCTCGATCGCGGAACAGCTCAGCGACATCGAGCGTGAGCTCGGGGACGTGCTTGCCGAATCCACGGACGTCATGGAGATCGCCGAGCTGGCGCGCTTCACCGACATCCCGGCGGCTGACCTCAACCGGTGGCTGGGCAGTCGGAAGGCGACTCGCTCCAAGCGGAAGAAGCCTGCCGGGCGCGCGTCGAGCACGAAGAGCGCCGCGACCCCGGCATCGTCCACACGAGACACACCAGCGGCGGACGCGCCATCCACCCGACGCAAACCTCCCGCGCCGGGCGACGACACGGCGAACGCGTCCGACCCGGTGACCACGGAGGTCGGCTGATGCTATCCCGCGGCCTGGGCAACGACACCGGCTCGGAGTCGGTGGGACTGGCCTTGCTGTTCCCAGTCGTGCTGCTGCTGATCCTGTCGGCGGTGCAGGGCGGGTTATGGTGGTACGCGCACGCCGTCGCCAGCCAGGCAGCCCAAGCCGGAGTCGACGCTGGTCGTCCGGTCGGCGCCACGAACACCACGGCGGTCCAGTCGGCGCGTTCGTTCGCTGCCCGAGCGGGAAGTGGCGTGCTTGCCGCCCCCGAGGCGCAGGCCGTAGTCACCGCGGACAACGTGCAGGTCACTGTGTCGGGGTCTGCTCCACGTTTGCTGCCCATGCCGGGCCTAGACATCGAGATCTCCGCCACCGCGCGGGCCGTGAAGGAGCGCTTCACCGTGCCCCTGGCCGCCGGAGGTGGCTCATGAGCCGCAACACCCGACTCCGTCGACATGGTCTGCGGTCGCGGTGGTGGGGTGATGCGGGTTCGGTCAGCGTCGAGGCCGCGGTGCTCGTGCCTGCCGTGCTCTTCGTCGGGCTGCTGATCGTCGCAGGTGCCCGCACCTCCTCGGCGCAGCAGGCGGTCGACAATGCCGCCACCGCCGCGGCGCGGGCCGCCTCGATCGCCCGCGGCCCGGCTGCGGCGCAACAGGCCGGGGCGGCGGTGGCCCGGGAACGGTTGGCGCGCGAGGGCATCACCTGCCGCGAGTCCAGCGTGGCGATCGACGCCAGCCAGATCACGGTCGGCCGCGCCGGGTACGTCCGAGCCAGCGTCACGTGTCGCGTTCCGCTCGGCGATCTTGCTTTGCCCGTCCCGAACGGAACCCGAACGATCACCGGTGCCTTCACCAGCCCGGTCGACCCGTATCGAGGCATCCCATGACCTCCCGAGCAACGACGGCACCAACACCGCCGCGGGATGCCGGGTCCGTGAGCGTGATGGTCGCCGTCCTGGTGCCCGCGCTGCTGCTCGTGCTCGCCTTAGTCGTAGACGGCTCCGCGCGGCTGCGGGCGATCGCCCGCGCCGACGCGCTGGCCGCCGAAGCCGCCCGCGCGGCCAACACCGCGGTGGACACCCGCAGCCCCGCGGTCAGCATCGACACGACGACCGCAGCGCGCACTGCCGCCGACTACCTCGCTCGTGCCGGGTATCCCGGTCAGGTCAGCGTCGCCGGACCGCGCGCGGTCCGCGTGACCGTCACCGTCGTCGAGCCCACCCCCATCGGGTTGCTCGGCGGTACCGCCGAGGCGACGGGCACCGCGTTGGCCGAACTCGGCGTCGGCACCCGGACCGGTGACCTGCCATGACCGCCGCACCAGCACAGCGGATTCGCGGGGCACTCGCCGCGCTGGCCTTGCTTGCCTTCATTGCCGGGATACCGTGCGGACTTCTCGCGCTTGGCGCCGACCCGGCCCGCCTGTTTCCCGACCATTGGCCCGACCCGGCTCCGATCGGTCAATGGCCCGAACGGATCTGGAACGCGTTGCGGTGGGCGTGGCTGACCGGCGACCTCGTGCTCTGGCTGGTCGTGGCGGTGGCGTGGGCCGGCTGGTTCTTGCTGACTCTTTCCGTCGTGGTCGAGGTGATTCGCCAGACGGGGCACGGTGTCCGTACCGCCCGCGGTCTGCTGCGCCGGGTGCCGCGTGGCCGATGGATCGCCGGACTGGTGGCCGCCGTTCTCGTGGCCACCTCCGCCGGTACCGCAGGGGCATCGACAGCCCCGGCAACACCGGTTGCGGCCACCGCGCCGCCATGGCCCCACGAACATCCCGTCACGGCAGCCCGGGTCTCCGCAACGGACACCGCGACCGACCAGACTGCGGTGACGGTCGGCGCCCCAAGCACGTCGTCTCCCGCAGCGGCGGGAACAGACGACGCCGTGCCCTACACGGTGGTCCACGGCGACACCTTGTGGGACTTGGCCGAACGCCACCTCGGCCGTGGCACCCGCTACCACGAGATCGTGCGGCTCAACCCCGGCCTGCTCGCCGACAGCCCCGGCGACCTGGAACCGGGATGGACGCTGCTGTTGCCACCGGACGCCGTCGCCTTGCCCCATCCCGCGGACATCGCCACAGCGAGCGGGCGCACCGTCACCGTCGAGCCCACCGACACGCTCTCGGCCATCGCGGAACGCGAACTCGGCGACCCAGACGCCTGGCGCGCGATCTTCGACCTCAACGCCGGCCGCACCCAACCCGACGGCCGCGCGCTGCGCCACCCCGACCAGATCCTACCCGGCTGGCACCTCGTCCTGCCCGCCCAAGCGGCACCACCACCCGCGCAGCCACCAGAGCAGCCCGCGACGCCACCGAACAGCCCGGCACCCGCTCACGCCCCAGAAGGCCCGGCTACCTCCGCCGAGCAGCCCGCCCCGCCGCACGCACCTCGAGGAGAACAGCCGGACATGCCCGAGGCACAACCCGGAACCGGTATCGCACTGCCGACCGGTGCGTTCGTCGGCCTCGGACTGGCTGCCCTGATCACCCTCGCGATGATCACCGTCCGACTCCGGCGCCGCCGCTGGTACCACCCCGGCGCACGCGACGACGCTGACCCTGCCGGCCTCCCGGTCGTCCGCGCACTGCGCATCGCCCACGACACCACCGCGCCCCAGCCGGTCGACGACAACCCGGCCGCTGCGCCCGCACCACCTGGACATCCACGACCGGCCGACATCCACGCCCGCGACCGAGCCCAGGCCACGGTCCGTGCTGTGCTCCCGGCACCCCAGGACACCTCGCTCGGCGTACGCGACGGGCACGCCATCGCGCTCGACCTCGCCAGCACGCGAGGACTGGGACTCACCGGTCCCGGTGCCCACGCCGCCGCACGGGCCTTGATCACGACCCTGCTCGCGCAGGCCACCAGCGATGACCTCGACGCCATGATCGTGATGCCCGCCGACGACGCCCGCGCGCTCTTCGGACACGACCTGCCGGATCCCGTCCCGGACCGGCTCCTCGTCGTTGACGACCTGCCCGCAGCGCTGGCGACGTTGGAGGCCGAACTGGTCGCCCGCACCGACACCGGCGACCTCGCGCGGGACGACCCACCAGCGAACACAGCGTTTTCGAGCGGCGACACCGGACCTGCCGTGGTGGTAGCCACGCCCACCGCGGACACGAACCGGCGTGCGCACGCCGTCCTCGACAACGGCGCGCACCTCGGTCTGGCTGGCGTGTTCCTCGGCCCCTGGCACCCCGGCGGCACCGTGCGCGTGCGCGACGACGGCACCGTCGAAGCGACCAGCCCCACCCTGAGCGATGACTTGGCCGGCACCCGACTGTTCACCTTGCCGGACGCCGACGCCCGTGACCTGCTCGCACTCCTGCACGCGGCCGAGCCCGGCAGCGACGACCCGATCCGAGACCGCACCGGCGCCAGCAGCGCCGTGGAAACGGGCACACAGCGGCAAAGCCGGGCCGAGAACACGACGGCGAGTCCCGAGCCACCCGTCTTCGAGTACGAGTTCGCTACCGAACCCGACGCCGCAGCCGTGACCCCACCGACGGAGACCGCCAGCGACAACCGCGGCGAGCACCCCACGACCGGACCGTCCGGACCGGCTGAATCAGAAACGACCGAGCCATCCCCGACGGAGGTCAGCAACCACCCACGCCCCTCGGCCGCCCGGCGCGACGACAACCCAACGACCGAGCCGCGCCCGGCCACAGAACCAGCCCCGGCCCCGCCACTGCACCTGCAGGTGCTCGGCCGGCTGCACCTGACCAGAGCGTATCCCGAACCCCGTGACCTCATCGACGTCCTCGCTCCGCGGCAACGCGAGATCCTGGTCTACCTGGCGCTACACCGTGACGGGTGCCGACGCGAAACCCTCAGCGCCGCGCTCTGGCCGGACGCGCCCGGCGAACGTCCCTACAACAGCTTCCACGCGACCCTGTCCCAGCTACGCCGCGGCCTTCGCCGGGCAAGCAACGACGACACCCTCGACATCATCGTCAACCAGGACAGCCACTACCGGCTCGACCAGACGATCCTGACCGCCGACCTCTGGCGGCTCCAGGACGCCATCACCGCCAGCCGCCAAGCCCCGGCAACAGAGGCTGTCGCGGCGGCGAATCGCGTCACCGAGCTGTACCGCGGAGACCTCGCCGAAGGCATCACCGCGGACTGGATCGACGGGCCCCGCGAAGCCCTCCGCCGCGATGTCCTCGACGCGCTCAGCACCCTGATCCGCAAGATCAGAACCGACAGCCCCGAACAGGCACTCGCTCTGCTGGAACAAGCCCGCCACCTTGACCCCTACAACGAGGCGATCTACCGCGACCTCATGCGTCTGCAGGCGCGCCTGGGCCAGCACGACAGCATCCCACGCACCCTGCACCTGCTCACCACATCGCTGGCCGATCTCGACCAACGCCCCGCCCCGAGCACCCTCAGCCTCGCGGACGCCCTACAACAGCCGAGAAATCACATATCCAACCGGCAGGCCAGCTAAACGAACCCAGCGCCTAACGCAGGAAGTAGACGCGAATCTCATAGCGATCCGCCAGTTTCCTGAGGCTGTCCAACACGAGCCAACGTCGTTATACTGGGTTAATTCCTCGCGGATACGTTGAACGCCGGGATGTGAACTTATTCGCGTGATTCCGGGAAGCGGCGGTGGCGGCCCGCGGAGGCGAGCTGCAGCACGGCCCGAGGCCAGTACTCTGCCGCGTGTACAACCGGCATGGAGTCGGCGGCGAGCCCGTAGACCTCTCGCCCGTCCACCTTCCTCTCGACCTTCCTTTCCGTCTTCCTTTCCGGGCTCCCACTAGAGAGGAAGGGGCGCGTCAAAGCCTTGTTGCAGGCCAACGCTGGGCAACCCCTTCCTCCGTGTTCCCCGACTTCGGTGCCGGCAGGCACGTGAACAGTCGGCTTGGGTGGTGTGTTGGCTATCTGATGCTCGCACTGCCTTCCGTCCGCAAGTCCCGTTCTGCTGTAGCCAGCTTCTTCTTCATTCTCCTTCGCCACAGCTTCCCTTCCATTCTTTCTTCTTTTTGATCCTAAGTGACTGCATGGCTCTTTCCGCCTTCTCCTTGCCCGCAAGATAAAACCTAACGATACAGAAACATGACTCATAGATGTTGACAACCATATAAACGGCGTGGCTGCAAGTGGTGTGATTCAAAAACCGCAAGATATCCAAAGAGAAATTCGTACTGAATCCAAGCTGTGCGGGTCGCGGGCGCGGGCGCTGGCTGCCGCTGTGCGGGTCGCGGGCGCGGGCGCTGGCTGCCGCTGTGCGGGTCGCGGGCGCGGGCGCTGGCTGCCGCTGTGCGGGTCGCGGGCGCGGGCGCTGGCTGCCGCTGTGCGGGTCGCGGGCGCGGGCGCTGGCTGCCGCTGTGCGGGTCGCGGGCGCGGGCGCTGGCTGCCGCTGTGCGGGTCGCGGGCGCGGGCGCTGGCTGCCGCTGTGCGGGTCGCGGGCGCGGGCGCTGGCTGCCGCTGTGCGGGTCGGTCTCTTCCTCTGCGTCTTCCCAGCTCAAGGGCCCAACCGGCCCTGAGCGGCGAGGTCGACGCCGAAGGTAACGGCGAGATAACGGAACCCGGCTGGAGCTTGAAAGTGTCTAGGCAGTGCGTCAACCTAGACATGTAACCGAGACAGACCGGAGGGGATGAGACAGAGAAGGGCGTGAGGACCGGGACACGGCGTCCCGCGAGCGATCTCCTTCCTTTCTTCTCCTCAAAGGATTGGCCGTTACGAACCATAAGACCCGCATAGCGCGGGCAGCGGCTTGGGCCGCGCGGACAGCAGCGAAACCGTGCAGGGCAGTAGTGGGGAACGACGCGTAGCCAAACGCGCATTTCTAGTCTGAGATGCGTAGTAACTGCGCTTGCAGCCCCGTTATGTGAATCCCTTGCTATAGAGCGGAGTAGCGCGCATAAAGGCATGCCTGCCACAGGTGTGTCCCCAAGATAACTACATGGTGGTCTAGCACCGAAAAACGTCACAACGTGTGGGCGTCCGGATTGTGTAAAGCGGTTGCCGACATTGAACGACACTCTCTCAAGCGCGTCGCGCCTTTTCTGTTCATAGCACGCTATGTCTTACGGGCATGGTTCCCTGCGTTGTGCACTAGACATAACGGCTTCCCTTTTAGGGAGGTTCAGGGAATGCGCTACCGGCCGACCGGGCGCTATCGCTTGCGTTTACGCATCGCACGGACATAGAAGATGATCCCCTTTGCGTGAATCGCACCCGACGCGTCCACATTTCGGCCCGTACCAGTTCGCAACTGGCCTGAACCGCCAAACGACACGCAACTACAACATCATTGGAGGTTCTGTCATGACGCGTAAAGACTTCAAAGAAATTGCCGATTCCGTACGTCGGGAAGTTGTCGCCGACGACGAACGAAAAGCGCTCGCCGACGCCTTGTGCACGTACTTCAAATCGGTAAACCCCCGATTCGACCGCGACCGTTTCTTTGCCGCATGCGGTCTGTGACTCGCACTAATCCGCACCCGCTGGGAGTGTCAATCATGAACAACCCTGAAATTTCGTTTTCCGAAGATGCGCACTTGTTCTTCAGGCAGAATTTCCGTTACGGGACATGGGACGGTGAAGACTGCGCCCGAGATAATGACTGGTCCGGATTCGGGTTCGTGCTCGGATCGGGCGGTGACCCGCTGCCAATTCCCGGCGATTACCTCACCGGGCACCAGTGCGCCCACCTGGCGGACGTGTCCAACGGGCACGCGGCGGTGCGGCTCATGGAGGAAGCGGCACCCGGCAAAGCGGCCGAGTGGAACGGCCTTCTCGCCTACGACTACGGCGATTCCGCCGCACGTGAGGCCGCCGACCGTATCGGTGCCGCTCTCGCCGGATACCCGCTGCTCGACGACGAAGACCTGTCAGAGCGGGAATCCGAGAACGCCGCGCGCGTGCTGGTCGACTGCTACGACGTGCCCGAGGAAATCGCGGCGGACGTCGTTTCGGCGCTGAGCGATGACGGACAGACCTTGTGCACCGACTGTCACGGCTGGGATATCGACCACATCATGCCCGAGCTGGGATATCGGCAATGCGTCGAGTGTGACAAGTGGCTCGAAAGCGCTTGTGATGAGCCGCTGCATTACGACTGCGCCGAATACTACGCAGAAGACGACTGCGAATGCGTTTCGGCCATGGTCGACGGATACCGACACGGCAATCACACCGTAACCATGTCGGACGTTCGCGAAACATTGCGTGGCTGCGAACACTGTTACCCCGTTGTCTACCCCTACGGCAAAAACGTGGCGTAACGAACGCGGCCCGTCAAACGGCACTAGGAAAAGGAGTCACCGTGGATACCAACAACCCGGTTGCCGGAAGCGAGCAGGACCGGCAATACGCGATCTTTCGTGACTACGCCGACCAGCACGGAGCCCGGCGCGCGTACCAAGCATTATCCACCATGGGTGTCCACCATGAACTATTAGTGAGCCTGGTCGTGCGTTATCTCGCCGAATCGGGCCCACAAGGGAATGACCGGCCCGACGACGAAACCGTATTCGCCTACGGCACCGAGCACGGACACGTGCGCGTGATCCTTCGGTGGCGCGGATTGTGGCGCGGGTTGGCGTTCTGCTCGGTTGAGCCCGACGAAACCGAGCAATGGCACCGGCATTTCAGCGATGCCGAACGGTGGCTTTCGCAACGTGCCGCACTAAGCCGGGCAGAAGAATCCATGCGATCTCACTACCGCAACTAGCCGCACCGCGTTGTGCCGTTTCGGTGCCGCGCGCGTTCGCGTGCGGACGCCGTGACCGCACAACGGTTTCCGTATCACATCCGATAACGAAAGTGGGTCTGTCATGTCCAAAGAAACCAGCGAATGGCTCAACAACAATGTGTTGATTGGGTTCACCGACAAGCGCGGGCACGCGTGGCACTACCGGGCATCGGCGCAAGGCAGCGAGCCGAACCACTACGCCGGAGCAATCCCGGTCGCCGATGTGCAGCGGCGCTTGTTCCACTGGACCGCCGAACCGGAACCGGTGCTTGTGGCGGGCAAGTTCGGCCTTCGCCGCGTGCCCAACAAGCAAGCCATCACCGCATCGGATACCGGTGACGTCCTCGGGATCTTCGCCGACGGGTACACCGTGCACCAGTACCAGGAATGGCTACTGGACAAGGTCGGCACGATCCTGGACGACGGTCTGTCGATCGGTTCCGCGGGCCTGCTGCGCGACCGCCGACAGGCCTGGGTGAGCGTGGAAGTGCCCGAGAACATCACCACCCCGGAAGGCGTGGAGTTCCGGCCGAACCTGGTCGCCTGCACCAGCCACGACGGCAGCCTTGCCACCACCTACAAGCGCACCGTGACCAACGTGGTGTGCGACAACACGATGTCGGCAGGGCTGCGCGAGTACGGCCAGCAGTTCAAGGTCAAGCACTCCAAGAACGGCAAGTTCCGCATCGTGGAGGCCCGTGACGCGCTCGCGATGGTCCACACGGTGGCCGAGGAATTCGCCGCCGAGGTCAAGGCCCTGTGCGAAACGACCGTGACCGACCAGGCATGGCGCGCCTTCCTGGACGCACACACTCCGGTGCCCGAGGAAAAGGGACGCGCCCGCACTACCGCGACGAACGAACGGGCCGCGCTCAACCGGTTGTGGAACACCGACAACCGGGTCAGCCCCTGGCGCGGTACCGCGTGGGGAGTGGTGCAGGCCATCAACACCTACACCCACCACGAAGCGATCGTGCGCAACGCCTCCCGCGCCGAACGCAACATGTCCCGCGCGGTGGACGGAAAAGCCGACGCGCTCGACCAGGACACCGTGACCACGCTCGGCAAGGTGCTGGCCTCGGTCTGAAAAGGACTGTCGCCGCTTCGGTGCCCGCGCGGCCATGCGCCGCGCGGGTGCCGTGGCCGCGAGATGGCCACAGCCGACGCCCGAACCAATTCCGGCGCACACAAATCCGCGACACAGGAAGGAAAACGAACCCATGGACATGCAGGCATTTGCGGTAGCGATGGCGGAAGCGCTCGACGGGACGTGGACGGTCGAACCGGGCTACCACGGTCACCGCGACCGGGTCCTGATCGGCCCAGATGGTGAAGACGTTCACGTGTGCTACTCCGACTGGGAGAAGGCACCACGGCTCAGGCTTTCCGCCAGCCTCCCGGCCGAACTAGCGACTATCCGGAACCGCCACGGAAACCCAGCGCCATTACACGAAATTACGGTGTCCCCGGCCAAGACACCCGAAACCGTCGCCGCCGAGACTGCCCGGCGGCTGCTGCCCGGCTACCGGGCCACCCTCGCGGAAACCCGCGAGCTGAAACAACGAATCGATGACCAGGCCGCCGCACGCGACCGGCTCGCGCACGCCATCGCGGACCCGCTCGGCGCGACCGTCCAACCGCCCGGACTCAGCCCGCTCGGCTGCGACCCGCAGGAAGCAATCGTGCGCTACCAGGGGCCGCTGGCCGGCACCGCCACGGTGCCCCGCAACTGCAAGCACGTGGCGTTCGCCTTCTCGGTCGCGTCGGACGACGCCGCCAAAGTCGCCGCGTTCCTCGCGACATTCCCGCACACCGACCACCCGACCAAGTCCGAACCGGAAAGGAAACCGACGGACCAGGAGATGCCGCACTTCACTCGAGACCAGGTTTCCCGCGCCGTCAACGACGGTGCCGACCTCGTGATCGACGAAGTGGCCACGCGCGACCGTGACGACGACCTGATCAATCTCGTTGTGAACGCCGCGCTCACCCGCCTCGACAACCCCACCGCTGACCTGGACCAGGTCATCACCGAGTGCTACGACACCGAGCCCTCCGAGGTCCGCAGCTGGTGGAGCGACTGGTCCTGACCACCCAGCCCACGAACTCAATCCAGAGAGGACAGAGGGACCATGAGCAAAGGCACCATGAGCGGCGAGTGCGGAACCCCAGGGTGCGACAACATCGGCATGGGGATTTCCATTGCCGTGTCACACCCCAGCGTCTACCGGTGCAGCACGTGCCTGGACTGCATCAACGCGCTGGCCCCGCGCTGGACACCCGGTATGACCGACCGCGACGCCTACGACGCCCGTACTGACGCGATCGGCGAGATGGACGCCGACACCCTCCGCAGCGAAGCGGCACCTATCCTCACGCGACTCACCACGGCCCGTGACGCGTACGCCCGGCTGGCCGACCTGATCGGGGCCACCGCCGCACGGGACCTGGTGAGCGCTATCGTCGATGCGGGAGACCGCGTCATTGACGTCACGGTGACCAACTGGTGGGCCGCGTACCGCTGGCCCGCACACCACCGGACCACCGCCCCCGAGCAGGAGCGGTTCGCCTTTACCCACGCATGGCCCATCACGGTCAACGGACTCGGCATCGGCACCGTCCGCCGCATCACCGAAGGGGACCGCGAGCGCTACACCGCCCGCGACCTCACCGGCGGCAGCATCCGGCCCGACCTTCCCGCCGCCGAGGAACCCACCTACGGCACACCGCACGAGGCCGCGCGCGCACTCGCCGCCTGGGCCGCCCGCATGGGATGGGACCAGGACCACTGACCCGCCCGCGTTTGTCACCCGCCCGCTCGCCGCCTCGCCGCCACCGACGGCGGGGCGGCGAGCCCTGCCCACAGGAGCACCACCGATGAATCACCAGACCGACCACGACCCGCTCGCCGAGGCCCGCGCCGAGGCCGACCGGAACCGTGCCCGCGCCGACGCGGCGGAAGGGCTCGCGGCACTGCGCGCTGCCAGCCTCGCCGAACTCGCCGCCTACGCCGAAGAGCTGCGCTGCCAGGTCGCCGACCTCACCGACGACGCGCACACCCTGTTCAAGGCCACGCCCTACCCACCGGACGGGCTGCGCTACGTCACCGCGCGCATGAACCGCCTCGCCGACACCATGGCACGCGCCGCCGCCGGATACACCGGAGTCCGCGCCAAAGACATGGCCTACCCCCGCATTCTCGACGACCTCGCCGCGCACGGATGGGCCGCCCGCCCCGATCACGAACTCGACGGCACCCTGCCGCCGATCCCGTCCGCCGAATTGGGCGAGCGGCGCGGTTACCGGCGCGGCTGGGTCCGGGACGGGCACACGCTCACGTTGTGGTTCACCGGGCCGCACGGGCTGGCCTACGCCGATTCCAGTGAGCGCGGACGCCTGTTCGAGACCACCGAGGTTCGCGCTGTGATCACCGGCGAATCCGGTGCAACCGACCGTGCGCCCGTCACCCCGGGGCAACCACTCGACGCGAGCTATGCCCAGGTCGCCGAGTTCTTGCACGGGATGGGGTGGACCGGCCCCGCGGACACCTACGCCTGCGATGAGCACGGCATCCGGTGCACCACCGGGCCCGGCGTTCACGCCACCTGGACACGCCCCAGCAATCCGCAGGTCGAGCTGTCCGTGTGGGGCATCGGCGACGAGCCCGCCCACGCCCGCTACTGGGCCGGGCCCATCACCTCACTCGTCCAGCTCGCCCGCATCACCCGCCACCGCTGACCACCTCGCGCCCCAAGAGCAGCCGCGCAGGTGGGACCGCGTCGCGCAGAAGCACAGGAAAGCCAAGCAACGCAGGAGAAACAGCCATGACCGCATCAACAGAAAGTGACCCCGTACTAGACATTCTCGGCGACATCACAAAAATTTTCGGCTCACTGTTCGACCAGATGGACTGGGCCGAGGAGGAAATCGCACGAGCGATCACCACTAATCCAGCTGAGGCGGACACGCTCTACCACGGTTTTTCGCTGCTCACGCCCACGCATGAGCGCATGTCCCGCGAATTCGTGTTCCGGCCGCACTGCCGCGAAAATCCTGAATCGGGTCGTCAACGGCGCAGACACCAGACCGGGCACGGCAGTCGAAGTGTGCTGCGCCTGCAGCGAAGTCAGCACGATTGCCCCGATGCGATCCGCTGCCGCCGGACTGTACGCCCGCATGTGGGCCGCTGCCTTCCCCGATGCTCGCGTGTTCGGTGAGCGGCAGTTGCACCACGAAGCGCTGGAAGGCTCGACCATCGACGACCTCGAAGCCGATGCCCGCCGCCGACTCGCGGTCAAAGATCGCATACTCGGCACCATCGAATGCGCCGGACGTCACCACGGCGAAATCGTTCAATGCAAATACGCCGGAGCTTGACCGCCACCCGTGCAACGCGCCGCCATGCGCGCGGATTCGTATCTACCTAATTCCATTACTGAAAGGGCATCGTCATGGCCACTGGAGCCGTCGTCAACGCGGCAACTCGACTCGATTGCGGACATGTTTCGGTGCCCGACGGAATCGGCACCGGATTCGCGACCGACTCCGCTACCGGCGCGACCATCTGCTACGCCTGCGCCACCGAACGACAGCGCGACGCACTCAACCACGCGACCCGTTTCGCCGCCTACGTCGCCTGCGACAGCGTGACACTCACGACCTGGTCAGGCGGGCATCTCGCCACCATCGACCCGGCCGACCGGCACCAGGCCGGCGAACGAGCCACCACGCCAACCGGGCACCGCTGGACCCGCTTTACGTGGCACGCCACCGACGGCGACGGCGGCCGATGGTTCGGCGTCAATGGCGGACCGGGCCTCGTGGTCTTCCTCCGCCGCCTCCGGGTGTGCGCCTGGCAAACCGAATTCGGCGACGGTCGCCCGCCGCGCTACTGCCATCGGCGCGCAACCCAACAGGTCAGCAGCGCACCGCACACCCTCTGCTGCCGCCAGCACGCCCGCATGGCGCGCGATCTCTATGCCTGGACCACCCAGCCGATCACCACCACCCGATAACGCCTCTGTGCAAGGAAAGGATCTGCCATGTTCACACCGAATCTCACCGCGACAGACGGCGACGTGTACGTCGCCCTCGCCGACACCACACAGACGTTCCCAGCAACCATCGAAAACGAGCGTTGGAACGGATTTGCTGTGCCCCGGTTCCGGCGCACTGTCGCCGAGGCCATTGCCTTGTGGCTCAACACCATGCACGACCACGACCCCGACGAATGGCCCGACACCGCCACTTTCGACGGTGACGTGCTGACGGTCCTCGAAACCGAGGAGCACAGGCCGGACCGGATCGAGCCGGACGAGAACAACCGCTACGCGATCGGCTATCGCGGGTGGTGCTGGGAACTCACCGCTCCGCCAACCGATCCGCAGGCTGATGCCGGTCTGCTGGCCGACTCCGCCCAGCTCGTGCCCGAGGACGACGAAATCCTGGTCACGATCAACATCGACGGTACGGACCCCGCCTTTCCTGCGCTCGCCTCGGAGATCCATGGGTGGAGCAGGGCTGGATGCCCCCGCTTCCGGCGCACCGTGGCCGAGGTGGTCGTCGCCTGGATCAGCGACACCGCCCGCAAATACCCGGGAAGGATCTGACCTCGCCTACTGGGACGGCGACACGATCGTCATGGTCGACCACCAGGCCATCGGCGAAGACGGATACCTGCCTGACCGGATCACCGCCGCCGAAGACGGCCGCTTCTCGATTGGTGCCAACTTCGAGTGGGAGCGCGCGGACTGACCGGGCCGGTAGCCGACCGCGAAGCGGGGCCCGGCCATCGCGGTCAGGAGGGGCCGTCCCTGACGGCCCCTCCGCTTTTCGCAGCCATGCCTTCAACCGGCGGCTGTGCCGCGCAGATGACAGATCGAACGACAGCGGACACAGAGGAAAGCCATGCATGCCAAGTCAAATCGCGTACGTCCACTCGGGCCTGTCGCTATCGACAAACTAGACCCGACGATGTTCGCAGGTGACGGCGAGCCCCGGGACACCGCCAACCAGGACGACATCATTCACGACAACACCCGCAAGGCCGGATTCGCTGCAACTGCCATCAACGCCTATGCCGCGCAGGTCGGCGGCGGCTACGAGACCTTCCACGCCCTCATGAGCGACTTCTTCGCAGACCTGCACCACCTTGCCGACGCCCTCGACATCGATCTCGCCGCCGCCATCAACGACGGCCGGGACGACTACCTCGCCGAGATCGGCTGCGATCGATAGCCGCCGAGCAGCGACAGGCCCGGCGGAAACGGAAGAAAGAAAGGAAAACAGCAATGACCGAAGTGAAACTGACCAAACTCACCAACGATAATGTTCGGGCGCTCAGGGAAACGATGAGCAGCGAGCAGGCGGCGAAAGTCCGGCAGGCCCGGCCCCCCGCCGTCGCGGCCGACCGAGACGCCCCGCCAGCATCCCACGTAAGAACCACGAAGCCGCATCCTGGCCCGTCGGCCGCACGTCGCTCCCGGCCACATCAATGACGAACAAAATCCGCCTGTGGGGACGGCATCCGATGTCATCCCCACAGGCCCGCTGTCCTGATTGGAGATCCGTATGAGCGCCCAAGAATTCCGTATCTCGTGGACATTCATGCAGAAGTTCGCGATGACACTCACGGTGGACGAAGCCCGCGCCGTCTTCACGCCCGATCCGTCAGCCGTAAACCAAGACGCGGACCGCGCCCGCCAGCAGCTCGCAGTGAGTGCGACGATCGAAGAGCTGCGGGACCTGCTGCAGAAGAACCCGACTGTTCTCTACGACGCGATGTGTTCTGTGGAGGACGACGAGGTCGAGCACGTGCGCCGCCTCGACAGCATCGAGATCGTCGGGTGAACGCGCATGGGCCACCACGACTGTCACGAAAAGACGGATGATCCGGACCTGGCTCGCTACGACATCATTCTGGTGAATTCCAGTGGCGGCAAGGATTCCCAAGCGATGCTCGACGTCGTCTGCCGCCGCGCGGCTGACGCGGGAGTTCTGGACCGGATCACGGTCCTGCACTGCGCGCTGGGGCGCGTCGAATGGCCAGGAACCGCGGACCTCGCTAGGCGGCAAGCCCTGCACTACGGCGTCCGATACGAGGAGCGCCACCCAGAGCAGGGAGACCTGCTGACCCAAGCCCGCCAGCGCGGGCGCTGGCCGTCGGCCACAGCTCGCTACTGCGCCTCTGACCAGAAGCGCGGCCCAGCAAGGAAACTCGTCACGCAGTTAGTCAACGAGCTAGGCACGATCAACCGGCCCGCTCAGGTGCTCAACTGCATGGGCCTGCGTGCCCAGGAGTCTCGCGCACGTTTGAAGAAGTTCCAGCAATGTTGCGCTGGCTGCATCACGGGTCCGGCGGGATTTGCCTGTGAGGTGGCGCGTGGCCGGTTCGCGCGACGACCGAGTTCTATCACGTGCCCGCCGTGTTGATCGAGGCGTGGTCCGGAACATCGTTTGAGATGGTGTAGCCTGCGCGCTATTGGTGCGTTCGGTGCATCATAGGGGGGCGATCTGGGACGACCTTGGTTGCGGAGGGTGACGATTGGTCGATGGGGGACGGACTGCGGGCCTCCGCCGTTCCGGCGTGTCGTCTGTTGTGCCTGGGGTTGCCACGTTGCATGTGGTGCCGGGTGTGTCGATGCTGCGGCCTGCGGAGGCGGTGTTCGAGAAGACCCTGCAAGGGTTCGCTGATCACCAGCGGGCTCGGCGGTTGACGAAGGACACGGTGCGCCAGCGGTTGCGGATGGCTCGGCAGGTGCAGGGGGTGGCGGACGGCTATCCGTGGGAGCCGGTGTGGAACCGGGGTCTGTTCGATCGGTGGTCGGCGATGCTGGCCGACAGCGTGGCCACGTCCACGATGCGCAAGTACCAGAACGATCTCGCGCTGTATCTGGCGTATCTGAGTGATCCGGCCTACGAGTGGCCGCAGGTGTGTCAGGGGTTGTTCGGCAGGTTCAACTCGTTCGCGCTGCGGGATCTGAACGCGGTCCGTCATGCGCAGGAGTACATCGGCAAGCCCAGCGGGAATCGGCCGCTGGCCCGCGAGGAGATCAAGCGCCTGTTCGGTTCCATGGAACCGGAGATCCGGCGGCTGCGGGCGGAGGGGCACAAGGGCGCGCTGACTGCGGCTCGTGACCTGGCGCTGTTGACCACGCTGTACGGCTGGGGCCTGCGGCGACGGGAGGCGGCGCGGCTGGAGACGCACGACTGGCGGAGGCAGGCGAAGCTGCCCGAGTTCGGCGACCTGGCGGCGCTGGCGGTGCGGTGGGGCAAGCCCAGCGCCGGGCAGCCGCCTCGGCGGCGGATGGTGATCTCGGTGTGGCCGTGGGCAGTGCAGACGGTGCAGGTCTACCTGGAGAACGTCCGCCCGCTGTTCTATGTCGACCGCGAGGACGACGGCGTGATGTTCCCGACCGAGCGCGACGAGATGATCTCGGAACGGGCCGTCAACCAGCGCTTCCAGCACTGGCGCGAACTGGCGGGCCTGCCGGATCATCTGGGCCCGCACTGCCTGCGGCACACGTACGTGACCAGGCTGATCGAGTCCGGCTACGACGGGCAGTTCGTCACCGACCAGGTCGGTCACTCCCACTCGGCGACCACGGCGATCTACACGGCGGTCAGCAGCGATTTCAAGAACCTGAAGGTCCGTGAGCACCTGGACGCGGCGGAGGAAGCCGCGTTGCAACGTGCCTTCGCGATGGCCGAGACGGAGGCGGAGATGGACGACGACTTCAGCGATCACGCGTCAGGTGAGCCTGCTGGCCGCCGGAGGAGGGTGCGATGAACGCGGTGTCCCGGCCAGGGCCGGACGAGCAGAACGACGACGTGCAGGCTCGGCAGCCACGCTACGAGTGGCGACTGCGGGAGCTGATGGCGGTCCGCAAGAACTGGTACACCACCACGAAGCTGATCCCGGAGTTGCGCAAGTACGGCTTCGAGTTCGACCGCAGCTCGATCTATCGCCTCGTCAGCACCGAGCGTCCGCCGAAGATGCCGATCGAGTTGATCCTGGCCCTGTGCAAGATCCTCGATTGCCGGTTCGAGGACCTGGCGGTGGAGATCGAGCCGCACCCAGCCGTCGAGGAGCCACCGCGCTGCGGCCCGCGGCCGGCCGTGCCGGACATGCCGTTGTTGTCCGCGGACTTCTTCGACGCCGAGAGCTGACCGAACACGGGTAACGCACGTGGGGAAAGGGCGAGGTGTCTGCGCCGGCTGCGGACGCGACCGCTCGCTGGTCACCAGCGGGCTGTGCCATACCTGCTACCACGCCCGCCGGGACAAGGAGACCTGTGTCGGGTGCGGCCGACTGACCGTCCCGATTGGACGCACAACCGAAGGGGCGTGGTGCCAGAACTGCAACGGAAAGCGCCGCGCCGAACCGTGCTCGCTGTGTGGCCGGTCCGGGCGGGTGGCCGCGCGGCGCGACGGGCAACCGGTGTGTCGGCGGTGCTGGCAGCGCGAGCGGCGCGTCCCTCAACCATGCTCGGTGTGCGGGCGGACGATGAAAGCCACGAAGAACACCGCTCAGGGCCGGGTCTGCTACACCTGCCACCGCAAGACGCTTCCCCGCGAGCCGTGCTGGGTGTGCGGCAAGGTCGTGCTGGCCACCGCCCACACCGAACAGGGAGCGTGGTGCGAGCGGTGCCGCCGGACGCATCTGGCTGAGCCCTGTTCACGGTGCGGTCAGACAGCACCGGTCACGTCCGCGACGACGAGGAACGGCCGGTGTGCCGGCGGTGCTGGCAGCGCGAGCATCAGCGGCCTCTGCACCGGTGCGTCGACTGCGGCGAGGACAAGCCGGCGGCGCGGCTCACCGACGAGGGCTCGCTGTGCGAGAAGTGCGACAACCGGCGTGCGCCAAAGCTGCTGTGCCCGCGCTGCGGGAAGACCCGCAAGATCGGGATCCTGAGCACCGGTGTCTGCCGGGTCTGCGCCCGGCAAGCCATTCCGCGGCGGCCGTGCCGCACCTGCGGCCAGACCCGGTTGGTGGCCTACCGCGACGCCGACGGTGAACCATGGTGTGACCGCTGCCGCCGCCAAGCGCAGGCGGAACCGTGCTCGGGCTGCGGCGCCCGCAAAGTGGTCTGCGCCCGTGACCACAATGGACCGTGGTGCAAGGCGTGCTGGGAAGCGGTGCGGCCTGGCCCGCCGTGCACCGACTGCGGGCAACGACCGTCGATGCCTGTGCCCGGTGTGGACGGCGTGGCCAGGTGCGTGCCGTGCTACCTGGCCGCCCAGGTGCCGTGCGCGCGATGCGGAACCACCGCCCGCGCCGAACGGCATTGGCCGGAAGGCCCGGTCTGCCTGTCCTGTGTGGACGCCGTACGGCTCACGCACGAGCACTGTCACCGCTGCGGTCAGCTTGCCGGGGCGTTCCGCCGCGAGCCCGCCGGGCCACTGTGCCCGGACTGCGCGGGCGTCACCTTCTCCTACCGCTGCCCGACCTGCGGGGCCATGGGCCGTCTGCTGCGCGGCCAGTGCCTGCCCTGCACCGCGCGTCAGGACCTGATCGAGGTGTTCACCCAACCCGACGGGCAATCGGCAGCCTGGTTGGCGCCGCTGGCCGAGCTGCTGGAGAACTACGACAACCCGTACTCGCTGTGCCTGTATCTGCGCCGGCCCGGCGGACAACTCATCCGCCGGATGGTGACCGGCGAACTGGCCTGTTCGCACGAGGCACTCGACGAGCTCCGGCAGACCACCGCGGTGCAGCACCTGCGCGGCCTGCTGGTGCTCGCCGAGATCCTCGAACCCCGCGAGGAAGAACTCGCCCAGCTCACCCGCGACGTCCAGACCCTGCTGGCGCGGGTGACCGCCCCGCAGGACAAGACCATCCTGGCTCGCTACGTCCGGTGGCACCTGATGCCCTTGGCCCACCAGCGCGCCGAACAGGACACCAATTTCACGTACTACCAGCGCGAACACCTCGGGCGGAAGCTGGATGCTGCCCGGCTGCTGCTGAGCTACCTCCGCACCCGCGGGATCAGCCTGGCCGCCCTGACCCAACCCGTGGTGGACCGCTGGCTGATCCGCAACCGGCCCCGCCAGCGCTACGCGCGCCCGTTCCTGCTGTGGGCCGCCACCAACGGCCTGGCCCCGGCCCACGTCGCGATCGGCACCTCGGCCCACACCGGCAACCGGGAGATCATGAGCGAGACCGACCGCGTCCTGCTCGCCGTCACGCTGGAGACCGACGACACGCTGGCGCTCACCGATCGGGTCGCCGGCTGCCTGGTCCTGCAGTACGGACAAAGCTGCTGGCGGCTGGTCAACCTCACCGTCGACGATGTCCTCGCACACCCCGACGAACCCGGCATCCTCGGCCTGCAACTCGGCCGCGACCCCTTGTGGCTCCGGCCCCGGCTGTCCGCACTCCTGCACCAGCTCGTCACCCACCGCCGCCCGCTCGCCGGCGCGCTGAGGCACCGCCCAACGCCCTACCTGTTCCCAGGGCTGCGCCACGACCGGCCAATGGCCTCGGCCACGCTTCAGACCCGGCTGCGCAAGCTGGGCGTCCCCAGCGCCCGCACCGCCCGCAACGGCGCCTGGCTGTCACTGGTCGGCTCGGTCCACTGGAAGATGCTCGCCGACCTGCTCGGCGTCGCCGACACCACCGCCAGCACCTGGCACCGGGAGAACGGCGGCGACCGCGCCAGCTACGTCGCCAGCCGCCTGCGCCAAGGGCAGAGCATGGCAGGCCCCGAATAACCGGCGGCCCGGTGCGCCCAGGTGGGCCCGGACGACACCGGGGGAAACCGGCGCGAAGTGGCCCCATGTGGTCGGTTTAGACGCCGGATTCGTGGATAGCGGCTTGACCTTGCCCCGCGGGCAAGCCCCTACGTTCGGTGGCATCGCGGGTCGGGCGCGCCCCGAGCGGGCGCTGCTCGGTCCGGCACGACAGGCAGATGTTGCGGAACCGAAGGAGGTTGGTGATGGCGGTCGCGACCGTGGACGAGACGAACAAGAGCACACGGGCCCGCGTCGCGCCGGACACCGCCTGACCCGCAACCGGGTCAGGCGGTGTCGGCGGTCTCGATGATGCGGCAGACGACGGCGTCCTCGCCGCGGCGTTGGCTGTCACGGGCAGCGCGGCGGGCCTCGACCAGGGTCCGGCGCATCGCGCGCAGATCGGAGAGTTTGCGGTCGATCTCGGCGATGTGGGCGTCGAGCAGGGTGGTGACCCGCCCGCAGGGGGCGGCGCCGCAGCGCTGCAGGTCCAGGATGTCTTTGATCTCGCCCAGGGTGAGGTCCAGTGCCTTGGCTTGGCGGATGAACCGCAACACGTCCACGTCGTCCCGGCTGAACGTGCGGTACCCGGCGTCGGTGCGTTGGGCGGGCGGCAGCAGGCCCTTGGACTCCCACAACCGCACTGCCTTGGCGCTGACTCCGGCCGCCTCCGCGGCGGCCCCGACAGTCATCTCCATCACATGGCTCCCTTCCGACGCACTCCAGTCTTGACCTTACCCCTCGGGCAAGGTTCTAGCGTGATGTCAGCGAGAGAAAGAGCAGCTCAGAAGCGTGGAGGAGTCCCGTGATGGAGTCGTGGGTGTTGCAGGTTGAGGGGATGTCGTGCAGCGGGTGCGAGCAGCGGATCGGCGCCGTGCTGCGCCGGGTCGACGGCGTGTCCGGCGTCGTGGCCGACCACACGTGCGGGCGGGTCGAGGTCCGCGTCGACCCGGCGGTCACCGACCGCACCGTGTTGGTGGAGCGGATCGAGGCCGCCGGCTACCACGTCGCCGAGGAGGTCTCGCGATGAGCCTCGTGACCGAAGACCGCCCGCAATTGTGGGCGTCGGAGCCCAGCGCGACGCCGGGCCACGAGCGGATCCGGGCCCGGATCGCCGGGCTGCACTGCTCGCTGTGCACCGGCACGATCGAGAAGGCCCTGGGCCGGATGGACGGCGTGGACACGGTGGCGGTGAGTCTGACCCACGAACAGGCCCTGGTCGACTACGACCCGCAGCGTGTCTCGCCGGAGCAGATCCTCGGCACGCTGCGGGATGTCGGCTACGAGCTGTATGACCCGCGCAAGCTGCGCCCGTTCGAGGAGGAGGAACGCGACCTCGTCCGCGAGGGCGCCAGGTTGCTGGCGGCGATCGCGGCGAGCCTGACTGCGATCGGGTTGATCGCCACCGTGACCGGGATCTGGTCGGTGCTGGTGCCCGCGTCGGTGGTGGCGTTGATGGTGCCGTTGTCGTTCGCGTTGCTGCGCCCCGCCGGGAACCTCAAGGCCCTGGCCGGGGCGGTGGCCATCGTGACGCCCGGCGTGGCGGCGCTGGTGCTGCGGGCGACCGGGGTGCTGGCCGAGCCGCTGATCGGGTGGCTGGCCGGGGTGTTGGCGGTCGGGGTGGTGGTCGGGGTGGCGCCGCACATCCTGCGGATGGCGTATCAGTCCGCCCGCCGGGGCATCCTCAACCAGCACGTGCTGCTGGAGGTGGGCGCGTTCGCCGGCATCGCCGGCGGCGTCATCGGCCTCACTGGGGTGCTGCCGGGGTATCCGACGGCGGCGTTCTTCGCGGTGTCGGTGCTGGTGGCGAACTATCACATCTTCTCGGAGTGGTTGTCGCTGCTGGTCAAGACCCGCTCCAGCCAGTCGGTCAAGAAGCTGCTCGATCTGCAACCCGACCTGGCCCGCGTCGTCGACACCGACGGCGGCGAATCCGAGGTTCCGGTCGAGGACGTGGCGCTCGGACAAGTGGTGCGGGTGCGGCCCGGCGAGCGCATCCCGCTGGACGGGCGGATCCGGTCCGGGGCCTCCGCGATCGACCTGTCCCTGGTCACCGGCGAACCAATCCCCGCCGAACGTGGACCTGGCGAGGAGGTCGTCGGTGGGTCGATCAATGGCACCGGCAGCCTGCTGATCGAGGTCACCGCCAGCCACACCGAAGGCTTCCTCGCTCAGGTCGTCCGGCACGTCGAAGACGCCCGCGCCCTCAAACCCGGCATCCTGCACCTGGTCGACCGGGTGCTGCGCGTCTACACCCCCACCGTGCTCACCATCGCCGCGCTGGCCCTGTTCGGCTGGCTGGCCGGCAGCTGGGCGCTGGCCGGGGAGCCGGATGTGCGGCGCGCGGTGTTCGCCGCGCTGTCGGTGCTGGTGATGGGCTACCCCTGCGCTGTGGGCATCGCCGCGCCGCTGGCCATCGTGCGCGGCACCGGCGCCGCCGCCGACCGCGGGATCGTGATGCGCACCGGGGAGGCGTTCCAAACCTTCAGGCTCGTCACGCGGATCGTGCTGGACAAGACCGGCACCCTCACCCAAGGTCGCCCCACTGTCCGCACGGTCGATGCCCTCGACGGCGACACCGATGGGCTGCTGGCCGTGGCTGCCGGGGCGGAGGGCCCGTCGGAGCACCCGCTCGCCCGTGCGGTGGTGACCGCCGCCCGCGAGCGCGGGCTGATCGTGCCCACGGCCGAGGAGTTCGCCTCGGTCACCGGCTCCGGTGTCCGCGCCACAGTGCACGGCCGGGAAGTGCTGGTTGGCCAGCCCGCGTTCCTCACCGACAACGGCCTTGATCTCACCGCCGTGACCGGGCGGGTCGACCAGTTGCAGGCCGCCGGGCACACCGTGATCGTGGTCGCCGTGGCAGGCACGGTTGAGGGGTTGATCGCGTTGGGCGACGAGGTGCGCGCCGATGCCGCCGAGGCCGTGGCGCGCATGCGGGCTGTCGGAATGGACCCGGTCCTGGTGACCGGGGACAACGAACGCGCCGCGCGGCGGGTCGCCGACCAGCTCGGCATCAGCCAGGTGCGGGCGGGGGTGCGCCCGGAAGGCAAGGCCGAGATCGTGCGCGAGTTGCAGGCCGACGGCACTCGCGTGGCGATGGTCGGTGACGGCATCAACGACGCCCCCGCCCTGATGCAGGCCGACGTCGGCGTCGCCGCCGGTGGTGGCACCGACATCGCTGTGGAATCCGCCGACATCGTGCTGCTGCGCGACGAGGTCACCGCGGTGCTCGACGCCCGCGAGATCAGCGACCGCTCCTACCGCCGCACCCGCACCAACGTGGGGCTGGCGTTCACCCTCAACGGTATCGGTGTCCCGCTGGCCACCACCGGCCTGGTGTATCCGGTGTGGGCGATGATCGCGATGGCCGCCTCGGTCACCGCCATCTTCCTCAACTCCATCGGCACCCGACCCTCCCTACTGGTCCAGGCCATCAGCAGCGTCGGTCGGCAAGGACGTCAACACGACGCCGAACAGGCCGAAACAGAACACCAGCGGGCAGCCGCCTAGCGACTACGCGTCGACGGGCGGGTAGGTCCAGCCGGCCTCCCGCCCGCCATGCACGCCCTGACAGCGAAGGAGCGAGTCATGTCCTCGTTTCCGATCCTCGCCCACGGCGACATTGCGGCGGCGCTGAACCGGCCCGACTTGGTGCTGCTGGACTTCTGGCAAGCCTCCTGCGCACCCTGCCGAGCGCTGGAGCCCAGGCTGGACGAGTTCGCACGCGTCCACCCCGGCGAGTTCAGCGGCTACCGCGTCGATGTCGACACCAACCAGGCCACCCCGGCACAGTTCGGAGTGCAGTCCATCCCCACCCTGGTGCTTTTCCGCGACGGCCGGGAAGTGGCACGGCTGGACGGACTCATCCGTGTGGCCGACCTGGAACAAGCCCTGCGGGATGCACAGACCGGCAACCAGTGAGGACGGCCAGCCGCACACCTGGATGCTGGCCCGCTACCTCGTCGCCGGCACACACGATCGGCGCTGGGCCACCGTGGTTCGCGAATCGCACTGTCGGTTCGACCCGCGTGGGGTGAACGGCCAACCCGCGAGTTGACCTTCCCCCGGGGGCAAGCTTCTACGGTCAGCTCGGCAGACACAGCACGGTCAGCGTCACGGCAACCGGGAGCGGCTCCAGCGGCCGATGCGGTGGCGTGGCGTTGTCGTGGTGGGGAAACAGCAAACGTGCGTAGGGAGAGAACGCGTGGATCGGATTCGGATGAAACCAGCGCCGCGCGGCGCGGTGGCGAGCATCGTCGGGGTGACGTCGGTGGCGACATTCCTGTCCAATCTGAGTTCCACCGGCACCTATTTGGCGGCACCGGAGATCACGCGGGCCTTGGGGGTGGCTCAGCCCGCCGCGATCGTGACCGTGATCGCCTATCTGGTGCCCTTTGCCGTCGTGATGCCGGTCATCGCCAAGCTCGGCGATGCCTTCGGGCACAAGCGGCTGCTGCTGGCCGGGCTCGGCCTGTAGCGGCCGGGTCGCTGGCGACCCCCGCGGTCCCGCAGTTCTCCGCGTTCCTCGCGCTGCGGCTGGTGCAGGGGCTCGGCGGCGGCATCATGCTGGTGTCGATGGTGTTCATCGCCCGTCAGCTCGCCGACCGGCAACGGGAAACCGGGTTGGGGATCTGGCGGGCGGCGCTGTTGGCCGGCACCGTCGCCGGCCCGCCGATCGGGGGCTACCTCGCCAGCCTGCTGGGCTGGCAGGCGATCTTCTGGGTCACCGGGCTGGCCGGCGCCGCCACACTGGGCTGGGCGGCCGTCACGTTGACGGAACTGCCCCGGCAGCGGCGCCGCCGGTTCGACTGGGTCGGCGCCACCGCGTTCACCGTCAGCTTCTCCGCCCTGGTTGTCGGGCTGGCCGCGGCCGGGTTCCTGCGCACCATGGGCGGCGGTGCCACCACCGGCCCGGTGGCCGCCCTCAGCTCGCTCGCCCCCGTCTTCCTGGGGATCTTCGTGGTAGGGCTGGCGGTGCTGGTCATCAATCAGCGGGTCAACGCGCAGCCGTTGTTCGCGTCGTCGCTGTGGCGCAACCGGCAGTTCCTGCTGGGCAACGCGGGCACCTTCCTGGTGTGCGTGGGGATGTTCTCGGCGATGATGTTCACCTCGCTGATGCTGCGCAACGTGTTCGACCTTCCGGCGGTGCAGGCATCCAACGCGCTGCTGCTCATGACCGTGGGGGCGGTGGTCTTCGGCGTGTGGGGCGGGGCCCTGGCCGGCCGGTTCGGACCGGGGTTGCCCTGGGCGAGCGGGTTCGTGCTCACCGCAGCCACATTCGTCGCGCTGGCGGTGCTGGTGTCCCCGGTGGCCTCGGCGGTGTGGCTGTTCGTACTCGCGCCGCTGTCCGGCGCCGGGCAGGGCCTGCCGCTGGGCCCCACCGCGTCGGTCGCGCTCCGCGACGTGCCCGACGAGGACACCGCGGAGGCCACGGGCTGGTTCGACTTCTCCCACAACATCGGCCGCGCCGTAGCCATCGGCGGCCTGGGTGCGCTGTTCGTGCCCGGTGACGCGGCCAGCTACACCCTCATCTTCTGGGTCAGCGCCACACTCACCGCGCTCGGGGCGGCCCTGGTGCTGGGCATCAAGCGCCCCGCATCCGCTACCCAGGCACAGCCCGCTGCTGCGACCTGACCCGGCCCGCTTCCGCACCGGTGTTTGCCCCGGCGTGCCGCGCGCGGCGGCGCCGTTGGCTAGGGCAGGCGTGCTGTACAGGACAATCAACGCAAAGGAGTGCAGATGTCTGATGAGGTGGTCTCGCCCGCTGCTCCGCGGGGCATGCTGGCGCTGCTGACCACTGCCGCGTTTCTGATCTTCGCGCAGATCTTCATGGTCGCGCCGATCCTGCCGCGGCTGGCGGAGGTGTTCGACACCGCGCCGGGGTTCGTCGGGCTGGCGGTGCCGGCCTATCTGGTGCCCTACGGGGCGATGACGCTGGTGTGGGGACCGCTGTCCGACCGCGTCGGTCGGCGCCCGGTCATCCTCGGCTCGCTTGTGGCGTTCATTGCGCTGACCGCCGCGACCGCGCTGGTCGACAGCGCCGGGGCGTTCATCGCGATGCGGCTGGCCACCGCGATCGGGGCCAGCGGTGTCGTCCCGATCGCGCTGGCCCTCATCGGTGACCTCGTCCCGTTCCACCGCCGCGGGTACGCCCTGGGCTGGCTCTTCGGCGGCATGGCCGGCGGGATGGCGGCAGGCGCCGCTGGCGGTGCACTCGGCGCACCCCTCCTCGGCTGGCACGGGCTGTTCCTGACCGCCAGCGTCAGCGGGCTCATGCTGCTGACCGTAGCGCTCGCGGTACTGCCCGCGACTCCCCGGCCGACCACGGTGCCGCCGCTGCGGGCGGTGGCGGCCGGCTATGTGGCGCTGTTGCGCCACGCGCGGGGACAACGCACCTACGGCTACGTGCTGATCAACGCCGTGCTGCACTCCGGCATCTACACCTGGCTCGGTGTCTACCTGCACCAGCGGTTCGGTCTCGGCGAGTTGGGCATCGGCCTCACCCTCCTCGGCTACGGCATCCCTGGGCTGCTGCTCGGCCCCGTCATCGGACGCCTCGCCGACCGCTACGGCCGCGCCCGCATCATCCCCGCTGGGCTCGCTGTCGGCGCCGTCTGCGCCCTACTGCTGGCCATCCCCCTCCCGCTGCTGGCCGTGCAGGCCAGCATCATCACCCTGTCCCTGGGCTATGACATGACCCAGCCACCCCTCGGTGGCATCGTCACCGATCTACCCGGCCACCGGGGGCAGGCCATGGGCCTCAACGTCTTCACCCTGTTCACCGGCATGGGGTTCGGCAGCCTCGCTTTCGAAGCGGTGTTACTGCCCGGCGGATTCCCCACCGCCCTGCTTGTGTTCGGCGTGGCCGCGGCACTGGGCGCCGCACTCGCCGTCCCCCTCTTCCACACCGAACAACCCCGTGCCGCTGTCGAGTAGGTAATTGTCCCGGCACCACCCAGGCGCAGTGAGCCCAGCCTCGGTGGCGGCAACGCCGGGCTGATGGCCGCCCACCGCGTGCCTGCAGCCGGCCGCGAGGTCATGGCGAGGCGGGATGAACCGCCGCTCAGGCAAACGCCCTCGACCGTCGCGTTAAGACTCGCGGTCCTCATGGTCGTGGCAGTGCTACGCGGGCGCGTTACTACTGAGGATCCCGGCCAGAGGCTGACCGCCTCTGTACTTGCGCCCGCAAGCAGAACCCCGAGCGGACCACACGCACGTGACCAGGAGTCACCGCAGGGTTGGAGCATTCGGCGCGGACGAGCATTGCTCGTTGCCAGCAGGCGAAGCTGAGTCCGGATCACACCGCGAGCAACGGCCGACGCGAAGTCAGCACGTGGCTGCCCATCCACGAGTGGACCGAAACGGAGGTATGGCAACACATTCGCGCTAGCGGTGTGCCCTACCACCCCGCTTACGACGCCGGAATGACCCGGTTGTCGTGCTCTCTGTGCATTCTCGGGAGCCGCGCGGATCTCCTGCGCGCCGCACGCCTTCGGCCAGACCTTGCGGCCGAGTACGCACGGATCGAGGACGAGATCGGGCATCGGTTCCGCAACGACATGTCGATGGCGGAGATCATCACCGCCGCAAATCCTTAGTGGACAGTTCCTGTTCTGAGTCCTCCCGAGTTCCGATAGTCCGCTGTTCGTATCACGAACGCTGAGAACGATTGAGGTTCGCCATGCCTGCATCCGATGACATCTCCGCGCACGACTTTTCTTGATGCGCGCGACTGAGCCACCCACGCAATCCGTCGGCGCCTACGCCGCAGTCCACGGCCCAGTGGAGGCCGCCGACCGCATCCGCGCCGGTTGTGCACCCCCGGCGGTGCTCGCCGAGGTCGCACAGCCTGAACCCGATCTACGCGACGACCTCGCCGCACTCGAGGCGGGGCATGCCAGGCTGCTCACCCCCGAGGACGACGACTGGCCGAACGCGGCGGCGCACGACCTGGCCGCCTCCGGCACGGGAGCGCCGCTGGGCCTGTGGGTGTGCGGTGACCCGCAGCTCGGAGTCCTCACCGCTGGACCGGTGGCCGTGGTCGGCTCGCTGGCTGCCAGCCCGTATGGCGAGTACGTCGCTGCGGAACTCGGGCAAGGCGTCGCCGATCGGGACATCGCCATTGCCAACGGTGCCGGGTTCGGGGTCGAAGCGCACGCGCTGCGGGGTGCCCTGAGCACCTCCGGACGCGGCCGGTGCCTTGTCGTGCTGGCGTGCGGTATCGATGTCGGCTACCCCGCCGACCACGGTCCGCTCTTGCGGGAGATCACCGACTCCGGCGGAGTGCTGGTCACCGAGTACCCCCTTGGCACGAAACCTCGCCGCACTCGTGGCTACGCACGGCAACGCCTGGTCGCCGCGCTGAGCGAGGCCACGGTGATCGTCGAGGCCGGCCGACGCAGCCCGGCCCTGGCTGTAGCGCGTACGGCGTCGAGGCTCGGCCGCCGCGTCTACGCGGTCCCCGGACCGGTCACCTCGGCGACGTCGGCTGTTGACCGGACTACTGAGCGACACGCCGACCAGGCGTACACGTGGCTGATCTCTAGCCGGTAGAACACGTGCAGCTTATGAAGGAGGCTGCGTGAGTCCGGTGGATGGAGCTGAGCGCGATTTGGGGTCGCTTCGTTTACCTCGGTGGGGGCGGGTCGTCGCTGTCGAAGGCGTGGTGCCGTGGTTGCTGCTGGATCCGAGCGGCACGGCGGTGGAGCCCGTCGAGCGGTTCCTGCGGGATTTCGCGACGCGTAACCGGCCTGCGTCGGTGCGTAGCTATGCCTATGACCTGCTTCGCTGGTGGCGTTGGTTACAGGTCGTGGACGTCGCGTGGAACCAAGCCACTCCCGCCGAGGTGCGGGACTTGGTGCTGTGGATGAAGCAAGCCGCGAAGCCTCGCCGATCACCGAGGACGGTGTCGGCATCGATCGCGGGCACGGTCAACCCCATCACGCGCAAGCGATATCTCGGCGATCAGTACGAACCGACCACGGTCCGGCACTCGAATGCCGTGCTGCGCAGCTTCTACGATTTCTGGTTAGACGTCGGCGAAGGACCGTTGATCAACCCGGTGCCACTTCACCGCGCGCCTGGTCGCCGCCCGCACGAGCATCACAATCCGCTGAAACCATTCCGCCCCGAAGGTCGGTTGCGTTACAACCCGAGTCTGGCCAAGCGCAAGCCGCGAGCGATGCCTGACGGTCAGTGGAACGAACTGTTTGCCGGACTGCGGTCCAATCGGGACCGCGCGATCGTGGCGTTGGCGATCAGCAACGGGGCCCGCGCTGCCGAACTCCTCGGCGTTCGAGGAGTCGACCTCGACTGGGGCGACCAGCTGATCCGAGTGGTTCGCAAAGGGACTCACGTCGAGCAGTGGCTGCCGGCCAGCCCGGAGGCGTTCGTCTGGCTCCGCCTCTATCTCGCTGACCTCGGCGTTGCGCTGGAGCCGAACGAACCGATATGGCGGACACTGCGTCGCCGTGACCACGGTGATGGGCTACGCAGGCAGCCGCTGAATTATGAGGCGCTGCGGGCGGTGTTCCGGCGACTCAATGTCCTGCTGGGAACTAACTGGTCGATGCACGATCTGCGGCACACCGCAGCGATCCGGATGAGCCGCGACGGTTCGTTGTCCATGCGAGACGTGCAGATCATTCTCGGTCACGCTCACCTGTCGACCACCGCCGACGTGTATCTGATCGAGGACGAGGATCAGGTGATCAGCCGCGTCGCGCAACACCTGGCAACCCGCGATCATCGCGAACCGCCAGCGCCGGTGACGACCGGCTACGCCGACGCAGATCTGTCCGTGTTGTTCGGGAGGTCATTGTGACCACAGCCACGAACGCGACGCACACGTCCGCCAGCCCGCTCGGCCGGCATCGCATGCACGACTACCAGCATCTGCTCACCCGCCATCGCGTCGGGCCGCTGGATCGCTTGCCAGCACACGAGATCCTCGCTCAGCTTCCCGAGACACCCGCCTGGTCTTCGCTGCGGCGCAACCGCAGGCTCGAAGCGATCCGGGGCGCTTCGACCGTCTTGGACTGGCTGCATACGCACGACGGCGGCGGCTGGCAGGACCGATGGGTGAACTCCGGCGCCGACAACAACACGGCGTGGATCGCCACACTGGGCCTTCAGGACACGCGAGCCACGGACACCAAACGTGCCGAGCACCTGCGTGGCCTGACCATGCTGCTGCTCTGCCGTGCGGTGCTGCCGAGCTACGATTTTCTCCTCAGCTATCACTCGACCCGGCTGCTCGATCGGGTCCGCGAGTTCATGCGGCCAGACGTGTTCACCCGTGTCGAGCGAGCAGCGATCGAGCGTGGCCTCAGCAGTCACCAGACCCGCGAGACACTGGGTGCGCTGAGCAAAATCGTGCTGCACACCGGCCAGGAGATCGACCAGCTGTCAGCCGACGACCTGCTGGAAGCGCATGTCTGGAGCCTGCGGATCCGCGTCGGGTTCGGCAAGTTCCCCGGACTGCACGCCGCCTGGGACCTGCTGGCCGCGATCGGTGTCTTGCCGGCCGGGTCCAGCCTGAGCAGCGTGGGCCTACGCCGTGGTCCTCGACCGACCGCGGAACTGGTCGACGACTACGGGGTCGTCTGTCGCCCTGTCCGTGATCTGTTGGTTCGCTATCTCGACGAACGTCGCCCAGCCCTGGACTACAGCACTTTCCGCGGCCTGGTCGCGATCCTGGTCGAGCGCTTCTGGGGTGACATCGAGCGGCACCATCCCGGCATCGAGACGCTGCAGCTGCCCGACGATGTCGCGCGCGAGTGGAAGAACCGGCTGCGAACGGTCACCGGAGCTGACGGAACGATCCGGGAACGCAAGAACTTCCACCAGATCCTGATGCGCATTAGGGCGTTCTATCTGGACATCCAGCAGTGGGCCTTGGAGGACGCCAGGTGGGCACCTTGGGCCGTGCCCAGCCCGGTTCGACGGATCGAGATCCAGGGACTGAACAAGGCGCATAAGAGGACGCAGGCGGCCATGCACCAGCGGGTACGCCAGCGGCTGCCGCACCTGCCGTTGCTGGTCGACACCGCAGATCGATGCCGCGCCGAGATGACCGCATTGCTGGCCGCAGCCGAGCGATGCCGCCCCGGGCAAGTATTCGACCATGCCGGCGTCCGCTACCGTCGCGTCGCGCCGAAGACCGCGAAACAGGGGCAACCTTGGCAGCAGAGGAACTACGCCACGCAAGTGGAAAATCTCGTCAGCGGCGAGGTGTTCAACGTGACACAACGGGAGGATGAGTTCTTCTGGGCTTGGGCCGTCATTGAGACGCTGCGACACACTGGTGTCCGCTTGGAGGAACTGCTCGAGATCACGCACCTCGCCTTGGTATCCTATCGGCTTGCCGACAGCGGCGAAGTCGTTCCGCTATTGCAGATCGTTCCCTCCAAAGGGAACGAAGAGCGCCTGTTGCTAGTCAGTCCCGAGTTGGCCAGCGTTCTCGCCACGATGATTAGCCGCCTGCGTCGCGCCAACCACGACAAGGTTCCACTTGTTCGCCGCTACGATGCCCACGAGCGCGTCACCGGTCCGGCGTTGCCGCACCTATTTCAACGCCGGACGGGCACCCGCAATGGCGTGATCAGCCCTGCCACCCTGCACAAGCTGATCAATCTCGTGCTCGCCGCATCTGGGCTGACGGACGCCGCTGACGAGCCACTTGCTTACACCCCGCACGACTTCCGAAAAATTTTCACCTCGGAAGCCGTCGCCAGCGGTTTGCCGGTCCACATTGCCGCCCGGCTACTCGGTCATCACCACATCTCCACGACCGAGTCGTACTTGGCTGTGTTCCAGGAAGACTTGATCCGTTCCTACCGCGCATTTCTCGACAAACGCCGGGCCGTCAGGCCCCCGGAAGAATACCGGGAGCCCACTGACCAAGAGTGGCAGGAATTTCAGCAACACTTCCAATTGCGCAAAGTCGCACTAGGAGACTGCGGGAGACCATACGGATCCAGCTGCCAGCACGAACACAGCTGCGTGAGATGCCCCATGCTCCGGGTCTCACCCACCCAGAGGCCCCGGCTCATCGAGATCATTCACAACCTCAACGCCCGAATCAACGAGGCAAAGATGAACAACTGGCTCGGCGAGGCAGAGGGCCTGCAGACCAGCCTCACCAAGGCCACAGAGAAACTCGTCAGTCTCGACCGCGCCATAGACCGCGCCCACAGCACGACGACTAAACAGGGAACCACTGACCTCGGCATGCCTGTCATCAACCCTCGATGAGGCCCATCGCCCGTCTAGTCCAGAGAACCGGCGGGACCAACGAGCTGCTCCGTACCGGGATGGCCATGGCCGTCACCTGCGCCGACGAAGTCACCGCCACCCGCGGACTCCGATGACGCGCCGGAACCGTGGGACCAGGTCAGCAGGGGTGTGTCGCGACCAGGAATCGCTGGTCACGACACACCCCTGCTGACCGCAGGCTGTCTCGGTAAGGTGTCTAGGGCGACACGGCGACGAACAGATGGTCAGCTACGCCCAGAGGCCGGCCAACCCCCGGGCCACGCGAGAGAGGGCCGCAGATGGACAAGGACGAGCACATCGCGCAGCTGCGCGCCCGCCGACAGCGCATCGAAGCGATCGAAACCGCCCTGGAGAGCATCCGAGACGTGGAAAGCTCTCTGCAGGAGATGCGGGAGATCCTGCTCCAGCAGAGGAAGGTCGAACGAACGGAGCGGCTCACCGATATCCGCGAAGCGGACAAGGCCGGTGTGCCAAAGACCAAAATCTCCAAGGAGGTCGGCCTCAGCCGCGCGAACCTCTACAACCACCTCAAAGGCACCCCGCCGGACGAGTAGCCGGACTCACGCGGCTGGACGATCATCGGAGAACCAGAGCCATGCGCCGGAACGCTCCGGAAATGTCACGGAGGCTCTTCCCTGCGACGCGGCGGATGCGCACCTATCGGCAGAGCTGGCCTCCTCGCTGCCGGTAGAACTCCACCGGGTCGACGGCTTGGCCGTTGGCCTCAATCTGCAGGTGCAGGTGCGCTCCGGTGGACGCTCCCCGATTTCCGACCGCGGCGATGGGCTGGCCGGCTTGAACGGATTGCCCTTCGCGGACCAGATTGTGGTCGTTGTGGCCGTAGATCGTCACGATCCCGTCCCCGTGCTGGATGCGGACCCACAGCCCGTAGCCGGACGCCGGGCCTGAGCTGATCACCGTGCCGGAGTTGGCTGCCAGGATCGGAGTACCGATGGGCGCACCGATGTCGAGTCCTTTGTGGAATTCGCTGCCGCGATAACCGAATGCGGAGGTGCAGGTGCCGCTCGTGGGTGTCGTCCAGCCGCCGGTCGTCGCACTGGTCGTACAGGTGGCACCTTGGACAGCCCCGACGATCTGGCGCGCTGCTGGCTCGAATTTCCCGTAGCGGTCAGGAAAGCCTGATCGCTGCACGGTCTGGGCGGCCACGGTGACCGGCATGTTCTGCCAGTTCGGCAGCGCCAGCAGATGCCGGTAGAACTGCTCGCTGCTGTAGGTGGGGTCCATGATCTGCGTGACACTTCCCCAGCCTTGGGACGGCCTCTGTTGGAACAAGCCGACGCTGTCGCGATCGCCGTAGTTCAGGTTCTTCAGTTGCGACTCGGTGAGCGCCGTGGCGACCGCGACGACCCAGCCTTGCTCGGGCACGTTCATCCGTTTGCCGACAGCGACGATCGTCGCTGCGTTGCTCATCTCCTGCGGTCCGTACCCCGCTGCCGAGGTCGCGCTCGCCCCGGCGGGGGCACAGTTCATGCCCCCGCCGGAACTGCTGGAACTGCCGAATACGGCTTGAACCACAGCGATGGCGCCGCCACCGATGAAGAGCATGATCACGACGACGAACCCGGCACCGGCGGCGGCCACCTTGCCCATGGCGCATCACCTCCACGGATGCGCGGGGTCGGGCGGGGGCATCGGGGAGGGCGGGGCCACCTCCGGACGTGCGGTGGCGGGCGTGGCGGCGGCCGTCGGACGCTGCCCACCGCTGGGGGCCGAGGCGCGCAAGTTCGGCCAGAGGGTGGGCAGGTCAGCCAGCGCCACCCGACCGGCGGTGCCGGACTCGTCGAGCCGTCGCCAGCGCGGCGCGGCCATATCGAGCGGGTCCGCCGCGGCCTCGCCGCTGCTGGTCGCCACGGGTACGCGTGCAGGCCGGTCGAGACCGCGCAGCGCCTCGGTCATCACCCTGCGTGCGTTGACCTCGCGCCTGGCACTGGGCAGCCACACCAGCACGGGTGTGGTGATGCCCGTGACCTCGGCCAGCCGTTCGTAGCGGGCGAGCTTGCCCGCCAGGCGGGACAGTTGCTCGGTGCCGAAGTCGAACTCGATGAACCACTCGACGTCCCGGCCAGTCTCACGCCAGCGTCCGTAGCCGTCCGGGGTGACGATGTCGCCCCAGTGCCGGCCGCACCGGGCGGCCGACCACCACGCCGCGAGCACACCAGCGGCACCGGGTTGACGCGCTCGGCGGATCAGGGTGGTGAACAGTCCGTTGCAGCCCACGGTGTGCGCCAGCTGTAGCGAGAATGCGCGTCCGATCTCGCGTTCACGGCTGTAGCCCAGTTCCTTGTGGTCGATGCCGTCTTCGCGAGCGAGGGCGACAGCTCCGGCGGTGTCGAGGACGTAGTACATCGGGTGCGATCCGCGGTCGCGGTGCGGCTGGAACCGGTGCAGTACGCCCCACTGGTAGAGGTTGCGCAGGCGCAGGTTCGCCCCGCGGCGACCGGTGAAGGCGATATCGATGATTTGGGTGCTGGTGAGCACGTGGTGCTCGAACAGCATCCGGCACAGCCACCGGTCGCGATCGGTGAGATGCCGGGCCAGCCACGCGTGATGCTCGGCCGAGTTGAGCACCCGCGCAACAGGTCGTTCCGGCCGATGTGCACGCAATTGTCGTTGCTGGGTGGGATTGCTCACCATCGTGCCGTGCACCTCCAAGGACGGCAGGACGCGAGAACGCCCTGCGGGCAAACGGAAAAAGCTGAAGGGTCAGGCCGCGCGGCGCGGATCGAACGCCACCGGCTGGACGTGCTCGGCCGGATCGGGCGTGCTTCGAGGCTCGGTGTTCACGAGCGCGAGCCGACGGATCTCCTTGGCCCGACCGGGAATCGCGGGCTGAAGCTTCTCGGTGACCGCGGTGAACGGGGGAGCTTCCTCGCTGTCGAGCACCAGCCGCGCGGCGATGTGGAATCGGCCCAGATTGGCGAGGTCGTGCTCGGAGAGCCGGGGCGCGGTATGCCGGGCCAAGTCTCTGGCGTCTTCGGGCGACGCCGAGAAAATGATCTTCGAGCGGGCGTTGGTGCTGATGCCTTCCTCCAGTTCGCGCGGTAGCTGCCGCAGGTACTGGTGCGCGAGCGTCATCGACATCCGGTAGCCCCGGGCTTCGGCGAGCATGTCTTCCATCGGGTACGCCAGATTGAGGAAGTTGTGGCACTCGTCGATGTAGAGCGAGGCATCGTGCCGGTCGCGCTGCGGTATCCGGGCTCGCCGGGTGGCGGCCTGCCAGGTGCGGGCCACGACGATCGAGCCGATCAGGCGTGCGGTGTCCATCCCGAGCGCGTCCTTGCCCAAACGCACCAGGCAGATTCCGCCGTCGAGTACCGCGTCCATGTCCACTGTGGATTCGCCACCGGCGAGGGATGCCCGCACGAACGGGCGCAGCAGCAGGCCGCGGAGCTTGTTCATCAGCGGCGCGACGACCTGTGCCCGGCTGGCGTCGGACAGATCGTCGTACCAGTGCCAGAACCCGGTCAGGACGTCGTCGGAGATCTGTTCGAGCGCACGCTGCCGGAATGCGGGCACCGTCAACAGTTTCGGCAGATCGGTCAGCGTGGGTGTGCCGGGCAGCTCGCGCAGGGTCAGCAGACCGGAGCGCAGGATGTCCTCGGTACGCGGCCCCCAGCTGGAGGCGTAGACGTGGGAGAAGATCGACACCAGGTTGTCCACGGTGCGGGCGGTGTCGTCGCCTTCGAGCGGGTTGAGCACGGGCGGGCGGGAGCGGCTGTCGGCGTCGAAGAGCACCACTTTCTCCCCGAGCCGCGAGGGCAGCCGCATCAGGGTGTCCGCGACCAGGTCTCCCTTGGGATCGATCACGACCAGGCCGCGGCCGGCGTTGGCGTCGTCGAGGATCATCCGCGCCATCAGCTCGCTTTTGCCTGACCCGGTCGCACCCAGGATGTGCAGGTGATGACGCGCGTCGGCGACGCGTAGCCCCACCGGCCGGGAGTGGCCGGAGTCGGTGATCCCGATCGGTTTCACTCCGGCGCCCGCGGTGGCGATTCCCGGTGGCGGCGGCACCGCCTTCGCTCCGGCGCGCTGCAAGCCGGGCACGGCCTCGTCGGTCGGGACGTGCGCGAGCGCGGCCAGTTCGGTGATCGAGAGCAGATCACCGGAGGTGAGGCGTCGTTCGGCCACGGACTGGACCGGGTGCGCGAGCCGGACGCGACGGTAGTAGTTATGTTCGCTGTAAGCCGCGAACGCGCTGGCGATGGCATGCCCGCGTCCGCGCAGGTGCTCCCGCACCGGAACCCGCTCCGCGCCGGTCGCGTGCTCGTCGACCAAGGTGGCCACGGCGTACCGGATGCGGGTCTCGTACTGGGAGCTGCGCTGCTTGGCCACGATGACCCGGTCCTGCGCCGAGGTTTCCAGCGAGGTCTGGTGATCGACGACCGGCCGCTTCGTGGTCGCGTGGGGTTTGCGCGATCCGGTGTGCGGGGTGATCAGGTCCAGGAGGCGCCCGGCCAGCCGGACCGAGCTGCCCGTGCGGACCCGGCGGGCGGCTCGGCGGGCTTTGCGGACACGCGCGCCGGTGACCGGGCGCGCAAGGATCTGCACCACGGCACGTTCATGAGTGGCCATGCCGACCGGAGCGCCCAGCAAGGCACGGACCGGATCAGTGGGGAAGTCCGACCGGATGGGCAGTGCCTCGCTGCGGGCCAGGCGCAGTTCGCCGCCCACGGCCTCGGCCGCTTTGCCTGGCGGGTTGGCCAAGGGGATCGGCGGCTTGGCCGGGGCTGTGCGGGTGTGCGCGCCGGGCCAGGCAGCCTCGATGGCGCGTTCGGCCATGCCGGGCGGCACGACGCCCGGCAGCCACAGCCGCAAGGCGACTCCGGCATGGGAAAACACGTACTCCCACACGATGTGCGGCTGGCCGTGCATCCGCCGTTTCCAGCCGGACCGCAACAGCCCGACCAGGTTGGAATATAGAGCCGCCGCGCCGTCCGGATCGACCGTGGGCGGAGCCAGCACTGTGACCACCCGGGCGTCGGCGGCCATTCGGTCATGGCACCGGCGCGTCCACCACCGTCGCCCGACCACGACGCCAGCCACCGCAAGCGCGACGGCCGGCCCGACCAGTGGCCCCCAGGTCAGTGCGAATTCCCGCAGTGCCGTAACAACAGCGCGCATTGCGGCACCGGGATCGCGCAGGTAGTCCTGCAACGGTGAGGCAAGCGTCCTCGATGACGCGACAACAGATTGAGTGGATGACATCAGAAATCCCCTCTCTCGCAAGGAAAAGTCGACAGGACGCGGATTCAGGCCGCGTGTCGCTCGGCGTCGTCCTCGCTCGGTTGGCCTTCCGGCATCGAGGTAGGTGCGGACGGGTCGTTGGGCACGAGTCGCAGATGACGGCGCCGCTTGTGTGTTCGTTCGGCGTCGATCTCGGCCTGCCACTCCGACAGCCGCCGCCCGCCCATGCGCTTGAGGAACTGCGGGATGCGGTTTGCGGGCACCCCGACCAATCGCGGGCCGAGCACGGCGAGCAGATCCGAGGCTTCCTGCGACGACCACCCGGCCTCGGTGATGGCGTCCTCGTCGGGAAACACGTCGGCGACCCGGTCACGGTCGGGGTCAATGAAGGAGTCTTCGCGACCGCCGTAGCTGTACACCCACAGGAAGTTCTCGGGCGGGTCAGGTTCGATCAGCCTTTTGAATCGGCGAACTTCCTTTGTGTAGCAATAGAAAGTCACCTGTGGGCAGGCTCGCATCACGCGACACCACGCCAACGTGTAGGCATCGCTGAAAAAATCGCCTGCGTCGTGAACCCTGACAAATTTCCCGACCAGGCGCGGTGCCGACAGTTCGCGGATCATTGCCTCTGTCCAACCGGGAAGATCGTCCATAACGAACGCGAGATTGGCTGTATGCTTGGCGTTGACCGCAGGGAAGAGATAAGTTCCGTTGCGCGCGTAGCAGATCCGAGTGCACGCGCTTGCCGCCGGGCAGGTCACCTGCGTCCGTCCGTCGGGCAACCGGGCGGCCAGTGCAGGCAGAGTCCAGTTCCAGACACCGATTGCGCGCATCTCCCGGTTCTGTGTCAGCAACCGGGCTGGCCGCGCCGGAACCGTAGTTATGTGGGCGGAAGAAGACATGCGACACCTCGCAAAGGCAGTCAGTCGGGGTGCAAGAAACGAGCAGAAACGTTGTGGTTGAAGGGATCGATCCGTCGCGGTGGGGCGGGTTACGCAGCGCTGCCGAGGTCGACGTGACCGTCAGCGTCCGCATCAAGCGTCAGCTCGGTGTCGTCGACGCCGAGATCGACAAACGTGCCGCCGTCGTCCGTGCTAGATTCGTGTTCCGCGTACTGCGCCAACTCGGCCGGATCTGTTGTGATGAGCGCGTTTTCCTGCGGCGAAGCCAGCGACTGGAACGCGACTCTCTGCGTCCCGGTCGAGAGCAAACCTTGTCCCTTGTCCGCGGAAATCAGGAACTGCTTCTCGCCCTCGGACAGGTTGAAGGTCGCCACGATCTCGTCGATCGCCTGCGGCGCTTGACGTAGAAGGATCTGCGTAGCCGCGTTCGCGATGATCGCCTTACCCAAGTCTGTCCCGAGGACATCGCCGACATCTTGGGTCGCGATCGTCAAGCCCGCCCAGTGTTTCCGGGCTGCTTTGGCCATCCGGTGCAGAAAACGCGCCCCGGCAGGGTCCTGCATGAGCAGCCACGCTTCGTCGACGGTGATCAGTCGTGGCCGCCGGATGGCCGGGTTGGACACCCGCCGCCACACCGTGTCCAGCGTGAGCAGCGTGCCGATCGGCCGGAGTTCGTCGGGCAGGTCACGCAGGCTGAACACGGTCAGGTGCCCCTCGGGCCGCGTGGTGGCCGGCCCGGAGAACATCGCCGAGAACGCGCCCTCGACGAACGGATGCAACCTGGAGCCGAGATCCGTGGCGACCGGATCGCCGGTGGCGGTGAGGATTGCGGCGAGATCCGCCAGCAACGGCGCCTGCCTGCCCCAGGTCCGCGGGTCGCTGGTGATCCCGGCTTGCTGGTAGGTGGCCATGATCGCCCGGTCGAGCACGGCGCGCTGCTGCGCAGACAGTTCGGTGCCGAGCAGCACTCCGATGACGGTGTGCAGGAACAGCGCCCGGCGCGTCAGGGCGTCCTTGGGGGCGGTGCGGCGACCGTCCGGGCGTACCGCGATCGGCAGGTCGAACGGGTTGATGCGGACATCGGCGTCGCCGAGGTGGATGTAGGTACCGCCGATGGCCTCGCACAGCCGCCGGTACTCGTCCTCCGGGTCGATGATCGCGACCTCGACCCCGCGGTAGAGGCTGCGCAGGGTTTCCAGCTTCACCAGGTAGGACTTGCCCGCACCGGAGCGCCCGAGCACCACCGCGTTGTAGTTGTCCGCAGAAAAACGGTCCCAATGCACCAAACCCTGCGATCCGACGTTGAACCCGTACAGCACACCGGCCGGTGCGGCGACGCTGGTCGGGTCAGCGGGCGGCAGATCGGGGCTGGTGAAGGGAAACGCGGCGGCCAGCGCACTGGTGTCGAAGGTGCGGCGCATCCCGATGAGATCGAGCGCCAGCGGCAGGGTGGACACCCAGCCTTGCAGCGACCGGTAGGTGGTCGGCTGCGCGTTCATCAGCAGCGACGCCGCGAGCGCCCGCACCGCGGCCACCTGCTCGCCGAGATCGGCTTCGCTGGTGGCGTGCACGGTCAGATACAGGCCGAGCCGATACAGCTTCCCTTCGCCGCGGGCGACGCGGGCCGAGAGGTCGTAGGCGTCCTCGGTGGCGGCCTCGACCATCGGGTCCAGCAAGCGTCCCTTCTCGCTGGTGTGTCGCCGTCCCGATTCCAGCTTGGACAGCTGGCGCTTGAGCCGGTTGGCGGCGGTGACCGGGTCGATCGGCTCGATGTGCAGGGACACGTCGACGCGGCCGGGGTAGGACAGCAGTGGCTGCAGCCACCCCGCATGCACCTCGCGCGGGTAGCCGGTGATCGCGAAGGAGGAGACCCATTCGCCGCCGATCTCCAGGTGCCGGGGTGCGACTGACAGCGAATCCGGCGTGAACGCACTGGCCCTGCCCAACGGTGCATTCGTGTGCGGCTTCCCACGGCCTCGAATACGGCCGAACTTGCTGCTCATAGGTCCCCGCCCTCCCATTCATCCAGGGCCGACGGCTCCGGCGCAGCGCTGTCGCGCCTGTCCCAGCTGGCCGTGCTTCGGTGATGGACTGGTGGCTCGTCGTCGGGGTCTGCAGCGGCGGTGGTGATCACCTCGTCCGCGCCGGCCAGACCCGCCGAGGGCGGGATCAGGCTGTCCGGGTTGCATGCGGTGGCCAGCACGGCGGTGGCCTGCCCGGCGTCCAGAGGCGTGATCGTGATCCCGGCCGGGGAGAGCAGTTCGGTGGCTTCGCCCAGCCTCCGCACGAGCCGGGTCTCCGCCGAGCGCCGCGCGGTCTCGGTGACCTCGCCGTCCCGGCTGCGGGCGCGTCGTGCCCGCAGCGCGGCGAGCGGGGACGCGCCGCCGAGCCCGTCGGTCGGCCCCGTGGCGCGGATCGGCTCGCGTAGCACCAGCAGTACCTGGCGGCGCAGCAGATCGGTGGAGCGGCGCAACTGGTCGAGGTAGGTCGCGTGCTCGGCCGCGGCGGCTTCGAGCATCGGATGCGGCAACCCGGGGGCGGCCTCGCGCAGGTCGCTGATCTGACGGCTCAGGTCCAGCCGTTCGGCTCGGATGAGCACCTGTACCGGCGCGGAGATCGAATGCAGATACCGGCCGAAGCTGGCGACTAGAGCTTCCTGCTCACCGGGCGTGCGGAGCGCGAAGTTGACGGTGCTGGCCACCGCGACCATCGCGACCCCGTCGGGGCCGAGGTCGACGACACCGGCCTCGGTGACTCCTTCCGCGGGCAGCCGCAGCGCCGCCGGAGATACCTCCGATGTGCTCGCAGCACCGGTGGCATCGGTCGCGGTGATACTGCTGGTCAGCCACTCGGGTGCGGCCCGCACCCCTTCGGGAGCGGCGACCCGGTGCCGAGGTTGCAGCCGCTGGCGGACCGCGGCGAGCAGCAGCCGGTCCAGGCTCATGCCATCGCGCTGCCCCAACGCCAGGACCGCGGCACTGACCCCGAGAGGAACAGCGACGATCAGGAAGACCGGCAGCGGCACCACACCGCGGGCCAGCGTCCAGGCGCCGTAGAGCACGATCCCGGTCACCGTGAGGATCGCCAGCTGGCGAGCGGTGAGGTTGGCCAGGACGCGATCCTCGCGATCGACGTCGGACGGGATGCGTACGGGCTGGG
>NZ_MASU01000025.1 GCF_003202235.1 Prauserella flavalba
GACTCGTGGTCGGTGACCATCGGTGGGTGAGCACTCTCTCCGCCTGAACCCCTTGTGTGGGGAGTTCTGTCGCAAGATCGTGCCCCTGCCGGTAGCCCGGGAGAACGGATCGCTGATGGGATGTCGTGCCCACCGAGTGTGGTGTGAGCACTGGTTCATTAGGCCGCTGAGTGTTCTCCCGCGCGTGACCGGGGTATGACGAGCGTTGTGGAGGGAGACGGACACGGTGCTGTTCGTGGGAGATGACTGGGCCGAAGACCATCACGATGTCGAGTTGATGGACACGGCGGGCCGGCGGCTGGCGAGAGCCCGGCTGCCGGAGGGGGTGGCTGGGATCGCCCGGTTGCACGCGATGATCGCCGAGCACCTGGGCCCGGACACCGATCCCGATCAGGCGCGGGTGGTGATCGGGATCGAGACCGATCGCGGGCCCTGGGTGGCTGCCCTGGTCGCCGCGGGGTACGCCGTGTTCGCGGTCAACCCGTTGCAGGCGGTCGGATACCGGCGGCGGCATGGTGTGTCCGGGGCGAAAAGCGACGCTGCGGACGCGCACATGCTGGCCAACATGGTACGTACCGACGCCCACGAGTTGCGCCCGATCGCCGGTGACAGCCCCGAGGCCGAGGCGGTCAAGGTCATCACCCGGGCGCACAAGACGTTGATTTGGGAACGCACCCGCCACACCCAGCGGCTGCGCCACAGCCTGCGCGAGTACTTCCCCGCCGCACTGGAGGCATTCGAGGACCTGGATGCACCCGAGGCGCTGGAACTGCTGGGGAAGGCACCCGACCCGGACAGCGCAGCGCGGCTGTCGCTGAGCCAGATCCGGGCCGCGCTGCGACGTGCTCGCCGCCGCGACATCGAGGGCAAAGCCACCCGGATCCAGTCGCTGCTGCGCGCCCAGCAGCTGGGGCAGCCCGCGGTGGTCACCGCGGCCTATGCAGCCACCACCCGCGCCGCGGTCACGGTGCTGGCCACCCTGCGCGCGCAGGTCAGCACCCTGCAGGGCCAGGTCGAGACGTTTTTTGGCCAGCACCCGGACGCTGAGATCGTGCTGTCCCAGCCTGGGCTGGGACCGATCCTGGGCGCCCGGGTGCTGGCCGAGTTCGGCGACGACCCCAACCGTTACGCCAGCGCGAAAGCACGCAAGAACTACGCGGCGACCAGTCCGATCACCCGCGCCTCGGGCAAGAAGAAGGTCGTACTGGCCCGCTTCGTGCACAACGACCGGCTGATCGACGCGTTGATGACCCAGGCCTTCGCCGCGCTCAACACCTCACCCGGTGCGCGAACCTACTACGACCAGCAACGAGCCCGCGGTGTCGGGCACAACCCCGCGCTGCGCCAACTGGCCAACCGGCTCGTCGGCATCCTGCACGGCTGCCTGAAAACCCGCACCCTCTACAACGAGACCACCGCCTGGTCGCACCACGCCAACAACATCGCCGCTTGACATTCAAGCTCCTGGGATGTCTTGCGAGCCACCACGCTGATCCCCGCTCACACGGCAGAGGATTGTCAGACACGACCTGGGCGTGTCCGAACGCGACGCCGTCAGCGGCACCTGATGCGACACGACGGCACTCCACGCCGGCCGCCCTCGAGCGGCCGGCGTGGCCTAGTCTGGCCGTCGCCGGCAGCGAGAATGATCGTGAGGAGGACACGTTGAGCGAGGGAAACCCCGCCGCCACACGCGTCTACGACGAACTCCGTCGACAGATCATGACGTGGCAGCTTCCTCCCGGCACCGCGCTGCGCGAGGTCCAGATCGCAGCCGAGTTCGGTGTCTCGCGCACCCCGGTCAGCCATGCCATACAGCGGCTCCGTGCCGACGGCCTGATCGAACCGCGCGGACGCCGCGGCGTCGAGGTGTCCCGATGGACGCGGCGCGATCTCGAGGACACCTACCGGCTCCGGGCCAACCTGGAGGCCTGGGCCGCCCGGCTCGCCGCGGGGCGACCGGATCTGCTCGACCTGCCGCGACTGCGCGCGCTGGCCGACGAGATGTCAGAGCTGGCGAAGGCCGAACCGCTGGATCACGAGCGCATCGCCGAGCTCAACATCGAGTTCCACGAGGCCGTGCGGTCGTCCGCGGGCAGCGACCGGCTCGTGGCCACCCTCACCACGGTGGTCCACATTCCTCTCCTGCACCGCGTCTTCACGGCGTTCACCCCGGAACAGGTCGCCTCCACCTGCCAGGAACACCACACGATCATCGCCGCGCTCGAGGCCGGCGACGGCGACTGGGCGGAGTCGATCACCCGCGCCCACATACTCGCCGCGCTCAACGCGCTGAAGGGACCCCGCGGCCTCTTCGCCGCGACGGAAGAAGAAGCCCGCTGAACGCGAACGCCGCCGCGCGGTGATCCTTGCGGTGACCGTGCTGATGCGGGGATCCGATGTGTCGTGCGGGCGCCCCGCGCGAGGGCCTGGCGGCCGGTCGTGGTCGCCAGGCCCTCGGGTGCGTCGTCAGGAACCGATCGTCGCCGTGTCGATGACGAAGCGGTAGCGGACGTCGCTGTTGGCCACGCGCTCGTAGGCGGTGTTGACCTGATCGGCGGAGATCGTCTCGATCTCGGCGCCGATGCCGTGCTCGGCGCAGAAGTCCAGCATCTCCTGGGTTTCCGCGATGCCGCCGATCATGGAGCCCGCCAGCGTCTTGTTGCCCCCGATGAGGGAGAACGCGTTGTACGACAGCGGTTCGCCGGGCGCGCCGACGTTGACCATCGCCCCGCCGACGCGCAGCAGGCCGAGGTAGGCGTCCACCGGCAGCTTCGCCGACACGGTGTTGAGGATCAGGTCGAAGCGGCCGCGCAGCACGTCGAAGGTCGACTCGTCGCCGGTGGCGTAGTAGTGGGTGGCGCCGAGCCGCTTGCCGTCCTCCTGCTTCTTGAGGCTCTGGCTCAGCACCGTCACCTCGGCGCCCATCGCGACGGCCAGCTTCACGGCCATGTGGCCGAGGCCGCCGAGGCCGACGACCGCGACCTTCTTGCCGGGGCCGGCGCCCCACTGGCGCAGCGGCGAGTACGTCGTGATGCCGGCGCAGAGCAGGGGAGCGGCGACGTCGAGCTCGATGCCCTCCGGGATGCGGCACACGAAGGCGTCCTTCACCACGATCTGGCGGCTGTAGCCGCCGTAGGTGTTCTCGCCGTCGAAGCCCACGCCGTTGTACGTCTGGACGTTGCCCTTGACGCAGAACTGCTCGGTTCCGGCCAGGCAGTACTCGCACTCGCCGCACGAGTCGACCATGCAGCCGACGCCGACGCGGTCGCCCACCTGGTACCTGGTCACGTTCGAGCCGACCGCGGCGACCACGCCGGCGATCTCGTGGCCGGGGACCATCGGGAAGATGGCGGTGCCCCAGTCCTCCTGCGCCTGGTGGATGTCGCTGTGGCAGATGCCGGCGTAGGCGATGTCGATCAGTACGTCGTCAGGGCGCAGGTCGCGCCGCTGGATCGTGGTCTGCTCGAGCGGGGCGCCGGGTGCGGGCGCTGCGATGGCGTGCGTCGTCGTGCTCATCAGACCTCCTGGGATGATGGATCGCGAGCCCCGATGTAAGGGGGCTCTCACATAGCGACGTAAGAAGGCTCTTACCTATTCCGATCGAGAGATGTGATCCAGGCCATGGGCGAGAAGTACCATCACGGCAACCTGCGAGCCGAGCTCGTGCGCGTCTCCCTGGACCTGATCGCCGAGCAGGGCCTCGGCGCGTTCTCGGTCGCCGAGGTCGCCCGGCGCGCCAAGGTCAGCCCCGGCGCGCCCTACCGGCACTTCCCCGAGCGCGAGAGCCTGCTCGCGGCCGTCGCGGCCACGGTCGCGAGCCAGCTCGCCGACCGCGTCCGCGCCGCCGCGGAGGGCCTGCCCGACCCCGTGGAGGCGCTCGCCGCCGCCTGCGGGGCCTACACCGGGTACCTCATCGAACGGCGCGCGGGCATGAACGTCGTCTACGCCGACGGGCTCCAGGGCCGCGACGACACCGAGCTGCACGAGCAGACCCGCCGCATGAGCGACCAGTTCCTGATGCTGTGCCTCACCGTGTCCGACCGGCCCGAGAACGCACTCGAACTCATGGAGCAGCTGTTCACCCAGGCACACGGCTACGGCATGTTCTGGCTCGACGGCGTCTTCGCCCGCCACGGCTACACGCCGGAGCAGGTGATCCGCAAGTCCGTCGCCGCCGCGCGCATCGCCATCGAAGGACACCGGCACGCCCCGCCGGGCGACTGACGCGGCTACCCTCCCAGCGCGCTGACCAGCTCCGGCACGGCGTGGATCGACACCGTCGGCGCCGGACCGTGCGGGTCGAGGTGGTGGCCCGGCCGGACGATGCGCACGGTGCGGATTCCGGCCTCGAGCGCGCCCCGCACGTCGCGGGCCGACGCGGCCACGTGGACGAAGTCCTCGCCGAGCAGCTCGCGGGCGCGCAGGTAGAGGGCGGGATCTGGCTTGTAGGCGCCGAGCCGCTGTGAGGTGAGCACCAGATCCGGTTCCACGAGCGGGTAGGCGAGCGTCGCGGCGGCGAGGTCGTCGTCGACGTTCGAGAGGATCCCGAGCCGGGCGTGCTCCGCCACGGCGGGCAACCCGCCGGGGACGTCCGGCCACAGCGGCCAGCCGCCGACGCCGTCCTGGACGCGGGTGAGGTCGGCGTCGGCGTCCGCCGTTAGTCCGAGCGCGGTGTACGTGTCCGCGAGCGCGCTCCGCGAGAGCTCCCGGAAGCTCGTCCAGCCGCCCGTGAGATCGACCCGCTGCTGGGCCTGCTTGTTGCGCCGGTCCCACTCGTCGTACAGCAGTGTCCCGGTGAAGGGCCAGCCGCGTTCCGCGGCGATCCGGGCGAAAACGGCCGAGCCGCCCCCGCGCGAATCGGTCAGCGCACTGAACAGGTCGAACGTGACGATCACGGCTGCCTCCGATCCTCCCCGTCCCCGGGGTGTTGATCCACAGGTAACAGCGGCAACAGCGCTGTTACCAGGACTCGGCCGATTTCATGCAAGTATCTATACATCTTCGCCTCTCCCACGTAGATTTCCGGGAACTCAAGCCTGATTCGCTCAACACGGGCGTCACAGGATGTCATTCGCGAGGGACCGAACGTGCACGAACTCAGTGACCTGGACCGCCGCATCGTCGCGGCCCTGCAACTCGACGGGCGCAGCTCGTGGTCCGAGGTCGCCCGGCTCGCGGGCACCACGGAGAGCACGGCGTCGCGGCGCGGCGGCAGGCTCCTCGAGGACGGGACGGTGCGGGTCATCGGCGTCGCCGATCCGCTGATCTGCGGTCTCGGCCAGCCGGTGCTCGTACAGCTGGGCTGTGCGCCGGGCTCGGTGCGGAAGGTCATCGACGTGCTCGCGGCCAGGCCCGACACCCGGTTCCTCACACTGAGCACCGGCACGTGGGACGTCATCACCGAGATCATCGTGCCGTCGCAGCGCCAGCTGACGAGCGCGCTCGTGGACGATCTCGGCGCGCTGCCTGGCGTGCACAGCTCGTCGTCGGCGCTGATCACCAAGACGTTCACCATGCGGCACGACTGGAGCAGGCGGCTGCTGGGCGACGCGGTGCAGCGGCCACCGGTGCGGCCGAGCCCACCGGCCCGCATCACCCTCGACGAGAACGACCAGCACCTGCTGGCCGCGCTGGCCGACGACGGCAGGCGCCCGTACCGCGACGTCGCCAAGCACCTGACGCTCGGCGAGACCGGGGTGCGCAGGCGGGTGGAGCGGCTGGTCGCCGCGCGCGCACTGGTGTTCAGCACGCTGGTGACCCCGGCCGCGCTCGGATTCCACGTGGAGCTGCTGGCGTGGCTCAAGGTCGACCTCGGCAGGCTCGACGAGATCGCGCACCTGCTCGCGGGACGCCCCGAGGTCCGTTACGTCTCGGCCACCGCGGGCTCCGCGGACCTGGTGTGCGAGGTGATCCTGCCCGACGCCTCGGACATCTACGCCTTCACCACCAGGGTCCTCGGCGCGCTGCCCGGTGTCCGCTCCGTCGACATCGGACTGGAGCTGGAGAACCACAAGCGCGCCTACCGGCCCTTCCACCTCGCCGAGTAGCCCCCTCACCCCACACGGAGAGCCCATGCGCCTGACCTACCTGCTGCCCGCGCCGATGCACGTCACGGCGCTCGGCGAGACCGAGATGCGCCGCCGTGCCGGCCTGCTCGGCGAATGGTCCGATCCGGACACCGAGATCACTGTCACCGCGGTGGACCGGGGCCCGGCCTCGATCGAGTCCGCCTTCGAGGAGTACCTCGCGATCCCGGCGATGGGCACGGGGTTGCGTGCCGCCGAGCGGGCCGGGACCGACGCGACGATCCTGGGCTGCTTCGGCGACCCCGGCCTCGACGGCCTGCGCGAGATCGCCACCAGGCCGGTGGTCGGGCCTGCCGCGGCGGCGATGGCGTTGGCCGTGACGCTCGGCCACCGGTTCTCGGTCGTCACCGTCACCGCGGGCGTGCGGCCGCTGCTGCGCCGCATCGCCTGGGAGACCGGCGTTCTCCAGGCGCTGCACGAGGTGCGCTCGGTGGAGCTGTCGGTACTCGCCATCAACACCGACCACGACGCGGCCTACGTCGCGTTGCGCGGCGAGTGCGAGGCGGCGCTCGCCGACGGCACGGCCGACACGCTCGTGCTCGGCTGCATGAGCATGGGCTTTCTCGGCGCCGCCGAACGGCTCACCGCGGAACTGGGCGTGCCGGTGGTCAACCCCATCCGCGCGGCCCTGCACCACGCGCAGGCCCTGCACCGCATGGGCCTGTGCCACAGCCGTCGCGCCTACCCCGTGCCCACCGCGATCGCCAGGGGTGCCGACGACGCGGCGCTCCTGCACCACGCGTCCGGCCCGCTGGAGGTCACGCCGTGAAGGGGATGCTGACGGTCACCGGCGTGCTGGCCGCCGTGGTCCTGGGCGGACCGGCACCGACCGCCACGGCCCAGGAGGCCGCCGACCCGGTGCTCGCCCACGCCGATGTCGCGATCACCCTCGACGAATCCGGCGAGGACCTGGTGCGCGCCACCTACCGGCTCACCGAGCCCACCACCGCCCCGGTATCGGTGCGGCTGCTGGTCGCACCCCGCGCGGGCACGGAGGTCACCGAGCTCACCGCCGTCTCCGGCATCACCGGCATCGGCCCGGTGCGCGGCATCCGCGCCGCCGCGACGCTGCCCGAGGGCACCACGGAATACACGGTGGAGCAACGGATCCAGCGCACCGGCGAGGCACGGGGCGTTCCCCTCGCGGTGCCCGACCTCGCCGCCGACCGGGGCCTGCGGGTGGCGATCACCGTGACGCTTCCCGAGGGCCAGCGGCTCGTCGGCGACAGCATGCCGGTCTTCGAGCAGCAGCACCAGGAAGGCGACCGCGTGGTGCTCCGGCACGACAGCCGGTCGCTGCCCTCGATGGTGGTCGCCGAGTACGGGACGACGTCCTCGGCGTCGCTCGGCACCGTGACGTCCTACACCGGCCTGGTGCTCATCGTCGCCGTCGTGGCCGTGTGGCTGGTCACCTCTCTCCGGAAGGAGCGTCCCCGCGCATGATCACCCCGTTCGGGCTTCCCTTCGACACGGCCGTGCTCGCCGGTCTCGTCCTGACCGTACTGTCCATTGTGCTCGCCGGGCGGAAGGACCGCTCCGAGGCCGAGCCGGAAAGCGGTGAGCAGTGGTGAACTTCCAGACCATGTTCCTGTTGCTGCTGGGCGGCTTCCTCATCGTGCTGGTCTTCGAGGGCTGGCGCTCCTACAAGAGCAACAGCGGCGAAGAGGATTACTTCGTGGCTGGCCGCAAGGTCGGCGCGTGGGCGGGTGGCGCGAGCATCGCCGCGACCCAGATGAGCGCGGGAACGTTCGTCGGCACCGTCGGCATCCACTACCTCACCGGGGCCTCGTTCATGTGGGGCTGGGCCGGGATCTGGGTGGCGTTCCTCATCGCCGCCTACGTGATCGCGCCCCGGCTGCGGCGTTACGCGCACGAGCGCAACGCGCTGACCTTCCCCGACTTCATCGCCGACCGCTTCGGCGGCAAGGTTCCGCGCGCGGTCATCTCGGTGCTGCTCGTGCTGTCGTACCTGGTGTTCATGTCGGCGCAGTACCAGGCGGGCGGCGTGATCCTGGAGGCCGCGTTCGGCATCCCCTTCTTCTGGGGCGCGGTGATCCTGATGGTGCTCGTGGTCGGCTACACGGTGATCGGCGGCATGACCGCGGTGATCCGCACCGACTTCCTGCAGCAGATCGCGATGGCGCTCGGCGTGGTGATCGGGCTGCCGCTGCTGATCAGCCACGCCGGCGGGCTCTCGTCCCTGGCCCAGTCACTGCCGGAGATCGCGCCGCACTTCGTCGGCTGGGGCTTCGGCTGGTCGGAGATCAGCGGCTTCTGGCTCGGCTTCGGGTTCGCCGCGCTCTGCGCGCCCTACCTGCTGCTGCGCTTCTACGCGATGCCCGACGACCGCACATGCCGCCGGGCCTCCGGTGTCGCGATGTTCTTCGTGCTGCTGACGGGGATCTGCATCGGTGTGGCCGGCATGGTGATGCGCGTGCTCTACCCGAACCTGTCGGTGTCCGACGCCGCCTCGACCATCCTGGCCTCCGAGGTGCTGCCGCCGTTCGTGGGCGCACTGCTGCTGACGGCGATCATCATGGCGGTACTGAGCACAGTGGACTCGGTGCTGCTGGTCGCGGGACCCGCCATCTCGCACGACCTCTACGCGTCGCTGATCCGGCCGGACAGCACGGAACGCACGCGGACCCGGCTCAACCGGTGGGCGACGCTCGTGATCGGTGTCCTGCCAGTGCTGCTCACGCTGCAGGAACTGGACATCGTGCAGTTCGTGGTGCTCAGCTACGCCGCGCTGCTCGGCAGCACGATCACCGCGCCCGTGCTGCTCGGCCTGTACTGGCGGCGGGCGACCAAGATCGGCGCGGTGTGCTCGATGATCGCGGGCTTCGGCGTGTGCCTGCTGTGGTACGCGCTCGATGGTCCACTGGTGGAGCCCGTCGTGCCCGGGGTGCTGGCCGGGTTCGCCGGGATGATCATCGGCTCGCTGTTCAGCCGTCCGATGCCGCCGGAGGAGCTGACCCTGTTCTTCACCCCGCGCACCCGGCAGGCCGGGGCCGCGACCGAACCCGCCCCCGCCGCGTCCTGAGACGACCGCAGAGAAAGGAAAGAGTGCCGACCATGACACAGAAGACCGGCGCGCAGCCGTTGCGCTACCAGGGATACCGCTCCTTCGACGCGCTCGAGGCCGGTGAGGACTACGTCGAGTTCGCACTGGCCAAGGAGATCGGCAGGGTGCCTTCGCGGGGGCCGGAGCTGACCGACGTGCAGCGGGCGAGGGTGAACAAGCTGCTCGCCGACAACACGGTGATCTCGTTGCACGATCACACCAGTATCTTCCCCGAGGACATCACCGAGACCTTCGACTACAACCGCACCGGCCGCCACCACACCGGCTACGAGGGGCTCTCGCTGTCCGGCATCGACGCGGTCTTCGAGAACTTCATGGACGGCACCTGCTGCATCACCTCCCAGATGGGGTGGAAGTGGGAGGACGTCCTCGTCGACCTCGGGATGCGTTACTCCGACATCGCCAAGCAGGATTTCGTGATCCGCGCGGAGAGCGTCGCCGACATCGCGAACGCCCGCGCGAACGGCCAGATCGCGCTGGTGCCCGCGCTGGAGGCGTCCACCCCGATCCAGAACGAGGTCGACCGGATCGACGTGCTGTACGGCTTCGGGGTCCGGCAGCTGGGCATCGCCTACAGCGAGTCGAACACGCTGGGTTCCGGACTGCGGGAGCGCCACGACGGCGGCCTGACCTACTTCGGGGAGAAGGCGGTGCGCCGGATGAACAAGCTCGGCATCGCCATCGACGTCTCGCACTCCGGTGACCGCACGAGCATGGACACGATCAAGGCGTCCGAGAAGCCGATCTTCATCACGCACGCGGGTGCGCGCTCGGTGTGGCCCACCAAGCGGATGAAGCCGGACGACGTGATCATCGCCTGTGCCGAGCGGGGCGGGGTGATCGGCATCGAGGCCGCACCGCACACCACGATGAGCCCCAACCACCCGGCCCACAACCTCGACGCGTTCATGGAGCACTTCACCTACTGCGTCGAGCTGGTGGGCATCGACCACGTGGCGTTCGGCCCGGACACCCTCTTCGGCGATCACGTGGGGCTGCACGACACGTTCGCCAAGCACCTGTCGATCTCGGCCGCGCACGACGGCCCCGAGTTCACCAAGGTCGAGTACGTGGACGGCATCGAGAACCTGGCCGAGGAGTTCCACCACATCACCGGCTGGCTCGTCGCCCACGACTACTCCGACGACGAGATCGCGAAGGTCCTCGGCGGCAACATCCTGCGGGTGCTCGACCAGGTGTGGTGACCGGTCACGGCCCGCGGCCCCGCACCGGGAACGGTGCGGGGCCGCAGGCCGGGCCGGGGAGTCCCTCCGGTTCGGTATCCGGGACCGGGCTCGAAGGCTCGTGGTCCCGGACACCCTGCCGGATCAGGCCGTCCAGACGATCGGGTTGTCGGAGTACTCCTCTGAGTCGCCGAACTCGGCGCCGGTCACGGCCACGCCTTCCTGAGCCGCCTGCAGGGTGCACGATTCGAACGTGGCACCCGCGGCGGAGAAGGTGTCGTCCGCACTGGTGCTCTCGCACTTGCCCTCGACGTCACCGGTGATCACCACGCCGGTGCCCCGGCCGTCCTCGCCGAGCGCTCGCAGACTCACCGAACTGTAGGAGAGGTCGGTGCCGCCGACGTTCTCGACCTTGATCCGGATGAAGTACGGAACGAGGCCGTTCGCGCGTTCTCCGAACGCCGCGAGGTCGGCGGGATCGCCCTGCTCGATCGCCGTGACGGTGATCGCGATCGTCCCGCTCTTCTCGGTCCCGTAGGTGAACGGGACGGTAGCGGTCTCACCCACGCTGAGCTCTGTCCCGGGTGGAGTGACCTCGGCGGAGGCGGCGTCGTCGGCGGCGGGTGAGGAGCTCGCGGTCTCGCTGGGAGCGGACTGCTCGGACGACGAGGACGAGGGGGTTTGGGCCGCCGCGTCCCCGGTGGTGTCCTCCTCGCCGCCGCACGCGGCGAGAGTGAGCCCCAGTGTGGCCGCAACGGTCGCGATCGCGATACGTGGTCTGCGCATAGGTTCTTGCCTTTGGTCGGCACCGGTGTCGGTGATCGTCTTTGTCGCCTTTGCGACGGTCGGCTCCGTCTGCGCGTTCCGCGTTCTTCTGTGACGAACCCCTCTATCGGGGTTCAGGCAGTGCGACGGACGACCATCGCGACGGCGACGAGCGCCGCCCCGCCGGATCTGCGGTCGACCGCCCCGCGGGCCTGGCCGGGTGGACGGCGCCGCCCGCCCACCCGGCCGAACCGCTCACACTGCCGAGGTCGCGGCCAGCCCTGCGAGCGGAGGCATCGGGTGGTCGGCGGGTACGACCGCCGAGTAGAGCGCCGTCCAGCAGGTCGGGCAGCAATACTGTCGGAAGACCACGGGCGCGTCGACGTAGTCGGCCGCGTCGGCGATGATCTGTGGTCCCGCCTCGGCAGGGGAGCCCTCGTAGGCGGCGAGTGAGAGTTCGGCAGCTGGCACTCCGGTCTCACCGAGGACGTCGCCGCAATGGCGGCACGCCACGACCGCCGTTCCGGCGTCCGTGCCTTCGACGAGGTTGTCGTCGAGTCGCCTGGCGGAGTCGGGGTTGATCCGGCGGCCCGTGGTCGGCCGCAGGACGCGGGAGCGGTCCCGGCGCACGGAGCGCTGCCGCTCCCGTTCGGCGGTGGTCGCGGGTCGGTTCACCACGCCGTTCTCGACGATCACTCCGTACACGGCCCGAGCGCTGTCGGCGGAGATCTTCTGTTCCCGAAGATCCCTGGCGACCGCCTCGGGATCCCTTGTCAGCGGATCGCCGTAACCTCCGCCGCCCTGCCAGGTCATCACGAACACCTCGCCGGGAGCCAGGTAGCTGGAGGCGTAGTTCTGGCCGGGCTCCAGGGTGTCGCTGAGCTCCTCCAGTTCGCTGGGGATGCGGCCGGACGCGAGCAGGTCGGCGACGCGGCTGCGCCGGGCGAGCACGTCCAGGCCGCTGTTGCCCGGATGGCCGCCCGCGAGCCCGGCGTTCTGCGCGACGGCCTTGCCCGCCGAGGCGAGCACGAGTCCCATCGGGACACTCGTGCCGTGCGGGGTGATGGCTATTGACGCACCGAGCCCGCCGCGGTGTCGGCCCGGCCCGCCCGAGTCGGGTACCTCCCGCCGCCACAGCGCGAGCACCGGGTAGAGGAACTCGGTCATCTCGACGTCGGGCACGCGGCCCATGGGAATGCAGAACAGCCCGCCGGTGTCGATGCCGTCGGCGTGCGGCCGCGCGCCGTATCCGCCGGCCATCGGCTCCATGATGATGTTGAGGAACGGTGCGGGTTGCTCGCCGCGCTCGTCGAGCCCGGCCATCACCGCCGTGTCCCAGGTGCCGCAACAGGTCGCCTGCACGTTCTTGCCCAGTTCGAGGTCGCGGTCGAGCATCTGCGACAGGCATTCGGCGATCAGGCTGCCGGTGAGCCACGCGGGTCCGATCGGGCCGCGGCCGACGGCGGCGGGGTAGGTGGCGTTGTTGAGCGTGCCCTCCTCGGTGACGAGGTCGAAGCAGCGCATGAGCCCGCCTGCCGACCAGGGGATGTCGCCGGCCAGTATCGGCAGGAGGGCGAGCATGACCCCACCGCGCATGCCGGCGTAGGTGCAGTTGATGACGCCTGACTGCGGGTCGGTGCCGGTGAAGTCGAACGTCAGGTGGTCGCCGGTCTTCGTGGTGGTGACGGTGATCTTGTGGAGGTTCCGGTCGCCCTCGTGGGACTGGTCCTGGTAGCCGGTGGCCGACCAGCTGCCGTCGGGCAGGCTCGACAGCTTGGCCCGCAGCCGGGACTCGGCGTCGGACATCATCCGCTTCATCACGGCCTTGACCGTGTCGGCCCCGTACTGCTCGATCAGGGCGAGCAGCCGTTCCCGGCCGACGTTGTTGGCGCCGATCTTGGCGCGCAGGTCGAGACCGACGAGCATCGGCACCCGGGAGCGCCGGATCCACACGTCGGCGACGTCGCGCTGCAGTTGGAAGTCCCGTACGACCTTCACCGGCGGGGTGGGCAGTGACTCGGAGAAGACGTCCTCCGCCGCGGGGGAGAAGGACCCGAGCCCGACACCGCCGAGGTCCGGTTCGTGGCACAGCGCGCTGGTCCAGCCGAACAGCTTCCCGTCGTGGAAGACGGGTTGGTAGACCATGACGTCGTTCTGGTGCAGCCCTCCGCCGACCCAGGGATCGTTGGTGAGGAACATGTCCCCTTCGGCGATGCCGGGATTGACCGCGCGGTGGCGCAGCGTCCAGTAGATGGCGAGGTCGACCGCGCCGACGAGCATCGTGTTGTAGAGGCCGACCTGCACCTCCTGGCCCAGCTCGTCGGAGATCGCGAAGTCGAAGTCGTTGGCGTCGGTCACGATGGGCGAGCCGGACATGCGCTTGAGCGCCTCGCCCATCTCGTCGGTGACCGACCACAGGCGATGGCGCACCACCTCGTAGGTGAGCGGGTCGAGCCGGTCGATCTGCTCCTGGGTCACGGTGTGGGTTTCCACTGTGGACGGTAGTGAGCGCTGCAGCTCGTCCGGATTGACCGGACGGCTCGAGAAGACCTCGGATCCGAGGATTGGCATGCTCATGAGGCACTCCTAGCGGCGGTGCGGCGGATGGTCACGTTGCCGAGCGCGTCCACCGTGCCGGTGGTGCCGCCCGGGACGACGACGGTCGTCGTGGGAACTTCGATGATGGCCGGGCCATCGAGCACGTGCCCGGCGCGCAGCTTCCGGTAGTCGTAGACCGAGGTGTCGACGTAACCGTTCGTGGCGTCGAGGCACACCGGACGGCTGCCTGACCGGGCCTCCGCCGGGTCCGCCGACCCGGCGGCCGCAACCCCGGGCAGTTCGGGCGAGAACGGCAGCACCCCGATTCCGCGGACGCGGAAGGTGATGGCCTGGATGCCCGCCTCCCGGAAACCCGCGTCCTTGCCGTACAGCGCGGCGTAACGCTCCTCGAACGCCGCGGCCGCTTCGTCGATCGCCGCCTGGTCGAGCGGGCCGCTCACCACCGGGGCGGTCACCTCCGCGAGCTGCATGCTGTAGCGCATGTCCACCTCGCGGTGCAGCTCGACGGTCTCGAATCGCACGCCCTGCCGGTCGAGCCCTTCGCGAACCCGCCGCTCGAGCTCGTGGAAGTTCCGCTCGGCGCGTGCCGGGTCGAAGGGAACGAGGGTGGGGTCCGACAGTTCGGCCGCCAGCGCGATGTCGGAGGAGGCGAGGCCGAACGCGGAGAACGCGGAGGCGACCGGCCCGAGCGGAACCACCACCTCGTCGACCCCGACTTCGGCGGCGTATCCCGCGCAGTGCGCGGGTCCGGCACCGCCGAAGGCGTAGAGCACGAAGTCGCGCGGATCGTGTCCGGCCTCGACGACGGTCTTGCGCAGCAGGTCACCGGTCTGCGCGTTCTGCACGGTGTAGATCGCGGCGGCGGCTTCCTCGACCGTCAGCCCGAGCGGCTTGGCGATCTGGGTGTCGATGGCCTGCCGCGCCAGCTCGACGGACAGCGGCTTGCGGCCGCCGAGCAGGCCGCGCTCGGGCAGGATGCCGAGCACGAGGTTGGCGTCGGTGTTGGTCGGCTCGGTGCCGCCGTTGCCGTAGCAGGCGGGGCCGGGCACGGCCTGTGCGCTGCGTGGGCCGATGCGCAGGTTCCCGCCCGCGTCGAGCCAGGCGATCGCGCCCCCGCCGGACCCGATCGCGTCGACCCGCAGGGTGGGCACGTTGATCGGGTGGTGGTTGATCACCGTCGTCGTGTCGCGGACCGGTTCGCCGTCGACGACGAGCCCGGCGAGGAACGTGGTTCCGCCGACGTCGGTCGAGATGATGTTGCGGTGGCCGAGCTGGCGGCCCAGCGCGACCGAGCCGACGACACCGCCGGTGAGGACGGAGCCGACCGTGCTGATCGCCGATGCCGGTGCCTCCTTGGCGGCCACGGCGCCGCCGTTGCTCTGCATCACGAGCAACGGGCCGGCGAGCTTGTCCTGGCGGAGCGTTTCCTCCAGCGTGTTCAGGTAGTCGCGCAGCCCCGGTCCGATCTGGGTGCTCATGATCGTGGTGGCGTTGCGGGCGAACTCGCGGATGCGCGGGCTGACCTCGCTGGAGAGCGCGACGAAGACGTCCGGGTCCTGCTCGGCGACCAGCTCGCGCAGCCTGCGTTCGTGGACGGGGTTGCGGAAGGACCACAGCAGTGACACCGCGATCGCGCGCACCCCGTCGTCGAGTAGCGCGCGGATCGCGGCGCGCGCCTCGTCCTCGTCCAGGCCGACGACCACGTTGCCGTCGCGGTCGATCCGCTCGGTCACCTCGAGCGCGTGGCGTTTGGGCAGCAGGCCGTGGTCCTTGGCCTGGCCGAGCACGTTCTGCAGTTCGTGCGGTGAGCGGCCGAGATAGCGGCCCTCCACGTTCATGATGAAGATCGAGTCGCGGTGGCCCTTGGTGGTCAGGAAGCCGACCGGAGGCACGTTGCCCATCACGAGCGCGTTGAGCGAGGACGTCGTGCCGTGCGCGATGTGGTGCGTTTCGGCGAGCATGTCCGGCAGCGGCTTGCCGAGTTGCTCGGCGAGCAGCTCCAGCACGTCCAGGACACCCCGGGAGTAGTCAGGCGGGGTTGACGGCGACTTGGCCGCGAGAACGGTCCCCGCGTCGTCGTCGAGAACGGCGTCGGTGAACGTGCCGCCCACGTCCACGCCGATGACATACGCCATGACTCACGCTCCTTTGCGTGGAAGGAGGCCGCAGGGGCACCAACGAGGTGGGCACGCCCAGGCTCCACGACTGGTTACGAATACGTAGACTATTAAACGCTCATGTCGGTAGTCAAGAGAGTCACCCTTGACTTGTCGTCGTTAGCGTCGAATACTCTACGTTCAAGTCAACGGGCGGATCCGCCGTCAACCTGGAGGTCGGGATGCAAATACGCCGCGCCGCGGTGCTCGGCGGGGGCCCGGGTGGCCTCTATGCCGCACGCCTGCTGAAGCTGGCGCAGCCGTCGTGCGACGTGGTGGTCCACGAGCAGGGTGACCCGGACACGACGTTCGGTTTCGGGGTCGGGCTGGCGGCCGGGACGCAACGCAAGCTCGAGGCCGCCGACGCGGACACGCTGCGCGACCTCGTGGCCGCGGGATGCCGGCACGACATGACCATGAGCGTGGGGAACCGGAGCGTCCGGGTCCGCAACGACCGGCTGATCGGGGTGGCCCGGACGGAACTGCTCGCCGTACTGCAACGGCACGCCGAGAAGGCCGGGGTGCGCATCGAGTACGGCACCCGGCGCGCGGCCGACGAGCTCGACGCCGACCTCGTGGTCGCCGCCGACGGGGTCAGCAGCGCCACCCGGAGCGCAGGCGACTTCGGCGAGCACATCGAAGTAGGGCGTGGGCTTTATCTGTGGTGTGGCGCGGGGTTCGCGTTGCCGGACGCGGTGTTCGCACCCGTGGAGACCGAGCACGGGGTCTTCGTGACCCACGCCTACCCGTACTCGGGCGGGCGCAGCACGTTCCTGATCGAAACGGACGAGGAGACGTGGCGACGCGCCGGGTTCGACGCATCCACTGACGCGACGCCGCCAGATGACTCCGACATCACCTCGCTGCGCTACCTGGAGACGGTGTTCGCGGAGCGGCTGCGGGGACATCCGCTGATCGGCAACCGGACTCGCTGGACCCGGTTCAGGACCGTGCGGTGCGAGCGCTGGTCCTCGGGACGGACCGTGCTGCTCGGCGACGCCGCGCACACCGCCCATTTCTCCGTCGGCTCGGGCACGAAGCTCGCGATGGAGGACGCCATCAGCCTGGTCGAAGCCCTGGCCGGGGAGCCGGACGCGAACGCCGCGTTCGCGCGGTACGAGGCGACCCGCCGCCCGGCCGTCGAACGGCTGCAGGAACTCGCCCGGCGGAGCCAGCTGTGGTGGGAGTCCTTCCCTTCCCGGCTCGACCTCCCCGTCGAGCGCCTGATGGTCGCCTACATGACCAGGGCGGGCAACGTCCCTCTCGCCCGCTTCGCCGCCACCAGCCCTGAGGTCGTCACCGCCGCGGCCGAGCAGTACGCGCACGCGACACCCCCGGGACGCGACCTCGTCGACTGGGTGCTGGAGCAGCCGTTGCGGCACGGGGACACGACGTTCCCCCGCCGGGTTCTCGCGAGCCGTCCCGACGGGCTCGCGATGCCGACGTTCACCGATGCCGTCTCCGACCCCTGGGGCGGGGCCGGAGACGCCGTCGTCGAGCGGGCTCGCCGGGCCCGGCAGGAGGGCGCGGACGGCTTCCGGTTCGCCGGCCCCGACGATCGCCCGGCCGTGCTGACCAGACTCGACCTGGCCGAACGGGTTCGTGCCGAAGTGGGCGGGCTTATCGTCGTGGAGGGCCCCGCAGAGCTGCGTGCCGACCTCGCCGCGGGCCTGGTCAGCGCGCGCTGTGACCTGGTCTCGTTCACCGAGGAGGAGGCATGAGGACAGGACGGTGGGGCGAACGGCTCGTCACCTATCCCGGCGAGATGGCGCGCCGGTACCGGGAAGCGGGCCTGTGGGGTACGCGCACGATCGCGCAGGAACTGCACGCCGTGGCGCTCGCCCACCCTGACCGCGACGCCGTCGTCGCGCTCGACGGGCGGCTGACCTTCCGCGAACTCGACGAGCGGACGGATCTCCTCGCGGCCGGTCTCGCCGGGCTCGGGCTGGTGCCCGGTGACCCGGTGCTGTTCCAGGTCACGAACCGGCTCGGGGCGATCCTCGCCTGGTACGGCGTGCTCAAGGCCGGTCTGGTGCCCGTGTGCACCCTGGCCGCCCATCGTGGCCACGAGATCGGCGAGATCAGCCGCAGGGTCGGCGCCGTCGCCCACCTGGTGGAGGCGGGCACGCGCGGCTTCGACCTGGTCGCCTTCGCCGTCGAACAGCGGCGGGACCACCCGACGCTGCGCCACGTGCTGGTGGTGGGCGGGACCGGGAACACCGCGGGCGTGCCGATCGAGTCGCTGGGCGCCGATCTGGAACCGCGAACCGCGCGCGAGACCGTCGAGGACATCCAGCGTGGCATCGATCCCGATGACGTCGCGGCCTTCCAGCTCTCCGGCGGCACCACCGGTGTGCCCAAGGTGATTCCGCGGCTGCACGCCGAGTACTGGTACAACGCGCTGGAGTACGCGCGGTCGTGGGGCTGGAGCCCGGACACCCGCGTGGCCCACCTGATTCCGATCATCCACAACGCGGGCATCGTGTGCGCTGTCCACGGTCCGCACAGTGTGGGAGCGTGCCTCGTCCTCGGGACCGCGGACCTCGACGCCTCGCTGCCCTTGCTGGCCACGGAGGGCGCCACACACGTGCTGCTCGGCCACGGGCACTTCAAGGCGGTCGGGGCTCCCGGTTTCCGTGAGGCCACCAGGTCGGCCAGGGAAGTGGTGCTGTCGGGAACGAAGGTGCCGGTCGCTCTCTTCGAGGAACTGGAGCGACTCGGGCTCTGGTCGGGACAGTTGTTCGGGATGGGGGAGGGGCTGTTCATCACCACCCGGCCGGGCTCCCCACGGGAGGCGCGCGCGACCACCGTCGGAACCCCACTGTCCCCAATGGACGAAGTTCGGATTCTGAGTCCTGGTACCGAGACCGAGGTCGCCGACGGGGAGATCGGGGAGCTCTGCTGCCGGGGTCCGTACACGCTGCGCGGGTACTTCGACGCCGCGCCGCACAACGCGACCGCGTTCACCTCCGACGGTTTCTACCGGACCGGCGACCTCGCCTCGATCCGGGAGATCGGCGGAGAGCGGTACATCACGATCGAGGGGCGGATCAAGGACCTCATCAACCGGGGCGGGGAGAAGATCAACGCCGAGGAGGTGGAGTCGCTGCTGCTCCGGCACCCTCGGATCACCGGAGCGGCCGTGGTCGCCATGCCCGACCCCCGGCTCGGCGAGCGCACCTGCGCCTACGTCGTCGTGCAGGGCGAACCGCTGAGCCTGCCGGAGATCCAGCAGCACTTCGCGGACCTCCAGGTGGCCAAGTTCAAATGGCCGGAACGCGTCGAGCACATCCCGGAGATCCCGCGCACCCTCGTCGGAAAGATGGACAAGAAGCGCCTGCACGCCGACATCACCAGGAAGGTCGACGCTGAACTCGCCGCGGGCGCTGATCCCGTCGGCACGGCGCCCGCGACAACCTCAGGACGAAACCTGTGACCACCCGCCGGATCGGGCTCGTCGTGCCCAGCTCCAACGTCACCGTCGAAACCGAGGTCCCCGCGTTGCTCGGTCGCCATGCCGAGGCACGGTTCTCCTTCCACTCCAGCCGGATGAGGATGCACCAGGTCTCCCCGGAGGAGCTGCGGGCGATGAACGCGCAGCGGGAGCGGTGCGTGAGCGAACTGGCCGACGCGGGTGTGGACGCCGTGCTGTACGCCTGCCTGGTGGCCCTCATGGCGCAGGGGCCGGGGGAACACCGGCGCACCGAGGCGGCGGTCACCGAGCAGCTCGCGGCAGGCGGGCAGCGGCCGGCGGTGCTCTCCAGTGCCGGGGCACTGGTCGAGGGTCTCGCCGCGCTCGGTGCTCGCCGCATCGCGCTGGTCACGCCCTATCTGCGCCCCCTCGCCGAGCAGGTGGTCGCCTATCTGGAGGCCGAGGGGCTCGAGGTACTCGACTGGGCCGCGCTCGAGGTGGGCGACAACGCCGAGGTCGGCTGCATTCCCGGCGACCGGGTCCTGGACGCCGCGCGCGCGTTGGATCTCTCCGGCGCCGATGCCCTCGTCATCTCAGCGTGCGTGCAGATGCCGTCGCTGGACCTGGTCGAACCGGCCGAGGCGGAGTTCGGGATCCCCGTCCTCTCCGCCGCCACGGCCGGTGCGTTCACCCTGCTGCGGCACCTCGGCCTGCCGACCGTGCTGCCCGGCGCGGGCACGCTGCTGGCGGCCCCGCAACCGGCTTCGGCGGCACGATGACACGGACGGCCGCCCTGTCTCCCCTAAGATGACGCCATGACCAGTAGCTCACGGCGGACGTCCGCGCGGAAGAAGGCCGAGGCGCCGGCCGCACGCGCGGACGGCAACGGTGAGCGCGGCGGCGAGAAGCCGGCGCGCGCCACCACCGCTCGCCGCGAGCTCGTCGAGAACGAGATGTACGAACAGGCCACCCGGCTCTTCGCCGAGCGCGGTTTCGCCGGAACCAGCCTGCAGGACATCGCCGACGCGATCGGCATCACCCGCCCGGCTCTGTACTACTACGTCAAAAGCAAGGACGAACTGCTCGCCAAGCTCGTCACGGAGGTCACCAACGGCCCGCTGGACGAGCTGAGGAAGCTGATCGCGGGAGGTGACCTCGACCCGGTGGCGCAGCTTCGCGCCATCGTGGAGATCATCGTGCGGCGCCGCGCGACGCAGCCCGCGAGGTTCCGGCTGCTCATCCGCTCGGAGGCCGAGTTGCCGGAGGAGCTGACTTCGGCCTACGACGACAGCCGCCGCGCCGTGCTCAAGACGATCGCCGAGGTCATCGAGGACGGCATCAGGGCGGGGCTGTTCCGGCCGGTCGACGCCCGGGTGGCCGCGCTGGGCGTGCTGGGCATGTGCAACTGGGTGGCGTGGTGGTTCCACCCCGACGGCCGCGACAACGCGGACGACGTGACCGAACAGCTCGCCGACATGGCGATCGCCGCACTGCGGCGAGCCGACCACCACACCCTCGACGGCGAGGGGCCGGAGGCCGCGCTGAAGATGCTGCGCCAGGACCTCGACCACCTCGAACGCATCCTCAAGAACTGACCCCCGACCGTCACAGCCGGGCCCGCACCGTTCGGGCCCGGCTTTTTTCGTCGGACCCGCCCACCGAATCGTCGCTCGCGTCAAACTGTTGACTCACTCGTAGACTGACGCGTACCGTTGGCGGAACAAGTCGCAAATCCTTGTCTGCAGGAGGTTGGCCATGACGGAGTTGGACCACCGGGTACAGGGGGTCGACCACGTCGCCTTCCCGACGTTCGACCCCGCCGCCACGGTGCGCTTCTACCGGGACGTGCTGGGCTTCCCGGTCGTGCACTCGATCTGCGCGGCGGGCTGGGGACCGGAGGACCACCCGGACTTCATCCACTTCTTCTTCGACATCGGCAACGGCGACCGGATCGCCTTCTTCTACTACTTCGGCACCGGCACGGAGATCGGCGGCGCACCCGGCGCGAAGGGCGACGTCTACGCCCGCTTCGGCGCGGAGGTACCGGAGTTCTTCGTGCGGTCGCGCCACCTCGCGATCCACGTCGACAGCGACGAGGACCTGCTGGAGTACCGGCGCCGCCTCGACGCCAGCGACTGGCCGGTGGAGATGCAGATCCAGCACGAGACCATCGAGTCGATCTACACCCACGACCCCAACGGCTACATGTTCGAGATCACGCGCGCGATGCGACCGGTGACGCCACAGGAGGACCTGGACGCGAACCTCACCATCGACGCACTGCTCGACGTCGTGAGCGAGCCCGAGCCGACGTTCGGCAAGCTGCTGGCCCGGAAGGCGGAGCTGATCGTGGAGCGGGCCGCCGACTGGGAGCTGACCCGCAGCGAGCAGGAGGCGGGGCGGTGACCACCCTCTACGTTCTCGACGTTCCGGAGAACACCCCGCTGGCCAAGGTCGCCGGCGAGGACCCCGAGGTGACCGTCGGCCGCGTCGGCCCCTACTTCGAGATCAGCGCGGCCGGCCCCATCGTGATCGACCGCCGCGCCACCGGCTGCCGCCACGCCGTCTGGTACTCCGCCGTCGGCGGGGTCGCCCGCGACAGCCACATCACCCAGCACGACAAGGACGCACTGCGGGTGGAACCGGCGTGACCGGCAACGACTCGACGGCCCGGCTCGGTGCGGACCGCTACCTCGCAGAGGGGGAACGGCCCGCCTCGACAGTCACCACGGTGCACGAGCTGACCACCGCGGACGGCGCCACCGTGCGCGGAATTCTCGCGACGGTACCGGGCGCGCGCACCGTCGTCTGTCTCATGCATCCGCGGCAGGACGTCACGCACCACCCACTCGTGCCGCTATTGCTGCGAGCCGGAACCGCGGTGTGGACCCAGCACACCCGCTCCGTCAACAACGACCTCACCCTGGTTCACGAGCAGGCGCTGCACGACGTCGCCGCGGGCCTGGTCTTCCTGCGGGAACGCGGATTCGACTCGATCGTCCTACTCGGACACTCCGGCGGCGGCACTCTCTACGCCTTCTACCTCGAACAGGCGGCACGCGAACCGGGCGCGCGCATCGTCACCACTCCCGGCGGCCGCCCCACCAGGCTCGCCGACGCGGACATGCCGCTCGCCGACGGCGCCGTCTTTCTCGCCCCGCACCCCGGGCAGGGCCAGCTCCTGCTGGCCTGCATCGACCCCTCGGTCGCCGACGAGTCCGACCCGCTCTCCGTCGTGGCAGAGCTGGATCCGTTCAACCCCGCCAACGGATTCGCCGAGCCACCGGCCAGCTCGTCCTACAGCGAGGAGTTCCTCCCGCGGTACCGAGCGGCCCAGCGCGACCGCGTCGCCCGCATCGACGCGGTCGCCCGCGGGCACCTCGCCCGCACCGCCGAGGCACGCGCGGCGTTCAAGGCAGGCGGCCGGGCCGAGGACCGCCGCCGGTCGCTCGCGCCACGGATCATCACCGTGTACCGCACCGACGCCGACCCCCGCACCGTCGACCTTTCGCTCGACCCGAGCGAACGCCCGTACGGATCCCTGTTCGGCAAGCGCCCCGATCTCATCAACTACGGCCAGGTGGGCTTCGGCAGGCTGACGACTCCGGAAGCGTGGCTGTCGACGTGGTCGGGACTGTCCTCCAACGCCGACTTCGTCCGCTGCGCTCCCGGCGTCACCGTTCCCACCCTGTTCCTCGAACTGACCGGTGACCAGGCGGCTTTCCCCGCCGACTCCCGCCGGATGATCGGCGCGCTCGGTGCCGACGACCTCACCACCACCGCCGTGCGCGGGCTGCACTTCGGCGGCGCCATCGCCGAGGGACAGCCCACCGGCAACGAACTGGCCGCCGCCGAGATCGCGGGCTGGCTGGCAGAGCGTTACGAGCTCGCGCGGCCCTGAACCCGTTGCGCGGCAACGCCCGGCCGACCTCGCTCCGCGAGGACGTCCGGGCCGGAAAAGATCCCTTCAGGACCGTTCGAAAGGCAACGTCGCCATGTTCGTGTCCCCGCCCCCGTCCGGAATCGCCCGCACACCACGGAGCGTGCTCCTGCTGTGCCTCGCCTGCATGACCCTCGAAGGCTATGACGTCATCGCCTATGGTGCGGCCCTGCCCTTCATGCTCGCCGACGGTTCCTGGCAGCTCACCGTCGCGCAGGCGAGTCTGCTCGGCACTCTCACCCCGATCGGAATGCTCGCCGGTGCGATCCTCGTCGGACTGCTGACCGACCTCGTCGGCCGCCGCAGGCTCATCATCGCCAGTGTCACGGTGTTCTCGGCGGCGATGCTGCTGTGTGCTCTCGCGCCCGGTGTCCCGCTGTTCGCGCTGGGGAGGATCCTCGTGGGGCTCGGCGTCGGCGGCGTGCTGCCCTCCATCGCGGCACTGGTCTACGAGTTCTCCCCGCCGCGGCGGCGCAACCTCAACACGGCGCTGGCGTTCGCCGGCGTCGGCACCGGAGGCGCGCTGGCCGCGGTGGTCGCCGCCGTCGTCGTTCCCGCGGCCGGTTTCCGGGCCGAGTACCTGATCGGCGGGCTCGCCGCACTGGTCGTGCTACCCCTCGCGGTGCGCTACCTGCCCGAGTCGCTGGTCTTCCTGCACGCCACCGGCCGCCACGACGCCCTTCGCCGCTGGACCACGCGGCTGCGGCTCGATGCGGGCGTGGTGGCCCCGGCGAAGGCCTCGGACGAACCCGCCACGGGGGCCGGGCGGCTCTCCGTGCTCTTCTCCCGCGACCACGCCGTGGCCACCGTGCTGTTCTGCCTGACGACGTTCGCGTCGCTGCTGGTCCTGTTCGGGCTGTACACGTGGCTTCCGCAACTCATGCGGTCCGCCGGCTACGAGCTCGGATCCGCGCTGACGTTCCTCATCGTGCTCAACCTCGGCACCGCGGTGGGGCCGCTGTTCGTGGGACGTCTCGCCGATCGCATCGGGTCGCAGCGCGCCATCGCAGGCTCGTTCCTGCTCGCCGTTGCGGGGATCGTCGTCCTCAGCTCTCCACTGCCGATCGTGCTCCTGTACGCCGCGGTCGTGCTGGCCGGCGTCGGGACCGTGGGAACCCAGATCCTGATCAACGTGTTCGTCGCGAGCCGGTATCCGGTCCACGTGCGAGCCACCGCGATCGGCACGGCCCTCTCGGTGGGGCGCCTCGGGGGCATCCTCGGTCCGCTCTACGGCGGCATGCTGCTCTCCGCCCAGTTGCCCACCGCCTGGCTGTTCTACGCGTTCGCCGCCCCGGCGCTGCTCGGAGCCGTGCTCGTGACGCTCGTGCCCCGGGCGCGGCGCGCTCGAACCGCCAACGAGGCCGCCCCGCCGAACTCACCGGAGGTGACCGCGCCGTGACCGGCGACTCTCGAGCAGCCCTCGTCACCGGTGCCAGCAGCGGGATTGGTCTCGCCGTCGCCACCGCACTCGCCGAACTCGGCTACGACCTCACCCTCGTGGCACGCGACCCCGACCGGATCGCCGTCGCCCGCGACACGCTCGGCACGCACCGAACCCACGCCGCTCCCGCGGACCTCGCCGAGGACGGCGCGGCGCACGCCGTCCTCGAGGCTCACCTCGAACGCCACGGCAGGCTCGACGTCCTCGTGCACAGCGCGGGCGTGGGCCTCTTCGGTGCGGTCGGCGAGCAGACCGGGCGGCAGCTCGACCTGCAGATCGACCTCAACGTCCGTGCGCTCACCCGGTTGGTCTCGCCCGCCGTGCCGCACCTCGAGAAGGCGGGGCGGGAACACGGGAAGGCCCTCGTGGCCGTGATCTCCTCCCTGGTCGGCGTGGAGCCGCAGCCGGGCGTGGTGCCCTACGGCATGACCAAGGCGGCCCAGCGCGCCTTCTGTGCCGGCGCCCATCGCGAGTGCGCCCAGCACGGCGTCCAGTTCACCGCCATCTGTCCCGCCCTCGTCGACACTCCGGGTGCGTCCTGGGCGGAGTCCGACGGCAAACTCCCCGCGGAGGACGTCGCCGAGACCGTGCGATTCCTGCTCCGTACTTCGGCCGCCTGCTTCGTTCCCGAGATCCAGCTCCACGGGGCGGGTCCGCTGCGGCTGGAGTGAACCCGTGCCGCCGCCGCGGCCGACTCGGCCAGCCCTCCGTGATCGTGTTTCCCGCCAGGATGCGGTTCAGCTGTCGGCAAACCCGGTGTGCCAAGTGGCGAAAGCCGCCCGGATCGGTTCCCGATGGGCGGCGGCCGCGGCTGCCGCTCGACAGGCGCGCGACAGCGCTCACCACGGCCGGATTCCGGGCCGCGCCGTGTGCTGCCGCATGTTCGTCGTCTCCGCTCCTGGCGACTTCCGGGGCGGAAATTGGCGCAATCGCATTCACACCGTGGTCACGACCATCGCGACGGCGACGAGCGCGAGCAGACCCACGTAGGTCCACGCGTACCCGTGGTCGGGAAGCCGTGGCGGGCGTCGGCGCAGGGCCACGATCACCGGCAGGGCACCGGTGAGCAGGGCCGCGGCGGCGCCGACGTCGACCGCGCCGACAAGCGCGACGCCTCCTGCACCGCCGATCGCGGTGTGCTGCGCGAGAAACACCGCCAGCGCCGGGGTGGCGATCGCGAGTGTGAGTGGGTTGGCGAGCGACGTCGCGACCCGCATCGGATGACCGGCGCGGCGCAGCAGCGGGACGGTCAGCACGCTGCCGCCGACGCCGAGGAACGACGCCACCGCACCGATCGGCAGACCCGCGCCGGTCGTGACCGTCGCCCGGCCCGGTGCCGCCCCGGCGGCGGCCGGGCGCAGGAACCCCGGCCGGGCGAGAACGTCGACGATCGTGCCCGTGACGTAGCCGACGAAGCCCCAGGTGATCAGCGCCGACGGCGCGAAGTGCGCGGCGACGGCGCCCGCCGCCCCGCCGAGGGCGAGCAGCCCGACGAGCCCGGCCCTTCCCCGCAGCAGGCCGAGCACGCCCCGGTCGGTCGCGGCGGTGGCGACCAGCGCGTTGACGACCATGACCACGCTCGACGTGGCGACGGCGACGTGCGCGGCGTCGGCACCGAGCGCCGTGTCCACCCCGACGATCACGGGCACCGTCACGAACCCGCCGCCGAAGCCGAACAGGACGGTCGTCGTTCCGGTGAGGATCCCGACGCCGAACAGCAGGAGAGCCACGTCCACGGGGGTCCATTCCAGCCGGTCCGGCGCTGGCCGACAATCGATGATCCGCCACGTTCTTTCGAGACCCGGCCAGTATGCTCGCCGGGTGCGGAACGTGCCCTACGAGCGTTACGACCGGGTGCCGCGTGACGTGCTGCCCATCGGCACCGACTACGAGCCCGGGCACGTGCTGGAGTGGCACACCCACCGCAGGGCGCAGTTCCTCTACAGCGCCACAGGGAGCATGATCGCCGAAACCGACGATGGCACGTGGACGGTCCCGAGTGAGCGCGCCGTGCTGATCCCCGCCGGAACCCGGCACCGCATCCGGATGCTGGAGGCGAGCACGCGCAGCCTCTACCTCGAGCCCGCCGCGGTGCCGTGGTGGCCAGCGGTGTGCACGGTCGTCGAGGTCACGCCGCTGTTGCGCGAACTGCTGCTGGTGGCCGTCGACTTCGGACCGAACTACGATCTCGCCGGTCGCGAGGGCGCGATCGCGAGCCTGCTGCTGTTCGAGATCGCGGCCCTGACTCCGCTGCCTTTGCACGTCGGGCTGCCCTCGGAGCCGGAACTCGCCGCGCTGTGCCGGGACTACCTCGCGCACCCGGAGCCGGGCGTCACCAACGCGGACTGGGCCCGGCGGCTGGCGCTGAGCGAACGCGGGCTCGTGCGCCGCTTCCGTGCCGAGCTCGGCACGAGCCCCTCGGCCTGGCGCGTCCGTGCCCGGCTCATCGCGGCCGTGCCGCTGCTGCGCGAGCACGCGATCGCCCGCGTCGCCGGGGACCTCGGCTACGCCTCCCCGGCCGCGTTCACCGCGGCGTTCACCCGGACCTTCGGCGTGCCGCCCTCGGCGCTGCGCGGACCGTGAGCGGGTACGGGCCGGGACCGGCACCGTGGTGGACGCCCGCGCGTTTTCTGGTGCAGTGTGGGGGAATGACGAGCACTTCAGGGCGCGCTGCCGTGCTGGCCCTGCATTGGCAGGTGAACGTGATCAAGCCGGAGGGTTTCTTCGGAGGCATGCTGAGTGAACCGGTGGCCCGCAGCGGCGTGGTCGAGCGGGCGGCTGCCTTTCACCGGGCGGCCGAGGTGCCGGTCTTCTTCACGCGGTTCACGATCCCCGAGGGCGAGGGCGGGCTGGTGCGCAACACCGGCTTCATGCGCGCGGTCGGTGAGGCGCAGGAGGCGTTCCGGCCGGACGCGCCGGGCTCGCAGCTCGTTCCCGAGCTGGCCGACGGCGCGCGGACCGTCGACAACCAGAAGCTGTCCGGTCTGGCCGGCAACGAGCTCGCCGCCCTGCTGACCGGGCGCGGCATCGACACGCTGTTCGTCACCGGCGTCGCCACCAACCTCACGGTCGAGCAGACGGCACGCCACGGCACCGATCTCGGGTTCACCGTGCACGTGGTCAGCGACTGCGTGGCCGCGGCCGACGAGACGGTGCACGCGGCCTCGCTGGCGAACCTCGACCTCACCACCGCCGGGTGCCTCACCGCCGACGAGGCGCTGGCGCGGCTGCGGGCCGGGGCCGGTTCCGCGGCGTGAGACGGCCGGCCCGCCGCTCCGATCGGGAATGGCGGGCCGGTTCCGCGCGTGCCGGTTGGGCGGGGCTCATCCCGACGACGGGAGGATGATCGTCAGCCACAGCAGGGCGGGCGCGAGCAGCACCACGATCCCGCCGTACACGAGCTGCGTGCGGTACACGCGGTCACGTGCGTCCTCCGTCGCGTTGGCGATCACGGCGGCTCCGTTGCCGGAGAAGGGGCTCACGTCGACGATCGTCGCCGAGATCGCGATCACCGCCACCACCGCGAGCACCGACATGGTCGAGTTCTGCAGCAACGGCACCGCGAGCGGGGTAAGCGCCGCGATGGTGCCCGCCGAGCTGGCGAACGCCGACACGATGCCTGCCACGTAACCGAGCAGCAGCACCGTGAGCATCGGCGCGCCCACGCCGAGCGCGACGTCGCCCAGCAGCTCGATCGCCCCGATCTCCTGCATGACCCCGATGTAGGTGATCGTGCCGGTGACCAGCAGCACCACCGACCACGGGATCTTGCGCACGGCCTCGGCGTGGTGCTGGTGCTTGTACAGGCCGAGCAGCGTGGCGAGCGTGATCGCCAGCAGTCCCACGTCCAGTTCCAGCACCGCGCCGACGAACAGCCCGGCGATCGCCAGCGTCGTGAGCGCGATGTCCAGGGTGAGCACGGGCGCCGCGGTCCGCGTCCTCGTCAGCACCCCGCCGCCGGAGCCGTCGGGTTCGGCGGACTCGGTCGGCTCGTCGGGCTCGGTTCCGGTGCGGCCGAGCCGCAACCCGCCGTAGGCCACGAAGACGATCATCGCCGGGATGACGCTCGCGACGAAGGCGAGAGCGAACAGTCCCCACGGATCGCTCGGCAGGCCGCTCTGGTCGAGCACGCCCGCGACGGTGACGCCGTAGACGCTGATCGGCGACAGCGACCCGGCGGCCGCGCCGTGCACGACCAGGATGCCCATCATCGGCTGGGGGATGCGGTTCCTCGCGGCGAAGGCCAGCGCGATCGGCGCGACGATCGGTGGGGAGAACACCGCGCCGATCGCCGACAGCAGCGCGGTCACCCCGAACATGATCCACGGGATGAACACAGTGCGGCCGCGGACCATGCGCACCGCGCTGGCGATCAGCCAGTCGACCGTGCCGTTGGCGTTGGCCACGTTGAACAGGTAGGTGACGCCCACCAGAATCAGCATCAGCTCCACCGGGAACCCGGCGAGCGCATCCTCAGTGGACAGTCCTGCGGCGAGGATGCCCACGGCGAACGTGGCACCCAGGGCGATGACGCCGAGGTTGAGGGGACGGGTCGTGCCGAGAACGAAGGCGACGACGAGGACGACGAGCGAGACGATCTGCAGTGTCATGGGCCGGAAACCACCTTGTGCTCCAGTGCTGAACGACGTTGTTCAGTCCGGCCGCGTCAGCGGACGGTGCCGGGGCGCTTGATGCCCAGCTGATCGCGCAGGGTCGGGCCCTCGTACTCCCGCCGGAACAGGCCGCGCTCCTGCAGGATCGGCACCACCATGCGCACGAACTCCTCGAACGCGCCGGGCAGGTGCGTCGCCGCGAGCACGAACCCGTCACAGGCGCCGCTTTCGAACCACTCCTGCATCTGGTCGGCGACGCGTTCGGGGGTGCCGACGAACCGGGGACCCTGCAGCAGGGTCGCCCGGTGCGCGGCGAGGTCGCGCACGGTCAGGTCATCGCGGTTGAGGTGCCGCTTGACCCCTTCGGCGAGCCCGCGGATCCCCGAGCTGGCCTCGGTCATCTCGGCGGTGACCGGGTCGTCGAGGTCGTGCTTGCCGAAGTCGTAGTTCATCACCTCGGACAGCAGCGCCAGCGAGGCGGCCGGATGCACGTAGGCGTCGAGGAACAGCCGCTCCTTCTCCTCCGCGATCGACTGGGTCTCACCGACCACCGCGTAGGCCATCGGCAGGATCTTGACGTCGTCGGGGTCGCGCCCGAAGTCGGCGACGCGCTGCTTCTGGTCGCCGTAGTGCTGCTGCGCCACGGAAAGGCCGGGGTCGGCGGTGAAGACGAGGTCGGCCCATTCGGCGGCGAACTCGCGGCCGCGGCCGGACGAGCCCGCCTGCAGGATCGTCGGCCGCCCCTGCGGCGTGCGCGGCACGGTCAGCGGACCCCGCACCCTGAACCACTTGCCCTCGAAGTTGATCTCGCGCACCTTGGCCGGGTCGGCGAACTCGCCGGACTCCTGGTCCATGATCAGCGCGTCGTCGTCCCACGAGTCCCACAGGGCGGTGGTGGCTTCGAGGAACTCCTGGGCCCGGTCGTAGCGCTCGTCGTGTCCGAAGTGGGTGTCGCGGCCGAAGTTCTGCCCTTCCGAGTCGTTCACCGAGGTGACGACGTTCCACGCCGCCCTGCCGCCGGAGAGGTGGTCGAGCGTGGCGAACGTCCGCGCGACGTGGAACGGCTCGTAGTAGGTCGTCGAGTAGGTGGCGCCGACCCCGATCCGGCTGGTGGCGCCGATGATCCCGCCGAGCACCGCGGTGAGGTCGAGCTTGATGGGCCGCGCGCCGCGCCGCACCGCCTCAGCCACGGAGTCGCCGTAGATCCCGGGCATCGCGAGCCGGTCGTCGAAGAAGACGAGGTCGAACTTGCCCTGCTCCAGCGTCCGCGCGATGCGCTGGTAGTAGTCCATCGTGAGGAACGAGAGGTCGGCGGAGGGGTAGCGCCACGATCCGGAGTAGACGGTGACGTTGCCGGCCTGCATGAAGCCGACGAGGGTCATCTGACGGGTCATGGGTGTGTCCTTTCGGTGTGCTGTCCGTTGATGCCAAGCAGGGCGGCCTTGCGGGCGACCGTCTCGGCGTGGCGAAGGTGGGCGGCGTCGACGAGCATCCCGTCGAGGCCCGTGGCGCCGCGTCCGCCCGCTTCGCTCTCGCGATAGGCGGCGACCACCTTCTCGGCGTGAGCGATCTCGTTGGGTGTCGGTGCGAAACAGTCGTTGGCGATCTCGACCTGGCTGGGGTGGATGGCCCATTTCCCGACGTAGCCGAGGACGCTCGCGCGCTCGCAGGCGACGCGGTAGTCCTCCGGCGCGCGGTAGTTCGGGAACGGTGCGTCGATCGCGTCGATCCCGGCGGCGCGCGCGGCGACCACCACCCGGGAGCGGGCGTAGTGCCACAGGTCGCCCGGGTAGGGCAGGACGGGATCGAAGTTGGTGTCCACGCGGGCGCCCTGCGAGGCCGAGAAGTCCCCGGCGCCGAAGATGATCGCCTCGAGCCGGTCGCTGGAGCGCGCGATCTCGTCGACGTACTGCAGGCCCTCGACCTCCTCGATGAGCACCTCCAGCCCGATCCGCCTCTCCAGCTCGAGCCGCTGTTCCAGCTGTGTCAGGAGAACGTCGACCCACCACACGTCGCGTGCGCGGCGGACCTTCGGCACGATGATCACGTCGAGCGCCTCGCGCGCACCGGTCACCACCTCGATCACGTCGCCGTGCGCCCACCACGTGTCGATCGCGTTCATCCGGATCGCGCGGGTGGTGCGGCCCCAGTCCAGTTCGCGCAGCGCGGTGACCGCCTTGCCTCGTGCCGCTTCGCGCTCGGCGGGCGCGCACGCGTCCTCCAGGTCGAGGAACACGAGGTCGGCACCCGACCTTGCGGCCTTCTCGAACATCCAGTCGTTGCTGGCGGGCGTCGCGAGCTCGGAACGGCGGGCCCTGACGGGACGGGACATCTCAGATCACCCCCTCGGCGCGCAGCCGCCGGAGCCGGTCCTCGCTCAGGCCGAGCAGTTCGCCGTAGACCTCGTCGTTGTGCTCGCCGACCGCGGCGCCGAGATGCTCGACGCGACCCGGCGTCGCCGACATGCGGGGGACCGGACCCTGGACCCGCATCGAGCCCAGGTCGGGATCGGGAACGTCCACATAGGTCTCCCGGGCCCGCAGCTGCGGATCGGCGAGCAGCTGTTCGGCGTCGTACACGGGCGCGGCGGCGACCTCGGCCCGCTCGAACACCGCCATCGCGTCCTCCAGTGTGCGCTCGGCGATCCACTCGGCCATGAGCCGGTCGATCTCCGCGGCGTTGCGAAGCCGTTGCTGTGCCTCGGCGAAGCGGGGGTCCTCGGTGAGCTCGGGACGGCCGATGGCCCGCAGCGCGCGCTTCGCGATCGTCGGCGCGCTGCCCGACATCGCGAGCCAGCGCCCGTCCTTGGTGCGGTAGGTGTTGCGTGGCGCGCTGATCTCCCACCGGTTGCCGGTACGGCCGGGGATGGTGCCCAGCTGGTCGTAGGTCAGCACGGGCTGCTCGATGAGCCGCGCGAGCGGTTCGATGAGGTTGACGTCGATCAGCTGCCCGCCGCCGCCGTGCACGTCCCGGTGGTAGAGCGCCATCATCACCGCGTACGTCGCGTTGAGCGCCGCCACGCCGTCGGCGAGCATGAACGAGGGCAGCGTCGGCGGACCGTCCGGCTCGCCGGTGAGGTGCGCGAACCCGCTCATGGCCTCGCCGAGCGTGCCGAAGCCGGGCCGGTCGCTCTTCGGCCCGCCCGCGCCGAAGCCGGTGACGTGCACCAGGACCAGGCCCGGGTTCTCGGCCGCGAGGCTCTCGTAGTCGAACTTCCACTTCGCCAGCGTCGAGGGCCGGAAGTTGACCACGAGCACGTCGGCTCCTCGGGCGAGCTCGCGCAGCAGCTCCCGCCCCGCCTCCTGCCGTAGGTCGAGGGTCACCGACTTCTTGTTGCGGCCCAGGCTTTTCCACATCAGGCCGACGCCGTCTCGTTGCGCGCCCCATTGGCGCAGCGGATCGCCGCCGCCGGGTTGCTCGACCTTGATCACCTCGGCGCCGAACTCGCCGAGCCAGGTCGCCACCAGCGGCCCGGCCGCGAGGGTCGCCGCGTCGACGACCCGGATACCGGACAGTGCTCGTGCGGACATCGATGTCCCTTCTCAGGCTGCTGTGTAATCCTTTACATCAAGAATGTAATCGATTACATCGGCTTCGTTCCTCAGCGAACCCGACGAGGTGCCCCACTGTCAAGCCCCTTGACGGCGCCGGTGGCCGTCGTGTTCCATCGAGCAGAGCCGTGGATGTAATCGATTACATCGCGTTGCTGAAACACCTTACCTCGAAAGACCACAAAGGACGGACAAGCCGACGAAGGGACGTACGCCATGAGCGTGGACGCGAGTCCGGGACGACGTGAGCCTGCCCGGTTGTTCAGGGAGGCCATGGCGAGCTTCCCGAGCGGGGTCACCATCGTGACCACCGCCGACGGCGACGGCCGGTGGTGGGGCTTCACGGCGACGTCCTTCTGCTCGGTGTCGATGGACCCGCCGCTCGTGCTCGTGTGCCTCTCCCGGTCGGCGCGGTGCCATCCCGTCTTCGAGTGCGCCACGCACTGGCTGGTGCACGTGATCGATCCCGCCGACGCCGGCCTCGCGCTGCGCTTCGCGAGCAAGGGCGCGGACAAGTTCGCCGACGCCGGGTTCACCGTGGACGACCGTGGGCTGCCCGCGCTCGACCGGGCCTGCGTCCGGCTGGACTGCACGACGCACGCACGTCACCCGGGCGGCGACCACACGATCCTGGTCGGCGAGGTCGAGCGCGCGCACCTGCGCCCGGCCACCCCCGCCGTCTACTACCGGCGGGACTTCCGGTCGCTCGCGTGAGCCCTCTTCGGTGGAGGCCCGGTCGATCCGGCGAGGTGCAGCTGGGCCGTGACGAACTGCGGCTCGGGTTCGCCGCCACGGGCGGGCCCGCTGTCGAGCACGGTGTTGAGGAGGCGGGCGGCGCGCAGGGCGAGGTCCTGGTAGTCGACGGTGATCCGCGTGAGTGGGGGATCGCTCAACGCGAACCAGCTCGGATGCCCGTAGACCACCAGTGACAGCTCGTCGGGCAGCCGGCGTCCGCTCTCGTGCACGGCCTGTGCCGCGCCGATCGAGAGCGCGCCGCCGCCGACGATCAGCGCCGTGGGCGGGCGCGAGCCGTCGAGCAGGTCCCGCACGCCACGCTTGCCGTTGTCCGTCGTCGGTTCCAGCAGCCGCATCGCGACCGCTCCGCGGTCCAGGCCGGCGAGCTCCAGCCCGCGGTGCAGGCCGCGCAGCCGGGCGGCGCCGTTCGACAGCGCCTCCGGCGTGCCGAGGTAGCCGATCCTGGTGTGGCCGAGCGCCGCGAGGTGCAGCACGGCCTCGGACATCGCCTGCTCGTCCTCGCTGAACACACCGGGGGCGGCGATCCCGCACGCGCGGTGGAACTCCACGACGGGCAGGTTCGACAGCAGCTGTTTGCTCGCCTCCAGGATGTGGGTGCTCGGCGAGATGATCAGCCCGGCGACCCGGCTGGCGACCAGGTCCTTGAGCTGGTGCAGCTCCCGCTCCGGGTCGTTCTCCGTGATCGTGAGGATCAGCTGCGTGCCGTCGGCGGACAGCAGCCGCGCGCATTCGGCGGCGACCGACGAGTAGGCGGGTGTGTCGACGTAGGGGATGACGAAGCCGACGAACGCTCGGCTCACGTTCGCGCTGAGCGCCCTCGCCATCCGGTTCGCCACGTAGCCGCGCGCCTCGGCGTGCTCCCGGATCCGCTGCGCGAGCTCGGGCCGCACGGCGGGACTGCCGTTGAGCGCCCTCGACACCGTCGCGGTCGACACGTCCAGCTCGGCGGCGAGGTCGGCGACGCTGACCTTCGTGACCCGTCCGCGCGTGCCCACCACGACCTCCAGGGAAAATGTAACGTCTTACATCGCACCCTAGGTTCGGCCTGGCCGTGGACGCAACACTCATGATCGCCGACCGGAAGGCCGACTTCATCATGCGGGGCGGCGAGAGCATCCGCGCGCTGGAGGTCGAGGAGGTACTGCCGAGTGGTCCGTGAGCGTCGAGGCGCCGGTGCGGTGGCCGCACTCGCCGCGCCGGTGTCCACGCGGGAACACGGCGTGCTGGACGGCTACCGGACGTCGTGCGGGGCACGCTCGAGCTGCTGGCGCGGCACCGGGTGCCGGTGACCGACGCCGAGCGCAGGACGTGCTGGCTGCTGCTCGACGCACTGGACCTGCCCAGGGAACCGCTGCCC
>NZ_MASU01000026.1 GCF_003202235.1 Prauserella flavalba
CCTAGGCGCGGTCAGCCGCTACCGAGGGACCCATTCCGAACCTCGGCAATTGACCTTTCGGCCCCCCCGGCGTAGCGCCGAGGCATCCCTGTAGGGCCGGCAGCGATGGGTCCCCCGACTCGCTGACGTGTGCGATGGAACGCCAGCGGAGCCAACTCGTCCTCAACGGGACCGGGGTGGCGGCGAGTCGTCGCCTGTTGAGGTCGCTCCGATTTTGTCGAGTAGACGCATGAGGAGATCGGCGAGTAGCAGGATCTCCGCGGCCTCCGTGGAGTCGGTGTAGTCGACCCGGCGGTGGCTTGCCGGGTTTTTGAACAATCCGATGGCTCCCTTGAAGAGATCCATGAGCGCGACCGACTCGCCGGGGTCGATGTCGGGTCGCCAGAGCGGTCCCGCCTCTGAAGCTCGGTCGACATCGTCCTTGGGCGGCAGCCGGAAAGCGGCCTGCATGAGTTTCGTGCCGACGAGACTATCGGAGAGTTCGCTCAAGGCCCGTACTCGGATCTCGACCTCCTTCATGGCCATGAATGCCGCGGCTTCGAAATCGCCTCGAAGAAACTGCGGTCGGGCTTTGGCTTCGAGTTCCGGGACAAGTTGAAGGTCGAGGCGCTGAACTGCGCGGAGCCAAGGAAGGCCGCGCTCGAGAGCCTCATGTCCTTGACGGCTGATGACGAAAGCAGCGGGCGAAGACTGTTCAGGATCCCAGATCACGAGTCCGCGGTTGAGTAGCCAGGCCCAAGCTTCCGACAGGGCCCGGAGCGCTGATCTGTTCCCGGGGTAGGCGTGTTGGCGTGCCGAGTTGAGCCAGTTCTGCCAGTTCCACTCCTTGCTGTTGTGGGCATCCTTCAGGACGCGCAGAGCGAGGTCGTCGAGCGGCAATGACATGACGACGTCGGCGTGAAGGTCCCAGGGCGTGGGCTGCATAGTGCCTCCGTAGATCAAGCTGTCGTGCTTGATCATCAAGTCGTGGAGGACGACGTCGGTGTTTCGCTGGAGCCGCGTTCGGAAGCCGTGTCTTCGAGTCGTGCGCTTCGGGCGCCCTCGTACTGCGGCGTCGGAGCAGGGAGGGTCGGTTAAGCGGCCTAGCGGCAGCTGACAAGTGTGATGAGCAGGAGCAGGACAGCTCCGGCGAGGAAGGGGAGGGCGGCTGCCGTTACGCCCGTGATCCCGCACGAGATTGCCCTGCGCAGTCCGCCCGGCGGAACCGATCCGTGGCGCAGGCGCGCGAGCCGCAGGTCCACGGCTTCCTGCGCCATGGCCAGTGACGCGCTCGGAGCACCGTGGCTGGATACCTTCTGCAGCGCGGTCCGGACCGCGGCCGGTCCACAGTGGCGCACGGCGGCGGTATCGGCTGCCAACTCGGCCAGCTCGCGGATTGCGCGCGGAGCCTGGGTGAACAACGGCACGAACGGCAAGGCCGCGCGCAAGGCATCCGCGGTGGCGACCAGCAGATGGTGCCGGCCGGCGAGGTGTGCCTGCTCGTGCGTGAGGACGGCCGCGACCGCGTGATCATCTAGATGGCGGGTGAGGCCTTCAGTCGCCACGACGACGCCGGGGCGACCGGCCATGCTGAACGCCAATGGACGGTCATGTGCGAGCCACAGGGTGTCAGGTGGTCCGGTCTCTTTCCGGGCGGCCAGTCGTAGCAGTGAGAGGTTCTCCTGACGTTTACGGGCTCTGCGCCGGGCACCGCGGATGGAGACGACAACGAGTCGGACGGCGAAGGCGCCCAGTAGAGCGAGGCCCAACAGGCCCGCGAACTCCTCAACTCGGGGTGGTGAGCCGTGCTGGACGGCGGACCAGCACCGGTCGATCAACACCAACAGGGGGGCGCCCGCACCGTGGCCCGGCGTGAGTAACAGCAGGACCCCGGCGGCGGCGGCGAGCACGACACCTGCCATCGAGATCAGCCATGCCACGATCAGGAGCAGGGGGTCGCGGCGCCGCAGGTCCGCCCGCCGCAGGACACCGGGGACAAGCCATCCTACGGCGAGTGCGCCGGCGAGCAACGCCACGGCGATCGTCATCGGCGCCGGACTCGCTTCTTCCGCAGCGCGCTGCGGAGCAGGTCGGTTTCCTTATCGGATCCCGAGGCGATGAAGTGCATCAGAACCGCTTCGGGATCGCCGGAGGCCTCGAGCACGTCGCGCAACGACTGTGCGGCGGCTTCCTCCCGACTGAACGACGCTTCGTAGTAGTAGGCCTTGCCGTGGAGCTCCCGCTCTACCCACTCTTTGCGGTGCAGGTTGTCCAGCACGGTCATGACCGTGGTGTAGGCCAGTTGCTTGCCAGTGTCGAGCTGCTCCAGCACGTCGCGGACCTTCATCGGCTCGTCCGTCCGCCAGAGCACATCCATCACCGCAGCCTCGAGCTCGCCCAGACCGTGCATGGCACCTCCTTACGAAGCAACATCGTACGCGAGGAGCCCCCGTGCGGGGAGTAGCCATAGGCCGCTCCCCGCACAGAGCTCATGGTTCAGCTCATTGCTGGTCAAGCATCGCCTGCATCTCAGTGATCTCCGCTTCCTGGGCGTTGATGATCTGCTGTGCCAGCGCCTTGGCCTCGGCGTTGCTGCCGTTCTTCAGTTCGTCCTTGGCCATGTCGACGGCACCCTGATGATGTTTGATCATCATCTCCATCCACAGTCGATCGAAGTCGGCCCCCGATGCCTGCTCGAGTTGCCGCATCTCCTGATCGCTCATGCCGCCTTCCATGCCCTCCATGCCGGGCATGTCCATCCCGGGCATGCTCGACATGGTGGGCGTTGCCGGTGCGCCCCAGGTCTTCAGCATGTTGGTCATCTGCTGAATCTCCGGATCCTGTGCGCCCTGGATCCGTGAGGCGAGGTTCTTCACCTTGGGGTCGGTGGCGCGTTCGACGGCCATCTTGGCCATGTCCACCGCCTGCTGGTGGTGCGGGATCATCATCTGTGCGAACGCGACGTCATCGTCGTTGTGCCCGGCCTGCGTCGCGCTCGTGGCAGGGGCGGAGCTTCCGCTCTGGCCCATATCCATGCCCGACATGTCATCATCGTTGCCACCGCAGCCGGCGGCGAGTGCGAGGAGCGCTGCGGCGCCCGCGCCGATCAATGTCTTTTTCATGAGAGTTCAACCTTCTGTCTTCTTGACTCGTGAACATCCAGAACTTCCCTGCGTATCTACTTGAAGACGCTGGGTGACCATCTAGATGCGGAGAAGGCAGATGGAGGTGAGTAGCGATCGTCCAGTTCTAGGTGGTGACCTGCTTCCTGGGCATGGGAACGAGCGCGTCCGGGCATGGTGTATAAGCGTTCGAGCGTCGATCGTGACCGTCAGCCATGTGGCGAGCAGCATGAGGCCGGTGGCCGCGAGCAGCACGGCGAGGCAGAGATGGACCAGGTCGTGGTGGTCGACTCCTGGGTCTGGAGTGCCGGCAGAGGGGGTCTCCGGCAGCGCGGCAGGGCTGACCGGGGAATGTGGCATCTCGGTGCTTGCTGCCGGCTCGCCGTCTATCGTCGAGTGCGCTTTGAGAGAGGGCACGTGGTGCATGCTGAGCACGGCCAGAGCGAGGGTGCACAGTAGGAGCACGTGCTGTGCTCGGCGCGTGTTCGCTCGCATAGGTATCACGATAGCGACTGACCAGTGGGCGTCGACCGACGGGAACTAATGCCTCTGCTGCTCGGTAGTTCAACGCGAGGGTCGTGTTGTCAGCTGGGCCAGGACGAGGGTACGGGCATTGCTTATCGCCGGTCTTGTCTGGTGGGTGCAAGCTGGGCCGTGCGGTCCTGACCTGCGGCGATGCAACACTCGCGTGACCTTCCTCACTGAACTACTATCTAGCATAGTGGAACGTGGCTACTGTCGTGTGAAGTGGAGTCCGGCCATGGCAGTCCAATCCGGCCGTATTGCCGCACGGCGTGCTTCTGTCCGTCCGCCACCTAAGGGCTCGCGGCTGCTGTCGCTGCTGCGGACTACCGATCACAAGCAGATCGGCGTTCTCTACCTCACGACGTCGTTAGCGTTCTTCATGATCGGTGGAGCGCTGGCGTTACTGATGAGGGGTGAGCTCGCCAGGCCGGGTCTGCAGTTCCTGTCGCAGGAGCAGTATAATCAGCTGTTCACGATGCACGGCACGATCATGCTGCTGCTCTACGCGACACCGGTCGTATTTGCCTTTGCCAATCTCGTACTGCCATTGCAGATCGGGTCTCCAGACATGGCGTTTCCCCGGCTGAACGCGCTGTCGTACTGGTTGTTTCTTTTCGGTGGCACGATCGTGGTCGCGTCGTTCTTGACGCCCGGTGGCGGTGCTGATTTTGGCTGGACCGCTTATGCGCCGCTGTCGCGCGCCGAGTACTCGCCTGGCGTTGGCGGTGACCTGTGGATCTTCGGGCTCATTGTGTCTGGTCTCGGCACGATCCTCGGCGCCGTCAACATGATCACCACTGTCGCGTGCCTGCGCGGGCCGGGCATGACGATGTGGCGGATGCCGATCTTCACCTGGAACATCCTGTTCACCAGCGTGCTGATCCTCGCCGCGTTCCCCATCCTCACGGCTGCGCTGTTCGCGCTCGCCGCCGACCGGCATCTGGGCGCTCACGTGTTCGACCCCGCCAACGGCGGTGCGATCCTCTGGCAGCACCTGTTCTGGTTCTTCGGTCATCCCGAGGTCTACATCGTCGCGTTGCCGTTCTTCGGGATCATCACCGAGATCATCCCGGTGTTCAGCCGCAAACCGTTGTTCGGCTACCGGCTGATGGTGTTCGCGACGATGGGCATCACGGCGCTGTCGTTCGTCGTGTGGGCCCACCACATGTTCGCCACGGGCGCGGTGCTGCTGCCGTTCTTCTCGTTCCTGACGTTCATGATCGCCGTGCCCACCGGCATCAAGTTCTTCAACTGGATCGGCACGATGTGGAAGGGCCAGCTGACGTTCGAGACGCCGATGCTGTGGTCGGTGGGATTCTTGGTGACGTTCCTGCTCGGCGGGCTGACTGGAGTGTTACTGGCCGCTCCACCGTTGGACTTCCAGATCACGGACAGCTACTTCGTGGTGGCGCATTTCCACTACGTGCTGTTCGGCACCATCGTGTTCGCGACGTTCGCGGGCATCTACTTCTGGTTCCCGAAGATCACGGGACGGATGCTCAACGAGCCGCTGGGCAAGCTGCATTTCTGGCTGACGTTCGTGGGCTTCCACACCACGTTCCTCGTGCAGCACTGGCTCGGCGCCGAGGGCATGCCCCGCCGCTACGCCGACTACCTGCCCTCCGATGGGTTCACGCTGTTGAACACCGTCTCGACGATTGGCGCGTTCGTGCTGGGGCTGTCGATGCTGCCGTTCGTGTGGAACGTAGTGCGCAGCTATCGGTACGGCGATGCCGTCGACGTGGACGACCCCTGGGGCTACGGCAACTCACTGGAGTGGGCCACGTCTTGCCCGCCGCCTCGCCACAACTTCACCGAGCTGCCGAAGATCCGGTCGGAGCGGCCCGCGTTCGAGCTGCACTACCCGCACGTAGTCGAGCGGTTGCGCAGGGAAGGGCACATCACCTTCACCGGCAAGGTCAGACCGCACGGAACCGATCGGCAGCCCCTGTCGGTGCAGGCTTCGGAGGCGACGAAGGGTGATACCGGCTGACCGGCTCTAATACCACGAACAGGTCCGTGAGATACATGGCGAGCAGGCCACTAGCGAGCGATGCCGCCGGCTGTCGCGGGGGCTGCCGCTATCGTCTTAAAGCAACGATGCGATTGGGCGATGACCTGGGCGGTCACACCCACTCCGATCCCGAGCAGGAACGCGGAGAGCTCCGCGTTGTTCACCGCGGCATCGAGGCGAGCTCCCGCGATCGCGGGAGCCGCGGGTCAGGCGGCGGGCACCAGGGCCACACTGAGGGCTGACAACCAGATCAGCGCGGCCCGAGATGGGTTGTCCGGCGCCGTCGCCGGCCCGCAACGAGGGAATCGGCAGGGCATCGGCGAGCCCGGAAGTACCTGCGTTGACGAACCCGCCAGTCTGATGTTGATCGACCAGGACGCGGCCCTCACCGGAAACCCGCGGTCGACAACGAGCTGGGATGCGACATCGAACACCAGACTGGCGACCCAGCAGCCGATCGGGATGGCTGGCAGGAGGGGTGCAACCGACGCCGCGGCCGCGCTGTCATGGAGATCCTCTCATGACGCGATCGACTGCGGCCTGCACCTCGTCCGCATTGCGAAAGACGAGGGGGTCGGTGATGCGCTCGACTGAGCCGTCGGGCAGCACGAGGTAGTTGGCCGGCAGCACCGGAGGGACCCGCAGGGCTTTCAGCACGGCCTCGTTGCCATCGTAAAGAGAGGGGTAGGCCACGCCGAGATCCGCCATGAATTCCAGCCCGGCCGAGGCCTGCTCCTTCACGTTGACCCCAAGAACTGCGACCGAGCCAGGGCGCCCGGCGTAGCTGGCGAGTACGGGCATCTCCTCGCGGCAGGGCACGCACCATGAGGCCCAAAAGTTGAGGAGTGTCGACCTTCCGGCGAGGGTTGCACCGAGGTCGACCATGCCCGGCGTGCCGAGGCACGGGGCGCGGACATCGGCCAGTGGACCTCGTGGTGCTGGCGCGTCGGGGGAGCGGCTCGGACAGGGTTGCATGGCGGCGCGTTGCCGTAGTGGAGCGAGTGCGGCGTCGTCCTCCGGTGGTCCGGCTGCGGGCAGAGAGGAGATGGTGTTTAAGTCAACGGGCCCGCCGCCCTCGTCCTCGCCGCCTCTTGGCCAGAGCGCGACGATGCCCGCCACGGCCAGGACTACCACGACGATGGTCCATCGCCCCGCACTCGTCATCCGCCACCTCCATTGCTACTAACAATCATCGTAGATTTTAGATCGGTGGCCAGCCCAGACGGGCGTAGAGTGCGAGCATCCTGCCCATCAATGCGGTCCAGCCGCCGGTGAGTATGGCGACTCCCATCGCGATGAGCAGCACTCCACCGGCCACCTCGATCCGGCGCGCGTGACGGCGGAACCAGTCGGAGCCGGTCCTGCCGCGGGCGAGCCCAAGGGTCAGCAGCAGGAAGGGCAGCCCGAGTCCGAGCGAGTAGGCAAGCAGGAGCACTGCTCCGCGGCCGACGGTCGCGGTGCTCGCGGCGGTGGTCAGGATGGAGGCGAGTACCGGTCCCACGCACGGGGTCCAGCCGAACGCGAATGCCGCGCCCAGGGGAAGGGCGCCCCCCGGACCCCGGCCGAACCGCGTGAGGTCGAATCGAAGTTGGCGATGCAGCAGCGGGATCCTGATCAGGCCGGTCGTTACGAGGCCCATCACCACGATCAGTGCTCCGCCGACGATGTTGATCGTGCGCAGGTTGTTTGCGAGGAGGTAGCCCAGCGCTGACGAGGTTGCGCCGAGTGTCGTGAACACGGCGGAGAACCCCGCGATGAAAAGCAAAGCGCCGCTCAATGCCTTCCGGCGCTCTCGGGCAGGTAGCGGCTCGCCAGCGGCTACGGGTCCGGTGAGCCCGGAGACGTAGGACACGTAACCGGGCAGCAGTGGCAGTGTGCAGGGAGAAGTGAAGGAGACGAGTCCGGCTACCAGCGCCAGTGACGCCAGGGCGAAGAGCTCCATCCGTCTCACCTCCCTCTCAAGGCGCGTCGACCCGTTTGCGGAACAGCCGGGCTCAACCAGTAACCTACGACTTGAGATAGTAATCAGCGTGCGCGTCAGCGCTCATCCGGAGTCCGACTATGCCGAGCCCAGTGTCCGCTAGTGACAGCATCGTGACGTTGATGGACGTAGCGGTCGTCGTCGAACGCGTCCCAGTTTTGCGCGGCCTTACGCTTGGTGTCACGGCGGGAGAATCCGTCGGCGTGGTCGGTGCGAATGGGTCGGGCAAGAGCACCCTGCTGCGGGTGTTGGCGACGCTGCTGGCGCCGGTGCGCGGGCACGGCCGAGTGCTCGGCGCCGAGCTGGGCACGGACGAGAGTTTCGCGGTGCGTCCCGGCATTGCGTTGGTCGGGCACGTGCCTTCCCTATATCCGCGGCTGACGCTACGGGAGAACTTGCGCTTCCTGGCCAGGCTGACGGGACGTCGTGAGCAGGCTGCTGACGATGCGCTCGAATTAGTGGGGCTGGCGCCGGCGGGCGACCGGCGGGCGGAGGCGTGCTCGCAGGGAATGCTGCGGCGGGCGGAGCTGGCCCGTGTTCTGCTTGCGCAGCCCAGGTTGCTGCTGCTCGACGAGGCACACGCTGGGCTGGACGACGGGTCGATCGGTCTCGTGGAAGTCGTGATCCGGCGGGTCAGCGAACGTGGCGGCGCGAGTGTCATCGTTTCGCACGACCAGCCACGTCTTCGAGACCTCGCGGACCGCATGGTCGAAATAAGGAACGGGCAGGCTGTCCCTGCTGATGAGGAGGTGCCAGCATGAGGCAGGTGCCATCCGCAACACCTGGCCCGATCCGGCAGTGTGCCGAGTTGGCGCGCAAGGACCTGCGACTGGAGCTGCGCGCCGGCGAAGCGTTACTGGTCACAGCGCCGTTTGGGGCGGTGGCGCTGCTCCTTGTTCCGCTCGCGATCGGCAGCGACGCGCCGCTGCTGCGGCAGGTGGGCCCTGGCCTGTATTGGGTTGTAGTACTCCTGTTCGGGGTTTTAGTGACGCTGCGGCAGAGCGCTGTAGAGGGCCCGGCCCAACTCGCGATGCTCCGGCTGTGCGGCGTTCACCCCGCAGTCCGGCTGGCTGGTCGAACACTGGCAAACGCGGTGCTGCTCGTGGCGTTCGAGCTGCTGCTCACGCCGGTCGCGATCGCGCTCTACGACCCGGATCTTTCCGGCTGGCCGTGGCTACTCCCCCTGTTCCCGCTCATAGCGGTGGGCCTGGCAGTGCTCGGCACTCTGGCCAGCGCGCTGGCACACGGCCTGGCCGGACGGACCACGCTCGGGGCGTTACTCGTGGTGCCCTTGGCAGCGCCACTGGTGCTGGGCGCGACGCAGACCTTGGCGGCCGCACGGTACGCCCGCCAGCCGTGGGCATGGTTGTTCCTCGTGCTGGTGATCGACCTGCTGATCATCGTGGCTACGGCATTGGCCGCACGGCAACTGGAGGAGTCGGCATGACCAGGATTCTCTTCGGACGGCGACTGACAGTCGTGGGCGTGGTGGCGATGTCCGCGGGCCTGGTTGCGGCTATGGTCGCCCCTCCCGATCGCGTGCAGGGGGACGTCCAGCGCCTGATGTACATCCACGTACCGGCCGCCTGGCTCGCGTATCTGAGTTTCGCGGTCACGTTGGGCAGCAGCGTCGGCTGGCTGTGGCGGCGCACGGCGCGTTACGACCGCGTCGCCGCGGCCAGCGCCGAGGTAGGGGTGTTCTTCACCGGCCTTGCCATCGTGCTCGGGTCGATCTGGGGGAAGCCGACTTGGGGAGTGTGGTGGACGTGGGATCCACGGGTGGTCACCACCGCTGTGATGTTCTTCGTCTACCTCGGTTATCTCGCGTTGCGGCGCGCCACAGTTGACTCGGTGGCGCGGGCACGCCGCTCGGCGGTGTTCGGAGTAGTGGCGTTCGTCCAGGTGCCGATCGTGCACATGTCTGTGGTGTGGTGGCGGGCGCTGCACCAGCCTCCGACAGTGCTCAAGCCCGGCGATCCGAGCATCGACCACGTCATGCTCGCGACGTTGTTGCTCAACGTGCTGGCGTTCACGCTGCTGTACCTGCTGCTGCTTCGCGCTCGAATGAGGCTGGCGGTCGTTGAAGAGGAGTTGGAGAGGACGTCGCTGGGCGAGGGTCAGGAGCTCGCCGGCAACGCCGTGCTGGCTCCCCGTCTGGAGAGGTCGTAGGTACCGATGTCCCAATGGTCCTGGGTTTTGCTCGGGTACGGCGTTGCGCTCCTCGCGATCGCGGGGTACATGGTGACGCTCGTTCGCCGGTGGGTGGGAGCGAGGCGTCGGATGGGTGATCGGCGGTGAAGCGATACCGGCTGCTGGCGTTCTCCGGCGTCGGCGTGGTGGCGATCCTTGCCGGGGTGCTCTTGTTCGGGAACCTCAACGAGAACCTGGTGTATTACCTGACGCCGCAGGAGGCTCTGGCTCAGCGAGTCGAGTTCCCCGACGGGAGGCGTTTCCAGCTGGGGGGCTTCGTTGAGAAGGACACTGTGGTCCGCACTCAGGACGGGCTCCGGTTCGCGGTCGCGTCCGGCGTCGAGCCCGGCAGTCCCTCAATCACGGTGGAGCACCACGGCGCGCCGGCGCAACTGTTCCAGGCCGGGATCGGTGTGGTGCTCGAGGGTTCCTGGCAGGGCGACGAGTTCGTGTCCGACACGATGAAGGTCAAGCACGACGAGAACTATCAGCCTCCGGACACTGAAGGAGGCGCCCAGTGACCGTGTTGACACCCGCGATTGGCTGGGTGGGCACCCTACTCGGACTGGCCGGTTCGTTCGTGCTCAGCGTGTTCGGATTCCGCGCGCAGCGCCGGCCGAGCGCCGTACGCCGGAGTCAGCTGCGATTCGCCGTGTGGTGCATGGTGGGCGGTGCTGTGTTGGCCATGGCCGCCTTGGAAGTCGCGCTGCTTACCGACAACTTCGCGATGTCCTATGTTGCCGAGACGCATTCTCGTGCCACACCGTTGTTCTTCACGGTGACCAGCGCGTGGTCAGCGCTGGGCGGCAGCATCGTGCTGTGGGCGCTCGTTCTTGCCGGATATACCGCGGCGGTGATGCGGCAGGTGGGCAGCACCGACGACCGGTTGGGCACCGGTGCGCTCGCGGTCCTGGGCGTGGTGAGCGTCTTTTTCTTCGGGTTGGTGTCCACTGTGGCCAACCCGTTCAAGATCCTTCCGAACCCACCAGCCGACGGGCCTGGCCCGAACCCGATCTTGGCCGACCATGTCATGGTCGCCTTCCACCCGCCGCTGCTTTACCTCGGCTTCGTCGGGTTCACCGTGCCGTTCGCTTTCGCGATCTCCGCGCTGCTGCTGCGTAAGGGCGGGGTGGAGTGGCTGCGGCGGACCCGGCGCGCCAATCTGGTGGCGTGGAGTTTTCTCACCGCCGGCCTCGTGCTCGGCGCGTGGTGGTCGTATGAGGTACTCGGATGGGGTGGCTACTGGGCGTGGGATCCGGTGGAGAATGCCGCGCTGATCCCATGGCTGGTGGCGACCGCCTTTATCCACTCGGCCGTGGTTCAGGTCAAAAGAGGGATGCTGCAGGCGTGGAACTTCGTGCTGGTGATCGCCACGTTCGCGCTGACCATCTTGGGGACGTTCCTGACTCGCTCCGGTGTAGTTGCCTCGGTGCACTCCTTCACCGAATCCGGAGTGGGTCCGGCGTTCCTGGGATTCCTGATCCTCGTACTGGCTGGCGGGTTGACGCTGTTCGCGCTGCGCGGCGACCGCGTCGCCTCTCCAGCGCGTCCGGAGTCGCTCGCCAGTCGGGAGGGCGTGTTCCTGGTCAACAACCTGCTGTTGACGTTGTTCGCGTTCGTCGTACTCAGCGGCACCCTGTATCCGATCATCGTGGAGGCCCTCACCGGTAACCAGGTCTCCGTGGGACGGCCGTTCTTCGACCGGATGTCCGTGCCGCTGTCGTTTGCCCTGTTACTCGCGATGGGCGTAGGGCCGTTCACGCCCTACCGGCACGCCTCGGTGGCTGTCTTGTGGGCGCGGCTGAGGGTTCCCTCGCTCCTTGGGAGCGCTGCCGCGGCCGCGCTGGTGGTCCCGGGCGGTATCTCCTCGGCGGGGGTGGTCATTGTGGCCGGCATCGCCGTGGCCGTCGTCACGGCCAGCGTGCGGCAGCTCATCGTCACCGCGCCGAAGCCACGGCGCAAGGGTGTGCCGCGCGTGCTGCGCGGACAGAGGGCCTACTGGGGCGGGCAGCTTGCGCACATCGGCGTGGCCGTGGTGGCCGTGGTGATCGCGGTCTCCGGCGTGCTCGCCACGCGGGCCACGGTGACGGTCGACCGTGGAGAGTCTGTGGAGTTCGCCGGTTACACGTTGACGTTCGAGCGTAGTGAGGAGCACACACAACCGGACCGGTCGACGCGCGATGCGCACATAGTCTTCCGCAGCGACGGTCAGGTGGCTTGGGTGGCCGAGCCACGGCTGAACAGCTTCAACAACCAGACCCAGGCGGTCGGTCAGCCGTCAGTGTGGAGCGGCCCGAGCCGAGACATCTACGTCGCGCTCGTGCAGCTCGGTGACGACCAGGTGTCGCTTAACCTGTACCGCTACCCGTTGATGGTTTGGATGTGGGTCGGCGGCGGCCTGATCGCGGCCGGAGGGTTCTGGGCCTTGAGCGGCCGGACTCGCCGCGCCACAGCCAACAACACCCCCGAGCCGGTGATGGCAGATGCGTAGCGGCAGGGTCTCCCAAGGTGGACTTGTGCTGGCCATCGTCGCTCTCGTAGGGCTCGCCGTCGGTGGCCTGCTCGCCGCGGGGCCGGGGACCCCGGACCGCGCGTACGAACTCGAGCAGCGGTTACGTTGCCCGGTGTGCAAGAGCGTGTCGATCGCGGAGTCGCCGGCCGAGACCGCCGAAGCGATGCGCGCCGTGGTGGCCGACCAGGTGGCCGCAGGGCGCGGCGATCAGGAGATCATCGACTACTTTCGCGCCCGCTACGGCGACTGGGTGCTGCTCGACCCGCCGGCGAGCGGATCAACCCTTGCGCTGTGGATGCTGCCGGTCGCTGCTGTCGTGGTCGGCGGTGTTGCGCTGGCCCTGCTGCGTAGACGGCCGGATGCAGTCGACGAGGTTACCAGCCAGGACCGCATCCGTGTGAGGCGGGCCGTTGACCAGGTGCGATCCAGAGGCGCTGATGGGGACATGCCATGAAGACTGATCGCGAACTGCTTGAACAGTGCCGTGACCAAGCACTCCGTGACATCGTCGATCTCGAACGTCAGGTAGCCGACAGGGAGATCCCGGAGGAAGCTGCCGAGAAGCTGCGCCGCCGCTACGAGGCGACCGCCGCACACGCGCTCGGTGCCTTGGCGTCGCTGCCATCCATCGAGCACCAGGAGGCTCCGAGACCCTCCCGCCGTTCCCGCGCCCGGATCGCCGCGTACGTCGCCGCAGCAGCTGTGGCGGTGTTCGCTGCCGTCCTCCTGCCCCAATACGTGGCAACCCGCCCCGACGGTGGGTTCGTCACGGGCAACGAGGTCGCCCAGACACAGGCTGGGCCGGCGCCCGCAAGCCGGGCACCGGCACCGCGCGATCTATCGACCGTCAGCGAGGCTGAGATGGAAGGCGTGGTGAAGGCCAACCCCACCGTTGTCGGGATGCGGCTCGCTCTGGCCGACCGCTACCTCGAAAAAGGCAACTACGACAAGGCCGCGGAGCATTACGGTGTGGCGCTGAAACAGGATCCACGCAACCCCGAGGTGCAGGCCGGCGCCGGGTGGCTGCTGTTCAAGATGGGTCAGACCGAGGCGGCGCTGCGCTTCGTCGACCAGGCACTGGCCATCGCTCCAACCATGCAGGATGCGCTGTGGTTCAAGGCGAATATCCTGCTCGGCGGTCGGAAGGACCCGACCGCTGCACTTGGCATCCTGCGCTCGCTCGCCCAGCGCGGCGATCTCGGCAGCGACCTCCGCGAGCAGGTGCGGCGGCTGATCACGGAAGCTGAACGGGCTGGTGGCCAATGACCATCCACGATGCTGCGACATCAGCGCGTGCGCGCTACTGGCGGCGTGTGCGGTGGATCGCCCTCGGGGTCGCGATCGTCGCGGTCGGTATCGGTGCGATCTTCGGCAGCCGACTCGGACAGGACCCCACTCTGGTCGACAGCCCTGTTATCGGAAAGCCCGCCCCGACCGCGACCCTGCCGAAGCTAGAGGGCGGCGGGGCCGTGTCACTTGCCGATATGCGGGGCCAGATCGTCGTCGTGAACTTCTGGGCCTCCTGGTGCGTGGCCTGCCGAGAAGAACATTCCGCGCTGGTGTCGGCGGCAAACAACTATCGCTCGGCGGGTGTCGTATTCGTGGGCGTCAACTACCAGGACCAGCGCGGTGCCGCAGTTGGCTTCCTCGATGAGCTGGGCCGCGGGGACCCGTCCGCGTACCGCTATGTCACAGACCCGGGTACGAAGCTGGCCTTGGAGTTCGGCGTATTCGGCGTGCCGGAGACCTTCTTCATCGACCGCGACGGGACCATCGTCGGCAAGATCGCCGGACCTTCGAATTACCAGTTGCTCTCCGCGGCGCTCGACCGGATCCTTGCCGGACGTGAACCACGATCCCGGACCGAAGGCTCGGTTCAGCCAGCGCCAGGTCAATGAGCTCGTGAGTACTGTGCCAGAGGGTTTCTGGGGTTTGCACACCTATCTACTAGCTAGAATAGTATGGGCTGGTTCCCGGGCTGGGGTGTGCCGTAGGTCTGTGCCAGTCGTCGTTGCCTGACGTCCGAACAACGAGGAGCGTTGTGCACAGGTACGAGCCGGCTGGTGAGCCCTCGCCGGTCACCCTGGCTGAATTCCCGCGTCACTCGGGCACACTCCCCATGACGGCGTCACGACCAGGCTCGGTGCGCAGAACGATTCGCGTCGTGGGTGAACTGTTGGTCACCATTGGCATCGTGGTCCTGCTATTCGTCGTGTACCAGGTTTACGTGACCGACTGGGTGTCGGCGGGCAAACAACGAGAGGCGAGCGCGGAACTGGACGATCGATGGTCGCGCGAGCGGGAGGTCCGCGCGACGCCGATCGATGGCAAGGCGTTCGCCCGGATATTCATCCCGTCCTTCGGCGCTGACTACGAGTTCACGATTCAGGAAGGAGTCGATCCTGCAACACTGGCTATCGGGCCTGGACACTACAAGGACACGGCGTTGCCCGGCGAACCGGGCAACTTCGCGGTCGCGGGCCACCGGGTTGGCAAGGGCGCCCCGTTCAACGACCTGGACCTGCTGAATTCCTGCGACGCGATTGTCATCGAGACCGCCGACCGGTACTTCGTCTACCGTGTGCTGCCGATGAAGGAGGAGATGGCGAGCTGGGAAGAACGTAAGCGGAGACGGCCTAAGTGCGCCAATGTGTCGACGCTTCGCGTCCCATCGGCGGCTGACGGAGGCCCGTATGGCGCGACATTCGGGCGCGTGATCGTCACACCGGACCGACGTGACGCAGTGGCTCCGGTGCCGTACCAGGCGCGAGCAGGGGTTCCCGTGACCTCGCGGGCACCCCTGCTCACGTTGACGACGTGTCACCCGAAGTTCTCCGCCCGCCTGCGGATGATCATCCATGCGGTCCTGACCGACGAGTTCCAGAAACGACCGAGCGCAGGTTACGCAGATCTGCTGGGCAGGATTGGCGAAGCCTGACCTGCTCGCGATGATGGCTCGTACCGGCTCGACGGTTGGTTCAGGCGGGAACGAGCCGTAAGAGGCCAGGTCAGCCGAGGGGGTATGGCCGCGTACGGGCCTGCGACCACCAGCGCCACGACGGCGGCCATCAGCAAGAGTCATCCGTCATTGCCGGGCGACGGGTGGTGTGGCAACCGGTCGACCGGTTGGCGCCCCGATCTCAGCCGATCAACGCTGACCGTGACGCGTCCTCGCTCGCCAGTCGGTACCGGCCCGGGGAGGTCGGTGCACCGCGACAACGAGAGCATCGTAAGCTACTACGTCAATTAGTAAGTCAAGGCGGACCGAACGACGTGGTGGAAATCAGGTGAGTGGTCTTACCGAATTTGTCATATCCGGACCGATCCTTCTCGCTGCCTTGATGGCGGTGGCCGCTGGGACGGTGTCGTTCGCCTCGCCGTGCTGCGTGCCGTTGGTCCCGGGATACCTGGCCTACCTAGCGGGTCTCGCGGGAGCCGGCGCGCCTTCCGTCCATGAGAGCGATGCCAGCCACCGCAGGGGCCGGTGGCGGGTCGCGGGTGCCGCGTTCATGTTCGTACTCGGCTTCACCGTGGTGTTCCTCGCCGCTGTGGTAGCGGTAGTGGGCGCGGCCGACTTCTTGCTGGACAACGAAGATCTGTTGCAGCGCATCGGCGGCGTCATCACGATCGGCATGGGCTTGGTGTTCCTCGGGTTGGTGCCGATGTTGCAACGCGACGTGCGCTTGCGCCGCTTGCCGCGTGGTGGCATCGCCGGCGCGCCCGTGATGGGCGCGGTTTACGGGCTTGGCTGGACACCCTGCCTGGGCCCGACCCTGACAGGTGTCATCGCACTGGCCAGCGGCACGCAGGTGGGCTCGACGACGGCCAGGGGCATTCTCTTGGTATTGGCCTACTGTCTGGGACTTGGGCTGCCGTTCATCCTTCTCGCCCTCGGCGCGCAGTGGGCGGTTCGTACGACGGGCTGGTTGCGGCTCCACAAACGCAAGGTCCAGCTCGTCGGCGGGGCAATGCTGGTGGTCGTGGGTCTGCTTCTGGTGACCGGGTTGTGGGGTGCATTAGTGGCCTGGCTGCGTGGCCCCATCGCGGGGTTCACCACGCCCATCTGAGTTCGTGAGATGAATCGAGATGCTGGAGTGTCCTCCACCCTGCCGAAGCCCGATCGTGGGCGCTGCCATTGTGACGCCCGGTGGAAGGCGGCACTGGCTCCGCGAGATGGATGTGCCCGACAACTGTCGACTACGAGCGTTGCCGGAACGCCTGTGGCATGCCGAGCAGGCAGGCTTGGGCTGAGACGGTCACACTCCCCGGTACCTGGAGGTGGACGATGATCGACATTCGGGGCTGGGGCGGAACCTTCGTCCGTGCCGGCGTTGCATCGATCATCATCTTGGCTACGCTGCTGGTCGGAGCGACCCGGGCCAGCGCGCATCCGACGCTGCTCTTCTCCGACCCGCCGGCGGGGACCGCGATACCTGACTCGCCAAGGGTCATCAACTTGATGTTCAACGAGCCTGTCACCGTGGGCAAGCGTGCCCTCGCTGTGACCGGTGAGGCTGGCGAGGTCGCGCTGTCCGCGGCGACCGTCACACAGGGCGGGCGGATGGTGACGGCTCGTGCCCAACAGCGGCTGGACCACGGCACCTACATCGTGCGATGGCGGGTAACCGGGGCGGACGGCGACCCGATGGAGGACGAGTACAGGTTCGCCGTCGGCATGGCGCTTTCTGGGGCGAGTGTGGCTCGTGGCGACGCCTCCGCGATTGCCTGGGCCGACGCGCTGCTGCGGTGGTTGCTGTTCGCCGGACTTGCCGTGGCGCTTGGGGGTATCGCGGCCGAGCGGTTCACGAACTCGGCGCGTGTTGAGAAACCCGCGCTGCGCGCGTTGAGGCCATGGACGATGCCGGGAATTCTCATCGGGCTGCTCGCCGCGGCGGGGCTGAGCGCCCGACTTGTCACCGACGCGGGCACGGCGAGCACGCTCTGGATCGATCGGATCGGCCAGCTTCTCGGGGTGGAGGCTGCGGCGTTCGCGTTGGCGCTCGTGCTTGTGGCTCTCGGGCGGCGGACGTGGACGGTTGCGCCCTTGCTCGTGGTGGCGGCCGCTGAGGGCCTGCGGTCGCACGCGAACGTCGCCGTCCCGGGATGGGGCGCACTGCTGACCGCCGTGCACGTGGCCGCCGTCGCGGTGTGGCTTGGGGCGCTGCTACACGTGAGCCGTGCCGCACATGCTTGGCGACGGGAGCGCGTCGCGATGCTCTGGGTCTTCCTCGGCTACATGCGGCTGGCGGCGTGGGTGTTCGTCCTGGTCGTCGGCACCGGCACCGTGTCGGCGCTCCTGCTGATCCCCCTCTCCTCTGTATTCAGTACCACCTACGGCCAGGTGTTGGTGGCCAAGCTCTGTCTCGTCGTCCTCGCGACCGGGGTAGCGCTCGCAGCCCGGGTGGCCGGGCGTCGCCCTGAGCGGTTGGCTCGTGCGGGCATGCTCGTGCGAGTGGAGAGCGCGGTACTCGTCGTGGTGATTGCGGTGAGTGCTGTGCTCGTGTCGGCTCCGCCGGTGGGCAATCGGATGGCGGCGGCGCCTCCGCCAGCTCGCGGCCTCGAGGTTCCGTTGGGGGCGTTGGCCGGTCAGGTAGGCGTAGTAGCCGCAGCGAGCGATGGCCAGCTGGTGGTGCGGTTGTCCACGCCCCGCGGCGGGGACTATTACGCGCCCGATGAGCAACAGCAATACAACCTGTCTGGTGCGGTCGCTGCCGGCGACGAGGACCGCGTACTGACGTTTCGCGCCTGCGGCGAAGGCTGTTTCACAACTCCAGTGGACTGGCGCGCCGGTGAAAACGTGGTGACGTTGCGGGCCGGAGCTGACGGTTGGCGTGGTGGTGTGGTGGCCCTGGTGGTGCCTTGGCCCGCGCAGCGCGCTGCCACGGAACTTGCGCGGGTCGTCAAGGTGATGCGGGCAATCGACGGCTTCACTGTTTACGAGGCTGTGACCAGCGACACCACGCAGCGACTACCAGCTCCGCAGCGCCTTGATCTCGCCGGAGAGTTCTTCATGGCTCAAGAGCCCTATGCCTCCGGCGTGGCGCCGCTCGCCGTCCGGATCGCTCGGGACGGCGAGCCCGTCCAGCTCGCGCTGGGGTTCCCCGCGGCATCCACCACCGTCCGGCTAACGCTCGACGATCAGGGACGGATCAGCGAGGAGACCCTCACCGACGGCAGCCACCTCATCCATCGCCGGTTCGTCTACCCGTAGCTGAGCGCGGAACAGTCACTAGCATGTACCAGCCATCATTTGGGTCATCACCGCGGCGCCGGAGGCCGCGAGCAACGCCGCGCCTAGTAGCGCGGCCAGGACGAGCCAGATCAGCATGGGCACGCGCCGAAGCGACATGGTTCTGGACGCCGGGGGATCCAGCGTGGGTAGGTCGCGCAGCAGCTCGTCGACCTCGCCGAGGGTGCGTGCGCGGTAGACGGACGCCGCCCGATCCGAGAACTCGTCCAGGGTCAGCCGTCCGTCCCCGACGTGCCGGCGCAGCGTTGTGACGACGCGGTCACGGTCGGCATCCGACGCTCGCATCCACGACTGCTCCATGAGAACCCCGCAAGCTCAGTCGTCGACCGGCGGCGTCCCGGGCCGGCCGCCGACCACCCGACCGCTGGCCAGGACGTCCTGCGCGCGCAGCACACGAACTTCTTCCCGTAGCTCAGCGATCTGCCGGTCAAGTTCGGGATCCTCGCGGGGAGTCGCGCAGTGGCCCTGGCCTCGTAATGTGGGTCGGATACAGAACATGTAGGCGAAAGTCATTGCGACGACCAGGACAATCGCGGTCAACCAGAGAGGCATCAGTACTCACTCCGTGCACGGTCGTTGGCGCGCTCAGCCTTGAGCTGGTCGATCTCCGCTCGCAATAGCGCGATCTGCTGCTCGTTGCCGGGCCTGGGGCCAAGGGTCTGACGGCGACCGCGCCCCATCAGCCACATCATGACGCCCATACCTACCGGGCAGGCCAAGACCGCGAGACCCAGCAGAAGCGATTCCATGATTCCTCCACCGACGACACCAATAATCTACTATCAACTTTAGTAGATGTTAGCACTGCTGGAACTCTGCTCGTCGCGGCGGATGCTGACGAGAAGAACTTTCCAGGAGGCTCGGCATGTCTACGAGACGTGTTCTTCAGTACTACGTCGTAGGAGCAGCGCTCGCAGTCGCCGGCCTGGTCGTGGTCGGCTGCGGAGGGCCCAATGGTGCGGACGGTGCCACGACGCCACCTGCCGGAGGTCAGGCGGAAGAAAAGCGCATTAGGGTTTCCCTGACGGACTTCCGCATCGGCATGTCGCAGCGGACCCTCGCCCCCGGGCGGTACACGTTCGTCGTGACCAACGATGGGCAGGCGCGGCATGCGCTGGACATCAAGGGCCCTGGTATCGAGGAGGAGCGTACTGAAACGCTTGACGCAGGCGAGTCGGCGAACCTCACCGTCACGCTGTCCGCCGATGTCTACGACGTCTACTGCCCTGTCGGCAATCATCGAGAACTAGGTATGGAGACCACCGTTGGCGGTCGAGCTGCCTCAACGACCGACGATGGAGCCGATGGCTATTAGCGGCGACGGCGCTGGCAGGCGCAGGGTGGGCTAAGCGAGCCCCATTCCGCAGTCGTACCCAACCTACTATGTTGAATAGTAGGATTGTTGGCATATGACTGGCGGAAGGATCGCGACCGTGGGGAAAAAGCCGCACAAGAAGGCGGCCGGCAACAGGTCGGCGCGCATGGGGACCAAGGTCACGACCGACCGCGCTGAACGGAAGCAGGGTGGTGCTGGCGTCCCGCCGGCGCTCGCGCGTAACGTCGCTTCCGTCGCGCCCGCGAGCGCGGTTCCGGCTCTTGCCGCCCTTCCGAAAAGCGCACCTGTACGGCGCGACGCGGCCAAGACTGTAGGTGGCGGTGCGGCGATCCTGCGTGTGGACGAGGAGCAGCCGGCCGCGAGGGGATGCCTGTCGGCTGCACTCGCGGGCGCCGAACCTCAGGGCCTGGCGGCGACGTACTCGTTCGAGGTACCCGAATCCGGCGGGCCGTACTCGGGGGCGATCCGGTTCGTCGGAACCCGCGTTCGGGTGCTGGGGAAGCCCGACCCTGGGGATCGGTTCGAGCGCATCGAGGGGTTCGACGGGCTCGAACCGGGTAGCGGTCGGGCGGCCATCACTACCCGCGCGCTGGGGATCAACCCCGGTGAGTGGAGAGTTACCGCTATGTCAGCTGAGAGGTCGGCGGCGCCAACGAGCATGCGCCTGCCCCGGCGTGTCATCTCAACGGCGACGACGTTCGGTCAGCTGGCGCAGGGACCTGCGGTGCGGCTGGCGGCGTGGCCCACGCTGGTCGGAATGGGTGCGGTTGTCGCTGTCGTGTTCCAGGCGCTGCTGGCCGGCAGAGCGGGTATCGACGTCGCGGCCGTGCTCGTGATGTCGTTGATCGGCTGCATCCTGGGCTTCGTGGGCGGTAAGGCGTACTACCTCGTCTTGCATCACAAGCATCCGCGGCAGTTCCTCAGCGCCGGCGCCTGCATACAGGGTTTCCTCCTCGTCGCACTTGGGGTTATCGCGGTGGGGGCGGCGGCGCTAGGCATACCGATCGGCGTGCTGCTGGATACCACGGCGCCGGGGGTGTTCCTGGGCATGGCGGTGGGGCGCCCCGGATGCTGGCTCACCGGCTGCTGCGCGGGCCGCCCGACCAGTTCCCGCTGGGGTATGTGGTCCTCGGATCGTCGACTGGCTACTCGCCGATTTCCGGTGCAACTTCTCGAAGCTGCGGCGGCGTTGGTGATCGGCGCCGTCTCGCTGATCCTTGTGCTCACGACTCAGCCATCCATCGCCGGAGTGATCTTCGTCGGCGCGGTCGCGGCCTACACCTTCAGTAGGCAGTTACTTTTTCCCTTACGGACCGAGTCACGTACTCGGATCGGACGCTCGGTCACCATGGTCTTCTGTGGGGTCGTACTCGCTGCCACCGTGAGTCTTCCCATCCTCGCGTAAGTCCGGAAGGCATGACCGTCCCTGGTGGGGGTCTTGCTGAGTCTTGACGCGGCTGAGCAGTTGTACGACCGGCGCGAGTTCGAGGAGCTCACGACGGCAAAGGACGCATGTGTTGGCGTGCATGGCGAATGCGGCAGACTCCCACGAGCCGAGTGTTCCCAGTAGGAAACTGGCTGCGGAGATGGTGTATACACATCCGGAGGCTTCATGTCTGAGAATGGCCCCACTCCCTTGCGACCACGACAGCATAACCTACTATGCTTATACGTAGATTGGGAGGGCGGCGCTCAGATCGCGACGCCGTTGGCGCGAAGCCACACTAACGGATCGATCTTGTAGCCGTCCTTGTGCACCTCGAAGTGCAGGTGCGGGCCCGTGGACTGGCCGCGGTTGCCGACCGTGGCGATCTGCTCCCCGGCAGCGACGCGCTGGCCAACGTATACCAGTGTCTCGTTGATATGGCCATACACGGTGATGGTGCCGTTGTCATGACGGACGCGAACCCACAAACCGAAACCGCTCGCAGGGCCGGATGAGATGACCACTCCGTCCAGCACGGAGACAATCGGTGTGCCGATGCTATTGGCGATGTCCAGTCCGTAATGGATGCTTCCCCAGCGTGGCCCGTATGTGGAGGTGATTACGCCCGTAGTGGGTGCCACGACGCCGCTTTGGTTGGGGCGTGGGGGGTGACTGTGGGGCGCGGGTCGGGGTGCCGGCCGGCTCGACCTGGAGGGTGGATTCCGGGTGGATGCCGAAGCCTGCTCGGACGCCCGGTGGCGCTCCTGCCAGTCGCTGTACTCGTGCCGTTGGCCTTGAAGATCGGCGAAGGTGCGCTGCGCTTGCGTGAGCCGGGCCTGAAGGGCTTCCTTGCGCTCGAGGAGCTCGGTGCTGCGTCGCTGCGCGGCAGTCTCGCTTGCCACCGCGGTCTCATACGCTTGCGCCGCGGCGGTCTTGGCTTGTTCGGCCGCCTGTGCCTTGTCCTTGGCTTCCTGCGCGGCTGTCCGGGCAGCGGCATCGGCATTGGCCTTGGTGGACATGGCTTGCCGCACGACGTCGAGCGCGTTCAGTCGCGAGTCACCGACCGCGTTGAGCAGTGACGCACGGGCCAGTAGATCCTTTGGGCTGTCAGATCCCACATAGGCACTGAGCGATCCGATGGTGCTGCCTTGGCGAAAGCTGGCGGCGGCGAACTCGTCAAGCTGCTGTCTCGCCTGCTGGAGCTGGGTGATGGCCGCATTGACCTCGGTGCGAGCGTTGTCGGCGGCCACCTGGGCGGTGCGAGCCGCAGTACGGGTGGATTGCACTTCCTGTTGGGCAGCGGTGACCTCGTCGTAGCTTGCGGCGAGCTCGAGCTGCGCTGCGGTTAACGCCGTGCTAGCTTCGGCGACCTGGTTGGCCAGGCTGCCGACTTGCTCGGCGATTCCGCGCGCCTCCGCACTACTCGCCTGGAGTTCCTCATCGCTGGGGTTTGGCGGGGGCGGCATCGCGGCCGCTCCGGGAGGCGTCGCTAGGGCGAAGGCGGCGATCACACTGGCGAGGGCGCCACGGGCCGCGAACCTGCGTCCAGTCATGGCACCCTCCTCGGTAGAAACTATTTAACATAGTACTCACGGGTATACTGCGACAACATGGGTCTCTTTCGCAACACCAGTCACTCACGTAGGCAGTGACTGAGAGGTTGGCTATGGTCTGGAGGTGTCATTCCGCGGATTTCTTCTGCTCGCGATGGCGGCCGTAGCGCTGCTCGGCGTCGGCGGCTGTGCAGGGGGAGGCGAAACAGAGCCTTCCGTGGCGGCGCCTGTCTCGATCAGCCTGTTGGCTCCTGACGAGTTCGCCAAGGCGATCGCCGATCCCGCTCGCATCGTGATCAACGTCCACGTCCCCTTCGAGGGGGCACTGCCTGGCACGGACATGATGATTCCTTTCAACGAGATCGAGCGGCGACTTTCCGAGTTGCCGTCCGATCGGACGCTGCCCATCGCGGTCTATTGCATGAGCGGCCGGATGAGTGCCGACGCGGCGCGGGCCCTGAAGGGCCTCGGATTTGCGGACATCGTCGATCTCGACGGTGGTATGCGGGCATGGCAAGCCAGCGGCCGAACGCTTGCGCAGTCCGCGCCGGGCAGTTGACGGCTCCTGGTGAATTCGGCCTGGTGTCGCGCCGGCGGATCAGCTACTATCTGAGTTAGTAGCGGTTGGTGGCGTTCCCCCCTCGCGCCCCGCTGCTTGCGGGACCATGTTCCGGAGGTCGCCCTCCCAACATTGGCCCGCGTCTCGTTGCCGGGCGGAGCATGATCCCGAGAAATCCGTCCGGCAGCGAGGCACTATCTGGCACATCTCCGTGGTCCGCTGCCACGCACGTTGAGTGGGGAATTCACGTCGACGCGGGGCTTCCCAGGACCGCTCGTCGAAACCGGTGCATGCTGCTGACGGTCGGCTGTGCTCGGTCGCTCCGGGTGGTCGACCACACGTAGCCGTGCGGCGCTCTGAGTCCTGCAAGCCCAGCAGGGACGCCTGCTGTTTCTGGTTCCGGGCCCGCGGAGTGCCTGGGGGAGGCTTCGCAACCACGCCAGGTAAGGCCGGGCTCTAAGACAATCCTGAGGTCGCATCGTTGGCTGGGAGCGGACTCCTCTATGTCCGTGCTCACTGGTTGGCCCTTCAGCTGAATGACGAGCCTACCGAGCGGCCGCTCGGCCTCACCACATGCGGCAAGGGTGCGCCGGAAGCGCGCGGCACCCAACGTGACGTGCACTTCCGGCAACCGACCACAACCACTACTCACGTCGAGGTCTGAGTCACCAACGGCAGGCATCTCCGACCTCTATCAACACATGACGTTACTGATTCACCCAGTGCTGGAGCCGAGGATGCGATCAGCCAACCATGCGCCGGGCGCCGATCAGGTGTCCGTCGCCCTCCATCGATCGCACATCGACGAGTTGACCCTCGGTCGGCGCATCGACCATCTTGCCCTCACCGACGTACATGCCGACATGGTGGATGTTGCTAGGGTTGCCAGTGCCGTCATCGTAGAACAGCAGGTCGCCGGGAAGCAGTGCGTCGAGGGAGACCGGCTTGCCCGCCCCCCATTGCTGCCGGCTGGTGCGCGGGATGTTGATGCCCGCCTGCGCATACGACCACGAGGTGAGACCCGAGCAGTCGAACTCGTTCGGACCGGTAGCCCCCCACTCGTACTCGGAACCACGCCGGGACAACGCAGCCTGGAGTGCGTCGTTGGCCGCGCCCGGAGGGCCGAGGTAACTGCCGGAGTCCTGCACCGTTTGAAGCTCTGCCTGCTCGGCCGTGCTGAGGTCGTCGAGGGCGGCCTCAACCTGTTCGATCTGTTCGTCGAGTCTTGCCTTGCGCCCCTCGAGCGTGCTCACAGCACGCTCTGCTTCGACCGCGGCTTTGCCCGCCCGCTCCTGCGCTTCAGCAGCAGCGTTGCGGGCTGCATTGGCCTGATCCCTAATGCCGCTGAGCCGGTTCAAGACATCGGAGTTGTTGTTCGCGAGCACGCCCAGAGCCGACATCTGGTCCAGAAACTCCTGGCTGGAGTCGCTGGTAAGGATCGCCGACCACCGAGCGATACGGCCATTGCGGAAACTCGTGGACGCAAGGATGTCAACCTCGTCCCGGAATGACATCTCCGCACGCTGTGCCTGCTGCAGGGCTTGGTTCGCCCTGGCGAGTGCGCCGTTGGCATCGGCCAACTCCGCCTGCCGGCGCGTGAGCTGATCTTGGGCTTCGGACAGGTCTTCCTCGGCATCCGCCGCTTGTGCGCCCAGCTCTTGATAGCGCTCCATGGCGTCCGATGTGCCGTCCTGTGGCTGCGCGCTGGCAGGGAACGGAGTCAACGCGATCGTCAGCGCCACTGTGGCGACGGCGGTCTTGCTGATGGCGAAGCGGCGTGGGTACGCAGTCACGAGTGCTGGATCTCCTGGTGGTGTCGGCATTGCTCGCAGGACCGCCCCGCCGGTCCGAGGTCACAGTAGAGTAACGCCGCCGATCTTGTCCACTAGGAGACCTAGTACTAGGCGGGATCAGAGATTCAGCTCACCGTCACAGCGCGGGGTTCCAGCCGGTCGGAGCGATTGAGCACATGCACGCCGGCCGCGCACATCCCGCCGACTGCGACGAGTGCCGCCCAAGGTACCCATGGTATTCCGCTGCTTCGTGCGAGATCAAGGGCCGCACCGGTGGCGAGATTACCGACCGCAATGCCGATACCGCAGATCGTGTTGTAAAGCCCGTAGTGAGTCGCGACGAACCGATCACCTGCCAGCGTGACGATGGTATCCATCTCGAATGGGAACACCACCACCGTGCCCAGTGTGAGCAGTGCGACGGATAGGGCCAGCGGCAGGAACGTCCAGACTTGACCCGGCGGGCTCGCCGCCGTGAGCAGCGGGGCGGTAAAGGCCAGGCCCATCAGCGATAGCCCTACGGTGAGGCACCGGCCATGATCCCAACGTTGGCGGCACCACGCGGTGATTCGCAGCTGCCCCACGATGGCAAGTATTCCGGATATTCCGAAAAGGATTCCTACCTCGACGGTCCCCACGGTTTCCGAGCCGGCAAGCCTACGTGTCTCCAGCGGCAGCGCCAAGTACACCTGAAATGACAGCACGTAGGAACCGATCATGGCTGCCGAGAACGCCAGGAACCGGCGGTTGGCCAGCGCGACGCGCCAACCGGCAAGCAGTGAGTCATGCGCGTCGCGCGAGCGGCGTTCCGGCAATGATCGGATCTGCAGAACGGTCAGAACCAGGAACACGGCCGCGGCGACCAGACACGTGAGCTGGAACGCCACACCGGTCAAGGCGAGTCCGATCAAGGGGCCCAAGAGAATGCCCGACTGATAGAACACGTTGAACAATGCGAAGGCCTCGACGCGGCGATCTCCGGCATCTGCGGCGACATACGCCCGTACAGCGGGGTTGAACAGTGCCCCCGCGAACCCAGTAGCCACTGATGCCACTAGTAGAGCGGGGACAGAGTCGACCAGCCCGAGCATCGCGAAGCCCCCGGTCCGCAGGGCACAGCCGGCGACAATGAGCGGCTTGTAGCCGAAGCGGTCGGCCAGGCTGCCACCGAGCAGGAACATCCCCTGCTGGGAGAAGTTGCGGGCGCCGAGGATCAGACCCACCATCCAGCCAGCGAGCCCCAGGCCGAGCGACAGGTGTGCCGCCAGATACGGCATCAGCATGTAGAAGCCGATGTTGATCGTGAACTGGTTGAGCGCAAGGAGCTGGACCGGCCGGTCAAACGAGCGGAACTGGCGAAGAACGTCGGTCATCGATTGGCTCCAGGAGTGGCTGCGACTGGGTCGACCACGGTCGTGCAGCGAGTCCAACGCTGGACCTCGCGTTCGCGGGGATGCGCGATTGTGTCAGGCTCGGCTGGTGGCGGTGCGTCCAGCAATCGGTGTTCGGCGCAGAAGGTGTCGTTGTAGACGGTGTCGAAGTAGCGTTGTGGACCGTCGGGGAAGATCGCGGCGATCCGAACGTCTGGGGACTGGGTACGTGCGAGCCAGCCCGCCACGAGGGCGACAGCGCCGACGCTCCAGCCACCGGTCGCGTACTGGGCGGCCGCGAGCCTGCGACAGGTGATCACAGATTCGCCCGGACTTACCCAATGCACCTCGTTGAACGCCTCGTAATCGACGTTGCGTGGATAGATGCTTGACCCTAGACCCCGCATCAGACGGGCACGCGCGGGCTGGCCGAAGATTGTCGAGCCGACCGTGTCGACGCCGACGAGCTGCAGGTTCGGGTTGACGCGGCGCAACTCCCGCGCCACGCCGGCCGAGTGTCCACCAGTGCCCACCGAGCAGACCAGCACATCGATTCGATCGAGCTGCGCGGTGAGTTCGCTGGCAAGCGGCGCGTAGGCGTCCACGTTGTCCGGGTTGTTGTACTGGTCCGGGCAGAACGATCCGGGGTTCTCGGCCAGCAACTGCGAGACCCGATCGCGGCGCGCCTGTTGCCACCCCCCGGTGGGGTGGGGACGGTCCACGATGTCGACGCGTGCCCCATAGGCGAGCAGCAGGCGGTGCACGATCGGCTCCATGCCCGGATCAGCGACGAGCGCTACCGGATGTCCATACACGATCCCGGCGAGCGCCAATCCGAGGCCGAGCGTGCCGCTGGTCGACTCGACGATCAGTCCGTCGGGACGTAGCGCGCCACAAGCGCGGGCGCGAGCGACCATGTGCAGGGCGGGGCGGTCCTTCATCCCGCCAGGGTTCTGACCTTCGAGTTTGGCCCAGAAGCCCTTGCCGTCGTGATTGAACGGCTCGTCGATCCACACCACCGGCGTATTGCCTACCGTTTCCGCGCGGCGGGCGCGCGCCTGGGCAGGCCGGAGCAGGACAGGCGAAAGCATTGAGTTTCCGTTTCTGTGGAGTGCTGAGTTGAGCTGGACGAAGCAGGACGAAGCCTGCGATCAGCGCCTCAACACGCACAGCGCGTGCAACACACCGCGTCCCCAGCAACCCTCGGGCGCGCACGATCGTATTCCGCAGCGCGGTGTTCGCGAGATTCTGCCAGCGGTGCCGCTTCTGCTGAGCAGCACCAGCGGCAACGCGACCGACACGAGAAGCGAACCGTCATGTGAACGTGATGGAGCGAGATACTGCGGATGTGCTGAGTGTTCCGAGTGTTCCGGGTCGGTCTCGTGCTCGCAGTTGTTCGACGATTGCTGGTGACCGTGTGTTGTGACAGCAGCATGTGCTTGATCGGCATGCTCGTGACCATCGATACACGGTGAGGTATGAAGCGCCAGGCACGCGAAGAGCACACCGAGCGCCAACCCGAGATGGGCATACACGCGTGCACGCGTCGCGTTCTGCTGACGTCTCACAGTTTCCACAACCTACCGGTGAACGCGTCGGATCAAGGGAGCCGGACGCCCCGTTCACCCGGTCGTGGGTCGGACTCATGTCGTGTCACAGTGCAGGTTTTCCTTTGCTGGGTAACAGGTTTACCGCGAATGCATCGTCTACTAGGCGCGATCGTAAGATCATCCACATGGGGTGGGCGCCGACCATGCTAGGGACATGAGTCGGGCGCACGCGCAGGTATGTGGCGCAGCGCACCACGTAGTCAACGAGTGCCCGTCATGCCGGCCGGGTTGATCTTGACGGGCACACCTGATGGTGGCTGTGCAGAGTCGCCGTTCCCTCTGGAAGATGTAGCAGGCCAGTGCGCTGCGACCTGGCTCGCAGCTCTGGGGAGTGAGGTGCTTGGCGTTCACGATATGGATTGCCAGGCGGAGGAGTCGAGTCATGGCGCAACCGAGCCCCGGCTCGTCAGTCCCGGGCGGGGGAGTGGAAATCGGACGACGTGCCGTTGACGTGCTCGCCCCGTTACCCGGTCGAGGCCGTCCGGCTATGCCCTTCTGCGGAACAACAACCGGCAATTAAACATCTGGTGACACTTGCTCGCGAGGCGATCGAGTCGCCGTTTACTGACCCGCCGCGCCGAGCGGGCCCCAGCCCGGCGCGTCGTACGGCCAACAGGATCGCCCCGATGAACTCGGGCGCCTCGGAAGCCAGGGTCGCAACCTTCAACTTCGTGGCCGCGAACCGCAGGTGTGAGCGAACGTCCTCGTGACCTCATAGTGATCACGTCACAGGGGTTCTCTAGACCGCGGATGGTGGAGGCGGATGTTGACCAGCCGCTCCAACGGTCCCCGCCCTAACCGGCGATGCCACATCATCGAGACCGCGATCGTACCCGTCGACAGTGCGGCAAGCGGCCAGTTCGAGGTGGGAGACTGGACCGAATCGGGGCCCAGCAAGGCGATCACGACGATCTGGCCGCTGTAGGCGGTCAACGGCATAGTCCCCGCGGCCGCGAGCGGGTAGCTCGTGATCAGACCCCAATGCCAACGGGCCAGTAGCAGGCATAGACCCAGGATCGCGACGGCCACGCCGAGTGCACCACCCATGGCGAAGGGGGAAGTGGCGTGAGGCCGTATGGCCAGGAGCACGCCGGGCCATAGTCTGGTGTCCGCACCGGCTGAGGACGCGAGCGCCGCTCCGCTCCCGTAAGCCAACGCGGCCATACCGCAGCCGGCGAACACCAGTCCGGCTTGAACATCACGTCGCGGGAGGGGTAGTCGGCTCAGGGCAAGGCCGGCTAGAAGGTAGCCACAGTAAGCTACTGCGGGGTAGTAGCCGGTGACGAGCTCGCCCACCAGGTAAGTATCGATCGTGGGCCCCGTTTGGCTGGTGAGCACCTGTCTCAGAGACGCAACAACCAGCGTGCCGAAGAGTAGTGCTGCCGCAGTGCCTACCCAAAGCGTGCGGGTGCGTGACCACAACAACGGCAACGCGAGGACGAACAACATGCCATAGGTTGGCAAGATCACCGCGACCGGCGACCCGGCTGTCATTAACACCAGGCCTAGTGCGCAGACCAGAACGGCGCGCAACGCGATTTGGACCCGCAGTGTCCCGCGCGTGTGGTCGGGCGCATTGCCCGTCAGTAGGCCGAGACCGACCCCGGCCAGCACTGCGAACAGCACGGCAGATCTCCCGTCGAAAATCCACATCCAACGCGCGCTCGCGCTGGTGGTGTCCGTTTTGTCGGCACCGAGGTGCGCGACGAGCATGCCGATGACCGCAACCCCTCGGGCTACGTCGACGCCGACCAGCCGGGGGCGAGCGGCGGCTGGCGGCGCAGCCACGCCAGCGTGTTGGTCCATGCTCGCTCCTGTGGGAATTGACTTTGTGGCCGGTGGAGCGAGTTGCCGCACCCCAGGCAGTGAAACCCGTACGATTTACTATCGTAGATAGTAGCTATGCGGCTTCGGTCGATGTCCTGGGCCTGTGTGATCCGCTTGGGCTTCGTTCTCATCGCTAGCGGGCCGGAGTTTGCGCTCACCCTTCAGCCAGGTGCCGAGATATCCGGTCGTGATGCGCCATCTCCGAGCCCTGGTCCCAGGTCTGTGTGAGCCGGACAGCCAATGGCAGCTGGCCGAAGCAGGTGGCGAGGGCGTCGCTGACCGCAGCGGCCGCGTGGCGATCGGGCAGGCGGACGAGCCGGAGGTAGCGGCTGGTGCGACAGACCAGCGTGGCGATCGCTGAGCGGTTGCCACGGCCGACGATGAGGTCGCCTTCCCAATCTCCGATCCGGGTCCTGTCCGCGACGACGGCCGGGCGCCGGTCGATCGGTGTGCCCGGGATGGTGAACCGCGGTCGGCGTTGGTCAGGGCGTCGACGGCGTTTGCGCAGCGGCCGACCGGTGCGCAGCCGCTTGGTCAGCTCGCGGGTGAGCCCGCCACGCCCGCCGAGATAAAGCGCCTGGTAGATGGTCTCGTGGCAGATGTGCCAGGCTCTCCGGCCCGGAAACTCGGTGCGCAGTCAGGCCGCAATCTGTTCCGGGCTCCATTCAAGCTCCAGCTTGGCCTGCACGTGAGCCCGAAGGTCAGCGTTGGCCAGCAGCCGGCCGCGGCGTGGTCGGCGAGCTCGCTCGCGGGCGCGGGCATGGGCTATGTCGCCGTCGTAGGCGCGATCGTAGGAGGCGGTGTTGCGTCGCAGTTCCGGCTGATCGTGGACGGCGAACGGTCCAGCTGGGCTGCGATCGCGCACACACCGAGACCGTCACGGCGCAGCGCGGCGATCCGCTGCCGCTCCAGCAGGGATAGGTACCTGCCCGAGTGGGCTCGTTCGGGCAGCGTCAACGGGGGTAGTCCGCCGTTTTCCGCTCGCCATCGATAACCGGTCTTACGGCCAATGCCCAGCTGCCGACACGCCTCAACCGTGCCCACACCAGCGGCCAGCAGCTGCCAGTACTCCGACTCGATCTCCAGCCTGCGCTTGCGTCCACGCCTACCCATCAACACCCCGTATTTGATCATGGAGTGTTGCGACGAGATCTAGAACCCAAGAGACCACCCGGGTCAAGGTTCGCGAAGCGTTGACACGAGCTAGTCGAGTTGATGTTCAACCAGGCCGAGGTGCATGCCTTCTACGCGGCCATCCACGACCACGAGTTCGACGCCTCGGCCTACATCCACGCGTAACACACGGCACGACGACGCCCCCTCGACCGTCTTGGCGGAAGTCATGGGGCGTCGCTGCCTCTGAGGCCGGTATCGTCGCTCAAGCAGGCACGGTGTCTCGCCGAGTCGTCAGGTCTTCCCCGGCGTACGGTCGGCCTGGAGTCGCCGGTCCGTACCACATCCCTACCTTCTCTCGCGTGGATTTCCTCATGACCGCCGCTCGACGGCACATCCTTGATCGCGATGTAGTCGGCCTCCACCGAGGTCGAGAACAATTGTCCGGACACGCGTGAACTGTCATGCCAGGTACGTCCCGTTCGGATACCGGACGACCAGGGTGCCGCGCTCAACAAGAATGTTGACGGCTCTCGTCACCGTCTGGGTACTCACGCCGTACTCGCGGGCGAGTACTGTTCTGCTGGACAACTGATCTTGGAACTCGCCAGATCCAATACGCTCCGCCAGGTGGTCGAGAACCTGCTTGTAGTCGTAGTCGATTCTCGATGGGTCGAGTGGATAGGTCGGCTTGGGACGAATCGGCATGACGTTGCCGCTGCCGCTGCCGTCCTGTTCAGGGTTCACGGTCGCCTCGCTCGATCTCTTCTTCACGGTCATGGGCAACCATGAACATTTGGCCGGCGAGTGACACGAGCGAGCCCGCCACGCGCTCAAGCTCGCGGTACCCATATGGGCGTTCAGCGGCCTGCAGGCGCTCAAGGGTACTCACCATGAATTCGCACTGCCTCTGTATCCAGTCATCTTGGTACTTGTCGTGCGCCTCGAACATGGCCTGCAGGAGCTCTGGGTCGTGTCCTTCAGCAGGTACCGGCGGCATGGAGTCCAGCCAGTCAGTCTGAACGAGCGCCCCGAGATCACGTCGTGCTTTTGCGACCTTGGCTTCATCCTGACGGTTCTCCAGCGCTCGCCAAAGGATCCACCAGTCGTATGGGGTCATCGGGGCGAAGCTCCAACCGCCCGCTCCGTAGAAGGTGTTCGCGTGCATCGACATGAGCTACCTCCTCATCTATCTTTGCAGGTCAGGATAGCAGCTCATATGGGCGCATATGAGCCCATGTAGGCAAGTAGTCGCACATCTGGGCCCTAA
>NZ_MASU01000027.1 GCF_003202235.1 Prauserella flavalba
TGTACCCGGCCAGGACGTTGGTAGCGGCGAGCCTGGTTGAACGGGCGAGAACCTCCGGATGGGATGTGGCTTGTCTAAGGCCCACTCCGACCCGGAGGTTCTCGTGTCCCACGGTAGTGCCCGACTGGCTGTGCATGGTCGTCGACTGATCGTTCAACGCCACGAAGCAGGCTGGCCGCAGGCCCACATCGCCGCCGCGATGGGCGTCTCTCGCAAGTGTGTGAAGACCTGGATCGACCGCTATGCCGTCGAAGGCGACGCCGGTCTGGTCACGCGCTCGTCCCGGCCGCACACGATGCCCACCAGGACCAGCGATGAGGTCGAGCAGAAAGTCCTGGCTGCCCGCGCCGAGCATCGGGCCGGTCCCGATGTCCTCGGTCCGAAGGTCGGGGTGCCCGCGCGGACGGTGTCACGGATCCTGCGCCGCCATCGCGTGCCCTATCTGCGTGAGTGCGACCCGATCACCGGTGAGGTGATTCGCTGCTCGAAGCAGACCGCAATCCGCTACGAGCGTGAGCGACCAGGCGAACTGGTGCACATGGACGTCAAGAAGATCGGTCGCATCCCCGACGGTGGAGGCTGGCGTGTCCACGGCCGCGCGATTCCACGCAACCGCGTCAACGGGCCCGGATACGACTACGTTCACTCGCTGGTCGACGACCACTCCCGCCTCGCCTACAGCGAGATCCTGCCCGACGAGAAAGGCCCGACCTGCGCAGGCTTTCTCGAACGTGCGATCGCCTACTTCGCCGCCTACGGGATCACTCGGATCGAGCGGTTGATGACCGACAACGCCTGGGCCTACCGCTACTCACTGCGGGCACTGTGTGCCGAGCACGGCATCCTCCAGAAGTTCATCAAGCCCCATTGCCCCTGGCAGAACGGCAAGGTCGAGAGACTGAACCGCACCCTGGCGACCGAATGGGCCTACCGCCAGGTCTTCACCAGCAACGCCGAGCGAGCCACCGCCCTTGCGCCTTGGATCGAGCACTACAACACTCAACGCCGCCACAGCGCACTCGGAGCCAAACCCCCGATCAGCCGACTGCCACCAACCTGATGGCCGGGTACACCTAGGCAGCACTCTCTCATTTCGGTTCCCGAGGGATGGCCGTGCCCTGTGCGTACGGGGCGACGAGCGGAACCCGCGGCCACGGGCGGAAGATGTCGAGCTCGCGGACGGTGAATCCGGCCGCGCGAATAGCCTGAACGGTGCGACGGTTCGGTCGACAGCCCGCGGCGATGCGCGCCCAGGTCGGCTCGATCCGGTCTTGAACCCAGCCGAGCAGCCCGTCGGCACGGATGTGCTCGAAAAATACGAGCTGACCTGTGGGCTTGAGCACCCGTCGGATCTCGGCCAAGGCCCGATCGAGGTCGGTGACGCTGCACAGGACGAGGCCGCACACGACCGCATCGAACTTCGTCTCGTAGAACGGCAGTCGCTCTGCGGTTGCATCCACGATATCCACCGGTACCTGGACTGCGGCTACGGCGTCGCGCAGACGTTCGCGCATCGCTGCGGACGGCTCGGCAGCGACGAGCTCGCGAACGCCGCGGTAATGCCGGAGATTGGTACCTGTCCCGGCACCGATTTCCAGGACGGTGCCCGTCAGCGACCCCACCATCCTTGCCCGCCGGGCGCCGGCCCAGCGGCGCTCAGCCGGGGCGTTGAAGCTGTCGTAGTAACGGGCGAACCGTTCGGCAGCCTTGCCGTCCAGATACTCACGAGTCATCACGCCGCCAATCTACTACATTCTCGTAGTATCCAACCGCAGCCGGGATGGAGCAGTGAGGACGCGAGAAATGCGCTCACGACCAACCAGCTCATGAGCAGCAATCCCCCTGCACTGATCGCGATCGCCCGGCGCGCCGGTCGCCGCCGGGCCACCCGCGCGCCCTCCAGTTGCAGCACACGGGCCTCCAACATGTCCCGGTCGCCGAATCCCGAAATCACGTCAGCAGCCAAGGGAACCGGTGGCGCACTCGCGATCAGCAAGGCCCGCGCGAGCACGGCCGGACCGATGCGGTGTGCAGCGCGCCTGTCAGCGGCCAGCTCCGCATCGCACCGGGCGCGCTGCGCGAGATGCGCGAGCACTGGCATGAGGAGCGATCTCAGCACGGCTATCCGACAGAGGAAGATGCGGAGGGGGTCACGTACTCGCACGTGTTCGGCCTCGTGTTCCAGGACGGCCGCCAGTTCGTCATCGGAACAACGGGCAATCAGGCCGTCGCTGATCACGATGCGCGGTCGCCACAACCCGTATGTAAGCGCGAAGGCACGATCGTCCAACACCCGCTCCACGCGCGCGACCAGTCCCTGTCGTCGGACGAGTGACCGTAGCCCCGCGGGTACCGGGAACGCTGCGAGCCGGAGCCGTCGATGCGCCCGCAGCGCGGCCCGGACAGCTTGATCTCTCGGCGTAGCGCTGCGAGGTTCAGCGCTATCAACGCCAGAGCCGGGAGCACCAAGTACCACGTCGCGACGAGCCGCCCGGCTGCGCCTGTCAACAGAGTGTGGAGAACGGCAGTGATCGCCGCGCAGGACCCGATCAATGCAGTCGTCCGCAGGAGCAGGCCAGCGCCGATCAGGCTCCAGAAGGCACCGCCACGGGCCGACATCAGCTTCTTCCTTCGATGATCCGACGCAGCCGTTCCCGGAGATCGTCGTCAGCCTCCGCCTCCGCGAGGAAATGCGCAACGGCAGCCTGACCGTGCTCGTCGATGACCCGTCTCACTGCAAGTGATGCGGGGTCGCGACCGACCGGCTCGTAGGCATAACCTCGGCCAGCCGGACGCCGCCGCGCCGCACCCTTGTCGGCCAGTCGCGCGAGAACCGTCATGACGGTCGTATAGGCCAGCGGACGGGACCTCGCCGCGTTGAGCTGCTCCAGCACGTCGCGCACGGTCAGCGGACCAGCACCTGCCCACAACAGCTCGAGGATCTCTCCCTCCAACCTGCCCATGACCACACCTCCCGACGACCTCCTACTACAACATCGTAGGAGAAATCTGGAGCGAGGGTCCACCCCTATCGCGTGCTCCACGAGTACGCCCCTATCGGCCCGAGCACGGCCACGCACCCGTGTCGATCGACACAAAAGCCAGTAATCTACTATCTCGTCTAGTAGTTTGGTGTGGCTGTGGCGCCACGAATGGAGTTCGAGCATGGTTGTGACACCGGCACCTGTTGCTCCGCGCCCGTCGCCGGTGCGCGAGGGGCCGAAGGGTTCATACCTGCTGCGGTTGTTCCGCACGACTGACCACAAGCAGATCGGCATCATGTACCTGGTCACGTCGTTCGCCTTCTTCATGGTCGGCGGGGCGATGGCCATGTTCATCCGCACCGAACTGGCTCGCCCGGGGCTGCAGTTCCTGTCGCAGGAGCAGTACAACCAGCTGTTCACCATGCACGGCACGATCATGCTGCTGCTCTACGCGACACCGGTGCTGTTCGGATTCGCGAACTTCATCCTGCCTCTGCAAATCGGCTCACCGGATGTCGCCTTCCCACGGCTGAACGCGCTCAGCTACTGGCTGTATCTCTTCGGCGGCCTGACCGCCGTCGGCGGGTTCCTCACCCCGGGCGGCGCGGCCGACTTCGGCTGGTTCGCCTACACGCCACTGTCGAACGCAATCTACTCCCCCGGCGTGGGCGCGGACTTGTGGATCACCGGCTTGCTGGTGTCCGGCCTCGGCACGATTCTCGGCGCCGTCAACATGATCACCACCGTGGTATGCCTGCGCGCGCCAGGAATGACTATGTGGCGGATGCCCATCTTCACCTGGAACATCCTGGTCACGAGCATCCTCATCCTCATCGCCTTCCCGATCCTCACCGCCGCCCTGTTCGGCCTGCTCGCCGACCGCCGCCTCGGCGCCCATGTGTTCGATCCGGCCAACGGCGGCGTGATCCTGTGGCAGCACCTGTTCTGGTTCTTCGGCCACCCAGAGGTGTACATCGTCGCGCTGCCGTTCTTCGGCATCGTGTCCGAGATCTTCCCGGTGTTCAGCCGCAAACCGGTGTTCGGCTACAAGGGCCTCATCTGGGCCACGCTCGCCATCGCGGCGCTCTCGGTGTCCGTGTGGGCGCACCACATGTACGCCACCGGCGCGGTGCTGCTGCCGTTCTTCTCGTTCATGACCTTCCTGATCGCCGTGCCGACCGGTGTGAAGTTCTTCAACTGGATCGGCACCATGTGGAAGGGACAGCTGACCTTCGAGACGCCGATGCTGTTCTCGGTCGGCTTCATCGTCACGTTCCTCTTCGGCGGTCTGTCGGGTGTGCTGCTCGCGGCCCCGGCGATCGACTTCCAGGTGTCCGATTCGTACTTTGTGGTGGCGCACTTCCATTACGTGCTCTACGGCACGATCGTGTTCGCCACGTTCGCCGGCATCTACTTCTGGTTCCCGAAGATCACCGGCCGGATGATGGACGAGCCGCTGGGCAAGCTCCACTTCTGGACCACGTTCATCGGCTTCCACGCGACGTTCCTCGTGCAGCACTGGCTGGGTGCCGAGGGCATGCCGCGCCGCTACGCCGACTACCTGGTGACCGATGGCTTCACCACGCTCAACACGATCTCCACGATCGGCGCCTACCTCCTCGGTGCCTCGACGCTGCCGTTCATCTGGAACGTCTTCAAGAGCTACCGCTACGGCGAGGTCGTGACCGTGGACGACCCGTGGGGCTACGGCAACTCGCTCGAGTGGGCCACCAGCTGCCCGCCGCCGAGGCACAACTTCACCGAGCTGCCCCGGATCCGTTCCGAGCGCCCGGCGTTCGAGCTGCACTACCCGCACATGATCGAACGCATGCGCGACGAGGGCCACATCACCTTTACCGGCAAAGCGCTGCCCCACCCCGAAGCAACACCGACACCCTCCGAGGTGCTCACCACATCGGTCGATTCGGGCGGCACTACCGAACCCAGCAAGTAACCGTCAGGAACGATCATCGATACCGGCCCATCACCGATCCACATGAGGGACGCATGACCGCACAACATCGCCGCATCAGCCGCCGCGACTTCTTGATCATGGGGGCAGGCGTGACGACCGCCGCTGGCCTGGCCGCCTGCACGCCCGGAAACGCTGGCACGGCCGGCCCCACCAGGATCGGGCCGAAGTCACCGGCGGTCGCCGCAGCGGAACGCAAGCGCCGCGCCGCGAGCAGCGCGTCGACATCAGTGTCGCTCGAGGCTAGCGTTAACGATGTTGACCTCGGTGGCGTTGCGGTGCGGACTTGGACCTACGGTGGTGACCTGCCCGGCAAGGAGATCCGGATCAAACGCGGTGACATGCTGAGTGCTGAACTGTCGAACAAGCTGCCCCAGCCGACATCCATTCATTGGCACGGCCTGGCATTGCGCAACGACATGGACGGCGTGCCGGTGCTTACCCAGCCAGAGATCAAAGCTGGAACCACGTTCCGCTACGATTTCGCAGCACCGGACGCGGGAACCTACTGGTTCCATCCCCACGTCGGCACCCAGCTGGACCGCGGTCTGTACGCACCGCTCATCGTCGAAGACCCCACCGACGGCTCCGACTACGACACCGAACTGGTCATCGTGCTCGACGACTGGTTGGATGGCGTCGACGGCCGAGATCCGGATGCTGTTCTGGCCGAGCTGAAGAAGAACGGCATGGTGATGGCCGAGCCCAGCGGCTCCTCCATGCCCGGAATGGACCACGGCAGCATGCCCGGAATGGGCGGAATGCCGCAGTCTGAACTGCTCGGCGGTGACGCCGGCGACGTCACGTACCGGTACGTGCTCGCCAACGGCCGCATCTCCACCGCCCCGGCCACGTTCCGGTCCAGGCCGGGACAGCGCATCCGGCTGCGGCTGGTCAACGCCGCGGCAGATACCGCCTTCCGGGTGGGCGTTCCCGGCGTGCCCATGACCGTCACGCACACTGACGGCTTCCCCGTGGTGCCTCAGCAGGCCGATGTCGCGCTACTCGGGATGGGTGAGCGTCTCGACGCGATCATCACCGTTCCAGACTCCCCCGTCCCGGTCCTAGCGTTGGCCGAAGGGCGCGACCTCTACGCGCAGGTCCTGATCCAGAGCGGCCGCTCAGGCGATCCGGCCACGGGCGCCGCCGCCGCTCCACAACTCGCAAGGCTGCCCGTACTGACGGCAAAGGACCTCAAGGCCACCGAAGAGGTCACCTTTCCGGAAAAGTCACCCGACGTGACCCACACGCTCGTGCTTGAAGGGCCTGGCGCCAAATACAGCTGGACCATCAACGGAAAGGCCTACAATCCGAACGACGGCCTGCCAATTCGATCTGGCCAGCGAGTACGCCTTCGATTCGAGAACAAATCGGAGATGTTCCACCCCATGCACCTGCACGGGCACACCTTTCAGGTGCTCGGCAAGAACGGGCGCGGAGCCCGCAAGGACACGGCGATCGTCCTGCCCGGAACCGCTCTCGACGTGGATTTCAACGCCGACAATCCCGGCCAGTGGCTGACCCACTGTCACAACCTCTATCACGGCGAAGCCGGGATGATGACTGTAGTGTCCTATGTAGAGGAATAGAACCGCAGAAGCGGCCAGCGCCATGTCACGCAGGCATTGGTCGGCCAGTGCTACTAACCCCGAGCACCCGATCGGCCCGCCCTGCTTCTGTTACCAGAAAAAACGTAATCTTGTCACATCCAGGTCAGCGGCCGTCAGAGTGGGAGCAACCGAGTCACCTCGGCACGGCAGATCCGGAACTGTCGCGAGCTGATCACTAACCGGACGGCTTGTCTATCTTGGCCAGAGCTACTCTGAACCCGCAACTCTTGATGGCCTCGGCATGCATTTTCAGGGCCGCCCGAGAAAAGAAGTACATGATCTCTTTGAGATCTCCCGGCTTGCTGGTAGCAATGGCAAAGACGACCGTCCAGTGCGAGGCTTCGCCGAACGTGGCCCCTGGATCGAGTTGACGAAGCCTATCCATCAGTTTGTCACGGTAGGCGTGGTTCGTCATGAGCATGCGGGCGGAGACGGATCCTTGCTGGAAGAGATGGCTCATCTTGTCCGAGCCGTCCATGCGCTTGACGCAGATCAGTTGCTTGTCCTTGGTGAGCAGGTCGCAGATTTCGACCCGCTCACCAGCGCGGCCGCGATACAGGTCGCGGTCCAGCAACATATACCCACACTTCTGCGCGACCCACCGGTTGTAGCGCTCTTCGCCATAGCGACCCTCCACATGGGCCTTGAGGTAGGAATCGTCCCACCCCGGCATGGGGCGTTCTTCCGGCCACAGCTCAAACGGAGTCGTGCAAGTAACGATCGACGAGCTCCACGTACTCCTGATCGATCCGAAACCATGCACCCGCGGTGAGAGTGTAGTGACGGGTCTCGCCACCAATCTGATACGGGACGCTGCCCACAGCGTAGGAGCGGAGGGGTTTACGGTCCCCCACGACATGTTCGGACAGGTCGAACGGCTCCACTTTGACTGATGTCAGAGGCCTGTTCCACCCTTTGACTTGGTCGACCGCGCCGTAGACATCTTCCGTCCGCAGCTCGGTCAGCCAGGCTTGCTTCCGGTGCCGTGACAGCCGGTAGGCGTCGGCCAGCAGGTCGAACTCGTCGGGCATCGCGAAACCGACATCCCGATCGCGTCGGCACACCGCATCGGTTGCCAGGCGGTCGAGGCGCTCGATGAGCGTCTTATCCGTTTCGCGCCGAAAGTAGTCCAGGAAGGGAAAGTGTTCTCGGTAAGCGGTGGACTGGTACAGATCGAGAACCTCACGCAGTTTGGGCCCGAGCTTGGTGAGGTCGAAGTCATCGATGCTCAGCTGGAGGGAGTCGGCACCCCGGGCACTCTTGGCAAATCCGGTGACCCTGACATCTCCGCCGAACTTGCGGATCCACTCCTCGTCCGTGAGCAATCCGAGCGCGATTACCTCGTTGGGCACCGGGAGACGACTTGTGGCATTCCGGCGCCCCTTACCCAACCCACGAGCATCCGCCATCGTGATCTTGTCTGGATCGACGCAGTTGGCGGCGACACGCAAACCGAAGTCAAGCTCGATCCTTCCAGGATCTAGGGCATGGAAGCCGGTGCCAAACGTGATGGCGAAAACGCGGCCAAGAACGTGAGCCAGAAGCACAGCACCCGAACTCTTGCTCGAGATCCGGCCCTGCGACTCGACCTCAGCATCAGCGAAGATCGGGCGGACGAAGCTCACCCAACGCGCCTCGCGCTCCGGCGGCGTCCGGACGAACAAGCGCCATGCCATATCCTCCGTCGGCGGCGCCTGGAGCGGCACCTCCCGGAACAGGTCGCGCCGACGCAGTACCTCCTTGCCCAGGGCCACGCCATCACGCAGCAGATATAGCGTGATCCTCATCCAAGCCGCCGCCTCACGGCTACTACTGTGGCCAAAGACGCCACAGGCCTCGACGCCACACGCCGCCGACCACCTGTTCAGCCGCCACGATTCCGCTCGGACAGCCCAACATGTCGTCACCGTCAGTAATCGAGCTGCGCCCGCCGGCAGGCACGCAGAGGTCACCGTGCTGGGCGTAGACCGGCGATGGTCACCATCACCAGCCGGCGGACCGCAGATTCGGAATGCAGGCTCCTCGCCGCACTGAGAGCATGCAAGCAATAGGTGGCGAGTTCGTCCGGCGCGACGTCATCTCGCAGACCACCCACCTCAGCGACTTCGGTCAGCAGCTCCTTGAACAAGTCATGGACCTGCTGCTCCGCCTCGACAACGTGCGCGCCCGTGTGCAAGACCGCGGCGAGTTCGAGAACAGCGTGATCGTGCGAGAAGCGACCGCTCGAGATGCGCGCATAGGCCTCCAGCATGACTTGCAGACGCTCGCCGGGAGGGCCGCCCCGCTCTCGGAGTTCGCCCAACTGGTGCAGATGGCACGCGATCTGCCGTTCGTGCCAGGCACGCAGGATTGCTTCGATGTCGGGGAAGTACTTGTACAGCGTCGCCCGCCCGATGCCGGACCGCTCGGCGATTTGCGACATCGTGACCGACAGCAACCCGTGCTCGCTCACCAGTTCGGCGGTGGCAGTCAAGATCGCCTCGTGCACCGTGTGGCGATGCGACGCGATCGTCTCGTTCCACAGCTTCGGCACCGGCACTCCCACAGTATACGGAACGTCGATCTCATGACATAGTATTTCTAGAATGACAGAGTGTATCGTAAAATGGTCAAGGATCGACCAAACCGAGGAGGCGTCGGTGTCGAACATGGCACGTGATCCCCTGACCGGCGATGACGGCGAGGGCGTGTCGCCCCCTGGTACGCCGCCCAGGGTCCCCCGCTGGGTCAAGGTGTCCGCGATCGTCGCGGGCACGCTGATCCTGCTGGTCGTCATCGTGCTGGTCACCGGCCTCGGCGGCGATCACGGCCCCGGCCGCCATCTCGGTGCAGGGCACACACCCTCGACAGGCGTCCTGGCGGTCCCGCTCCCGTCGGATGACCGCAGATGACGCTGTCGCCCGTCCTGCGGAAGGTGGTGCTCACGACCCACATCGCCACCTCGGTCGGCTGGCTGGGCTCGGTCGCTGCCTACCTTGCTCTCGATATCACGGCCACCGCCAGCCAAGACGTACAGACAGTGCGAGCCGCGTATCTCGCCATGGGGGCCACGGTGACCTATGTCATCGTCCCGGTGGCCATCGCATCGACGTTCATCGGAGTCGTCAACGCCCTGGGCACTCGATGGGGCCTGTTCCGCCACTACTGGGTCCTGGTCAAACTACTACTCACCCTCGTTGCCACGACCATCTTGCTGATCGAGACGTCCACCGTGAGGTCCCTAGCGAGGGCTGCGGCCGCCGGAACCGATCCACGGGAGTTGCCCGGAACGCTGCCGCATTCGATCGGCGGCTCGCTTGTGCTCGTGATCATCCTGATCCTCTCGGTCTACAAGCCCCGTGGCGTGACGACGTACGGGTGGCGCAGGCACCAGGAGCAGGGGCGTCAGCAGCGCGCGACGCAGGTCCCTTAACACGGGCGCCACGCCGTTTGGTGACCTCGTGCTCACTGGCCCCGCCATCGCCACGCGGCATTGCGGCGCGGCCGATGAGCGCGGCGGCGACCAGAAGGACCCCGCCCGCGGTATAAGCAGCCGCGATACCGGCCACATCTGCGAGCCAGCCGCCGACCGCGAGGGAAGCCAGGCGACCGGTCTGCCAGATCAAGTCGAGGCAGCGAAAATGCGCCCCCTCATCGCGGGCGGCGTCTCGGGCTGCAGCAACGAGTTGAAGTAATGGCGCCGACAGACGTGGCGACTCCGTATCCGATCAAACGACCCAGAGCCGCGGCTGGGATGCGCGCCGCGGCGAGCACGGATCCACAGCGGCACGCAGCAGGTACGGGCCGAAGACCCAGGCAGGCCGACGCGGATGCACGAGCGTCACCAGCAAGGCGCCGGTCGCACCCACGACAGTGCGGCCAGCGCCTGCGCCACAGCCAGAGCCCGTAGCACCCGGTGACGGGCCAACACGTAGAAGCCCTCGCGGGCCTCACTCCACCAGGCCGCACGAGCTGCTGTGCCCGCCGAGCACGGTAGTCACAGGCGAGCGATGACAGCGGCAGAGACAGCGAAGCTCGCGGCATTGATCCAGAAAGCCGGGCCACAGCCGAAAATCGCGACCACAGCCCCCGCCGCCGGGCAAGCACGATTTGCGAGACGACCGCGGCGGTCCAGATGCCCGAGTTCGCCGCAATTTAATTCCTTCTCCCTTACCACAGCGGGTAGGACCGCGCCGGCTGCAGGGTTGAAGAACGACAAAGCCGCAGAGATCGCGAACGCGACGCTGTAGATGCCCAGGGACGGAACCGGATTCTAGCGGCAACAGGACGGCCAGCAGCGTCCGCGCAAAGTCGGCGACGACCATAATCCGCACGGGCGAGAGACGATCGACCAGCACCCCGGCTAACGGGTGGAGCGCCAGCACCGGCACTATTTCGGCGACCACGATCCCGGTCACGCCCAGCCCCGAGCTCATCCTCTCCAGAATCAAAAGGCTCAGTGCCACAGTGGCGAAAGCATCACCCCCAGGCTGACGCGGTTCGCGATACCTACAGCCTGCGGTAGACGGGGCGGGAGAGCGCCTGACGAAACCCCTCATTGCGGCTCACTCGGCCAGCGCCTCCGTCCACTTCCACGGCAAACGCTGGGAGAAGCTAGAACGTTCTCCCGGGGGAAGATCAAGCCAGAGGTGGAATGACCAGGACGATGACCGTCTGTCAGATCGCCGCGGCGACCGGACTGACCCGCAAGGCAGTGCGGCGCTACGAGGACCGCGGCCTGCTGCCGCCGGTCCCGCGGACCCCGGCCGGTTACCGCCTGTACGACCAAGCCGAGGTCGACACGCTCACCTTCATCCGCCGCGCTCCTGCACTGGATCTGTCCCTCGATGAGCTCCGAACCATCCTCACCCTGCGCCGCGACGGCGCAGCCCCGTGCCCGCAGGTAGGAATCATGCTCGACACGCGCCTCGCTGAGGTCGAAAGAGCGATCACCGAACTGCAGGCCCTTCCGTGCGAGCCTCACCGCCGCGCGCCGGGTCACGACACCCGCTCATGCCGTTCCCGAGCGAGACGTACGGATCTGCCCGGTTATAGCGCGCTGACTCCGCTCCGGTGCGGACAGCGGTGCGCGGCCGAGGTGGCGTTGACGGTAAAGACCAACATTGCGGGCCGGCGACGGATACGATCGGGGTCGCCATCATGCGAGATCCGGCGAGCCGCGGGTGCTCGATCCCCACTGACGCCAATACGACAGACCGAACCGAGTGATTCCGTGCCGCACGTTGGGACGGTTGCCTCCCACCTACTACTACATCTAGTATCCAGTCGAACACCGCGCGGCAGCCCGGGCTCCAGGCGGGCGCTCCGCCCGTAGGGCCGCCGCAGGCAGTCTGCACATGCCGGGTACGCCACCCGCGAGCGGTACGGGAGGGTCGATGCGCGCGCGGCATGTCGTGCTGCTTGTCGGCCTGCTCGGCGCGGCTGTGATGATGGTCCCGATCGTCTTCGTCGCGGTGATCAGCGCTGTCCGATCGGCCGGCGAAGAACTGACACCCGTGCGGGCCGGGGTGGCAACGGCCAAGTTGCCGCCGTTGGCACAAAGCATGCTGCCGCTGGTGACCACACGGATCAGCGAAACGTGTCCTGAGCTGAGCGTGCTCCGAGTTCTGGCCGAGGTCCAAGCAGAGTCTGGGTGGGACCCGGCAGCGTGGAGCGAGGACGTCAACGGTGGCGCGGCGGGATTGCTTCAGATCAACCAAGCCAACTGGGTCTCCTTGGGTGGCCGGCCGTGGACCAGCACGCCACCCCCTCCGACTGCCGATATCAGCGATCCCAGCACCCATTTGACACTCGGGATCGACTTTCTCTGCGGCAACCTGAGGGCGATCACGCCGCACCTGAAGGAGACCGGCAAGTCTGTCGACCCGATGGACGCCGTAAGCATCTGCCACATCGCGGGGTGCAGCCGGGTCGTCGGAAGTCGTACCGGGATACCGCAGGCCGGTGAAGCCGGCTGTGGCGCGCAGTGTGCGTCGCTAGTCCGTCGGTACCTCGACAACATTCGCCGCTACGAACGCGACTGGTCGGCAACTTCAAGCGAACCTGGTCCCTCCGGGAAGCTGCCCTCGGGCATCGACATCGGTCAACTCACATCCGCGAACGCGTACACCGGTGGGCCAACAGGATGCACCGTTCCTGACCCCACGACAGACGGCTGTGTCACGGCCGCGACCGCGAATGGGATCGGCGAGGTGAAACGTGTTTTCGATTCAGAGGTCCGGTCGGCAGGGTGCTTTGCTCCTCGCCCGTGGAATCCGACCAGCGATCACCCCCAGGGCAAGGGCTGCGACATCTTCCCGGATCGGGCGGGCATCTTCCCCACCGGCGAATCGCTGAGAGCGGGCTGGCGGATGGCGGCCTGGCTCCGCGTCAATGCGGAAGCCCTGCGCGTCAAGTACGTCATCTGGCAGGGGCGATACTGGGATCCGACCACCAGCGATCAGGAGGGCTGGGGCGAGCGATACACCGGCGGTGGCGTCTATAACGTGGCCGATCCAACTGGCGGTCACTACGACCACATCCACGTCAGTTTCAGGGAATAGCCGTGGTATGGGATGCGCGAAGGATCGCCACGGCGGCTGCGTTGGCAGGAGCGGTCGGCTTGGTTTGGCTGGTGGCGTCGGATGCCGATGCACCGCCCGAGGAAACCATCAAATCCTCGGCAGCGCCAACGACCGAACCGATCGGCCCGCAAGCGAGGTCAGCTGCCTCCCTGCCGCCCGAACGCCCGGGAGCGCCCGGCAGCAGGGATCCGTCCGGGATTGACTTCGGTCGTCCGACTGCGGTCGCCCGCGCGTACCTTGTGGCCGCGCACACCTTGCGCGACACCGACCGGGGTAAAACCAACCGCCGCGTACTCCCCTACCTTGCACCGGACAACCCGGCCAACCCACGTGGTCTGGTCGTCGTCGATCCACCGCCTGCGGGTCAGACAACCACCGCCACGGTTGAGCAACTCCAGATGGTTGGTTCGGATCAGGCAAGACAGCGAATCGCCTACGAGGCTCGCTGGTCGGTATCGACCGGCCGTTCGGCTCCCAAGATCGACCGGCGAGCGACGTTTGTCGTTCTCGCGCGGCAGCCGGATGGCCGTTGGCTCGTCATTCAGGAATCGACTCGACTTCAGCCTGGCGACTGACCGGGCCGAGCGCTCGCATACGAACAGAATGGAGGTCGACAGCCTCCACGCGCCTGGGCAGATGAGTGGGGTGCGGAGAAAGCGTCCAGTTCCCCGCACCCCGTCCGCCGGGCAGCACAGGCTAGGAAGGCCGCCGACGGTGAGGCGTGGAATCAATCACCCGAACCTCAAAGGTACTATATCACCTAGTAGTGACTTGGTCTGGCAACCGGATCAACCTACTATGGCGAATAGGGAGCTTACGGCACACGGCGGTGAGGTAGATGTTCGGGCTAGGCGATCTGGAAGGCGCTGTGATGGACGTGCTCTGGCGCGCCCACGCGCCAGTGAAGGTTCGCGAGGTGCTCGAGACCCTCAGCGCAAACAGAAAACTCGCCTACACCACTGTCATGACGGTGCTGGACAATCTCCATCGTAAGGGATGGGCCGAGCGCGAGCGGGATGGCAAGGCCTACCGCTACCGCCCGGCGTTCACCCGTGAAGAGGCCGCAGTTCGAGCGTTGCGCGAGGCGCTGGATGCCTCTGGTAACCCACGAGCTGCGCTCCTACATTTCGCCAACTCAGCATCGGAGCGAGAGACGGAGATCCTGCGCGCCGCGCTGGCCGATAAGGCTAACCGTCAATGATCGTGGCCGTATCGCTGCTCCTGGGAGCACTTGCCGCGGGGTGGTTCGTTCCGCGTCAACTGCTTCGCGCGGACCTCCGCCGCCGCGATCCCAGGCCCTTGATCGCCGCGTGGCTGCTGGCCATGTCCGGGGTGGCCCTCGCCGGGATCACGGGTGTCGTGCTGCTCCTGGCACCGGATCACGCAGCGCCCAGCCCGCTGACCTGGGCACTGAGCCAGTGCTGGACCGCGCTGCAGCACGGCTCACCACCCAAACTCGAAGAGATCATCGGCGTGCTCAGCGCCGCGATACTCGCGGGCTTGATCGCACGTTTCGCCATCGTCGCCGTCCGGGAGTTCCTCCAGTGGCGACGGGCGAGCCACGAGCGGCTGGCGGTGCTCCGCCTGGTTGCCCGCACCGACGACCACTCCCCGAAGACGCTGTGGCTGGCGCACGATCGCCCGTTGGCGTTCAGTCTTGGCAACCGCCCCGGCGTCATAGTCGCCACGGAAGGACTGCGGCGACATCTTTCGCCTGAAGGCGTCGCGGCCGTGCTGGCGCACGAACGGGCTCACCTTCGCGGCCGCCACCATCTGCTGATCCTGATCGCAGGCATCCTGCGTCGGACCATGCCGTTCGTGCCGCTGTTCCAGCAGGCCGACACTGCCCTGCGTGAGCTTGTGGAGCTGGCCGCCGACGTCTCGGCGGTCCGCACCTGCGGAGCGTCGGCCGTCCGCTCGGCCTTGCTGGGCGTCGCGGGTCCGGGAACACCCGAAGTCGCGCTGGCGATGGCACGGGACGCTGTGACGTTGCGACTCGCCCGCTTGCAGCACGCCGCCCAGCCCGCTGGTGGCTTTCGCGCAGCCCTCTCCTGCGGCATCGCTGGAATGGCGGCCACCGCATTGCCATTTCTCACCAGCGCTGCGCTGCTTCTCGGCGTCACCATAGTTGCTTGCCCTGCGAATGGCTGGTGACCGGCTGGCGCCGCAACGCCGCCGCCATCAGTGCCACGAGCGCGAGGCTCACGATCGCCCATTCGGTAGTGCTGCCGAGTCTGGTCGCCACCGTGGTAGTCGACCGCAGCGGTACCTGTTCGACCATCGACTCCGAGGTGAACTGTCCGGTGCGGCGGACTACGCTGCCGTCGGGTCGTACGATCGCGCTGACTCCGCTGGTCGACGCGACGATGACGGCACGGCCGTGCTCCACCGCTCGTAGCCTCGCCATCGCCAGCTGCTGAAAGGTCATCTCGGTGCGCCCGAACCACGCGTTGTTCGTGGGCACGACCAACAGCTGAGCTCCCGCCCGGGTCGCATCGGTGAGCACGTAGTCGTAGGCAACCTCGTAACAGATGGCGAACCCCGCTCGAGCCGATCCCACGTCGAGGACGCCTGGTCGATCACCGGGCACCATGTCGCCCGCCGGATCGTCGCTGAACGGGGTCACCGCGGCGGCGACAGCCCGGAGCGGGACGAACTCCGAGAACGGCACCAACTGCTGCTTGGCGTACTCTTTGGTAGCGCCACGTCCAGGGCTCCACAGGATTATCCGATTACTGACACGACCGTCCACGCTGTAGGCGGTGCCACCCACCGCAACCGGCACACCAAGCTCACGTGCGATGCGGTCAAGGTCCGGGTCGCCGCGTCCGGGCGCAAACACGTTCGACGACTCGGGCAGGATCACGAGGTCGGGTGAAGGACCTCGGCCGGCACGGACATCATCGACAAGTTGGTTAGCCTGAGCGATATGATTGGCCCGCACCGTCGCACTCCGGCCCAGGAGCGCGAGGCCGCTGTCGGGCGCGTTTCCCTGAACCACGGCGACATTCATGGTCCCGTCCTCCGCCCCGGTCTCGATCAACGACGCCGCCAGCCAACCGGCCAGCACCGGTAACACACCGATCAGGCCTGGCGCAATCGACCGGCGCGGTGTTTGCCGGATTCGCAGCGCCACGACGCCGAGTCCGCAGCCAGCGAGCGCCACGGCGAAGCCCACCAGAACCGCTCCACCCACTACCGCGAGTGGCAGGAAGATCCCCTCAGGCTGAGTGAATGCGACGCGCCCCCACGGGAATCCGCCGTACGGAACTCGTGAGCGCACCGCCTCCGCAGCCACGACGACCGCGGCCATCCACACAGGGGCCATGGGCAGTCGGCTGACCTTCGCCATGCCTGCTCCCATCAGGCCGAAGAACAACGCTTCCAACCCCACCAGGCCCAACCATGGCCAGACGCCGAAGGCAACCCCCAAGAAATCATCCAGCCACTGCAGTAGCGGCAAAAGGTACGTGACGCCGAACGCCACACCAGCGCCGAATGCATGCCGCACGGGGCGACCGGAGACGGCCAGCACCAACAACGCGAACGCAACCGGCGCGAGCCACCACAGCGGTCGGGGTGGTGAGGCGACAAAGAGGACAATGCCGCCGCCTGCAGCCGCACCAAGGCGAAGCCAAGGTGCAGTCCCCACCACGCGAGCGGAGAAGCGCCACCGCGATGTGCGTGCGGGCCGACTCACTCCCTGCGAATCAACCTCCACAGCCACCCGCCCAGCCCTTCTAGCACCACTACTACTATTACAGATAGTAACTTGGTCTGGACACTAGCCGGCCGAGTAACCCTCTCCTCGATGCTGCCGGGTGATCCCGGCCCGCCCGAGCACATGCCCGGGAGCTTGGCAGCGCGTCGACTGATCCGCTCGACAGCTACTGGGTCACCCCATCGATGTTGCCCTTCTCACGGCATCGCACAGGGACCTGATCTCTCGTTGGGTGTTGTAGTAGTGCACCGAGGCGCGTACCAGCTCATCGAGTCCTCTGTTCTCCATGTCCACCCTCGTCGAGGGAGCGCGCGACACGCTGACATTGATCCCTCGGGTGGCGAGGCGTTGCTTGACATCGGCCGGGGCGACGCCGTCCACGGTGAAGGCCACGATCCCGCAACGTTCGGCACCCACGTCGCGGAGCTTTACTCCGGGCAACTCCTCCAGCCGTGCACGCAGTTCGTCGGCCAACATGTACACCCGCTCGCGGATGCGGTCCAAGCCCCAGCCAAGGGCGTAATCAATGGCTGTTCCCAGCCCGATCTTGGCCGCATAGTTGCACTCCCACGACTCGAACCGGCGGGCGTCCGGCCGCATGCGGTACTCATCTCGGGCTGTCCAGGTGGCCGCATGCAGGTCCAGCATCGGTGGCGAGAGTTGATCGAGCAGGTCCTGGCGGACGTAGAGTAAGCCGGTGCCTCGTGGGCCGCGAAGGTACTTGCGTCCCGTCAGTGATAGCAGGTCGCAGCCGATCTCACCGACATCGAGCGGCATCTGCCCTGCGGACTGACACGCATCAAGCAGATAGAGCACACCGGCCTCCCGCGCGACTTTGCCGACTTCGGCGGCTGGATTGACAAGGCCGCAGTTGGTCGGCACGTGGGTCAACGAGATCAGCCGTACCCGCTCGTCAATCAGCTCACGCAACCGTGGCACGGAGATCTGCCCGGATTCGTCGTTGGCGACCACCTCGACCTTGAGATCGTAGCGGGCGGCAAGCTGGAGGTATGCGATGAAGTTGCTGCCGTACTCGGCCTCGCTGGTCAGGATCCGATCGCCGGCCCTGAACGGAATCGAGTAGAACGCCATATCCCAGGCACGAGTGGCGCTGTCGAGCACAGCGATCTCGCTGGGCTCGCAGCCGAGGAGACATGCCGCAGAGGCATAGGCCGCATCGATGGTCGCGGCGGCCTCCGCGGCCGCCTCGTAGCCCCCGATACGCGCCTCCAGCCTCAAATGCGAGACGGTACTGTCCAGCACAGACGCGGGCATCAGTGAGGCACCCGCGTTGTTGAAGTGCACGACGTTGCTGCAACCTGGTGTCTCTCGCCGCGCAGTCTCCACATCAAAGGCATCGATCGCCAGCGCCGTCATACCGCCTCCTCCCCCACACGCGGTGCCGGAGCGTCGACCACCGCGCCGGAGTGATCGACGAGCCTGAGGAACGTGCGCACCCGCTCCTTCGACGGACGCGTAAAGAACGCTTCGGCCGTTGCGTCCTCGACGACCACTCCACCGTCCATGAATACGATCCGGTCAGCTACCTCCCGCGCGAAGTGTGTCTCGTGGGTAACGATCACCATTGTCATGCCATCGCCAGCAAGCTCCTGGATAACCTCCAGCACCTCGGCGTGCAACTCTGGGTCGAGGGCGGAAGTCGGTTCGTCGAAGAGCACGACCTCCGGCTCCATAGCCAGCGCACGCGCGATCGCCACCCGCTGCTTCTGCCCCCCGGACAGTCGAGACGGATGGACATCGCGCTTGTCGGCCAGTCCAACTCGGTCCAACAGGCGCTCCCCGAGTGCGATCGCTTCGGCGGTCGGTAGCTTCCGCACCTGTCGGGGGCCTTCGATCACGTTGCCCAGTGCGGTCATATGGGGGAAGAGGTTGAACTGCTGGAAAACCATGCCGGTTTGCTGCCGTGCTCGCTGCATCAGCCGTGCCCGGCCGCGTCCGTCACGGCTAGCGCCGCAGGAGAACGCGCAGTCACAGATGCGCACGTGTCCGGAGTCGGGTTCCTCGAGCAGGTTCATGCATCGCACGAGAGTGGTCTTTCCAGAACCGGATGGTCCCATGAGTACGACGACCTCACCTCGCTCGACCGAGAGATCGACGCCGCGCAGGACCTCAAGTTCGCCGAAGGCTTTGTGGATGCCGGTGAGTTCGATCGGGGGCTTTGTCATGCGTACGCCTTTCCCAGTCGCCGTTCGAGCATCCCCTGCCCGACCGACAACAGCGTGTTGATAAGCCAGTACATGGCACCGATCATCAGGAACGCCTCCATGTACCGGAAGTTCGCGTTGCCGATGCTCTCCGCGACGCGAGTCAGTTCGACAACGGTAACCACTGACGCTAGCGAGGTGTCCTTCATCAGCGCGATGAACCGGCCGCCAACGGCCGGGGTGGCGATCCTGATCGCCTGCGGGAAGATGATCCTGCGGAACGTGCGCCAGTACGGCATACCGATGGACGAGGCGGCTTCCCACTGCCCTTTGTCCACACCGAGAATGCCGCCTCTGAAGTTCTCACTGAGGTAGGCTCCGGCAAACAGACTCAACGCAAGGATCGCCGACGGAATTGGTTCCAGCTGTACGCCAAGCTGCGGCAGACCAAAGTAGATGATCATGATCTGAATGAGCAGCGGGGTTCCCCGAAAGATCGAGACATACATGATCGCAGAACCCCTGAGGACGCGGAATGCGGAAATACGCGCCAGGGCGACCAAGGCGCCGAGAGCAGAACCCAGTACAAAGGACACTACGCCGAGCAGCAGGGTGATACCCAGGCCCCGGAGGAGCATGGGGAACGAGTCAACCAGCATGTCCATCGATTGCTCCTAGCTCTGTTCCGGCTGCAGTTCCTTGAGCTCTTCCACCATGTCCAGGCCACCCAGCCACTTGCGGGAGATCTTTGTCAGGGACCCGTCCTCAATCATTTCGGCAATTGCTTTGTCGATCTCCTTCTTGAACTCGGCCGAGCCCTTCCGGAAGGACATGGCGTTGACCTCGCTCTCCAGCAGGGGACCGACTGGCTTGACGTGGAGGCCGTTCTGCTTAGCCAGGTAGCTACCCTGGAACCGGGAAACCAGCATGGCGTCTGCGTTGCCGCGCCCCAGGTCGGTCAGGCCCAGCGTTGCATTCTGGTACGTCTTGACCTGCGCATCAGGGACTTCCTCGCTGGCGAACTTCTCTTGTGTGGTTCCGGCGGACACGGCGATGACCTTTCCTCGTAGATCTTCGAGCGAGTCGATTGAGTTCGTGGACGACGCGGTGAAGATCGAGACACCGTTGACCTGGTAGGGAGTCGAAAAGTCGACCTGCTGTTTCCGTTCGTCGGTCACCGTCTGGCCGGAGATGACGATGTCAAACCGCCCCGCCCGAACGCCCTCGATGAAGCTCTGGAAGTTCGACGCGACGAACTCGACGTTGTCAACACCGATCCGCCGGGCCACCTCACGTGCCACGTCGACGTCGTAACCGACTGGCTGCCCCGAGGCGTCGAGGAAGTTCCACGGTGGATTCGCCTGCGTAAGCGCCACGCGCAAGGTGCCGTTGTCGCGCACCTGCTGCAGGACGTCACCGGAACTCCCGCTGGAGCAAGCCACGAGCACTCCACTGACAACGACGGCAACTAGCGAGAACGCAACCTTGAACGGCCGCCGGATATGTGACATTCCCATAACGCCTCCATCTGCGGGTGAAAGCCGCTGGACGAAGCGGCCCGCGGCAACGACGAGCCGGCCTTCGCCGTGGTCAGGTCAGGTTTGGTGTCGGTGTCGACGACCGCCCACGGATCTGACCTTGTCAGTGGCGAGTTGTGGTAATGGCTAACTACGTCACTCGAGCGAGTGAACACTATGCCCCCGTTGGGTATGTCGTCAATGGGCGAACGGAAGGGGTACGGAGGCGCAACTCGAGCGCAACAGCAAGGCCGAGATCGGGCCTCTTTCGGCGGATTGCGCGCCGTTACTATCTGATTTAGTATTGCCGCTCTGACGCGGGTAGCCGATGACCGACGCTGTCGGTACGCACGATTGGGTTCCTGCACTGCGCCGAGGGCGTCGTGGTCGCACGCCGACACGGGAACAACCGGCCGCACGGCCCCTCGGCCAGGTTCCGCCCAATCGTTGATCCCGCGGTCGGGATGGTGCGGTCAATCGGCGACGCGGTGACGCTGCCGGGCGCCTCCGACCGAGCTTTGTTCGACAGCGGCGGTCGCGTATGGGGCACTTGTCGTCCGCCAGCTAAGCTTCCCGATACGGCGCGGAGACATTCGCTGTAGACGGTCCTGCGTATAGACCGCGAACACTTCAGACACGCGGTCAATCTCACCCTTCGGGCCGGGCACACACCAAATGGACGGCTACACCTCACGCACGCAGTCGCGAGTGTGGCAGGGTGGCCGGACTTCCGATGACGGCCCCTTGGTCCGGTACGCCGCACGCCATGTCCGATCCGGTAGGCGTCACCACGGGAGTCCTCGACTTGGCCGAGACACCTGTCGATCCCCCACTGTCAGAGACGTATTTGCGGCACGCCGTCGGCAGCCGACGACGTGACGGTCGCAGCCACTTGACCTGCTCGCCGGAGAGCTGCCGACGGTTCCGCTCGGACCCGTGGTCCTGTTCCACCGAGTTCGGAGGTGTGAGCGCCTCACTGATGGGGTTGCTGTAACACACGCGCATCAGCCGTGCAGCCTGCGGGCGTGCAGGCCCGCCGACGCCAGCGCACCAGTACAGCCGCACCGAGCGCGGCGACGGACATACCGGCCAAGGCAGGCTGGATCGGCGCCCACACGCCCAACGCACCGGACACGCCGAGCATGCCCAAGACGATCTTGTTACAAAGAGGGCAGCCGACTGCGAAGGCCGACAGCAGCGAGGAGCCGAGCACACCGCTTCGCCCACGCTCATCGATCGCCTCGCGGACGATCGCGAACCACAGGCCGGTCAGTACGGCCGTCAGAGTCAGCACCGGATACTCCCACCAGCGGACGGGAGTCATCCGGGTGAACCACAGCGTGTCGATGACATCAGTGGGCACGCCGACAACTGCCGCGCTGAGCGTAGCCGCGAGAATCCCTCGCCGCCATCGCCAGGCTCGGACCGGCGCGGTGGCCGGCTCGGCGGCGGCTTGCTGGTTCAGGAAGTTCGCTCGAGTCATGTTGGCCTCGATGTGATCAGGCCAGAGCCGCTGATCACCCCGGCCACCACGACACCGAAGTGCGCGAGCACCCAGCCTTGCGCCGAGGCAGGCTCAGGCGGAATCCGCAGCAATCCCATCCGCACCAGGCCTCGCTCCATGCCGTCGTCCACGATCTACGATCCATCATAGTACCTGGTCGGGGACTGCCTGGCGACGTCGGACTCCGGCAACCGCCCACCAATCAGCGCCGCGCCGACGGTGATGAGCCCCGCGCCCGCGAGATACTCACCGGCGGACCGTTCACCAGCACCTGCGGGCACGTAAACGGCGCGCCGAGCGACAATCTGGGACGCCTCATTCTGCTGCACCGGCAGTCTCAGCGCGGCGTCGACCACAAACCACGCGACGACAGGACAATCGCACCAGAGCGGTCCATCAGCGGAGCGGTAAAATACCTCGTAGGGGTATTTTGGCCAAACCCGAGAGCAATATGTGACATCACCCAGTGAGGCAGCGACGGAGGGCGTGTCTGGCTAGCCGATGTTCGCTCCGCCTTCTTGCAGCCAGGCGAGCGGGTCGATCTTCCGACTGGACGGGTCCCAGACCTCGAAGTGCAGGTGCGGACCGGTGGAGTTGCCCGTGTTCCCGACCTCGGCGATCACCTCACCGGCCTCGACTTGCTGCCCTACACTTACCGCGTAGGAGTTGATGTGGCCGTAGACAGTGATGGTGCCGTCCTCGTGCTGGATGCGCACCCACAGCCCGAAACCGCTGGCGGGACCGGCATCGAGCACTACCCCCCGCATCGGCGCGACGATCGGCGTGCCGGTCACGTTCGCGATGTCCAGGCCGTAGTGGGTGGTGCCCCAACGCGGCCCGTAGTTTGACGTAATCGTGCCTTGAACTGGCGCGACTACCCGATGCCGCGCCTCCTCCTCCGCAGCCTCCCGCGCGCGCCGTTGCCGTTCCGCCTCCTCGCGGGCGATGCGGTCCTTTCTGGCCTGCTCCGCCCTGTCCAGCAGCCTGACCTCGTCACGAGCAGACCGACTGGGAGCAGAAAGTACCAGTGGCCCGGAGCCTGCCGTGGGGCCCCCGATGCCTGTGGCGGTGGCGGCTGTGCTGACCTCGCTGTTGACGTCAGCGAGAAGGTTGACGCGAGGTTCGTGCTGGGTTGGCGGCGACCCGGCCAGGAGCTGGAGCGCCGCACTTCCAGCCCCAGCGGCGACACTCAGGAGGACCGTTGCCGCCCGCAGGTTCGGGGTGGGCCCGCGGCGGGTCGTCGCCGCTGAGCGCCGCGTTGGCACGGTGCGGCTGCCTGGAGGGACGGGTATCAAGTTGTGCTCATGGCCGGCTGGCCGGGGCATGCGATGTCGGGGCACGCGTTGCCTCTTCGGGTCGGGGTCGGGTTGCCGAAGCGGGCCTGCTTCGTTGCGCGAACGTTATCACTATCCTGCATAGTAGGTTTGTGGGGTCAGCTTTGAGGCCACGCCCACCGCCTCTCCCCGCCCATCACGACCGCTGTGGATCGACCCGGCAGACTCGCAGTCGGTTCTCACGGTGTCGGTAGCTCGAAGCACCAGCACGGCGCGGCCCGCTTCGTCACGCGGCCCATGGGACTACCGCTGACCGGTGGTCGATGGTGCAAGGGCACGTCGGAGCGTGGCCGGTCCGAGCTACTACCAGCCCCCTCGGTCGCCGACGCGCCGGAGCACAAAACTGCCGAACGCCACACCGAGCAGCGCACCGCTGATATTGGCGACCAGGTCGGACAGGCTGCAATACCTACCTGCGAGCTGCGTCTGCGCCGCCTCGATGACCAATGGCAACAGAAGTGCGAGTGCCACGCCGGGCAGGACCCGGCGAGTCGTTACGACGATCGCCCCCGCGAGAGGAAGAAGCAGGACGAGGTTGAGCAGGTCACCGGCAACACCACCCCCAGAATGCAGGATTTCGCGGGTCAAATCCGTGAAATCATCCGGCAGGCAGGCCAGCACACCGTTTCGATGCTGCTCGGCGCCAGGCGTGAGGGTGACTGCCAGTGCCGCAGTGAACAGCAAGAGTGTCACCAAGGTGGCCCTAAAGGACCAGTTGGTGCGCCGAGCCAGTTGCCGGGCGAGTAGCACGCTGACGAGCGTGCCAACGACCAGAACTGCCAGCGTCCAGACAGAAAGGGGCACGTGGCTCCCGAAAACCGTCACCGTCACTCCTCACCGTCGGCCAGCCGGGTACCCACCGCGAGATCGTGCCGTGAATGGCGGTCTCGGAAACTAACGACGGCGGACGTGCTACATCGTCGGCGACACCGCTTTACGTTTCGACACTGGTGGACGCGAGTGCCGCAGAACGCTAGTGCAGCAAGGTTGACCGCCCGGTGGCGAGGCTACGGCGGCCGTGCACGGAAGAAGCCGAGGTGGGCAAAGCCTTCGAATTGTCACCATGCCCTTGATGATGGCCGTCGCTCACACGAGAGGACGCCGAGCGGCCACTAGATAGCCGGTTCCCATCCACCGGCGGGTTCCACGACTCGCCGTCCTCTCCGGATGGTCGCGCCATTGCCGTGCCCACCGCCGGGCCAGCCTGTCGAGTGGTGGCACGAGGGGCGTGAGGTCGTAGTAGACGACGTCCTCCGGCTGCATTCCAACCTGATGCAGCATTCGCCGCAACGTTTTCGCACCGACCGCGCGAATGCCGGAAACTCGCGCGCCGTGGCGGTTCGCAGCCGGTACACCCAGTCGCCGCTCAAGGCGACCGAGAAGCCGGAGTGCCGGCCAGTAGACACCCCATTCGAAGAGCCGATACGGGCTGGCCGGATTAAGCATGGTAACCAGCATGAGTCCACCCGGGCGGACGACGCGGGACAGCTCTCGCAAAGCGCGCGGCAGGTCCGTGTACTCCAGCACGCCCATGGCGACGACCACGTCGAAGCTTGCGTCGCCGAAAGGCATGTCCTCGATAGACGCCACCACCAGTTCGACATTGGTTGCATCAAACGTCCTGTCGACGACGGCCTCGATCATGGCGGGGGACCTGTCGCACGCCGTAATGTGGAACTTCTCTGCGCGCGTGTCGAGCAGTCGGCGTACCAGCATGCCCGGACCACATCCGGCATCGAGGAGGTCACCGCCAGGGCAGTCTTTCAGGAGTTCCTGCACGACGTGCAGCCGAGAGTGGAAGTACCGCGCAGTTGGCCCCCAGCCGTCGTGCGCGGCGACGTATCCCGCGGCCTCGGCCGCATCCTGGTATTGACTTGCGACTGCGGCCGAGCGTGCCGCGCGGTTGGCCAAACCGAGGCGTCTCCCGCCGGGGATGGGCACACCTGCCTCCATCGTGATCCGCGTAGCACGTCCGCCGCGCCGCCTCGAACAGGCCCGGTGCCTGCACGGTCGATGCTCTAAGCCGCCGTAACTACTATTACCAATAGGACTAGTCGGGCGAGCGCACTGGCCCGTTACAGCCGTCTCGCAACCGTCTACGCCTCCACACGCCTTGGATTCCCGCGACATACTATTAGTGATAGTATGTCCTGCGGGAAGCCGTCACGAGAGGATCCGGGCCCGTGCCGAAGAAGGCCGCATCACGGCTCCGCCAGCCGCAGAAGGTGAGCTACAGGCCGGGGTACCGGCGGAGGTTGCTTTGGCGGATCGCTGGTTTCGCCCTGATGGGAATCGGCGTAGTGGTGGTGCTTGTCCACATGGTCGTGCACCTCGGCAACCTGCATTTCCTCCCGACCACTGGCTTGCAGGACCTGTTGACCGGCTACCCAGTGGGCGGACTGCTGTTTCTGCTCGGCGTGGCACTGGTGAGCCGTCAGTATCAACCACGACGTCACAGCCACTGAGCGACAGCGACGCCAACACCATTGCGCCGGATGATGCGATCCACGGCCACATCCGTTTGAGCATCGGCCACAACGAGGCTGACGAGCTGCCTCAGTGGCATTGCGAGAGAGCGGCCACAGGCAGGGTTCGCTGGGTCTCTCAACTCTCGTTCAGCACTCGGCCCGGATCGCGCCGATGGCCAGCAAGGCATAGTACGTCGGTCAGCAGCTCATGTCCGATGGCAAAGCCACCTGGATGGAAGCCGGCCTCATCAGGACGTCAGGTCCCTGCCAAACCGATGGGTGCACAAACTCAATGCCGTCGGCGCTCACCGTGCACGTGCGCGGTGAGCGCCGACGAGGCTGATAGCGGATTGGATTGCTCAGGCGGCAACCGGCTCCTTGACTCTCACTTCCGTCTCGCCGTGTGCTGGTGCGGCATCGGTGATGGCGCTGCGGAACCGCTTCAGGCGGAGGCTGTTGCTCACCACAAACACCGAGCTGAACGCCATGGCGGCGCCCGCGATCATAGGGTTCAGCAGCCCCACGGCAGCCAGCGGCAGGGCAGCCACGTTGTACGCGAAGGCCCAGAACAGGTTGCCCTTGATGGTGCGCAGGGTCGTCCGCGACAGCCGGATCGCGTCCGCCGCGACCCGGAGATCCCCGCGCACCAGCGTGAGGTCGCTGGCCTCGATGGCGACATCGGTGCCTGTGCCCATCGCCAGCCCGAGGTCAGCCTGCGCGAGCGCGGCCGCGTCGTTGATGCCGTCGCCGACCATAGCCACGACCTTGCCCTCGGACTGCAAGCGCTTGACGACGTCCACCTTATCCTTGGGGAGGACCTCGGCGACCACCTCGTCGATGCCGACTTCGGCGGCTACCGTGCGCGCGACGGCCTCGTTGTCACCGGTGAGCAGGACGGGGGTGAGTCCGAGCTCGCGTAGCTGGGCGATGGCCTCGGCCGACGTGGGCTTGACGGTGTCGGCGACCACGAGAACTGCGCGGGCCTGCCCGTCCCAGCCCACCGCCACCGCTGTCTTGCCCTCCCGCTCGGCTGCCGCCTTCGCCTCCGCCAGCTCGGACGTCAGGTGCTGGCTCCACTCTTCGAGGAGCGCGGTGCGACCAACGAGCACGGCGCGGCCGTCGACGATCCCCTGCACGCCGAGACCTTCGACGTTGGTGAACTCGTCAACGGCGGGCAACTCCCCCACCTTCTCCCTCGCGCCCCGGGCGATGGCCTGCCCGATTGGGTGTTCCGAGGCGTCCTCCAACGCACCGGCCAAGCGCAGGACCTCGTCGCTGTCGACGCCGTCGGCGACGTGCACGTCGGCCAACGCCATCTTGCCGGTGGTCACGGTGCCCGTCTTGTCCAGCACGATCGTGTCGATGCGCCGAGTCGACTCCAGCACCTCCGGACCCTTGATCAGGATACCCAGCTGGGCACCCCGCCCGGTGCCGACCAGCAGCGCCGTGGGGGTCGCCAGGCCCAGCGCGCAGGGGCACGCGATGATCAGCACCGCGACCGCGGCCGTGAAGGCGGCCGACACGGCGCCGCCCGTACCGAGCCAGAACGCCAAGGTCCCGACGGCAAGGGCGATGACGATGGGAACGAACACTGCGGAGATGCGGTCGGCCAGCCGCTGCACCGCTGCCTTCCCGGTCTGCGCGTCCTCGACCAGCTTCGCCATCTGCGCCAGCTGCGTGTCCGTGCCGACGCGGGTGGCCCGCACGACGAGCCTGCCACCCGAGTTCACGGTCGCACCCACGACGGTGTCACCAGGGCCGACTTCGACGGGCACCGACTCGCCGGTGAGCATGCTCGCGTCGACCGCGGAGTTGCCCTCCTCGATGACCCCGTCCGTGGCGATCTTCTCGCCAGGCCGGACGACGAAGTGGTCTCCCACCGCCAGGTGATCGGTGGGGATGCGCTCCTCCCGGCCGTTGCGCAGCACCGCCACGTCCTTCGCCCCGAGTTCGAGCAACGCTCGCAGCGCGGCGCCGGCGCGGCGCTTCGAGCGCGCCTCGAAGTAGCGTCCGGCAAGGATGAACGTGGTTACCCCTGCGGCGACCTCGAGGTAGATGTTGCCGTCGCCGCTGATGCGCTGAATGGTGAGCTCGAACGGGTGGGTCATGCCCGGTTCGCCGGCGCTGCCGAGCAGCAGCGCGTACAGCGACCAGCCGAAGGCGGCCAGCGTGCCCATCGAGATGAGCGTGTCCATCGTCGCCGCACCATGCCTCAGGTTCGCCCACGCCGCCCTGTGGAACGGCCAGGCCCCCCATACCACGACCGGCGCCGCCAGTGTCAGCGAGACCCACTGCCAGTAGGTGAACTGCAGCGCCGGGACCATGGCCAACGCGATCACGGGCACCGACAACACCAGCGAACCGATCAGGCGGTGCCGCAGGGACTGGGTCGGATCGTCCTCCTCGGCGGTCGGCTCCGTCGCGGGTTCGGCCTTCTTCGGCCGCGGCAGCGCCGCCGAGTAGCCTGCCGCCTCGACCTGTTCGACGAGCCTGTTTGGGTCGAGATCGCTGGGGAAGCTGACCTTGGCCTTCTCGGTGGCGTAGTTGACCGTGGCGGTGACGCCGTCGAGCTTGTTGAGTTTGCGTTCGATGCGCATCGCGCAGGACGCGCAGGTCATGCCGCCGATCGCCAGTTCGATATCGCGACCGGGAGCCTGCTGGGATTCGTGCAGGTCAGAAGTCATCGTGGTGTTTCCTTCCGTGGTCGCTGGTCAGCCGTGGCCGCCATGGCCGTCACCGGTCCCCGGTGCCGGCGGCTGGCTGGGCGCCTCCGTGGTCCCGGTACTGCTCACGGTGAACGCGGCGGTGTGGACCTTGTCTTCGTGCTGGAAGTCCAGGAACAGCCGGTAGGCACCAGCAGAGGGCACTTCCGCGTAGAAGGTGATTCCCGGCCCGGGCTTTGTGGTCCCGTCGCCTGGTTCACCGTCCGGGTGGACGTGCAGGTAGGCGAGGTCCCCGCCGCGTAACGCGACCAGGTGCCCGTAGGCGCCTAGGTAGGGCTGCAGGTTGGTGACATCCTTGCCATCCTTGGTGACGGTGAGCGTCACCTTTGAGGTCTGCCCCGGCACGAGATCGCCGTCGAGGCGCACCCGGTACCCGTCGACCTCGGCTATCCGCGATGACTCGTAGCTGACTGGCGCGAAGTCACCCGGCACGGCCAGATCGGCCCCGAGGGTCGTGCCCTCGCCCCCCGTCGGGGCGAAGTCAGCAAACGCTCGGTAGCTACCCGCCTGGGCGACGTTCAGGGGCACCGTCCAGGTGCCATCGGCCCTCATCTGCGGGTGAACGTGCTGGAACCCTGCCGTGTCGCGGCGCACCACGATGAGGTGCATGCGCTTCTCGTGTTCGACCTCGAAACGGGTGACCGGCTCGCCGTCCGGCCCGGTGATCTGGAAGGAGAACTGGTTGGTGGTCCCCGGGGTCAGCGTCGTGTTGGTGGGCGTGAGGGTGTAACCGCCCCTGGACGATGCGAGCCCCGCGGGCTCGTCGGGTTGCGTGGCCTCCGCGACGGTGCCGCTGTGTGTGTCCCCGTGCCCGGCGTCCTCGCCACCGGACGGGCCAGCTGCGCTGGTGAGGGGACCGACAGCGGTGCCGACCGCCCACGCGCCAGCGGCGACGAGGGCAAGGGCTACACCGTAGGCGGAGAGCTTCCCTGCAGTGTTCATGACGTTCCTGTCTGCTCCGCTGCCCGCGTCAGGCGGTCAGCTTGTATCCGGCCTCTTCAACAGCGGCGCGCACGTCGTCCACGCCGAGCTCCTGGTCGCTGGTCACAGTGACCTCGCCCGTGGGCAGGTCCACGGCCACGTCGGTCACCCCGCTAAGGGCCCCGACCTCCTCGGTCACCGAACGCACGCAGTGCTCGCAGGTCATGCCGGTCACGGTGTAAGTCTGCTGAGCCATCCGTCTTCACCTTTCTGCATCAAGAACGGACAAGTCGGGCGATAGCGTCGCTCGCCTCGCGCACTTTTGCGTCCGCAGTCTCGCCACCCTCGGCGATCGCCTCGGCCACGCAGTGCTTGAGATGTTCGTCCATCAGCCCGAGGGACACCGCCTGCAGCGCCTTGGTAGCCGCCGCGATCTGCGTCAGGATGTCGATGCAGTACTCATCGCTCTCGACCATCCGCTGCAAGCCCCGGATCTGCCCCTCGATGCGGCGCAGCCGCTTGAGGTAGCCGTCCCTGTCACCGGTGTATCCCCGCATTGTTCTCTCCTTACCTGCGTCAATGAGCCCCCATCTTACCCCTTACCCGTATCTAGGAGAGGCACGACTGGACCCGTCGACCAGTTCATGTATACCGTAGGGGGGTACGGCAGTCAATTGAGAGGATGAGCGATGCGGGTCACCATCGACTTCGAGAAGTGCGACAGCCATGCCGTCTGCGCACTGACTGCTCCGAAGATCTTTTGGGTCGACGATCACGGCTACACCCAGTTCGACCCCGCGCCGGACGAAGCCGAGCGGGAGAACGCTGTCCGCGCCGCTCAGCAATGCCCAGCGCAAGCGATCCAGATCGTCGAGAACCGCGAGGCAGGATGCGGGCGAGCGAGCAGACAACAGGGAAGCAACGGTCCACAACGATAAGCGCGAGCCGAGGCCAGCGACTGCCCATGCGCCACCGAGAACTCCACCAGATAAGGGCTGCGACATGGAAGAACTGTGGAGAACGCACCGAAGCGCCCGGGTCGGCGACTGGTTGGTATCCGGCGAGGCGGCGGTAAAACTGTGCTGTCGAACTCTGCTGCCATTGCTACAAGCCGGCGTGAAGCGCCGAGGTCGCCTGACATCCATCCGAGCGACCGTGGCTGTGTCCCGTACTCAGCACTGCATCAAGCCCGACTGACGTCAAGGCCCTCAATACCCCCCTAGCGTATATAGCAGAGCGGTGCTAGCTTCGCAGCGAACACATACCCCTAACTGGTATGGAGTACATGATGGCTACAACGACATCAGGCCAGCCGACAAGACGGCGATGGTGGGCGCTGACGCTCATCGCCGCAGCACAGTTCGTGGTGATCATGGACACCTCGATCATCGGAGCCGCGTTAACCCGGATACAGGCCGACCTGGGCTTCTCGCCGGAGAACCTGTCCTGGGTTTTCAACGCCTACGTCATCGCCTTCGGCGGCTTACTGCTGCTCGGCGGGAGACTTTCGGACCTGCTGGGCGCCCGCCGAATCTTTATGACCGGGTGGGCGGTCCTGCTCGCCGGATCGGCGGTAGCCGGTGCCGCAGGCGAAGTCTGGGTCGAGCTCACCGGCCGCGCGCTGCAGGGCGCCGGGGCCGCGCTCATCGCACCCTCGGCCCTGACCCTGCTGATGATGCTCTTCGGGAGCGAGCCCCGAGAGCTGGCCAAGGCCCTCTCGCTTTACGGGGCCGCCGCGCCCGCTGGTGGCACGGCGGGCGTGTTCCTCGGCGGCGTCATTACCGAGTACGTCAGCTGGCCGTGGGTCTTCTACATCAACATCCCGATCGCCCTGTTCGCTTTGGCCGTCGCCCCTGCCCTGATGCCCAAGGCGGCCGCACGGCGTGGCGCCACCGACCTGCTCGGTGCCGTGACCGTCACCGCGGGCCTCTCTGTGGCCGTCTACGCCATCGTCCGAGCTCCCGAGCTCGGCTGGGGCTCAGGGGGCACCGTGGTCAGCCTGATAATCGCGATCGGGCTCCTGGCAGCGTTCCTGGTCATCCAGGCCAGGAAGAGCGCCCCACTGGTGCGCCTGGGCATCTTCCGAACACCGGACCTGGGCGCCGCCAACGTCGCCCAGCTGTTGCTGGGTGCGGCATGGATCCCCATGTGGTTCTTCCTCAACCTCTACCTGCAGCAGGTTCTCGGCCTCGACGCCTTCGCGAGCGGTTCGGCCCTGCTGCCGATGACCACGGTCATCCTGCTCATCATGGTTGCGGCGGCTCCGCGCGTGGTGGCACGAATCGGAGCGAAACCCATGATCGTGAGCGGCCTACTCGTGTTGGCGCTCGGACTGTTCTGGCTCTCGCTGGCGCGGCCAGATGGCACCTTCTGGGCGGACGTGCTCCCAGCATCACTCGTCGCCGCCCTCGGCATGGCACTGGCGTTCGTTCCGTCACTGGGCACGGCCATCTCAAGTGCCCGCCCAGAGGAAGGCGGACTCGTTTCGGGAATCGTCAACACCAGCTACCAAATCGGCTCCGCACTAGGGCTGGCCGCGATGACAGCCGTGGCCACCTCGTTCGGCGCCAACGAACTTGGGAGCACCGGCGCAGTCACCACCGGACTTTCCGCGGCCTTCATCGGTACTGCGGCGATCGCCGTCGCGGGTGCGCTGATCGCCGGCGCCACCCTCCGCAGGAAGGCGGCAGCGTGATGCGACGGTTGCGCGCACTCGGTCCGGCCGAAGCGCCCGAGAAGTCCACCGAGTTACTCACCGCGATCCTCGATCGCCATGGCTCCGCGGGCGACATGGTCCGCACCATGGCCCACTCGCCCGCACTGCTGCGGGGCTACTTGGATTTCTCCCGGGCATTGAAACGAATGAAGGTGCCTCGCGCACTCAGCGAGAAGCTCGCGCTCGCGACGCAGGAGTGGATCGGATGCGCCACATGCCTGGCCGCCCACACCGAAGGCGCTAGGTGTACCCGGCCATCAGGTTGGTGGCAGTCGGCTGATCGGGGGTTTGGCTCCGAGTGCGCTGTGGCGGCGTTGAGTGTTGTAGTGCTCGATCCAAGGCGCAAGGGCGGTGGCTCGCTCGGCGTTGCTGGTGAAGACCTGGCGGTAGGCCCATTCGGTCGCCAGGGTGCGGTTCAGTCTCTCGACCTTGCCGTTCTGCCAGGGGCAATGGGGCTTGATGAACTTCTGGAGGATGCCGTGCTCGGCACACAGTGCCCGCAGTGAGTAGCGGTAGGCCCAGGCGTTGTCGGTCATCAACCGCTCGATCCGAGTGATCCCGTAGGCGGCGAAGTAGGCGATCGCACGTTCGAGAAAGCCTGCGCAGGTCGGGCCTTTCTCGTCGGGCAGGATCTCGCTGTAGGCGAGGCGGGAGTGGTCGTCGACCAGCGAGTGAACGTAGTCGTATCCGGGCCCGTTGACGCGGTTGCGTGGAATCGCGCGGCCGTGGACACGCCAGCCTCCACCGTCGGGGATGCGACCGATCTTCTTGACGTCCATGTGCACCAGTTCGCCTGGTCGCTCACGCTCGTAGCGGATTGCGGTCTGCTTCGAGCAGCGAATCACCTCACCGGTGATCGGGTCGCACTCACGCAGATAGGGCACGCGATGGCGGCGCAGGATCCGTGACACCGTCCGCGCGGGCACCCCGACCTTCGGACCGAGGACATCGGGACCGGCCCGATGCTCGGCGCGGGCAGCCAGGACTTTCTGCTCGACCTCATCGCTGGTCCTGGTGGGCATCGTGTGCGGCCGGGACGAGCGCGTGACCAGACCGGCGTCGCCTTCGACGGCATAGCGGTCGATCCAGGTCTTCACACACTTGCGAGAGACGCCCATCGCGGCGGCGATGTGGGCCTGCGGCCAGCCTGCTTCGTGGCGTTGAACGATCAGTCGACGACCATGCACAGCCAGTCGGGCACTACCGTGGGACACGAGAACCTCCGGGTCGGAGTGGGCCTTAGACAAGCCACATCCCATCCGGAGGTTCTCGCCCGTTCAACCAGGCTCGCCGCTACCAACGTCCTGGCCGGGTACA
>NZ_MASU01000028.1 GCF_003202235.1 Prauserella flavalba
GATTCTAGCCACTTAGCGGTGTGCGTACCTGCGGAAACGCTGCAAGAGGTCAAGCGCAAGCGCGACATCTCTTGCTGTAGCCCGCCAAGATCATTCCACTGTGGAAGCAGGTACAGCATATGACGCGAATCACCCGCCGGGCGACCGTGTGGAGACGGTTGCGTGCGCTCGATCACGCTCTTGACTACCTCACGTTCTACCCGCAGCCCGTCGACGAGCTCGCGCAGCGGCGCACCACCGCCGACATCGAGCGGGCCCTCGGCGGTGGCCGATGAGCGCGCGCACGCAGCAAATCGACCTCAGCGCCCTGCGCGAGTTGGTCGAGGACCTCGGCATCCAGGTCGCGACATGGTCGCGTCGCGACGACGACCCGACCAAAGGTCAGCCCCTCGAGCGCGCGGCAGCGGGCGACGCCGTCGGCACGATCGACGCGATGCTGGCGAAGCTGCACCGGCTCCGCAGTCAGCTCGTCACTGAGATCCGCCGACGCGATGACGCGTTCATGGCTGCGCTCGACGAGAAGTACGGGCCGGTCCGGTGAGGCCGGTCCGACGCGCGCTCCAGCGCGCTGCCGACAGGCTCGTCATGCTCGCCATCTACCTCGTGCCGCGGCTGTTCGGGCGAGCGCTCGACGAGCCGACCGAGGAGCAGGCCCGGAAGATCGCGGAGCGGCAGCGCCGCCGTGAGCAGGCCGAGCAGGACCGCTACTACGAAGGCGGTTTCTGACGATGGCGACCGCAACCGTGATCGCGCAGCCTGCCCGTGTCGTCGACCGCACGCCACCGTGGGTCCGCGGCGTCGGGCTCTACCTGCTCGTGCGGGCCGTGGGCGTGGCCGTGCTCGCGGTCATGTCCACGGCGGCCGGTGACGACCTGCTCGACCGGCTCACCGCTTGGGACGGGCAGTGGTACCTCGCGCTCGCCGAGCACGGTTACCAGACGCACGGGGCCACCACCGTCGACGCCGACGGCCAGCCGTACTCGGCCGCCCCGTACGCGTTCTTCCCGCTGTACCCGGCGGCGATGTCGATCGTGGCCGCGCTCGGCATCCCGCTACCCGTCGCCGGCCTCGTCGTCTCGACGCTCGCCGGGGCCGCCGCGGTGCCCGCGCTGCTGCGCCTGGCCCAGCACGTCGACCCACGTCCGCGCGTCGGGCAGCTGCTTGTCGTGCTCTGGGCCGGGGCGCCGATGGCCGGCGTGCTGTCGATGGTCTACACCGAGGCCGCGGCCACCGCGCTCGCCGCGTGGGCCCTCGTCGGCGTGCTCGATCGCCGGTGGGTGCTCGCCGGGGTGTGCACGCTGCTGGCCGGGCTCACCCGCTCCTCCGCGGTGGTGCTGATCGTCGTCGTCGTGGTGGCCGGCCTGTTGGCGATGTGGCGGGACCGGGCCGGGTGGCGCCCGGTGGCCGCGGTGGCGCTCGCGCCGCTCGGCCTGCTCGGCTTCTGGGCGTGGGTCGTGGCGAGCACGGGATACACCTGGCAGGAGATCGAGGCGCGCGGCTGGCGGGTGGCGTGGGACTACGGCGCGGAGGCGCTGGACTGGATCACCCGCACGCTGTTCACCGAGCGGCACGTGATGGAGACAGCCGGGGTGGCGGTGGTGCTCGGCGCGGTCCTGCTCGCCGTGCTGCTCGTGCGCCGGGTGCCGTGGCCGCTGGCCGCGTACGGCGTCGGCATCGTGGTGCTCACGCTCGGCTCGTCGGGCATCCCGTTCGCCAAGCCGCGGTTCATGCTCGTCGGCGTGATCGTCCTGCTCATCCCGGTCGCGACCGGGCTCGCCAGCCGACGCACGAGCACCATGCTCGGCGCGACGGCGATGTGGGTCCTCGGCGGCGCGTGGTTCAGCGCCTACGCCCTCACCGTCTGGGGCCACGCAATCTAGCGGGGGTGCGAGGACACCACGCCGTAGTGGGCAGCCAGCGCGGCGAAGTCAGCGCCGCGCCGGCGAGGGGCGCGGTCGAGTAGACGGCGCATGGTGGCCTCGCCGAGCGGCTGGTACCGGACCCAGTCCGGTGCCAGGTCGCGAGCCTCGGCGAGGTAGGCCAGCGCGTCGCGGTCGCGGCGTAGCTCGACCGAGGCGGCCGCGAGCCGCAGTCGGTGGCCGGCCTCCCAGAACGCTGGCACGTCCCCGCGGGCAGCTGGCATCTCGGCGGCCAGGCGTAGGGCCTCTTCGGCGTCGCCGGCGCGCGCGGCGTGGTCGATGCGCTGCAGCGCGGCCACGCGGGGTCCGAAGATCGCGGCCTCGCTAGCGCTGTCCCGGCGGGCTCGAACCGCGGCGGCCTGCGCCTCGGCGAGCAGGTCGTCGGCGCGTCCGGTGCTACCCGCCGACAGTGCCGCGGTGGCGGCGTTGAACAGCAGGTTGCCGAACACGCCGGCCCGTTCCGGGTCGCGGTCGAGCATGCCAGGTTGGATGCGTTCGGCTGCGGTCACGGCGACGCGCTCGGCGTCGTCGAGCCTGCCCTGCCGAACCAGCGTCCACGCCAGGTACCGCAGCGAGATCGCGGTCTCGATGTCCGGCGCGTCCGACTCACGGGCGGCGGTCAGGGCGCGCTCGGCCGAAGTCCAGGCGAGGTCGTCGAGCCCCAACCGACCCGCCAGGCCAGCGCCGAGGCGGTAGGCGGTGGACAGCACGCGGTGCGCGCCGGCCTTCTCGTCGGCGGGTGCGGTCCGGGCGAGACGTCGAGCGTCGGTCAGCACGGCCGGGAGGGCATCCAGCAGCACCCCGTGCCTGCCGTCGACGTACGCGCGCCAGGCGGCGTGTGCCGCCGCGACCAGTTGGTCGAGCCCGATGAGCTCGTCGGGCTCGGCGAAGTCGTCCAGGCCGGGAATGTGCTCGCCCGCAGTGACCGCGTGCCGTAGCGCGGCCACGTCGAGGCGGCCGGGCGATGCTGGTGTGACGTGGCCGAGCAGGTTCTCGACCGAAACGCCGAGCGCGTCGGCGAGCCGCTGCAGGGTGGCCGGGCGACAGGTGGAGCGTTTGCCCTGCTCGATGCGGGCGACAGTGTCCACGCCGACCGATGCGGCGGCCGCGAGCTGCTCCTGCGACAGGTCGCGGGCCTTGCGGAATCGGGCGAGGTTCTCCGAGATCGGGCTGCCGGCCGTCATGTCGCCTCCCATCGGGGATACGCAGGGTGACCAGCCTAACCCGCTACGCGCTTGCCGTCCTCGCACAGCGCTAGCTCACCTCTCGCTGCGGCCTCGACGGCCACGCACAGGCGCGCAGCGAGAGATGGTTTCACCCGGGCCGCGGCCTCGTCGAGGGTGTACAGACCAGCGGACACGATCTCCGGATCCGTGAGCGCCAGCCGCGACACCTGATCGGCGGTGATGTAGCCGCCATCGAACACGAACGCCAAGCCCTCCGGCATTCGGTCGTCGGCCGAGGCGTGGTCGACCACCAGCAAGCGGCCAAGCGGACGGTCGATGCCAACCTCCTCGCGGACCTCACGGACAGCGGTCGTCCACGGAGCCTCCTCGGCGTCGACCGCGCCGCCGGGGATGTCCCAGTGCGGCTTGTACGAGGGCTCGACGAGCAGCACACGGTCGGCCGCGTCGCGGAACAGCACGCCAGCGGACATCCGTTTGCGGTGTAGGGAGCGCACGTACTCGTCGAACGGAAGCAGATCCACGCGCCCGAGGCTACCGTTCCGCACCCAGCCGCCCGGCTTCTATGCGCGGGAGGCCTAGAACCGCAGACTGGACCCACTGAATACCGTGGTAGGCGCACTGTTTCGCCCGGTGGCGCGTGCCGAAACTGCCCATGTGGGTAGTGGGGAATGGCAGACCGTGGGACAGCACACGGCGCACGTCGACACGGAGGCGGTGCAGGCGTACCCCCAGCTGCAGCGCCTGATCGACCTGCGGGAGGCGGGCTGGACGTTTGTGCACCGGTTCACGGACGCGGGCGAGTTGCGGCAGATCAACGGCATGTACGCGTGGCCGGACGGTCACGTGGACGGCGTCCGCATCCGTGCCACCACCGAGGCAGCCGCGGTTCGATGGAACGGCGCCGGTCGCGTGCTGTGGGAGAAGGACGGCGGCCTGGTCGAGGTCGTCGACGGGCTGCTCGCCCTGCCGGTGCCGTCATGAGCTGGGCGTTCGGACCGGACGGCACCGAGTACGCGCTGATCAGCCGTGATCAGTGGCTTGAGCTGTACGTCGCGGCGCAGGACGGCGACGAGGACACGGCGGTCGACACGCTAATGGCGATCAAGCCGCAGCACTGGCCGCCGCCGGAGGCGATACTCGACGAACTACCGGAGCCCGATTCGGGAATGTGAGCTCGCCGTTCGAGGGAACGGCATCTCGGCTCGGGACACGCCCCCGAATCCCGTGTCCCGAGCCCCACCCAGGAGCCCGGGGCTGCGCGGCTGAGTGTCGTCCCCATGCACAGCCGCGCAGCTCGGCCTTCGGTGCGACCCCGCGCAACCGGAGGAACGCGCCAGCTCACGGTCAAGACCCCTCCGCCGCTGCCGCGCCTTGTTCCGAGCTTGCGCGACCGCCACCGTGACGGCTAGGGCCGTTCGGCCCCTACGGGTCAGTACGTCGGCGGTCCGCCTTTCGGGGGTTCAACCGAGCCGGACCCGCCGGGCGCGGTGGCCGATGGCGTCGCGCGTGACCGGCCGGTCCCGACGGCCGGTCCCTCGGCCCCCGGCGGCGCCCCTCAGCACGGCCGGGGCACCAACAAGTCTTTTCTGGCGAGCCGCTCGGGTAACTTGATGCGCGAAAGGCCCCGGCAGTCGCGGCAACGACTCCGGGGCGTGGCCGATCTGGATAGGAGATCGACATGGCCGAGCATACCCGCGGCGCGAGGTTCGATAGATCGGATTCGCAGTCCGAGAAGTTCAACCGGGGGCGCCAGCGGACGCCGGCGGAGCCGCAGAAGGTGGCACCTCCCCCGCCTCCTCCGCCGCCGTCGCCGCAGAACTCGGGCGGGTCGGAATAGGCCCGTCGCTGTATGCGACGAACATCAAGCGAATGTTGCGAGCGGCTACACAGACGGTGCTGACCGGGTGCACGTAGTAGGTGGAGGCCCCCGCCGGGCGATACCTGATCGGGCCGACCAGGATCAGATCTCGATCAGGCGAGTCTTCGGCCTGGGCGTTCCAGTCAGCGAGCGTCCCCTCGATATAGGAGCCGTCTTCGAGTTCGCACTGCACCGTCCGCGTTGTCTTCGGGTGCCAGTCGTTGAAGAGGGTCCACCAGGAGGATAGGAGCGACCGGTGCGCGGGCAGACGCCGCACGACCAGGGCAGCGCCACCTGCGAGGAGCCCGGCCGCCGCGAGCAGGCCGACCGCCCAGGCGAAGACCTCGACATAGTGCTCAGCGATGTAGTCGCCCGGTTGTCTGATGAGCTGGCTGACGTTCGGCGTCACAGCCGGCCACGCGTGATCGACGATGACGAACAGCCCTAACGTGACCAGTTCCGCAACGACGCTCGCGAGCCCGATCGACGCCACCTCACGGAGCGGCGACGGACGATAGTCCGGCCGCTCACGCTGAACCGTTGCGACGTACACCGTCCCGGGCAGCAGCAAGGCCACGAACAGCAGTAGCCCGGTCAGTGTTGATGGCATCGGCGCTCCTCCCCATCCTTTTGTGGCGTGAGCCTATTCGGCCGAAGCGGGTGTTGCGGCGAGCCGCTCGGCGAGCCCGTCGAGGACCTTCTCGCTGATCTCCGCGGCCTGCTCGGCGTTGTCCGCGCCGAGCGCGTCGCCGACGACCTCGGTCAGCACCGGCAGCACCTCGGCCACGAGCCCAGCCTGCAGTGCCTTGGCGATGTCGGCGGCGGTGACGTTGCCCTGCTTGGCGACGAGGGTGGTGAGCTGGTTGACCTGCTCGCGCAGCGGCACGAGGGTCTGGCGGATGATCCTGTCTTCCAGCGAGCCGAGGAAGGTCTCGGGCCAGGCGCCGGGCATGCCGGGGCGCCGGTTGTCGATGAGCTTCTCGCCGGGACGGCCGTACCAGACGGTGCGGTAGATGTTGTCCAGGTCGGCGTCGTTGAGGGGCATGTCGTTGTCTCCTAGTGGTTTGAGGACGAGGTTGCGGTCGGTGGTGACGGAGCGGGTGCCGACCCGGACGATCGGCTGCTGGTTGTTGTCCTGCCAGAAGTTGACGTGCTCGCGCACGTCGCGGCGGCGCCCGGCCTGCCAGAACGCGGAGGCATGGCCGATGGCGAGGTCCATCGCGTTGCCGAACCCGTAGGCGCCGACGCGGTCGAGCCCCAGCACGGAGGCGGCGCCGTCGAGGTAGGCCTGCCACGCGCGCGGGTGGGGCACGGTGGTGCGGTCGTTGGTGAAGAACACCAGCCCGTCGTAGCCGAGGTACTCGCACCCGACGTGCGCGCGCTGGGCGTTGCGCACGCCCCCGTCGAACCCGGAGTCGGCGTCGGTGGTGTCGCCCTGGTAGACGAGCAGCTGCTTGAGCCCGGCGCGGCGGTGCTCGTCGAACTCGGCCTTGGTGGTGTGCTTCTGCAGCCGGTTGGGCGGGTTCATCAGGTTCGGTGCGGTGACGTAGCGGATCACGCCGACGTAGCCGTGCTGCTTCAGTACCGCGGCCGGGACGGTGCCGTCGGAGTAATCGGCCCACCACTGCTCGGCCATGTCAGTGCTCCTCGGTCTGGTTGGGCGTTCTGGGGACGGTCAGGCCGAGGGAGGCCGGCGGTTCCGGCGGCGTGATGCCGTGGGTGCGCATGACGAACAGCAGGGTGCCGATGTAGTCGCGCGCGGTGTCCTTCCAGGACGTGAGCGCGCCGACCTTCTCCTCCAGTGCTTTGATTCGCTGGCCCTGGCGGGCGTTCCACCCGCCGAGCAGTGCGACCAGGCCGCTGAAGATCGCGGTGATGGCTTCGGGGGACACGAGGGTTCTCCGTTCTAGTCGCCCGCCCACAGCGCCCAGAAGCGCATGTAGCCGGAGAAGGTGTTGCCGAGCAAGGTGAGCGCGTTGCCCGCGTTGTGCCAGACCACGGCGCGTAGCTGGTCGCCGTCTTGCAGCACGGCGGGGGCTTCGCAGTCCACGGGGGTGCCACCGCCGGTCTGGTTGCCCGGGGTGTTGGAGTCGAACGCGACGGACGCGGCGGCCGAGGGCGCGATGGCGTTCTTGAGCACGTAGAGGTCGCGCTCGTCGCCGTCGGAGTCGTTGGAGAACGCGAGCTTGGCTCCGACGCGGTAGAGGCCGCTGCGCCGGATAGTGATGATGGCGCTGCCGGTGGTCCACATCGGGAAGCCGTCCCACGAGCCGTTGCGCTCGGCTGCCGTCCAGGTGGGCACCACGAAGTTCGTTTCGTTCGGGACGTTGCTCACGGTGCCGGTGTGCACGAGCAGACAGTTCGGGTCCGGCGGGTCCGGTTCGGGGATCTGCTCAGCGAGGGTGTCGAGCGCGGTTTCGGTCGCTTCGGCGAGCTGCTGCAGCTGCGCGGGCCCGTTGGGGGCGTCGGACAGCGCCGGGTAGGGCAGGGTCCAGATCGGGGTGTAGGGCATGGGTTCTCCGCTCAGGCCACGTATCCGGCGCCGAGGTACTCGGCGTAGACGACGGTCGGATGCGCGGCCTGGTCGCCGCCGGCGGAGTCGCGGCCGACCTGCACGGTGAACCCGGCGGCGGCCTGCGTGGCGGTGACCCAGCCGGTCCACACCGGACCAAACGAGACCACGCCGGCGCCGCCGAAACCGCCGCCGGACGGGACGGCCGAGGCGAGCGAGCCGCCGACGAACGGGCCGCCGGGCCAGGCGATCTGGCACTTCTCCACCCCGGCGGAGGGTGCGTTCACTCCGCACACCACGGTGAGCGCCCACTTCCCGGCCCGATTGAGGGTGATCGTCGTGCCACCGGTGAGGGTGGCGATGCCCGCGCTGCGGACCGCGGAGAGGTTGGTGATGTTGAAGTAGTTCCCGGCGGTGTCGCCGACCGTGCGGCTGCCGGACCAGACGTGGGAACCGTCCGCGCCGCCAGCGACCCCGGCCAGGTCGTCGCGCAGCGCGGCGTCCACCGTGGACAGCGCGGTCTCGACGGCGTCGGCGAGTGCCTGCATCTGATCCGGCCCGTTCGGCGCGTCGGACAGCGCCGGGTAGGGCAGGCCGTAGATGTTGGTGCTGGGCATCGTCCCTCCTAGAACGGGATCACGGTGAGCACGCGGTTGTTGACATGCAGGCTTTGGTTGCCCTCGGCCGTGCCCCGGTATTTGCAGGTGAAGGTGTTCACGCCCTGCCTGAGTCCGTTGTCGGCCGTGACGAACGTGGTCGCGGTGGCCGAACCCCCCACCCCCGCCGGGCCTTTGAGGTAGGCATTGGTCACGGCCGACGCGGGGGGTACGTTCGTGGCGCCGGTGATCTGCACGCCTTGGTGGACTTGGCCTGACTCGTCAAGCACCGGGATGTTGGCGATTTCGATCTCGCACGAGTGGATCACGAGCGCACGCCGCTGCGACCCGATGTAGACGGTCACCTCCGGCCCGTAGGACCCGGGCAAGTCGCCGTAGATGTTGGTGTTGGGCACGGCCGCCAGCTGCGCAACGCGGTCAGAGACGATGCGTTCACCGGCTCCGGCGCCGGGTGCGCGGATCTTGCCGAGGATGAAGTACTGCGTGCCGACCCGTAGCACGCCGACCACGTCGCCGTCCTGGAACGGCTGCACGGCACCGGTGGTGAGGACCTTGAGGTTGGTGAACGCCTGGCCCTTGATCTCGACGGTGTTGAGCCCGGTGAGGTCGTCCCAGGAGAGCACCACGCCGGTATGCCAGCCGAGGAGCGTGGCGCCGGTGACCTGCTGCTGCATTCCAGCGACCAGCAGGGCGGCGATGTCATCCGAGCGCATCGTCGTCACCTCCGACCTTCTCGCGGGTGGTGCCGGTCATCACGGCCTCGGCGTCGAGCGGGATCGTCAGCGTCTCGATGACGTGCGTCTCCGGTGCGGTGCGGTCCGAGTAGGACACGGCGATGGGGTCGAGCGGTTCGAGCGCGACGTTGGGCACCATCGAGAAGTCCACGGAGTAGGGCAGGCCGATGGCGCGCATGAGCATCGCGTTGGCGGCGGCCTGGCACTGGGCGTCGGTGGTGAGGAACGTGGAGCTGTAGAAGCGGGGCACCTTGCCGAACGGGCCGTGCCAGTAGGTCGGCGAGTCGGGGTTGAGGTCGAACGCGACCCCGCGCACCGGCGGGTTCTCCCCGGCCTGCTCGCCGGTGGCGACCACGGCGTTGTAGACGCCCTCGCGGCTGAGCTCGCGGGACAGCTTGGCGACCACGCCGCCACGCCCGTGGTTGACCGCGAACACCGGCTGAGCCGGGTTCGGCGCGGTCTCGACCCGCAGGCGCCCGGCGTAGTCCCAGTACATGATCTTGCCGAGGCTGTCGGCGATGTCCTTGAGGAAGCCGTAACGCGAATCCTCGAGGATATGAGAGCCGGGGAACGTGGTGGTGGCGGCGTCAAAGTCGAACAGCACCACCGCACCGGGGTAGACCTCGCCGACGAGGTGGTCGAAGATCGCCGCCACGCTGGTGCCGGGGCCGAACTCCTGCGGGGCGAGCGGCCGCGCGTCGACGATGCCGGCCATCCGGTCCCGCGCGGTCAGTCGGATCACCCCGTCGGGCGCCTCCTCCTGGCTTGGCGTCTCCAGCCGGTAGTACCCCTGCGACACCCACTCGCGCACGCCGTCGCCGTAGACGATGCCGCGCTCGACGAACAGCTCGTTGCCGTACGGGGTGAGCAGCCCGGTGGCGTCGGCCGGCCACTCGTACTCGGTGGTCATCTCGACCGAGCCGCGGATTTCGGCGGTCGCGTCGAGCCGCACGTCGCCGGTGATGATGGGGATCTCGATCCCGTTGGGGTTCACGCCGGTCTGGCCGGGCGCGCACACCCTTACTCGCGCGCACATGGCGTGCGAGCCGCGGATGGTGGTCAGGAACCGGTCGGTGACGGGTCTCATGGCACGATCACGTCCGTGGGGTCGGCGATGCGGTCGAGCACGTCGGACCAGGTGGGCTCCTCGGCGACCAGGTCAGCCCACGTGGGGAACGCGGCCACGATGTCGGCCCACAGCACGGTTTCGCCGACGATCGTGGCGGGTGGGGCGGCGACCTCGGTCAGCGGTAGGTCGAAGAACCGGCGCCGGGTGCGCTTGCTGTGCTTCTCGATGCGCAGGTCGCCGATCACGGCGTACATGCCGGGGAACGGGCATCCGGCGGGGACGTGCACGAGCACCGGTTCGCCGGTGGCGAAGCAGTATTCGAGCTCCTCGGCGATGTCGAGGTTGGCGGCGGTGATGGTGAGGGTGTAGCGGCGGGAGCCGCGCAGGTCGGTCACCGCGACCGGCAGCGAGCGGGACACGACGTCGAACACCCCGGCGCGGGCCGGGCGGGTGATGTCGCTGAAGTCGGTGGGGGTCACGGCCCGGTTGAGGTAGGGCCGCTGAAGGTTCTTGATCCACACTCGGGTCATGGCTGGGGTGACTGTGGTCTGTTCGCTGCTGAGCAGGTCGGCGGGGCGGAACGCGGCGGTGACGGCGCGGGAGATCGCCGGGGCGCCGCCGGTGATGTCGAAGAAGCTGGACACGACGTCGATGCGGTCGGTCTCGATGAGGTAGCACCAGCAGATCCCGGCGTCGTCGCCGGTGACGCTGGACGGTTCGCCGATCTCGGTGACCGGCATGCCGACGCCTGCCCACTCGTCTTGTTTCCAGCCGCAGATGAGCACGAGGTGGTTGTCGCCGGGCACGGTCAGCGGCGGGTACGGGATGTCCTGCTCGGCGGCGTTGAGCACGGTGTTGGCGGCCGCGGGGACGAGCTCGGCGTTGCGGAACGCGCTGCACTGGGCGAGGGTGTCGGCGCCAGCCACGCCGCCGGTGAAGGTCACCGTCGGCGCGGTGTCGCCGGGGGTGTAGCGGCGGCCGAGGAGCGCGGCGTTGCCGGCGTCGACGAGCTTGCTCCACCCGGCGGGGGTGTCGACGGTGGCTTCGGTGTTGCGGATCGCCGTCCAGATCAGCATCACGTCGCCGTCGACGAGCCCGGCGGGCAGCGCCGGGGTCACCGGCGCGTTGTTGTTTACCGCGGCCGTGCCCGCGCCAATGTAGGAGATAAGGGCCGCGTCCACGTAGGAGGCGCGGTAGTGGTTCGGCATGCCCGGGGTGAATTCGTAGTCGTCCAGCCGGGCCGCACCGGCGTCGAGGGCTACGGTGTCGCCGCCGCGCACGGTGGTCCAGGTGATCTGGTCGGTGGAGCGTTCGATGCGTGCGTAGTCGGCCGCTGCGGGTGCGCCGGTGATGGACAGGCGCACGCGGGACAGGTCGTCGGCGTAGACGGCGGTGAGCGTCATCGCGCGGCCCCCACTCCTTGACTCAGCAGGCGCCGGGTCGTCCGGTCGCGGGAGGTGACCTCGGTGCGGACGATGTCAGTCAGCTCGCGGTCGCCGATGAACACCCGCACCTCGGTCACCGGCTCCGCGGCACCCTCGTTGCCGGGTGTGGCCTGCTCGCGCCCGCCCGACACGGGCAGCGCCTCGGCGGTCAAGTAGTTGCGGGTCACGACACCGGCGCCGCCGAGGCGCGCGGCGATGGCCGGGGCGACCTCGGCCGCGGTGCGCAGCACACCGGTCAGCCCGGCGTCCATCCCGGCCTGTAGGCCCTGCATGATCGCGATGCCCTCGGGCACCAGCAGCTTGCGGTCCTTCTCGATCGGGCCCTTGTTCGCCTTGATCTTGCGGGCGATGTCCTGCGCCTTCGCGATCAGCGAACCCACGCGCGAGTCCATGCCGGCACCGAGGCTCTGCATGATCGCCGAACCCTCGGAGTGCAGCGACAACCCCGAGAACGCGCCCCGCACCTGCCGGGCCGCGTTCTGCGCCGTCTTGCGGTTGAGGTCGCCCTGCCGCTGCGTCGCGGCGACCATCCGCGCCCACGCGTTGTTGTTCCCGGTCGCGGCGGCGTTGAGGTTGTTCACCCAGCCGCCGCGCAGGCCGTTGCTCTGCGACTTCGCGCTCGCCGCGGCGGCGCGGGACTTGGCGCTGGCGTCGCGGGCGATTTTGTCCCAGATCGTCGCGTTGCTCGACGAGGTGGCCGCCATCTGCGACCACCAACCGTTCTTGGCGTCGGTGGCCGCGTTCTTCGCTGCCAGCGATGCCCAGAATCCCTTCGCCTGTACCTCGCTCGCGACCCGCGACCACGTGGTCGTGGTGTCGCCGACGATCTGACCGGCAGAGGTGTTCCACGCCTCCCGCGCGGTCTGGCCCGAGAAGGCGACGATGGTGGAAAGGTCGATGCCGAACATGCGGGCGGTGTTGGCCATCTTCGCCCAGCCGGCTTCGTACTCGCCGACGGCCATCGCGGTGCCGTCGATGACCGGCTTCCACAGTCCTTGCCGGGTGACGAAGTCGAACGCGCGGGAGAACCCGAGCTCGGTGGCCTCGCCGAGGCCCATCGCCTTGCCGGTGACCGCGTCGGTCACCGAGTCGGGGAACAGGGTGTCGGCGAGGTCCAGGCCCCAGGTCACGAGTAGGGCGCGGCTGGCGGTCCGCATCGCCGTGCCGAAGAACTTCCCGGCCTTCGAGCCCTTGTCCTTGCTGGCTTTCTGTGCGCCGTCGGCGGCCCCGTTGACGTAGTTGCGGCCGTCGCGCTGCCCGTCGCGCTTCGAGCCCTTCCACGCCAGCGCGCCCGCGATCACCTTGCCGACGCCCTTGAGTTTGCCCGCGGCCTTGACCAGCGCGCCGAGCGCCGCGGCGGCGAACAGGACCTTGACGCCGAGCCCGTCGGCGGCGGCCATCATGTCCAGCAGCCAGCCCACCAGCGGGCCAATGATCGCCGCGAGATCCTCCAGGGCGGGGGCGAGATCCTGCTCGACGAAGTTCGCCAGCGCGTCCACGACCCGGCCGAGCGGCCCGATGATCGGCGCGAGCAGCTTCAACGCCGGTTCCAGCAGCGACACCACGATCCGCGACAGGTCCTCGAGGATCGCGCCGAGCGTGCGGAACACCTCCTGCCCCTCGGCAGACTCGACGAACTCCTTCACCGTCGCGATCGCCGGGCCGAGGGTGCCGCCGAGACCCGCGCCGCCCTCCTCCAGGGCGGAGAACACGGCGGTGACGATGTCCCACAGGTCGCCGAACACGGCGCCGACCTCGCGGACGGTGTCGATGCCCTCCTGCATCCACTCCCGCAGCCGACCGGACTCCCGGGCCTGCTCGATGAAGTCTGCGAACCGCTCCGCAGCGTCTCCGGCGCCCTCGGTGAGGTCGGCGAACACATCGCCACCGACGGCGGCAATGTCCAAAAGGGCTTCGCCGATCGGGGCGAGCGCGCGGCCGAGGTTGGTGATGATCCGCGCCGAGCCACCCAAGATCTGGTTCAGGGTCTTGGTGTTGCGGGCCTCCTCCAGCATCCCGGTGAACCGGGCCGCCGTGCGCGACACCGCGATCGCCACGTCGTCGAGCCCGTCACCGAGCTTCGGCAGCAACGCCATCAAGCTCTCAACGGCGGGTTCCATCGCGTGGTAGAAGGTCCGTGACACCCGCGCGCGTAGCTTGTCCAGCGTCGGGTTCAGCCGCTCGAACTGGCGCTGGATACCCTCGGCGCCCAGCTTGACCGCAGCGATGCCCGCGACTGCGGCCGCGGCGATCCCGGGCAGCAGCCCGAGCGCCCCCGACGCCGAGGCGATCACACCGGCCAGGCCGCCGACGAGCCCGATCAACGTGTTGAGCGAGGCGCCAGCTAGCGCGAGCTTCAGAAACGAGCTCGAGAAGCGGAGCACAAAACCGCGGGCGCGCTCCAGGACGTTGCCGATCCGGTCGATGCCCAGCCGGGCGCGCAACGACGAGCGGCGCGCCTCGTCCATCGCGCGCGCGGCCTCGCGCTGCGCCTCGCCGTAGGCTTGCGCGGCCTCGCGCCCGCTGGCCTGCGCCGCGGCGACCGCGCGCGTGGCCTTGGCGACATTGGCCTCCGCGGCGGCCAACGCCGACGCCTTCACCACCGCCGCCGAGCGCACCTCTTGCAGCCGCGCCTGCGCGATCTTGAGCTTCTCGGTGGCGTCGGCCTCGGCGTCGTAGGCCTTGCGGACACGCGCCGCAGCGGCTTCGACTGCCCTGTTGTACTGGGTGACGTTGCTCGTCGAGGCGCGCAACTCTTCCCGCACCCGGTTCGCCGCGGCGCGCAGGCGCTGCGCGGTGCCGTCGAACCGGATCCGGATCGTGCGCTGGCTATCGGCCACAGTGGATCACCCGCCCCGGCCGAACTTGCGCGCGATCTCCGAGGCGGCCTCGTTCCACTCCCGCGCGATCCGGGCTTGTTGCGACTCGATGACCGGGAAGAACCAGTACGCGTCCTGGCCGCGGTGCGGCCGGTACTGGCGACCCCGCGCGCCGCGGTAGCGGGGTGCTGCGTACCAGCCGGAGCGGCGGTTCATGCCGAACACTGACGCGAACAGCAGCCCGTAGGCCGGGGTCTTGTGCCGGCCGAGGCGTCGGGTGCCGCCCGCCTCGACCACCGGCACCCGGTCTCGGCGCGCCTTGACCGTGGTGGCCACGAGCTTGGACTGCGGCGCAGCGTCGGCCATGCCGTCGGCGCGGGCCTGCTCGGCCAGCACCGTGGCCAGCTTCATCGACCGCTCGCGCAGCTCCTCGTTCGCGTCCTTCGGCAGGGCCTGCAGCGCCTGCAGGGTGTCGCGCACACCGTCGATGCGCAGGCGCACGGTCAATGCGGTGCCGGCCATCCGTGCGCCTCCTCCGTTAGCCCGACAGCTGCATTCCTGTCGGGCCTCCGGCCCCGGGCGCACGATTACCGCGTGCGGCGGTCCTGCTCTCGTTCACCACGTCGAGCGCGGTGAAGATGGTGCGCTCGTCTTCGCCCATCCACGCGCTCGGCGCGGTGTTGGTCGCGATCGCCAGCTCGATGACGAGCCGGGTCAGCGACCCTACTGGGTAGGGTCCAGCTCGTCCTCGTCGTCGTCCTCGTCCTTGCGGTCGAGGTCGAGCTCGTAGGTCTCCTCGAACTCCTTGAGCGTCCCGCCGAAAGCGTTGATGCGACGGGCAGCGAACCACGCGATCTTGTACAGATCGGCGAGGTGCATGTTGTCGATGAAGCTGCCGAACGAGGCGCCCTTAGTGGTGCGCTCCCAGTTCAAAATGTCCTTGCTGCTGCTCTCGACCTCGATCGGATCACCGTTGTCGGGCGTGAGCGTGAGCTTGAGCTTCACAGCGCGAACACTCCTCTCGTGACACCGGTCAACGTGCCGGTGTAGTCCACATAGGCCCGTCCCGCGTCGGGCGAACCGACCGGCCGACCGAACGTCGACGGGCTCAGCGGCCCGATGTAGCGGGTCTCGCCGTCCGGGACGGCGACGGCGAGCTCCTCCAGGTCCAGACCGTCGACCGTGACCGGTGTCTGCACCGCCACCGTCAGGGACGCGCCGGACGCGTTGTCGACAACCAGGAACAGGCGGCCGGTGTCGATCACGTCCCCGTCGACGTTTGGTGGCCCCGCCAGCACGGGGGTGGTCCCTTCTTTGACGATCGGCTGCGTCGTCAGAGAGGTACGCGCCATGATCAGGCCACCCTTTCGTAGGTCAGGCCGGCGCCGAGGGTGCCGATGATCGGCAGCGTGACCTCGGTGATCTCGGTGGTGCGCGAGTCTCCACCGACCGGGCCCGGCTTGATCAGCACCTTGCCGGTGTAGCGCACGTGCTCGCCTGGGATGTCCGGGTGGTGGTCGAGCACGAACTCGACCTCTTCGTTGGCGTGGGTCCACAGGAAGTCCGAGAACCCGTTCGACCGCCAGTCCGAGAACGCGGTCAGCTGCAGGGTGGGCTCGTCGTCGGTCTCCTCGACGAACTGCCCGTCGGGGCAGTAGGTGTACTGCCGCTCGCCATCCTGCGTCCCCGGGTCCAGGATCCAGGACCGGATCTGGCACTCGAACGCGATGCCGCCGGCGGTGAAGTTGATCAGCTTGAGGCGTCGCTGGTGCACGCTCATTACAGGCTCACCTCCACGGTGATTTCGTAGGACGGCAGGTCGCTGCCGCCCGAGTTGAATAGGCCGGGGTCCGCTGTGGACACCGCAGCATCGGGCAGCAGTGAGTCGATGGCCTCAGCCACACGTGGCACGAGCTCCAGCAGTCGCTCCACCGACCGCTTGTCCATCGCGACCATCACGACCACGACGAACGTCGCCGAGGTGGGTTCCGGGCAGCCGGACTCCCACCGCAGCCGGGGCGGCGCCACGAACACGCCCGGCGGGCGGATTGTGGCGGACGGGTCCTCGTACACCCGCACGCCGTCGACCGTGCGCACGGCGGCGCGCAGCTCCTCGGCGTGCTCGGCGACGAGCTCGGCGGTGCTCATCCGACCACCGGCCTCGCGTGCCGGCCGAGGCGCAGCAGCCGGTCGATGTCCGGGTCGAATGACTGCACCCGCGCCGAGCCCTGATCCGCCATCGTGACCAGCCCGTCCGGCGAGCGACGCCGGGTGTCCCAGCGCCGGGCGAGCATCAGCGTGCCGAGCTTGAGGTCAGCGTCGGGTGCGGGCAGGTCGCACAGCGGGTCGAAGTTGAAGTTGAATCGCCCTTTGTGGACGCGTTCGACGAACGCGACCGCGGCATCGAGGTCGCGCTGCAACCGCTCGTCCTCGGCCGGGTCGTCGGGACGCTCGTCGGTCTCGTCCTCGTCGAGCTCGTTCTTGAGCTCGCCGAGCGTGACCCACGGCTTGGCCTCCAGCACCCTGCTCACCGCCTCCGCTGCAGATGGTGCTCGGGCACCCATCCGTCGGCGGTGGGCACCATCCACACCGGGCGCCGAGCCCCGGCCGGACGGTCGGGTGTCGGCTGCGCGGCCGGGCGCTCCTTGACGTCCGCGGCCGGCGCCTCACCCTCGGCGGGCCCGTTGGTGCCGTCGGCGGACGGCTCGGGCTCGTCGACCGGTGCCTGCTCGGCCGGGGCCGCGTCCGAGTCGGTCTCGACCTGCTCCTCGGGTGCCCCCTCGACACCCTCGGCGGCGAGCAGATCGATGATCTCTTCGCGCGACAGCGACGCCCACGACTCGGCCGGCGAGTCGGTCACGGCGGCCGCGTACTCGCGCCACGCCGCCACCCCCGAGCCCGGGCCGCTCGTCGGCGGCCGCTGGGGGATCTCCTGCTCGCTCACGATCAGACCCCGCTCGTGGTGTCATAGGAGATGCGCCGCACGCCGTCGACGCGCGTGCAGGCCAGCGCCTTGTAGCCCCACACGCCGATGTCGACGAACGCGACCCGGTACTCGAAGTCCAGCCGCTGCGGAGCGGACGCCCAGCCGTGCACGTCCTCCCGGTCGTACAGGTAGGAGTTGCTCGCCGTGCCGTCGGTGAACGGGAGCGCCCACGAGGGCACGCCCGCGAGACCAGCGATCGCCAGCGCGGCGAACAGCGGGGAGGCGGTGCCGTCGGCGTTCTGCGCGCCGAGGATCGGGAACAGTGGCCGCCCGTTGCCGTCCTTCGCGTCCGCGAGCGCGGTGTAGAGGCCCTGCTCGAGCTTGAAGTCGCGGAACCGGAAGCCGCCGCGGACGAACTGCAGTGCGGCGAGCGCCTGCTTGACCTCGGAGGCGAGCGCGCTGTCGACCGCGCCCGCGGTGAGCGTGATCGTGGTCGGCGCGAGCGACTCCAGCAACGCGGCGGCGGCCTCCTCCAGAGCCTCGTAGTACTTGCGGACGATCTGCCGCCACAGGATGACCGACAGCTGCGGGTTACCGCCCTGGTCCCAGGTCTCGCGCGTGACCTCCACCTTGCCCGACACGGCGGACGGGGTGATGGTCTGCGACGTGGTCGCGAAGTTGCCGGTGGTGGGCTCGACGCCCTCCGTGTGGTTGTTGACCAGGTTCGACGAGCTGGCGAACTTCGGCAGCACGAACGGCGTGTTGTCACCGATCGCGCCCTTGTTGATCGAGTCCCACAGCGGCGTGGGGTACTGCAGCTCGTCGACGTAGAGGTCGGGCCGCTGCCGTGCCGGGTTCAGGCTCGACACGTCCCCGGTGGAGACGAACCGCGCGCCCGGCTCGAAGCACTCCTTGATCCAGTCGATCACCCGGCGCTCGGCGTCGTGGTCCTTTTTGGACATGGCGATGATGTCGCTGGAGAAGTCGAACTTGCCGCCGATGCCGTCGAACCGGTACAGCGGCTCCTCGTTCACCTGGAACTGCGCCTTGCGCTTGGTCGGGTCGACGTGGTCGGGCCCTTCTCCGCCGCCGTTCTGCTGCAGCTCGACGAGTTGCTTGATCGCGTCGGTGAACGCGCCGGTCTGGCTGGTGAACGCCTCCACAGCCGCGGTGAACGCGGCGGCGGTCTCGGCGTCCGGCCCGGCGGCCGGAGTGTCCTTGGTGCCCTGCGGCGCGTCGGGCTTGCCTGCCATCGTGTTGTCCTTCCGTGATGCCTTGACGCCCGACACCCGGGCGTCGTCGAATGCGGGGAACCCGGTGATCGCGACGCCGGCCAGCCGCGCGTCGGAGACCAGCCGCACCATGTCGTCGTCGGGGTCACGCGCCCAGCTGGAACCGTCCTCGGCGAACTCGGCCTCGATCGAGAACCCGTCGAGCACCTTGTCTTCGGCCTTCATCAGCACCGCGTCGCCGTCGGCGCCGCGCGCGATCTTGAACGTGCCCTCCAGGCCCTTGTCCGTGGATTCGAGCTTGGTGGCGTAGCCGATGGCCTCGGACCGGTTGTGGTCCCGGTTGAGTTTCACCCGAGACACGTCCGACCAACTGAGGCTGTCCTTGTTGAACCGGTACTTCGACCATCCGCTGCGGGCCACCTTGTTCCACGGCACCAGCAGCCCCGACACCGTGCGCTTCTCGGCGTCGACACGGAAGTTCGCATCGGCCTCCGGGATCTCGAACGCGATCCGTTCGGTGCCCGCGCTGTCGTCGCTGAACGTGGCGATGTCGAACGTGGCCACGCTCGGGCCGGGGTTGTGGTCGCGGGTACGGGCTCGGGACATGCGGGACTCCTCGGGCTCCTGCTCGGGCTGGGATGCGGGCCGTGGACGGCGGGCGGGCTCGACCGGGACCGCGGGCAGGCCCTCCATCTCGCGGACCTCCTGCACGGACACCACGCCGTTGGTCAACCCGGTCTGGTATGTCGTCCACCGCTCGGTGGGGTTCGCGCGCATGTACTCGTCGAGGTTGAAACCGACGGCCTGGCCGCGAGCGGTGACGTCGTTCATGGACAGCCGGTCAGTGATCGCCCGCATGTACGGCGCGAGCACGTCGTTGATCCGATCGCGCCGCCGGTCGACCGCGTTCTGATACGTCCGCGTGGTGGTCGACACCTGCAGGTCCTCGGCGTCCAGGCCGAGCGCGTTCGCGATCTCCACGGTCGCCTGCCGCTGCAGCTGCGCCAACTGCAGATCCGCCGGCGACGGAACGTCGACGGTTTCGTACTGCAGCGAGGCGGGCACGTACGCGGTCGAGCGAGCGCGGCGCGCCTTGCGCCAGTCGTCGAGGATCTGCTTGACCTCGTCGTCGTTCGCGGGATCGGCGTTGTCGGCAGGCCGGAAGTAGTCGAGCGGGCGCGGGTCGTTCGCGTACGTGGCGGCGGCCTGCTCCAACAGGATCGCCCGCCGGATCGCCCGCGCGGCCGCGGTGAGGATGCCGGGGTTCGGTGAGTCGAACCGGATCACATCGCGGCCGTCGACGGGCTCGCCGTTGACCCACACCACCCCGGCGGGCAGCTTCTGCCCGGACGGCAGCGTGCGCAGCTTGCGCCACGCATCCGCCGGCGGCTGCAGCGACACCGTGCCGACGTCGAGGTGAATGGCCTCCTGCGGGAACCCGTTCGCGAGCCGCTTGGTGACCTGCCACCACGAGATGCCCTCGAACACCAGATCTTCGACGGTCTGGCTCAGCGTGACGACGTTGGGCACGTTCGGGTCGATCTGCTCCAGCAGCGGCGTGCGCAGCTCGACGCGCGCACGGTCGCGCGTGACCAGCGGCAGCGTGGCAATCGAGCACAGCAGGTTCCGGCCCCGCAGCACCGCAGGCACCGACAGCGCCGCCGCGCGGGACACCGGCCGGTTCGAGGCGGCCCGGATCGCGTCAAGGACCGGCGACGGCTCAGCGCCGTCAACGGGGCTGGTCAGGTCGTGCGAGAACGTCACCGACGGCTCGGGTACGCGCCCGGAAGCGCGTACCTCCACCGCCCGGAACAGACTCCGCCACCAACCCACGCGGATAACAATACCGGTATAGAAATACCGGTCTCGGGTCGCTAGGCGACGTCCGGCGTGTCGTCGGCGACGATGATGCGCGGCTTGCCCACCGGGGCGGGCAGCGTCCGCGCCAGGTGCACCGCGCCGGCCACCGCGTACATCCCGTCCACGTGGCCGGAGCCGCGGCGGGTGAACCGCCACGCGTCGCCCTGCACGAGCTTCTCCGCGGCCTCGGCCTGCGCGTTGAGCAGCGGGTCGTCGGAGTGCAGGACGTACTCGTTCTTCACCAGGTCAGCGAAGCCCATGCACACCGCGGGAACGTCCTTGCGGATCTCCTCCACCTTCACCGCGCGCGGCGGCCACCCCTTGCGCTCGGCCAGGTCCGCGGCGACCGCGGCCGCCGGACCGTTCGGCAGCCAGCCGAACACCTGCGGGCGCACCGTTGCCACGAGGTCGGGCAGCTCGCGGCGCAGCGCCACCGTGTCGGTCCAGGCCGCGACGACCTCGACGCGCACCCGGCCGCTCGGCAACACTGCGGCGGCGGCCAGCGTCACGTGCTGCGAGTCCGGGGCCACGTCCAGGCACAGCGCCACCCGCGACCGCAACGCGGCCAGCGTGCCCGGCTTGTTCCCGGCAGCCCACCCGGCGGCGTCGATCGCCGGGTCAAGCCTCGGCACCCGCATGCACATGTTCTCGGTCTTGAACCCGGCCAGCTTGTCGCCGCCCTTCTCCATCGCTGTCTTGGCGTCGCCGAGCAGCGCGTCAGGGTCGATCCGGTGGCCGAGGTTCGGGTTGGCCTGCGCGAGCGCGTCGAGGTCCAGCGGCGACGAACCGTCCGGGGCCGAGTACTCGAACAGGCCGAGCCGCGGGTCACCCTCGCCGGTTTCGATGAACTGCAGCGCCGAATCGCGCCAATCGTTCAACACGATCGATTTGTCGGAGCCTGCGTTGCTCAGCGCCCAGATCTGCGCGTCCCGCACCGCGTTCGTGGCCGGCACCGCGGCGTCGTGCGCCTCGTAACTGTGGTGCTGGCGTAGCTCGTCGAGCACCAGGCGGTCGATCGTGAGCGACCGGCCGCCCTCCTCGTTCGACGCCGCGATCTTGTACCGCGAGCCCCCGCCCGTCTCGGTCGGCGCCGCGCGCCACAGGTGCGTCTCGCCGTTCGCCTCGCGGATGCCGCCCTTGCGCGGGATCTCGGCCGCGAGCTCGGGCACCCGCCGCGCCAGGTTGACCGCCTTGAGCCACGACTCCTTGGCGTAGTCGACTTTCGTCGACGTGCCCAGCACCATCGGCACGCGCTCGACGTACATCCAGTACAGCGTGAGCACGACGAGCAGCTCGGTCTTGCCGTTCTGCCGCGAGACGAGCACCAGCACCTTGCGGAACCGCGGCCGCCCGTCCGGCAGCAGCTCGCCCGCGTGAATGACGACCCACTCCTGCCACGGGTCGAGCGGATGCCCGAGCACATCACGGGCGAAGTCGCACACCTCGAACCCATACGAGGTGTCCGGCGTCAGCTCACGAAGAGGTGGCGTCCACAGGCGCGGCACCGTGCGCCCGACGATCCCGCCGCTTCCGTAGCTCGTCGAGAGCAGAGGACTGGCCTCCAGTGGCGGCATTCGGCTGCACCCCCTTCACAATCGCCCTGCGCGCCGCAGGCGTCGCGCCGAGCGACTCCAGCACCGCCAGCATCGCCCGCCCCAGCTCGGCCACCGTGCGCCCGCTCGTCTCCTGATCGATCGCCGTCGCCAGCCGCCGCGCCAGCGCTTCGCCCGCCTTGTCCTGCTCGCCGAGCTGGAGCGTCTTGAGCGTCTTATTCAGCGCGGCGTAGACCGCCCGCGACGTCCGCGTCGGCTTGCTCGGCGAGCGCTTCGGCGGCGTCACGCCATACCCCACGCGGTGTGCACAAACGCCAGGGAGAGAGAGGACATAAGGGCGCGGATGTCCGCCCCCGCCAGGGTCGGGAAAAACCGCAGGTCAGAGCATATGTCCACTGTGTACCCCTGTTTCCGCAGGTCAGAGCATTGCCATGCATCGCACGCGCGCATGCTCATCATCATGATCACCATCGTGTCATCGGTCGGGGCGCTGGGTCCGGCTGTGCGGTGGGGTCGCCAGCGTCGAGGTTGCACTTGCGGTGCGCGGCCACGAGGAACTCCGGGTCGTCGCCGTACGCCTTGCCCTTGGTGTGGTGGACGTGCGCGCTGTACGGGTGCGGGTGCCGTAGGTACTTGCTGATCGGCTTGCCGCACAGCTGGCAGATCCACCGGTCGCGGGTGAGCACGAACGGCCGGACTATCTCGCGCCATCGGCGGGTACTGCCGCCCTTCCATGATTGACTCATGGGCTCCGCCACTCGTTGGGGTCGTAGCCGACCGTGCGCATGGCGTCGTAGATCTTGCTGCGGGCGATGCGGGAGGCGTCGGCCAGCTGCTGGCTGGTGGCCCCGGCCTGCTTGGCTGTGACCATCGCGCGGCGCAGCTCACGCTGCAGCTCTTCGATCTGGTCGGCGATCTCGCGGACGCGGTCCAGTTCGGGCGGGGGTGGCGTGGGCTTGCGCGGCATGGCTGCTCCTGGGCTATCCTCGGCGCGGAGTTTCTTCCTCGGGCCCCGGTCGGCTGTGTCAGAGCCGCCGGGGCCTTTCACGTGGTCTACAGGGTGGAGGACTCCGGGGCGCCGGGGCGGCGACTGGCTGCCGCCGCCCCGGTTGGTTCACCCGATGATCGAGCCGAGGTGTTCAGCGTCGAGGCGACCCCTCACGACTCGGACCGAGCACGCGAAGTCGAACCGCGTGTCCTTCCGGTTGTGCACGCCCCGCCAGTTGTAGCGGTCCGAGACTGTGGCCGCGCGAGCCCGGATGTTCTCTCGCTTCCACTGCTCGAACTCGGCGGGGTCCTGGATGTGCGCCTGGACGGTGATCAGCCGGTTGGTGACCGTGACCACGAGGATCACTGTCGAGGGCATCCGGCCCTCGGCCTGGTCAACCTTGAGATCCGAGAGGATCCGTCCGGCCACCCGGTAGAGGTCTTCGCCAGCACTCTCGTGATAGCGGACCCCGTAGAACCGGTCATCGGCGAACATGTCGTCCATCCGAAGTTCCTTCCACTCTGTAGTTATCCCCCGAGGGTGGTGTCAGCACCCGGTGTTCGGGGGCTGTCCCGTTCGGGACTCCTCTATTATGTCCCATATGGGGACACTATCGCAAGTGGACTTTGGGTGGTGCGGGTCACTCTAGCCGTCGAGCAGCTCGCGTGCCTTCTCCGAGGCCAGCTGCTGCGCACGCTCAGCGCTCGCCGCGTACGCATTCACGTAGCGCCACTCGCGACCATGCACAGCGGCCTCCAGGTCCGCGGCGTGCTCGTCGACGTGCACACGCTCACCGGGCATGTCCTCGGTATTCAGGACGAGCCGTGACGCGCCCGCCAGCCGTTCCGGCTGGCTCAGCTCGTACCGCTGGCCGACGTGCACGGTGGCCCGGCACAGCCACACGTGCGCCACGAACGTCTCACCAGGGGGCACTACGCGCACCGGCGCCACGAAGTGACCGGGGCCGAGCTCGGACACGACGACCTCGGCATCGAACCTCTCAGGGAACGCCGCGACGAGCTCGGGCACCTCGCCGACCGTGCGAACGATCACGGACAACTCAGTCTTCGACATGGGTCTCATCCTGCCTGCTCAAGTGAGGTGATCTCGATCCACGCGCCGGGTTTCTCGTCGAGTGCTTGGTAGATCTTCGTGGCGTGCAGGTTGACGACCTGCGCGTCGTCCTGCCACACGTGCGCGCTGCCGATGGCGTCGAGCACGGCCCGGGCGAGCTTGTCGATGTCCGGCTTGCCAGCGGGCAGCCTGGGCGCGTTGTCGCGCAGCCGCTCGGCGTTGCGGCCGGTGCGGTAGTGCGACTTCGGCCGAGGCATGACGAACTGGATGGTCACGGCGAGAGGGCCGGCGAGTGGGTGCGCGTTGTCGTGCTCGGCGAGCAGGGCTTGCCGGATGTCCTCGCGCCACGGGCGGACGGCTTTCGAGGACTCGACCATGACGCCGTTGCCGACGTGCCGCTTGCTGCCCTGCGGGGCGGGCTTGCCGGGCACGAACAGGTGCACCCTGTGGGCGGCCCACGGGTCGTGTCCGAGCATGTAGGCGGGTGTGCTCGTGGTCAACGGGTCTCCTCGGGTTGTGTGCGGGCGGGGTGGTAGCCGCGCATTGGTCGGCGTCGGCCTCGGCCGGTGTGGACGGTGCAGGGTTGGCCGGGAAGGGCACGGCATGGCTCGTGCGGGCACCGGCGCAGTTTCGGGTTGTCGCGTGTGGCGGCCTGGTCCTGGTCGGCGCCGGTGCGGTTCCAGAACAGGGCGGCGGGGGCCATGCCGGTGGGCGCCTGGCCGCGCTGCTTGCGGGTGGTCACGATGCCTCGGAGCGTGCTCGTGGTCGGTGGTCGCAGCGTTCGGTTAGTGGGCCGAGGTGCTTGCCGTCAGGGTGCCAGCGCCAGCCTTCGCCGTCGCACAACCGGCATCGGGCGATGGCGCTTTGGGCGGCCCGGTGGCGCTCGGCCTGGTGGCTGTCCCACGCTTCGGCTGCGCGGCGTGCGTCGGCGCAGGCACCGCACGGTGGCGGCCGCTCGTCGCCGAGGTGGTGCGGACAGCGATCCGCTGGTCGAGGCCGAGATCCCTCGAGGTTTTCGGGGGTGGGGGGCGTGCCCGCGCGTTCGGAAGGTGACTGCCCCTCCCCAAGGTGACCACTAATAGGGACGGGAACGGGGACGGGAACGGGTGTGCTGTGACTCCCGTGTGGATTCCCGCGTGAGTCCACTGTGGTGTCCTTGGTGGTGTCCCGTTGGGACACTTCGCGGGACGTGTTGCCCTTCCGCTTGCGGCGTTGCTCGGCTTTGCGCTCGCGCCACGCCTCGCGCTCGGCCTCGACGGTGGCGCGGGTGGGCTGGTAGTCGGCCCAGTCGTGGAACACGTAACCGTGCTCGCCGTCGACCTCGGTGCGCTCCCACAGGCCGACGTCGACGAGCCGCTTCGCGTAGCGGTGGCGCGGGTCCCACGCCTCGACTTGCTCGTCGGGCACAAACCCGTCGGCGACGTTCGTGTCGACGTTGTCGGCGCACCACGTCCCCGCCAGCTCCCACAAGCCGACCGCTGGCAGCTTGTCCTTGCCGAGCTTGCGGACCTTGGGGTGCCGGTAGAACGAGTCATCCGACTTGAACCAGGGCATCAGGCAGGCACCTTTCGTGCTGGGTGCGCCGGGAGGCCGAGGCGGTCTCGGATCCTCGCGGCCGTGTAGGTGGACATGCGTGTGTGGGTGGCGATCTCGACGTCGGTCCATCCGTTGAGCCACAGGCGGTACAGCAGCTGGTCGATCTCGGTCGGGTCGACGAGCGCGAGAGCCTCGGCGGGCATCTCGCCGCGCCAGCACATGGCGCGCAGGCGGTGCAGCGAGATGCGGCGGACGTCGGGCCGGTCGGGCTCGGCGTAGCCGTGGACGTGCAGGCTCACCGGGGCACCTCCGGTCGTCTCTCGGGTGTTGGGGCCGCCCCGCGCACTCCTCGGGGCGGCCCCAGCGGGTCACTGGTCGTGGTGGGGTGGCGTGGCGGCCGGGACGTGCACGAGCGTCACGGGGCCGGACAGTGCGAGCAGCAGCGGCCACGACAGCGCGCGGTGCTGGTCGTAGAGGCCGGCGGGGAACCAGCGGTTGAAGTCGTGCGGGTGGTTCCAGCGCGGGGCGTCGTCGGCGTCGACGCGGCGCTGCCACGCGAGCCCGTTGGACGTGACCACGACTGCGCCGGGCTCGGGCTCGGTGGGCAGCTGGGCGGTGAGGATCTTCGGCAGCTCCGACATGGCGTCTACTCCTCGTCCGCGACGGGCAGGTCGGGCTCGAACACGTCGCCGTCCGGCGAGCTGCCCTCGCTGAGCGTGTCCCACGACTGGTGGGCGTGGATCGCTCCGCGGTAGCGCTGGCCGATCTGCACCAGCACTCGGGACCGCTGGTGGTAGCGGTAGGTCTGCACCAGCTCGCCGCGGGACTTGGCGACCTTGTTGAACGGTTCCAGCAGCGACGGCGAGAAGTCCGTGCGCGGCAGTAGCGAGCCCCACTCGTCGAGCAGCCGGGGCACCTCGCGCAGCGCCCCGAACACGCGCGGGTAGTCGGCGACCGGGCCGTCGCTGAATCGCACCGTGAGCCCGTCTCCGAACAGGTGCGGGTCCTCGCTGATCACGATCATGTCGGCGTCACGCCGAATCTCGACGGTGTGCTCGCGGTGCTCGGCGAGCTTCGGCTTGTACGCAGCGATGACGGCGCGCACGTCGGCGAGTGGCCACAGCATCGGGCGTGCCATGCGCCCGTAGGCGTCGACGTGGCACTGCCCGATCACGCGCGCGTTCGTCGAGGTGCCGACGAGGAGGTCGGTTTGGCCGGGCTCGTCGCCTCGGTCGGCGCGTTCGGAGTGCAGCAGCACGCCCTCGGATGCGCCGCCGCTGCCCCGGGCGGCGGTGTGCACGAGGTCGCCGAGCAGCTGCACGAGCCGGGCGGTTTCGATGCGGATCAACGGGCTCTCCTCCTGTGGTGGTCTGCCTTCGGGCAGGTGGCGAAGTGGGCGAGACGCAGCGGGATGCGGCGTGCGCGGGACATGCGGGCCTGCCCCGCGGTGAGCACGGCGGCGGCGAGCTGCCCGTCCTGGAGGGCGAGCAGCACGTTGCCGTTGCTGGCGGGATCGGCGTTGACGGGCATGCGCTCGCCGTCGCGGGTGGTGGCCCACAAGATCCGGGCGCGGCACGACTTGCACATGTCCCGGAACGGGGCCAGGGCAGCTCCCGCCGGCGTCGTCACGACGTCGCCCCACGCGCCGCCTCGGGGCTGAGGAACCGTGTGGTGACGTCGCGCAGGGGCGCGTCGGCGGCGAGCACCATGCTCGCCCACGGCCCCGCTTGACCGAGCGGCCCGCTGTCCTCGCCCCACGCCCAGCCGGTGACCGTGCGGTAGAGCCACGCGTGGTTCGTCTTGCTGTCCGGGTCGTAGAGCACGTGGACCTGGGCGGGCGGCTCGTCGTCGCCCGGGCCCCACGTGCGGCCTGGGGCGGGCTGCTGCACGTCGGGGTAGGGCTCGCTGTCGATGTCGGCGACCTTCGCCGCGAACAGCTGGCCGAGCTCGTCGAGCTTGTCGACGACCTGGCCGAGCCGGTCGGCGACCGCGAGGCTGGCCG
>NZ_MASU01000029.1 GCF_003202235.1 Prauserella flavalba
CGGCTTGCGCCTGCCCGACGAGCGCCGCGTGCTGCTCGGCAGTCAGCGGCATCCCGTCGCGCCTGCACGGCTGCGCGGTTCTGCCGCGCGTGAACGACGCGTCGGAGAGCAGCCGCTCGGCGTGCTGCCGCATGTCGGCGTCGGCCATCACGCGTCACCGTCCGCTGCGGCGCCGTCCTCGAGCTGGGCGAGCACGATGTCGAGCGCGCGCTTGGGCTCGGTGCTGCTCAGGCAGCGCTCCAGCATGTCGATCGCCTGGTGCGCTTCCAGGCGGTTGAGATCGTTCGACGAGGTCAACCGGGTGTTGAGCAGCAGGCCGAGAATCCGCAGCTTGTCGTCGCGGTCGGTGACGCCGAGGTCTCCGAACTGGGCGTGGAGCTTCGTGACCTGGTCTCGGGTCGCCTTCTTCTTCTCGTCGCCCGGCTTGACCGGCTCGAGCTCGGGTGCTGGCGCTTCGTGCTCGTCGAGGGCCGGTTCGGGCTCAGGATCGGGCTCACCGGGCAGCGGCGGCCCGGCCACCGGCGCGGGTGCGGGGGCGGGCTGTGCGCGACGAGCCGGCGCTTCGACGCGCTCGGCGGTCGCTTGCGTGGCCGGCCTCGCCTCGGCCACTGGGGTGGTGCGGCGGCGGGCGGTGCGCTTCGGCGCCTCGGCCTCGACGGGCGCGGCCTGCTCGTCGTCGATCTCCTCGGCGGTGTAGGCGATACCGAGGATCGCGTCGGCAGCGATCAGGCGTGCGCACTCGGCGGTGGCGCGTGCGACGAGCATCGCGCCGGGCTGCTTCTTCCAGTTGTCCTTGGTGTGCAGGCCGAGTCCGCGCGCACGCTCCATCGTCCACTCGGAACGCTCGATCCGGTCGGAACCGGCGCGGCGCCCGGCGACGATCGCGCGGGCCGAGGTCTGCTCCTCGACCCAGATCTCGTGTCCGTGGGACTGCACGATCGCGCGCAGGGTGATCGCCCGGGGCGCGGCCGTCCCGCTGATCACGTCGAACGAGCGCAACGAGCCGAGCGGGGACAGGCCGACCTCGGCCCCGGCGAGGATCGCGGCCGCGGCGTCGTAGGGCTTGTCCCGGAATCCTTGCGGGCAGAACGGCGTGCTGACGAGGCCCTTGGCGAGGTGCATGGCGGCGTCGGCGCTGTGCGCCCACTCGACGAGCGCGGCGGCCTGCGCGGGCAACGCAGACGAGCGCGGAGCGGGGGCTGCGACGGCGGTCGTGTCGGGCTGGTACGGGGCGATGGCGGTGCTCAACGGATAACTCCTGTCCAGGGGTCGATGTGGCGGTAATCGAGAAGGTGAGAGCGGCGCACGATTTGGCAGCCCGTGCACTGGCACGCGAGGTGCGCGCGTTCGGCGTCGGTGTAGGCGTCGGGGTTCTCGACGCGGTGCCCGGCGAGCACCTCGCACGCGGCGCGCTGCGCGGCGTGGTATTCGTAGCGCAGCTCGGCGAGGTTCTCGGCGAGCAGCGCCTCGCGGCAGTCGCAGGCCGGGCGGTGGTCACGGCATGCGGCGAAACGCGGGTCCAGCGTGTTGCGCGGCAGGGAGTAGGCCACACGCGCCGGGTTCCGGAACCCACCGGGGCCGCCGTGGAAGGTGATGGTGGGCAGCGGGCCCACGAGGTCGGTCGAGGTCACGCGGCGGGCTCCTCGCGCAGGATCTCCAGGCGGCGGCGCGGCACGCTGCGCGGCGGCACCGCGGGGTTGCCGACGAGGTCGCGGGCGCCCTTGTCGAACTCGGCGACCTGCTGCGCGTACAGCAGTTGGCGA
>NZ_MASU01000030.1 GCF_003202235.1 Prauserella flavalba
ACTAGCCACCAGCGCAAACCCAGTGGCCGAGCACAGCCTGCGGGACGTGGTGCTCGTGCCGGCGCACGGCTGGGCTCGTCTCCGGGTGAACTTCGCCGACTTCTCCGGCCGCAGCGTCTACCACTGCCACATCCTCGACCACGAGGACGCCGGCATGATGGCCACCATCGAGGTCGCACGCTGACATTCCGCCCGGATTCTTCCCGCAACACGCGCTCCTGCGCCGACCAGGCCCGTGTCCGGGGCGGCATGGCCAGCGCACGGCTGGGCGTCTTCGGGCAGTCCGGCGGGAAACCGACCGCTTCGCTGCCCCGGGCCGGGCGCGCCGGGCTGATCCCCTGTCACCGGCGGTGTGGTGTATGCCGCAGCCACTCGTCTGCGCATACCCCCGGGGGTACCGTGAAGTACAAATGGTCATCGAGCGAAGGAGGCTGACGGATGTGTCGTCGTGTTACGTGTTCGCGGTGTGGGAAAGCCAGCTATGCCGGGTGTGGTCAGCATGTGGAGCAGGTGCTGGCCGGTGTGCCGGCTTCGCGGCGGTGCGCGTGCCCGCCCGAACCGGGCGCCACGGCCCGCGTGTTGCGCCGCCTGTTCGGCCGGGGCTGACCCGCCTGCCCGCGAAGCCGGACACAGCTGAACGACGCCCGCGGAATTACTACCCCCGGGGGTATGTTGAAGCCTGGGGAGGTGGGGCATGGACATGACGCCCGAACTGGTGGGTGACGCGCTGGTGCGATTGCGCCGGGCGCAGGGGCAGCTCGCCGCGGTGATCGGCATGATCGAGACCGGAGACGACTGCGCCACGGTCCTGACGCAGCTGGCCGCGGTGTCGCGGGCACTGGACCGGGCCGGGTTCAAGATCGTGGCCAGCGGGATGCGGCACTGTCAGGCCGCCCGCGACCGGGGCGAGGAGCCCCCGATGACCGAGGCGGAGCTGGAAAAGCTGTTCCTGGCTCTGGCCTGACCCTGTCGGCACGGAAATTCCGTGCCGACCTACGTTCGCTGGATACCCCCCGGGGTATCACGAGGAAGTGGTGGAGGTACGACGTGGCAGTGCGGGAAGCTACAACCGAGGAACTGGAGCGGGCGCTGGCCGAGGGTGCGCGGCTGGTGGACGTGCGCAGCCCGGGCGAGTTCGCCGAAGGGCATGTCCCCGGGGCGGTCAACGTGCCGCTGGAGCAGATCCCCGACGCGGGCCGGGAGTGGGCCGGGCAGCGGGTGTGGCTGATCTGCCAGTCCGGGGCGCGCAGCTTGCGCGCCGCGCAGGCGCTGGCCGCTCTGGACGTGGCGGCGGTGTCGGTGACCGGCGGCACCGCCGACTGGCAGCACAGCGGCCGGCCCGTACGAACCGGAACCAACTGAGGCAGTAACCGCACTCGTGCGAGAAGGAGACAGCACATGCTGGACGTGCAAGTGATCGAGACGTCGTCACTCGGAGACCGCAGCTACCTCGCGCACGACGGCGAGGTCGCCGTCGTGGTGGACCCGCAGCGCGACATCGACCGGATCGTCGCCCTGGCGGGCCGGCTGGGCGTGCGGATCGAGTGGGTGCTGGAAACCCACGTGCACAACGACTACGTCTCCGGCGGGCTGCAGCTGGCCCGGCTGACCGGCGCCCGCTACGGGATCGCCGCGGCCGATGAGGTGCCCTACGACCGGGTGCCGCTGCGCGACGGGGACGTGCTGGAGGTGTCGGCGCGGATGCGGATCCGGCCGGTCGCGACCCCGGGACACACCTTCCACCACCTCTCCTACCTGCTCGACGGCCCCACCGGACCGGAAGGGGTGTTCACCGGCGGCTCGCTGTTGCTGGGCACCACCGGCCGCACCGACCTGCTCGGCCGGGAACACGCCCACGAACTGGCCCGCCGGCAGCGGGCCTCCGCACACCGGCTCGCGCAGCTGCTGCCGGACGGGGCGAGCGTGTGGCCCACCCACGGGTTCGGCAGCTTCTGCTCGGCCACCCAGGCCGACGGGGACGCCTCCACCATCGGCCGGGAGAAGCAGCTCAACCCGGCACTGACCCTGGCCGAAACCGAATTCGTCGAACAGACCCTCGCCGGCCTGGACACCTACCCCGCCTACTACGCCCACATGGGTACGCGCAACACCGCCGGGCCCGACCCGATCGACCTCTCCCCGGTCCGCACCGCCGACCCGGCCGAACTCCGCCGCCGGGTCGACGCCCGGGAATGGGTGGTCGACCTGCGCTCCCGCAAAGCGTTCGTCCACTCGCACCTGGCCGGCACGATCAGCCTCGGGCTGGACGGGCCGATGGCGACCTGGCTGGGCTGGCTCATCGACTGGGGCGCGCCGATCACCCTGCTCGGCGACACCCCTGAGCAGGTCACCCGGGCACAGCGGGAACTCGCGCGCATCGGTATCGACCGGCCCGCCGCCGCAGCCACCGGCGACCCCGCCCGGTGGGCCGGTGGCCGCCACGACCAGGTGACCACCATGGCGACCGCGTCGTTCACCGACCTCGCCCACGCCCTGCGGCACGGCCACGCCGACAACCTGCCCGCCCCGACTGTCGTGCTCGACGTGCGGTTGCCCCACGAGTGGCGCGAATCCCACGTGCGGGGCGCCGTGCACATCCCGCTGCCCGAGCTCCCGCAGCGGGTCGACGAGGTTCCCGCGGGCCCGGTGTGGGTGCACTGCGGCAGCGGCTACCGCGCCGCCGCCGCGGCGTCCCTGCTCGCCCGCGCGGGCCGGACGGTGGTGCTGGTCGACGACGCCTTCGCCGACGCCGCCGACGCCGGCGTCCCCATGGCGGCCTGACCGATGCTGGTGGCCGCCGCCCTGGCCGGGCTGCTGATCGGGCTCGCGCTCGGACTGCTCGGCGCGGGCGGGTCCATCCTGGCCGTGCCCGCCCTCGTCTACGCCGCCGGGCAGCCCCTCGCCTCCGCGATCCCCGCCTCCCTGCTGATCGTCGGCGTGTCCTCGGCGGCAGCGGTGGTCCCGCGGCTGCGGGCCGGCACCGTGCGCTGGCCGGTCGCGCTGGTCTTCGGCGCCGCCGGTGTTCCCGCCGCCTTCGCCGGGGCCGCTCTCGGCCGCCTGGTGCCACCGCGGTTCCTGCTGCTCGGGTTCGCCGTCCTGATGGCCGTCGTCGCCGTCCGGATGCTCCGCGAACCCACCGGCACCGGCGCGGCGGCGTGCCGGACCAACGGCGGCCGGGTCGACTGGCGGGCGTGCCTGCCCAAGGCCCTCGCCGCCGGGATCGCCGTCGGGCTGCTGACCGGGCTCTTCGGCGTGGGCGGCGGGTTCCTCATCGTGCCCGCCCTGACCCTGCTGCTCGGCCTCGACGCCGGCGAAGCGGTCGCCACGTCGCTGGTCATCATCGTGCTCAACTCCGCCGCCGGGCTCGCCGCCCACGCCGACGCGCCCCTCGATTGGACCACCACCGGCGTCTTCGGCGCCGCCGCCGTCCTCACCGCGCTGGCCGGTGGCCGGCTGGCCCGCCGGCTACCCGCCCGGACCATCCGCCGCGGCTTCGCCTGCCTCGTCCTGGTCATCGCCGCGGGCATCGCTGTCACCGCCATCGTCGCCCCGGCCACCCTGCCCACCCGCTGACGGCGTCCTCCGTTCAAGATTCGTGATCGGCCTGAGCGTGGCAAACGAATGCGTGTTTGGCGGGGCGAGCCGATGACGGACAGGAGCGGAAGGCGTACCGAACGCCGGTCTTCTGACCGCCGAACCACTGCCGAAAGCTAGAACCCGGCCAGCACAAGCACCGACGGGAAAGCAGATCTTCCTGGCACGGACTGCTCCACTGGTCACGAGCACGACTCCAAGCGGATCGTGGAACTGCGGCACTCACCCGGCCGACTGACTACGAAACGATCGCCTTGCACAACACGTGTTGTGATCAGTACGCTCTATCAACATAGCCGCTGAGCTGCTGAGACTCCGTCGCAACGTTCACCTCAGGTTGGCGAACCCCGGAGAATGCGGGACGTGCCGCAACGACTGCGTGGACTGCCCCGAGTGCGCAGACGGTGGGTGCGAGATCTGCCTCCCGGCGACGCTGACGCCCCGCACGGCCGCGATGCTCGGCCACGCGCTGGCCGTGCTCGCCGACGAGGCGTACGACTACGTCTACCGCACCGGAATGTGCCGCGACGGAGCGCCCGGCCCGCTCGGCGCCGTGCTCGCCTGCGTTGCCGACCAGGACGAGTGGTTCCTGCGCCGCTACGCCCGTGCCTTCGACGACCTGAGCTCGGACCTTCAGGTCGGCCGGCACCCCACACCGGCGTGCTTCTCCGGAAAACGTCGTGTTGCCGCGCTTCGTGTTGTGCAACGCCGAACGTCGCAAGGTCTCTGCCGTGTCAGGCTGCGGCCAGATGCGAAGACAGCGCGGGATGGACCACCCCGGGTTGGTTGGAGGCTCTGATACCTGGAAGGGTGAGGGGCTATGGCACCACCGAGGAAGTACTCGTCTGAGCTGCGGGAACGTGCGGTTCGGATGGTTTTTGAGCTACGTGAACAGGGCGAGCGGACGGGCACGATCGCCCGGGTTGCGGACCAGCTCGGGGTGCATCGGGAGGCGCTGCGGACCTGGGTCCGGCAGGTCGAGGTCGATAGCGGGAAGCGGCCGGGGACCTCGACCAGTGACGCTCAGCGCATCGCCGAGCTGGAACGAGAGAATCGTGAGCTGCGGCGGGCGAACGAGATCCTGAAAGCGGCGTCTGCGTTTTTCGCCCGGGAACTCGATCCGAAACTGCCGCGCTAGTCGAGTTCGTCGATATCCATCGTGAACAGTTCGGTGTGGAGCCGGTCTGTGTCGTGCTGGAGTTTCCGCCGTCCACGTATTGGGCGGCCAGGAAGCGGGAGTCGGCGCCGTCGGCTCGTGCGGTCCGGGATGAATGGTTGAAAGGAGAGATTCGCAGGGTGTGGCAAGGTCCGGGGCGTGGCCTGTACGGGGCGCGGAAGGTGTGGGGGCAGCTGAACCGGGAGGGCATCGGCGTGGCGCGGTGCACGGTCGAGCGGCTGATGCGTGAGCTGGGCATCGCCGGGGTGACCGCGTCGCGCCGACGGCCCCGCACCACCATACCTGCCGAGGAAAGGCCTCGTGACCTGCTGGAACGTGACTTCACCGCGGATGCGCCGGACCTGCGCTGGGTCGCCGACATCACCTACGTCGCCACGGCTGCCGGCTGGGTGTATACCGCGTTCGTCCAGGACCTGTTCTCTCGCCGTATCGTCGGCTGGCAGGTCGCCGACCACCTGGGTGCCGACCTCGCGCTCGACGCCCTGGAAATGGCGATCTGGACGCGCGGAGGCAGCGTCGACGGCCTTGTCCACCATTCCGATTGAACTCGCCCAATACACGTCGACGATCTTCGCCGAATACTGCGCGAAGAACGGGATCCGCCGTTCGCTCGGCCGGACCGGGATCTGCTACGACAACGCGGTCTCGGAATCGTTCTTCGCGACCTACAAGAAAGAACTCATCCACACTCGCCCCTGGCCGAGTGTCACACATCTTGAACGAGAGACATTCGACTGGATCGAGACCTATCTACAACACGGAACGGCGACACTCCACGCTCGGATACTTGACACCCCGAGAATACGAGCTAGGCTACAGAGAAATCAGTCAGATCGCGGCCTGACACCGTGTCCACAAAAGCGGGAACACTCCAGATCGGCGGCCGACGCGATATCCGTTTCGTCGGCTCCCACGTCGCTCTGCGGCGGCATCGGCGGCGGGGTGCGCACCAGGGCTCCGGCCACGGTGACTGCGAGGGGTAGCGCGGTCATGGCGAGCAGGATGGGCCGGTAGGTGGTGGCGTGGTCGCGGCCGAGGGCGAGCAGCAGGGGCCCAAAGGCGGAGGCACCGACGGTGACCGAGTGCACGACACCACGGATCGCGCCGAGGTGGCGCAACCCGAAGCACCGGGGGAAGGCGAGGGCTTCCAGGGTGCGGATGCCGTTGCCGCAGGCGCCGAGCGCGAGGCCGTAGAGCACGGCGGTGAACCCTGGGCTGAGCCAGCCAGCGCCGGCGGTAGCCAGGGCGAGGGTGGCCATGGTGGTGATGATGAGGACGCGGTCGGAGAAACGGTCGGCGAGCCAGCCGAGCCCGAAGGTGGCGATCAGGCCGGCGATGGTCTGAGGCAGGAAGGTCGCGGCGGCTTCGGTGGCGGTGAGGCCGCGTTCCCCGAGCAGGGATTGCTGGTGGAAGTTCAGCCCGGTGGTGACCAGCGCGCAAGCGCCGACTCCGGCGGTGACGACCCAGAACATGCCGGTGCGCATCGCCTGCGCGAGTGTCCAGTCGACCGGCGGCAGGGAACTGCCCGGCGCGGCTGTGCCGATCTCTTCATCGGTGATCGCACGGGCGGGTGGCCGGCGCGGCAGCAGCAGGAGCGCGGCGGGGATGACCAGCAGCCACACCGCCGCGCCTTCGACGATCCAGACATGGCGCCAGCCCCAGTCCGACACGAGCCGTTCGAGCAGCATCGGCGTGAGCGAGATCCCGGCGGTGCCGACCGCGGACGCGACGCCGATGGCGAAGCCGCGGCGACGGTGGACGTAGATCGCGACGGTGGTCGTGGCAACCAGGTTCAGGGCGCCTTGGCCGCCGATCCGGATGCCGATGAATGCGGCGGTCATCCCGGTGATCTCGCTCGCGGCGGTCGCGGCGATCAGGATGGTGCCGAAGCACAGGGCAATGGCGGCCATGATCCGGCGGGGTCCGTAGCGGTCGATGAGGCGGCCGAGGAACGGCATGACGAACGCGCCGGACAGCGATCCGATCAGGTAGGCCGTCGAGACCGCGGACCGGGAGACACCGAGGTCGTGGATGATCGGATCGACGAACACCGACACCGCGGCGGTCTGTCCGGGAGCGGTGAGCGCCAGCGCGATCGAGGCGGCGGCGATCACTCGTGGCAGGTGCGCGCGCCCCGGCGGTGCGTCGGAAGCCAGGGATGGTGTCGGGGCGGCCGTGCCGGAAGACAAGGTCACGAGTCCTTTCCTGGTGTCGCAGTGGGTCCGCTGGCTGAGCAGGCCGGAGCGCCCGAGCCGGGGATGCGACCGTTGTGGCGGCGGTCCTCGGTCGGGTCGGTACTTTGTGGGGTGGGCCGGGCGATCGATGCATCCGGTCGCCGACGCGAGCCGATGGCCGCTACGCATTCGGTCAGCGGCCTGACCGGGAGAAAGGTCGTGCGGCAGTAGTGGTCCTGCAGCGTTGATGTCAACCCAGCACTGTGATCAGTTTATCGCGGCGAGGGACCGGCGGTGGTGTCGTCGTGATGGAGGTCTCGCCGCTGCCCCACGCGATGCGCCCGGTCGTCACCGACCGTCGATACTGTTACGTGAGGGCATTGTTGGTGGTGTCGTCGCCGGGTGGACGGTGCGTTACCGTGGAGAGCCTGGTCGAGGGAAGGATTCGGTGTGGGCGAGCAGATGCAGATCGGCGAGGTGGCCGAGCGCACCGGGCTGTCCCTGCGCACGATCCGCTATTACGAGGAAGTCGGGTTGGTCGTGCCCAGCGCGCGCAGCCAGGGAGGCTTCCGGCTCTACACCGAACCCGACGTCGACCGGCTGCAGTTGATCAAGCGGATGAAGCCACTGGGATTCCAGCTGGAGGAAATGCGCGACCTGCTGGCCATCCTCGACCCGACGCCGGACAGCCCGGAGATCGCCGATCCGGCAGCGCGACTGGCGGAGTTCAGCGAAACCGCGAAAAAGGCGTGCGACGATCTGCGGGCGAAACTGGTCATCGCCGAAGAGTTCGCCTCGCTGTTGCGCGCCCACATCACGGCCTCGCGCCCCAAGCGCCCGGACGCTGCGGGGAAGTCGCGACGCTGACCCGCCGTCCGGGTCCGGTGATTCAGTTTCCTTCGGCGACGAGGGATTCGAGCACCAGCTCGGGATGTGCGCGCAGCAGGAGCCGCAGGTCCATCTCTTCGGCGAACAGAGCCAGTTCGGCGCCGTCGACGCGGGTGAGGACTTCGCTACGGCGGCCGTTGTCGACGATCGGCCGTTGGCTGGTGTCGGCGAGTCGCCGGACCGCGTTGTAGGGCAGGCGTTCCAGGTGGATGGGTGAGGTGAACTCGGTCTCCATCCGATGCGCGGCGACTTCGAACTGCATCGGACCGACCGCGGCGAACACCGGGGCCGCATCGCCGCGCCGGTCCGAGCGCAGCACCTGGACCACGCCCTCCGCGCCGAGTTGTTCGACACCCTTGCGGAACTGTTTCGCCCGACCGAGGTCGGCGGGCCGGGCGACGGCGAAGTGCGCGGGCGCGAAGTTCGGCAGCCCGGGAAATCGCACCGGCGGCTTATCGGTGTAGAGGGTGTCGCCGACCCGCAGGGCGGTGGCGTTCACCAGCCCGATGACGTCTCCGGGGTAGGCGGTGTCGAGCGTGGCGCGTTGCTGCCCGAAGACCTGCTGGACGTACTTGGTGGCGAACGGTTTGCCGGTGGAGGCGTTGGTGACGACCATCCCGCGTTCGAACACGCCGGAGCACACGCGGGCGAAGGCGACCTGGTCGCGGTGGGCCGGGTCCATGCCGGTCTGCACTTTGAACACGAACGCCGAGAACGGGGCGTCCAGGGCGCGTGTCGCGCCGTCGGTGTCGGTGCGCGGGGTGGGCCGGGGTGCGAGTTCGACCAGCAGGTCCAGGAGGTGGCGGACGCCGAAGTTGCGGACGGCCGCGCCGAACAGCACCGGGGTCGCCGTGGCGTCGAAGAACCGGGCCACGTCGAACTCGCCGCCGGACGCCTGCAGCAGTTCCGCCTCCTCCGCTGCCTGGGTCCAGTCGTCCCCGAGGTCGGCGGCGGCTTGCTGCGGGGTGAGTCGCTCTTCGGGAGCGATGGTGGCTCCGCCCGCGGTGTGCTGGTAGCGGATGAGGTCCCCGCTGGTGAGGTCGAGCACTCCACGCAGATGCCCGGCCACCCCGACCGGCCAGGTCAGCGGCATGGGTTGCAGCCCGATCCGCTCGGTCAGTTCGTCGCACAGCTCCAGGGCTTCTCGTCCGGGGCGGTCCCATTTGTTGATGAACGTGATCACCGGGATACCGCGGTAGCGGCAGACGTCGAACAGCTTCAACGTCTGTGGTTCCAGGCCCTTGGCGGCGTCGAGCAGCATGACCGCGGAGTCCACCGCGGACAGGACCCGGTAGGTGTCCTCGGAGAAATCCGCGTGGCCAGGGGTGTCCAGCAGGTTGATAACGGTGTCGCCGTAGGCGAATTGCAGCGCGGCGGAGGTGATCGAGATGCCGCGGGTGCGTTCCATCTCCATCCAGTCCGAGGTCACCCCGCGCCGGCCCGCCTTGCCGTGCACCGCGCCCGCCTCGGAGATCACGTGCGCATGCAGCGCCAGCGCCTCGGTGAGCGTGGACTTGCCGGCGTCGGGATGGCTGATGACCGCGAAGGTCCGCCGCCGCCTCGCCTCAGCGATGACGTCCGTCCGCTGGGCCTGGGCTGTGCTGCTTGCCGTCACACGCAACTCCTGCCGGGCTTTGACGGGCCCGATCGCTCCACTGACTTCCAAGCCCAAGTCTACCCTCACGTGAGGGTATTGTAGAGTGCGGCTTGCTCATGACGGGAGCATCTGCCGGTGGGGTGACCTTGTTGCCCCACCGGTTCCACTTCCGGGTTCAGGGCTGCGTGCCGGGCCCGAGGACCTGATGGAACCGGTCTTGCTGGGGCGCGCACGTGTACTCCCCGGCGGGGAACGTCTGGGGGTGACCGTCGATCGTTCCCGTGGCCGCCTGCTCGATCCGGATGGTCATCGACGTACGGACCAGGTGCGGGTCTCGGCGGTGCCGGGTTACCAGGATGCCGTGCTCGTGCGGGTGCACGACGAGGTCCTCGACCCGCTCCTGCTGACCGGTGTCGTGGCGGATAGCCAGTTCGCCGTGCAGGGCCCAGCGCTCGGCGGTGTGGTCGTACCAGTCGTGCGAGGTCGAGATGGCCACGGCCGGAGTGGGGCGCAGGACCAAGTTCTCCCAGGTGGCCACCGTGGCGACGGTGGCCGGGGCGAGCACGCCGCATCGCCAGAACGCGGCGCACCGCCGAGCGGCGGCCATGAGGGACGCGTCTCCGGCGACCACCAGGCGGATGTCTCCGGCGACCGGGATCCGGCCGAATTCCGGTACGGCGGCCAAATCGAGCAGCGACCACTGGCCGGTTGCGCCGGCGCGCACGGCATCACGGATCTGCCGGCTGTCGTGACCCGCGTCTCGGATGACCGCGACGCGTCCCGTGCCGATGTTCGCCGGCCACAGCCGATGCTCAGCCTCGTCGCTCACGAGGTAGGACACGGCGCGCGTGAGGGATCGCAGCCGCAGGTGACGACCGCGACCGGAGTCGGACCACGCACTGTGCAGCCGGATGGTCATCGGGGATCCCGGGTGCGGCGTTCACGCGACGCCGTCGACAGCGTTCCGGTCGAGCGCGCGCCAAGCTGGTCCGGCGCCGGAAGCACCTCGGCAGTGCGCGTGATGCCCATCAATGCCAGTCCTCTTACCCGCTCGTGCTGTCGTAGCGGCGCTGGTGGCTGCGTCAGTCGACCGTCACTGACGCGGCCGTTCGTGTTGCGGTTGCGGAAACTGGCGACACGGTGACCTGGGACCGTCTGGGGCTCGGGTTCGTGTCGTGTAGGGCCGACGAGCCATCGCCAACGGCCCAGCGACCGCTGGTGGCCGATCAATCGGGCCCCCGGCCGTTGAAGCGGCAGGATGACCAGGAGCGCGACGGTGCCGCCGAGCGCCAGGCCGGCCGCCACGTCGTGGGGGTAATGCACGCCGACGACCACGCGCGACAACGCCGCCAACAGCGCGGCGGGAATCGCCCAGAACGCGGCTGAGCGGCAGGCGAGAACCGCGGCGAACCCAGCGGCGCCGGCGGCAACCGAGTGGTTGCTGGGAAACGACCAATCGCCCGGAGGAGGACACGCGACGATCCTGGCCTGCGTGAGGGCAGCGCACGGTCGCTGCTCGCGCACCACGGACTTGACGGCTTCGCTGACCAGATAGGCCACCGCGGCGCCCGCAGGGCCGAGCAGGGCGAGGGCAAGCGCTCTCGGGTTGCCACGCCGAGCCCGCCACCATGACCACAGCATTCCCGCGGCGAACACGAACAACACCGCGTCGGTTCCGATCGCGGCGACAGGACGCGTCCAGGCAGGCATCCCCAGGGCGAACCCGACGATGTCGCGATACCACCACACGCTCACAGTCGGCACGTCCGTTCCAGCGATCTGATCCGGGATAGTCAACCGCCGGCCTTCACCGTTCCGACGGGCACCGCGTGGCGCCCCGAGGTGCTCAACACGGCGTGTTTTCGCGACTCGTGCCGACGGCCAGGCGTGTCCGGCGCTCCTGCAAGGTCGCCAGGAACTCGCGCGCGGCGCTCAGTCGGGCGCGCAGTTCGCCGCACCGGCGGTCGGCGGTGCGGCTGAAGCCGCGCAGCGAATCCAGCCGTTGCTCCTCGGTCGGCTTGCCTGCTGCGGAATCGGCCAGATCCGGCGCCAACAAGGACAGCAGCTCACGCATCTCGTCGAGCTTGAAGCCCAGCGCCTTCATCTGCCGGATGAGGCCCAGGCGCCTCAGGTCCGCTGCGGTGTAGAGCCGGAACCCGCCCTGGCTGCGGGTGTCGGGGGTGACGAGCCCGACTTCCTCGTAGTGCCGGATCGTGCGCAGGGACAGCCCGGTGCGCTCGGCCACCTCGCCGATCTGCATGTGTTCACTCACGCCAAACCTCGATTCCTGCCCAAAGCGCGCCGGGTGCACAGCGGTGACGGCCGGCACGTCGCGCCAGGGGGAGGGGGTGAGCGCGACCGCGGCCACTGTCGGGGCAGTGAACGCGAACGTGCCGACCGTCACCGCAACTCTACTCTCACGCGAGAGTACTGTGCATGGGGTGGCTGACATTGACGAACAACGCATCCAGCAGGTGACCCGTATCGAGATCATCGACGCCGTGGACACGGCCTTCGCCGACTCGTCGGCGACCAAGCAGGAGATCATCACCGCGGCCGTGCAGCACGAAAGCCGCGACGACGTGCTGGCGCTGCTCGACCGGCTCCCCGCACGCACCTTCGGACACGTCCGCGACCTGTGGGACTACCTGCCCGACGTCCCGCTCGGCGAGTGAGGGCACCTGTGGCGCACCCGAGCAAGACCCACACCGCACTCTCACGGAGCGTGAGAGTATGACGTCCCCAGTTCGATCCCCGATGGCTGACCTGCCCGCTCTGCCCGACGATGCGCTGCGCATCGTCGCCCTGGGCGGGCTCGGCGAGATCGGCCGGAACATGACCGTGTTCGAGCATCAGGGCGCACTGCTGGTCGTTGACTGCGGGGTCCTCTTCCCCGAGGAACACCAGCCCGGGGTGGACGTGATCCTGCCGGACTGGACCGCGCTCCGCGACCGGCTCGCGGACATCACGGCGATCGTGCTCACGCACGGGCACGAAGACCACATCGGCGCCGTGCCGTACCTGCTGGCCGAGCGTCCCGACATTCCCGTGATCGGGTCCCGGCTCACCCTGAGTTTCCTGTCCGCCAAGCTCACCGAGCACCGCATCACCCCGGCGCTGGTCGAAGTCCGGGAAGGAGGAAAACTTGACCGCGGGCCCTTTTCGCTGGAATTCCTCGCGGTCAACCACTCCATTCCGGATGGTCTCGCCGTCGCCGTGCGGACGCGTGCGGGCCTGGTGCTGCATACCGGCGACTTCAAAATGGACCAGTTCCCCCTGGACAAGCGCATCACCGACCTGCGCGGCTTCGCCCGGCTCGGCGAAGAAGGTGTCGATCTGTTCCTGGTGGACTCCACCAACGCCGACGTTCCCGGTTTCACCACCTCCGAGCGGGACCTGGCGCCCGCCATCGAGGCCGTGTTCCGCACCGCACCGCGCCGGGTGATCGTCTCCAGTTTCGCCAGTCACGTGCATCGCATCCAGCAGGTCCTCGACGCCGCCCACACCCACGGCCGGAAGGTGGCCTTCGTCGGCCGGTCGATGGTCCGCAACATGGGTCTGGCCTGCGAACTGGGCTACCTCACCGCACCCGACGGCCTGATCGTGGACACGCAGACGTTGGAGCGCCTGCCGGACAACAAGGTGACCCTGGTCTGCACCGGATCGCAGGGCGAGCCGATGGCCGCGCTCGCCCGCATGGCCAGTGGCAGGCACACCATCAACGTCGGCGACGGGGACACCGTGCTGCTGGCCAGTTCCCTCATACCCGGCAACGAAAACGCCGTCTACCGCATCATCAACGGCCTCACCGCGCGAGGCGCGAACGTCGTGCACAAAGGCAACGCCAAGGTGCACGTGTCCGGTCACGCCAGTGTCGGGGAACTGGTCTACTGCTACAACATCGTGCGCCCGTCCAACGTCGTGCCCATCCATGGCGAAGCGCGTCACCTGAAGGCGAACGCGGATCTGGCACTCAGTACCGGTGTCGCGCGTGATCGTGTGCTCATCGCGGGCAACGGCGACGTCATCGATCTGCATGACGGCCACGCCGCGATCACCGGTGCGGTCGAGGTGCATGAGGTCTACGTCGACGGTCACACCGTCGGTGTGCTGACCGAGGATTCCCTGGCCGAACGGCGCGCCCTCGGCCAGGATGGGGTGCTGACCGTCATCGCGCTCATCGACCGCGACACCGGTCTGCTCGCCGAGGGGCCCGACGTCATCGCGCGCGGGTTCGTGCACGACGAGTCGGCCTTCGAATCCCTGGCCCCGGTTCTGGAGAAAACCCTCGCCGGTGCGGCCGAACGCGCCGTCACCGCCACCGCCGAACTCGAACGCCGGATCGTGCGCGCCACGGAAAGCTGGGCACGCAAGGCATTGCGCCGACAGCCGGTCGTCGTCCCCGTCGTCATCGACGCCTAGCCCGGCGAATGTCTCGGCCAGTACGTCCCACTCAGCACTCTGGAGTCCGCCTGTGATCACCGCGACCGATCTCGAACTGCGTGCCGGCGCGCGTCTCCTGCTGGCCGGTGCCACGCTGCGCGTGCAGCCGGGCGACCGCATCGGGCTCGTCGGCCGCAACGGCGCCGGGAAGACCACCACCCTGCGCGTGCTGGCCGGCGAAGCCCAGCCCTACGCCGGGCAGGTCCGTCCCGCGACCGAACTGGGCTACCTGCCCCAGGACCCCCGCGAGGGCGACCTGTCGGTGACCGCCCGGAACCGGGTCTTGGCCGCGCGAGGTCTCGACGAACTGCTCGCCGGGATGACGAAAGCCCAAGCTGCCATGGCGGAACTGGCCGACGAGCGCGAACGGGACGACGCGGTCCGCACCTACGGGCGGCTGGCGGAACGCTTCTCCACGCTCGGCGGCTATACGGCCGAAAGTGACGCCGCCCGGATCTGCGCCAACCTGGGCTTGGACGACCGCGTCCTGGGCCAGCCGTTGCGTACCCTCTCGGGCGGGCAGCGCCGCCGCGTGGAACTGGCGCGCATCCTGTTCGCCGCCTCGGAATCCGGCGCCGGCGGGCGCTCGGGCACTACGTTGCTGCTCGACGAGCCCACCAACCATCTCGACGCCGACTCGCTGTCCTGGTTGCGGGGGTTCCTGCGCGGCCACACCGGCGGTCTGGTGGTGATCAGCCACGACGTCGAGCTGCTGGCCGAGGTGGTGAACAAGGTGTGGTTTCTCGACGCCGTGCGGAGCGAGGTCGATGTGTACAACATGGACTGGAAGCGCTACCTCGGCACCCGCGCCGCTGACGAGGCGCGGCGTCGTCGGGAACGCGCCAACGCGGAGAAGAAGGCGTCGGCGTTGCAGCAGCAGGCCGCGAAACTCGGCGCGAAAGCCAGCAAGGCGGTCTCGGCGAAGAACATGGCCCGGCGCGCGGACACGATGCTCTCCGGACTTGACGAGACCCGCCGGTCGGACAAGGTCGCCAAGATCGCCTTCCCCGAGCCCGCGCCGTGCGGCAAGACCCCGCTCATGGCCACCGGATTGTCGAAAACCTACGGCTCCTTGGAAATCTTCACCGGCGTCGACCTCGCCATCGACCGCGGCTCGCGAGTGGTCGTGCTTGGACTCAACGGCGCGGGAAAGACCACGCTGCTGCGCCTGCTCGCCGGCCGGGAAGCCCCCGACAGCGGCGACGTGCTCGCCGGGCACGGACTGCGGATCGGCTACTACGCCCAGGAACACGAAACCTTAGACCCCGATGCCACGGTCTGGCAGAACGTCCGCCACGCGGCACCGGACACCGGCGCCCAGGAACTGCGCAACCTGCTCGGCGCCTTCCTGCTCACCGGCGAGCAACTCGACCAGCTCGCCGGCACACTCTCCGGAGGCGAGAAGACTCGCCTCGCGCTCGCCGGCCTGGTCTGCGGCGCCGCGAACGTCCTGTTGCTGGACGAACCGACCAACAACCTCGACCCGGCCAGCCGCGAACAGGTCCTCGACGCGCTGCGCCGCTATCCCGGCGCGGTCGTGCTGGTCACGCATGACCCCGGCGCCGTCGAAGCCCTGGAACCCGAACGCGTCATCCTGCTCCCCGACGGTGCCGAGGACCACTGGTCAGCGGACTACCTCGATCTCGTCCAGCTGGCCTAACCCCCTGGGGAGCGACAGCACGCCCTTAACTCTTCCGTAACGTCACAGTGGAGTCGGAGATATGGTGCACAGCGATCGGTCATTAGGGACAACGTCCGATGGAAACAACACCGCTGCGGCGGAGCAGCGGCTCCCGAGGCAGTTTCTGTCCGTGCAGGCATACAACGCGGCTCACCCGAACCAGCTCATCCCGGCCGACCACTCTGGGCGCCTGCGCGGCTACCACGCCGCCATGGTGGGCGTCGAAGACGACGTGACTGGAACCGGATACGCCATGACCGTGGACTTCCTTCCGGGAGGTGCCCCGCTGCCGGACGAGCCGGACCGTCTCGGCACTGTGGTGGCGACGCACTGGGGCCGGGGCCCGGTGCTCGTCCTCGCCGAAGACGTTCCCCTGCGCGCGGCCTGGAAGGCCATCACCGGGCAGTGGCCCACGCGGCTGTCCGAGGTGCGCGTCGCGCTCGCGACCCTGAGTTAGCACCCGCATTCGCCGGTGGTTCGGGTCAGGATTCCGGCCGCGCCGTGGCGAGGTAGAGGGTGGCGGTCGCGTCCCGGTTCTGCAGTGGATTGGCGAACGTGACGACCTCGGCCCGCGCCTGCGCGAACACCGAGTCGAGGGCGGTGAGGAACCCCTGATCGGGCGGGTCGTTCGACCAGAGGCCGAACACGCCATTGGGGCAGAGATATTCGGCGAGGCGTCGCAATCCTGCCGGTTCGTAGAACTCCCGGTGGCTGGGGTCCAGGACGTGACGTGGGGAATGGTCGATGTCCACCACGATGGCATGGAATTGCCGCCACGGCGCCGTGGGATCGAGTCCCTCCGGCGACCGGAGCATCGCGAAGAAATCGCCGTGCACGAACCGGCACCGCCGATCCGAAACCAACGGTGGTTCGGTGGGAATCAGCTCGTTCTCATGCCACTCGATCACCACGTCGAGCGCTTTCACCACCGACAACGACCGCACTCGCGGGTCGGCCAGCACGGCCTGCGCGGTATAGCCGAGGCCGAGTCCACCGACCAGAACATCCAGGTCCCCTCCGGGCAGTTCCGCCAGCGCCCGGCGCGCCAGCTCCGTTTCGGCGACGGTGAACAGGCTCGACATCAAGAACTCGTCGTCGAGCTTGATCTCCAGCACGTCCCGGTCCACCGTGGCGTCCCAGCGTCGGCGCAAGCTGAGCTCGCCCAACGGGGTCGAGCACCAATCGAGTTCCTGGAAACGCCTGTTCATCGGAAATCCTCACCTGCACCGCCGCGGACACCCAAACCGTAGACCCTACCGTCACGTGAGAGTAGAGTAGGGGTTATGGACGTGGCGGTGGCCGGAGGGCAGACAGCGACCACCAGCCACCAACTGGACCCGCTGCAACGGGGCTTGCTGACCGTCTTCCGATCCCTGCCGCGCACCGCCGAATCGGTACCGGGACGTCCCACTCCGCTGGTGCTGGATGTCGGAGACGTGGTCGTCCTGGTGAGCGGCACCGACCGCGGCAGTCCCGCGACCCGCGACGCGGTGCTCGACCTGGCGACGGACGCCGGCGTCGTCGTGCTCGATGATCTGCCTGGCCGCACACCGACCGGCCGGGTGAGCCTGGTGCTGGCCACGCACCACACCGCCGCCACCGCCGCGCAACACGTCGCGGTCCGCTGCCGCGCGCCGGTCCTGCTCCCGGACGGCCGGTGCGTCACGCCCGGCCCCTTGCGCCTGTGGGTGCGCCCAGAACCCACCCTGACCCTGACGCGCCCGGATGGCAGGCAGGACGTCGTCCTGCACGATCTACATCTGCGCGACGTGGCCGATCCCGACGACGAACACCCGGCTGTCGTCGACGTGTTCGCTCACCCCTCGGGCAGTGGCCTGCTGCTGGGGATGACCGACGGCGGTGCGGGCGCCACGGTCGCCCTGTCCACCGGACCGCGCTGCGTGCGGGTTCCGGCGCCGACCACGGCCACCCTCGACGGCGTCACCCGAACCATCGCGCCGGGGACCTACCGCATCGACCTGGCCCACCCGCCGCTGTACCGGCTCCACGCCGAGTCGGCGGCCCGACCCGAGACCGGATGACCCGATGACCATCGCCACCACCCCCATCACCCGTGACCGAGCGCGCGGACTGCTGCTGGGGCTCGCCCTCGGCGACGCCTTGGGCGCCCCGTTCGAGGGCCGGGACAGCGTCGACCCCGCGGACCTCGTCGCCGAGGAGCTGGCGCCCAGCGGGCTCGTGCACACCGACGACACCGCGCTCGCCCTCGTCCTCGCCGAACACCTCGCCGAGCACCGCGAGACCACCGTCCTGGAGGAGGACCTGCTCGCCCGTGAGTTCGCCGACGCGTGGCGGGCCGAACCGTGGCGTGGCTACGGCAGCGGCACGCCGAAGGTCTTCGGACTCATCAACGCCGGCGTCCCGTGGCGCGACGCCACGCGCGCCTTCTACCAAGGGCAGGGATCCTTCGGCAACGGCGCCGCGATGCGCGTCGCGCCGATCGCGCTGGCCGGAACGAGCCTGCACCACGCCGCCGAACTCGCCCGCCGCAGCGCCGCCGTCACCCACGCCCACAAACACGGGCAACACGGCACCGCCTGCCAGGCCGCCGCAGCCTACCTGGCGCTGCACAGCGACCCGACACACCCGCTCCCGGTGCCGGCGTTCCTGCACGACCTCGCCCGCGTGGTGCGTTCCGGCCCCTGGCACGAGAAGCTCGACCGCATCGCCGAACTCGTCCGCCGCCGCCCGGAACCCCAACACGCCGCCACCGCGCTCGGCAACGACGCATCGGCGCTGGGGTCGGTACCCACGGCGCTGCTGGCGTTTCTCCTGAATCCCGACCGGGCGAACGACGCGATCCGCTACGCGATCCGGGTGGGCGGTGACACCGACACCATCGCCGCCATGGCCGGGGCGCTCGCCGGGGCACGAACCGGCGCCGCCGCCCTGCCCGCGGCGTGGCTGCGGCGGCTGGCTGCGGCCAGGAGACTGCGGGCACTGGCCGACCGCCTCAGTTAAGTGGCTCAGCCCTGCTCGCCGGGCAGAGCAAGGTGTCCGTAGCGCTCCGGTTGTGCGACGAAGGTGTAGGTCCCGGCGGGAAAGATCTGCGCGTGGCCGTCGATCGTGCCCTCGGTCGGCAGGTCAACGCGCAGCACCAGAGAAGTGGTCCCCAGGCGAGCCCGCTCGTGGCGGTCACCGTGCACCCGGTCGATCACGATCCCGTCGGTACCGGGCTCGACCGCGATCGCGGTCACCCCCGTCGCCGGCCCGGTGCGGGTTCGATACGTCAGCGAACCCGAGATCTCCCACCGGGACGCGCTGTGATCGCAGAGGCCGTCAGCGGTCGTGACCGCCACAGCCGGACGCTCCCGGCACGCAAGATCTGCAGGGTCGACTGCCGGGTCGAGAACACGGCACCGCCAGAAGGCAGCGCACCGGTGCGCCGCCTGGCTCACCGCGGGATTCGCCGCGACCACGACCGCGATGTCGTCGGCCGGAGGAATAGCGCCGAACGCCGGCACGGTCGGCAGATCGAGCAGTGGCCATCCGTGTCCGGTCGCTGCAGCCTTGACCGCGGCACGGACCGCGCGGCTGCCACGATCGAATCCGCCGATCAACGCGACCCGCCGCGCTGGCGTGTCCGATGGCGGACGGCGGATCGCCGCCGTGTTGTCAGCGAGCAGGTGCAGCAGCGCCGCGCGAATCGCCGCGTCGCGGATCGGTGAACGTCCCGCTCGTTCTTGGGTGGCGTCCGACCAGGCGGTGTAAAGGCGGATCGTCACGGCGCCTCGCTGCCGAAGGACACGTCCGGCAGTTCGGACAGCACCTCCATCAGCGACTCGAACCGGCGGTCGGGCAGTCGGTTCAGCGCGGCGAACACGGCAGGCCGGGCCTGGCTGGCCAGCGCCGCGTTGAGCAGGTCCGCCACCCGCGGTCGGTCAACCACGAACGCGTTCTCCACGTGGACGCAGAATTCCGGCACCGTGACCGGCGCTGTCGACGTGTCGGCCACGCCTTCCGCACTCATCTCCCACTTCCCGTCGGCTGGTTGCTTCGGCTGATCGCAACGCGGGGGAAGCATCGAACGGCCGGCGCAAGACCGACGTGCCGGTCGTCGTCCCGCCGGTCAGCTTCGCGGCGTCGTGGACGCGAGCCGACCTGCGGTGCTGCTTCCCTGCTGGGTCAGCCCACTTGTACGTCTGCCGCCCGATCGAGGATCTCCACGGTCTCCGCGTCGGTGCGACTCTCGGGTGTCTTCGCGAACTCCAGGTAGCGCGAGACGGGCCCGTGGTGGGTCAGGTGAAGCTCGTGCATGGCCCGAGTGCAGGCGATGTAGAGCATGCTCTTGTCCATCTCGTTGGCGTAGTTCTCCTCGTCCACGTGCGGGACGATCACCGTGTCGAATTCCAATCCCTTGGCGATGTGTGCCGAGGTGATGACGACGCCGCCGGCGAACGCGGTGCTGTCGTAGTCGAGAAAGGTCAGCTCAACTCCAGCCTGCGACAAGGTCTCGTGGAGCGTTTTCGCCTCGGCGACCGTTTTGCAGATGACGCCGAGGGACTGGTGGTCGCTGTGGCTGTGCCGCTTGACGAGGGTCAGGATCTGCACCTCCTGGTCCTGCTGGTTCGCGCAGGCGATGACCTGGGGCCGTGGTCCGTGGCGCTCGATCGGGATAAGCTTGTCGTTGCGGGAGATGTGCTGGGCGAAACCGGTGATCTCGGTGGTGGAGCGGTAGCTCTTGCACAGCTCCAGGCAGTCAGCCTCCGGGAAGATGCTGTGGATGGTCGACAGCGACGAGGAGCTGAACGGGTTGACCGACTGGTTCGAGTCGCCCAAGATCGTCATCTTGCACGAGAAAAGCTCGCGCACGACGGCGTACTGGATCGGGCTGTAGTCCTGCATCTCGTCGACCAGCAGATGACGGATGTGGCTGTAGCTGTCCTGCCGGGCGGTTTTGATCATGGTGTAGATCAGCGGGAACACGTCGGCGTACTCGATCTTCTTCCGGCCTAGTGGCGTGAACAATCCGCGGCGGGCCGGGTCGTCGGTGTAGAACGCCCTGTAGAGCGCGAAGGCGTCCTTGTCACCGAACATGGCGCGGACCTGCTTGCGGACACCGGCGGTGTCGGCGGCGGTCCACTTGCCACCCCGATCCACGACCTGCTGTTTGAGCAACTGGACGGCGCGGCCGGCCACACCGTCGAGCCGCGTGAAGACCGGGAGGTCCCGCAGTTCGGCGAAGGTGTCCGCGACCCATTCGGCGGAGAGCCGGGTGCGGTTCTGCGTGATCTCAGCGGGGGCGAACCCGTCGTGCGAACGTGCGGTGATCCACTCGTCGAGGCGAGTGACGAACTCGGGGGTCGCCTTGAAGCGCATGCGCTCCGCCGCCGCTTCGTCGATCCGGTCGAGGAGGTCGACGACCTGTTCGCTGAAGGTCTGATAGCCGGTGACCTTCGCCAGGAACCTGCCGGCGATCTTGTCGAAGTCGATCTCCGCGATCTGCTCCTCGCCCAGCTCGGGGAGCACGTTGGCGATGTAGTCGCCGAACACCTTGTTGGGAGAGAGGATCATGACGTTGTCCGAGGAGAGGGTGTCCTTGAAGCGGTAGAGCAGGAACGCCACCCGGTGCAGCGCGATCGACGTTTTCCCGGAGCCCGCCACGCCTTGCAGGATCAGCACCTGCGCGGTCTCGTTGCGGATCACCGCGTTCTGTTCCCGCTGGATGGTCGCGACGATGTTGCGCATCTTCTCGTCGGCCGACCGGCTCAGCTCCCGCTGCAAGACGTCGTCACCGATGCTCAGCGAGCTGTCGAACATGTACTCCAGGCGCCCACCGGAGATCTTGTACTGGCGCTTGCCCGTGATCTCGCCATGGACGGCGCCCTGGGGAGCCTCGAAGTGGGCTTCGCCCGTCTCGAAGTCGTAGTAAAGGCTGGACACCGGCGCTCGCCAGTCGTGGATCACGATCTCCTGAGTCTCGGGATCCGAGAGGTTGTGCACGCCGATGTAGTGGGTGCCGGTGTCCGGTTCGCCGTGCCGGTGAAAGTCGACGCGCGCGAAATAAGGGGACTCCAGGAGCTTCTCGATGCGTTTCCGGGTCATCATCGCGTGCTCACCGAGAACGACGGACATGTTCACCGATTCACGGAAATTCGCCTTCTCGGCGAAGTCCATGTCACGCAGGTTGTCCCACATGTACTGCTTGTGCTCGTCGACAGTCCGGACGGACTTGTCGATGGACGCGCTCAGCCGCTCCAGCTCTATGGTCAGCAGCCGCACCGTCTCGGCCAGGTACCGGCGCTCGCGTTCTTCATCGCGTGACTGCACGTCCGTCAATGCCGTCTCCAGGTCGGTTATCCACGTAGAACCTACTGTCACGTTAGAGTAGAGTACCAGGTTCGACGTGGCGCTGACCGCTCCCTGGCCGTGTGCGTCACCCCGTCGACGGTTGCCATGCCGGGCTCGTCTTGGCCGTAGCCGCCCACTACGTGGACGAGCTGAACTAGTACTCGAACGTGATCCGGCCCTCATTTGACCTTGGCTGCCGCATCGGATGGCGATCTCTCGTCTAACGTGAGGTGAGAGTTGCCGACGACGGTGGCGATCTTGCCGCCGGACCGCCGGGGTCACCGAAGCCCCCGACTCCGTTACCCGGGCCGAGGAGCCTTCCGTGCGTGCCGAGCAGGTGCTGTGACCCGTTTGAGCTAGTCCGCGTTCGTCGATCAGTGTCCCGGGCCTGTGACGGCACCCGCGTCCGTCCGCCCACTGTGTCCTCACGCCGCGCCATGGCAGCGCGGTGGTGACGTTTGCGCCCGACGGGCGCCCGAGCATGTCAGGTTGATTCGCTTGTCAAATCTCTTGTCCCTGGGTTCCGCGCGCCTGCGCGGCGCTCGCCCGTCGTGGCTGTCACCCAAGGTTGCCCGCACCGAGGTCCTCGGCGGTCTCGTGGTGGCGCTGGCATTGATCCCGGAAGCGATCTCGTTTTCGATCATCGCCGGGATCGACCCCAGCGTCGGCCTGTTCGCCTCGTTCACCATGGCCGTGGTGATCTCCGTCGTCGGTGGTCGCGCGGCGATGATCTCCGCAGCCACCGGCGCGATCGCCCTGGTGGTCACCCCGTTGGCCCGCGAGCACGGGCTGGGCTACCTGATCGCCGCCGTGATCCTCGGCGGGCTGTTCCAGATCGTGCTCGGCTCGCTCGGGGTGGCGCGGCTGATGCGGTTCGTGCCACGCAGCGTGATGGTCGGCTTCGTCAACGCGCTGGCCATTCTGATCTTCCTGGCCCAGGTGCCCGAGCTGATCGACGTGCCGTGGCCGGTCTACCCGCTGTTCGCCGGCGGCCTGGTGCTCATGGTGCTGTTCCCGAGGTTCACCAAAGTGGTCCCCGCGCCGCTGGTGTCCATCGTGGCGCTGACGGTGCTTACCGTCGCTGCCGGGATCGCGGTCCCCACGGTCGGTGACAAGGGTGCGCTGCCGTCGTCGCTGCCGGTGCCGGGCATCCCGGACGTGCCGTTCACGCTCGGCACGCTCGGCACCATCGCCCCGTACGCGCTCGCGTTCGCCTTGGTCGGGCTGATGGAGTCGCTGATGACCGCGAAGCTGGTCGACGACATCACCGACACCCATTCGAACAAGACCCGCGAGGCTATCGGTCAGGGCGTGGCGAACGTGGTGACCGGGTTCTTCGGTGGCATGGGCGGCTGCGCGATGATCGGCCAGACCATGATCAACGTCAAGACCGCCGGCGCCCGGACCCGGCTCTCGACGTTCCTCGCTGGAGTCTTCCTGATGGTCCTGTGCCTGGTGTTCGGGCCGGTGGTGTCCGAGATCCCGATGGCGGCACTGGTCGCGGTGATGGTGCTGGTCGCGTTCGGCACCTTCGACTGGCACAGCATCGCCCCGGCGACCCTCAAGCGGATGCCGGTTGGTGAGATCACCGTCATGGTGGTGACCGTCGCGGTGGTCGTGGCCACCGACAACCTCGCCATCGGCGTGGTCGTCGGCACGATCACCGCGATGGTCATCTTTGCCCGCCGAGTCGCGCACCTGGTCGAGGTCACCGCGGCCACCGACCCCGACGGCGGCCAGGTCGTCTACGCCGTGACCGGCGAGCTGTTCTTTGCCTCCAGCAACGACCTCGTCTACCAATTCGACTACGCGAACGACCCGGATACCGTCGTCATCGACCTCACCAACGCCCACATCTGGGACGCCTCCACCGTCGCCGCCCTCGACGCCGTCACCACCAAATACGAAGCCCGCGGCAAGGCCGTGGAGATCATCGGACTGAACAAGCACAGCGCCCGCATGCACGGCAAGCTGTCCGGCGAACTCGCCGGAAGCCACTGAAAACCGGGGGCCGTCGCGCCGCCGATGTTGCTATCGTCGGCGGCGTGACTGCCGGGTCGGCCGCGTGCCGTGAGCGAGATGGGTTCCCGGCCGCTCCGTGATCGTGTGGCGGGCCCGAGCCCCGCCGCCTTTCCTTCCTGATTCGACGAGCCAGCACGACGTCAACAGAGGAAGGAGTTCACGCATGACCGACGTACGTTTCGACCACACCATTATCGCCGCCAGGGACAAGAACGAGTCCGCGCGGTTCTTCACCGACATCTTCGGCCTGCCCGAGCCACAGGAGTCCGGAGTCTTCCTGGCCGTGTACCTGAGCGACGGCCGGGTGCTCGACTTCGCCGAGCCGCCCATCGACTTCCCCGGCCAGCACTACGCGTTCCAGGTCGACGACGAGACCTTCGACCGGATCATGGAACGCATCCGCGCCCGGGAAGTTCCGTTCTTTGCCGGCCCCCGGCAACTGCGGCCGGGCGAGATCAACACCAATCACGGCGGGCGGGGCGTCTACTTCGACGACCCGTCCGGCCACCACCTGGAAGCGCTCACCGCCCGCTACGCCGGCTATCCCAGCCTGACGTGAGGGCCGCGGGCTGCACCGGGACCAGGTCGGCGCAGCCCGCCATCGGACGGTTCACGAAGGCGCGGGCGGGCTCACGGGGTAGCGGCGGTGGCGCGCGTGTCGGTGGCGAACAGCCGGTCGAGATGCCGGTGCAGCACCGCCCATGCCTCGTCGACGGTGCGCTGCCCGATGACGACGCTCGTGCCCAGGCCGTGATTGAGCGCCAGGAGGTGCGCCACTTCCACAGCGATGTCCGTGCCCGGCGGGAGCTGACCGGCGGCCTCCGCCCGTCGCAGGGCGTCGGTGAGTTGCCGCTCCAGGTTGTCCACCCCCGCGACGAACGGTTCCTCGACGAGGTCGGAATCGGTCATCGCCAGCACCGCATACGAGGTCCCGACCAGGTGGAACACCCGACTTTGCTCGTCCGTGGGCAGCGCCTCGGCCAGGAACGCTCCGATGAACGCCCGCGGTGAGACCGGGTCCGGTAGCTCCGCCAGCCGCCGCGCCCACCGCTGGTGACTTTGTCGCTCCAGATGCCGTAGGGCACCGACCATGAGCTGAGCCTTGGTGTCGAAGTAGTACTGCACCAGACGCAACGAGACTCCTGCCTCGGTGGCCACGGCCCGCATCGTCACCGCGTGCAGACCGTCCCGCCCCGCGACTCGAACCAAGGCGTCGGCGATGTGCGCGCGACGCTCCTCGTGGTCCACAGTCCTCGGCACGTCACTCCTTCCAGCCATCGTTATGATACGCCGGTATATGATACCGATGTATCACCATGTTGCTTGCGGTCGACCGGAAGTGGGCGGGGCGTTGCGAAATCGGCAGACATCTGGCAGCCGGAGCGCCACCGGCTCGTCGAGCGGTACCACGGCGGGAACCGCGATTGTGCTCGCGCTGGCGTGTGCGCCGCAGTTCATGGTTGTGCTCGACATTTCGGTGGTCAACGTCGCGCTTCCCTCGATCCAGCGGGCGCTCGGGTTCGACGAGGCCGGACTGCAGTGGGTGGTCAACGCCTACGCGCTGACCTTCGCCGGTTTCCTGCTGCTCGGCGGCCGGTTCGCGGATCTGTTCGGCCGCAAGAGGATCTTTGTCCTCGGGCTTGTCCTGTTCTCCGGCGCCAGCCTGGCCGGCGGGCTGGCGAACTTGTCGTCCCTGCTGATCGTGGCGCGCGCCGTGCAGGGCCTGGGCGCCGCCGTGCTCGCCCCAGCCACCCTGACCGTCCTGACCACCACCTTCTCCGAAGGCACCGCGCGAACGCGGGCCTTGGCCACCTGGACCGCAGTGGGGATCGCGGGCGGCACGGCCGGCAACCTCGTCGGCGGTGTGCTCACCGAGTACCTGCCATGGCGGTCGATTCTGCTGATCAACGTCCCGATCGGCGCCGTCGCCATCTTCCTGGCTTCCCGCTTCCTTATGGCAGACCGTGGACGCGGGTCGAGACGCCGGCTCGACGTCGCGGGGGCGGCGCTGGCCACCGCCGGTCTCGCGTCGCTGACCTACGGCATTGCCCAAGCCCGCACCTACGGCTGGAGCGCGCCGGTGACGATCGGCGCCCTGACCGCCGGAGCCGTCGCGGTGGCGCTGTTCGTGATGGTGGAGGCGAGATTCGCCCGTGCGCCGCTGATCCCGCTGCGTCTGTTCCGATCGCGGGCGCTCTCCGCAGGGAACGTGGCGATGCTGCTGGCCGGAGCCTGCCTAAACCCGATGTGGTACTTTTTGACCCTGCACATGCAGAAGGCTCTGAACTACAGCCCGCTCCAGACCGGCCTGGGTTTTCTCCCGCATACGTTGGTGGCGATTGTTGTTGGGGCGCGCGTGACACCGTGGCTGATGCGACACGTCGAAGGCCGGACGCTGATCGTAGCCGGGGCTCTGATCGCCGCCGCCGGGTTCTGGTGGCAGAGTCAGATCACCGCAGACAGCGGCTACCTCGCCGGAATCCTGGGACCGGCGATCGTGTTCTCGGTCGGCAGCGGGCTGCTCAACACCCCGATCACCACCACGGTCACGTCCGGTATCGACGCCGCAGACGCCGGCGCCGCCTCCGGGTTGATGAACACCACCAAGCAGTTCGGCGGCGCGCTCGGACTCGCCGTGCTGGTCACCATCGCCGGAAGCCACCTCGCCACCCCGGACGCGCTGGCCGCGGACTACGGACGCGCGTTCCTGACCATCGCAGCGATCCTGGTGGCCGTCGCCGCGGTCGCGCTCACCCTGCCCGGACAGCGGGATGGCGAGCGTCGCCGTGCGGTGAACGACTGACCTGCCGCCATGGGCCACTACGTGGTGGCGGTCAGACCATGGTGGAGGTGGTAGCGCTTGCCACGTAACGGGCGTACGCCTGGCGTAGTGGCGAAGATGTCGTGCAGCTCGTCGTAACGCCATGGAACAGGCGACGGGGGCGACGGCGTTGCAGGGTGATGATCAGCAGGCGAGAGCGCCGTTCCGCCGGATTGGTGATCTAATTAGCATGTACAGCTGCGTGGCTAGT
>NZ_MASU01000031.1 GCF_003202235.1 Prauserella flavalba
AAGTCCAGAGACGTGGTGTATCGAAGGTCACCGCGTAATCCGTGGTCGGGTTATGCGGTGAGGGCTGCTGGGGTGGTGTCCTCCTCGGGGTTGGTGGGCTGGGTGGTGGTGCGGCAGCGGGTCAGGACGTCCAGGCCGAGGTAGCGGCGGCCTTCGATCCATTCGTCGTGTTGTTCGGCCAGGACCGCGCCGACGAGCCGGATGATGGCTTGGCGGTCGGGGAAGATGCCGACCACGTCGGTGCGCCTGCGGATCTCCTTGTTCAGCCGCTCCTGCGGGTTATTGCTCCAGATCTGACGCCAGATCTGCTTGGGGAAAGCGGTGAACGCCAGCAGGTCCGCGCGGGCCGCGTCCAGGTGCTCGGCCACCTTCGGTAGCTTGTGGCTCAACGCGTCGAGCGTCCGGTCGTACTGAGCGGCAACGGATTCGGCGTCGGCTTGGTCGAACACCGAGTGCAGCAGAGTCCGCACCCATGGCCAGGATGCCTTGGGGCACACCGACATCAGGTTCACCGTGTAATGCGTGCGGCAGCGTTGCCAGGACGCGCCGGGCAGGGTCGCGCCGATCGCGGCCACCAGCCCGGCATGCGCGTCGCTGGTCACCAGCTGCACGCCTGAGAGGCCGCGGGCGACCAGATCACGGAAGAACGCCAGCCACCCGGCGCCGTCTTCGCCGCTGGTGACCTGGACGCCGAGGATTTCGCGGTAGCCCTCGCCGTTGACGCCGGTAGCGACCAGGCAGTGCACGTTCACCACGCGCCCGTTCTCCCGCACCTTCAGCACCAGCGCGTCCGCGGCGACGAACGTGTACGGGCCCTGGTCCAGCGGCCGGGTGCGGAACGCCTCAACCTGCGCGTCCAGGTCGGCGGCCATGATCGACACCTGCGACTTCGACAGACCCTTCACCCCGAGAGACTCGACCAGCTTCTCCATGCGCCGGGTCGACACGCCCAGCAGGTAGCAGGTGGCCACCACCGACGTCAACGCGCGTTCGGCGCGTTGACGGCGTTCGAGCAGCCACTCGGGGAAGTAGCTGCCCGAGCGCAACTTCGGGATCGCCAGGTCGATCGTGCCGATACGGGTGTCGAAGTCGCGGTGCCGATAGCCGTTTCGGCTGTTGACCCGCTCCTCGGAGCGTTCGCCATAGCCGGCCCCGCACACGGCGTCGGCCTCGGCGCCCATCAACGCCTGGACGAACGTGGACAACAGGTTCCGCAACAGATCCGGGCTCGCCTCGGCGAGTTGGTCGGACAACATCGCGGACGGATCGATACGCTGGACAGAGGTCATCGCGTGAGAACTCCTTCTGACTTGGTCGTCTTGAAGGATCACGCGGTGACCGTCCTCGTTCCGGCTACGACACGCCCGACCTTCCGTCAGGCGTCCGGTCCGTACACCACGCTATTGGACGCAACCATGACTTCCTCGACGGTCGCGCCCTCGGATACCGAGGCGACGTCGAGGTCGGCCACCCATCGGAAACCGGCCTGGTGGTGGATGGCGGCCTGGCGTAGCGAGGTGATGCGGTTGCGGCGTGGGCGGAATCCCGAGACCCAGTCCTGGAAGGCACACGCCTCCAGGACGGGTTCGATGGCGTTACGCAGCGCGCGGTGCACCAGCCGGTCGAGCACGGGCGGGATGAAGGCGTGCATCTGCTTGCCGGTGTAGGTCGGCATTGCCACATCTCGAACTGCTCCGGGCTGCCACGTCCCGTCGGCGAGTTGGGTGACCAGGTGGGGCAGGACGGTGTTCGCGTGGCGGCGGAGCTGACCCCAGGTCATTCCGTCGGCGCCCGGAGCGGAGGCGCGTCGTCCGCACTGCCGCAACGCGCGACGCAGGCATGGCTCCGACAGCAACGGCATCAGCGAATGCGACTGCGGCCCGGCAGGGTGCGCTGGCGTGGCACCAGCCCGCTGCGCTACCGTGCTGGGTGCTTGGGCGGCAGGAACGATCCCCTCGCCACGCTGTACCGGCTCGCACCCCAACACGCGCGGGCTGTCGCGTCGGGAACGACGGCCCCGCCCAGGCCCTGTCAAGGCTGTCTGGTCGCCTGCCACCACGCTTCACCTCCTCACGCGCGGCTGTAGCTGGTGGGGTCAGGGATGTCGTTCTGCTCGAATGCCTCCTTGCGTTCGGTGCAGGTTCCGCACGTGCCGCAGTGCACAGTCTCGCCCCGGTAGCACGACCAGGTCCGCTCGAACGGAACCCCGAGCGCCGAGCCGAGCCGGACGATGTCGGTCTTGCTCTGGTCAAGAAACGGCGCGAGGATCTCGAACTCCTCGACCAACAGGCCCTCGTTCGCGGTGCGGGCCGAGCGGGTGAACCGCTCGACGAACTCGGGTCGGCAGTCCGGGTAGATAGCGTGATCGCCGGCGTGCGCGCCGAACGCCACCGCGTCGGCCTTGCGCGCGACCGCTACCGCGACGGCGATGTCGAGCATGATCGCGTTGCGGTTCGGGACGACCGTGGCCCGCATCGACTCGTCGGTGTAGTACCCGTCGGGCACCGCCACGTCGCTATCGGTCAGCGCCGAGCCGACAAGCAGTCCACCCAGCGACGAGAGGTTCACGATCTCGTGTGGACATTCAAGCAGGGTGGCGATCTCGGCGGCGTGTTCGAGTTCGACACGGTGCCGCTGGCCGTAGTCGAACGACAGAAGTGTCAGTTCGGCCCCACGTGCGGCCAGCCAGTAGGCCAGCACGGTGGAGTCCAGGCCACCGGAGGCGATCACGATGGCGTGGCGCGGGTGCCGATGGGGCGATGGCTCGATCGGCACGGCTACCACGCCCCGCAGACCGAGGACGCCTTGCGGGCCGCGGCGACGACGGCGGTCCAAGGGGGAAGGTCCGCGTGCTGCTGTGGCTGTTCGAGCCACCTCACGCCGTCGGTGGTGTTGTCCAGCGCGGGCAACAGGATTGTCTGGCCGCGCCGTTTCCACCCGACCTGGATGCGCATGAGGTCTTCCCACACCGACTGCCGCAACGTCGTCCGTGGCCGGGTGATGAAGATCCAGTCGGCGGGGTTGCCGGGAACGGTGATGATCGGCGCGCGGAACATGTGCCGCACGAGGACGTTGTTGACCTCAGCGGCGAATCCGGCGCGCATGATCAGCGCGTCGACGACCGTGCCGAGCCGCAGCCGCACCTCGCCGGTGACGTTGTCGATGGTGGTGGGCCACGCGAAGACGTCGTGGTAGACCCGGTCCCGCTGGTCAGATTGGTGGTCACGCTGGGCGGGTGGGTGATCGATCAGTGTTGTCATTGATCCCGGTCCTCCTCGATTCGGGTTTTGGTGGCGGCCGAGCGGAAGTCGTCGTGCTCCCGTTTCCGCCCGGCCGCAGTCGGTGGTGCGGGCGTGCGCCCGCTCGATGGCGAGGTCCGTGGCGTCCGGCCCGGCCTCGCGTCTGGTTATGCCGCTCCCGTTCGGTGAGGCCGATGCTCGTCGAGCAGCACCTCGCGCAGGGCGGCGCGAAGCCGCCCTGCTTCGAGGTTGGTCAACTGGGCGAGACGGCCGCCGGGTAGCTCGATCTCGACGATCTCGTGTGTTCGCCGCCGCAGGTGCAGAGCGGTACGCAGCCCGTCGCCGTCACGGCAGGCGACTGTGCGGTGCTGCCATCCCAACCGGCGAAGCAATGTCGCGGCAGGCACGGAGTCAGCGGTTCGCCTCATTTGGCGGGGCTTTCTCGGATCATGCCCAGGCCGTGTGTGCCAGCGGTGGCGATCGCGTACCGCAGGGTCGGGCAAGGAGGCTGGCTGCGTGCGCGGCGGTGAGCACCGGCGTAGACCGACTCGGTCCGTCGGCGACGTTGGAACGCCAAGCGCAGCAGGCAGCAGACGAACACCAACGCGGCGCTCGCCGTGATCACGGCGATCACGCGCGCTCACCGGCCACAAGGGCGGGGATCGCGGCGGGACCAGGTATCGGGGTCGTGGTCCCGCCGCGATATGGCGGCAGAGCAGGGCGCCCCTCGGCGGCTGGGGGCCGACCGCCGTTGTACTGCTCTGCCGTGCTCGCCGTGCCGGTCGCCGGAGCGCGGCCAGGTGCACCTGGCGCGGGTGCGGTCACCGCCTGAGCGGCCTGCGCGACGGCGGAACGGAGCTGGGCGAATGCGGCGTGGTCGAGCACCGCGGTCTCCCCTGGGGGAGCCATGATGACGACCTCGGCGCCGCGCACGACAACACGAAGGGGCCGCTCGCGGCCGGCGAAGTCACGGCACATCACGGTCCACGGTCCGTTGGTCATCGTGCTGCACCGCCTCGCGCGGTGGTCCTACTCCGTTCCCGTCGACACACCGGCTGCACGGACGAACACGGCACAGCGAGCTGAGTCTGTGGGCATCGCGAAGCGCAGGGCGTCGCGAATCGCTGGGAGAGCATCGTCTACTCCAATAGTCAGCGAGTCCCTTATTTGTTTGTCGGGCAGTTTTCATTCACGGGCTACCGGAAAGCGGCCCGCGATCAGTACCGGCTAACCATTCGACGCCAGCCAGCAGGTATCCGTCGCCAATTTCGAGCTTCTGGTTGTTGCGGCTGCGAACACCGGAAACAACTAAACGGTGGACACACGGGGCCGGACCAGGGCAACCGTGGGGCGGCGATGAGGCGCGGATGGAGCGTTACCGCAGTTGACCTGCAAAAACACCACCAGTGCGGCGTATACGCTGATTGGGTGAAGCAGGCCGACACGGTGTGTCACGAAGCTTCCCGATGCCGCCGATCAGGCCCGACGTTGCGAGCGTCGAGGTTACGTGGCCCCGCGGAGCGGCGTGAGGGAATGGTACCCATGTTGCTCGATGGCGGTGCGACTTCTCGCAGGGCATGGAGACCCGCCGAATTGTCGGGGTTCTCGTGGCCATAGTCTTGACCTGGCCAATCGGCGACGCGAATATCAGGGGCGGTCTAGCCGGACGGGGACGAAGATGGCGACACGACGAGACGGGCTAGCACGACGTCGCGCGGCGATGGGCTTCACCCAGGAGACGCTCGCCGAGCACCTGGGACTCGAGCGATCCACGGTGGGCCGGTGGGAACGGGGAACCGGAACCCCGCAGCCCTGGAACCAGCCCGACCTCGCCAAAGCCCTCGGCGTCTCCCAGAACGTGCTCGCTGATCTCCTCGATGTCGACCCAGCCAATGCGGGCCAGCTCACCGGCCGTTCTGTCATGCTCGAGTCGGCGAGCCGCGCGGTCACGGACTTCGCTTGGCCAGATTGGCACCAGGCGGGACAGGCCAGCGTGTTGGAGCCGCCGTGGTCAATCGCCGGGACGAAGCAGGTTCTGCACGAGGTTGCGGGAGGCTCAATGGACCGCCGTGGGTTCTTGATCATTACGGGTGCCGCGCTTGCGGGGCTGGCGGACCGATGGGGCTCTGCGTTGGCAGAGGAAGATCCGGTGATGCAGGCTGGGCTGGCCGACCAACACGCTCGGCTGTCCGGCGCGGTTGTGGACCGGCTCGACCACCGGCTGGCCGACCTGCGACAGCTCGATGACGAGTTCGGCGGCCGAGAGCTACACCAGCTCGCGGTGGCGGAGTTCCGCTGGCTGACCCGCCTCGCCGACCAGACCGACTACAGCGGCGCCGTCGGGCAGCGACTGTTCAGCCTCGTAACCGAGGCCGCCCGTCTGTGCGGATGGTTGCACTTCGACGCCGCCCACCACGCGGCAGCCCAGACCTACTACGTCGCGGCCTTGCGATCCTCGGCCAGCGCGAACGACTCCCTGACCGGCGCGCACGTCCTGGCGTGCATGAGCTTCCAGGCCACCCTGACCGGCCACTGCCAGGAAGCCATCGCGTTGATCGACGCCGCCGAGCAACAGGCCAAGCGGACCGCCACGCCACGACTTCGAGCATTGCTGGCCAGCCGGAAGGCACGGGCCTACGCGAAGGCGGGCGACGCAGCAGCCTGCGGCCGCGCACTCAACGAGGCCGAACGACGCCTCGACGCGACGACGCTGGGAACACCAGAACCGGACTGGATCTACTTCTTCGACCAGGCCGAACTCGACGCGCAAGCCGCCGCCTGCTGGGTCGATCTCCGTCAGCCGACCAAGGCCCGCCCGCTCATCGACAACGCGCTGCACACGATGAACCCGCAGTACGTCCGCGACCGCACGATTTACCACGTCCGCAGCGCCGAGACGCACCTGCACGCCGACGACCTCGAACTGGCCTGCGACGACCTTCACCTCGCGGCCGACCTCGCTGGCCGGACCGGTTCGGTGCGTTCCGTCCACACCATCCGCGCCGCGCGCGAGACGATGTCGCGTTACGACCGGGAACCTCGGGTACGGCAGTTGGATCGTCGCCTCGCCGACCTGGCCGCCTGACGAATGCCCAGCTCACGCAGGGTCGCGCTCGTAACAGGCGCGAACAGGGGTCTCGGCTACGCCATCGCCCGCCAGCTCGCCGAACTCGATATCCACGTCGTCGCGACCGCCCGCGACCTGGCTCAGGCGAGCAGCGTTGCCGAAGAACTCCGCACCCGAGGACGTGCCGCCTCGGCCGCGCGCCTGGACGTGACCGCACCCGACACGATCACCACGGCGGTCCAACACGTCCTCGAACAGCACGGACGGATCGACATCCTGGTGAACAACGCCGGGATCAGCGACGGCGACCAGCAACCATCGCACATCGATCCCGACCTCACCTCCCACGTCTGGCAGGTGAACGTGCTCGGCGCCTGGCAGTGCGCCGAAGCCGTCATTCCTGCCATGCGTGCGGCTGGATACGGCCGGATCGTCAACATGTCCAGCACCCTCGGCTCGCTCCACCACATGACCCGACCGACCGAGCCGGCCTACCGGGTCTCCAAGGCCGCTCTGAACGCACTGACGCGGGTCCTCGCCGCTGAACTGGCTGGCACCGGGATCCTAGTGAACTCCGCCTCGCCAGGTTGGGTGCGCACCGATCTCGGTGGCCCGAACGCGCCGCGCAGCGTCGAACAGGGCGCGGACACGCCGGTCTGGCTGGCCACGCTGCCCGACGACGGCCCCACCGGCGGCTTCTTCTACGACCGCGAACCGCTGGAATGGTGAAGCCCCCGCTGGAGGGCACCTCCATAGACCGGCGAACTCGCCCTGTCCGTGTCGGACCGATGTCGACCTGCTATAGATCAACAAGGGGTAAGCCTGGTCACCGCTTCGGCGCGTCCTAGCCTTGACCTGGGCAAACAGTAACGGGAACATCGGTGTCGGTCGACAGGACGGGGACGAACATGGCGACCGGACGCGAAGGGCTCGCACGCCGCCGTGCGGCGATGGGGTTCACCCAAGAATCATTGGCCGAGCACCTGGGCATCGATCGGTCGACGGTCGGCCGGTGGGAACGCGGCACCCTGACACCCCAGCCGTGGAACCAACCTGATCTTGCCCGCGCGCTGAAGGTCTCCCTCGACACCCTCGACGCACTGCTCGCCCCTGGTGCGCACGTCGCCCCGCCAGGACCCGATCGGATCTCCCACGCTTTGGTCGCGCCGCAACGCCTGGACTTGATCACGGTCGGCCATCTGCGGGAGCGCGTTCAGCGACTCGATGAGCGATACGATCGCGTGCCGTCCACTTCACTGCTCGCGGACGCCGGACTCGCACTCGGCCAGATCTCCTTCTTCGGACAACACGCCCCGAACGGCCGGACCAGGCTGGAATTGCGCCAGGTGGAAGCCGAAGCTGCGACGTTGATGGGGCAGCTGGTGTGGGACGCCTCCCAGCGCCGGGACCATGACAACGCGCGAGCCCACTTCGAAAACGCGATCGCGGCTGCTCGCGAAATCGGCAACACGGCGGCCGAGGGGCACGCGCTGCTGCGTAAGAGCTACATCTCCTTGTACGGCGAGCGTGATCCCCGCGCCGGACTCACCCTGACCGAACAGACCGCACACACGACCTCCAACACCAGCAACGTGATCACTGGGTTGGCCCTGCTGCACACTGCGGAGGCTCACGCCATGCTGGGTGACCAACGCGCGTGTGAGAAGGCACTCGCCGAAGCGGAAACCCGGTTCGGAAAAACAAACGCGGACGACGTCGCTGGGTTCCTGTTCTCGCCTTCTCAATTCGATCGAATGGCCGGTTCCTGCTACCTGTTCCTCGGTGATCACCGCCGCGCCCAGAAAGCTCTCGAGAAGACCGCGCGCGGCATCCGACGACAGAACAAATCCCGCGCCATCGTCTTGGGCAATCTGAGTCTCGCTCACCTGCGCCAAGGCGAACTCGACGCCGCCACCGCCGCGCTGCACGAAGCCATCGACGTGGTCGAGGAGACACGAGGTGGTGGCGGCTTGAACATCGTGTTCGACGCCGGAAAGGAACTTCGACGCTGGCGGACCGAACACCTTGTCAGCGAGGTCTACGACCGGTTGCTCTCCCTGATGACCGCCGCCTAGAAGGAGCACAGTGGCAAGCACGAACGTCGACGACGCGAAGAATGCCATCCGCGAACGCATCTGGGACCTGCTCGAACAGCACAACGCCGCACTCGACTCCGATGTCCACGGCCGCATCCCGAACTTCGTCGGTGCCCAAGCCGCGGCCGACCGGCTGGCCGACCTGCCGGCGTGGCAGTCCAGCCGTGTGATCAAGGCGGTCCCTGACAAGGCCCAGCTCCCCGCCCGAGTCCGAGCTCTGCGCGAGCGCAAGATCGTATTCATGGCGGTGCCGAAACTCGCGAAACAGCACCCCTTCTACCTACTCGACCCGGCTACCCTGCCTGTTCCGCCCGAGGTCGCCGCGACCAGCCACGGAGCCGCCGACGTGGCACGCAACGTCGGCGTCGACGAACTCCTTCCGATCGACTTGATCATTTGCGGCAGTGTGGCGGTCAACCGCGGCGGCGTCCGGCTGGGGAAGGGAGCTGGCTATTCAGACCTGGAAGTGGCTCTCCTCCAAGAGGCCGGGGTGATCGGACCAGATACCACCATCGTGACCACCGTGCACGCGCTACAGGTCGTTGACACCCCACTGCCGGAAACCGAGCACGACTTCAGCGTCGACTTGATCGTCACGCCGGAGGAAGTCATCCGCTGTAGTCCGCCACGTCGACCTGCCGGGCTGATCTGGGATCACCTGAGCCCGGAGAAGATTGCTGCGATCCCGACCCTGGCGGCCCGCGCTCCTGGTCGGGCTGATCGGTAGCCTGCGCCGCGTTGGGTTGCCGGTCGAGGTCAAGCCGTCAGCGCGCCGATCGTGAGCAAGGCACCCAGCACCAGGAACGGCCCCATCGGCAGCAGCGAGCCTTGCGGTTTTCGCCACGCCATCCGGAGGACCAGCCACACGAGGGCCGCGGCGAACCATCCCAGGAAGGTCGCCATGACCAGGGCCGACCAACCCAACCACCCAAGCGCCAGCCCCAGCAGGCCACCCAACTTCACATCTCCGGCCCCCAGTCCTCCGCCGGAGGCCAACGCCAGAACGAGATAGAACGCAGCCATGATCACCATGCCGGCCAGTGCGCGCAGCAAGTCCGGTCCTCGGGAGTGCAGGAGCGCTGAAGTCGCTAGCAACACACCGACGAGGACGGCACCGGAGTAAACGAGTCCGCTTGGCAGGCGTTGCTCGATGAGGTCGATCAGGCCGAGGGCGAGTCCGACGGCGGCGAGCACGGCGTACGGGAGAAGGTCGAACTGGTTCCCGAAGCGCCATGCCAGGCCGCCGAACGCGCAGGCGGTTAGCAGCGTCGCGGCGAGCCCAGACATCAGCAACCTGGACGGAGGCGAGGTGAGCAACCGCCGGGTGTATGCCGCGACCGCCGCGCCGACGATGGTTCCGGCACCCGCCCATGAAGCGATGAACGCGGCGGACATTAGCCCACACCATTGTCGGTGACGTGCCGTAGTCGATCTGACACCAATCTGCTCCTCGGAATCCGCCAGTCGCGTCTCAAGTGTTACTCGACGCGAGCGCGCTCAGTGAGCGTGTAGCCCAAAAGAGTGAACTTTTCCTAGACGGGCTTATTCCGACTTCAAAGTCAGTCCTTGCAGACTTTGAAGTCAGTGGGGGTCCGTGGTGTAGACGTGGTGAGTGTCACTTGATGTTTGGTTGATCGTCTCTGCCGATCGGGGGGTGGGTCGTGGTAACCGGCAAGGTGTTGATCGCCGGGGGGTGCCGGACGCTGGGGGTACTCGCGACGGCCGCCGTCGTGACGATAGCCGCCGCGTGTAGCTCGGGCACGGCGAGCAGTCCGTCACCCAGCCCAACGCGCCCGTCGACAACTTCGGCGGCGCCGTCGAGCACGGCTATGTCGCCGGTGGACGCTGCGAAGCAGGCGGCTTTGGCTGCGTACCAAGGAATGTGGGCTGACTACGCAGCGGCGGCCACAACGTCGGACTGGCAGTCACCCAAGCTTTCTCAGTACGCCACCGGATTGGCGCTGTCGACGATCTCTCGCGGGCTGTACGCCGACCACTACAACGGCTTGGTCAGCCGAGGTTCCCCTGTCTTGCATCCGAGCGTGTCCTCCGTGGACCCTCCGAACGACCCGACCAAGGTGATGATCACCGACTGCGGCGACTCGTCCCATTGGTTGCAGTACCGCGCAGATAACGGCCAGCTCGCTGACAACACGCCCGGAGGCCGTCGCCTGATCAACGCGACGGTGCAGAAGCAGGCCGATGGCAGTTGGAAGGTCAGCGATTTCGGCGTGCATGATCTGGGGAGCTGTTGACCATGAGGCGCGTCGTTGTTGTAGCAGCATTGGCTGTCGTTGGTTTGTTCTGTGGAGTCGTCCCGGCGTTCGCGGGTGACCCGTGGGGAAACGTGAATTGCAGTCAGATTCCGACGCCGGATTGCCAGCTGGGCGCTGGGACAGGTGGCACCGGCGGCAGCCAGGGTGGAAACCCTGGCGGTGGCCACAATCCGACCCACAACGGCGGTTCGGGTGGCAACACCGGCGGTCCCTCCAACGGCGGGAACGGCGACACCATCATCGGTGGCGGCGGCAACCTGGCGAACTGCTCCTACGTGCCCAGCGACTATCAACCGCCCGCTGGCGCGATCACCGCCGCATACCGGCAACCCTCGCCCTCCAACAGCACGACCGTGCAATTGATCGCCCTCACGCGCCCAGTCGAGCGCGTTGCTCCAGCCGCTCTGCCCGTCGCCGGTCCGGCACCAGGGCAGCAAGGTTCTTGGTACGTCTGGAAATGCACCACGGCGGGCGTCACTGATGGGCTCTATCACCCGCCCGTGTTCATCCCGAACGGACAACCGCCGGGCGCCGCGCCATTGCCCTCGCCAGCTCAACTGGCGCAGATGGCCTACAACCAGTTGCGGCTGCCCACTCCGACGATCGCGGCGAACCCTGCCGGTGAGCAGTTGGTGAACCTGCCGACGTGGATGTGGCTGTCGAGCGGCTGGGGGCCGGTCTCGGCGACGGCCTCGGTTCCTGGCGTGTCGGTGACCGCGGTGGCGACACCGACCTCGGTGTCCTGGTCGATGGGTGACGGCAGCACGGTGACTTGCACCGGTGCCGGTACCCCGTTCAAGCCCGGCACGGACCCGAAAGCGCCCTCGTCGGACTGCGGCCACACCTACCGCACCTCCTCGGCAAGCCAAGCGTCCCAAGCGTTCCCGGTCACCGCGACGGTCCATTGGACGGTCACCTGGTCAGGAGCTGGCCAGGGCGGAACGTTCCCGGACATGACCACGACCGGCAACGCGGCCTTCCGCGTCGCGGAATCCCAAGCCCTGAACAACGGCGGCGGCTGACCCTCGCGGGCACCACCTCCCTTCCACAACAACACAAGTAGGAATTCGTCCTTCCGCTCGCTGCAAAACCTCGGCGACGCGGCGCACTACCCCCATGCCTGGAGGGACCGGCGTGACCACCAACATCACAGCCCAGCCGGATACCAGCCGACCCACGACGTCGGACACCGGCACCTGGACTACGGACGGTAAGAGCCCACCTCACGGCTGCGGGGCACCAAACGGCGGCGCAGCATCCCACACCTGCTGCTGGGAGCGCTGCTCGTGCTGGCGTGTGCCGCCGCATTCCTGGTGGTGTCGCTCAACTCCGGGACCAAGGAATCAGTGTTGGCACTGGCCCAACCGGTGTCGGTCGGGCAGGTGCTGACCGCGCAGGATCTCAAGCAGGTCAACGTCGCCGTCGACCCCGGTGTGTCCGTTGTGGATGTAAGCCAGGCGGCCACCGTGGTGGGCAAGACGCTCTCGGAGAACCTGCCCGCCGGGGCGCTGCTCACGCTGGACGCGGTGAGCGGAAGCGGAGTTCCCGCGAACGGCCAAGCGCTGGCAGCCTTGTCCTTGAAGGCGGGCCAGTTCCCGCCGGAGGTGTCGCCAGGCGCGCACGTGTCGGTGGTGTTCGTGCCCGGCCAAGCGGGCGCCGGACTCGCCAACCCGCCGACGCCGGATTCCACGACAACGTGGCCGGCAGTGGTCACCAGCGTGACCACGCCGCCCAACCAGCAGCTCACCGTGGTGTCGGTGCAGGTGACGCCAGCAGCTGCCCGTCAGATCGCCGCCGTTCCTGCGGGCCAGCTTTCGGTCGTGATGCTTGCGGGGAGTGGATCTCAATGATCGTGTCAAGTGGCAGTGGCTATAGACGGGGTTGCGGGTTCCCAGAGGCGGTTGTCGCGCAACAGTGCCCACATGACGTCGACCAGGCGGCGGGCCAGGGCGATCATGGCTTTGCTGTGGCGCTGCCGCTCGGCGCGTTTGCGCTGGTAGAACTCGCGCGATGGCCCGTCGGGCTTGATGCTGGCGAAGGCGGCCATGTAGAACACGTGGCGCAGCCTTCGGTGGTAGCGCAGCGGGCGGTGCAGGACTCCGCTGCGGCGGCCGGAGTCGTTGGGCACCGGTGCCAGCCCGGCGTAGGTGGCCAGCCGGGACGAGCTGCCGAACGCGGCCAGGTCTCCTCCCGTGATCGCGAGGAATTCCGCGCCGAGTACGGGTCCCATGCCGGGCATGCTCTCGATGATCTTCGCTTGCGGGTGGGTGCGGAACTTCTTGGCCAGCAGTTTGTCGAGTTCCTTGATCTCCCGGTCGAGGTCGAGCAGGTGCGCGGCCAGGCGGGTGATGAGCGTCGCGGTGGTGGATTCTCCCGGCAGGGCAAGGGTTTGCGCCTCGGCGGCGGCCAGGGCCTTGGTGACGATGCCAGGGATCGACGCACGGTGCGCCCGATGCGTGTGCAGGTGCTCGGACAGGCCCGCGGCACCGGCCTGGCGGATAGTCGCCGGGGTGCAGTAGCCGGTGAGCAGGATCAGCGGGGCGCGGTTGGAGTAGTCGAACGCCCGTTCCAGTGCTGCTGGGAACACGCGGGTGAGCAGGTCCCGCAGCCGGTTCACCCCGCGCACCCAGTCGGCCATCAGGTCGGCGCGGTGGCCGACCAGCAGCGCCAGTTCGACGATCAGCTCGTCCGGCGTGGTGATCTGGGCGAGGTCGCGGCGCAGGCGGGCGGTCTCGGCGATGACCTTGGCGTCGCGCGCGTCGGTCTTGCCTTCGCCGGAGAATGCGCTGCTCATCCGGTTGACCATGGTGCCGGGCACGTAGACCACCTGCTGCCCGGCCGCGACCAGCAGTGCCAGCAGCAGCGCGGCATACGCGGAGGTCAGGTCCACCGCCCACCGCACCTCGGTCGCGGTGCCGGTTGCCTTGGTGATCAGCTTCTCGATCACGGCCTGGTCGTTGGTGACCTGCTGCGACCACAACACCTGCCCGTCGGCGTCGAGTGCTGTGGCGTGGTGGGACAGCTTGCCGGCGTCGATGCCGATCCAAGCCACGTGCGGGACCGGCATGCGGTCCTACCTCCTGATCGTCGGACGAGCCCGACGGACGACTCCGCTGGCATACCCCTAAATAGCGACAAACCGCCACACGTCTCAATCAGCAGCCGGAGCGTCCCGTGCGGCGAGGTGGCCATCCACCCCGAGCCTCACCAACGACAGTCAGTGATCAGCCACGCCTCACCGCTTCCGGGCATCCAGAGCCTCGCCCTGGACAGCTACGACGTTAGGGGTCAGTGATGTTGATCGCCGTCGTGAGTGTGAAGGGCTCGCCAGGGGTGACGACGTTCTCCGTCGCGCTGGCAGCGCGCTGGCCGGCACCGGCGCGGGCACTGTTGGTGGAGGCCGACCCGTCCGGTGGGGACCTCGGCATCCGGTTCTCGCTGGAGTCGACACCCGGTTTGGTGAGCCTGGGGGCTGCCGCCCGGCGCAGCGACGACCCGGCGCTGCTGTGGCAGCACGCGCAAGCCCTGCCCGGTGGCCTACCGGTGATCACGGCGCCGCCGGACGCCGACCGCGCGCGAGCCGCCCTGTCCGCGCTGGCCGAGCCGACCAGCGGGGCAGGCATCCTGCGAACCGCCGCGAACACACCGAACACCGTGGTGATCGCCGACTGCGGCCGGATCGACACCGGGTCGGCGGCGATGCCGATCGTGCGCTCGGCCGACGCGCTGATCCTGCTCAGCCGTGCCCATGCGGACGACCTCGCGCACCTGGCACGGCGGCTTCAGTCCATCGGCCGCTGGACTCCGCATCCGGCGATGCTGCTGGTCGGCGAGGGCTACTCGCCCGCTGAGGTTGCTCGCGAGTTGGGCGTGCAGCCGCTGGGCCGGGTACCGCACGACCCGCACGGCGCGGCGGTGCTGTGCGGTCGGCCCAACTCGCTGCGGTGGGGCCGCAGCGGACCGGCGCACTCGGCGCTGGGACAGGTCGCGCACAAGGTCGCCAAGGTGATCATCGCCCAGCAGGCGCCGCCGCCTGCCGTGCCGCACCAGGCACCAGCCGACAACCAGCCGGTGCCGCTCTTGCGGGCCGTGCCCGGTGTGCCGGCCAGCCCGATCGCGTCCGGCGGCCTCCGGCTCGCGCCGGCACCCCAGCAGCCCGGTCCAGGCGGCAGGGGCGGCTCGCACGGAGGGCAAGCGTCATGAACCACCCGAACAGCGGCTACCCGCCGCCCGTTCCCCTGCACCCCCACCAACGGCAGCACACCGACGGCTGGCGACCGGACGGCCTGCCTGCCAACCCCGACTGGCAAGAACCGACGCGGCAACCGCACCGACCCGGCTTCCCGACGTCCGGGCAAGCAGCGCCCGCCGGTGCGGACCCGGTGCAGAACACCGAGGCCCTCGGACGGCTTCGCCAACACCTGCGGGACACCCTCGGCGCCGAACTGCCGCGGCAGGTGGAGGCCCAGCAGCGCCGCACCGGTGTCGCGGTCACGCGGGAAGGCCGCCGTGAGCTGGCACGGGCGATCCTGGACGAGGCCATCCGCGCGCACAGCGAGAACGAGCTGATGGCTAACCGCGCGCTGGTCGACCGGGACGTCGAGCAGCGGGTGATCACCGAGGTCATCAACGAGCTGTTCGGCATGGCCGGGCTCCAGCCTTTGCTGGACGACCCGCGGATCGAGACGATCAACGCCAACCGCTACGACCGGGTGTTCGTCCAGTACACCGACGGCCGCCGCGCCCAGGTCGCCCCGATCGCCTCGTCGAACGAGGAGCTCACCGACCTGGTCCGGCTGTTGGCAGCGCGTGCGTCCAGCCAGGAACGCCGCTTCGACTACGGCTCGCCGGCGGTCAACCTCCAGCTCCCCGGTGGGGAACGGCTGTTCGCGGTGATGGGGCTGACCGCGGGCGGGGTGACCTCGCTGTCGATCCGCCGGCACGGCTACCTCACCGTCACCCTCCCGGAGCTGCGTGCTCGCGGCACCCTCGATCCCGGCCTGGAGCAGTTCTTGCGGGCGATGGTGCGCGCCCGCAAGAACATCCTGATCACCGGCGGGACCGGCGCGGGCAAAACCACCCTGCTGCGCGGCCTCGCATCGGAGATGGACCCGATGGAGCGCATCGTCACCATCGAGGACGCCTTCGAACTCGGCCTGGAATTCGACCCGGACATCCACGCCGACGTGACCGCCTTCCAAGCCCGCGAGGCCAACGTCGAAGGCGAAGGCGCGATCTCCCAAGCCGAGCTGGTCCGGTGGGGCCTGCGCATGAGCCCGGACCGCGTGATCGTCGGCGAGATCCGCGGCCCCGAGGTCATCCCGATGTGCAACGCCATGAGCCAGGGCAACGACGGATCGATGGCCACCCTGCACGCGAGCAGCTCCCGGATCGCCTTCACCCGGCTGGCCTCCTACGCCGCCCAAGGCGTCGAACGCCTCCCGCTGGAAGCCACCAACCTGCTGGTGGCCAGCGCGGTGCACTTCGTCGTGCACCTGGCCCGCGGTCTGGACCGCACCACCCGCGTCGTGTCCTCGATCCGCGAGGTCGTCGGCGCCGACGGGCCGCAGGTGATCTCCAACGAGATCTACCGGCCCGGCCCTGACCGCCGCGCCCGCCCGGTCGCCGGGGCGCTGCGCACCGACACCCTCGACGACCTGGTCGACGCCGGATTCGACCCTGGCCTGCTGGAAGAGCCCGAAGGGTGGTGGCCACGGTGATCTCCGCCGGGAACATCACGATCAGCGCCACGACCGCGCTGTCGGCGCTACTGGGCCTCGGCGTCGGCATCGGACTCCTCCTGGTCATCATCGGCTGGCGCGGGACGGACCCGGCCCGGTCCTCCGGATGGCGTAGGCCCCGTCGGACCCAGGCCGTACCCGGCGACCAGCGCCGAACGCTGCGGATCGGGCTGGCCATCGCGGTGGGCGTGCTGGTCGGCGTGGCCACGGGCTGGGTCGTCGGTGCGGTGCTGGCCGGCCTCGCGGTGTGGGCGCTGCCCCGCATCCTGGGCCGCGACCCCGAGCACGCTCGCCGTGTCGCCCGGATCGAGGCCATCGCGACCTGGACGGAAATGCTGCGGGACACGCTGTCGGCCGCCGCCGGCCTGGAACAGGCCATCCTCGCCACCGCACCGCTGGCACCGCCGGCCATCCGCAGCGAGATCACCGACCTCGCGGAGCGCATCGAGAACGGTGACCGCCTGGCGCCGGCGCTGCGCCGCCTGGCCGACCACCTCGCCGACCCCACCGGCGACCTCGTGATCGCCGCGCTGGTGCTGGCCGCCGAGCAACAGGCCCGCCAGCTCGCCGACCTGCTCGGCTCGCTCGCTCACGCGGCACGGGAGCAAGCCTCGATGCGGATGCGCGTGGAGGCCGGGCGCTCCCGAACTCGGACGTCGGTGCGGGTGATCGTGGGCACCACGCTCGGGTTCGCCGTGCTCGTGACACTGCTCAACCGCCACTACTTGTCGGCCTTCGACACGGTGACCGGGCAGATCGTCCTGCTGGGAATCGGTGTCCTTTTCGGACTCGGTTTCGCGTGGCTGGCGCGCATCGCCGCGGTGCCCGAGCCCGACCGCTTCCTGTCGCTGACCGAGGACACGACAGCCGGCCACGCCCCGTTGGTCGCGGAAAGGCAGGTGTGACCGCCGTGACCAGTGTGCTCATCGCGCTCGTGCTGGGAGCCGGGTTCGGTGTCGGCGTGTGGGCGCTGGCGGTGTGGCTGTTCCCGCCCCGTCCGGCGCTGGGCGAGGTCCTGGCGCGCGCGACGACGCCGCCAGCACCGACCCCGATCCTGGCCACCGACGACACCGGCTGGGCTGCCAAGCTCGGCCGCCCGTTCATCGCGCCGCTGCGCGCGCTCGGCCTGCCCGGACCGCGTCTGGCCCGCGATCTGGCCGTCATCGGGCGGCCGGTCGCCACGCACTTGTCGGAGAAGGCGACCTTGGCGATCGGTGGACTGCTCGTGCCGGTGCTGGCGCAACTGCTGTTGGCGCTGGCCGGGTTGTCGTTGGGCGTGGAGTTCCCGCTCGTCGCCGCGCTGGTGTTGGCCGCCGCCGGGTTCGTTCTGCCCGACCTGCAAGCCCGCTCCGACGCGGCGAAACTACGCACCGGGTTCCGCCACGCCCTGTCGGCGTACCTGGACCTGGTGTGGATCACCCTCGCCGGAGGTGCCGGGGTCGACAGCGCGCTCAACGACTCGGTCGCCATCGGAAGGGGCTGGGCGTTCGAGCAGATCCGCCGGGCCTTGGACACCGCGCGTCTGACCCGCACCACCCCGTGGGCCACGCTGCGCCAGCTCGGCGAGGAACTCGACGTCACCGAGCTGTCCGAACTCGCCGCGTCGGTCAGCCTGGCCGGCACCGAGGGCGCCAAGGTCCGCACCTCGCTGGCAGCCAAGGCCGGCGCGCTGCGCACCCACCAGCTCACCGACGCCGAGAGCGACGCCCAGGCCGCCACCGAACGCATGTCACTGCCGGTGATGGCGTTGTTCCTGGGCTTCTTGGCCTTCATCACTTACCCCGCGCTCACGCAAGTCCTCAATGGACTCTGAGTTTGGGGTCTAGGGGAAAGGGAGGAAAACGCGATGCAGCCTTACCTGGTGGCATTGTGGACCACAGTGAAGGCGCGGTGGGACCTGCTGCGCCGTCAACCCGACGCCGGATACTCAACCGAGACGGTCCTGGTGACCGCGCTGCTGGTCGCGGCGGCGTTGGTGATCATCGCGATCATCATCGCGAAGGTCACCGCCAAGGCCAACGGCATCCAGTTGTAGCCGCGATGCGCCGGGTACCAGTGTTGCTTCGCAACGTATGCGGCGGTGGCGGTAGTGCGGGCCGTCTTCGGCCGCAGCATGCGCGTGGACGGCCGGGCTCACGCGGCCGGGTGCAGATGCTGCTGCGCGGCGACCGCGGCGCGGTCAGCGCCGAGCTGGTGATCGCCACGCCGCTGCTTCTGCTGATGCTGCTGGCGATCGTGCAGTTCGCGCTGTGGAGCCACGCCACGCACATCGCGCAGGCCGCCGCCTCCCAGGGACTCGCCGTCACGCGAGCCCAGGACGGCACCGCGGCCGCGGGCAGCGCGAGCGCGCAGCAGATGCTCGACCAGCTTGCGCGCGGCCCATTGACCGGCGCCAGCGTCAGCGCCGACCGCACCGCGACGTCCGCGTCGATCAGGATCTCCGGGACCGCCACCTCGGTGATCCCGTTCCTGCACTTGCCGGTGCACGCCGAGGCGGCCGGACCGGTCGAGCGGTTCGTCCCGGATCTGGCGGGCGGGTGACACGGCCATGACACCGACGACGCGGAACCGCGCGGCAACCCTACCCCTGTCCCGCCGCCCAGGACGGCCGCTGAGGGCCGAACGCCGCCACGTGCGGTGGTGGGTGGCGTGGTGGCACGCAGACCGGGGCTCCGTCGCGGCGGAAGTCACGATCGCCACCCCGTTTCTGATCATGCTGCTGGTGTTCGTCGCCGTGGTCATCCACCGAGGCGTCGACGCGCGGCTGCGCATCGACGACGCCGCGCACCAGGCCGCCCGCGCGGCCAGCCTGGAACGCACCCCAGCCACGGCGGTCGCGGCGGCACAGTCCGCCGCGACCAGTGCCTTGTCCTCGGCCGGGGTGAGCTGCGCATCGGTGACTACCGACACCGCCACCGGTGGAATGCGGCCGGGCGGCACGGTGAGCGTGACAGTCACCTGCACCGTCGACTTCGGCGACGCGCTTATCCTCGGCGTACCCGGCCAGAAACGCTTGTCCGCCAACGCGATCGAGCCGATCGACACCTGGCGCGCGGTCACCGTCAACGCCGCAGGGGGCGGGTCATGACCGGCCGGGGACGGCACGCACGGCCGACCCGGCGCAGCGCCGGGTGGCGAGCCGGCTGGCGCGACTGGTGGCGGGCCGACGAGGGGCGCGCGACCGCGTTCATCGTCGTGCTGGTGGTCGGAATCCTTGCCCTGGCCGGGCTCACACTGGACGGTGGCTTGGCGCTGGCGGCGAAGGTCAAGGCCAACGGCGAGGCGCAGGCAGCCGCCCGTGCCGGCGCCCAGGCCATCGACCTATCCGCCTATCGGAACACCGGCACCCTGCAACTGGTCCCGGCCCAGGCCGTCGCGGATGCCCAAAGCTACCTCGCCACCGTGGGCGCCTCCGGCAGCGTGACCGTCTCCGGGGACACCGTGACCGTCAGCATCACCGCCACTCAAGGCACGCAACTGCTGGGCCTGGTCGGGATCTCCAGCCTGACCGTGCACGGGACCGGCAGCGCCCATCCCCAGAGGGGTGTGGTGACCGTCGAACCATGAACGCGCCAGTCGCACGCACACCCTGAAGTGCTTCAACGACAAGGAGATTACCGATGGCCACGACTGAGGAGATCGCCCGTCGCGTCGAGCAGGCCGATGCCGCCCGCAGCGCCAAGCGAGCCGCAGCCGCGCAGCGGGTCGGCGAACTCGCTCAGCGCCGAGCTGCCCTCGCCGAGCAACTGGGCGACATCGAACGCCAACTCGGCGACGAACTCGCCGCCGCCCAAGAAGTCATGGACGTCGACGAACTCGCCTCGTTCACCGACGTGCCAGCCGCCGACCTCTCCCGCTGGCTAACAGCACGCACGACCCGCAAGACGGGCCGCACCAGGCGTAAGCGGACCACCGGGGCGGCGGCCGGCGAGCACGACACCCGCAGCGGACGATCCACGGCGGGGACGGCACCGACCGCTCAGACAGCCACGCCTGACCGTGTCCCATCTCGCGCCAGCACCGCCAACGGGGACGTGGAGCAGGTCGAGCGTGTTCCCGTCGATGTCGGGTGAGGACACGCGACCGTGCTGGCGGACTGGCACGCATCGGACCGGTCATCGATCCGCGCCGGACCCAGGTGACGTGGTGACCGGGCAATAACCCTGTACGACCAAGGAATCGAGCACGCCGTGACCGCGCAATCGCACAACGCCCGCCGCAAGGAGGCACAGCCACCGAGGACGCGCCGCCGCGGCGGAGCAGTATTGGCTGGTGCGCTCCGATTCGTCGGCCGGGTACTGCGAGGAGTGATCGCCGCCGCGGTGCTGGTCGCGCTCGTGGCGGGCTTGCCGTGGGCGTTGTGGCACTACATCGGCTGGCCCCTGCCCGACCACGTCCCGACCCTGACCGAGGTCCACGCGGTACTGCTTGGCCCGATGACCACCACGTTCCTGCTGGACTTCCTCGCCTGCACCATCTGGATCGTCTGGGTCGCCTTCACCATCGACGTACTGCGATGCAGCGTGGACCTCGTACGCGGCGGGTTCGACGCCGCCCGCCTGCCGGACTTCTCCGCAGCCGGACCGATGCACGCCCTGGCGGGCGTCCTGATCGGCGCGATCCTGCTGTCCGTGCTGGGCAACCGGCCCGCACCGGCACCGGCCGCGTCGTTGTCCGCCGCGCTCGGCAGCGGCGGACACGTGGTGGCCACCGCCCCGGCGTGGCAGCACCCCGCGCCCGTCGAGGACATCGTGGTGGTGCGCGACGCGGTCGCCGCCACCCAGACCCTCGCCACTGGCGCGGCCACCCACAGCGCGCCCGCGCATCCCGTGTCGGTGGTGGTGCTGGCGCCGCACGACGGGGTCTACGACTCGTTGTGGCGGATCGCGCAGCGCACCCTCGGCGACGGCGCGCGCTGGCCAGAGATCTTCGATCTCAACAAGGGCAAGCCGCAACCCAACGGGCGTCCATTCACCCAGCCGAGCCTGATCTTCCCCGGCGAGGAGTTGGCCCTGCCCGCCGACGAGACCGCGCCAAACCAGCCCGCTCAACCCCCGCAGCGCCCGTCCGTGCCGACGCCGACCTTGCCAGCGCCGACCACGGCACCGCCCACCAGCACGCCGACACCAAGCACCACAGCGCCGCCAACGAGCGTTGCGCCGTCCAGCCCGGCGACGCCTGCCCCCTCCGAGCAACCACCCGCCGCGACCGGCACCCATCCACGTCCCACGGTGACGGCAGAACCCGGCTTCACGTGGGGGCCGGAGCTGTTCGTGGGGCTCGGCCTGGCGGCAGCGGTCAGCGCCGCGCTGCTGGTCGCCCGCCGCCGCTACCGCGCCCGATACCGGCCCGGCAGCGGCGACCGCGACGACCTACCCGTGGCGCCCGTCGTGTACCAACTCCGGCTTGCGCACCTGCGCGCCGAGACCGACGACGAGATCGACCTCGACGACGATCACGAGGACGACGCCACGGACGGTGAACGGCCGCGGCAGGTTCCACCGCCTCCCGCCCTTATCGTCGGCACCCCCGCGGCCGGCACCCCCGAGCGGCGAGGCGCCCTCGCGCCGGGATTGGGAGTCCGGGACGGCCGCGAGATCGCCCTCGATCTTGCTGTCGCCCGTGGTCTCGGCCTGATCGGCGCGGGGACGCCGGCGGCGATCCGCGCGTTGCTGGTCGCCGCGCTCACCGCCCCCGTCGATGCCGCCGCCGGCCACGGGCACACAGCAGCCGGGACGAGCGTGGTCGTCCCGGCCACAGACCTGGCCGCGGTCCTCGGACGTGCTGCTGCCCAGGCGGACCTGCCCACCGGCCTGCGCGTGGTAGCCGACCTCGAGGAGGCGCTGGACACACTGGAGGCCGAGACCCTGGTGCGCGCGGCCAGCCGTGACCGGAAATCCTGGCCGCCACTGGTCCTGGTAGCCAGGCCCCCGCAGCACCACCAGCGGCTGCAGGCGGTCCTGGACAACGGGGCGCCGTTCGGCATCACCGGCCTCCTGCTGGGCCAGTGGCAGCCCGGCGTCACCTGCTACGTCCGCGAGGACGGCACGATCTCCGCCACTGGCCCCGGCCTCGGCGAGGCCCTGCGCGGCACCCGCGTGTTCCGCCTCGGCGACGACCACACCGCGGCGTTGCTCACCCTGCTGCGCCAGGCCGAACCCGAACCATCGGCCGAGGCTGACCAGGACGACCGCATCAATGTGGGCACCCCGCAGGCGACCTGGCCACGCATCGTGCCCGTGTGCGGCGAGGATGGCCGGGCTCCCGACGACACTGGAGGGCTCGGCCCCGACCACGCGGACCGCGGCGGCATACAACACGTCGCCGAGCCAGTTTCCGACGCGGAGCTGGAGGTCACCGCCGGCGCGCCGCCACCCGCCGAGGCAGAGCTGGAGATCCTTGCTCCACGCCGCCCCGCAGCGCCGCCCGGCGAGGTCGAGGACCCATCGACACCGCACCGCGAACGCAACTCGACCACGGCCACACCCACGCCGACCACCGGCATCGCGGACGACGAGACCGACACGGCGCGAGCGCTGATCACGATCACCGTGCTCGGCCCCCTGCGGGTGCACTGGCATCCCGAGACCGAGCAGGAGCGGGAGATCACCGGAGCGTTGCAGCCGCGGACCAAGGAACTGCTGGTGCTGCTCGCATTGCACCCCGGCGGCACCACCCGCGACACGCTGGTCTCCACGTTGTGGGGTGAAGACCCACCATCACGCCCAACCAACGCCTTGCACACCGCCCTGTCCCGGCTCCGTCGTGACCTGACCGAGGCCACCGATGGCGCGGTGACCGACATCGCCTTGGTGGACAACGGTCACTACCGGCTCGATCCAGCAACGGTGCACGTGGACTACTGGCGCTTCGAGAACGCGGTAGCCGCCCGCCGCGCCGCGGCCACCGACGCCGAACGCATCGCCGCCTACCGCGACGTGATCAACAGCTACGGCGGGCCGCTGGCCGACGGCATGTCGAAAATCGAGTGGATCGAACCGGCACGGGAAGCGATTCGCCGCGACGCCCTCGACGCCGTGTCCGGCCTGGCGCGGGCCTTGGTCGAGGATGATCCGCAGCAGACGCTGGACCTGCTGGAGGTCGCGCGGGCATTCGACCCGCACAACGAGCTGCTCTACCGCGACATCATGCGGCTGCAGGAACGCCTCGGCCAGCTCGACGCCATCCCACGCACCCTGACCCTGCTGTCCACCCGGCTGGCGGAAGTGGGCGAACAGCCCACGCCGCAAGCGCGCGGACTGGCGGCCCGCCTGGGCGGACGCCGCGACCACGACCCGGCCAACCATCCCGCCGGCCGAGGGCAGCCCGCCGCCAGGGGCGAACGTGGGCGCAGCGCGGCGAGTTGAACGCGGCCGGCGCCACGGCCCAGGACGGGTCAGGTGAACGCGTTTCGGTGCCCGATGAGAGCCTTCGGGTTAGTACGGCAGCCGCACAGTGTGATCTTGGTCGGCGTGTCGTGATCACGAGGGCGGCCACCGCGTGATCAACTTCAAGGTGTGTTGGATCTTGAAACTGACGCGGTGGCCGCGTCGTGGACTGTAGTTGGTGATCCGCTTGCGCGCTGGCAGGCGGGGTTCGGTGAGGTGTTTGGGCTGGTGGCGGGCCGGTTCGCGCAGGTGCAGTCGCGGCGCCGGGCGCGGCTGTACCTGCTGGGGCTGCTGTCGGGGGCCGAGCGCAAGAACTCCTGGACGCTCGCCGAGCAGGCCGGCGAACTGAGCCCGGATGGCATGCAGCGGCTGCTGAACTGTCTACGCCTGGGACGCCGAGGCGGTGCGCGATGACCTGCGCGGCTACGTGCTGGACCGGCTGGGTGATGCGGCCGGTGTGCTGGCCGCCGACGAGACCGGATTCCTGAAGAAAGGCACCCGCTCCGCTGGCGTTCAGCGGCAGTACTCCGGCACGGCGGGCCGGATCGAGAACTGTCAGCTCGGGGTGTTCCTGGCCTACGTGTCACCGCGGGGGCGGGCGCTGGTCGACCGGGAGCTGTACCTGCCGCGCTCCTGGACCGACGATCCGCAGCGCTGCGCCGAGGCCGGGATCGGCGACGAGGTCGGCTTCGCCACCAAGCCGGAGCTGGCGCGGCGGATGCTGCAGCGGCTGCTGGCCGCGCACGGGCACCAGGCGGTGCCGTGGTTCACCGCCGATGAGGCCTACGGCGACAACCCCGGACTGCGCGCCTGGCTGGACGAGCAGAACCTCAACTACGTGATGGCCGTGTCCTGCGACCAGCGGTTCGCCACCCCGACCGGCCCGCAACGCGCCGACCAGCTGGCCGCCGCGGCACCCAGACGCGGCTGGCAGCGGCTCTCGGCCGGCGACGGGAGCAAGGGCCAGCGACTCTACGACTGGTTGCTGCTCGACCCCGGAGCCGACCAGCACCACCTGCTGGTCCGTCGCTCGATCAGCAAGCCCAGCGAGCTGGCCTACTACATCTGCCACGCCAACCAGCCGGTCCCGGTCGCCGAGCTGGTCCGGGTCGCCGGGTCCCGGTGGGGCATCGAGGAAACATTCCAGTTCGCCAAGAACGAGACCGGCCTGGACCACTACCAGGTCCGCCGCTACGACGCCTGGTACCGGCACATCACGCTCTCGATGCTCGCCGCGGCGTTCCTCGCCGTCACCGCCCACACCGAGCGCGCACGAACCGCGTCAAAGGGGGCACCACAGGCGGCATCGACCAGCTGATCCCGTTGTCCTGCAACGAAATCCGGCGCCTCTGGGCCAAGCTGACCCACCCCGATCACCCCCGAGCCCATGCCGACCACTGGTCAGCCTGGCGCCGACTCCACCAAACCCGCGCCAAGCGCAGCCACTACCAGCGACAACGCCTCAAACATCACAGCCTGCGGCTGCCGT
>NZ_MASU01000032.1 GCF_003202235.1 Prauserella flavalba
GGCTCTTGCTCTATCCAGCTGAGCTACGAGGGCCCATGGTGACCACCGAAGGCCATGTCACTCAGCCGCCAGCTTAGTCACCACTGATTACTTGATCGCCGCACACCGGCGAATCGTTTCACCCGTCACCCGGCCTGGTGAGCGGGCTCGTCGATGTTGGACGATCACGTGTTCAGCCGCTGGTCTGCCAGGTGGCCACGGGTGCGCTGCCCGTGGATCGGCAGCGCACCCGCGGCGGGCCGCGCTCGGGGACACGGCCCCCTGGGACACCCCGTCCACGCGTTCCCCTGGCGTGCCGGTGTGGGTGCCCAGCTCGGGCGGCCGCGTTCTCAGCGGCCGGCGCTCGGGCTCAGTTCCAGATTTGAATCGCCCTCACGACATAGGGGGCCTGCGGGACGAATGTGCCCGGACCCGGATAGGTACTGAAATCTCCTTCTGTCGCGCAGTGCCGATCCTGATAGACGGTGACCTGACGTTCGAGCCGGTTGGCGAACGAGCGGGCGTCGACGCCCTCGGGTAGCGGCACGCATTCCTCCGGGTTGGTGCCGCGCAGATCGAACCGCGTGACCTGGCCGCCGTAGAACTCGTTCGTCCAGGCGCAGAATTCTCCCTGCTCACAAGTGAATCCGGGCGGGGAGGGCGGCTGCCCGCCGGTGTCGGCCTGCGCGACACCGGCCGCGCACAGCATCCCCAGTGTGGCCAGCAACAGGGCCTTCGGGACGCGCTTGGTCAGTGCGGAAAAGCGTCGAGACATTTCGTGAATCCCCCAGTTCTCGGGCGAAATCGCCGTGGAATGTGCTGAGGTCCACGATGCCGAAGTCCGGGGGGAATGTCAGGGGGCAATTTCGGTACTGTGGACAACTCGACGTTTCTCGCCCGTTGGGGTAGGAGTTGTCCACACTTTCCGGAAAGGCCTTGTGGGCGGGCGCGGGGGCTGCTAATCGGGCGCCGGGCCGGTGGAGCCTCGTACGACCAGCTCCACCGGCAGGGTGACCGGTGGAGGTGCTTTGCGCCCCGCGAGCAGCCGCAACGCGAGCTCGCCCGCGAGCCTGCCCTTGCGCTGCAGGTCCTGCCGCACGGTCGTCAGCGCGGGTTCGGCCCATGAGGCCGGCGGGGTGTCGTCGAATCCCACCACCGACAGCTCATCCGGCACGCTCAGCCCGCGCTGCCTCGCGGCCGCCAGTGCGCTCAAGGCCAGCTCGTCCGACATGCACAGGAGTGCGGTCGGCCGCCGGTCGGCGTCGAGTAGCTTCCCCGCGGCCTGTTGTGCCTGCTCACGCGAGGTGCCCGAGGTTTCCCATACGGGTACGCCCGTGACACCGGCCGTCGCGAGCGTGTCCACGTATCCGGTCAGCCGTTCCCGGTTGTCCCGGAACATGCTCTTCGCCGCCTCCTCCGCGGTCATCGGCCCGCCGCGAGGCTCCGAGAGGCACTGGGCGGAGAGGATGCCGAACCGCCGGTGTCCCAGGTCGAGCAGGTGCCGCGCCGCGGCGACGGCGCCGCCCCGGTCGTCCGTGCTGACCCGCGCCGCGCCGGGCACGTACGGCTGGTCGATCACCACGAGCGGCAGGCTCCGGTCTCGCACGGCACGCAGTGCCGGTGCGCCATCGGCCAGTGAGTACGCGACGGCCAGGTCCGCCTGTGCGTTCAGCACCCGGTCCGCGGGCGGCCCGCCGTGGTCGCCGCCGGGCAGCAGGAGCAGCGCGTGACCCTCGCGGTCCACCTCGGCGGCGAGCGCGTCGAGGGTGATGGACAGCGCGGGGTCGGAGAAGGCCGCCGACACGCCCGTGTCGAGCATGAAGGCGATGGCGCCGACGCGACGGGTGGCGAGGCTGCGGGCCACCGGATCGGGTCCCGCGTAGCCGAGCCGTTTCGCCGCTCGCAGTACCTCTTCCCGCAACGCGGTCGAGAGCTGGTCGGGGCGGTTGAAGGCGTTCGAGACCGTCGTGCGGGAGACACCCACCTCGTCCGCGACGTCGTCGAGTGTCGGATGCCTCCGCCGCGTGCTGGCCACCCGCGCAGTCTAATCGGTGAACCCTCTTGCGTTCTCTGAAGCGCTTAAGACATTCTGGGGCAACGATTCTCGTGGAAGGAGCTGGGGTGTGCGGCGGTTCGCTGTGATCATGGTCTTCGCCTTCAACGGTGCGACGCTCGGCTCATGGGCCCCGCGAACCCCCGCGCTGAGCGAACAGATCGGGGCCGGGCCAGGCCCGCTCGGGCTCGCTCTGCTGGCGGCCAGTGTCGGCATGCTCATAGCGGCGGGCCTGTCGGGCCGTATCGTCGAGCGCGCCGGCGCACGAGCGGTCATCGTGGCCTCGGCACTGGCCGTATGCCTCGTCCTTCCGCTGGTCGGGTCCGCGCAGTCCGTGCTGTGGCTGGCAGTCGCGCTGTTCGGCCTCGGCGCGTCCGCGGGCGTGCTGGACGTGTCCATGAACATCGCGGGCGTCGCGGTGGAACGCGCGGAGGGCAAGCCGATCATGCCGCTGTTCCACGCCGGGTTCAGCTTCGGCGCGCTCGCCGGCTCGGGCGGCGCGGCGCTGGCCGCGAGCGCGGGCTGGTCCCCGCTGCGGCATTTCACCGTGGCAGTGGTAGTCGGCGCGGTCATGCTCGCCACGGTCGTGCGGGTCCTGCCGGGCATCGCGCCGCGGTCCGAGCGCGCGAGCGACTCGCCGGCCGCGGCGACGCCGCTCGCCCGGCGGCCCGCGCTGTGGCTGCTCGCGGCGATCGCGCTGTGCTCGGCGATCGCGGAGGGCGCCAGCTCCGACTGGTCGGCCCTGCTGCTGGTGAACGAACAGGGCGTGAGCGAGGGCGCGGCCGCCCTCGCCTACGCGGGCTTCTCCCTCGCGATGGCCTTCGCGCGGCTCGCGGGATCGTGGACGCAGGCACGGTTCGGCTCGGCGAAGGTCCTCGTCGCCGGAGCCGCGTGTGCGGGCACGGGGCTGGTCGCCGCCGCCGTCGCCGGGATGCCCGCCATCAGCTACGCCGGCTTCCTGCTGGCCGGCGCGGGGCTCGCGGCGTGCTTCCCCATCGCGCTCGGGCTCGCCGGGGAGGCGGGCAAGCGGTCCGACGACAGCGGCGGTGAGCGCGAGGTGGCGTTCGTCACCGCGATCGCCTACACCGGCTTCCTCGCCGGGCCGCCCGTGATCGGGGGCATCGCGCAGCTGACGTCGCTGTCGGTGTCGTTCGTCGTCGTCGGCCTGGTCGCGGCCGTGATCGCACCGGCCTCCGTCGCCGCCAGCCGGTTCGTCGCGAAGGAGCGTGCGACCCGCGCCTCAGCGCACGCGGTCCGCTGAATCGTGCCCACCCACCTCGGCTTACCCTCGTAGCGTGTCCACCGAAGCCGACCCTGCCCCGGACGCCCCCACCCGACGCCGGGCAGGCATGGCTCCACTGCTCGCGATCGGAGCGCTGCTCGCGGTCGTCGTCGCCGTGGGGCTCGTCGCGCTCACCGGAGGCGCCGGTGCGGTGGTCGCCGGGCTGACCGATCCCGGCGTCGTGACGCGCTACGGCATCACCGTGGTGCGAGTCGGAGCGGACGCCGCGGCGGCCGTCTGCATCGGCTCGCTCCTGCTCGCGGCTTTCCTCGTGCCACCACAGAAATCGGGGACGCTCGCCGCGGACGGCTACGCGGCCGTGCGGACGGCGGGCATCGCCGCGTGGGTGTGGTTCGTCTTCGCGCTCGCGTCCGTGCTCTTCAGCGCGGCCGACGGTGCGGGACGCCCGTTCACGGAGGTGCTCCGGCCGCAGGTCCTGCTCAACTTCGTCGACGCCATCGAGCAGCCGAAGGCGTGGCTGTGGACCTCGCTCATCGCGCTGCTGCTCGCGCTCGGCTGCCGGCTCGTGCTGTCGTGGGGGTGGACGACGGCGCTGTTCTTCCTGTCCGTCGGCGGGCTGATCCCCGTCGCGGTGACAGGTCACTCGGCCAGCGGCGGTTCCCACGACCTCGCGACCAACAGCCTGCTGTACCACCTCGTCGGCGCGGCGTTGTGGGTCGGCGGCCTGATCGCCCTGCTCGCACACGCAAGGCGGCGAGGCGCGCACCTTCCGCTCGCGGCGTCGCGGTTCTCCAAGATCGCACTGGTCAGCTGGGTCGTCATGGCGGCGTCCGGCGTCATCAACGCGCTCGTGCGCGTGAGCCCCGGTCAGTTGCTGACCACCGACTACGGCCTGCTGGTGCTCGGCAAGATCGTCGCCCTGCTCGTACTCGGCGTGTTCGGTCACCAACAGCGGCAGCGCAGCGTGCGTGACCTGACCGACGGCGCGGGCGGCGGTCAGCTCGTTCGCCTCGCCGGCGTCGAGGTGCTCGTCATGGCCGCCACGATCGGCCTCGCGACCGCCCTGTCCCGCACGCCCCCTCCTCAGGAGATCCTCGCCCAGCCGTCGACCGTCGAGCTGCTGCTCGGCTACGTCCTGAACGGGGAGCCGACCGCGTGGCGACTGCTCACGGACTGGCGGTTCGACCTCATCTACGGCACCGCGGCGATCGTGCTGGCAGTGCTGTACCTCGCTGGGGTGCGCCGGTTGCGCAAGCGCGGCGACGCGTGGCCGGTCGGGCGCACGGTGGCCTGGGTGGCGGCCTGCGTGGTGCTGCTGATCGCCACGTCGTCGGGCGTCGGCCGGTACGCGCCCGCGATGTTCAGCGTGCACATGGTCAACCACATGCTGCTGTCGATGGTGGTGCCGGTGCTGCTGGTGCTCGGCGGCCCGGTCACGCTCGCGCTGCGGGCACTGCCGACCGCAGGCCGCGACGCCCCGCCGGGCCCGCGCGAGTGGCTGCTGGCGTTCGTGCACTCGCCGGTGTCGCGCGTGCTGACCCATCCGATCGTCGCGTTGCTGCTGTTCGTCGGGTCGTTCTACGGGCTGTACTACTCCGGGCTGTTCGACGCGGCGCTGAACTACCACTGGGCGCACCTGGCGATGAACGGCCACTTCCTGCTGGCAGGCTACGTCTTCTACTGGCCGGTGATCGGCGTGGATCCGGCGCCGCGCAGGCTGCCGCCGCTGGGCAGGCTCGGGATGGTGTTCGCGTCCATGCCGTTCCACGCCTTCTTCGGCGTGACGTTGATGAACATGCAGACCGTGATCGGCGAGGAGTTCTACCGTTCGCTGAACCTGCCGTGGGTGGGCAACCTGCTCACCGACCAGCGGCTCGGCGGCGGTATCGCGTGGGCCTCCGGGGAACTGCCCGTGCTGCTGGTGATGGTGGCGCTGCTCATCCAGTGGGCGAGGGCCGACGAGCGGGAGGCGCGCCGTCGTGACCGCCGCGAGGCCGCGACCGGCGAGCAGGACCTGGCCGCGTACAACGCGATGCTCAAGCAGCTGGCCGAGCAGGGTGAGCCGAGGAAGTAGCGCGTAGCGGAGGGTGCCGACGATCCGCCGCGCTCCGCCGTGAGTTGTTCAACTCGCCTGAGGTTGTCCACAGATTTCGCTCGTGTCCGTTCCCGGGCTGTAGGCGGGGGCAGGCTGGAAGCCGGAAGAACGACCACGGCGAAGGTGAGGGCAATGGCCATCGGCGAGACCCTGCTGACGATCGTCGGCAACGTGTGCAGCGAGCTGTCCCGGCGCAAGCTCGCGAACGGCGACGAGGTGCTCAGCTTCTGGTTGCGCAGCAACGAACGGCGCTACGACAAGGAGTCAGGGCAGTGGCGAGACGGCCGCGGCATGGCCGTGCGGGTCACCTGCTGGCGGCGCATGGCGGGCACGGTCGGCGCGTCGCTGTCGAAGGGCGATCCGGTGATCGTGAGCGGGCGGCTGTACGCGGCCGAGTTCGAGAGCGAAGGCAGGCAGCGCTCCATCCCCGAACTGGAGGCGCTGGCGATCGGGCCCAACCTGTCGTGGTGTACCGCGACCGTGCGACGGCTGGGGCGCAACGGTGACCCACCGGCCCCGGCGGCGCTGAGTGACGAGGCGGTGGACCGCGAACGAGAACGGATGCCGGCGGCGTGAGCTACTCAGGGTGGCACTGCGCTGGGTAGAGGGGACCTCACCCTGCGAGAAAACGTTCTACGGTCGGTGCCGGGACGGTGACCGGCGTCAGGGAGTCAGGGGGCTCGCTCTACGATCGCAGCATGGCCGAGTTCATCTACACCATGAAGAAGGTGCGCAAGACCGTCGGGGACAAGGTCATCCTCGACGACGTCAGCACCGCGTTCTACCCCGGCGCGAAGATCGGCGTGGTGGGTCCGAACGGTGCTGGTAAGTCCACCGTGCTGAAGATCATGGCGGGGCTCGACCAGCCGAGCAATGGCGAGGCGTTCCTCCAGCCCGGCGCGAGCGTCGGCATCCTCCTCCAGGAGCCGCCGCTCAACGAGGAGAAGACCGTCAGGGGCAACGTCGAGGAGGGCCTCGGCGAGATCAAGGTGAAGCTCGACCGCTTCAACGAGATCGCCGAGCAGATGGCCACCGACTACAGCGACGCCCTCATGGAGGAGATGGGCAAGCTGCAGGAGGAGCTCGACCACGCCGACGCCTGGGAGCTCGACTCACAGCTGGAACAGGCGATGGACGCGCTGCGCTGCCCGCCCGGCGACGAGCCGGTGACCCACCTGTCCGGTGGTGAGCGCCGCCGCGTCGCGCTGTGCAAGCTGCTGCTGTCGAAGCCCGACCTGCTGCTGCTCGACGAGCCCACCAACCACCTGGACGCGGAGAGCGTGCTCTGGCTGGAGCAGTTCCTGGCGAGTTACCCGGGTGCCGTGCTCGCGGTGACGCACGACAGGTACTTCCTGGACAACGTCGCCCAGTGGATCATGGAGCTCGACCGGGGCCGCGTCGTCGGCTACGAGGGCAACTACTCGACCTACCTGGAGAAGAAGCGCGAACGGCTGGAGGTGCAGGGCAAGAAGGACGCGAAGCTCGCAAAGCGCCTGCAGACCGAGCTGGAGTGGGTGCGGTCCAACGCGAAGGCCAGGCAGACCAAGTCGCGGTCCCGTCTCGAGCGGTACGAGCAGATGGCGGCCGAGGCCGAGAAGACCCGGAAGCTGGACTTCGAGGAGATCCAGATCCCGCCGGGTCCCCGGCTCGGCAGCGTGGTGGTCGAGGTCGAGCACCTGAAGAAGGGCTTCGACGACCGGCTGCTGATCGACGACCTTTCGTTCACGTTGCCCCGCAACGGCATCGTGGGCGTGATCGGGCCGAACGGTGTCGGTAAGACCACACTGTTCAAGACGATCGTCGGCCTCGAGGAGCCCGACGCAGGGAGCGTGAAGATCGGCGAGACCGTCAAGCTGTCCTATGTGGACCAGCAGCGGGCCGGTATCGACCCGGAGAAGACGGTGTGGCAGGTCGTGTCCGACGGGCTGGACTACATCCACGTCGGCCAGACGGAGATGCCGTCCCGGGCCTACGTCAGCGCGTTCGGCTTCAAGGGGCCGGACCAGCAGAAGCCGGCCGGGGTGCTCTCCGGCGGTGAGCGCAACCGGCTCAACCTCGCGATGACGTTGAAGCAGGGCGGGAACCTGATCCTGCTGGACGAGCCGACCAACGACCTGGACGTCGAGACGCTGGGCTCGCTGGAGAACGCGCTGGAGCAGTTCCCCGGCTGTGCGGTGGTCATCTCCCACGACCGGTGGTTCCTGGACCGCGTGGCGACCCACATCCTCGCGTGGGAGGGCGACGACACGAACCCGGCCAAGTGGTTCTGGTTCGAAGGGAACTTCGAGGGCTACGAGAAGAACAAGGTCGAGCGCATGGGTGCCGAGGCCGCCCGGCCGCACCGGGTGACACACCGGAAGCTCACCCGCGACTGATCGAGGCACTTCTGCTGGAATGTGAATAGCCCTCACAGAGCGGAGTCCCCGTGGTAGCCAGTACGCACGCAGGCCGAACCGTGACGAACGGCCGTTCTCCCGTTGTTCGCAGCGGTGCCGATGGGGCGAACGGGCCCGTTGAGCGGCTCGTCGAGCAGGCGACGGCGCTTGAGTTGCGCGCACCCGAGCTGGCGCTCGTTCTCGCTGAGCGGGCCGCCTCGCTCGCCGAGGCCGCCGGTTTCAACGAGCTGTGGGTGCGCGCCGAGAGCGTCGTCGTGCACGCTCGCGTGCAGCTGGGGCACCGCGCGTCGACCGTCGGCAGAGCGGTGGCGGCGCTGCGGGCCGCGGAGGACGCGGGGCTGCCGGTGGTGGCCGCGCAGCTACGCACCGACCTCGCCGTGTGTGCGCGCAGTGTGGGGGCACCGTTGACGGGGCTGGCGGCGCTGCGACCCGTGCTCACGGTGAGCGGCCTGTCGTCGACGCAGCGGGCGGCGGCGCTGTGCCACCTCGTCGGCTGTCTCGGCACGCTGGGGCGCAAGGCCGAGCTCGACCGGGTGCTCATGGAGGGCGACCGGCTCGTCACCGGCGACGCCGGCCTGGGTGCCGACGACAAGCTGCTCGCGCGGGCGATGATCCGGGTCGCCGTGTCCGCGCACCGGCGTCGCCACGGCGACGTGGTGGGTGCCGCCGACGCGGCGCGCACCGGGCTCGGGTTCCTGGATCACCTGGAGGACACGCGCACCGACGGCGGCCTCGCGCGCGTGCGGCTGACGCTGGAGCTGGTCTGCGCGCTGCTCGACCGGGGAGAGGGCGAGCTGGCGCTGGAGGCCGCTCAGCCGCTGCTGGACGCGCCGGAAAGGGCCGCGAGCGTCGCGCCCACCGGCTGGCTCCGGCTGGCGCTCGCCACGCGCGTCCTGGCGAACAACGGCTCCGCCGACGCGGCGGGCCGGATGCTGCGCGACGCGCTGTACAGCGTGAGCAGGCACGAGCTGCACGCGCTGGCGTCGCGCCTCTGGCTGGAACTCGCGAACATCGAGGAGCGGATCGGCGAGCCGTCGGAAGCCATCACCTGCCTGCACAACGCCCGTTCTTCCGAACACCTGCACGCGCGTGCGCGCAGCCAGGCGCGTGCGCTGCTGACCGGGGAGTTCGGCTCGGGGGAGCAGGCGCCCGTCGACCTCGCCGACGTGGTGGCCACGGCCGCCGAGGTCACCACGCCCGCCGCCACGCACCGGCCGGAGCCCGAAACGGCTCCCGAACCCGCCGCCACGTCGGCCACGTCCGCACCGGGCACGGAGGCGGTCGCAGAACCCGCCGTGGCGCACGCGGGCATTGCCGCCGCGGCCCCGGCATCGCCCGCGGCCGCCGCCGAACGGGCGGCGGAGCCCCGGCAGGCCCCGGACGCCACGCCCGAGCCTGCCGCCGCCGTTGCCGAACCGGCTGCCACCACGGTCGCGGCGCAGACCGGGGCGGCGAGCAGGCACGCGGCCGAACCGTCTGCCACCCCGGCGCGCTCCTCCCGGCCGAAGGTCGTGTTGCCCATGCTGCGCCTCGCCCCCGAACCGGAGCCAGCGGCAACCCCGGGGCCCTCGGACGCGAGCACGGTCGAAGCCCCCGCGTCCGAGCCCGCCGTCGCCGGGGAACCGGTTACCATCCCCGAACCGGCACCGGAACCGCAGCAGGCCGTCGCGTTGAGTGAACCGGAGCCGGTGAGCCGGTCCCGGGAGTATCAGGCGTCCGTCCGCAACACGCGGCACGATTCGGAGCACGGTTCGGTCGCCGCACGCTCGGTGCTCGACCGGCTCGGCATCTCGCCGGGTGCGGGAGGGGGCAGGCGCCGGGCCGCGGATTCCGACGAGCGGGAACGCTCGGCGCGGTCCACGGTGGAGTCCCCGGTCGCGAGCCGCCCCGAACCGCCCGCCGAGGAGAAGGCCGCACCGGCGGAGAAGCCGTCCAAGGAGGACGCGAACGACACCGGCTCCGCGCCCTCGGACGGCTACGGCTGGCTGCCCCGGCTGCGGCTCCCGCCGTCGCTGGCGCCCCTTGACGAGCTGGGGCCCGATTTCGGCTCTGAGCCCGGCTCGCCCGTCGCGGCGGAGTCGAGTTCCATCGGCTCCGGCCTTCCGCTCGACGAGCCGCCGCCCGACGCCGGGCTCGCGGAGCTGCTCGCGCGGGCGCTCGCCGAGCACCAGGCGGGCACGTCGAGCGCGGCCGCGCTGGTCAAGCAGCTCGGCGGGGAGGACGACGAGCGGGCTGGGCCGCGCCGGGTCAACGGCGGACCCCACCACGACTTCTGACACCGGAAACGGGCACTGCACCGAGCCGACACAGCCGATTTGCTCAGTCACAGTAAGGTAAAACCTGGATCGGCACATCGTGGTGTCAAGGCCAGGAGTGGAGAGTTGCGTTGCCTGACATGAGCTCGACCGGTGTCTCGACCCGGCCCGTCAGCGGGTCCGAGGACCTCTTCGACGGGCGGAGGACGAAGAGCCCGGAACAGATTCGCGACGAGCTGGTCGACACCGCCGCGCGGCAGGCGCCGGACATCGCCGAGCTGATTCGCCTGTACTACCGGCTCACGCCGGCCGAGGAGATCATCGGCGACGATCCGGTCGACCTCGTCGGCGCCGTTCGATCGCACCTGCAGCTCGCCCGGCAGCGCGTGCCGGGCCGCCCCGCGGTGCGGCTGCTGAATCCCACCGCCGCGCAGGACGGCTGGACGCGGGAGGCCACCGTCGTCCAGCTCGTCACCGATGACATGCCGTACCTCGTGGACTCGGTCGCCGCCGAGCTGTCCCGCGGCGGCGTGCAGGTGCAGCGCATCGTGCACCCGATCGTCGTGGTCAGCAGGGACCTCACCGGCGAGCTGCGCGAGGTGTTCCCGCAGGCCGACGCCGCGGAGCCGCCGGAGGGCGCCGCCGCCGAGTCCTGGATGTACCTGGAGATCGATCCGATCGGCGATCTCAACCGGGCCCGTGAGCTCGACAACCGGCTCGCCGCCGTGCTCGGGGACGTGCGTGAGGTCGTCGAGGACACGCAGAAGATGATCGAGGCCGCGCGGGGAATCGCCGACGATCTCGACACGAACCCGCCGCCGCTGCCGTCGGGCGAGGTCCACGACGGGGCCGAGCTGCTGCGCTGGCTCGCCGCAGGACACTTCACGTTCCTCGGCTACCGGCACTACGAGCTCGTCGAGGACCCCGACACGCAGGAGCCCGCGCTGCGGGCCGCGCTGGCCTCGGGACTCGGGGTGCTGCGCCAGGACAGCCTCGCCGCGCGCAGCCTCATCGCGGGGCCTGGCTCGGCCGCGCAGGCGCTCGCCCCGACGCTGCTCGTGCTGACGCAGGCGAGCGCACCGTCCACTGTGCACCGTCCCGTCTACCCGTACTACATCGGCGTCAAGACGTTCGACGAGCGCGGCAACGTCAACGGCGAGCACCGGTTCCTCGGCATGTTCACCACGTCGGCGCTGCACGAGGACGTGCTCGACATTCCCGTGATCGAGGGCAGGGTGCGCGAGGTCATCCACCGCGCGGGCTTCCCGATGGAGTCGTACTCGGGCCAGCGGATGCTCGAAGTGCTGCAGAACTGGCCGCGCGCGGACCTGTTCTCGGCCGACGTCGACTCGCTCTACGCCACCGCGACCGGGGCGATCACGCTCGCCGACCGGCGCAGGCTGCGCCTGTTCCTGCGCCGCGACCCCTACGGCCGCTTCTACTCCTGCCTGGTGTTCCTGCCGCGCGACCGCTACACGACGCGGTCGCGGCTCGCGATGCAGGAGGTGCTGCTGGAGGAGCTGGAGGGCACCTCCCTCGAGTACGGCACCCGGCTCGGCGAGACCCTGCTGGCGCAGGTGCACTTCATCGTCCACACCGATCCGGCCAGCGTCGTGGACCCGGACACGCTGCGCATCCAGGAACGGCTCAACGAGGCGGTCCGCAGCTGGGACGACCTGATGGTCGAGGCGATACTGGCCGAGCGGCGCGAGCGGGCGGGCAACGGCAAGGCTGTCACGTTCGCCGGTGAGGAGTCGGCGACCGAGCAGGGCCAGCGCTTCGCGTCGGTGTTCCCCGAGGCGTACAAAGAGGACTTCACCGCGGAGGTCGCGCTGGCCGACCTGCGGGAGCTGGAGGCGCTCGACGGCCCCGGCGACGTGCGTATGTCGTTCTACCTGCCCGACGGCGCGGCGGCGGGGGAGCGGCGCTTCAAGCTGTACCTGCTGGGCGAGGGCGTGACGCTGTCGAAGGTGCTGCCGCTGCTGCAGCGCATGGGCGTCGAGGTGGTCGACGAGCGCCCGTACGAACTGGCCCGCGAGGACGGCACGCGCTCGTGGATCTACGACTTCGGCCTGCGCATCGAGCCGAGGGTGCTGGAGTCGATCGGCGAGGCGGCCCAGCAGGACCTTCAGGTGCGCTTCCAGGACGCCTTCGCCGCAGCGTGGCGGGGTGACTGCGAGGTCGACGGCTTCAACGGGCTCGTGCTGCGGGCCGGGCTGACGTGGCGGCAGGCGTCGGTGCTGCGTGCCTACGCCCGCTACCTGCGCCAGGCGGGTAGCCCGTACTCGCAGGAGTACATCGAGAGCACGGTACTCGCGCACACCGGCATCGCGACGGAGCTGGTGCGGCTGTTCGAGACCCGGTTCGCGCTGGAGCACTCGAACGGCGAGCGGGCCGACCACGTCCAGGCGCAGCTCGACGACATCAACGCGCGCATCGACCTGGTGACGAGCCTCGACGAGGACCGGATCCTGCGCAGGCTGACGGCGGTGATCGTGGCGACCCTGCGCACAAACTACTGGGTCACCGGCGCCGGCGGCGCGCCGCGGCCCTATCTCGCCTTCAAGCTCGACCCGCAGCAGGTGCCGGACCTGCCGGAGCCGAGGCCGGCGTTCGAGATCTTCGTGTACTCGCCGAGGGTCGAGGGCGTGCACCTGCGGTTCGGCTCGGTCGCGCGCGGTGGCCTTCGCTGGTCGGACCGGCGCGAGGATTTCCGCACCGAGATACTGGGCCTGGTCAAGGCGCAGGCGGTGAAGAACGCCGTGATCGTGCCCGTCGGCGCGAAGGGCGGGTTCGTGGTCAAGCGCCCGCCCGCGCCCACGGGCGACCCCGGACTCGACCGGGAGGCCTACCAGGCCGAGGGCGTGGCCTGCTACCGCATGTTCATCTCCGGGCTGCTGGACCTCACCGACAACCTCGTGGACGGCAGCACGGTGCCCGCCACCGAGGTCGTCAGGTACGACGGCGACGACAACTACCTCGTCGTGGCCGCGGACAAGGGCACGGCGAAGTTCTCCGACATCGCCAACGAGGTCGCCACGAGCTACGGCTTCTGGCTCGGTGACGCGTTCGCCTCCGGCGGGTCGATGGGCTACGACCACAAGGCGATGGGCATCACGGCCAAGGGCGCCTGGGAGAGCGTCAAGCGGCACTTCCGGGAGCTCGGCGTGGACACGCAGAGCGAGGAGTTCACCGTCGTCGGCATCGGCGACATGGCCGGCGACGTGTTCGGCAACGGAATGCTGCTCTCCGAGCACATCCGGCTCGTCGCGGCGTTCAACCACCTGCACGTCTTCCTCGACCCGAACCCGGACGCGGCCGCCTCCTTCCGCGAGCGCAAGCGGTTGTTCGAGCTGCCGCGCTCGTCGTGGGACGACTACGACCGCTCGCTGATCAGCGAGGGCGGCGGTGTGTTCCCGCGCAGCGCCAAGACGATCCCGATCACGCCGCAGGTGCGCGAGGCACTGGGACTGGCCGAGGACGTGCAGAAGATGTCCCCCGCGGAGCTGGTGAACGCGATCCTGCTCGCGCCCGTCGACCTGTTGTGGAACGGCGGCATCGGCACGTACGTCAAGGCCGAGACCGAGAGCCACGCCGAGGCGGGGGACAAGGCCAACGACGCGGTGCGCGTCAACGGCAGCCGGCTCCGCGTGAAGGTGGTCGGCGAGGGCGGCAACCTCGGCCTCACGCAGCGCGGCCGCATCGAGTTCGCGCGGCACGGCGGCAAGGTCAACACCGACGCGCTCGACAACTCGGCCGGCGTTGACTGCTCCGACCACGAGGTCAACATCAAGATCATGCTGGACCAGCTGATCACCTCTGGTGAGCTGGACCGCGAGCGCCGCAACGAGCTGCTGCTGGAGATGACCGACGAGGTCGGCGAGATGGTGCTCACCGACAACTACAAGCAGAACGCGGTGCTGGGCGTCAGCAGGGCACACGCGGAGTCGATGCTGTCGGTGCACCGCAGGCTCGTCAGCGCGCTGGAGGCCAAGGGCGCGCTGGACCGCGAGCTGGAGGCGCTGCCGGCCGACACGGAGTTCGCGAAGCTGGAGAAGGCGGGCCTCGGCCTGACCTCGCCGGAGATCGCGACGCTGCTGGCACACGTCAAGCTCGACCTCAAGGACGAGCTGCTGGCCAGCGAGCTGCCCGACGTCGAGGTGTTCTCCCGCAGGCTGCCGGAGTACTTCCCGGCGCCGCTGCGTGAGCGCTTCGGCGGCGCGATCGGCCGCCACCCGCTGCGCCGCCAGATCACCACGACGTTGCTGGTCAACGAGGTCGTCGACGGCGCGGGCGTGTCGTACGCGTTCCGGCTCGCGGAGGAGCTCAACGCCACGGCGACCGACGCCGTGCGCGCCTACGCGGTGGTGACCGGCGTCTTCGGCCTGCCGACGCTGTGGGACAGCATCGCCGCGCTCGACAACGTCGTGCCCGCGAGCGTGGCCGACCGCATGGTGCTGGAGACCCGCAGGCTGCTCGACCGCGCGGCCCGCTGGTTCCTCACCAACCGGCCGCAGCCGCTCGCCGTCGGTGCCGAGATCAGCCGGTTCGGCTCCACGGTCAGCCAGCTCGTGCCGAAGCTCGACGAGCTGCTCTGCGGGCAGGAGGTCGAGGCGGTGCGGGCCAAGGCCGCCGAGTTCGTGGACGAGGGTGTGCCCCGCGAGCTGGCGACGCGTATCTCGCTGCTGCTCTACACCTACTGCCTGCTCGACATCACCGAGGTCGCCGAGCTGGCCGAGCGCGAGGTGGGCCTCGACACCGAGCGCAGCCCACTGGAGACCGCCGAGCTGTACTACGCGATGTCCGACCACCTGGGTCTGGAACGCATGCTGACCTCGGTGAACGCACTGGAACGCGGCAACCGCTGGCACGCGCTGGCCCGGCTCGCGCTGCGGGACGACCTGTACTCGTCGCTGCGGGCGATCACGCTCGACGCGCTGCTGCACAGCGATCCGGAGGACTCCGCGCACGAGAAGATCGCGAAGTGGGAGCAGGCCAACTCCTCCCGGCTCGCCCGCGCGCGCGTGACGCTGGAGGAGATCGAGCGCTCCGGCAGGCTCGACCTCGCCACACTCTCGGTCGCGGCGAGGCAGATCCGCAGTACGGTGCGCTGATGGGCGAGTACGTGACGCTGGTCCGGCCGCGCTGGTCGGACATGGACGCCTTCGGGCACGTCAACCACGCGAACATGGTCACCCTCCTTGAAGAGGCGCGGGTGCCGCTGCTGTTCGACGACGCTTCCGCGGAGGGGCTCGGCGACTTCGCCCGCGGCATCGTCGTGGTCCGGCTCTCGGTCGACTACCGCTCTCCCGTCGTGGTGAACGGCCACGACATCCGGGTGGAGATCACGTTGAACGAGCTCAAGATGGCGTCGTTCACGCTGGGCTACCGGGTCCACAACGGACCGTCCGAACGGGACAAGGTGGCCGTGGTGGCGAGCACCACCCTCGCGCCCTACGACCTCGCCGCCGCCCGCCCGCGCAGGCTCACCGCCGCGGAACGGGACTTCCTCGGCTCGCGCATCCCCGGAGCCGAGTCGTGACCGAGCTGCGCATTCCCGACGCCGCCGACCGCGAGACGCTCGGCGCCTTCATCGCCAGGGCGGTCCGGCTCGACGGCAACGCCGTCATCCGGCTCCGCACCCGGCGGCCCGGTGTGCTGGAGGCGTGGGCGGCGACGCCGTTCGACGTGCTCGTCACGCGGGCCGTCGAGGGCGACGTGACCCCCGCCGACGTCACGGTGTCGGGCAGCGAGCTGCTCGCGGCACTCACCGTGACGCCGGGCGAGGTGATGGACCCCGGCCCTCCGCGTGACCTGCTGTGGCGCTCCGAGCTGCCCGCGACGACGTCGTGGCAGCAGGTGGACACGCTGCCGGCGGCCGTGGTCGCCGACCTCGCCGAGCGGGGTGTGGCGCTCGCCCGGGAGAACGTGGGCCCGCACGGCACGCCGCCCGCGTCGCTGATGGACCAGACCGTGCTGACGGTGTCGGGCGGGAGCCTGGAGATCAAGGTGCCCATGCGGTGCCTGTTCGCGATGTCGGGCATGGGCTTCGTGGACTCGTCGGTGACCGACGACGTGGTACGCGTGACGGCGACGGACTCGTGGCTGCGGCTCGATGCCCGCTACGGCGCCGTGCTGCGCCGCAGGCACGCGCTCCTCCCGCTCCTGCTCTAGCATCGCCGGCGGCAGTGAAGGCCACCTTCACTGCGTTCAATGCGGTGAAGGTGGCCTTCACTGCGGTCAGAGCAGGCATGGTGGCCTTCACTGCGGTCACGGAAGGTGCCAGGGTGGGGTCATGACCGACGACAAGCCAGGCGAGGACCCCACCGCGGAGTTCCTGGACAGCGTGCGTGCCGAGCAGACGCCGTGGCGCGTCGACCGGCCGCCGGAGGCCGAGCGGGGCACGACCTACGCCGCCGAGGAACAGAAGCTCAGCCGGGCGCGCCAGGTGGCGAAGGCCGTGGGTGACGCCGCGCCGTTCGTGCCGCTGGCGACCGCCGCGGGCTGGGTCGCCGCGGAGGCGATCGACGAGCAGGGCGACGAGATCGACCCCGGTTCCGATTCCGGCGCGGGGCTCGCCTGACTCACGTGCCGAGCATGCCGCGCATGTGCTCGATCTCGTCGGTCTGCCCGGTGATGATCTCCTGAGCCATCGCGATCGCCCTCGGCTCGATGCCGTTGCCGAGCTGCTGCTCGGCCATCGTGAGCGCGCCCTGGTGGTGCGTGATCATCAGCTGCAGGAACTGCCGGTCGAACTCGGCGCCCCGTGCCGCGCGCAGCGCGTCGAGCTGCTCCGGGGTCGCCATGCCCGGCATGAGCGCGTGATCGTGCGCACCGTGTTCGCCGTGCCCGCCGTGTTCGCTCCCGGATTGGCCGAACTCTTGCAGCCAGGACTCCATCACGGAGATCTCGGCCTCCTGTGACGCGGCGATCCGGCCGGCGATGCCCTTGACCTGCTCGCTCGTGGCGTGCCGCGCGGCGAGGTCGGTCATCGTGATCGCCTGCTGGTGGTGGGGAATCATGTTGGTCATGTACTGCCGGTCGGCGTCGTTCGGCCGCACCGCCTGCTGCTGCTCGGCCGCCTCGCTGCCCGGCACCACCTTCGCCTGCTCGCCCGGCTTCCCGGGCACGATCACGTCCGATCCGGCCTGCTGCCCCTCCGGGGGAGCCTCCTCGGCCGTACAACCCGCCAGTGCCAAGAAGAAGATGGCGGCCACACCCGCCACCAGCCGCCGTCCCATGCGCGCAAGCGAACCCGCTGCAGCGGGCGAAAGTCAATATCGAACGTCGTTGCGCCGCCGAAAACCATCCATTCGTCGCTATCAAGCAGAAGAGGCCGGAGCCACAATGGTGCGAACCTTGCCGGTCGAGAGGAGAACTCAAGAGTGAAGCCTCGGAGACGTCTTCGGTTGAGCGGGCTCCTCGTCGCCGCGGCGGCCGTGCTGGTGGCCGGAAGCACCACCGCCACCGCCTCCGCGCAGAACACGAGCCCCGGGGTGGACGAGATCGTCCACAGCCCCAACATGCGGCAGATCGCCAACCTGCCGAAGGAGGGCCCCTTCGCCACGCAGGCGGCCTTCAACAGCGACATCGCGTTCACGAAGAACCACGCGATCGTCGGCAACTACGACGGTTTCACCATCTACGACGTCCGCAAGCCACACAAGCCGCGCGTCGTCAGCCAGGTGCTCTGCCCCGGCGGCCAGAACGACGTCTCGGTGTCGGGCGACCTGCTCTTCCTGTCGACCGACTACGCGCGCACCAACGACTCCTGCACGAGCCAGCCCTCGGAGGCCTCCGACCCGGCGTCGTGGGAGGGCATCAAGGTCTTCGACATCAGCGACCTCGCGAATCCGGAGTACGTCGCATCCGTGCGAACCGACTGCGGCTCGCACACGCACACGATGGTGCCGGACCGCACGCGCAAGTCCGTCTACCTCTATGTTTCCTCCTACTACTGCAACGGCAGTTAGGTGAGTGGGTGGCCGCGGCGTTTGTAGTGGCTGAGCCGGGCTTGGTGTTGTCGTCGGCGGCGCCAGCGGGACCAGGCCCAGACGTGGTGAGCGGTGTCGGTGACACGCAAGACCAACTTGGTGAGCAGGCGCCGGATCTCCGGTAGCGTGAACCCGATCATGCCCGGCTCAGCGACGTCAGCTCCCCTTTTGTGGCGAGGGATCGGGAGACGGCGAGCCAGGCGTGGGCGAGCATCGACAGGGTGATGTGGGCATACCACGCTCGCCAGGACCGGACCTGATATTGATCGAGTCCAGCTTCGTTCTTGGCTTGCTGGAAGCACTCCTCGATCCGCCAGCGAGCTCCGGCGATCCAGGCCAGATCCAGCAGGGTGGAGCGGCGGGGTCCGTAGCAGACGTAGTAGGCGATCTCGGTCGGGTCCGAGAGCGAGCGGCGGGCGAGCAGCCAGTGCCCGCGCCCGGCCTGCCAGCCGATCCGGATCGGCACCCGCGCCCAGTCATACTCTCGTGGCCCGTGTGCCCCGGCCCCGACCGACAACCGCCGCCACGCCCGAGCGGGCAACTCCGCGATCAGCTCATCGGCTCGGGCCTCGCCACCGCCGGTGGTGACCAGGGTGTCGTTGACCTTGGTGGCCAGCACGTGCGCGGCATCGTGGGCTTCCAGCCACAACCGCAGGTACTTGACCTGCCCATACGCCTCATCAGCAGTGATCCACGCGAACGGCACCTTCGCGGCGAACGCCCGCGCCAGCATCGCCATGGCTTGACGCGGCTTGGTCTCGAACTCGGTGCCCTCCGGGATCGCTGCCCGCCGGCACCGGTCCTGGTCGGCGATCCACGGCTCGGGCAGATACAGCTCCCGGTCGATCAGCGCATGCCCACGAGACGAGGCATAGGCAAGAAACGTGCCGATCTGGCAGTTCTCGATCCGACCGGCTGTTCCCGAGTACTGCCGCTGCACCCCGGCCGAGCGCGTGCCCTTCTTCAGGAACCCGGTGTCGTCCACGATCAGCACGCCACCGGGCTCGCCGAGGTGCTCGATGACATAGTCGCGAACGTCGTCCCGGACCCCGTCGATGTCCCAGTCCGCCCAGCGCAGCAGCCGCTGCATCCCATCCGGGGACACCTCCCCGGCCTGCTCGGCCAGCGTCCAGCCGTTCTTCCGCTCCAACCCTGCGACCAGGCCCGATACGTACTCCCTAGCCCGATTCCGCGGTTCAGACCGTCCGAACCGGCCCGCGATCCGCTCGTGCACCCGGTCCAGCTGATCCATCACCACATCGACCACCACCGGGATGATCTACCACAACACCGCCAACTGCCGTTGCAGTACTA
>NZ_MASU01000033.1 GCF_003202235.1 Prauserella flavalba
GACCGGCGGGAATGCTGTTCGCGTCGACGATCGACATCGGGGGCACGGAGTTCCAGGTGTCGATCCTGTGGTGGATCCTGGTTGCGGCGGTCGCGGCGCTCGTGCTCGTGCGCACGCCGTTCGGCAACTGGATCTTCGCGGTCGGCGGGTCGGCCGTGAGCGCCCGCGCGGTCGGCGTTCCGCTGGTTCGCACCAAGATCCTGCTGTTCATGACCACGGCGTTCGCGGGCTGGATCGTCGGCTCGATCAATATCCTGCGGTTCGACAGCGTGCAGGCCAACCAGGGCATCGGGCAGGAACTGCAGTTCATCATCGCCGCGGTGGTGGGCGGCTGCCTGCTCACCGGTGGTTTCGGCTCGGCGATCGGTGCCGCGATCGGCGCGCTGATCTTCGGCATGGCGCGGCAGGGCATCGTCTTCGCAGGCTGGGACAACGACTGGTTCATGTTGTTCCTCGGCGTGATGCTGCTCGCCGCGGTGCTCGTCAACAACACGTTCCGGCGACGCGCGGAGAGGGTGCGCAGATGACTCCCCTGATCGAGGTCGCCGGCATCGGCAAGTCCTACGGCAGTGTCCATGCCCTGCGCGAGGTGTCCACTGTGGTCAATGCGGGCGAGGTCACGTGCGTGCTCGGCGACAACGGTGCCGGTAAGTCGACATTGATCAAGATCCTCGCCGGAGTGCACCAGCACGACACCGGGGAGCTGCGGGTCGGCGGCGAGCCGGTGCGGTTCTCCTCCCCGAGGGACGCCCTCGATCACGGCATCGCCACCGTCTACCAGGACCTCGCGGTGGTGCCGCTGATGAGCGTGTGGCGCAACTTCTTCCTGGGCTCGGAGCCGACGATCGGGTTCGGTCCGCTCAGGCTGCTCGACCGGGGCAGAGGCAGGCGGGTGACCAAGCAGGCGCTCGCGGAGCTGGGGATCGACCTGCGAGACGTCGAGCAGCCGGTGGGCACGCTCTCCGGCGGCGAGCGGCAGTGCGTCGCCATCGCGCGGGCCGTCCACTTCGGAGCGAAGGTGCTGATCCTCGACGAGCCGACCGCGGCGCTCGGTGTGAAGCAGGCGGGGATCGTGCTGCGGCACGTCGCGCAGGCGCGCGACCGGGGGCTGGGCGTCGTGCTCATCACCCACAACCCGCACCACGCCTACCCCGTGGGCGACCGCTTCCTGCTGCTCAACCGCGGCGCACCGCTGGGCACCTACGAGAAGTCTGAGATCGACCTCGGCGAGCTGACCAGACAGATGGCGGGCGGGGCGGAACTGGCGGCGCTCGAGCACGAGCTGCGGTCGGTGGAGACGTGAGCGTGGAGGTTCTGACGGTGAGCCGGGTCGGGGTGGACCTCTACCCCGAGCAGAGCGGCGTGCCCTTGGCCGAGGTCAGGACGTTCGCGAAGTCGCTGGGCGGAACGGCGACCAACGTCGCGGTGGCCGCCGCGCGGCTCGGCAGGCGCACGGCTGTGCTCACCAAGGTGGGCCGCGACGGCTTCGGCGACTACGTGCGCACGGCACTGCGCGGCTTCGGGGTGAGCCCCGACCACGTGGGCACCGCGCCCCGGCTGCAGACGCCGGTGGTGTTCTGCGCGCTCGACCCACCGGAGGACCCGCCGCTGCTGTTCTACCGGGAGCCCCTCGCACCGGACCTCGCACTGGAGGTCAAGGATGTGCCGTGGGAGGTCGTGGAGTCGGTGCCGCTGCTGTGGGTCACCGGCACGGGCGTGTGCGCGGAACCGGCCCGCAGCACCCAGCACGAGATCCTGCGGCACCGGGGCCGCCGCGCCCACACGGTGCTGGACCTGGACTACCGGCCGATGTTCTGGCCGGACGAGGCCGCGGCGCGCACGGAGATCGGCGCGCTGCTGGAGCACGTGACCGTCGCCGTGGGCAACCGGACCGAGGCCGAGATCGCCGTGGGCACCGCCGAACCGCCCGAGGCGGCGAACCGGATGCTGGAGCGCGGCGTCGAGCTGGCCATCATCAAGCAGGGCGGCGACGGCGTGTACGTCGCGACGCGGGAGGGCTCGTGGACGGTGCCGCCCCGGCCGGTCGACGTCGTGTGCGCGCTGGGCGCGGGGGACGGCTTCGGCGGGGCGCTGGTCCACGGCCTGCTGTCGGGCTGGCAGCCGCCGAGGATCGCGGCCTACGCCAACGCGGCGGGCGCGATCGTGGCGTCCCGGCTCGCATGCGCGGACGCCATGCCCACCGCCGCCGAGATCGAGAGGACGCTGGCGAGTTGATCACCGACGAGCAGTGGGCTGAGCTGTTGCGGGTCCGCGCGACCGATCCCGATGCGGTGCGCCGGGCCTACGACCGGCGCGAGCGAAGAACGAGTGTGCTCTCCGAACGCGGCACGCTCTTCCTCGTGGCCGCCGACCATCCGGCGCGGGGCATGGTGGGCGTCGGCCCCGACCCGCTGGCGATGGCCGATCGCAGGCGGTTGCTGGAGCGGCTGCTGGTCGCGCTCGCCGACCCGGCCGTCGACGGCGTGCTCGGCACCCCGGACGTCGTGGAGGAGCTGCTGCTGCTCGGCGCGCTCCACGACAAGGTGGTGCTGGGCTCGATGAACCGGGGCGGGCTCGCGGGCGCCGACTGGGAGATCGACGACCGGTTCACCGCCTACACCGCCCGCTCGATCGTCGACTGTGGACTCGACGGCGGGAAGATGCTGTTGCGGATCGTGGACTCCGACGCGGGAACCGCGCCCACGCTGGAGTCGTGCGCGCGGGCGGTGTCGGAGCTGGCGTCGGCCGGACGGCTCGCCCTGGTGGAGCCGCTGCCGTACGCGCGGGAGGGTGGCACGCTCGCACTGCGGCGGGACGCGGCGTCGCTCGCCCGCGCGATCGGCATCGCCTCGGGGCTTGGCGCCACGTCGGCGTACACCTGGCTCAAGCTGCCGAGCGTGCGGGAGCCCGCGGTGCTCGACGCGACGACGTTGCCGGTGGTGGTGCTCGGTGGCGTGCCCGCCGGGGACTATGCGGCCGACCTGGAGCAGTGGGGCACCACGCTGCGGCACCCGGTGGTGCGCGGGCTCGTCGTCGGCCGCTCGCTGCTGTACCCGCCGGACGGCGATGTCGCCGCCGCGGTGGCCGCCGCGGCCCGGGTGCTGGAGAAGTCGCGGTGAGCGCCCTGCACCGCCCGCACGGGACACTCGCCGACGGGGCCGATCCGGTGCGGCTCATGCCGGAGGACGCGGGCTGGGCCTACACCGGCCTGCGGGTGCTGACGCTGGAGCCGGGGCAGCCGCGCGCGATCACCACCGGCGAGTTCGAGGCGTTCGTGCTGCCGCTCTCCGGCGGATGCGACGTCGTCGTCGAAGGGGAGCGCTTCGCCCTGCGCGGCCGGACGTCGGTGTTCACGCGGGTCACCGACTTCGCCTACGTGCCAAGGGACGCCGAGGTGACACTGTCCGCAGTGGAGGGTGCCGAGATCGCGTTGCCGATGGCGCGCTGCGAGCGCAGGCTCGAGCCCCGCTACGGTCCCGCCGAGTTGGTGCCGGTGGAGGTACGCGGAGCGGGCAACGCCACCCGGCAGGTGACCAACTTCGGCGTCCCCGGCGTGTGGGAGCACGCCGACAAGCTCAACGCGTGCGAGCTGATCACCCCGGACGGCAACTGGTCCTCCTACCCGCCGCACAAGCACGACGAGGCCACCGAGTGCGAGGTCGTCAACGAGGAGATCTACTACTTCCGCATCGCCGGCCGCGACGGCACCACGCCCAGCGGCGCGGGTTTCGGCCTGCACCGCACCTACACCGCCGACGGCGAGCTGGACGAGGACGTGGCCGTGCGCGACGGCGACGTGTTCCTGATCCCGCGCGGCTACCACGGACCGTGTGTCGCGGCGCCCGGCTATCCCCTGTACTACCTCAACGTCCTCGCCGGGCCCGGTCCCGAGCGTTCGATGGCCTTCTGCGACGACCCCGCCCACGGCTGGGTCAGGGACACGTGGCGCGACCAGCCCGCCGACCCGCGCTGCCCGGTGACCGGAGCCGAGGGGAGACGCACATGAGGCTGACGACCGCGCAGGCGCTGGTGCACTGGCTGGCCGCGCAGCGCGCCGAGCTGCTCGACGGCACCGAGGTACCGCTGTTCCCCGGTGTGTTCGCGATCTTCGGGCACGGCAATGTACTCGGACTCGGAAGCGCGCTGGAGGAGCACCGCGAACGGTTGCCGGTGTGGCGGGGGCATACCGAGCAGGGCATGGCGCTCGCGGCCGTCGGCTACGCCAAGGCCACGCATCGCCGCCAGGTCGGGGTGGTGACCTCGTCGATCGGTCCCGGTGCGCTCAACATGGTCACCGCCGCGGGCGTCGCGCACGCCAACCGCCTGCCGTTGCTGCTCCTGCCCGGCGACACGTTCACCGGCCGCGCGCCCGATCCGGTGTTGCAGCAGGTGGAGCACTTCGGCGATCCGGCGGCCACCGTCAACGACGCCTTCCGCCCGGTGAGCCGCTACTTCGACCGCATCGTGCGGCCCGAGCAGTTGCCGCACACGCTGCCGCAGGTTGCGAGGGTGCTCACCGACCCGGCCGACACCGGCCCGGTGACGCTCGCGCTGCCGCAGGACGTGCAGGCCGAGACGTTCGACTTCCCCGGCTCGCTGTTCGAGCCCGTGGTCCGGCGCGTGCCGCGGCCCCGGCCCGACACGCGCGAGGTCGCCGAGGCCGCCGACGTCCTGGCGGGGGCCCGGCGGCCGCTGCTCGTACTGGGCGGGGGCGTGCGCTACTCGGACGCCGGGCGCGAGGCGCTCGCGTTCGCCCGCGAGCACGACCTGCCCGTCACCGAGACCACCGCGGGCCGCACCCTCGTCCCGCACGACGAGCCGCTCTACGCGGGCCCGCTCGGCATCACCGGCTCGGCCTCGGCCAACGCGCTCGCCGCCGAGGCCGACGTGGTGCTCGCCATCGGCACCCGGCTGCAGGACTTCACCACCGCTTCGTGGACGGTGTTCGACCCACGGGTGCGCCTGGTGACCCTCAACGTCGCCCGGTTCGACGCGGTCAAGCACGGGGCCACGGCGGTGGTGGCCGACGCACGCGAAGGGCTGGCCGAGCTGACGGTCGCGCTGCGGGGCCGCGGCGTCGTCGACCCGGCCTGGACGGTGCGGGCGGCCCTGGAGCGGGCGCGGTGGGACGCCTACGTCGACGGCCTGCGCGCGCCAGCCGAGGGGCTGCCCACCTACGCGCAGGTGGTGGGCGCGGTCAACGACGTCGCCGAGCCGGGGGACTACGTGATGACCGCGTCGGGAGGGCTGCCCGGTGAGCTGGTGGGCGGCTGGCGTGCGAACGGCACCGCGAGCATGGACGTCGAGTACGGCTTCTCGTGCATGGGCTACGAGCTCGCCGGTGCGTGGGGCGCGGCGATGGCACGCGACGGCGTGGTGACGACGCTGCTCGGCGACGGCTCGTACCTGATGCTCAACTCGGAGCTGTTCTCCGCCGCGTTCGCCGGGCACCCGTTCGTCGCGGTGGTGTGCGACAACGACGGCTACGCCGTGATCGCGCGCCTGCAGGAGGGCCAGGGCGCGCCCGCGTTCAACAACCTCTATCCCGACTGCGCCTCGGCACACGAGAACCCGCCGCGGGCCGACTTCGCCGCGCACGCCGAGGCGCTGGGCTGCCTCGCGTTCGCCGCCGCCGACCTCGCCGGATTCCGCGACGCCTATGTCAAGGCGCGCCAGGCCGCGCGCACACAGCGCAGGCCCGCGGTCGTGGTGCTGCGCACCGATCCGGCCGCGTGGACCGACGCCGGGGCGTGGTGGGAGGTCGGCGTCCCGCCGCACCTGCCCGGCCACGCCGAGTACGAGGTGGGCAAGGCACGCCAGCTGCGGTACCGCGCCTGAGTTGTCAGCGGAAGGCGGCGTCCGTGGTGGGGGTGCGAGCGAGTTCCGCGGCGAGCTTCCGTGCACGCGTCCGGTAGGCGGGCGTGGTGAGCACCGTGTCGAGCGCCGCCCGCAGGCTCGCCGCGTCCGGCGTGGCCCGCACGCCCGCGCCCGCCTCGGCGACGCGCCGCGCGTTCAGGTGCTGGTCCTCGGCGAAGAGCGGCGCCACCACGAGCGGCACCCCGGCCGCGAGCGCGCCGAGCATCGACCCGCCTCCGCCGTGACACACCACGGCGGAGGCGCGGCCGAGCACCGTGTTCTGGTCCACCCAGCGTTCCACGCGCACGTTCGGCGGCGGTTCGCCGAGCGCCGCGGGATCGAGCCCGTGGCCGACGGTCAGCAGCACGTCGGCGTCGAGCCCGGCGACCGCGGTCAGCGTCTCGGAGAAGACCGGCGCCGCCCCGGGCATGGCGCCCGTGACACTGCCGAACGTCGCATAAACGAAGGGCCGTCCCGTGCCCTCGCCCGGCGGGGCCCACGCCGGGTCGCGGAACCGCCTGGTTCGTGGCGGGTCCGGTATCGAGGGGTCCTCCAGCCCGGCGGGGAAGAGCGTCAGGTACGGCGACGCGCGAAGACGTGCTGCGTCCGGGTCGGGAGGAAGCCCGGAGGTGCGGCGCAGCCCGTCGAGGTTGCCGGCCGCGTAGCGCAGCACCAGCTCCTCCATGACGGCGAGCCCGATGGCGATCCTGGTGTGCGGCACGTCGTGCAGTTCCGCGGCCACCGCGGCGGCGAACTCGGCGCTCTCGCGCACCACGACGTCCGGCCGCCAGTCCGCGATCGTGTCGGCGAGCCGGGGGAGTGCGGCCCGGGGCCGGAGCCTGCCGAAGATCTCCGCGCACATGAAGGCATTGGCCTCGTCGTGCGGGAGTGTCGCGAGCAGCTCGTAGGCCGCCCGCACCGCGTCGGCAGGCGGGTCGTCGACGCGCCGGAACGCCGCACCGGTCGCCTCCGCGGTGCTCGTGAGCGCGTCCGGCCCGGTGACCAGCACGTCGTGGCCGCTTCGCAGGCAGGACCGCACGAACGGAGCCATCGGGCCGAAGTGCCCGGTTCCCGCGGTCGAGGAGAACAGCACCCGCATCGCCTCACGATACGCCGTCAACTCAAGGTTGACGAGGCTCGATCGTCAACTTATGGTTGACGCATGACCGAGTCCATCCAGATCCGGCTCGACGACCTGATCGAGTCGATCAAGAAGGTGCACACCGACGTTCTCGAACAGCTCACCGACGCCGTGCTCGCCGCCGAGCACCTCGGCGAAGTGGCCGACCACCTGATCGGCCACTTCGTCGACCAGGCCCGCCGCTCCGGCGCGTCCTGGACCGACATCGGCAAGAGCATGGGAGTCAGCAAGCAGGCGGCACAGAAACGCTTTGTGTCGAAGCCCGACCTCACGCTCGACCCGGACGAACTCGGCCGCTTCACCCCGCGCGCCAAGAACGTCGTGCGGCTGGCGCAGGACGAGGCACGCGCCGCGGGCAACCCCGAGATCGTTGCCGAGCACCTCGTCCTTGGCCTGCTGGGCGACCAGGAATCACTCGCCGCCAAGGCGATCACCGCCCAAGGGGTGACCCTGGACGCCGTCCGGCAGGCCGCCGTCGCAGCCCTGCCGTCGAAGGCAGGAAGCGTGCCCGATGCCGTCCCGTATGCCGCCACCGCGCGCAAGGCGCTGGAGCTGACCTTCCGGGAAGCGTTGCGACTGGGCCACAACTACATCGGCACCGAGCACATCCTCCTCGGCCTGCTGGAGAACGAGGGCGGCTCCGGCGTGCTCACGGACCTCGAGGTCGGCAAGGCCGACGTGGAGTCCACCGTGCTCGCCGCGCTCGCCCAGGTCGTCGCCGACCGTCCACAGTAGAGGATCACGCCGGTGGGAACGGCACGGACTCCAGCACCGGCAGCAGCTGCTCCTCCTCGTAGTCCAGGTGCGCGGTCAGCTCGGCCGACATCCGTTCCAGCTCCGCCAGGAACCGCGCCGGGTCGGCGGTGGTGATGTCGGCGAGCAGCTTCTCCAGCTCGTCCTTGATGCGTGACACCGTGCCGTGCTCCCCGCGGAGCCGGGCGATCGCGTCCCGCAGGTGCGGGTACTGCCGCTCCAGGTTCGGCAGCAGCACCGCGTCCTCGCCGCTGTGGTGGAAATGCAGTCCCTCGCAGAAGGCCAGGCAGTGCTGGCGCAGCTGCAGGCTCAGCCCCGGCGGCCCGCCGGTGCGCTGCGCGAAGTACTCGTCGGCCTGCCCACGCAGGTCGGCGAGCTGAGCCCGTAGCCACGTGTGGATCTCGACGAGCTTGGCGGCGAGTGTCGTCACCTCGGCGGGCTCCGTGGCCCGTTGCGGCCTGCGCAGCACCACCACGGGAAGCGCGCGCTCGGTGCGGGCCTGGTAATCGCCGAAACCCGGTTGCCTGGCCACGACCTGCTCGAACAACCGCTCACGCTCGGCGCCCTCGGCGGGCACGGCGATCGCGCCGAAGGTCTCGGTGCCCAGCTCGACGCGGACCGCGGGATGGGCGAGCAGGTTGTGGTACCAGGCGGGGTGGCGCGGCCCGCCGCCCGCGGAGCCGACGACCACGAGCTCGCCGTCGATGTGGAGGTAGGCGAGCGGTGACGTGGTCTCGTGGCCCGACTTCGCGCCCACCGTGGTGAGCAGCAACAGGTCACCGCCGTCGAACGGGCCCCCGACCCGGCCGCCATTGGCGCGGAACTCGTCGACGACGGGCTGGTTGAACGGCGCGACCCTGGCGGGCATACCCAGATGTGCCGGCAAGTGGAAATCTCCTTCGGTATGGGAAAAACGGCAGGAGCGCACGACAAAGGCGCCCTCTGGCGAATGTGGACACACGCGCCCGTGACCGTGCGGATGTGGTGAGAGAAGAACGTGGGCGAGGTGGAAACCTTGCCGCTACGGCAGAATCAGCCGGCGTCCGTGAAGTGAGAACTCACGATGGACCCCCTAGTGATGACGGTGCCTCCATGTCGGCCACCTTCAACGCGGTTGGCGACACGCGACACGAGCGCCATTACACCCGAAGCGTGATCGTGCTGTCAACGTGAGAGAAGGCGGGAAAATCGCCATGATCGGGGGGCCGGCTTCTACTGTTACGCGAGCTGCCTCGCGCTGGTGCTCGCGCCGGGACCCTTCGCGCTCGCGTGGCGCGGAGCCACTCCACCGCGGCGGCGGCCTCACCACCGCGCGGACCACTTCGTGACGGTGCTGGGGGTCGACGACACCTCGGTACTGCTCCACGATCCGCACGGCTAGCCGTTCGCGACCTTGCCGGTCGAGGCGCTCGCCGCCGCGTGGCGTGGGGGCTCGATCGGCTATCCCACCGAGCCGTTCACCGCGTGGTCGGGTTTCGTGAGGGTGCGCGAGGTGAGCCCGGAGGAGGCGCTGCCCGCGGCTGCGGCCTGGCTGCGGGCCGGTGACGCGGGCTGGGTCGTCGAGCGGCTCCGGGAAGGACTCGACCACACGGCGCGGGAACATCTGGCGCGGGTCGCGGTGCGGGTGGGGTGGGGGGCGGCGGCTCGCCGATGCCGCCCACTGGCTGGGCCGGCTGCGTCTTGGTGCGAGCGGCGGCGGCAGGCGCGGCCGGTCGGGTCGCGGCAGTACCCCCTCGTCACTGGCGACGTCGCCACGGTGGCCCGGATCCTGCGGGAACTCGCGCCCACCTGCCAAGAGCTGCTCGCCGCGCTGGAGGTTCCCTAAGCGGCGTCGGCGGTGCGGCCCTGCGCCGCGGCCATGCTCGCGCGGCAGGTACGCACGATCTGGCGGGTCGCGACGCCCGCGGGGGTGTGCCCGCAGCGGGGGCAGGTGACCGAGACGTGCCACGTCAGCTGGTCGACGGCGACGTTCGCCGCGGTCGAGCAGTCCCGGCACCAGCGGTGCCCGGTGACCACGAAGACGTGCTGCGGGCTCGCGATGCACTCGTGCACCCAGCGCCGGTGGGTGCGGCACGTCAGCCGCTCCAGCGGATCCAGCCCGTGCGGCTCCGCGGCGTCCTCGGCGGTGAGCGTCTCGGCGAGGGCACGATCACGCAGCCCGGCGTAGGCGGCGTCCACCCGTGCGATGCGGTGCCCACGGTGCCGGTCGCGGCGCAGCAGCGGCGTGACGGCGGCGTCGGTGACGGTGGTCTGCGCGGTGCGGTGTTCGGACATCGTCGGCCTCCTCCCGGTGTGTGCCCCCCTCGGGCACCCTCTACCGATACGTCGAAGCAGGTACCGCCGAATCGACACACCGCTGCGGAAGAATCGGGGTTACCGGAAGGCCGACGTCGCGAAGGAGCAGCCGTGCCGCACTACCTGCTCAGCATCTACCAGCCGGACGGCGACCCGCCGCCGCCTGAGATCCTGGAACCGATCATGCGGGACCTGGAGGCCGTGAACACCGAGATGCGCGAGGCGGGCGTCTGGGTGTTCGCGGCAGGACTGACCGCGCCGGACACCGCGAGCGTCGTACGTGCCAAGGGCGGCGACGTGCTCGTCACCGACGGTCCCTACGTCGAGGGCAAGGAGCACATCGGCGGTTTCACGGTGATCCGGTCGCCCGACCGCGAGACCGCGCTCGGCTGGGCCAGGAAGGTCGCCGAGGCGATCACCCTGCCGATCGAGGTGAGGGAGCTGCACGGCTGAGCGGCCCTCAGCGTGGCGTGTGCTCAGCCAGCTCGACGCGCACGCCGTCGGGGTCGGTCAGGAACACCGACCATCCGGTTTCGTGCGTGCTGCCGGGCGCCGGGTTCCACCTCGGCGGCCCGCTGTTCGCCAGGCCGGCGGTCTCGAGGTAACGGTGGGCCATCCTGGCGTCCTCGACGCCGAACGCGATGTGCGCCAGCCCCGGCGCGTTGCCCTCTGAGCTCGCCGGCGTGGAGCCCGGCGGGTCGACCCACTGGAGCAGCTCGAGCCGGAACGGGTCGTCCTCGCCGAGCTGGAGCGAGGCGCTCGCGACCTCGACCTGACCGGCCAGCCCCAGCGGCAGTCCCGGCAGCAGGGTCGACGTCTCCTTCGCTGCCACGTCGAAGCCGAGGTGCTCATACCACTCGATGCTGCGGGCCAGGTCGGCGCAGTTCAGCCGCAGGTGCGACAGCACGGGGCCGTCGGTGTCGGTGAGGCGTGACTGGACCAGCTCCACCGTGACCCCGTCGAGGTCGAGAGTCCACGCGGTGGGCCCGGTGCCGGTGGGCCAGCCCGAGGGCAGCATCCGGGCGTCGCGGCCCGCCCTGGCCACGGCGGTGCGCACGGTCGCCACCGACTCCACCCGGAAGCCCACCGCTCGTAGGCCGATCGTGGTGGCGGGCGTGGGCACCACCGTGTGCGCACGTGGTTCGTGCCACTGGACGAGCTCCAGCGCGGGGGTCCGACGGGACCAGCGGCGGTCCCAGAGGCGTGACCTGGTGCGATGCGCGGGCTGCGAGATGCCCAGCGCGGAGACGTCCGCTTCGGCGTCGGTGAACTCCCCTCGCTGCCGCAGGTCGAGCACCTCGCGGTAAAAACGGGCCGACTTCACCCGGTCGGCGGTGTTGAGCGTGCAGCGGAGGAAGGCATGCGCGGCCGCGTCGTCACATGGCATCCGGCATCCCTCCTTAGGGCGACCTTACGAGAGTAGTGCCGGACCGTTGGGACTGAACAGTTTCCCCGGCAGGACCAGGCCGTGAGCTTCGTCCCAGATCAACGACTTCGCCGTGCCCCCGCTGTCTCCGAAGTAGACACTGCGGGCTGCCCGTGCCGATACGTGTCCTGTCCGTGACAGCCCTGTGTCCTGCGGTAACGCCCGGCTCCAGTGGCCGATTCGTAGGTGTACACCGGCCGTCGCACAGGGAGCGCAACGTGGTCGAGAACTCGTCATCGGGGCTGTCGCTGCTGCCTGGCGAGGTGAGCGTGACGGTGACCCGCGAGGAGCACCACCAGCCGGAGCTGGCGCGGTACGCCCCGGTGGGCGGCGAGCGCCGCGTGGCCGTGGAACTGGGCTGGTGCACGGTCACGTCGGGCAAGCACCGGGGAAAGCGGGCCGTCGAGGTGAGGCTCGACGGGCGCCGCATCGGCGAGCTGACGTACCTGATGTCGCAGCGTTACGGGCCGCTCGTCCAGCGAGTGGAAGATTCGGGGGCCAGACCCGGATGCGAGGCGCTGATCCAGCAGGGCGAGAAGAAGATCGAAGTCGTGCTGCGCCTGCCGAAGGACGTCGACGGCGCCCTTCGGCCGCCGACCGCCGAACCGGCGACGACGCCGATCCCGGTCGTCTCGATGCCGACGCCGGCACCGCGGCCGACGAGCGTGTTTCAGGCGGCTCCCGCCCCGGCCCCGCCGCCGCCGCGCCGCCCGTGGTACCTGCGCCGTCCATTGTGGATCGCGGCCGCGGTGTTCGCCCTCTTCCTCCTGATCGGCATCGTCAACGGGGGCGAGGAGGACGGGCAACAGCCGTCCTCCGACGTCGCTCTGCCGACCACCACGACCACCACGAGGGCGCCGGTCACCACCACCGAGGAGCCGGAGCCGACGACGGAAACCCCCGAGCCGGAGCCCCCGGCGGCGCCGCCGGAGCCGACCTACCGGGAGCCGGCCCCCGAGCCGGTGCTCTCGGAGGAACCCGCACCGCCGCCCCCACCGCCCCCGGCCCCCGAACCGGAGCCCGCACCCGGCTGCCACCCGAGTTACGAAGGCGCTTGTGTGCCCATCGCGGAGGACGTCGACTGCGAAGGCGGCAGCGGCAACGGTCCCGCCTACGTGCGCGGCCCGGTGCGAGTGGTGGGCGACGATGTGTACCGCCTCGACAGCGACGGCGACGGAAACGCTTGCGAGGACTGATCGCGAAGCGTCCCGTGTGGACCATGAACGACGAGCCCGGCCGCACCGCGTGCCGGGTCCGGCGGTCGCGTGATGCGAGTCACGAAGTACCCACGCGCGGCCACGAACGAGGGAGCCCGGCGCGACGTGTATGGAGCATGGCGTGGTCCGGCGCTGCCGCTCGGCGGAGGACCAACCTGCCGGAAGGCATGGCTCAGTGCTGGCCGCCGCAGCGTTTCTCCCCTGGTCAACGCTGTGACCAGGGGTGGAGCGCCCCCGGCAGGACTACCAAAGGATGGGAACGGGGCTGACCAAGGCCGTTCCATCGGCACGTTGACTCTCGAGGCGAGGTTCGAACTTCCGGGCTCGGGAGCGAGGCCGTCATGAGTTCCAACGCACAGACAGTTGCTCGATTCGTCACGGTCACGATGAGTCTGGTCATCGGGCTGACCTTCCTCTTCGGCTTTGGGTGCGCCACGAGGCGCTGTTGTTGCGGATGGAGGTGGAAGACCGTCCATCGCTCCGTCGTCGTAGCGGCGGGGTGAAGCTGGAGGCAGCCTGACCCAGGGGTCGCTGGGTTGGGCGGGAGCAGCCTCGACAAAGTCGCGTCGGCCTGGCACTGCCGGACGGGTCGGGCGTGGTGAGCGAGACGGGAAGGTGTACGCGAGGAACCGGTTTCGTTACGCCTCTTCACGAATAGCCAGCTCTAACCCGGTGGATTCGGGCTGGTGGGCGGTGCGCACCTGCCTCGGGAACGGGGTGGGGAACTTCAGGTCGGGTCTCCGAAGTCTGGGTCTGGAGGCCACGGTGAAGGTCTACGGCGTAGCCGTGGCGATGCCGCAGGGGTATAGCTGGACGCCTCACCCGTCAACCGGACAACAGTGAACGTGGGAACCATCCCGGCCGCATTCCCCGCCGCGCTGCGCAGCCAGCGAAGTGGGTGAGGATAGACGCGACGCCTGTCGAAGCGCCGGGGTTGGGGCGGAGTCGCCGTAGTACTCCGAGCCGGGGAAAGCCCGTGCACATGGGGAAGGGCGACAGTGCGTCAGACAGAGAGGGAAAGCAATGTCCGAAGACGCGCCGGTGAATACCGGCGCCGTGGTGTGGCCGGATGTGGAGTCGGCGGCGATCACGGTACGGAGGATGCAGACCAAACTACATCGCTGGGCGACCGAGCAACCGGGGCGCCGGTTTGGTGATCTGTTCAACCTCGTTGCTGATCCGGCGTTCCTGGTGTGCGCGTGGGAGCGCGTCACAACCAACCAGGGCGCGCGGACTCCGGGTATCGACAAGGTCAGTGTTGGCTTGGTCGAGACCTGGGTGGGGACCGAGGCTTTCTTGGCCCAGATCCGGGATGCGCTGAAGTCGGGCGTGTTCCGTCCGGTCGCGGTGCGGCGGGTGATGATCCCCAAGGGGAGCACGGGGAAGTTCCGGAAGCTCGGGATTCCCACCATCACCGACCGGGTGGTCCAGGCGAGCCTGAAGTTGGTGCTCGAACCCATTTTCGAGGCAGACTTCAAACCCTGCTCGTATGGGTTCCGTCCGAACCGGCGCGCGCAGGACGCGGTGGCCGAGATTCATTACTATGCCTCGAAGCCCCGGAACTATCACTGGGTGCTGGAGGCGGACATCGAGGCCTGTTTCGATGAGATATCGCATCGGGCGTTGATGGACCGTCTGCGGGTGAGAATCACGGACAAACGGGTGTGTGCGCTGGTGAAGGCGTTCCTGAAAGCCGGTGTTCTGACCGAACTCGGAAACCGGGAAGAGACACTGACAGGAACACCGCAGGGTGGAATCTTGTCCCCGCTGCTGGCCAACATCGCCCTGTCCGCGCTGGACGATTATTTCGATCGGCAGTGGCGGGCGATGGGCAGTAGATACCAGCGGGCCAAACGCAAGGCAGCCGGGCACGGTGTGTGCAGACTCATCCGCTATGCGGATGATTTCGTCCTGATGGTCTGGGGCGAGCGGCATCATGCCGAGGCGTTGCGGGAGGAGGTGGCGGCCGTGCTGGCCCCGTTGGGGTTACGGCTGTCGCCGGACAAGACACGGGTGGTCCACATCGACGAGGGCTTCGATTTCCTCGGGTTCACTCTTCGCCGTCAGTGGAACCGAGGAACTCGAAAGTATTGCGTCTATACCAGGCCGTCCAAGAAGGCGATTCAGTCAGTCAAGGACAAGGTCAAGATGAGGACGTACAGATCAACCCGATACCAGGACCTGGATGTGGTGCTGAGAAGCGTCAACCGGGTCTTGGTGGGGTGGGCGAACTATTTCCGCCACGCGGTCGCCAAGGTGGTATTCAGCGCGATCGACAACCATGCGTGGGGTCGGCTGATGCGCTGGGTGCGCGCCAAGTACGGCGGCCAGCATCGGATCGGAATGCCCGAACTCCGGCGTCGTTTCTGCGACAAAGGGTGGCGATTCGCCCACAACGGGGTCGTGTTCACCGGCGCATCCAGCGTCGCGGTGACCCGTTACCGCTACCGCGGCAGCACCATCCCGACCCCGTGGACACCCCGACCGGCAGCCGCCCACAGCGGCTGACCAGCGGGTAAGACGCATGGAGCGCCCGGTGCGGTGAAAGCCGCACGCCGGGTGCGGGAGGGGCCTGCGGGAAACGACCGGTGGCAACACCGACACCGCGCCCGCAGGCCTACCTCACGAACGTCCTGAATCTGGCCTTGAAGCTGCAGGTACCTGTGCTCGTTGCACCGCTGGTGGCACCGGCCGTGGACCTGACGGTGCTGGGCTTGCTCGTCGGTACGCGGCACCTGGCGGTGTCCGGCGCGAGCGAGGATGTGCTGCGGCCAGCACGACGTTTGCTGCTGGCCGCGAGCGTGGTGACTCTGTTGCTGAACGTCGCAGACCCGGTGTGCGCTGGTCAGTGGGGAAAGGCGGCTTTCGACGCAGTCGGGCCACTACTGCTAATCGGGTGGGCCGAGACAGGACCTGGCCTTCTGCGAGCTCTGAGCGCCGCTAACATCGGTCCAGGGCCAGCGCATTCGTCGATGTCCCCGTCGGCGGACTCGACGGGTGGCCGCGTCGAACAAGAGACGTCGTACCCTTCAGCCCAGCGGCGCGCCAAGCTGTTGGGGGCAGCGACCCGCAAGACGACTAATCTCGACGAGAAACTCGTGGAGCGATCGCGTCGGGCGGACGCTGAACACTGGCGACGCTACCGCCGCCCTATCTCCGCCGAGACGTTGCGGAAGCAGCTTCGGATCAGCGCGACTACCTCACGGAACCTCGTGGCAATTGTTCGCGCCGCGAATGTCGACGATCTTCGGAAGTCGGCCGGTTGCGCTCTTTGAAAAGTAGGCCACCGTAGTCGTGGTTGTTGTACCTTGGCTGTGGTCCTGCGGGAGGGGAGCGTGTCAATGTCGGTGTTGCGCAGCCGGTAGCACCTCCCGTGAGAGCACGTCGGAGCGGCATTCTTGGCGCGTCCAGCCCGGAGTCGCGGCCCGCCTGGTCTGCCAGGCGGGCCGCGCTCTCCCGGATCCAGGGCGCACTCGTGCGGTCGAGCGCCATGGGGATGGGGGACCGGAGGTTTGGTGGGACCGGTGACATCACCTGAAAGTGAACGACTGGACGCATGCTGTTGTGGGGCCGAACGGCTCTAGCGGTGACCTTCACAGGGCCCCAGACTTCAGCGTGGTGCGGCAGCTCGCGGAGGACGGGGTCTTGACCATCGCGGGCGGGTGCCATCCTTCGGGTCGCGTGGGGTGTACCGAAGGCCGAGCTGCGCGGCTGGGCAATGGAACGACACGCGGCCGCGCGGCCCCGGGCTCCCCTGGGTGGGCTCGGGACGCGCGAGTCGGGGGCGTGTCCCGAACCGATTGCTTAGTCGCGCCAGACGACAGGCGTGTTCGACCGTGTAGGCCGCGCGATGGGGGCGTCGCACGAGCAGGGGCGCCCGTCCTCCCTGGAACCCAGCGGTCTGTCGCTTCCGGCTGAATACTGACCCTCTGGTTCCGCGCGAACTTTGACCCACCCCATGACGATCATGAGGTGCTGAACGTGGAGGACTGGGCGGAGATTCGCCGGTTGCATCGGGCGGAGGGGATGGCGGTTCGGGCTATCGCCCGCCGGCTCGGGATCTCGAGGAACACGGTGCGGAAGGCGCTCGCGTCGCACGCACCTCCGAAGTACGAGCGGCCGGCGAAGGGCTCGATTGTGGATGCGGTGGAGCCGCAGATCCGGGCGCTGCTGGCGGAGTTCCCGGACATGCCCTCAACGGTGATCCTTGAGCGGGTGGGCTGGCAGCGCGGGAAGACGGTGTTCTTCGAGCGGGTGCAGCAGCTGCGGCCGCTGTTCAAACCGACCGATCCGGCCTCGCGCACGGAATACCAGCCGGGCGAACTGGCGCAGTGCGATCTGTGGTTCCCGCCTGTGGACATCCCGCTCAGATTCGGGCAGGTGGGCCGCCCACCGGTGTTGGTCATGGTCTCCGGCTACTCGCGGATCATGGCCGCCCGGATGCTGCCCTCGCGGCAGAGTCCGGACCTGCTGGCCGGGCATTGGGCGCTGATCAGCGACTGGGGCCGGGTGCCCAAGGCGCTGGTGTGGGACAACGAGGCCGCTGTCGGGCAGTGGCGCGGCGGCAAGCCGCAGCTGACCGAAGCGATGAACGCCTTCCGCGGAACGCTCGGCATCAAGGTGATCCAGTGCCGCCCGGCAGACCCGGAAGCCAAGGGACTGGTCGAGCGGGCCAACGGCTATCTGGAGACCTCGTTCCTGCCCGGCCGCGCCTTCACCAGCCCCGCCGATTTCAACACCCAGCTCGAGGACTGGCTGGTGCGGGCCAACACCCGGCAGCACCGTCGGTTGGGCTGCCGCCCGATCGACCGCTGGGAGGCCGACAAGGCGGCGATGCTCGAGCTACCGCCGGTCGCCCCGGTGGTGGGGTGGCGCAGCACTACCCGGCTCCCGCGCGACCACTACGTGCGGCTGGACTCCAACGACTACTCCGTGCACCCCAGCGCCGTCGGTCGCCGGGTGGAGATCAGCGCCGACCTCGACGCGGTCGTGGTCACCCTCGCCGGTGTCGAGGTCGCCCGGCATGCCCGTTGCTGGGCCGATCACCAAAGCATCACCGACCCGGTGCACGCCGCCGCGGCCGCCGAACTACGGCAGGCCCGTCGACTGGTCGCTGTCGCTCCGGTGCAGACCGCTGTCGAGCAGCGCAGCCTGGCCGACTACGACCGACTGTTCGGCCTCACCGACACCCCGGTCAGTGCCGAGGGGGTCGCGTGATGGCCAGCAAGACAAGCAACGGCAACGGCCGCAATGTGGCATCCGAGATCGCCTACCTGACCCGGGCGTTGAAGGCACCCTCGCTGGCCGGGTCGGTGGAGCGGCTGGCCGACCGGGCCCGCGCCGAGACCTGGACCTATGAGGAATTCCTGGCCGCCTGCCTGCAACGCGAGGTCGCCGCCCGCGAAGCCCACGGCGGCGAAGGCCGCATCCGCTCGGCCCGATTCCCGTCGCGCACATCGCTGGAGGAGTTCGACTTCGATCACCAGCGCTCGCTCAAGCGGGACACCATCACCCACCTCGGCACCCTGGACTTCATCACCGGCAAGGACAACGTGGTCTTCCTCGGCCCACCCGGCACCGGCAAGACCCACCTGTCCATCGGATTAGGCATCCGGGCCTGCCAGGCCGGGCACCGTGTCGCCTTCGCCACCGCCGCCGAATGGGTCGCCCGGCTGGCCGACGCCCACCACGCTGGCAAGCTGCAAGAGGAGCTCGTCAAGCTCGGCCGCATCCCGCTGCTCATCGTCGACGAGGTCGGCTACATCCCCTTCGAAGCCGAAGCCGCGAACCTGTTCTTCCAGCTGGTGTCCAGCCGCTACGAACGAGCCTCGCTGATCGTCACCAGCAACAAGCCCTTCGGCCGCTGGGGTGAAGTCTTCGGCGACGACGTCGTCGCCGCCGCGATGATCGACCGCCTCGTCCACCACGCCGAAGTCATCTCACTGAAGGGAGACAGCTACCGACTCAAGGACCGAGACCTCGGCCGCGTCCCAGCGGCCACCAAGACCAACGACTAGCAACATCCCGGGGTGGGTCAACCTTCACCCGGAACAACCGGGTCAGGATTCAAGCGGCGTTGACACCGTCGCCGGTGCCTGCGGCCAGAGAAGCCCCCGGCCGCCGGGGGGACATCAGACCGGGGCGAGGCGGCTCGGCGGCTATGACACCGATCACCCAGAACGGTAGTGTCTCGGAGCGGTCCGACCCGGCTCGCGCGGCTCACTTCTACCGATCGAGTGAGAAAGACCGGCGAGTCCAGCACAGGGTCACCGTGGTGCCCGTGTCGGTGGAGCTGATGGTGACCGCGTCGGCCAGGCCGCGCATCAGCGGCACGCCCCGGCCGCCGTGCCGGTGGCTTGGCCGGTCGCTCCACCGGCCCGCGTCGGAGATCGTGACTTCGATGGTGTGGTCGACGGCCCGGGCGGTGACCGCCATGGTTCCCCGGACGGCGTCCCGGTAGGCGTGGGCGACTGTGTTGGCCATCGCCTCGTACGCGGCCAGCTTGACGTCCTCGACCAATCCCGAAGGCAGCCCGTGTGCGCGTGCCCAGCGGGCCAGTTGGTTGCGCAGCAGAGTGGTTTCACTGCTGACCGCCGGGACCCGGCGGTGCCATACCGCTGGTACCTCTCGCGGCCGCTCCGTCTCACTTGCCATACCACCCTTGCCTCACTGCTCGCATCCTCCGAGATGTAGCCCGCGGGAGTGAGCGACAAACGACTCCGCCGCGGCAGTCACAGTCCACTACGCCGTGCGCGTGCGCGCCATTTCCATCGAGCATCGGGCGGCAACAATTGGGCCTCGTCGAAGTCGCCGCGGGCGTACAGTGGGGGCACTAGCGTTGCAGGTGGCGCGCTCGCGCGGCGATGGGCGTGCTTCGACCAATGAGGGCTGCGGACGGCGAGCGTGCCCGACGGCGCACTGGTTCCGTGGTCGGATGGGGGTCACCATGACCGGCAACCAGGACAGGGACCCAGCCGCCAGGGCGGCAGCGGCCCTGCTGTCCGCGGATGTGACACGCCGTGACTCGTGTTGCGTGGTGCCGGGGGCCGGCGAGGTTGACATGGTCGCGGTGGAGGAGGTGCGGCGCGTGGTTGGTGATGAACCGGCCGGCAGGACACAAGCGCTGATCATCGACATGCGCGCGGTCTGTTTCTGCGGCTCCGCCGGGGTGAGCTACCTCGCCGAGCTCGCCGAACGCGCCCACGCTCGCCAAGCGCATCTCGCCGTCGTCCCGTCACCGCCGCTGAACCGGGTCCTGAAGATCGTCGGCCTCGACCGGGCACTGCCCACCTACGCCACCGACGCCGTGGCGGTCGCCGACCTCGGCATCCCTGACCAGTGCCGCTGACCTCCCGGGAAAAGCCGGTCAGGTCTGCAGCATGCGCGGCCTGAACGGCGAGGAGCCCCCGGCCCCGCGTTCACGCGCCGCCGGGGGCTCCGCTCGGGCTCCTGCCAGCGTTCACGGCGGCGCGGCGACCCATTGGACGCAGGTGGGGCGCTGCCTGGTGGTGACGCACTCGCGCACGGCCGCGTGCATGGTCTCGATCGGCACCTCGGAGCCGGGGGTCCTGGTCGTACTGGTGGCCGTCCCAGGTGAAGTACTCGACCGGTTCGGCGTTCAAGCCGTTGAGGGGCAACTGGAGTTCGCTGGGGTCGGCCCAGCTGCGGCAGCCTCGGTCGCCGCGGATGCCGGCGACGAGCACGTGCTCGCCGTCCTCGCCGGAGTACAGCTCCCATACCACGCCAGCCTCGGGCGGGCGGGCCAGTTCGCGGCTGACGTTGTCCATGATGCGCAGGAGCTCATCAGCGTCGGGGATGGTGGTGACGTCGCAGGCGGGCTGAGCTGTTAACGTGGTGCTCATGCTGTCCCCTCGTAGGTTTCCGTGAACGGTTCGCACCGCTGACTGGTGCCGTGCACGGTCAACGTGTGCCCTTCGGGAAGGTACCTCGGCAGCACCTCTTGGCCACCGAGCAGCATGCGACTGCGGGCCCGGCAGGGCTCGTTGTTGATCGTGACCTCGCTGTGCGTGCTCCCTTCGAGCAGCATCTTCGCGGCCACCTTGAGTTCCACGTGGTTGCCCAGACGTCGAGCGGTCTGGTTGGGGAACCCCAGCTCGGTGAGTCGCTGGCGGATCGCGGGTGTCCACGTGCCGTCCTGGCCGGAGGTCAATGGCACGAGACTGCCGTCGGCGAAGCCCACGGTGCGGTCGACGGCTGGCCGGCTCGGACTCTGCAGGGCAGCATGTCGACGCACCATGCGGCCTCGGTCGGGTACCGCGAGCCGTCCGGCGCTGGCACCCCCGGCGCGGTCGGTGCGGGCGCGGGTGTCGGATCTGGCCGTCGTGGTGGTGTAGTCGGGTCGCGCCCGGTGGCGCCCAGCTCGTGCAGGTAGGCCCGCAGCGACTCGTCGACGGTTCGGAGTGGGCCGTGGACTGCGGTGGCGGCCTCAGCAGCCTGCGAGGCCGAGACGGGTAGCTGCTTCGCCTCGGGGTCGTTCGCGCCATACAGGACGGCGGCGTAGGCGTCGCGCGCTTCGCCGAGGAGTCCTGCGACGTGCTCCGCGTCGGCACGGACCCGGGCCAGCAGATCCAGGGCTCGCCAGATCGCCGCCGCGAGCGCTTCCACCGACATCCGTTTACCCCCGCCGGAGCATGGCACGCCAGTCCGACATCTCCCGTGCTCAGCTTCCACGGTGCCCAGTCCTTTCCGGTGCGTCGGTCGAGGGCCCGCCCGGCGCTGGGAGGCGGGCGTAGGCGCCGGGCGGGCATGCGCGGCGCGCCTTGCGGGTGGCCGGCGTCGCTGGGCGGTCGACGCGACCAGGGCAGCCGATGGTCAGGGTGGTGTGCTGTTGTCGTCGGGGCTGCCCGGTTCCTGGTGGCTCGGGACACCAGACGTAGATGCCATCGCGGACGTAGACCACCCACTGGAATGCCATCGCCACGAGAATCAGGTCGCCGAATGTCGCGAAGGGGGTGGGGCATCGGGGTTGCGCACGTCTCGCCCTCAGCTTTGATCCGGCGCGGGGCGAAGACGTTCAGCCACGGCATGTTCATGTGGGGTGGGGAGGACCGAGCATGACGTCGGCCTCAGGCCAGTGCGGGGGCTTGATCTGGTCGAGCACATCGAACGCCGCCTGTTGTTCGCCCTCCTCGACGAAGAGGTACAGGTCGCCCCACTGCTCACGGCTCAGGTGTGCAAAGTCGCCTTCACGGCTCACGCACCAGCTCACGCCGGTCTCCTCCCGCCGGTGGCGAAGGGTACAGAAACATCGGAAACCGTCGGAACATTCAAGATCGTCGTAAACGTCACTGACCAGCGGATTCCGTCGGGAACGTCCTGTAAAAGTGGTCCGTGCCCAGCAAGCTCGTAACCACTGTGAGGCCGCCAAGGAGATCGGCGTCTCGCGGCAGACGCTGTCCGAATGGGCCAAGGACGGCGTCGTCACGCCGAAGTACCGGACACCCGGCGGGCATGCACGGTGGGATGTGGAGGACCTGCTGCGGCAGCTCGACGAGCGGCACGATCAAGGCTGACCTGTCGGCCGCGCGTCGATGATGACGCGCTGCGGGGCGATCATCCGGGCGTCCAGTTCGGCGGCGCGCGCGTAGAGATCCGCGGTGATACCACCGAGAACCTCGGCGAGTTGACGAAGCCCCTCGGCCGGCAACTCGCCCCCGTCCTGGTGAATCATCAGCTCGACCACGACGTCGCCGAGGTGCACATTCACCTGTGCCAGCCGGGCGAGCAGTTCTCGATCGCGAGCGATCATGCCGCCACCTCCACCTGTCTCGGGGTCGACTGCGTCAACCACATGCAGGTCTGACACGTCGAGGGATCGACCAGCCGCGCGTCGACAGCACTCGGCCAGATCAGCCGGTTGCAGCGCGTGCGCACGAAGGAGATGCCTCGACCGTCCTGCCGTGTCTCGAGGACTACATGCTTCTGCTGGCCAACGGTTTGCCATGTTCGAGCTGCCACGGCGCCGCGCTCCTTCCGTCCGTGCGGTCCGAATATCCCTCTACGGTCGGCGCGAAGGCAATAGAATTCATAGAATTCTTGCGCAACTTCACCTGTTTGCGTCAATGATGCAACTTTGTGTGTTCATTCCGGCGTGCGGATGGCGCGGATGGACACTCGTGGCGCGGGCGACTTTTCATGGATTCTGTAGATTCCATGACGAGCTACGGAAGGATGCACTCGTGAAGCTGACTCACCTGGGGAGCACGTCGAAGAACGGTGGCTGCCCGGAGGCATACGAGACTGATCGCGGCACCTTCGTCGTTCAGGGCACGAGGGTCACCGATCCCGAGGCGCTCGCGATTCTTTGTGAGCGTGGTTTGCCCGACCACGAGACCGCGGTCGAGATCCCCAAGGAGCTGGTGGAGTTCTTCCAGGGGGCCCGTGGGTGACGGTACGTCGTCTCGGCCCCGGCGAGCTGGGCGCACTGCTCGACACAGTGCGCCGCTCGTCGTGGCGGTGGGAATGCCAGGGTCACTACGCCGTCGACGAGGACGAGCTCGACGCGTGGCGCGCCGGCCAGCCGGTCGAGGAGACCGACGAGGACCGCGCTTGGCACGCCTACATCCGTCGCCTGCGCGCTGCGGGCATCCCGTTCGAGCGCGTGCGGATGCTCACTGACCCGCTCAGCGAGTACCTGCGGTGGATGCTCTCGGTCACCCACGCCAACGTCGAGGCGGGCGAGGGCATCCGCTGGATCGACCAGCACCAGGCGGCCCAGCTGGGGATGCCGGGCTACGACTTCTACATCCTCGATGACGACCGGGTCGCGGTGCTCTGCTTCGATGAGCAGACCGAGCTGATCGGCATCGACCTCGACGACGACCCCGAGGTCGTGCGGCAGCACCAGGGGTGGCGTGATCTGGTGTGGCCGCTGGCGACGACCCACGCCGACTACATCGCAGGGAACAGGTGAGCATCGAGAAACGGCAGCTCACGTTGGCCGACACGTTGCGCGGCCTGCGCGAGCGGGCGGGGTTCCGCACCGGCAAGGACTTCGCGGCGCACATCGGCTGGCTGCCCTCGAAGGTCAGCCGGATCGAGAACGGCCGCACCCTGCCGAGCGACGCCGACGTGGCCGCGTGGGCCGTAGCGGTCGGTGGCGGCGACCTGGCGCAGATTGAGCTGCGTGACGAGGTGCGCGAGATCCGGCTCGAACGCGGCCGCTGGAAACGACAGCTGCGGCACGGTCACGCCGATCTCCAGCGCAGCACCGCTAAGGCTGTGCACGACGCCCGCTCGATTGTGATGGTCGAGTTCTTCCTCGTGCCCGGCCTGGTTCAGACCGCCGAGTACGCCCGCGCCGTGTTCGAGCTCGCGGCCGAGATGCACCAGACACCCCGCGACTCCGACGACGCGGTACGCGAGCGGATTCGGCGGCAGGACGTGCTCTATGACCCGGACAAGCGCGTCGAGATCCTCGTCGCCGAGGCCGCCCTGCGCTACCCGATCTGCCCGCCGGTGGCGATGCGGGCACAGCTGGACCGGCTCGGCAACCTCGCGGGCCTAGCGCACGTCCGGCTCGGCGTGCTGCCGCTCGACACCGTGCTGCCCACCGTCACGATGCACGGCTACACGATCCTCGACGACACGGTCACGATCGAGGTCAACCACACCGATGTCGTCGCTACCGACCCCGAGGACGTGGCGCTCTACCGCGGGATCACCGACCGGCTCTGGGAGGCAGCCGCCGAGGGTGACGACGCACGTGAACTTCTTTCGCGCGTCACCACCCCCACCCGCTAGGCCTACACCAGGGCGAGCACGAGGATGCCGAACGCGCGGCCGAGGATGCCAAGCACGATGCCGGTGACGGCGCTGCCCTCGTTGGTCGCCAGGCCTTGTCGCACCTTGCTTACTCCCAGGATGCCGAGGATCAGCGAGATGAGCCGAGCGGCCACAGCAGCAGTGACATGAGCCCGAGCGTGAGCGCTGCAGTGCCCGTGCCGTTGTCGGGCGCCCGGTACGGGTAGGGATACGGCGCCGCGTGGGGCACGGGCGGCGGATAAGCCTGGTACTGCGAGTAGGACTGCTGGTAGGGGACGAGCGGCTGAGGCCCGCTCGGTGGTTGCTGATGGCCGTACTTCTGGCTGGATCGGGGAGGTAGGGCTGCGTCATGGCGCTCCTTGGTCGTCTACCAGGCTCTTCGGAGGAATCTCCTGCCGTGTCACCGTTCTTTGCGAGCTGTGGCCGAGCTGTGACACGGCTCGATCGACCCTGCGCCCAACGGTGACCATCGTCACCGCGACGATCATCGCGGCCTCAGCTCCGACGCGGAAGGCGGTGTCTGCGACCGCGACGAGCGCGCGCCGCTTCACAGACCGCCTCCGTCCAGACCAAAGAACGACTTGACGGGGCTAGAACCACCCGGCGCTGCTGGCGCATCGGAGTCGATCCACAGGGAGGCGACGACCGACTTGGTGACCAATGGCTTGTTCGCGACGATGCGCATCCCATCTTCAGCGCCATGGCGCTCGCGTATCTCGGGCTCGCGCTCATGGCCCCGAGCGTCCTCGCGATCGTTGGCCTTGCCGCTCTCCTGGCGGCAATCGAACTGCAGGTGCGGATCGAAGTATCCGCCCAATCGGAGACGAGCTGTCTGAGCTTGACCACCGCCAGAGAACGCGACGCGCGGCCAGGTCAAAGAGCGTGGCTGTATCGTGGGCTTGCTCGCTCGGCGAGCACCAACGGAGGCCACGCCACAGATGGGAAGCCCGCTGGGCGCACCGACAGGTCAGCGGGCGGATGTGCGAGGTGTTACTGGTTGATCAAAGATCGTTGAAACCGACGCAACCAGGCGGGCGAGCTTTCAGCCTAGCTCTTGGCGCAGGGTGAACGTACGTCCGCCGTCGCGGGATGCGTAGATTCCCGTTTCGGTGGCGACGTAGACCTCGGAGCTGCCGTTCGTGGCGAGGGCTTGCGGTGCGCCGGGTACCTGGCCCGCCGTGGACCACGAGGTGCCGCCGTCCTTGCTGGTGTGCACCCTGCCATCCGGATCGATGCCGATAAGGGTGTTCTCGGATGGCCAGTCGAGGAGTAGCAGGAGAGGAGCTTTCGGCATGGTGGCGAAGGTGCGGCCGCCGTCGGTGCTACGCGCCGGGCCCTCCTCGGTGGTTGCTAGCACGGTGTTCGCGTTGGTGGGGTGGACGGTGAAGTCGGCGAGTGCGATGCTTGCGCGCCGGTCCCAGTTCTGTCGGTCGCTGGTGACCATGAGCTGCTGGCTCTGGCTGTCGTAGCCGTACACCTGGTTGTGTTTGGCTTCGAGGGCGTGGAAGTCGGCTTGGCCGGATAGCGAGAGGGGCGCCCACGTCTGCCCCGCGTCGGTGCTTTCGATGAGGCCAAGGTGCGGCGGGAGGTCCTCGTCCGGGGCGGGGTGGCCGCTTCCGAGGAAATGCCGTGGGCCTACGACGGTGAATCCCATCGTGTCCTGCTGTCGGTCCGCGATCAATTCGGGTTCGCCCTGATCGGGAAGCCGGAACACCCCGTAGTGGCTCGCGGCGTAGAGAGTGCCGTCGGCGGGGTCGATGCCGAGTCCGTGCACGTGCCCGAGGCTGGGCGGCGCGCCGGGCACGTTGTTCGCCGTCTGCTCGGCGGTTTGACCGCACGCGGTCAGTGTGGCGGCGGCGATCACAGTCATCACGCCAAGGCGCATCCTGTTGCGCTGTGTCACCGAGCTGCAACTCCTTCGTCATCTGCCTCCCCGGACAAAGTGAACTATATAGGTTAGTAGTTTTCGGCAATGTTGGGGCGATGCAGAGCTAAGTGTGGCGAAGCGGTGGCGCTGGGAGGTTGCCAGCGCCACCGCTGCTGCTTAGGTAGACCTTTCGGTGGCGTTGAACCCGTTGCGGGCGTGTGACCCGTCGCAGAACGGCTTCTTCGCCGACATCCCGCAACGGCACAGCAGGGTCGTGCGCCCTGGACCCAGCTCATAGCTGTTGTTCTCGTGATCGACGAGACGGATAGGGCCCTTGATCTGATAGGGGCCGTTGTCCACCGCCTTGACCACGATGCGGTCGGAACTTGGTTCGGTGCTCATGGCTTACTGGGCGACTTCGTAGCCGGCGTCTGCGATCGCCGCCCGGACGAGCTTGCCGTCAATTGGGTTGTCGCTGATCACGGTGACTTCACCGGTGGCGATGTCGACATCGACGTCGTTGACGCCGGCTACGCCGGTGACTGCGGTGGTCACCTTGTTCATGCATCCAGAGCAGGTCATGCCTTTGACGGTGTAGGTGCTCGTGCTCATTGATTTCCCTTCGACGGTGGTCAATGGCAACTTAACACTACGGGGGTAGGGTATCAAGGGGATTGGCGCGGCCCTGTTTCGGCGGAATGCTTAGCTGATGAGGATGTTGCCTTGGAAGACTGCGAGGATCGGGCCGGCGAGGATGCCGACGGCGACGGAGGCCGGTGCGGCGAGGTAGGCCGTGGTCGCCGCCCGGGGTTCGGCGTGTTCGATGGTTGTGGGGTTGGAGCGCATGGCGGGCGCGATCCATCGGAGGTAATAGAACACGCTGGCGGCGGTGTTGACGGCGGCGAGGACGACCAGCCAGACGAAACCGGCGTCGAAGGCGGCGGTGAAGACGGTGAGCTTGCCGGCGAACACGCCGGTTGGTGGCGTCCCGACGAGACCGAGCAAACAGATAGTGAGGCCTAGCGCCAGCCAGGGTTGGTGGCGCCGCAGGCCGCTGTAGTCGGTGAGCGTGCGCGCGCCGGGCAGCGCGCAGACTACCGCGAACGCGCCGAGGTTGGTCACGGCGTAGGCGGCGAGGTAGAGCAGCAGGCTGGGGAGCGCGAGTGTGCTGCGTCCGGCGGCGGCGACGGCCATCAGGAGATAGCCGATCTGGCTGATAGTGGAGTAGGCGAGCAGGCGGCGTACGTCGCTCTGGAAGAACGCCGCGAGGTTGCCCAGAGTCATTGTGGCCGCAGCGAGGACAGCGAACAGAAGTGGCCAGTCGAGTGAGGCCAAGCCTAGTGGAGCGGCGACGAGCCGGTAGAGCGCCACGGCAGCGCCGATCTTGGGGATGGTGGTGACGATAGCACCGACCGGTGGCCGCGCGCCCTGCGTGACGTCCGGGACCCAGAACTGGGCAGGCACGGCGCCCGCCTTGAACAGCAGGCTGGCGATGACGGCGATGACGCCGACGGCTGCGGCGGCCGTCGGCGCGTCCGGTATTCCATCGGCGAGCGTGGGGTAGTCGGTTCCGCCGCTGAGGCCGGTCAGCAGCATGATGCCGAACAGCATGGTGACGCCGAGCAGTGCGCCGAGCAGGTAGAACTTCAGGCCGGCCTCGGTGCCGGGGGAGTCCTTGGCGAACGCGGCCAGCGCGTAGAGCGGAACACTGGCCAGGAGATAGGCGGCACCGAGCAAGAGAAGGTCGTTGGTACCGGCGAGGATGACGGTGCCGAGCGCGCTGAGCAGGAGCAGGACGACGAACTCGGTTTCGCGCTTGTGGCTGCGGACGTCCGCAGTCAGGCCGAGCACGAACAGCACGGACACGAGCACGACGGCCCGGGTGGCGTTGGTGGCGATGTCGACGGAATAGCTGCCTTCGAACACAGCCGTGCTCGGCTCCAGCCAGTCGAGCACAGTGGACGCGAGCCCGGCGAGGCAGGCGAGTGCGGCGAGAACATGGATCAGCCACTGGCGTCGGCGGGGCAGGTAGGAGCCGATGAGCAGCCCGAGCACGGCGCTGGCAGCGAGGAAGATCTCGGGCAGGAGCAGGCCGAGCTCCTGGGTCATCATTCCTTCCATGTCAGCGGCTCACCAGGTCGCCGAGGGTGCGGGCCGCGGGTTCGATGACGTCGAGTAGGAATCGCGGGAACAGGCCGAGTACGACGGCCAGCACCATCAGCGGCGCGATCGAAATGGTTTCGGGGGCGGTGAGATCGGTGGTGCCGCCTGCGGCTCGTGGCGGGCCGAGGAAGATGCGCTGGTAGGCGCGGAGGAAGAGGGCCGCGCTGATGAGAATGCCGAGGAAGGCCAAGGCAGTGGCGACGGGCGTCGCCCCGAGCGAGCCGGTGAAGATCTGGAACTCGGCGATGAAGCCGGAGAACCCAGGCAGCCCCAGGGAGGCGAAGGCTGCGATCGCGGTGAGCCCGGCGAACCGGGGTGCGCTGGCGGCGAGCCCGCCATAGGAGCCCATGTCGTAGGTGTGTCCCCGTTCGTAGAGGACACCGGCGAGCAGGAACAGCGCACCGGTGATCAGGCCGTGGCTGACCATCTGCGTGACGGCTCCGGCGACGGCGAGGTCATGGGCCTGTTCGTTCGACGTGGCGATGAGCCCGGCCGCGCCGATGGCGAGGATGATGTAGCCCATGTGGTTCACGGAGGTGTAGGCGATCATCCGCTTGAAATCGCGTTGCGCCAGCGCTACCAGCGCACCGTAGAGCACACTGAGCACACCCACGATCACGATCACCCAGGCGTAGCGTCGCCACGTGTCGGGCAACAGCGGCATCGCGATGCGCACGAAGCCGTAGGTGCCCAGCTTCAGCAGGACACCGGCGAGGATCGCGGACCCCGCTGCCGGGGCTTCGGTATGGGCTGGTGGCAGCCACGTGTGGAACGGCACGGTTGGCGTCTTGATCGCCAGGCCGACGACGAGCGCGAGCAGCACCAGCGTTCCGGCGACGCCCTGTCCTGCCAAGGGGTTCTGTTCAGCAAGCTGGGCGATGTCGAAGGTGTGGGGCTCGGCGGAGAGGTAGAGCCCGATGAACCCGAGCAGCAGCGCGAGCGAGCCGACGAACGTGTAGAGGAAGAACTTCAGTGCCGCCCGGGCCGCCCCCTTGTGTCCCCACCCGGCGATGACGAAGTACATACCCACGATGGACAGATCGAAGAAAACGAAGAACAGGATCAGGTCCAGGGAGACGAACAGGCCGAGGCACACCGTTTCCAGGAAGAGGAACAGCGCGGCGAACGAGCGGATGCGCTGAGTCTGGCGTAGTGAGTAGATCGCACAGGCCAAGAACAGCACGGCGGTGAGCGCCACCAGCGGCAGGCTCAGTCCGTCCACGCCGAGGTGATATCCCGAGCTGACGCTGGGGATCCACCGGCGGTTGACCTCGTAGGCGTAGCCCGGTGCCGCGGGGTCGTAGCCGACCCACACCCCGAGCACGAGGACGAGTTCCACGGCACTGGCGGCGATCCAGGTCCAACGGACCGCGTTGTCGCCGAGCCGTGGGAGGGCCAGCAACCCGGCGGCGACGGCCACGGGCAAGAACACGATGATGCTGAGCACGCCTACCTCACGTTCGATCCGGTGTTCATCCGAGCACCACCAGCAGGACAACGAGCGCGGCGAGGGCCACGATGGCCTGCGCGTAATAGTGATGGAGCTGGCCGGTCTGGGGGCGCCGGGCCGACCGTCCCAAGCGGCGGAAACCGTGGGCGACCGCGCGGACGGCGCCGTCGACGGACCACTCGACGCGGGCGTCGACCGCGCGCGCCACTGAGGAGCCCACCGCGACCGCGGCGCGCACGCCGCCGTCGATGACCCGGTCGTCGAACCGGGCCAGCGCGACGGCGGCGGCCTTGGTCGGCGCCGCGACCAGGCTGCGTGCCGCCGCCTCGAGCCCGAGCCATCCAGCCCATGGTTCGCGTGCCGGGACGTCTCCGCGACGGCGGACGACCGCGGCAACAGCGCCCGCGGTGGCCAGGGCGACGACCGCGGAAACCAGCAGCTCCCACCACGCCGCGGCTGCCTCGTCGGTCGTGGAGACGAAGCGGGCGAAGGATTCCCAGACGGCGGGGACGGCGAGCACACCCAGGGCGGCCGCCCCGGCGGCGAGCGGTGGCAGCGCGCTGCGCTGCCACGCATTGACCCGGCCGGTGGCGCGCTGCTCGACGTGCCCCGCCGCGCCAGGATCGGGAGCTGACCACACGATCGCCACGGCACGACCGGCATAGGCGGCGCTGAGCGCCGCGGCGCCGAGCCCGACCAGATACAGCGGCGTGGCGTCCCGGAGTGCTACGGCGAGCACGTGGTCCTTGGTCGCCCAGATCGACAAGGGCGGGATCCCGGCCAGCGTCACGGCTCCGGCGGTGAAGGTCACGCCGACGACCGGGTACCGACGGGCGACGCCGCGAAGTGCTAGCAGGTTTTTGGTGCCCAATGCGGTCAGCCACGCCCCAGCGGCGAGGAACAGCAGGCTTTTGGTCAGCGCGTGCGCCACGAGCTGTCCGCTCCCGGCGGCGACCCCGCCCGCTCCTGCGGCGAACACCATGAATCCGACCTGGGCGCAAGTGGAGGCGGCCAGCAGTTGCTTGAGATCGCTCTGCACCACGGCCACGGCCCCAAGCGCCAACGCGGTCAGGGCGCCGGTCCACGCCACCAGCACACTCGCCCACGGGGTGGCACCGAGTAGCGGCTCCAGGCGCAGCAACAGGTAGGCGCCGGCGGCGACCATCGTTGCCGAGTGCAAGAGGGCGGACACGGGGCTGGGGCCGTCCATGGCGCGAGACAGCCAGAAGCTGAACGGCAGCTGGGCCGACTTGCCGAGCGCCGCCAGCACCACACCCGCGGCCACGACGTCCCGCCACCCGTCCGGCAACCCGGCCAGCTCGTCGAGGGCGAGCGCGCCCGCGCCGCCGGCGAGTGCCGCTCCCGCCGCCAGGTAGAGCCCGAGGTCGGCGGAGCGGGTGGTCAAGAACGCCACCGTGCCCGAACTGGCCCGCCGGGACTCCCGCCACCAGAAACCGATGAGCGCGTACGAGGCCGCGCCCATCACCTCCCATGCCATCAGCAGCGTGACCAGCGTCGTGGCGGTGACCGTCACCAACATGGCTCCGGCGAAGAGCAACATGAACCCGAAGAACCGCGCCCGCGCCTCCTCCGGGCCGAATTCCCCGACGGCGAAGATCAGCACCGCAAGTAGCACGACGGAGACGATGATGACCATGACCGCGGAAAGGCCGTCGACCCCCAGGCCGAACGACACACCTTCCACATAGGACGCCGTGACCGCCGGGCGTTGGGCGGTCACGATGGCCGACAGCGCCAGCGTCAGCGCCGCCGCGGCGATCGCGCCGGGCACGGCGAGCGAATCCGCGCGCCTGCCACACACCAGCAGCAGGCTGCCGACCGCCAGTGGAACTCCGATCAGGAACCACAGCGTCATGTCTTAGCCCTTCAGATCCGCGGCCATGTCGGTCATGTCCACGTCTCTGGCCCGGAACACCGCTGTTGTCACGGCAAACCCGGCCGCCATCTCGATCGCCATCGCTGTGATGGCCAGGACAATGACCACCTGCCCGTCCGGGCGATCGAGCGCGGTGAAGTACCAGAACGCCGCGCCACCCACGATCACGGCGTTGATCATCAACTCAAGGCCCATCATGATCATGACGATGGACTGCTGGGAGAGCGCACCGTAGAGGCCGACGCTGAACAGTGCGGCCGCGAGTAGCAAATACTCTTGCAGACTCACCTGCCGACACCTCCTCGAACGGGGTCGTCGGGGCGATCGCGATCCAGCCGGTCGCCGTAGCGGTCGTAGCGGCCCCGGTGTGTGGCCAGGACGACCGTGGCGACGATCGTGGCGAACAGGGCGAGCCCAAGAACTATCATCATCAGCATCTTCGGCCCCATCAGCGCCTCACCCAGCGCCATAGTCGGATCCTCGGGCTGCGGCGCGGACGATGTGGGCCAGTCGATGAGGTAGATCCCGGTCGCCAGAACCGCGAAAGTGCCGATGGCGATCGCCAGCGAACCCTTCTGGTTGTGCACCATGGTCATCGGCATCAGCCCGGCGGGATTCATCATGTACATCAACATGAAGACAACCATGATGACCATCTCCATGATCATCATGAGGATGACCAGGATGCCGAGATATGTCAGGTCCACGAGCAGCACGGTCCCGGCTGCGAAGAGGAACGACGCCAGGAGCGCGAACGTCGCGCGGGCCATTGAGTCGACGCGAAACACCGCGACGCCGGTGACCACCGATCCGGCCGCGCACAACCAGAACACGAACTCACGCCACATCGAGCACCTCCTCAGATGACCACAAGGGATACGAACAGCGCCTGCAACAGCGTCGCCGGAATCAGCACCATCCAGGAGATCTCTTCGAACCGTTCCATCCGGATCGTCGGGACCCTGCGGCCCGCCCACACCAATGCGGCCAGCACAAGTGCTGTCTTGACCAGCGTCCACAGCCAGTCCGGAAGAAGGGGCCCGGCGCCGCCACCGAGGAACAGCGGCACGGCCATCGCTGCCCCGGAGACCAGGAGGACCCATCGGCCGGCGAGGAACACGAGCCTGTCCACGCCGGACAACTCGGCCAAAACACCCCCGGCGACGTCACCGCTCACGGCGTGGTTGAACGGTCCGGAGAACGCCATCGCCAGCACCGAGAGCAGGTAGACGGCGAAGGCGACCGGCATCCACACGACGAACCACAGGTCTTGCTGGGCAGCGACGATATCGGCGACCCGCAGCGAACCGGCACCGAGCGCCGCGGTGGTCAGTACGAACATGTGCGGTAGTTCGTACGCCAGGCCTTGTGCGACGAACCGGTACCCGCCCACCAGACTGAACGTTGAGTTGGCGCCCCACCCCGCCAGCCACACCGCCGCCCACGCGACGATCTCCATCGCGTTGAACCACACCACACCTGCCGAGAGATCTCCGACTGCCCAATGCCCCAGGGGAGTGACCAGCGAGGCGAGCACCGCGGCCACCAGCAGCACCATGCCCGCTGCGCGCCACAGCAGCGTGTCGGCGGCCAGCGTGCGCCGACGCTGTTGCACGAGCAGCCCGGCCGCGGAGCGCAGCGGAGCGAGAGCAGCCGACCGAGGTGCGGTCACCCCGGCGGCCCGGGCGGCGAGGGTGGCGTCGAACGCCGCTGCGCCCACGGCGAACAACCCCAAAATCACTGGCAAGAGCAGCACTCCCCAGGCTGTCGTCTCAACCATGATGAGCCTCGCGCACGGTGAGCATGTCGGTGTCGAGGTCCAGGCTCGCGACGATCAGCCGCGCCGTGGCCAGCTCGCGGCCCTCCAGCACGCTGGGGAGGACATCGACGGCCCACGGCGTGCCGTCAGCCACATCCGGGGATGCGACTGACGTCTTGGGGTCGGCCAGCGAGTCGACCCAACGGTAGAGACGGGTCAGTGCATCTCCCGCGAGTGCCCTCGGCGTGGAGGGCTTGTCTGGCACCTGTCCCACCCCGGTCAGTAGCCACGGCAGCGTGCGGGAGCGGCGCACCTGCCTGCCCCACCTCCGGATGGGGCCCGCGATCTCGGCTTGCGGCGTCCCAGTCAGCACCTGATCCCGCAGACGTCGCGCGACAGCGGCGGCATCCGCCCAGCCAGCGATCGCGAGCAGGGCAGCGCTCGCGTCCAACCACCTGGCCTTCAGGGGGCGCCCCGGGCGCAGCCAGAATGCGTCTCCCCGGGCATCGCCTATGCCGAGCACTTCGACCGCTGCCTGCTGAATGACATCGCCTTGTAGTTTCGTGCGCACGACGAGCCCGGGCGGCCAGAGCGGCAGTAGCGGACCGAGCGGTACGTGCAGCTGGTCGAGAGTGAGCCCATCCCGATCGTCCGCCCGGCCGGCCATCGGCACGCCGCCCGCCAGCTGCATGCCATCCATGTCGTGTCCGTGATGACCGTGGTGCTCGTGGTGACCATGTTGCTGTTGGTCTTGCTCCGCGTGTCCGCTGCCGGACGGCGCACTGTGATGTGAACGATGTTCGGCATGGCTTCCGTGTTCTTGCCTGCCGGCCTCCGATTCAGGGCGATCACCGGCGGACAGGGCCTCGGTCGCCTGTTTGTGCTGGTAATCGACGTTGTGCAGGGCGCTGACCGCCACGTCGAGTTCACGCGGTGCGTCGTTCGCGGCCTGCACGTCCACCCGTGTGCGGGGTGCGGGTATGAGCCCCCATAGCTGTTCGACAAGGGGCTCGAGCGCATGCCCGGCGACACCTGCAACGACGAGTATGTTCGCCTCTGCGGGACTGAACGCCGTACCCCACGCCCGTTCCCTCACACAGCGCTCGACGGCCAGCCGTGCCTCCGTGCCACCAGGTACGGTGACCACCAGGGGCCGGGGTGGCATCGTCCTCAGCAGCCACCTGCTCAGCTCCACCGCAACGCCCCTTCTCGCCAGGCATAGGTCACACCGGCGAAGAGAATTCCCAGGAAAACGAACATCTCCACCACGGCGGTCATGCCTTCCTCGGCGACCACGAGCGTCCACGGGTACATGAACACCATTTCCATGTCGAACGCCAGGAAGATCATCGTCAGCGTGTACCAGCGAACGTGATATCGCGACACGGCATGTTCGGCGGGCGCGTGCCCGGACAGGAACGGACGTACGTCCCTGAGGGTGCTGCCCAATCGGAGGAGGAAGGCGACACCGTAAAGGCCAGCGATGATGCCGATGATGACCACGGCCAGGAGAAACGCATTGCCGACGTTCACGGCGACTCACACCTCCCGCGCTCGGCTGGTTCTAGGACGGCCGACCGCCCTCCTACTACCCGTGATCGCAGAGCGTATGCGCGGCGTAGCCGCCGTGCCACTCCAAAATATGCCACTACGGGGTACGGGTAAAGCTAACATGGCTGCCACCGGCACGCGTGTAGGCAGTACCAGTGGCAGCCGCTCGTGGCGGCACGCGTCAACGAGCTCGAGGCGCGCCGGCCGGTTCCTCGGCAGCGGGTTCGATGCCCGCGACCAGGTTGAAGGCGCCGGTGAGCAGGTTGAGTGCAACCAGGCCGACAACATCGGCGATCACGCGGTCGCTCCAGCCGTGGGCACGCAGGTCGGCCACATCCTCATCGGCAATCGCGGAAGGCTCGGCCAGCACCCGGACCGCGAAAGCGGCCAGGGCTGCTTCGCGGCGATCCGTCGCTGTGCCCGCACGGGCGAGCGCGATGTCGGCCTCGCTCAAACCGGCCGCCCTAGC
>NZ_MASU01000034.1 GCF_003202235.1 Prauserella flavalba
TCACTAGTGCACCCTCTTCCGTGCGGGCCCCTGGATGGGGCTTGTGGTAGGAACTAGGCGGAAGTCGGGGTGACGGCTTGGGCTGGTCGCCCTTTGTGGGCCTTCATGACACTGCCGCCCCCGGCTTCCCCGGAACCGTGAAGCGATGACAAAGGGACGCGCGATCGAGCGCCGGTTAGTGACCACTCTGCTGTCGGTTCCCTTGCCTCCGTCTGGCTCCTGCCCTGGACTACACGCAGGAAGGCGACCCGGTTGTCGCAGCAGGATGGGCCACTGTTCTTCGTGGGGATCGACTGGGCGGGGGCTGAGCATGCCGTGTGCGTGCTCGACCACACCGGCAAGAAGATCGCCGCGTTCACCATCGATCACACCGCCGCCGGTTTCGGCCGGCTGGCCGCCAGGCTGGGCAGCCTCGGCCCGGCCGAGCAGATCCCGGTGGCGATCGAGCGCCCGGACGGGCGCCTGGTGGACGCGCTGCTGGAGGCCGGTCACCCGGTGCTGCCGGTCAAACCGAACGCGATCAAGACCTGGCGCGAGGCCGAAGTCCTCTCCGGCGCCAAATCCGACCCCGGCGACGCACACGTGATCGCCGACTACCTGCGAGTGCGGATCCACCGGCTGCGCCCCGCCGCACCGTTGTCCAGTCACACCAAGGCACTGCGCACCGTTGTGCGTACCCGTAGTGATCTTGTCGAGGCCCGTATAGCGGCGACCAACCAGCTCGCCGCATTGCTGGACGCGCACTGGCCAGGCGCCAAGGCCATCTTCGCCAACATCGAGTCCGCGATCGCCCTGGCGTTCCTGACCCGCTATCCCACCGCCGTCTCGGCGGCCTCGTTGACCGAGAAGCAGCTGGCCGCGTTCTGCGCCAAACAAGGCTATTCGGGCAGGAAACCCGCCGCCGTCCTGCTGGCCCGGCTGCGCTCTGCCCCGGCCGGCACGCTCGATCCCGTGGTGTCCACAGGAGTCCAGGACGCCGTGCTCGCCCAGGTCGGCATGCTTACCGCGCTCAATACCGCGATCAAGGCCCTGGACCGCTCCATTGCCGAGAAGATGGACACCCACCCCGACGGCAAGGTCTTCCGATCCTTTCCCCGTGCGGGCACCATCAACGCCGCCCAGATCCTGGCCGAATGGGGCGATTCCCGCGCCGCGTTCGACCACCCCGACGCCATCGCCGCACTGGCCGGGATCACGCCCGTCACCAAAGTCTCCGGCAAACAACGCGGCGTGTCCTTCCGCTGGGCCTGCAACAAACGCCTGCGCCTGGCCATCACCACCTTCGCCGACAACAGCCGCCACTCCAGCCCCTGGGCCGCCGACATCTACAACCGAGCACGCGCCTCCGGCAAGGACCACCCCCACGCCACCCGCATCCTGGCCCGAGCCTGGATCCGTGTCCTCTGGCGCTGCTGGCAAAACCACACGCCCTACGACCCGGCCCTGCACGGCGGCGCCCAACACCGGATGAAACAGCCGACCGCAGCCTGACTTTGATCTTGAGGTTGACACAAGGGGTGTCATGACTTCTCACCTCCACGGGGCGGGGCTTTCGGTACGGATTTCGGCGGTGTCGGTGGCGTGGTCGGCGCCCGGAACGTCACCGGCGGCACGGACGGCGTGCGTGGGCGGGCGTCTCCGATGCGCGGCTCCGGGTGCGCGGTCCGGAACACCGGTGCAGCGGGTGGCACGGCCGCTGGTTTGACCGGCTGGGACACGTGGGGCGGTTCCGGCGTCGGCGGCTGGAACCGCAAGTGCGGCGGAACCGCGGCCACCGCCACCGGTCGAGCCGGGGGCGCGGCACCACCGGCGCGGCGCGGTGCACCGGGAGCTTGGAACCGGGGCGCCGTCGCGGCCTGCCTGCGCCGCCCGGCGGGTGGCGGGACCGCCGTAGCGGGCTTGGATGCGGAACTGAATTCGGGCATGACGGGTCCTTGGGTGGCCGGGGTGACAGCCGGGTCGTGGGTGGTCTCCTGCGGACCGGGTTGCAGAAACTCCGGTCGCTGCGACGGCGGGCGCGGCTGCTGGGCAGCACGGGCGCGGTCGGCGTCGTAGGCCGCCTGCAACCGCTTGTTGACCGCCTCCGGTGTCGGCGCGATCCGCGGCTGAGCGGGCCACGGCGGATCGGCGGCAGCACCGCCGCGGCCCCCGCCGCCCTTGCTGCCTTTTCCGCCACCCGCGACCGCGCCGGCTTTGCCCAGTCCGCCGGACTTCCCGGCGACCATCCCGAACGTCTTCGCCGCGATGTACGCCTTCGCGAGCCCGCCGAGGAAGGACCGGCCGTTGCCGATCTTGGTGGCCGAGAGGGCCCAGAACGGGATCTTGAACAGGATGTAGAACAGCGCGATCGCGGCGATGAGCATGCCGAGCGCGGACAGCGTCGAGCCGAACAGATGCACTCCGCCGGCCAGGAATGTCCGCACGGCGGTGATCAGCACCAGCGACTGGGCAACCTGGATCGCCAGCGTCGCCCCGAGCGCCTTCCACCACCACCGGGCGATGCCATCGGTGTGGGGCAGGCAGTGACACATCAGAAACAGCGGCCCGGTGACGATCAGGATCAACGTGATGACCACGCGGACGACGTAGACGATCAGCAGGGCGATCCCGACAACCACGAGCACCAGCGCCAGCAGGATCATGAAGAACCCGCCGGAGACCGCGCCCTCGACCGCGTCCTTGAGGGTCGACCCGAGCGACGGCGGATTCACCCCGTCGCCGAGCACGGCGGCGGACAGCGCGTTGGCCAGCCGGATGAACTTCTCCGCGAAGAACAACGACAGCGCGGAGGCGAGGAATCCGATCGGAATCCGCGGGCCGATCTCCTTGATCGAGTACCGGCTCTGCACCGTCTCGTGGGACATCACCACGATCCCGGCGACGAGGATCAGCATCCCGTAGCAGGCCAGCACAATCTGCCACGAGTTGTTCCACAGCTCGCCGATACCGGGAAGCTGATCCAGCGTCGGCGTGGTCAGCGCGGTGTGGCCGAGTAACTCCAGGATCGGCGACAGCGCGGCATTGACCAGATCCTTGAACACCCCGTTGATCGCCTTGGCGATGCAGCCGGTGATGTTGGTCAGTCCGCAGTCCGGATCGCCGTTTCCCGTGCTGGGGCCACCCGGCTGCGGACTCGTGCTCGGTGTCGGGGTGGGCTGCGGGATGCAGTCTTCACCCGTGCACGGCGGGTTCGCAGTCGTGCTCGGCGCGGTGGTCGGGCCACCGGGTGTGCACCCGATCTGGCCGGGGAAGCAACTTGTCGGCGGCGGCAGGGCGGTGATCGGCGGCAGCGGCGTCGCCGGGATCGACGGGCGCGGCGTGCCGGTCGGAAAGTGACACGTCGGGTCCGGCGAGTTCGGCGCACACGTGTCGCTGGGGTTGGGCGGCAGCGGCAACGGTGGTGGCGGTTGCTGCGCCGCGGGCTGCGCCAGCGCCGCCTGCTGCGTGCCTGGCTGCCGGGGTGCACCGGGCGAGGCCCACGCACTGACAGCCAGCGCACCGCCGAGCACCACGGTCAGCCCCAGAGCCAGCAGCCAGACCAGCCGCCGCCGGGAACCACGTCCGGTGCGCTGCGGGGTCGGCGGGGCGAGCAGGACCCGCTCCCGGCGCACCGTCTCCGCCGGGCGTGCGCCGGTGCCGGGCTCGCCGCGATCGGGCTCGGGCACGCGGGGGTTTCGGGTCGCGGTTATAGCCTCAGGCCCCGACAATCCCGCGCAGGATTTCCACCACGAGCGGCGCCAGCGCCGCCAACCCGTAGCCCCAGCCCGCCGACTTGAACGACTGCTTGGCCTTCTCGACTTCGCCGGGGTCGCCCCCGGCCATCAGGTACCGGACGCCGCCGATGGTGAGGAACACCGTCGCCAGCCCGGCGAGGATGCCGACCAGCCAGTTGCGGATGTTGTCGAAGACCTGCCCGACGCTGCTCGCGATCGCGAGCACCTGTGTCGAGGCCTGCGCCGCATCCGCGGTGAGCGAGCTGAGCAGGACCGCGCCGAGTACCGCGAAGGCAACCGAGCGCGTCACCGCGCGGCGCACTGGGCGCGACCGAGAGGTCCGATGACGTGGACGTGCGGCATCCGCGTGTGCTGTCGGTCGTGAATGGCCGGCGACGCCCGTGAGGGGCCGGTTCTGATCGGATGCGCTCGACGCGAGGGAGCGCGGCGGCGCGGTGGTGTGCTGGGTTTGGGGATGGGGTGTCACGCGCATCGGCGCACCTCCGAAGTCGGCTCGTGCTCGGCGGTACGCGGAGAGCTGGGTGGGGTCTCCCCGCACCCCAAGAAGCCGGATTTCGGGTCGTTTTTCGACACCGCCCGTGACGATTTTTTGGAAGCGGTCGGCCAGCCGTTGCGCAGACGGCCGCTCACAGCGCGTGATAACGACGGGTTTTCCTCGGCGGGAGCATCCGGCGAGTCGGCGACCAGAGCGGCAACCGCTGCGTCGGCGACGGGGTCTTCGGAGTCGGTGTCGGCGAGCTGATCGCGCAGCCAGGTGACGAGTCGGTCTTCGGCTCGATCACGCGCCTTGAACGCGGTCTTGAGCGCGGCGCCGTGGGCTTGCGCCCAGTCGGTCACCGAGGTTTCGCCGAGCCGGGTAGCCGAGATCAGGTCCGCTTCGGCGGGGGTGAGAATCTGCTCACCGACCGCCCGCGCGAGCACCAAGTCGGGGTGCCCGTACGGCGGGCGCGGCGCTGCGGAGTGATAGCCCGAGCCAGCCGGCAGTGGGGCGTCCAGGGACGCTTCCAGTGCCGCTTGCCCGGCACGGCGAGCGGCGAAGTGCAGCCTGGCGATGATGCCGGGATCGGTGAGATCCACCGTCGCCAATGCTTGGACGAATCCGGCGAGTACGGCCGCGTGGACATCTGCGCGATCGAGCGGATACCGCGCCGCCAGCCACCGGGAACTCGAGGCCAGCGACGGCAGTGCCATCCCGACGCACGCGACTGTCCACGCGCCCCCGTGAGCGCGGGAACGCAGCACCAAATGCGCCCACACGTCGTCCTGGGTGCGATGCGGGCACTGCTTGCTCATCACCCGGTCCCGCAGCTCGTCCAGCGGCACCGGCCGCCGCGGCAATCCGACGAACCGGGCCCCGTCCACGGCCATCGGCTTCGGCCCGGTGACCAGCCACCCGAAGGCGTCGCGCGCGGTGTCCAGCGGCAACCATTCGTGCCCCTCGTGATCGGGCCGGATAGGTGCGGACACAATCTCGTCGTTCGTCATTGATGTGCTCCTGACTGGAGTTGGCGAATCAGCTCCGTCAGGACGCCAGGGCGGCGACAAGAAAAGGACAAGAAAAGAACAAGGATGATCTTCTTAGTAGGTGGATGCGGCTACTAAAGCCGCCACCTTGAAGGATTCAGAAACCCCTGCTCGGGACAGCCTGCTCCGGCGGCATCCAGGATCGCCTTAATAGCGTGTGAACTGGTCTTTTAAGTGCTTCTTTAGTAAGCAGTCGGCGGTCCGCCGTGGTGGGCTAGTGGCGACTCCGGCCGAGCGCTTTTGATTCGGGTCAGAAATTCTTCTTGACCGTGCCCGGGTTATTCGACAGCAAGTCAATCCGCACGGTGTCGTGCTCGAATACTTCCGGACGCTGGGAAAGTTTCGACACATTCGGGCTCGCGTCTAGATGCGTGGGGCGCCGGGCTTCGGGAGTTCGAAAAAAACTTGGGTGAGCGGTGTCGAAAAACGGCCTCAAAACCGGCTTCTTGGGGTGACTTGGCAGACCACGCCGATCACACCGCGAGGAAGGCCACCGATGACCTCAACACCGCATCCCGAGCCCGGACGCCGTCACCGCCGCTTGCCGCATCGCGACACGGCGAGCCTCCGCCGTGGCCGGCACCGTGCGCCACGGACCACACCTGCTACCGCAGCTGCCCGGCGTCCACGTCCGGCGACGTTCTGGTCGTTCGCCGACGCGGAGATGCTGCCCGGTACCGCACTGCTTCCCGGCTGGCTCGGACGCACGATCGTCACCCTCGTGACGACCTACACGCGCCCCGGCGACCGCGTCCTTCTGCTCACCCCGCCGCCATCCCCGCGCGCTTTTCAGCACGCGGCCGGCAACGCCCGCAGCGCCGAGGCGTACGCCGGTCTCGCCGAGGCAGTCTGGACCGTAGCCCGGCTCGGTCGTGGCGCTGACACCGCGACCACGGCACCCACCTCCGACGACCCGGCCGAGCACACCGACTCCTCCCGCCGTGCCGGAGCCGAGTCGGGGTCGCGACCCCGACTCGGTCGGCTCGGGCTGCACCCGGTGCCCGAACCGCACCCCGACTCCGCGCGCCCTCGGCATCGAGACGGAGACGGACCGCGCGGTGGCTTCGACCTGATCATCACCGCGCTTGATCCGCACGCCACCGACTGGCTCGCACGCACCGACTGGGACGCCCTGCTCACCCCGCGCGGCCTCCTCGCAACAGTCACACACAGTGATAGCCGCGATGGTTGGCTGCGCGATCCGCGCGCGACTTTGCTGAACACACTGGGTAGTCGTGGGATGCGGTGTCTCGATCACATCGCCGTGCTCACCGCGCCCGTACCGGACACGCCGAACTGCCTCACAGCCGCCGACCGGATGCGCACCGCAGTACCTGCGCCGGACTTCTCGCCGCGCGCGGTCGACGCCACAGCGCCACCGCTGCGCACGGTGCACCACGACCTCGTTCTGCTCGGGCGGATGGCTCCGGACGCGACGGACGACGGTGCCCTCGACGAGAAGGAGACCTCGGATGTCTAAGCGCACCGGCACGCAGCTCACCCGCCCGGCGGGGGAGCGGTCCGAAGGCCCCGTTGTGTCGTCGCTGTGGCCGACCGGGACCGACAGCCTGACGGCCCAGCTGACCGAGGGCGGATACCACGACGCCACCGGCGCCGACCCCGCCCTGATGGCCCCGGCGATCGCCCGCTACGCCATCGCGGCGCTGACCCGGCCCGGTGATGTCGTGCTCGATCCCGACTGCGGAGCGGGCACCACGATCGTCGAAGCGCTGCGGGCCGGACGGCACGCGATCGGCTTGACCGGACAGCGCCGGTGGTGGCGCTTGGCCCGCGCCAATGTGACCGCCACGAAGGCGCGCGGGGTGTTCGTCGACGGCATGGTCCTCATCCTCGACCGACGCCCCGGAACGGCCGTCGCCGCGGCCACGGCCGGACTGACCGGGCGGATCGATCTCCTCCTGACGACCCTGCGCCCCGGGCCGGCTGGCGACCTCGATGGTGCCCTGGAGCGGTTGCACGGGCTGCTTGCGCAATACCGGCCGCCGCTGCGTCCTGGCGGGCACGTGGTCATCACCAGCGCCCCGCAGCGCCACCCCGTGCGCCACGACCTGCTCGACGTTCCCAGCCGGATCGCGGCGGTCGCCACCGCGGCCGGGCTGGCACCGGTCGCGCGGTGTGTGGCGCTGACCGCCACGGTGCGACGAGGCCGCACCTACACCCGCGCGTCGCTGGCGCAGCGCCGCGCCGCCGCCCGAGCCGAACGGGCTCTCGGGCATCCGGTCGCGCTGCCCGCGCACCACACCGCGCTGGTGCTCCGGGCTGATCCCGACGCCGCCGATCCGGCCCTGAACCAGCCCCTCCCGGCGCTGCACGCACCGCCGCGACCGCACCGCCCCGGGCGCGGGACACGGCCCGATTCGGCCGCGGCCTGAGTGCGCGCCGCTTCACCGAGCAGCCGTCGGCGCCTTGCCCGCGGCGCAGCGACGTTGAGCCGACGTCCCGCGGCTCGCGACCTCACACCCACCTTGCCGAAGGAGCGAATCTCATGGACCTCAGTCCGCAACCGGGTCGCCGCCCGCGTCGGGTTTCACCCCGTATCAATCCTCTGTTCTATCCGTTCGTCAGCTATCGCACGCGCAGGCCTGAGTCACCCACCGGATGGAGGCGGCTGCGCGAAGCCCTCACCGGATACCCGCTGGCTCCGTATGACGACGATGACCGGCGCGAGTCTGCCGATCTGGGCGTCTACCTGTATCAGGTGGAGCTTGCCCGGCGGTCGCGGTTGACGCTGTGGCGGCGCACCCGCGATGGCTGGTGGTTGGGGCCCGCACCGTACGGCTACGCCCTGGAACATCACTGGGTGGAGCCGGAGTCCGCTCGTGCGGGGTGGCGGCACCGGCTGGTCGTCGACGCGCTGCGCGCGCCGGTCGTGCCGCTGATCTTCGCCTGGTCTCGGTACGAGAACCTCAGCGACCGCGCCATCACCCGGCGCCTGACCGACCAGCAGCATCCCCGCCCGGTCGATCCCGTGTCCGGCCGGGCACGCGAGTGGAACCGCGCGGTAGTGCGCACCATCCTGGCCAACCCCGTCTACCTCGGCTACGTCGTGCGTGATCGCACGCTGCGCGGAGTGGACCAGCCGCCGGAAAACTGGACGTGGTCACGGCAGCGCAGCCACCGGGCGCTGGTCGAACCTGCCCTGTTCTGGACGGTCCACAACCGCCGAGCCCGCTGGGTCTCGTCGACCCCGGACGCCGACACCACCGGACTCGCCGACCAGGGCAGGGAGGCGGCGTGACCCAGCATCCGACGAGCACCGTCCACTACCGCGACGAGATGGTCACGCTCTACACCGGCGACGCCACCGCCACCCTCGCCGGCCTGGCGGAGAAGTCGGTGGACTGCGTGGTCACCAGCCCGCCGTACTGGGGGCTGCGCGACTACGGGACCGGAACCTGGGTCGGCGGTGACCCCGGCTGCGCGCACCTGGCCGCGACCGGACGCGGCGGCAACATTCCCCAGTCCAAACACCCCGGTCTTGCCTATCCCGCGTCCGCGGCGCATCGCGGTGGCGTGCCGCAGCGCTGCCGCCGGTGCGGCGCCCGCCGCGAGGACAATCAGCACGGCCTGGAGGCGACCCCGCAGGACTACGTCGACCGGCTGCGGGAGGTCTTCGTGCAATTGCACCGTGTCCTGGCCGACACCGGCACGGTGTGGTTGAACCTGGGCGATTCGTACTCCGCCGAACCGCCCGGCCGCACCGGGGACGCGATGCGGGCCAGCACCTTGTCCGGCCGTGGTGCGGCGGCGCCGTTGCGGGAATCGCTGCGCCAGGCCGGGGTGGCGCGCACACGGAGCCTGCCGCGGAAGAACCTGGTTGGCATGCCGTGGCGGGTCGCGTTCGCGTTGCAGGCCGACGGCTGGATTCTGCGTAACGCGATCGTGTGGCACAAACCCAACGCCATGCCCGAATCCGTGCGCGACCGGGTCTCCAACCGGTACGAGATGCTGTTCCTGCTGACCAAACAGCAGAAGTATTTCTTCGACCTCGACCCGATCCGCGAACCACTCACCCGTCCCGAGGCGGTCGGGGAGGGCATCGTGATCGGCGGTGCGAACAAGGGCCGTCACGGCGGGGTCGATGCGACCGCGCGCCGCCGCGGGCGCAGCGTGTACGGCAAATACCGGGATGCCGATCCGTTCACCGGGAAAGCACCGGGGGACGCGATGCGCCCGACCGGGGCGCGGCACACCGCCGCGCACGCTCGGGGCAAGAATCCCGGCGACGTCTGGTCGATCACCACCCGCCCCTTGCGCGAGGCGCACTTCGCCGCGTTCCCGGTCGACATCCCGCTGCGCTGCATCGCCGCCGGATGCCCCGACGGCGGGGTGGTGCTCGACCCGTTCAGCGGCGCCGCCACCACCGGCCTGGCCGCGCGCCAGCTCGGCCGCTCCTACCTCGGCATCGACCTCAACTCGGAGTTTCACGACATCGGCCTGCGCCGCCTCGGCCTGTCCGCACAGGACACCGGGAGGGCCGCGTGACCACCTTCGCTGCACACTCCCGTGAGGACAACGCCGTCACGCTGGTGACCGCCGACGCGGAAGCCGGAATCCGAAACCTGCCCGAAGATTCGGTGGACTGTCTGGTCACCAGCCCGCCCTACTGGCGGCTGCGCGACTACGCCCCCGACACCTGGACCGGCGGCCGGCCCGGCTGCCGCCACCGCCCCGCCAGCCTCCGCGAAGCGGGTACCGGGCGGTGGCGATGCCGAGACTGCGGGGCCCGGCGCGAGCATCCGCAGATCGGGCTGGAACCGACCGCGGACGACTACATCGAGACTCTGCGCGCGACGTTCTCTGTGGCCCGGCGGGTGCTCACCCCGCGGGCCACGGTGTGGGTCAACCTGGGTGACAGCTACTCCACCAACTCGGACGGCTACTGGTGCGCGGCGCCCGGCCAGGCCGGGCAGCCGCACTACCGGCCACGAGCGGACGTGCCGCACAAGAACCTGCTCGGCATGCCGTGGCGGCTGGCCTTCGCCCTGCAGGACGACGGGTGGATCTTGCGGTCGGCGATCGTCTGGCACAAGCCCCACGCCACGCCCACCCCGATCTCCGATCGGCTCACGACCCGGCACGAGATGCTCTTCCTGTTCGTCACGCAGCCGGACTACTACTTCGACCTCGATGCGATCCGGCAGCCCTACACCGGCGACCGGGCCCTGTCCCGCCGCGCCCACTACGGCGGCACCAAGCCGAACACCGCACGCGGAACCTGGCCCCGCACACCCGCCGACGGGCAGCGTGGCCGCAACCCCGGCAACGTGTGGACCATCCCGCCCGACCGCACCCGCGCCAGGCATCCCGCGCCATCGCCAGTGGAGATCCCGCGCCGGTGCATCGCGGCCGGATGCCCGCCCGGGGGCCACGTCCTCGACCCATTCAGCGGCAGCGGGACCACCGGCGTCGCCGCCCGCGCGCTCGGCCGGCGTTTCACCGGCATCGACACCAAGGCCACCTACCACGACCTCGCACTCCGGCGCATCACTGCGGCCGGCCCGGACGCAGGAGGGCCGCGATGACCGACGACGACATCGCCTTCGTCAAACCGGAGATCGTTCACGGCGACGCCCGTGACCTTCCAGTCCCGGACGCCAGCGTCGATCTGGTGATCACCAGCCCGCCCTACTTCGGGCTGCGGACCTACCGCGATGGCGACACCGCCTACCGCGGACAGCTCGGTGCCGAAGACACCCCGGGCGCCTATCTCGAGAACCTGATCGCCTGCACCCGCGAGATGATCCGCGTCCTCAAACCGTCCGGGTCAATCTTCATCAACCTCGGTGACAAGTACTCCAGCCACAACAACGGCAAAGGCCGCTCCCTGAACGGAACCCGCGGTGCCGGGCAGGTCCCGGACGGCGGCGACCCACACAACCGCAGCGTTCCGGCGAAGTCGCTGATCGGGCTGCCGTGGCGCTACGCCCTGCGCTGCGTCGACGAACTCGGTTTGATCTTGCGCGCCGAGATCATCTGGTCCAAACCACACGGACTGCCCGAGTCCGTGCGCGACCGGGTCCGCCGCAGCCACGAAACCTGGTTCCACTTCACGCTCAACCCGCGCTACTACAACGCCATCGACACCATCAGGCTCCCGCACTCCGCGTCGAGTCTCGCTCGTGTGGCGCCGCATCGATCCGATCCTGGCCGCGCGGCACGCGATGGCCGGTACTACCCGGGTGCGGAACAGCAGACCCTGAAACGACGGCAGATGTTGCACCCGCACGGCCGCCTGCCCGGATCGGTATGGGAGATCGCACCTCAACCACTGCGGGTGCCTCCGCACCTGGGTATCGCGCACTTCGCGTCGTTTCCGGTGGAATGGCCTCGGCGACTCGTCCTCGGGTGGTCGCCGCAGAGCGTGTGCACCGCCTGCGGGCAGGGCCGCCGCCGCGTCCCGGTCGCCTTCGGCCTGGACACCTCCCGGCCACAGACGCGGCGGGCGCTGGAACTGGTGCGCGAGCACGGCCTGACCGAGGCCCACCTGGCCGCGCTGCGAGCCGCGGGACTCAACGACACGCCTCGCGCCCTCGACACCCAGGGCCGTCCGGCCGTGCACGAGCATCCCGATGGGCAGCTCGTCGCCGAGGCGCGGGCCGCGCTGGGCGGCTACGCCCGCGAGTTCCTGCTATCGCGGGCCACCGAGTTCGCCGACGCCTGCGACTGCGCCGACACGAGCGCGGCCAGCGTTCCCGGTGTGGTGCTCGATCCCTTTGGTGGCACCGGAACCACCGCCTTGGCTGCCGCCGTGCACGGCCGGCGCGCCATCTCGCTGGATGCCAGTCGCGACTACTGCCGCCTCGCCACCTGGCGCGTCCACGACCCCCGCCAGCAAGCACGAGCCCGCGGCACCCACCAGGCCCCGGAACCGGTTCCGCGCGCCGCGTGACACCCGCGCCGGTGTGACGTGGACGACAGGCGGGGCCCACTCGTTCGGGGCCTCCGTTTCTCGCTGATCGACGCTACGATCCCAGGCCCGCACCACCCAGCTGGACGCTCTGACCAGCTGGTTCGCGCTGAACGACAGGTGCTTGCACGTGGCGCGGGACGAGGAGACCAGGAGGCACGATTCCCATGTCCGCCCCAGCAGCGACTACGGCCACCGACGGGATCACCGCCGCGCCCGAGCCGATCAGGGCGGTGTTCTACGGACGCAAGAACAGGACCGACGCGATCGCCCTGCGCCTCCTACGCCAGCAGTACTCGCTGTGCGAGCGGGTGTTCCGTCCTCGCGTGGTGATCACCCACTGCTTCTACGACCTGCCCGCCGACGTGGACTCGGCGACGCTGCACGATGCGGGACTGCCCCGACGCGAAGGCGGGTGGCGCGAGCTGGCCGCGTCTCTGTCCGTACCTGAACCGGGCTACGACCTGATCGTCTCCGAGAAGGCGGAGCGGCTATCGCGCGATCCGTTCGAGATTCTGGATCGCGAACGCCTCGCCGCGCAGCACTGCGTCCCGATCGCCTACGCGACCGAGCCCTGGAACCCGGTCTTGGAGATGCTGCCGCAGGCGCGTGCACTCACCGCGTTCCTCCGCCGCCGCGTCCTGGGCGCCAGCTATTTCACGATCGGAAACCTCTACATGAGCGGACAAGGGGTGTGAGCGTTGGCAGGCGAATACGAACGCCGCGACGACGCCACCGGACGTCTGGCTCCTGACGAACCACCGGAACTGGTCGCCGAAATCCGCACTGTGGAAGGAATCGAGGCTCAGCGACTGGCCGCGGAACAAGCACGAGTGTTGTGGGAGGTGACACAATGGCAGGCCCGGAACAGGTCCGCGCGTGGGCTGGACGACGCAGCGTAGGACGCGCGCGAAGCCCCTACAGCGCAGCGGCAGCGGGCGGCGAGCCGATCGTCGCCGCACAGCCCACTCTGCTGCGGTTCGCGTGGCTGGGCCGAGTGTCCACTCGCGACATGCAAGACCCCACATTGTCTTTGCCGCGTCAGCTCGGTTCATCGCAGCGCGCGCTGCCCGAGGACGGACTGATCGTCGCGCACTTCTACGACGTCGAATCCGGGCGCATGGACCTCGACGCCCGCGGCGGTGGGCACGCGCATGAACAGTTCGACATTCCGATCACGCGTGACGGCGGCATCCAAGACCTGCTCGCCGAGGCCGAACGTCCCGATCGGCGATTCGACTACGTCATCTGCGAGTCCATCGAACGGACCGCCCGGCACATGTACTACGGCACCACCATCGAGCACCGCCTGGAGCGCGCCGGGGTGCGTCTGCTCGCGGCCGATGAGCCCTTCCAATTGGCCACAGTGGACGGTCGCAAGCCGAAGGTCGCCACCTCATTGCTGACCCGCCGGGTCAAGCAGAGCATTTCCGAGTTCTACGTCGTCGACATGCTGGAGAAGTCCTGGGACGGCTTCGCGATCCACACCGAGGCGGGATACAACGTCGGGAAACCCTGCTACGGCTACCGCGCCCGCCACGTCCCGCACCCGGTCCCCGCCAAGCGCGCCAAGGGCGTCAAAAAGACGTTCCTCGACCTCGACCCCGCGCAGGCACCCGCCGTCCGCATGGCCTACCACTGGCGCATCACCGAACGCCTCGGCTACCAGGCCATCGCGGACCGGCTCAACCTCGATCCCGCGACCTATCCACCGCCGGTACCCGTCGACCCGAAGCGCTCCGTCGGCCGCTGGACCTATTCGAACGTGCGCGACATCCTCACCAACCCCAAGTACACCGGGCACATGGTCTGGAACCGCAAGGGCCGCAAGTCCCGCGGCAACCGCGCCAACCCCATCGAGGAATGGATCTGGTCCGCGCAACCCGTTCACGAACCGCTCGTCAGTTTGGAGGACTGGCTCAAAGCCCAGGACATCAGCGGACACCGCTTCGGCTCACGCAGCACCAGCAACACCAACGTCAAGCATCCCCAGACCAAACGCTCGTACCTGCTGCGCACCTACCTGTTCCACGGTGACTGCGGCCGGCGCATGAACGGCAAGACCCGCCGTGGCCACGCCTACTACGTGTGCGAACCGAAGAAGGGATACGTCCCCGACGGCCATCCCACCGCTGGGAGCTTCTGGATTCGCGAAGACGCGATCGTCGACAAACTCAACGAGTTCCTCTCCACCCACATCTTCGGCACGTACCGCCGCAACCTGCTCGACAGCACGGTCCGAGATCTCGGCGCAGCCGCCCAACGGGAACGAGAACAACGCCTCGCCGCCCTGCGACGCGAGATCGACGACACCACCCGAATGATCAAGAACCTCGTCCGCAACTTCTCCCGTATCGACACACCGACCGAGGACTTCGTGCGCGACATCAACGAGGAACGCGCCGAACTTCACCAGCGCAAGACCCAACTTGAAGCCCAGCTCGCCGAAGCCGAGGAGGCCAACCAGCAGGCACCCAATCCCGACCTGCTCGACACCTTGCCCATGGGCGAGGTCCGGATCGAAGAACTACCCGAAGACACCGCGCGGCGACTGTTCGAAGCCCTCCGACTCGAACTCCGTTACCACAAGGACACCAACCAGATCAAGTGCACGGTCACCCTGGCCGGAACGACACTGCCAGCCACCCGTCAGGCCGCTGACGAGGCCGTCATCCTGCCGTTCGACCGAGAGCGGCGACTCAACCAGCGCAAACACGACAACGAGAACAAGGAGGGTGCCATGGCTAGCACCTCTCCCGTTCCCATCCTTGGAGT
>NZ_MASU01000035.1 GCF_003202235.1 Prauserella flavalba
TAGTACTGCAACGGCAGTTGGCGGTGTTGTGGTAGATCATCCCGGTGGTGGTCGATGTGGTGATGGATCAGCTGGACCGGGTGCACGAGCGGATCGCGGGCCGGTTCGGACGGTCTGAACCGCGGAATCGGGCTAGGGAGTACGTATCGGGCCTGGTCGCAGGGTTGGAGCGGAAGAACGGCTGGACGCTGGCCGAGCAGGCCGGGGAGGTGTCCCCGGATGGGATGCAGCGGCTGCTGCGCTGGGCGGACTGGGACATCGACGGGGTCCGGGACGACGTTCGCGACTATGTCATCGAGCACCTCGGCGAGCCCGGTGGCGTGCTGATCGTGGACGACACCGGGTTCCTGAAGAAGGGCACGCGCTCGGCCGGGGTGCAGCGGCAGTACTCGGGAACAGCCGGTCGGATCGAGAACTGCCAGATCGGCACGTTTCTTGCCTATGCCTCGTCTCGTGGGCATGCGCTGATCGACCGGGAGCTGTATCTGCCCGAGCCGTGGATCGCCGACCAGGACCGGTGCCGGCGGGCAGCGATCCCGGAGGGCACCGAGTTCGAGACCAAGCCGCGTCAAGCCATGGCGATGCTGGCGCGGGCGTTCGCCGCGAAGGTGCCGTTCGCGTGGATCACTGCTGATGAGGCGTATGGGCAGGTCAAGTACCTGCGGTTGTGGCTGGAAGCCCACGATGCCGCGCACGTGCTGGCCACCAAGGTCAACGACACCCTGGTCACCACCGGCGGTGGCGAGGCCCGAGCCGATGAGCTGATCGCGGAGTTGCCCGCTCGGGCGTGGCGGCGGTTGTCGGTCGGGGCCGGGGCACACGGGCCACGAGAGTATGACTGGGCGCGGGTGCCGATCCGGATCGGCTGGCAGGCCGGGCGCGGGCACTGGCTGCTCGCCCGCCGCTCGCTCTCGGACCCGACCGAGATCGCCTACTACGTCTGCTACGGACCCCGCCGCTCCACCCTGCTGGATCTGGCCTGGATCGCCGGAGCTCGCTGGCGGATCGAGGAGTGCTTCCAGCAAGCCAAGAACGAAGCTGGACTCGATCAATATCAGGTCCGGTCCTGGCGAGCGTGGTATGCCCACATCACCCTGTCGATGCTCGCCCACGCCTGGCTCGCCGTCTCCCGATCCCTCGCCACAAAAGGGGAGCTGACGTCGCTGAGCCGGGCATGATCGGGTTCACGCTACCGGAGATCCGGCGCCTGCTCACCAAGTTGGTCTTGCGTGTCACCGACACCGCTCACCACGTCTGGGCCTGGTCCCGCTGGCGCCGCCGACGACAACACCAAGCCCGGCTCAGCCACTACAAACGCCGCGGCCACCCACTCACCTAACTGCCGTTGCAGTACTAGGGCTTCCACGCGCCCGCCGGCTGGCGGGTGGCGGCATTGAGCCGGTTCCACACGTTCACCGAGGAGATCGCGATGAGCAGCGCGGCGACGCCCCGCTCGTCGTAGTGCGTGCTGACCTCTGCCCACAGCTCGTCCGACACCGGCTCCCCCCGGTCGGCGACCCGGGTGGTCGCCTCGGCGAGCTCCAGCGCGGCCCGCTCCGCGTCGGTGAAGTAGGGCGCGTCCCGCCACGCGGCGACCGCGAAGATCCGCTCGTCGGACTCGCCCGCCTTCTTGAGCGCGTTCGCGTGCAGCTCCACGCAGACGCTGCAGCCGTTGATCTGGCTCGCCCGCAGGTGAACCATCTCCAGGGTGGTCGATGGCACGCCCTGGTCCTCCGCGGAACGGCCGTAGGCCTGGAGGCCCTTGATCGCGGTGGGAATGAGAAAGGCGGGGTGGGTCATCCGTGCCTGCATGTTCGTCCTCACTTGTCATATCCGTGGTTTCTCGTCCGTCAACGCCATGACGGATGACGACGGAGGAACCTGACATGTCCGAGCACGATGTCCTCGCCGAGCGGTTCGAGGCCCATCGCGAGCACCTGCGCGCGGTGGCCTACCGGATGCTGGGCTCGCTGACCGAGGCCGACGACGCGGTGCAGGAGGCGTGGCTGCGGCTGGCCCGTTCGGACACGAGCGACGTGGCGAACCTGGCCGGCTGGCTGACCACTGTGGTCAGCCGGGTGTGCCTGGACATGTTGCGCTCGCGCAGATCCCGGCGCGAGGAGTCGCTCGACACGCACGTGCCGGACCCGATCGTCGCGGCGGCCGAACCGGACCCGGCCGAGCAGGCGGTGCTCGCGGACTCGGTGGGCCTGGCGCTGCTCGTCGTGCTGGAGACGCTGAGCCCGGCGGAACGGCTGGCGTTCGTGCTGCACGACATGTTCGGCGTGCCCTTCGGCGACATCGCCCCGATCGTCGGGCGCTCTCCGGCGACGGCGACCCAGCTGGCGAGCCGCGCGCGGCGCCGGGTGCGGGGCGCGGCGCTGCCCGACGCCGACCCGCCCGCCCAGCGCGAGGTGATCGACGCGTTCCTGGCGGCGTCGCGGGCGGGCGACTTCGACGCGCTGGTCGCCGTGCTCGACCCGGACGTGGTGCTGAGGGTCGACTCCGGCGCGGCGGCGCCGTCCAAGCTGGTGCGCGGTGCGGAGAACGTGGCCAAGCAGGCGCTGCTGTTCTCGCGCAGCGGCCCGCTCGCCCGCCCGGCGGTCGTCAACGGAGCGCTCGGGCTCGTCTCGGTGGCCGCGGGCAAGCCGGTCGCGGTGTTCAGCCCCACGGTGCGCGCGGGCCGGATCGTGGAGATCAACATCCTGGCCGACCCTGACCGCATCGCCCAGCTCGACCTGCCGGGAGGGGAATGACAAAGATCAGGGCTCCTCGCTGTTCGCGAAGAGCCCTGATCTTGTGGAGCCGCCTAGGGGAATCGAACCCCTGACCTGCTCATTACGAGTGAGCCGCTCTGGCCGACTGAGCTAAGGCGGCCCGGACCGCGTCCGGTGCAACCCAGTATAACGATGCCCTCTCGCGTCACTTTCCCACCCCTGGGTCGTTAGGACGCCAGGAGCCCGCCCACCTCCGTGAGCGGGCCCACTGGTGGTCTGGAGGACTGGTACATGCGCCGACGCCTGCCCCGCACGCTGGCACTTCCCGTCACAGCTGCGGTGCTCGTCCTGTCAGCCGCGCCCGCCGCGGGGCAGACGATCCCGACGACGCCGATCCCCGAACCGGCCGATCCGGGCCAGGCGCCGATCACCTCCCCGCCCAACCCGATGCCGAAGGGCAAGGCGGTCGGTGAGGCCGGGACCGCGCTCGGCATGCTGCGGCTGCTGCCGGAGGCGGTGCCGACCGACGCCATCCTGCCCGGCCTCGACGAGGAGCTGCCGAGGCAATCGGTGCTCGAGGGCGGGTTCGGCATCTCCAGCGCGCAGGCCAACTCCGAGTCGTACCTCACCTACGAGCGCGCGATCGCGCAGGCGTCGCCCTTCGGGCTCTCCGTCGCGGGGAACGCGCCCCAGACGCCCGGCTCACTGGTGCAGACGGCGCTGCCCGACAACCCGGAGCCCGTGACCTCCGGCTTCAACGCCCCGGAGAACCCGCTGCTGAACGTCGGCGCGCTGAACGGCAGCGCACACGCTCGGTGGAGCCCGACGGAGGGGCCGTGCGTGGGCACGATCTCGGACGCCAGCACGTCCGTCGCGAGCATCTCGCTGCTCAACGTGATCCCGACGATGCCGGACCTGAGCCAGGTGGCCGACACGCGGCTCAAGGAGGGCCTCAGCTCACTGCCGGGGCCGCTCGCGAGCCTCGGCGGGCTGCTCTCGGGCTCGGGCGGCACCAAGCCGAACGCCGACGGCACCGGTTCGGTGCTGAGCATGCCCAACACGCTCTCGACGCGCTCGGCCGTGCAGCTCGTCGACATCCCCGGCACCGACCGCAAGGCCGTCCAGTCGACGTCGACGCTGCAGGCCGCCGACATCAACATCCTCAAGGGCACCCCGCTCGGCCTGACGATCAAGGTCGCCAGCCAGCCGACGCTGAAGGTCACCTCGACCGGTGACGAGGCGACCTCGACGGTCGAGTACACGGCTCCGGTGCTGTCGGTGGAGCGCAACGGCCAGAAGCTGTTCGAGCTGGACGCGGCCAACCCGACCAAGGACATCCCGATCGGCATCCCGCTGCCGGGGCTCGAGGACGTGCCCGGCTTCGAGAACGCCAAGGACCTGCCGGTCATCGGCGGTGTCGCCGAGCTGGCGAACGGTCTGCTCAAGCCGCTCACCGGCGCCGCGAACGGGTTCGTCGCCGACCTCGGCGTGCTGCGGCTGAGCATCGCGGGCCTCGACCAGAAGGGCACCCACCTGGAGGACCCGTTCAAGGGCTTCCAGCTCGGCGCCTCGGCAAGGCTGCTGGACCTGCAGATCCTGCCGACGAAGGCGCTCAAGGACGCGCTGCCCGCCGAGGCGGCGGAGAACCTGCCGTCGTCGCTCGCGCAGCTCTCGCTCGGCGAGCAGGTCGCCAGGGCCTACGCGCCGGAGGGCGGCGTCGAGTGTGGCTTCACGACGCCGCCGCAGCAGAGCCCGCCGCCGGGTGGTGGCGAGCAGCAGCCGGGTGGCCCCGAGAAGCTGGCGTACACGAGCGCGGCGTACTCGTCGGTGCCGCTGTTCTGGACGGGCACGGCGATGCTGCTGCTCGGCGTGGTGCTGGTGGCCGGCCTTCCGCACCGCCGCAGGCCCGCCCCCGTCACAGCCGCCGACCCGCGCCAGCCGTCACCGCGCCCCCGCGACGAGTAGGAGCCCCTAGCCGCAGTGAAGGCCACCTTCACTGCGTTCAACGCAGTGAAGGTGGCCTTCACTGCGGTTGGGTGTGAGTGGTCAGCCTTCGCGGAGGGTGGTCACCATGGCTTCCACGGCGATGCGGGGCTTGACGTTCCATTCGATCGCCTCGCGGCAGGCCAGCACGGCCTCCAGCCTGCGCAGCGCCGACGCCGGGGTCCACTGCTCCGCGGCGGAACGGCTCTGCTCGGCGTGGTCAGGGTGGTTGAGCGCCGCGCCGGCTCCGCTCGCCGTCACGAGCACGTCCCGGTAGAAGCCCGCCAGGTCCACCAGCGCCAGGTCGAGCGTGTCCCGCTGGGTTCGCGTCGCCCGCGACTTCTGCCGCTTCTCCAGCTGCCGCACGGCCGCGTCGGCCGCCCGTTTCGCCGCGGCGACGCCCTTGCCGGTGCCCCCAGAACCCATCGCGGTGCGCAGGGCGTCCTGCTCGGCCTCGTCGCGTGCCTTGCTCTCCTCGGTGGCGTCGGCCTCGGCCGTCTTGATCAGCTCGTCCGCACACGCGAAGACGTCCGCGGGCCTGCGCAGGCCGAGCGGGATCCGCAGCACGGCGTCGCGCCGCTTGCGCGCGCTCTCGTCGGTCGCGAGCCTGCGCGCCCTGCCGACGTGCCCGCCGCACACCGACGCCGCCCACCGCGCCATCGCCTCGTCGACGCCGTCGCGTTCCACGAGTACCTGCGCGATCGCCTCCGGCGGCGGCGTGCGCAACGTGACGAGGCGGCACCGCGAGCGGATGGTCACCGACACGTCCTCGGGGTGATCCGACGGCGCGCACAGCAGGAACACGGTGCGCTCCGGCGGCTCCTCCACGGCCTTGAGCAGCGCGTTGGCCGCGCCCTCTGTGAGCCGGTCGGCGTCCTCAATGATCACGACCTGCCAGCGGCCGGTGGTGGGCCTGCGCGCGGCGGCCTGCACGAGCGCCCGCATCTCGGCGACCGAGATCGACAACCCCTCCGGTACGACGAGCCGCACGTCGGCGTGCGTGCCCGCCAACGCGGTGCGGCAGCCCGTGCAGCCGCCGCAGCCGAGCCCGAGGCTGCACTGCAGCGCGGCGGCGAACGTGCGCGCGGCCACGGACCTGCCCGACCCGGGCGGGCCGGTGAACAGCCACGCGTGCGTCATGGCGCCCGCCTCGGTCGTCTCGCCTGCCACGAGCGCCGCGGCCGAGGTCGCCGCGGCGGAGAGCGTCTCGACAGCCGGTTCCTGACCCACCAGCTGCGACCACACCGCCTGCGTCACGACGTCGCCTTCACCGACGCCTCCACCGCCGTGGCGATCGGCGGCGGCGCCAGCCCGGCGACCCGCCCGACGAGGGTGGTCTGCACGGCGGTGCGCACGCGGGCGGCGACGTCGTCCTCGGTGCCGTCCGCCTCGACGACGACGTAGCGCTCGGGGTCGGCGGAGGCCATCTCGGTGAGCAGTTGTTGCACGCGCCAATGGTGCTGTGCCGAGTTCGCCGACTCCGCGTCGGCCCCCGGCTCGGCGTCGAGCAGCACCGTGAGGTCGGGCCGCAGCCGTCCGGTGGCCCAGTCGGCGAGGCCCTCCAGCTCCTTGGCGTCCAGCCCGGCGACCGCGGAGAGGTGGGCGAGCGGCGAGTCCACGAACCGTTCCATCACCACCACGGCGCCGGCGTCCAGAGCGGGCTGCACATCGCGCTCCACGATGTCGGCCCGCACCGCCGCCGCGGCGAGCGCCTGCGCCCGCGCTCCGGAGAGCGACGCCCCGGAGACGAGCGACGCGAGCCGCGAGTCGTCGAGTGCGGGATCGGCGGCGAGCACGACCCGGCGCGGCCCCTGGCTCAGCCACTCGGCGAGCCGCGCGGCCTGCGCCGCCGTGTCGGTGGCGGTGGTGCCCTCCAGCGCGATCAGCAGCCCGTTGACGCGCCGCGGCCTGCGCCGGATCACGTTGCGCAGGTCGGCGAGGATCGGTTCGGTGCGGCGCGAGTCCATCTGCCGGTAGGCGATGATGCCGACCAGCGCGGCCAGCAGGCCGCCGCCGAGCAGCACGGGCCGCGTGCCGTCGATCGTGAGGACGTTGCCCCACACCGTCACCTCGCGCGGCCGCACGAGCCCGATCAGCAGCGGCACGAGCGCCGTGGAGCCGAAGATGATGATCTTCATCAACGACTGGTAGATCGCGTTGATCCGGCCGCGGATGGAGTCGTCGACCTGCGAGCCGATGATCGTCACGCCGGTGAGGAACGCCGCCCCGGCACAGGCTCCGACCACGGCGACGGCCACGAGCGAGACGGCGAGATGCGGCGAGAGCGCCACGACGATGAGCGCGAGACCGGCGAGCACGATCCCGATGCCGAACATCCGGTCGTGGGGCAGGCGCTGCGCGAGCTTCGGCACGCCGGCGAGGCCCACCGCCGCGCCGACGAACACGGCGACGAACAGCAGACCGAACGCGGAGTCACCACCGCCGAGGCTCGAGGAGTACGGCTTGGCGGCGCCGATCACGGCACCGCCCGCGGCGAACGCGCCCATCATCCCGATCAGCAACCCGCGCACCAGCGGCGTCGTGCGGATGAACCGGAACGCGTCGCGGAACATCCCGAGCAGCCCGCCCGACGGCTTCTCCTCCTCGGGCTTCGACTCGGGCTTGGGCTCGGAAACGGCGCCGGCCGCGGGCACCGGGTGCACGTTGCGCAGCGAGAGCTCGGGGATCCGCGTGGCGACGATCAGCGCGCTGGCCAGGTAAAGCAGGCTGTTGATGATCACGACGGCGTTGGCGATGCCGAACACGCCGAACACGTTGGGCGACAGGTTGAACGTCGTCGGGATACCGGTGAGGATCGAGTACAGCCCGGCGCCGGTGACCACGGCGAGGCCGTAGGTCATCACCATGCCGAGCTGGTTGGCCGTCTCCACCTGGTCGGGCCTGCGCAGCAGGTTCGGTACCGCAGCGTCCTTCGACGGGATCCACATCATCGCGGCGGAACCCACCAGGAAGTTCGCGATGAACAACCAGACCGGCGAGCCCACGATCGCGATCGAGAGCAGCAGCCCGAATCGGATCAGGTCGGCGACGATCATGACCTTGCGCCGGTCGAAGCGGTCGGCGAGCAGCCCGCCGACGGGTGCGAACAGCAGCCCCGGCAGCAGGTTGGTCAGCACCACGCCCGCGAAGGCGAAGTTCTGCGCCATGTAGTTGTCGGTGAACTTGGTGACCAGGCCTGCCAGTGCGAGCAGCGCGAGCCAGTCGGCCACGCTGCACAGGTACGTGACGCCCCACAGTCTCCGGAACGGCCGGATCGCGAGAACGCGGCGCACGCGGTGGACCGTGGACGCCTCTCGCCGCACCGACTCCTTCGCGTCGGCGTCTGTTTTCCCCTGCGCTGCCTCGCTGATGTGCCCCACCCCAATAAACACCGGCACCGTTGTGAGGTCAGGGTAGCCCGCATCACGCAGCGTGCGCCGGAGTACCGGGAAAAGCACCCGGGGTAGTCAATTCAGCACTAACCGCTGATCAATAACCCGCTCGATCAGTTGAAGAGACCGGTAATGCTCTCGACCAGACTCGTGATGAACTGAATCGCGACGATCCCGAACACCGCGAGCAGCACGAGTGCGACGGCGAGCCCCGCGGAACCGCTCGACGGCCTGCGGAGCAGCTGCCGCTCCGACCACGGTTTGCTCTCCCGCACACGGTTGCGCTGCCGCCTGCGCAGGATCTCGGGCAGCAACTGGGTGCGCGCGGGCCAGCGCGAGCGATCGGGCCCGGAATACACGCCGGGCGGCCCCGCGCCGTCCGTCAGCGCGGCGCCGGCGGGAGCGCCAGGCGGCGGTGGCTCGCCGCCCTCGACGGTCGCCTCCTCCGCCTCCGGCTTCGGGGCCTCGACGCCCAGCGCGGCGTCGACCATGCCCTTGACCATGTCCGGGTCCGGTTCCACCGGCGAGGCGAGCGGCATCGCGGTGGGCTCGTCGCGCTCGGTGGTGACCGTGAAGTCCGGCCTGCCGCTGGTGACCAGGCCCGACAGCGGGTCGCTGAACGACTGCGGCGGCTCGGGCGCCTGAGTACCGTCCCCGTTGGCCACGCGTCCTCCTAGCCGGGTCTCGTCGTGCTCCTCAAGGGTATCGACCCGGTCACGGCGCGCATCCGCCAACGGGGCGCACTACCGCTCACGCACCGTCACGACTTGGACTTCGCTGTGGACGCCTTCTTGCGGGTGGTGCTCTTCTTCTTCGGCGCCGGCCCCTTCGCCCGCTTCTCGGCCAGCAGCTCGGCGGCCCTTTCCACGGTCAGGTCCTCGACCGTGTCCGACTTCCGCAGCGACGCGTTGTACTCACCGTCCGTGACGTACGGGCCGAAGCGGCCGTCCTTGACCACCATCGGCTTGCCCGAGGCCGGGTCCTCGCCGAGCTCCTTCAGCGGCGGCTTCGCCACCGCCTGGCGGCCCCTGCGCTTCGGCTCGGCGTAGATCTTGAGCGCCTCGTCGAGCGTGATGTCGAAGATCTGCTCCTCCGTCGAGAGCGAGCGCGAGTCGGTGCCCTTCTTCAGGTACGGCCCGTAGCGCCCGTTCTGCGCGGTGATCTCGTCACCGCTCTCCGGGTCCTTGCCGACCACCCTGGGCAGCGACAGCAGCTTGAGCGCGTCGTCGAGGGTCATCTCCTCGATCGTCATCGACTTGAACAGCGACGCCGTGCGCGGCTTCGGCTTCTTCGCCTTGCTGGTCTTCTTGCCCTCGGCGGGCTCCTCCGGCTCGGGCAGGATCTCGGTCACGTACGGCCCGAACCGGCCTTCCTTGGCCACGATCTCGTGCCCGCTGACCGGGTCAGTGCCCAGCACGCGGCCCTCCTGCGGCGTCGCGAACAGCCGCTCGGCGATCTCCAGGGTCAGCTCGTCCGGCGGGAGGTCCTCCGGCAGATTCGCGCGCTGCGACTCGCCGCCGACCTCGCGCTCCAGGTACGGGCCGTAGCGGCCGACCCGCACCACGACCGCGTGTCCCTCGCTGTCGTCGAACAGCTTGATCGAGTTGATCTCGCGCGCGTCGATGTCCTCGACCCCGGAGCCGACGAGCTTCTTCAGCCCGCCGAGCCGCCCGATCGAGCCGTCGACGCCCATGTCGCCGCCGAAGTAGAACTTCGACAGCCAGCGCGTGCGCTGCTCGTCGCCCGACGCGATGCGGTCGAGCTCGTCCTCCATCGCGGCCGTGAAGTCGTAGTCGACCAGCCGCTCGAAGTGCTGCTCCAGCAGGCCGACCACCGAGAACGCGACCCACGAGGGCACCAGCGCGGAGCCCTTCTTCCACACGTAGCCGCGGTCCTGGATGGTCTTGATGATCGAGGCGTACGTCGAGGGCCTGCCGATGCCGAGCTCCTCGAGCTTGCTCACCAGCGCGGGCTCGCTGTAGCGCGCGGGCGGCGACGTCGAGTGCCCGTCCGGCGACAGTTCCGTGGCGGTCAGCTCCTGCCCCTCGCGCAGCTGCGGGAGCCTGCTCTGCTTGTCGTCGGCCTCGCCGCCCGCCTCGGTGTCCACCGACTCGACGTAGGCCTTGAGGAAGCCCGCGAAGGTGATCGTGCGGCCCGACGCGGAGAACACGCACTCCTCTCCGCTGCCGGCCGTGCCGGTGATGCGAACCGACATCGTGGTGCCCTTGGCGTCGGCCATCTGCGAGGCGATGGTGCGCTGCCAGATCAGCTCGTAGAGCCGGAACTCGTCGGTCTCCAGTTCGCCCGCCACCTGGCCGGGCGTGCGGAACACCTCGCCGGCGGGCCGGATCGCCTCGTGCGCCTCCTGCGCGTTCTTCACCTTGCGCGTGTACTGCCGGGGGCTCGGCGACACGTACTCGGAGCCGTAGAGGTCGGTCGCCTGGTTGCGGGCCGCCGTCAGCGCCGTCTCCGACAGGGTCGTCGAGTCGGTACGCATATAGGTGATGTAGCCGTTCTCGTAGAGCCGCTGCGCGATGCGCATCGTGCGTTCGGACGAGAAGCGGAGCTTGCGGCCTGCTTCCTGCTGCAACGTCGAGGTCATGAACGGCGCGTACGGTCGCCGCGTGTACGGCTTCTCCTCGACGCTGGTGACGGCGAAGTCGCGCTGGTGCAGCGCCTGGGCCAGCCTGCCCGCCTCGGCCTCGTCGAGGATGCGGACGTCGCGCGCGGACGCCTTGAGCCGCCCGTCGGAGCCGAAGTCGCGGCCGGTGGCGAGCCGGGAGCCGTCCACGGCGGTCAGCCGGGCCGGGAACGTCCTGGGGCTGGCGTCCGCGCCCGCGTCCATCGTCGCCGAGATGTCCCAGTACGACGCCGACGTGAAGCGCATCCGCTCACGCTCGCGCTCGACGATCACCCGCGTGGCGACCGACTGGACGCGGCCCGCCGAGAGCCTCGGCATGACCTTCTTCCACAGCACCGGCGAGACCTCGTAGCCGTAGAGCCGGTCGAGGATGCGGCGGGTCTCCTGTGCGTCGACCAGGTCGGGGTCGAGTTCACGGGTGTTCTCGGCGGCCGAGCGGATGGCCTGCTCGGTCACCTCGTGGAACACCATGCGGCGCACCGGGACCTTGGGCTTGAGCGCCTCGAGCAGGTGCCAGGCGATGGCCTCGCCCTCGCGGTCGGGGTCGGTGGCGAGGTAGAGCTCGTCGACGTCCTTGAGCAGGCTCTTCAGCTCGGTGACCGTGGCCTTCTTGTCCGGAGAGACGACGTAGAGCGGCTCGAAGTCGTTGTCGACGTCCACACCGAGCCTCGCCCACGGCTGGCCCTTGTACTTGGCCGGCACGTCGGCGGCGCCCCGCGGCAGGTCGCGGATGTGCCCGCGGGAGGACTCGACGACGTAGTCACGGCCCAGGTAGGGGGCGATCTTGCGCGCCTTGGTGGGCGACTCGACGATCACCAGCCGCCGCCGGCCGCTGCCGTTGGCCGCGGCACCCTTCTTTGTCGGCCTGCCCTTCGCCCGACCACCACCCCCCACGGTGGCGCTGCGCGCCGCAGTGCTCTCAGTCGATCCAGCCACGCTGTTCGCTCTCCGCTCGGTAACTCACCTGTTCGACCCGCCAGTGTGCACTCTCGCGGGCGATGGCGTCTTCTCAGGTGGCGCAACACGCCGTAAAGCGTGTGTCAAGCGCATCGCCGTGTGCAGGCGTGACGTTTCTCTTCCACACCTAACACGTGACGTGGACCTCACGCCGTCCAGGTCCTTGTGTAGCCGAACCACTACGCTCCGTTCGACGAGCCCGTCAACGGAAAGGACCTCCCGGATGTTCCGCCGCCCGCTCGGTGCGCTGCTGGCCGCAATGTTCACGTTCGCACTGGTCACCGCGCCCACGGCGAGCGCGGAGACCGTCGGCCTTTCGGGCACGGTGGCCCTGTCGAACTGCTCGGGCTCGGTCGTGCGGCTCGCCGGCACCCCGGCCACCGCCCCGGCGCTGGTGCTGTCCAACGGACACTGCCTCGAGGAGGGCTTCCCGCAGCCCGGCGAGGTCATCGTCGACCGGCCGTCGCAGCGCACGATGACGCTGCTCGCCGCCGACGGGCACGAGGTGGCGACCCTGCGGGCGACGAAGCTGCTCTACGCGACGATGACCGGCACCGACGCGTCGGTGTACCAGCTCGGCAGCACCTACGCCGACATCCAGCGCGACCACGGCATCGCCCCGCTGGAGCTCTCCACCGAGCGCCCCGACGCGGGTACGGGCATCACCGTGGCCTCCGGGTACTGGAAGAAGACGTACACGTGCTCGGTGGACGGGTTCGTCCCCGAGCTCCATGAAGGCGGCTACGTGTGGCGCGACTCGATCCGGTACACGCCCGAGTGCCAGACGATCGGCGGCACGTCCGGCTCGCCGATCGTCGACACGACGAGCGGCGAGGTCGTGGGCGTGAACAACACGGCCAACGAGAACGGTGAGCGGTGCACGATGAACAACCCGTGCGAGGTCGCCGGGAACGGGCAGGTCACGGTGCGCAAGGGCACCAAGTACGGCCAGCAGACGTACCGGCTCTACGGCTGCCTGACCCCGGCGAACGAGATGGAGCTGGAACGCCCGGCCTGCACGCTGCCGAAACCGGCGTGATCCCGGACTTGAGGTTGACGCAGCGTCAACCTCTACGTTGTCCGCATGGCCTACTCGATCGTCCAGGTCGCGCGGATCGCGAAGGTGACCTCACGCACCCTGCGGCACTACGACGAGATCGGCCTGCTGCCGCCCGCCTACGTCGGCGGCAACGGCTACCGCTACTACGAGGAGGACCAGCTGCTGCGCCTGCAGCAGATCCTCGTGCTGCGGGAGCTGGGCCTGGGGCTGGACGCGATCGGGGACATCCTCGACCGGCAGACCGACCGGCTCGCCGCACTCAAGGTGCATCACGAGTGGCTGACGGCGGAACGGGACCGGTTCGACCGGCTCGCCAGGACCGTGCGCAGCACCATCGAGAAACTGGAGGGAGGGAACACTGTGAACGCCGAAGAGCTGTATACGGGCTTCGAGCGGCACTCCGAGCAGGCGCAACGGCTCGCCGAGGAGGCCGAGGAGCGCTGGCCCGGCTCGCTCGCGTCGCACGAGCGCGTGAAGGGCTGGTCCGAGGAGAAATGGCAGGCGGTCCAGCAGGCGGGGGCCGACGCCTCGGCGCGGCTCGCCGAGCTGATGCGCGAGGGCGTCGCGCCGGACGACCCGCGTGCGATCGAGGCGACCGACGCCCACTACCGGTGGGTGTGCCATTTCTGGACGCCGGACCGGGAGTCCTACCCGGGCCTCGGCAGGCTCTACGTCGACGACCCGCCGTTCACCGCGAGCATCGACGAGGTCGCGCCGGGCCTCGCGGCCTACCTGCGCGACACGATGGCGGCCTACGCGCAGGCTCGCCTGAGCTAGTACTGCAACGGCAGTTAGGTGAGTGGGTGGCCGCGGCGTTTGTAGTGGCTGAGCCGGGCTTGGTGTTGTCGTCGGCGGCGCCAGCGGGACCAGGCCCAGACGTGGTGAGCGGTGTCGGTGACACGCAAGACCAACTTGGTGAGCAGGCGCCGGATCTCCGGTAGCGTGAACCCGATCATGCCCGGCTCAGCGACGTCAGCTCCCCTTTTGTGGCGAGGGATCGGGAGACGGCGAGCCAGGCGTGGGCGAGCATCGACAGGGTGATGTGGGCATACCACGCTCGCCAGGACCGGACCTGATATTGATCGAGTCCAGCTTCGTTCTTGGCTTGCTGGAAGCACTCCTCGATCCGCCAGCGAGCTCCGGCGATCCAGGCCAGATCCAGCAGGGTGGAGCGGCGGGGTCCGTAGCAGACGTAGTAGGCGATCTCGGTCGGGTCCGAGAGCGAGCGGCGGGCGAGCAGCCAGTGCCCGCGCCCGGCCTGCCAGCCGATCCGGATCGGCACCCGCGCCCAGTCATACTCTCGTGGCCCGTGTGCCCCGGCCCCGACCGACAACCGCCGCCACGCCCGAGCGGGCAACTCCGCGATCAGCTCATCGGCTCGGGCCTCGCCACCGCCGGTGGTGACCAGGGTGTCGTTGACCTTGGTGGCCAGCACGTGCGCGGCATCGTGGGCTTCCAGCCACAACCGCAGGTACTTGACCTGCCCATACGCCTCATCAGCAGTGATCCACGCGAACGGCACCTTCGCGGCGAACGCCCGCGCCAGCATCGCCATGGCTTGACGCGGCTTGGTCTCGAACTCGGTGCCCTCCGGGATCGCTGCCCGCCGGCACCGGTCCTGGTCGGCGATCCACGGCTCGGGCAGATACAGCTCCCGGTCGATCAGCGCATGCCCACGAGACGAGGCATAGGCAAGAAACGTGCCGATCTGGCAGTTCTCGATCCGACCGGCTGTTCCCGAGTACTGCCGCTGCACCCCGGCCGAGCGCGTGCCCTTCTTCAGGAACCCGGTGTCGTCCACGATCAGCACGCCACCGGGCTCGCCGAGGTGCTCGATGACATAGTCGCGAACGTCGTCCCGGACCCCGTCGATGTCCCAGTCCGCCCAGCGCAGCAGCCGCTGCATCCCATCCGGGGACACCTCCCCGGCCTGCTCGGCCAGCGTCCAGCCGTTCTTCCGCTCCAACCCTGCGACCAGGCCCGATACGTACTCCCTAGCCCGATTCCGCGGTTCAGACCGTCCGAACCGGCCCGCGATCCGCTCGTGCACCCGGTCCAGCTGATCCATCACCACATCGACCACCACCGGGATGATCTACCACAACACCGCCAACTGCCGTTGCAGTACTA
>NZ_MASU01000036.1 GCF_003202235.1 Prauserella flavalba
AATAGGCCCCGTAGGGCGACGTCGAGGCCGGGGGCTTCGGGTGCGTCGTAGCGTTCGTCGTCGAGGTCGGCTTCGTGGATGATCTGGGCGATGCGCCACAGCACGGGGTCGTCGAGGTGGTAATGGCGCAGGATCGTTTCGAAGCTGCAATCGCCCTGGTGGTGGCCAAGCTCGACGCCGCGCATGTCGAATGCGGTGGCGTTGGCGGGCACCTCGGCGGGATCGGTGACGAAGACGAACTCAGCGTCGGGATCGATGTGGCGGCGGATGAGCCAGGCGCAGGCGGCGCGGTCGATGTGGATGCTGGCGCGGGTGGCCCACTTCACGACGGTTGTTCCTCCGGGTGCGGGATGGGCTGGGTGAGTGCGTTGACGGCGGCGTTGGCCTGGTCACGCTCTGCGGGCGGAAAGTAGTCGCGGCGGTGGATGCGGCGCAGTTCGGCGCGTAGGCGCCGGGCCAGCGACAGCCGGGAGGTCTCGTCGCGGCCTGCCGCGGCGGTGGCTTCGGTGATGACTTTGGTGTATTCGGCGGCGCGGGCGGTGGCCATCGCGGTGGCCAGGTCGCGTTCGGTGGCGGTGGTGCCGGGGTGGGCGATCCAGACGGAGGCGTTGCCGCCGGCGTCGAGGATCTCGTCGGCGATCCAGTCCAGGTGCTCGCGGGTGCGGGCGTCGGCCGGCAGGGCAACCAGGCCGTCGGAGATCTGGGCGACGCCGAGCCGCTTGAGCTTGCGCCAGATCGTGATCCGGGGTGTCGAAGGCTCTCGAGGGATCCGGTAGGACAGCAGCACCCACTCGCCGGGCGCGCCCGGCCGGGATGGCTGGACCGTCATGACCACCACCTCCACGCAACACACCGGGACACCACCACATGCACTGTAACCTTGGTTGCTCTGAGTCTGGCGACCTTGGTAGGAGAGGCAGGTGCGATGCCGCTGTCCGCGCGGTCCCGCTGGCTGCTGGCAGCGGCAGGTGCCCTGGTCGTGGCGCTGGTGGTGACGCTCGTGGTGATCACCCGGAGCGGCGGTGGCCAGCCGTCGGCGGCGACATTGCCGTTGCGACTAGCTGGTGAGGTGGCGTTGCCGGGTGATTCCTCGCGGTTCGACTACGCGAGCCTGGACGCCGATCGCGGCCTGCTGTTCGTGGCGCACCTGGGCGCCGGCGAGGTCGTCGAAGTCGACATCCGCGCGCACCGGGTTGTGCGCACAATCCCGAACCTCGCGCAGGTGCACGGGGTGCTGGTGGTGCCCGCGCTGCACCTGGTGTTCGCGACCGCGACCGGCGCGAACCAGATGGTCGCACTGGACGAGGACACCGGCGCAGTGCTCACGCAGGCGGCGACGGGTGACTACCCGGACGGGCTGGCCTACGACCCGCGGCGGGGCGCGATCTGGACAACGAATGAGTCCGGCGGTTCGGAGACCGTGATCGACGCCACCACCGGCGCGGTGCGCGGCACCGTGACGTTGGGTGGCGAGGTCGGCAACGTCGTCTACGACCCGACGAGCGACCGGATACTGGTGGCGGTCCAGGGCCACAATGAACTCGCCGTGATCGACCCAGCCTACCTGGTCGTCGAGCGACGGGTGCCGTTGCCGGGCTGCGAGCACGATCACGGCCTCGCCCTGGACGCGACTGACCGGCTGGCGTTCGTCGCGTGCGACGGCAACGCGACCCTGTTGACGATCGACCTGACCGGCTGGCAGGTGACCGGGACCGATCGGGTCGGTGAGGATCCGGATGTGCTGGCCTACGACCAGAGCGCGCATCGGTTGTATGTCGCCGCGGAGAGCGGCACAGTGACTCTGTTGGACCTGAGCGAGCGCCGGTTGACCGTGGCGGGCTCGACGCACCTGGCCGACGGCGCCCACGTGGTGGCGGTCGACCCGACCACACACCACAGCTTCTACCCAGTGCCGACGGGCACGGGCGGTCGTCCCGCGCTGCTGGAGCGAGAACCCGCCCCGTAGGTGCCGGGCTGGGTTGTCGGCTCAGTAGAGGTAGATGTCGACGAGGAGCGCGACGGCTCCAGTGGCCATCGACAGGTTGGCCACGTCACGCGCGGGCTGGTTGCGCATCGGACCGAAGGTGAGCAGGAGCGAGCGCACCGTGTAGGTGGCGATGCCGCTGCCGGTGTCCTGCCAGCTGATCGGGAATATCTTCAAGGGCAGGTCGGTGTAGAACTCGTAGGAGTGGGTGAGTTTCAGCACGATCTGCCAGCCGGCCGGGACCAGGAATCCGATGGCCGCGGTGGTCGCGATGAGACCGGGCCGGCGCCATTTGGGTACGGCCAGCATGAGCAGGACTTCGAGGACCGCGGTCATGGTTGCGCCGCCGAGCAGTTCGGGGTAGCTGAGCGGGGTGAGCACGCGACGGGCCTTTCGTGGGGTTCCGTACGGGTGGCGGCCGGTACGGTGCGGACGGTTCGCGCGGAGGTTCCGCACAGCTGACCTGAGCTGATATCGCGGCGACTGCCCGGTTCCCGCTGTGGCACGGGCAGCCGCCGCGGGGACCGTGAGATCAGCTGGGGGGTTGGAGATTGGTGGCGTCCAGCGCGGGCCGCAGCGCCTTGGCCAGCGTGACACCGTCGTCGACGGCCCAGAAGTGGGCGTAGAGAAGTGGGCGTAGAACAGCCGGGGTTGTTCGGTGAAGCTGTGGTTGTGCACCTCGACCAGGGAAATGCCGCCCTTGCGCAATGCCTGGATCACCTGCTGCACCTCGGGTGCGGTCATGACGAAGTCGCCGTTGATCGCCGCTTTGCCGCCGCCGACGGGCTGGAAGTTGATGCCGGTGGTCACGCCGAACGTGGGCGGCAGGACGTGCCCGTCGTCGGTGATGGTCTCCTTGCGGGCGACGGTGAACTTGTAGAGCCCACCGTCGGCAGTTCCCTTGCGCCCCAACACTTTGTCGATACCGGCGGTGTCCAGGTCGACCGGCGGCTGCTGACCCGGTGGCGCGGCGGCGGGCGGGATCGCAGTGGCATCCAGCGCGGCCTTCACCCCTTGGGCAAGCGCTGCGGGGTTGTCGCCCATGGCGTGGATGTGGGTCCACCAGATCGGCGGGTCCTGCTGCAGCAGGTGCTTGTGCAGCGCGGTCTGCTCGATCCCGTGCGCCTGCAGCGCGTCGGTGACCTTGGGCAGCTCGGCCTCGGTGACGACCAGGTCGCCCATGAGCATGACCCCGTCGTGGTACTTGGCGAAGGCGGCGTACCCGCCGAGCGACAGGCCGGGTTTGATCGCGACCCCGCCGGAGGTGACCCGCAGATCGTTGCGGGGCAACGGGATCCGGTACACGGTGTTGCCGTCGCCGAACTTCCCGGTCCGGCCCAGGGCGTCGGTGACTGGTTTCCAGTCCGCCTCGGTGGTGGGAATCGGCTGGTGACGGCCATGGGTGGTGTCACTGTCGGTGTCTGCGCCGGGGCCGGCCGCGCTGGTGGGGGTACCACAGGCGGCCAACGCCACCAGCAGCAGCGCAGCCAGCGGCGCGACCGCGCGCCGGGCCACGCCGGCGGTGATGAACGGCATGTCTGGTGTGCTCCTCGGATGTCGTCGGTCAGATGATCGTGGGGTCAGCCGTCGTCGCCGTCGCGGTCCTGGTCTGGGGCTTGGGTGCCCAGGACGTGGAAGTCCTTGTCCAGGTGGACCTCGACCGCGCTGCCGTCGGGCTTGGTGACGGTGACGCCGTAGACGGCGGCGCCCTCGTTGGTTTCGGCGTCGACGGCGCCGGCCTTTCCGCCGGGAACCGCTTGCACGGCGGCGGCGCGTGCCTGGTCGGCGGTGCTACCGCTGACCTCGTCGCCGTCACCACCGACGGCGGAGGCGATGCCGATCGCGCCGCCGGACAGGACCAGGACGCCGGCGGCGATCCCGATCCCGATCTTCGTCTTGTGGTTCACCGGTCTCTCCTGTTCAACTAGCGTGTAACCGTGGTTGCCTGAGCATGAGTAGTCCGTGGAGATGAAGCCACGATGAAGACGCCGCGGAATTCACCCGCCGGTGGTGCGACGCTGCCGCTGGCGGGTGCCGGATCGGAGGTGTCGGACGGGTGCGGGTGCTGGTGGTGGAGGACGAGCCGAAGATGGCCGGCCTGCTGCGCCGCGGCCTGGAAGAGGAGGGCTACGCCGTCGACATCGCGACTGACGGGGCCGAGGGGTTCGGGGCGGCCATCAGCCGGGACTACGACGCGGTGGTGCTGGACGTGATGCTGCCCAGGCTGTCGGGATTCGAGGTGTGCCGACGGCTGCGCCGAGACGGGGTGTGGGTGCCGGTGCTGATGCTCACCGCCCGTGACGCCGTCCCCGACCGGATCGCCGGCCTCGATGGCGGCGCGGACGACTACTTGACCAAGCCCTTCCATCTCGACGAGCTGTTCGCCCGGCTGCGCGCCCTGACCCGCCGCGGCCCCCTCGCGCGTCCCACTGTGCTGGGCGCTGGGGATCTGCGGGCGGATCCGGCGAGCCGCCGGTGCTGGCGCGGTGAGACCGAGATCGTGCTGACGGCCAAGGAGTACGCGCTGCTGGAGATGTTCCTGCGCCGGCCGGGAGCGGTGCTCACTCGCGAGATGTTGCTGGAGCACTGCTGGGACTTCGCCTACGAGTCCCATTCCAATGTGGTCGAGGTCCACATCCGCGCGTTGCGGGAGAAGATCGACCGGGCGTTCGGCGTGGTGTCGCTGGAGACCGTGCGCGGGGCCGGCTACCGGCTGCGCGCCGAGGGCGGACGAACGGACCCGCGGCCGTGAGGCCGTGGCGCTGGCCGACGCGGATCCGGCTCACGACGGCGTTCATCGTGTTGATGGCGGTGGTGCTGCTCGGCGTCGGGTTCGCGACGGTGTCCCACACGCGGTCCTCACTGGACGCCTCGATCACCGAAGCACTGACCTACCGGCTGAGCGACCTGCAGCCGATTGCGGCTACGGCCACGCCGGTGCTGTCCGGGGTCAGCCGCGACACCGGCCAGCAGGTGCTTGACCTGACCGGTCACCTCGTCGCCGCGTCGCCGGAAGTCCCAGAGCCGCTGCTGACTCCGGCGGAGCTGGCCTCGGCCCAGCGCGGCCGCGTGCTGGTGGATCACGCGGCAGCCGGGATGCTGGACGGGCCGGTGCGCATCGGCGCCGCCCCCACCGGCGATGGCAGCCGGATCGCGGTCGTCGCGGTCACCCTGTCCGACCGGGACGCCGCGGTAGCGGACTTGCGCCAGGAACTGCTGATCGGGCTCCCGCTTGCGCTGCTGGCTTCGGCCGTCGGGGCCTACCTGCTGGCCGCCGCCGCCCTGCGTCCGGTAGAACGGATGCGGGCCCGCGCCGCCGCGATCACCGCCGAAGCACCGGACCAGCGACTGCCCGTGCCCGCCGCGCGAGACGAGATCTCCCGCCTGGGGATCACCTTCAACGATCTGCTCGACCGGCTGCACGCCGCTCTGGAACGGGAACGGCAGTTCGTCGCCGACGCCAGTCACGACCTACGCACCCCGCTGAGCTTGCTGACCACCGAACTCGAACTCGCGCTGCGCCGCCCCCGCACCGCACGAGAGCTGACCGCCGCGCTTGGCTCGGCGTTGGAGGAAACCGGGCGCCTGTCCCGCCTGGCGCAAGACCTCCTCCTGCTGGCCCGCACCGACCAGGCGAGCATCGATCATGTCGGCATCACGAGCCGCTCGCCCGAGGTCGTCGAGGTGCGGCCAGTAATCGAATCGGTGATCGCCCGCTACCGCACCAGCACGGGTGAGCGCGAGGTGATCCTGGACAGCGCGCCGGGGCTCTCCGTGCGTACCGACGCGGACGATCTCGACCGCGCCATGGCCAACCTGATCGACAACGCCGTGCAGCACGGCCGGCCACCGATCATCATCACGGTCCAGCCCGCCGCCACGACCAGGTCGCAGGGCACGATGACCGTCGAAGTCCGCGACCACGGTCCGGGCTTCGACCCTGACTTCCTGCCCCGCGCCTTCGACCGTTTCACCCGCGCCGACGACGCCCGCACCCGCGGCGGCACCGGCCTCGGCTTGGCCATCGTCGCCGCACTCGCCCGCCGCAACGGCGGCCGGGTCACTGCCACCAACCACCCCGACGGCGGCACCACCGTCACCCTCACCCTGCGCGCCGCACCCACACCGATTCCGGCTTCCGGGTGACCACGAACAGCGGCTTTCTCCTCGACCAGGTCACGGTGACCCGCGGCGAGACCCGGCTGCTCGACGCGGTCAGCGCCCACCTGCCCGTCGGCCATTGCACGGCAGTGGTCGGTCCCAGCGGGGCTGGCAAATCCACCCTGCTGCGCCTGCTCAACCGGCTGGACGACCCCGGCAGCGGCCAGATCCTGCTCGACGGCATCCCCATCTCCGACCTTGACGTGCTCGACCTGCGCCGCCGCGTCGGCCTGGTCGCCCAACAACCCGTCCTGCTCACCGACCGCGTGGCCGGCGACCTGCGCCTCGGACAGCCCACACTCGGCGACCACCGCATGTGCGAGCTTCTGGAACGCGTCGGGCTGCCCGCCGGTTTCGCGCAGCGCCGCACGAGTGAACTGTCCGGCGGCGAGGCACAACGGGTGTGCCTCGCGCGGGCGCTGGCCGTCGAACCCGAGGTGCTGTTGCTGGACGAACCCACCTCTGGGCTGGACGGCGTGAGCAGCGGCGTGATCGTCGAGGCCGCCCGCGATCACGTCGCCGCAGGCGGGACCGTGGTGCTGGTCAGCCACGACCTCGCCGTCGTGCGCGGCATCGCCGACACCGTGCTGGTCCTCGAGCACGGCCACCTGATCGCGCACGGGCACCCCGACGAGATCGACTACCTGGAGGCCGGGCGATGACCGGACTGGCCGAACTGGGTTGGGGCGGTGTCGCCGCTTCCCTGGTCCTCGTGGCCCTCGCCGCCGCAGTCGCTTGCCGGCAGCGCCTGCACCTGACCCGCGAGCTGATCATCGCGTCCATGCGCGCCGGGGTGCAGTTGATCGCGGTCGGCGCGCTGCTGCTGGTGATCTTCGCCCACGCCGGGCTGCCCGGCGGGTTCGCCTGGGTCGTCATCATGATCCTCGTCGCCGGGCAGGTCGCCGGCCACCGTGGCACCGGCCTGCCCCGCGCTCGGATAGCGGCCACCGCCGGAGTCGCCACCGGCAGCGTCGTGACCCTCGGCGCGCTGCTGGCTCTCGGCGTGATCTCCGCCGAAGCCCGTGTGGTGGTCCCGGTCGGCGGCATGATCGTCTCCGGCGCGATGCAGGCCGCCGGGGTGGCTCTCCGCCGGCTGTGCGAGGACGTCCAGCAGGCCCGCCCGGCCATCGAGGCCCGGCTCTGCCTCGGGTTGCCCGCCCGCGAGGCGTTCCTGCCGCACCAGCGCTCCGCGTTGCGCACCGCGCTGCTGCCCGCGATCGACTCGACCAAGGTCGTCGGACTAATCAGCCTGCCCGGCGCGATGACCGGGCTGATTCTGGCCGGGGTCGACCCGCTCACCGCGATCCGCTACCAGATCGTCGTGATGTACATGCTGCTCGCCGCCACCGCCCTCGCCGCGCTGGCCACCGCCCGCCTGGCCGAACACGCCCTGTTCGACCACGCCCACCGGCTCGTCCCACTCCCCGAACCCACCTAGCCAGACGATGTAACCATGGTTACAGTGCAGATGTGAGCCAGGTGCGACCCGAACACTCCGACAACGCGGACACCCCAGCACCGGTGGGGTTCGCGCGAGTCCTGGGCTACTTCCTGCGACTGGGCACCATCGGGTTCGGCGGGCCGATCGCCACCGTCGGCTACATGCAACGCGACCTCGTCGAACAGCGGAACTGGATGGCCCGCCAAGACTTCCTCGACGGCGTCGCACTCGGCCAGACCATGCCCGGCCCGCTCGCCGCCCAGGTCGCCATGTGGGTCGGCTACCTGCGCCGCGGCCCTCTCGGCGCGCTCGCCGTCGCGGTGGCGTTCATTGCCCCGTCGTTCCTGATCGTCGTCACCGTCGGGTTTCTGTACTCCCGCTACGCCGGCCTGCCGGTGGTGCAGGCGCTGTTCTACGGCATCGCCCCGGCCGTGATGGCGATCATCACCATCGCCGCGGTGAAACTCGTGCGGCTGACCGACCGCCGCGATTGGCGCCTGTGGGCTATCAGCGCGCTGGTGTTCGTGCTCACCGCCCTCACCGGGACCGAACCCGTGCTGGTCATCATCGGCGCCGGGCTGCTGATGATCCTGCTCGACGCCCGGCCGCGCCTGCGCTGGCCGCACCGGCGCGGAAAGGACGGCGAGCAACCGCCCGCACGGGACGACGGCCCGTCCCGGTCTCTCCCATTCGCGTTGCCCTACGGTGCGCTCGGTGCCGTCGTGGGTGGCGGAACGCTGCTCGCGCTCGGCCTGTTCTTCCTCAAAACCGGTGCCGTCGTGTTCGGCTCGGGCCTGGCCATCGTGCCGTTCCTGCGCGACGGGGTCGTCAACCAGCACCACTGGCTCACCCAGGCCCAGTTCCTCGACGCCGTCGCGATGGGCCTGATCACCCCCGGACCAGTCGTGATCACCGCCGGATTCATCGGCTACCTCGTCGCCGGCCTGCCCGGCGCGATCGTCGCCACCGTGGCGATCTTCACCCCGATCTACCTCGGCGTCATCGTCCCCGGACCCTGGTTCCTGCGCCACCGCGACAACAAACAGGTCAAAGCCTTCGTCACCGGCGCGACCGCCGCCGCGGCCGGTGCCCTCTGCGGTGCCGTTGTTGTCCTCACCCGCCAGGCCGTCACCGACTGGACCACCGCCGCCATCGCGATCGTCACCCTCGGCCTGTTGTGGCGCTTCAAAATCGGCGAACCGTACATCGTGGTCGCCGCAGGAGCGCTGGGAATCCTGCTGCATTGATTCACCGAGCCGCCACGACCAGCGGCGCCGTGGCATCCACACGAAGGAGGTTGTGTGTCTCACTCGGTTTCGGCGCCCAGGATCGGGCTGCTGTCGCGTGGTGACCGATCATCGGGCCGCCAGTCCGCTTGTGCCGAGGCCAGGCTCGCGCCGCTCGTCACGGCGTTCGCCGAACGGGACGTGACCGTCGAACCCGTCGTGTACGGGGACGACCAGATCGACGATGTTCGCCGGCAGATGCTCGGCCTGGACGGCGTGCTGGTGTGGGTCAACCCGCTGCAGGACGGCGCGGACCGCTCCCACCTGGACGCCCTCTTACGCGAGGTGTCCGCCTGCGGGGTCTGGATATCCGCACACCCCGACGTCATCATGCGGATGGGCACCAAGGAAGTCCTGTACTCCACCCGCGATCTGGGCTGGGGCACCGACACCGCGCTCTACCGATCCCCGGACGAGTTCGCCCTGCGCAACCCGCGGCTGGCCGCACACCGTGTCCTGGTGCTCAAACAGGGCCGCGGCACCGGCGGCACCGGCGTCTGGAAAGTCGAACTGACCGACACCTCCACCCCGGACGCGGTGGTGCGCGTCCAGCACGCCGAAACCCGCGACAGCACCACCGAGCAGATGACCTTGACCGCGTTCCTGCGACACAGCCGCAGCTACTTCACCTGGTCCGGCTTCCTCGTGGACCAGCCGTTTCAACAGCGACTGGCCGACGGCATGATCCGCGCCTACTTCGTGCACGGCCAACTGGTCGGATTCCAACACCAATGGCCAACCGCCCTGCTCAATGCCGGCCAGATAGTTCGGCCAGACCCACGCGGCATGGAAGACCCGGACACCCCCACGTACCAACCGCTGCGCGAGTCCCTGGAGACCGAATGGATCCCACGGCTACCGAGCCTGCTCGGCCTCGACACGGCCGCGCTGCCGGTGATCTGGGACGCCGACTTCCTCTACGGCCCCAAAACCGACACCGGCATCGACACCTACGTTTTGTGTGAGATCAACGTCAGTTGCGTCTGGCCCTACCCCGAACAGGCGGCAGCCACGATCGCTCAAGCCGCACTCGACCAAGTTCTGCGCACGATCACCACACGCAGCCGAACCACGCTCACCGAATGACGGCTGGCAGACCGACGCCGAGGACACCGGAGGCGGGACACCTTAGGGGAACAAGCGAAAAGTTGACGAAAACGCCGACACCAGCGCCACCCCCTACGAGCCGCTGACCTGCGGTTTTGCGGTGTCTAGGGGGTGGCGCTGGGGGTTCATCTGTGGACCTTGGGGGAACTTACTACAACACAAAAACCCAGGTAGAAGCCCTGAAGACCCTGCTCAGGAAGCTTCCAGACCCCACCGAGCCGGCTCCACCGCCTGTAGTCCGGCCCAAACCACGACGGGCACGCCAGCTCGACGCTGGCCAGGTCCAGGAACTCATCGCCGGATACCAGGCCGGAGCAACCGTTTACGAACTCGGTGCGCGGTTCGGCATCGAGCGGCGGACAGTCAGCAACATCCTTCGCCGACATCAAGTGCCGATGCGGCGGCGCGGTCTCTCCCCCGAGCAGGTTGACGACGCCATCCACCTTTACAACCTTGGCTGGTCGTTGGCACGAGTCGGCGGACATCTGGGAGTCGACCACACCACTGTGCTGACCAAACTCCGCCAGCGCGGCGTCCCCACTCGAGACAGTCACGGCCGACCACGAGCGTGAACGTCACCGAGGCGGTCGCGCAGAGGCAAGGTCGTCGTCAGCCTGGGTATCGCGGAGGCTGCTGGCACGCGCTTGGCGACGACCAGGTGGTCGGCCGTCGAGAGGTTTCCCGACAGCCCGATGGACGGCCATTCCTGAGCATCGACGTCTGGTACGACGACGCGTTCTGCCGCCTGCCGGGCTGGTGGCCGCGATCGGCGCGACCCTGCCCGGCGCGTCCTGGCAACGCTGCCGCACGCATTACACGGTGAACCTGATGTCGGTGTGCCCCAAGGCATCCTGGCCATGGGTGCGGACTCTGCTGCACTCGGTGTTCGACCAAGCCGACGCCGAATCCGTTGCCGCTCAGTACGACCGGACGCTCGACGCGTTGAGCCACAAGCTACCGAAGGTGGCCGAGCACCTGGACGCGGCCCGCGCGGACCTGCTGGCGTTCACCGCTTTCCCCAAGCAGATCTGGCGTCAGATCTGGAGCAATAACCCGCAGGAGGGGCTGAACAAGGAGATCCGCAGGCGCACCGACGTGGTCGGCATCTTCCCCGACCGCCAAGCCATCATCCGGCTCGTCGGCGCGGTCCTGGCCGAACAACACGACGAATGGATCGAAGGCCGCCGCTACCTCGGCCTGGACGTCCTGACCCGCTGCCGCACCACCACCCAGCCCACCAACCCCGAGGAGGACACCACCCCAGCAGCCCTCACCGCATAACCCGACCACGGATTACGCGGTGACCTTCGATACACCACGTCTCTGGACTTGACCCGGTGCCGATCGGGTCAACGACGCCTGCCGGCGGGCGTTGGAGGCCGAGGCGGTCAACGTCGGGCTGATCGATCGCATGCTCGAACGGGGCCTGACCGATACGCCACCACAAGTCGGCCAACCGGGCAGGGCGAACCGGTTCATCAGCGACACCACCGCCATCACCGACCTCACCACCCGCATGGACACCGCCGCCCGCCACATCACCATCCCCACCCTGCTCATCCGGGGACGCTTCAGGTCCCGGCGGGGCCAAGGGTGTGCCGCCGGGACAGCGCCTGCACCGTTGCTGTTCCGGACTTTGTTCCGGTGGCGTTGCGCCGCTGTCGGACTGCCCGTCCGCGGCTTTCGCGAGGGGAACGCCGACCTGTCCGGCGGCGGCTGTTCGGGTGGGTGGGTTCGCTACCGTTTCACGGACGGTCGTCGCGGGGTGCGGTGATCATCGTGGCTGCCGCTGGCTGGTCACGGCTCTGGGTGCGCAGAGCCTCGTGCAGACGGTCGCCTTCGATGTCGAGGTTGGGCAGGACGCGGGAGAGCCACCGGGGCAGCCACCAGGCGCGGTCGCCGAAGAGGGCCATGACGGCGGGGACGAGCGTCATCCGGACGACGAACGCGTCGATGAGGATACCGACGGTGAGGGCGAACCCGATCTGGGCGATCATCGGTTCGGGGCTGAACACGAACCCGGCGAACACGGCGGACATGATCACCGCGGCGGCCACGACCACGCGGCTGGCCTGTTCGAAACCGTGCACGACCGCGTCGCGGCCGTGGTCGTGGTGGAGGGTGGCCTCGCGCATGGAGGAGACGAGGAACATCTCGTAGTCCATGGCCAGCCCGTACAGCACGCCCGCGACGATGATCGGCAGCATGCTCAGCACGGGAGAGGTCGCGTCCATCCCCAGGGCCTGCTGCAGCCAGCCCCACTGGAACACCGCGGTCGTCGCACCGAGCGCGGCGCCGATGCTGAGCAGGAAACCGAGGGTGGCCTTGACCGGCACGAGGATCGACCGGAACACCAGCAGCAGCACGATCAGCGAGAGCGCGAGCACGACCGCCACATAGATAGGCAGCACGTCGGCGAGCCGGTCGGACACGTCGATACCCAGCGCGGAGAACCCGGTGACCCCCACAGTGATCCCATCGGTGACGCCATCGTGGGCGGCCAGTCGCGCGGTCTGGTCGCGTAGGGTCCGGACGAGGGTGGCGGTGGCCTCGTCGGTGGGGCCGGTGGCGGGGATGACGGACAGGATCGCGGTCGTGCCGGCGTCGTTGAGCGCGCCGAGGTTCACCGCGGCCACCCCGTGCGTCGCAGAGAGGTCCTGGTAGAGGCCGGCGAGCCGCTCGGGTGGGATCGCGGTGTCGTCGGTGCTGGTGACCGCGAGGATCAGCGGGCCGTTGTAGCCGTCACCGAACGCGCGGGCCACGGTGTCGTAGCTGTCGCGTTGCGGCGTGCCGGTGTCGTAGCTGGAACCCGCGGGCAGGCCGAGGTTCATGGCCAGGGCTGGTATGGCCAGCACGGCGGCGACCGCGATGGCCGCGGCCCCGCCCACGATCGGCCTGCGGGTCAGCGTGGTGGCCCAGGCGTGGGCCACCGGGTGGCGGGTCCGCTTTCCGGTCCGCCGCTCGGCGCTGCGCCGGGCCGCCGGCGAGCAGATCCGTTCCCCGACCAGACCGAGCAGCGCGGGCAGTGCGGTCAGCGCGGCGAGCACAGCGATCGCGACGGTGGCGGCGGCGACCAGCGCCATCGTGGTGAGGATCTGGATGTTCACCACGAGCAGACCGACCAGCGCGATAATGACCGTGCTGCCGGCGAAGAACACCGCGTTACCCGCGGTGCCCATCGCCCGGCCGGCCGCCTCGTGCGCGGTCAGGCCCTGGTCCAGGACCAGCCGCCGCTGCCGGTTGACGATGAACAACGCGTAGTCGATCCCGACCGCGAGACCGAGCATCAGCGCCAGCACCACCGTCACCGAGTGCATCGAGAACACCGCGGACAGGGCGAACGCGCCACCGACCCCGACCCCCACCCCCAGCAACGCGGTCACCAGCGGAAGCCCGGCCGCGATCACGGAGCCGAGGGTCAGCAGCAACACCAAGGCCGCCACCACCACGCCCACGAACTCACCGACCCCCAGCACGTCCGGCACCTGCAGCATGACCGACGACGGCAACACCTCGATGTGCGCACCGGCGACCGCGTCCTCGGCGACGCCCACGACCCGGTCGACCGTGCCCGCCGGCAATTCGAAGGTCTGCCGGTCGAACTGGAACTGAACCAACGCGACGCTACGATCGGCCGACACGACCACCCCGGGAACGGGCCGGCCGTCCATCACCAGCGGTACCGGCGCGCCCGGCGGTGGTGCGCTCGCCGACCGCACCCGCTCGATCGCGCCGGCCGCACGCAGCAGCGGGCTGTCCGCACCTTTCGCGGCCTCCTCGGCCAGCATCCGCCGGGCGTCCACGACATGGTCGGCGCCATAGATCCCGTCGACCGCGGCCAGCACCGCCGCCCGGTTGCCCCCCTCGTCGACGCGCTGCCCGTCCTCGGCGGCGAACGCGATCACACCCTGCCCACCCGAGGCCGCCGGCAGCGACCTCGCCAGCTGGTCGATGGTCTCCTGCGCCGGAGTCCCGTCGATCCGGATCTCGTTGGTCAGCCGCACAGGCTGCACCACCAGCGCGACCGCGATCACCGCCAGCAGCAACAACCACGCGCCCAGCACCCGCCACGGCCGGCCGAAGGCGAACCGTCCCACCCGATACAGCAACGTCGACACGTACACTCCCCGGCAACAAGTGATAGCGAACTCTCGAACCGAGAGTAAGCTATCACCCATAGGGTGGCGGGTGCGCCCAGGAACCGGGAGGACGATGCGGCGATATGGCCTCACAGTCGATGTCGTCACGGTCGCTGTCGTCACGCGCGGACGCGCTGTCCAACATCGCACGAATCCTCGACGCCGCGCGCCGGGTATTCGCCACCGGCGACGGCACCGGGCCCCTCACCCACATCGCGCGCGAGGCCGGTGTGGGCATCGCGACCCTCTACCGGCACTTCCCCAACCGGGAATCCCTCGCCTGCGCCGTGTACGACCAGATCTTCGCCACCGAGATCGAACCCGCACTCGCCACCTTCGCCGACACCGGCGCATCCCGGCAGGCCCTGCTTGACGTCGCCGAACGAATCAGCGACCTCATCCTGCGAGAACCCGGCCTGGTCGCGGCGATCGGGCAGCTCACGGAGGTCACCGGCGAACTGCTCCGCCGCAGCATGCAGACCTTCACCCCCATCCTGCGCGCCGCCCAGCAAGCAGGCAACATCCGCCCCGACATCACCCCCGAAGACATCCCCGTGCTGCTCGCCCTCGCCACCACCGCCTTCAGCACCACCAACCTCGACCGTCGTACCCGCCGCCGCTACCTGAGCCTGCTGCTCGACGCGCTCAACCCGTCGCGGTCCACCCCGATGCCGCCACGCTGAACGTCTCGATCAACAGTACGGAGTCGCGTCATGCCCACCCCGCGGGTTGGTCTCGCCCTGGGCGGCGGTGCCGCACTGGGCGCCGCCCACATTGGTGTCCTGCATGCACTCGCCGAGCGGGGCATCGAACCGCGGATCGTCACGGGCACGAGCGCCGGAGCGCTCGTCGGCGCGGCGTTCGCGGCCGGGTTGCCGCTGGATCTCATCGAGGAGCGGGTCCGCGTGGCGGGCTGGGCGACCTTCGGCAAGTTCACCCTCACGCCACGCCTGGCCCTGCTCGACAGCTCCGTCCTGTCGGTCTCCGTCGGTGTGCTCGGCCCAGAGCCGAGGATCGAGCATTTGCCACGTCGGTTCGGCGCGGTAGCCACCGACCTGCGCACACGGTCGGCCGTCGTGCTCACCAACGGCCCCCTCGACCTGGCGCTGCGCGCGAGCATCGCCGTCCCCGGACTGTTCCCCCCGGTCTCCTGGAACGGTCGTCTCCTGGTCGACGGCGCGCTCGCGGACAACCTGCCCATCACACCCGCCCGAGATCTCGGCGCGGACCTCGTCATCGCCGTGCGGCTACGCCCAGGCTGGCAGTGGCCCGGCACCGGCCGCGTCACCGCCGCGACCGTCGCCGCTGCACGCGACGACACGGGGATCCTGGTCGTCGAACCCGACCTGCGACGATATTCCCCATGGTCACGAACGGACGTTCCCCACATCATCGACGCGGGACGACGCGCCGCCGATACCGCGCTGGCCCGGTTCGCCTGGGAGATCGGTGACCAGGACCAGGCATCCTGAGACCGGTTCGAGGCGAGTTCGTGCCGGCGGAACCGACGGACCAGATCACCGAACCCATCAAGATCATCGGTCGTCCGCCGGCCGCGGTGTCCGCGCGGCTTTCAGTGGTGGTGTTCGCGGTCGTGTGGTTGGTGGTGGGTGAACATGGCCTGCACCTCGGTGTCGGCGCCGTGGGGGGCGAAGTGGTTGTGGTCGACGGTGAGGAACAGGGCTTCGGCGGTGAACCGGGTGAGGCCGTCGGGGCCGGTGCCGGTGGCTTCCAGGTGCAGTCGCCGGCCATGGCGGTGCTGCAGGCGTGCGGTGATGCGGTGTGGCTGGCCGAGCGGCACCGGTGCGAGGTAGTTGACGGTCAAGGTGCGGGTGACGGCGACTTCTTCCACGAGGTAGAGGACGAACCCGAACAGGTCGTCGCAGGCCGCCGAGATCGCGCCGCCGTGTGCCAAGCCGGGGGCGCCGCGGTGCCGCGGGTCGAAGGTGATGTCGGTGACCACGGTGTCCCCGTCGCGGTGGACGTCCAGGTGCAGACCGGCCGGGTTGTCCGGTCCGCACCCCAGGCACTGAGGGTGGTGCGGTGGCAGCGAGATGGGCATGGGGTCAGCCATTGCGTGTCGATCCTTCGGTAGCGGCCGGCATGGCCGGGTCGCGGGGTTGAGATGGGCTTCGCCGGGTGGCGGCGGCGAACAGGGTGGCGGCGACATCGATGATGTTCTGGCGGTCGACCGGGAGTTCGCCGCTGAGCCAGGCCATGAGCAGTTCGGCGAGGCCGCCGGTGAGCAGGAGACCCGCGATCTGGTCATGGGGTGGGGAGAGTGCGTCGGCGCCGTGCAGAGCCTGGGCCTGGGTGGCGATCAGCTGGGCGAACTCGCGCAGCAGTTCGTGGCGTCGGGTGCGCAGCGGCTCGGCGGCGGCGGATTCCAGCATGGCCACACGGCCGATGCGCGGATCGCCGGTGAGCAGGTCGACGAACGCGCTGATCGCCGCCGTGGCCTTCCGGTAGGGATCACCGCCGGGGGTCGCCAGGGCGCGCAGCCCGACATCACGGATCCGCTCGGCGACCCGGTCGAGCACCGCCAGCAGCAGCTCGTCACGGTGGGCGAAACTCTCGTAGAAGTACCGCTCGGTCAGTCCTGCCCGCGCGCACACCGCGGTCATCGTGGTCTGCTGCCACCCTTCGGTGCCCAGCAGATCCAAGCCGGCTTCCAACAGCTGCTCGCGCCGCTGGTCGCGGCGTTGCTGAGAACTGACGCCTCGATAGCTGCGCTTCGGCATCGACATGCACCCATCTTGACATACGTTCCTGTCAGAACCATTCTGACTGTAGTTCCTGTCAGAATTCGGTGGTCGGCAACGGAGGCGATACGACGTGACGCAGCGAGGCAGGAAGGTCCGACGGCACGCGGAGACCGTGCCGGCACTTGCCGGTGTGGTGGTGGCGATCACCGGGGGTTCACGCGGAATCGGGCTGGCGACCGCTCAGGCCCTTGCCGCGGCGGGGGCCACGGTCGCGATCGGTGACCTCGATGTCCCACCGGGGTGGCTGGCGGACCAGCACCCCGCCGTCCGTGCCTGGCGGGTGGATGTGACCGACCAGGATGCGTTCGCCGGGTTCCTGGACGAGGTCGAGTCGACCTGCGGACCGCTGGATGTGCTGATCAACAATGCGGGGATCATGCCGTTGGGGTCGCTCGGTGACGAGCCGGCGTCGGTGGCGGCCCGGCAGTTGGCGATCAACCTCCATGCCGTGATCCACGGCAGCCGTGACGCTCTGCGCCGGATGCTTCCGCGTGGGCGGGGACACATCGTCAACGTGGCCTCGCAGGCGGGCAAAGTTGGCTTCCCCGGCGCGGCCACCTATTGCGCCACCAAACACGGTGTCGTGGGCTTGTCCGAGGCGTTGCGCGCCGAACTGCGGGGCAGTGGGGTGGCGGTGTCGTGTGTGATGCCCACGGTGGTAAGGACCGAATTGGCCACTGGGCTGGGTGAGTCCCCGCTGGTGCGGCCGGTCACGCCGCAGCAAGTGGCCGACGCGATCACGGCTGTGCTGCGTCGGCCGCGGTTCGACGTGTACGTGCCGCGGTCGCTGGCGGTGGTCAACCGGCTGCTCGTGCTGGCGCCCCGTGCGCTGCGCGACGCCCTGCTGCGGATCTCGGGCGCGGATCGGGTCCTCGCCGGCGCTGACCCGGTCGCCCGGGCTGGTTACGACGCCCGTGCTGTGCCCGAGCGCGGGCAGGACGCGATGGCCGACCGGCCGAGGGAACGGGAACGTCGATGACGAGCGACGCGGCCACTCCTGCGGCGGTGCATCGTGGACTGTCGCTCGTGTGCACCGGTGGGAATGTGCACGAGGTGGCGGCGATGGCCGCGGACGCCGAACGAGCGGGGTTCGAGTCGGTGTGGGCGGCGGAGTTCTACGACCGCTCGGCGGTGGTCGCGGTGGCGGCGATGGCCGCGGTGACCGAGTCGATCACACTGGGCACCGGAATCGCCTACGCGTTCGGGCGCAGCCCCCTGGTGCTGGCCATCGAGGCGCGGGATCTGGACGCACTGTGCGGCGGTCGGCTGATCCTCGGACTGGGCACGGGAACACGGCGCATGCAGCAGGACTGGCACAGCCTGTCCGGAGAACATCCCGCACCCCGGGTCGAGGAACTGGTGCCGCTGCTGCGCAGGCTGTCGCGGCTGGACGAGGGGCCGGTGCGGCACGAGGGCCGGTTCTACCGCGCACACGTGATCCCAACCGCGCCCGTCGCGGTCCCGACGCGGCCAGCGGTGCCGGTGTATCTGGCCGGGGTGAACACGCGCATGGTGCGCGCTGCCGGGGCGGTGGCCGACGGATTGGTGGGTCATCCACTGTTCACCCCGGAGTACCTGCGCCACACCGTGCGGCCTGCGCTGCAGGCGGGCGCCGACCGCGCCGGACGCACCGGGCCAGTGCCGGTGGCCGGGTATGTGATCTGCGCGGTGGATCCCGACGAAGACCGTGCTCGCAGGATGGCCGCCGCGCAAATCGCGTTCTACGCCTCGGTGAAAACCTACGACTCCATCCTCACTCTGCACGGCTTCACCGACGAAGCGGGCGCCATCCGGGCGGCGCGTCGCGCTGGTGACCTGGAGGCGATGGTGGCCGCAGTGTCGGACGGGATGATCGACACCATCGCCGTGGCCGGCAGTCCTGAGCAGGTCCGCAGCCAGTTCGCCGCACGGTGGGCGGGTCTGTACGAGCGGACCCTGCTGTATCCGCCTTCCTTCGCCGGCCCGTCGGCCACCACCGCCGTGCTCGACGCCTTCGCACCACTCACCCGCACCCCTACCACATAAGGAGAGCCGTCATGGTCCACATCATCGAGCGCACCACCCAGGCGGCGCGGCAGCGCCTGTCCTCGGTGCTGGTCGCACCAGCACCCCGGGCGGTCGACGAGGCGTGGCGCCGGTTCAGCCGCCGCTGGCCCACCACTGACCTGGCCACCCCACCCGAGGGCAGCGGCCTGCGGGCGGTCCGCGGCGACTACGGCCCGCCCGTGGTGGGGCACCTGCTCGACTACATCCGCTTCGGCACCGAGTTCGGCCGCGAACGCTACGACCGCTACGGCCCGGTCACCTGGATGGGCGCGTTCGGCACCCGCGTCGCCGTGGTGGCAGGCCCCGAGGCGACCCAGCGCGTGTTCACCAACGCCGACAAAGCCTTCTCCCAAGCCGGCTGGCAGTTCCTCATCGACCGGTTCTTCCACCGCGGGCTGATGCTGCTCGATTTCGACGAGCACAAGATGCACCGCCGCATCATGCAGCACGCCTTCACCCGCGACCGCCTCGCCGGCTACACCCACCAGATCAGCCCGCGTGTGCGCGCCACCATCCCCAACTGGCCGACCCAACGACCGGTACGGCTGTACTGGCTGCTCAAACGCCTCACCCTGGACATCGCGACCCAGGTGTTCATGGGCGGCCGCGGCGGCTCCACCGACACCGAACGGATCAACCAGGCGTTCGTCGCCACCGTCCGCGCCGCCAGCGCGCTGGTGCGCGCCCCGCTGCCCGGCACCCGCTGGCGCGCCGGCGTACGCGGCCGCCGAGTCCTCGAAGACTACTTCGCCCAGCACCTGCCAGCCGCCCGCGCCAGCACCGGGGAGGACCTGTTCGCCGCGCTGTGCCAGGCCACCACCCCCGAAGGCGAGCACTTCAGCGACGACGACGTCATCAACCACATGATCTTTCTGATGATGGCCGCCCACGACACCGCCACCATCACCACCACCGCCGCCGCCTACTACCTCGCCACCCACCCCGACTGGCAAGACCGCGCCCGGCAGGAATCCCTCGCCCTCGGCGACGCCCCCCTCGACATCGACGCCCTGGACAACCTCGACACCCTCGACCGCGTCATCAAAGAAGCCCTCCGGCTACTGGCCCCCGTGCCCCTCGTGATGCGCAAAACCGTCACCGACACCGACATCCTCGGCCACTACCTGCCCGCCGACACCCTCGTCGCCCTCGCCCCCGCCATCAACCACTACGTGCCCGAATACTGGACCGACCCCGACACCTTCGACCCCGACCGCTTCGCCCCACACCGCCGCGAAGACCACCGTCATCGCTTCGCCTGGCTCCCCTTCGGCGGCGGCGTGCACAAATGCATCGGCATGCACTTCGGCACCCTCGAAGTCAAAACCATCCTGCACGAAATGCTGCGCACCACCCACTGGACCATTCCCCACGGCTACCACATCCGCTGGGACAACACCTCCCTCCCCGTGCCCTCCGACGGACTCCCCGTACACCTCAACCCACTCTGAGCCCCCAACCGCGACACCTGCACCGTGCCAGCAACCACGAGGACACGGACACCCCCGGCCGGTGGCCAACTCGAAAGGGGACCGTCTCAGGCAAGCACGATCCCCAACGATAGGTGCACCGCAACGAACAGCACTCCGGCCGGCACCCAGCTCGGTTACTCGGGGCCGGCGGTGCGCTGTCCTTGGCGCAGGCGGCTGGCGACGTAGCTGGCGCGGTCGCCACCGTTTTCGCGGTGCCAGGCGCTGGCGGTGGTGTCGGCGACGCCGAGCAGGTCGGCGAGCATCTTCCAGTGGACCGAGCCGACCAGCGAGAGCCACGCGCCGTTGCGGGCGGTGCGGACACTGGGGACACCGAGCTTGCGCAGTCGAGTCTGCAGCGTGGCTGAGGTGATCGGCCGGTCGGGGCGCAGCCCGGGGAACAGGTAGGGCGTCGGGCGGTCCCGCAGCGCGCCAGCGAGCGGGCGGCGGTTGGTGACGAGCCGGTGCAGCAGCGCGGAGAGCCGGGGCCGCAGCCACAAGGAATCGCGACCGAGACGCAGGCCGAGGATGCCGGGTTCGTCGGGATGGGCGAGGACATCGTCGGCGGTGAGGTTGACCAGGCGCCAGCAGCTTTGGCCGTACTGCAGGACCAGGCAGCCGGCGACCCGGTCCGCCAGCGGCAGCGTGTCGTCGGTCTCCAGCGTGACGGCGAGCAGGACACGGTCGGTGTCGCTCATGATCTCCCGGTCGCCGGTGTGGCGCGAGGTGCCGATCGCGACGTGGGCCGGGGCCAGGCCGTTGGTCGCGGCCCACAGCAGGAACGAGCGGGCATGGTGCTGGCGGGGCCGATTGCGGATCAGCCAGCGGTCCACCACGGGTTGGGTGAGAGTGGCCAGGCTTGTGCCGCGGGTGCCGAGGTAGCTCAACAGCAGGCGGGCGCCGTCCAGCTTCCGGCGGAGGTGTTCACGCTGGTAGTACGTGAAGCAGGCGTCCTGCTCGGCGTGTTGGTGGACCAGCGGCATCAGGTGCCATCGGGCGTAGCGGGCCAGGATGGTCTTGTCGTGCGGGGTGGTCGCCCGCTCCAACAGGGTCTGGACGTCGCGGGTGAGCTGGGCGAGTTCTTCCTCGCGGGGTTCGAGGAGTTCGGCGAGCACCAGCAGGCCGCGCAGGTGCTGCACGGCGGTGGTCTGCCGCAACTCGTCGAGCGCTTGGTGGGTGCAGGCCAGTTCGCCGGTGACCAGCCGGCGGATGAGTTGCCCGCCGGGCCGGCGCAGGTACAGGCACAGCGAGTAGGGGTTGTCGTAGTTCTCCAGCAGCTCGGCCAGCGGCGCCAACCAGGCGGCCGGTTGCCCGTCGGGTTGGGTGAACACCTCGCCCAGGTCGCGGCGTGCGGTGCAGGACGGGCACTGGCCGCGGAGCAGACGGCCCATCGCTCCGCAGGTTGGGCACTGGTAGGAGAACGTGACGCCCGCGCAGTCCGGGCACAACGGTCCGGCAGCCTCGCGGCGGAACACCCCGGCCAGCTCACCGCAGCGGTGGCAGCGCGCGTGCGTGAGTCGTACGGCGTCCACACAGGACAGGCAGACCGGGCCTTCCGGCCAGTGCCGTTCGGCGCGGGCTGTGGTTCCGCACCGGGCGCACGGGACCTGGGCGGCCAGGTGGCACGGCACGCACCTGGCCACACCGTCCGCACCGGGCATCGGCATCGACGGTCGTTGCCCGCAGTCGTCGCACGGTGGCCCGGGCCTTACCACTTCCCAGCACGCTTTGCACCACGGTCCATTGTGGTCGCGAGAGCACACGACCTTGCGAGCGCCGCAGCCCGAGCACGGTTCGGCCTGCGCCCGGCGGCGGCAGCGGTCACACCACGGTTCGCCGTCGGCGTCGCGATAGACCACCAACCGGGTCCGGCCGCAGTTACAGCACGGCTGACGCGGAATAGCCCGCTGAGCGCAGGCCCGGCAGCCGCCGGTGCTCACGATCCCGACCTTGCGGGTCTTGCCGCAGCGCGGGCACAGCACCTTCGGCGCACGCCGGTTATCGCACCTCTCGCACAGCGGGCCCTCGTCGGTGAGCCGAGCCGCCGGCTTGTCCTCACCGCAGTCGACGCAGCGGCGCAATGGCCGTTGATGCTCGCGCTGGTAGCACGCCTTGCACACCGGCCATCCCTCGTCGCGGATGGCGACCGGTGCCGTCCGGCCGCACCGCGAGCAGGGTTCGGCCAAGTGCGCCTGGCGGCACCGCTCGCACCACGCTCCCTCCTCGGTGTGAACGGCGGCCAAGACGACCTTGCCACAGACCCAGCACGGCTCGCGGGGAAGTGAGCCCGCCAGGATGGCTCGGGCAACCGCCGCCCAGTCCGTGATCAGCCGCTCGGTACCGCGCCGCTCACCGCGCAGCACATTGGAAATCGCCAGGCCGCGCAGGAACTGCACGGTCAGCGACGCCACCATGGGGTAGCGTTCGTCGGCCACCACATCCTCGCCGAACACCTCGGCGACCACCCGGTAGAGATCCCTGCGTGCCCGCTTCTCCTCGCAGCGCAGCACCTCGCGCAGCGCGCTGTCCGTGCGTGCGGCCGCCCACAATTCCAGTTCGGCAATGAATGCTGGGCGCACCACCGACGCGCACAGCACCCGAACAGCACGCTCCACACGATCGAGGTTCGCCGGCGCCGCGGCATCGACCTCGACCTCGGCCTGCCGTACTGCCGCCTCATTGCGCTCCATCAGCGCGCGGATCGTGGCTCCCAGCATCGCCTCCCGAGTGGGGAAGTGATGTAGCAACGCGCCCCGGCTGAACCCACCAGCGCGTTGCACCCGCACGGTTGTGGTCGCCGCAAGTCCGCGCGTGGTCAGCAACTCCACCGCGATCTGGACGATCCGCTGCCGTGTCGCCTCACGCTGCGCGGCCCGTATGCCCGAGGGCCTGCTGTCCGGCGGCATGACCGAACCATTTCACAGTCACATGTGACTGTCAATGTTCGAGGAGTGGGCGTCTGGCAGTGTGGGGTTACGGGTTCAAGTCCCGCCAGTGTGACCGAGGCGTGGCCGGACCGTGTAGCCGCCGTCAGGGGCGTCGCGGCTGGTCCCCATGCCGGCACACCCAGCGCATCGCTGATGAGATCGGCCAGGCCGACGACGTCGCCTGCGATCTCGTCGCCGTCGCGCGATGCAGCACACCATGGACGAACGACGTTCGATCGGAGTGCGAAGTCGAGTTGCGCAGGATCAACCGCGTGCCACGCGGCCAGGCGGGTAGTTGCTGATGTAGGCGAACACCGCCCGGCGAGCCCGGACGCGGGTGACCCAGACCCGGGTGCCGATCTCGGCCTTGAGGACCGGCGAAGAACGACCGTGACTACACCGTGACTACTCGTTGCCGAGCACGTCGGCGAGCGCCTCGTACTGCGCGTGGTGATCGGCGGCCGCCGGGAACAGGACGAACTCCTCGACTCCGGCCGAGGCCAACTCGCGCAACCTGGCCGCGACCTCGGACGCCGAGCCGATGAGGGCATACCGCTCGATCTTGCCGAACGGTATCCGGTACTGCCCTTCGATGAACCGTGCCGTCTCGGCGCGCCCCGCGTCATTCTGTCCGATGTGGACGAATGCGAGCAGACCGATGCGGGGGACAGGCCGGGCGACCTCGTCGCTCAGCGCGCGCAGCCGATCCCGCGCGCCGGCGATGCGCCCTGCGTCGGCCCACATGCCGAGCCACCCGTCGCCGAACAGCGTCGCCCGCCGGAGCGCCGCCTCGCTGCGCCCGCCGATCCAGATGGGTGGTGGTTTCGCGTGCGGCGACAGGGTCGGGACGGTGACGTGATACGGCGCGTCAACCGTGGCCGGCTTGCCGGACAACAGATCCGGCAGCGCGCGCAACACGGTGTCGGTGCGCCGGGCACGCTCGCCGACCGGCACGCCCGCCGCCGCCCACTCGTCCGGATTCTCGCCGCCCACGCCGATACCGAGGTCGACCCGCTCGTTGCTGAGCACCTGCAGCGAGGTGATCTGCTTCGCCGTCCACGCCGGATGACGCAACGCCAGCAGCAGCACACCGAAGCCGAGCCGCACCCGTTCGGTGACGGCCGCGGCCGTGGCCAGTGCCACGGTGGCCTCCACCACCGGCGTGTGGAACGCGAGGTGGTCGCCGACCCACACCGAGTCGGCGCCGACGCGCTCAAGATGTTGTGCGGCACCGGCGATATCGGCCACGCCGGTGCCGAACGGATCGGAGATCGGCAGCATGACCCCGATGCGCGGCCTCACCATCCGGCCACCAGCCCACCGTCGACCACGATCGCCTGGCCGGTGAGGTACGCCGATGCGGGCGAGACCAGCAGGAGCAACGCGCCGTCCAGGTCTTCCGGCACCCCCCACCGCCGGGCGGCGATCCGGCGCATCGCGCGCCGGTGGAACCTCGGATCCTCGCGCAGGTGCGTGACCATGTCGGTGTCCACCCAGCCGGGGCACAGCGCGTTGACCGTGACGCCGCTCGATGCCCATTCCACGGCGAGCGAGCGGGTCAGGCCGAGCACGCCGGACTTGGACGCGACATACGGTGCCGCATACGGCTCGCCGACCAGGCCGAGCGCGCTGGCCACCGTCACGATCCGGCCCCAGCCGCGGGCGAGCATCCCGGGCGCGAGGCACCGGGTCAGCGTGAACACGCTGCGCAGGTTCACCGCCAGCACGTCGTCCCAGTCCGTTGTGGACATTTCTACCGCTGGTGCGGTCCTGGACAGTCCAGCGTTGTTCACCAGGATGTCCGCGCCGCCCCAGCGCTGCTCGATCCGCTCGGCAAGTCGCTCACCGGCGTCGGGTTCACCCAGATCCGTGGGCAGCACGATGGTGTCGTTGCGCAGCGTGGCCGCTACCTCGTCCAGCCGGGCCTCGTCCCGCGCGACGAGCGCCACGCTCGCACCTGCCGCGTCGAGCACCTGGGCGGCTCGCGCGCCGATTCCCCGGCTCGCGCCGGTGATCACGGCGCGGCGCCCGTCGAGGGCGAACAGTTCCGCCGGGCTCGCCGCCGCGGTCACGTCGCCGCCCCGGGCGACATGAACAGCCGGAGCAGGCTGTCGACCACGGCCTGGGACATCTGGCTGAAGTCCTTCTTCCGCGTCGGCCGGAGCCACACCGGTACGTAGTTCATGCCGCCGTACAGGTTGTGAATCGCGGCGGCCTCATCGTCCACATGGAACTCACCGTTCTTGACGCCCTCGCGCACCACGGAACGGAAAATCGAGTAGTGCTCGCGCTGAAGCTCCCGGATACGCTCCCGGTACGCCTCCGGCCAGTCCAGCGGTTGCCGGAACAGTGAGGCCATGTGCGGGGACCGGTGCACAATCGTGTCCAGTTGATACTTGATGAGCGCGATCAGCCGGTCGCGCGCCGGTACCGACCGGTCGGCGGCGATGGCCCGCAATTTCCCGTTGACCTCGGTCCCGACCGCCTCCATGCACGCCATGACCAGCGTTTCCTTGCTCGGAAAGTAGTGGTACAGCGTGGCTTTGCTGAGGTCGATCCGTTCGGCGATCTCGTCGAGGTTGGTGTCGTGGTAGCCACGTTCGGCCAGCACTTCGGAGGCGGCGGCGAGAATGTCGGCCACCTTGCGGTCGCGGCGACGGGCCACCCGATTCGATTTCGGCGGTGAGCCCGTGTCCGATGCCGGCACTGGCACTGCTGTCCTCCTTGTCCGCGCTGTCCGGTATCGGAGCGCGCCACGTCCGGTCGTGATCACGACAACCCCGCAGTCGTACTCCATGACCGATGCTGCCGCAATTGTCCGGCGATAATCTTTCGCTGGATCTCGCTCGTCCCGCCACCGATGGTGAACAATCGGGCATCCCGGTACAGGCGCTCGACTTCGAACTCCCTGGTGTAGCCGTAGCCGCCGTGCACCTGCACAGCGAGGTCGACCACCGAGTTGGCCAGCCGACCGCCCGTTAGCTTACCAATCGAGCCATCGAGAACCGCGGGCCGCTCCGCGTCCACGAGGTCGGCGATATGCCGGTAGAGCAACCGGCACTCCAGCAGCGCGGACGCCATGTCCGCGAGCATCGCCTGCACCGTGCCGAGCTGGTCGAGCCGGCCGCCGAACGCGGTCCGGCTGGCCGCGTACGCCGAGCTGAGATCGAGCGCCCTGGCGGACATTCCCGCGGCGATGGCGGGCACCGCGAGACGCTCGTAGTTCAGCACGTCCATCGCCAGGGCCCAGCCCTGCCCGACGCCCGCGATCCGGTGGTCGTCGGGCACGCGGACGTCGTCGAGCACGAGTTCGCACGTCGGGGACGAGCGCAGGCCCATCTTGTCCAGGGTGCGGGCCACCGTGATGCCGGGGGTGTCCATCGGCAGCACGAACGCCGTCAACGTGCCATCGATCCCGGTGCCGCCGGAGCGGCAGAGCAGCAGCAGTGCGTCGGCGATCGCCGCGTTGGTGATGAACATCTTGCGGCCGTTGATGCGCCACCCGTCCGCGGTGCGCTCGGCCTTCGTGGTGATCGCGGCGACGTCCGACCCGGCATGCGGTTCGGTGACCGCCCAGGAGCCGAGTATGCGGCCCTCGGCGATCGGCCCGAGCCATCGCTGCCGCTGTTCAGGCGCACCGTGCCGGGCGACCGCGCGGGCGAGCAGGTAGGTCGGCATCGTGGACATGGCGAGCCCGGCGTTGCCGTAGGCCAACGCCTCGATTCCCTCATGCATCGCAACGGAGTTCGGCCCGGTGCCGCCGTACTCCTCGCCGATCACCGCGCCGTACAGGCCGATGCGGCCGACTCCGAGCAGCAGTTCCCTGATGAGGTCCAGGTCCGGCGGATGGCGGTCGAGTTCGTCGGCCACCGGGATGACCCGCTTGGCAGTGAAATCGCGGATCGCCTCGCCGAACGGCGAAACCCGTTGGGCCGGCGACGAACCAGGTGCGGTCATCGGTCCTCCGTGCGGAAGCGCAGTTCGACCCAGCCGTCGTGATCGACGAACATCCCGGTGACGCGCGTGCCGATGGCGGGCGTGCCGGCCAGTCGCGCGACGATCCGAGCGCCCGCGTCCAGGTCGACCGTGGCGATCGGGTAGGGCACCTCGCCAGCGAACGCGGGGTCGAACGTGCGGTGCACGACGATGAACGAGTAGACGGTGCCGGTCGCCGGGACCTCCACCCAGTCCGAACCGGGGTGCGCGCAGTACGGGCAGGCCGGCGTCGGCGGGAAGCGGCGGCGCGCGCAGCCCCGGCATTCCTGCACCCGAAGCCGGTGCTGGCGCAGCGCCGCCCAGTAGGGGGCGCTGTCCTCGTCGGGAGCCGGTGCGATCGGCGGTGTGGTGACGGGTTCGGCGGTCATCGCCATCCTTTCCTCAGCCGTTGCTCAGCGTCCGGTGAAATTCGGCCGGCGTTTCTCCGCGAATGCCAGCAATCCCTCGTGGGCGTCGTCGCTGGTCACGCAGTACCGGGCGGTTGTCTCCCGTTCCAGCCGAAGCCCGGCGGCGATCCCGGTGCCGTCCCAGAACGCCGCGTTGAGCACCTGCTTGGCGTTGGCGACGGCCAGTGGCGACTTCTTCGCGACGTCGGTGGCGAACTCGATGCCGGCCGGGATCAGTTCGTCGTCCGCGACCACCCTGGAGACCAGGCCCCAGTCCGCCGCCTCCTCTGGGGCGAGCATGCGGCCGGAGAAGATCAGCTCACGGGCCCGCGCCGGTCCGACCGCCCTCGGCAGCAGGGTGAGCACGCCGCCCCCGCCCATCTGCCCGAACGGAAGGTGCGCGTCCCCGATGCGGGCGGATGCCGAGGCGATGGCGAGGTCGCAGGACAGTATCAGTTCGATGCCGCCGGCGACGGCGACCCCGTTGACCAGCGCGACAAACGGCTTGGGGTACTCGGAGATGCGGGCGAACACCCCGTGCAGGTCGGCCAAGAACCGCGGGAAGTCGCGCGGATCCCGTTGCAGGGCCTGATATTTCTTCATGTCGCCGCCCGCCGAGAACGCGCGGCCCGCCCCGGTGACGGCGACGACCCTGACCCGCTCATCGGCGGCGAGTTGGTCGAAGACGGTGCCCAGCCGCAGCCCGGTGTCCCAGTCGATCGGGTTCATGTCCTGCGGCCGGTTCAGGGTGACCAGGCCGAGTTGGGCGGCTCCGCCCAAGAGGTCGATCCGGTCGACGATGATGGTGTCGTCCTTGTCGGACATCAGTCGGTTCCTCGCAATCCGGGCAACTCGTTGGGGCTCGGTGATCGATGGGGGGCAGCGGGATCGGTCAGCGGCGCGGCGGCCAAGGCCGTCCGCAGCCAGTCCGGCAGTGGTCGCGCCTGGATTCCGCCCGGAGATCGGGGGTCGCCGAAGCTGGACCAGACGTGCCACGAACTCGCCTCGACGGCGACGGCTCCGTCGTCGATCCTGGTGACCACGGCGGTCACGGCGAAGGACGTACGACCGATCAACGAGGGATACAGCGCCAGCGCGATCTCGTCGTCGACCGTCAGTGGCCGCGAGTAACGCGCCGCCGACGCCACTGAAGGGCAGCCGCTGCCCGACCGCAGCATCTCACTCAGCGGATGCCCGGTCGCCTTCCACCAGCCGGTGAGCAGTTCCTCAAGCCAGCGGTACGGCGCGGCGAAGTACAGGATGCCGGCGGCGTCCACATCGCCCATCGTGACCCTCCGCCGGGAACTGGCGAGCGGTCCGCCCATGGTGGTCTCCACGCGCAGAGCCTAACACTGAGTTGGAACCCGACCACAAGAACGAAATTCGACGTACAAGTTGACACTTTTCGCAACGGCTACTTATCCTCCCTGGCAGGAGGTGCGATGAGAGCGACCGCGATAGCCGGTGTTGCCTACACCGAGCTCAGCAAGAAGTCGGGCCGGACGGTGCTTGACCTGGCGACCGAGGCGACCCGGGGTGCCGCCGCGGATGCCGGAGTTCCGCTGTCCGATGTGGATGGCGTGGTGAGCTTCAGTGTCCTCGACGACTCGGTGTCCAGCGAGGCCGTCGCCACCACCCTCGCCCTGCCGGGACTGCGCTTCGTCATGGACTTTCAGCAGGGCGGGCAGTCGCCGTGCTTCATGGTCCAGCAGGCGGCGATGGCGGTCAGCCTCGGTTATGCGGAGAACGTCCTGGTGTTCCGCGCGCTCAACGGGCGTTCCGGTGTGCGCGTGGGCAGCACATCGTTCGCCGGTGGCGGCGGCCAGTACCGGTACCCGATCGGCTACAACGCCTACCTGATGTACATCGCCATGTGGGCGCGCCGGTACATGCACGAGACCGGTGCGACGGCGGAGGATCTCGCCGCCGTGGCGATCGCGCAGCGCGACTACGCGATGCGCAACACGCGAGCGGTGGTCCGTAAGCCGCTCGACCTCCAGTCCTATCTGGACTCGCCGATGGTCGCCGATCCGTTCCGGGTGGCCGACTGCACGAGTGAAGTGGACGGCGCCTGCGCGGTGCTGGTGACCTCGCTCGAACGGGCCCGCGATCTGCGGCAGCGGCCGGCCGTCATCGCCTCGGCGGCCTACCGGGCCGGCGCGCGGCCCGGCCTGGACATCGGCGACCAGCTCCTGTACGACGACTACACCCGCAACTTCACCGGCCTGCTGCGCGACGAGCTGTTCGGCCGCGCCGGCATCGGCCCGGCGGATGTCGACTTCGCCGAGATCTACGACTGTTTCACCAGTACAGTCCTCTTCGGACTCGAAGGGCTCGGATTCTGCGAGCGCGGGGAGGCGGGCGCGTTCGTCCGGTCCGGCGCGACCGCCCAGCACGGGCAGCTGCCGGTCAACACGAACGGCGGCCTGCTGGCCGAGGGATACCTGCACGGCATGAACACCGTCGCCGAGGCGGTGCTGCAGATCCAGGGCAGGGGCGGTGACCGGCAGGTGCCGAGGCATGACGTCGGCGTGGTCACGTCGGGAGCCCTGGTTGACGGTTCGGCGCTGGTCCTGACCTCGGATCGCTGACGGAAGGAACCCGATGAGCGTGTTGTCCAATCGGCTCACCGAGCTGTTGGGAATCGAGTACCCGATCATCCAGGAGGGCATGGGGCCCTACCAGACTGATCGGATCGCGGCCGCGGTGTCCGCGGCCGGTGGGCTGGGCACCGTGAGCATGCCGGGGATGACCAAGGACCCGGCGGCCGGCGCGAAACTGCTGAGGGAACACATCGACCGTGTCGCGTCGCTGACGGACCGGCCGTTCGCGGTGAATGTCCCGGTCGGGCGGGACAGCACGAACCGCGTGCTTCCGGTCAGTGAGGCCTACATCCGTGCCGTCGTACAGGCGCGGGCGAGCGATTCCGCGCTGGCCAAGCAGTTGCGGGTGCTCACCACCAGCGCGGGCTTCCCCGGCGAGTTCCGGCCGCTGATCGCGGACAGCGGGCTGGTGCACATGCACAAGGTCGGCGCGACCGCGCATGCGCGCAAGGCGGAGGAGGCCGGCGTTGACGTGGTGATCGCGTCCGGCTACGAGATGGGTGGGCACACGCACGCCCGGCCGGTACATACGTTCGTGCTGGTGCCGAATGTCACCGAGACGGTGTCGGTGCCGGTGGTCCTGTCCGGCGGGGCGCGGGACGGCCGCACGCTCGCGGCGGCGCTGGCGCTCGGTGCGAGCGGGGTCGCGATGGGCACCCGGTTCATCGCGACCGAGGACAACACCGACTGGCACCCCGCATACGCCGCGCGGATCATCGCGGCCGGCGAGGGAGACGACACCGTCGCGCCAGGGGTCTACGGCCCGGCGCGCGTGCTGCGCAACGGCGCCGTGGACCAACTGGAGCAGATGATCCGGACGAATGAGCTGGATACCGGCGAGATCACTAAATGGAAGGACGAGGCGCTGATCCGTGCACAGTCCACAGGGGACGTCGACGGCGGGCTGATGGCCGCCGGCCAGGTTTCCAGCGGGATCGCGGATCTGGTCCGCATCGCCGATTTCGTGCCGAGAATCGCGCAGGACGCCGCGGCAATCCTGCGCAACCTGGCCGGAATCGCGGAGCCGGTGCCGTGACCGGGCCGGGAGGTCAACCGCGGCCCGGCGGGATCGTCCTGCTCGGTGGCGACCTGGCCACGGTGACGGATCTGACCGCGCGCGCCGAGGCCGCCGGGTTCAACTCCGTGTGGACCACCGAGTTCTACGAGCGGTCCGCGATAGTGTCGCTCGCGACCATGGCCACGGCGACGACACGGGTGACGCTTGGCAGCGCGATCGCCTACGCGGTTGGGCGTTCCCCGCTAGTGCTGGCCACCGAGGCCCGCGATCTGGACGAGCTGTCCGGCGGCCGGCTGGTATTGGGCCTCGGCACCGGCACCCGCACGATGCAGCGCGACTGGCACGGCGCCGATCCGGACGCACCCGCGCTCCGGATGGAAGAACTCGTCCCGCTGCTGCGGCGCTTCTGGGCGATGGACGAGCGGGGCATCGACCACGACGGCCGGTTCTATTCCGTGCATCTCCGGCCGACCGCCGACATCCGGCCGCCGCTGCGGCCCGATATCCCGGTGCATCTGGCCGGTGTCAACCGCAGGATGATCCGGGCGGCCGGTGCCGTCGCCGACGGCCTCGTCGGGCATCCGGTGTTCAGCAGGAAGTACGTGGACGCGGTGGTCCGGCCGGCGCTGGAGGACGGCGCCGAACGGGCGGGCCGGCCGTCGGGCCAGGTGACGCTCAGCGGCTATCTCATCTGCTCGGTCCACGACGACGTGTCGATCGCGCGGCAGGAAGCCAAGGCGCAGATCGCCTTCTACGCCATGGTCCGCACCTACGCGGCGGCATTCGAACTGCTCGGCTTCGGCGCGGCCATCGCCGAGATCCGCGCGGCCTGGCAACGCAGGGACCGCGCGGCCATGATCGCGGCGGTTCCCGACGACCTGGTGGACCTCCTGGCCGTCGCGGGCCCTCCGGACGAAGTGCGGCAACGGTTCGCCACGAACTTCGCCGATGTCTACGACCACACCATGTTGTATTCCCCGAGTTTCGGCCTTTCTGAGGAGCGATTCGCGGAAAACGTCCTGGCGACCATCGAGACGTTTGCCGGCTGACTTTCCGTCGCCGGTCGCCAAACACCCAACCAACGATGGTCTTTCTTTCTCGGCCCAATGAGGTGCAGGAAAGGATCCGTTCCCATGCGAATTGGCGGCAAAGGGTTGACCCTGTTGGGCATCCTCGCGCTACTGATCGGCAATGCGCTCGCCGGTTCGGCGGCGGCGACGGCCGAGCCCCCGCTCACCCGACCGCTGTCGGCGCCCTACGCCCAGTGGGATGTCTCGGTGGCGCCGTTCCAGGGCAACGCCAGGACACTTGAGGTCGATTTCAACAGCCCGCTGATGCATCGCCGGGTGACCAACCTGGTCTACCTCCCCGACTCGTACGCGCCGGACGGAGTGCCGTCCCCGGTGCTGTACTACCTGCACGGCACCGTGTTGCAGGAACTCGACAATCCGGTGCTCGATCCGGTCACCAAGCAGGAGTCGTTGCTGTACATGGTGTCCGCCGGCGGCGGCTACCGGCAGACCCAGCTGATGGGTTTCCAGTCCCAGCTGAGCAGGGCACGATTCGTCGTGGTGGCACCGGATGCCAACCCGGCCGCGTCCTGGTGCCACAACTGCGGCTGGATCGACGGTCGGTCCCACCTGCTGCCGAACCTGCCGCCGGTGACCGGCGAGCAGGTCCCCGGAGACACCTTCCTGCACCAGGAACTCTACCCACTCATCGAGCACCTGTTCAACGTGCGCACCGACCGGGCCGGCCGGGGCGTGTCCGGATTCTCGATGGGCGGCTACGCGGCCATGATCCAGGGTATGAAACACCCCGACGACTACGCGTTCGTCGGATCGGTCAGCGGTGTCTACGAGATCCTGACCGAGCCACGGCTGCGCGCGATCTGGGAAGCGCTCGGTTACCTGCGTGATCAGGGTTACGGCACCGGGCTCACCGAAGAGGTGTGGTGGCGCAACTATGATCCGAGCCAGCTAGCCACCAACCTGGCCGGTACCGGCACGAAGTTCCTGCTCAGTTACGGGGATGCCTGCCTGTCGCGCGCCGCTGTCGGTAACGCGGCCTACCCGCCGCTGCGTAATCCGGCAGCGGCCTCGATCGAGTTCGTACTGAACGCCAACAACAGCCTCGGAGTGCGGGACCTGGCGGCCAAGGGCATCCCGGTTCAGGTCGTGACGCTGCCCGGCGTGCACGGCGCCAACGACCACCGGGTGTACTCCGACTACCTGGTGGCGGCGGCGAACGACACCTTCACGCACAGCGTGCCGGACCCGGCGACGTTCAGCTACCGCACGGTGAATCCCACCTTCTCGGTGTGGGGATACGACGTGTCGGTGCACCGGTCGGCCGACGAGTTCCTCAGCCTCGACAACGCGCGGCGGGACGGTACGTCGTTCACCGTAACCGGTACCGGACAGGCCGAAGGGGACACTCCCGCGACTTTCGCGCCCGGCAGCACCCATCAGGTGGTGCTCACCGCAGGCGACGGAAGCACAGTGACGCGCGCCGTGACCGCGGACGGCAGCGGCAGGCTGCCGGTGTCCGTCGACCTCGGCCCGTCGAATCTCCTTCCACAGCAGACACTCACCGACGCGCTGGCGCTGTCGTCGGCGCGCACCGTGACTGTCCGGATCGACTAAGGCGCATATTGGCGGTGGCCGGCCGCGCGTGCCGACCACCGCCTGCCAAAGGAGAGAGAAATGGCTCAACTGGTTCACGAGTTCGTCGGCTCCTCCGTCCGCCGGTTCGGCCCTCGCCCGGCGCTGGTGGACGCGCGGGGAACGCTGACCTACCAGGAAATGTGGGATCGCAGCAGGCGGTTGGCCTCGGCGTTGCGCGGGCTGGGCGTCCAGCGGGGCGATCGGGTGGTCGCCCTCATGCACAACCGCAACGAGTGGGTCGAGGTGGACAACGCGGTCGCCATGATCGGCGCGGTCCGGGGCCGGCTCAACGCCCGTGACTCGGTCCGGGAGTTCGCCTGGGTGCTGAACGACCTGCGGCCCTCGGTGGTGGTGGCCGGTGAGGAATTCACCGGGCAGATCCAGGGGATCATCGAATCCGGCAAGGCACCGAGTGCCCGCGTCGTCGGCCTCGGGGACAAGGGTGACTACGAGAAGCTGATCGCCGAGTCGGCACCGTTCGACGCGGAGCCCTTCGGCGACGACGAGCGGTATCTGATCTTCCACACCTCCGGCACGACGGGCAACTACAAGGGCGCGGTGTACCTGCACCGGCACTGGGTGAACATCTACCGCAACATTCTCGCGACGATGATGAACGACGTCGGACCGGATTCCGCGCTACTGCACGTCGGTCCGCTCTCGCATCAGTCCGGCATCCTGACGGTGCCCGCGCTCTACCATGGTGCGCGCTCGGTGATGATGAGCCATTTCGATCCGGTGGCCTTCTTCGACGTCGTCGAGCGGGAGCGGATCACCCACATGATTCTCGCGCCGGCCATCATCAACGCCCTGGCGCATCACCCGCAGGCCCGCAGCCGGGACGTGAGCAGCCTGCGGCGCATCTACTACTCCGGTTCGCCCATCGCGCCCTCGGTGCTCCGGACCGCGATGGAGGTGTTCGGTCCGATCTTCTTCCAGGGCTACGGATCGACCGAAGGTGGGACGATCTACAACACGATCATGTTCCCGGATGAGCACGTGGACGCGCTGGAACATCATCCGGAGCGGCTCGCGTCCTGCGGCCGGCCGGCACCGTTCTTCGACGTGAAGATCGCCGGCGACGACGGCCGGGATGTCGGCGTCGGCGAGATCGGTGAACTGTGGGTCCGGGGCGACGCCGTGTCCGTCGAGTACTGGAATCAACCGGAGGCCACCGCGCAGGCGTATGTGGACGGCTGGTTCCGGATGGGAGACCTGGCGACCCGGGACGACGAGGGCTACATCACGATCGTGGACCGCAAGAACGACATGATCATCAGCGGTGGCCTGAACGTGTACCCGCGCGAGGTCGAAGATGTCATCGCGGCCCATCCAGATGTCAACGAGGTCGCGGTGATCGGCATACCGCACGACAAGTGGGGCGAGGCGGTCCACGCCTGCGTCTCGCTGCGGCCGGGCGCGTCGTTGACGCTCGAACAGCTCCAGCAGCACTGCCGGGACAGCGGACTCGCGACGTACAAGAAGCCGCTGTCCCTCGAACAGGTCGAGGAAATCCCGAAGACGGCCGTCGGCAAGGTGTTCCGCCGGGCGTTGCGGGACAAGCACTGGGAGGGGCAGGGCCGCCGGGTCGGCTGACCGGCCGGCGAACAGGTAGGAGGACCGCACATGCCCAGAACCACGGATTTCCAGGACATCCGCTACCAGATCGACGGGCCGGTCGCGGTCGTCACCATCAATCGGCCCGAGCGGTACAACGCCATGCGGGCCAGGACCGTCGAGGAGTTGGTGCACGCCTTCCGCGCCGCGTGGGCGGATCACGCGGTGCGCTGCGTGATCCTCACCGGTGCCGGGGGCAAGGCGTTCAGCACCGGCGGAGACGTCAAGCAGCGCGCGGAAACCGGTGACTACGGGCCGAGCGAAAGCGGCCTGTTCGAGCTGGACCACCTGCACCGGCTGATCCGTGAGCTGCCCAAACCGGTGATCGCGGCGGTGAACGGGCTCGCCATCGGCGGTGGCCACGTCCTGCACGTGCTGTGCGATATCTCCATCGCCAGCGAGACCGCCCGGTTCGGCCAGGCCGGTCCCCGGGTCGGCTCGTTCGACGCCGGATTCGGCACCAACTACCTGGCCCGGGTGATCGGCGAGAAACGCGCCAGGGAGATGTGGTTTTTCTGCCGCCAGTACGACGCGGCCACGGCCGAGCGGTGGGGGCTGGTCAATGCGGTGGTGCCACCGGACCAGCTCATGCCGGAGGCGATGAACTGGGCGACCGAGGTCGCCAGGATGAGCCCGACGGCCATCAGGTTCCTCAAGCACTCGTTCAACACCGACACCGAACACCAGGCCGGGGTGGCCAACCTCGCCACAGCCGCACTGGACATGTTCGTCGACACCGCGGAGGGACAGGAGGGCGCCGCGGCGTTCGCCGAGAAACGCAAGCCTGACTTCACCCGGTTCTCACTCTGAGCTCGGCCTGGGCCGCCGACGTCGGTCCGGTCATCGACGTGCCGGCAAGCCGTCGGGGACGATGATGACCTTGATGTTGTTGGGGGAGGCGGTGAACGCCTCAGGCGTTGTCCGCTTGCGTGCCGGTGCCCGGAACATTGACCACCACGGTGCGACCCACCGCCATAGACATGCTGACCACGGTCACGGTGAGGCGCGTCCATCGCGTCACGACCACTTGATCGCAGCGTTCGGGCCCTTCGTTGTCCCGGCTGTGCCGCGCACCGCGTACCAGGCGGAGCGCACGCCGGTCGCGACGAATCAGGTGCGTTCTTCGGTGTCGGCTGGTGGCAGGCCACGCATTTCGCGGATCTTCGCTTCGATCTCGTCGACCGAGGGACCACCCGAGTACCAGGCCGCCTCAGCGGCAAGACGGGGCGGCAGGGCGTCGGGCTCGGCGCAGGCCAAGGCGAAGATGTGTGCGGCTTTCTCGATCGCCTCGCGATTGATCATGACGCGCCCTCCCCGGACTTCTCGCGGCGAGCACGAGCTTGTGCGGCACGCTCCTCGGGGATCACCACTGCCCGTTTCGCTTCTGTGCGTCGTCGGCTGCGAGTTGCGCGCATCGGCGTTCCCAGACGGGACCAAACATGGCCCAGAGGCCGCGGATCTGCTCGTCACTGAAGGGCGGCAACTTGGCCGCTGTTGCCTTTGCCTGTCAGCGCTCACGTATTTCCCCAGCTAGAGCCGGGTTTCGCTCACGTAATTGGGCAGGTGGTGCGCTCACGTAATTCCCCACCGGGAAGGTGAGCGTGTCGCCGGGCGTGTGAGTCCTCGCAGAGTTGATCATGCTCCTGTTGGCTGTCTGGCAACGGCGGCAGGAGCCGGTGTGGCGAGGAGAACCTTCAGCGTGGTTGACGTGACGGAAATCTTGATCCACTGGCATGCCGGCCGGTCCCAGGCGGAGATCGCGACCAGCCTGGGCGTGGACCGCAAGACGGTGAAGAAGTACGTGTCCCCGGCCATCGCGGCCGGGCTGGCGCCCGGCGGGGCGGCGAAGCCGCCCCGGGAATGGGAGGCGCTGGTGCGGGAGTGGTTCCCGCAGCTGGACGACACCCGGTTGCGGCAGACGACCTGGCCGGAGATCGAAACCCACCGGGACTACATTGTGGCGCAGCTGCGGGCCGGGGTCACCAAGGCGACCATCCACCAGCGGCTGCGCGACGAGCACGGCCTGGCCGCGTCGCTGGCCTCGCTCAAGCGGTTCATCGCCGCGAACCTGCCCGAGGAGTCGATGCGCGAGCGGGTCACCGTCCTGCGCGATGATCCACCGCCGGGCGAGGAAGCCCAGATCGACTACGGGTTCCTCGGGACCTGGATCGACCCGGTCGGCGGCCAGAAACGCCGGATCTGGGCGTTCGTGATGGTGCTGGCCTGCTCGCGGCACCTGTTCGTCCGGCCGGTGATCTCGATGAACCAGCAGGTCCTGGACCGAGGCCCATGTCGCGGCGTTCGCGTTCTTCGACGGTTATGCGGGTGTCGATACCGCGATCTCGAAGGCGTACCCGCGAGGATGGGTGTCCATCCGGCCGAGGAGTGCGGGTGCCCTGGCAACCGAGTTTGCTGCGCCGTGTCGACGCCGCGGGCCAGCCCGCGGTGTCGCTGGGTCATGCGCTTGTTGACGACTACTTGGCGTTCGTTGCGGCTCGGGGCCGCCCGAACACGCTGCTGGCGGCGGCCTACGACCTGAAGGTGTTCTTCATGGTCGTGCGGAAGGAGCCGACCGAGGTGGTGACGGCGGATGTCTTCGCGTTCATCACAGCGCAGCGGGCTCCTCGCCGCGGGTCGAGGGTTGTGCGGTTAGAGGACGGGGAGGCCGGGCTGTCGGCGAGGACGATCAAGAGGCGGCTCTCCAGCGTGTCAGGGCTGTTCGGCTACCTGATCACACGCGATGACGTCGCGTTGGACCGCAACCCGGTGCCGTCGGGCCTGGCCGGGCGCCGTCGGGGCACCCGTGGGGCACCGCTGCTACGGACGCCGCGCACCCTGCCGAGAGTGCTGGGCCCGGACGAGGTCGACGCCGTGCTGGGAGTCTTGAACACCCACCGGGACCGGGCGATGGTCTTGGCGATGCTGTTAGGCGGGCTGCGGCGCTGCGAGGTGCTGGCCTTGCGGCTGCCCGACTTGAGGCCGGGCGAGCGGCGAGTGTTCATCACGGAGGGCAAGGGAGGGCATCAGCGGCTCGTCCCGGTCTCCGCGCGGTTCTTCGCGGCGGTCGGGGAATACCTGGACCGCGAGCGGCCCGCGGCTGACCACGACCGGCTGTTCGTGGTCCTGCGCGGCCCGACACGCGGCCGGCCGCTGACGGCGGCGGGGCTGGACGAGATCGTCGCCGGCGCGCGCAAGCGGGCCGGCCTGCCGAAGCTGACCTGCCACCAGCTGCGGCACACTTGCCTGACCCGCCTGAGGGAGGCGGGAATGGCGCTGGAGGCGGTGCAGGCTCAGGCCGGGCACCGCTCGATCGAGTCGACCCGGATCTACCTCCACCTGGCCAACGCCTGGTTGGTCGAGCAATATCTCAGCGCGTCCGCAGCCATCGACGCGGACCTCGCCGAACCGGGATCCATAGCGGCGGAAGGGGAATCCTGATGCCCCGGCCGCTTCCGCTTGCGCAGCCTGATCTCGTGGCGTCCTATTTGGAGCATCGGGCCGCCCAGGGCATGGGCACCGACCACAAGGTCCGCTGGGGTGCACGAACGCTGCTGGCGAGGGTGCCCGACCTGGACTCGTTCCGCGGGCTTCCGCTGGACGAGCAGTTGGCGTTCAACCACGAGACGCACCGATTCATCGGCTAGCTCGCGGTCACCGCCCGGCTGCGCCCGGGAGCGGAGTACTTGGTCGCACGCCGTCCCAGGCTGGGCATCATCCTGGCGCGAATCGACCCGGAGCTGCACCTTCTGTTCACTGAGACCGCGAGGATGCTGGGCTTCCGCGACCACGGCGCGAACGCGCAGTTCAACCTTCTGGCGCACCTCGCAGCGCTGGCGGGCAAGCGGGCGCAGGAGCTGGTCCAGGCCGATTGGGACGAGGGACGTCGTCTGTTGTTGGAGGCCGCGGCGCGGATCCCCAACCGGGGTGTCAAAGAGCTGTCGACGTCGCTGTTCAACCTGGAGGCCACCCTCTTCCACGCCGGGTTGACCGATTCGCTGCCGCGCCGCCGCAATCCGGACCGGGCCGACATACGCGAGCGGGAGTGGGCGCAGATCCCACCCACGATGGCGGCGACGATGCGGGGTTACGTGGGGCAGATCGCGACCACGTTGCGGCCGGGGACGGTGAAAAACGCCGAGGCTACGCTGCGGGAGTTCGCGTTGCTGGTCTGCGCCGAGGATCCAGACACCACACGGGTCGCCGACCTGCGACGGGCCCACATCGAGCGCTACAAGGCCTGGCTGCTGGAACGCCCCGCCGCTCGAGGCGGTCCCCTGCACCGCCACACAGTCCGGGACCGGCTGAGCAAGCTGCGGGGGTTCTTCCGCCGGCTGGACGAGTGGGACACCCCGGACCGCCCGGCGCGGCAGTTGGTGTTCGACAGCGACTTCCCGATCGCCGACGAGCCTCTGCCCCGGTTCCTCGATGACGCTGCCGCCGCGAAGTTGCTGGCCGCGGCCCGCCAGGATCCGGACCCGTTCGCACGGCTGGCGATCGAAATCCTTGCGCGCACAGGGATGCGCCGATCCGAGATGCTGGGTCTGACGATGGACGCGGTCGTGCTGATCGGCTCGGCCTACTGGCTGCGCGTCCCGGTCGGCAAGATGCACACCGACCGCTACGTCCCCCTGCACCCACAGCTGAAAGCGCTGATCGACGACTGGCTGGCCCGGCGGCCGGAGGGCCTGCGCTCCAACCTCCTGTTCACCGACCACGGTCGGCCGGTCAGCGCCTCCCGGATCGAGGCCGCCGTCCGCAACGCCGCCCAGCGAGCCGGTTTGGGCAGGGTCACACCGCACCAGCTCCGACACACCCTGGCCACCCAGGCCATCAACCGCGGCATGTCCCTGGAGGCCATCGCGGCCTTGCTTGGCCATCGATCTTTGTCCATGACGCGCGTTTACGCCCGCATCGCTGACCGCACCGTGGCCGATGAGTACTTCGCCGTCTCCGAGCGCGTCGAGGCCCTCTACGACGCGCCCAAACACCTACCCGCCGACGCGGAAGGCTCCGAGATGCGCAAACTTCGGGCCGAGGTGCACCGGAGGATGCTCGGCAACGGCTACTGCGCCCGCCCGGTAGAGATGGACTGCCACTTCGAATCCATCTGCGAGTCCTGCACCTTCTTCGTCACCACCATCGAGTTCCGCCCCACCCTGGAGCGCCAACGCGATGACGCGGACGCCAAGGGCCAGGTCGCTCGCAAACAGATCTTCGACGGTCTCATCGCCCGCCTCGACGATCAGGCATCCTGACCCGCAGGCCAAGAAATCCACAGAATCTGAGCCCGAAGGCTTGACAACGAGACCCGCATATTAGAGGGGTGCCGCGCCGGCTGGTGCCGGACAACCTGCGCACCGGCGTCGAACGCACCGACCTCTACGATCCGAAGATCAACCGCTCCTATGCCGAGCTCGCCGCGCACTACGCGACGCTGGTCGACCCGGCCCGGCGCGGCAAGCCGAAGGACAAACCCCGGGTCGAGCGGCCGATGCCCTACATCCGGGACAGCTTCTGGCGCGGCCGGGAGTTCACCTCGCTGCAGCAGATGCAGCAGGCCGCGCTGGCCTGGTGCACCACGGTCGCCGGCCGCCGCTCGTCACGGGCATTGCAGGGCGCCTCACCGCTGAGCGTGTTCGCCGAACGCGAGGCCGCGGCGCTGGCGCCGTTGCCGCGGCGGCCGTTCGAGCTGGCGACCTGGTCGCGCGGCACCATCGGACCCGACATCCACCTCAAGGTCGGCAAGACGCTCTACTCGGTGCCCTGGCGGCACATGGGCCGCAAGGTCGACGCCCGCACCACCGCGGCCACGGTCCAGATCTTCGACAACGGCGAGCTGATCGCCACCCACCCGTTCCAGGCGGTCGGCAAACGTACCGAGCCCGGGCACTATCCGCCGGAAAAGGTCGCCTTCCAGCTGCGGAACCCGGACTGGTGTCGCACCCGCGCCACCGAACTCGGCGAGCACGTCGCCGCCATCATCGAGGACCTGTTGCAGGTCAACGCGATCTTCCGGCTGCGGGCCGCGCAGAAGATCATCGCGCTGGCCGACACCTACGACCCCGTCCGGCTCGATGCGGCCTGCGCCAAGGCGACCGCGGTCGGCGACCTGACCCTGCGCACGGTCAAGGGCCTGCTGGCCGCGGGCCTGGAAACCGACCCCGTCGACGACGACACCCGCCCAGGTGACGGGGGCGCGGCCGCGTTCCTGCACGGCCCCTCGCGGTTGTTCGTGAACGTCGTGGCCATGCCCACCGCGGACGAAGCGTCCGTCGCGGACACCGCCACCACGGACGCCGCTCACCCCGGACCGGGCCAGCCCGGCCGCGGCAGCGATGCGGGGGTGTCCGCGTGATCATCGACGCCGCGCTCGAGCAGGCCCTGCGCAAGCTCAAGCTGTCCGGGATGCTGCAAACCCTCGACGCTCGCCTGGCCCAGGCCCGCGCCGGCGAACTCGGCCACATCGAGTTCCTGCAGGTCCTCTGCCACGACGAGATCGCCCGTCGCGACTCCCAGGCCATCGCCCGGCGGATCAAGGCCGCCGACTTCGAGGAGATCGTCACCATCGAGGAGTTCGACTTCTCCATCAACCCGAAGATCCCGGCCGCGCAGATCCGCGACCTCGGCGCGCTGCGCTGGCTGGCCGGAGGCGAGTCGGTGATCCTCTACGGCCCGGTCGGGGTCGGCAAGACCCACATCGCCCAGGCGCTGGGGCACAACGTCATCCGCCAGGGCGGCGACGTCCGGTTCTTCAAGCTGCGCAAGGTCTTGGCCACCCTGGCCGGCGGGCACGCCGACAAGACCTGGGAGAAGCGGATGCGGGAGCTGATCAAACCCGCGGTGCTCATCCTGGACGACTTCGGGATGCGGGATCTGACCGCCACCCAGGCCGACGATCTGTTCGAGCTGATCTCCGAACGGGGCCGGGCCGAACGCTCGTTGGTTCTGACCAGCAACCGTTCGCCGGTCCACCTACGGCGGTGGCCTCGCGCGCGAAGCCGTCCAAGCCCAGCTGCACTGGTCGGCAGGGCTGCTCGACGCAAGTTGCGACGAGGCGCTGCGCGGCCCGTTGCGCAGCGCGATCGGCTACCTGGCCCACACCTGCGGGTTCATGGCCTTCGACGCCTACGCCCACGACGACGCCACCCACGCGTTCCAGTTCGGCCTCGCCTGTGCCGAAGAGGCGGGCGACTGGCACCTGCGCGCCAAGATCCTCTCCTCGATGGCGCGGCACGCGATCTGGATCGGCAAACCCGACGAGGGGCTGACCTGGATCGAGCACGCCCTGGTGCGCGCCGACCGGCTCACCGCAACCGAGCGGGCGATGCTGCACACCGCCCACGCCCGCGCGCTGGCAAAGATGCGGCGCACCCACGACGCCCTCGCCGCCGTCGGCCGCGCCGACGACGAATTCGCCCACGCCACCCCGGCCAACGATCCACCCTGGATGGCCTACTACGACCACGCCCAGCACGTCGGCGACACCGGCCACGCCCTGTTCGACGTCGCCGTACACGGGCACCGGCCGCTCGACGCCACCGCGCGGCTCTCGGACGCCGTCACCGGACACACCGACGCCTACGCCCGCTCCCGCGCGATCTCCCAGATCAAGCTGGCCACCTTGACCATGGCCACCGGTGATCCCGCCGAGGCTGCCGTCATCGGCCAGGCCGCGCTCGACATCGCGGGCACCGTGCGCTCACGCCGGGCCGCCGACGACCTGCGCGAGCTGTCCCGCTACGCCCACCGCCACAGCCGCACCCCCGAGGTCGCCGCCTTGCGCCAGCGCATCCACACGGTGGTCGCCGCATCGTGACCACGACCGGAACCGAGGAAGCCGAAGAGCTACTGCGCGACGCCTGTAACCAGGCAGGTATCGACGCGCGGGGCGCTGAGCCCATCCGGCTCGGCGAGAACGCGATCTTCCGGCTCCCCAGCGGCATCGTCGCCCGCATCGCCCGACCCGGCCAGCTCGACGCCGCCGCCCGGGAAGTCCGCATCGCCCGATGGCTCGCCGACCACGACATCCCCGCCGTCCGCGCGCTCGACGACCTCGACCACCACATCGAGGCGCACGGGCGTGCGGTGACCTTCTGGCACGAACTTCCCGAGCATCACAAGGGCACCCCCGCTCAAGTCGCGACGGCTCTGCGCCGCCTGCACGACCTGCCGGTCACCGGGGCAGCACCCGTTCTCCGCGCTGGAGCCGTTCGTCCGGCTCGACGAGCGCATCGCCGCCGCCACCAGCCTCACCGACGACGACCGCGCCTGGCTGCACCAGCACCTCGCCACCCTGCGAGAGAGCTACGACAACCTCCCCGCCGGCCTGCCGCACACTGTGCTGCACGGCGACGCCTGGGTCGGCAACGTCGTCGCCACCACCGACAACCAGGTCGTGCTGCTGGACCTCGAACGCGCCTCCATCGGCCCACCCGAATGGGACCTCGTCTCCACCGCCATCAAACACACCAGCTTCGCCTGGATCAGTGCCGCCGACTACCGCGACTTCTGCCACCGCTACGGCCACGACGTCACCACCTGGGACGGATTCGCGCTCCTGCGCGACATCCGCGAACTCCGCATGACCTGCTACCTCGCCCAACACGCCGCCGAGAACCCCCGCACGCACCGCGAAGCCGCACTCCGTGTCTCCTGCCTACGCGGCCTGAACGGGCCTCGTCCCTGGTCCTGGTCGCCCGCGTCCTAACCTCCCGCCGGACACCGAAATAGCTTGTCCGGGCCCAAAAGATGTTGCGGTGAATGGATCTCATCGGATGGACGGGCCGTGAACAGGGTGGTCCGCAGATGCGACGCGTACTGCGGCAGGGACTCGGCGGGCACCCATTCCTCGATCGAACGGCACTCGCAATGAGCATGGTTGCCCAGCATCTACACCGCCGCCCGCTGAGCGAGCCGGAGTGCAACCGCGGTGATCACTCGCGCACAGCACTGCCCAAGACGACGGGATCGATCGGATCGGGTTCTCGTTCGTACCGCTGCTCGAAGACCTCGGCAAGGATGCGCGCGACGGTGTTCTGCAGGCTGGATGCCGACGGGATGAGCTGCTCGCCAGCCAGTCCGAGCAAGTCCCGTTCGCGGTACCACTCACGCATGTGCTCGGCGCCGAACTCGCCTGATTGCGGCCGGGCCTCGTGCCGGCGCAGGGACTCCTCGAACGAGACATCCAGATAGTAGACGCCGGTACGACCGCGGTGATCGGCGGCGAGTTCGGCGAGCATGTCGCCGTAACGCTCGGCGTGCAGGATGCCTTCCACGATCACATGAAAGCCGTTGTCGAGGGCGTAGCGAGCCACGGTCGAGAGCAAACCGATGTTCACGCCGCCGGGCACGTCGCGTTCTTTTAGGATGGTCCGGCGGATGACGTCCTGGGCCGCCACTGCGCAGGTCCGCCCGAGGTGTGAACGGACGGCCAGCGCCACGGAACTTTTGCCCGATCCCGAATTGCCGCGCACGATCGCCAGGCGTGTGGACTCCGATCCGGTGGGCGTCATCGGCAGCAGTCTAGGCGGCGGGACCGTCATGACGTGCCCGCCGCACGCGGTGTGTCGTTATGGCTGGGTGTCCTCGCGTGGCCACCAGCGCACGGCACCGTCGATGAGGTCAGCGGTGTGTTCGGGCGCGTCGTCTGGGCAGTTCTCCCAGCGAGATTCGCCCGGCCCGTCGTGGACGCGGATGCCTTCGGTGTAGACGCCGAACAAGAAGGCTCCGGCGGTGCTGTGGGGGCGCTGGTGGACCCAGTCCGGCATCGCGGCGGTCGGCAGGGTCTGCTCGATCCAACGGCGGGCCTCATCCTCGGTGGCGGCATCGTGTTCGGCGACGCAGGCGACGTTGTCGTCATCGCCGACGCCCAGCAGAATCGCCGCACCGAATCCGGTGCGGACCTCCGTGGTGGTCGCAGTGCTCAATGCAGTTCCCCCTTGTGCTTCCGGCAGGAACTTCAGCATGCGCCCGTTCCGGCGATCTCGCTAGTCACCCACTGACCTTTGTTCTCGGCATCGTGGCCGGTCAACGCGGGCGCGGTGTGGCACTGCAGTGGTACTTCGCCCCCGCCGTACCGCGGCATTCTGTCGATTCCCCGTGCGCTCGACCGCGCACGAAAACAGCCTTCCGAGAACGACCTAGTACGGCAGCCGCACAGTGTGATCTTGGTCGGCGTGTCGTGATCACGAGGGCGGCCACCGCGTGATCAACTTCAAGGTGTGTTGGATCTTGAAACTGACGCGGTGGCCGCGTCGTGGACTGTAGTTGGTGATCCGCTTGCGCGCTGGCAGGCGGGGTTCGGTGAGGTGTTTGGGCTGGTGGCGGGCCGGTTCGCGCAGGTGCAGTCGCGGCGCCGGGCGCGGCTGTACCTGCTGGGGCTGCTGTCGGGGGCCGAGCGCAAGAACTCCTGGACGCTCGCCGAGCAGGCCGGCGAACTGAGCCCGGATGGCATGCAGCGGCTGCTGAACTGTCTACGCCTGGGACGCCGAGGCGGTGCGCGATGACCTGCGCGGCTACGTGCTGGACCGGCTGGGTGATGCGGCCGGTGTGCTGGCCGCCGACGAGACCGGATTCCTGAAGAAAGGCACCCGCTCCGCTGGCGTTCAGCGGCAGTACTCCGGCACGGCGGGCCGGATCGAGAACTGTCAGCTCGGGGTGTTCCTGGCCTACGTGTCACCGCGGGGGCGGGCGCTGGTCGACCGGGAGCTGTACCTGCCGCGCTCCTGGACCGACGATCCGCAGCGCTGCGCCGAGGCCGGGATCGGCGACGAGGTCGGCTTCGCCACCAAGCCGGAGCTGGCGCGGCGGATGCTGCAGCGGCTGCTGGCCGCGCACGGGCACCAGGCGGTGCCGTGGTTCACCGCCGATGAGGCCTACGGCGACAACCCCGGACTGCGCGCCTGGCTGGACGAGCAGAACCTCAACTACGTGATGGCCGTGTCCTGCGACCAGCGGTTCGCCACCCCGACCGGCCCGCAACGCGCCGACCAGCTGGCCGCCGCGGCACCCAGACGCGGCTGGCAGCGGCTCTCGGCCGGCGACGGGAGCAAGGGCCAGCGACTCTACGACTGGTTGCTGCTCGACCCCGGAGCCGACCAGCACCACCTGCTGGTCCGTCGCTCGATCAGCAAGCCCAGCGAGCTGGCCTACTACATCTGCCACGCCAACCAGCCGGTCCCGGTCGCCGAGCTGGTCCGGGTCGCCGGGTCCCGGTGGGGCATCGAGGAAACATTCCAGTTCGCCAAGAACGAGACCGGCCTGGACCACTACCAGGTCCGCCGCTACGACGCCTGGTACCGGCACATCACGCTCTCGATGCTCGCCGCGGCGTTCCTCGCCGTCACCGCCCACACCGAGCGCGCACGAACCGCGTCAAAGGGGGCACCACAGGCGGCATCGACCAGCTGATCCCGTTGTCCTGCAACGAAATCCGGCGCCTCTGGGCCAAGCTGACCCACCCCGATCACCCCCGAGCCCATGCCGACCACTGGTCAGCCTGGCGCCGACTCCACCAAACCCGCGCCAAGCGCAGCCACTACCAGCGACAACGCCTCAAACATCACAGCCTGCGGCTGCCGT
>NZ_MASU01000037.1 GCF_003202235.1 Prauserella flavalba
GACCGAAGTCATCGACTGGCACGCCGAACACATCCACGACGGCACCTTTCTCGCCCTCGTGCGTACCGCGCTGGCCGCGATGCCCCACCCGATCGCACCGGGCTCCGGCCTGGCCCCCATGCTGATCAACCTCCGGCTATCCCAAGTGGACAAGAAGTTGGCCGGACTGAGGATCGTGCGGTTCGCCGACAACTACGTCGCCTTCGCCCGCACCCGCGAGGAAGCGCAGGAAGCGTTCTACGCCATCAGCGACGCCCTGCAGCTACTTCGGTTGCGACCCAACGAGACCAAGAGCCGTATCCGCGAAGACGCCAACGTCGAAGACCTGTTCCTGATCGGCGGCTGAGGCATGGACGTGGAATGGATCGAGGTTCCCGGCGGAGTCTGCCCGTTCGGTGACGACGCCCGCCCGGTCCCGGTACCGACGTTGTTGTGGACGCGCACCCCGATCGCCTACGGACACCTGCCCGGCGAGCATCCCGATCTGGGCCCGCGGTTTCCCGTCGCCGAGGTCAGCCACGCCGAAGCGGCCGAGATCGCCAGCCGGTTGGGCGGGCGGTTGCCGCGCTCGGCGGAGTGGGAGTGGATGGCGGCCGGGGCCACCCGGCGACGGTGGCCCTGGGGCGACGCGCCGTGGCAACCGGCGCGTGCGAACCTCCGGGACTCCGGACACAACACGGTCACCCCGGTCGACACCCACCCCGACGGCGCTACCCCCGACGGTGCGCTCGACGTCGCGGGCAACGTGTGGGAATGGACCGCCAGCAAGGCGATGCGCGACGGGTTCGTCATTCGCGGCGGCTCCTACGCCTCGCCGCCGCTGTATGCCCAGTGCACTTTTCTCAACGCCGCCCCCGCCGAGTTGCGCTCGCGCGGCATCGGCCTGCGGGTGGTGCGTGAACCGTGACCTCCCACCAGCGGCCGACGCGGGTGCTCCTGCCCGACGAGGGCCTGATCATCCTCAACTGCTCGCGGTCCAAGCTCGTGACGAGTTCGCCGATCCCAGCGTTGGAGCTGTACCAGGGCGGGTGCATTCCGCACGCGCGCGCGCATTTCGCCAACAACCCTGTCCTCCGCGCTCGGATCCGCATCCTTTCTGCGGCACATGGCCTGCTGCGCCCCGATGACCCGATCAGTACCTACGACCGGCGCCTGCGGACCCGAGCTGACGCCCTACGCCTGCACGAGCAGACCGTGTCCGGGCAACTGGAGGCCGAACTCGCCGACACCCGCGCATTGCGGCACCTGCTGATCATCGTCGAGCCGCTCTACCTGCTCGCCCTACAGCACGTGTTCGACCGCCCGGACCGGCTGGAGCACCTCGCGGTCGTCACCACCCCGTGGGGTTGGCAGGACGGGCTGGAGCACTTGCGCCGCTGGGGGTGGGCATGACATCCCTGCACGAGGAACTGCTGCGCCGCAACAACTTTCACACCAGCAGCACCCGAAGCTGGGAAGCCATCGCCGGCCTCGGCTGGCACGAGCCCACGCCATCCACCATTCCCTTGGCCGCCGTGCGCACGGTCTCGGTGGTCATCCCAGCGCACAACGTCGGCTACTGCCTGCTCGCCGTGCTCGACGCCCTGGAGAACCAGCACCACCGATACCGCTTCGAGGTCATCGTCGTGGACGACGCCAGCACTGACAACACGGCCGCCATCGCTGCCGGGCACTCGATCGTCACCACGGCCATCCGCCTGCCGGAACGGATGGGCGCCGCCACCGCCCGCAACCTCGGCACCGCGCTCACCCGCGGCCAGACCGTGCTCTACCTCGACGGCGACATGCTCCTGCCCCCGCACGTGATCACCGACATCGCCGCCCGCGCCACCGACACCAGCGTGCTGGTCGGTTTCCGCCACAACCTCCCCTACGAGGCGCACCAGGGCGGGCACGGAGTCCTGGCCCAACACCCGAACCTGGCGGCCGACCACCGCGTCGTGTGGCGGCCACCGGTCGGCCGCCCGCTCCTCTACACCGGCGTGACGTTGACCGAGCCGGTCGACGGCAGCCCGCTGGACCACACGCACGACTTCGTCGACCTTGGCTACGGCCAGCGCTACGTGGACTGGGATCTGCCGCGCATGGTCGTCACCGCGCTGGTCGCCGTGCCGCGCGCGGCCGTGGTGGACATCGGGGGCTTCGACCCGGAGTTCGGGCGCATCGGCTGGGGCATGGAAGACACCTACCTCGGCGCGTGTCTGATCGCCGCCGGCATGTTGGTGATCCCGCTTCGGCAGGCCGTCGGGTTCCACCTCGATCCACCCGACGCGGACGAGCAGTGGCAGCAGAAGCTCGCCACCTGGCCGGACACCCTCGCCCGCTACTGGGACCTCATCCGGCAGCCCGCCCCGACGGGGCGTTCCCGCGCGTTCACTACCGCCATGACCGACCTGCTGCGCATCTGCGAGGTACTGCGATGATCCCGCCCGCATCCACCCCGCCCACCACTCTGACGCGAACCTTCACCGCGCGCCGCTGCGATACCGGCTTTGTCGTTCACGACCCACTGACCGGGCAAACCCACCGCGCCGATACCGAACTCCCCTCCGGCCGCGTCCGGCTCTCCGACGCCGACATCGCCGCCTGGCCCGAAGTCCACCCGGCAGCGGTGCAGGCCGACGTGCCGATCAGCGTGTGCTGGTCACCGTTGGTGCGCTGCAACCTCGCCTGCCCGCACTGCCTGGACGACAAGACCGTGCCCGAGCTGGCCCGGCCCAACCGCCACCGCATCGCCGGTCTGCTCGCCGAGTCCGGCGTGTTGGGCGTGGACATCTCCGGCGGCGAGCCGCTGCTGCTGCGCGAGCTGCCCGAACTGATCGACACCCTCGCTGCCGGTGGCTGCGCGGTCAGCGTCACCACCAACGGCACCCACCTGGCCCGCCGCGCCGAAGCCCTGGCCACCCGCGTGGACGCCGTGCGAGTCAGCCTGGACGGCCCCGACGCCGAATGCCACGACCGCTGGCGCGGGGCAGGCAGCTTCGACCGCGCCGTCGCGGGAATCCGCGCGGCGGTCGCCCACGGCATCCCGACCCAGATCCAGACCGTGCTCCTGCGCTCCACCGCGCGCACCAGCGCCCGCCCGATGGTCGAGTTGGCCGCTGCCCTCGGGGTATACGGGGTGACCTTCCTGCAGATGCTGCCCATTGGGGAAGGGGCCGCCCTCGCCGACGCCGAGCAACTCACCGACCACGAGGCGCGCGGCCTGCTCGCTGAGCTGACCACCACCGCCGACGTGGCGGTGCGACTGCGCACCCGCGAGGCCGCCGGGGGCTTCACCGTGATCCGCGCCGACGGCCAGGTGTGGCGCAACGAGCCCGGCGTCCAAGGCATCACCACCCTGCGCCCGTTGCGTGGGGTCCACGACCTGGCGCTCAGCGGACGGGACGGCTCGGCATGACCAACCACTCGACCGCCAGCGCACCGCCGAGCCCGACCGGTCGGCGCACACACGGGAAGGACAGGCGATGAGGACGCCGACCAGTGGCCAGCTCGACCGGTTCGCGCAGGTGCTGGGCCACGAACTGCGGGCGGCGCGGAAACAACGCGGCTGGACCCGTAAGCAGATGCGCGCCCACCTGGCCGAGAGCGCCGACGCCGAGAACGACGAGGTGTCCCTGCAAACGCTGGCCACCTACGAACTGGGTACCCGCCGTATCTCGGTCCAGCGACTGGTGGAGCTGTGCGCGGTGCTGGGCCAACCGCCGGACCAACTCCTGCTGCGCGCGATCACCGGAGCGTTCGGCGCCGACACCAACGATCGGGTGGAAGTCGACCTGTCCACCCTCGCTCGGACCGCCGACCCCCGGCTCACGCACCTGCGCCGCTGGGCGGCCGTGCGCGTCCGCCAGCGCCCCGCAGGACTGCCTCCGGTCGAAGAACTCGACGGGCACGCGCTCTCCGCGCTGGCCGCACTCGCTGGAACCACCAGCAACGAGCTCGCGCACGCACTGCGTGACCTGGCCGGCGCATCGCGCACCTGACCGCAAGACCGCGATCTCCCCTTCTTACCGCGACGAATGGACTTCCCGCATGGCCACCACCGCACGCCGTGTGTTCGAGCACCAACAGATCTGGCGGCTCACTCCGGACGCCCTCCGGGACGCCACCACGCTGCTGGCCGGCGCAATCCTGCGCGACCACGACTCGATCCAGCACGTGATCGGCATCGCCAACGGCGGCACCGCACCCGCTCGCATGATCGCCTCCACGCTCAGCGTGAAAGCCCGCACTGTCCGCGCTCAGCACAACAGCGGCGATGCCACCTACCAACAAGCCACGGGCAAAGTCGCCCTCGACCTCGACCCATTGGCCCGCGCGCTGAACGGACGGCGGATGCACGGCCGGGTGCTGGTGGTGGACGACATCTGCGGCAGCGGCGCCACCCTCCACCGCCTCCACCACGACCTCGCGCCGCTGCTCAGCCCGAGCGCACAGGTGCTGACCGCGGTCCTGTGCCTCAACACCGGCGCGAGCACGCTGCCGGACTACTCGATCTGGACCGTCTCGGACTGGGTGCTGTTCCCGTGGGAGAAACCGCCCGCCGACCAGGACACCACCCCATTGCCGCCCCCGCAAGAGGTCGCCCGCCATGCCTGATTCGACGACGCCGCTGACTGTGGCGTTCGTCCTGGCCTCCTACGCCCCGAACGCGCCGGCCGGGATCGAACGCGCCACCGCCGCCCTCGCGCACGGCCTGCGCCAGCTCGGCCACCGCAGCCTCATCCTCACCGCCGCCCCGATCCACACCCCGGACAACGACGTGCTCAGGCTGGGCTCGGTCGGCGTCACCTTCCCCTGCGACGACGACGAACTCCGCGACGCGATCAGCACCCACGGACAGGACACTCTGCTCGCCGCCGAACTGTGCGAGCTGTACCGACGGCACCGGGTCGACGTCGCCGTCTACACCGACGGCTTGTGGGGGCTGGGCCGGGCGGCACCGGTCGGGCGAGCGCGCTCGGTGCTGGCCATGCACGTCGTCGGCCACGACCAGGACCTGCGGCCCGCCCTGCACCGCGCCGACCTCGTCATCGCGCCATCCCAGACCGTGCTCGACCATGCTCACCAGCGGGGCTACGACAGCGGTGGCTGGCAGGTGGTGCCCAACGCCCTGCTCCACGACCACGCCCCGACGAGCGACTCCCGCCGCGAGGCGCTGCGGCGGCACGGCCCCATCCGCGTGCTGGCGCGGCTCGGGCCGGAGAAGAACGTTCGCAGCCTGCTGGACGCCGGGCGCCTGGTGGACCGGACCATCGAGGTAGTCGTGGGCGAGGCCGGGTTCGAGGTCACCACCGGCGGCCAGGCCGCCGAGCTGGACCGCTGCCGCTACTCCGCGGCGCACCTCAAACTCGGCACCGTCCACGGCGGCGGCCTGGCCTGGGACCAGGTGCCGGCCTGGCTCGCGCAGGCCGCGGCGGTGATCGTGCCCTCGCTGCGCGAGAGCTTCGGGCTGGTCGCGCTGGAGGCGATGAGCGTCGGAACCCCGGTCGTCGCCTTCGACGTGGACAACCTGCCCACTCTGATCGGCACCGGCGACGGTGCCGGCGGCGTGATCGTCCCCCGATCGTGGGGCGAGCACGGCCTGTGGCGCGCCGCCGAGCGACTGCTCGAAGATCCGGTACGCTACGCCGAACTATCCAGGGCTGCGTACTACCGCTCGCGGGACTATCTGCCCACCACAGTCGCCGAGAGATTCGTAAAGGCGGTGCGGTGATGCCTGCTGGCGTCCCTCTGCTCCTGGTTGACGGTCACAACCTGCTCTGGCGCGCGGCCTTCGGGTTCCCCGCCCCGATCCACTCCCGTGACAAGACCCGTGACCTGACCGCCGAGTTCGGGTTCTTCGCACTGCTGCGGGTCGCGATCCGCGAAGAGATGCCGCAACCGCCCGAGGTGCTCGTCGTGTTCGACGGTGAACACGGCGCCGCCGACCGCAAAGACAGCGACGCCGACTACAAGGCCAACCGAGTCCTCGACGAGGCCGCCCTCAAGCCGCTGCGCGCGATCCCGCACGTTCAGCAGGCCCTGACCGGCTACGGCATCCGCTGGATCGAGATCGACACCGCCGAAGCCGACGACGTGATCGCCACCCTCGTCGCCACCACCCGCCAGCGAGAGCCCGAACGCCGGATCTGGATCATGTCCGGCGATCGCGACTTCTACCAACTCGTCGACGAGCGTGTCCGGGCGCTGAACACGGTGATGAAGCGCGGCCGACGGCACATCGGTCCCGCCGAGGTGCTCGACCGCTACGGCGTCACGCCCGCCCAGTGGCCCGACTTCTGCGCACTCAAAGGTGACCCGTCCGACAACATCCCCGGCGTGAAAGGCATCGGCGCAGGCACCGCAGCCAAGCTGCTCGCCGACGGGCTCCACCTCGAACAACTCCCCACCTCCGACAGGCTGACCGGCGCGAAGAAGGCCGCCGTCACCGACGCCTGGCAGCAGGTGCTCGCCTGGCGCGACCTCATCCGAATGCGCACCGACCTCGACCTCCCGCACCAGCCGACCGGCCACCCGACGCGCGAGCTGCCCAAGCCCGCGGAAGTCATCGAGAAGCTAGGACTCTGGTGACCGCCGCGCCGTTCTTCACGCCGCCGTCGTCGGTGCTGACCGTGATGGCCCACCCCGACGACGCCGAACTCTGGGCCGGCGGCACCCTCGCCCGCTGCGCGGACTCCGGGGCCGCCGTCACCATCGCCGTCCCACACCACGCCGAACCGGTCCGGGACGCCGAAGCAGCGGCCGGTGCGGCAATCCTGGGGGCCACGCTGTACCAGTACGACCAGCCCACCGTGACGGCCCTGCGGGAACTGTTGCTTGCCGTACGGCCCGAGGTCGTCATCACCCATCCGCTCCGCGATGTGCACCCCGACCACCGCACCGTGGCCGACACCCTCGTCACCGCCCTGCCTGACGTCGTCATCGCCACCGGCTACCCGCACCGGGTCTATACCGCTGACACCTACAACAGCCTCACTCTCGACGGCCCGATCCCCGCGCACACGATCGTCGACATCACCGACACCTACGACCGCAAACAGCGCGCCCTCGCCACCCACGTCTCCCAGCCGATCACCGACCACTTCGGACCAATGGCCGAGACGCTCTCCCGCCTGTGGGGAGGCCGGATCGGCGTGCGCAACGCAGAGAACTTCGTACCGTTGCCCGTGCTCGGCCGCCTCCCGGCGTCGTTGGCCTTGTGATCAGTTGCCCGCATACCGCTGACAACCCTTTGACCTGCGAATACGCGCGTGAAACCGATACGATGCGGCAGGAGCCTGATGGGGTGGTCGGATGACGAACGAGCAGGTGAGCCCACTGGCCGCGTGCCGTCTCGCCGCTGGCTTCACGCAGGAGAGCCTGGCCGAGCAACTGAGTATCGACCGCAGCACCATCGGTCGCTGGGAACGGGGCGCCCAAGCCCCTCAACCGTGGCAACGGCCGGACCTCGCCACGAGCCTGCGGATCTCGCTGACCGAACTCGACGACATCCTGCGCCGAACGAAGCCGCCGACCGAAGCAGAACCGGCCGCCACGGCGGCACCGGACGGTGCTCTTGCGACGGAGGTACAGCGTAGCCAGCAGGAATGGCTCCGCGTGCGGAACGCGCCGGGAGTACGGGGCCGCGAGCTGACCGAGTTGGCCGCCTGGCTTTACCCCGAATCACACCGCGCACCGGGTGGCCATGTGTTGGCTGGCCCCGGCTGGCTGCTCGACGAGCCGGTCCCATTGAACTCGGTGCGCCTGGTCTGGGCCGGCCAGCAACGACCCGTTCCTCAACTGGGCTCGTTCGGGCACGTGCTGCCGATGACCGACCGGGGCGATCAGTACTCCGGATACAGCCGAGCCGTGTGGGACATCGTCCGCCCGCGCCTGCTGGAGAACCGACTGAGCTATCGACTGCTCGACTTGCGAGTCGATCACGGGCTGGAGTTGAGCTTCGGGACGACCACCTTCTTCGAGGTGTTCGACGTCAAGCAAGCCCTCGCGCACGAGTTCAAGGCAGCGTGGCTGGCGTCGAACCGCTCCGTCCCGAACTGGACCGCGCTGCCGCTGCGCACCGCGATCGGTGATCCCTTCGACCCTCAGCGACTGCTGATGTCGCCGGGGATCAGCACGCTGACCATCCGCCGGGACCGCTCAGGCCAGCACCGATTCGTCCTGCACGAGCGCGACGGGGGGAAGGTCGCCGACGGCGGCGGGCTGTGCCATGTCATGCCAGCCGGCGAGTTCTAGTACTCCAGCTGTAGTTCGTGATCTTGCTGGAGGGGCCGGTGAGATGGGCGCGGCCACCACGTGATCATGGTGTTTGTGAAGACAACTCAAGATCATGTGGTGGCCGCGGCTGCCAGCGTAGACCCTGCGGGGTGGCAGTCGCTGCTGGGTGAGATGTTCGTGCGGATGGGGCACCGGTTCGCGCGGGTGGAGTCGCGTCGCCGCGCGGGGCGGTTCGTGCAGGGGCTGCTGGCCGGGCTGGTTCGGGTGAACTGCTGGACCATCGCCGAGGCTGTCGGGGACAAGACCCCGCATGGGATGCAGAACCTGCTCTCGCGCGCGAGCTGGGACGCGGACGGGGTTCGTGACGACCTGCGCGAGGTCGTGGTCGAGCAGCTGGGTGATCAGGATGCGATGCTGGTCATCGACGAGACCGGCGACCTGAAGAAGGGCACCGAGTCGGTCGGAGTCCAGCGGCAGTACACGGGCACGGCGGGCCGGATCGAGAACTCACAGATGTCGGTGTTCCTGACGTATTCCACCCCGGCCGGGCATACGTTCATCGACCGCGAGCTCTATTTGCCTGAAAGCTGGGCCGAGGACCCCCGGCGCCGGGACCGGGCCGGAGTGCCCGCCGCGACCCGCTTCACCACGAAATCCCGGCTCGCGTTGGCCATGATCACCCGGGCGTTGGACGCGGGCGTGCGGGTGGGGTGGGTGACCGGGGACGAGGCCTACGGCAAAGACGCTGCCGGCCTGCGCGATCCGCTCGAACAACGCGGACAGGCCTATGTGCTGGCCGTGGCCTGCGACCATCGCATTCCCGGGCCCGGCAGGCAGAGCGTGCGAGCTGATGAGCGGGCGGCCGCGCTACCGAAACGGGCCTGGCAGAAGCTCTCCGCCGGAGCGGGCGCGAAAGGCCGGCGCTACTACCTGTGGGCCCGCATCCGGCTGCACCCCGCGGGCACCACCGGTTATCACTGGATCCTGATGCGCCGCAACCGGCGCACCGGGGAGACTGCGTTCTACCGCTGTTACAGCCCCCGCCGGGTCTCACTGGCCAAGCTGGCCCGCGTTGCCGGGCGTCGCTGGACGATCGAGGAAACGTTCCAGACCGGCAAAGAACTCACCGGCCTGGACGAGCACCAGGTCCGCACCTGGACCTCCTGGTATCGCTGGACCACGCTGGTCATGCTGGCCCACGCCTTCCTCGCCATCGCCGCCGCCCATGCCCGCCACACACCACCGCACGAGGGCCTGATCCCGTTGACACGCAACGAGATCAGGCACCTCTACGCCCAGCTCATCCTCAAGCCGGCCCGCCGCGTCGCCGACATCCTGGCCTGGTCCACCTGGCGCCGACGACACCAACATCACGCCCGGCAAAGCCACTACCAGCGACGACACGAAAACCCAGCACCCGATCACGAACTACAGCTGGAGTA
>NZ_MASU01000038.1 GCF_003202235.1 Prauserella flavalba
GCTACCAGCGGAAACGCTGAAACCGTAGCAAGCACAGCGCTTGTAGAGCAAGAGATTGGCGACGTACGATTCGCCGCATGTCGCCGATCTCTGCCCTCGCCGATGACTGGAGCCGGTCCCTCCGCGCCGCTGGAAAGTCCGACAACACCACCGACTTGTATCTGCGCCATGTGCGCTACCTCACCGCGTGGCTGGAGGAGAACGGGCACCCCCTCGACCCGGCCGAGATCGATCGCGCCGTCCTGGAGACCTACGTCGTCGAACTCGGGAACCGCCGCACCCGCCGCAACGGTCGCGAGGGCGAGAAGGTCAAGCCGTCGTACGTCTCGACGCAATACCGCTCGCTGCAACAGTTCTGGGGATGGCTCGAAGCAGAAGACGAGATCACCGACAACCCCTTCCACAAGATGAGTCCGCCGCACGTACCCGAGCAGCCCGTGCCCGTGCTGCCCGACAACGCGATCAAGGCGCTCCTCGCGACGTGTCAAGGCCGCACGTTCGAGCAACTGCGCGACACCGCGATCATTCGGCTGTTCCTCGATGTCGGTGTGCGAGTGTCGGGCATGGCCGGCATTCAGCTCGACGACCTCGACTTCGACACCGATACCGTCCGCGTTGTACTCAAGGGCGGCAGCGACAAAGTGTTGCCGTTCGGCACGAAGACCTCCGACGCGCTCCGCCGTTACCGCCGTGCGCGCGCCAAAGAGCCACGTGCGGACCGGTACACGGCCCTTTGGCTGGCCACACGCGGCCGGGGTCCACTCACCCCGGGTGGCATACGCCAGATGCTGGAGCGGCGTGCCGACGATGCCACATTGCCGGACGGCGTGCACCCGCACCTGTTCCGGCACTTCTTCGCACACACCTGGCTGGCGAACGGCGGCCAGGAGAACGACCTGATGCGGTTGATGGGCTGGCGCTCCCGCACGATGCTCGGCCGGTATGCCGCCTCGGCCGCCGATGAGCGGGCCCGCGAGGCACACAAGCGGGCCGCGCTCGGCGACCGGTTTTAGACGGCTTGCGGTGTGACGTCCCTGACGAGCGCGAGCAGCTCGGCGACGAACACGTTCAGCGCCGGGGCCTTCGGTCGCGCGCCCAGGTCATCGGCCGGTGTTTCCTGGGCGGGATCATCGGGTTGATCGGCTGGCGGGTCGGGCCGTTCCTCGGTGGGGGCGAGCTCAACCGGTGGCGTGTTGGTGCCGGGCGCTTCGGGCGTGGTGGTCGGTGCCCGGACGCTCGTCCCCGGCCCGTCTGGTGCTCGCGCTGGTGGGTTGTCCGTCGTCCCGTCGACGAGGACAGGGGTGGAGGGCGCCGTGCGGTCGCTCACCACGCTGGCGGCGTCCGGCTCAGCCATCGTGTCGGGGCGCGGGACCCGGGCGGTCCGGGTTTCGATCACGGTGGACACGGTCTGCGGTGGGCGTCTTGCGGAAGGCGGTGGGGGTTCCTGGTCGTCGGACGCTTGCCGCGAACCCAATGCCGCTCCGATCGCGGTGAAGGCGAGAACCGTGACGGCAGCCGCGGCGATGCCCGCCCGTACGGCCGAGGTGCCGCGGCGAGGGTGCCCGGGTTTCGCGAGGTCGGGGCCGGGTGGCGCGTCGGGCACGACACGCAGGTGGTTACGGCGTGGGTGGTGCGGGATGGGGAGCGCGGAGAGCTCCTCCAGTAGTCGGCGTGCCGCCGCGCGGCGGCGCACTCGTCGGTTGACGAGGACGGCCGCGGCTGTGAGGGCTGATGCGACCAAGGTTGTCCCGGCCGCTATGAGAATGGTTGACACATGCTACGTAATCGCGCGTGTCTGTGAGGTTTTGACGCTCCGTGCCGAATCCGATACAGAATTAGCTCGTTCGGCGCAATCGCCGTTTCATTTTTCGCGCCTCGCGTTCGCGGCGAGCGAAAATGAAGCGCCACCGCTTCTCCTCGGGCTCCTCATCGATCGCCATCATCGCTTCCTCGACCTCGTCGCGGAGCACACGCGCGTACAGGTCGTCATCGGCAGGTGCCGCCCGGCGCGCCGGCGGCTCCTTCAGCTGCCGGATCACCCCGACGTCGTTTCGCAGGATTGCGTCGACGGTGCCGTCCGGCCAGTCGTAGGCGCGCTCGATGGCGAGCTTGCTATCGAGCGTCAGCGGTGCGCGGTCCTTGCGGATGTTGCGCAGGAGCGCGGACGAGATGCCGGCCGCGTCGGCGATCTCCTCCCACCTCTTGCCCATCCGGGCGCGCGCGAGGTTCATGACTTCGTCCAGCCGTGCTCGGTCGGCACTAGCCATGGGTGCCCCCGTCCTGTCGCAGCGGTCGGGAACGAAGCTTAACGCAACCTAACGCTA
>NZ_MASU01000039.1 GCF_003202235.1 Prauserella flavalba
TGCTGCACCGGGCCCGCGGTGACCGGGATGAGGTCGGCGCCGTCGGCGCGGACGTGAACGGCGGCGCACCCGTCGACCGGGATCATCGGTTGCTCGTCGCCGTTGTCGTCGACGTAGGTGTCGGCGTAGCGGTACCCGGCCAGCTGCAGCGCGGTTTCGCCGAAGATCCCGGACCGGTTGGTCTTGAGGTCGACGAGCAGCCGCGGGCACTCCTGCGGGTAGCCGGGCACGCCGAGCGGGAAGTCGAAAATGCCGTCGAGAGTCCCGGCGTAGCCGTGCCGGTGGGACATCACAGTGATCTCGATGTGCACGGGCTGGACCTGCCACGCGTCGAGGAACTGCACATAGGACTCGACGTGCCCGGCGAGCTCGTCGGGCACCTCGACCTCTTCGCCGCGCACGAGCCGCTCGGCGAGGTTGTGCACCTCGGTGCCACGCTTCGCCGCCCTGTCCTTCTCCTCGTAGCGGGCCTTGTTCAGCTTCTCCAGCCGTTTCGCGGGCGACAGCTCGCCGAGGGTGTTCCAGTTGTCGATTGCGTACTCGGCGGTGGCCTTGCCCGCCCAGTTGACCAGCGCGGCCTTGGGGAGCCCGCCGGACAGGATGGTGGTCACGCCGGGCACGCGGGCGCCGTTGGCGTCGACGTAGTGGTGCCCTCGGGCGGTGTCGACGCGTCGGATCGGGGCCTTGTAGTTGCTCATCGTGTCCTTCCTGGACGGTTGGAGTGGGGCGGAATCTGTGGGTGCTCGGTCCGGCTGGTGGCGGCGAGGCGGGTGCACGGGCGGATGCGCCGGTCGCTGTGCACGTAGCGGCGCCCCTGCGGATACACCTCGACGTGGTGGGCGGGCTGCCCGCACTCGATGCACGGCTGGCCGTACGCGGGGATGACCTGCTCGGGCTCCATCAGCGCCGCCCGCTCGGCGTCGACGGTCGCGGTCCGCTCGGGGTCTGCTGCGCGCCGGCCCTCAGCTCGTCGCGCAGGATGCGGTCGAGGCGGCTCGTACCACCACGCCACCACGCCAGCGCACCGGCGATCAGCAGCGTGGCGGCGAGGCCGACCGGCGACACCCGGCCCAGCCACACCAGCATGTGGATGCCGACGTACAGCCCGGCGACCGCGAGCGGCACCGCGACGATCGGGCATCCCGCGCCGCCGCCCGGCGTCGTCGGGGACGCGACCGACTCGGCCCGCCCGGCGTCGCGGCCGTCCTGCCGCTCCGACCAGCGCGCGCTCACCGGTCGCCGCCCGATGCGTTGGCGTGCTCGTCGGCCTGGCCCTCAACGTCGGCGCGGACCTGCTCGTACACCGGAGTGGGCTCCGGCTTGAGCACGGGTTCGAACCATTCGCGGGCGGTACCCTTCTCGTCGGGCATGAGAGCTGTTCCTCTCGTGTCTTGGCGGTCCGGTGTTGCAGCACCGGACCGCCGTCCTGTTGTGGAGCCCCCGCCCGCCACCGGGGGAAGTCGACGACGGGCGGGGGAGTCATGCGGCGCGATTGCGCCTGGCTCGTGCCTTTGCGGACTTGGCCGCCATCCGGGAGAAGTGCGCCTTCATCGCGTGGTGCGCGCGGCGTGCCCGCTCGTCGGGGCTGAGCACCCCCTCGGGGTCGACCTGCTTTTCCCACCGGTCGGCGAACGCGGCGCGTGCCGGGCCGGTGTTGGTCTTGCCCTGCGCATGCATCGCGTGGGCGCCGATCCGGGCACGTAGGGCGCGCTGCTCGGGGGTCATCCGGCGGCCCTCGCGTCGTCGAGCAGGTCGTCGAGCTCGACATCGAGCGCTTCGGCGAGAACGGGCGGCAGGCCGGGGCGCGGCATCTGCACACCGCGCTCCAGCTTCCCCAGCGTCGTGTGATGCACGGGGTGCCCGAGCTGGCCGCAGCGTTCGGCCAGCTCGGCATTGGTGAGCCCCGCGCGGGCCCGGAGGCGCGCGAGGCGAGTCCCGCTGAACGGGAGCTGTGTCGGTCGGGGCATGTTTCTAAATCTATCCCTAGATTTCGTTAGATTGCAAGCATGTAGTTTCGGTTCGTGTCGCTACCTGTTGGTAGC